>NZ_SZNQ01000004.1:0-5188 GCF_005280215.1 Streptomyces lasalocidi | reverse complement strand
CCTTGACAAAGGCGGAAAAGTAGGTATAATAGAAAGAGTTGAAAAGCTCAAGGTCCGTTGGTCAAGGGGTTAAGACACCGCCTTTTCACGGCGGTAACACGGGTTCGAATCCCGTACGGACTATGGTGTATTGCGGTTAAAAAAACTTGAAAAAAGTTTAAAAAATCTGTTGACAGAGGCAGGTAGCTGTGATATACTAATATAGTTGTCGCTCACGAGAGAAGTGAGAGACAAAGACCTTTGAAAACTGAACAAGACGAACCAATGTGCAGGGCACTATAACTGAAGTTATAGTACTGAACAATGAAAAAACAATAAATCTGTCAGTGACAGAAATGAGTGAGAACTCAAACTTTTAATGAGAGTTTGATCCTGGCTCAGGACGAACGCTGGCGGCGTGCCTAATACATGCAAGTAGAACGCTGAAGGAGGAGCTTGCTTCTCTGGATGAGTTGCGAACGGGTGAGTAACGCGTAGGTAACCTGCCTGGTAGCGGGGGATAACTATTGGAAACGATAGCTAATACCGCATAATAGTAGATGTTGCATGACATTTGCTTAAAAGGTGCAATTGCATCACTACCAGATGGACCTGCGTTGTATTAGCTAGTTGGTGAGGTAACGGCTCACCAAGGCAACGATACATAGCCGACCTGAGAGGGTGATCGGCCACACTGGGACTGAGACACGGCCCAGACTCCTACGGGAGGCAGCAGTAGGGAATCTTCGGCAATGGACGGAAGTCTGACCGAGCAACGCCGCGTGAGTGAAGAAGGTTTTCGGATCGTAAAGCTCTGTTGTAAGAGAAGAACGAGTGTGAGAGTGGAAAGTTCACACTGTGACGGTATCTTACCAGAAAGGGACGGCTAACTACGTGCCAGCAGCCGCGGTAATACGTAGGTCCCGAGCGTTGTCCGGATTTATTGGGCGTAAAGCGAGCGCAGGCGGTTAGATAAGTCTGAAGTTAAAGGCTGTGGCTTAACCATAGTACGCTTTGGAAACTGTTTAACTTGAGTGCAAGAGGGGAGAGTGGAATTCCATGTGTAGCGGTGAAATGCGTAGATATATGGAGGAACACCGGTGGCGAAAGCGGCTCTCTGGCTTGTAACTGACGCTGAGGCTCGAAAGCGTGGGGAGCAAACAGGATTAGATACCCTGGTAGTCCACGCCGTAAACGATGAGTGCTAGGTGTTAGACCCTTTCCGGGGTTTAGTGCCGCAGCTAACGCATTAAGCACTCCGCCTGGGGAGTACGACCGCAAGGTTGAAACTCAAAGGAATTGACGGGGGCCCGCACAAGCGGTGGAGCATGTGGTTTAATTCGAAGCAACGCGAAGAACCTTACCAGGTCTTGACATCCCTCTGACCGCTCTAGAGATAGAGTTTTCCTTCGGGACAGAGGTGACAGGTGGTGCATGGTTGTCGTCAGCTCGTGTCGTGAGATGTTGGGTTAAGTCCCGCAACGAGCGCAACCCCTATTGTTAGTTGCCATCATTCAGTTGGGCACTCTAGCGAGACTGCCGGTAATAAACCGGAGGAAGGTGGGGATGACGTCAAATCATCATGCCCCTTATGACCTGGGCTACACACGTGCTACAATGGCTGGTACAACGAGTCGCAAGCCGGTGACGGCAAGCTAATCTCTTAAAGCCAGTCTCAGTTCGGATTGTAGGCTGCAACTCGCCTACATGAAGTCGGAATCGCTAGTAATCGCGGATCAGCACGCCGCGGTGAATACGTTCCCGGGCCTTGTACACACCGCCCGTCACACCACGAGAGTTTGTAACACCCGAAGTCGGTGAGGTAACCTTTTAGGAGCCAGCCGCCTAAGGTGGGATAGATGATTGGGGTGAAGTCGTAACAAGGTAGCCGTATCGGAAGGTGCGGCTGGATCACCTCCTTTCTAAGGATAAGGAACTGCACATTGGTCTTGTTTAGTCTTGAGAGGTCTTGTGGGGCCTTAGCTCAGCTGGGAGAGCGCCTGCTTTGCACGCAGGAGGTCAGCGGTTCGATCCCGCTAGGCTCCATTGGTGAGAGATCACCAAGTAATGCACATTGAAAATTGAATATCTATATCAAATAGTAACAAGAAAATAAACCGAAACGCTGTAGTATTAAAAGAGTTTATGACTGAAAGGTCAAAAAATAAGGTTAAGTTAATAAGGGCGCACGGTGGATGCCTTGGCACTAGGAGCCGAAGAAGGACGTGACAAACGACGATATGCCTTGGGTAGCTGTAAGTAAGCGATGATCCAGGGATTTCCGAATGGGGGAACCCAACAGGTACTACCTGTTACCCGCATCTGTTAAGGATGTGAGGAGGAAGACGCAGTGAACTGAAACATCTAAGTAGCTGCAGGAAGAGAAAGCAAAAGCGATTGCCTTAGTAGCGGCGAGCGAAACGGCAGGAGGGCAAACCGAAGAGTTTACTCTTCGGGGTTGTAGGACTGCAATGTGGACTCAAAGATTATAGAAGAATGATTTGGGAAGATCAGCCAAAGAGAGTAATAGCCTCGTATTTAAAATAGTCTTTGTACCTAGCAGTATCCTGAGTACGGCGGGACACGTGAAATCCCGTCGGAATCTGGGAGGACCATCTCCCAACCCTAAATACTCCCTAGTGACCGATAGTGAACCAGTACCGTGAGGGAAAGGTGAAAAGCACCCCGGGAGGGGAGTGAAATAGAACCTGAAACCGTGTGCCTACAACAAGTTCGAGCCCGTTAATGGGTGAGAGCGTGCCTTTTGTAGAATGAACCGGCGAGTTACGATATGATGCGAGGTTAAGTTGAAGAGACGGAGCCGCAGGGAAACCGAGTCTGAATAGGGCGAATTAGTATCATGTCGTAGACCCGAAACCATGTGACCTACCCATGAGCAGGTTGAAGGTGCGGTAAGACGCACTGGAGGACCGAACCAGGGCACGTTGAAAAGTGCTTGGATGACTTGTGGGTAGCGGAGAAATTCCAAACGAACTTGGAGATAGCTGGTTCTCTCCGAAATAGCTTTAGGGCTAGCGTCGACATAAAGATTCTTGGAGGTAGAGCACTGTTTGGGTGAGGGGTCCATCCCGGATTACCAATCTCAGATAAACTCCGAATGCCAATGAATTATGGTCGGCAGTCAGACTGCGAGTGCTAAGATCCGTAGTCGAAAGGGAAACAGCCCAGACCACCAGCTAAGGTCCCAAAATAATTGTTAAGTGGAAAAGGATGTGGGGTTGCACAGACAACTAGGATGTTAGCTTAGAAGCAGCTATTCATTCAAAGAGTGCGTAATAGCTCACTAGTCGAGTGACCCTGCGCCGAAAATGTACCGGGGCTAAAACAATTTACCGAAGCTGTGGATACCTTTATAGGTATGGTAGGAGAGCGTTCTATGTGTGAAGAAGGTATACCGTGAGGAGTGCTGGAACGCATAGAAGTGAGAATGCCGGTATGAGTAGCGAAAGACAGGTGAGAATCCTGTCCACCGTAAGACTAAGGTTTCCAGGGGAAGGCTCGTCCGCCCTGGGTTAGTCGGGACCTAAGGAGAGACCGAAAGGTGTATCCGATGGACAACAGGTTGATATTCCTGTACTAGAGTATGTAGTGATGGAGGGACGCAGTAGGCTAACTAAAGCAGACGAATGGAAGAGTCTGTCTAAGCAGTGAGGTGTGAATTGAGTTAAATGCTTAATTCTATAACATTGAGCTGTGATGGGGAGCGAAGTTTAGTAGCGAAGTTAGTGACGTCACACTGCCAAGAAAAGCTTCTAGCGTTTAAACATACTCTACCCGTACCGCAAACCGACACAGGTAGTCGAGGCGAGTAGCCTCAGGTGAGCGAGAGAACTCTCGTTAAGGAACTCGGCAAAATGACCCCGTAACTTCGGGAGAAGGGGTGCTGACTTTACGTCAGCCGCAGTGAATAGGCCCAAGCAACTGTTTATCAAAAACACAGCTCTCTGCTAAATCGTAAGATGATGTATAGGGGGTGACGCCTGCCCGGTGCTGGAAGGTTAAGAGGAGTGCTTAGCGGTAACGCGAAGGTATGAATTGAAGCCCCAGTAAACGGCGGCCGTAACTATAACGGTCCTAAGGTAGCGAAATTCCTTGTCGGGTAAGTTCCGACCCGCACGAAAGGCGTAATGATTTGGGCACTGTCTCAACGAGAGACTCGGTGAAATTTTAGTACCTGTGAAGATGCAGGTTACCCGCGACAGGACGGAAAGACCCCATGGAGCTTTACTGCAGTTTGATATTGAGTGTCTGTACCACATGTACAGGATAGGTAGGAGTCTAAGAGATCGGGACGCCAGTTTCGAAGGAGACGTTGTTGGGATACTACCCTTGTGTTATGGCCACTCTAACCCGGATAGGTTATCCCTATCGGAGACAGTGTCTGACGGGCAGTTTGACTGGGGCGGTCGCCTCCTAAAAGGTAACGGAGGCGCCCAAAGGTTCCCTCAGAATGGTTGGAAATCATTCGCAGAGTGTAAAGGTATAAGGGAGCTTGACTGCGAGAGCTACAACTCGAGCAGGGACGAAAGTCGGGCTTAGTGATCCGGTGGTTCCGTATGGAAGGGCCATCGCTCAACGGATAAAAGCTACCCTGGGGATAACAGGCTTATCTCCCCCAAGAGTTCACATCGACGGGGAGGTTTGGCACCTCGATGTCGGCTCGTCGCATCCTGGGGCTGTAGTCGGTCCCAAGGGTTGGGCTGTTCGCCCATTAAAGCGGCACGCGAGCTGGGTTCAGAACGTCGTGAGACAGTTCGGTCCCTATCCGTCGCGGGCGTAGGAAATTTGAGAGGATCTGCTCCTAGTACGAGAGGACCAGAGTGGACTTACCGCTGGTGTACCAGTTGTCTTGCCAAAGGCATCGCTGGGTAGCTATGTAGGGAAGGGATAAACGCTGAAAGCATCTAAGTGTGAAACCCACCTCAAGATGAGATTTCCCATGATTTTATATCAGTAAGAGCCCTGAGAGATGATCAGGTAGATAGGTTAGAAGTGGAAGTGTGGCGACACATGTAGCGGACTAATACTAATAGCTCGAGGACTTATCCAAAGTAACTGAGAATACGAAGCGTGATTATTTTAAGTGAAATTTGATAGATATTCAATTTTGAGTAGGTATTACTCAAAGTTAAGTGACGATAGCCTAGGAGATACACCTGTACCCATGCCGAACACAGAAGTTAAGCCC
>NZ_SZNQ01000003.1:0-511954 GCF_005280215.1 Streptomyces lasalocidi | reverse complement strand
GCGTACAGAGGTGTTGGGGGTGAGGGAAGGGGGTGGCGGGGGTGAGGCTCCAGAGGGCCGTGTGTGGCGATCCGGGGCGCGTGTGCGGGTGGCGTTAGATTCGCGTTTCGGGAGTTGGCGGGTTGTTGGATTCGGCGGATCGGGGTGTTAGATCCGGGGGTCGCTTCAATCGCCGCGCGCAAAACGGGCGTTAGATTCGCGGGTCGGGTTGGCGGGGAGTTTCCGGGGTGTCGTTAGATTCGGGTCGGGGGCTGGTGTGGGTGTTAGATCCGGGGTTGCGCGGGGGTGGGGGTCGGGTGGCTCCGGTGGGTTCGGGGCGGGTTGGCGGTGCGGGCTCGGGGGGGGGGTGCGGGTGGTCGTCGGGGGTGGGGTGGCGGAGTGAGGTTCCTAGTTGTGGGTCGGTTGGCATGAGCGTGTGGGGGTGATCCCGTTCCGGTGTTGCGTATTTGCGTCTCACTGTGTACTGTAGTTATCACGAGGTCGGGGGAACGAAGAACCGGCCGAGAAACCACCTACTGACCCTGTTGGAGGGGATCTTCATGCCCGGTACCAAGACGTTCACCACCCCGGCCGGTCACACCTACTCGTACTCGGTCGAGACGGGCGAGAACGGCGAGGCGGTCTACGACCTGTCCCGCGTCTTCGCGGACGGGGTGTTCCCGATCGGCACGGTCGTGGTCCACCCGAACTGGGAGCTGTCCCCGGCCACCGAGGGTCTGCTGAATGTCCAGTTCGGCAAGGGCAGCCCGACCGACCGCCACGAGCGGACCGACGCCCCGCAGCTGGGCGACATGGAGCTGCCGTACGTGGTCGGCAGCCACCTGGTCAACCCGGCCGACCTGACCGCCGAGACGGACGACGGGGCCGCGCCGCTGCTGAAGTTCCGCAAGCGCATGATGGGCGCGGCCTTCGCGGCCAACGCCCCCGCCCAGCCCGCCAGCCCGGAGACCTTCGAGAAGGTCCGCGACCTCGTCACCGGCCTGGTGATCACCTACCAGGCCGACAAGGCCACCCCCAAGCGCGAGGCCACCTACGCCAAGTTCCTCAACGCCCAGCGCGCCGAGGCCGTCCAGGCCGAGATCAACAAGCTCGACGCCAAGGCCCAGGCCCTCGCCCTCATGCGCGCCGAACTCGCCGACAAGCTCACCAGCTACAAGACCGCCTGAACAGCCCCCCCCCCCCCCCCCCCCCCACCCGGCGGCCCTGAACCCCCCACAGGGCCGCCGGACCCCCCACACAAGCCCCCACAGCCCCCACACCAGGGCAGGGCGGCCCCCCCCCACCCCCGGGGGGGCCGCCCGCGCCCACCACACGCCTTACCCAGGCACCCGGACCAGTAGAGACGAGCCGAGGATGACGCAGCGCAACAGCCAGCCTGAGATAACCACCACCTGCCCCGGATGGGGCGAGGAGTGCGGCAACGAGACGGAGTCCGACCTCTGCCCTGACTGCCTCATGGCACGGCTGGACGCCCAGTCCCCCCGGATCCCCCTGTAGCCCCTCCGCGAGACGGCAGTACACCCCAGACCAGGGCCGGGCGGCCCCGCCCTCCAAGGGCCGCCCGCGCCCGCCACAGGCCCGGCCCCGGCCCCCTCACCCACCGGGGCCGGGCCACACCACCCCCGCCAAGCGCCTATCACTGACTGTTGCGTTCTGGGAGATTCCGTGCTCGCCCTGTTTCGCCGATCGCCAAAGGTCGCTAAGCCCATCACGGAGAAGTCGGCGATGTGCCCCACGACCGGACTCCCGATTGGCGAGCCTGGCTCCTTGGAGCGATTGACCTGGATTTTCGCCGAGCAGGACTTGGAGGACATCCAGGAGCGCATGGAGTACTTCGCGGCGCGCGCCGCCGCGCGCCCCGAGTCCGGCCTGGTCGTGTCCACCATCAAAACCCCGATAGCTCGCCCGCACATCCTTCTCATCGGCGACTTCGAGTCCGACGGGGACCGGCGCGGCGGCACATGTGTTGAGTGCGGAGCGCACGGTGAACTGTCCACGCTTCGGGACCTTGCCCGAAACGACCTCGGCTGTGAGGCGACTTGGTTCTAAGGCTGGATGCCCCCCCGGTGGGGGGCATCCGAGCCTCGCGCGCCTCGCCCCCTTTCGGCGCACCCCCTCCCCGCCCTCCTGGTTCGCGCCCCGCTCAGCGTTTCGCTGGGCGGGGCCGCTTGTGTTCCGCAGACCTCTTCGCGACCTGCTGCACTCCCCGCCCCCTCCCGATTGTCTCGGCTCTGCCTCGTGTTGACGGTCCCTCGTTGCCCCGCTTCCGCTCTCCCTGTCTGGCTCCGTGCTTCGTGGTCTGTCTCTGTCTGGTCTGTCGTTGTGCATCGGCTACTCCTCTGTCTCTTCGGCTCTTGCGCTCTTTGGCCTCTTCGTCTTGCTTCCTGTTGTCGGTCCGCCGGTGCTCTCTGTTCCGCTTTCCTTCGCTCCTCCAGTTCTGCGGCTCTCCCCTTCCGTCGCTTCCTCCTCACTCCGGCCGGCTTCCTCCCTTCTGTCGTTCGCCTGTGGCTCTTCGTTGCTGTCCTCCGTGCCCTGAGGGGTCTCGTAGAGAAGTAGTCGGCGCACTTCAACCCCCTTGACCGTCGCCGTGAAGTGCAGCTTTCCGTGTCGAGGGCGCAGCCTGGGGGCAAGCTGTAGAGCAAGTTGGAAGGCAAGCTGTAGAGCAAGTTGTAAGGCATGTTGTGGGGCAAGTTGTAAGGCAAGCTGACCTCTGGCGGTGGTCTGCGTGGCCATCCCGTCTTCCGCGGGGGGTGATTTCTCTCCCTTCCGTAACTGCAGGAAGGGAGAGAAATCTCCCTCCTTGCATGGGGGAGATTTCACTCCCTCTCGGGTCGGGGGAGAGAAATCACAGTCCAAGGGAGCAGTCCTGGGACGGCCGGCGCTTGCGCAGGTAGGCCGTACCGCTCGACGTCGGCTGTTCTGGCGGTCTGGGACGCGGCCGGGTCAGGCTCCCTGCGACGCCACGGTGGCCGCGATGGGCTCGCCGTCGCAGATGCGCACGTCGAGGCAGAGTTCGCGGTAGCCGGGCGTGTAAGTGAAGCCCGCCGCAGGTAGCGCAGTTCGAGGCGTGGACGGTGGGAGGCGCCGAAGCAGACAATCGGCTCCTGGTGGACGGCGGTGTGGGTGTCGTCCCCGTGGTGGTCCCAGGTGAGCACGGTGAGGACTTCGCCGGTGCCGGCGCAGCGCACGGCGCAGGCGTGGGGGTGTGGATCAACGGCGTCGGCAGCCGCCCGCGTCCCCGGAGACCGCCGGGAGGAAAGCCAGCCGGGGCCGGCCGGTTCGCGCATCCCTGCTGCGACTTCGTGGTGGGGTGTGTGGGTTCCGGCCCGGGCGCAGGTCTGCGCGCTCTACGGTGCACCGGTGAGCGAGGAGACGATGCGGCGGCCGGCCGGCGGGGACGAACTGCCCGACGTCGACGAGGCCTTGGCCGCGGCCCTAACCGCGCAGGGCGAGCCGGGAGTGCGTGCGCTGGGCCTGCTGCGGGACGCGCGCCGAATCCTGGCCGGCACCGGACTGGAACGGCCGCAGGAGATCGCGGAGTCGTGCCTGCGGGGCGCCGCGGACGCCCTGCTGAACCTGCCGGGCGCCCCGGCCGCGCCGGTGGGCCTGAAGTCCGCGGCCGCCGGCCTGCTCGACGCCGTGGCTGTGTCCTATGAGCGGCGCGGCAGGCGTAGTGTGAAGATCGCTCCCGATTTCACTTGATTGGCGGCCTGTATGTCACCGCCCATCAAGCGCGCATTTTCTTGAGCGATCGAAAGCCCCAGTCCGCTGCCCTCGAACCGGGGACGGCGACTGTCTGCCTTGAAGAAGCGATTGAAGATGTAGGGCAGGGCTGCCTCGGGGACACCGCTGCCGCTGTCCCGCACCTCGATGAGAAACTCCGATTTCTGTGGCAGCACACCTACCGTTACGGGTGAGCCACCGTGTTTTAGTGCGTTGCCGATCAGGTTGGTGAGGATGACGTCCAGACGCCTCGGGTCGAGGCGTACGCGGAGAGGGTGTGACGCGTCCAGAGTGACAGGCGCCGCCCATTCGTGGGCATCGAGACAAGCGGCCACCTGCTCGATGACATCCACCACCTCGGTGACGAGCCGTGCGGCTCCTGCGTCGAACCTCGTCAACTCGATCAGGTTTTCGACCAAGCCGTTCAACCGTCGGGTCTCGGTGATGACCAACCGTACTGCGGGCTCGATCTTTGGATCGAGTCGGCCCGTTTCCTCCTCCAACACCTCGGTCACGGCAGTGAGTGCGGTTAGCGGAGTGCGCAGTTCGTGAGACATGTCGGCAACGAACCGCCTCATTGTCGATTCGGGGGAATCTGGAGCAGTTCGTGGCTGGTACGCGGGATTGGGTACGAACGGCACTGTACCCAGGGAGTTACGGTCCCGGCACTGTGGCTCGGGTCGCTCGGCTGCGCGCAAAGATGAGCGCATCCCTTCGTAGATCTCGTTGAGGGTGAGCGACTTGCTGGCCCCAGGCACACCTTGGTGCAGCAGACTCACAAGCTCTCCGGTAAAGGCTGTGTAGAGCTCGCCGGGCGGGGCGAGGGCGAGCGCGTTCTCCGCGGCCGCGGCGAGGAGATACGTCCCGTCGATCTCGGCCAGGCCAAGCCCCTCGGACATCGCGCCCAGGACTCGGCCGCTGTAGCAGCAGTCCAAAACCACAATGCGTCGCACTGCTCGGCTCGTCTCGAAAGGGCGCCTGATCCACTGGTAGGGCACCGCCGAGTCGTAGACCTCTTGCGCGTGACTGTCGTATAGCGCCAAGTACAGCTCACCGGTGCCCGGGTCGATCAACCCGTGCCCGGCATAGTAGAAGATCAGCGTGTCGGTTGCCTCTTGGGCGGCCCGCTTGACTACCTGCGATACCAGGCGAGGCTCACGCGGGTCGGTCACGATGGTGCAGTGGGCGGTGTCCAGGCCCCACACTTCCTCGGAAGTGAACTTGTCCCGCAGCACCGCCACGTTGGCAGAGACAGCCGGTAGGTCGGCCAGCTGAGCAAAGCGGCTGGAGCCCACCAGCACAACTCTGGACCGATCCGGGTCGGGCAACCCTGTCACGACCGGTCGCGCTCCTCCGGCCGTGCACCAAAGAGGCTGCGCAGCAGCTGCTCGGCCTCGTCCGCTGGCATGTCGTTGATCGTCACGCGCCTACCATCGGGTTGCTCCACAGTCACTGAGGGGGCGCCTGCTCCGCGCGTACCGCGCCACTGAAGGATCGACACGGCCAGTGAAGCGGCACTGAAACCAGACCCAATGACGAGTGAGACGACATCGAGCAATGGCCCCATCCCGCCGACTGGCGGCTGAGCTGCCCCATCCCACCGCACATCAGCGCATCGTCGTGCCTGGGAATCGGCGAGCAGCCACGCGTGGAGCGAGCGAAGCTCTGCCTCCGTTGTCGTAACTGGCTCTACGGAAAGCCGTAACCGCATCGAGCCCTCCTTTCGGTCGAGGTCCTCATAACGCAGATGCCAATTTAAGGCTGAGGCCATGCAGATTGAGAAGGGGTTCGCCGTACCCACCCCCCGGACTGCCGGCGGCGCCCGAGCCGGACAGGACGACGCCGCGCCAGGGGAAAGCACGCCGGCCGCCTCAGCGGTTGCCGCGCCCCGCACACCGGCCGGCCTCCCGACCCCAACGTCCGCAAACGCCGGCGCCGCAGGCATTGAGGAGGCGTGGGAGCGGGTACGTGCGGCGGCCGAGGTGCTGCGCGGGCAGCTGGCCCGGCCGGGCGGTTACCACCCTGGCCGGGCCGCGGGGATCGCCGAGCGGCTGATGGGCGTCAAGCTCGGCGCCGCTCAGGAAGAGGCCCTGGGCGTGTGGGGCGAGGTGTACGGCAAGACGTCGGGGGCCCTGCACGGCGCCGCGGCCGAGGCGGGCCGCGCGGCCCGCCTGTATGCCGAAGTCCTCGCGGCGGCCCGGGAGTTGCTGGTGCCACTGCCCGGCCGCGCCGCGCGGGTCCTGGAATTCACCGCCCTCACGCGGCCGGGCCCGGAACACGCGCTGGAGTTGGCCCGGTGGGCGGACCCGCGCGCCACCGCGTTCTTCCTCCGCTCCCGCCCCGCCCCCGCCTGGCTTGCGCTCCTGCAGCAGCACGCACCGCATCTGCTGCTGCCCGACGCACCGGCCGGCGGTGTGGGGCCAGCCGCCGCGTTCCTCGAGGACCTCGCCGCAACCGACCCGCGGACGGCCGGCGCCTGGCTCGCCGAGCACGCCGAGGCGGTCGCGGCCGCGGGCCGGCCCGCGCTGGACGTGGTGCTGCGCCTGGCCGGCCGCGACACGAGCATGGTTCCGACGGCGCTGGTGCGCACGGCGCTCGCCGGGCAGACCGCCGGCCGCCCGGCGGGAGAGCCGGCCGGCTGGCGGGTGGTGGGATGGACGCTGCGCCTGGCGGCGGAATGGGCGGCGGCGGTCCCCCCGCCGGACAGGGACCGTGACTGCCGTGACTGGGTCCTCGTGGCCGAGCTCCTGCTGAGAGCCACCGTCGACGCCGAGTACGCCGGCGCCCACCACCACCGCGCCGCCCTGGCCGAATACGCCGGCACCACCAGGGGCCAGCTCGACACCATGACATCACCGCGACGCCCCTTCTGCGGGTCCTCCTCGACGACCCGGACAACCACCCCCAGGTAGAGCACGCGGAAGCCGCCCGGCTGCCGGACCACCTGCTCGGACGGCTCCTCCACGAGCTCGTGAGGACCGCCCATCCGGCCGGCCCCGGCGCCGTGGCGCACCCGCGGGTGCGCATGATCCGCGCGGTGACCGTGTCCCTGCTGGCCCGGGACGTTGAGCTCACCGACCCGGCCGCCCGGCGCATCGTCTTCCACGACGACCTGGACCACGTCCACGTCACCGCCCCGGCCGCCTTCGCCGGGCCCCGCCTGGCGCGCGCCGTCCTCGGCCTCGCCGCGGCGGACGCCGACGCCGGCGAGATGCTGGCCGAGCGCACCGCGCAGTGGAAGAAGATCGCCACCGTGGACGGATGGCTGCACCGCCGGCTTCTGGCCGCCCACCTCACCGCCCGCACCCCCGATCCGCAGGCTGGCGCGCAGGAGGCGGACCAGTGGCAAGCGCACGCGTACGCGCTCGTGCCGCGCCTGCTCGCCGGCCACCCTGACCCGAAGGCGGCCCGCCTCGTCGAGATGGTGTGGCGCGCTTACCCGCCCGAGGCCGGGCCCGGGCTGGAGGCGGCGGCCCGTGCGGCGCTCGGCATGCCGCCGTCCCCCCGCGACGTCGACGAGGTCCTGCCCGGGAAGGCCCAGAGTGCGGACGGCCGCCTCAAGCCGCTCGCGTCCTGGCTGAGGGTGTGGGACTGGTCGCCCGTCCTGCTCGCGCGGCTGCTGGCCGGCTACGAGCCGCTGCTCACCGCGCTGCGTCGCCTTGCACCCGACGGCCCGGCCGATCCCCGCACCGCCGTCCCGCTGCAGCCGGTCAAGACACCTACGGACGTCGGCGGCGAAGGCCTGGTGGAACTCGCGGCCGCGCAGGGCCCGCTGGCGGCGGCCCGCGCCCTGCCCGCCGCCGAAGACGCCGGCGCCGACATCCACGCGGGCCTCCTGAACCGCCTCGTCGCCACCGCCCCGGCCGCCTGGACCACGGACGTGCCCGCGGTCCTTCAGGCCCTGGACCTTCCGGCCCTGCGCGCGTTCTTCCTCACCGCGGCCCAGGCGGCCGCCCACCTGCCCGGCGAGAGTCTGGGCCAGGCGATCGCCGGTGCGCTCCGACTGCACCGTCCCGGCGCCCAGCCGCCCATACCCGGGACGCCGGCCGCCGACCGGGCCGACGTGGTGCGCCGCTTCGCCGACGAGGGCTGTTCGGGCTGCTTGCCGAAGCCTGGCGCCGGCCTGCCGGCGCGGCCGGACTCGGCGAGGACCTGCTGCGTGACGTCCTGGCCCATCTGCACACCCTGGCCGGCACTCTCACCCGCCCCGAGGCCGCCGCAGCCCTGGCCGAGCACCGCGCCCCGGCCGGTACGGGGGACGACGAGGCGGCGGCCGGCGAGCCGCGCTCCCAGCTGGCAGTGCGCGCGCTGGAGTGCCTGCTGGACTACGCCGCAAGCCAGGCCCGCACCGACGGCGCGATGCCCGCCGACGTCTTGGACCTCCTCGCCAAGATCCTCACCACCGGTCCGGCCCGGCCGGCCGTGGCCGCCGCCGTCGGCCGCCGTCTGCCGGCCCTGCACCACCACGCCCCCCGCTTCACCGCCGACCACCGCCCCGCGCTCACCGCCCTGGACGGCAGCCCCACACCGGCCGCTGCCTGGCTGTACACCGGGCCCGCCGACGTCCCGCTGCTGGCTGCGCTGGACCGCCGGGCCCTGCTCGCGGCGCCCCTCAATGGAGCCGGCGGCCCGGTCGAGCACCTTGCCCACGCCCTCACCGCCGACCCGCACTCCCGCGGCGATCCAGCCGACGTCCTGAGCCAGATCGCGGCTGGCCCCGGGGGCCCGGCCGCCGTCTCCTGGCTCCTGCAGGTCATAGCCTGCCGCCTTTACCCGGAGTGGGGAGCCATCGCGGCCGGGCGACTCAACTTCACGCGCCCCACCGCCCGGTCCGCGACCGAACCGGAACGCGCCGTAGTGACCGCCGTGTGGCGGGCCGCTCTCACCGCCGGCCTGCCGACTGGTGCCCTCGCCGGTGCCGGCTGGTTCGCCCACCTCGACCTCGACGACGCCGCCTGGCTGCCCCTGGCCCGGGCCAGCGCCGAGCACACCCCGCCCCATACGCCCGGCACCGTCGCCGAACGCGCCGCCGCCCACCCGGTCAGCCGGGACGCGCTCCTGCTGACCGCCCGCCTCGTCGCCCGGCCGGCCAACATCTGGGACCCGCCTACCGTCCCGCCCCACGCCTGCTCCCTGTTCCGGGGCGCTGCGGCGGCCCTCACCGACCCCGCGGACACCGACGCCGTCACCCAGCTGCGCGATGCGCTGATCAACGCCGGCGAGGCGGAGATCGCCCGGATACCGGCGGCGACCGACTGAACGCCCCCGGCGCCGCCCGGCCTGCAGCACCCAGGGACGGCCGGTCTCCCGCCCGCGGGCGGATGCGCCGATCCGGGCCCGCATCGGGCGGTACCTGCGCAGGGCCGGTTCCTCGTCTCCCGGCGCGTGCCCGCCCGCTGGGCGCCGCTGGCCCGCCCGCCGAATCTGGCCAGCGGGCTTCTCCGGCGGTCGGCCGAGGTCGCGGAGTCGTGTCTGCGCGGCGCCGCCAATGCGCTGCTGAGTTTGCCGGGCGCGGCGGAGGCGGTGGGCCTGAAGGACGCGGCCGCCGCCCTGCTCGACGCGATCGACGCCCGGCCCGTCCGGGGGCAGCGCCGGAAGACGAGCCCGTCGCCGCCCCGGACCGCCCGGCACCGGCGGGGGAGAGCGGTGCTGCTGGCAGTATCCCGGCCGCCGGCCCCCCGCAGCCCGCCGTCGTACCGCGCGCGGCCCCCTCCGTCGGCGACGTCGGCGAGGAACAACTCCGCGTGCGCCAGGCGGCCGAGGTCTTGCGCGGGCAGCTGCCGCGCCACCGCCTTCGCCGCCGCTCACCCCAACCTGTACGCCCTCGACCCGCAACCCCTCGCTTGTCTCGACCTGATCGTCGAAGTCGCGGAAGGCTCCCAGGAGGTGGGCGCGGGCGCGCGGATTGTTTAGGGCTGGCCGGCAGTCGACGGCCGAGAATCGGGGAGTAGGCCGAGGTTGGCCCAGGCGTAGGTGTCGAGCATTTGGCGAACCAGCCGGGGGTCGGGTCGGAGGAAGGGGAGCTGGGGTGGGGGAGAGTCGTCAGTTGCGTCGGGGGCTCGGCAAGAGTCACCGTGGGTGTGCTGGTGGAGTCGGGCGCACTGGGCTTGCAGGTGGCTGGAGTCCCTCGCCGGGGCCCGGACGTAAGCGCAGGCCCGGCTGTCTGGGCCTTGCGGGTCAAATGTGCTGGCGCTCAGCTCGCGGATCGGGCCAGCCCTCGGCTTTGGCCTGCTCGATCCGGCTCCCGTACCAGCCTCGCCAGCGGTCGATGGTCATCACGGAGTCTGGGTAACCGATGCCGGTGCCGTAGATGAACCAGGTGCTGCGGCGCTCGTCGGCTATCTCGTCCAGCACCGTCTCGATGTTCTCAAGCATGAGCAGGACCTGCTGGTGGGCCTCCAAGTACAACTCGCGCAAACCCGCGTCCTCCAGGCCGCCGCGCAGCGGGGTTCCTCTGCCGCCGGGCCATGCTCCCTTCAGCCACTTGTGGGTCCACCACTCCACGAACGACTTGTCGTTCTTGCTGTGATTGCACCGATGGCAGGCCGGTACGAGGTTGTCGATGCGGTCAGCTCCGCCCCGGGCCAGAGGGATGACGTGATCCATCCTCTCGGACGCGCGGATGCTGCAGTACATGCAGCACCCGTCGTTGGCCGTGAGGACGCACAACTGCTCCCAGATCGTCCAGCGTCGCCTCTTCGTTCCCATCGGACCCCTTCGGTGATCAGGAGAGCCTACTGAACAGCCGGGGCGAGGCCGCTCCAGGGCGCTGCTGGGAGTCGGCCCTTACGGCGCTGCCATTTCACTCACCACCAGTGCCGGAAGAGGTAGTCACCGCGCGGGAGCTCGCCGCGCCGGATGAGATCGGCCAGAACCAAACTGAGCGAGGGAGAGAAGGCGCGATCGGCGAAAAATCGGTTCTCGAACACAGCGTTCTGAAGGTCTTGAGTTTCAGGCGGGTTCGCCTCGACAGTGGCTGGCGTGTTCTCGTCAGCGACGCGGATGCTCAGCCAGTAATCCAGCTCAGTCATGCCGGTCTTGTAAACCACCTCACCGATACTGGGGTCCCAGCCCAAGTACACCCTCGCGTCATCGAACTGGTCGAGTGCCTCCTCGTAGTCCCCGTCGGAGGTGAATGCGTACAGCTTCACGATGTCATTGGGGAGGTGCTCGTCGTCCCGCTGACAGCCGCGCAGCGAGTTGTACGGCTTGCCGTAGACGCGCTCGGCGATGGCTTCGATCGGGATGTGGCCGTTCTCGGCGGTCGCATACTCAGCGTGCGGCTCCAGCATGTAGATGGTGTACGGGGTGTATACGGGTGCACCGGATCTTCGACTGCGAGGCCGGCGTCCTGTGGAGCAGCGGCCGCCAGTGCTCAGTGTGCGAGGAAATCGTTCGCGACCGCCGCCAGGCCACCGCGCAGCCCGACGCCCCCACTCCCGCCATCGTCCACCCCGCCCCCCTTCGCGCTCCCGTCCCGCGGTCCACTCCCGCAGCTCCTCGGGGCCGATGCCCGGAGTGCGGCTGCGCCGTCCTGGTGCTGAACCCCGCCGACTCAGCCGCCCCCCGGTGCAAGCCATGCCAAAAGGAACACGAGGGTGGACGTGCCAGCGCACCATCTCCGTCGGCACACCGCAAGGTATGCGCGGGTGGGACAGCAGTGGATGCACCCGTCCGGCGCTCGGTTCCACCGGCCTCTGCGTCCGATGCCGGACCCGCCGGATGGAATGGGCCGCATCGTGAGCCGCCGCCCGCTACCCCGTCGAGGCTCGCCACTGCCGGGTGGGGCCGGGTCCCACCCACCGGAGCGTGTCCAACTCCGCAGGCGCCGATGGGGCAGGGACGGCCACCAACCGCACCGCTGCTTCACCAGCCGTTCCGGACAATGGGGCGCAGACGTGGTCGACGCCCCATGAACGGGACCCCGGTCCGCGGTCCCTTGACCAGCCTCCCCGGCAGCCGGGTTCCTCCTTGACACGCAGTCCAGGTCAAGGGGAAATCTCACTGGCCATCACCCAGGGCTGCAGCATCGAAAACGCCGACGCGGAGTGGGACCGGATGTGCGTCCACTCGATGAGCGGACGCCTACCGGGGTCAGTGCTACGGCCTCCTCCACCCCGGCCCACTCGCAAGGCCCACCATCCATCGCCGACGCCGTGCACTGAGTGGGCTCCATCCCCGGGTCCACTCAGTGCACGGTGGAGCCCACTCAGTGGAGTGGAGCCCGGCCTCCGCCACCGAGTGGCGCCCATCGGCCCACTTCACTCGGTGGGCAGCATTCGGTGGATCGGCCATGGTCCATCCACGTGGTGGACACCACTCGATGCCCCGATGGCACTCCACCGATGGCACCCACTCTCAGCCCACTGATGAGGAGTGGACGACAGGCGGGAAACACCGTCGGTCCGAAGCACGGACCGGTCGGAGCGAAGCGCGTCACCCCTCCCGGGGTGTCCGCCGCCGGACGCCTTCGGGCACTATCCCCTTCTCCCCGCTCCACCCCCTTGACCCGGTTCACCGCACGAGCCGCTCCCCCTTGACCGCCCTCACCTTCACCCCTTGACCATGCGCCGGGGCACCTGCTGTTTCCCCTTGACCCCGGCCCGGGTCAAGGGGAAACCCGGCTGCTACTGAGCGGCCACTGACCCTGCATCACCCAGTGAGCTGAGGCGCTGCACCGACGCCAGCGGCAGCCGACCCGAGAGGCGCTGTTCGGCCGGCGGATGGGCGGCCCGGCCGGACAAGACTTCCTCCCGAGCGCGCGCCGGAGTCGTACAGGACGCTGTGCAGAGGCGGTGGCAGCCTGCGGGCTCCAGGCCGAGTATGCGGTGGCGTCCGTCGCGATGAACGGAGGGGTGGGGGCGGTGACCCACCGGGTGGCCAGAGTGCGGGTGGACAGGAGCGTCCCGCGATGGGGTATGTCCATCCACTCGGTGTGCTCCATCCAATCCAGTGGAAGGAGCCGGGCCGGTGCGCCGCAGTCCATCCACTGACAGTGGTCTGCACTCCCGCTCTCGGTGGAAGTGGGGCGCGCCCATCCACCCCACTGCTTGAACACCCCCCCTTGACCACTCCACCCACCCCTTGACCACGGCCCCCTTGCCCAGCGGGGCCGGCAAGTGGGCAAGGCCGGTTTCCCCTTGACCCCGTCAGGCCGCAATCGCGGTCAGACCGCGGTCAAGGGGGCCGTCGGGAGTGTGAGCGCCATCGAGACCAGATGGCGCGAAAGGACGGACACGGACGTGGCCACCACCCAGCACACCCCGGCAACCGACTCCTCCGAGTCCGTGACCCGTTACACCACGATCTCCCTGATGAACCGCGACTGGGACGTACTCTGCCGCGACCTGAGGGCAGCCGACCGCGTGGCCCTCTGGGCGGAGGAGCACGCCGACCTCGCCGGAGCAGCAACGCCTCAGGACGTCGTCGACAAGATCTCCGAGCTCCACCGCCGCGGAAGGCTCGACCAGCACGACCGCGTGATGCACCTGCTGGTCGAGCAGGCCGCCGGGGCCGGCTTCGATTCCCACCTCGCGTGGAGGATCACGGTCCGGGTCCTACTGCCCAAGGCGATCCTGATGGCCAAGACCCAGCGCCGTACCGGCCTGCCGTGGGACGACGTGTGCGCGGCCGTCTTCGGCGCCGCCTTCGAGGTCGTCCGCACCTACCCGCTCGACCGGCGGCCCTGGCGGATCTTCAACAACCTCGCCCTCGACACCCTGCAGCTCGCCCGCCGCACCCTGGCCGCCTGTCTCGACGACGTCGAGGAGCTCCAGGAGTTCGCCGCCGGTGTCGCCCCGCTGGCCGCGGCCGAGCACCACACCCGCTACACGCACGTCGTCTCCAGCGACGACCCCGACACCCCCCACCGCACGGTCGAACTCGCCGACCTGCTGATGCGGGCCGCCCAGATGGAGCTCGTCGACGTCGACGAGCCGGCCCTGTCGCATCACGAGACCAGGACAGAGGTCCTCGACCTGCTGCTGTGGGCGGTGGAGGTCGGAGCGCTCAAGGAGCTCGAGGCGCAGCGCATCGCCCGGTACTACCTGGCCACCTCGCAGCGCCCCGACCAGCGCCACATGACCACCCGGTCCATGGGACACGAGGGAGACCTGCTGCGGCAGCACGCCAGCCGTGCCGTTCGCACGCTGCGCGCGAAGTCGGACCTCACGCAGTACCGCGCCGCGGCCTGAGATCGCCGGCGCCCCTCGGATCGGGCGGCGCAGAAGTCGCTTGAAGAAACCTCGGCCCGACTGTCACACCGCGCGCTTCCTCGACACCTGTAGCAGGCGAGAGGGCCGCCAGATCGGTCCCGCCCCACCTGAACACCCCCGCCCCGCCTCTTCTCGACTCCGGGAGAACCGACGTGACCACGATGTCCCCGGCCGGCACCGGCCGACAGCTGCTCGACGCCGACGAGGCCCGTGTGGCCCGTGCTTCGCGCGAGTTGACCAAGATCGCCGCCGCGCTGGTGAGCCGGCCGATGGACCGCGACCTGCATGAGCAGATGCGCGCCTTCCTCGACAAGGAGTCGGAGGCCTCCCTGGCGTCGTGGGACGTGCTGCTGCGGCGCACGCCGGACCAGCTCAAGGAGCGCATCTCGACGGTCCTGACCGTGCAGGCCCTGCGGACGGCGTCGTGAAGCGGCAGCGCCGGCGGCGTCAGGAAGCCAAGAAGCAGCTCGTCGAGGCGGACGCCTGGGGCGAGGAGGTCGACGAACCCCAGGAGACGCCGGCGGACGAGCCGGACGAGACCGGGTGGACGACGAGCACGGCCCAGATGGCCGGCCTCTCCCGGCTGTTCCGTGCCGGTGTCTGGGCGCTCGTGGTCTCCGGCCCGGTCCTCGGCGCGCTCGCGTTCCTCTCCTCGTCCGCTCCCGCCCAGGGCGCGGCCAAGCCGGCCGCCGCGGCGACGCCGGCGTCGCCCGTCGGGCCGGCCGGCTTCGCCGAACTGTTCGTCTCCGCCTATCTGCAGGCCGGCCAGGGCGCCGAGCGGGACCTGGCGCCGTACTACTCCGGCTCCGTCGCACTCGCGGTCAAGCCCGGGACCCGCACGGCCACGCAGTCCACCGTGATCGCCTCCCGCGAGGTCCAGCCCGGCTACTGGTCCGTCACCGTCGCCGCCGACGTCACTGCCCACGACGACAAGGGCAAGTCCACGCGGCTGGGCGTCCAGTACTTCCGTGTCGGCATCCAGGCCACCGGCCCGGCAGGCGCTGGCGGCACCGAGCAGGGCGACACCGCCGGCTACGCGGCGACGTCCCTGCCGGCGCAGGTGGCCGCGCCGGCAGCGCTCAAGCCGGGCGGCCTGGCGTACGAGACCGACCGCGGGTCGAGCAGCGCTGACCCGTCGGTTGAGACCGCCCGCGGGTTCCTGGCCGCCTACCTGACCGGGACGACCGAGCTCGACCGCTACACCTCGCCTGGCACGCGGCTCCAGCCGATCAGCCCTGCGCCTTACGCCACGGTGAAGGTGACCGGCGTCCAGGACGACTCGTCCGGCTCGGTCCAGCAGAACGTGCCGGCCGACGGCACGGTGCTGCACCAGCTGGTCCAGGTCGATGCCACGGACCAGGCCGGCAGCCCGGTCTCGCTGAGCTACGCGCTCAGCCTCAAGTCCCGCGCCGGCCGCTGGGAGGTCGCGTCCGTCGACGACGCCCCGGTCATGCGCGCGAGCAGCCCGCCCTCGGCGGCGCCGCACACCACCACCCCAAGCCCCGACGCCTTCACGGCATCTGGCTCGCCGTCGCCGTCGAACCCCTGAGAAAGAGGAAGAGTTCATGCACACCTTGGCAGCAGCCAACCCCGACCACGTCGTCCTCGCCGGCGACGTCCTCGACTGGGCCAATACCAAGACCGGTCAGGTCCGCGCGCTGGTCCTCACCGTGGCCACCCTCATGGCGATCATTGCCGTGCTGATGGCCTGGTGGAGGACCCGCTCCTTCGTCGGCACTCTCGTTGCATTCGTCCTGGCCGCCCTCGTGCTCTGGGGCATCAGCAACCTCAACGTCCTCAAGACCAAGGTCGGCTCGGAGATCGACGACACCGCGGCGTCGGTGTCCGTCACCCACGTCACCGGTGATGCCCCCGCTCTGACGGGTGAGGGCTGGCGGGTCGCGTGAGTGCCTCCGAGGAGGAGCTGATCGGGCACTCGTACACGCGAGCCCGTAAGCACCCGCTGGTCATCGGCAAGCTCCCGGGAGCCGGCCGGCTCCCGGGAGGGCCGTACACGATCACCCAGGTCATGACCATGGTGATCAGCTTCGGGCTCCTCGTCACGACGAGGGAGCTGTGGGCCCGCTTCGGCGCCATGAACTTCATCCTCATGGCGCTGATCCCCTGGGGCCTGGCCTGGGTGCTGCGGTATGCGCGGCTCGACGGCCGGGACCCCGCGCGCGCCGTGCGCAGCCTGATCATTTACTCCTCCACTCCGGCCCAGGGACGCCTGGCCGGCAAGCCGCAGCGGGTCGCTCGACCGCGACTGGCGACCGCCACCTGCACGGTGCGCGTCCGGTCCGCCGAGCGGCCCGCCCCGGCGGCCGCCACCACGCCCGTCCCGGCACCCGCTCCCGTGGCCCGGCACACAGCACACCCGGTACCGGTGCCAGCCGCGGCCGCGGTGGCCCGGGCGGAACCCAAAACCGGGCTGCAGGCCCTGTTGGTTTCCCTCGACGAGCAGTGACCAACCTCCTCGTCATCACCACCAGCACAGAAGGAAGAACCCATGCGTCTCCCCGTCCGGCACATCAGCGGCCACCTCATCTGGACCACTGCCGCCACCGTGTGGGCGGTGTGGCGCGTCGACACCGAGAATTACACCCACGCCAGCAAGTCCACGAAGCGTGAGCGGCTGGACTCCTTGGAAGCCCTCTTCAAATCCCTTCGGGGCGAAGCCCTCCTGCTCAGCCTGTGCCCGAGCGTCGACGCCGCGTCGGTCGTCACCCGCATGACCGCCGGCGTCGACCTCGATGCCTCCCCCGAGTACGTCGACCTGGCGCTGAAGGTCCTCGGCCAGCTCCAGGACCTCGAACTCACCGGCCGCGTCGACTTCCTCGCCGTCCCCCTGCCGCACCTCGACTTCAAGCAGAGCAGCCGGGCAGTCCTGTCCTCCCTCCAGGTCGAGGTCATGGGCGCGCTAGGCCTGCCGGTCGCCCCCATCTCCCTCTCCGAGGAGCGCCAGCGCCTGGAGCAGGCCACCCGCCTGGCGGCCGGCTGGCCCTCCGGCATCAAGATGCGGCCGGCCACCGAGGCCGAAGTGCTGTGGATCTACGGGCACAGCGCCCGCCGAGGCCTGAGCGAGCCGCTCCTGCCCGAGGACGGCGCCCCGCGCGCCCTGCGCGGCCGCGGCCACACGGTGACCGCCCACACCCAGATGATCCTCGACGAGGGCGGCCGCGGCACCCGGGCCTCCAAGGGCCCGACCAACCCCTTCAAGCGCCGCTACCTGCGCGCCACCAGCGAACACGGCGACTCCTACCAGGCGTTCTGCGTTCTCAGCGAAATGCCCGAAGCCTTCCGCTTCCCCGGCAGCGAGTACCTGGCTGCGCTGGACGAGTTCAACTTCCCCGTGGACTGGGCCGTCCGGCTGCACATCGAGTCCGGCTCGAAGGCCGAACCGAAGAGCCGGCGCCAGCAGCGCGAACTCGCCCACCAGCGCGGCGAATACGACGGCGAGACCTCCGGCGTGCCTGCCTCCCTCGACAAGGCGTCCTTCGCCCTGGACGAGTACCGCGACCGGCTCACCGCCTCCAGCACCGAGGTCGAGATCCGCGCCACCGTCGCCACCTGCGTGTGGGGAACCACCCCCGAGGAGGCCGACGAGAAGGCGACGTCACTGGCCAACCACTTCGGCGGCAACGACTACACGCTGGTGAGGCCCACTGGCGACCAGGTCGCGCTCTTCCACGGCATGCTGCCCGGCACCAAGACCCCGGGGCCGATGCTTGACTACACCCAGTACCTGCTGGCCAGGGACTTCGCCATGTCGATGCCGTTCTGCGGCGCCGGCCTGGGCGACGACTCCGGCAGCCTCTTCGGCCTGCAGCTCAACGGCGGCGGTGTCCGCCCCGTACTGGTCGACTTCTCCCACGGTCCCCGCGTCAACGCCTCCGCGTCCGCGGCGTTCGTCGGCGAGCTCGGCTCCGGGAAGTCGGTCGCGATGAAGTGCGCGATGTACTCCATCCTCACCACCGGCCACCGGGCCGGCCAGCGGAACTCCCGCGGCCGCGCCCTGGTCATCGACCGCACCCCGCAGCAGGAATGGTCGCGCTTCGCGAACGCCTGCCCCGGCACGACCCAGATCATCAACGTCGACGAGAACGCCGGCGTCTCCCTCGACCCCCTGCGCGTCTTCCGCGGCCCGCGCGCCGCCCGCTACACCGAGTCCTTCCTCACCCCGCTCCTGGACATCGGCTCGATGAGCATCGAGGGCATCACCCTCGCCGAGGCGATCGAGGCCACCCGGCTCAGGCCCAAGCCCAGCATGACCGCGCTGATGAACACGCTCGCCGACCGGGCCCGCACGCCCGACCCGGAGGAGCCGAACGACGGCGCCGTGCGCGCCGCCGCCTCCGAACTCGTCCGCAAGCTTCGGTCGCTGGCGAAGAAGGACCTCGGCCGCGTCATCTTCGACCCCACGCTGCCGGTCGTACGGATCACCGACGCCGACAGCATCGTCTTCGCCGTCGACCGCCTGGGCCTGCCCACCAAGGAGGAGCTCTCCGAGCACCGCCTCCCGAGCCTGGAGGTCGAAAAGCGCTTCGGGTGGCGGCTGATGTACCTGATGACGGCTCTGTGCCGTGAGATCGCGTTCACCGACCCGAACGAGTTCGCCGGCGTATTCCTCGACGAGTGCTGGTGGCTCACCTCCTCCGCCGAAGGCTCCAACCTGCTGCTCGAGCTCATCGCCGACGGCCGCAAGCACAACGCCGGCGCCTTCGCAGGCTCGCACGACCCCTACGACATCGGCCCGAAGTCGGAGATCGGCGACAAGATCCGGGCGCTGCTGTCCCACATCTTCGTCTTCCGTCACCGCGGCAAGGCGCTGGCCGCCAGGTGCCTGGAATTCCTCGACCTCGACCCGGCCGACGAGGAGATGCTCAAGGTCATCACCGAGAATCTCTCCCCGCTCAACGTCAGCGAGACCGAGCGCGCCTTGCGGGCCGGCGAGGGCCTCTACCGCGACCTCCGCAAGCGGATCGCGGGGATCAAGGTGCTGATCCCGGCGGACGAGAACGCCGCCGCCGCGATCACCACGACGCCGGGGCAGGGCACCGAAGAGGACGAGGCCGTGGAGTTCGCCGAAGCGGACGGAGCCCTCGCATGAGCCGCATTCAGCGAAGGGGGATCAAGCGACGCCTCGGGCTGATCGCCGTCCTGATAGCCCTGTTCACCGTGGTGCTGGCCCCCGCGGCCACAGCAGGCCCGTCGCCTTCGCCCAGCACCTCCGCGCCGGCTGCCGGCCCGGCCGGCAAGAACCTGAACCAGAAGCCGAAGGACGGCAGCGACGGCTTGCTCCAGCCGTTCAACGTCACCGACAAGGACGGCGTCCCGATCAGCTCCTACACCGTCAAAACGGACACAGGTGGCTGGAAGGACATCGACCTCAAGATCTGGAACATCGTTGCCCAGCTGCTCTTCGGCGTCTCAAAGTGGGTCATCGGCTTCACCTGCTGGCTGATCAAGTGGGCACTGAACTTCGGACTGGCCAAGGTCATGGTCGGCCCCGTCGAGGACATTTCCAGCACCATCAAAAACCAGGTCATCGACAGGTTGGGGCTTCCCGGCCTGTTCCTGACGTTCGCCGGCTTCTACTGCGGATGGCTGATCCTCTTCAGGGAGCGCTCACGAGGCTTCGCCGAGATCGGGGTCTCCCTCGTCGTCGCCGCACTGACCACCACAGTGCTTGTCTCGCCAGCCCAGGTGCTGCTCGGTCAGCACGACCAGGCTCAGCCCCAGGGCTCCACCATGCTGCTCTCGGAGGGCGGCCTGGTGGGCAAGTCGAAGGATTTCACTCTGGAGGTCGCCTCCATCGTGCTGGCCGACGACCCGGCGAGCGCCAGGGGCAGCGCTGATCCCAACAACGTGGCAAAGCCGATCACTGACGCTCTCGTGGAGGCGTTCATCGTCAAGCCCAACCAGCTCATGGTGTACGGGCAGACCTTCGACGGACAGTGCGACAAGGCGTTCCGTGAGTTCAAGCTCGCCGAGTTCAACCTCGACCAGCTCGGGATGAACTACTGGGACGCCGCAATGATGGACTCGATCTACGACACGAACTTCATCGGGCAGCTCACCGAGAACTCGAAGAAGTTCGAGGCCGCCTGCGGGGACGTCAAGCCAGCGGCCAAGCGGGCCTCCGCCGACCTCGCGTTCTCCGCTCTGTTCGTCGCGATCGCCGCCGTCATCGTGGCCATCCTCATGATCCTGGTCACCGGCACGTTCCTCACCGCGCAGGGCTGGCTGGCCTTCGAGGCGATCCGCGGCCACTGGGCCCTCACCGCCGGCATCCTGCCCGGCGGCGGCCGCGCCACCCTGTGGCGCTGGTTCTCCGCGATCATCAAGGCAGTCCTCGGCATCATCATCTCCATCCTCTTCCTGGCGATCTTCATCCTGATCGTCCTGGCCCTTATCGACGCGGACACCGGCGACGCCCTGGCCGTCAAGTTCATCGTCATCGACGTCACCGCCGTCGCCGGTCTGGCTGGCCACAAACGCATCAAGCAGACCGCGCAGAGCATCGCGGTCAACCTCAACCGCAAGCTCGTCAACGCCCGCGTCGGCGGATCCCGCCGCTCGGTGTTCAACAGCCCCGGCCGCTATGCCGAGACCGCCCCCGGCCTCAAGCAGATGTGGGGCGAGGCCCGCGGCGAGGCCCGGCGCGTGAGCAGGCCCGTCGGCCAGGGCATGAAGGCCGCCAAGAACGCCTGGGTCGGCTCGCCGCAGGCCAACCGCAAGGCCAGCCGCCTGCGGACCGCGGCCCGGCTCGCCACCAACGCCGCCGCAGCCGTGGGCACCGGCGGCGCGAGCGCGGCCGCAAAGGTCGCGGCACAACAGGCGGCCAAGCAGACCCTGAAGAAGCGGTTGGCCACGGCCGCCGCGAACAAGATGTCCCAGACCCGGGGTGGCAGGGCCACCATGGCCACCGGCAAAGCGGCTGCCGCCACCGCCAAGTACGGCGCGAAGGCAACGAAGTTCGCCTTCATGGCCACCGTCGGCGCGCCGGTGGGCATTCCCCGTGGCGTCGCCGCGACCAAGCGGGGCGCCGCTGCGGCCACCGCCCGAGCCGGACAGGTGCGCGACCAGCTCAAGGCCGTCAAGGAACGCACCATCGACAAGAAGGTCCAGGAGGCCGAGGACTTCGGTGCCGAGTACAAACGCAACGTCGTCTCGGCCGGCAAGTTCGTCGCGAAGCAAGGCACGAAGGCGCAGGTCAACCTCGGCCTGGCACAGATCCAGTCGAACCCCAGGGCCGCGGCTCCTCCCGGCCCGCGAGCCGGCGCCATCGCGCCGAAGGCTCCTGGGGACACGCCGAGGGCGGCCGGAGCCAAGACACCCGGCAAGCCAGCGACCACGACAGCCGGCACGAAGACGCCGGGTTCGGTGAAGCCCCCGGCCTCCGGGCCGGCGGCGGTGCCGAAGATGCCAACCCCGCCCACCCCTGCACCACCGACACCGCCGGTCAAGCCGGCCGGTCCACCTCGGGTCATCCGGCGAGCCACCCGGCCGCCCGGGCCGCCCAGGCCGCGGCCGTAGCCGGGGGCGGGGCAGGGACCTTCAAGGTCCCGGCCGCCCAGATCACCGCACCAGAACCACCTGACGGGGGACCTTCATGCCCAAAACCGATGCCGCGCGTGTAGGTGCTCAGCGGGGGACGATCGCGCTCTTCGTGGCTGCGGCCGTCCTGGCAGCTGTTGGTGTCGCCCTGATCCTCGGGCTCGGTGCAGGCGAGAGGCCCGCCGGCTCCGGATCGGCTCCGCGTACGACCGCGCCATCCAGCGCAGCGGTCGACAACGGCAAGGACGACACACCCCCAGCCGAGACCTCGCCCAACGCCGAACCGACCAGGTCTCATGACGTACCGGACCCGGACCCGGCGTCGGTTCCAGCGCCGGTCGACGAAGTGGCCCGGGTCTTCACGACCGCCTGGGCCAGCCACGACGCCCGGCCGGGCCGGGACTCTTCGTTCGACGACGCATCCAGGCGCGCCGCCGCCTACGCCGCCGGGGACCTCGCCG
Source organism: Streptomyces lasalocidi (assembly GCF_005280215.1). Lineage (NCBI taxonomy): Bacteria > Bacillati > Actinomycetota > Actinomycetes > Kitasatosporales > Streptomycetaceae > Streptomyces > Streptomyces lasalocidi. The sequence goes on along the minus strand of NZ_SZNQ01000003.1, from coordinate 489,996 downwards.
AGGACCTGCGCACCCACACCAGCGGCGGCGCCGGCACGCAGCAGTGGCTGAGCTGGAAGGACCGCCAGATCCAGGTGACCGTGACGGTTCTGCGGGTGTCGCTGCCGGATGGAGCGCCTGCCCCCAGCGAGGACTCCAGCTTCGCGCGCGTGATCTACAAGCTGAAGGAGTCGCCGGCCAAGGGGCCCGCCACCGAGTCGGAAGAGCAGGTGGCCCTCAAGCTGCGCCGCAGCGCCGACGGCAGCTGGCGTGTCGTGGGGCTGCCCAATGTCTGAGCAGGGCGAGCCCAAGGTCCTGCGACGAGTGCTGATCGCGTGCCTTGTCTCCTCCCTGCTCGGACTCGGCCTGATCATCAGCGCCGTGCTGGCCCTGTCGTCGGCGATCGGCGAGGACAACACGAGCGACGCACTGGAGAACGCGGGCTTCGGCGGCGGCCTGTCGGACACCAAAGAGATACCCGACTGGCTGCGCCCCATCATCCTCGATGCCGTGTCGAGGTACGGCTGTGCGGAGGTCACTCCCTCGCTGATCGCCGCCCAGCTCTACCAGGAGTCCAACTTTCGCAAGAACCCGCCCGACGGCGGAGCCGGAGCGTTGGGCATCGCGCAGTTCATCCCCTCCACCTGGGCGACTGAAGGCATCGACGCCAACAACAAGGGTGGTGCGGACCCGCTGGACCCTGAGGACGCGGTTCCGTCGATGGTGGCCTACGACTGCAAGCTCGCTGATGAGATCCGCAGCGTGCCCGGTGACGTCGTCGACAACATGCTCGCCGCCTACAACGCCGGCGGGAACAAGGTGAAGAAGTACGGCGGGATCCCGCCGTACGAGGAGACACGCAAGTACGTCCGCGAGATCCGGGACCGGGCTGAGCGGTGGTCCGCACCGATGGATGGCAAGACGTCCGGTGGTCTGGCCAAGGTCGTGGCGGGCGCCAAGGAGGCCTACAACACTCCCTACGTCCTGGGCGGCAACTGCAAGCCCCCGTTCCAGGGCTCCAACGGGTGCGACTGCTCCAGCCTGGTCAAGTACGCCTGGAGCAAGGTCGGCGTGAACCTCCCCAGGGTCACGTACGACCAGGTCGACATCGGAACCGAGGTGAACGCGCAGAAGGACCTGCGTCCCGGCGACCTGCTCTTCTCGGGCGGCAGCGCCTCCAGCCCGGAGCACGTCGCCATGTTCATCGGCGGTGGGGAGGTCATCGACGCGCCGCATACCGGTGCCCGCGTCCGGATCAAGCCCTTCTCGTTCTGGAAAGACCGGATCTTGATCATGAAGCGGCCCAACTACACCGAGCCCGGCTCGGGCAGCGCCTCGGGCTCGTGGGTTGCCCCGGTCGCCGACAGGCACATCGGCACCGGCTACCGGGTCTCGGGGTCGATGTGGTCAAGCGGGTACCACACCGGGATCGACTTCCCGGTGCCTACGGGGACCGCGATCCGCGCGGTGGGCCCGGGCACCGTGGTGACGGCCGGCTGGAACAGCGCGTACGGCTACCAGGTGGTGATCAAGCACGGGGACGGCAAGTACTCGCAGTACGCACACCAGTCCTCGCTGAACGTCTCCGTGGGCCAGAAGGTGAAGGGCGGCGACCGGATCGGATACTCCGGGGCCACGGGCAACGTCAGCGGTCCGCACCTCCACTTCGAGATCCGCACCGGACCGGAATACGGATCGGACATCGACCCGCTGGCCTACCTCCGCGGTCACGGCGTCGACATCTGACCCGTCGGTCGGCGTCACGTGCCCCTGCAAGGGGTCGTGACGCCGACCGACGCAACACCGCGAAGAAAGTCGGAGCGGAGTGTCACACCGAGCCGGATCCCGGCACCTGTAGCAGGTGAAAGGCCCGTTCGCTCTTTGGAGGTGCCGCCGTGCTCCCGACTCTCCCCGTGCCCGCTCCGGCCGCCGCGGCGCCGCCGCGCGTCTCGTCCTCGGGCGGTGGGCGATGACCACGAGCGACCTCGTCGACGGCGCCATCGGCTTCATCGCGGACTTCCCCGGTCACGCCGAGCGGCTGGCGGACTCGGTGATGGCCAACGCCTGGTGGGTCGCGCTGCTCGCCCTTGCTGCCGGCGGCGGCGCTGCCGCAGTCCGCTGGGCCTGGTCGCGCGGCCCAATGGCCAAGCGAACGGCTCTGGAGGTGCTGCCGACCACGGGCTTCGACCCGAAGCCGGAAGAGGTCATCCGCTTCGGGCACCAGATGGCCCGTGCGCACAAGAGCGTGTCGCGCTGGCTCGTCTCCTCGACCCGCACCAGCGCCCTCCGTGTCCGCTTCACCTGCTCCAACGGATCGCTGTCCATGAGGGTCGAGGGCCCGGACCGAGCGATGTCGGTGCTGCGCCACCAGGGCTACGCCCAGGTGGAGATGCGGCCGGTGCAGGCCGACGGCCGGGCTGCGCGTGAACGGCCGCAGATCCGGCTCGGCTCCTGACGCCCCGACGCACACCACAGACAGGTTGATCATGACCATCGCATCAGACACGACCGTCGCCCAACCGGTCGATCTCGCCAAGCCGGAAACAGTCGGCCGCGGCAGGCCGGCCACCCGGGAGATGCACTACGCCCGCGCCGAGCTCGCCCTGGCCCTCCCCGACCACCTCGCCCTGCGCGAGGTGCCGCTCACCCCGGATCCGCTCGAGGCTCTGGCCAACGCGGTAGCCGACGTCCGCGAGGACCTCGGTGAGAGCGCCGACGTCGTCCTGGACCTCGTGCCCGTTTCCCCGAACCGTGTCAGCAGCCGCCGCCGGCGCCTGTTGGCACAGGCCCGCCGCAACCCTTCCGACGGGCCGGCCATACCCGGCATGCCCCAGCAGCGCACCAACCGGTTCGGCTTCGACCTCGGCGCGGTGATGTCCGAGATCGCCACCGAGATGAAAGGCAACCAGGGCGGCGGCGCACGGCAGCGGCAACATCACCAACAGCGCACCACCTACCGCATCACGGACATGAAGGCCGCCATGGGCAAGCTCGTCCCCGGGGCCGAGCCCGTCTTCTCCATGCAGCTGCTCGTGCGCACCTGCGCTCGCGACGAGTACCGGGCCCGGATGCTGCTGGACCAGGTCCTCGCCGCACTGGAGCCGTGGTCCGGCGACAACCACCTGCGCCCCGTCGGCCTCCACCTCGGAGTCACCCGTGTCCGGGCGGACCACTGGATCTACCGGGGCAGGTTCGACCGCCGCTTCGAGACCGGGCTCTTCGTACCGCGCCGGCACTCCTGGGTGACCGCCCAGGAGATCGCCGGGCTGCTCAAGCCGCCCACCAAGCACAACATGGCCCCGAACATCGCCCGCTCGGGCGGAGTCGTCCCGCCACCGCCCGCAGCGCTGCCGACGTGGACGGGACAGCGTGGTCTGCTGCCTCTCGGGTGGGTGGCGAAGCCCGGCGGCGGAGAACGCCTCGCCGGTGTCCCGCTGAAGTACCTGCTCTTCGCCCTGTTCGTTGGCAAGTCAGGCTTCGGAAAGACCGAGATGTCGCTCGTGCAGGCGATCGCGATCGCCCACGGCGGGTTCGGCGTCCTCTTCCTTGATCCCCATGGTGACGGCTGGACCCGTGCCCGGCCGTACCTGGCGCACAAGGAACTGGCCAACCGGATTTGGGAGATCGACCTCACGAGCCCCGAGCTCGACAAGATGGTCGGCTCCTGGAACCCGCTGTCGATGGAGCGCCGTCGCGAGTCCGAGATCACCGACATCGTCCAGTACATCGTCACCGGCTTCGCCGCGGCCCTGAACTGGTCCGACTCGGCCGGCCGTGCGAAGACCATCCTCACGCGCGCGGTCGAGTCCTTGGTGTACCTGTCGTGGCAGGTCTGCCGCGCGGGCCGGCCCGACCTTGCGCCCACCGTCTTCCAGATCCGCACGATCCTCACGAACGCCGTCTGGCGGACCAACGTGCTGCGGTACCTGCCCAAGGACATCCGGGACTTCTGGGAGAACGTCTTCCCGGGCTACAGCAAGGAAGCCATCCCAGTCGTCACGAACATCATCGAGCGGCTGTCCTCCTCCAACGCGATCAAGGCGTTCCTCGGGTCGAGCCGGTCGACGTACGACATCCGGCACGCCATGGACACCGGAAAGATCGTCTTCGTCTGCCCCGCCGGCACCGGGGACGTCGACCGCATCATCAGCTCCCTGCTGATCTACGACCTCTTCCGGGCCGGCCTCTCGCGGCGGAACACCCCGCCCGACCAGCGGCGCGACTTCTACACCTTCATCGACGAGCTGACCAGCGTGGACGGCGCATCGAAGGGCACCCTCGCCCAGATCACCGAGCAGCTGCGCAAGTACAACGTGAAGCTGCTCGCCATGACGCAGATGGCGCAGCGGTTGAGCGCCACCACCAGGCAGGGCCTACTGCAAAACCTTTCCATCCTGTCGACGACCGCGTCCGACGTCGACGAGGCGACTCTCGTCACCCGCCGCTGGGGCAAGAAGGTCGCCCCCGACACGATCGTCCAGCTCAACCGGTACAGCTACGTGATGTCCGTGACGCTCGAGTCGGGTTCGACCGACCCGTTCCGGGTCCGCGGCGCCTCGGTGGAGGACCTGTACGGCGACTACTACCGGCCACAGAACGAGGAGCGGCTGACGCGGGCCATCGACGAGAACCTGCAGCGGCGCTCGGTCCGCGACATCCTCACCGACCTGCGCCGCCTGGACTCGCGGCTGCGCCGGTTCATCGTCACCCTCCCCGTTCCCCCGGACGACGACGAACCGGTCGGCGCCGATCTGCCGCCGAGCGAGCCCGGCTTCGACGAGTCCGCACCGCCCGACCCCGAAGGCCCGGACGGACCGGTCGACGGCACCGCGGCCGGCAGCGGGGCGGCAAGGCCGCGCGTCCACGACAGCGAAGGCACCGTCATCAGCGGCGCGGAGCCGAACCCGGCCGAAGAAGCCCCCGCCAACGTCCACCCGATCAACCCCCACCAGAACCAGTCGAGGCTCGGATGACCCTGCCCCCTGTCGAAGCGACCGCCGCGGCGGCGCCCACGCGTAGCTCCGCGTCACCCACGCGCAGCTTCCACGCGATCGGCGGCGAGGTCCTGGAGTTGCTGTACCAGCACCGGGTGCTCTCCACCCAGCAGCTGCACGTGCTACTGACCCTGCCCGAGAAGCGGCCGGCCCGCCCCGTGTACCTGCGCTGGCAGCTCGGCGAGCTGCTTCAGGCCGGGCTGGTCGACCGGATCCGGGCCCAAGGGCCTGGCGGCCGCGGGCGGGTGCAGAGCCAGCCGTTCTTGTGGTTCCTCACCGAAGCCGGCGCCGAGTCCGTGGAGGAGGCCGGCGAACTGCCGGCCCGACCGTACCGGGTGACGCCCGAGTCCGTCGCGGGTGCCCGGCAGGCGCACACGCTCGCGGTGAACGAGGTCGGGGTCGCCTTCGTCGAGTGGGCGCGTCGGCTGGGGCACGAGTGCGGGCCGCTGGACTGGACCCCCGAGGTCGCCAACCGGATCCGCGACGGTCAGCGCCGCTTCGAGGACGACCACGTCATCAGCGACGCCGTCCTCGACTACGTGCACGTGGAGAACGGGCGGCGCACCATGCTCAGCTTCTTCGTCGAGCTCGACCGCGCCACGATGACCTCCGCGCGGCTCGCCGCGAAGCTGCAGGCGTACGGTCGGCTGTACGAGTACGTCCCGCAGAGCGCGGATCGCACGCGCCGCACCCCGAACGCGACCAGGCCGGCGTGGATGTACAACTACCCGGTCTTTCCCCGGGTCCTGGTGGTTCTCGACGCTGCGCCGCCGAAGGCCGGGGAGCCGGACCGGCGCCCGCAGCGGCTGGCCGCGCGCACCGAGGACCTCTACACGCGCGCCGGTGCGGACGTCCGCCTCAGCCGGCTCAAGGGCGACATCAACATCGGCGTCACTACCCTGCAGCAGCTCCGGGAGCACGGGCCCTTCGCCCCGATCTTCACTCCGCTGCTGCTTGGCACTCCGGCCACCCGACCCGCCCCCACCGACCTCTACCTCGCCACGAAGTGAGGCCGCTGCCTGCGGCCCTGGAGGAAGCAGCGCCATGACCAGTACCTCCTTCGAGGCTCCGCCGGACGGCGGGAGCATGATCCGGCTCACCGAGATCCTGCACCGCAGCGTCAAGCTGCGGCAGCGGCGATTCGAGATGCTGCCGCTACGCGGCCAGGGCGCCCCCTTCACTGAGCTCCACGCCCGCAACCCCTCGGACACCCTGCCGCCGTCGGAACTCGCCGACCTGATCTCCTCCATGTCCGTCATCGGTCTCCTCGAGCCGGTCCTAGCCGAGGAGATCGTCGTCGACGGCAAGGCGCCGACAATCCGCCTGGTCACCGGGGAGCGCCGCCTGCGGGCGATGCGTTGGGGCGCCGTCAACCGGCCGGAGAACCCGCACTTCCAGGCGCTGCCGGCCGTGGTCTGCCCGGGCCCGTTGTCCGAGGAGGAGCGTCACATGTGGCGCTTCGTCGAGAACTTCGCCCGCGAGCCCCTCCGGCCCGGGGAGCAGGCCGCCGCGTTGCTGTACCAGCGGTGCGCCATCCTCGTCGGCAAGCTCCTCAAGGCCGGCAAGCCCGTGCCGCAAGAGGTCTACGCGATTCCCGATCCGGCCGAACGCTTCCTTGCCCTGGAGAAGATCCGCGGCACTGACAGTTCCTGCGCCGCACCCTGGAGCGAGGTGCTGGACCGCTTGGGACTGCAGCTCAACGAGCGCAAGGCCGGCGAGCTCGTACGGGCCTTCCGCGCGCTGCCGCGTGACCTCACCGAGGAGATGGACGAAGCCGCGATCCGCCTGAACACGAGGATCAGATTCGCCGAGCTCCGCAACGGCCGGGCACAGGCTGCCGAGGGCATCTGGGCCGCTCTGAAATCCTCCAAGCGGCTCCACCTGCTCCCGACCGCCGTGAACGTCGGCCTGGAGGAGCCCGAGCTGGAACCAGACGAGATCATCACCGAGGCCGAGGAGCGGCAGGAGGCGGCGAACGCCGGTCGCCGGGCGAAGCTCTCCCGCGTCCTCACCCACGCTGAGGACCAGGAGGAAACCGACGAAGGCGATGACGCTGGTGTTTCGGCGGCTGCCGCCGCGGATGAGGTCGCAGAGATCGCCGAGCCGGGCTGTCCGGTGCAGCCGGCGGCGCCAGCGGAGGCCGCCGCAGAAGCAGTGCCGGCCGACGTCGCCCCGAGTCGTCCGGCGGTGGAGTCGAACACGATCCGTGCCGCCCTGGACGGCATCCGCGGGCTGCTGGCCGAGGTCCGGGCCGGCAAGGAGATCGCGCGGTACGACCGTGGCTCCCTGCGCCTTGCCCTGCGCGAGCTCCACGACCACCTCGAAGGCGCCACCGCCGACGGCGCGACGGACCACAATGCAACCACCGAAGGAAGCGAAGCAGCATGACCAGTGTCTCCCTGCCCATCCCGACCGTCGGTGTGCCCCTTCCGGGCCGCGGCTGCGACTGCAGCAGCTGCGCCTTCTACGCCGGGCCCGACGGCCGGGGCGGCCCGGCGACCGTCGAGCCCCTGTGCACCGGCCAGAACTCCGACTGCCGGTTCTGCGGGTGCTCGGCGGCCGAGGCGGACGCTCCGGCGAACGCGTGCGTGACCCGCAAGTGCCCGATCCGGTGCGGGAGCCGGACCGGCATAGCCGGGTGGATGGCGGACGTCGGCGGCACCCTGACCTTCGACGACATCACCGTCGACAGCACGCTGCCCGACGGCCTGCCTGCCTTCATCCCCATGACCGACGGCTCCGCGGTCACCAAGCTCGACGCCAGCCTGAACTGGCCTGCCTACGGGGTAGGTCTGCGGCGCGTGTTCTCGCCCGACACCCACACGCTCTACAAGCGGTTCACCGAGCAGACCGCCCGCCAGGCCCTAGCCCTCGGGGACCACCAGAAGGCCGTGCTGGTCGGCTACGGCGAGGACCCGCTCGTCGAGGCCTTCTGGACCCGGCGCGGCCGCGACAGGCTCGTCGAGCGGATCGCGGAGCAGGAGTGGGACCTGGTCCTCTCCTGCAACTACAGCATCTACGGGGACTGGCCGCGCACCGAACACCTGCTCAACATGCGCCGATCGCTGCTGCTCGCGCAGGAGTTCGCCGAGGCCGGCGTGAACGTCGTGCCGAACGTGTACTGGTTCCGGCTCGAGGACCTCCAGCGCTACCTCACCTGGATCGAGGACACCCAGCCGGCCGGCATCGCCATCAACGTGCAGACGGTCCGTGACAACGCCGACTGGGACAGCTGGGAGCGGCCCGGACTGCACTTCCTGGCCGAGAACCTCCCCGCCGACATGCCGGTCATCCTCACTGGCCTGTCCCGGGCCAACCGCATCGCCGAGATAGCCCAGATCTTCGGCCCCAGGCTGACCCTGATCTCCCAGAACCCCCACCAATACGCCCTGCACGGCGCGGTCATGACCGCCAACGGGCGCGAAGACGTCCACGCCCGGGCCGAGGACGCCTTCGCCGCGACCGTCCAGTACATGGCCTCGCTCCTGCCCCGCCGCTGAAACTTCTTCGCCCGCACTGTCACACCGGCGGCTCCTCCCACACCTGTAGCAGGTGAAAGCACCTTTAGGAGGAGCCTCCGTGACGACTGAACCCAACCCCATCGATGCCGGGACGGCGGAGCCGTCGCCGGCCGCTCCGGCCTGGCGACTGTGGATCCTGCTCGTCTGGCACCCCGCACTGGGCCTCCCTGTCGACCCCGTCGCAGTGCTCGGCCTCGACGAGGGCCGGCAGCCGGCCGAGCGGGTCGTGCGCTGGGTCCCCCTCGTCTACGAGCGGGCCGACCCCTGGCGCGAGCGTCTGGGCGAGACCACCACCAGTGACGACATCGAGCGCTGGATCGCGCAGTCCGGGGGTGCATGCTCGCTCGAGCCCACCGACGTTCCGGAGGGTGCGCTCGACCTCACGCACGCAGCCGACCGCGTTCTGGACGAACTGCTCGCCGAGGTCATCCCTGCGCTCCCGCAGAGGGGTGACGGCTGATGGGCACCGGCAGCAAGTCCTCGCACGCCTCCTACGCCGTAGGGCCCACCACCGCGTCAGAGGCGGACGACGTGGTGGCCGAAGCGCCGGCGCAGCCCATGTCCGACGAGGAAGTCCAGGCCAAGGCCGACCTCCTGATGGCGATGAACCTTATGGAGGAGATCACCGACCCGCCGTTCGCCCTCGACCCCGAAGACGAAGTCCCGACGGACCCCGTCGAGCGGTACAACGCCTTCGTTGGCCAGGTCGAGCAGGCTCAGGAGGCCATCGAGAAGCTGAAGGAGGCGGGTGCTTCCGACGAGGAAATCGAGGCCCACACCAAGGCGCTGAAGGCGCAGACCCTCGCCTACCTGAACTCGCTCGACGAGGACGACCTCCGCGAGATTGCCGAGGCCAAAGGCTTCGAACACCCGGCGCTGGTGGGCCTGTCCGGCAAGGGCCAGCACCCCCTGGTCCACTGGCTCGACCCGGCGTATCCGGGCGACCTCTCGTCCAAGGCCAAGATCCAGGCCGCTGCGCTCAGCCGGTACGAGGAGCTGCTCGCCGGCAAGACGGTCGGTGGCATGACGCTCGCCGACCTGCACGAGATCGAGGGCACCGAGCCGCCTGTCGGTGGCGGCGCTTGGAAAGCTACGCCGGGCGAGGTCGCCTCCGCGGCCCAAGCGGTTACCGACTCGATCGATGCCTGGAACAAGGCAAAGAAGGCATACGGGCCTCAGTTCCACACACAGAGGGCCGAAGCTCTGTACGTGATGCTCGCGGCTGAGCAGAAGCTGGCGTCGGCCGACTGTCCCGAGCTCGGCGAGGATCTCGCAGCGGCCAAGGCCCAGGCCAAGTCGGCGGTCAATGAGGCTCTCCACAACGCGTACCTGCGGCCGAAGGACCTTCAGCCTCTGGTGCAGCAGGCGCTCGCTTCGGGGCAGCTGGGCGAGACCGAGGCGATGCACCTCGGTCCTCGCGCGCTCGTGACACTGATGCGGCCGAGCCCACCCGAGAGTGAAGTGCAGTCGCTGAAGGAAGTGCAGTCGCTGAAGGCCCTCGCGGCCAAGCGGCAGGAGCAGCTGGCCAACCTCGATGCAGCCTATGGTGCCCACGTCGCGATGGCTCCCGGTGGCGGCCAGCCGTTGAACCTGCCGCCGGCGGGCGACCCTGGCGCGTCGCAGGTGATCGCCGCGTGGGCGAAGAACGCCGGCGACGTCCGGAACATGCAGACGGATGTGAACGCCTGGTACGCCTATACCCAGCAATGGGGTGCCAGCGACTCTCCGTACGCCGAGCACCCTGCTCTCGAGCCGGAGAAGTACCTCAAACCCGGCGATCTGACCAACGACTTCAAGGCGTGGGCCACGAAGCAGAAGCTTTCCGACCTGCGCGCTGTCGCGGGCGAGCTGGGCATGGACAACAACGCCAAGGCCACGCGGGCTCAGGTCCAGAACTACATAGCCGCGAGCTTCAACAAGAAGTACGACCAGCAGGCCATCAAGGACAAGGTCAACGCGGCCATCGCGAAGAAGGAGGCAGCCAAGTCCGCCAAGGCGGCTGCGTCGCCGTCGGCGAAGGCCGACGGCGGGTTGGCGTCGGACGAGGCGGTCCAGGCTCTGGCGAGCAAACTGCCACCGAAGGGCACGGCCGCGGCAAAGCCGGTGAAGTCACCGAAGCCGGGCTCGTTCAACGCCAACGTCCAGGCCATGATAGCTGCTGTCCAGCACGCCAAGGCGACCAACCAGGACCTGCCGGCCCGCATTGACGCCAAGGAGGTCGCCAGCTGGACCTTCGGCGCCGGCACGACTGCGTCCCACCTCGGAGGGATACACACCAAGACCATCCATGCCGCCCCGGATGGATCGCCATGGATGTTCAAGGCCGATCACAACCATGGCGGCGCACTGGGCCACACCGAGGCGGCCGCATCCCAGATCCTGGCTGCGAGCGGCGTCCCGTCGGTGCCGGTGTACCACCACAAGACCAAGGACGGCACAGCCGGCTCGGTTCAGCCGTTGCTTCAGGGCGCGAAGCCGTTCACTTCAAGCCCCAGCCAGTGGACGCAGACCCAGGTGGACGCCATCGTGCGGTCGCACGTGGGCTCGTGGCTCATCAGCGATCACGACGGCTACCAGGACAACTGGCTTCAGACGCCGTCTGGAGGGCTGGTGCAGATCGATCACGGCCAGGCGTACAAGTTCTTCGGTGCGGACAAGCTCTCGGTCAATTACGACCCCAACGGGGTCACTCCTATCCACCAGAAGCTCTACCAGGCGGCGCTCTCGGGCAGTCTCGCCCATGGCGTCAAGATCAACCCAGCCGCCGCACACCCTGTGATCAAGCAGTTCGAGTCCATGCCGGACGCACAGCTGCGCTCCGTCCTGCACTCCACCGCCTACGAGGGCGCCAAATCCGGTGTGGCCTGGGTCCCGCAGATGCGCAGCCGAGCGGCCAAAGCCCTGAAGATCCCGCAATCCCAGGTCACACATGACCAGATCGCCACGGCGTTCCTGGACCACGCCGTAGAGAGGAAGAACAACTTGCGCGAGAACTTCTCCGACTTCTTCGTCCAGCAGCTGGGCCTGCCCTCCGGCGCCTCCCTCAAGCACGGCGGTGGTAGCTGATGGGGACCGGATCGAAGTCGAGCCACCAGAGCTACGCGGTCAGCCCCACCGCGCTCGCCGAGGCCCCTGCCGCCCCGTTGGACATCACCGGCGCGCCGGCGGCAGGTGCGGGGGCCGATCTGACGGGCGTGGCCGCGGGAGCTTCGGGGGACGCGGCGTTCGAGGTGCCCGAGTTGCCTGAGCCTGTTGTCGGGCCGGCTTCCCCTGCGGAACCACCTGTCGACGAGGACCCGCTGGCGGAGCTCGATGGGCTCCTGGGCACCGAATCCGAGCCCGAGCCTGTTGCGGCCGCCGAGCCGTCTGAGGACGAGGCCCAGGAGGCGTCCGACGAGGGGGAGCTGCAGAGCAGCGGTGAAGGGCCGTCGGCGGAGGAGGACGTGCTGCTCCAGGCCGAGGACGAGGAGATCGAGGAGGACGAGGAGGAGACAGATCCCCCGCTGACACCGGTACCGACGGCGCCTCCGGTGGGCGAGCCCACCGGGACGCCGATTCTGGTGGGCGGGGACGACTTCATCAACTCCGAAGCAACCCTGGTCGCCTACGACTCGCCGGACGGCCCGCGGGAGGTGCTGCTGACGCACATCTCCGAGGAGGCCGAGGAGAAGCTCCTCGACGCGCTGAGCATCCCCGGCACCCACATGGAGGAGATTCAGGTCGAGGAAGAGGTCAAAGAGCGCCTCGACCTCGACAAGGAGAAGAAGCTGGCCGAGCTGACCAAGACCGCAATCACCTCCGTGCAGCACAAGCTCAAGGGCAGCCTGCCGATGTCGGACGCTTCGATCGCGAAGCACCAGGCGGCCGTCGACGCGGTCACCGCCGTCCTCAACGACCCGTCGATCAGCGACGAAGAGAAAGCCATGGCCCAGCACTACATGGACCAGCTGGACGTCGTGAAGGACAAGATCGACAACGGTGGGTCGGTCATGCCGTGGATGGACGCCTACGAGGTCACCGCGACCAAGATGGTCACCAAGCAGATACCGGTGCCCAACGGGGATCCGGAGCCCGGCACGCTCGCCGCGACGGTCCGCAAGGCCAGCAGGATCCAGGCGAACCTCGACCCGGCAGCCGGGCAGACGTCCTGGGACGGTGTCAGCCGCTCTTCCGCCCAAGGCACGGAGTATGAGATCGACATGGGCGACGGCTGGAAGGCCGTCTACCGTCCCTACAAGGACAACAACCCGGCGAACACAGAGTTCTCGCTACGGGGACAGCTTGAAGTCCACGCCCCTGCGGGCGCCGGCCACGGCAAGGACCTCGTGGATCGGCTGGAACAGCTGCACCTGATGAACAAGCCGATGACCGCGGCCGAGGGCGAGTGGACGTACCTGGCGAACAACATCAAGGCCCAGGGACTGGAGGGCTCCGCCGACATGAAGGCCGCCATGGAGACGGCCCAGGGACTCCAGGATCTCCAGGTTCAAGAGATCGTGCACCAGCGCATGGAGTCCCTCATGGGGCTCGACAGCGACGCGCTGCAGACGGCCATGAAGCGAATTCACCTGGAGGCATCCCACAAGGTGCTGCCGATGAAGGTCGAGGTCGTCCGAGACGCCGTCGCGAAGGCCTCCGGGTTCTCCAGCGGCGCCGAACTTGCGGCCAGCCCTGGCTACGAGCCGACGCCGTCCACCGGAGGGAAGTGGCTGACCTGGTCGCGCTTCGACGTGACCAGCAAGAAGGCGGAGATCCAGAGCGCTTTCAAGGGCCGGTCACTGACCCACAACCTCAACGGCGGCGATCTCGCCAGCCTCCTCGGCACTGGGGTCCTGGCCTCCACAGAGAAGCGGGCCGTAATGGGCATCGGCGGGAACCTGGGCATGAGCGAGCAGGACGACAAGATGACCGGCGGCGCCAACAGCGTGTTCCTGCGGGTCAAGAAGACACCCAGCTCCCCGGGTGGAGGCCGGCTGATCTGGGATGACCCGAGCGTACTCATGCAGCGCAGCGACTACTACGCCTACAACGGCGACCATTACGGCGCCATCAATCCCGCGCACTACAACTACAACGCGGGGGCGATCACCCGGGACCCGATGAAGATCGCCAACTTCTCTGGCAGCAGCAACGAGATCATGTTCCGAAATGGAATCGACCTGCTTGGGGCGGAGGCCCCCAGCAGGATCGTGTGCCACACCGCCGCGGAGCGCAGCAGCATCCTTGCTTCCCTCACCGCGCGGGGCATCACCCAGCTCGGTGGGAAACCCGTCGAGGATGTCCTGTGCACGGAATACGACTACTAGGGCTGACCAGGAGCGATTCGATGACAGCAACACAGCAGCAGTGGCCCCAGCGCTTCGCGGACCTCGTCGCAGGCAACCACAGTGCGACCGGGGACCCGGTGGATGCCGGCGCGCGACTGGTCGTGTCGAGCCGTGACGGGACGGAGGTCTTCCGCGCCGCTCTCGCCCGCCACCACCGCTTCGAGGACGACGGCGACCATGTCATATGGATCAGGCCTCTGGTCGGTGGCCAGGACGCCGAAGATGGCGGCTACCTGTTCAACCTCAACCTGGCTCGACGGCGATCTCTTTCGGTGGCCAGCGCCTACCTCGTGGACGACGGCGTGGAGATGGAGCTGACCACGGGGCAGAAGGCACGCATCGAGCCGGCCGACGGCCCCGAACTCGAGCAGCTGAACCGCTGGGACGACTTCACCAACCGCCTCACCCCAGAGGAGGATGCCGCACTGGCGCGGCTGGACGCGGACTCCTGGCACGGACGCTATGCGTGAGGAGCGCCGTCGCCAGTGCCAAAGGGCGGCCGCGGGGCGTGCTGGCATGATGTCCCCGCAGCCCGACCGCCGCGAGACGACCACTGGCCGGCCCTGGGATGGAGCCAGCCGACCGGCCGCCCTGGCGGAAGAGCAGGACCCCACTCGAGAGGAGGAAGCACATGACAGATCGAGCACATCCAGTGACCGAACAGCGGCACGCTGAGCTGCGGAGCCCGCTGCCTGAGCACGAGCGCGACCTTCCCGTCGACGTGAGCTGGCTGCGCCAGCGCGCCAAGCTGTTCGCGGCGGTGTCCGAGCGCAACTTTCACCTAGTCACCGATCTCGTGGCTTACGCCTCGATCAGCGGCATGCCCTACCTCTCGCACTATGCCGCCCAGGTGTACCTGGGTCCGAAGACCGCGCGGCTGAAGGTGCCGTTGATGGCCATCAACCTCAAACTGGTGACCACGCGCGAGGAAGCCGATCGCGCCCTGGCGCACGAGACCATGCACCTGGTCGTCCCCTCGTATGGTCACAAGGCGGCCGCCTTCGCCCGAGCCCAGCTCCTGCTTGACCAGGTCGGCCAGCTCACCATCGCGCCGGCATAGGCCGGCCACGACCGCAGCACACAGGCCGGCCCTGCCGCTGTCCCACTCGTACGTCTTCCCTGGGAGCAGCGGCTGGCCAGCCGCCCCTTCCATCATTGCGTTGCTTATTTTGGTTTCAATGAGTATTGTGATTGGTGTCGAGCGGGAGATTCCGCCGTCCGGAGCCGCTATCCGCGGCCTTCGATTCCAGCCCCGGTGTCCGCAAGGCGCGCCAGCGTGCCGATACGGACCCGATCCTTCTTCTCGGAGATCCGATGCCGAGCACTACGAGGACGCCATCCAACTTCATCGAGGCCGCGGCCATCCGGGCCGCGATGAAGCGCGCACGGACCGGACAGGCCAGCCGAATCGGTCCGGACCCGGCCCTCCACGGCCACGACGCCGAGCTGCAGTGGGTGGAGGCGGTACTGCGCCACCGCCTCTCGCTCAACCCCCTTGGCCGCCCGGTCAGCATCCGCACCAAGGACGACGACACCCACCCGCTCGTCGCGGACGGCCAGCACTTCCCCGCGGTGGCGCTGTCCATCCCCTTCGCGGACAGAACACTGAACTTCCTCGCAACCTACGACGACGACCGCCGCCTCACCTTCGACCTGATCGGCCCGTGCGACCGGTGCGGCAAGCCGGTACCCATTGAAGAGATCAACTCCCTGGAAGACCTGGGCGACCACCTCCTCCAGACCCGCGACGGCCTCGGGGGATCCCCCCGCCTCCGCACCTCTCCCGCGCACGCCGACGACTGCCTCGCACGCGGCAACTGACCGCGCTCCCCTCACGCAGGGCGCCCCCGGCTGAATCAGCCGGGGGCGCCCTGCGTGAGGCGACACCTCACCACGCCGGCAGCCGCTCGGCCTGGCGCCCGCAACCCCGAGGAGACAGTGCGACGTCCGCGTCGTCGACGTCGCCCGGTTTCGCCGAGCTCAAGGGCCTCTTGGAGCCCGAGGGCAAGCGCACCTCGCCACGGCCCACCGGCTTGATCGCCAGGCACGGTGACGACGCCCAGTTCGGCGGCCACCACGAGAGCAGCGCGCACCACCAGCGCAGCTGCGCGCGAAGAACGCGCGGGCGGGCCAGAAGTTCACGCTGGCGAACTGAATACTCGCGGGGGTGTCTTCGGGGCTGGGCGCACATGCGCCCAGCCCCGAAGACACCCCCGCCGGCGTGCGACGGCACCACCTCGAGCGCGCGTTGCGTATCGTTCTACCGTGTTGTATTTTGGCGCCTGCCCCTGCGCGATCGGGGCCGGCGCAGTCGTGGAGCCTGCGGTGCCGGCTCCACCTCGAGCTTGACCGACAAGGCCCCCACCCGCGGGACCTCAACCACGGCCTGCGGGTTCACTGCCGGTCCGACAAGGAGTAACGGTGATTCCCGCCGACGCTGATGAACTCGTGACCTCACAGGACATCGCGGAGAAGTACGAGGCCAATGAGGGCAACGTGGCCTACTGGACCACGCTCCCGGGTTTCCCGGAGGGTTGGCCGTCTGGTCCCGGGCGGACCTTGGTCCGCGACGCCGCGTTGGTGGACAAGTGGCTGAAGGAGAACCTCCCGGTCCACTGGGCGAAGGGGCAGGACTCGGACAACCCCTTCGGCCTGCCTGCCGGCAGGCCGAAGGACTTGGTGACGCTGTCTGACATCTGCGCGTGGGAGGGCAAGGCCCTCGGGCGGACGGAGCCGGTGCCGGAAGCCACCCTGCGCGGGTACATCTCCAGGAAGGTCCTGCCCGGCCCGGACCGCACGCCAGGTGACGGAAAGCGGCCTGAGGTCACGGAACGGAAGTGGTTCCGCGAGACGGCCTACAAGTTCGTGAACCGTAAGCGGCGCATGCGCCGGCAGACGACCGCAGTGGAATCGGCAGTCAACGAGCAGGTCCCTGCAGCCGGCAGCGACCTTCCGGGCCGCTCGACCATCGCGCGCACGGAGCACCTGGACCCCCAGGGCATCGCGACCGCGTATAGCGTCAGCGGGCAGACGGCCCGGGGGTGGATCCGCGCTGAGGGGTTCCCTGAGGCCGGCGAGGACGGCTACAGCGCGGCAGAGGTCGACAAGTGGGTGCACGAGAATCGCCGGCGGACCTGGGCTGCGGCCCAACGACGCGCTCAGTTGTCCGGCCACGCGTGGGCCGGCTCGTCGGCAATCGGCGAGGACGCCGGCGCCCAGAAGGAGCTCGCCGACCGGGCGCCGGCAACGCAGCCGGCCGCAGCGGCGCAGGGCGAACAGGCGGAGCTCACTGCGGAGATGATTGGTCCGCGGTACGGCGTCTCCGAGTACACCGGTCTCCAGTGGACCAAGATCAAGGAAAAGCGCGAGGGCGACAGGGTCGTTCGTCAGGCTTTCCCTGCGCCGCGGAGTACACAGCCGCGTACGTATGACCAGCACGAGGTCGACGCATGGGTGGAGAAGCACCGTCCGCATGTCTGGGCGGCCTTCAAGGGAACCGGGCCGGCCCTGGTCCACGATTTGCCCGAAGGGGACCCGCGGGACCTGCTGGACATCTACGACTTCGCCGAGGTGCTGGGCATGACTACCCGCGGCGAGGCCCTCGCGCGCGAGACCATCCGCGCCTACCACGCCCGCGGACAGGTTCCGTTCGCCGACCGAACGGCCGATGACGGCAAGAAGCCTCGGGTCTTCCAGGATCACTGGTATCGCGAGACCGTCTACGGGTTCATCCTCAGCCGCAGGGGGTCCGGCCGCTTCGGTCGCAGGAGCTAAGGAGCCCCGGTGGCCTTGTCCGGCCGACCGGCTGCCGGCCGCTGACCGACCCGTCGGAGCCAGCCCACGGAACGGTGACGGTCGTTGGAAACGAGAGAGCCCGCCGGTCATACGACCGGCGGGCTCTCGGCATCCCTCTGGGGTCTCGCACCTCAGCGTGCGATCTATCGGGTGGTCCCGGGTGTGATGTCCCCCGTGACGACGGAAGCGTCGAGTTCTTCGTCCCCGACGATGACGAAAGCGCGGCCCCCGGGTGGAGGCCGCGCTTCTCACTTCAGCAGTGTGGCGCGTCGTCCGGGTCAGCTGCGCTTGCGGAGGAAGCGGCGAGGGCGGGGCTGCGGCCGGTGGGGCGGCTGCCCGGCCAGCTCGTAGACGGCGTCGTGGAGCTGCGGGTGGGCCAGGAGCGTCCAGTGCTTGTCCAGGGCCGCCCAGACCTCCGTCAGCGCAGTGTGGGGGTCCGTTCCCAGGAGGGTGCTGTACGCCGCAGCCACGGCCGGGGTGCGCGAGCGGCCCGCGACGCAGTGAAGGAAGACCCGCTTGCCTTCCTTGCGGAGCCGGAGCACCTGGCGGGCCGCCTGGTCGAGGGCGTAGTGGAGGTTGGCGTTCTCGCCTTCCCTGTCCACCAGCCAGACGCGAACGTGTTCGACGTCGGTCTGGGAAAAGATCGGCCCCTGTCCGACGCGGCACAGGGAGACGACCGCATCGACCGGCGGTGTGCCAGCGAACTCGGTCATGGGGAGATTGCCGAGCAGGACCCCGGCGTCGGCCGGGTGCTGTGCGACGTAGCCCTTTCCGGCGGAGCCGGGGATCTTGACGCGCGGGGCCGAGGGCCAGCCGTCGCCGTCGTCCATACCCTTGCGGGCGGTCAGGACGGCCAGGCGGACGAGATCGGGGCCGGACATCGTGGGCCAGCCGTTCACCGCTTGCTGCCAGGCGAGCGGGATGGCCGAGACGCCCCAGCGCGCGCCCAGAAGGGCGCCCGCGATCGCAGCCACGGTGTCCGTGTCGTCCCCCGCCCGGACCGCCGCTTCGGTGGCGAGCTGGAGGTGCTGGGCGGGGAACGATCCACGCTCCGGGGCCAGGTCGGGAACGGGCGTGTTGGTGATGGCGGACCATGCGGCCTGGAGGGCGGTGACGACGTACCCGTTGCGGGCCCAGTGGTGAGGCGGGTTGGCCTCGGCCTCGTCCAGCCTCTTGTGCCAGATCTCCTGCCGGTCCTCGGGGAGCAGCGCGATACCGTCACGGACTCCGTCGAATGTGCCTTCCAGCACGGCGGTTCGGATGCCCGCGCACCACAGGATGCACGCTTCGACGCACTCCGGGTCGCTGTGGGTGAGGGAGCTGATCAGGGTGGCGGCCTGAACCATTCCGTCAACGTCGTCCAGGTAGGCGAGGGCGACGATGCCGGTCCGCATCAGCGAGCCGTTGCCCGCACTGAAGCGGGTGCGGGCGGTGTAGGCGTCGGCTTCCGCCGTCATGGCCTGGGCGGGCGTGCCCGTCTTGTGGTTCTTCGCGGCGCGGAGCACGCTGCTGGTCTGGTTCCCGATGTCGCTGGCGCCTCCGTCGCGCCAGCGGTGGAAGTTGCGGGCGATCTGGTCGAGTGCGGTCGGGCTGGTGAGGTCGGCGCCGGTGGACGCGACGGCGGCGATACATACGTGCATCTGGGTGTCGTCGGAGTACTCGCCGGGCTTGTAGGGGCCCAGGCCGCCGCCGATCATAGCGGGCTGCTCGTCGAGGCCCAGTCGGCGGGCGAACTCGTAGGGGACGCCGAGAGCGTCGCCGCACGCGGCGCCGAGGAGAACGCCGGCTGCGCGGTCGATGGCGTGGGCATTGAGCGGGTGGGCCGCCAGGGTCAGGGTGGGGACCGTGGGGTCAACGAGCTTGGCATTCACGGGTGTTCTCCCGAGGTCATGTGCTGCATGCGTGGTCTGAGGAGGGCGGGGCGGGGAGCGCGGCGTCAACTCGCCGTGCGCTCAAACCCGCTGTCGCTACGTCAGAGTGACACGACCGAACTACTTTCGTCAACATGACGATTAACGTTGCGCGTTGCCTGTTCACTGTGTACTTTAGTTGTCGCCGGAGGCGCTCGACCGTCCTGGATGACGCGCCCCGCTTCCCTTCGTCGGCACCGCGACTTCTGGACATCAGCGGCCGCGCGTCCGGCATCGAAGTGCACGCTCACCACAGGAGTTCTGCCATGAACAAGGCCCAGCTCGTCGACGCGATCGCGGACAAGATGGGCGGTCGCCAGCAGGCCGCCGACGCTGTCGACCACGTGCTCGACGCCATCGTTCGCGCTGTCGTCGCCGGAGACCGCGTCTCCGTCACCGGATTCGGCTCGTTCGAGAAGGTCGACCGACCGGCCCGCTACGCCCGCAATCCCCAGACCGGCGAGCGGGTGCGGGTCAAGAAGACCTCCACCCCCCGCTTCCGGGCCGGACAGGGCTTCAAGGACCTCGTCAGCGGTGACAAGAAGCTGCCGAAGAGCGGCGAGGTCTCCGTCAGGAAGGCCCCCAAGGGAAGCCTCACCGGCGCCTCCGCCGTGGCGAAGAAGGCGGCGGCCAAGAAGGCCGCCACGAAGAAGTCGGGAGCGGGGGCCAAGAAGACAGGCCCGGCGAAGAAGGCCGTCAAGGCCACCTCCAAGAAGTCGCTCGTCTGAGCCGCCGTTGCCGGGCCTCCATCCCGGCATTCCCAGCTCGACGGCCGGGCGCTGGCGCGCCCGGCCGGATCGGAGAGACTTCTGATGCACTACCTCGTGATCGACGGCACCCGCGTCGTCTCTGCCCATCGGACTCTGGCCTCTGCCCGTTCAGCGGAGGCGCAGGGACCCGGGCGCAGCACCGAGCCCGGTCCGCTGCTAGGCGGTGAACCGGCCTGGTGGACACGGCAGAACGGCGGTGTGGCGGAGCTCGGCATCCTTCGGACGGACGCGGCCGAGCTCGGCTTCCGCTTCGAACTGCGCGCCTGCCAGGCGCCGGCCGGCTCCTGCCACCACAGGCCCTGCGGCGCCTACGCCACGTGGGCAGTGAGCCGCTGGTACGGGCTCCTCAGCGAGCTCGCCGCCTTCGTACCCCTGTCGTGGATCTGGGTCGGCAAGCGCAGCGACGACCCTCGTGGCGACGCCCAGCAGTTCCTCGCCGAGGGGCGGGTCCTCGTCGACCGCCTGACCGCAGAGATGCGGGAACCCCTGCGGGTCGTCGAGCTTCCGCTGGCGGACACGCGAACCCTGGACGAACGCGCCCAGGCAGCTCACGCCCTTGTCGTACGGTTCCTTGCGGAGCATTTCGGCCCCGCATCCGAACCGGAGCCCGTCGCGGTCCGTCCGGTCCTCCACGGCCACGAACTGCATCTGCGGCTGGACCCGTCCGTCCCGGCGAACCTGCCCATCTGTGGCACCGCCTTGCCGGACCGCGGCGCTGACGCCACCGGCGCCGAGCCGGACGTACACGCCTGTGACCAGTGCTTCGGGCGCGCCCCCATTGTCCCGCCGCCGATTCTCACCACCGCCGAGTACGAGGCGTGGACCAGATACATCGGCCAGCCCGGCTCGCGACCGGCGAATTGAGGAGGAGTCACCTCGTGTCCCAGGCATCAGCCGTCGTCCCTGCCTGCTCGTCCAAGCAGGCGGCGCTTCGCCTGCTCCGGCGCAGGTCCTTCAGCGCCGGGTACCTGGCGCAGGTGATCGACCTTGCCGTGCGTGAGGTGGTACGCAGCCAGTTCGACGAGCCCGACGAGCGCGAAGCGGCCCTGGTCCATCAGCGGCTGACCCGTTACGCCGCGAACGGGCGGCCTGGCTCCGCCGAGCTCGCCCGCGCCATGCTGGACGTCAGGCACGCCCTGGACTTGGTGCGGAACGGGCACTACCGGGCCTCCGCCGTTCCCGAGAGCGGGCTCGACACGGTCGTCTCCGCGGAGCAGCTGCTCGAGCTGGTCGCCGAAGTCGGCCGGGATCGTGTGCGTGCGGCGCAGGGGGGAGCCCTGGTCATCCTCGCGGAGGACGAGGGAGCTAGCACCGTCTACCGTCCGGTGTCCGCCGTACAGGCGAAGGCTCTGCGGCAGGCGGCACGCAGCGCGAAGGAGGAGGCGATCCGCCTTCATGAGGGTGCAGTTGAGGTGCTGAGCCCGCACGTGCGCATGGCTGACTGGAGCAAGGACGACGGGTACGGAGTCGCCGTCGACGTGGTGCGTGACGGAGTGTCGGTGCAGTGGTGGCCGGCGGCAGTGCCCGAGTCCCTGGCGCTGTGGGAGCAGGGAGGAATCCGGCAGCTCTGTGTGGCGCTGCTGGCAGCCCGGTTCACTGTGTCCGAAGGGGATGAGCGGACACCCCACGTCGTGATGTTGCGTATTTAGATTTCCTGGTGTACTGTACTTATGTCTGGTTGTTCGGCCGCTCTCTCCTCCCCCACAGCCCCTACGCCCGCCCGCGTCGGCGCCGTGAGGGCGGCCGCCAGGCCACTGCACCGCTGCGTGGCGAACCCCGCAGCCCTCCATCTCACCGCCCCGGGCCGCCGAAGCCCGCCACGAACTGGGAGACCGTCATGGGCCCGAGCACCCCTCAACCGCGCCGGACACTGCCCCACGACTCGCTCAGGGAACTGGCGCCCGGCGCCGAGCTCGTCAAGATCCGCGCCAACCCGCACACCTGGAGCCAGGCCGTGCTCCTCGCCGCGTACACGTGGCCGCAGTATGAGGGCGACCGCCTGGTCCCCCTCGACCACGGCAGCTACCCGGACGACTCGCACAACACCGCTCTGACGATCGGCGAGTTCCTCAGCCGGTACCGGCAGCTCCCCGTCGTCCGCCAGCTCCAGGCCAGCGACGCCGCCTACACCTTCCTGGTCGAGCTCGCCCGCCCCTCCTGGGAGCTCTCCAGCGGTGATTCCCAGTGAGCGCCCCGGCGATCCCCGCGGCGTGCGCGCACCGTCCCAGGCACGGCGGCCTGGTCGTCCCGTACGTCTCGTTCGAGCACAACGGTCTGCCGGTCTTCGGCGGGCTCGACGCGGGCAAACGCACCCGAGCCTTCGAGAACGGCCTGTGCCAGATCTGCGAACGGCCGCTGGAGCGGTGGTTGCACGTGCTGGTCCGCCCCCAGGACATGGGCATCGGGTACGTGCCGGAACCGGGACTCCACCCGCCCTGCCTGATGTATTCGGAGAAGGCGTGCCCGATGCTCAACGGCACCAGAGCCACCTACCGTTCGGGCGGCGTCATCTCCCGGCATCCGGCGGGCCGTCCGTGCGACGACCCGGCCTGTTCCTGCCCCGCGACGGCACCCACCGCGGAATCCCTGGTGCGCGCCGGGCGCAAGGCCGACGACTGGGACGCCTGGATGCTCTCAGCAGACCAGTATGAGCTGCACCGTGACGGCCACAGCGCGGCCGTGGGCATCCGGCTCCCTTCCGACCCGAAGCGCATCCGCCGCGTGCGGGTCTCCCCCGAGCGCAAGCGCGCCCTCGCCCTGGTCGCGGCGCTCCTTGATCTGGGCGCCTAGGCAGCGTCTTGTCGATCACGTCTGGAGCCAGATGAGTGTGCTGGCCAGGGTGATGGCGGCGAGGTAGCGGCCGGGCTGTTTCTCGTAGCGGGTGGCGATGCCGCGCCACTGCTTGAGGCGGTGGAAGCAGCGCTCAACGACGTTGCGGCGCCGGTAGACGGCTCGGTCGAAGCCACAGGGCCGTTCGCGGCGACGGCGTCGGCCCGCGAGCTGGTCGACGCGTTCGGGGATGGTCGCTTTGATGCCGCGTCTGCGCAGGTAGGCGCGGAAGGTCCGGGCCGAGTAGCCCTTGTCGGCAACCACCCGCTCCGGGCGGACGCGAGGCCGTCCCGGCCCGGGCCGGGTGACGCGGATCTTGTCGATGACCGTCTCGGCCTGGGTGCAGTCGTTGCGGGTGCCGGCTGTGACCGTGAACGCCAGGGGGCGGCCCCGCCCGTCGCAGGCCAGGTGGATCTTGGTGGTCAGCCCGCCTCGGGAGCGTCCGAGGCCGCGTTCCTCGAGCCCCCTTTGGCCGCGGTGTGCTGATGGGCCCGCACGATCGTGGAGTCCAGCGCGACCAGCCAGTCCACCTCCGCCCGCTGCCGGGCCGCGGCCAGAAGCCGGTCGAAGGTTCCGTCGGCAGCCCAGCGGGCGAAACGTCCGTGCACGGTCTGCCAGGGCCCGAACCGCTCCGGCAGATCCCTCCAGGGCACCCCGGTACGGAACTTGAACACAATGCCCTCCAGCACCTGGCGGTGATCCCGCCACCTGCCCCGGGCACGACCCGCAGGCGGCAACAACGGCTCGATCACCGCCCACGCGGCGTCAGTCATCTCCCCATCCCTCACGACCAGCCCAACGATCGGATGATCGGAAAGACACCCCCTAGCCCTTCTCCCCTTCCACGCCTGGCGGGCCACCCATGTCCGCCACGTTCTGCCACCGATGAGGATGACCGTGCTCGCTGAACGCTTCCGCCCCTCCGACATCGAGAGTCTGGTGCGCATCGCAGGCGCCCTGGCCCCCTCACTGGCCGCCGCCGAACTGCCCCCGCAGTACCGTGATCTCGCCCAGCGCGCTCACGCCGAGATCGTCGCCGAGGCAGCCGGCGGCCGGTCCCCGGCCGTCTCCGCCATCCTGGGGCCTCGCCCGGGGCAGCAGGTCTGGATGCTGCGCATCTGGACCCGCCACGAGGACACCACGGCTCCCTACGCCACGGAACGCGCTGCCCTCGCGGAGCTCGCCACGCACGTGCGCGGCAGCTGGGCCAACGTGGGCGGCCAGGGCGACGTGCCCGACGAGCCCCCGGCCGACGACGCCGAAGCGGTCGATCTCTACTACGGTCCCGACGGCGACGCGGTGCCCGATCAGGGCTTCGAGCTGTACTGCGAGGAGATCGGGCGGGCGCAGCGCTCTCGGATTGCTCCCCTGAACTTCGTCTTTCCCGACGCCGTGACGGCCGAGGGCCTCAACCGCGCCGCGGTCTTCTACCCCGCCGATGACCAGGGACCGTCGTGCATCGAGGTGGCCGGCGTGCTCGTCTTCGGCTACCTGGACGCCGAGGACGGCGTCGTGCGGGTGTCGGTCCACCTCGACAGCGCCGACCCCGAGCACGTCGTCCGGCCGGATGGGACCGTGCCGCTGCGCGTCGTCGTCGAGGACACGGTCATCCTCGACGACAGCAACCACCACGCCCCGCATCCCCCCGTACTGGAGCAGCTCCTGGCCGCTGCCGACCCGGAGCAGCGGGCCGTGATCTCCTCAGTGGCGGTCTCGGCGGGGCTGATGTGGAGCTGCCCGAGCTGCCGGTGGTACAACCCCCGGGCGACGGAGCAGTGCGAGCGCCCCGGCTGCGGGCGCAAGGTCAAGGCAGCGATCAGCCCGCGGGCCGCAGCGCTCGACCCGGCACCGGTCCGCGCGCTGGAGGGCCCGCGATGACCAGCAACGCCTACCCGCCGGCGCCCAAGCATCTCCGCGCCGCGTGCGCACATCCCTCGGGGCACCTCGCATCGCACGGCAGCCGTACGACGCTCCAGGTCTACCTGGACGACGGCCTGGTTTACCGCAACGACGGGGACGGCTACCGGCTGCCGCCGGAGAAGGCGCAGGCGCAGGGCGTCGGACCGTACGTCATCACCGGCGCCGGCCGGCGGTCGATCCTGAACGACTCCCAGCTGGCCGCCCTCGACTCCGCCGACGAGGACGGCGCGCTGAGGGACGTCACCTGGCCCACCGCCGCCTCCCTCGCCCGCCTCGCCCTCGTCGAGTACCGCGACGCCGACGGCGTCCCCCAGCCCACTGACGGCGACGACGGCCGCACCGGCCCGAAGCACCGGCCCTACCTCACTCCCACAGGCCTCGACGCCGCACGCGCCGCGAAGCCGCAGCCCTGACCCTCCTGTCCTCCGGCGGGTGCGACCCTTCCCAGCCGCACCCGCCCCTCCCGTGCGGACCTCGCACGGCGCGGCGGGGACATCACTACTTGAGATGTTGCGTATTGGAGTTCTAGTGTGTAATGTCATTCTCAGTTCGGGCCAACGCCTTGCCACACCAACCCACTTGACGAGCGCCGCTCCGAGCGTTGCGCCCGTCTCAGCACATCCGGGGGACTGATACAGATGAAGCGGAACAAGCCGCTCATAAAGCGCCGCAAGGCCGGGACGCAGTACCGGCGGCGGAGGCTGCATCCGTGGGGAAAGCACGCCTCCTCGTACTGGGCGCTGGCCGTACCCCAAGCGTTCACCGGGAACGGCCGGACCGTCCTCGACATGACCGGAGCGGTGCCCTCGGGCGCGGACGAGTCCAGGCCCGACAACCCGCGCTACGGCTCCGTGCTGCGCTGGCGGCTCGACCGCGGCGGCCAGACGCAGTTCGTTTACGGCATCCAGGTATGGGGGCGGTACCGGAGCGAGAGCCCGTCGGCTTACGGCAAGCGCATCTCGGGCGCGTTCCGCCGGTCCCTCCCCACTTCGACGGACGTCTACCACGTGTTCGTCGCGGAGCGGCCGGGTTGCCCACGAGGAACGCGGTGCCCGCTCACGCGGCACTGGTACACGGCCATCGAGGCCGACCTGTCGACACACCAGCCGGATCGGTGCCCGATGGGCGTCCTGAACGACGGCCCGCCCTGGCGCCTGATCGGCCGGACAGTCCCTGACGGCCGCCACATCTACTGACGTCCCTCGCACAGCACTCCGGGCCGCCCGGGCAGCTCTCAGCTCCGGTCGGCCCGGCCTCAGAGCCCGAACCGCCGTTGAGGCCCCTCCGGCAACCCTCCCTTCCGCCAACCCCAGAGGCGACGCACTGCGCCTCATACCGCCCCAGGAGTCCCTATGGGTAGCACCCGCACACGTCCGCCCGGCATCACCCTCCGCGACGCGGCGCCCACCGACGCGGACGCCGTCATGCGGCTCCTCGCCGACGTGAACCCCGACGATCCCGACGCGTTCGAGGACGTACGGCCGAACCTGTCCCTGCCGCAGGAAGGGCCCCTCTCCCACTTCCGGGCCCTGATGATCGTGGCCGAAAACGATGAAGGCGAGACGCTCGGCGTCCTCATCGGAGGCGTTCCGCTGTGGCTCTTCGACCATCCCGGCATCGACGTGCCGCTGGCGCACCTTCTGGCGGAACGGATCGCGATCGTCACCGCGGTTGCGGTGGACCCCGGGCAGCGCGGGCGAGGCATCGGGGCCGAACTCATTCGGCATTCCGTACGCCGCTTCACGCGCGCCGGTTACGGACTGCTGACCCTCAACTGCTTCCCGGAGCTGGAGAGTTACTACGAAGGTCTCGGTTTCTCCATCATGAACGGCCTGAACGTTGCCCTCGGCCCCCTGAACGCGGTCGGGCACCGATGGGGCGATACCCGGGTGGCCGCCCGGCTCCTGGACCGATACACGACCCTCGTCGACGTCCCAGGCCTTACCTCCCCGGTCGTCTCGGGCATCCTTCCCAACACCCGGATGCAGCGTGGCGCGTACTTCGACGGGGAGCAATTCCGCGCCTGAGCCGATCACTGCCCGGGTGTCTGGCCTCCCGGGCGACAGAACTCACCACGAATGCAGGTATCGGCCGGCATCCAGAACCAAGGAGGAACTGATGCCGGTTGTCGACGGCAAGAGCCCGAGCCCGTGGGTCCGATGGGCGCTGCGATGGGGCGCGCCGAGCGCAGTCGTCGCCCTGGTCAGCGTGTGGGTACTGGACCCCGCCAGTCTTGTCGGCGCGGTCATTGCGGCCGGGGTGGCACTGACGGCGCTCCTGGTCTTCGTCGGCACGATGCCCCGCCGGCAGCCACCGACCCAGCAGCGGGCGCGCAGGGACGCCGGCACGTAGAAGGCTCCAGCGAGGCGGCCGGTGCGCCCTTACCCGAGAGCTCGGATGGCGGGCCCAGATACGTGATCCGGCTCGCCCCCGAGGGCGGGCCGAGAAGCGCTCACAACTACCCGCGATGTTGCATACTCGTCTTTCAGTGTGTAGATTGATTGCATCGCTGGCGGACCTCCAAGTCCACGCCGCACAAAACCCCTTTACTGCTCTGGAGTCCTCCCATGCTTGCTGTCGCCCACGAGGCAGAGGTAGACGCCGCCCTTCTCGCCTACCGGAGGGGATGGGCCGACGCCTGGCTGACCCTGGTGGACGTCACCACCGACTTGATGCACCTGGCCAGTCACATGCGCGCCGACATCGAACGCTGCCTCGACGGCGACGCGAAGGCGCGACTCGACGAACGGCCCCTGGCCGCCATGCCGAACCTCGACCCGTCCGTGGCGCCGATCTACAACACGGACGATTCGGCCGCCGAAGACCACCTCTTCGACGTGTACGTGCACGCCGGCGACGCCGCTGCCGCCCTCCGCGTGCACATGGCAGAGGACCCCCACCCCACCTTCTCGAAGGCGCTGCACGTGCTGCTCAACGAACTGCGCGCCTACGCCCAGAACCTCGGCTTCGACTTCGACGAGGTCATGCGCGCGGCATCGCAGGCACACCGGGTCGACCAGCGCAAGGCCAGGTAGCCGGACGCCGCCCCGGTGCCGCCGCCCCCACGAACGATCCCTCCTGGAAGGACCTTGACCATGACCACGCCCCTGCTCCCCGCCCCGGCTCGATCGGGCCGCGGCTCGATACGCATGCACCTCGACCGCGGGGAACACCCCGCGACTCGGGTGCCGCTCCTCGGCGCCGATCTCGACAACCCGCCCGCCGTCTGCGGAGGCTGCGCCAACACCGTGTTGAAGCGGCTCGATGACGGTCGAGAGCGTCTCAAGTGCGGGCTTCTGCCTCGCGGAAGCCGCGGACTGCGCGGCCCGGATCTGCGCGAGTCCATGCCCGCGTGCGTGAAGTACGCCGCGGCGTCCGCCGCACCGCGGAACACCTGATCTTCCTGACCACGCGCCCGGGCCCCCTCCGCCGGAACCCACGACGGTCCCGTACACCAAAAGGCGGCGGACCCCGGGCGCGCGGTCAGGATCCCCCTCCACCACCCGCACCCGCCTCACCCCGGAGACGTGATCATGCTGCCCGGCCTCGCCCAGCACATCGACTTCCAGGCCGCCCACAACGACTACACCCGCGGGTTCCTCGTGGTGAGCAAGGCCGACCGCACCACCGCGTACGGGTACGTGTGGGAACACGCCCTCCCGGACGGCACCACCACGTGGGTCGCCCAGCCGGACACGGCCAACGACGCTTCGCGCATCCCCGGGTTCCAGTCCCGGGAGTGGGCCGGGGAGTTCCTGTACGAGCGCGAGTGGCCCAAGTTCGTCCGTCGCGGGAACGACAAGGGCGACGCCCTCCCGCAGCCGGGATGCGCCAAAAGCGCGCCGTGTGGGACGTGCTCCCTGTGCGAGCCCGAGCTGGCCCGCCGCGGAGTCCTCTGAACAAGCCGGCTGACGCCCCTACGCCATCCATCAGCACAACGTGCAGGTTCCGGGGCTGCGGACGACGCCTTCCCGCTCGCGGCCCCGGCACCGGCTTCCTGTTCCTGACCACAACACACCACCCACCCACCCATGCCCTGGAACCCTCATGCCCGCTGCTGATTCCACCGCCGCCCACGTGACCGAGGCCGTTGACCAGGTGCTCACCCACAGGGCTCGGAACTGCACCGACCCGAGCTGCGCCCGGCACGCCGGTACGACCGACTGTCCTCCGATCACCGTCAGTTGTAGCGCCGGCTCCGTCCTCGGCGAAGCGGTCGCCGAAGCCTGGCACGCCGCCGGCGGCAGCCGCCTCGACATCCCCGCAGGGGTCGTCGCGGCCCTCGCCCTGTGGCCCCAGAAGTCCCCCGGTGCGGCGGCCGCCGACACGATCGCCGCGTACATCGCCGCGCAGCCCCCGCGCGTCCTGGTCCGCGGCCTGGCCGATAGCGCCAACTACTACTACGGCCTCCGCCCCGACCTTTGGGCCACCGCCCGCCCGCTGTTCGACTGGACCAGGGAGGACCTGCACGACACCCACCTCGCGGGCGTGCGTGCTGTGGCCCTTGCCGCGCTGCGCCACGGAGTCCTCCGGCACACGGGAGACACCGACCCCGCCGAGCGGTCCAGGATCGACCTGATGTCCTGGGTCATCACAGCCCTACGCCACCATCACTCCCGGCGCAGCCTCGGCGAGTACCACACTCCGCCCGACATCAGCGATCTGATCGCCGCGATGCTGGCCGACGAAGGCGGCACAGGAAAGCGACGCCACCACCGCGGTGAGTGGGCGCTCGAGCCGGCCGCCGGAACCGGAGGGCTCTTCCGCTCCGCGGCGCAGGACCTGCGTCGCGACGGCGAGGACCCGGCAGAGCGCGGCTGGGTCATGCTCGAACTCGACCCCCTGGCCGCCGCTGGAGCCGCCGTCAACACCCTCGTGTGGGAACTGGGCCCCCGCGCGGTCATCGGATGCGGAGACGTCCTCGCACAGCCCGACCTGGCCGAGGAAACCCTTGCCCGGCAGCGTGACATGGCGCGCCACCGCGACGACGTCATGAAACTGATCGGCTTCGTCATCGCCACTCGCACCACCGAGCAGCTGCTGGACGCCCTCATGTCCAGTAGGTAGCTGCCCCGCCCCGGCCCACGCCTCGTGGGCCGGGCCCGAAGGAGGAACCGTGGCACGAGCCCACGACCACAGCGATAGCCAGGCCGTAGCCCGGGCGCTGCGCGCCGTCATGCCGGCACCCAGCCGTACCAGCGTGTATGTGCTGACCTGCGGATGTCCCGACGCCGAGGGACTGTTGTCCTGGTACATCGACGCCGAGACCCGGTCCTACGAACTCGACCTCTGCCGCGCCGCGGCCGGTCCGAGCCAGGTTCGACTGACCAGCCGGCCGCTTATCGGCGACGGCACCGTCTGGAGCGAGGACCTCCTCGTTCCAGACACCCCGGCCGACTGGGCGCACTCCCTCGCACGTCTCGTCGCCCGGCTCACCCTTTCCGACCGCAGCCCCCTCTCACTCGACTGAGCAAAGGACTACCGTGTCGAACCGCACTCCCCTGACCGGCTGCCTGCCCGGCTTCGGCCGGCTCCGTGGCTACCCACCGCGCTACGGGTGGCTCCGCAAGGTCTACGACGCCCTGCGCCAGGACCCGACCGCCCTGCGCCGCCCCGACGCGACCGTCGTGCTGGGCGTCGGCAAGAGCATGGTCCCGTCCATGGCCTTTTGGTCCCAGGCCTTCGGCTTGGCCGCCCGCAACGGCCAGGACCTGGTGCCGACGAACCGCGCCCACTGGCTCCTGGACGAGGCAACCGGGGCCGACCCCTACCTCGAACTCGACTCCAGTCTCTGGCTGTTGCACTGGTGGTTGGTGAGCTCCGAGCCGTGTCACGTGCCCGCCTGGCGGTATCTCTTCGGGTACTCCCCGTTCAGCCGGTCCAGCCGCGCGGAGCTGCAGGGGCGCTTGGCGGCCGCCGCCGACGCGGTCGGCCACAGGACCCCGGCCGCGTCGGTTCTCGCGTCGGACATCGCCTGCCTGGTGAGCATGTACGCGCCCGGCAACCCCACCGCCGCGAACATCGAGGACGAGCTCTCCAACCCGTTCCGCACCCTCCACCTGCTCGGCCCCGAGCCGCCCGCCGACCGCAGCCACCTCGTGGCCCTGCGCCGCATGGCCGGCCGCCACTGCCATGATCTCTCGCATGACGGAACAGTGGACATCCGCGCTCAGTTTCTCCAGCTTCGCTGCCCCTCGGAGGGCCGATGGCACGCCAGCAACTTCTGACCCGCGCCGTGATGTTGAAGAGATCGCGATGCGCTGGCAGAGCCACAGCAGCCGGGGAGGAGCTGCGGGATGGGCATCGCTGCACTCCCTGGAAGCCGCAGGAGTGCAGGGACGCGGCATCCTGATCAACCGGGTGGTGGAGATACACGGCCTTGCTGGCAGCATCGGCGAGCAGTTGACACTTGCTTGGGCCGCCGAACAAGACGCCCAGCGTTTCCAGGACCCTGAAATCGAACGCCATCCGGGCCACCTTGAGGAGATACAGACAGTCCAGCGCATGGCAGTGAGAGCCTTGTGCGAAATGAGCACCCACTTTCTGCTGGGAGCCGCGCACAGTCTTGCCAACCTCGTGCTGCGCGTTACGCTATGCAATTCCCTGGCGGCTGACGTAGTCAACGCACCAAAGAAGAATCGCAAGGCTCAAGGCTTCGAGCCGGGAACAGATATTCCATTCGCATGGCCTACCTTCTCTTCATCCCCTGAGGTAGAACTATGGGCGCAAGTAATACCTGACGCTGCTGAAGCGAGCGGCATCGATGGAATTAGAAAGCTTGTCTCCCGCCTGCGGTTGCTCCAGCAAGACCATCGATTCCGGGCGCTTGACGAACGTCGTGGTTTGGATTATCACCGGCGACGCCCCCAATCGGTCAAGCACACATCGCCCCGCACCGGCATCTGGTCCTACGACCAGGAGAAGAAACTATCGACCACTAGAATGGTGGCCTCTGCCGAGGACGCCCAGCGAGACGAAGTCCTCATCCACCAGATCTGTGTTGACGCCTTGACTTGTATCACCGAAGCCGTGGTCGACATCGAACCGCTGATCGCTGAGAGCCTTGCGGCCTGCCACCTGGTATGGCGGCTGGATGAGCCTCGTGCGATCCAGTGAGCATCACCCATGGGGCTAGCGCGCCGGGGCCCTTCTGAAACCTCAAAGTAGTGGAACGCGGTCCGATCTCTCATAGACAATGAGACATGCAGATTCGCCTTCCAGGAACCGACGAAGAACTGCCGGCCCCGGAGACCCCCGAGCAGCAAGAGCTGCTCCAGACCGTATGGAACGCCTTCGCGTCAACCTCAGAGTGGCCTACCTTCGACTGGGTAGACCGGAAGCTCGACCGTGAAGGGATCGACACTGTTGCGGCGCTCGCCCAGCTTCCCGACGGGTTGATGCGTGGCCTGCCCGACCCGAGCCGACCCATTCCCCAGGATGACTCGATCCTGGCATTGACAATCGCTGGCGCGGCGCGGTGCAACGGATCCTCAGACGTGGTGCTACTCTTCCTCGCCCTCATGCGCGTCCTTGCCAAGACCGAACAAAATTGGCAGGCAGGGCCAGGTGGAGAAAAACCGAACCTTTCTGAGCACACTGCTATCCGCCGTCTTAATCTAATGCCTATCCAGGAGCATACGACGTTGCTCCTGCAGGCGCGCACGCTTGCGCAGTTCGAACCCGGCGTCGAGGGTCATCACATTGCCAATGATGGCCGCGCGTGGACGCTCAAAATCGGACGGTCCATTCGCTCGTTCCGCGAAGTTAGCGACATCGGCGCGTACTGGCGCACGCGCGAGGCTCTGAGATCTCCAAACCCTGTCTCCCCGGCGAACCGCGGCGGCGGGTCGCCTGAGGTGCTGCATGTTGCGCTGAGTGGATCGCCGTATATTAGTGATGAACTCATCGCGGCTTTGGAAACCACGACCACGAAGTACAAGCTCGACAAACTCAGTGCTCTTGCTCGTGAGCTCAATGAGAACTACAGCGCTGGGCACCCGTATGCCAGTCAGATGCTCTTGCGAGCAATCCTGGACCATGTGCCACCTGCCTTCGGACAGAAGACGTTCGACAATGTAGTGGCTAACGTTTCATGGGGTCGTACAGACAAGGCC
This sequence comes from Streptomyces lasalocidi, assembly GCF_005280215.1. Classification (NCBI taxonomy): domain Bacteria; kingdom Bacillati; phylum Actinomycetota; class Actinomycetes; order Kitasatosporales; family Streptomycetaceae; genus Streptomyces; species Streptomyces lasalocidi. The sequence continues at coordinate 456,837 of NZ_SZNQ01000003.1, read as the reverse complement.
CATGTGAAGAAATTGCGAGATACTCGCGCCTCTGCTGATGACGTGCTTCACCGTCAGATCCGTCAGTCGCCGAGTCACTTCAACATGCATGACATGCCGCCTCGTGCGGCAATCAATGCCCTTCTCCAAGCGCTGATAGATCGCCTTTCAGGTGTCGAGCAGTGATTACAGAATCGGAGTTCGAAGAAACTGGCGTTCAAATTCGCACTAAAATCATTCCTGCCAATCGGTCGGACAGATCGCTTGGTGGCAGGGTGCCGTTCATGACAGGCTCCACGTATTCCGGAAGTCGTCTCCGCAACCCATTCAAAATGTGAGGGTAGTAGGGAGTGCGGAAATGGCCGGTATCGCGTGGAGTCGCCGGGAAGACAAGTGTTTCCTCGTTGCTGATCGCCGGACGCTCAGGGGCTACCGCCGAGAACTGTCCCCGACGCATCCTCGAAACTACTTCGAACATCATTTTCGCGATTTCGCGCGGTCCGTGTTGAGGGGTGACGAGGAACTCGCGAAGGGGCGGGTCAAGTGACCTGATGTTAAGGTCTTGAATGAGGGGTTTCGTCGAGACGTTTCGGTCGACGGCGTCTTCGAGTGGAAACCCGTCACGGAAGGCATCCTCTGCCGCGATCGACGGCGTGTGAAACCGCAGGTGATCGGCGGCCAGCGCAGGTAGCAGGAGGGTTCCAGCCCGCTCGCACCGCCGACAGTGAGGATCCTTACCTGAGCAGGCGGGGCACCACGAGTTGGAGTCCCGCCTGTATTGCGTGTCCCCGCAGTAGAGCATATAGGCAGCGGGGAGATTGAACTCGCGGGCAGTCGTGAAGAGGTCATTCATCTGTTGACCCGTGCTTTTGGGATACTTGAAATCGACGGTTAATCCCGTTTTGGTCTGCTTCATTTTTTTAGCTTGAACGATAATACCGAAGCACTCGCCGGTAAGGTCCACGAACCACCACAGCCAGTCTGCCCCGATCGCCTTTTCCTGGCGACGGTTGAATGGCGCATACGGGACGTCGGGCCAGGCAGCCATTAGGAGTCGCTCGGTTGCAGATTCCTCGCCCCAGTTGTGCTCTCGTCGGGCGCTTTCCGATACATAGGAGTCAACAGCCTGCCGACCGCGCGTAAAGGCGGTAAGGAGAATGTCAGACTTCGACATGTTTGTCTCGCCTCCGGGGGTGTGCAAGGGGCCGCCCTTCTATGGGCTCCCGTGCTGCGGATCGATCGAGCAACCCTAGCCGGACAGCAGGCGACAGGCCGCCCTCGATCTGCTGCTAGATGCCGGGCGCAAGGCCGTCAGGAACCCGCTCCTCGCAGTGGCCGCAACGGCGATCCGAGGCGCGGGTTGAGACTTCAGGGGTCTCAGAGGTCGTTTTCTCCCGTTGTTTCATCCCGTAATCGGTTGTTTCGCGTCCTTCCTCGGGTCGCGCCAGGAGATCGTGTTCTCGCCGGTGAAGCGGCGGGCCATGAGGTCTGTCATCGCGATATGGATCACGGCTTCGGATCGGCTGGGAAGGGTTTCGTAGTCGCGCGCGAGGCGGCGGTGGAGCATGAGCCAGCCGTAGGTCCGCTCGACCGCCCACCGTTTCCGGATCGGGGTGAAACCCCTGGTCCCAGGCTTGCGGGCGGTGATTTCCATGTCGATGCCGAGGGTGGCTGCGTGCTCGACGAGGTGCTGACGGTAGCCGCCGTCGACCCAGACCTTGCGGATCCCGGGGTGGTCGGCGGCGACCTGGTCCAGGAGCCGGGCGCCGGCGATGGAGTCCTGCACGCTCGCCGCGGTGACCAGCACGGCGAGGAGAAGGCCGAGCGTGTCGGTGACGATGTTCCGCTTCCTGCCAACGATCTTCTTGCCCGCGTCGATGCCCTGACCGGAGGCCGGCACGCTGGTCGAGGTCTTCACGCTCTGGGCGTCGATCACGCACGCTGAAGGCTCGCCCGCCCGCCCTTCCTTCTCTCGCAGCAGCTGCCGGAGCAGGCCATTGAGCTGGGCGAACACACCCTCGTCCGCCCACTTGGCGAAGTAGCCGTAGACGGTGTTCCAGTGCGGGAAATCATGCGGCAGGTAGCGCCACTGCACCCCGGTGCGATCCACGTACAAGATCGCGTCCATGATGTCGCGCAGGTCGTGTTCGGGCGGCCGGCCGAAGTCCAGGGCTCGGCCGCGGCGCTCGAAACGCCAGGCCGCAAGGACCGGCTCGATCAACTCCCAGCGCGCATCGGACAGATCACTCGGATACGGACGTCGCTTCGCCATGCCTCCGACGTACCGCTCCAGGCGGAGTGCGCCCAGGCGCATAGCGGCGACAGTCGAAGCACACACGACTGCGAAGGCCGGGCATCCTGGGATGAGACAGGATTATGTCTCTCTCTGCCTCATCCGCAACCCCGCCCGCCTCATAGATATCGGCCGCCTCCGCCACCTCACCTGAACCACAACCCGACACTTCGAGACTCCACCGATAAGTGGGCAGTGAGGGTGAAAACGACCTCTAAGAGCCTGTCGTCGGAGGTGCTCACGACCCGTCAGTCCGCCCGCGCTTACTGCCGTATTCGGGCAGGCCCAGCTTGACGCGCAGGCGCTCCCTGCCGCGGCGCAGGTGATGGCCGACAGTGCGCTCGTCGATTCCCAAGTACCAGGAGATCTTGGAGGTGGGATAGCCGAGCAGGTAGCGCAGCACAATCACTTCGAACTGGCGGTTGGGAAGTTCCGCGATCGCCTCGTACAAGCCGGAGCTGGACTCCAGCATCCGCAGCTTGTTTCGCGCATCTGTCAGAACATCGGCGATGGGGCTCTTGGTGGCGAATGCCGGCTTCAGACGGTCGCGCACGACCCGTCGTACGATCGCCCATGCGCCTTGTTCGAGGCTCTTCGAGGTCAGCAGTTCCGGCCAGGCCGCAAGGATCTCCAAGAAGGCCGTGTGCACGATCTCCTGGGCGGTCTCATGCGTACCGAAGTGGGCTTCCGCGTACGCGTGGAACGCCTCCTGGTAGCCGAGGTAGAAGGCCTCGAAGTCCAGCGGCAGTCCCTCACCGGGCTCTGGAGGCCGGTCTCGCTTTTGGGCGTCTCTGCGGTTTACGTGAGCCTCGGCGGCAGGTTCCCCTGGAACACCTGCCGGAACTCCGTCGAGTGAGCCGAAGTGGTCTTTCGAAATGCCACGCGCTGCCGCGGTCTCCGCATCCCTCAGCCCGATCGCATGGAATGAATCGGTGAACTCCTCGACGGGGCTTACGGCGTCTATCACGTCCTGCGGGGCGTATACCACGCCCCGGTCCGCCTCCTGCTTTTCCCGCCGCAGGTGGTCGATCATCCTTCTCTTCACGACTTGGTACAGGTACGGCGTCGGGTCGCGCGGGCGCTCCTGTTCCTGCCACAACCTCCATAGGTTCGCGAACGACGTTGACACGATGTCGCTGGCATCCGCTGGCGAGAACCCACGTCGCGTCACATAGGTGGTCAGCTTGTCCTGGTGGTCGCGATAGAGCTGCTCGAACTCCGACCACGGAGCCCCACCCGACGGCGGGGCTCCGTGTCGGCCATTCCGGCTCTCAGACGCCATGCTTCTCGTTCTCGGGGTCCGACTCCTTCGCGCGGGCCTCCGGCACTCCCGGCGTTTGCTGGGGGTCCTGACCCTTCTGCGCCGGGGCCTCGCTGTCGCCCCGGCCGTTGACGCGCCATGACACAGTGAACGAGCCGTTGGACGGCAGAGCCCTATACAACGCCGTACTCACCATGGCCACAAGCTGGAAGCCCAGACCCCAGACAGCGCCGGTGTTGGCGTGATCGACAACCTTCTCCAGTGTGGAGCCGGTACTCACGTAGTGCTGTGCTGCCTCCGTAACCACGACAGCCGCCGCCGTGGACCACCTTCCGGCGCGACGGACCACGCCGTCCTGCTGCGCAAAGTTCCTCGCGGACATTCTTCGAAAACCTCGCAAGAAGTGGATGAACTAGGACAACCGAAGTGGCCCCCGGGCTCCGGGCAGGTCGCCGACGAGGGTCCACATGTCCAAAGAGCACAGTTACAAAGAGTTGCGCAACAAGCACGTGATGTTCGTGACGATGTAACAAAACGGGCATGCCAAACGCACTTGCCAGCGGCTATCGCCGTCTGGCAAGTGCGCCAGGCCGCGGTGGTTGTCCTGCAGTTCGGTCGTCGGCGACTCTTTGCCCGGAGCCCGACTCGGAAGCTGCATCCACCTCTGCTCGGGGGAAAGACCCCGTCGCACCCTATACCACGCGAGGGAGGCCGGGATTACCAACTGGCAACCCGACACTTTGCGAACTCTTTACTCGCGCCACTAGCGAGCTGGTGCGTGATAGCGATTGAGGGGTGATCGCGTGAGGATGGAATGATCCAGCCCGTGGTGATCATGGTCAACCGGGACGTCCTCGCGCATCAGCTGTTCACGGCATCTCCCGGCAGCATCTGGCCTGGTTGAGGAGTTGGCCGACCCGTGGCAGGGCGTGGTCGAGGGTCACCGTCACAGGGCGCGCGGCGGGACCAGGAAACGTGAGGCGGGGGCGGGTGCCAGGCATCGTCTGGTGTTCGTCGACCGGCTGGTCGTCACGCTGATCCACCTCCGGCACGATCTCCCGCATTCCGTCCTCGCCCTGTTGTCCGGTGTCGACCGTTCCACTGTCACCCGTGCGATCGGAGAGATACGCGGGCTCCTGGCCGAGCGTGGATGCGCAGTCCCCGTCCGTCCTGGCCTGCGGCTGCGGACCCTGGCGGATGTGTTCGCCTATGCCCAGGCCGAGGGCATCGAGCTGCGGCTGGTCGTGCAGGGCATGTCGCAGCAGGCGCGGGACGGTGCGAGCACGCAGGAACTGCGGCGCGTGGCCCGGCTCGCGATGAACGCCTGGCCGGAGCCGTCCGCGTGAGGCCACCGGCCGCTCGGAGAGCAGTTCCCCGGGTCAGTCCTGGGGCATTGTGTCGCCGGTGCGGCACAGACGTGCCACCACATGCGCATATCTCTCGTCGAACCGCAATGCCCGGAAGGCAGCGTCCAGTTCGTGTTCCAGGGTGCGACTGGCGCGCGTCCACAGGGCCAGCCCGGCGTCGGTGACCGTGACATGGCTGGTCCGCCGGTCGCAGGGCCAGGCCGTCCGGGCCGTCCAGCCGACCGCTCCAGGTGGGTGAGCATCCGGCTCGCCGCGGAGACGCTCACGCCCAGTCGCCGGGCGAGACCGCTGACAGTCACGGAGCCGGGACACGCCCGAGCCCACACATACGACGCGAGTGCGCGGTGGAGGCGGGCCCCGCGCGCACTCGTCGCGTCCGGCGCGCAGGGCGTAGCCGGGCCCGTCGGTGACCAGCAGCGCGAGGCGCCTGGCGCGGCGGGCGGCCGGGTTCCAGGCAGCGGCGCAGGCGGCGACGAAGGTGCTTAGCGCGCCCCACGGCGCCGGCGGGGGGCCATTCCTCCAACAAGTCGGCCACCAGTCGGTCGACCGGAACGACACGGCCGCCAGCGACGATGAGCCTGCCCAGCACTTTCGCGCCTGGCACGGCGGGCCGCAAGCGAGGCGGCCGAGCGGTGCTGGACGAACGCCGGAGAGTTGAGCGTACGCATGCCGTACGAATTGCGTACGCGCGCGAATACGGGGATTTCGCTGGGCCAGTCCCGCGGAGGACCGAGGGGCCGGGGCCCACTCCCTCACGGCGCGCTCCGCGCGCATCGGCCGTAATACAACCCGGCCGGGCACTTCGCAGCGCCTTCCGTCTGCCGCCGCTCGTGCTCTCACATAGCCCCACGTCGTGCCGGTCGGTCCACCGCTGCGGTCCACCGCTGCGGCCGCGCCGCCCACCGGGGTCCGCCGCTGCGGGATTCGCAGTTCGGTCGCCCCCGCTTGCTCGTCCCGCTTGCTCGTCTCTGTCACAGTCCACCCCGGTCGCTGGCCGCCGCGCAGGGTGGGTGATCGCGGGCATCGCGAGATGGAGTTCGTGCTTCATTGGACAGATAGCCTTTGCGCACATAATCTGTGCACAGATCAATAGCCGGGGGGACCACTCATGTGGGAGTACGAGCACAGCATCGAGACCGACGCCGCCGCCGAGGCAATCTGGCGCCTCTGGGCCGACGTTGAGAACTGGGGCGCCTGGAACGCCGAGATCGAAAAGATCGAGATGAATGGACCGTTCGCGACGGGCACGCAGATCACGATGACGCCGCCCGGGGACAACCCTGTTCTGCTGCACATCGCCGAAGCAGTCGAAAACGAACTGTTCATCGACGAAGCGCGCTTCAACGGCCTGCTGCTGCGCACCACCCACCGGATCGACCAGATCGACCAGAACCGGATCCGCGTGGTGTACCGGATGGAGATCACCGGAACCGGCGCCGACGAGGCCGGCCCGCAGATCGGTCCGGGCATCACCGCCGACTGGCCCGAGACGATGGCCTCGCTGGCCGAACTGGCTCTTCGCTGATGCCCCTCAGCCCCGGCGACAGCCCCGGATTCCTGCTGTGGCACGCCACCCTGCGGTGGCAGCGCGACATTGCCGCGGCCCTGGCCCCGCTCGATCTCACCCACGTGCAGTTCGTACTGCTCGCCTGCACCTGGTGGCTCAACACGAAGGGCGAGCACCCCAACCAGCTGGCCCTCGCCCGCCAGGCAGGCACCGACGTCAAGATGACCTCCCAGGTACTACGCATCCTGGAACGCAAAGGACTCATCGAGCGCCGAGTGGACCCAGTCGATACCCGCGCCAGACGACTGCGCGTCACCGACACCGGCGCCGACCTGGCCCCACGCGCGATTGCCGCCGTTGAGGGCGCCGACGCGCGGTTCTTCCAACCGGTGCCCCTCGACGACGCGGTAGCTCTGCTCGGCCGTCTGGCCCATCCCGAAACCTAAGATGGCCTCACCGACAACCGAGAACCAACTGCCGAACTGACATGGCAGGGGCGATGGCCCGCGCGACCACGTCGCGGGCCAATTCGGTCCTGGCTCGGTCGCCTGCAGTTTCCCTCCGGTGCACACGGGCGAGTGCTGGCACGGCCAGACGGCCGATGTTCCTTGTCGGACACGCTGGTGGCCTCATCCTCCCGCCAGCGAACCGCAGGGAGAGGGCCGGAGTCAGTCGAGCGCCGCTTCGAGCATCCGCAGGTGCCACCTGACCGGGCCGAACGACACCAGGCCGCTACCCGCGCCGGCGTTCTCGCCTTCCGCCGGCGCCAGTTCCTCGCGGGCTCGGCGCAGGACCGGCACGTGTCCGATCGCGGCCGCCGCCCGGGCCAGGGCGCACCACAGGGCCTCTTGGAGGAGGTCGTGCGGGGGCCGGGGCACCGTCGACAGCGCTTCACGGGCTCGGTCGGCGGCGCCTGCGGCTGCCAGCAGCAAGGGGTCGAGCCAGGGGCGGTAGGGGCCTGCGTCGATGTGGGCGAAGTCGTCGGGGCCGGGGAGGCCGTTGCCCCGCATTGCGGGGACCAGCGCGACGAGGGCTGCAGCTGCCTGGGTGAGTCCGGGCATGCCGGCGTCCGCGGTCCGGGCGAGGAGGTCCAGGTAGCGGGGGCGGGCCGCCGTCCAGCCGTCCGTCTCGCACACCCGCAGGGCCCGGTACCAGGCGGTGAACACACCGGCCAGCGGGCGTTCATTGCGCCGGGCGAGGCGGTCGGTCTCCTCGGCCTGCTCGTCGGCCGCCGCCAGGTCGCCGAGCGCGCACAGGGCCTGCATGCGGACGATGCGCCCCAGCACCTCGTGCGAGGGCAGCTGATGCTCCACGGCTAGCGCCGTGATCTCGGCGCCCAGCGCGTTGCGGGAGGCCGCCGCGCCGCACGTGCTGAAGGACTGCATGAAGGCGCCGTTGAGGGCGAACGCCAGCAGCGCCGGGTCCTGCAAACGTTGCGCGAGGCGCACGGCCTCCTCGGCGGCGCGCTCGCCGCGCAGGCGCCAGGGTTCGGCGCCGGGGGGCCGGGCCGCGCGCGGGAGCGGGGCGTCCGCAGCGGCGTCGCCACGCGACTCGACGGCGACGACCGCCAGCAGCCGGGCACACAGCGCGGCCGGTCCGTCGGGGCCGAGCCGGGCGGCGGTGCGGGCCGCAGCGCGGGCCAGTCGGCCGGCGTCCTCGGAGTCGTCGGCGCGGGGCCACGCGGCGGGGACGTCGTAGGAGCCGATGATGCGCGCGGCCAGTTCGGGGTCCCCGGTCGCCTCAGCGGCCGCGACCAGTTCCCGCCGGTGCTCGCGCGCCTCCGTGAGGCCGTCGGCGCCGGTGACCGCGAGGTCGCGCAGCAGCCCGGCAGTGGCGTGCAGGCGGGCCCGCGCGCGGGCGGGGACCGAGCGATCCCAGGCGGCGGCCGTGCGCTCCCACACGCTGCCCGCGATCCCGGCCGGCTCGGCCGACCCTGCGGGGTGTGGCGGAGGCGGGCCTCGGTGCGCGCCAGGGCGGCGCCGGAGCCTGCACCGAGGGTGCGGGTGAGGATCTCGCGGGCGTGGCGCTGGGCCTGCAGGGCCTCACCGCGCCGGCCGGAGCGTTCCAGCGCCCAGTCGTCGGCCTTGTCGGCTTCCCGGGCGGCCGCGGCCCACAGCCGTCGCAGTGGCCGGGTGGGCAGGCCCAGGGCGCGGGTGACGCTGAAGGTGATCTCCCAGGGCGGGTAGGAACGCCTGGTTCATGCCGCACACGAGGTCGGGGGCCTTCACGGCCAGCGGGTGAAAGGGGCAGTTGCGCAGCCGGAGCTCCGCGACGGTCCGCAGTGTCTGCGAGGCCAGGCCGGCCTTGCCCACCGCCTCGACACCGCGGACCACCGTCAGCAGCCGGACGCCCGGGCCCGGCCGGAGACGACCGAGCGGCGTCAAGCGGCGGTGGCCCGTTGCCGGCCGCCAACCCCTTCAGGGGCGCCGCAACCAACTCCGATTAACGGCGCCCGCCGACCACACCGTCGTCTGTCCCGACCTGCACGGCTACGGCGCCAGCGGCAAGCCCGCCGGGAACAGCCCGGAGGTGGGCGGCAAGCGCACCGAGCGTGTGACTGCGCGAGTGACCGGCCTTCCTGCTCCATAGCCTCTATTAAGACCGTGTCCTACATGGTCAGTTTGAGGAGCCGCTTGTAACAGCAGAGTGCGGCTGCCAGTCCGAGAAAGGCCAGGTAGTTGCGGGGGTGGCGTTCGTAGCGGTGGTTGAGGCGGCGGTATCCGGTGAGCCAGGACATGGTGCGTTCGATGACCCATCGTCGACGACCGAGCCGCTCGCTGGAGTCGATGCCTTTGCGGGCGATACGGACGCCGATGCGCTTGCCCCACAGCCATCGCCGCAGGTGAGGGATGTCGTATGCCTTGTCTGCGTGAAGCCGCACGGGCTTGGAATCGGTCGCGTGGGATTCGTGTCCCATGTGGAAGTGGGACAGCATCGGCTTCAGGGCGAGGCTGTCGTGGGTGTTGGCCGCGGAGAGTCCGACGCGTAGGGGCAGTCCGTTCGCATCCGACAGGACGTGCATCTTGGAACCGGGCTTACCCCGGTCCACGGGGCTCGGACCTGCAAGTTCGCCCCCTTTTTAGCACGGACGTGAGCGGAGTCGAGGACAGCGGGCGACAGGTCGACGAGGTTCTGGCGGTCCAGGAGCTCGAGCACCTTCTGGTGCAGTCGTCCCCACACACCGGCCCGGGACCAGATGAGAAACCGGCGGTGCACGGTCGACTTCGACGCCCCGAAACATGGCGGCAACGCCCGCCAGGCACAACCACTGACCAGCACGTAGATGATCGCGGCGAACACCGCCTCGTCATCGATGTTCGCGACCCCGCCGCCCTGCGGCCGCACCCGCGCCGGCGGCAACAGTGGCCTGGCGATCTCCCACAGGCCCTCTGGCACGATCCATCCCCACCGCCCACTCCCCATAACCAGTCGAACGACCAATTGACCATGTAGGACACGGTCTAAGACCGTGTCCTATGTGGCGGGTTGTCGTTGTTCCGGGCATGGGGCGGGGTACGTGGAGTTGGATTGTTCCGGACGGGTTGTGGGAGATCGCGAAGCCGCTGATCCCGCCGTCGAGAGTGCGGCCGCAGGGCGGCGGAACGCAGGACACGCCTGATGAGACGCTGTTCGCGGCCATCATCTACGTCCTGGTGAGCGGCTGCGCCTGGCGCCAACTGCCGCCCTGCTTCGGCATATCGAAGTCGACGGCCCACCGCCGCTTCCTGATCTGGTCGAGAGCCGGCGTCTGGGGCCGCCTCCACGAGGCCGTACTGCACCAACTCGACGACGCCGGCCTCATCGACGTCACCCGCGTCGTCCTCGACACCGCCCACGTCCGCGCTAAAAAAGGGGCGAACACACAGGTCCGAGCCCCGTGGACCGCGGCAAGCCGGGTTCCAAGATGCACATCCTGTCGGACGCGAACGGACTGCCCCTCCTCGTCGGCGTCTCGGCCGGCAACACGCACGACAGCGAAGGGCTGAAGCCCATGGTCCAGGGTCACCTGCGTCGTCGTGGCGTCGGCCATCCGCCAGGACAATCCGGAGCTGGTCCGCGCGGCCGAGCTGGGCATCCCCGTGGTGCACCGCTCCGACGCCCTCGCCGCCCTGCATGGCCCCCGGCATCCCCTCCCCCTTCGACCGACCGCACTTCATCGGCATCGGCGGGGCCGGGATGTCCGGGATCGCCAAGATCCTGGCGCAGCGCGGCGCCCGGGTGGCCGGCAGCGACGCGAAGGAGTCGGCCACCGCCGACGCCCTGCGCTCCTTCGGCGCCACCGTGCACATCGGGCACGCCGCCGGGCACCTCGCCGACGACGCGCATGGAGGGCCGCCGCGCCATCGCCGTCGCCGGCACCCATGGCAAGACCTCGCGATCGGCGGCGACCTCGACGCCCCCGGCTCCAACGCCCACACCAAACGAGACACGACCCTGATCGAGGCCGCTACTTCAAGCCCCAGCGGCTGCACGCAGACAAGGCCTACGACCGCGCTGATCTGCGAAAATGGTTACGCGGCAAACGCATCGGAGTACGGATCGCACGCAAAGGCATCGAGTCCAGCGAACGATTGGGCCGCCGCCGCTGGGTCATCGAGCGGACGATGTCCTGGCTGTCCGGCTACCGACGCCTGAGCCCTCGCTACGAACGCGATCCCCGCAACTACCTGGCCTTTCTCGGCCTCGCCGCCGCCCTGTGCTGCTACAAACGACTCCTCCGCCTCACCACATAGGACACGGTCTAAGGGGTGTCGGAAGTCTGTCAGCAGTGTCCGTGATCTGTCGGCGGTATATCGGTGGAGGTTGCGACCTTGGGCGGGTTGGTGCTCTCCATGAGCACGCTGCCCCAGAGCGCTAGGAGCCTGTCATCGTGTCTTCCGCATCCCAGAGTCGACTGTGGGACGTTCACCGGCTGCCGTCTGCCGAGGGCAGGATCTTCCTGGTCACTGGGGGTAACGCCGGGATCGGCTACTTCACCGCGGAGCAGCTCGCCGCCACCGGCGCCGTCGTCATACTCGGCAGCCGGGACGCCGCGAAGGCCAAGGCCGCCATCACCTCGATCCGCTCGCGCGTCTGCGGCGCGCACGTGCGGCACCTTCAACTGGACCTCGCCGACCTGTCGTCCCTGAAGACCGCCGTGGACAGGCTTGACCTCGATCAACTCGACGCGGTGGTCCACAACGCAGGGGTCGCGCTCGACGACCTGCCGCGCCGAGAGACCAAGGACGGCCACGAGCTCATGTTCGGCACCAACCACCTCGGCCACTTCGTGCTCACCCAGTGGCTGGCTGCCCTGCTGTCCGCGGCCCCGGCGGGCCGCATCGTGACCGTCGGAAGCTTCGCGGCGCGGTCCGAGCGACTGGACCTGGGAGACCTGCAGTCGACCCAGGACTATCGGCCCAAGCGCACCTACGGCCGATCGAAGCTGGCGCAGATGTGCTTCGGTTTCGAACTCGATCGCCGCCTGCGTACTGCCGGCAGCACGGTGCTCAGCGTGGTGGCCCACCCCGGCGGCGCACTGGACTCCCTCACCCCGTCCCGCCCGCCGGTACACGCGGCAACCCCCGGTGAGCGGCTGCGAGCCCTGCCCACCGGGCTCTTGGTGCAGGGCAAGGACGCCGGAGCATGGCCCGTCGTCCGTGCCGTCCTCGACCCGGAGGTGCAGGGAGGACAGCTGTGGGGGCCGAGGGTCTTCGGCCTGCGCGGCGACCCACGGCGTGAGCCCGTCCCCTCTCACATGGCCGACCCAGCCGTCGCCGCTCGCCTCTGGGCCGCCAGCGCTGAGCTGGCCGGCACCGATCCGCACCTCGGCTTTCGGTAGGCCAAAGCCGCACCCAGGACGCTGTCCGGTGACCAAGTGCCATGTCCGGCCCGCACAGGGCGCACCTGCCGAACACTGTCCTGCCCCGGCAGGTCAGGGAGCGCCGAGCCGTCCACGCCGCCGGACGCTCCCTTGACGTCACCCGCCGGGACTGACCAGCAGCGGCAGGACTCAGCCATTCGCACCGATTGCGCTCAGGGCAATGACGTAACCGCCCCGCTGATGCGCGCTTGCCACCTGGCGAAGCTCAGTGAGGGACGGCGGGACGGGCTAGGTGAGCTGTGCTGAGATTGGCGTAAACACGCTCGGCCGTCTGGTCGATTCTTGACGCGTGCACGACTATTGCCGCGCTACGCAAGAGTCTCACGGATGACGGAGCGATGATGATCACCAAGGCTCTACGTAAAGCCAGTATCTCAAGTGCCTGCGCCCTGCTGGCTGCGTCCGCTGTCATCGCCGCAGCCCCCACGGCCGACGCGGCGACCACCACGCACTGCACAGTTGGAAACAGCAGTGCCCTAGCGAACGGCTACCCCCTCAACTACGTCCGCACCAGCCGGACCTACTGCCCAGACTTCACCGACAGCGGGGCCCCCTACACTCTCGTCATAGACCGACTGGGCATTCTGATCATGGACCCTTGGGGGCAGTCCTCCAGCATCTGGTACAACGTGACGGCCACCTGCGGCTCCGTCAGAGAGGACCCCGGCGGCATCCTGTACTTCAACTCCTGCACATACCGCAGCACCTGACCTCATGGTGCAGTTCCGGTTGCCGGTGCTCGTCGTCGGCGGCCGGACCTGCATCCGCACGTGCGAGCGCAGCAATCCTGGGGTGCTGTAAGCCGGGAGGTCTCAGCAAGTCGGTCGACAGTGCCCATCGTCTCCGAGCTCGCCGTGCAGTTGGAGAGCTGCGCGGCGAGCTCTTCGACCTAACAATGGCACTGCTGATCATCACCGGGGCCCCGGGCGGGGCGAGAGTGTCCGGCCCCCGCTGAACGGTGAGCCCACCCCGCAGTAGGTGGCTGCGTGCGTCGCCGCCAAGGACCACGCACGTCCTCTCCGGTGGCCAGCTGCGTGGAGAGGGCGCGTGGTGGGTCCCGTTTGGACACAGGCTGCATTCCAAGGGCAGGCCCGCGGACCGGACGGCGGGTAGCCGACGAGGACGTCGACGAGGCCGAGGTGGATCTTGTGCCGTCGGCACCGTACAGGCCGGGGCGCATGTTCGTGCTGGGTCAGAGGGGGAGGGTTATGCCGAGTTCCTGCATGGCGGTGGAGGGGGGTCCGCCTTCGGAGCGTTCGGTTTTGTAGCCCTTGACGCGGGGCTGGAGGGTGCGGGGGTCGACTGCTTCGGCGGGTGCGCTCTTGGCGTAGAGGCCGTCGGGTTCGCTGTCGCGGTCGTGGGGTTGGAGCCAGAAGACGCGGCGGCGGAAGGTTCCGGAGGCGCGGGAGGCTTTGGCGTCGGCGTCGAGGATGGCGTAGCCGACCATGCGGCCGGGGCGGTGGTAGGGGGGCTTGCCTTTGCGGGTGGGCAGGCGGTCCAGGCTCTGGCGGACGTAGTCGAGCTGGTTGATGTCTTCCAGCCATACGAGTTCGGCCTCGTGGCTGATCTCGTCCGCGCTGATGAGGGAACTCATGCCTGCGGGTCCCTTTCCTCGTCGGTGAGCAGTCCGATGCCCGGGTAGTACTTGCGGCTGTTGGACAGGATCATTTCCTTGGGGGAGGCCAGCCCGACGAGTTCCCGGGTGCGGGCGGCGAACGCGCGTGAGGACATGACGGGTGCGGCTTCATTGTTGCACCAGGTCCTGTAGGCGGCGTAGAGCGTGGTCTGTTCGGCGCGCAGGTCGGGGGCGAGGCGGCAGCATTCGTCGTAGAAGCGGCCGGTGTGGTCTTCGGTCTCGGCGTAGGCGGTGGTGGCGATGCGTACGCGTCCGGGGCCGGTGAGGTCGCGGTCGCTGGCGAGGTAGCGGCGGGCGCCGTCGATGAGCCAGGCGAGGATGCCGGGGCCTTCTTCCATGACGAGGAGGTCGGCCAGGTTGTCGATCTTGCGGTCGTCGGGGACGACGCGTTCGAAGGGGATCAGGCGCATGCGGCGCCAGAACGCGAAGCCGCCGGTGCCGACTTCGGGTTTGTGGTTGCCCAGTAGCCAGAGCTTGTGGGTGGGTTCGAAGCTGAAGGGGTCCTGGCGCATGCGGCGGGCCTTGATGCGGTCGCCCCCGGTGAGGTGCTTGACGCGGGCTTCGTCGAACTTGTCGTCGGGGCGGATCTCGGAGCAGACGTAGATGCGCCGGCCGTGGAGTTCGGCGAGGTCGGTGGGGTGGCCTTCGAAGGGCTTGGCCATGAGGAAGCCGGGTGGGGCGGCGTCGGCGTAGTCACCGAGGAGCTTCATCATGACGTCCAGCAGGACGGACTTGCCGTTCTTGCCCGTTCCCCACAGGAAAGGGAGGATCTGGGCTCCGACATCTCCGGTGATCGAGTAGCCGAGCAGCAGGTGCAGATAGTCGATCATCTCGCGGCCTTCGGCGTCGTCGCCGAAGGTGTCATCCAGGAAGCGCGTCCAGCGTGGAACGGGGGCGGGTCGGGGGCCGACGGTGGTGGAGCGGGAGTGGAAGTCCTTGTTGGGGTCGGGGGCGGTCAGCAGTCCGGTGCGCAGGTCGACGACGCCGGCGGGGGTGCACAGGGCGTAGGGGTCGGCGTCGAGGCGGTCGGCGTTGAGGACCATGCCGGGTGCGGACTTGGCCTGGGAGAGCATGGCGTTCATGCCGGTGGTCGACATGGCGCGGGTGCGGTGTTTGTGCAGGGCTGTGGTGGTGTACAGGCCACGTGGGTCGTGGGAGGCGATGTGTTCGGCGAGGTCACCGGCGGCCCACAGCACGGAGTCTTCTTCGTCCATCTGCCAGCGGGTGCCGTCCCACCGGTACCAGCCGATCTTCGGCACGTAGCGGTAGTCGTTGTTGTAGAGCTGGATGAAGAGCTTGGCGTTGCCGCGGTCAGTGAGGGTGTCCGGCAGCAGCCCGTTCGCGGTCGCCTCACCGGCGGTCTGGCTGGCGGAGGGCCGTTCGGCGGCGCTCTGGGCGGGCAGCGGGACGGCGGCGGCCTGGCTGCGGATCTGGGCGGCGACGGCTTGGGCGTTGAACTCGAAGAGCGTCTCGTTGCCGGGGGAGGTCATGGGCGCCTCCCCGTGGTGTGGAGCGGCTTCTTCAGTCCTGCCTCGAGGCCGCTGCGGATGATCTGTTCGATGCGCTGCTCCTGGCCCGGGCGGGCGGCCTGGGCTGTGTCTCGCAGAGCCTGTACGGCTTCCTCGCGGGGCAGGCGCCCAGCAGCGGCCAGGCCGCCGAGGGTGTAGGCGGCGCGGTTGAGGATGTCGGAGAAGCCTGCGCCTTCGGCGACCTGGCCGCAGGCCTCGACGGGGCCCAGGACCGCGGCGAGGGTGCGCTCGGTGCGGCCGCGGCCGCCGCCGGCAGCGTAGACGGCTTGCTGGGCGCGTGCGGGAACGGGCCTGGGGGCGGGAACGCTGGGTGTGGGCCGGTGCCCGGTGCGGTCGAGCTCGTGGGCCAGCCATTCCGGCAGGGGGGCCGGTTCGCGGCACTCCCCCAGCGGCGTGTAGCTGCCGTGCTGGGTCTTGGTCCCGGGAGCGATGATGTAGCTGCCATGGGCCCGGATGTCGACCTGCCAGGCCAGGGCCCGGCCTGGGCTGGATCCGACAGAAGACAGCCAGCGCCGTGCCCCTGTGGCCCGGTACCAGACGTGCAGGCCTCCAGAGGGAGTGCGCACTTTCAGCGTGGTGATGTCCTCGGCCGGGCTCACCTGGCCGCGCAGCGCGGCGAGGACCGCCAGAGTGTGGAAGCCGTTGGCAAGACCAGTCAGGTCGACCCGGTCGCTGATGCGGATGCCGGGCAGGATCCGGTCCCTGGCCGGGGGCTGGGCGGCGTGGGCGTCGATGTCGATGACGACCAGGCCGGCCGGGCCGCAGGAGACGCCGACCCCGAACTCGGGGTTCTGGCCCCACCACTGGTCTATGCGGGACTGCCTGAGGGTGGCCGCGTGGAAGCTGTGACACCACCGGCCGGCCGTCAGACAGGCGCAGTTGGCCGGGGTATGCGGTTGCTCGCGGCACGTGCTGCAGTTCGCGGCCGGAGTCTTGCGCCCTGGAGCAAGAGGGTGGACCGGCCAGCTCCGGCGGGCGCACCACTGTGCCGTGACCCTGGAGGCAGCGACGGAAAAGTCCTGACCGGGATCGGCTGAGTCGCTGGCAGAAAGGTGCAGGTCAGAGGGCATCTTGTTCTCCTCTCAGCGACCGAAGCGACTCAACGACGGACACAGACTAGCGAACGAGGCGGGGGTGGTCGCGCAGCACATGCGAAACGTCAGTGCTGCCGTGTTGACGACGGGACCGGTGCTGGGGCGCTGTCAGCGACCGAGAGGACCAGCAGCGACTAAGGAGGAGTTCGGTCACTTAAGTCTCTGCGGTGAAAAGCGGCTGGTCAGAGGCTCGTGAGACGCAGATCAGCGACTGAAGCGACTGAAGCTTGCTATTTGTAACGCACACGTACAGAGCCTGGAGAGGCAGGTATATGGCGAAGTTGAGTCGCTTCAGTCGCTGCGGAGTCCATGAACCCATGCTGACCTGCAGGTTTACAGGCGCATGTCTGGAGCGACTGAAGCCCTGCTTGGTAGCTGACGGTTTGGTCGCTGCCCGGCTCCTGCAGCGACCCAAGCGACCGGAGCGACCGAACTTCGGGCAAGTCGCATACGCAGGACATGAGAAGCCGGCCGGTCCCTCACGGTGGCCCCAATCCACTGGTGGTGGCATTGCTGACGACCAGGGCGGTCCGGCCGAGTTCCGCACTGAGGCGCCCAGGCTGCCCGCCCCCAGCCCGGGCACTGGCTTCTGCGGCGCGACCTCCCCGACCGGCGCCCGGCCCAGTTGCGCTGGTCTACGGATGCAGAGTGCAAGCCGAACTGGTGAGGTACTGGGCGGGTCGGTCACCCCATTGGGCGGCTTCTGGTCACAGCTGCGGGCGTATGCGGCTTACTGGCTCTAACAAAAGCGCGTGATCATGTGACTGTCGGCTTGATCGTTCGTTGATGCGGGCATGGGGAAGCGTCAGTCGCGGCCGTGGATCGTGTCGGACGAACTGTGGTCGCTGATCGAGCCGTTGCTGCCCGAGCCGCCGCCGAAGCAGGTTGAGGGACGGCCGCGGGTGCCTGACCGGCAGGCCCTGTGCGGCATCCTGTTCGTCCTGCACAGCGGCATTCAGTGGGAGTACTTGCCCCAGGAGCTGGGCTTCGGCTCGGGCATGACGTGCTGGCGGCGTCTGGCGGCCTGGAACGAGGCCGGCGTCTGGGACCAGCTGCACCAGCTGCTGCTGAACAAGCTGCGGTCGAAGAACCAGCTGGACTGGTCGCGGGCGGTGATCGACTCCTCGCATGTCAGAGCGGCTCGGCGAGGCCCAAAAGCGGACCCAGCCCGGTCGACCGCGCACGGCCGGGCAGCAAGCACCACATCCTCACCGACGGCCAGGGCATCCCGCTCGCGGTGTCGCTGACCGGCGGCAACCGCAACGACGTCACCCAGCTCCTTCCGCTGCTTGACAAGATCCCAGCGGTCGCGGGAGTCGTCGGCCGGCCCCGACGCCGCCCGGACATGCTCTTCGCCGACCGCGGCTACGACCACGACAAGTACCGCTGGCTCCTTCGCAAGCGGGGCATCCGGCCAGTGATCGCCGAACGAGGCCAGCCTCACGGCACCGGCCTTGGGACCTTCCGGTGGGTCGTCGAGCGGACCATCTCCTGGCTGCACGGCTTCCGCCGCCTGCGCATCCGCTGGGAACGACGCGACGACATCCACGAGGCCTTCCTCGGCCTTGCCGTCTGCCTGATCACCCACCGACACGTCCAAAGGCTTTGTTAGGGCCACTTAGAGTGATGTAGGCGTACGCCTCCCCCGCGCGCGGCGCCCTCGTTCAGGACCGGGTGGAGAACGTGCACAGCGTCCCCTGCGTCAGCGCGAAGCGGGGCAAGGAAAAACCAAGTTCTGCGTGCAGGGCTGCCAGCATCCTTTGCTCCCGGATCAGTTCGGTGTCGTCCGGGTCGACGAGGCGTGCAGGTCCAGTGCCTCGGGTATCGCGCAGGAGCGCTCGACGTGCGTCCCCCCTACGGTGAACGCGTACAGCTCATCGCCCCGTTCGGCAACAGAGAGGTGAAACGCGGCCGGGTGCCCCTCCGGGGAAGAGCCCGCCACACCCAAACAACACGGCCAAAGGAGGACGCGGCCGCTGCTGAAGACTGGAACAGCTCGCTCATACGGCGCTGGGAGTGGCGGGGAGCAGGGCCAGCGGCGGTACGCGTACCTCTGCGCGACCGGCCCGGCGGCCTCCGGCAGCAGGTGCGGCTAGGAGGGCACTCAGGTGACGTGGGGCCACCGGTTCGGGCACTCGTGGCCGCCGAGGCATGCTGGCTGACCTCTAGCCCTTGAGCAGACAGAATGAGATCCGCCGCGGTCTTCGTCACCATTCACGTCGAAGTGTCTTTCGCTGGATCAAGCCGCGGACAGGTGCCGTTCGGCATGATGCGGGCTGAGCCGGGCCGCCTAAGAGCTGTCCCGCAATGATCGTGTGGAACGGCGTGGCGGGCGGATGTCGATTGGCGGTGGAGTCAGTCCAGGCCGGTCGCCCATGCCGTCAGCGCGGCGAAGTCGTCGACGGCAAGGCCGCATCGGGGGTCGATCCGGTGCAGTAGGGCGGGACCATTGTGGTGTTCGTTCACCCAGGTGCGCTTCGCCTCTGTGATCTCGTAGTCGATCCAGGCGAACGCTCGGCCCTTGGCCCACGCGACGGTCTCCGGCGTCTTCCAGAACACACTGCCGCCCGGCTCGGCCGGTGAGGACCAGGGAATGAAGGGCAACTCGGGCAGTCCCAGGACCGGCGCGACGAAAGTGTTGGCTTTTTCCTCCCCCGTCGTCACCCAGACGAGGTCGAAGGGATGCGCGTTCAACGCCGGGCCGTGCTTCGGGTTGAGCCACACGCGCAGCGGTTTCACCGGCTTGTTCGGCAGCCCCACTCAGTCAGCCGACGCCGCTCGGCGGCCTCCCAGCGAGGCGTCAGCAGCCGGTGCGTCTCGTATCCCTCAGGCCGTCGGTGCGGCTTCGCGGCATACGGATCACATCCACCAACAGCACTGGGCGCACCAGTTCACCCCCCCTGATCCTTCCTCGCACGGTACTAGCCGACCACGGTCATTGCGGACGGCGGCTACCGAGGCACCGGCCTGGTCATCCCGCACCGCCACAAACGCGGCCAGACCGAACTTAGGCAGGTCCTGCTCCTCGTGGGACACGTGCGGGCTGCACCGTGCCCGCCACCGTCGGCAACTGGTAGTGTTCATGCGATCACGCTAGGCAACTAGCTGTCATGTGTAGGCAATGGAGAACCGAGGGTTCAATGCGCAAGTTTCAGCAGGTCGTGATCGCAGCAGCAGTGGCGGCTGGCGGCCTGTCCGCTGTCGGTGCCGGAACGGCGGCGGCCGACACCCAGGACAACGGACCGCGAGTGTTGGACGTCTACCGTCCCTACCAGGAGTGCAGCCCGCAGACGGTCTCGGAGAACGACATCCCGATCGGAGTGCTGGGCCTCGGTCAGACTTTGGACACCACCTGCGGCCAGTACAACCGCGCCTTCACTGGCTGAGGTCTACCGACGGTCGGTATGTAGTCCCTTCGGGCTACTCCGGAAGGATCGAGATAATAGCTGGCTGTTGATCTCACTCCGAACTGTCAACTGACGGGTGAGAGCTATTCAGGTGAGGCTAGTATTTCGGGCCGCCGAGCAGAGGATGCCGAGGAGCTGTCGGAGAATGAGGTCAGCTATGACCTCTTCCACCAGCTCCCGGTCCTCCGTCAAGGCCCCGTCTGCCGCCCGCTAATCTGCTAGGAAATATTTCTCTATATTGTGGGCCGACCGCGACAAGATCCGGAATCGTCGACCTCTAATAACTCAGATTCCTTACTGTTTTGAAACGGTGAGGGCTGAGAAGTTCTAAGCGTGGCTATTCAGCCCGCGGCCCAGCCGAGCACTAGGGAGTGACGCCCGGACTCCCGTTAAGGACACGCATCGCAATGTTGAGCATGAAGAAGATCGCGGCCCTCTCTGGGCTCATCGGTGGGCTCGTCGTGGCGTCGACCGGCATCACCTATGCATACACCACAGGAAATCAGGGCAGGTGCACACGGACCCCCGAAGGGGACGTCATCTGTGTACAGCACATTGAAGGTAAGCGGTCTGAAGGCAGCGTGATTCCCCACCAGGAGACCTGCCTACCGGTGCAGTCTGTAACGCTGCCGGCTGCTATGGGAAACGGCACGACACAACTCGGCCCAAAGGTGACGTGTGCTTCTGCCGCGCCAGAAGCACCCTGACAGACGGTCCGCGGAACAACGTCCAGCCGCTTACCTCTAAACGCACGATGACTGAAGCGCCGCTTAGCTCCAATGGAGCTCTCCGGTGAGGCGACGGCGCGACATGAGGGGCGTAAATCCCGAATGGTTACGCATTGCGCGCCTAGAATATGCCTAAGTAGTCGATCCAGGGTGATCCCGGGGAATGAAAGGGGCATGGTATGCGTAAATTTCAGCGCGCTGCGGCCGTAGCGGCGATGGTCGTTGGACTGTCTGCTGCCGGTGCCGGCATCAGCTTCGCTTACGGTAACGGTGACGCGCCTGTACCGGTAACCGCCGTTGCGAGCTCGTCCGCCAACGCCGTTGCTGTCGGTGGAGGTTACTACTTCCAGGCGCAGGAGCAGCCCGCCCAGGCGCAGGAGCAGCCCGCCCAGGCGCAGGAGCAGCCCGCCCAGGCGCAGGAGCAGCCCGCCCAGACCCAGGAGCACGAAGGCTCCGCTCCTAGGCAGTAATAACTAAAAAGAAAAACAGGCCTACAAGCGGTCTCACTAAGCGTTGATGGTTCAGCATGGCTTAGCTGTGCACGGTGCGCTCAGTGATTATTTCGGTGCAGGTAGCGTCCGGGCGCTGAGTTCGCGTCCGGGCGCTACCTGCATCCCGCCCACAGGAAATAACCACCCGATCTGTAACGACGGAGAGGATAAAGCATGTTCCTTTCGCAGAAGACTGCAGCCGCGGCCGCATTCGTGGGAAGTCTCGCTGCCCTCTGCCTCGGCGCTACACATGCAGTTGCTGAGGGAAAAGCAGGTGACTGCCCTACGCGCCAAGAGGGCGTGACATGCGTTCAGAGGGGCGAGTCGTACATCGACGAGGACGGCACCCACGTTATCAAACAGGAACAGCAGTGCGAGACAACGGACCGACCGAACGTCGTCACGCAACAGGACCAACTGTTTGACACCAAGCCTGTCACGGCGGGGGCGAAAGTGGATTGCTCGAATACCGCCAAACTGCCTGAGGGGTTCAGGAGGCCGGACATCGGTATCTGACTGCTTGTAAATGGCTGGTCCAGAAATGAAGGCCGGACCAGTCATTTCGAGCACCAGAGTTTGCGCAGGGACCGCCGCGGCTCGAGGGCGAGCGACGAGCAGTCGCTGCGCCAGCATTCAGTGTACCGATGCATGGTGTCCCAGCACGCCGTTCCGGTACCCCCGTGTAAGTGTCGTCTCGTAGACCGTGACCTCGCGATCGGTGACGCGTTCCTTATAGTTGTCCATCGCGAACAAGGAGCGGTACCAACGTGGAAATCACCGATCGTGTCACGGTTCTCTTGCACAAGCATTTCGGGGTTCGCCTCGATGAGTCCTTTGACGTCCCACTGCATCAGCTGGCGATCGATTCTCTCGCCGCCGAAGAACTGCTCCGGATGGTCGAGGACGAGTGCGCCATCGATATGACCGATGTGACCTTGACCTCCAAGGACACGATCGGCAGCCTGATGGAGATGGTTCGCCAGAAGGCAGCAGTGGCATGACGGCTGTAAAGCGTGAACCCCCAGCAGTCGTTGTGACGGGTCTTGGCCTGGTCACGGCCGCTGGCGTGGGAGTCAAGGAAACCTGGAGCCAGGTCACTACCGCCTCCGTCCCTTCCGGGGTGCGCCGGCCACACACGCTGCAGGATCTCCCCTGCGACTTCATGTACACCATCGGCGATCTCGACATCGACGCTGTACTCGGTGTGGCCAGCTATCGGCTCATGGATCGCTTCGCTCAGCTGGCTGTGGTCGCGGCCAGGGAGGCCGTTGCTGACGCCCGACTCGGCCCTGACACCTGGGACAGCACCCGCGTTGCAGTTGTGATCGGCTCTGCGCATGGAGGTCTAGACTTTTACGACGAGCAGCACCAAGTACTTTTGGATCGTGGCGCACGGAGGGTATCGCCAAGGCTGGCTCCGCTGAGTGTCGTCAACGGAGCCGCGGGCAGCGTCGCTCGGGACTGTGGAACAATGGGGCCCAGTCTTGCAGTAGCCACAGCCTGCTCCTCCGGGACTGACGCGATCGGCACCGCGTTGCATTTGTTGCGTGCTGGAGCCTGCGACATCGCCATTGCGGGCGGCGCGGAGTCCATGTTCAGCCGGGCCTTCTTTGCTGGCGGATGCAACACGAAGGCACTCTCCACATATACAGCGGATCCCGCCAGGGCATGCCGCCCATTCGACGTGGACAGAGACGGCTTTGTGGTGGGAGAGGGGGCAGGAGTGCTGGTACTGGAACGTGCGGAACACGCCCGGGCTCGTTGCGCCCTATCCCGGGCCGTCCTGCGCGGGTACGGAGCGGCCTCGTCCAGCGATGTCTCATCGCCCGTCGCTCCGAGCGAGAAAGGCATTGAGTTGGCGCTGCGTGCAGCGCTGGCCGACGCTGATGTGGATCCTGGCGAGATCCAGCACGTCAACGCACATGGCACGGCGACGGTCATGAACGATTTGGTGGAAGCCACGGTGCTGCATCGCGTGTTCGGAGATGAACCGCTGGTGACGTCGACGAAGGCCATGACCGGCCACACGCTTGGTGCCGCCGGCGGCATCGAGGCTGCCTTCACGGTTCTTGCCCTTGAGGACCAGTTGGTGCCGGCAACGGTGAATCTCAAGACGCAGGATCCTCGCGTGCCGGTCGACGTGGTAGCCCATGCTGCCAAGACAGCCCGTCTGGACTGCGCGGTAAGTACCTCGCTCGGCTTCGGCGGGCATAACGCCGCCCTTGTCTTCACCCGTGTCTGAGCCGGGAGTAAGCATGACTGAGGAACATATCCGGACCCTGTCCGTGCTAGGCGTGTCCTACACCTACCGGGTGCTGCGGCCGTCAGCCCCCACGATGGAGCCCGTCATCCTACTGGGCGGTGTGCTACAGGGCATGTACGACTGGGGGTACCTAGAGAGCACTGTGACAGCCAAAGCAACCATGGTCACGGTTGATCTGCCCTCTGTGGATCCCGGCTCCCTCCCGGAGGACCGGGACGATGTCGACACGTTGTGTGACGGGCTCGCGGGCATCATCGCAGATCTTGGTGCCGCCCGCGTTCACCTGTATGGCTACTCCATGGGAGCGGCTGTCGCGTTCCGATATGCACAGCGGCATCCTGAGCGCGTCGCACGGCTGCTCATCGGAGGTGTGCGTTATCAGCTCACGGCGAGGGTCTTGTCCAACCTGCGGCTAGCCACCGACCGGGCAAGGGCAGGTGACGCAGAGGGGTTCGCCAAGCTTATGGCTGCTGATCTGCTGTGCCTCGATGACAGTCACCACGTCCACCGCCGCGACCTGGCTCTTGGCTATGTGATGCGTTTCATGCGTAAGGCTGCTCGCACGCCCCACTATATCGATCTGATCGCGAGCGCTTTGACGAGCCGTCACCACCGCCTGACGGGCGGCTTGCGGCAGGTTCCTACCTTGGTCTTTAGTGCTGAGCACGACCATCTCCACCCTCTAGAGCGCCAGCAAGCCTTTGCTGCGACGATCGAAGGCAGCCAGTTCGTCACGTTCCCCGATTGCGACCACATGCTGCCGCTACAGCGTCCCGAAGCTGTTGCATCTCTAGTGGCGTCCTTCCTCATCAGGGAATGAAGTTCATGCTGCGGTCTCAAGTCGGCCTAGGCGGCAGTCCGTTGATTTATCTGAGTTGGGGAAAGCGTGCGGCATTCGGGCAGGCGGCGCGCCGCGTACGCGGCGCGTGCCGCGCGCCCGCTTCCGGTGCTAGAAGCGCCTTCCCCAGTTGAATGTGGAACTGACGCAGTCGTTCCATCCGAATGGAGTCAGGTGGTTGACTGCGATACCGGCAGGGATCTCGAAGCGGTTCCCGCCATAGTTGGGCCTGTCGAACAGCGTCACATGCCAGCGGCAGAAGTCGGTTGACGAGATGATGTCGTTCCAGTCCCCGAGGTGGAGGAAGCCGCGGCCCACCTTCTTGAGGTCCAGCCAGCCGAGAGCGGGCCCGTTCCAAAGCCAGTCCCCGCCGCCGTGGTCGTGCTCGGAGTAGCGGGCATTCACGGGGCACGAGTCTGGATTGCTAGTCCCGATCGTTGTTTCGTGGCGCACGAGGGGGCGGTCGAGCCTCTGGGTGCGCAAGTGATCGCTCATCTTCTCCATGTCAGTGAACATGTAGAGGACCAGCTCTTCCTTCCGGAAACCAGGTGTTGAGTAGAGCGCTTGCCCGTCGAACTCGTGGACCGTCCTCGGCTCGTTCACTTCGCCGTTGATCACCACCGGAACCTGCGGAGGTGTGTGCGGCCTCGGAGACTGATCGTGGTCGACGGCGGACATGGTCAGCAGGTCAACTTCGTGCGTGACCCGAGGTTCTACTCGCTTCACCAGCGCGTCGATGCCGAGCTCCGCGAGCTTTGCGCGCGCTTCAGCCTCTATGCCTTTCCGGCGTTCGTCTGTCGTGCTTTCCATGTGCTGGGTCATGGCTGCTGCCCATTTCGCTGAAGAGTTCAGTGGTTCGGTGGGGAGGCGCGCAGGTGACCTGCGGCCGACCATCCGCCTCAGGGGTTCGCAAAAGAGCCAAGGCAACTGATTCAGGGGGAGAGTGCACCGCACTGAAGGTGAGTCACCGAGGCGGATACCGCCTCACTTCTATTGATGCACATGTTCACAATCAGTGCATCCCGGCGATCGCTGTCAAGGCTGTCCCGACGGGCCGCTGATACGCCGCGTGCGGCCGGCGCTGTGTAGGGCGGCCGACTTGCCTGAGTACCCGCAAGCGGTTCATGCCTGCTCGAAATGCGGGTGCGTCACCGGCCTGGCCAGGTCGGACGCGAGCAGCCGACAGCGTCCGTCCGCAGCGAGAGGGAACTTGGGGGTCAGTCCGCCGCGGGATCGTCCGAAAGCGTGGTCGTCCGGCTCGCCGGCTGGGGCTCCCTTTTGTAGGTCCCGGCGGTGTGCTGATGAGCACGGACAATGGTCGAGTCCACCGCGACGACCCAGTCGAGGTTCTCTTCGGCGTCGGCCTGGGCCAACAGGGCGGTGAACACCTTCTCCCAGGTGCCGTCAGCCGCCCACATCCGCAGCCGGTTGTGCGCGCCCTTCCAGGAACCGAAGTGTTCGGGCAGGTCCATCCACGGCGTACCGGTGCGGTACTTGAACACGATCGCGTCGATCACCTGCCGGTGATCCCGCCACCGCCCACCCCGCTTCGGCGTCCGATCCGGCAACAGCGGCTCGATGCAGGCCCACTGGGCGTCAGTCAACGGCACACCAGACCAACGATCGGATGATCTGGAGGAAACGGCCCAGGTGGCATTTGGCCGTCGATGGTCGCTGGTGGGCCGGGAAGGCTAATGCAGGCGTGACGTATGTTGAGCCGAGTCGTTGATCTGGTGGCGAGGCAGGTGCGACGCGTGATCTCGAATGTTTTCCGACCATTTACTCCTTTCGGTGGTCGGGAGCCTTCGGATTGGCGACCTCTGCTGTCGCTGGGGACGGGCCATCTTGGCCCGGGGCTGGCCACCCTCCGAATCGGCCCAAACCGGGGCTTGCCCCTCCACCAGTGGCGTGGGGCAAGCCCCGGGGGCATTGTCAGGCTCTGCTGCTGACGTGAGGGTAAGTCGCATAGGGCTGCCTTACCGCGACCATCTGTCGGTCCGGACTCCTCGTCCGTGAGGATGAGCCGAGGGAAGGGTGCCCACAAAGTGGGTCCGCGACCGCACACTTGCACCTATTCGAAACGATCGACTGTCAGACCATCAACGCCACTCGAACGTTAGGAATATTGTATTACGAGGTCTTGATGAGTAGACCGGGCGTCGCATGATAGCCGGCATGCATTGGGATCTTGTCGCCTGGCCTAGCGAATTTACAGGCGGCATGCCATAACTCCGTTCCCTTTCCAGCGTTTACAGACATGCGGGTGGATACCCGCGGTGTGCTAGAAGGGTTTGGATCTATGAGACGAGCGACTTTAAACCGTGTGCTCGCCGTCGCCGCCGCATCGGGCGCGATGGCACTTCCCGCGTCTGCCGCCTTGGCTGCCGACGGTGCTGACGCCGGAGGCACGGCGGTTGGCTCGCCCGGGGTACTTTCCGGGAACAACATCCAGGTGCCGGTGTCTGTGCCGGTGAATCTGTGCGGTAACACGATTAACGTCGTGGGGCTGCTCAACCCGGCCGTGGGCAATGTGTGTGAGCACACGGACGCGGCGACGGCCCACGGCGCGGAGATTGACGGCGGATCGCACCTGTCGGGCGAAACCGGAGCACATAGCCGCGTCACGGATTCACCAGGGGTTATCTCAGGCAACAGTATCCAGCTCCCGATTGACCTGCCAGTGAACTTCTCTGGCAACAGTGTCAACGCCGTGGCGGTGGGTAACCCAGCGATCAACAATCAGTCGGTCACCGACCGTGACCCCCCTCACCCCCACATCCCCCGGCAGACCCCTGCTCCCAGGCCGTCGGCGTCACATGCTCCGCGCCCTCGGCATCAGGCCACTCCCCCCAGTCCAGATACGGCGATGTCCACTCTGGCCCACACTGGAACGGATTGGGCGGCCCCTGCCGCCGCTACCGGCACCGCGTTCGTCCTTGCAGGTGCGATCTTGTACCGCCGCTTCCGCCCGGGTTGCTGACCCGGTCCTCAGTACACCCCCATCAGAGAATCTGGCGGGTCCCGGGTGGACTGTCAGCGCCGATCCTCCTCCGCCACAGGGCTGACGTAGGCGCCCGGTCGCTGGATCAAATCGCGCGCGATGAATGCTGCTTCTCCCCCCTGCAGCAGCCGGTGCAGGGGGGAGGAGCCGGGCAGGTCCTCGACATGTCTCGGGGAGGCCGGCGGGTTGGCCCGCAATGGAGAGGTGTGCAGCGCCATACAGCCCTTAACGAAATGGTCTACGGGCTGGCTGGATGGCTCTGAGTGTGGCTCTTGGGGTGTGGGGTGGCTCGGTGGAAGCCGGTGGGAAGTGGATGACGAACCTGGGCGGGGAGCGGGCCGCTTATACAGAGGGTGGTGCACTCGCAACCGTCCGGCAGGGGCGCACTGAGCGATGAGATACCGAGGAAGCCGGTTGCCGCGTAACTTCTAAGGCGCAGCATCGTTACAGTGTGTGCGTTCCTTTCCTCAGCCCCAGGAGGTTTCGGAAACCTCCTGGGGCTGGGACGCCTCTGGTCAGCTCGCCATTCAGGCAGCCTGAACCGTTCCGGCTTCTCTTTTCTGTCATCAGACGAACAGCCTGGACACGAAGAGTCGTGTCGCACCGGGCAGCTTCTCGGCCAGCATCAGAACCTGCACCTGCGCGTCAGCCGACGGACTCGCTCATCCGACTCAGCGGACAGTACCGCCCCCCGACGTTGCGACGGCCGGCTTCGCGGTAGCAGCGCTGACGTCGGCTTTGCAAACCCGCAGCACCCACACACGTAGGGTCACCCCGGCTAATTCACAAGTCAGCGGCGATACTCATGTGGATCGCCCTAGACAGTTGGCAGCAACCTGAGAAAACGGATGCGGTGTGGACGCCTCAGGCTTCCACACCGCATCCAGCAGCCCTAGTTGATAATAGTGCTGCTGAGTATAAAAAGATCCACAGTAAAGGCCTTGCTCCACGTACGCAGACCGTGCATCGATGGACGGCACGGCGCGTG
Organism: Streptomyces lasalocidi; assembly: GCF_005280215.1. NCBI lineage: Bacteria > Bacillati > Actinomycetota > Actinomycetes > Kitasatosporales > Streptomycetaceae > Streptomyces > Streptomyces lasalocidi. The sequence continues at coordinate 428,592 of NZ_SZNQ01000003.1, read as the reverse complement.
TACGAGATACGTCAGAAGGCCCGGCTGTTGCATCCCATGTCGGAACCGAGGTGGTTTTTCTGGGCGCCCGCAGCCCCTTCCCCGTTCAGCAGGTTGCCAGCCACACCCGTGAGAGCGCCGATACTGCCGATTACTTCGATGTTCATGTCGTGCGAGCGGCACTCGATGCCCTGAGTGATGTCGATGCTGTCGATGTCGTGGCCAGGCTCGCCGTGTGCGAAGGAGGTGCCGGCGCTGAGGGAGCCGAGGCTGCCGAGAAGTGCAGCCAGGAAAACTACCTTCTGCGAGGTACGCATGTAAAGCTCCTTGGAAGAAGTGCGAGAATGTGACAAGTCGAGTTGGGATTTCGAATGCTTCGGAGACGGGATGTCAGCCGATCCGGGGAAGCCCAAGCTGTCCGACGGGAGGGGCCGCAATTTGTCCGAGGCCGACGGGAGCCAACTCCGCGGCGCTTGCGGGCGTGATCGTCGGGTTGACGAGCGGATTGACCTGCGGGTTGAGCTGTGGGTTCACCTGCGGCGCGACAGTCATCGGAGGTTCTGGCCCAAAGGCCTGAGGTACTGCTACCTGCGGGGCCACTTGCGGCATGACCTGAGGCATGACCTGAGGCACGATCTGCGACGGGGCGGCCTGAGACGGCTGTGCAGGGGCGGCCTGAGTCGGCTGTGCAGGGGCGGCCTGCTGCGGGTTCGATGCGCTGGTGGCCTGAGATGTTCCTTGCGACGACGCAGAGGCCGACGCGTATCCCATCGGCTGTGGTGCTGAAGGGGCAGGTTGTTGTGGGGCTGCGGCCGGAGCAGCTGGTTGATCCGGCACCGACGTGGAAGGGGCGTTGGGCTGCCCTGCCGGTGTGTTGGCGAAGCTGCCGCTGGCGCCGATGCCGGCCAAACCGCTGGCCGCTGCGACGACGAGCGCGGCCTTGTGGAGCTTCCGCATGAACCTTCGGCCCTTCATTACCTGGAATGTGAGTCTGTGGCATTCAAAGTGGTCACGCGTGCCGTGGTGCGTCTCTCGCATCGTGCCGGAGGCTGCGGTATCTGGAGTAGGCACGCAGACTTTGTATCAGGAGTCAGCAGCAGACCCGATACCTTCTGATGGTTCACGGTCGCTTGCCCTCTCTCTCGAGAAACGAGGCGCCGCTGCTGAGGTCACGGCGCTCAGCTACTCGTCACCCATTTGCTGAGCGTCGGCCGGAGCTGCGTAACCCGCATGCCTTGCATCAAATGGGTGACCACATCCCTGCACCCGTATCGGGGCGGTGTCTATTTCGTTCCCCACGGGGCGACAGGGATGGCCCATCGCCGTCGGACGGGGCAGCGCGGACAGCGAGCTTGCCCTGCTCCATCAGCCGTTAGCTCCGTGTACAGGTCAATTGAAGAGCCGAGGAACTCATGCGCATGCTTCACAAGGTCGCGCTCGTCGCCGCAGCAGCCGGCGGACTGTCCGGGATTGGCGCCGGCCCAAGTTCCGCCGTCACCCCTCTGGTTGATAGCGGCGCTGCGCTACCTGCAGTTTCGCAGTCTGACGCGCAGGCCAGTTCGGCGTCTTCTGCACAAGCGACCGCGCAGACCTACGGCTCGCCGGCTCCGCAGCAGCCGGCACCCTCGCGTGGCACTCAGGTTTCCCCGCAGGTCAACCCACAGCTGAATCCCCAAATCAGCCCTCAGATTTCTCCTGAGGCGCAGCCGAAGGCACACGATTCTTCGGTGGGTCAGGCCAATCTGTTTCGCCCGTACCAGGAGTGCAGCCCGCAGACCCTGCTCGACGCGAACGTCCCAGTTGCCTTGCTTGCTCCGTCCCAGACCCATGGCGTGGAGTGCACCCAGGCCAACAGTCAGTCGAACTCGTTCGCCAGCGTGCAGCAGCACTGATTAGACGACCAGGTCAGAACCTGGCCCGGGCCTAGAAAGCTGGGGCGGCTGGCCCTGCGCGTGGCGCTCGGTGCTCCTATTGGCGACAAGTCACTGGCGTGTCATATGTCTAGTTTGTGAACTCTGTCGCTATTCTTCCGACCTGTAGACGCGATCTGACACGGATCGTCAACACTCACCCCAATCGGAGAAGACATGCGCAAGCTTCGCAATGTTGCGGTCCTGATCGCTGCCCTCGGCAGCATCGGACTCGTGGGCGGCGGCACGGCCTACGCCGGCGGTCACGGCGAGGATGGCGGCGACCAGTTCAACATCACGCAGAGCTCCACCTGCAAGTCGCACGACCTGAACCTCGACGTCCTCGGCCAGGTCGGCGTGCTGAACGGCCTGCTGGGCAACGCCCTGAACGGCGAAGGCAACCCGGGCGCCCAGTCCACGGACATCGGCTCGACCATGGGCTGCAACAACAGCGCCTTCTGAAGTCCCGTCCCGCGTAAGAACGCTGGATGATGAATGGTCCCGGCACTGGACCTCAGACCAGTGCCGGGACCATACACGTGCGCCAAACCACCTCCGAAGCGGGCAAGGCAGCGCGGATGCCTCGGGCACTCCGCTTTGGCGCCGAGGCACCTTCCACACAAATGAAGATGTGATCCTCGAAGATTGCATCCGCCTCACTTTCACTGGAGATGACATGCGCAAGCTCCGCACGGCCGCGGTTCTGATCGCCGTACTCGGAAACGCAGCATTTATGGGAGCCGGGTTCGCCCAGGCAGATCAAAGCTGGGGGATGGGCGACAGCAGCGGCCTCAACATCTCGCAGAGCACCAACTGTGAATCGCACGACAGCAACATCGATGTTCTCGGCCAGGTCGGCATCGGCAACGGGCTCGGCGGCAACCTGTTGAACGGCGAGGGCAACCCCGGGTCTCAGCAGACGTCGCTGGGATCGAGCATGGGCTGCAGCAACAAGATCGGCTAAGGGCTCACAGCACCACCATGCGCGGGCGAAGGACTCATGACCTGAGAGATCAAAGAGTCAAACACCCAGTCCAACTCCCTGCGAGCCCAGTGGCGCCTTTCTGGGCGGTGTCTGATGCAGCCTCAAACCCGCTGACCGGATGAGCCGACGGCCATCCCACCCTCGGGTACGCGAGCGAGCCCGGACCGAATCGGTCCGGGCTCGCAGGCTGTTCGGAGCGCAGCTGTTACAGCTCGAACTCGAGGTGCTCGATGTCCGTGAGGCACACCTCCTCCAGGGAGCCGGCGCGACGGCCGCCGCCCCGGAAACAGACCCCCTTGAGCGCTTCGGCCGCGATCTCCTCAAGCTGCTGGTCGGTGGCGCCAGCCTCCCGGGCACCGAGGAGGCAGGCGGCGTACACGGGCGGCAGGGCGACGGTCAGGTGCCGAACGCGGTCCGTCGCTGACCCGACGGTGTGCCTAAGGGCTACCGTCCGCGCCGCCACCTTCCTACAGGCACGACGCAACAGGAGCCAGTGGCCGGACGCGGCAGGGCCTGATGAGCAGCACGTGCTGCAATTGGTTGCGCTTCATAAGCGTGGGGACACAGCTGCCTGTGCTGCGCCCCGCCCGTGCGAAATGGGCCGCTGCACCCGTGACACACCAATGGGCCTCGCCGAAGGCGGAGGCGGGTGCCACTACGCTCATGATGGATCTCCGTTCGCGGCAATCCGGGCAGCGGCCGGGCCGGGCATGGGTTCCCGGCCGCTGCTGTTGTACAAAGAGGTCGGGCGAGTCAGCATGCGGCCGCGAGGGGACTATGCGGCCCTCACATGAGCCCATCGACTCGAAGATCCCAGAAACCGCGGCAAGGATCCGTTGCACCTCAATCACTCCGGTGCGGCCACACTCGAATGAGCACCCACGCCGGCAGGGACAGACCGAAGCTGCTTATGAAGCAACCGGTAGACCGCCATCGACTTGAAACCCGCTCCGCGTCACAGCCGCCGGCCAGGCAGCTGCGCAGCATCGGCACCGTCCAGCCGACAGCTTCAGCTAGGCGCACAGGGCGCGGGCGACGCCTGGGCGTGTTCACGCAGCGGCAGGTTCTGCTTGTCCCAGGTGGGCTTGATGTACTGAGGAGTTCGGCCGTCGCGCGCTCTGATTCGCATCGCTCACCTTCGTCCGGGTCCCCTTCCGCCGAGTTGCCCAGGGCGTCCACGACCCGTCCCCACCACAGAACCGCCTCCCGCTGTCCCCCGGCGGCCGGGAATACAGATGGACGTGCCCAAGGTCGGCGGCCAAGAGCCCCCGCCGCCGAGGTGCCGGGGGACACTGCTGTGGATCTGGCGCAAGGGCGCCGGGGCCGTGCCGGTCTTGGCCTGTATGCCGCCGAGACTTCAGCGGATGCTCACCATGACCCAAGTCGACACCCTGCTACGGGTATACAGCAGCGCCACCGAGGCCCAAGCCGGCCTGACCGCCAGCAGCGAGGTCTGACACCCTCAGCACGACATGCCCCCTCTGACCGACTCCGCGTGTCACCGGTCCCCGCCGGACGGAATCTGCAAAGCTGACCCAACGCGGGTCTTGCCGGCACCGCTACGGCCCTGTTCCTTCTTCCGTCCGAAGCAGAAGGAGCAGGGCCTGTTACGTTCCACCGGCGCCGATACCGTCGCGCTTCGCCGGGGCAAACGCCCGCCAATTCCTGCCCCCTGGCACTGCACACCTGCCAGCCGGTACCCGGACCAAGCCGGACGCGTCTTCGAGCGACACCCGGGGGCACCTGCCGTAGCGCGCACCACCGTACGGTCACGACGCCGTCGAAGACGATGACCACAGTCCTGCACCTGTCGTCGCAGCTCGCTGCCAACGTACTCGACGCGCGGTCGCTGCTGTTCGCGTCCGGCCTACTGAGCATGGGCATGATGCTGTTCGCCAAGACCGCCCGGCTCGGGGCGGGGCCCGATATGCTGGGGAAGCCCCTCTTAGCTGAGGGCCTTTGGTTGGCCGGTGCCCTTGCCCCGCAGCCGGCGCCGGTCCGCACGTCTGGGGCGAGCAGCCGGTGCCGGGCCCACGACAGACTCCGCCCCGCTCAGCACCGAGGTCGGCCGTGCGCCTGCCTCGCCGGTGCCCGCACTGCCGGACGGATGGGGCCAGGCGGCTCCTACGCCGCCGACCGCGACCAGCTCGACATCGAAGGCCTCGGCCACCCGCGTCGTCCAGCTTGTCGACGCCGGCCTCGTCACCGATCTCGCCGACCTGTTCACCCTGACCCGCGAGCAGCTCATCGGCCTGGAGCGGATGGGCGCCACCAGCACCGACAACCTCCTCACCACCATCGCCGCGGCCAAGGGCCAGCCGCTGTCGCGGGTGCTGTGCGCGCTCGGGGTCCGCGGTACCGGCCGCTCCATGTCCCGCTGTATCGCCCGCCACTTCGCCACCATGGACACCATCCGCGCTGCGGACGCGGAAGCGATGCAGCGGGTCGAGGGCATCGGCACCGAGAAAGCACCCTCGAGCGTCGCCGAGCACGCCGAACTGGGCCCGCTGATCGACAAGCTCCCCACCGCCGGGGTGAACATGACGGAACCCGGCGCCACCCCACCCGCCCCGTCCAGCGGTGACACCGGTGACCACGGTGAGAATGCCGCCGGTGCCGGCGGGCCGCTGGTCGGGATGACCGTGGTCGTCACCGGCGCGATGACCGGCCCCCTGGAAAGCTCAGCCGCAACCAGATGAACGAGCTCATCGAACGAGCCGGCGGCCGCTCGTCCTCCAGCGTCTCCAAGAAGACCACCCTCGTCGTCGCTGAAGAGGCCGCCGGATCCAAGCGCGTCAAGGCCGCAGACCTCGGTATCCGCCTGGCCACGGCGGACGAATCTGCCACGCTGGTCGCCGACTACCTCAACTAGATGATCAATACCAAGGGTGCAGCTGAGCGCTGCATCTAGCGCTGAGGGCTTGATCGGGGTGCTCCGTGTGGTCCAGCAGTACGACGGCGGGACAGCGAGCCCAGCGTCTCCTCTGGCCGGGGCCACCGTCAGGACGGGCGCGAGCGCGGCACCCGCCGCGGCGCCCGAGGGAGCCGGCTGCCTGGGCGGCGACCAGTAGGCCGATGCTGTACGCCTGGAGCGTTTCGCTGCGGCCGGCGGGTCCGGACTCCCGGGCGGGCCTCGGGTCGTCCCAGGTCACTCCCCTCGGTCATGTCGCGCGGCCCTGTCGACGCGCGGGTGCCTCGCCCGCGGTCAGTCGCACGGCGGTTCGGGCGGTGTGCCCTTCGGCAACAGCCGTCTCTCCGCGTCGGTGTAGTCACGCCCGGTGGCGGCGCACAGCGTTCGGAACTGCTCGTCGGGGCTCAGGTCGAAGGTCTGGCGCAGGGTGCTCATGTTGACGGTCAGGCGGTGGTTTCGCACAGAGCCAGCCACAAAGTCAGCGTCGGCGACCGGGAGCGTGCCGGAGGCAGCGTCGTCCGTCAGGTCGTGGATCCGGACCACGTCCTTGCCGAACACGGACGTCACGACACTGTGCCCTGGGCCGAACCCGATCAGGGCGTCGTTGCCTGTGGCGGGGGCGCCGCCGGGCAGGGTCTTGCGGCGGCTGACGTCCCACACCCGGACCTGTCCGTCCGTGTTCTGCACGGCAAGGCGGGAGCCGTCCGCGTCGAAGCCGAGCGGCCCGGTGACGTAGGAGGTACTGAACGGCACGCTGACGGCCCGGCTCGGCAGCGTGCCGATGTGCCGGGGTGCAGTGACGTCCCACAGCAGGATCTCTCCGGTCAGGGTTCCCGTCCGGGTCATCGCGGCCACCTGCCCTGGGTGGCCCGGGCGGGCCACCAGCTGGCCGCGCGCGAGGACCTGCCGGTCGAAACCGCCGCCGCTCCAGTTGGGCGCGTGGTGGACAAGGAAGGGCCGGGTGCGCACGGTCCCGTCCGCCGCGTCGACGCGCATAAGTCTGCCCTCCACCGTCAGCAGGGCGATCTCGCTGCCCTGCAGTGCTGTAACCGCGTCCACTTCTCCGCCGCGCGTCACTGTGACGCGGTCGAGTTCCTTCGCCTCCGGAAGGACGTGGTCGAGCCGCACGCTGTCGGACAGGTCCCGCACGGAGTAGGAGCCTTGCAGGTTGCCCTGCTCGCCCCACACCACGATCCGCCGGGAGTCGGCTGTCCAGAGCGGCGACCAGTGCAACGACTCGGGAGGAGGAGGCAGGGACACCGATCGGTGCCGGGTGCGGGAGGCGTCGAGTACCTCCAGGCGTCGGTCGGTGGTCAGGGCGATGAAACGCCCGTCGGGCGACACGCTGTACTTCCCCGCGTCCTCCAGGAACCGTGCGCCGCCGGCCGGTTCCGCGCGTACGGCCATCAGCGCCGTGCCGACGGGCACGAGGACCGTCAGCCCGCCACCCGGGCGCGGGACCGCCGCGACGCCATCGTAGGCGGCGACCTCGCCCGAGGTCGGCACCCGGGTGCGGTAAGTCCGTCCGGTGCGCAGGTCCGTCAGCGTCGCCTCGGCGTAACCGGCCGCGGTGTTTTCGGCCCCAATCTCGAAGCCGTAACGCGCCGTCGCGTCCACCGGGCCGACGTCCCCGGGCAGTGCGGTCCGGCGGCCGGGTGTCCGGCCGAGTTCCTGCGCGTACGGGTCCTTGATCTGCGTCCTGATCAGGAGTTCACCGCCGCCGCGCAGGAGAGCGCCGCCCTGGTCGCCGGTCGTGGTGGCGTAACGCAGGCGGCCGGTGACGAGGTCACGGACCTCGATGCGCTGGCGCAGCTCGTCGTGGGTGTAGCTGATGGTCGCGAGAGTGTCCGGGTCGGAGGTGAACGCGGCCTCGTGCAGTCCCGTTGCGGGCAGGAGGCCGTCCGGCGGGGGGACACGGGCCCGGGAGGGGACGTCCCAGATGTCGATGAAGGCGGGGACGCAGCGCCGTTCACCGTTGGCGCATGGAATGCCGTTGTCGTCGGTCGTGCGCAGCAGCCGTCTGCCGTCGCTGCTGAAGTCAAGGGCGCCGCCGGCGTCCTCGGGAAGCTCGTGGTCGCTGAGCTTCAGTGTGACGGGATGCTTGGGGTCGCTCAGCCGCCAAAGCCGCACCTCCGCCCCGGCGGTTGCGGCGAAGTTACGGCCGTCGGGGCTCAGGGCGGTCAGCAGCTGGCCCTCCGGGACACCGGCCAGCTGCCCCCGCGCCCTCGGCTTCCCTTGGAGTGCCCCGGTGACCACGGTCATCGTCGGCCGGTCGCCGCCGCCGGGCTTCGACTGGACGACAAGGACCCGGCCGTCCGGGGTGGCATCCATGCCGGTGACCCGTCCCGGCCACACCGCCGGGTGGCTTCCCACCAGGTACTGCTCTCGCGCGTACTGCTGCAGCAGGGCCTGCCGGGTCTGCGGGCTCCGGTCGGTCTTCCATGCGGCCAGGGCGAGTTGCAGCGCGGTGGTGGGATCGGTGGCCGGGCGGTCCGCGGAGAGCTGGGCGAGCAGCCCCGCTGCCTGGGTGCGCAGTTGCCGCTCGGTGACCGTGAGGCTGTGCCAGGTGGAGATCGCCAGGATGACGGCGAGGACCGTGAGGACGGCCAGCGCCGCGACGGCGCCCTGCCGCAGACGGGTGCCGCGCCGGGCGTGGCGGCGGCTGAGGAGGATGTAGGCGCGCTCGTCGGCGGAGATGTCCTCGGGGTGCTCGGCCAGTGCGCGGTCCGCCTCGGCCAGGTCGGATCCGCTCAGCAACCGGGTGGGCTCCCGGTTCTGGGCCTGCCAGCGGTGCAGATCGGTCCGCAGCTGCTCCTGCCAGCGGCGAAAGTCGCGGGATGCGGCGAGCCATTCCCGCAGGCGCGGCCAGAGCCTGGTGAGCGCCTCGTGTGCCAGGTCCACCATCTCGTCGCGCTCGGCGCCTCCGGGTGCGCGGGAGAGGACGACCAGCTTGCCGGGGGCCAGCTCCTGTGCCAGGGCGAGGAGTTCGGGGGCCAGGTCGCTGGTGCGGACGGGTCTGCGGGAGAAGGTGCCGCCGTCCGCTGGCCTGGCCAGCTGCACGAACAGCCGCCGCGCGCACTCCTGCCGGGCTTCGGTCAGGCCGTCCAGGGTGTGGTCCGCGTAGGTGACGAGAGCGCCCGCCACGCCGCCGAGTTCGTCGTAGGCGGCATGAGTGAGCATGGACCGGGAACGGCGGTGCCACAGTTCGGTCAGGGCGAACTGGACCAGCGGCATTCGCCCGGGCTCCGCGCCGGCGTCCGCGACGATCCGCTGGGGCAATCCGGGTTCGAACCAGAGCCCCGGCACGGCGTCGACGGGTGCCGTCACCGCACGCTCGAGATCCTCGTCCGCCAGCGGGGCGAGGAACTGCACGGCGTCGCTGACCAGGTCGGAGGTGCCGGTGGTCAGCAGCGCCTCGAGGGAATCGGGCCGTGCGGTGGCCACGACCCGCAGCGTGGTCCCGCCGGCTCCGCCCGCCAGGGCGGCGAGCAGACGGAACAGGGCTTGTGCGGCTTCCGGTTCGGCGCTCGCGTACTCCTCCAGCTGGTCGATGAAGAGGACGTGCCCGGCGCTTCCCGCGCGGGCGAGGATGCGGGCGCGCACCTCGGCGGGCATGTCGTCACTTGTCGCCAGCAGCCCGGCCAGCTCTTCGGCCTTGACGAGCCGGTCGACCTCGCCGAGCTGCGGCTCGAGGACGCTGGTCAGCGCCCGGGCGATCACCGCGGACGCCCTTACTCCCGGCACCGGCCGCAGCTCTGAAACGCTCATGCCGTCGTCACGTAAGCCGGGCATGACACCCGCCCGCACGAGGGACGACTTCCCGCACCCCGACGGCCCCGCCACCAGTGTGATCGGCCGTCTGCGCACGGCGGCGCGCACCCGGGCCGTGACGTCGTCCCGCCCGTGGAAGAACTCGGCGTCGTCCTCGGTGAACGGCGCGAGCCCGCGGAACGGGCAGCGCGGCGGCACGGTCCGTTCGTCGACCAGGTCGGCGGAGGGCAGCAGATAGGCCGTTCGGTCGCCCCAGTCTGCCGCCACCGTCATGCCGACGACGCCGTCCTGGTCGTCGTCCCAGACCGGTGCTCCGCTGAACCCTTCGGCGACGGCCGGCCCCGGCTCGTGCGCCTCCATCTGCGTCCAGCCCAGACCCTGCCCGGCCCGCAAGGTGCCCGAAGCCCACTTGCCGTGGTCGGCGCCGACGGGATACCCCTGCACGCGGAAGGTGTGGCCCCATACGCCGGTGCCGTCAACGAGCGTCGCCGGCCGGGCCCCTTCCACGGGCGCGTCCAGCCGCAGCAGAGCGACATCCGCCCCGCCATGCCGCCAGGACACCACGGTGGCCCGCGTCCGCGGTCGGCCGGGCAGCAGCGGGAAGTCGAGGTCCACCGGCCTGTCTGGTGCCCGCTCGTCGTCATCCGGCGCCCCGAGGGCCCGGGTCACGACGTGGGCGCAGGTGCATACGATGTCGGCGGTGATGAGGAACCCCGCCCCCATGACACCGCCGCTGGCCGCGTGGACTCGTACCTGCGACGCCTCCAGGACATCGCTCCCCCGCCCGACGGCCATGCGTCTTCCCCCCTCGCCCCGTGGTGCAGCGGCACCGTAGAGAAGCATCGTCCGCCCCGAGCAGTACGCGGCTCAAGGGCGCCCGGCCGCAAGCGTGTGCGCGGTCACCGCCCCCGAAGACATCCCTCGTCGAGTTGAGCAGTAGATAGAGCTCCAGCATGCATAACTGGGCTGAGCCCGAGCAGGTGCCGTTTGTTCCGGCGATCATGTGACTACCGGTGTTCGAACTGGGCGGGCAAGCTACCTGGGGCAAGTAACTGCGCAGCCAGGCGTTGCCATGGGCGCGCATGATTATGCCCAGCCACAGAACGGAAGCCTCGATATGCGCACTTCAGCTTCGACGTGCGGAGGTACCGGAGCCGAACAGCCCTCAGGGGCTGGGCGGCGGAACCGCCCACCGGGACCGGCCACGCTTCCGTGCTTTTACTCGTCACGGCCAGCACCACCCGAGACTCGGCACCGCTGCTGCTGTCCGCGACCCGCACCGAATTGCGGCGCCGCACGCGAAGCGTGCTCAGCCACAAGATCCACTTCCCGAATCCGGCGCTCGTCGACGGTGACACGTCCGCTGCTGCCGGCTGTTGTGTCGCGCACCGCATCGTGCGCTGGTCGGGTCCTTGTGACAGCCGGGTTCTAGTGACATATAAGAGCGTTCCGGGCTGAAACCGGCTCTGAGAGGTCGTTTTCACCCTCACTGCCCACTTATCGGTGGAGTCTCGAAGTGTCGGGTTGTGGTTCAGGTGAGGTGGCGGAGGCGGCCGATATCTATGAGGCGGGCGGGGTTGCGGATGAGGCAGAGAGAGACATAATCCTGTCTCATCCCAGGATGCCCGGCCTTCGCAGTCGTGTGTGCTTCGACTGTCGCCGCTATGCGCCTGGGCGCACTCCGCCTGGAGCGGTACGTCGGAGGCATGGCGAAGCGACGTCCGTATCCGAGTGATCTGTCCGATGCGCGCTGGGAGTTGATCGAGCCGGTCCTTGCGGCCTGGCGTTTCGAGCGCCGCGGCCGAGCCCTGGACTTCGGCCGGCCGCCCGAACACGACCTGCGCGACATCATGGACGCGATCTTGTACGTGGATCGCACCGGGGTGCAGTGGCGCTACCTGCCGCATGATTTCCCGCACTGGAACACCGTCTACGGCTACTTCGCCAAGTGGGCGGACGAGGGTGTGTTCGCCCAGCTCAATGGCCTGCTCCGGCAGCTGCTGCGAGAGAAGGAAGGGCGGGCGGGCGAGCCTTCAGCGTGCGTGATCGACGCCCAGAGCGTGAAGACCTCGACCAGCGTGCCGGCCTCCGGTCAGGGCATCGACGCGGGCAAGAAGATCGTTGGCAGGAAGCGGAACATCGTCACCGACACGCTCGGCCTTCTCCTCGCCGTGCTGGTCACCGCGGCGAGCGTGCAGGACTCCATCGCCGGCGCCCGGCTCCTGGACCAGGTCGCCGCCGACCACCCCGGGATCCGCAAGGTCTGGGTCGACGGCGGCTACCGTCAGCACCTCGTCGAGCACGCAGCCACCCTCGGCATCGACATGGAAATCACCGCCCGCAAGCCTGGGACCAGGGGTTTCACCCCGATCCGGAAACGGTGGGCGGTCGAGCGGACCTACGGCTGGCTCATGCTCCACCGCCGCCTCGCGCGCGACTACGAAACCCTTCCCAGCCGATCCGAAGCCGTGATCCATATCGCGATGACAGACCTCATGGCCCGCCGCTTCACCGGCGAGAACACGATCTCCTGGCGCGATCCGAGGAAGGACGCGAAACAACCGATTACGGGATGAAACAACGGGAGAAAACGACCTCTGACCTGTGGTGGTGTGAAGCCGTTTGTTCTGGATCTCCAGAACAAACGCGTCCCGGGTGTTCTGGGCATCCAGAACAAACAGCCCCCGGAGCTGGCGCACCGTCAGGTGATTGTGAAGCACTGCTTGTTCTGCCCCTCCAGAACAAAGCGGTTTACCTAGTGCTACCGTGCTGCCCGCCCGTTGATCTTCGCTGGAGGACTGCTGATGGAACAGCTGCCGATCGTCCGCCCCGGCGAGCGCGTCGTCGCGCGGTCGGACGGCAAGGGCGGCCTGATCCTGGGCGTGGAGAAGATCAAGGGCCGGGAGTTCGCGGCGAGCGCGCAGTGCAGCGGCTACGTGCTGGACGCCCGGCTGCTGATGGACGTGCTCGGCAGCCTGAAGATGCCCGGGAGCTGGTTCCAGGTCTGGTGCAAGCTCGTGGCGCTGCAGAACGCCAACCGCGCCGACGACACCACCCGGGCCGCCGCCCGCGGCTTCGTCCGGGCGACCCAGCGCGACCTGCAGGCTAGGTGTAACCTGTCGGCCGCCTCGGTGAACGAGGCGGCGCAGTTCTTCGCGCACATCGGCTGGATGCGCACCGCCAAGCGCGGCATCCTCCAGCTGAACCCGTGGCTGACGGTGGCCGGCACCTCCGGCGAGCAGGAGAAGTGGCAGGCGCTGTGGAACAGCGCCGGGGCCCCGGCGTGCATCATCCCGCACCCCGACTACCCCACCGAGTGGCGCCAGGCCCGCGAGGCGGAGAAGAAGGCCGCCGAGGCCGCCCGCCGCAAGGAGAAGGTCGTCACGCTCCGCCAGCGGCGGCCCGTACGCAGGGCGAGCGCATGACCGCGCGCGGCATATCCTCGATACACGCCAACCTGAACGGAAGCGGTGAGGCTCCGTGAGCAGCTCCTACGTCCCCGGCCCTCCCACCGAGGCACCCGTCACGATCGCCCGTGACGCCTTCCGCCTCCTGGCCCTGGTCGACGTCTCCACCGCCGCCCGCCGCGTCCTCGACGAACTGCTCTACCTCAGCGACCCCGAGACCGGCACCGCCGAGATCAGCCAGAACGAGATGTGCGCCGAGCTCGGCGCGAGCAAGCCCACCGTCAACCGCGGCTTCAAGGAACTGCGCGAGTGCGGACTCGCCTGGCGCCTCGGCGACGGCCGCTACCAGCTCCACCCCCTGCTGACCGGCGGCGCCATCTCCTCCCCCGTCACGGCCGTACCCGAGATCAAGGCTGTCGACCCCGAAAGCTTCACCGAGCAGCGACGAGCCCGCTACGCCGCCCAGACGGCCAACCTCGACGCCACCGGCTGAGGAACCCGCCGAGGACCCTGAACGCCCTCCAGCGGGCTCCTGGCCCCGCGAAGGCACAGAAGCGCCGCACCCTCCCGGGGCGCGGCGCCTTCTTCATGCCCGCCCACGCGATGCCGGTAGCACCAGGTAAACCGGATTGTTCTGCAGGAGCAGAACGACAGCCCACTGGCCGCACCGTCCTCGTCCCTTCGACCTGCCAGCGGCGGTAGCGGTAGCACCACGTGAACCGGATCGATCTGACCCAGCAGAACGTCCCTCAGCTTGCCGAAGCAGCGCAAGTTCAGTTCGCGGCACCGCCGCCGCGTGCCCTCTCGGCTCGAGCAGGTCGAAAATGCCGCCATGACCGACGAAGAGCACACCAAGCCCGCCGCGCGCTCCTTCCTGTCATGTGCCACCGAGGTGGCACGGCTGATGGAGCTCGGCGATGCGGCCGATGTGCCGGAAGCCCGCCGCGCCCGGCACCTGGCCCATGCGGTGCGCAAGCCCCTGCTCGAACGCGCTCACCTGCCCGAGGAGTTCTTCGCCCCGCTGCTGGCGGCAGCCGTCTACGACCCGGACCCCAGCTTCTGCCGCTGGTTCGTCGAACCCGCGGTCTACGCCTTCGGGCGCCGCCGAGTCCTGACCGCCCTGCTCGCGTATCTGCGGACCGGTACGGACGCGGAGCAGGCAGGCGCCAAGCGGGCCTGGTACTGCGCCCACGTGCCGCTCCGCGCTGACCGGTCCCCTGCCTACGCACCCAGCGGAAGCCGCGATCCCGCCCTCGACGAGTCCCGCGATGTGATGGACGAGTGGCAAGAAGCCCAGGGACCAGCCATGTGAAATGGCGCCATCGCCTGGGGTTGTTGCTCGCCCTGCCCACGAACGGGACAGCGCTCAAGCGAAGACCTCAGCCGAGCCAGACGATGTCCACGACGTACAGGCGTCCGGCCGGGCGGTTGATCCAGTAGACGGCGGTGAGCTGTCCGACCGAAGCGGATCGGACGTCCTCGCCTTCGGGATCGCGGGGGTTGAAGGGCGGGAACGACCACGGATCGCGGCCGGCGATGTCCAGGACGTCCCTCAGCATCTCGCGTGCGTGGTCGGGCAACTCCTTGACGGTGCCGGCTGCTTGGGGCGACAGGCGGGCGGGCCAGGGCGGTTGTGCGTCGCTCACGTCCGGGCTCCGAGGACCTGGTCCAGGTCGATGCCGTCGGAGTCGTCGCACCCGCCCTCGAGGAAGGCGTCGACAGCCGGAGCCGAGGCGAGGCGGGCCCGCCAGGTGCGGACGACCAGGTGGACAAGAGTGAGGCTGAAAGAGTGCCGGGCGTCGTCCAGCGCACGTGCCCAGTCCTGTTCGAACGCGGGCACCCACGAGTCGGCACGCCGGTCGGCGCGCAGCTCAGCGAGTAACTGGGCGGCGGCCGCGGGGGCCGGCGGGGCGGGAGCTTCCTCGGGCTGCGCGCTCATCGGTTCCTCCTGACGGGGCGTATCGCCACCGTACGCGCGGTGCGCGGTGGCGGGGACGGACATGCAGTGATCCCTCCCCGTGCCGGGAGCTGTCAGTCGATGACGTCGCCGTCGGTGGAGTCGTCGAGGATCTCGCCGACGACATCCGGCGCGGCGGGTCAGGGCAGGGCTGTCAGCGTTTGACGCGGTTGCGGACGGCGAGTACGGCCAGGCCCAGGAGGATGGGTTCGCTCAGGCGGGAGGTCATCTCGATGTAGGTGCCGACGGTGGTCAGGTCCTGGCCGGAGGCGCGGAACACCACCGAGTTGAGGGTGACGTTCAAGGCCTTCTCGAAGCGCTTACCGGTGAACCGGTCGCCGGTCGGGTTCTGGGGATCGTCCTTGTCGATCTCGAAGGTGACCTTGCCGCCGCCGGCCGGGACGGTGCCGGTTGCGGTCTGCTTCGGGGTGTCCTGTGCGAGGCCGAAAGCCATCAACAGGACGATGGTGACGAACATGGCCGCCCCGAGCCAGGCCAAAGCCCGGGAGGCGCGCAGGCCGTAACCGGACAACGCCCAATACGCCGTCAGCAGCCCGCGTTCGCTGCGAGGGACGTCATCGGCATGGCGGCGCATCTCCATCTCCCCGTAGTAGAAGTCCGCCGCCCCCGGCTCGTGCTTACCGTCCTCGAAGGCCTTGCGCAGCGCCCGGTACACCGGAGCCAGCTGCAGCGGCCCCGCCCGCCCGGCGCCGTGGACCCAGCCCGGCACTGCCCCCGGCTGGCTCGCACGCCAGTGGTGTTCCTCGGCCAAGACGCGGCGCTCGGTGAACCGCACGGGCCGCCAGCGCCGCCAGTGCACCGCCGGCGGAGCGGTATCGAAAGCGCAGGCCCCCTCCAGGCGGAGCTGGTCTAGGTGGACCGTGCCTGTGAACAGACATTCCGACAGGTCCAGGTCGGCGAGCACCAGATGGGCCGCGTCCACCCCGCGTAACGACGCCACCCGCACCCCGGGGTCGTACGCGCTCGGGAAGAGATCTTCGGCAAGCAGGCTGCCGTCGGTGAGCACGAACGGGTCCGGCTCGGCGGCGATCGTGAGGGGGTACTCGAACACGGCATGAGCGAAGTCCACCGTGGCATAGCGCAGGCGAATCTCCGCTGTCGACGACCAGCGAGTGCGACGGCACTCCAGACGACGCGCAGCAAACGAGAGCGTCACTGGGCCACCGAACGCCGCGCCCGACAGCACAACCCGCCCAGCACACACCAAAGGTCCGAACTGGTCAGTATTCACAAAGGTCGCCGCCACGAACATGGAGTCACCCTCGAACCTCGCCGATTCGAACCAGGCGGTGCCCTCGAACCTCGACGACATAAACCAGGCGGTGCCCTCGAACCTCGCCAACTCGAAACCGGCAATGCGTTTGAAGGTCGCCGACTCGAACCTGGCGGTGCCCTTGAAGGCTGCCGATTCGAACCCAGCGTCGCCCTCGAAGCTCGCCGATTCAAACCTGGCGTCGCCCTCGAAGCTCGCTGATATGAACCAGGCGGTGTCCTTGCAGGTCGCCGAATCGAACGTGGCGTCGCGCTCGAAGGTCGCCGATTCGAACCAGGCGGTGCCCTCGAACCTCGACGACATGAACCAGGCGGTGCCCGCGAACCTGGCCGAGTCGAACAGGGTATAGCTCTTGAAGGTCGCGGACCTGAATTCGGCGTCTCGCTCGAACGTTGCCGACACGAACCCGGCATATCTTTCGAACGTCGCCGCCATGAACCAGGCGTCTCCCTCGAACGTCGCTGACTCGAACCCCGCGACGCCCTCGAACCTCGCCAACCTGAATTCGGCGTCTCCCTCGAACGTTGCCGACTCGAACCCGGCATATCTTTCGAACGTCGCCGACCTGAACCCGGCGTCTCCCGCGAACCTCGCTGAATCGAACCCGGCATCTCCCTCGAACGTCGCCGACCCGAACTTGGCGTTACCTAATCGTGGGTTTCCGGTCGCGGGATCGCGGAGGGCGTGGAGTAAGGCGTCGAGGAGAAGGGCGGTGAAGGTGGTGCCCCGGTGGTCGATGCTGGCGCCGGGGGTCAGGCTGCCCAGGTAGGCGTCGCGGGCGGCGTCGGCCAGGTGGGCGAGGCAGGCGGTGTGGCCGGGGACGTGGATGCCGCGGCAGCCGACGGGGTCGACGGCAGGATGGGCACCGTGTCCGCAGTGCGGCCAGGTCGGCGGTTCGGGTGTGCTCATGGTGCGGCAGCTCCACGGTGTCGTGGTGTCACGGTGCACGTAGGGACGCCCCGCGGGCCGGGACCGGTTCAGGCTCGGCGAGGGTCAGCGTCGGGCGATCGGCTCCCTCGCTGCGAAGGTGCCGGTGATCGTCGTCCTGCAGCCCATGCTCTCCCGTGGCTGGCTGACCACAGGCACCCGTAGGGTGTCGGGGACGAGAGAAGATGCACCATGGATCCCCGCATACCCCGCCTGCGTCGCAAGCTGGCCGCGATCCCGTTCCAACCCCTGCGCAGCCACTCTTTCGGAGAAGAGCAACACAAGTTCCGCCTCGGTCCGAAGCTCGCAGAAGCATGCGTCGCTGCATTCGAGGCCGAACACGACATCGCCCTTCCCAACGCCTACCGGCAGTTCCTCACGCACATCGGCGGCTCAGGCGCGGCGCCGTTTTACGGCCTCATGCCGCTGGAGCGATGTTCCCTGCTGGTCATGAACCCGCGCGAGGAACCGGGGGCACCCCGCGGCTTCGACAACCCTGAACCCAGGAGTCACGGACGTGACCTTTTCCTCCACGTAATCGAGATGGGCTGCACCGATGTATGCGTCATCGCGGTGACCGGTCCCCTCACCGGCCGCGTCCTCATAGGCAACAGCGATGGATTCTGGGGCCCCAACGTCTCCTCCGCCACCGACTTCCTCGACTGGTACGAACGCTGGCTCGACCACATGGGCTCCGGACGGGACAGCAGGGCCCTGGAACTCACCTCACCCCAGCTTCGTGCTCATCCCCACAAGCACCGCATGACACCGAAGATCTGACGTAGACCGCGCTCCCGCACCGGCCCGGCGGGCAGGGAACTGGCCGGGAGGGCCGCGGGCGTAGACGACGGACAGCTGCCCGACGGACACGGCGCGGACATCCTCGCCTTCCGGGTCGTCGGGGCACCGTACTGCCGCTGAGGAGACGTTCGACCCGCTCGACTTCCCGCAGCGTCTGCGGGACGCGCAGCGCCCAGCGGCCGAGCTGCACGCCTGTCTCGTAAGCCTCACGAGGGGCGGTGGGCGGTGGAGGAGCGAGGCGGCCGCGGAGCCGTCGCCCGGCTGGGCCCCCGGCCGCCCCCGCGGCGTACGACAGGCTGTGGGTGGAGCTGCGCAAGACGACCGCCGACAGCTCGGTGGGCGGACGTCCCCGGCCTCGCGGCCGGGGACAGGGGGCCGGGGCGGGCGGCAGCGGGATCGGCTGGATGGCAGCGGGGCGGAGGCCCGACCGGGCCGGCGCGGCCGCCACGGCGTGTGACGGGCGGCCGAGCGCGGCTTGGCGGGACGGGCGGCACGGGGAGCAGGAACGCGCAGCCGGGACGAGGTGCAAGACCTGCCGTCGGCCGCGGACTTAGGGGCGACCCGGCCTCCTGGCTCGCAACTCGGCATCGACCGCCAGGGTCTTATCGTCGACTGCTTCGTGGGACAGGGGAGGCGTCTGGCCGCCACGCGGGGTGCGTCGGCGCTCGGTTCGTGCGGTCACCGCGTTGGCCAGAACGCGCTGCTATCGTGCGCCGCGTGACGAGCGACGACGACATCCTGGACTCGATCAGACGGGACCCTGAGCTCGCTGAGCTGCTGTGGAACGTGTGTGAATTCGATCTGTCGCGCGCAGAGCACGGCGAGCCTGTCCGGCTGTCGTCCGGGCTTGCCCTGGAGAGCGTGGCCGGCGACTTCACGGGCGGGACCTTCTTCCTCTGCGGTGACGGCCGCAGGCGGCCCGCGCTGTACGCCGACTCCGAGGGACAGGCCGGTCTGATCGGCGAGAACCTCAGCGAAGCACTGGAGATCATGGTCGGGCTGCCGTCTTGGCGAGACTGCCTGAAGTTCTCCGGCGCCGGCGACCTGGCGGTCATGCGGACGGCTGCCGATCGTCTCGAACGCGACGAGCACCGGGATGAACCGGGTTGCTGCCGTGCGAAGTCGCCTTGCCACTGAGCTGGATCTGGACCTCGCACCCGCCTCCGTTCTGCTCGCACGGCTGCATACTGCGGTTTCCGCCACCGTGCCTGACTTCGTGCTCATCGACGAGACAAGCGAGGAGTACGAGACCCTCTTCGGGGCCTGGCTGCCGAGCCGCAATCCGGCCTGGCGCTGAGGGCCGTCACAGGATCACCGGCGGTCAGCGGCGGCAGGGTCCGGGACTGCAGGCGTCGAGCGGCCGCCGGCACAAGGGTGCGCGGTGGCCGCGGGC
Source organism: Streptomyces lasalocidi (assembly GCF_005280215.1). Lineage (NCBI taxonomy): Bacteria > Bacillati > Actinomycetota > Actinomycetes > Kitasatosporales > Streptomycetaceae > Streptomyces > Streptomyces lasalocidi. The sequence continues at coordinate 409,257 of NZ_SZNQ01000003.1, read as the reverse complement.
GCGACCCTGGGGCCGGCGGCACACAAGGGAGGCCGGGATGCCGGCGCACCTCCAATCGCTCGTGGTCGGTGCTGTCGGTTGCGGGATCGCCCCGAGAGCTCAGGGCCTGGGGCTGCCTTCGCGCGCGTTGGGGCTGCCTTTGACAGATGATCTTGATCATCGCGGCCAGCGGCCAGCGGCCGGCGTGCGGTGAGGGCCGGTGGGATCAGCGGTTGTGGGATACGCCCCAGGGGTCGAGGAGGGGGGCGTCGGGGTCCTCACCCTCGGTGGGCAAGCCGACGTAGACGCGCAGGGCGGCGCGGGTGCTGGGCAAGCCGTACCAGGTGAGCCGCTCGTGGAGACTGGAGCCGAACGGCACGGACTGGAAGTCATCGGCAATCAGCAGGTCGGCCAGGACCCGCAGCAACTCCCGGCGCCCCGGGGAGAGCTCGGCGAACGTCGGCGCGGTGGCCGCGGGCTCGAACACGGCGTCCAGCAGGTTCCAGGTGAGGCCCGCCAGCGGGCGGGGCACGACTGCGGTCCCCTCAATGCGAGGCAAGACGCCGACGATCTGCAGCAGGATCCTGTCCGGGTTTTCGGCGGTGGGCATCAGGTGCAGCAGGCTGCGAACGGTGTAGCTGCGCAGGTCACCATCGTTGTGGGCGGTGGCCGTCTCGTGGGCCGGCCGGGCGCCGAAGGCCGCCAGCTCGGCGGCAATGCGCTCGACCGGCGGCAGGCCGGGCGCGGCGGCCGGGTGGGCGGCCAGCACGCGGGTCAGGGCGGTGGCGGCGGCCCAGCGCGGCAAGGGGTGCTCGTGGTCGAGGTGGTGGCGGAGCCGGCCGTCCGGGTCGTGGTCGGCGAGCAGCCCGACCGCGATCAGGACCGTGGCTGTGCAGGCTGGGTCCCGCTCGGCCTCGAGGCGGGCCAGCAACGCCGGCAGGAGGGTGGCGGCCTCCTCGGGGAACCAGCCGAAGAGGTAGGCGGTCCTGGTGCGGATCTCCGGGTCCTGGTCGCCGAGCAGTTCGAGCAGGACGGGAAACTGGGCGCGGACCGCGTCGTAGGAGCGCAGGGCGCCCTCGCGGGCGTCGATGGGGTGCCCCGCGGCGCAGTACGCCCGTGCCTCGCGCAGGTTCTTCAGCCGCTCCTCGTCGGTCTCGACGGCGATCGCCTCGTCGTACTCGCGCAGGCACTCTTCAGGGCTGACAGCCGCGGCGCGCCAGGTGGCGGTGTTGATGCCGAGCGGGAGGTCGTACTCGTCGTGCCAGTCAACGGCCAGACGAGTCAGCAGCATCAGCGCGTCGGCCCGGGCGCCGGCCGGGCCCGCGACAGCGATCCGAGCGAGGAACGGCACGGCGTACGGGGAAGCCGAGAACCGGGAGCCCTGGTGGAAGATGGTGTTGAACAGATCGCCGAACGCGCTGTCCCGGGCCTCCTCGTCCGGCCCGCACACCGCCCGCAGCTGCCCGGGCACGTCCTCGGCGCTGCCGTAGGCGTGCCCCAAGGTCGCCCAGTCGATGTCGTCCAACCCCGCCAGGAGATCATCAGATCGATTCATGGCCCGCATGCTCGCAGGGACCGCTGACACCGCTCCCCCGATCGCCCGCCGAGCTGCAGGACTCGGGCAGCGCGCAGCAGCTGGCCGTGCTCCGCCGGCCGGGGTCGTGGTCACGGGCCGCGGGCTGCGTGCCGGGCCGGACGGCGGCCACGTACAGGGCGCGGCGGCAGGCGGGCGGGTAACGGCCGGGCGGCCGCGGGCCGCGTGTCGCTCGGCGGCTGGTATTCGCCTTGCTACAAGTCGCCCTCGGAGGAGAGAACGGCGCGCAGCTGGTCCCGCCACTGCAGTGCCTCGTTCAGCGGGGCGCGAAGTGCCGGGTTCCGGTCGACGAGGGCGCCGTAGACCTCAGCGGCCTCCTCCGCAGCGGCGAGCGCGTTCCGCAGGCCGTGCCGCCGGCTGATTCGCGCTCGTACCGTGACCATCAGCAGGTTCGCGAGGTCGGCCCGGTGGGCGGCCGGGTCCTCCCGGGCGAGCCGCCGCTACAGGTCGACGGCCTCCTGCAAGGGGCCCTCGGCGAGCTGCCACTGGTCCAACCGCGCCAGCGGGAGTCCAAGGCCCTGGACCAGTCCCATGACGAGCGTCCGCCGGTGGGCGGCCGGGTCCTCCTGGGCGAGCCGCCGCAGGAGGGCGACCGCCTCCTCTCCCCTGGCAAGGATGTCCTCGTGCCGTTTCAGCTCACTCAGTGGCATCGTGAGGTTGATGAGGGAGAGGGCCAGTAGCTGATCGGCTTGAGGGTGGCTGAGGCGCCGCCAGAGCGCGACAGCCTCTTCGTAGGTGCGGACGGCGTCTTCGTACTGGCAGGTCACCATCTGGAGCCTGCCGAGCATTTCCAGGGCCATGACCAGAGTCAGCTCGTATTCCTCGTCGGCTTGCGCCAGGCGCCGCCAGGCGTCGACCTCCTGCTCACCGGCTTCCACGGCCCGGTCTAGACGATTCAGTGCCACCAGGGGCCGCCCGAGGCTCTTAAGTGAGAGCGCCAGGTGGCGCCGGTGAGCCGCCGGGGCGGCCCGGGAGAGCCGCTGGAGGATGGCGACGGCCTGTGTTCCCTGTGTGATCGCTTCTTTGTGGTGCCCCGCTGCGCTCAGCGAGTCGCAGAGGATCACCAGTGCCGCCGCCAGGTTCGGTTCGTGCACGGCCGGATCGGTCCCTGCCAGGGACTGCCGGATGGCTACGGCCTCCCGCGCCGCGGAGAGGGCCGGTGCCCGCAGGCCCGCCTTGCCGAATTCGCGTGCCAGGTTGGTGAGGGCGTCGGCCAGGATCGGCAGGCCTGCGATGCGGTCGTCCTTGGCAACCTCGCGGGCCAGATCGGCCGCCTCATTCAGGCACTCCGCGGATGCGGCCGGATCGTCCCGCTGAGCATGGCTGTTTCCCAGGTTCATTAATGCCTTGGCGAGGTTGCGGCGGTGCACCGCGGTACTGGCGGGGCCCGGTCGGCGGTACAGCTCGACGGCTTCCCGGGCGGCGGCCACGCGTTCCTCGCTGCGATTCGTTGCCGACAGGGTGAGGCTGAGGTTCAGCAACGCGTCCGCGAGATCCGGCAGGTGGTTGTCGAAGCCGCGCTCGATCAGCTCCCGGAACAGCTCGACGGCCTCCTCGGAGTGGGGGACGGCCTCGCGGGAGAGTCCCGACCTGCCGAGCCAAATCCCCAGATTCATTACTGAACGGGCGAGCAACGGCAGATGGGTGGCCCTTCGTGTGGCCGTGAGGTCTCGGGACATGTCGACGGACGCGCCGCAGTACCGTACGGCTTCTTGCAGATGACCCGACTCGCCGAAACCGACACCGAGGTTCAGCAAGGCGTTCGCCAACGGAGGGCCCCAAGCTCCCGGGTTGGTCTCGGCACCGGCACGCAGAAAGGCGACGGCCTTCTCACCTGCCTCCAGAGCCTCCTGGTGACGGCCCTCGCCGCGCAGGGCGGTCGCCAGGCCGTCGAGTGCGTTCGCCAGGTCTTGCAGGTGCGCCTCCGGCGCCTGCTCCACCAACTTCTCCCAGAGGGACACCGCCTCGGACTCCGCGGCTACGGCTTCCCGGTACCGGTGGACCCTGGACAGCTGGCTCCCCAGATTGTGCAGCATTCCGGCCAGATCGGGGCGGAAGTCCGCAGGACTCAGCTCGGCCGTGTACCGGGTGATGCGCACCGCTCTCTGCAGCAGTTCCAGACCCTCGGCGGTGCGGCCCTGCTGGTTGAGGCACAGGGACAGGGTGGTGAAGGCGACGGCGAGATTGGCGATCTTCTCGGGATGGCCCTGGGTGACGATGCCGGTGAAGAGCGCCACGGCCTCCTCTGCCGATTCCAGCGCGGCCGGATGGCGTCCGGTGAGGTGCAGCTCGTTGCTCAGGCCGTTCAGCGCCCAGGCGAGATCGGCCACCGCTTCCACGTCGCCGCTGCCTGCCAGGCGGCGGTGGAGCCGCACCGCCTCCTCGGTCGCCTTCAGGGCCTCCTCGTGCCGGCCAGAGTGGGACAGCCGCCCGGCTTTCTTCGCATACAGGGCGGCCTCGACGGCAGGATCGGAGGCGGATTTGATCCGCTCGGTGCATAAACGCTCGGCGATGTCGGCGATCCCCACGTCGAGGTCGGGATCCCGCCAGGGGGCAGCTTCCTCGATGGCCTCCAGCGCGGCGAGGGGAAGCTCCTTGATACGGGCCAGGGTGGCCAGGGCCGCGTTGCCCGCGCGGAGCACGAGGCCGGGGTGTTCGGTGGCCAGGGGAGCCAGTTCGCCGGCAACGAGATGGGGCCAGCGGGCGGCAGCGTTGATCAGCTGGGTGAGGACGTGCCGGCTCCACTCCGGGGCCGGGGAGCCGGCAGGAGCGTGCGCGGCGACGCCGAGGAGACGGGCCGCCGCCTGCTCGGCCCAGGGGGTCGCTAAGTGGCTGGCGAGGGGCCCGGGCGTGCTGAGAGCGACGAAGTCCTCACCGAGGCGGTCGGGGCAGAGCGGTTCCAGGTACGTCCTCGGATCGTCAGCCGGGTAGCAGGCGGCGTGTTCCCGCAGCACCTGCGGATGGGACGCGGCATTCTCCACCTCGGCGGACTTCAGGGCGGTGATCGCCGTTCGGTGGTCCCTGGGTCCGGTGAGGGTCGCGGTGTACACGGCCTGGGCCATGACCTCCGCCGGTACGGCGCTGACAGACTTGCGCTGCTCCAGCTTCGACCAGTGGCCGCGCTCACGCTCCAGCAGGTAGGTCGACAGCGCGCCCGGGTCCCGCGGCGGTTCGTCGCCGCGGATACGGGCGTCCACCGCCACCAGCGCGGCCATGTGGACGGTGAGCGTCAGCCCGTAAGCCTCTTGGGACAGATCCCCGGGTACCGCGAGGGACTCGGCGTCCTGCGCGGGCAGCCCGAGAGCGTCGGCGAAGCGTTCGCGGGCTGCCGTGAAGGTCCGGAGCCGGGCGTCGATGTCTCCCTCGGGAAGCGGCCGCAACGGGTACTCGGTGTGCGCAAAGCCCCACTTCCGCAGGTCGTCTAGGAGATAGGACCACCAGCTCGTTGATCGGGCGATGAGGAGCACCCGGAGCGTTTCCCCGCGCTGGTCGGCCAGTCTTTCCAACAGCAGTTCCAGCTCACGGGCGGGCCAGCGCTCGGCGTAGTCGACCACCACCAGCGCTCGGCGCGCCAGCGTCGTCCGCCTGCCACGGTCGGCGTCGCCTGCGGCCCGGTCCGTCCGGACGGCCTGCCACACCTTCCAACCCAGCTCGGCGGATCGGCGGGCCAGTTCGGTGGCCAGCCGGGTCTTGCCCTGTCCGCCGAAGCCATGCAGCAACGCGACCGAGGCGCCGATCGGCCGGCCGTCCTGCGCGGTGCCGTCCCGCCAGTCGGTCAGCGCGGCCAGGTCGTCCGCCCGGCCGGTGAACGGCACCACTTCATGGCGGGCCAGCAGCAGCTGACTCGGCTGTTCGCGCAGATCCGCCGCCGGCGGGGCGTCCTTCGGCGGGAAAGGCCGTAGACCCGCGGGGTCTTCGGCCTCCACTTCCCGTACCTGCTGCCACAGCTCTTCGAGAGCAGCGTGTCGCCACTTCCACACCTCTTCCTTGAACAGCTCAGGGATCTTCGGGCCCGGCTGGGTATCGGCGATCACCTTGCATGTCATGACGAAGAGATGGACCACTTCCCAGTCCGGCGGTTCCACGAACTCGGCTTTGAGGAGGCGGCTCACCGTGGAGCCGTGCAGTTTCTTGGTGCTCTTCTGCTTAGCACCCTGCTTCGCCAGCTCCTTCAACGAAGGCGTGTTCGCCGCGCGGTGCACTTCCGCGAGGCAGTGCGCGAAGTGCTTGCGGGCTTTGTCCCATATCTCCATGCCGGCCGCCCCCACTGAGAGCCGTTCAGAATCATCCCGAGCGACGCGCGGCCGCCTTCATGTGACCAGGGTGGATCGCTCGTGTTGTACCAGATCGTTCCGCGAAGCCCACTGCGGGCGCCGTCTCCCGGATCGTCTTCTTGTCGGCCGACACCACCCGTCCGTGTCCAGCCGGAAGGAGAACGATGAGCAGGCCCCGTACCCGCCGGCCCCGCCGAGGACAGACGCCCTGGGCGAAGACCGTGCTCGGCGCCGCTGTCAGTGGCACCGTCCGTGCCGTAGTCGCCTGGCTGCTCGACCACTTCGCACGCTGAGGCAGCCACCGAGTGCGCCGACGCTCCGCTCGTGACGGGGCGTCGGCGGCTCCCCACCGACCGCCGAGCCTGCTTAGCCCGGAAGCCACGAGGGCGCCCGCCCCTCCATGACAGCACAGCGGCAACCGGCGCAGGGGCAGAACGGCACAGCCAGGGTGCGATCACGCTCGCGGCCTCCCGCTGGCTCACGAGCCAGCCACCGTCGGCAGCCCGTCGAGTGATCGCGTACTCGATGCGCAGCGGTTCGAACACGGTTCTGGAGGTCGCGAATCTGGATCCCCACCACACCCAGGAGGCAACGGTCTACACCCGTAAGGCAACGGTCTCGTAGGACAAGGCAGGAGACATGCCCGAAACAGCACTGGAAGGACAGAGCATGACAGGACGTCAGCAGTCGATAGCGGGCTCGCAGGAGCGGCGGGCCTGGGCCCTTATCGAGCGGCCCTCGCCCGCGGCCACCGGTCTGCTCAGTCTGGCTCTCACACAGGCCGGGGACCTGGTCTATGAGGGCAAGTCGCTCATCGGCGCTTCCGTCGCAGCAGTGGCGATCGGAGCGTTTATGAAGTCGATCTTCAAGCGCAGTCACTGACTGCGCGGGTGGGCGCCGACCGCCCGCAGGGGAGCGATGCCTCGTCCGTCCGGGCACGTGCCCGGACGGACGACGGCCTCCCTCTCACACCCCGTCCGGGATATCCGTGCCCCTCGTCCCGCGCGGCCGCACTCGACCGCGGGCGCGGGCGGCTACGGTCAACAGGGCAGGCCACTGGCGACAGCGTTGCAGGGTCAGGCAATCGGAACCCCGCTGCGCCCCGTCAGCGCCACACGCGGAGTCGGCGCAGCCATCGCACCGGCTCACGCAGGTTCTTCTGCTCGGCGCCCCACGCCTCCCAGTCCGCCGCAGCCGCAGGTCACAGACGACAGCGGTAGGGCGGTCGGGCACAAAGCAAGAGGGAGGGCAGCGCCAGGACAGGACGGCGGCCCGGACCGGCGTACGGCAGGCGGTCCGGGCCGCCGCGGGGCGCAGAGACCTCGGTCTGCGTCAGACCTGGTGGTCCAGGAGTTCCGTGCACGTGCCCCGGCAGTGTTCACAGGTGCCGAGGGCGCTGTGCTGACCGGGGTTGCATGCGGTCCCGCAGGGGTTGCCGTCAGCTCGTTCGGCGGCGAGTTGGACCTGCCCGGGGGAATACAGGCCCTTGCCGCCTCGCAGGTAGTAGCCGGGGTCGGCAGCGAACATCCGGACGGACGCGACGACCAAGGTCTGCCCCCTGTCCGGGCCCGTCAGGACCAGGACGGAGTCCCCGGCCTTGTGATACTGCCGCATGAGCGCTGTCCTCACTTCTCGCGGAAACCGGGATCGTCACCGGCCGGGGCTTCGTCGACGGGGTCCGTCAGCGCCACCCCAGCTCCCTCTCCCAGTCGAGGAAGTCGGCGCCTTCCTCTTCCTGGCGCTGGTAGTCGTCGGCGGCCTGCCGGTTCGCTGCCCGTTCGGCGTCGTTCTTCGGGTCCGGGAACGGGTAATTGATGCTCGCCATTGAAGGCTCTGGAATCAGTAGTCGAGATCGAGGTAGTCGATGTCGTTGATTGCCACGTCCGACAGTCCCATGGCGCGTCCTCCGCCGTCCTGGAAATAGATTTCCTTGAATCCGTCGGCGATGATCTGGCGCATCTGCTGGTCGCTTGCGCCTGCGTCGCGGGCGTCGAAGAGACGCTGCGCGTACTCGGGGGGGAGGTGCACGGTGAGGCGGCGGAACCGGCCGTCGTCGGTCGTACCGACGGGGGCGGTGTAGCCGAAGCGGGCCCGGGTCTCGACGGTGATGCCGGTGCTGGAGGCGGCCTGGCGCTGGCGGCGCTTGCGCACCAGCGGCTGCCAGCGGGCCCGCACTGCGGTCTCGATTTTCGCGGCGACGTCGGGGCGGGCGTGCTTGCGGGCGCCGCGCCGGTAGCGGTTCACGCTGTCGGCGGTGACGCCGATCTCCTGTGCTACGGCCTTCGCGCTGCCGAACTGCCGGATCAGGAACCCGATCTGGCCCTTCAGCGTCTTGGGCGGTTCCTTAGTGAACGACTCCTGGTCGGCGCGCTCGATGGCGTCCTCGATCTCTCCGGCCACGGCTGTCAGTTCCCTTCGCAGGTGGGGTCCTGGCCGTCGGGGTCGGCCAGCCGGATCCAGGTCTCACGCATCTCGCGCAGGTCATGCCGCCGCAGCTCGAAGTGCGGCGAGGGCCTGCGGGTGCGCATCGAGAACTGCAGGCCTCCATGCGCGCTTCAAGGCGGTCCAGCGTCCGCTCCCGCTCGGCGCCGGCCTCGAGCGGCGGCGCGGAGCTTGGGGCGGATCCGCCCCAAGCAGCCGGGCGGGTGGTGTCGGTGGTCACGGCCTACTCGCCTTCGTCCAGGATGGCGTCGCCGCCCTTGATGTGGCGGGCCGGGTTGAGGCCCTGTTCCATCAGCTCCACCGCCCACAGCATCGGCTGGACGCCCTCCAGTTTCGCCAGGCCCGGCGTCGGCCCGAGGCGGAAGCCTCCCGGCTGGGGCTTGCCGGAGGCCGCGTAGGGCAGGAAGTCCAGCGGGCTCGCGCCCGGCGAGGGGTAGACGACGCAGTCGGAGAGCACGGCGAGCGGGTACAGTCCGGTCATCTTCGCCATGTTGCTGAGCTTGCGGTGCATGTTGACGCGGGCCTTGCTGATGACGGCGGCCCTGATGTCGGGGCGCCAGGTCGGCCGCTGGAGGGCCGGCCAGCGTTCGCCCTCCTTGTACTTTCTGCCCTGCGGGCGCTCGCGGAGCTTGCCGATGCCGCCCTTGACGGTGGCCTTGATGGCCGCGAGGACGGCGGCCAGGGCCGGGTCGGCCTGCTTGTGCTGCTCCATCGCCGCGAGGAACTCCGCGTCGGTGAGGTCCTTGGTGACGCCGAGGTCGGCGAGGGTGTCGACGTAGGCGGTCTTGAGGCGGTCGTGCCACGGGTCCAGGTAGGCGCCGGTCTCGCGGCGCAGGTATGCCTCGATCGGGTGGACGTCGTAGCCGAGCTCCTGGGCGTAGGCGACGGTGTGTGTCTGGTACCAGGCCGGCCCGGTCGGACGCTCGCCGGTCGGCGTGAACGGCGAGGGCAGGCGCGGGTCGATCTCGATGTGGGAGAGGTCGACGAGCCAGCTTCCGGGGATCTTCGGGTTGAACTTCGGGGCGTGGAAGTGGTCTGGGGCGGACAGGCCGACGACCAGGCGGGCCGCGGCGGCGAGGAAAGCTGTGTTCAAGTCGAGGCCGACCGCGAAGGGCAGCGCGCACTCCGCGCCGGTGAGGGAGTCCACCGACCGCACCCACTGGTAGGCCTCCTCGTTGAGGAACCCGCCCGTCCAGCCGGACTCCACGACGACCGGGTGCTCCGCGGTGGCCTCGGGCGGTGCGGGGTCCATGGGCTCGGTGCCCAGGCTGCCGGGGTTGTGGCCGGAGATCCAGTTGCCGGTCTGCGGGTCGCGTTCCGGCTTCGTGGGCGGGCGCAGCGCCGTCATCAGTTCCAGCCCGGAGACGGCTGTGGAGCCGCGCGGGGTGATGACCCGTTGCGCGTACACGCCGAGGACGCGGGCGACGTCGGCCGGCTCCATCTCGGCGACGCCGGGCCAGGAGCGCTCATCGAGGGCGTCCCACGACAGGATCGCCAGCTGCACGCACTGCCGCTCGCGGCCCTGCGCCTTGCGGTAGATGCGTGCCCAGGGGCCGAAGCCGCGCTGCGTGAGGTGCCACTTGGCCTTCGCCACCTGCTTGACGACCGGGTGGTCCTCCGGCAGGCGCAGGGAGCGGCGCTGCTCGTGGCCTTCCAGGCGCTCGGGCAGTCCGAGCTTCACGGCGGCGGCCGCCGTGAGGACGATCAGCGGGTCGGAGTCCTTGCCGAAGCGGTTGAGCTTGGGCGCGCCGAGGCCGGACTCGCGCAGGGTCCACTCCACGAGCTCCACCACGGTGGTGGCCGGGCAGTCGAGCACCAGGCCGTCGACGCCGTACGCGGAGCCGTCGCCGTCCAGCACGGCGAGCGGGCCGTGAGGGAAGCGCGGGTCGACGGCCGGCGCGGCCGCCTTCGGCTTCGCCGGGCGCCGGGACGTCGGGCGGACCGCCGCTGCCGGACCCGTCGAAGCCGGGGCGGGGCGCGGCGGGCGCGCGCCGGTCCCGGGGAGCGCCGCGGTCGCCGCGGCGCCAGCGGGGCCGGCCTGCTTTGCGGGCGCGTGCGGTGCGGGGGGTGCGGCCGGTGCGGGCGCAGGCCTGGTGAAGGTCTCGGGGACCGGTGCGGGTTCGGCCGGGTGCTGGGCTGCCCAGCCCTCCAGGAGCCGCAGGTACGCCTGGCGGCGCGGTGCGCGAGGTTCGGACCGGCCGGACTCCCAGTTCTTCACCGTCTGCGTCGTCGTCTTCAATGCTTCGGCCAGGCGGGACTGGCTGACTCCGGCCGCGTCGCGAAGCCGGGCCCGCTCGGCCGGCGGCGGCAGATCCGGTTCACCTGCGAGCAGCTGGTCCACCGCTGCGAACAGCTCTTCCTCAGTCGGCTTCGGCATACCACTCACCCTACGAGCTTAACTCTGAATATGTCTAGTTCTTTAGCCTTGGATTTGCGATGGGTGCTAGGGTGAGGCCGGGCCGGTTCAGGCTGTATGCGCGCCGCCTGCCCGGGCCGCACAGGATGCGAGGAAGGGGACAGCTTGTGACGGGGATCAAGCTGCGCGACCACCAGGTCGAGGCCGTCGCCGCGATCGTGCGGGGCCTGGACATCCCGCCGGGTGGTTTCCCCGCGAACGGGCTGCGCGGGCAGGTGCACGCCGCGTGCGGGACGGGCAAGACCATCATGGCCGCGGCGGCCGCGAAGCGGATCGCGCCCAAGGGGCGGATTCTCGTCCTGGTGCCGACTCTGGACCTGCTGACCCAGACCGTCCAGGCGTGGCGCGCGGCCGGCCACACCGGCCCAGCGGTGGCGGTGTGCTCGCTCAACGACGACCCGGAGCTGTGGACCCTGAAGGTCCGGTCCACCACCAACCCCATCCAGCTGGCGCTGTGGCACGGGCAGGGGCCGGTGACCGTCTTCGCGACGTACGCCTCGCTGGGCGTCCTGGCGGAGGCCTTCGAGGGCGCCTACGGCCAGCAGCTGGCCCCGATGGACCTGACCGTGGTCGACGAGGCGCACCGCACGTCGGGCTCGATGGGCAAGGCGTGGGCCGACGTCCACAACCAGGGCGTCATCCCCTCGCACCGCCGGTTGTACCTGACGGCCACGCCGCGGATCTGGGAGGCGCGCCTCGACCGCGAGGTCGCCGAAGGAGTGCGCGACCCGCTGCCGCGCGAGGTGGCGGCCTCCATGGACGACGAGAACGTCTTCGGGCCCGTCCTGTACAAGCTCAGCCTGGCCTCGGCCGTCTCGCGCGGGCTGCTGGCGCGGTACCAGATCATCGTCCTGGAGCTGAAGGACCCGGTCGTCACCCCGGAACGCCTGATGGGCGAGGACCGGCACACCGAGGAAGTCCGCGGACAGCGCCTCGGGGCGCTGCAGGCCGCGCTGCTGCACACCATGGCGCAGCACAACCTGCAGACCTGCATCACCTTCCACCACCGCACGATCGAGGCCCAGGCCTACGCGGAAGGCCTCGAGCGGGTCGCGGCGAAGCTCCACGCCAACGAGCCGGAGACCTACCCCGCTCGGATCTGGGCGGACTGGCTGTGCGGGGAGCACGTACCCGAGCACCGGCGCGAAGTCCTGAGCAGCTTCGCCACCACCGCGCGGCGGGCCGTGCTCTCCAACTGCCGCGTCCTGGGCGAAGGCGTCGACATCCGCGCCGTGGACAGCGTGGCCCTGCTGGACCCCAAGGGCGCACCGCACGACATCGTCCAGGCCATCGGCCGCGCGCTCCGCCAGAAGCCCGGACAGGGCAAGCTCGCGTCGTTGATCGTGCCGGTGTTCCTCCAGCCCGGGGAGAGGCCGGAGGACATGTTCACCTCGGGGTCGTACCGCCCCTTGGTGAAGGTACTGGCCGGTCTGCGCGCGCACGACGAAGAGGCCATCGAATTGCTCGCGATCCCTCAGGAGCCCCAGAAGGACGTCGCCCAGCCGTCCGTCAGCATCGGACCAGAGCCCGAGGAAGGCGAGGAAGAATCCCGTCTCCTGCTGCGCTTCGCGGCTCCGCGTGACCCGGCGATGGTCGCGGACTGGGTGTCCTTCAACGTCATCGACACCGAGAAGCAGGACTGGGCCCGCGGCTGGGCAGCACTCAAGCGGTTCGTCGAACGCGAGGGTCACGCCCGTGTCCCGTACGGGCGCAAGGAAGGCGCTTATCCCCTGGGACAGTGGATCGCCGAGCAGCGACGCGCCTACGGGGCGGGGCAGATGAGCGGCCTGCGCGCGGCGCGGCTGGAGAAGCTCGGCATGGTCTGGTCGCTGGCGGATGAGCGGTTCCAGGAGAACCTCGAGGCCGCCAAGGCGTGCTACGAGCAACACTGGACGCTGTGCGCACCCCGCTCCGCCACCGCGCTGGACAGGCCGGTGGGGCAGTGGCTGTCCAACCTCCGCCGCCCCGGCGCCCTCGACGGGCACCCAGAGTGGAAGGCCGCGCTGGACGCCGTGGACGCGGACTGGAACCCGGCATGGCCGGCCGACTGGCAGCGTCACTACGCCGCACTGCGCGAACTCGTGGCCGATGAAGAGGGCAAGGCAGAGGTCCTGCCCGGCTTCACGGTCCACGGCATGGACATCGGCAAGTGGCTGGCCCGCCAGCGCACGTACGAGGTCTGGGAGGCCCTGACAGACGGGCAGCGCGAGCGCCTGGAGCAGCTCGGCATCACGCCGCTCGCTCCGGAACCGCAGGGGCCCGCGAAGCCGTCGACAGCGCCCTCGGGTGCCTTTGAGCGGGGCGTCGTGGCCCTGGCGCAGTACAAGGCGCGCACCGGCTCGGTGAAGGTTCCAAGGGCTCACGTAGAGCGGCTGGAGGACGGCACCGAGGTCAAGCTCGGCGTGTTCCTGTCCAACACCAAGACCAGGCGCGCCAAGCTGAGCCCCGACAACCTCCAAGCGCTGGCCGCCCTCGGACTGGAGTGGGCTGCGCAGCCTGGCTGATCTGCAGGGCCTGGAGTTGCGAGGCAGAACACGGTGCCGCTTCCGGCATCGTCCGCGCCTCATCGCCCTGGATCATCGAGGGTGACGGCCGGGCCAGCGTGAAGATGCCGACGAGCACGGCGACGAGCAGGGCGATCAGCGGTGAGCCGATCGGAAGACGCGCTGCACGGTGTGCTCGGGGTCGTCCACCACGATGTCGACCAGGGCCTTGGCCAGCATCAGCGCCCTTTATCTAGGGGGTGAGGCGTTTTCGCCCAGGTCAGATCGCTGATCGGCAGTGCAGGCATGTAAGGCAAGTAGGACTTGGCATGTCCTCGGGAAGCGTTTCGATCGAAACACTTCCTGCACTCACGTTCGGAGCAGGTCCTCTACCAGTGAGTACACCGCCAGGCGTTGCGCCGTGTCGGGCGTGATGTACCCCAACTCCATGAACTCGCGCTGCTCTACGCCGGGTGTGAGTAGTTGCGGTACAGAAAGTGCCGTTGAGATTGATCATGCTCCGGCTGGCGTTGGGGTGAGCTGTTCGTCCGGCCGGCGGATGGCAACTGCGTTTGCGCTCCACGCTTGCGTGCCAAGATCAATCCGACGGCACGAGGCCGTCAGGACTCCCCTGGAGTGAACATGAACGAGCGGCAGACCGGAACCGTGAAGTGGTTCAACGACGAGAAGGGTTTCGGCTTCATCACACCGGACAGCGGTGGCGATGACCTGTTCGTGCACTTCAGGTCCATCGAGTCGGACGGATTCAAGTCCCTGAAGGAGGGCCAGCAGGTCTCGTTCGTTGCTAACCGCGGGCAGAAGGGCATGCAGGCGGAGGAGGTGTACGTCCTCTAGGGACTCCACCTGAACTGCGTCCTGTGACTGGTGACCTCGCCTGCGGTGCCCCTTGTGGAACCCGACCGACGGGGCGGGCGCGTGGGGGAACGTCCCGTACGCCTCGGCCTGCTCATCAGTCAGCCAAGATCAGTCTCAACGGCACTTTCTGTACCGCAACTACTCACACCCGGTGTACGTCACGAACACACCGACATGCCTGACAACCCCCGGATAGCTGTGAGGAACGTTCCTGAACAGGTGCTTGCCTCACATGCCTGACGCTCGTTTCTCACCCGAGATAACACGACCGGCAGCAGGATCGTAGCCAGCGTCGCCAGCGAGGGGAGCCGACGGGGGAGTACGGCGGAGAGAGGAGGTGTGGTGCCGCCGGTCCTACGGGGCCGGGTCGGGGAGCCGGTCCAGCGCGGCGACGGCGCGCTCGGCGATGTCCTCGGGGCCGCCGGCCACGTCGACGCCGACGCCCGCCTCGTCCGCCCCGAGCGGCTGGAGCGTGGCGAACTGCGAGTCGAGCAGCGCGGTCGGCATGAAGTGGCCCTGCCGGTGGGACATCCGGTCCTCGATCAGCGCCCGGTCACCGGTGAGGTGGACGAACACCACGCCGGGAGCGGCGGCCCTGAGCCGGTCGCGGTACGACCGCTTCAGCGCCGAGCAGCTGACCACCCCGCCCAGTCCGGCCCGCTCGTGGGCCCAGGCGCCGATGGCGTCCAGCCACGGCCACCGGTCCTCGTCGTCGAGCGGCACCCCGGCCGTCATCTTGGCGATGTTGGCCCGCGGGTGGAAGTCGTCGCCCTCGGCGTAGGGAACGCCCAGCCGGGCGGCGAGCAGGGGACCGATGGTGGTCTTGCCCGTGCCGGCGACGCCCATCACCACGACGACGTGGGGGGTACGCATCACTGCCTCGCTGTCCTCTTCGACATCCGACACCGACATCCGGCGTCCGCCACGATGAAAGCCACGTGCTGCGTGGCCGGAGTCACGGGCCAGCAGGACACTGGCCTGCTGGTTCGCCCCGGCCCCCCGCAGCGCCTCCAGCAGCCTGGCGACGGCGGACGGGTCATCGAGGGCGGCGTGCGCGGCCGGGTCACGCTCCAGCAACACGGTCAGCTGCTCGCTCGCCCCGGCCTCCCGCAGCGCCTCCAGCAGCCTGGCGACGGCGGACGGGTCATCGACCGCGGCGTGCGCGGCCGGGTCACGCTCCAGCAACACGGTCAGCTGCTCGCTCGCCCCGGCCTCCCGCAGCTCCTCCAGCAGCCTGAACACGCCGAACGGGTCATCGACGGCGACGTGCGCGGCGGCCCGCCCGGCCAACACGGTCAGCTGCTCATTCGCTCCGGCCTCCCGCAGCGCCTGTAGCAGCACGGCGACGTCGTACGGGTGGTCGAGGTCGGCGTTGGCGATGGCCCGCTCGGCCAACGCCGAGGCCTGCCCACCCTTTCCGACCCTCAGCAGCTCTCGCAGCAGTTCGGCGACGACGTCCTCTGGCGGTGCGGCCGAGGGCCGCGTGGCGGCCGGGTCGGCAGGGGCGGTGGCGCGGTCCGCAAGGTCGTCTGCGGGAGTGGTGGGTGTGGCGGAGATGGGGGCGGCGTCCCGTGAGCCCGTGGCCGGGGCGGTCGTTGCGTGCAGGGGCTCCCCTTTCGGAGCGGACACGGTGCCCGCGGGCTCCGCGTTCGGGACTGCGGCGCGCGGCAGGCGGGCCGCCAATACGGCGTACTGCCCGCCGAGCTGGGCTAGTACCGAGGCCGCGACGTAGGCGAGCGGGGGGCCGCCGCCGGTGCGTACTGGAAGTTCGGCCGATGCGGGGTCGGCGAGCAGCGCGGGGAAGTCCAGCGGCTGCCCGAATCGTTCGGCGACGAACGCGCTGGTGCGTTCCAGGATGTCCACCATGTCGTGGCGCGTGAGGTACTGGTTCAACTCGGCCCGAACGCCCGGCAGGAAGTCGTACGCCACCTGCTCGGGATCGGCTCCGGCCGAGTCCACCGAGGCAGTGAGCAGGCCGCCGAGATACACCTCGGCGAGGTGGCTGGTGTCCGAGTCAGGTAGAGCCACACGCTGCACCAGCCGCATCACCGGAAGATTCAGCCACGCAGCCGACAGGCAGCAGGCGAGCCGGAACGCCGTCGGCGACGCGGCCGCGCGGAACCTGCGCACGACGGCTGCGGGGTCGGCGGCGAGATGCGCGCCAGGAGAGCTGCCGCTCGGCGCGTCGCCGGTCCCCGTCGGCGAAGGCGTCCCGGCTGCCCGCACCGTCTCAGCCGCGGCCTGCGCCGCGCCAGGCGCGGGCCGGGCGCCGACCTTCATGGTCTGTGGCCCTAGGAGCGCGGCGTTGCGCCAGCTGGGCGCGCCCGCGATGAGGTCCGCCCACTGGGCCAGCCACCGTTCGGACAGTTCGAGCACGGGAACCGGGACATCCGGGGCCGGCATGCGGATGCCGGCGTCTGGACGGCCGCGGACCCGGGCGTCGAAGGACGCGTTTGCCGCGCCGGGGAAGGGCGCGCGCAAGGCGGCTGGCACCGCCTTCAGCCCCGCCCCGGACCACATGCGCTGCGGTAGCAGCGTGACCACGGCCAGCGGTGCGCCTGCGGCCCAGCCGCGCAGCACCGGATCCAAGCGGCCGTCTTGCCAGGCCGGACCGACCGTGTCGGAGACCACCAGGACCGCCTGCCCACCCGCGGTCGTATCGAGCGACGCGGTCGAGCGCCTGCCCTCAATGTCAGGGCCCTGCGACGGGAGCTCCACGCCGCCGCGGCCCTCGGGGAGCAGCAGCACCGCCGCGGCCGGGTCAGGCGGCGCATACAGGCGGAGCACCCGCACGGTGCGGAACGCGCCCATCTGCTCCATCAGCGCCCGCAGTTCTTCCACCGTGCGGCGCCAGACCACCATCGTCGGCGCGGCATCGACCACCAGCGTCAGGTCCAGCCAGCGGCGCGGTGCGGGGCGCAGCACGGGTGACCACAGGCCCTCCTCGGCGATCCGGGCGGCCGTCGCCTGCTCGTCGACGACGAAGGTACCGGGGTCTGGGACCCGGCGCTTGAACGGCCGCAGCGCGCGGGCCAACCGGAGTTGGTGGCGCAGTGCGGGGACCGCCGGTCCACGGGCCTGCATCGCCGCGGCGCCGGCCGCGCCGCCCTCCTCCCCGCGGGTGTGCAGAGTCGTCCCGGCGGTGCCGCCGCCGGCGGCATGGCCGGGTGTGTCGACGGGCGCCACGTCGGACGCCGCGGTGGCTGGCTTCGCGGACGCTGGGCCGGCGCCGGCGCCGGTGTCGTCGGAGACGGCTGGGGCGGCGCGCACATGCTGGGCGAGCCACAGAGCGTCGCACAGCTCGCGGGCGTCCGGCTGCAGCCCCGCCGCGCCGAGCACCGGCAGCAGGTCCTCGATCACTGCCGCGCCGCCCTGCTCATTCCGGCCCCGTCAGCGGGCGCATGACGGCCTGCACGACCGCCTCCAGAGACGCCGTCTCCTCGGGCGTGCGGTCCTCGTGCCGGCTTCCCGAGGTGGCCAGGTAGACGGCGTTGAGCAGTTGGTCGGTGGTGACCTCGGACCGCTCGCGGCGGGCGAGGAAGGCGGCGACGTGCTCGGCGGCGGCGTCGGCGGCCTCCCGCCCGAGGTGCGCGGTGACGATCGCGTCGAGCTCCTCGTCCCCAGGCTGCTGGAGATCCAGCCGCAGGCAGCGGCGCAGGAAGGCGGCCGGGAACTGCCGCTCCCCGTTGCTGGTCAGGATGACCATCGGGAAGGCCCGGCAGCGTACCCGGCCGCCGACGACGTCCGCCGTGCCGTCGCGGTCCGCGGTCATCACCGTGACCGGACCGGTCCCCTCGGGCAGGCGGGACAGCTCGTCAATCTCGAACTCGCCCTCCTCGAAGACGTTGAGCAGGTCGTTGGGAAGGTCGACGTCGCTCTTGTCGATTTCGTCGACGAGCAGCACCCGCGGCCGTGCGTAGGGCAGCAGCGCGGTCCCCAGCGGGCCCAGCCGCAGGTGCCGTCCGACGTCCGCCGCCTCGGCCGCGTACTCGTCGCGCCCGCCGCGCGCACGGCCCGTCGCAGGCGCAGCATCGGCCGAGGCGCCCACGACGCGCCTGAGGTGCCGTACGTTCTCCTCGCGCAGCCGGCCGATCGCGTCATACCGGTACAGCCCGTCGGCCAGCGTGGAGCGGCTGGTGATCGGCCAGCGCAGCAGGGGGCCGAGCGACAGCTCCTGCGCGATCAGCGCGGCCAGCGACGACTTGCCGGTGCCCGGTCGGCCGGTCACCAGCAGCGGGCGGCGCAGGAACAGCGCCGCGTTGACCATCTGCACCTCCATCGGGTCCGGCACGCGGACTGTCCCCTGCGGCAGGGCGCCGAGCCGGCGGCGCGCGGCCGGGTCGGGCGCTTCGGGTGAGGGCAGGACCGGGCCGCCGTCGAAGCTGCGCCAGTTGGGCGGTGGCGGCAGCCGGTCGACGCCGTCGTGCGGCACGCCGCTGCCGGTGTAGATGGGCCATGCGGTCACGGTGCGGCTCCTGACAGGACGGGCGGCTGCCAGCGTAGTTCGGGCGGCAGCCGGTCGGGGTCGTCCCAGAGCAGCACCAGGCCGTTCCCAGCGTGCTCCGGCGTGGCGTTGGGGTGCCGGGCGGCGGTGCGCTGCCTGCGGACGACATCGGGCAGGTCGCGCAGGGCCCGGCCGTTCAGCACGGCCTCCAGGGCGGTCCTGCGGTCCGGGCGTTCGGGGGCGGCCCGGTGCCACAGCGCGACCGGCATGCCCGCGTCGAGGACCTCCCGCAGCGCCGGGTCCTCGGCCGGGCCGTGCGGGCGTGTGTAGGCCAGGGCGGCGCAGACGTGCGCGTCACCGGGGGTGCAGCGGCCCTCAGGGCCGTGGTCGGCGGCTTCCTGCGGGGTACCGCCGCCCAGTACCCAGTGGATCGCGTCCCGCGCGTAACCGTCGCCGCACGCCGCCAGGCCCTTCCAGCGCGTCCGCAGGGCGTTGCGGGCGGCCCCGTCGTCCAGCCGCTCCAGCGGGCGGACCACCACCGGGCACAACTCGCCGACCGGTCCGGAGCGTTGCTGCACCCGCACCGGCAGTGCCTCCACCTCCTGGTCCAGCAGGGCCAGCGGCAGCAGGAACTCCACCACCGGCGCCACCGCCTGCAGGTCCCCGGCGTAGTCGGCGATCACCTCGCCCAGCTCCAGCGCGACCCGCGGCAGATCCCACGGCTCGCTGTCGGTGTACGCCTCCTGGCGCACCTCCGCGTCATGGACCGACCAGCCGGTGACCTGAAATCCTTCGCCCAGCAGGTCGGGCCGCAGCCGGAAGACGACGTGGGTGCGGCGCAACTGCCCGTCCAGCTCGTGGAGTTCGGCAAGCTCGACGCCCCAGCGCGGCGCCGTCTCGTTGAGCCACTCCCACAGCCGGTCCTGCGTGACCCGGTCGGAGGCCGCGGCCAGCCGCACCAGGAAGTGGAAGAGCGGCCGGGGCGACACCGGCCCGCGCAGCGCCCGCACAGTCGACAGCAGGTCGTCGGACAGCGCGGGCGGCGCGCAGCCGGGGACGTCCCGGGTCGCGTCGCGGAACAGCTCTCGCAGCCCTTGCGGGGCCGGTGCGCCGTCAAGGATCTCCCGCAGCGCCCGGAACTCCGCGTGGCTGAGCAGTTCGCTCGATGTCCGCCCGGACGCGCCGGGCGGGGCGCCGAGGTCGAGGGCGAGGTGCTCGGCGCCGCGCGAACGGAACCACAGGTGGCTGGGCATCTGCCGGGCCTGGCCGGCTGCCCGCAGCTTCTCGAACTCGTCTAGCACGGCGTCCCGCAGGGACTCCGCGTCGGGCGGCCACCGTTGCGGCAGCCGGGTCAGCTCCTCACGGAGCACGGCGGAGAACAGGCCGGTGCCGCGCGCGTCGTCGTTGGTCGCCGCCTCGCCGGGACTCGCCGCCGTCAGCACCCACTGCTCACGCCACAGGTCGGGCCGGCCCTCGGCGAACCGCTCGTCCGGCAGCCGGTCCGCCGCCCGGCGGGCGGGCAGCGCGCACGCGTCCACGAGCACCAACTGCCGCGGGTGGCCGGAGTAGGTGGACGACCGCAATGAGCGCAGCAGCACGGTTAGGTTGAGGTTGCGCTGGTCGTCGGAGGTCGCGTCGGCGTACAGCAGGCGTCGTTCCTCGTCCTCGATGACGCCGTGCCCGCCCCAGTAGACGACCAGCAGGCCGCTGGTCCGCCGGCGCAGCTCGGTGAGCACGGCCCGCACCGTCGCGCTGTCGGCCGGGCGAACCGGCACTTCGCCTGCGGCCGCCGCGACCGCGGGGGCGTTCCTCTCCAGCGGTGCAAGTAGCAGGGTCACCTGGTCCGCAGGAACCCCTCGTTCAGTCAGCCAGCCGGCGAACCGGCAGGCGTCCAGGGCCGGCCCGTCCAGGGACCAGCCGCCGCCCGCCGCGTAGGCCTCGACGCCGACGACGACGGCCAGGGTGTCCGCCGGCTCGGGCGGCGGAGCGGCGGCCTGGCGGCGCCGCAGGCTCACGCCAGGACCTCGTCCGGCGGCAGCACCTCGTCCAGGACCGAGTAGAAGGCCCGGTTGCCGAAGTAGGCGCTGTGGGCGCGCGGGAAGGCCGTGCGGTTGTCGATCACCCGGTCCTCGACCCGTCCGGGGAAGACACCCTCGCCGACGTAGCCGAGCAGGTCACGCCGGTCGTAGACGTTGACCCAGCGCGGGAAGGAGGCGGGCAGGCCACGGCCGAACGGCAGGACGGGCAGGGCGTCCAGCTCGTACAGCAGCGGCGCTTGGGAGCCGACTGTCACCAGCAGCTCCACCGCCGGCAGGTGAAGGTCGGCCAGCAGCTCTGCGCAGGCGATGCCGCCGAGACTGTGCGCCACCAGGACCACCGGGCCGCCGACCGGGTGCACCGCCTCGGCCAGGAAGCCGCGCAGCGCCTCCCCACGGGCGAGGTAGTGCAGGACGTCGCCGGCCGCGGGCGCGGATGCCTCGGTCAGCGCGGACCTGCGGCGTTCCAGTGGGCGGGTGGCGCCCAGCCGCAGTGCGACGTTCAGACCGAATTTCCCCACGGCCGCGCCGACGCCGCGGTCGGACCCGCCCAGCGCCGCGACCAGCGCAGCCACCAGCGCGTCGCGGTGGTCGCCGTCGCACGCCCACGTGCCCTCCAGGCGCTCGTCGGCCATACGCAGCGCCTGCGCGACGACCGCCCGGGCCAGCGCGACACGCAGGTCGCCGTCCGTCCACGAGTCGCCCAGCGTCTCGGGCTCCGCCTCCAGCGCCTCCTCGAGGACCTCCGCGTTCAGCACCGCTTCCAGCGCCGCGGCAAGGACGGCGTCGAGCCCGGCGGCTGACGCGGCATCCGCCACGTCCGGGTCGTCGGCCGACAGGGCGGCAACGTCCAGCAGTTCCTCGCCGCGCGACGCGACCCCCGGCGGCGGGGACACGGGATGCGGCGCCTGGCCGAAGGGGCCGTCCGGGACCGATCGCCCGGGGCCGGCCCAGGGCCCAGCGAAGGCGCCCTCCGCGCCGGCCAGGCGCAGCTCGAAGAGCGGGTCCCGCTCCAGTAATCCCCACAGCGCAGCGTCGGCCTCCGCGGCGTCCACCGCCGCGGACGGCTCGACCGCGACGTCACCCGGTCCGCGGTCGGACTCCCCCGCCGGCACGGACACGCCGCCCGCGTTCAGCCTCGCGCCGTGGGCGTCGCCCCAGTAGCACCGTGCCGCTTCTGCCCGCGGGCGCACCGCGGCGAGCCCCGCGGAGAACAGGGCGAACGTAGCGTCATACGACGCCTTGCGCACCCCGGTGCCGTGCACGAAAAGAACCGTCGTCAAGAGTCCCCCACCCCCGGGCGCGCGGACGCGCCCCCGCGCTGGGCGCCGGCCGTCCCGGACCGCCGCCCTCTCGTCCAAGGTCCGAACCCCACGTCCGAACCTGCCGTTCTCCACGGTAGACGCCGGTGGCTTGGGCGTTCGTGCGTTTGCGAGAAAGCGACCGGCCACGTACCGGGCATGTCCTGGGCTCTGCCCCAGCCGATACTCACCACCGCCGTGGACAGCCCTGCCCTGCCCGCCAGCTGGGCGGCCGAGCCGAAGTGGGACGGTTCTCCAGACATTCAGCTGTGTCTCACGGTCGGGTTGCAGCGATAGTTCATGGCTCCCCAGCGCTGAAGGTTCGAACGGTGCGTGTCTGCCGTCCTTCGTGGCCCTACAGCGGGAATCGCATGCCACACGTCAGCCGTCGAATCGGCTCCACTCGACATCGGCACTCAGCAAAGGCTGCAGAGCGCTTCGGTGCACAGCGCCGGCCCCCACCTCGATCCCGTCGCCTGTACCTTCGTCCGATACGTAAACGACGAGCCCGGGAGCGACGTAAAAGCGGGTCAGAGCCCATGGCCGAAAGGGGCGTAGAGGCACAGGGTGGAGTCTTGCTGTGAGCTGCTCTGCTTGGCGTGTTGTGAGCCTGTCGGCCAGTGCTGTGTAGTCGGCGCCCATGGCGGCTTCGAAGAGCGAGAACTGGATGAGGAATCCACTGAGGGGTTCATTCTCGGCGATCGGGGCTTCGTCGAACTCGCGAAACCAGACGGTTGGATCAGGCTCCGGCTCGGAGCATGTCCACAGCAGGCCCCAGGAGAAGCATCCCTGGTTCTCGACACCGAAGACCAGTAGTTCGCCCAGGTGGTCGGTACGGAGCTCGTGCTCAGGGACGATGTGATTCTGAGATCCGAGTACGGCCGGTCGCTGCCGCGCCAAGCGGTACAGATGCTCCAATCCCTCGGGCAAAGGCCGTGACGGTTCCGGCATGCTCGGTGAGCACGCGGCATGGCCGGTGTCCGGGTACCAGCCCGTGATGAACTGCTCAAGCGCTACCGCCCGGTTGTCGGTCACGTGCCGGAGCCACCGCAGGTCCGGTAGGCCCGGCGCTAAGTGGAGTGGGCGGACCACATCGAGAACTGACCTATGCAGCGGCGTTCGGAGGCGCAGCAGGCAGTCTGTCAGTACATAGTCGGTACAGCCCGGCCGCAGCACCGTCGTCGCGTGCCCGACGTGGCCGGTGCCCAGGTACAGCAACCTTTTTCCGACCCGGACGGCCAGGTGGATGGGCAGCGACGTCTGGTCCGCGCCCACTCGTCCTCGTCGCCCCACGAGGCGATCCATGACCGGTGCCGGGGCCTGGCCCACCAGGCGAACCTCCTCGGCATTCCACACGCAGCTCCGGTCCAGCGCATCGCCCACCTCCGTGATGGCTACAGTCCCCGACGGGCCCATCACGACGGTCGCACCGCCAAACATGGAGCGCTCCACGGTGGCCGCGCTCCCCGCCAGAGCCTCCATCTGCACCTCATCGGCCAGAACTGCGGTAGGTATCGCCGGACCTTGATCTGTCATGGCTGCATTCTCGCTGTGATCCCGTAGACCATCGGGACGGCTGGGCCAATTCACCCCAACAGCGAGCAGGCCAACAAGGAGGCATGGAGCCAAGGGCTGACGGAGCGAAGACGGTGTGTCATGAGACACCGCCCAGTCTGGAGAAGGACGGCTTCCGTGCGCAGCTCGCTGTGCACGCTGGCGGGCGGGTGTTGCTGCGCTCGATACAGGGCAGCGATATGACCGGCTCGTTCTCCGAGACCCGCGCCGCGGCCCTCGCGCAGCTGCCGGAGAGCACCGGCCTGGACGGTGTTATGTGACCTGTACGGGTGTCTCAGGCCCAAGGTGTCTCAGGCGGTGCACCTCCGTAGACGAGACGTGTTCGCTTCCGATAGTTCGCGAAGCCGAGGAAGGCAATCGGGCCATGCGGCCGTCGGTACGGCGCGGATAACCTGCGCGAATGAAGCGGATTCAGCGAGCGGCCGGCGCGGTCGTCGGCTCAGCGGTGGGCGACGCTCTGGGCGCCCCCTTCGAGTTTGGCCCCCAGGGAGCGTTCTCTGCGCGGTTTCCCGCGCCTGGTGCCGGTGGCGAGATGTGCGGAGGTGGTGGCTGGGACCCCGGCGAGGCCACTGACGACACGCAGATGGCCGTCTTGGTCGCGGAGTCGCTGCTGGAGCGGGGCGGGCTGGATCTTCCGGACATCTTCGCCCGCTTCCAGCGGTGGGCGGCATCAGAGCCGAAGGACATCGGCTTGCAGACCGAAGACGTCCTGACCAACGGCATGCCCTGGGACCTCGCCGCCGCGATCCACTTCCAGGTCAACCAACGAGCGGCGGGAAACGGCTCCTTGATGCGGGCATCTACCTCCGCGGTTCACTTCGCACCCGCTGGCCAGGAAGCCACCATGGACGCGGCCCACCGCATCGCTGCTCTCACCCACGGCGACCGCGCGGCCTGGGAAGGCACCGCGATCTTCCACGAGCTCATCCGCCTCACGTTCGTGGACACTGACCCCCTCGCCGCGCTCTCAGACATCCTGGCCCTTGTCCACCCCGACCACCGCGGCCGCTACGCCACCGTCCTCGCCCCCGACTGGCACCCCGATCAGGCAACCGAGTTCAACGGCGCCGTCTGGCCCTGCCTGGGCTCCGCCGTCTGGGCCCTACGCACCACCAACGACTTCGAAGGCGCGATACGCGCGGCGATCGACCTCGGCGGCGACACAGACACCGTCGCCGCAGTGACCGGAGGCCTCGCAGGTGCGTATTACGGGCTGGACGCCATCCCCGCCCGCTGGACCCAACCGCTCCATGTCCCCCTCCCAGGCTTCGACGGACGGGTGCTGCACCTGGCAGATCTACTCCGCCTTGCAGAGCGCCTCATGGAGGGGCCGTCGATGAGACAGGCGTCGCAGCCCGCATAAACGGTGAGCTGGTGATGTGGGAGCACAGCCGGCTCGCTTTCGAGCGGCTCCACTGCCGACGTTCCTTATGGGTAGACCACGAAGTGCGCCAGCCACTGCCCTGCCCCCTGAACCGCGCCGCTCTCGCGCCGGGCGAGGCACTGCTGGGTGCCGGCTCTCACGCTGGAGCAGCGCAGGCCAACAGTTGTCCAGCCGTCTGCTTCAACCCTTCGGTAGATGACCCGGCGCCCATGTGTAGCTCATCCCAACTTGTACGAATGATCGACGATCATCGCTTTGTTCCGTTCATGCCGAAAATGGTCTAGTCATGCGGTCTCGTGCTCGCGGAGACTCTGAGGCGCCAAGCGCGGCGGCACCCCGGCGAACGTCTGCCTGGGCGTTCGCTCCTACGACCCCACCGAAACGAGGGACTGCATGCGCGCACGCAAGAAACTGGCGGTAGTAAGTGCTCTGACCGCGGTGGCGGCCTCAGCCGGGATGCTGTTCGGGGCTTCCCCGGCCTCGGCCGGGCCCAACTGCGCGTCCGGCTACCACTGCGTGTTCTACCTGGGCATCAACGACTCGGCCCGCCACTCGTACTTCGACAGCGACACCGACTTCGGCAACGACACCTTCAACCAGCTGACCAGCCGCGCCGGGGGCGGCCAGGTGGTGCACAACAACGTGGACTCCGCCAGCAACTCGAGCAGCGGCAACTACGAGAGCCACTACTACACAGGTGTCGGCAGCGACTGGGGCGGCTTCCTGTTCTGCGTGAACCCGGGCTCCTCCATCGACTACCTGCCGTCCAGCCTGCAAAACCGGGCGAGCTCCCTGCAGGTACGGGCCAGGACCAGCATCCACTGCTACTGACCCCTCACTGCACCGGGCCGGGGGCAGCAGGCCACGTCATCTGCTGTCCCCGGCCCACGGCACGGAGAGAAGACCGTCAATGCCCTCGACACGCTCCACGCCCTTCCCCGGAACGCGGCGCAGGCCGCTCGGCATCGTCTCCTTAGTCCTCGCTCTCCTCGCCGTAGCTGGCCTCGCCGTCTGGACTTTGCACGACCGCCACGGCTCCTCCGCCCCACAGGACACTCAGCAACTTCGCCCGCAGCCCGCGGCCTTGCGCGCCCGGCTCCCTCTGCGCCCACTGCTTCAGGCGCCCACCGCGACATCCCGGCGAGTCCACGAGGCCGAGCAGCGGCTGATCTCCACCTGCATGGCACAGCGCGGCTTCCGCTACGAACCCGCGCCCGCGCAGACCGAGACGGATTCCGACGAAGGCTGCCCCGCCCAGTTCGGCATCGAGACCCTCGATCCGCCCTCCAACGCCGTCCCGCCCTCCGCGCTGCCCTCGGAACGCCCACGCGGAGAAGCCTTTACCCAGGCCCTCTACGGCGACCCGAAGCAGAGGATCTCCGCCCGTAACAAGGTGATCCGCGTGAGCCGGCCTGCCACGGGGTGCCTCGCCGAGGCACAGACCCGGCTGCTCGGCCCGGGCGGCCGCCAACGCGACCTCACCTTGCGCCTCCAGCTTGACCAGGGCGAGCGCGACGCTCTTCAGGCACTGGCACGGGACCCCGCCTACCGCCGTGTCACCGCGCGCTGGCGCACATGCGTGCAGCAGGCAGGCGTAAAGGCACAGGATCCGCAGAGCCTTGCCGCCGGGCTGAGTCCGGACCAGCCGCTCACCGCCCAGCCTGCAGCCCGCGTCGACGTCAACTGCAAACAGAGCACCGGCTACCTGCGCCAGGCCTACGGCCGCTTGGCCGCCATGCAGGAACGCTGGCTGAACGCCCACAGGGAAACAGAGAACGCTTGGAAGGTGCTGAGGGAGCGGGAGGCCGACGCCGCAGCCCAAGTCCTCGACATCCGCTGACCCCCGGCGCCCGGCCCTTCGGCTGGCAGCTCCGAGTACGCGGATGGCTCCCCGGACCGCTTGGAAGGCCACCGGGCATGTCATGGGCTTCGCCCGAGCCGATGCCAACCGCCTCCGGGCCCGGCCCAGCAGCGCGACCCCGTACTCGGTCCCAAGGGCTGTTACTCACTTTCGGGTGATTGCGGGGCGGTCCCCCGGGTGGCGCGTCCTGGCGACCGCGGGAAGCAACCCATGCCTTGACGGAGCAGCTGTATCTGTCGGACCGTCAACATCGTGCATTTGGGACATAAATGGAGAATGCATCTGTGGGTCACTGAAACATGAGCAGTGAGTAACAGGGCTCATGTTTTGTCCTCGATTTCTGCCTGACGTGGACAAAGTGTGTGTGCGGCCAGCCGGTCGCAACCCGCACACCGCACCACCTCCGGGCGGCCTTCACGGCCGTTGACCGGGGGGTGCCCGCACCCTTCAGGGGGACTTCTTGTCCGCTTCCGCTTCCGTCACCGGTCGTCGTCTCGCTGCTGCCGTGCTCGCAGCCGGCGCTCTCATCTCGGTGGCCGCGCTGCCGGCGTCCGCCGACGACCACTCCCGCGCCCCGCGCCACCTGGTGGAGATCTCGGCCGTCCAGTACAACTCCCCGGGCCCGGACGACCGCTCGAACCGCTCACTGAACGCAGAGTGGGTGGAGGTCACCAACACGGCCCGTCAGGCGGTCAACCTCGACGGCTGGACCCTCGAGGACGAGGACGGCCACACCTACACCTTCGACGACTACCGCCTGGCCGGCCGCGCCACGGTCCGCATCCACACCGGCGTCGGCCGCGACAGCCGCACCGACCTCTACCAGGACCGCCGCAACTACGTGTGGGACAACCGCTCCGACACCGCCACCCTGCGCAACGACCGCGGCCGCTTCATCGACGAGGTCTCCTGGGGCTACGACCGCGACCGCCACCACCACGGCGACCGCGGCGACCGCGGTGGCTGGGGCGACCGCGGCGACCGCGGCGACCGGGGCGACCGGGGCGGCAACCGCCGCTGACACCACGACCGGGTGCAGGCGGCACCCGCACCCGGTGACCTGATGCGGCGCGTCCGGCTCCCTGAGCCTGGCGCGCCGTCGTCACGACGGCGGCCAGTGCCGCTCCCCGCCAGTAGTGCGGCGGCCGCTGGCTCTGGCCGGCGTGCATGCTGTGCAAGGCCAGGGCCGCGCCGGGCTGTCAGGTCGTGGACGTGCAGGTCCTGGCCGTCAGCGGATGGTCGTCGTAGTCCGAGCGTGTTCTTTGACGGGCCGGCAGGTCTGGCCCGGAGGGCCGGGACGGTTTGCTTCGCCGCGTCCATGGCAGGGTGGCGGTCAGCAGCCAGGTGACGCGTTCGGCGAAGCGTGGTTCCGGCACCGGGATTTCGATGCCCGGGTGGCGGGTGTAGTGCCGGCTGACGGTGTCGGCGACGTAGGTGGTCAGAGCGTCGATGCGGTGGCGCCGTCGCAGGCGGGGTGTGCCGGGGCTGGCGTAGAGGCGGCTGAGGGTGTGCAGGACGGTGGGCAGGCTGGCGTCGAAGCTGATCGTCTGCGTGGGGCAGGTGCCGACGACGGTGAGGCTGTCGGTGTCGGTGGCTGCTGTGATGCGGTGGGCCTGGTGCTGGTAGAAGTCGGCGGCGTGCTGTTCGCCGCGGGCCTGGTGGTGGAGGGCCAGGCAGTAGCAGGCGGGGGCGTGGCCGTCGCCGGCGGCGTACTGCCACCAGAAGCGGGCGCCTTCTTCGAGGCCGGCGGTGTGCAGAGCGCATCCCAGGAGCCAGGCGGAGTGCAGGTCGGGCATCTGGTCGGTGAGGAAGGTGAGGGTGGTGGGGGTGACGGTGGCGAGGGCGGTCTCGCACAGGGTGGTCAGGTGGCGGGCGGCGGCCTGGTGACGGGGGTCGCGGTGGGCGGGGTGTGGGGGGTGGGGGTGGTCGGCGGGGTAGGGGGTGTCTTCGTAGGGGGCGCTGTCGTCGGGGACGTCGGGCTGTGGGTGGAGGCGGGCGCGGGCGAGGAGCTGGTCGATGGCAGTCATGGCGGGCGGGATCACTCCGGGGTCGGGGTGGTGAGGAGGGCTTCGAGGGCGGCGCGGGCGTGGTGGTCGACGGCGCGGGCGAGGGCGGGGGCGATGCCGAGGATGCGGGCGATGGCGGGGTGGGGGGTGCCGCACAGGTGCTGCAGGACGGCGATGTCCATCTGGTCGTCGGGCAGGCGGGTGATGGCGTCGAGCAGGTCGATGAGTTCGGTGAAGACGACGAGGTGCCCGGGGGTGTCGGGGTGGTCGTGGACTGCGCGGGTGGAGAACACTGCGGCGCGCAGGTCGGGGCGTCCGTCGCGGTGGCGCGGTGCGCGGGCCATGACGCGTGAGCGCAGCAGGCGCCAGGCGTAGCGGTGCAGGTTTTCGCTGGCGGTGGCGGTGTCCCAGCAGACCCAGAGGATGTCGAAGGTCTGGGAGACGACCCAGCGGGCTCGTTGGTCGGTGAGGAGGAAGGCGCGGGCGTAGTCGGTGTAGATGCCGCGGACGTCGTCGGTGAACGCCTGGTAGGGCAGGGGCGGCTCCTCGCCGTCGTGGGCGACCTGGTCTATGCAGTTCTTGATCCAGTCGTCGGCCTTGTCGGCTTCCCGGGCGGCCGCGGCCCACAGGCGGCGCAGCGGCCGGGTGGGCAGGCCCAGGGCGCGGGTGACGCTGAAGGTGATCTCCCAGGGCGGGTAGTAGTCGTTGCCGCGCAGGAGCTGGCTGATGCGGGTCTTGGAGTAGCCGGAGCGCACGACGAGGTCGTCGAGGGTCAGGCCGCTGGTGAACAGGGCGTGGCGGACGGGCTCGAGCCAGGCGCAGTGCGAGGGGCCGGCGTCCGGGGAGATCGGCGCGGGCGGGCGGCCGCGCTTGGCGGTGGTGTGCAGGGGCGGGGGCTGGTGGGACGGCCCGGGCAGGGGCATCATCGCGCCCCCTCCTGACTGTCCGCCCCCGTCCGGCCGGCGCCGGCCGGGCGGATGGGGCCGTCGGGCGCGGTGAGGGCCTGGACGATCTGCTGGATGAGCAGGCCCAGGGAGGGCAGCAGGACCGCAGCGGCGGCCGCGTGCCCGAGCACGATCATGATCGTGCTCCACGTGAGGACCACCGCCAGCACGGCAGCGGTCACCACCTTCTTACTCGACATTGCACTCGGTTTCTGTGAGCGAAGGCAACAACAGCCCTTCCTGACAGTGGTGCTGAAGCACTATCAGGAAGGACCGCCAGCATGACCGCCCCCCGGCTCACCACGCCACGTGATCATGGAGTTACGGAACAATGAACGGATACGCCACCATGCGCTACCTCCCGCCACCCCTTCACCCGAACGGAACGGCCGAACGTTCAGCACTTTGGGGCTGATACGTCACTTCTGACCGCCAGCACTGGCCTGTCCGCCATCATGGAAGGCGAAGGCGCCACTCGACGCCGCACTCCGTGCGGCCCCCTGTGCTGAAGCAACACCCAAGAGGGGGCCGCACGACCCCTCCCCCGCGCCGCGATCCGCGCGCGTCCAGCACGCCACGTCCCGGCCGGGCACCGCCCTGTCACCGATCGTGCTTGATGCCCTGACCGCATTCAGTGTCTGCACGCGAGTGGCTTCGCGGGCTGCGTGGAAGGCCTGCGGGCATGCTGTGGACGCTGCCCGAGCCGATGCTCACCACCGCCGTGGACAGCCCGGCCCTGCCTGCCGGGTGGGCGGCCGAGCCGAAGTGGGACGGCTTCCGCGCCCAGCTCGCTGTACACGACGGCGGGCGGGTGCTGCTGCGCTCGAGGCAGGGCACCGACATGACCGCCTCGTTCCCCGAGATCCGGGAAGCGGCCCTCGCGCAGCTGCCCGCGGGCACCGGCCTGGACGGTGAGCTGGTGGTGTGGGAGCACGGCCGGCTCGCCTTCGAGCGGCTCCAGCAGCGCCTCGCCCGGCGCGGCAGCGGCGCGGTGGAGGGGGCGGGCCGGTGGCCGACGCACTTCGTGGTCTTCGACCTGGTCCACGCGGACGGGGCCGACCTGACCGGCTGGCCGTACGAGCGGCGGCGAGGGGCACTGGAGACTCTGTTTGCCGAGCGCCGGCTCGTGGCGCCGCTGACGTTGTGCCCGTCGACGACCGACCCGGCCGTGGCGCGGGGGTGGCTGGAGTGGACGGCGGCCGGGCTGGAGGGCCTGTGCTTCAAGCGGCTGAACGAGCCCTACACTGGGGGCGCCCGGACCTGGCGGAAGTACAAGGTGCGCACCACCACCGAGGCGATCATCGGCGCCGTCACCGGCCCCCTGCAGGCGCCCCGGACCGTGCTGCTGGGCCGCTACGACACCGCGGGCCGGCTCCAGTACGCCGGGCGCAGCACCACGCTGTCCGCGCGGTTCGGGCGGGCCCTGGGCGACGTGCTGGCCCGGCCGACGGGCACGCACCCGTGGCAGGGGTGGGCGTTCTCGGCGGACTGGGGAACACCGCGCACGCTGGACGTCGTCCTGGTGGAGCCCGCGGTGGTGCTGGAAGTGGCGGTCGATGTCGCCCGGGATGCTGCCGGACGGTTCCGCCACCCGGCCCGCCCGCACCGCGTCCGCACCGACGTCGATGTAACGCAGGTGCCGCTGTTCGGTTAGACGCTGTCTTCTGACTCTCTGCGCTGTCTGGCTGACCGTCCGGGGAAGTCGCGGGCGGCCATCCAGATGGTGAGGTCGCGGGCGATGTCGTTGATGCTGGCCGCCGTGGTGACCTCGTGTTCGTTGCGGGAGGCGTCGCGGCGGACGATTTCGTAGCCGCCTTCGTCCAGGACAGCCGCGGAGGCGAACCAGCCGGGGTCGTTCTCATCGGACTGAACGACGACAAAGGTGTTGTCGGAGTCGTTGAGGTTGCTGATCATCATGAACAGCGCATCTTCAGAAGGGTCATCGATGTGGTCGCCACTCTCACTGTCGGCGGCGTAGTACTGAGCCCTCATCGTTTCCCACCTCGCCTGTTCATTAATTTGCTGCCAGCATGACATGAGGAACCGACAGTTCAGGCCCGTTACAGCCATTCGCCGATCACGGCCGTCGGGACGCCCGGGACACGCCGGTGAGCGTCAGTCTCCGAACATCCCGGCGAAGGGATCGGGTTCACCTGTCCAGGGATCGAGTCCAGCCTTCCTCAGCCGCCGCTCCTCAGCCCTGTGCACAAAGCATGGCGAAGCAGCCCCCCAGAGTGAGAGATCGCTCAGCGGACACTCTTCGAATTCCGCACGGAATACGCGGCACAGAAACTCCAGCATTCCGCATGAATACTCGGTCCATCGCGCATCGCCCCGCCCCCATACCAATACGGGCCATTTGTTCGGATCACTGTCCGCGGCCAGCCAGCAGAGGATGTCAGCGCTGGAATCCACACCCCAGGTGATGAGGCGCGGAACCTTCGCTGCCTCCGGCCTGGCAGTCCGCCACAAATCCTCGGCGTTCGCTGACTCCTGCTGCATGCCCGAACAAAAGGACTCGCCGCCAGGAGCAACATAGGCTTCAGGCGCCATCAGCTCCAAGTAGTCATCAACGGCGCCTTCCCCGTACGCAGCGGTGAATTCTTTGTAGTCGTCGGGAAAGCGTGTTCCCCAACTGGCCTCGATGACGTCCCAGTTCACGGGGTCACCGGCGCCCGGATGGGCGGGCATGATGCGCATCACGTCGTCAAGCCAGGCCACGGTCCATCACCTTTCGCAGGTCATCACGGCATCGACCCAGTCGGCACGGCAACACCGGTGCGACTATCGGCAACCGATCCATTCCCAACCTCACTTGCCGTGGACGAACTTGCGGTGGCGGTTGCCGGTGCAGGAGGCCCGGGTGAGGGGCAGGACCGGGTTGATGCGGGTCAGGGGCGCGACGCCGAGGCCCGCGGCGATCAACTGGGCGGGCGACGTTCCAGGCGGGGGCATGGTGGACGATGTCTGGGGTGACACCGCATGCGCACGGACACCGACATCGCGCAGGTGCCGCGGTTCGGTGGGCCCCGACAGATCTCGCCGAGCCGTGGCACCTGCACCCGGAAGGACATTGTGCAGGCCTCGCCGACCTGGAATTGCGGGCGTGAGGTACGCCCGCTGACCTCCGTGTGACTTGGCGCTCTACTTGGCCCTTACGGCTAACCCGAACGCTCAGCGGCGGGACCCACGAGCTTGGCCTTCGGAGGTCAGGTGCCACCCAGGCCCCACGCATCAAGTCCGCCGTAGATATGGGCCCTGAGGCAGTGGGGGGCGTCAAAGCCCGAGGCTTCGCCGCGGTAGACGGCGATCAAAGATTCCTTGCCCCGCCACCAGGTGTCAGCAAGTCCCTGGACTTCAGGTACCGGCTCGAATCCGTCGAGGTCCAGCTCCTCAACGGCGCCACCCTTGATCTTCGTGATCGTCTTGGCCCAGTGACCCGCATGGTCGGCCAGAGCCAGGGCTTCCACCCAACCCTCTGTGCTGGCGTGCAGCGGTGTCCAGTGGTCGGCGTCGATCCCGAACTCGCCTCCCGGCCCGATCATGAACGCGTAGGCCATCGAGACCCGACAGCCGCCTGCCGAGAACCGCCATCCGCTCACGGCCGAGCCTTCGGGCACATCGGCTTCCAGAACCCGCGGGCCGCCCTCGTATGCGGGGGCAGGGGGCAGAGCGATGCCGCCCCAGCGCTCTTGGAAGGCCACGGCCCGGTCGATCTCCGCAGGTGGTATCCCGTGCTGTAGCCATACCTCCCGATAGAGCGTGAGGTCGCGGTGTGGAACACGCAGCCCGTGCCCCTCGACGAAGTAGCGGGCTCGTCGGCTCAGGCCGTCAGGCGCCTGAGGGATCAGTGGCAATCGCGTGTCCGCCGTCATCACTTCTGCCTTTCGCAGGGAGAGGTTGATTCGGCCGGGCGCGGCGGTGCGAACGGCTGCGGAGCGCGGGACCAACGGACGGGGTCGCCGCCGGCGCCGCTGGTGAGCCAGGAACCGTCACCCAGGGGCACCAGCTCGTACGGGTTGCTCACCTCGACGGTGAACTCGCCGCTGAGGGTGCCCGTGCGTACGTCGACCAGGTGATAACGGAACCACTCCTGCTCGTCCTGACTCTCACCGCCCAGGGTGACGATGGCCGTGTCCTCGGTCAGGTAGCCGCCGCTCCATTCCACGAAGGAATCCTGCGGGTCGTACCCGAAGGCTTCAACGGGGAGCGTGAAGAGCACGCCCCCGTCGGGGTGATCGTGGAAGGCGACGTCCGCCTGCCCGTGGTCCACGGTCATGAACTGCTGCCCTGACGGCGCCAGGTCGATCAGGCAGCGGTCCGACCACGGATACGTCACGAACTCCGGCTCGCTGTCCGCCCCGACCGTGCCCCGGAGAATCACGGAGCCGTCCTGGCCCTCACCGATGTCGAGGTAGATGCTGCCGTCCCCGGGATGCAGGTGGTGAAAGGCGCCGTGACCGACCGTCTCCAACTCCCGGCGGGCGATAACCACACCGCTGTCGGCGTCGTGCACGACCCACTGGTCCCCGCCCCCGCGGCCCGCCATCGCGTCCGGCCGGTAGACCCACACCGTCCGGCCGTCCAGAGACAGCGCACAGCCAGGCCGGTGGCCATGACGTACGTCGGAGTGCGGTTCGAAGTCCGAGGCCCACACAAGGTCGCCGGCACGCGTGAGGCAGACGACTCCGTTCAGCGTCGTGTACACGACCCGTTCCAGATCCTGCCGGACCACCGACGCTACGACCTCGTCTCCATCCCGCGGCCGGAACACCGCTGCCTGCTCCAGCGTCCCGTAGACGCCAGCGCCCACGACGTAGGCGTGGATCCGCCCGTCGCGGTGACGCGTGATGACCTTCGGTGGCGGCTGAGGAATCATCCGCTGAGGCTAACGCCCAGGCCAGGCTACTCAGGAGCGGGGGCTGTGAGTGCCCAAGCAGGGGAGGCGCGGGTCAGCTAGAGCGCGAAGTGGCCGTGTGTATCGGTCGGTCAACTGCTGTGACTGAGCGCAACATCAGCCAACTAGACCGCTAACCTGCCAACTACGCCGCTAAGTCACACTCCGGCTGCGAGCGTGAGCCAGAATTGTTCGCTGCATGAGTGGCTGTCGGTGTCATGCGGTTCGATGGGGCATCGCACCCTGCCAGGACTCATCGACTCCTCTCGCCGGCCGTGAGCGGCTCACGCAAGCCATCCGCAGGCCTGGCTGGGGCCACCGGTACAGGCGCATCCCCACCCGCCGGTCGCCGTGCGGGTCGATCTCCACCTGGTAGTACAGCGTGCCGTCGGCCCACTCCTGCAAGGCGAGGATCGGGGCGTAGCGCTCGGCGCCGTGCGAGCGCACCCACAGTGCCGGGCGGTCCGTCCGCGGCCACGTCCACACCGTCGGTCTGGGCCCGTCCTCCGGGCGCCACGGGCGGGCGGGTTCTGGCTCGGTGGCGGTGCTCATGGCCGGGTGCTGGTGTGGCGGACCTTCGGGCCCCACTGCCCCAGTGCAGAGCGCATGCACCACTGGCAGAGCGGTCCTCCCCCGCGCCCGTACCTCTGCGTCTTTCGTCGGCAGATGGCACACGGGCCGACCTGGTCGCTGGGACAGGTCAGCGCGGACGGGTCCGGCTCGGAGACCGGCGGTACGGGAGTCGTCATGGGGTGGTTCCTGTTCTTGAGCGGCGGAGGCGCGTCACCTCGTCGCAGGTCACGGCACGCCTAGGGGTCGCACAATCCCGCTTTCGATAATATGTTCGATAACGTAGATGGTGGGAGGTGAGCCGTGATGACGACAGGACCAGGGTGCGGCGAGGTGCCGACGGTGATGCATGTGCGCTGCCCGGATGGGCTGCCGGAGGACCTCTACCGGCAGGTCCTGGAGCTGCTGTCCGACCTCTCTCCGGTGGTGCAGGCGTTGCCGCCGTCGGCGGCGCTGGTGGAGCTGAAAGGCGCCCTGCGCTACCACGGCACCGACACCCGCCGCCTGGGCGAGGTGCTGCGGGTGCGGACCATCTCCCGGCTCGGGGTCGACGTCCGCGTCGGCATCGGCCCGTCCATCACCGTCGCGGCGACCGCCTCCGCCCAGGTCGAAGCTCCCGGCGGGGTCCTGGCGGTGGCGCCCGGCGAGGCGGCCGGCTGGCTGGCACCGCTGCCGGTGGAGGCCCTGCACGGCATCGGCCCCCGCCAGGCCGAGGCCCTGCACGAGTACGGCATCCACACCGTCGGCCTGCTCACCGCAGTCGCTCCGGCGACCGTGCAGCGGCTGCTGGGCGGGCGTGCCGGGCGCCTGGCCGCGGAGCGGGCCCGCGGCATCGACCCGCGACCCGTCGTCCCGCGCGCCCTGCCCGCCTCGGCGAGCGTGCGCCACGCCTTCGACCGGCACACCCTGGACGGCGCCGCGGTGCGCGCCGCCCTGCTGGACCTGGTCTTCCAGCTCGGTCTGCTGCTGCGCGGGCGCGGCCAGGCGGCCCGCGCGCTCACGCTCTGTCTGCGCTTCGCAGGCGGCACCTCCTGGGAGAGGACCCGGCGTCTCGCGGAGCCGTCCGCGCACGAGGACGACCTGCGCCAGCTCGCCTACCAGCTGATGGACGCCGCCGGCCTGCAGCGCGGCCGCCTGACCGGCCTTGTCCTGCGCGGCGAGGACCTGGTCGACGCCGACCAGGTCGCCGAGCAGATCAGCCTCGACGGCGCCCGCGAATCGCGCCTGGTCGCCGAGCAGGCCGCTGACCGGATCCGCGCCAAGTTCGGCGACCGCGCCATCGGCCCGGCCGCCGTCTTCCGCCGCGCCTCCTGAACCCCGCCCATCAACCCGCCTGGAGGTGAGGATGCTGCTCGACCCGCCCGGCATGCTGCCGGTCCACCTGCTGCCGCACTGGCCCTACCTCCAGGCCGTCGACACCGCCCTCGCCGGACGCGGGATCCCGCCCGGGGCGGTACGCATCAGCCGCACCGGCCCCGAGCACGGCGAGCTCATGACCATGCGCCTGTACTGGGACGCCAGCCGCACCGGCGGCCACGGCGGGGCGCGCCTCGTCTGGGAGGAAGAGACGGGCTGGGAGTACGCGCTGGTCGGCCTCGCCCAGGACCAGGTGATCCTCGCCGGACAGGTCGACGCGCTGCACCGCATCTACGCCGCACCCGAGGACGTCGCCGAGGTCGCCGAGCACATGGTGCGCACCTGGCGGCGCCCGGCCGGCGACTTCCACCAGGAGTGGCCGCAGGCGGCCCGGACGCGGACCGCGATCGACGCCTTCCGGCGGCCATCGCCCAGCGAACCCACGAAGCGCTCTTCGAGGTAGTTGGAGCGCGCCAAAGCCGTTGGGCTGGCGCCCAAGCGGCCGGGGGACCGACTGGTATGCAGGGCCTCGTGAGGTAGCCGATGATCCATCCATGAGACCCGAAGTGCAGGCGTTCGTCGCCGCTGGCCCACTTCCCGACTGGGACGCGAGCGAAGAAGAACTTGAGAGGCGCGTTCAGCAACTTGACGCGATCTCCGCGCCGGTCACTGGGGACGAAGCGCGAGCACTCGCCTCCTGCTTCGGCCCCGACGACTGCTACGGCGTCGCTTGGAGGCTTCTCCATCTCATCAGGACGGGCCCGAACCCCGTCCTGATCACCGCCCCCCGGACAGGACGCCAACGAGTGGCACCAGCGTCTTTACAACCGAGCCGTGAACGGAGGACTTGCCTCCTGAGCCCTGGTTCGAGCAGACCTGCGCCCCGGTTCAACTCCTCGTCCTTCTCCGCGGTGCCGTGCACCCCCTCTCCTGAATCAGGTTGCCGGGGTGTCGCCTTCCGCCCGGTCGGCTTCAGCTCGGAGAGCGGCGGCCTTCTCCAGCCACATCTGTTCATCGTCGGTATGCGGACCGGCAGTCAGCGGCGGGACTCGCTGCTCCAGTTCGGCGGCGGGCCCGGAGTTCGCTGGGAGTGGTCACGGTCGGTGTCCTCATTTCTCGGTGGTGAGCCTCAAGCACTTCGTGCAGGTGACCTCGCTGCCCTCGGGCAGCCACTGGTGCGGGGCTTCGGGGTCCAGCCAGCAGTGCATAGGGCAGCCACAAGTAGCCAGACGGAAAGGGACCCACGCGGCAGGCGCGCTGGCGTTCGGTGCAGTTCAGGGCTCACCGTGGCTGGCCATGGTTGGTGTCCTCACTTCTCGATGGCGTGGGTGCGGGTGACCGCGCGGTTCGACGCGCAGGCGCACGTTCCTCGGCAGTGGTCGCAGGTGCCCAACGCGTCGTGCTTGCCTTGGTCGCATGCGGTGCTGCAGGGGTTGCCCTCGGGCCGTTCGGCAACCAGTTTGACCGTTTTTGGGGAGTAGAGGCCGCTGCCGCCACGGAGGTAGTAGCCGTTGTCCGTGGCGAACATGCGAACGGACGAGACGGTCAGCGTCTGCCCCTTCTCCGGGCCTTCCAGGACGAGGACGGAGTCCCCGGCCCTGTGGCACTTCCGCATGGTTGGTGCCCTCACTTAGCGTCGCGGTTGGCTAGTCTGGCCAGCATCGCGGTGTGGTCGCCGATGCTGGAAACGTACGCACCGCCGGGGCCATACGCGGTGGTGCGGGTGGGCAGGTACCGCTGGCCGTGGTTGTCCGGTGGAATGAGCAGGTGGCCCCGGTAGGCGTCGTCGTTGGGGGTGTCGCCCGCGTACAGGCAGAGGCGGTGGAGTCCGGTCGAGTCAACTCCGTGGACGAGCACGTGCCCAGCGGGGGTGACGGAGTCAGTGCCAGTCCAGACGATGGTTAGGTCGGCGAGACGGACGGCGCTCATCGTGTCCTCACTTCTCGCGGTGGTAGCGGTTGACGTGGTTGTTGATGCTCTCGCGGGCGCCGCGGTAGCCGCAGCCGCGCGGGCAGTCCTGCCAGATGCCCTTGCCCACGGCGGCCTTGGTGACGGACTTGTCGTCGTCGGGCCCGTAACCGTGGGCATGGAGCATCTGAGCAACGCTGGCGTCGTGGTGGATGGCGAGGAAAGCGGCTTCGGCGGTCTTGTCGTGGCCGGCGGCGAAGTAGCGGCCGTAGCCGATCTCTCGACCGCATCCGCAGTAGCAGTACCCGGTGGGCCGGGCGGTGTCGTTGCTCATCGGACACTCACTTCTTAGCGCTGTTGGAACGGATCACGGCGAGGCAGTCGGGGCACCACCGCTCACCTTCCTTGTCGAGGCTCAGCGGTACCTCGCGCTTGCCGCTGGGCATCACGATGCCGTCCTCTTCGCTGCATGCGATCTGCTGGAACGTGCGCTCAGGGTCGGAATCGACGGGCTTGTGCCAGATCAACCCCTCCGTGATTCCGCCCCGTCCCAAGATGCGTTCCGAGACAGCCAACATGACGACCTCCTCAGTGCCCGGTGATTGCTGATGCCTCATCAGAGTAGCCAGCCTTGAGGTAACTTGGCAAGGCTTGAAATCCTTGGATGTCTTGGAATGGCTTCAGGGTATGGGTCAATCAGCACCAGGACAGCGAGGACGGAGAATCGTTCCTGACGAAGAATCGAACGCATCGAACACCGGTGGCTCCGTCCTCCGCGCCGAGGCAACGGTGCGCTTCGCTCTGGATAATGTTCCTTCTCGGTTGCCAGCAAGTTCAGTTTCAGCCCGCGTCCGACCCGCTTCGCCATGGCGATCTCGGCAACCCGCACGAGGGCTCGCTGATACGCAGCAGCGTAGCGGGGCTGCTTCTGCCACGTTCGGATGGTGACGGTAGCGGAGTGCAGAGCGCTCAGACCCGGGAGCAGCGGACCGGACGCGGGACGCGATTGGCGCCTTCCGGCAGCCGTCCCCCTGACCCACTGCCGCGACCGCGGGCGCACCGTTCTTCCCGGCGTCCGGGCGGGCTCACGCCCCGGCTCGGGGGTTCAGGATGGGAGCCCGCGCTCCCCCGGGTCCGGGCGGCCGCACCGACCCGGTGCTGCTTGTGGTTGCTGCGGCCCGGCACTCCGCCCGGGCCGCACAACCACAAGCAGCACATGCTCCCCCTCACAACGCGGGTCCGGTTCACTCAGCCCTGCTCCCCATCCCCTTCGGCAGACCACCGCGAAGCTTCGGGCGCCGTGGCCTGTCACCCGCGGCGGTGCACCACCACGCCCTTACCTCACGTCGACAACGTCGTGACCGAGCACGTCCATGATCATCATGTCCGTCATCCTGACAGCGGGGACGGACAGCCATCGACGGTGCGTGGCGGTGCCCGGGACCGAGCATGCTCCCGATGATGGCTGGGTGCCGAGCACGCCGTCTGCCTATGTGCGGCCTGACACCACCCTTGCCTGCATCAGGTTGCCGAGGTGTGGGCGATGCCGTGGTCGCGGGAGAAGCGGTTGGCCTCCGCTGCCGAGCCAGCCATCTTGTGCAGCCACAGCCCGTAGGCGATCGAGGCCATCTGCTCCGCGGTGAGGTAGACCCGCCACCGGCCACTCACCCGGTCCTGCACGGCCGCCCGCACCCGCTCGTCCAGGCCCGGCGCGGGTGGCACCTGCAGCTGGTCCGCCAGGCCGGTGACCACCCGCACCACATCCATCTGCGAGGGCATGAGCTCGACCAGGCGGTACTCCGGTCCTGCCGCGGCAGGGCCTGCAGCGTGCTGAGACCGGGCGTACAGCAGCAGGTCACGGCCCTGACCGGTGAGACGGGCCGCCCAGCGCACAGGGCGCCCCGCCCGGGCGGAGAGTTCCGCTCGTTCATCGCGCTCGGCCAGTTCCACCAACCCGGAGGCGGCCGCCTTCAGCACGCCCTCGCGCGGCACCCCGTCCACGTCCAGGACCCAACCGTGCTCCG
The DNA here is from genome assembly GCF_005280215.1 of Streptomyces lasalocidi. Taxonomy (NCBI): domain Bacteria; kingdom Bacillati; phylum Actinomycetota; class Actinomycetes; order Kitasatosporales; family Streptomycetaceae; genus Streptomyces; species Streptomyces lasalocidi. The sequence continues at coordinate 368,887 of NZ_SZNQ01000003.1, read as the reverse complement.
CGGTCTCCTGCCACTCCTCCACTACGCCCAGCAACTCGAGCGCCGCCGCCTGTTTCACCGCACCCATCCTGCTCCTCCCCCGCCGCCGCCGGCCTGCCTGAATGCTCAGTTCCGACGGGACGCGCGCGGCGATCTCCTTCGCCAGCCGGTCCGCCTCCGCCGACACCGGCCCACCCTCCTGCGCCACCGTCACCAGCACCCGCAGCAGATCATGGGCTTCCTCAAGAGTCAGCAACGCGAGCCGGCTCGCTGTCGCCTCAACGGGCGCGAAGTCACTGTCCTGGAGCTCGAAAGGGTCGTAGTCGTCCACACCTGTCCAACTCCCCCAACACTCACCTGGTCACCGCCGGGCTGGCACACACTGCGGCCCCGGAGGCAGGATGCCGGTCCGGGGCCGCAGTGGAAGAGGGGTGTGGTCGTGAAGGGCGGTCGCCTACGCGGCGAAAGGCACTGCCGGGCTTCAGCCGAACGATCGTCCCGACAGGCAATAGGTGAGGCCCGGGGACACTGTCCCTTTGACCACCACGCCCTGCACAACGCCACGCATCGCGCAGCCATTCCCGCACGCGGGCGGGCTCCCGCCCTGGCTCGGGGGGTCACAGGACGGGAGCCCACCACCAGCTTCCCCCGGATCCGGTCCGATCGGACGCGTTACGCGCTGCGCGGCCGCCGCGCCGCCGTCTTCTTCGCGGCGGTCTTCTTCGCCGAGGCGGACTTCTTCGCGGTCTTCTTCTTCGGCGCGGGCATGTCGTGCACGTCCGCCTCGCCGTCGTCCTCGCCGCGGGAGGCCTTCGCCTTGGCCACCGACTCCTGCAGCGCGGACATCAGGTCCAGCACCTTCGCCGGCTCCTGCGGCTCCGGGGCCTCCGGCAGCGGCCGGTGCTCCCGCTTCGCCTCGATGATCCGGGCGAGGGCCTCGGTGTAGGTGTCCTTGAACTCCTCGCCCTCCAGGTCCTCGCGGCTCATCGTCTCCATCAGCGCGAGCGCACCCTCGATCTCCTCGTCGCTCACCTCTACCGGCGGCGGCAGCAGCTCGGAGGGGTCGCGGATCTCGTCGTCCCAGTGCATCGCATGAAGCACCAGCGCATCTCCGTGCACCCGCAGCAGGCCCAGGCGCTCCCGCCCGCTCCACGCGTACTTCGCCACCGCCACCTTCGAGGAGCGGCGCAGCGCCTCAACGAGCAGCTTGTACGGCTTGGCCGCGACCGTTCCGCCGGCCTGGAGGTAGTAGCCGTCGCCGATGCGGATCGGATCGATGTCCTCCATCGGGACGAACGCATCGATCTCGATGGCCTTCGCTGTGGGGAGCGGAAGATCCCGCAGCTCCTCGTCGGAGATGGGAATGACCTGGTCCTTCGTCCACTGAAAACCCTTGCCGATCTCCGCCGTGGACACCTCGCGGTCCTCGACCTCGCAGAACTTGCGCACCCGCACCCGGCCCATGTCCTCCAGGTGGTACTGGTGGAACTGGATGCTGTGGCTCTCGGTCGCGCTGACCACGTTCACGGGGACCGTGACCAGGCCGAAGGAGATGGCGCCGGACCAGATGCTTCGGGGCATGGCACTCCTCCGCAGAAGCCCCGAGCACCACCAGCGTACGAAGACCGGCGCCATTCGGCACTCCGTCGCTTTCGCGCCTCATCCTGTCCTAGGACGGGTCAGCAGCGTGGCCGCGGTGTGGCTAGCCACCGAGTCCTGGGCGCCAGCAGCGCTGAGGGGCCGGTCACCGCCTGGAGCACCTCGCCCGGCATCTGCCCGCGATATGCCGTGAACGCGGCCGGCAACCTTCGGCGGTGCGGCTGCGCTGGGGGCCTACCGGGCGAGCGTGACGGCGACGGGCACGTTAGAGCAGCGGCTGAGGATGTCTGTCAGGGCAGCCGATTCCGCTTCGTCGGCTGTCAGGCGCCAGCGGAGTTTGTCGGCGATCCAGTCGGTGGCGTACTGGCAGCGGTAGCCCTCGGCCGGAGGCATCCACGTGGTGGGGTCCTGGTCCGCCTTCGACCGGTTCGAGGCGGCCGACACCGCGATCAGTGCGCGATCGTCGCCCAGGTCGTTGGCGTACGCCTCGCGTTCGGCGGCCGACCAGTTCGAGGCGCCAGAGTCCCAGGCCTCTGCCAGCGGGACCAGGTGGTCGATGTCCAGGCCGCTCGGACCTTGGATGTAGCGGTCGTCGTAGGGCGAGTACCACTGGCCTCCTGACAGGGTGCAGCGCGGTCCTTGGTCGGGGGCGATGACGGCCTCTGCCTTGAGGACTTCGGCGCGGGTGGTGCAGCCGTCCCGGTCCGCGTCGACCCAGTGCTTGAACGCCGAGCGCTCGTATCCGGTGCGATCCTCGCTGGCCACCGGAATTTGGGTCAGTGCCTCGCGCACGGGCAGGGTCACGGTCTGGCCAGGGTCGCGGAGCAGGGCGGAGGCTGGGGCGGCGTGGGCGGTGGCGGGGAGCAGTGCGGCCGCGAAGGCGGCGGCAGCCGAGAAGGTACGGGCGAAGCGCACGAGTGTGTCCTTACGGAGATCACCGACTGGTCGGGATCTTCGTAGCGGTTGCGCACAGCAACCCGCCCGAGGACGGCGGTGGCTCTACCCGATCGAGGGGTAAGTGCGATGGTCAGCGCGCCGACGCGGCCCGCCCATCAAGGCCTGCATGGGCAAGGGGGCGGCCGCACTCCGCATGCACCAGTACGTGGCCTCCTACCGACGGCCGTATCTCCTCGACCGACGTCTAGCAGCGTCGCTGGCGCAGATCGGCATTCGCCGGTCTCGCTTGATGGGCCCTGGCAGCGACGGTTCAGGCTGGCTCCTCCACTGAGTGGGAGTCGGTGAGCGTGAGCGCACCGCCCGTCGCGATCACCCCGACGATCACTGCGAGTACGGCGTACGTGATCCGCTCGCCGTGGAAGAAGGAGTGCACGAGGTCGCTGCTCCACACGCCCGCGGGCAGTTGGGTGGTGACCAGTGCGGCGATCAGGGTGCCGACGACGGCCGTGCCGACGCTGGTCCCGACCTCCTGGGCGGTGTCGTTGAGGGCGGTGCCGATCGACGTGCGGTTGGCCGGCATCGCTTCGACCAGGGCGATGGCACAGATCGTCATCACGGTGCGCAGCCCGATCGTCATCACGACCATGGAGACGGCGATAGCGGCGTACCCGTGGTCGACGCCCCAGGCGAGGCCGGCCAGAGCGGCGGCCAGACAGGCCGCGCCGACCAGGCAGGCGGCCCGGTGCCCGAAGCGCTTGCCGAGCCATTCCGACAGCGGCGTCGCGATGATCATGGTGATGATGATCGGCAGGTTCGCCAGGCCCGCCCGCACGGGGCTCCAGCCGTAGGCGTACTGGAAGTGGAGGATCAGCCCGAACATCACGCCGGCCATCGCGATGGACGTGCCAATCTGAGCGATGGCCGCGCCGCGGACGGTTCCGCTGGAGAAGAGCTTGAGGTCGAGCATGGGCGCGGCGCTGCGGCGCTCGTGCCACACGAACGCGAAGCCGGCGGCGACGGCGCCGAGGATCGATGTGATGGTGGTCGGGGAGAACCAGCCGTGCTCGACGCCGCTGGTCAGGGAGTAGCAGGCCAGGCCGATGGTGAGGACGCTCAGGACGGCGCCCGGCAGGTCGAGGCGGTCCTTGGTCAGGTCGTCGGGTTGGTCGGCGGCTGCCCCGAGGCGCACGCCGATGGCCGCGATCAGCGCGATCGGGGCGTTGACCACGAGCAGCCATTCCCAGCGCACGTGGGCGAGGGCCGTGCCGCCGAGCAGCGGGCCGAGGACGAAGCCGGACATGCCGACGACGATCATCAGGGTCATCGCGCGCATGCGCAGCGCCTGGTCGTCGAAGAGCCGGAAGACGAGGGAGTTGGTGATGGGTGCCATGGCGGCGGCGGCGGCGATGCCGAGCCCGGCGCGCAGCGCTATGAGCTGTCCTGCGGAGTTGACCGCGACGACGCAGAGGCTGAGCAGTCCGAAGGCGGCGAGGCCGACGAGCAGGACGCGGCGTCGGCCGAGCCGGTCGGCGAGTGACCCTGCCGTGAGGAGGAGGCCGCCGAAGGTCAGCGAGTAGGCGCCGGTGACCCATTGCAGGGCGGTCGTGCCGCTGCCGAGGTCGCGGCCGATGGTGGGCAGGGCGATGGAGAGCAGCGTGTTGTCGACCATCTCGACGAAGAAGGCGAGGCAGAGGGCGGCCAGGGGCATCCAGGCGGCGCGCAGTGACGGATAGGTACGGCTTGACGGTGGAGCGGAATCGGTGACGGCAGTCATGGCCAGCCCCCTCTCTTGGAACGCCGTAACGAACGACGTTCGATAGTGGAACGATGTTCGATGGTAGAACGATGTTCGATGCGGAAGCAAGCTGTGATTGGATGGACGCCATGACAGGCCCGCGCACGCTCCCCGCCTCCAAAGGCCCGTCCCGCGGGCGCAAGCGTGCTTCGCACTCGCTGGAGGCGGTCCTCACCGCCGCCGTGGCCCTGCTCGACGAGGCGGGCGCACCGGCACTGACGTTCCGCGCGCTCGCCGCCCGTCTCGGCACCGGCGTCGGCACCATCTACTGGTACGTCTCAAGCAAGGAAGAACTACTCGACCGCGCCACCGACCACGCGGTCGGCGCGATCCTGGCCCTCGTCGAGGGGCAGCCGGAGAGCGACGACCCCATCGCCGACCTCCGTGCAATGGCGATCACGCTGTTCGACGCGATCGTCGACCGGCCCTGGCTGGCGGCTTACTTCATGCGCAACACCGACGTGCAGGGCAACTCGCTGCGGCTGTACGAGAAGCTCGGCCAGCAGACCCTCCGCCTCGACCTCACCCCGCGGCAGCGTTTCCACGCAGTGTCCGCGATCACCAGCGTTGTCATCGGCACGGCCGCTGACCTGGGCGCGGAGATCCCGCAGGAAGTCCTCAACGGCGAGACGGACCGCGATGCCTACCTCCGCCGCTTCGCCGAGCAGTGGAAAACGCTCGACAGCGCCGCATTCCCGTTCGTGCAGCAGATCGCCGACGAATTCGCGGGACACGACGACAGAGACCAGTTCCTAGCCGCACTGGAGCTGACGTTGTCAGGGCTCCGCCTTCAGGCCGGCACCAGGTGAGAGTGGGAGCGGCCCGCTAACCCACGGCTGAGCGCGCCAGCGCTAGACACGCCGTAGTGGAAGCTCGCCGCCGAAGAGAACCCGTATCCGCCGCTCCCCGGAGTACTTGAGCGGGCGGTGGCCGCGGCGAGGCACTGCACAGCTAACGGGTCCGCACTGCCAGCGGCTGAGCGACCGCAGGTCATTCAGTGTGCCGTCTGCGGCCTCGTGGAGCTGGGCGACGACGTCGGCCACCACGTAGCGGTGCGGCAGCTGGGCAGCCGGTCCACGGTCGTTTCAGCCCTTCTCTGCTCGACGTCGGCCCGTGGCCCCACCAGATCAGCCCCTGCAAGGACTTGCCCAACGCCGGGGGGCCAGCCGGCCGGAGTGGCGCGGGCGGCCTTGAGACCGGCGGCGCCGCTGACCTGCAGCCCTCAGGGCCAAGGCGCGTCGAAAGGCCAGGGCGTCAGAAGGTGAGGTTCCAGGCATCGAACACTCAACGCAAGGCGGCCTGAACCGCGGCGGACACTCCCCGCTGCCCCAGTTTTTCTCCCGTGCTCCGACCTCCGCGTCGGAACACCACTCGTCCACCTCAGCACAGAGGCAGCTCACGGCGTTGCCGTGAGGTGAAGAAGGACGTCCTGCAAATCGCCCCTCATTGACGTGACGTACATGAGGAGCGGCGCGCAGGACGTCAGGTGGCTCGCCGGAGCGGGACGACGACGCTTTCGCCCATGCGCTTGGGGTCGAGCCGGTAGTACCGGATGTGCCCGATCCTCTCGGTCTCCTCCAGCCAGCCGGCTTCGATGACCTGCTTGCGGGTGCGGGAGAAGACGGGAGGGGCCATCCCTACCAGCTTTGCCAGGTTGGCGGCGGTCTCCAAAACAGCGCCAGACCGGTCGGTGGGGTGGAGCGCGTAGAGCATGACGACAAGTCGCTGGTTAGCGGTCATGCCGACTGTCTTCTCAAGCAGATCGAGGTTCTTCTGCTTGTCGTCGCTGCTGATCACTGGGCCTCCCACCGTGCAGGAACGTTGTCGTCGAATCCGGGGATGTCCGGCGGGTTGCACGTCTTCACCGCTTCACGCTGTTCGATCCCAGTGCCGTGGAAAGCGATGTAAGGGCTGATCCGGTAGAAGTTGTAGTTGCCGACACGTCCTCGAACGATCAGGATGCGGTGCTTCGCCAGCTTCCTGTTGATCTTGCCCACCGCGTCAGTGGACATGCCCACGCGCTTGGCGATGTCCGCGCCGGTAGCACGCAGTGGTTCCATACCCTCAGGGGAGACTCCGATCCACCACAGAACGAGGAACTTCTGACTGGGCGTGAATGCCTTCGATTCAGTGATCGCCTCGACGCGCGCCTTATCGACCTGCGTGTGCCTGCCGGAGAAGGCGTACGGCGCATAAGGTACCGGCTCGCCCGTGTCGGCATCGACCAGCCTGCGTACTGCTCCCAACGGGCCCTCCGAGCAAGGGGGGTGACTATCGATTTATGAGGGACGGCTCCGAGGCCGACCTGATGAACTTAACGTACATGAGCAGGAAGTCAATCAACTCCGCTTGTCGGCCGTGTCGTCTGCCGCCTTGCTCAGGGCATGGGTCACTGCGGCACAGCTCTCCTCATCCGCCTCATGTACTTCACGTCAATATGGCGCTGCTGCAGGAACCGGTACTCAGATCCTTCAGCCGTGGTGACGGTTCCCTCAACCGTGGTCCCTGCTTGCTTGAACGTGGTGCACGACTGCCAGGACTGCTTACCGGGTTCAGAGATCCGTGCAGGCAGTCCTCCTGGTCGTTCTCCACGGTTCCCGGATCTGCCTCACAGTTCCGACGATCGTGGTCGCTGCACGTGTTTCTGCAGGTCAGAGGCGTTTTGACGACTGCGCTCTCTTACTTAGGTAAGCATCCGCGGCGTTTGGCTGCCCTTCAATCCCCTGGCGTGATCTTGAGCGCGGCCGTACAGGAGGCGGGTGGACGCTCCCCCCTCCCCCGCCTACTGGACTTGGACCACTAGCCCTCACTCGGTCACAGCTGCCCCAGTACAGCGTCGGTTGACTCCGCAGCTGGACTGTTGCGGTGGATGGCGTGGCGCCCGTACCGAAGTGCGACCCGCTGCTTTCCGGCGCGTACGTCCTGCACCACGACGAAACGGATTCGCGCCGGAAAGTGGCGGGGCAGCGGGGTCCAGGGGCCGGCGAAGGCCCCTGGTACCACGCTGCCCCGCCACCCCCAGGACGTCTTCCCGGCAGGCAGTCCCTGAACTACCGACGACTCCTGCCACCTTGGGAGGGGTGACGCGCACTTGAGGTGCCGGCTGCACCAGCAAGAGAGTTCTGGGCGAAGGTCACAGGATTCGCACTGTTGGTGCTGTGATCAAGAAACGCGAGTCGGCGACAGCCTCGATCAGTCCGAATCTTGCTGCTTCCCACCTCCATGGGGTATGGCGAGGCAGGCCCTCGAGTTCCCCGCGGCCGGTGCACCAAAGGGGTACCTGGGTGGGGTCTCCTGGCGGGGCGGCGGGGTAGAGCCGGCTGAATGCGGCTTGGCTCAGCGATGCTGGTGGCAGTCAGTCCACGGGCAGACCTCGCGTGATGTCATGGGTATGCAGCAGGATTTCGGCGACGCTCATTGCCGCGAACCCTTCGGGGTCACAGGGGCACAGTGCCCGGCCCTGAAAGTCGGGTCGGCTGTAAGCAGGCACTACTGAGCAGCCTGCCGCAGGCCTTGGCGCCCCAGAGTGCTTCGGCCGGCGAGGCAGTGAGGCGAACGTTCAGGTCGGCAGGAAGGCAGACGTCGGCGGAGCGTGCCGCCAACCGTCCGGCATAAGCCAACAGGCCGTGACCTATGTGGGCTGTGGTCTGCCAGCAAGTCCACTCGAGCGGCCGCGTGGGATCGTCCAGTCCTCGCCGTATGGGGCCACGCGCTCGCGGAACTCCTTACGGTCGGTCTTGTGGCTGGATCCTCCTCAAACGTCGCCGATCGGGGACATCCGCCCAGCGCCCTTCTCACTGCGGGTGGGGCCACGCTCCCGGCGTTGCGCAGCGAGCTGCAGGTTGCCAGTTCAGATCGGGCAGTCTGCACATTCGTACAAGCTCCCCCACTACACCTGCAGCGATCAGAACTGACACCACCGTGCCGACTACCCGTGCCGGTCACGGCACTGGACAGCAGTCGCGCTGAACTTGACTTATGTAATGAGCCTGCGGCAGTGGCCATGGCCACTGCCGGAACAAGATCTCAGGGAGTTGATATCGGAAGCAGCGACTGAAGCGACTGAAGCCAGAACATTCGGCTGGGCCAACGGGACAATGGGGACCCGCATCCTTGCTCAGCCCTGGTGATGGGCATGCGGTATCCAGCTTGGTGATCGGTGGCAAGCCGAGGCGGCTGTCAAGCGCAGTGCGTGAGCTATGCCGCACGCAGCGTGAGAAGCGATGCTGATCTGCAGACGCTGTCAACGAACCAGAGCGTCGCTGGACGACATCGACGTTCGCCGCCCCTGAGCGGAGGATCGTTTCTGACGAAAAATCTGACGCTTCATCAGGTAGCTGGGGCTCACGCCTTTGCTACTTCCTGGAGGCGCCTGAGACGACCGCCAGCAGCGAGGCCACGAGGCGGCTATGAACGCTAGTTCGATGGCCGTGCAGTCGTCAGCGAGGCGCGGGGAGACCGTCATCCTCCGGGTGACGATCAGCATTACCGTCCGCCGACTCACCCGGCGCGAGGTGGGCAGCCTGTTCGGCGTCGGTGATCTCCCTTTTCCTTTCGCAGTAGGGTGATCTTCTTCAGCGCCATTGTCCGAACGCGGTCTACCTCGGCAGCCCGTCAGAGAAGCTCCTCGGCACGACTTTGGTCTCCACCATCCTTGCGCTTCTCGGCAAGCCGAAACAGCGCTTGGGTCATGCCCGCATCGGCCGCCTGCTGGGCGTAGTGTTCGGCGCCGTCGTGATCACCAAGATGCTTCCGTAGGAGGGCCGTCCCGCCCAGGGCCGCGATGCTGCCTGAGTCGGCCGCCGCAGGGAACAGGCTTTCGGCTGGGGTGACGTCGTCGGCTGCCTCAAGTACCGCCGCCCCGCCGCAAGTCGCCGCAGTGCGTCGGGTTCGCCGTCGTCCGCCGCTTGTCGCGCGAGCCGTTCTGCTTCGATGCCGTCGCCTGTCCCCTTCCGCGGTTCGATGATCGAATAGGGGAAGGAGAAGCTGCAACCGGCATTGGCCATTCGTGAAACAGGGCTCTGCCGCTGTGAGGTTGCCGGCCTACTTGCGATCGCTTGCCAGCCGCCGCAGCACGCCGGGCTGGCTTTGTCGGCGGCCGACGTGCGAGCTCCAGGGCCTCGTGGAAGTCTCCAGCCCCGTGTCGGCTGGCGGTGAGCTTATCGAGCGCGTAGCCGTGACCTGCTGCAGAGGCCTCACGCAGTAGGTCATCGCATGTTGCGCGGTTTGCCCTTTCTCTTTCCGCGCGCAGCATTGCGAGTTCGCACATGACAAAGCCGCGGTGTGCTTCGAGACCCTTCCGGGCGGAGCGCTCCGCCTTCTCGTGGCGTCCCGTCCGTTCCCGGTTCTACGCCAGCTGTAAGAGGCCGTCGAGGTCTCCTGACTTTGCGGCCTGCAGGTAGACGGTTTCGGCTGCCGGCTGGTCCTCGGACGCCAAGTACAGCGCGCCCAAGCGGCTCAGCGATCGTGTGCTGCCCGCGCCGACAGCCTTCTCCAGGAGCCGACGGAGAGCGTACGGTCACGGTGGCTGGCGGCCTGGGTCAAGATCGCAGGGCCTCAAGACCATTGAGCTAAGCGTGTGCGGCCGCCGTGAATGACGTCGGCGAGCATGGCTCATGTGGACTCCCGGTACGCTGATTCACAGAATGTGAATCAGCTCCGCGAAGGAGTCCCGCGTCATGGCCCGGTCCGCCCGAAAGCGCCCAGCTGCGGCAAAGCCCCTGCTCAAGCCCCCTACTCGGATTGGCAAGCTGGATGCCGCGGCCGTCATCGGGGAGCTTCGTCAATGGCACGAAGAAGCTGAGGACGAGAACATCGGCCGGATGCCAGCCGATGACGAGCTGTACGGAGCCCTGCTTTACCTTGAGGCCAACGCGGGCGCGCTCAAGAACCAGATGGTCCGACGCGAGGCCGCAATCGCCCGCGTTCGGCTGTGGGAGTACATCCGCGAAAGAGCAGACCTGCATCAATCAAGAGCGATCGAGCACGCCCGAGCTGCGGGGGCAGAGTGGGCCGATCTGACTCCAGCACTAGCCGTCAACGCGCCCAGTGCCGCGTACAACAAGTCGAAAAGGTTGCAGGCGGCGGTCCTCAGCGAAACATCACGCGTCGATCAGCCTCTCCGCCGCACACCTGAAGCTGTCCGTGAAGCTGAGCGCATCGCGGCTGCCGAAGCCGCAGCCCAGCGTCGCGTAGAGGAAGAAGCAGCACGCCGTTACGCGCTGCTCTCCCCTGTCGCACGGCGGCTCCTTGAACATCGGGCCGGCCTGAACGAAGACGACGATGTCACCTTCTGGCTAGACCAGATCGAGGCCGTGCTCCCCAGCTGCCATACCGCCACTCAACTGGTAAGCCTGCAGAGGTACATAGAAGCCCTAATCCGGGAGCTAACGAGGGTCGAGCGAACGGGACGGCAGGCAGCAACCACCGAGAACGCACGGCTCGCCTTTGTATCTGCAGCCGAACTCGTCACAACGTGAGGGCCGGTCGGGAAGGGACGGCCTGACGGCGGCCATGACAAGCTCCCCATAGGCGGCCACTTACCGCCCCACTGATGGCCACGGGATTCCCCACGTACGGCCAGATATCTCCCCGCTCGCATTGGACGCATCCCGCTCGGCGAGGCTCGGGCGGGTGAAGAACAGCAGGGAGATCATGGAGATCCTTGAGGCGTACGACCTCACGGGCAGTTACCGCGCCGCGGCCGAACTGACCGGCGTCGACCACCACACGGTGGCCCGCTATGTGAAGATGCGGGCCGCCGGCCAGCACCCGGACCAGCGTCGTCACCGGGCCCGCGCGATCGACGACTATCTGCCGAAGATCGAGGAACTGGTGGTCCGTTCACACGGCAAGATCCGAGCGGACGTGGTGCACAAGAGGATCGTCGCGATGGGCTTCACCGGCGGGGAACGCACCACCCGCCGCACCGTTGCCGAGGCGAAAGCCCAGTTCAGGGCCGGTCGGCGGCGGGTCTATAGGCCGTGGGTGACCGAGCCGGGGCTGTGGATCCAGTACGACTTCGGCGACGGACCGACCATCGCCGGACGCAAGACCATCCTGTGGTGCGCCTGGCTGGCCTGGTCCCGGTTCCGGATCGTGATCCCGATCTGGGACAAGACGCTGCCGACGGTCACCTCGTGTCTGGACGCGACGTTCCGCCGCATCGGCGGAGTGCCGGCCTACGTCCTGACGGACAACGAGAAGACGGTCACCACCGATCACGTCGCCGGGATCGCCGTCCGCAACCCGGAAATCGTCGAGGTCGCCCGGCACTACGCACGACCATACGCACCTGCCTGCCCGCGGACCCCGAGACGAAGGGCGGTTCCGAGGCGACGGTCCGCATCGCGAAGGCCGACCTGGTGCCCAAGGACGTCAACCTGCGCGAGCACTACAAGACCTTCGGTGAACTGGAGGCGGCCTGCCGGGCGTTCTGCGACGAGGTCAACTCCCGCACCCACCGGGCGACTCGGCGCAAGCCGGTCGAGCGGCTCGCTGAGGAACGACAGCGGCTGCACCCGCTGCCCAGGAGGCCGTTCACTGCCGCGTTCGGCACGACCCGGCGGGTGAACTGGGAGTCCACGATTTCGGTCGAAGGGGTCCGTTACTCCGTTCCGCACGAGCTGATCGACAACCGGGTCTGGGCCCGGTTCCACGGCGACGAGCTGATCGTCACCGCGGTCGGTGAGGACGGCTCGGCCCGCGAGGCCGCCCGCCACCGCCGCGGCCAGCCGGGCACCCCGGTCCTGGACGACGCCCACTACCCGCTGCGGGAGAACAAGGACAACGACCGCACCCCGAAGGCCACTTCGGCAGAGGAGGCTGCCTTCCTCCAGCTCGGTCCTGGGGCAGCGTCATGGCTGGTCGAAGCGGGGGCGGCCGGGGTTCGCCGCATCAAGGCGAAGATGGCCGAGGCCGTCGCCCTGTCCAAGCTCTACTCGGTGGCCGAGGTCGACCGGGCCCTGGGCACCGCCGCGGTCACCGCACGCTTCGCGGACAAGGACCTGCTGTCCATCGTCGACTACCAGGCCACCCGCGAACACACCGAACCCGTCCGCCGCAGCGAGGAACACTCCCTGCAGCCCGGCACCTCCGCCTGGTCCTCCTTCGGCCTGCCCACCCAGCCCGCCTCCGACGTCTCCGAGCACGACGAAAGCGATCCCGCCTGATGGCCACCCCACTTCGCACCGTTCCCGGCACCAACGGCGACCCGCTCGCCGAGGCCATCGAGCTGACCCGGCGGCTCAAACTCCCGCACCTGCGACGGGTGTTGGCCGACCTGATCCCCACCGCCAAGGCCCAACGCTGGGACCCGGCCGAGGTCGTCCGCGTCCTGCTGGCCGAGGAAGCCGCCGGCCGCGACCGGGCCAACCTCCACACCCGCCGCAAACGGGCCGGCTTCCCCACCGGCAAGACCTTCGGCGACTGGGACGAGACCAAGTCCGCCATCCCCCGACCCACCCAGGACGCCCTCAAGTCCCTGGAATGGATCGGCCGTCGGGAGAACTTCTGCATCTGCGGGCCCTCCGGCACGGGCAAAAGCCACTTCACCGAGGCCCTCGGCCAGACCGCCATCGAGGCCGGTCTGACCGTCTCCTGGTTCACCATCGAGGACCTCGGAGCCCTGGTCCGCCGGCACCGCGCGGACGACTCAATCGCCCGAGCCCTCGCGAAGATCATCCGCTCGGATCTGATCATCGTCGACGACATCGGCCTGCTGCCCGTCTCACCGGACGCCGCCGAGGGCTTCTACCGCCTGGTCGATGCCGCCTACGAACGACGCTCGGTCGCCGTCTCCAGCAACCTCCACCCCTCCGGTTTCGACGAGATCATGCCCAAGACCCTGGCCACCGCCACGGTCGACCGGCTCATGCACCACGCTCACATCGTCGTCACCCAGGGTGACAGCTACCGGCTCACCCAGGCCACCAGCGGACAAGGAGTGAAGCCCTTCAGCTGACCCGACCGACCCGAAGGCGGGGAATTATCTGGCCGCCACCGGGGACAACTCGATGGCCGCCAGCGGGGCGAACTCCTGGCCGCCTACGGGGAGAACGAAATGGCCGTTGACAACGGCCCGGACTCAGACGAGCGGGGTTTGCTCCGAACCTTGCACGAGGAGCTGCGCACTGGATAGGAAGCGCTCAGGCGGCGATCTTGAGGGGACGCCCGCCCCAGCGGATGCCTTTCTCGCTTTGGCCGCAGGTGCGTTCACGTCGTTCGGCGACCAGAACGTCACGGTGCGGCGTTGGCGCTGCGCCAGCGCAAGTAGACGTGCAGGGCGCGTTTGGGGCTGAGAGCCCTTCATGCCACTTGCCGTATCGGCGGAGCCTTGACCGGGCAGGAAACTGACGCTGCAGTCTCGGATGGACCGCTGTATTGCTCCACCCCGTAGCCTTCGATGTGAGCGGCACCTGCTGATCGATGACGGTCGACGCTTGCAGTGCCGGGGGAAGCATCGGCTGGTTCCCCCTGGTGATTACGCCGTAATCACCAGCGGGCGAGACCGTCGCGTGCGTGCGGACCCATTTGAGGCCTGGTCGCGCCGCCGGAGGCTAACCGCCTACGGCCGGCCCGTGGATGATGGATGGGTGACTGGTTCCGGTCTGTCACTGCATCAGATCGGGGTATGGCAGGGGGCCGACCCTCCAGTGAGAGACCCGGCCCCCTGCCATACCGGCTTTGCAGTAAGTGCGCCGGGGAAGCGGATCAGTCGAGTCAGTTCGTGTCAGCGTTAGCCAGCCTGGCTGTCCCAGTTCGGGATGAGCAGGGCCAGCACCTTGCCGAACTCCGCATCGGCATGCCGCAGATCGGATTCCTCCCCCGAAGATCGTCGCTGCACGCGGCAACGGCGGACCGATGGCAGTGAGCGTCAGCGGTGCCCGGGGAGGCACGGGTGATTACGGCGTAATCACCCGGCACCGCAGGCCTCATCCAATCCGGCTGACGGCGTGCCGCGGATCAGGTCTCTCCCTCAAGGTTCTCGCTGCACGCGGCAACGGCGGTGTCCTGTCTCAACGAAGCTAGTCGTCCACTCCTGCGCTGACCTGCGTGGACTGGATTGGTTGAGGCGCGGCGACTTGGTTCGTTGAGACAAATCTCGGGGGCCGGGACCGAACAGGCTGAGTCCTGTCCGGTCCCAGGTCGGGCTGCCGCTGTACTGGTCGGGCCGTCAGGCCCTGGCGCTGGCGACTCCTGAACTGTCCATGTAGTCGCGGACTCGCGTGATCAGTCCGTTGCGGACGTGGAGTATCAGGAGGCCGGGGACAGTGAACGTGGTGGCCTTGATCGGCAGCGTTCCCACCACGACGTGCTCGGCGACGATCACTTCGGGATCGGCGGTCTCGTAGGCCGCGACCCTCCTGACCTCCTCCACTTGGACGGGGCTGGCGCCCCAGACCGCCCGGTAGCCGGCGCGCACGGCCTCACGTCCTTCGAAGCTCGGGGGGAAGCCGGGTGAGGTGAACGGGAACTCGTGCACCGCGTCGATGGAGTAGAGATCGGCGAGATCGTCTGGGGACTTGTCGAGCATGGCTTGGTAGTAGCAAGTCAGCACCTCGTGAGGGGTGCGTACAGCAGGGTATTCAGAAGTGACACGGGGGTTATTCCATTCGCTCAACGCTTGTTGACCCACTCACGGTAGGGTCGGCCGGAAGTTCGGTCAACGGCTGTAGAGTGAGTCAGTGTCCACTCCTCGCCAGTCCCGTGTCGACCGCCGCAGAGCGACCGAGGTACGCATCCTCGACAGCGCCCGGGAGCTGTTCGCCGAGAAGGGATTCGAGCGAACCACCATTCGCGCCGTGGCGGCCTCGGCGAGCGTCGATCCGGCTCTGGTGATGCAGTACTTCGGCTCGAAGCGGGAGCTGTTCAGCCAAGCCGTGCAGGCGGTCTCCTCCCCGCTGACGGCCGCTGATACCGACGAGCTCGTCGATCAATTGCTGGCCTCGCTCGGCCTCAAGCTCGGCGGTCTTCCTGAGGGCACGTTGGTGATGATGCGGTCCATGCTCACCGATCAGGCCGCAGCAGATCACGTCCGTGCCTCTCTTGGCCGGCAGATCGAGAGCGTCGGTGCCGCCCTGCCCGATGCCGAGGATGCTGAACTGCGCGCCGCGCTGATTGTCACCGCGTTGCTGGGCGTGAGCATCGGCCACCAACTCCTCGGCCTGGCCGCGCTTCGTGAGGCCCCTGCGGATCGCATCGCCGTGTTGTTCCGCCCGGCCATCAAGGCCCTGGCAGGACCGCCGGGGTGAACTCAATGCCCCTGTTGCTCGGAATGTGAGCAGCCTGTACTCAGGCTCAGCAGCGGTAGTAGGGGTGGAACGTTTCCGCGTCGGCTTCATTGGGCTGGCGCGGTGGCGGGATGGTTTCGCGGGGGAAGTCCGCGTCGTAGATCCTCGGGACCATCCAGCACCCCCAGCACGCTCAACCGCGCGACTAGGTTCGCTGAGACAGAAGCCCGAACGACTCGGTTCGTTGAGAAAACGACTCGATTGAGTGAGACGGGACAGGCGGACCGATGGCAGTGAGCGTCAGCGATGCTCGGGAGGCACGGGTGATTACGGCGTAATCACCAGGCACGGCAGGGCTCATCCAACTCGGCTGACGGCGTGCCGCGGATCAGGTCTCTCTCCCGAGGTCGTGGGTACACATGGTGATGGCGGGCCGATGGCTGCCGGGGCCTGCCGTGCAGGAAGCATCAACTTCTACATGGCCGGTGATTACGGCGTAATCACCAGGCACCGCAGGCCTTATCCAACTCGGCTGACGGCGTGCCGCGGATCAGGTCTCTCCCCCGAGGTCGTGGGTACACATGGTGATGGCGGGCCGATGGCTGCCGGGGCCTGCCGTGCAGGAAGCATCAACTTCTACACGGCTGGTGATTACGGCGTAATCACCGTCACGGCAGGGCTCATCAAACCCAGCTGACGGCACGCCCCAAGATCAGGGAGTGTCCGACTTCGACGCATGCCCGTAGCGGAACGCTGGCTGGGGCCCTGCGTGCTACTGAAGTCCATCGACATATGTTGCGTGGGGGCGCGTGACAGCGGCTGCTGATGCGATAGCCGCTGAGGAGTGAGTATGCGCAGGGCGGTGGGCTGACCGACACCGAGAGGGCCGCGCGAGGTTGAATGCGGTTGCAGGCTGTCGTCCGCTTCGAGGCCGGGGGAGAAGGACCAAGAGGTCGTCGCCGCGCTTGCGGGTGAGTGAAGGGTCGGTGGAGCAGTGGCGCCGGGTCTCCTGACCTCAAGCCGACCGAAGGCCACTGGGCGCTGGTGAAAGCCCGACCGGGGCACCTGGCAGCTATGAACCTCGGCGAGACCACCAGAGCCGTGAAGCGTGGACTTGAGAGCGATACGTCTGAACAGGCCACTCGTGGCGATGGCGACTAGCCCCCGTTCACCGATTTCTCTGACGTACACGGGCTGGCTCAGCAGCCGGTACTTGTATCTGATCAACCCGCCTGGGGTGTTTCCCTGAGATCGGCAGCGATCCGGGTAGGCACCTCGGGTGGCGCCTTGATGGGAATCAACGAACTTGAGCTTCGGCAGCGTCAGGGGCTGGCTCACGGAAACTCCTTTCCCGATGGAGTGTCCGACAGCGCCCATGGCCGGCGAGGCGGCCGACTCCTGCCGGGTTGGCCGATCCCGACATCACCTCTTCAAGCTCAGTAGTGATTCGTCGCAGTCGGCGTTGCGGTGCAGGGGAGGTATCAGCTTCTCTTCTGCTGGTGATTACGCCGTAATCACCAGCATGGCAGCCTGTTGCGCTGATGCGGTTCCTTGCTGAGGCCGTGTTCGCGCTGCTGCGAGGCTGGTCGTCTCCCAGCGACCCCGTGGAGCTGGGTCACTGGCACGATGTGCCACTGCAGTGGACTTGGATATGGCAGAGGGCCAGCCTCCGGTGGGAGGTCTGGCCCTCTGCCATACCGACTTCGCAGTGAGTGCGCTGGGCTAGACGATCAGGTGGCTTAGCTCGTGCTCAGCGTTAGCCGGCCTGGATGGCCTGGCTATCTTTGTGCTGGATGAGCAGGGCCAGCATCTTGTCGAACTCCGCTGGCGGCATCCTGCGGATTAGGAAGTATGCAGCTTCGGCTCCGTTGTCGTAGGGGAACTTCTTGGGCTGGGGGACCTGCGTGCCAGTCGTATCCGTGGCCTTGGCCTGGTAGGGGACAGATGGGGCAGTCTCAGGGGCGTCGCTGTCCTGTCCCTCTCCTAGAGGCGACGGTGTATGCGGTACTGGCTGATCGTTGGTAGCCGGCGTCTGCGGTGCCGAGGGAGTATCGACTTCTCCCGTGCTGGTGATTACGGCGTAATCACCAGCACGGGGATCGTCTGCACTGTCCTGTTCCTCGATCGGTTGCGCCTGCTGCGCATTGCTCGTGTGGGCCTTCTCTTGTTCCTTCGGGGCCCGTTGCGCCTTCAGGTCCTTCAGGGCTGCTTCCTGTTCAACGGCTGGCTTATTGCCGACCGCACGCAGGAGATCGATGGGCTCTACGCCGATGCGAGCCTGCAGCTCTGGAGTCAGATTGAGCAGGGCGAGGCGCTGGGATACCCAGCCTTGCGAGCGGTGGAGGCGCTTGGCGAGTGCGCGCTGGCTGCCGTGAATGGCCAGTAGCCGTTGCAGAGCGCGTGCCTCGTCGATTTCTTCAAGGTCCTGCCGGTGGATGTTGGCGACAAGGGCGGACTCGAGAAGTTCCTCGGAGGTGGATCCCTGGTCGTCGCTGACCATGACCTTGATGGTGGCGAGACCGGCTTCGCGGGCAGCCGCGAGTCGGCTGCTGCCGTCGACTACGACGTGGGTGGTGTCCGGCTCAAGGGCCTCTTCCTGAGCCGGGTTGGCCTTGAGGTAGGCGTCACGGTTCATGACCGTGATCGCCTGCTTCTGTCCATGAGTTTTCAGGCTACTGGCGAGGTCGGTCAGGTCTCCGAGCGCGGAGCGCGGGTTGTCCGGGTTGGGGCTGATGCGGTGGACGGGAAGCTCTGTGGGGTCTGCCACGCCTTCGGTGGGGACCCCGGTGGCGGCGGCCACAGCCTGACGGCGCGCGCTGACCGGGCGCACTCCCCCGCCGAAGCGACCACTGCCCAGCTGGTCGGCCTTGCTCACAGCACCTCCCTAGCGAGAGCCCGCATCCCGACCGCCTGCTGCGATTTGGGCGCGTAGGACAGCAGGGGCTTTTTCACTCGGACGGCTTCCTTCTGTTCCTTGAGGTCGCCGATGAGGCCGATGACCCGCGGGTCCTTTATGTCGACCCATCCCTGGAGCGACGAGGTGGCGATGTAGCCGCGGCGGGAGTCGTAGAGGTTGACGACGATGCCGAGGTAGTCGATGTCGATCTGGAGGTCGCCGCGGAGGTCGTCGATCTGGGTGGTGAGGAGTTCGTAGGCGTCAGCGGAGCTGTCCTCGGCTTGCACAACGATCAGGGCACCGGACTGGCCGGGCTTCTCGCCGTCACGGCGCCGTCCGTAGTAGGCGGCAGCATCCATGCTCAGACCGAGGCTGGGCGGACAGTCGACGATGATTACGTCGTAATCGGCCTCCAGCGGAGCGAGAGCCCGCTCGAGGGCAGCTTCCCGGGCGCGTACTGCGGACAGGCGTACGTCGAGGAGGAAGGCGTCGTTGCAGGCGGGGAGGAGATGAAGCCTGCCTGCGAAGCTTTCGTCGTCGACGGAGACGATGAGGTCGCGGAGCTCGCCCTTGGGGTCGCCTGCCATGTGGTTGGTGAGGCTGTCCCCGTTCATCGGCAGGGGAGAGGCTCCCAACTGGTTAGTGAGGTGGCACTGGGGATCGAAGTCGACGAGCAGGACTTTCAGGCCGGGCCCGGGGAGGTTCTCGATTTCCAGCGGGTCGTCTGCGGACGCTTCACCGCTGTTCTGTGTCTCGCTCTGCCTCAGCGCTCGGGTGAGTGCCTTGGCGACGCGTACAGGGTGCAGCGCGTTGGAGTCTTCCGCGAGTGCTTCTCCGAGGCCTGCGGTGATCGCGGTCTTGCCGACACCGCCCTTCTGGTTGCAGACGATGAGGCGCCGGGTGATCTCCGGCCGCTCCACGTTGGGTGCGGGATGGGTGTCGAGCCAGAGTTGAACGGATTGGGCGAGTCCCTGGATGAGGGACACTCGGCGGTCGGTCGCGATCTCTCTGAACTGTTCCCACTGGCCAGGAGGTAGGAACGTGGAGAACGAGTCGGCGCCGGCGGTGTCGACGGTCGCGGCGGTGGAGGCGAGGCTGCACCAGTCCTTGATGCCCTGTTCCACAGCAGCTTGGATCTCGATACCGCGCTGGGCGGCTCTGATTTTGAGGTTCTGCCGGAGCCATCCCGGCAGTTTGGAGACGACCTTCTCGCGGTCGTTGGAAGTGGCTGGCGAACTCATGAGGACACCATACTAACGTTCTTGATCCTTAGGGTGGTCGACACGTTAGTTAGGCATCATCTTAGGGTGTGTTGTTCCAGTCTCCTGGGTGATTACGGCGTAATCACTTGCCTCTGACTGCTCGTCACTGCGGCTCCGTCGTTGAAGCCGTGTCCTGCTTCGGGCCAGGTCGGCCGGACGGGGACTCACGTTGTTCTGCGGCCCTGGACTGCTGGGGCGGGTGCGATTGGGGCAGCTGGCTCCAAGGCGCCCTCGGGGGTGTGCTGTTGCACGATGCGCCCCGACCCAGCACTGTCCCGGTAGGTGCCCGGCCGCCGCCAGTTTCATTTGATGGGCCCTGGCTGCGATGGTTCAGGCTGGCTCCTCGACGGAGTGGGAGTCGGTGAGCGTGAGCGCCCGCCTGTCGCGATCAGACCGACGATCGCTGCGAGTACGGCGTACGTGATCCGCTCGCCGTGGAAGAAGGAGTGCACGAGGTCGCTGCTCCACACGCCGGCGGGCAGCTGGGTGGTGACCAGTGCGGCGATCCGGGTGCCGACGACGGTGGTGCCGACGTTGGTCCCGACCTCCTGAGCGGTGTCGTTGAGGGCGGTGCCGATCGACGTGCGGTTGGCCGGTATCGCTTCGACCAGGGCGATAGCACAGATCGTCATCACGGTGCGCAGCCCGATCGTCATCACGACCATGGAGACGGCGATGGCGGCGTACCCGTGGTCGACGCCCCAGGCAAGGCCGGCCAGGGCGGCGGTCAGACAGGCCGCGCCGACCAGGCAGGCGACCCGGTGCTCGAAGCGCTTGCCGAGCCATTCAGGTTCGCCGCGCTGGAGCTGACGCTGTCAGCGTTCCGCCTTCAGGCCGGCACCAGGTGAGATTGGGAGCGGCCCGCTAACCCACGGCTGAGCGCGCCAGCGCTGGACACACGCCGTAGCGGAAGCTCGCCGCCGAAGAGAACCAGTATCCGCCGCTCCCCGGAGTGCTGAAGCGGGCGGTGGCCGCGGTAAGGCACTTGCATCGCTGCCCGGATCCGCACTGCCAGCGGCTGAGCGAGCTTGGCACCTCCCCGGCGGTGCCGGTCCGGCACCCCGTCTGGGCACCGGGTCGGTCGGAGTGACGCGTGCCATCCTCCGAGCGTGTGCGGGACCGCGGGTCACTCAGTGGGCCGTCTGCGGCCTCGTGGAGCTGGGCGTCGACGTCGGCCACCACGTAGCGGTGCGGCGGCTGGAGCAGCCGGTCCAGGGTAGAGGCTCCGGGGTCGAAGTCGCGGTTGTGCCGTACATCGAGGTAGCCGCGCAGGTTGTCGGCGGGGGTAGTTGTCCGTGCCGCCGAGGATGACGTCGTAGGGTCTCGGGCCGGGTGCCGCCCGGTCTTGTCGAACCCCATTCTCAGCTGGGCCGGGTCCTAGCTGAGGGCGTCGCCGGGATGGGTGTCTCCCGGACGGTCGACGAAGGGCGAGGTCGATCAACGACTCACCTGCCGACGCTAACTGGTGGTGCACGCACAGCGGATCCGGTGCTGCTACTGCTGTGCCTTCTCCGGTGCCGGACACCAGTCCGCCCCGTCATCCTTCCCCTGCCGCCCGCAGAACCCCATCTGCTTCGGGCGCTGCGCCCCTTCTACCCGCTGGATCGAGACGAGCTTGTCCAGCGGGACCTGCTGGTCCACCCGTCCGCCGAAGTCGATGCGGCCGCTCTCCCCGGCGAGCGCGGCGTCGTCGTGAATACCGCTGAGGGCGTGCCAGACGGCGCTCGGCGTCAACGGTAGGTCGGGGGCGGCGGACCGGAGGCGGGTGATGGCCTTCACGTAGAGGTTCACGGCGTCGAACGCGAGTGCCGCGTGCCCGTCCAGTGAGGTGTCCCTTACATCGCGGCACACGTCGGGGAACAGGTCCTTCATGGTGCTGTAGAGGTCGCTGGGATCGTTGCAGGAGGCCGATCCGACGGTGAAGTCCAGGAACTCGTAAGGGACTCGGGGGAAGGCCTTGCGGCGGGCCGGGTCGGCGCCGAGGCGGGCCACGTCGTCGCCGCCGAGGAAGACCGGCGGGTTGGAGCCGCCGCAGGTGTTGTTGGTGGCATTCAGGATCGTCTCGAAGTCCTCGCTGCGGCCCGCGAAGAAGACCAGCCCCGAGAATTTGCATGCCTCCTCCCCGACCTTCAGGGCGGACGGCCCGTGCGGGGTCCGGGCGGCCGGCTGCGCGGGGACGTACCCTTGCGGATCGGTGTCGAAGTGGGCTTCGTGGAAGGACTCGTTGACGTCCAGGAACAGGTTGTTGCTGTACTCGTCGGTCGGGTCGAGGGAGTACACGATGCGCACGGCCTTGCGCTTCAGCTGCTTCTCGGCGAGGAGATGGCCTACGTAGGCGACGGAGATCTGCGCTTCGCGCCTGTTCTGCGGTGAGACCTGGTAGTACAGCGCGGACACGCCGGGCAGTGAGTCGGCGGACAGGGTGGTGGCGACCATTGGCAGTCCCACCCGGGTCAGTTCTTCGATCGTGTTGTAGGTGGCCCTGCGGCTTTGGTCGAGGCCGGTGACGCCGACGATCGTCGAGTCGCTCCGCATCATCCGCTCGATCATGCGCGCGGCATCGGCTCCGAACTTCATGCCGGCTCCCGCGCTGGCCGGGTAGATCCGCAGTACAGGGTCGTCGCCACCGCCTGTCTTCAGCAGGCGCTGCTGCGCGCTCGCTACGCCCTGCAACTGCTCGCGGGCATAGGACAGGGTCTGGGATGTCCCGCTCTTGGGGGTGCTGAGCAGAGCGGAGAGATGGACGAGAGTGACGATCGGGCGGGTGGGATCCTCGGCGTGTATCTTTTCGGCCCTGTGGTTCTGCTCGGCGATGATGCTCAGGGTTTTACGCACGGCCGGGTCCTTGGCGCCGAAGGCGAAACCGTGCGGGGCGACACCGACGCACTCGCTGGTCGAGGCCCGCCACACCGTTCGCGCGTCGGGGTCGGAGGTGCCCAGCCCGCAGTGCTGCTGTCGCCAGTCCCGGGCATCGGCCACGGCGATGCCCACGCCGACGGCGAGCACCGCCAGGGCGGTGGTGACGGCCACGATGGTCGTCGCGCGGCCCGCCCAGACGGGAGGGCGGGGAACGGTGAGCCGGCTCGCGATCGTCGTACGTTCACCCTGCTGGAGCCGTCTGTCGTCGCCGTCCGATAACGGCTCCGGCACCCGTACCGGCAGCTGCCAGAACTCGGTGTTCCGGCCGCCGCCAGCCGCTCTTAGCCGCTCGCACCAGGCCTGGTAGGGAGTGGGGTTGTCGGTCAGCTCCCGCACTGGTACCGGTTCGGCCGGGTCCTCGGGGCGGCTCGTCACGAGGAGCAGTGGGTCGAAGGCGCCGGTGTCGTTGCGTACTTCGGAGAGCAGCCGCACCAGTTCCAGGCCGCCGTTGGGGCCGCTCACCCCTTTCAGGAGGGCGACGCAGTAGGCCGTACGACGGTGGGCGTGCCGCCGCCACGGCCGTCGCCGGTAGGCGACCCGCAGGTCCTCCAGGAAGGCGTTGATCATCAACTTGCTGATCTGTTGCGGGTCTTCACGCCCCCACCTGGGCTGGGTGAGCCGTAACGCGAACCCGATGAACGTCCCCGGATCGGCCGGCGCCATGTACGGCTGGTGCAGCAGCCACCGGTACTCGCTGCCCACACCGCGCCATACACGGAACCAGAAGACCGGCAGCAGATGCAGTCCCAGGAGGTAAGCCCACCAGGGCACGTGCCCCTGCAGGGCGACCTCGGTGCTCGGGCTGCGCATGAACCCGAACAAGCGTCTGCGCTCCAGTTCGCGGTCGCGTAGCCGGCGCAGCATGATCTGGCCGTGGTCGCTGTCGGGCTGGTCGGCCGTGTGCGTCATCTCAAGCAGCCAGTTGACGAGTCCCAGCCGCCGGAACCGTACCCGCCTGTCGTGTCCGTGGCGTGCGGAGGAAAACTCGGCGGCGAGGTCGACGAGGACGCGTCGGCACAGTTCGGCCCGTTGCCATTCAACGGACAGGTACTTGGCCTCCGCCGGGTTGCCTCGCTCGGCGACGACCCCGCTCCACTTGGCGGTCATGTCGACCACCTGGTTAGGAACCACCTGGGGTACGGCTGCTTTCAGCGCCTGCTCGACCTGGAGCGCGAGGGCGTCCTCGTGCCGGCCGAGCAGGCCGAGTATCGGGATGCCGTCGCGCTTGGGGACCTCGGTCGGCAACTCCCCCCTTTCCGGCCTGCGCACCAGGGTGCCAAGCAGCTCGAAGAGCCGGTCGCCGTGCTCGAACACGGGTCCGTCCACGGATCCCCCGATTCCCTGGTACTTACCCACCGCATCCGACAAGGCCGGATTGAAGCACTCACTCTAGTGATCGGGGAACTCACTTACCGGCCCTGTCATGAACCCTTTACAAGCGGCTCAACCGGCACGTGCACGCTGAGCTGTTACGCCTCGGTGTCACGCACCCCTGATTCCCCTGCCACACCGAATGTCACGCTGTCCATCAAGGCGATAGTTACGGTTCTGATGCACCCTCGGCGGCCTGCGCGGTGCAGCAGCGTCCCGCCGGGCGGCTGGCCCCTTGGGAAGGCTGAGAACGAACGACGACGCTGTTGAGGAGCGGCTCGTCGCATGCGTCGCCGAGATGTTCACCAGCCGGCCGCGGGAATGGGTCATCGTCCGCGCCCTGGCCGCTGGGGCCGGGATGTCGACGGCGGCGGTGTACTCGCTGTTCGACGGCAGGGACGCGCTGATCGGCGATGTGCGCGACAAAGCGGTGGCCGGGCTCTTCCGGGCGCTCTCGGTGGTGCCGGCGTCCAAGGACGCCCTCGCCGACGCCTACCCGCCGGCCGTCGTGTACCGGCAGTGAGAGGCGAGCACCGCCACCTCTACACGGTGTTGTTCGGTGGTGTGCAGTCCTTCGACCCGTCGGGCTCGGTCGGTACCGGTGACCCCGTCAAACCGCTCCTTGCGGCTATCGAGCGTGCTTTGACGGAAAAGTACCCGCTGCCCGTCGCTGGTGGGGGCCGACCATGGTCAATGCCTGGTGCTCTCGATGCCGAGGACGTCGTACAGGTGCTGGCCGTGGGCCCATTTCTTCAGTTCCGCACGGCCCATGAGGAGGATCTGGTGATGCGCGGCGAAGTCGGCTGCCGGATGGGTGAAGCCATTGAGGCCGATCATGATCGGGATGTCGGCGCCGTGGTGCGGACGGGCTGTCCCGTTGAACTTCTGCACGTGCCCGGAGCCGACCGGCTTCTGGTACTGCTTGCACTGCAGGATCAGTAGGCGGTCGGCCCCGTCCCGGGCGGTGACGTCAACGCCCAGGTCGCCGGCACCGCCGACCCGTCGAGGACTGCGGAATCCGTCACGAGCCAGGAGGTCCGCGCACGCTTGCTCGAAGCCGGTGGCGCTCATCGAAGACAGCTGCTTCATCTTGAAGGTCAGCAGGTCCGGGCCGGGATCGTCGTCCGACGAGGCGACGAACTCGCCGTCCGCGCTGACGTAGGTGTAGGTGCCAAAGAAGAATGAAAGGACCTTACTGGCCAGGATGAGCACGGCCAGTGCGCCGACCACGATCAGGGCGGTCCACCATGGGTAATCTGCGATGAGGTTCCACAGATCCACCGTGATCCACCGGCTGACGTCCTCGGTGAGCCACTTCCACAGCATCTTGCCGATGGCCAGCGCGACTACGGCGTACAGCAGGAACTTCAGCAGTGGGTCGAGTGACCCGTCTTCGTCGAACACCACACCCCCAGACATGTCGGCTGATGACCAGCAAGCCCGTCGGTCAGCTGCCCCTCCCCGTCGGCGGCCGCGACCTACGGACCATCCCAAGATTTCGGTGTAGCAGGGGGTAATGACAGAACCCGATGAATCATCACGATGCGCAGCTCGGCAAGGACTCCATCCGGCCACGAGCGCCGCACGACCGGGGCTGGGCTTGCGCCCACCGGCCTGAAGCGGCTGACCTTGGTGGACGCGTCTTCTCAGTTCGCGAAGCGGCCGCCGCGCACCTCGGAAGATCTCGTGTCGGTCCTGCGTTGAGTGACCTGTCTCCTGTGGTTTCGGATGGAGTGACGCCTGACTGGGCCACCGTCAGAAATGGCGAAATGCGGCGGAGGCGCGCTCGCCGCTGTGATGTGCAAAAGGCGAGGTGCGGCAGGCCCCGGGGCCGACGGGGTGATGCGGGGTTCAGCGTTCGGGTTTGGGGGGCCGCTGCATCAGCGCGGCCGCGGCCTGGTCGAGCGTGACCTTCTCGTGCAGCAGGTCGGAGACGATCTCGGTGATCGGCATCTCGACGTCGTGGGCGGCGGCCAGGTCGAGGATCGCCTCGGCGCTCTCGACGCCTTCGGTGGTCTGCCGGGTCTCGGCCATGGTCAGGCCGTGGCCGAGGTGGGTGCCGAAGGTGCGGCTGCGGGAGAGCGGTGAGGAGCAGGTGGTGCCAGGTCGCCCAGGGGGCGAGGGTGGTCGGGTGGGGAGACGAGGCCGGACTTCCGGCCGCCGCCGGCCTTCCGCTGTTGGCGGTGGCTGCGAGGCTGGCCGGATGAACGCCGATGACGAGCAGCTGCTGCGCGGCCGGGTATACGGCCGCGCAGCACGACGCCCCCAACCCGATCCCGCTGCCGCACCAGACGTACGTCGCGCTGGTCGGCGGCCCGCTGGACGGGCTGCACGCTCCGGAGCAGCTGTCCCCGGCTACCTGCGTCGCCCGCTGCGGTGGAGGTGTTCTTTGAGCTGTTGGCGCAGGGCGGGCAGCGAGAGCGTGGCGCCCAGGGAGGTGAGGAAGTCGGGGACGGTCCAGGTGATCAGCGCGCCGTGGCGCGAGAGGTAGAGACCTACGCGATTCATGCGGTAGACGTCGTCGTAGTCGAGCAGCAGGTAGCCGGCGAGCTGCTGCACGGCGGCGCGGTTGAGGGAGTGCGGGCGGGTGGTGGCTTTGCAGTCGATGAGCAGCCCGTCGACGATGAAGTCGGCGTCGGCGCCGCCCAGGTCGGCGCTGCCGGCGAAGACGGGCCCGCAGACTCGCTTGTGTTCCGGCAGGCTTCTGAAGGGCGCGAAGGGACGTTCGGCGAGCGCCATCTGGTCGCTGATATCCTCCAGGACGTACGCGGGGACCGCCGCTGTCAGATCGTCCAGCGTGGTGCCGGCGTCGGCGCCAGCGAGCAGGTTGCGGCGGCGGGAGAAGATGCCGTTGCGGTAGACGGCCTCGAAATACCCGGCCACGTGGCACAGCCGGGTCAGCTCTTCGTCGTTCAGCTTGGTGGTGCCATCCAGGTGGGCTTGCTAGCGGGCCAGCAGCTGCGTGCCTGCCTCGTGCAGGTTCCGGCGTACGCCGGCCGCGGGAGCTCCCTCCCCAGGCGCGAGGCTGCCCAGGATCCGGATGCCGAGGGCGACCGCGTCTCCGGCGCCGCGCCCCAGTATGAGCCTGAGACGGTAGTCGATGGTGTGTCCGAGGGCCGCGTAGTCGGGCCGCCGTTCGTTCATCGGCTGCGCCGCGGGCGGCAGTGTGCGTACCTGCTGCTGGTATGCGCTGATGAGCTGCTCTGTACGGGGCAGGTACCGCTCCAGGAACTGCGACATCGGTGAGCGGGGATACTGCAGCTGTCCGGTGAGCGGCAGCGCTGCCAGCGGCACCCCTTCAGAAGTAGCGGTGGCGCCGGCGCGCGAGGCGGTGCTGATCTGGGCTTCGGCCCACTGCAGACCCGAGCAGTCGAGCACTTCGCGGGCCCGGGTCACCGCGACATAGATCAGCCGCGCTTCCGCCGGATGCACGGAGCGCGCTGCGCTTTCGCCGGCTTCGGGGGTGAAACCGCTGCCGATGCGTACCCGCTGCCATTCACGGCCCTTGGCCTTATGCACGGTGGACACCACGACGCGCGCCTGGTCCTCGTCGGCCATGCGCTGCACGGCCGCGATGATCTGCTGGGGACCATAGGTGTCGACCAAGTCCACGAGGGCCTTGAGATCGGCTGCCGCAGAGTCTTGTTCGGCGTACTCCTGAACCTCGCCCCAGGAGGAGAACAGGAACAGCTCATGGTGCGAGGTCCGCCTGCCCGCCTGCAGATCAATTGCCGCCTGGGCGATCTTCAGCAGCGGCTTGCCGCCCCCCACCAGCGCGACCGGAACGCCTTCGTCGAGGAAACGCAGCACCTCGGCGAGCGCATCGGCATTGCCCCGGCACAGCACCGCATCCGGCACCTCGACCTTCCCAAGCCCCGAAGGCCGGCCGGCATGTCCAGTGAGCTGCATCGGCGACGACGCGGCCCGCAGCCACCGGTTCGCCACCTCGGCGATCGCCGGCCCGAACCTGAAGGACTGTGTCAACTCCATGCGCTGCCCCGGAAAGCTGCTCATGATGTCCTTGGCGTGCCGCCACTCATAGATCTGCTGAGCAGGATCGCCGACACAGACACGCTGGGCGTCCTGCGCGAGGAAGATCTCCTCAAGGACGGGGTTGGTGTCCTGCGCCTCATCCAGGAGCACAAAGTCGGCGGGCAGCCTCGGCCGGGTCAGCGCCCACATCTTCAGGTAGTGATCGTGGTGGAAGGGCAGCTGGCCCTCAGGAGAGCAGATGTCCTCCCACGCCCACTGCGCTCGTCTCAGCAGAACTTCCGCCAGATACTGCACGCCCTGGTCGTCGAGCCCGTTCACCGTTCCCAGGTGCCGGGCCGCAACCTGCTCATCGGTGCTGTAACAAAAGCGTCGCACCATCTCCATCACCAGCCGCGCCAGCGTCGTCGCCCGCAGCCGCTTCTTGTTGACGGTCAGGTCCCGGTCCAGGCCCAGTAAGCGCGCCGTACGGCTCAGCGGCATGTGACGCGATGCCTCAAGCCTCCCCTGGAAACGCCTGCCAACCGCCTGATACGCCAGCGAATGCGATGTCCGGCACTCCACATTCGGGCCGAACCGCGCCCGGGCCTCCACCGCGATGGGTTTGTTGAAAGCCACGTACAGGCCGCGGCGACGGGATGCCGCACCCATCATCGCGAGTGTCGACGTCTTGCCCGTGCCTGCACCAGCCACCAAGGCCAGGTTGTGCCCTGCGGCGAATGCCTCCTGGGCAGCTTCCTGCTCTGCCGTCGCCTTCGGGACCACACCACACCTCTTTCGCTTGCTCCGCGAGCCTTTGGACGGCCAGCTCCAGCCGCACGATCAGTTTGGCAACACCCACTGACACCCTGACACCGAAATGGGTATGCGCTTACGGAACATCAAAAAATTGGCCGATCCCGGCAGTGGGGAGGTGTCCTGTCCGCCGCCGCTGCTGGCGGGAGTGTGTGAAATGGTGTGGGTTCGGCGGGCAGACGTCATGCATTCTGACGGTTCGTCGTTCTTTTCGGGTGATGGCTGTCTGTGGCGAGGGTGGGGGTGTGGGGCGTTGTTGGTGCGCTCCGCGCCGGGGGCGGGGGACGGTCGGGCACCTTGAGGGTAGCTGGCCTGCCTGGAGGAGGAGTTGCTCAACGGGTGCTGGCTGGCCAGGACAGGTACGGGGCGCGGGGGTGACGCGTTGGCGGCGGACCGGGGTGTGGTGTGTGAGCTGGCCGGGTTCGGGCGGTGTCCGGTGTGGGAGGTCCAGGCGGGGGATGTGGACCGGTTCCTGGGCCACCTTCGGACGGGGCGGAATCCCGCAGGGGTCAGCCCTCAACAGGTTCGGCGTCTGTTGAGCGGGACTTCCCGAATTCGGGAAGTCCCGCGATTTTTGGCGGCTCGGGCGCTGCTGTGCGTGGACTGCGACGGGCGGCTACCGCCGCATTGCCCGGTGGCTAAGGTCCTGTCCTGCTGCGTCCGCGGCGGGCGTAAACACAGGACAGGGCCGGGTGCAGCGTCGTAAGACGTGCAGTGGTCAGTGTGCCGAATCTACTGGTGCGCGGACTTGTCCGGGTTCGGGCTGTTGTCCGGACCGGCTCTGCAATGAGGCGAGCCCCCGGGCCGGGGGAGGCCCAGGAGCTCGCTTGCGTATCCGAGGAGGTTCGGATGTTCGTGCACGCGTCCTGTCCAACGGCTGTGCGGCGGGGAGGTTACGGTTTATCTGACCGGTCAGGCGACCTGATTTTGCGGTGGTTGCCCTGTCCTGGCCGTGGTGGCGGTGGTGTGGGCCCGTCAACGCCTGCCGAGGCCCTGTTGACCTGCTGCGAAGGGGCATGTCGTGACGGAGCTGGCGCGGTGCTTCGTCGTGTGAGCTGGTGGTGAGGTGTGGGTGGGAGTTGCTGAACTGTGCCTGCGCTGCGTAGGCCGCGCTTCACAATCAGCAGGACAGCAACAGACGTCCCTTCCGGGGGAGCAGCGCGATGCGGTTGCCGACGTAGGCCAGCAACGCGCGTTGCCAGTTCTCGAGCGTTGCCCGAAACCGTCGATACATGTTGTCCGCTTTCGCCTGTAGAGCCAAGTGATAGCCGGCAGCGCGGACGAGCCGAGAGGGAAGAACGTGCTGGGCCGTGTGCGCTCCTCACGGACGGGCCAGATCATGCCCAAGCCCATTCCCACTTTCCGCGGCGCCTCCTGTTCTGCCACGCTGGCGACGTCGCCGTCAGGCGGCCGCCGCCGAAGCCGCCCGGCGGCCAGCCGCTGCGTCGGAGCCGGAGGCCGACGGCCAGGAGCTGGGCAAGCCCCGCTGCGGCCTGTTCCGCTGACGGACGTGATCCGGGCAAGGCCGTAGGCGACCGACCCTGGGCAAGCCTTTCGCCAATGAGGGCTTGCCCGTATTCGGCGCTGGGCTTGAGACCGCGCGCTGAGACCCGGCCGCGACGAAGGAGGAACTGGTGGACAGCTTTGAGGCCGGGCAGACAGTGGTACGGCGGGAGGTGCACCGTACGGGGGCGGTGTGGAGCGAGCATGCGCTGCGCGTCGTCGCCGATACCAGCGAGGCCCTGGTGGCCGCCTGCTCGCCGGGCGCCGAGACCCGCTGGCCGGCCCTGTACGTCAAGGCCCGTAACGACGGTGACCGCTCGGTGCGCACGGAGGCGTTCGATGCGATGGCGAGCGGCATGTGGGAGCTCGCGGACGCGGTGTGGCAGGATACCGAACTGCTGCTGTGGAAGCCGCCGGCGGCGTGGTTCAGCGTCAACGCCTTCTACACGAGCACGGGGCTGCGGAACTGGTACGTGAACTTCGAGCGCCCCACCCGCCGTACGACACATGGGTTCGACACCTTTGATCTCACCGTGGACTTGGTCGTCGACCCCGACCTCAGCCGCTGGGAGTGGAAGGACGAAGACGAGTATGCGCACGTGCGGCGGCTCGGCATCGTCACCGACATCGAGCACCGAGCCGTGGACGCCGCCCGAGGCCAGATCCTCGCTATGCTCGCCGAGCGCTCCGGTCCGTTCGCCGACGCCGCCTCGTGGATGGCCTGGCGGTGGGATCGAGCCTGGCCCGTCCCGCGGCTGCCACGCATGTCGAAGGCCGTGCAGGGGGGTGCACCGGAAGGCGGTTGAACTCGGCACCTGTCGAGAGGATCCCGAGGTAGTCGCTGACACTGAGGGTTCCGTGGTCATGGCGATCTCCCCGCCGTCACCGAGGAGACGCATACCGCTTGGTGAAGATGACCCCACCGACTCCCGACGCGAAATCAGTGGGAGAGCAAAGCCGGAAAGACTGTCGTCCGACCGGGCATGACCGTGAAGTCGTCGCTTCCGGACGGACCCAGGACTGAGACATCCCCCGTGAGCGCCTTTCACCTGAGTACGTGTACTCAGGTGAAAGGCAGGCGAGGTGAGCCAGAGTGCTTCTGTTGCTGAAGACGATGACGGGAGTGCGCAGTGAGCGGTGCGGGGGCAGCTGTACCGATACCAGGGCCGCGGCGGCCGAGCGGGCGCACGCTGCGTGCGGCCGGAGTGGGGCTTGGCCTCATGGTGGGGCTGTTCCTCGCGGAGTGGCTGCTGGTTTCTTCTTCCGCCTGCCGGAACGCCCCCGGCTGGGGCTGCGTCGGGGTAGTCGTGTGGTGGGGCGACGCCACCCCGTTCGTGCTGCTTATCGTCGGGTGGCCGGTGTTGCGGATGCTTGGGGTGCGCCCGGCATGGCTCACCGCGCTGCTCGGCGCCGGTCTGAGCTGGTACCTGCTGCGGCATCTCACGGCGGCGGCCAGCCTCCCCGTGCTACCGGGCGGCATCAACTGGGTCCAGTTCGCGCTGCCGACCGCCGCCTTCGCCCTCGCAGCGTGGCTCACCGCGTCTTTGCGCCCGTGGCTGCCGCGCGTGGCGCTGGTGGTGGCGCTTGCACTGGTGGTGCCGGTGAACACGTTCGCCGTCTCGAAGGTCAACGACAGCCGGCAGAATGCGGCCTTGTCGGCGACCTCTGTCCCGCTGCTCGGACCGCAGGTCCCCAGCGGTTACCACATCGAAGGTGTCGGGACCGAGGCCCTCACCGCTCCCACCTTTTATTACCGTCTCGCCCCCGACGGGCAGGATGCGACCACCATGGCGGAGCTGCAGCGCGAGATCCAGGTCTTCGTCGCGCCAGTGCAGCCGCAGTTCACCCCCCTTCGCACTGCGCCGCGGTCAACTCCAGCTATCCCGTCCCAGCCCCCGCCTGTACCGCCGTTGCGCCGGACGTGTGGCGTTCGGGGAACTCGCAGTACGTCTCCTACTACATCCGGGTTGGCGACACGGTGGCGGACATCCAGGCGACCTCGCCGCCGGTGAGCGCGGCTGTGCTGACGTCAATCGCGCGGAGCATGAGCGTCCGTCAGCCGTCCTACTTCATCGGAGGGTGAGGGGCTGCTTGCAATGCGGCCCTGCAGTCGAGTTGCCCTTTCAATGTAGAAGCCGCTGCGCCGTTCCGCTGGAAGGTCTGTGGAGGGTCTCCACTCGCGGGCGACGCCGAGTGCCTTGGTGACGTGGTCGTGGCCGAGGCTGACGGCCACGGACACTTCATGGGTGCGGACCGAGTCGGGGCCGAAGGCCGTGCCCGTGTAGACACCTTCCGGGAGCCGCTCGGCGAGGTTCCGGGCCTCCGCTAGGGCGTGTGTCGGAAGTGCTCTAGTGACCTGAGTCAGAGATTCGTCGGCAGTAGGCGGCAACCCTGTCGAGAATCTCGTCGGCTGTCTTTGTCCAGACGAAGTCACTAGCCTGGCTTCGTCAGGGGTTGGTCACCGACCGTCGTCCACGTGGTCCGGGGTGACGACGGACGTGACCGCACGGGCGAGCAGTATGGACGGCTCCTGCCCCTCGACCGTGACATCCGTATTGATCATGATCACCAGAGTGGCCCGCCGCCCGACGCGGTGTCGGCCACCCCGGAGGCAGCTGTGCACAGCGCGCCGTGAGCGCCGAAGCCGCTCGCGCGCCGCTCCGGCTCGAGCCGGTGGGCCCAGCGGCGATCGCCTGTCTCACAGCAGGGCCGTGCGACGCCTCACTCGACGGCCGGTACCAGCTTCCGCAGCGCCTTCTTGTCGACTTTCCCCATCGGTGTGCGCGGAAGCTGCGGCACCGGGATCAGCCGGTCGGGGATCTTGTACGTGGCCAGGCCGTGGCCGCGCAGGAACTCCTTCATGGCGGACGGGCGGATGTCGGCCTGGTCGAGGACGACGAAGGCGTAGGTCCGTTCGCCGAGCACGGTGTCCGCCACGCCGATGACGGCCGCGTCCTGGACCGCGGGATGGGTGCGCAGCTGCCGCTCCACCTCCTCCGCGGAGACCTTCTCGCCGGCCCGGTTGATCACGTCCTTGATCCTGCCGACGATCACGATGTTGCCGTCCGGGCGGCGTCGGACGAGGTCGCCGGTGCGGAAGAAGCCGTCCGGCGTGAACGAGCGGGCGTTCTCCTCCGGGGCGCGGTAGTACCCGCGGATCGTGTAGGGGCCCCGGACCTGCATTTCGCCGGCTTCCTCGTCGGGCAGGGGGTTCCCCGACTCGTCGACGACGCGCACCTCGTCACCCGGTGACATGGGCCGGCCGTCCGTGCCGACGGCCACCTCCTCCGGGTCGTCGAGCCGGGTGTGGGTCAGCAGACCTTCGCTGATGCCGTACCACCGCTGCACCCTGCACCCCAGTGTCTTCGCCGCACGGAGCGCCAGGGCCGGGTCGAGCGGTGCGCTGCCCACCTGGACCAGCAGGCGGGACAGTTCCCCGGGCGGTCGCCCGGCGTCGGTCCACAGCCGCAGCACCGAGGGCACGACCGTGGTCACCGTGACCCCCTCGCGGCGCATCAGCGCGAAGACGTCGTCGGGCCGCACACTCGACGTGAGGACCGCCTTGCCGCCCAGCAGGAGGCTGCCGAGGACGCCCGGGCAGGCCAGGGCCGCCTGGTGCGCGACCGGGTTGACGGCGAGGTACACCACCTCCGCGCCCACCTGCATCGCCTCCGCGCTGGCCCGCATGACGTATGCGTAGTCGTCATGGGTCCGCGGGATCAGCTTCGGCAGCCCGGTGGTGCCTCCGGAGAGCAGGAACAGCGCGGGGTCGGACGCGTCCACGCGGGGCAGCGTGACGTCCTTCGCGTCCAGCGACTCCAACGAGGTGAACTCCTGGGCGTTGCCGCTGACGATTACGTGCGGGACCGGCGCGATGTCCCGGGCGATCGTGCGGAAGTCGAACCCGCCGAACTCGTCCTTCACCACATAGGCGACAGCTCCGGAGTGCGCGCACAGGTGCGCGATCTCGGCTCTGCGGTGACCGGGCAGTGCGAGCACCGGGATCGCACCGGCCCGCATCAGGGCGAAGACCACGACGACGAACTCGGGGACGTTGGGCAGCTGCACCACCACGCGGTCCAGGGGCCTGATGCCCAGTCCGATCAGGCCACCCGCCAGCCGATCCGCCCGCCGGGCCAACTCCGCGTAGGTCATCCGGCGTTCGCCGCACACCACGGCCACCCGCTCGGCGTTCCGCTCGCACGACTCGTGCAGCAGGTCGCCGAGCGGCCGGCCGAGCCAGACTCCGTTCCGGCGCAGTTCTGTCACGAGGTGCTCGGGCCAGTGCACGAAACCGTCAAGCATGATCACGGTCCCTTCCAGAGGTCGATCGAGGCGTGGAGCGGGGTGACGATCGGGGCGGCATGGCGGTCCTGTTGGCTCCAGGGGGACGCTCGACCCGGACCGACCTGGACCGACCTGGACCGACCTGGACCGACCTGGACCGACCTGGACCGACCTGGACCAGCCCTGCCGCGGGCCGTGGGCCGCCGGTCGCGCGTCGTGCCGCGTCGCCTCCCTTGGCATCGTCAGCGTCAAGGCGCGCCGCCCCCCGGTCTCTTGCCGACATCTGTCGTGGGCCGTGCGAATCCCCGGCGAGTGGCAAACATGGTGCGGACGGAACGACGGCCGCCGGGAGGGCGAACAGGATGAGCGGGAAACGGGAGCGCGGATGGGTGCGGTCGCTGGCCACCGGTGACCCGCTCGGCCTGCGGGTGGTGTGCTTCCCGCACTCGGGGGGCTCGGGGATCGCCTTCGGCGAGTGGGCTGCCGCGGTGCCGCCCGGGGTGTCCCTGATGGCCGTCCAGTACCCGGGCCGCGGCGACCGCTTCGGGGAGCCCCCGGTGGACGACGTGACCGCGATGGCCGCCTCCGTCGCGGCGGAGCTGCGGCGTCTGCCGCCGGGCGACCACATCCTCTTCGGGCACAGCCTGGGCGCCCTGGTCGCCTACGAGACCGCCCTGCTGCTGAGGGACGCCGGCGAGGGACCCCGGGCACTCTGCGTCTCCGCGGCTCTGCCACCCGGCCGGATGACTGACAGAGACACCTACAAGGCACCCGACGACGAGTTCTGGACGACCCTGTGCGCACTGGGCGGCATCGAACCCGCCGTCGCCGGGAACGCCGAACTGCGCGACCTGCTCCTGCCCGTCATCCGCTCCGACCTGCGGGCCCACGCCACCTACCGCCCCCGCCCTGGCATCCGTCCGCTGTCCTGCCCCGTGCGCTGCTACCACGGCGAGGGCGACCCCCTGGTGGAGCAGGACCAGTTGGCGGGCTGGGCGGCCGTCACCACCGGCGGCTTCACCGAGACCGAGCGGCCGGGCGGGCACTTCCACGTGACGGCCAATGTCGCGGAACTCGTCAAGGACGTGCTCAGCCAGGGCCGGAAGTGAGACGGCCGTGACCACCATTGCGGTGATCCCCGGTGACGGCATCGGCCCGGAGGTGATCGAGCCGGCCCTGGACGTCCTCGACGCGCTCGGCCTCGGGACGCGCACCGACATCCTCGACCACGTCAACGCGGACACGTACCTGCGAACCGGGGAGGCCCTGACAGGCTCCGACCTCGACCGGATCAGGTCCAGCGAGGCGGCGCTCCTCGGTGCGGTCGGCGACCCCCGGCTCGGCGACACATCGTACGTGCGCGGCGTCCTCACCACCCTGCGTCTCGAACTGGACCTGTACGTCAACTACCGGCCCGCCAGGCTCTGGCACGACAGGCTCAGCCCGCTGCGCGACCCGGCCCGCCGGGCGATCGACTGCGTGATCGTCAGGGAGAACACCGAGGGGCTCTACAGCGGCATCGGCGGCGGTGCGCGGACCGGGACACCCGAGGAGATCGCCGTGGATGTGGACCTCAGCACCCGCCACGGGGTGTCACGCGTGCTGGAGTTCGCCTTCTCCGCGGCACGCAGGTCGGTGTGCCTCGTCGACAAGGCCAACGCCGTCCGCAACGGCGGGCAGTTGTGGCAGCGGTGCTGGGGCGAGGCGGTGGCTCGGCACCCGCACATCGCGACGTCCCACCTCTACGTGGACACCGCCGCGCTACGCCTGGCCACCGACCCGACCGGCTTCGACGTCATCGTCACCAACAACTCCTACGGCGACATCCTGAGCGACCTCACGGCCGCGCTCGCCGGCGGCCTGGGCGTCGCGGCGTCCGCCAACCTCAATCCGGTGACGGGACGAGCCCTGTTCGAGCCCGTGCACGGCAGCGCCCCGGACATCGCGGGCAGCGGCACCGCCAACCCGTTCGGGGCGATCCTCTCCGTGGCCCTGCTGGCCGAGCACCTGGGCCGGAATGAGGAGGCGGACGCCGTGCGCCGGGCGGTCGCCGCAGCCGTGGCGGCCGGCCGTGTCACCCCCGATCTCGGCGGACCTCTCGGCACGAAGGAGGTGGGTGCCGCGGTCCTGGCGGAACTGCGGCGGCCATGACCGGGCGCGGACGCACGGACGCCCGTGCATCGACGGGCGGAGCCAACGGACGAGGGGCGGGAACAGCATGAACGGCACCGGCACGGGCCGCACGGACGGGAACGGCACCCACTCCACGGCCGAGAACGCAACGACCCGCACGGACCGCACCCAGGAGACCGTCATCGTGGGCGCCGGTCTGGTCGGCGCGGTCGCGGCGTGCTACCTCGCCCCGCGGTTCGGACCCGTCACCGTCCTGGAGAAGCGGCCGGACCCCAGGGCCGACCCCGGCCCGCAGCGCCGGTCTCTCGTCGTGATGCTGTCGGCACGCGGCTGGCGCGCCCTGTCGGACCTCGGCGTCGCGGACGCCGTACGCCGGATATGTGTCCCTCTCCACGGACGGTGCGGGCACCTGCCCGACGGCCGGACACGGATGACTCCCTACAGCCGGGACGGCCGGCCCATCTGGGCCGTGGAGCGCCGCCGGCTGCACCGGATCCTGCTGGACGCGGCCGAGGCAACCCCCGGTGTGAGCATCCGCTTCGGGCAGCGCGTGCGTTCCGTGAACCTGGACCGTCCCGCGGTGCAGGTGGAGGACCGGCACGGCACCCACCGGCTGACGTGCCGCCGCATCCTCGGCTGCGACGGCGCGCACTCCGCCACCCGGGCGGCCCTCCAGGCACGCGGCGCCCGGATCAAGGTGCGCACACTGGACCTGGCGTACCAGGAGATCGACGTGCCGGCCGGCCGGCTGGAGCCGGACATCACACACTACTGGCCCAGCGGGCAGGCCATGTTCGCCGCACACCCCCTGCCGTCGGGGAAGCTGTCCGGCTCCCTGTTCATGCGCCGCGACGGCCCCGCCCCGTCCTACGCGGCGGCCCGCGGCGGCCAGGAGCTGTCCGCGTTGTTCGCCGCACACTTCCCCGAACTGACCGGCATCATTCCCGACATCGAGGAACAACTCGCCGTCAAGGCGGTCTCCACCCTGACGGCCGTCCACTGCGACCGGTGGGTCTGGCGGGACACCTTCGCGCTGCTCGGCGACTCCTGTCACGCGATGGCGCCCTTCATGGGACACGGCATGAACTGCGGCTTCGAGGACGCCCGTGTCCTCGTCGACTGCCTCGACGCCACCTCCGACCCGTCGGCAGGCCTGGCTGCCTACGAGACGTCGCGCACCGAGGACGCCCACGCCATCTCCGAACTCTCCTACCGGCACTACTTCACCATGGCCAACCCTCCGCGCGAGGAGAGTGCGGCGGATGTGCTGCGCGGGCGGCTGACGACCCTCTTCCCCGACCGGTTCGTCCCGCTGTACGAGCGGTGCGCCTTCACCGAGGACGGCTACGCCTCCGTACTGCGTGACGACCGGCGGCTGGACCGGCTCGTGGCGGAGTTGCTGGCCCGGCACGGCACCGGACTGGTGTCGGTGCCCGACGACCGGCTGCGCGCCTGCGTCCACGCCCCGACCACAGCAACCCTGGAGGACTCCGGATGTTCGTGATCCTGTTCAAGTCGCACCTGTCCGAGCAGGCCGGCGAGGAGTACGAGGCGACCGAGGAGCGGATGCAGGAGCGGGTCCGCGCCATCGCCGGGTCCGATCCGGTGGAGGTGAAGCACTACACCGGGGAGGACGGTGAACGACTCGCCGTCATGATGTGGCGCGACGGGGAGACACTCGACAAGTGGCGGTGCGACCCCGAGCACCGGGTGGCGCAGCGCATGGGCCGCGAGCACTGGTACGCCTCCTACGAGTTGACCGTCGCGCAGGTGATCCGTACCAGCGGCCACGACAACCGGAGCCGGGCCGGGACCGCCGACGAGCCGCGCCACTAGGCAGCGTCTTGTCGATCACGTCTGGAGCCAGATGAGTGTGCTGGCCAGGGTGATGGCGGCGAGGTAGCGGCCGGGCTGTTTCTCGTAGCGGGTGGCGATGCCGCGCCACTGCTTGAGGCGGTGGAAGCAGCGCTCAACGACGTTGCGGCGCCGGTAGACGGCTCGGTCGAAGCCACAGGGCCGTTCGCGGCGACGGCGTCGGCCCGCGAGCTGGTCGACGCGTTCGGGGATGGTCGCTTTGATGCCGCGTCTGCGCAGGTAGGCGCGGAAGGTCCGGGCCGAGTAGCCCTTGTCGGCAACCACCCGCTCCGGGCGGACGCGAGGCCGTCCCGGCCCGGGCCGGGTGACGCGGATCTTGTCGATGACCGTCTCGGCCTGGGTGCAGTCGTTGCGGGTGCCGGCTGTGACCGTGAACGCCAGGGGGCGGCCCCGCCCGTCGCAGGCCAGGTGGATCTTGGTGGTCAGCCCGCCTCGGGAGCGTCCGAGGCCGCGTTCCTCGAGCCCCCTTTGGCCGCGGTGTGCTGATGGGCCCGCACGATCGTGGAGTCCAGCGCGACCAGCCAGTCCACCTCCGCCCGCTGCCGGGCCGCGGCCAGAAGCCGGTCGAAGGTTCCGTCGGCAGCCCAGCGGGCGAAACGTCCGTGCACGGTCTGCCAGGGCCCGAACCGCTCCGGCAGATCCCTCCAGGGCACCCCGGTACGGAACTTGAACACAATGCCCTCCAGCACCTGGCGGTGATCCCGCCACCTGCCCCGGGCACGACCCGCAGGCGGCAACAACGGCTCGATCACCGCCCACGCGGCGTCAGTCATCTCCCCATCCCTCACGACCAGCCCAACGATCGGATGATCGGAAAGACACCCCCTAGGCCCGGGCGGACCGGCGTGAGGTCCTCCGGCTCCGCGGGCGGAGGGCGTGCAGCGGCAACACCCGGGGCGGGCGCGGAACAGGCCCCGACCGGCGTCGCATGGCGCGGAGATGGTGGCCAATTCCTTCCCGGTCTCTGGCCAACATCTTTCATCGCGGTTGTTCGACCACCTGGACCACGACAAGCATCGGGCACGGCAAGGGGCCGTTGACCGGGAAACCACTGTGCTGGGGGCATCTGGATGGGTTGTACCGGCGTCACATCCGCGCAGGAAGCCATGTGGCTCGCGCAGGAGTTCAGCCCTGAGGTACCGAACAACGTGGCGACCCTCTGGGACATCGACGGCGACCTGGACACCGCCCTGCTCGCCGACGCTCTGCGGGCGGCGGTGGCGGAGGCCGACGCGCTCAAGGTCAACTTCCGCCGGGACGACGACGTGCTGCGGCCGGTCGTCCGGGACCTCTCGGAATGGGAGCCGTTCCGCCTCGACGTCGGCGACGCCGCCGATCCGGCCGACGCGGCCCGCGCCGTCGTCGCCGACCTCGTGCGCCGGCCCTTCGACCTCGCCGAGGACGCGCTGCTGCGGACGGGCTCCATCCGGCTGGGGCCCGGACGCCACCTGCTCGTGCTCGTCTTCCACCACATCCTCACCGACGCGTTCGGCGTCCTCACGCTGCTGTCGGGGCGGATCGCCGAGATCTACCGGGCGCTGCGCGCCGGCTCGGGGGTACCGGCCGGCGCACCGAACCCGCCGCAGGACGCGGCGGACAAGGACGCCGCCTACCGGACGTCGAAGCGGTTCGCCGACGCCGAGCGGTTCTGGCCCGACTACCTCGCTGGTGACCTGCCCGCCGCCCGCCTGCCCGCCGGTGTCCGTCCGCCCGCAGGCGCCGCCGGCGGCGAGCCCGGGTACTGGGACGGCCTCACCGAGCCGCAGGGCATGTTCACCCGCACCACGACGGTCCCGGCCGCCGAACTCGCCGACTGGGAGCGCGCCTCGCGCGCGACCGGGACCTCGGTGCCGGATCTGATCGCCTCGGCAGCCACCGCGTTCCTGGGGCACATGTGCGGTCTGGCCGAGCCGCTGCTGACCATCACCGTCAACCACCGCGTCGGCGCGCTGCGCCGCTCCCTCGGCCTGCTCTCCAACCGGGTGCCGCTGGGCTCGCGGGTGGACCCCGAGGCCGACTTCGTGGAACTGGCCGAGGCGCTCGGCCGGGAGCGGCGCAGTGTCCTGCGGCACGCCCGGCACGACATCTCCCTGATCAAACGGGCGACCGGTCACCCCGCGGACGCGCGCAGCCCGTTCGGCGCCGTCGTCAACGTCCTCCCCGCCGTCGGGGCGCTCGACCTGGCGGGCGCCACCGCCAGCTTCGCCGGAGGCACCTTCGGCGTGATCGACGAGGTGATGATCTGCGTCTACACCGACGGACGGGCCGGCAGCGACCTGTACGTCCGGTTCGACGCGCCGCGCACCGAGTACGACCAGCAGGACATCGCCGGGCTCGCGGACCGGTTCACCACGTTCCTGCGGAGGGCCCTGGCCGACCCACGGGCCCCGGTCGGGACCGTCACCGCGCTGCACCCCTGCGAGCAGCGCGCGCTGCTCACCGAGTACGCCGGTCCCACCGTGCCCACGCCGCCGGTGACCCTGACCGAACTGCTGGACCGGCAGGCCCACGCCACCCCGGACGCCGTCGCGCTGCTGTGGGAAGGATCCCCGACGACCTACCGGGAACTGGCCGAGAGGTCCGGCCGGCTCGCGCGCCTGCTCACCGAGCGCGGCGCCGGACCCGAGCGGTGCGTGGCCGTCGCGGTGC
The DNA here is from genome assembly GCF_005280215.1 of Streptomyces lasalocidi. Classification (NCBI taxonomy): domain Bacteria; kingdom Bacillati; phylum Actinomycetota; class Actinomycetes; order Kitasatosporales; family Streptomycetaceae; genus Streptomyces; species Streptomyces lasalocidi. The sequence continues at coordinate 327,706 of NZ_SZNQ01000003.1, read as the reverse complement.
CCCGCTCCCCGGAACTTGTCGTCGCGCTGATCGCGGTCCTCAGGGCGGGCGCCGCCTACCTGCCGGTCGACCCGGACTACCCGGCCGCGCGGGTCGCCTTCATGCTCGCCGACGCCCGGCCCGCCCTGCTGCTGACGGCCAAGGACACGGCGGACCGGCTGCCCCCGACGGACGTCCCCGTGCTCCTGGTCGACGACGTCCCGCCCGCCGAAGGGCCCGTCGCCCCCGCCGCGCACGGTGTCGACCACCCCGCCTACATGATCTACACGTCGGGGTCGACCGGACGGCCCAAGGGCGTCGTCGTCACGCACGCCGCGATCGTCAACCGGCTGCTCTGGATGCAGGACCGCTTCCGCCTCGACGGCACCGACCGGGTCCTGCAGAAGACCTCCGCCTCGTTCGACGTGTCCGTCTGGGAGTTCTTCTGGCCGCTGATCACCGGCGCGACCCTGGTGATCGCCAGACCGGACGGGCACCGCGACCCGGACTACCTCGCCGAGCTGATCCGGCGGGCCGGCGTCACGACGGCGCACTTCGTCCCGTCGATGCTCGCGGAGTTCGTCACCGACGGAGCGGCCGCCGCCTGCACGGGGCTGCGCCGTGTCGTGTGCAGCGGAGAGGCGCTGCCGGCCGAACTGGCCGCGCGCTTCCACCGCACGTTCGGCGTACCGCTGCACAACCTGTACGGGCCCACCGAGGCGGCCGTGGACGTCACCGCCTGGGAGTACCGGCCCGGGGCGCGCACCGTCCCGATCGGGACCCCGATCTGGAACACCGCGCTCTACGTCCTCGACAGCCGACTGCGACCGCTGCCGCCCGGCGTCCACGGCGACCTCTACATCGCGGGCGCCGGACTCGCCCGGGGCTACCACGACCGCCCCGGCCTGACCGCGGAGCGCTTCGTGGCCTGCCCCTTCGGTGAACCCGGGCGGCGCATGTACCGCACGGGCGACCTGGCGCGGTGGAACGCCCAGGGGGAGTTGGAGTTCGCCGGTCGCGCCGACCACCAGGTGAAGATCCGCGGCTTCCGGGTCGAGCCCCAGGAGATCGAGGACACGCTGACCGGCCATCCCGCGGTGCTACGGGCGGCGGTCGTCGCCCGGCCCGGCCGGGGCGCGGACGCAGCCGCCCAACTCGTCGCCTACATCGTCCCGGTGACCGCCGGCGGCAGCCGCCCGGCCGGCGCCGACTGGGATCTCCACGCCGGTGTGGACCTCGCCGAACTGCGGGGCTTCGTGGCCGCGCGGCTGCCCGCCCACCTCGTGCCCGCGGCGTTCGTCGCACTCGACCGCCTGCCGATGACCGCGAACGGCAAACTCGACCGGGCCGGGCTGCCCGAGCCGGAGATCACCCGCCAGGCCCACCGTCCGCCCGCGACCCGGGAGGAGAGCCTCCTGGCGGCCGCCTTCGCCGAGGTGCTCGGCCTGAGCGACATCGGAGTGGACGACGACTTCTTCGCCCTGGGCGGCGACAGCATCCGGGCGATCCAGGTGGTGGCCCGCGCCCGCGCCGGCGGCCTCGCCCTCAGTCCGCGCACCGTCTTCGACTGCCGCACCGTCGCCGCGCTGGCACAGGCGGCGAGCCGTACCGACGCCCCGGCCGCCCTCGCCGAACCGGAGGGCGGAGGCGTCGGCCTGCTGCCGCTGCCCCCCATGGCCCGGCTCCACGCCGAGCGGGGCCCGGGCCTGGACCGCCTCGCCCAGTGGCTGGTGCTGGAGCTGCCCGAGGCCGTGGACCTCCACGACCTCACCGAGGCCCTGCGCTGCGTGCTGGACGGGCACGACGTCCTGCGCTCACGGTTGACGGACGACGGCCTCCTGGTGCAGCCGCCCGGCACGGTGGACGCCGGAGCCCTCATGGACCGGATCGACTGCACGGGGGACTGGGGCGGCGAGGCGTGGCAGACCCTGCTGCGCGCCCGCGCCGCCGAAGCCGTGCGGCACATCGACGCCCGCGCCGGGCGGATGCTGCGGCTGGTGTGGTTCCGGGGGACCGCGGGCGGGCCCGGGCGCCTGTTGGTCGCGGCCCACCACCTGGTCGTCGACGGCATGTCCTGGCGGATACTGCTGCCCGACCTGGCCGCCGCCTGGCGGCAGGTCCGGGACGGCCGCACTCCCGTACTGCCGCGGGTGGGCACCTCTCTGCGGGGCTGGCTGCACGCCCTGGCCGAGGAAGCGGCCCGCCCCGAGCGGGTGGCGGAGGCGGCGTGGTGGCGCGAGCTGCTCGCGGCCCCCGTCGCACCCGTCGGCTCCCGGCCGCTCGACCCCGTCCGGGACGTCACCTCCACCACCCGCACCGTCCGGGTGGAACTTCCCGCCGACCTCACGGACGCGCTCCTGACCTCCGTGCCCGCGGCCTACGGCAGCGGCGCCGACGACGTCCTGCTCACCGCCCTCGTCCTCGCGCTGGCCCGGCGACGCCGGGGCCTCACCGACGGCACGGCGGTCGTGCGGCTGGAGGGGCACGGCCGGCAGGAGGAGCTGGTGCCCGGCGCGGACCTGTCCCGCACGGTCGGGTGGTTCACCACGGTCACCCCCGTACGCCTCGACGTCTCCGGGATCGACGTGGACGCCGCGATCACCGGGGCGGCAGCCGCCGGAGACGCCCTGAAGCGGGTGAAGGAGCAGCGGCGGGCCCTGCCCGACGGCGGCATCGGCTACACCCTGCTGCGCTACGTCAACGACGACACCGGCGAAATGCTGCGTCCCCACCCGGCGGACGACATCGGCTTCAACTTCCTGGGGCGCTTCACCTTCGAACGCCCGGAGCCGGTGCCCGGCCAGGACCCCACCTCCGGCTGGATCCCGGCGCCGGAATGCGCCGAGCTGGTCGCCGCACCGGCCGCGGACATGCCGGCCCCGAGCGCGCTGGAACTGAACGCCCTGGTGACCGGGACCGGCGACGACGCCCGCCTCGCCGCCCTGTTCACCTACGCCACCGGGGTGCTGACGGGCGACGAGGTCCGCGCCCTGTCCCGGACCTGGTGCGCCGCCCTGCGCGGCCTGCGGGACCTGGTCGCAGCCGGGGGACGGGGTCTGACCCCGTCCGACGTCCCGCTGGTCACGGTCGGTCAGGAGGCTCTGGACGACTGGCAAGGACGCTTCGGACGCGTCAGCGACGTGTGGCCGCTCACGCCGTTGCAGGACGGGCTGCTCTACCACACGATGCTCGCGAGCAGCGCGTCCGAGGCGTACCAGACGCAGTTCGTGTACCGGCTCGAGGGCGGTGTCGACCCCGGGCGCCTGCGGGTTGCGGGCCAGGCCCTGCTCGACCGGCACCCGAACCTGCGGGTCGCGTTCCAGCCGGGCGCCACCGGTGCACCCGTGCAGATCGTCGTGGACGACGTCCCGCTGCCCTGGCGGCACCTCGACCTCACCGGCGAGGACGACGCGGCCCAGCGGCTGGAGGAGATCCTCGCCGGGGAGCGCGACGCCCGGTTCCACCCGGACAGCCCGCCGCTGCTGCGCCTGACCCTCGTCACCCTCGGCCCCCGGCACGCCGAACTGGCCCTCACCGCCCATCACGTGCTGCTCGACGGCTGGTCCGTGCCGCTCATCGGACGTGAGCTGATGGACCTCTACGCGGCGGGCGACACCGGACGCGCCGTGCGCTCGCACGGGTACCGGGACTTCCTGAGCTGGCTCACACACCAGGACGCGGCACAGTCCGCCCGCGCCTGGGCCCGCGAACTGGCGGGTGTGACGCAGCCGACCCTGCTGGCGCCCACGACACCCGGTGCCCGGCCCGCCGACAGCGGCAGCGGGCAGATCGACGTGCCGCTGACCGGCGAGGACACCACCGCCCTGGCGCGCCGCGCCGCCGAGTGGGGCGTCACCACCAACACCCTGGTGCAAGGCGCCTGGGCCATGATGCTGGCCCAGCTCACCGGCAGCCAGGACGTGCTGTTCGGTGCCACGGTCGCCGGCCGGCCCACCGGGCTGCCCGGTGCGGCCGGCACGATCGGCCTGTTCATCAACACGGTGCCGGTGCGGGTGCGGTGGGCACCGGCCGACGCCGTGCCGGAGGTGCTGCGACGGCTCCAGGACGCCCAGGCCGGGCTGCTGGACCACCATCACGTGGGACTCGCCGACATCCAGCGGGCGACCGGGCTGAACGAACTGTTCGACACGCTGGTGGTGTTCGAGTCGTTCCCGGTCGACCGGACCGGTCACCCGGCGGCGGACGCATCGACGCGCCCGGGATCGGCGGTACCCGGATCGGCGGCACCCGGATCGGCGCGACCGGTGGTGGCGGGTATCCGCCCGTACGCCCCGCCCCACTATCCGCTCACCGTCATCGCGGCGGCCGACCCGCTGCTGCGGATCTCCTTCCAGTACCGCCGCAACGTCTTCGCGCGGACCGCCGTGGAGGCGCTCGCCGACCGGCTGGTGCGGATCCTGCGGCAGTTCGCCGCCGGCTCGCCGCCCACCGCAGGCGCGCTCGACGTGCTGTCCGGCGCCGAGCGCGAACAGGTGCTGCACGGCTGGAACGACACGGCGGTCACGCCCCCCGGGCGGACCGTTCCCGAACTGATCGCGGCACAGGCGGCCCGGACGCCCGAGACCGTCTGTGCCGAGTTCCGCGGGCACCGGCTGACCTACCGGGAACTGGAGGAGCGGTCGGGCCGGCTGGCGCACTGGCTGGCCGGGCGGGGTGTGGGCCCGGAATCCCGGGTCGTGGTGCTGCTGCCGCGCTCGGCCGACCTGGTGGTCGCCCTCCTGGCCGTGTGGAAGGCCGGCGGCACGTACGTGCCGGTGGACCCGGAGTATCCGGCCGCCCGGGTGCGGGCCGTGGTCGAGGACAGCGCACCGGTCCTGGTCCTCGACGAGAAGCGGCTGGCTTCGGTGGACCTGACCGACCGGTCCCCGCACCCCGCCCGCGGCCCGCGCGTACCGCTCGGCGCCGACCACGCCGCCTACGTCATCTACACGTCCGGCTCCACCGGCACGCCCAAGGGCGTGGTGGTCCGGCACGGCGCGCTGGCGATCCTGCTGACCGGTATGCAGAAGCGTTTCGCCCTCACACCGGACGACCGGCTGCTGGCCTGCGCCACCGTCGCGTTCGACATCGCCGCGCTGGAACTCTTCCTGCCCCTGCTCACCGGCGGACGGGTCGTCCTGGCCGGCAAGGACGACATCACCCAGCCGACGGCGCTGCTGGACCTCGTCCGGCAGTCCCGTGTCACCGTCATGCAGGCCACCCCGGCGCTCTGGCAGAGCCTCGCCACCCACGCGCCCGACTGCCTGATGGGGCTGAGGGTGATCTCCACCGGCGAGGCCCTGCCGCTGGCACTCGCCGAGACCCTGTCCCGGCACGCCGCGGAGGTCACCAATCTCTACGGCCCGACCGAGACCACCGTCTACGCCACCGCTGCCCGTGTGCTCCCCGGCGGCCGCGGCATGCCTCCCTCCGTCGGCGGCCCCGTCGCCGGCACCCGGATCCTCGTCCTCGACCGGGCACTGCGCCCCGTACCGCCCGGCGCCACCGGCGACCTCTGGATCGCCGGCGACGGCCTGGCCCGCGGGTACCACAACAGGCCGGGCATGACCGCGGAGCGGTTCGTGGCCTGCCCGTTCGGTCCACCGGGTACCCGGATGTACCGCAGCGGGGACCTCGCCCGCTGGACGGCCGCGGGCGAGGTCGAGTACCTCGGCCGCTCCGACCACCAGATCAAATTGCGCGGTCACCGAATCGAGCCCGCCGAGGTCGAGCACACCCTGACCTGCCATCCCGCGGTGCGCCGCGCCGCCGTCATCGTCCGGGAGGACCGCCCGGGGGACCGCCGGCTGGTGGCGTACGTGGTGCCGGAGGCGGGCGCCGAACCCACCACGGCGCTGCTGCGGGAGGTGGTGGGACAGCGGCTTCCGGCCTACATGATCCCGGCCGCGTTCGTGACCCTCACCGAAGTGCCCCTGACCCCCAACGGAAAACTCGACCGTTCCGCCCTGCCCCGCCCGGAGTTCGCCGGGGACGAGTACCGGCCTCCCCGCACACCCCGGGAAGAGACGTTGTGCGCCTTGTTCGCCGAGGTTCTGGGCGCCGAACGCGTCGGCCTGGACGACGACTTCTTCCTTCTGGGCGGCCATTCCCTGATGGCCACCCGGCTGGTGGCCCGGGTGCGCGCGGAAATGGGCGTGGACATACCGATGAGCATCCTCTTCACCGCGCCGACCGTCGCCGGACTGACCGCCCGCTGGGACGAGATGGCGACCTCCACTCGAATGCCGCTGCGGAGAATGACCGAAAGGTAGGAGAAACCATGACCCCCCTGTCGTACGCGCAGCGGCGCATGTGGTTCATCAACCGCTTCGAAGGCCCTTCCTCCACCTACAACATCCCGCTGCTCCTGCGCTGCCACGGCCCGCTCGACACCGTCGCGCTGCGGGCGGCGTTCCGTGACGTGATGGTGCGCCACGAAGTCCTGCGCACAGTGTTCGCGGAGACCGACGGCCAGCCGTACCAGCGAGTCCTCGATCCCGCCGACATCGACCTCCCGTGGCAGGACTGGGGCCGGGTGGCCCCCGAACGGGTGCCCGGCGTGGTGGAGTCGGTGAGCGGCAGCTGGTTCGACCTGTCGGCGGACGTGCCGCTGCGCGGCTGCGTCCTGCAGAGCGGCGACGAGGAGTACCTGGTCGTCCTGGTGCTCCACCACATCGCCGGCGACGGCGGTTCGCTGGCCCCGCTGGCACGTGACGTGTCGACGGCGTACCGGGCCCGGGTCACCGGCACGGAACCGGATTGGCCCGAACTGCCCGTGCAGTACTCGGACTACGCGTTGTGGCAGCAGGAAATGCTGGGCGACGAAAAGGATCCGGACAGCATCGTCTCGGTGCAGAGCGCCTATTGGGGTGAGGAACTGGCCGGAGTGTCCAAGCCTCTTCCCCTGCCCTTGGACCGGCCCCGCCCCGAGGTGGCGACTTTTCGCGGCGATTCCGTCCCGGTGGGTTTACCGGCCGAACTGCGCGCTGCCGTGGAGAGGTTGGCGCAATCCAATGGTGTGACGACGGCAATCGTGCTCCAGACCGCTTTGGTGGTATTGCTGCACCGGCTGGGGGGAGGCAAGGATGTGACCGTCGGCTCCCCGATCGCGGGCCGCACGGAGGAGGCGCTAAATGAACTGGTGGGCTTCTTTGTCAACACCTGGACCCTGCGCGTGCAGGTGAGCGCGGACCGGAGTTTCGCGTGGGTCCTCGAACAGGTCCGGAAGAAGGCGATCGCCGCCTACGACCACCAGGACGTGCCGTTCGAAAGGCTCGTGGAGATCCTGCGGCCGGAACGGTCGACCGCGCATCACCCCCTGTTCCAGGTCGTGCTGGCGTGGCAGAACAACACCCCGCCGCACCTGGACCTGCCGGGTCTCACCGTGACGATGGAACCGCTGCCCACGGGCAGCGCCAAGTTCGACCTGTTCTTCAACCTGGCGCCGGACGACGTGACCGGCTCGGTCGTCGGTGAGATCGAGTATGCCACCGACCTCTTCGACCGCTCCACGGTGGAGGACGTCGCGGCACGGTTCGTGGCCGTCGTCGAGGAGGTCGTGGCCGACCCGACGACCTCCGTCGGCACGGCGGTCGCGGCCGGAACCGGCAGGTCCGGCAACTCGCTCGACGCCGCCGAGCGCCACCGGATCCTCGTCGAATGGAACGACACCGCACGCTCCGTCCCCTGCCCCGGACCGGTCCATCTGCTCTTCGAGGAGCAGGCCGCACGGCGCCCGGACGCCGTCGCCCTGCGCTGGGCCGCCGGCACCATGACCTACGGCGAGCTGAACCGGTGGGCCAACCGTGTCGCCTGGGACCTGAAGGAACGCGGGGTCGGCCCCGAGACGGTGGTCGGCGTCGGCGTGCCCCGCGGACCGGCCATGATCGCTGCCGTCCTCGGTGTGCTCAAGGCGGGCGGCGCCTACCTGCCGCTGGAACCCGCGCTGCCGGCCGACCGCGTGGCCGGCATGCTGGAGGACGCCGGGTGCGCCCTCGTGCTGTCCACGCCCGACACCGAACGCTGGGCCCTGCCGGACCACGTCGCCTTCGCCGAGCTCGCCGGGGCCCGGTCCACCGGCGCCTACCACGACCCGGAACCGGCCGCGGGGCCGGACAACACGGCGTACATCATCTTCACCTCCGGTAGCACCGGGAAGCCCAAGGGTGTGGCGGTCACCCACCGCCCGGTGCACAACCTGCTGAACTGGTGCTACCGCACCTTCGCGTTCGGCCCCGACGACGTCGTCCTGTGCGTGACGTCTCTCGGCTTCGACCTCTCCGTCTTCGACATCTTCGGTCTGCTCGGCTGCGGCGGCGGCGTCTACCTGGCGGACGCCGTGCAGCAGCGCGATCCGCACCTCCTGCTGGACGTGCTGCTGAGCGAGCCGATCACCTTCTGGGACTCGGTGCCCACCACCCTCAACCAGGTCGCGTCCCTGCTCACCGAGGACGGCGGGTACGAAGGCACCGACGATTTGCGCCTGGTGTTCCTCTCCGGCGACTACACCCCGCTGTCGCTGCCCGACGAGGTCCGCCGCGTGTTCACCGGCGCGGAGATCGTCAGCCTCGGCGGCGCCACCGAGGCGACGGTGTGGTCCAACTACTTCCGGGTCCGGGAGATCGACCCGTCGTGGCGCAGCATCCCCTACGGCCGCCCCATCGACAACGCCCGCTATTACGTGCTCGACGAGGACATGGAGCCCTGCCCCGTCGGCGTGGAGGGCGACCTGTACATCGGCGGCGACTGCCTCTGTGTCGGCTACGTCAACCGGCCCGAGCTGACGGCGGAACGTTTCGTCCGTGACCCGTTCAGCACCCGTGAGGGCGACAGGCTCTACCGCACCGGCGACCGGGCCGCCTTCTTCCCGGACGGGAACATCTGCTTCCTCGGCCGCGCCGACAACCAGGTCAAGCTGCGCGGGTTCCGCGTCGAGCCCGGGGAGATCGAGCACGCACTGGTCCGGCACCCGGCCGTCCGCCAGGCCATCGTCACCGCCCGCGAGGACCAGCCCGGCGACCTGCGCCTGGTCGCCTACGTCGTCCCCGACACCGCCGCCCTGCCGTCCGCCGGCGGGACGCAGGACCAGGTGGGGGAGTGGCAGGAGGTCTACGACCAGGCCTACTCCGACGACGGCGGACACGTGTTCGGAGAGGACTTCACCGGCTGGAACGGCTCCGCCACCGGTGAGCCGATCCCCGTGGAGGAGATGCGGGCCTGGCGTGACGCCGCCGTAGCGGGTGTCATGCGCTGGTCACCCGAGCGCGTCCTCGAACTCGGTGCCGGCACCGGCCTGCTGCTCGCGCACATCGCCGGCCGGGTCCGGGAGTACTGGGCCACGGACCTGTCCCGGGCGGTGATCGACCGGCTCCGCGACCAGGTGACCCGGGCCGGACTGGCCGACCGGGTCCGGCTGCGCCATCAGGCCGCCGACGACCTCACCGGACTGCCCGCCGGCGGATTCGACACCGTGGTGCTCAACTCGGTCGTGCAGTATTTCCCCGACGAGCGCTATCTCGCCCGGGTGCTGGACGGAGCCTGGCGCCTGCTCGCGCCCGGCGGCCGGATCGTGCTGGGTGACATCAGGCGGGCGGCCTCGCTGCGCACCCTCCAGACGGGCGTCCAGCGCGCGAGGCACCCCGACGCGACGCCGGCCGTCCTGCGCACCATCGTCGAGCAGGCCGTGCTGCTGGAGAAGGAACTGGTGCTCGACCCGGAGTGGTTCCTGCGCTGGGCGCAGGACGCGGGGGCGACCGGAGCCGACATCCGGGTCAAGGACGGTACCCACCACAACGAGCTGACCCGGCACCGCTACGAGGTCGTGCTGCACAAGCCGGGCACCGGACCGGCGCACGCCCCGCGTCGGCTCGACGATGCCCCGGCCCTGGTCTGGGAAGGCGACCTGGACCGCCTCGCCGACCGGTTGGGCGGACGGCCCGAGGCGGCGGTGCGCATCACCGGCATTCCGAACGCCCGCCTCACCGACGAGGCCGCGGCGGCCCGCGCCCTCACCCCGGACGACTCCGCCGAGCCCGGGCCGCCGCCGCTCGACCCCGCCGAGATCCGCGCCTGGGCCGCCCGGCATGGCTGGGACGCGGTACCCACCTGGTCGGCCGACGCGCCCGACCTGCTCGACGTCGTCGTAATGCTGGACGGCCCGGCCCCGCGCACCCCCCTCACCGGCACCTACCTGCCGGCCACTGACGGACGGGCCACGGCGAGTGATCCCGCGGTCGCCGCCGCCGTCACCGCTCTGCTGCCCGCACTGCGCGGCCACCTGCGGGAGACACTGCCCGAGTACATGATCCCGGCGGCCGTCGTCCCCATCGCCGCCGTGCCGCTGACCGACAACGGCAAGCCCGACCGGCGCGCCCTGCCCGCGCCCGACTACACCGCGGGCGGCGGCCGGGCCCCCGGCACGCCGGAGGAGGAGTCGCTGTGCGCGCTGTTCGCCGCGGTCCTCGGCCTCGACCGGGTCGGCGTGGACGACAACTTCTTCACCATCGGCGGCCACTCGCTCCTGGCCACCCGGCTCGTCAGCCGCATCCGCGCGGAGCACGGCGTGGAGATCCCCATCCGGGCCGTCTTCCAGTCGCCCACCGTCGCGGAACTCGCGGCCCACCTGACCGCTGCGGACGACCTCCGCCCGCCCCTGCGGCCCCAACCCCGGCCCGAACGGCTGCCCCTGTCCTACGCCCAGCAGCGGCTGTGGTTCATCCACCGTTTCGAGGGCCCCTCGGCCACCTACAACATCGCGCTCGCCCTGCGGATGCGCGGCACCCTCGACGCGTCCGCCCTGCGCCGCGCCGTGCACGACGTCGTCGAGCGGCACGAGTCGCTGCGCACCGTCTTCGGCGAGGCGGACGGACAGCCGTACCAGCGGATCCTGCCGCCGGCCTCGGTCGAGGTCCCCTGGGAGGAACGCGAGGTCACCGAGGCCGAACTGCCCGGCCTCCTGCGCGAGGCGGCGCGCCGCCCGTTCGACCTGGCGACCGAGATCCCCCTGCGCACCTGGCTGCTGCGGACCGGTCCCCGCGAGGCGGTGTTCCTCATCGGCGCGCACCACATCGCCGCCGACGGCTGGTCCGCCCTCCCGCTCGCCGAGGACCTCACCACCGCCTACGAGACCCGCCAGGCGGGCCGGACGCCCACATGGGAACCGCTGTCCGTGCAGTACGCCGACTACACGCTGTGGCAGCGGGACCTGCTGGGCGACAGCGAGAACCCGGACAGCCTCTACCGGCGGCAGCTGGACTACTGGACGACCCGGCTGGCCGGCCTGCCCGAGACCGTCACGCCTCCTACCGACCGGCCGCGGCCCGCCGTCGCGTCCTACGCCGGCGACCTGGTCCCCCTCACCCTGGACGCCGAGCTGACCGACGGCGTGCGCCGCATGGCCCGGGAATCGGGCGCCACGGTGTCGATGGTGCTCCAGGCGGCCCTCGCCGCGCTGCTCACCAGGCTCGGCTCGGGCACCGACGTGCCCATCGGCTCACCCATCGCCGGCCGCACCGACGAGGCGCTCAACCGGCTGGTCGGCTTCTTCGTCAACACCTGGGTGCTGCGGGCCGACACCTCCGGTGACCCCTCCTTCGCCGAACTCGTCGGCCGGGTCCGCGAGGACAGCCTCGCGGCCTACGACCACCAGGACATCCCGTTCGAGCACCTCGTCGAGGTGCTCAACCCCGTCCGCTCACCCGCCCACCATCCGCTCTTCCAGGTGTGCCTGGCGCTGCAGAACAATACGCGGCCGGAGTTCCACCTGACCGGCCTGACCGTCACCGAGGAGCCGTTCTCCCTCGGCACCGCCCGCTTCGACCTGTTCATCAGCGTCACCGAACGGGACGAGGAAGGCGCACCGTCCCGGATCGAGGGCTTTGCGGAGTACGCCACCGAACTCTTCGACGAGGGCACTGTCAGGACTCTGCTCGACCGCTGGCGGCACTTCCTGCGCCAGGCGGTCGCCGCCCCGGACACGCCCATCGGATCCGTCGGTGTCCTGACAGAGGCCGAGAGCGCGGCGCTGGACGCCTGGGGCGGCCCGTCCCGGGACGCCGGGTCCCGGACCGGGACCGTCACCGAACGGTTCGCCGCCGCGGCCGCCGCGACACCGGACGCCACCGCACTGGTCGCCGCGGACTCCGCACACACCTGGACCTACGCGGAACTGGACCGCTGGGCCAACCGGCTCGCCCACCACTTCCGCGCCCGGGGCGTACGACCGGCCGACCGCGTCGCGCTCGTGATGGAACGCTCGCCGCTGCTGATCGCCGCCGTACTCGGTGTCCTCAAGACCGGCGCCGCCTACGCGCCGGTCGACCCCTCCTACCCGCCCGAGCGCATCGACTTCCTCCTCGCGGACCTCGCTCCGGCCGTCACAGTGGACGAGGCACTCGCCGAGGTGGACCTCTCCGGGCTGCCCGACTCGCCGCCCGACACGACGGGCCCCGGCGAGCACGCCGTCGCCTACGTGATGTACACCTCGGGTTCCACCGGCAGGCCCAAGGGCGTGGAGGTGACCCACCGCAATGTCGTCGACCTGGCTCTCGACGGCTGCTTCCGCAATGGCGCCCATCGCCGCGTGCTGGTCCACTCACCGCATACCTTCGACGCGTCGACGTACGAGATGTGGGTGCCGCTGCTCGGCGGTGGCACGGCCGTGGTCGCCCGCGTCGGCCGGCCGGACACCGCGGAACTCGCCCGGCTGGTCGCCGAGCGGGAGGTGACGGCCCTGTGGCTGACCGCCGGACTGTTCGCCGTGATGGCCGAACAGCACGCCGAGTGCTTCGGCGGGGTCCGGGAAGTGTGGGCGGGCGGCGACGTCCTGTCGCCGAGCGCCGTCCGCACCGTCCTCGATGCGTGCCCCGGCCTCACGGTGGTCAACGGCTACGGCCCCACCGAGACCACCACGTTCGCCTCCCGGCACCGGATGACCTCCGCGGAGCAGGGCGCCGGCCCGCTGCCCATCGGCAGTCCGATGGACGGCAGCCGCCTCCTCGTGCTCGACGACCGGCTGCGGCCCGTACCGCCCGGCGTGGTGGGAGAGTTGTACATCGGTGGCGACGGGGTGGCCCGGGGCTACGCCGGCCGTCCCGGCCTGACCGCCACCCGGTTCGTGCCCGACCCTGCGTCGAAGGCCGGAGGACGCGTCTACCGCACCGGCGACCTCGTGCGCTGGGACGGCGCCGGCCGCCTCCACTACGTCAGCCGCAGCGACGATCAGCTCAAGCTGCGCGGCTTCCGCGTCGAGCCGGGCGAGCTGGAGGCGGTGCTGCGCGAGCAGGAAGGCGTGGCGAACGCGGTGGTCGCCGTGCGCAGCGACCGGCTCGGCGAACGCCGCATGGTCGCCTATGTGGTGCCCGGTGACACCGCGTCCACCGGCCGTGACGCCGCCGAACAGGTCGATGAGTGGCGCGAGGTCTACGACACCATGTACGGCGGGACGGAGGTCGCCACCGACACGGTCGGCGAGGACTTCACCGGCTGGAACAGCTCCTACACCGGCCTCCCCATCCCGCTGGAGGAGATGCGGTCCTGGCGGGAAGCGGTACTGCGGCGGGTGCGGTCCCTGCGCCCGCTCCGGGTGCTGGAGATCGGCGTCGGCTCCGGCCTGCTGCTCGGCCCCCTGGCACCCGAGACCGAGGAGTACTGGGGCACCGACTTCTCGGCGCCCGTCATCGAACGGCTGCGCGCCCAGACCCGGGCCGACCGGCGGCTGGCGGACAAGGTGACCCTGCGGTGCGGGCCCGCCCACGACGCCGAGGGCCTGCCCGCCGGGTACTTCGACACGGTGATCCTCAACTCGGTCGTGCAGTACTTCCCGGACGCCGACTACCTCGGCCGCGTACTCGACCTCGCGATGGACCGCCTCGCACCCGGCGGACGCGTCGTCCTCGGCGACGTGCGCAACCACCGCACCCTGCGCACCTTCGCCGCCGCGGTGCACCGCTGCCGGCAGCCCGCCGACGGCCCCGCCGCCGTGCAGGCCGCCGTCGAACGCGCGGTGCTCGCCGAGAAGGAGCTCGTCGTCGACCCCGGCTTCTTCACACGCTACGCCGAGACACACCCGGACACCGTCGCGGCCGACATCCGCCTCAAACAGGGCACTCACCACAACGAGCTGACCCGCCACCGCTACGAGGTCGTGCTGCACAAGGCGCCGGCGAAACCGCTGGACCTCGGCGACCTGCCCGAGGCGGTGTGGGCGTCGGAGGTCCGCGAACTGGACGACCTGGACGCCGCGCTGGCCCGGCACGGCGGCCGACTCCGCCTGACCCGCGTCCCCAACGCCCGCCTGGCCGGCGAGGCCGCGGAGTGGGGCGCCCCCGCCGAACTGGGCGGCACCCTCGACCCCGCCGAACTGGAGGCGTGGGGTGCCGGGCGCGGGCTCGCGGTGTACTGCACGTGGTCGCCCCAGGCCGGGGACTTCTTCGAGGCGGCCGTCGTGCCCGACGTCGACGCCGTCTGCTGCGACGGCCTGTACCGGTCCACCGGTGCCCCTGCGGCCCGACTGGCCAACGTCCCCGCGGTCTCCCGCCGGGCCTCCCGGCTGCCCTCCGTGCTGCGCGGGCGGCTCGTCGGCCGGCTGCCGGAGTTCATGATGCCCGCCGAGATCGTCGTCCTGGACCGGCTGCCGCTCACGGAGAACGGCAAGGTGGACCGTGCGGCCCTGCCCGAACCGGACCCGGTCGACGGGGAACACCGCGCCCCGCGCACCCCACGCGAGGAGCAACTCGCCGAGCTCTTCGCCGAAGTGCTCGGCCTGGACCGGATCGGCATCGACGACGACTTCTTCGCCTGCGGTGGACACTCCCTGCGGCTGACGCGTCTGGCCTGGCAGATCCGCGAGAAACTGGGCGTGGACGTGCCGATCCGCACGGTGTTCCAGTACCCGACGGTCGCGGAACTGGCGGCACAGCTGACCACCGACACCGACGCCCAGTTCGAGGACCCCTTCGCCGTCCTCCTGCCGATCCGCACCGAGGGGCAGCAACCGCCCCTGTGGTGGCTGCACCCGGGCGGCGGGCTGAGCTGGCCCTACCTCGGCTTCGCCCGTCACCTGGACCCGGGCCGGCCGCTGTACGGCATCCAGGCACGCGGCTTCGACGGCACCACCGCGCCGGCCGCCTCGATCGAGGAGATGGTCGAGGACTACCTCGAGCAGGTGCTCCGCGTCCAGCCGAGCGGCCCCTACCACCTGCTCGGCTGGTCCTTCGGCGGCACCCTCGCCCACGCCATGGCGGCCGAACTCCAGCGCCGCGGACACGAGGTGGCCCTCCTGGCGCTCCTGGACGCCGCGCCCTCCAGCCACTTCGCCGACCTGGAGGCGCTGGACGAGTCCATGGTGCGCCGCTACCTCGCCAACTACATGGGACACCTGGCGGGGATGGAGGAATACCCGTCGCTCGTCACCACCGCCTCGTCGATCTTCATCGGGCAGATGGAGCAGATGCGGCGGTTCACCTCACCGCGGTACCGGGGCGACGTCGTCTTCTTCAACGCGCTCCTCGACCCCGAGACCCACGACAAGCGGGTCATGGACGAGGACCTCGACGTGCTCTGGCAGGACCACGTCGACGGTCGTGTGCAGCGCATCGACATCCCTTGCGCGCACAACGAGATGTACTGGCCACGGAACGCGGCCGAGATCAGCCGCACCATCAACCGCATGCTGCGGGCGTCGCAGTGACCCTGCCGAGCCCGCACCTGCCGAGACGAGTTCTGGAGGACACAAGGTGAGCACCAACCCGTTCGACGACGAGACCGGCCGGTTCCACGTGCTGGTCAACGGCGAGGACCAGCACTCGCTGTGGCCCGCCTTCGCCGAGGTGCCCGCCGGATGGCGCAGCGTCTTCGGCCCCGCCGCGAGGACGGAGAGCCTCGCCTACGTCGAGGAGCACTGGACCGACATGCGGCCGCGCAGTCTCCGCGAGGCGGCCGACGGCTAGAGCTGTGCCGCCGCCGCGGCGGCCCGCGGCTTGTGGTGCCCGTCCGGCCGACGTGAGCATGCCGTCGGCCGGCGATGACCGTGACCACCTGTATGCGTCGACGGGGAGGCGCACGCTGTGCGATGTACGACCAGCGATGTCATGTTCGTCCGATGGCCGGCCCAGACAGACCTTCGCAACCGATGTAGGAGGGACGGTGTGCCCCGGCTCCTCGTAGTGGAGGCGGGGGCCCGTCCGCCCGTGTGCAACGACCCCTTCGAGGACTGGGTCCGGGCGCCCATCTCGCGGGACGATCTCGACGCCCGGGTCCGGGCTCTGCAGAACCGGCTCGACAGCCGGCAGATCCCCACCCTCGACTCCGCCGGAACACTCACCTTCGGCTCACACTCCATCACCGTCTCCAACGTGCAGACCGAGTTGATGGAGCTGCTCATCGAGCACTTCGGCGAGGTGGTGTACCGGCACGAGCTCGCGCAACGGCTCGCGGAACGCGTGCAGAGGCCGACGAGGAACTCGCTCGACCTCCACATCATGCGGCTGCGCCGCCGCCTGGCGTCGACCGACCTGGTGATCCGCACCGCCTGGGGCCGCGGATACGCCCTGGAGGTCGAGGCCCGTTGACCCCTGCCGTCCGCCCCCCCGCTCACGCCCGAAGGGCCTCCCGGTCTCGCCTCTCGGGAGGCCCGCCCGCGGGGGCCTAGCATCTGAGCAGTGATCCCGTCGGAGGAAGGTGCGCGGTGACGAAGCAGGCCGACCCGTCGGCAGGGACCAGCCTCTGGTCCAAGTCCGAGGTCCGGCGTGGAGGGCGCGGTGAGCGGCCCTCCGGGCTCGACCGGAAGCGGATCACGGCGGCGTCGGTGCGGCTTCTGGACGACAGGGGACTCGCCGGGTTCTCCATGCGCCGGCTGGCCGCCGCACTGGACGTCACCGCGATGTCCCTGTACTGGTACGTCGACACCAAGGACGACCTGCTCGAACTCGCCCTGGACGCCGTCTACGGCGAGTTGGAGCCGACCGAGGCGGACCGCGCCGGCGAGGACTGGCCCGAGCAACTGCGGCGGCTGGCCACGGCGTACCGGGGACTGCTGGTGCGCCACCCGTGGTTGCCGGCGCTCGCCGGACGCTACCTCAACATCGGCCCCAACTCGCTGGCGTTCTCCCGCGCGATCCAGCAGCTCGTGCGCCGGGCGGGGCTGCCCCCGCACGGCGTGACCGGGGCGATCGCGGCCGTCCTGCAGTTCGTGCACGGCTACGGCACGATCGAGAGTCGCTTCCTCACCCGGATCGCGGACACCGGGCTGTCCCCGGAGGAGTACTTCCAGCGCACCATGTCCCTGGTGGACGAGGTCCCCGGAACGGCCGAGGTCATCGGCGAGTCGAAGGACATCATGGCGGCACGCGGCGGCGACACGGTCGCCGAGATGCTGGACCGCGACTTCACCTTCGCCCTGGACCTCCTGATCGCGGGCATCGAGGCCGTGGCCGTCCGCGGGTGACGGCCCGTGCCGCTACGCGTGGTGCACCTTCCCGCGCAGCCGGCGCAGCTCGGGGAAGGGCCGCGTCACCCGGCGGGCGAGGAAGTCGACACCGCTCGAACCGCCGGTTCCGCTCTGCTCACCGATCATCTTCGACACCAGTGCCAGATGAGCCACCTTCCAGTGCCAGTACCCGTTGCCCAGGTCCACCAGCCCCTCCGCGAGACGGTGCAGCACACCGGTCTCCACGCCGCGCCGGCAGACCTCGTCGACCGACCGCCCGTGGTACTCGGCCGCCGCCGCGAACGCCTCGTAGAGGCTGCCCTGGTCGTGACTGTTGCCGAAGAGCGCCGTCAGCCTGCGGAACTGCGCGGACTGCGCGCCGCTCGCCGTGTCGAGATAGGCCCGGAACTCGGCGAAGTAGCGCAGCGGCAGCCTCTCCAGCACCAGCAACTGCTGCTGGAGCACCCGCAGCACATCGACGGACCGCAGCAGGAACTCCAGGCCCAGCTCCAGATCGTGCGGGTCGCAGGGAGGCAGGAGCGCCTCCGCGGCGGCGTCCAGGTCGGCCCCGAGCTGCTTGAGCCACAACTCGCAGGCCTGGTGCGTGATGATGAAGAACTGCTCGGCCAGGACGGCCGCGCCGCCGGCGGTGTGAGGGACGCGCGGCTCTTGCAGCGAGAGCAGGGTCTCCATGTGGAGATAGTCCCCATACGTCAAAGTACTCAGGACGCCGCCTCCTCGTCATAGGTGGTCCGCCGGCCGCGGCCGGAGTGTCCGACGCGCCCGACGACCGAGGGACCTGATCGTGACACGGGAAGGAACCGGCTGATCAGCAATCTTTCCTCTTCCATTCACGAGGAAAGACGTGCGCAAGAGCTTCCCGCCGCGGACGCCGGCGATGTGACGATCGCGGCATGACCACCCCCACCGAGCTGGACCTGACCCGCGCGAGCACCTTCGTGGAGCACGACGCCCACGCGTTCTGGCGCGACGTGCGCAAGCACCGGCCCGTCTACTGGCACGACGGGGACCCCGGGTTCTGGGTCGTCGCCCGCCACGCCGACGTGCTGGCCTGCTACACCGACGTACGCTCCCTGAGCTCCGCCCGCGGGACCGTACTGGACGTCCTCCTCAGCGGCGGCGACTCGGCCGGCGGCCAGATGCTCGCGGTCACCGACAGACCCCGCCACCGCGAACTGCGCAACCTGATGCTGCGCGCCTTCTCCCCGCGCGTCCTCGGCACGGTGGAGGAGAAGGTGGTGGAGCGGACCTCACGGCTCATCCGCACCGTCACCCGGCGCGGCCGGTTCGACTTCGCGGCGGACGTCGCCGAGCACATCCCGATGAACACGATCTGCGATCTGCTGTCCGTTCCGGAGGCGGACCGCGAGAAGCTGCTGCGCTGGAACAAGCTGGCCCTCTCCTCGGACGACGCCGAGGCGGACCGGCTGGACTCCCTGGAGGCCCGCAACGAGATCATCGGCTACTTCATGGACGTCGCCCGGCACCGCCGCTCCGACCCCGGCGACGACATGATCAGCATGATCGCCACGGCGGAGGCGGGAGGCCGCCCGCTGACCCTCGAGGAGGTCGCGCTCAACTGCTACAGCCTCGTACTGGGCGGCGACGAGTCCTCCCGCGTGTCCGCGATCTGCGCGGTCAAGGCGTTCGCCGAGCACCCCGCCCAGTGGCAGGCGCTGCGGGAGGGGACGGCCGCGCTCGACACCGCGGTCGAGGAGGTGCTGCGCTGGGCCACACCCGCCATGCACTTCGCCCGCACCGCGACCCGAGACCTGCGGATAGGCGACCGGCAGGTGCGGGCGGGGGAC
Organism: Streptomyces lasalocidi; assembly: GCF_005280215.1. NCBI lineage: Bacteria > Bacillati > Actinomycetota > Actinomycetes > Kitasatosporales > Streptomycetaceae > Streptomyces > Streptomyces lasalocidi. Next base: position 308,473 of record NZ_SZNQ01000003.1, on the reverse strand, counting down.
ATCGTCACGCTGTGGAACACCTCCGCCAACAACGACGAGGAGGTGTTCGACCGGCCCCGCCGGTTCGACCCTGCCCGCTCACCCAACAAACACCTCTCCTTCGGCCACGGCCCGCACTTCTGCGTCGGCGCGTTCCTCGGCCGGGCGGAGCTGCGCGCCCTGCTGAGCGCACTCGTCGAGTCTGTCGCCGAGATCGAGGTGTGCGGCGAGCCCGCCCCCATCTACTCGAACTTCCTGAACGGGCACGCCAGTCTGCCGGTCGCCTTCCACTGACGGTTCGTCAGGCGGGTAGGCGGCTCCCGACGACCGCGGCCAGCTCGCCGATCGAGGCCGCCTCCAGCACGGTCCGCATCGGCAGTGCGACCCCGAACCGCTCCCGGATCCGGGACACCAGCCTGGTTGCCTGCACGGAGTGGCCGCCGAGCTCGAAGAAGTTGTCGGCGGCCGTCGCCTCCGGGGCCCGCAGGACGTCGCGCACGATCGCGCAGACCGCGGCCGCGCAGTCGTCTGCCTCGGGCTCCCGCGCGCCCGCCGCCGGTTCCGCGCCCGCCGCCGGAGCCCCGGCATGCGCCAGTACCCCGGCATCCGCCTCCGGCCGCGGCAGGGCTCCCCGGTCGATCTTCCCGTTGGTCAGGGTCGGGAACCGCTCCAGCACGGTGACCCGTGCGGGCACCATGTGCGCGGGCAGCGACGCGGCTACATGGGCGCGCAAGTCGCCGGGGTCGACCGGCGCCGTGGTGGTGACGTAGCCGACGACGTGCGCGTCGGCCAGCTCACCGCGCACCACCGCGACGGCGACGTCCACCACCGGATGGGCGGCGAGCCGCGCCTCGATCTCGCCGAGTTCGACGCGGAAGCCGCGCACCTTTACCTGCCCGTCCGCGCGGCCCGCGAAGAACAGCTGACCGTCCGGTCCTCTGCGTCCCCGGTCGCCCGTGCGGTACATCCGGGTGCCCGGCGGCCCGAACGGGTCGGCCACGAACTTCCCCGCCGTCGCGGGTGACCGGTTGAGATAGCCGCGCGCCAGCCCGCTGCCCGCGATGTACAGCTCGCCCTCCTTGCCGGGCGGCACCGGGCGCAGGCGCTCGTCGAGCACATGCACCCGCTTGCCGACCCAGGGCGCGCCGATCGCGATGTCACCGGTGTCCCTCACCGGGCCGGCGATCGTCGCCCCGACGGTCACCTCGGTCGGGCCGTAGCCGTTGAACATCCGCCGCGTCCGCGACCATTTGCGCACCAGCGTCGGCGTACAGCTGTCGCCCGTGGACATGACCGTCCCGCCGGGCAGGACGTCGTCGGCGTCGGTCTCGCTGAGCGCGACGGGGGGAAGCACCGCGTGCGTGATGCCGTACTTGACCAGGGTGTTCCCCAGCGGGTGGCCCGGCAGCAGCTCCTCGGCGGCCACCGTCACCAGAGCCGCCCCGGACAGCAGCGCCAGGGACACGTCCCAGAAGGCGGCGTCGAAACTGATGGACGCCCACTGGAGCACCCGGTCGCCCGGACCGGCCCGCAGGACGGCCCTCTGGGTGGCCACCATGTCGGGCACACCACTGTGCGGCACGGCGACACCCTTGGGCGTCCCGGTCGACCCCGAGGTGTAGATGACGTACATCAGGTGCTCGGGACGCAGAGGGGCACGGCGCTCGTGCTGCGCCACGTCGTGTTCCGGCAGTCGCGCGCACGCGGCGCGGAAGGCCGGGTCGTCGCAGACCACCTCCTGCGGACCCTCGCCGAGCTTGCCGAGGGGCGCCACCGAGGAGGACCGCAGCAGCAGCACCGGCCGCGCGTCGGACAGCATGAACGACAGGCGTTCCGCCGGATACTCCGGGTCGAGCGGGAGGTAGGCGCCGCCCGCCTTGAGGACCGCCATGATCGACACGATCAGCTCCCGCGACTTCGGCATCGCCACCGCGACGAGCGAGTCGGGACCGACACCGTGCGCGATGAGCAGGCGGGCCAGCCGGTTGATCCGGGTGTTCAGCTCCGCGTACCGGAGGGTGTCCTCCGCTTCGATGAGCGCCGGCTCTCCGCCCCGTCGGGCGACGACCGACTCGAACAGTGCAGGAACCGTGTTCAAGTGCGCTCAGCTCCTTCGGGAGGCTCCCTGACCGACGGCGAATCTAATCTCCGGCGCCCGGGGAGCCCGGCGAATCCTTCCCGTCTCTGTCAGCGCCCGCTCACGGCACCGGCAAGGGCGGCTGTGAGACCGGCCGGACCGGTGACTGCGTCGCCGTCGCGGACGTGCAGGACGGCGTCCGCGGTGTCCAGCACGGCCTGCTGAAGCGGGAAGTAGCCTTGCTGCGGGCTGACGTCCGTCCGGCTCCGCGCTGCGGTGGCCGCGCCGGTCGGGACCAGAGCGCAGTCGGTGACGGCGTCCTGCAGGACGCTCTCGTGGGTCCCCGGCTCCGGGTCGCCCAGCCCGAGGGCTCCGCTGCGGCCCAGACTGCCGGCCACGAAGACGTACTCCTCGCCCAGCAGCGGTGCCACGACCGTGCCGGCCCCCGGCCAGTCGACGTGGATGTCTCCGAGGCTCCAGGTGCTCGGAGTCCGCTGGAGGTGCGTGTTGTGGGCGAAGACGAGTGTGGCGCCCCGGCGGCCCTCGATGCTGCGGATGTCGAGGAGGTTCTGCGCCATGAGCGCGTCCCGGGTGGCGAACAGCCTCGACAGCCGGGTGTTCTTCTCCAGGCGCAGGGCGGCCTGCCGGTGGTAGCGCAGCAGACCGAGGCCCGCGGTGAGGTGGGTCCGGGCGCGCAACCACTCCGCGCGCGACGTCTGCGAGATCCGCTCGGCGGCACGGGAGTGGAGCAAGGTGAGCATGTCGTCGGCGAGGGAACGCAGCCGATCGGCCTCGACAGTGGCGCCGACCGACATGGCCGGGTCCATCACCGCCTCCGTGCGGCTCCACTGCTCGTCCGATCCGGACAGTCCGGCCAGGTCGAGGTCGAGCCCCAGATAGTCGCGGGCGTGCTCGAGGCACCGCCGCGGACTCGGGGCGCTGGTCGTCTCGGTCGGGACGTCGAAGCCGTGGAAGCTCAGCTGTTCCTGCGGGGGCAGGCCCGCGTTGTGGTCGCGCATCCAGGCGACGAGGCGCCGGTTGGTCTCCATGCCGCCGAAGCCGTGCGAGAAGCCCTCCCGCATCACCTCGTCGAGGTCCCCGGCACCGCCCTTGACGAAGTCGTCGACGCGCAGCGCGGCGACGCGGTCGGTCTCCAGCGCGATCGAACGGAAGCCGGCGCCGGCCAGCCCGGCGAACAGCTCGTTGCGCACCCACCCGAAGGAGGGTTCGCGGTGGGTGGGTTCGCCGAACGCCAGCAGGGAGCATGAGGCCAGGGGAAGGTCGTGCAAGTCCTTTCTCATGTCTGTCCATCGAATCATTGAAAGACCTGTTGAAGCTTGGGCCGACGCAGCCGCTGCCGCGGCCGGACCCGCGGAGCCGGGAGGTCTCAAACCGTCGGTGGGGACTCCGGCCCGGGAGCGGCCTCCCCGGCGGCCCCCGGCCTCGCCGGGGTGATGCCGTGCAGGGCCACGTACCCGCCGAGACGGGCTGCCGCGTCGAGCATGGAGACACCGCGGACGGTGAGCCGTCGCCGCCAGTCGTCGAGCGCGTCTGACAGCGCCTCGGTGCCGCCGGCCGTGCGGATCTGCCGGATCACCGTGCGGATGTGCTCCAGCGGATAGCCGCCACGGCGCAGCAGATGGGTCAGTTCGGCGTCGCGCACGTCGGTGGCGCCGAACGAGCGGTGGCCGGTGACCGGTTCCCGGGCGGGGGAGAGGATGCCCACCGCCTCCCAGTTCCGCAGCGTCGCCGCGGTGACCCCCAGGCGCCGCGCGAGTTCGCCGATGCTGAGCGGGTCGCCGTCGGCGGACGCGCGTGCGGCGACCTCCCGGTCGCGGGTCAGGTGCTCCACCGCCCGCCCCACCGCGTCCAGCGTGCTGCGGTCGCGCAGCAGTTGGGCGTGGCCCCGGTCGACGGCGGTCAGCGCGCCGTCGAGGTCACCGGTGTTGAGCGACCGCATGATCTCGCCGCCGGTGGCGTAGCCGTAGGCCTGGACGAGCGCCAGATAGGCGCGCAGCGCCGCCGCATGGACCTCGGTGTAGGTGCGGTAGCCGGACGGTGTGCGCCGGGCGAGCGGGATGAACCCGTCCCGCTCGTAGTTGCGGACCGCCTGGGTGGAGATGCCGTGCTCACGGGCCAGGTCGTGGGGACGCAGGTGTTTCACGCTTTGAGACTTTATCCCAGATACTCGCCGTCGAAAGCAGAAAAGTCTCAACCGAGTTTGCAGGTATACGCTTGAGCACATGAACCGGGACGCCCAGGAACGTCTCACCACGTCACATGACGAAGGCGTGCCGCGTCCGACTCAACGGGAGGGACACCATGACCGCCGGTACGGAGACGGACACCCAGCCCGCACAGCTGTGCGCCGCCGACAGCCACGACATGATCCGGGTGCACGGAGCACGTGAGAACAACCTCAAGAACGTGCAGGTGGAGATTCCCAAACGGCGGCTGACCGTGTTCACCGGAGTCTCCGGCTCGGGCAAGAGCTCCCTGGTGTTCGACACGATCGCCGCGGAGTCGCAGCGGCTGATCAACGAGACCTACAGCGCCTTCATCCAGGGGTTCATGCCCACCCTGGCGCGGCCGGAGGTCGACGTCCTCGACGGGTTGACCACCGCGATCCTCGTCGACCAGCAGCCGATGGGCACCAGCCTCCGATCCACGGTCGGCACCGCCACCGACGCGGGCACACTGCTGCGCATCCTCTTCAGCCGGCTGGCCAAGCCGTATATCGGCACCCAGAAGGCCTTCGCCTTCAACGTCGCCTCGGCGGACGCGTCCGGTGTCCTCGTGGTGAACGGCAAGAAGATCGAGAAGGGCTTCAGCGTCGTCGGCGGCATGTGTCTGGCGTGCGAAGGTATCGGCTCCGTCTCGGACATCGATCCCGCCCAGCTGTTCGACGCCTCCAAGTCCCTCGCGGACGGCGCGATCACCGTCCCCGGCTGGAAGCCCGACGGCTGGGTGGTGCAGTCGTTCACCGAGTCCGGCTTCTTCGACCCGCACAAGGCGATCCGCGACTACACGGAGCAGGAACGGCACGGGTTCCTGCACGGGGACCCGGTCAAGGTCAAGGTGAAGGGCGTCAACACCACCTACGAGGGCCTCCTCGCGCGGGTGCGCAAGTCCTTCCTGTCCAAGGACAAGGAGACGCTCCAGCCGCACATCCGCGCCTTCGTGGACCGCGCGGTGACGTTCTCCGCCTGCTCCGAGTGCCACGGCACCCGGCTCAGCGAGACCGCCCGGTCCGCGAAGATCGACGGACTGAGCATCGCCGACGCCAGCGCCATGCAGATCAGCGACCTCGCGGCGTGGATCCGCGGTCTGACCGACCCGTCGGTCACGACCCTGCTCACGGTGCTCGGCCAGACCCTCGAGTCCTTCGTGCAGATCGGCCTGGGCTACCTCTCGCTCGACCGGTCCTCGAGCACGCTCTCCGGGGGCGAGGCCCAACGCGTCAAGATGGTGCGCCACTTGGGCTCCGCGCTCACCGACGTCACCTACGTGTTCGACGAGCCGACCGTCGGACTGCACCCGCACGACATCCAGCGGATGAACGAACTGCTGCTGCGGCTGCGGGACAAGGGCAACACCGTCCTGGTCGTCGAGCACAAGCCGGAGACGATCGTGATCGCCGACCACGTCGTCGACCTGGGTCCGCTCGCCGGCACCAAGGGAGGCGAAGTGGTCTTCGAGGGCACCGTCGAGGGCCTGCGCGCCAGCGGCACCGTCACCGGACGCCACCTGGACGACCGGGCCTCGCTGAAGCCGTCCGTGCGCCAGCGGACCGGGGTCGTGGAGGTGCGCGGCGCCGACGCCCACAACCTGCGCGACGTCGACGTGGACATCCCGCTCGGCGTGCTCACCGTGGTCACCGGGGTCGCGGGCTCCGGAAAGAGCTCGCTGATCCACGGATCGGTGGCGGGCCGGGACGGCGTCGTCACCGTGGACCAGTCACCCATCAAGGGCTCGCGGCGCAGCAACCCGGCCACCTACACGGGCATGCTCGAACCGATCCGCAAGACGTTCGCCAAGGCCAACGGGGTCAAGCCCGCCCTGTTCAGCCCCAACTCCGAGGGAGCCTGCCCCACCTGCAAGGGCGCGGGCGTCATCTACACCGACCTGGCGATCATGGCAGGTGTCGCCACGACCTGCGAGGACTGCGGAGGCAAGCGGTTCCAGCCCTCGGTGCTGCAGTACCGGGTCGGCGGCCGGGACATCAGCGAGGTGTTCGCCATGCCGGTGGCCGAGGCCGCCGAGTTCTTCCGCACCGGTGAGGCACGGACGCCGGCCGCGTGCACCGTGCTCGACCGGCTTGCCGAGGTCGGCCTGGGATACCTCAGCCTCGGACAGCCGCTCACCACCCTCTCCGGGGGCGAGCGGCAGCGGCTGAAGCTCGCCGGACACATGGGCGGAGCGGGCAGCGTCTACATCCTCGACGAGCCGACCAGCGGCCTGCACCTGGCCGACGTCGAGCAACTGCTCCGCCTGCTCGACCGGTTGGTCGACTCCGGTAAGACGGTCATCGTCGTGGAACACCACCAGGCGGTCATGGCGCACGCCGACTGGATCATCGACCTCGGCCCCGGTGCCGGCCACGACGGCGGCCGGGTCGTCTTCGAAGGCACCCCCGCCGACCTGGTCGCCGCCCGCTCCACCCTCACGGGCGAACACCTCGCCCAGTACGTCGGCGCCTGACGCCGAGCGGCTCCCGCACCTGCCCCCGTCCGGCGACCCGGCGGGGGCACGGTCCGGGATTCCTCCAGGAAGTCCATCTCTTCCGGCCGCCGTTGTCCGCTCGCAGCCGCATGATGTCTGGCTCACCTCTTTCCCCGCGCCCTTCCGCCGTCCCGCCGGCGACCACAATGCGGGCTGACGGCTTTTACCCGCCGACAGCCCGTGCCGGTGGCCCGCCGGCAGCCCGTGCAGGCGTGCTCGCCGACGCCCGTGCCGGTGTGCCCGCCGGCAGCCCGTCCCGGTGGGCCCACCGAGCACCTGCCGGCCCACTTCAGCGGCGCGCGGGCCCCGCGCATGCCGCCCTACGGAAGGGATCAGAGCGATGTCCTCACCCGCCGACCACACCACCGTGATCGTGGGAGCTGGCCCCGCAGGACTCACCGCGGCCCTCGGCCTGGCGAGATACCGGCACCCCGTGATCGTCGTGGACAGCCCGCGCGCACCGCGCAACAGCGCCTCGGCGGGAGTCCACGGCCACATCGGCATGGACGGCGTCACCCCCGACGAATTCCGGGCCCGCGCCTGGCGGGAACTCTCCCGGTACAGGACCGTCGAACGGCTGGAGGACGAGGTCGACAGCGTGTCCACCGCGCCGGGCGGAGGCTTCCGCATCACCCTCGGCAGCGGGGGAAGCGTCGAGTCCGCAACCGTCCTGCTCGCCACCGGTGTCCTCGACGTCCATCCGTCCGGCGTGGACGGCTTCGCGGAGTGCTGGGGCCGCAGCGTGATCCACTGCCCGTTCTGCCTCGGTGAGGAGAACGCGGGCGGGAGCTGGGCGACGCTCGCCGACAACGCACACCTCGCGGGACTGTCCGCGGTGGCCTTCCGCGCCTGGAGCGAGGACACCATCGCGATCTGCCCGGAATCCATGCCCGGCCTGGACACCGCCCGCGCGACCGCCCGCAGTGGGGGAGGGGACGTCGTCACGGGCACCGTGCGCCGTCTCCACCACCGGCAAGGGGCCCTGTACGGAATCGAGTTGGCCGACGGGCGGATCCTGGAGCGGCAGACCCTCGTGTGGACGCCACCGCAACGCCAGCAACCCCTCGTGCAGCGGGCGGCCGACGAGCTGAAGCTGACTGTCGACGACGCCGGTTTCATCGGCGTCGACGACTCCCAGTGCACCAGCGTGCCGGGCCTGTACGCCGCCGGTGACCTGACCAGTCGCTGGAAGCAGTCGGTCACCGCGTCGACCGCGGCGGGCGCGGCGGCCGCCGACGCCATCCACATGTCGGCCCTGCTCAGTGCCGTGCACCAGTGAGCGGGCCCCGGCCGTGTGCACGGTGCACCGCCCGTCCGGGAACCGGCCCTGCGGCGCAGTATCGGGGCGGCGGCGCAGAACCGGCCCTGCGGCGCAGTACCGGCCGGTGGACGGCACGGCGGTGACAGAAGTCCGCAAGAGACCCGGGAAGTGCCGGCAGGCATCGCAATCATGGCAGCCATGACTGAACCTGCCGGCGCACCCGACGCAGCCGCGGCGATGACCGAGGTGTTCGACGCCGTCTATCGTGGAGAGAGCCCCTTCGGCAAACGCCCGCCATGGGACATCGGAGCCCCCCAACCCGCTTACGTGGCACTGGAGAAGGCGGGTCTCATCCAGGGCGCCGTGCTCGACGCGGGCTGCGGCACCGGTGAGGACGCCCTCCACTTGGCCGGCCTGGGCTACGCCGTGACAGGGCTGGACCTGTCCCCGACGGCGATCTCTGTCGCCCGGGACAAGGCCGACGCGCGCGGACTCGGCGCCGTGTTCGAAGTCGCCGACGCCCTCGACCTTACAGGCTGGGAGGAGCGCTTCGACACCGTGATCGACTCCGGCCTCGCCCACACCTTCGAGGGTGACAGGCTGCGCGCCTACGCCACGGCCCTGCACCGGGCCTGCCGTCCCGGTGCGGTGGCGCACATCCTCTCGATCAGCGACCGGGGATCCGCCGAGATGCAGGCGCGGCTCGCCGAGGCCATCGACGAGATACCGGCGCCGCTCCCGGACGACGATGAGTCGCCCACCCTCAAGCGTTCCGCCGACCACCTGCGCGACGGCTTCGCCGAAGGCTGGACGATCGAGTCGATCGACGAGTCCCTCATGCGCGGCGTCATCCCGACCACGTCCGAACTGCTGGACGTGCACGCCTGGCTCGGACGCTTCCGCCGCGACTGACCGCACCCAAAGAAGACGGCCCCGAGAAGGCGAGGAACGATGAAGGTGCGAGTAGGCAAGTGGCTGCGGACCGCCGCGTCCTCACCGACGGGCCGGGCCGCCAGACGCGCGCTCGCGGCGACCGGTACCTCTGCGTCCCGACCGAACCGGTCCGGGGCCGCGCGCGCCGCCTACCGGTTCGGCTGTGTCTACACCGGCTTGTACTGCCTGACCTCCCCACAGGTGTACCTGGCGCTGCGCGGGGGCGGCATGGGGCGCCTTCAGGAGGCGGCCGACGCCTGGGCGAAGCTCTGGGCGATCCGCCCGGTGCGGAACTGGATGGCCGTCCGAATCCTCGGCAAGGAGCTGGGCGACCGCTTCGAAGGCGGCGACGACCCGCACACCTGGGCGGGACAGCTCTGCTGGCTCGCGGGCGCCGCCGTCGCCACTCCGGCCTTGTCCGTGCTGGAGCGCCACCGGACGGGTAGTGCGGCGCCGCAGGAGTGGCTCCGCCTGGCCGCCCGCTTCTGTCTCGCGGGCCAGATGTTCTCCTACGGCGCGGCCAAGGCCGTCCCGCTCCAGTTCCAGCTGCCGCCCTCCAAGCTCGTCGAGCCGCTCGGGGAGCTCAGCCCGATGAGCCTGCTGTGGGCGCAGACGGGATCCTCGAAGCCGTACCAGATGGTGCTCGGGTGCGCCGAGATCGCGGGCGGACTGCTGCTCGTCCTGCCGCGGACGGCGCCGCTGGGCGCGCTGCTATCCGCGGCGGAGATGGCCCAGGTCCTCCTGCTCAACCTGACCTTCGACGTCCCGGTCAAGGTGCACTCCTACCAGCTGCTCCTGCTCAGCCTGCTGCTGCTGGCCCCGCACGCGCCCCGCCTGGCCGGGGCCGCGCTCACCGGGCATCAGCTGCCCGCCGCCTCGACCGGAGACCTCTTCCGTTCCCGCCGGGCGAACCGGATCGCCACCGCCCTCCAGGCCGGGGCCGGACTCTGGCTCCTCGGCGCCCAACTGCGCAACGACTTCACGTTCTGGAAGAACCACGGAGGCGGACGCGAGAAGCCCGCACTCCACGGCATCTGGGACGTCACCGACTTCTCCGTCGACGGCGAGCAGCACCCGCCTGTGACCACCGACGACCGTCGCTGGCGCCGCGTCGTCGTGGACTCCGCCGACGTCGTGGCCATCCAGCACATGGACGACTCGCTCGACCCGTGCATGGCGGCGATCGACATGGACGCCCGCTCCCTCGCCCTGACCAAGATGACCGACCCCACCTGGCGGGTGACCTTCGCCTTCGAGCGTCCCGCCGACGATGCACTGATCCTGGAGGGCAAGGCCGACGGCTGCCACCTCCGCCTGCACCTGCGCCGCCGCGACCCGCACACCTTCCCTCTGATCAGCCGCGGCTTCCACTGGGTGCAGGAGAACTCGTCGCTGCGGTGACGCGATGACGGGCCACCGACCGGCACCGGCGGTGCGGTGGCCGAGGCGTCCGAGGAAGGGGATCAACGCATGAGCGGTGACGTCGACGCACTGACCGCCGAGGTGAGGGGGCCCGTCCTCCTGCCCGGCAGCGGGGAGTACGACGAGGAACGGGCCGGATTCCAAGCCGGCTTCAGGCACCGCCCGGCACTCGTCGTCGGCGCGACCCGCCCCGAGGACGTGCGCGCCGCGGTCCGCTTCGCCGCCGAACGGAGCATGCCCGTCGCCGTGCAGTCCACCGGACATGGCATCGTCACCGCCCTGAACGGCGAGGGACTGCTCATCACGACCCGCCGGATGAAGGCCGTCACGGTGGACGCCGACGCCGCCACGGTCACTGCCCAGGCCGGCGTGCTGTGGGGAAATGTCGTCGAGCAGACCGCCCCCCACGGCCTGGCCCCGGCCAACGGCTCGGCCCTGCACATCGGCGTCGTCGGCTACCTCCTCGGAGGCGGCGTCGGCCTGCTCGGCCGCCGCACCGGATACGCCAGCGACCACGTACGCGCCCTCGACATCGTCACCGCGGACGGACAGCTGCGCCACGTCACGGCCGGCTCCGACCCCGACCTGTTCTGGGCCCTGCGCGGCGGCGGAGGCAACTTCGGCGTCGTCACCGCCGTCGAGACCGCCCTCATGCCGGTGACGCGGCTGTACGGCGGCGCCCTCCACTTCGCCGCCGACCGCCCCCTCGACCTGCTGCACGCCTACCGGACGTGGACGTCCACCCTCCCCGAGGAACTGACCTCCTCGATCTGCCTCATGACCTGCCCACCGTGGGCCGATGTCCCCAAGCCGCTGCACGGACGCTACGCCGCACACATCCGCATCGCGTTCACGGGACCCACCGACGAGGGCGAACGGCTGGTGGCGCCGCTGCGGGCACTCGGCCCGCGGCTCGTCGACACCGTCCGGGACATGCCGTACACACAGGTGGGCACCATCTACCGGGATCCGCAGACCCCGCACGCCTACTTCGGCAACAACGTCCTGCTGCGCGAACTCGACCCCACGGCCCTGCGGACCGTCGTGGACGTGGCGGGGCCCGATGCGCCGGTGCCGTGCAGTGTCGAGATCCGTCACCTGGGCGGCGCCTTCACCCGCCGGCATCCCGGCAGGGGGGCGGTCGGCGCCAGGCAGGCCGCGTACATGCTGCGCGTGACGACCGGCGGCACGGCCACGCCGTCCACGTCTGCCCGGCCGGTCCACCAGAAGGTGTACGACGCCCTGAAACCCTGGACCGTCGGCCGCAGCCTCAACTCCGTCTACAACGACGGCGCCCCGGTGCCGGAGGAGCAGGTACGGGAACTCTTCGCGGCCGAGGACTTCGAGAGGCTCCGCCGCGTGAAGACGCTGCACGACCCGCACAACCTGTTCCGGTTCACGCACAACGTCCGGCCGAAGGGCGTGAGTTGAAGGACAACAGCGGCGGCCGCCCGCCCCTGTGCCTCGGCGCGGCCCTGGTCGTACTGGTGCCGCAGACCGTCGGGGAGGACGGAACCGCGCGGGGAGCGGGCTTCGCGCACTCCGTCGGCGAACGCGCGCTGCCCGGCGGTGTGCGGCAGTGCGTCGTCCCACTTCTTCCACGGCCACAGACCACCGATGGCGTACCGGCCATGCCGGTCGGGGTGCACGACCTTCGTGCCTCCGCCGTCGCCGCGGTAGGCCGCCGTCCAGGTGAAGCGCAAATTCTCGCCCTCCCAGGCGGCCGACAGGGCACAGGCGTCGCGGAGCAGGTCGTCGACGATGTGCTGCGCCCCGCGGCCGGTGAACAGCGGCGCATCGTAGGCACCGAGTTCCTTCGGGAGCAGTCCGGCGTAGGGGCCGTAGGCGGTGCACGGCACGGTGATGATCTGGACGGTCGGGGCCGTCATGGCAGTGCTTCGTCCTTCCGTCGGGGCAAGGGCAGGGTGGTCAGGTGACGGGGGCCAGTACCTTCTGGATGCTGCTCAGGCGGCGCTGGGCGGTCTGGGCGCGCTGCTTCCACTCGGTGAGGCTCTTGGCGAGCCGTTCGCGTTCGCGGGTGGTGCGCTCCAGGTCGAGGCGGAGGGTTTGGGCGGACCAGGCGAGCTCCAGCAGTTCGCTCACGGTGAGCGTGCTGAGGTCGGGAGCGTCCAGCTTCTTGCCGGGCTCCGTGTCGGGCTTGTGGGCCTTGAGGTGGGGGCGTACGGCGATGGCGGTGTCCCCGATGAATCCGCAGCCGGCCCAGGCGCATCCGTAGACGACCGATCCGTCTTCCAGGAGGATCTTGACGATCTGCTTGAAGTGGACCGGCTTCGCCGGGGTGCTCAGCGGGGTTTCAGCGAACTCGACCCCGATGACCTCGAGGCCGTTGACCTTAACGGGGGGTGGCGGGGTCCTGTGTGGGGCGAGAGCGGTGGTCACGCTCGGACGGTCCTTCCGGGTGGGAGCGAGGATCTTGGCATGGCCCGACCGCCACGAGGGAGGAGCGGAGGCCGGGCCGGGGCGGCACGGCGTCCGGGGACGGGCCGGTCTGCCGTGCGGCCTGATCGGGGCGGGCTACCGGGGTGGGCACCTGATAGGCAGGGGCTTGGCCCGGCCCGGGCGTCCGACCGTGCCGTTCATGCGGCCGGGTCGGGCGTGACGGCGGGCGGGACGCGGTGCTGCTCGGCGAAGTTGCGCAACCACAGTGGCTTGAAGCGCTGGAAGTGCTCGCTGTCCGGGTAGCAGCGCGTGACGTGGGAGAAGGAGGCCGGATTGACGGTGCCGTCCTTCCGGACGCGCAGTCCGGCGATCTCCAGGCTGTACAGAATGACGGGGGCGAGCTCTCCATCATGCCGACAGCGCTCCGGCTCAGGCTGCCCGTGCCGGCCGCATCCCGTCCCGCATGCTCGGGCGACCCTGTCTTCGTGTCCTGCGGCGGCCGGCTCGAGGGCGAGCAGGGTGAGCACGGCGATGGCGATGGCGAGATGGGCCCCCTTCCGGGCAGGCACCAGGTGGGCCGGGCGCGGCGGATGGCGGAGCATGGAGGCTCCTGTAGGCCTGGCGCAGGTTGCGCAGACGGTTGCGAGTGGGGCCTGCTGCGGCAAGAGGTGCCACGGGAAGAAACCGGCGCGCCGGTGGACCCGCTATCGCGGCGCTGAGATGGCGGGCAGGTACGGGGCGGCGGCCGGTGTGGTCCAAGGCGTATCCAGGACGCGACCTGCAGCCAGGCCCGGGTGATGGTGCGCCGACGCGGCCGTCGCGAGGGCCTTGTGCGTGTGACGGCGTGCACGGGTACGCCAGCACACGCGTGCGCATGAGACGGGGCAGCATGGATGGCGGAGCGAAGCGTGCGCGCTGCACCGCATGGGCATGAAAGCGAGGCGCACCCGCCGCGCGGCAGACCCCGGCCCTCGGGGGCGCGCCGCTGTCAGCGTGGTGGCCTGACGTCGCGACGGCTGACCGCGGCCGTGCCGCCCAGCTCGTCCAGGAGGCCGATGAGCACGGAGCGGGCGGCGTCGAAGTCCGGCGTGCCGGTGCGCTCTCGCAGACGTTTTTCGAGGCGTTGCCGCGCGTCCCGGGCGGCGGTGACCGCTGCCTTGCCCCGGTGGGTGAGGGCGACGTGGCGGACTCGGGCGTCGTGCGCGCTCGGCAGTCGCTCGGCGTAGCCCAGGCGCTCCAGCTCGGCGACCACCTTGGACGCTCCCTGCTGGGTCATATCCAGCCTGGCCGACAGGTCGCTCACGGTCGGCCGGGCGTTGATCAGGTGCTGGAAGACGTACCCGTGGGACGTCCTGAGGTCGCCGAACCCCTGCGCGGCGAGGTCCTCTTGGACGGCGCCGGCGGCGGCGGAGCCGACGAAGAGGGCGAGGGTGCCCAGGTCGAGGTCGGACGGGTCGACTGGTGTGCTCATGGGACCAGTCTCTATTTGACAACCAAGGTTGTGCAATTATGGTTGTGTATATGAGAGAAGCAAGCACCCACCCCCACGTCCGTACCGCCCTGCGCTACCACGAGGCGGTGGCCCGGCTGGCGCCGCCGCAGGAGCTTGAGGAGTTCCTGCACCCGGACATGGTCCACACCCAGCTCCCGAACGCACTGTTTCCGGCCGGTGTCGAGCGTGACCTGGCAGCAACCCTCGCCGCGTCGAGCAAAGCCCGCACGCTGCTGACGGCCCAGAGCTATCAGATGCTCAACGCGGTTGCGTCCGGCTCGCAAGTGGCCCTGGAGGTTGTCTGGTCGGGCACTCTGGCCGTTCCCTTCGGCAGCCTGCCGACGGGCCATGTGACGCGCGCGCACATCGCGGCTTTCCTCGAGTTCCGGGACGGCAGGATCATCGCCCAGCGCAACTACGACTGCTACGAGCCCCTCCCCGCCTGAACCGACAAGGGCGCCCTCGCGACACCGGCGAGGGGATGTCTTGTCGATCAGGCCGGATCAGGGAGCGACGCCTGGTGTGCCTTGCATTGCAAGGCGGAGGAGCTTGGCGTTGGGGAGCATCGGCAACTGGCCGTGAGGTCGGGGAGGGCGGCGGCGGCTCACTCGGGTGGTGTTTGCCTGAGGTGTCGATGCTGGCGCCGTGTGGGTGGGTAGCATCCGGCGGTAACAACACCAGAGGAGCGAGTCGCAATGGCCAACGAGCCGGAAGTACCCACCGTCCAAAGCCTGCAGAGTCAGTACGAGGCTCGATTCGCCAACCACCTGTCGGAAAACAGGGAGGAACAGGCTCGTCTGCGTGCGCGTCTTGAGGAACTCGTGGCGGACGAGGCTTGGCTAGCGCGGGCGCTCGAGGCAATGTCCGCGCAGCCTGAAGACAGCACCGAAGTTCAGGAGAAGGGGCAGGAGTTGGCGCGGTCGCATCGTAACGCAACCGAAGCAGTAGAGGCTGCCGGTGCAGCCGAGTCGGCCATTGAGGCTTCCTCAGCGCTGGTCAGGCAGCGGCAGGGCAAGTCGGCGACGGCACCTGTGAAGAAGAGCACCGCCAAGAAGAGCACCGCTAAGAAGACGACTGCGAAGAAGGCGTCCGCGGCGAAGAAGAGCGCGCCGGACGAGCAGGTGCCCGCAGCGAATAAGACAAGGGCCCAGTCCAGCGAACCGTCGTTGGGGCTGTTGCTGCTGAGTATCTTGCGACGGCACACTGGGCAGCCGCGCACTGCCGGTGAAGTGGTCAGCGACCTGGAGCAGGAGCATCCCGAGCGGGCCCGCGAAGTCAACACCGTGCGCAACACGCTGGAGCGGCTGGTGGCCAAGAGCCTCGTCGATCGGATGAAGCAGAAGAACACTGTGCTCTATACCGTTGCGGCCGATGCTGTGTCCGCGTCGGACGATGCCGGCAATGAGGCGAGCGAACCCACCGGATAGAGGCCGACGCGCCCCCGACTCCTCGCCCGGCTCCGTGATGCCGATCGGGCCGAGCAAGCGTTGCCTTCCTGCTTCCTTGAAACAGTGGGCAAGACACCGCCGCCAGAGGCTCAACGGGGATGCGTTCGAGTGCCTCCGCTACCTGCGGGACGAAACCTTCACCCAGCTCGGGACCACCTTCGTCGGCGGCTACGGCTGCCACACGGTGCTGCGCCGAGCGGGCTCTGCACTGCGTCTCGCTGCCCGGCAGCGCGGGACAACTGGTCTGAACGGCTGATCTCACGCGGTGATTGCATGCACAATTGGACCGGGCGGGGGAAGCGGCGTCACACGCACCTGGGGAGGTTCGGACGCCGCCTCCCACGCTGCCCGTCCAGCGCCGACGCTTGCACCACACGACCATGATCCGCACCGCGGCCGCTATGCAACTGTTGGCGGGCACCGGCCTGACGGCGTGGGAGCCCGGCCGGCAACGCGTTCGAGCGGCTCCAACAGCGCTTCGCCCGGCGTGGCAGCGGCGCAGCCGAGGGAGCGCGCTAACGGCCGACGTACTACATGGCCTTGACTGCTCCGCGCGAACGGGAGTGACCTGGCCAGCTGGCCGTACGAGTAGTGGTGCGCGGCATTGAAAGCCCCTTTCAGCTGACTGCCGGTTCAAGACGGCCGTGACGGTCCCTACCGCCACTAGTCTCCTGAGTCAGGAGTTCCGTATATATCTGTAGGCGAGTTGGTGTTGTCGGTGGAGGAGCGGGCGGCGCTTGAGGGGTGGGTGCGGCGTCGTTCGACTCCTCAGTCGTGGGCGGTGCGGTGCCGGATCATCCTGGCCTGCGCGGACGGCATGTCGAACAAGGACGTCGGTGCCTTAGACCGTGTCCTACATGGTCAATTGGTCGTTCGACTGGTTATGGGGAGTGGGCGGTGGGGATGGATCGTGCCAGAGGGCCTGTGGGAGATCGCCAGGCCACTGTT
Source organism: Streptomyces lasalocidi (assembly GCF_005280215.1). NCBI lineage: Bacteria > Bacillati > Actinomycetota > Actinomycetes > Kitasatosporales > Streptomycetaceae > Streptomyces > Streptomyces lasalocidi. The sequence continues at coordinate 291,791 of NZ_SZNQ01000003.1, read as the reverse complement.
GCCGCCGGCGCGGGTGCGGCCGCAGGGCGGCGGGGTCGCGAACATCGATGACGAGGCGGTGTTCGCCGCGATCATCTACGTGCTGGTCAGTGGTTGTGCCTGGCGGGCGTTGCCGCCATGTTTCGGGGCGTCGAAGTCGACCGTGCACCGCCGGTTTCTCATCTGGTCCCGGGCCGGTGTGTGGGGACGACTGCACCAGAAGGTGCTCGAGCTCCTGGACCGCCAGAACCTCGTCGACCTGTCGCCCGCTGTCCTCGACTCCGCTCACGTCCGTGCTAAAAAGGGGGCGAACTTGCAGGTCCGAGCCCCGTGGACCGGGGTAAGCCCGGTTCCAAGATGCACGTCCTGTCGGATGCGAACGGACTGCCCCTACGCGTCGGACTCTCCGCGGCCAACACCCACGACAGCCTCGCCCTGAAGCCGATGCTGTCCCACTTCCACATGGGACACGAATCCCACGCGACCGATTCCAAGCCCGTGCGGCTTCACGCAGACAAGGCATACGACATCCCTCACCTGCGGCGATGGCTGTGGGGCAAGCGCATCGGCGTCCGTATCGCCCGCAAAGGCATCGACTCCAGCGAGCGGCTCGGTCGTCGACGATGGGTCATCGAACGCACCATGTCCTGGCTCACCGGATACCGCCGCCTCAACCACCGCTACGAACGCCACCCCCGCAACTACCTGGCCTTTCTCGGACTGGCAGCCGCACTCTGCTGTTACAAGCGGCTCCTCAAACTGACCATGTAGGACACGGTCTTAGTAGGCATGACGGGGCAGTCGGTGGGCCGCTGGCGCTCGAGGTTCGTCGAGCATCGGATCGCCGGCCTGGGTGACCTGCCCAGATCCGGCGGTCCCCGCTCGGTGAGCGACGAGCAGGTTGCCGCAGTGGTGAAGCGGACGCTGGAGTCGGCCCCGAAAAGCGCCACGCACTGGTCGACGCGGGCGATGGCCAAAGAACTGGGCCTGTCCCAGTCGACCGTGTCGCGGATCTGGCGGGCCTTCGGCCTGCAGCCCCACCGCTCGCAGACCTTCAAGCTGTCGACGGACCCGTATTTCGCGGACAAGGTGCACGATGTCGTGGGCCTGTATCTGGACCCGCCCGAGCGGGCGATGGTGTTCTGCGTGGACGAGAAGACGCAGATCCGTGCCCTGGACCGCTCCCAGCCGGTACTGCCGATGATGCCCGGGGTTCCTCAGCGGGTCACCCACGACTACGTCCGCGCCGGCACCACCACCTTGTTCGCGGCACTCGAGGTCGCCACCGGCACGGATCCCTGCACCGCCGACACCGGGCCGAGGAGTTCAAGAAGTTCCTGATCAAGCTTGACCAGGAGATCCCGGCAGATCTGCAGGTGCACCTGATCCTCGACAACTACGCCACCCACAAGACGCCGGCCGTCAAAAGCTGGCTGATCGCCCACCCCCGCTTCCATCTGCACTTCACGCCCACCGGCTCGTCCTGGCTCAACCTCGTGGAACGGTGGTTCGCAGAGCTGACCAACAAGCAGATACGACGCGGCGTGCACAAGAGCGTCCACGCCCTCGAAAAGGACATCCGCACCTGGATCGCCGCATGGAACACCGACCCCAAACCCTACATCTGGACCAGAACCGCGGACGAGATCCTCGAACGCCTCGCCAGTTATTTAGCAAGATTCCTGACTCAGAAGACTAGTACTGCAACGGTGCTTGTCCTGAGTGCTGGGCAGTTCTCAGGGGCTGTGGCCGCGTCGTTTGTAGTGGCTGATGCGTGCTTGGTGTTGGCGTCGTCGGCGCCATGTCGACCAGTGCAGGACGTGGTCGATGGGGGTGGGGCGGCGGTCGGTGAGGCGGGTGATCAGGCGTCGGATTTCGGCGAGGCTGAGGTGGATGAGCTGGGAGGATCCGTTTCTGCTTTCTCTGCATCCAGTTGGCGGGATCGCAGGACGGTGAGGCAGGCGTGGGCGGCCATGGCAAGGGTCATGTGGCGGTGCCAGCCGGGATAGCGGCGGACCTGGTAGTCGTCCAGGCCGCACTCCTGCTTGGCGCTCTGGAAGCATTCCTCGACGGCCCAGCGGCTGCCCGCGATGCGTATGAGTTCGTCCAGTGTGGTGTCGGTGGGGCAGTAGGCGATGTAGTAGGAGATCTCCTCGGGCCTGCTGACGCTGCGGCGGGCGAGGACCCAGTGCCGGCGGTCTTCGCGGTGCCACGGCCGCACTTCGACGCGGGCCCAGTCGTAGATCCGCCGGCCGTGTGCCCCTTCGCCGCAGGAACGGCGTTTCCACTTCTGCCGGGGCAGGCCGGGAAACAGCTCGTGGACGGGATGGTCGATTGCCCAGCGGGTGACGACGGTGTCGTGCCGGGTGGTGGCCATGACGTGGAAGACATCCGCCTGCTCGAGCTCGTAGCGCCAGCCCTTGGAGAAGCCGTATGCGGCATCCGCCGTCACCCAGGCGAACGGGATCCGGTCCGCGATGGCCTTGCGGACCATCGCCTTGGCCATGGCCACCTTCGTGGCGAAGGCGACCTCGTCGCCGATGCCGGCCCGGCGGCAGCGTTCCCGGTCGTCCATCCACGACGTGGGCAGATAGAGCCGCCGGTCGATCAGCGTGCGGCCGCGGCCGGTGGCGTAGGCGAGGAACACTCCGATCTGGCAGTTCTCGGTGCGGCCGGCGGTTCCGGAGTACTGCCTTTGCACCCCGGCCGAGCGCAGGCCCTTCTTCAGGAAACCGGTGTCGTCGACGATCAGCACGGCGTCCCGGTCGCCGAGGTGTTCCACGACGTAGTCGCGTACATCGTCCAGGACCTCATCCGCGTCCCACTCGATCCGGTTCAACAACCGGTGGAGACGGTCCGGGCCTGCGTGCCCGGCCTCCTCCGCCAGCGTCCAGCCATTCTTGCGCTCCAGCGGAGCAATCAGCCCCCCGCATGTAAGCGAGCGCCGACTGGCGCGGCTCTTCCCGGTTGAACCGGTGCACGAACCGGTCATGCAGAGCGTCCAGTTCACCGGCCCACAGCCTGACATCGGCAAGGTCCCCACCCATGACCACACCAACGACTGAGCTGGCCAGCAGTCACGGCAAAGACCGTTGCAGTACTAGTCTTCTGAGTCAGAAGTTCCTTATATAACTGTAGGCTTGCGGTATGGCTCGTACGGGGCGGCCGAAGGCCGAGTTGGTGCTGTCGGTAGAGGAGCGGGCGGCGCTGGAGGGGTGGGTGCGGCGTCGCTCAACTCCTCAGTCCTGGGCGGTGCGGTGCCGGATCATCCTGGCCTGCGCAGACGGCATGTCGAACAAGGATGTCGGTGCCTTGGTGGGCATGACGGGGCAGTCGGTGGGCCGCTGGCGGGCGCGTTTCAACGAGCATCGGATCGCCGGCCTGGGTGACCTGCCAAGATCCGGCGGTCCCCGCTCGGTGAGCGACGAGCAGGTCGCCGCAGTAGTGAAGCGGACGCTGGAGTCGACACCGAGGAACGCTACGCACTGGTCGACGCGGGCGATGGCCAAGGAAGTGGGCCTGTCCCAGTCGACCGTGTCGCGGATCTGGCGTGCCTTCGGGCTGCAGCCCCACCGCTCGGAGACCTTCAAGTTGTCGACGGACCCGTACTTCGTCGACAAGGTGCACGATGTCGTGGGCCTGTATCTGGACCCGCCCGAGCGGGCGCTGGTGTTCTGCGTGGACGAGAAGACGCAGATCCAGGCCCTGGACCGCTCCCAGCCGGTACTGCCGATGATGCCCGGGGTTCCTCAGCGGGTCACCCACGACTACGTCCGGGCCGGCACCACCACCTTGTTCGCGGCACTCGAGGTCGCCACTGGGAAAGTGATCGGATCCCTGCACCGCCGGCACCGGGCCGAGGAGTTCAAGAAGTTCCTGCTCAAGCTTGACCAGGAGATCCCGGCAGATCTTCAGGTGCACCTGATCCTCGACAACTACGCCACCCACAAGACGCCGGCCGTCAAGACCTGGCTGATCGCCCACCCTCGATTCCATCTGCACTTCACGCCCACCGGCTCGTCCTGGCTCAACCTCGTGGAGCGGTGGTTCGCAGAACTGACGAACAAGCAGATACGCCGAGGGACCCACAAGAGCGTCCAGGCCCTTGAGTTGCTGGCTCCGTCGATACCGAGTGCCGGCAGAGGTCGGCCTCGGGTGGAGGACCGTCGGGTGATCAACGGGATGGTCTACAAGATCCGCACCGGTATCTCCTGGCGTGACCTGCCGGAACGTTACGGACCGTGGAAGACCGTCTACACCCGCTTCCGCCGCTACGCCCTCGACGGCGTCTTCGCGCGAGCCCTTCAACAGATCCAAGCCCGTGCGGACGCGGCGGGCGGGCGGGTCCAGATACAGGCCCACGACGCCGTGGACCTTATCCACGAAATACGGGTCCGTCGACAAGCTTGAAGGTCTGCGAGCGGTGGGGCTGCAACCCGAAGGCCCGCCAGATCCGAGACACGGTCGACTGGGACAGGCCCACTGCCTTGGCCATCGCCCGCGCCGACCAGCGCGTAGCGTTCCTCCGGGCCGACTCCAGCGTCCGCTTCACCACTGCGGCAACCTGCTCGTCGCTCACCGAGCGGGGACCGCCGGATCTGGGCAGGTCGCCCAGACCGGCGATCCGATGCTCGTTGAAACGCGCCCGCCAGCGGCCCACAGACTGCCCCGTCATGCCCACCAAAGCACCGACATCCCTGTTCGACATGCCGTCCGCGCAGGCCAGGATGATTTGGCACCGCGCCGCCCAGGACTGAGGCGTCGAGCGACGCCTCACCCGCCCCTCCAGCGCAGCTCGCTCCTCCACCGACAGCACCAACTGGGCCTTCGGCCGCCCCGTACGAGCCATACCGCAAGCCTAGAGATATGTATGGAACTTTTGACTCAGAAGACAAGAAGGTCACTCCTGGCACGCACCCTAGTGGCCGCCGCCGACCGAAGATCAACCTATGTGAGCTGCTGGGCTGGCCGGGCTGCCCGCCATGCCGGACGGTACCGCGACCGCTCAACGCTGCCTCACGGCTGGTTTGGTCCCACTGCTCGAACGAGAGGGCAGAACCAACCGGGCCGGCAACTGCGGCGCTACGGCTGAAACCAGGACGGCACCCTTGCTGAGCCCTGGACCCGTCCCAATGCATCTGCGGGACTGGAACGAGGCCGGCGGCTGGCAGCGCCTGCACGAGGTTCTGTTGGCTGAGCTCGATCTGCTTGGCCGAACCGGCGCGCGCCACATCCGGCCGCCGGTCAGGCCGAGGCGTCAGGCGAGTGGGGCGTCGTCTAGCGCCTTCGCAAGGTCGCCGAGTGCCGGTGCCGTAGGGGGCGAAGACACCGGCCGCAACGCTGTCACCGAAGCGGGTGGAGTTGTCCCGCTCCGCATCCTCCACCGCCACTTCCAAGAAGGACAGCCCCCTGGCATCGTAGACGCCGGTAGCGGCACCGCGCAGGGTCAACGCGGCACCAGCTTGCGAGGTGGCGCCACCGGCAGTCGGCGCCAATCGGTCAGTGGCGGGCTGCGCCATGCTCTAGAAGCATCTGCCGCACCTCTACGCGTGCAGCCGGCGCCGGGGGACGCCCTCCCCAGCGGAGGTGCCTCGGTCGTGTGAGGCGCCGTGGCCGCACTGCCGTATCCAGCAGGATCAGCTGCTGCGGTCGGAGTCGGCGGCTTCCCGACGACGGCGGTGTGCCCGCCATGCCGCACGAGCCCCGAACGCTGCAGCGACCAGCTGCAAAACCGCCGTCCCCAGGCCAATGATCTGTCCCACGCTGTACATCTCGCTCCTCCGGATTGGCACACGCGTCCACGGCTTGCAGGAGAAGCGTCCCGACCAGAACATTGATGCACGAGAGACAAGATCCACTTTCCGGTTCTTGCCGCCTCCCGGCAACAAAGTCGGCAATATACGGACCGGAGAGGAGTTGTTGCGGGGGATGCAAGAACCACGGCGCGGGCGCCCGTTAAGCGCCCTGAATCCTAACTTGAGCCCGGAGATGACGGTCTGGGCGACACGACTGCGCGAGTTCTACAAGAGCCTGGGGCTGACCCTGCTGGCCTTGGAGAACCTACTCGGCATCGACGCCACCACCCTCTCTCGCTACCTCAACGGGCAGCGGCTACCCGAGATCACCTTTCTGAAGGCTCTCGACAAAGCGATCGAAAAGCAGACGGGAGCGCGCCTTAGGCCTGAGGTGATGGCGGCCGTACGCGGCGAGTACCTCGCCGCTTGTCTAGTGCACGAGCCGCAGCGCCACGAGGTGTACGTGCTGCGTGACGAACTGGATGAGGCCCGGTCCCGGCTGGTGGCGGCCGAACAGACCGTCGTCGAACTGCAGGAGCAGATCACCAGCGAGCAGCGTCGCCGCCAAGAGCTGACGTCCGGTCTGCGTGAGTTGGAGGAGGTAGCGGCCAGCGGCCTCCGTGATGCCGAGGCGCTTCGACGCGAGCGGGATATGGCCTTGGTCGAGCGCAACCTGCTGGACGAACTCTTGCAAGACCACCTGATGGAACTTAGGCTGGCCAGCCGCGACCGCGTCATCAGCTTGCAGCTGGAGAAGGAGGTGACCCGGGCGCTGACCGTAGCTGAGCAGGCTCTCGAAGACGTGCTCGCGGAGGTAAACGAAGCGATCGGGCAACAGTCCTCCACGGAGGCTGAGTCCGGTCAGGCGAAGACGCGGTGGTGGAAACGGACACCGTCCGCCGATCTCGCCAGGCTTCGCGAGCAGACAGCGCTGGCAGCCCAGGTGCACATCCCTGAGCTCGTGAAGCAGTTGAACAAATGGAACTCGCAGGATCCCGTCGATCTGTCCATCCCCTCGGTAGGCAGCTATTCCAGTTCGGAGACTGCGCAGTTGGCCTCCGTGATCGACTCCTTGCTGCGTGAATCCGTCCGGTTGGCCGGTGAGCAGGCCCTGCTGCGGGGCAACGTCAACGCGATGTTCACCAACCTCTCGCGCCGCTCCCAAGGCCTCATTCAGCGCCAGCTCTCGCTCATCTCCGAGCTGGAGTCGCGCGAGGCCGACCCGGACCAGCTGTCCTCGCTGTTCAAGCTCGACCACCTCGCGACCCGCATGCGTCGTAACGGTGAGAACCTCCTCGTCCTCGCGGGTGAGGAGCCCGGCCGCCGGTGGATCCGGCCTGTCCCGCTGCTCGACGTGCTCCGCGCCGCCGCGTCCGAGGTGGAGCAGTACGAGCGCATCGAGCTGTTCGCTGTTCCTACCATTGAGATCGCCAGCCGCGTCGTCAACGACCTTGTCCACCTGCTCGCCGAGCTGATGGAGAACGCCACTTCGTTCTCCGCACCCCACACCAAGGTCAAGGTCACCGGTCACGCCCTGCCCGACGGCCGCGTCCTGATCGAAATTCACGACGCCGGCATCGGCCTCTCGACCGAGGACCTTCTCGAGATCAACGAACGGCTTGCCTCGCTGCCCACGATGGATGTCTCGGTCGCTCGCCGTATGGGCCTCTTCGTGGTCGGCCGGCTCTCCCTACGGCACGGCATCCGCATCCAGCTTCGCCCGTCCGAATCCGGCGGTACGACCGCGCTGGTCATGCTCCCCATGGACGTCGTACACCCAAAGACCATCACCGACGGCCCGCCCAGGACCTGACATGGTGTTCCGGACGCCCCGCAAACTCGGACTCGTCAGCCTTACTGAGCTTTTCGTTAGTTCTGTGGGTGCAGGCGGTGTGAGCATGATGGTGTGTCTTCCAAGCCGCAAGATGCTGTTGCCGATGTCTCCGTTCTGCCGTTGACGCGCCCCAGTTGGCCGAGGCCCGGCGCATGCGCGCGGCCGAGTTGTTCGAGCAGGGACGTCCTTCATCCGAGGTTGCCCGGGCAGTGGGGATGCATCCCGAGAGTGTGCGCCGGTGGAAACGCCTGTGGGAGCAGGGTGGGGTTCAGGCATTGCGGCGGCGTTCGGCTACCGGTCGCCCGCCGAAGCTGGACGACGCCCAGGTCGAAGCGGTTCGTACTGCGCTGGAGCAGGGCGCCCAGGCGCACGGGTTCGAGGCGGACCTGTGGACGCTGGATCGGGTCGGCGTAGTGGTTGAGCGGGTGACCGGGGTGACGTTGGCCCGGGCCTCGGTATGGCGTCTGCTGACCGGGCGGCTGGGGTGGAGTTTGCAGCGGCCCAGGCGCCAGGCCGTCGAGCGGGACGAGTCCGAGATCGCCCGATGGGTCGCCCACGATTGGCCGCGCATCAAAAAGGGCGGTGAGGAAACGTGCCTGGGTCGTGTTCTTCGACGAATCAGGTGTATCGCTGCTGTCCGAGGTGCGTCGCAGGTACGCACCTCGCGGTCGTACTCCGCTCTTGCGGCACCGGCTGAACTGGAAACGAGCCGGGATGGCGGCCGCGCTGGGCTACCACGCCGCCGACCCCGAACGGGTCGGCGGTACTTGTCGTGGTCGTAGCCGCGGCGGACGAAGAGCATGTCGGGCCGCCTGCGCGGTCTGCCGACCACGCCGGCAACGGCCGGGATCTTGTCGAGCAGGGGCAGGAGTTCGGTGACGTCGTTGCGGTTGCCGCCGGCCAGCGACACCGCGAGCGGGATGCCCTGGCCGTCGGTGAGGATGTGGTGCTTGCTTCCCGGGCGGGCGCGGTCGACCGGGCTGGGTCCGCAGGCCCCGGCGTGCGACCCGGACGTGGGAGGAGTCGATCACCGCCCTTGACCAGTCCGACTGGTTCTTCGAGCGCAGCTTGTTCAGCAGCAGTTACTGATCGCTTCAGCATGAAGTTCGTTGTGGTGCTTGGCAGTTGAGTGGTGTGTCGGCAGTATCTGTTGGGTGTCTGCTGATCTTGTCCCTGATGACCTGTGGGAGCGTGTGGCTCCGCTACTGCCTGCTCGTCCGGCGAGGCGGTATCGGTATTCCGGGCGGTTGCCGGCGGACGACCGGGCTGCGCTGCGGGGCATCGTTTACGTGCTGTGCAAGAGTGTGAGCTGGCGAGATGTTCCGGCTGACCAGGTCGGCTGCAGCGGCGTGACGGCCTGGCGCCGCCTGCGGGACTGGACCGAAGCGGGCGTCTGGCCACACCTGCACGAGGTGCTCCTGGCCGAGTTGCGGGCGGCGGGCTTGCTGGACATGGATGACGCGGCGATCGACGGCTCGCACGTCAGGGCCCTCAAAGGGGGGCTGACACCGGACCTTCGCCGGTCGACCGGGCCCGGCCCGGCAGCAAGCACCACCTGATCGTCGACCGGCGCGGCACACCCTTGGCTGTCTCACTGACCAGCGGAAATCGCCACGACGTGACACAGATGATGCTCCTGCTGGACGCGATACCCCGCATCCGCGGCGCTCGAGGCCGGCCTCGCCATCGGCCACGTCGACTGTTTGCCGACCGAGGCTACGACTACGACAAGTACCGGCGACTGATCCGGGCCCGCGGCATCACCCCCAAGATCGCCCGCAAGGGTCTCGCCCACGGTTCCGGCCTGGGCAAGACCCGCTGGGTGGTCGATCGAACCTTCGCCTGGCTCCACCAGTTCAAACGACTCCGCATCCGCTACGAGATACGCGCTGACCTCCACCTCGGACTACTCCAACTCGCCTGCAGCATTCTCTGCTTGAGGCGACTCAGAACCTCATTTTGAAACAATCAGTTAACCCATCGCCCGAGGTCCTCGCCTTGGCGCACGACGGCGCCCGCCTCGGTGGGCAGCGCCTCACCGGCGTCCGGATGCATCCTCACCAGGTGGAGGCACCGCTGCCACGTCACCGGGCACGACGGGCACCAGGAGGCGTCGATCTCCTCGAGCTGCTCGCGCCGCTCGTCCGACAGCGCCCCGGCCCACGACTCCACCGGCAGCCCCCTCGGCACGCCGCTGATCGATCTCCGCAGCCTTTCGGGCGGCGGCCCGCGCATGTCTCAGGAAGATGCCCACCTTCGCGTCCTGGAAGGTGGTGTCCAGCGGGGCCAGGAGGTGCCCGTGTTCGGCCGCCCACCCGCGCGCGGCGGCCAGGCCCTCCTCCCACGCGTCGTCGTAGTGCGACCAGATCATGGCGAGCTTCTCCAGGGGCGCGACGCGGTCCTCGTCCAGTCGGCGGCGGGCGTGGAACCTCCGGGCGTCGGCGGTCCACTGCCCCAGCGGGAACCCGGCGAGCGAGGCTGGCCACCTCGCCTTCTGCCTCCTGGTTGTCGGCGGCGGACATGCGGAACGTGAACGGGACCTTCAGGTCGTTGAGCTCGCGGGCGGATATGACGGCGGTTTCCACGCCGGGCCGCCAGTGCTCGTGTTCGCAGGGTGCACCTGTCGCGGAAGCCAGTGAGCTGGTTCGACGTTACATCAGCGGCGTACGTTTACGGTGATGTGCCATCCGGCGCCTCCGGCTGCGGCTGTTGCCACAGCGCCGGCGAGCAGGGGTGGGGCGCCAAGGACCCAGATGATGACGGCACTAGAGATGCCGATGATGCAGACGGTCAGCTGGGCCCAGTGCAGAGCGCGACTGGGGTGTGTGCGGGGGGTTGGACCTCGTGTGCTGTCCTGTGATGTCGGCCCGTCAGGTGTCGCGGTCATGGGTTTCCTTTGTGGTTCTGACGGCGGTGATGATGGTTGCTGCTGTTGCCCCTGAGCCTGGTCGCTACTGGCTTGCAAGCTGTGGATGGTGGTGCGTCCGGACGGCTATGAGGGCGGCGCGAGGCCTTGGGACGGCTCCGTGTACAGGGGCGGCTTGGTGTAAGTGAAGGCGAATGCGGTGTGATTGCAGACCTGTAGCTGCCTTCTCGCGGGTTCAGATGCCGCTGTTGGTTGGGGCGGCGGGACGGCTGGAGCCCCACGCTTTCCCCTCATCAGATGTTTGGGAGGGTGCGTGGGCGTCCAGGGGTTCTTGCTTAGGGACGGCCTGTCGCACGCGGTGTTCGGCTGTGCTGCGTCGTCCATGGGAGTCGCTACGCGCGTGAGTCGTGCCGGTGGGAGCGCTCGGGGGTTGGTGGCTTGGGATCTCCTGGCGGGTGGTGTAGCCGTAGACGAGAAGAACGTCCAAGGTGAAGATGCGTCGAAGACGGCGCCGCAGCGCGGCCTCCAGCACTGAATGCCAGGTCGGGGACTGCAGGGTGGTTGCGGTCTCGTGGTCCCCGACGAACAGGGAGATGTCCAGTTGGTTACGCTGCAGGCGGGTCCGCAGCACTGTTGCGGCACGCAGAGCGCGTAATTTTCTGCGGCTGAGCTCACCCGAACGGTTGGCCAAGAGGTCTTCCCACGCCTCACGGACTCGGTCATTGACCCTCGGACAGTCCGCGCAAGTGACCTGGCCCATCAAAACGTCGGACAGCTTGACGCGGAACGTGGCAGTGCACTGCAGACATGCAACGGTCCAGGGGCGGTTGAAACCGCGATATGGTTCTTGAGCCTCAAGATCCGCCTTGCGTAAGAGCCGCATGGCGGTTCCCTGGGAGACCTCACCGTCGGAACTGTCTGCGACGAGGGCCTGCAGATCCTCCACCTCCCGCTTGCTTGCCAAGCGGATACTGTCGGCCTGCTGTTGCGCCCGCATCCACGCCTCGACCCATAAGGAGTGACGGCGCTCCGGCAGCCCGCACCCCACCAGGAAGGCTGTCAGGCACGCCACCGTGCCCGGCACCTGCTTGCGCTCGGCAATCCGGTTGGCTGTACTGCGGGAAAGCTGCATGCCAGCTGCCCGCGCCTTGCGTTCCATCGCCCGATATGAAGGTGCGCCGCCCGCCATGCGCAGTTCACCGAGGGCCGCACAGAGCTCTGGGAAGTTGCGGACATGATGCGGTTGCGGGGCACCCGTGGGCGCGGTTCGGCCGGCTCGCTGGCTGAGATGAGCACTGAACCACAGCCGTTCGATCTCATCGATGTCAAGCCTGCAGGCGTCCGCGAAAGCGCGTGCGACCTCTACTTTCGGTACGCGGGTTCCGGATGCTGCCCGTTGTAGGGTTGTGGCACTGTAAGTGCGGGTGCGTGCGGAAAGCTCGGGATAGGATAGCCCGCACGCCTTGCGTCCGTCTCGCAGGGCCGTTGCCAGCCTTCCCAGTGGGCTCAGCGGTTCGGGTACCGGTCGCTCTGGGCGCGCCATTACACTTCACTTTCTGTGGCATTGCGATACATGAACGGTGCTCCTGTCTCTTCAGCCGTAGGTACCGACCTCGGCTGCCTCATGGCTCCAACCGACTAACGCCGTGCGGTAGTTGGCGCTACCGAGCGGGCGCACAGCATCCTGCCACCCATGCGTGGAGGGCCGCATGTGCCTGAGGGTTGATGCTGGGACGACTCGTGCAAAAAGAAACCCCGCACACGGCATGAGACAAGTTGCATCAATCGTTGACCAGCTACTTTGATGACCATGATCATTTGAACAGCCTATCTCATGGTCTGGTTAATTCATTTTGGCTCGCCCGTGCTTGTATGCCTTGGTGGATGCTGGCAATCTCACACATGGCCGCTGCCGAGAGTGGCGGTGCCCTGTCTCTATGGCTCCAACCGCAGTGAACAGGGACTTTCGACCGTGAGCGTTGGCGCGCTGCATGGTTGTGAAAGAGTCGGCTACTAAGCTAGCCGACTCTTTTGCTTTTATGGCACTGGATGATGTGCTTTTACTGACAGAAATTGATCGAATGGTGTGACTCTCTGCATTCGCTGAGGCGGTGCACGCCATCCTTCCTGGCGTCGAGGCGCAGCGAGGCCTCCCGACGCAGCACAAGCAGCCGCTCTCGGCGGCGCATCGGGGCGCGTGCCCCATATCCGGGGTGGCCACCAGGTGTCGTTGGAGTCGGCTGGGTGGTGCTGGTGTGACTGGCACGAAGCTTTCGCGTGCTTGTCGTCAGGTCTCGACGCGGCCGGCTGCCGTTACTGGGCGGTGCGCCGGTGCGACACCCTCTACCCGCAGGCGATCACCGCGCGGGGACTATCGCCAGGCGGTGCCCGTCGTCGCCACCCTGGAGCAGCTCCAGGAGCACGGCGGCGGTGTGGCGGCGGCTGGGACGGGCCGGGGACAAGTCCGTGTGTGGCCCGTCTCGCTTCGACGACATCGCCCGCGAGGAACGTCGCTGGAGTCGCGGGACGGCTCCGAGCCGGACCGGGTCGGGCCGACGCACCTGACCCGGTACGCCACGGGCCCGGGGGGATGCGCTCTGCGACTGCCGCCGACGTCTCGGATCGGAGCGGGGGAGGGGTAGGGCATGGCTGTCCTACTCCTTAAGTGTCATGCCAGATGTGGGAGGAAGATCCCGGCGGGTCCGGATACGGCCAAGTTCCGGCGATGGCGGCCTCGTTGCGGACAGGGCCGCCATCGTTGAGGGCTCTAGCCAACCGTCAGTGACAATACGTCCTGAAATGCAAAACATGACCATCACAAACATGACCATCACAAAACATAGTGAAATACCAAAGAGGCGCTTGCCTCTAGCGACTATAGTGCGTTAGATTCGCGTTAGATTTGGAGTGTGAGGGTGGAGGTGGATGTGGGGGTCATCGATCCGGTGGCGGCTGTGCTGGATCGGATTTCGTTTGACGGTCCGGTGCCGCCCTTGCCGGATCCGGTGGAACGGGTCAGGCTGCGGGAAGCGTTCGGCTGGACGGTGACGCAGATGGGTCGGGCCAACGATGTGCGCCGTGAGACGGTGTGGACGTGGGAGTCGGATCCGCCGCGTACGCCGCGTGGTGAGAAGGGGCAGCGGTACGCCAGGATCCTCGCCTACTTCGCCGCCGAACTCGCTCGCGTCGGTGCAGACGGTGGCTCCGCCACCTCGGAACCCGAGCCCGCGGACGAGCCTGAGTCAGCGCCGGATGTGCTCGCCCCGGAGGTGACTTCTCGTGAGCTCGATTTCGACATCGAGGACCCTCCCGAGCTCTCCTGGCCGGACACCGATCCTGCCCCTGCCCGCGGGGAGATGGCGGTAGCCGCTTTCGATGAGCCCGGCTCTTGGATCGATCTGCCCGAGGGGGTCACCCGGCTGTGCATTCGCTGCGGGCACCCGACGTCCAGCGTGGTGGACGGCCGACCCCGCCATGTGTACCTCCAGGCCATGGCCGCCATGGGCATGCCGCGCTGCGACACCCCGCCCATTACGCAGGCCGAGCCCGCCTCCGCCCCGCGGACCGAGACGGCGCCCACGTCCGCCGTGACCACCCTCGCCCCAGCTCCCGCGGCCCCGGCGGCCACCGCCCCGCCCCCCGCGGCTACCGCTCCGGCCCCGGTGCTCCCGGCCGCTGTCCCACCTGTCGTTCGTCCGCCGGCCGCGCCGCGTCGACCGGCCGCCGCCTCGTCCTCCCGCCGTGCGAACCGTGCGGCGAAGAAGCCGACTCTGAAGCCGGTGCCGCCGGAGTTCACCGACGGTCCGCTGGCCGTCCTTGGCATCACGGACGGTGCGCTGACCGTGCACCTCGCCGACGGCCGCACGGTCCCGTGCCCGGCCAGGTCCCTGCAGGCTCTGGCCGCGTGGGCGTTGGACAAGCGGAAGATTCGTCTGGGTGCGGCCAGGGTGCACGACAACGGTTTCGACCAGGACCCGCTGATCATCCTCACCGAGAGTGCGGTTGCACACTTCGGCCTGCCCGCCAGCCTTGCGGACCAGGAGAACCTCCGCCTGCCCGCCGACCACGAGGCCCTCAAGAGCGTCACCAAGGCCGGATGGGAACTCACCAAGGCCGGGTTCGGTCCGTGGCCGCGGATCTTCAAGCGCCTCGACGGCAAGCGTCATTGCGTCCAGCTGTTCCTCACCCCTTGGGGCGCCTTGGAGGACCGTGTCTGGGGCCCAGCTGGTGAGCTGCCCGCGGGTGACCTTGCGCGCATGCTCGGCACCTATGCCCGCCTGCTCATCACCCCGCGCGGTACGGTCGCCGTCACCGGCGAGGAGCTCATGACTTCGCTGCGCCCGCCCACGAAGGCGGAGTGGAGCCAGGACGAGGGGAGGTACGTGTCGGTGAAGGTGCCCCACACCCTCCACACTCTCGTCGATCCGGCCCCGCCCGAGGCTCCCGACGAGCATCCCGTCGTCGCCGCCGACTACCCGGAGGAAGGCTCCCGGCCCGCAAGCGAGGCCCTCGATGAGGAAGCGTGTATCTGGGTTCGCCCCGCGGACCTGATAACCGACGTGGAGCGGGCGTTTACGCACGTTGTGGCTCTGGATGTGCAGGTGGCTTTCCTGGCGGCGTGCCGGCGGCTGCACGTCGGCACCGGCCCGGCCGTCCACTACCCCCGCAATCCCGACTTCGACCCCGCTCTGCCCGGCTCCTGGTACGTCGACCTCTCCCATGTCGAGACCGACCCGCGCCTGCCCAGCCCGTTCACCTCCAGCGGCGAACGGCCCGACGGTCCCGGCTGGTACGCCACCCCCACCGTCGCCTACGCCGTCGAACTCGGCGCCGACGTCGGCCCCATGGAGGCGTGGGTCCGGGAGACCCACAGCCCTTACCTGCAGCCGTGGTACGAGACGCTGCGTGATGCCTACCTGACCGTGATGGCCGACCTCGGCGTCACCACGGACCTCGACGACGAAGCGTTCCTTGCGGCCATGGCCGGCTACAAGGACGGCGACCCGCTGCTGGTGACGCTGGCGGGCGCGATCAAGGCCACTGCCAAGGCGGGTATCGGCAAGCTGCGCCAGCGCCCGAACTTGGGCGTCGATCACGTCTTCGGAGACCCGTGGCCGGCGTTGAAGCGTCTGACGTGGCGGCCCGACATCCGTGCCATGATCCTGTCGAAGGCGCGGACCAACATGCACCGCAAGATGCACAACCTCGCCACCGTCGCGGGCCGTTACCCGCTTGCGGTCAACAACGACTGCGTCGTCTACGCCGCCCACGGCCCCTCGCCCCTGCCCCTTCTCCTGGGCCCGGACGGTGAGCCGGTCCGCGGCGGGTTCCGTCTCGGTGTCAACCCCGGCTCCGTCAAGCACCAGGGCTCCCAGACCATCGACTGGGCGCTGGACCTGCTCGCGGGCGGAGTGAACATCGCCAACGAGATCAAGGACGCCTCGCTCGTCCCCGTCGCCTGACACAATAGGGAAGTTGACTGACCGTGGGACTGATCGAAGACCGCCTGGACGAGGCCGCGCAGACGGCCTACTCCCAGCCGATCCCCAAATCCCTCGGCGCGCGGATGCGGTTCCTGCTCAAGCAGGAGAAGGGCGTCAGCCGCGCGGAGGCCGCCCGGGCGGTCGCTGAGAAGATCGGCAAGTCCCAGCGCACCGTGGAGCGCTACCGCGACGACAAGATCAAGACTGCGAAGCCCGAGACTGCCGCCCTCATCGAAGCCGAGGTCAAAAAGCTGTGGCAGCCGATCGTCAAGGCGAAGAAGCTCCAGGCCGCGATCACCACCGGCGGGATCAAGGTCGACGTCCGGGCCAAGTTCGGGTTCACGTCCCCCAGGGGCACTACCAACGACCCCCGTTACCGCCGCCTCACCCGCCGCCTGGACGCAGCCACCGCCGCCGCCCTCTTCGAGGCAAAGACGGCCGGCGCCTCCGAGGAAGACCTCGCCCAGATCGTCGCCGACGGACTGCGCGAGGACTACTTCACCGACGGCGGCACACGCGCCACCTCCCTCCAGCAGGTCGAGCTGACCGGCATCGACCACATCCGCTTCGACATCACCTGACCACTGACCACCGACCGTCCCCGGCTGAAAGGACCGGCCACCTTGTGACCGCCACCATCACCACCCCGCCGCCCAAGATCAGGCTGCGCCCGCACCAGTCCAAGGCCGTCCACGCCGCGCACACCGCGCTGCGCCAGGCCGCCCGGACTTCTGTGGTGATGGCGTGTGGTACCGGCAAGACGTACGTGGCCGCGCGTACCGCCGCCCGCGTCGCCCCCCAGGGCACCCGGCTGGTGCTGCTGCCCACCCTGGAACTGCTCGCCCAGACCGTCGACGACTGGCGCACCGCCGGCATGAGCGGCCCGGTCCTGGCCATGTGCTCCAAGCGCCCCAACGTTGCGGGTGAGCCGGTCGCGTTCACCACCGACCCGGCCGTCCTCGCCGCTATCGTCCGTCAACACCCGGTCGGTCTGACGGTGTTCGCCACCTACCATTCCCTGCACCGCGTCCAGGACGCCCACCACCGCTTCGCCCTACCCGCGTGGTCGCTGATCACCATCGATGAAGCCCACAGGACCAGTGGTGACCTGGGGAAACGCTGGGCGGCCGTCCACGACGACCAACTGATCCCCGCGCACAAGCGGCTCTACCTCACTGCCACCCCCCGCATCTGGTCGGCCGGCGGGCCCGATGACGACGAGGGCGACGCGCTCGTCGCCTCCATGGACAACCCCAATTTGTACGGCGACACCTGCTTTCGCCTCCCGTTGGCCGAGGCCATCGACCTTGATCTTCTGGCCGATTACCGCGTCGTCGTCATGGAAGTCCATGAGGCGACCATCCGCACCCGGCTCGGGATCCCCGACCAGGCCAGCGAGGCCGAACTTCGCCGGGCTGCGCTGCAGATCGCGGTCCTGCGCGCCATGGCCGAGCTCGACCTGCGCCGCGTTGTCTCCTTCCACCATCGCGTCGCCGACGCCCACGCCTTCGCCGCCACCTTCCCCGAGACGGCTGCCCTCCTCTACGCGATCGATGAGACGGGCACCAGTTGCCCCGACCCGGGTGAACTGTGGGCGGCCGGACTCGACAGCACCATGGACCCCGCCCAGCGCCGCGAGCTCCTCGACCGCTTCGACGGCCGCCCCGGCCAGCTCCTCGAGCCTGCCCACCGCACCGTGATCGCGAACGCCCGCCTTCTCGGCGAGGGCGTCAACATTCCCTCGATCGACACGGTGGTCTTCGCTGACCCCAAGGAGTCGATCGTCGACACGGTTCAGGCCGTGGGCCGAGCGCTGCGCCAAAAGCCGGGCCAGGGCAAGAAGGCCACTCTGATTGTCCCCGTCTATGTCGCCCCTGGCGAGGACGCCGATGACCTCATGGGCTCCACCGTGTACCGGCCGCTCTGGCGGGTCCTGCAAGCCTTGCGTGCGCACGACGACCGCATCACCGACCGTCTCGCCGTTCCTCAGCAGCCTGCCCACCCGGCCGCGGACGAGGAGGGCGAGGAGACCGGCGTGCCGGTGGATGTCGTCTTCGACCGCCCTTTCGCCGCCGACATCATCGCCCAGGCGTTCCGGCTGCGCGTCCTGCACCCCCGCGAAGCGTCCTTGCGGCGCGGCCTGGAAGCCGCCACGGCCTACCAGCAGACTCACGGGCACCTCGATGTCCCGCGGCTGTACGACGACGAGAACGGCTTCGCACTGGGCCGCTGGATCAACCGCATGCGCAAGGCGTACGCGGCCGGCACCCTCAAGCCCGCCCACATCAAGGCCCTCGAACACCTCGGCATCATCTGGAACCTGCACACCCAGGCCGCCGAACGCGGACTGCTCCACGCCCGCAACTGGGCCGCCCGCCACGGCCATCTCGCCGCCCCCACCGGCGAGATGGCCGGCGACTTCGCCTTGGGCCGCTGGCTCACCAACCGCCGGGCAGCCGCCCGCACCCGCGCGGACAAAGGACTCGATCCCGACCCCACCGACACCGCGCTCAGTGAGATCGACCCGTACTGGAACCCGCCGTGGTCGATTACCTGGCAGCGTCTGTACTACGCCGCTCGTGCCTACGCCGATGCGAGCATCGTCCTCGATGACCTCCCCGCTGACTTCGTCACCGATGACGACGAACCCCTCGGCGCATGGGTCCGAGCCCAGAGCACCGGCTACAGCAGGCTCCACCCCGACCAGCTCCGGCTCGTGCGCGAGTTGGGCATCACCCTGATCGAGCCCGCCGAGGACGGAGCGCCGAAGCCCGCCGGGCGGGCCGCCCGTCAGCAGCGGCAGCTCGAGCAGGGCCTGGCGGCCGTCGCCGCCTTCCGCGACCGCGAAGGCCACATCAATATCCGCCAACGCGACACCGTCATCCTCGCCGGCGCCGAGTACAAAGTCGGCCAGTGGCTCAGAAATCTGCGCAAGCGCTGGGACACCCTGCCCCCGGAACACCTCCGGGCCGTCACCGAGGCCGGCATCACCCGCCACCCCCAACCGGCCGCCAAGCTCGCCGTCACCCCCACCCCCGGCACCTGAACGAAGACCCGCGCCGTCGGTTCGCCCACACAGCTCCGAAAGGTACACACCCCCCGTGCTCAACTCACCGGAGAACCACCGCAGCCGGGCGGACGACGTTTGTGCGGACGCGTCGCTCATCGCGGCCGAGGACGGCCTTATCCGCTACATCCGGCAGCACGCCGAACTCGCCGAACGCAGCGGCTACACGATCCCCGCGGACTGGAGCCACCACAGCCAGTACCACCTGCTGCTGGCCCTGGGCCGCCGTCACACCCCCGCCCCCCGCCCCAAGGGCCTGACCGGCATGCCCGCCCGGCTCTGCTACAGCAACGCAGCCCAGTACGCCCGAAACCACCACGACCAAGGCCTCCTGTACGCCGAGGGGTTCGCCCGCACCCTCGACGTCTACCTGCCCCACGCCTGGACTGTCCGGCCGGACGGCACCGTGATCGATCCGACCTGGGACGACGAACCAGGCCGGGCATACATCGGCATCACGGTCGCCGACCCCGCGCTCTGGCCTTACGACGGCGGGGGAATCCTCCAGGATTTCCGCCGCCTCATGCCCCTGCTCCGCGACGGCTTCCGGCCAAGCGCGCTCGCCGACCTCGGACGGCCACTGGCCGACGCTCTCCCACACGAGTAGCTCCCGCGGGCCACCGCGGCGCGCGAACCGGCCGCGGCGCGACCCGCCGCGGGGCGCCGGGCGCAGCGTTGTCCGACCCCGGTGACAGGATGGCGTCAGCAAGCGTCGTTGCCGCCCAGGCGGCCGCGGCACCCCGAACATCACGGAGCACCGCCCATGAACCGCAGTGAGCTGACCGCCGCCCTCGCCGAGCGCGCCGAGGTGACCCGCAAGGACGCCGACGCTGTGCTGGCCGCCCTCGCCGAGATCGTCGGCGACGTCGTCGCCCAGGGCGATGAGAAGGTCACCATCCCCGGCTTCCTGACCTTCGAGCGCACCCATCGTGCCGCCCGTACGGCCCGCAATCCCCAGACGGGCGAGCCTTTGGAGATCGCAGCTGGATACAGCGTGAAGGTCTCGGCGGGCTCCAAGCTCAAGGAAGCCGCGAAGGGCAAGTAGCCCGTCCCCCTCGTGCCGTGACCCATTCCGGGACCGCGACCTGGCTTCACCAGGTCGCACTCCATCAGACGATCACTGCGTGGAGCCCGGATAGTTGCGGCGCCGACGGGGTAGAACGGACGCCGGGTGCCCTCCGATTTCAGAGGGCTCCAACTCCAGACCAGCCGGGATTCCTCGGCAAGATCGAAGGACACGCAGTATGGCCAGCGGCACCGTGAAGTGGTTCAACTCGGAGAAGGGCTTCGGCTTCATCGCCCAGGACGGCGGCGGCCAGGACGTCTTCGCCCACTACTCCAACATCGCCGGCAGCGGCTACCGTGAGCTGGCGGAGGGCGACGCGGTCACCTTCGATGTGACCCAGGGACAGAAGGGCCCCCAGGCCGAGAACATCGTCCGGAGCTGACGGCCGTACGCGCCGCCCCGCCCGCGAAGATCACTGTGTAGAGTGGCATCACCGACGCGGGGTGGAGCAGCTCGGTAGCTCGCTGGGCTCATAACCCAGAGGTCGCAGGTTCAAATCCTGTCCCCGCTACTGACCGAAGGGCCCGGATCCGTCCGGGCCCTTCGCCACATCCCAGACCGCCCCACGGCGGCGGCACCCTGCCCTTCCTCGAGCAAAGGCACCGCTCCTTCACCCTCACCATGACGCGGACGAGATGAGGGGGTGGTGCCGCGATCCGCGGCGTAATCAAAATACATCCTGAAAATTGAACAAGCAACAGTCAACGGGATGCTCGCGTGTACGTCACGATCTGACGCGTAGGCAGGTCACAATGGGCGTGGTCTCGACGGCATCTGGCTACCGGGGGAGCGTCTTTGTCCATCGACCGCCTGCAGCCCATCGGTCCCGCAGTGCTGGCCGCCCGTACACCCCGCGTTCCGATTCCGCCCTCTCGCGCCGACACCGCGACCGAGAGGACCCCCCTGGCACTGATGGACGTTGATGCTTTCCGCACCACGCTTCAACGTGCCGTTGCCCAGAACACGCCAGCCGCCGCGGTCGCGACCGAAGCCGCCCGCCGAATTGCCCGGGGGCACCTCGACGTCGCCGCCTGGCGGACCGTGCTGCTCGAGACAGTCGGAACCGACATCTGGGCGCCCGTCCGGCAAGCCGCCATCACCGCCGTCGCCGCCAGCCCGGCCCTGGCACCGAGCATCATCTCCATGCACGCCCAACTGCTGCGCACCCCCTCCGCGACCGTCCATGAGGGACAGGGGGATGACGGCCAGCCGTTCTTCGTCGCACAGGCCACCTTCGCCCCGGCCGGTCGCGACATCACCGGCAGCGCTCAGCGGGCCCGCACCCGCGAGGCAGCGCGGCAGCAGGCCATGACCACCCTCATCGCCGCGCTCGCCGACCTGCCCGACCCGCTCGCCGACGCCGCGGTGCCCGACTGGACCTGGGACACGCCCGCCGCCCAGCCCTCAGCAGCAGCCCCGGCAGGGGCAGCCAATCCCGTGTCGGTTCTGAACGAATTCCACCAGGCCGGCCACATCACCCGGCCCGACTACCGGCCCCCCGCACCCACGCCCACCGGCTTCACGGCCACGGTCGCCGCCGTCCACCGCGGCCAGCAACTCACCGGCGAAGGAACCGGCCAAACCAAACGGCAGGCCCGGGCCGAAGCAGCCGACCGGCTCCTCAAGGCTCTCCAGACCGCCCTCGGCACCGACGCCGAGCCCCCGGCCGCGACCGAACCGGCGGCGGCCACACCCGTCCAACCCGCGCTCCCCATGCCGCCCGCGCCGACAGAGAAACAGGAGCCGCCGCACGCCCTCCCCGCCGGCCCGGCCGACCTGTTCGCCGCCCACTGCCTTCTCGAGCAGGCCCTCGCCGACGGCGCCGCCCTGACCCTGCTGCCCTCACGCCATCCCGGCCGGACCGCATGGATGCTGTTCCAGCCCGACGGCACACCCCTGCACGCCCCCGGCCAACTGCCGCCGCTGCAGCCGGTCACCCGCGACCTCGTCCTCGCGGGCGCCGGCGGCATCATGCCTCGCCGCGCCACCGTCACCGGCCTCGCCGTCCCCGTCGGCCTCGCCCTGCCCGCACTGCTCACCCCCCGAGCAGGCGAACACCCCTCCGTCACGGGATGGCGAGCCGCCCTTCGCCTGGCTGTGGCATGCGTGGCCCAGCAGCGCGTCTACCCCGCCCTGACCGCCGACGGCCAGGGCTGCTGGCGGATCGGTCCGATCACCGATCCGTTGCGCACGGCCGTCACCGCGGCCGCCGCCCGGATGGCCCCCGAGGGACATTGCCTTCTCGCCGGCCACAGTCCCCTGCGCGTCCCGGCGCCCGAGAACGCCCTCTGGCCCCTGCTCGACGCCGTCGGCGACGCGATGATCCGAACCCCAGGGACCGCTTCCCTCCTGGGACCCGGCCCGTTCACCAGCACCCCGGCACCCGACACCGACCCCAGCGCAGAGCTGTGGGCCTGGGCCGACGCCATCGAGGACGCCGCCGACCCCTGCCCCGCTCCCCGCCTCATGCTGCGCATCAAAGAGCCCGAGGCAGGCGAGCATGCCCCCACCGCCCAAGCTGTCCTGCACGTGGCCGCCGACGACCAGGACGACCCCGTGTCGGCGGGCAGCATCTGGGACGGCCACCCCACCCACCCCGCTCTGACGCCCGCCGTACTGGCTGGGGTGCGCCGCGCGCTGCGCCGCGGCGCCCGCCACTTCCCGCCGCTCGGCGACCTCGCCGCCCAGGAACGCCCCCGCCGCCTCACCCTGTCCGCCGAGGACCTGGCCCACCTTCACGACCACGCCGCCGCCCCGCTCGCCACGGCCGGCATCACCGTCCACTGGCCGCCCGCGCTTCTCGGCGCGCTCACCGCCACCGCGGTCATCGGCCGCCGCCACGGCGACGACGACGAGTTCACCGCCGGCAGCGGCTTCCTGGCCCTGGACCGCCTGGTGGACTGCCGCTGGCACATCAGCCTCGACGGCGAGCCGCTGACCGAGGACGAGATGACCGCCCTCGCCGACGCCGCGTGGCCGCTGATCCGCATGCGCGGGCGCTGGCTGCTCATCGACCCCGACACCGCCCGCCGCGCCCGCCATCGCGAACTGGCGCCCCTGCCCTCGCTCGACGCGCTCGCCGCCGCCCTGTCCGGAACCCTCACCCTCGACGGCGAAACCCTTGACGTCCGGCCCGCCGGCACCCTCGCTACCCTCGTCGACGCCCTGCGTCAGGCCCCCGACGACCCCCGCCCTGTACCACCGCCGGCCAGCCTGAACGCGAACCTGCGCCACTACCAGCAGCGGGCCCTGACCTGGCTCGCCCACACCCTCGACCTGGGCTTCGGCGCGCTCCTCGCCGACGACATGGGGCTGGGCAAGACGCTGACGACCATCGCCTTGCACCTCCACCGCGCCGAAACGGCCGGCGAAGCCGCCGGCCCGACCCTCGTGGTCTGCCCGGCCTCCCTCATCACGAACTGGCAGCGCGAGATCGCCCGCTTCGCCCCGGACACCACCGCCCTCCGGTACCACGGCACCGGCCGCACCCTCGACACCGATGCGCTCGACCACACCACGGTCGTCATCACCACCTACGGCACCCTGCGCCGCGACCCCGCCCTCACCGCCACCCAGTGGGGCATGGTCGTGGCCGACGAGGCCCAACACATCAAGAACCCGGCCTCCGCCACAGCCAAGGCACTACGCGACGTCCCCGCCCGGGCCCGACTCGCGGTCACCGGCACACCCGTCGAGAACAACCTGACGGAACTGTGGGCCATCCTCGACTGGACCAACCCCGGCCTGTTCGGCACCCGTTCCGCCTTCCGCGCCCGCTACGGCGCCGTCGAGAAAGACCCGGGCGCCCCCGCCGCCGCAGGGCTTGCCCGGCTTGTCGCCCCGTTCATGCTGCGCCGGCGCAAGAGCGACCCCGGCATCGCCCCCGAGCTGCCCGGCAAGGTCCACCACCACCGCATCGTCGCGCTCACCGACGAGCAGACCGGCCTGTACGAGGCGATCGTCCGCGACACCATGCAGAAGATCACCACCAGCCGCGGGATCGCACGCCGCGGCCTGGTCCTGAAGTTGCTCCAGGCCCTGCGCCAGATCTGCAACACCCCCACCCTCTACCTGAAGGAGCCCCTGGACGACGCCGAGCCGGCCGGCCTCGCCCGTCGCTCGGGCAAGCTCGCAGCCCTGGACAAGCTCACGGCGACCCTCGCCGACCGGGGTGAAGCCGCGCTCGTCTTCACCGGCTATGTCCAAATGGGCCGCATCCTCGAGCACCACCTGCGCCTCCGCGGCCGCTCCGTCCGCTTCCTCCACGGCGGCACCCCTCCGGCCCGCCGCCAAGAGCTCGTCGACGCCTTCCAGTACGACCCCGACCCAGCCCCGGTGTTCATCCTGTCCGTCAAGGCGGCCGGCACCGGACTGACCCTCACTCGGGCCGAGCACGTCATCCACTACGACCGGCCCTGGAACCCCGCCGTGGAGGATCAGGCCACCGACCGCGCCCACCGCATCGGACAGCACCGCACCGTCCAGGTCCATCACCTGATCACCGAGGGCACCGTCGAGGACCACATCAACGAACTCCTCGCCCGCAAGCGGGCCCTGACCGACGCCGTCCTCACCTCCGGCGAAGGCGCCCTCACCGAACTCGACGACACCGAGCTGACCGCCCTCGTCACCCTGGGAACCCGATGACCGGCACCGCCCGATCCCTCGCGCCGCTGGCCGGCGCGTGGAAGCAGGCCTTTCACCTCGCCACCAACGGCTCCGGTTCCTACGGCAAGGGCCTCAACCTCGCGCGCAAAGGCGCCGTCGCCCAGATCCAGACTCAGCCGGGCCGAATCAGCGCCCCCGTCGCCGCGAAGAAGGCCACCCACCAGGCCGCGATCCACGTCCCCGAGCTGACCGCGACCCAATGGGACACGCTGGCGGCCAAGCTCGCCGACGACCCCCAGGCCGTTGCCGACCTCGTCGCCAACCGAATCCCCGCCACGATCGCCGACTCCGGGCACGCCGGCGGCATCTCCATCGCCCCGCCGGCCGACGGCATCACCTTCTCCTGCTCCTGCCCCACCGGCCGCACCCACCGCGTCTGCGACCACAGCGCAGCCCTCGGCCACGCCGTCGCCGAACGCCTCGCCGCCACCCCCTCCCTGCTGCTCGGCGCACGCGGCATGACCGCCCGCGCCCTCGCCGCCCACGTACGCGGCCTCGTCGACGGCGCCGACCCCGGCCCCCTCCCCGCAGACACCAACGGCACCGTGCGCGCCACCCAGCTCTACGCCCTGGCCGCCCACCGCCCCCCACAGCCCCCGCCGGACCTCAACCTCGATGCCGTCACCACCCTCACCTGGAGCGACGCACCGCTGCCCGGGCCCCGAGCCCAGGACCTGATGTGGATGACCACCGATGCCGCCGCCCGCGCTCGCGTCCTCCTGGCCGACACCGCAACCGCGCCCCACGACAAGCTGGCCGACATCATGCGGATCCTCGCCAGCCCCGACGGCGCGGACCATTTGAAGGCCGCCCAGCACACCACCGGCATCCCGGAGGCCACCCTGCGGGCGATGATGATCGGCTACCGCCACGGCGGCCCCGCCGGCGCCTACGCCACCCTCGCCCCCACCCCGGCAACCACGGACGTCCTCGAACGGGCACGAGAGACCGTCCACGCCTCTCGCGCTGGCGGCCTCGGAACCATCACCATCGACGGCAGCACGCTCACCGATACGACCGCCGGAGTCCAGATCCGCCCCGGCCCCGACGGCCGCTGGTACCCCTTCACCCTCTGGCGCGCCAACGAGTGGCGCCCCGCACCCGGAGCCTGCGACGATCCCGCCGAGGCCTTCCGCGCCGCACGGCGCGCCCGCGCCGCACGACCACTCAGGCGATAGCTGGCGACGTCCGACTTCCCCCGCTTCACGGTGCCCGCTAGGGAAGAGGCCTGGGGCGTAGAGGTCGCCGTCGTCCGCCCGGCGGGCGCGTCGACACGGGAACCCGGCCAGCCTCGGACAGCAGTTCACCAGCCCTTTACGGCAAAGATCACGCCAGCCTGGCCCAACGCCGAATGCCACGAAACCGCGGGGGCGATACTCGGTCTGCCGCCTGAGCACACATGATCACGGCCTGAGCGGGGGAGATACCGCGCTGGATGAATGAGGGGGGAGCCAGTGGCCGCGACGGAACGCGACCTGCACGAGCAACACCGGGCCATGACCTCGGACCTGGCCGCGCGGCACGCCCGTGTCAAAGAACTTGATGTCGACGACCTTGAGTTCGACGGCCAGTACACCGCAATGGTGCAAGGAGCCGAGGAACTCCTCGCGTTCGAACAGATGCTCCCGATGCGGCTGGCCGAGCCGCAGCGGCTGCGGAGCGCAAAGATCGTGCGCGGGTCGTGGCGAGGTCAGACCGCAGTGGCCATCGCGCTCATCACCACCGTCCTCGTCCTCGACCGCACTGCCTGGTGGCTTGTGCTGCTCATACCCCACTTGCTGGCCACGCTGCTGGGCTGGTCGATCAAGGTGACCCCGCAGCAGCACAAGCAGCAACGCGGGATCGCCTTCGCTCTGCACGCCCTGTGCGTTCTCGTGATCCTCGTCGCCCTGGGAGTGCTGTCCGCCTGGTGGATCATCGCTGTCCTCATCGGCTGGGCCTTCATCGGCGGAGCCTGTGCAGATGCTCCGCAGCAGGGGGCGAAGAAGTGACCGAGGACCTTGACCGCCGCCTGCGGGATACCGACCGCCGCCTCCGCGATCTCGACCAGCGTATCGACGACCTCGATGGCGACCACCAGAGCCTGAAGAGCAAGTTCGGCTATACCGAGGACCTCGATTATGAGCTGCGCGACATCCGCAGCGACATTTCCGGGTGCGACGACAAGATCGACAAGGTCGAAGAGGAGCTGGGCGACCGCATCGACGACACAGAGCAGGCCATCAAACGCCTCACGCAGCACGTGCGGCTGCTTGACGACCAGCTCAAGATGTCCGCAGGAGTGCCCGCTGCGGATCTGGACACCTACACCAAGGACCAGCACGCCCTCGCCCGCACCATGCTGAAGGGCTGGAACGCCCGTAGCCTGCTCCTGGGCGACCACGACCGCCACACCCACCAGGTGCGCGTCGGGCATCACCGGGAGACAGCCGAGAAGCACCGGACAGCGCTCGCAGCAGTCGTCGACGCTGTCGGCGCCTTCACAGCCAGCCGCTACGGCACCACCGGTCATTCCGAGGCCGCGGGCCGGCTCCGCACCGCAATCGCCGACGAGGCAAGACTTCGACAGTCCCTGGCCCGACAGGCTCCACATGCCGAGGAGTCCGCGACCGCGCTGGCGGACGATGCTTCGACCCGCGCGGACAAACAGCCGGCGATGTCGGCCGGCGACCGCGCGGAGAAGCGCCTCACGATGGCCTTGCGCAGCCGCCTGGCCGACGCCGTCAGCAGCCGCGCACTGCTGCCCGCCTGGTTCGTCACCGTCCTGGGAGCAGCACCGCCCGCCCGGGCAACGGACCACTGGCTGGAGACCGCGACCCGCGTCCTGCTCTACCGCCTCACCTACGACATCACCGACCAGGTCGTCGCCCTCGGCCCCGAGCCCTGCGACGCCGACCGGCATCGCCGCAGCTGGTACGAAGGGCTGCGCAAGGACCTGCGGCGCTGGTGAACAGGCCCTGCCCCAACGCCCCGAATGGTGACCATGCTCCGCGACGCCACCCATTCCCAGCTCTCCGGCCACTTCGACCGCTGGATCGGCCCGCTGTGCGGTGTTTGGCCTGATGGCCACGACGACTGGTGCACCCTCCTCGGCACCGCGTACGACCGCTTGCAACCGGTTCTGCAACCCTCCGAGGCCGCCCCCTACCGATGTGTTGCGCGCTTGCTAGCGCGAGCGTCCGCAAGCATCGGAGATGCGGAGGATGCCGACTCCGCCCTGGAAGCCCTCGGTGCCGCAGAGGCGGTCGCCGATCAGGCCCGGCTCACAGATGGCAAGGAGTGACTTGTGGGGCTCCGTCCGGCCGGCGTGGCTGCGGTCAGCCACTGCTGGCAGTGAAACCGGTGACGTCGGCTGGCGGTTGGAAGGTGAGATGCGAGGCGGCGAGGAGAATGGCCAAGACACGGAACGCTCGCGGCGCTCGGTGAGGGGAACAATGTTGGATCTGCAGGCCGGTATGGGCGTCTACCAGTTCGTTCGCGACCGACAGGACGATCTCCGGGACGAACAACACCCGGAGGGCCACGATGCGTACGTCCAGTCCTGGCGCGACGCCCACGAGCTCAGCCAGGACTACGCTACTGCGGTTCACGAGGCACTCATGGCCATGGCCGAACAGTGGGAGGTCCACCCTGACTTCCCCGCCGCAACCCGTGCCGTCCGCGCTGTGCACGGCGCGGACTTCTCAGCGGAGCGGTGATCACGGGCCTTCTTGACTGTTCTGGGGCCGGTGCGGCCCCTAGGCCAGAGCACCGGACCTGGCTCGAAAAGCTCAGCCCCACAGCTTCCGCGTGAACTCCTGCGCCCACTCCACCCGCTCCTGGTGCGGGCCGTCGGGCGTGCAGGAGGAGTTCGGGCGGGCCTGGCACTTCGGGCAGGTGACATCCTCCGCGTCCCAGGTCCGCGCCGCTGAGCCCGCGGTCTCCTGCGGTTCCCGCTCTTCCCTGTGTTGCCGAGGTGGCCGGGCTTTGGCCCGGGCAGGTGGCGCAGCCTCGGGCTGGCGTCTGTCGTGGATGCTCTTCTGCTGCTCGTCGGGGTCACTGCGGTCGTCGCTCTGCAGGACGCGGCGCAGGCGTTCGTCGTGAGGGAGCTGGCGCTTCGCGCTGGGTCCGACGCGATCGTCGTTTTCGCACAGCGTGCCGGGGCCGGCGTGGCATCGCGGGCACTCCATTCGGTACCAGCCGCCGCGTGGCACCTGGTGGTGTAGCCGGGCGGGCACGGTGTTCATCCGAGCCTTATCCGCTTGGCCCTTCCGGCCGGACCGCGGCTGCTCCTGGAGTGGACGCGCGGGGCGGACTTCGTGCTCGGGCGCCTTGGGGGCAGGCTGTGTCGGCTCGGCAGCGTCCTCGACCTCTTGCCGGAACTTCTTCTGTTGCCGAGCCTTCTGTTGTGCGGCTTTCCGCGCGTCCAGTTCCAGCTGCAGCCGCTCATTGTGGCCGTCTTTGCGCGGCTTCCCGCTGTTCGGCCCCTCGACCAGCACGCAGCCCTTGCCCTGCTGCGCCTTGCAGCGCGGACAGCCCCGCTGGATCCAGTACCGCCGCGCGACGTGAAGTTGCTCCTGGGGTCCCCTTGCCGCCCGCTCTTTCCAAGCATCTACGCGCCGCGCTTCGCCGCGGGTCAGCAGTTCTCCGGCCAAGGCGGCGGCCTGGAGAAGCTCCTCGACCTGAGGACGCAAATGGGGCGTGTACGCGTCGTAGTCGCGAAGCCGTCGGAGGGCGCTGCGTGCCCGAGCCGCGGCCCTTCGTGCTTCCCTTTCCGAGTTGGCTTCCGCCTTCACCGCGTACCGCGTGAGGTCGTCCAGGTTCTCGAAGTACGTGCTCGCCCGCTCGTAGACGGCCGCTTCGGCGTCCGTGCGATTCTCAGATGCCGTCGCGTTGACCCGCAGCAAAAGCCTGCGGACCCGCCCAGGTTTCTGTTCGTCCACCGCCCTGTTCAGGTTGTCGAACAGCTTGCGGCGCTCCTCGTCCTTCTCGATCAGCCAGACCCTCGCGTGGCGAACGGCCGCATCGAGCTGCTCTTGAAGCCCTTCGTCGACCCCGGTCAGCTCCTCGATGTCCGTGCACATCTGCTTCACCACGGGCACGGACTCGATCCGGCGTGCGTACACCAGCCGGCGCAGCAGGGCATGGGCGCGTGCCTCCGGCTCCGGTACCTTCCTCGCCTTGCCGGGCGCCCACAGCGATGGACGCGGCGCGGTGCGTGCCTGCACGATCTTCACGATCGCCGGTGTCGACAACCCGCGCTCT
Organism: Streptomyces lasalocidi; assembly: GCF_005280215.1. Lineage (NCBI taxonomy): Bacteria > Bacillati > Actinomycetota > Actinomycetes > Kitasatosporales > Streptomycetaceae > Streptomyces > Streptomyces lasalocidi. The sequence goes on along the minus strand of NZ_SZNQ01000003.1, from coordinate 261,789 downwards.
GTCATCTCGCACTCGTCCAGAGCGAACCATTCGATCGGCCGGGCGAACGCCTCAGTCCCGATCTGCACGTGGCGCGCGGTGCCCACGCTGTTCAGGCGGATCCGGTGCACGTACCAGCGGCGGATCAGTGTGTCGCGGTCGACGGGCACCATCGTCCCGAGGACCGGCTCGACATCGTCGTCCCACACCGGCGTCACCGCCTGGTCCAGATGCACCCGCAGAGCGCCATGCCGCCAGCGCACATCCACGACGGAACCGATCGGCGCCCCTTCGGTGCGGGTGTACTCGAAGGTCGCCTGCTCCCCGCGGCCGGCGAGCCAGGCCGCAGCCGCCGACCGCACATACAGATGGTCCGCGCTGTCCACGCCGCGGGAGCGACGTCCGCACACGTGCGGAAGCCCGTCCGGATCGGGGTGATGTGCGAAATGACAGGCCCGGTCCGTGTACAGCTTGGTGGTCAGCCGGCCGCCGCAGCCGCCGAGCAGAGTCCCGCACCAGAACGTGTCGTCCGCGTGGACACGGCGGAATACATCCAGCTCGATCGCTTCCATCGGCAGCATCAACGGCTCATCCGAGTCCGCTCCGCCGAGCACCGCCGTCTGAATCCGTCGCCTGTCCTCGCGCACAAACTCCCCCAGCCCCTACCCGCCGACACACCAATCAGATCACCTCTCGGCTCGGCTCAGGCCGTACGCCCGAGCTGCGATGCCTTTGCCGTCCTGACGATCACGCCGTCCGCAGCCTGCTCCCTTCCGCAGCGCGTTCGGCTCGGGCCCGGCGTAGTGCGCCTGCCTCGGGGCCGCGGCCTGGCGGCGGCGCTGCGCGCGTGCTCCGCCGGCGGCTGGCGCTGCCAGGCCGCGCTCGGTCAGCATCAAGCTGATCGCCGCGCTTGACCCGAGCGGATCCCGCCCGTCACGCCGTACGACGGTGCCGGTGCGCCTTCGCCTTCTTCATGCGGGTGGCGCCGTTCCTCTTCGCGGCCTCCCGGCCGCGACCAGGAGCTGGCCCGCGAGGTCGACACCGCTTGGCTCAGCACTCACGCGATCACCGACCCGACCGGGATCCTCGGTGCGGACCGCGGGTAGAGCCTGCTCGATCAGCTCGTCCAGGTCTTGATCTGAGCGGCGACCTCCCGCACTGGGAGCCCGTCCCGGGCCGCGCGGGCCAAGGGGACCACGGTGTCCAGACCGGGGCTCACCGGAAGGCCGTACGCCGAGAGGTAGGCCGCGGTCACCGTGGCCGCGTAGAGAAGGTTGCGCGCCTCCAGACTGGGGTTCCTCGCCAGCTCGCACAGCAGTGCGGCGGCTTTGTGATGGGGCTCGGGATAGACCTCGTGGTCCAGGATCTCCGCCCGGTGACGTGCTTCCGCCGCGACGGGCACGCCGTAGTCGACGACCTGGGGATCCCCCGGGATCTGCTGCGCTACTGCCAGGAGCCAGGCGAGGTCGATGCGCAGATTCACGCGGCGTCCCTCGGCGCGCTCTGTACCGGCCCCTCCGGAAGACCGGGGTAGCGATCCTCGCCGACCTCCGCCTCGAACTGCTCCGCGTACCCGGCCAGGAACGCCGCTGCGCCGGCCATGAAAGCGGCACGCGACTGGTTCACATCAGCCTCGATCAAGTCGGCCACGTATCCCTGCAGGCTGAGGCCGCGGCGCTTGGCCCGGTCCTCGGCGGCCGCCCTGACGGCCTCGTCCAGTCGGATATTCGTCTGCTTCGCCATACCCACCAGCATAGCTAGCCCCTGATACCGACAGCTAGCAGTCGCGAGATCTGCAGGCCGAACACGTCCCGCTGCCCGACGTGCGCGGCCAAGAACCGCACCCACTGCACTCGACGGCGGCCAGCTGATCCGGCATCTCCGTGTCCGCGGCACTTGCTCACCCCGCCCAGCCTGAGTCCGCGCCCGCTCCGGCCCGCGATCCGATTCCCCGATATGGGCGATAAGCAGCCAGTTGGGGCGGTACGTTGAGCAGGAGTCCCCCGGACGCCGCGTCCCCCCGTGCGTTGCGTCCGGGGGCATACCCTGCCGGCTCCGGCCTGATCACCTGCCGCCACCCGCCCCCCTGACATGCAGGCCCTCGGCCGCACGCCTCGCCAAAACCGCTCCTCGCGCTCCGAGAGCCGGCCATCGGCGGGAGGGGCTCCACGCCACGGCCGGGGCACTACCCTCGTGGCCAACGGGAAGGAGGGAGCCGCATGAAGCGCACACGGGCTATCGAACTGGTCGAAGCGATGCTGCACCGGCTCGACGGCCCCCAGGAATGGCCCCTCCACCTGGTCAGGCAAGTGTGGCTGTTCGGCAGCTTCGCGCGCGGTGCCACCGAGCCCCACGACGTCGACGTCGCTGTTCGGTTTGAGCGCGACGAACGAATGAAACAGGCCATCGTCCAGGCCATCTTCTCCGGCGGTAACCCCTACGCGCCGCTGCGCCGCGCGCTCGCCGGGTCGTCCCGCGGGCTGCAGTTCCAGTTCGAGGATGCGGCCCGCGAGCAGCTCGAAGCCGAAGGCACCGTCATGCTCCCGCTGTGGCAACGAAGAGACTCGCTCACCGAAGCTCTCGGCGTGCTCCACGCGATCGCCGAGGACCCCGAAGCCGGCCGGGCCGAGCGCCACGACATGATCGACGCTTTCGAAGGCCTCGACCGGCACATCCCCCGCCCGATCCGGGCACAACTGATCGAGTGGCAGCAGCAAGAGGCCATCACCATCTCCCGTGTGCAGCTTTCAGACGCGCCGGACGACACCGAACTGCTGGCGACCCCGGACATGCGCTGGACCTTCCACCGGTGGAACGACGACAGCCCGCTGCGCCGCGCGGCCCTGGCGGGTCTGGCCCTCATGAACGAACTTAAGGTCGAGCTCGACGACGTCGAGCTGGCCGGTCAGAGGCTGCCCACTCCGCGGCGACTCGCGGGACACCGGAGTGAACCCCGCTGGTGGATCAACTGGAAGTGGCAGGGCTACCAGAGCATCCCGTACTGCGTCGCCCACGGCGACGGCTGGCTGGAGGTAGTACAGCCCACGCGGACGCGCCCGCTGAACGCGCTGGTGATCAAGCCCGGGCCCAAGGCGGCAGTCTTCCGAGCCTGACCCACTCGTTTTCGCGCGACGAGGACCGCCTCGGGCGCCACGTCGTCGTTCTCACGGGACGCCGCCTGGCTCCCCAGCGGGTTGCTGCGCCCCATTGGACTCCTCCACACCGCCAATCGCTCGCTGGACTCGATACCCTTGCGGGTGATGCGCACTCCGATACCGCGCAGCTTGGCGACCCTCCACCATCGGTTTCAGCCCCTCGCTGTCATGGGTGTTACCCGCCGAGACGCCGGGCTTGGACACGTGTGAGCCGCGCGCCGACGGATCTCCTGCAGGGACTGACCAGGTGGGGCGCCGCAGCCACGGTGGTAAAGCCTCCGAACAGCTCGGGCCTGTGCGCCTTTAGCGCGGTAGCGGCGTCAGTGACGGCCGCCCCGTCGGCGTCGTCCTCCACGACGAGGGGCAGTTCGGCGTCGGCCAGATCCGCGCCCGTCGCTCCGCCACACGAGGACGGCACGGCGTGCCGCCGCGCGCTCACGGCGAGCGCCTACGCCTCCCGCTGCACCGCGGCGGCCTCCCGCTCGGCGGTGGCCTGCTCAGGCCGCTGCAGCTCGGACAGGGACGCCTGCTCTACTTCGCGCTGCTACTGCACGAACGCGGTCAGGTCGTCGGCCTTGGTGAAGCCCAGCGGCTCGACGAGCTTGCGAACAGCGGCGCGCTCGCCCTGCTCCTTCTCGCGGGCCAGCTGCCGAGTCAGCGCCTCCTGGTCCAGGCCCTGTCCGGGCGTCGGCGGTGCGGCCGGGTCGGCGGCGGGCGGGGCGGTCGGCAGCTGCACGTTGGACGGATCGGTGGAGTCCGCGCCCAGCATGGGGAAGATGGGGCGCCCGTCGCGCCGGTGTCCGACGGGCGTACGAGGGGCGGGCAGCAGCCTGTCCATGCGGATCCAGTCCTACAGCAGCAGCGCCCCCGCGCCGTCGATCAGTGTAGCCACAGGCGCAGGCACCAGCCCTGTGCTCGCGGCGGGCTACTGGTCCTGCTGTGCAGGGATAGACGCCTCGGCCTGAGCCGCACGCCGTCGGCCACGACTGGCCTTGGAGGGGCTAGCTGGGGCCGGGGAGGCGGCTGTGACGTTGCGGTGCATCTCCTTGCCGCTCTCCAGGATGTCAGCCACGACTTGCTCAAGCATCGCCGTGCGGCGCTCGTCCGGCAGCGTGTCGGCGATGCGCTCCGCGTTGAGGAAGTAGCCGTTCAGGACCGGCTGGTTGAAGTACTGGTTGAGCTGCTGCAGGGCCCGCTCGTAGGTCTGCATGTACGTGCGGCTCAGGTAGGCCGTGAAGGCGGTGCCGACCGCGCCGACCGAACCGACGAACACCCGATCTCCTTGTGCGTTCAGGCGCCATCCAGCGAAGAACGAGAGGTTTAGGATTACGAGTCCGACTGCCATCGCGAAGCGGCTGCTGCGGTACGCCTTCGTGGCCTGATCGGTCGCAATGCCGTGGTACCTGTCCAGCAGAACTCGGTTGAAGTCGACCAGGCTCGGTAGCCCCATGCGTTCCCGGAGCCGGTCGGCCGCTGACTCAAGGGCGTTGCGTTCACGGGCAACCTCCTTCAGCTTGGCTCTCTGCACGAGCCAGTAGGCCCAAACGGCAGCACCGAGCATCGCAGCCACAAGCCCCACCACTACGGGCCAAACCCACGACGGCAGCGGATCGGAGACCTGTGGCTTGGCCCCATCTGAACGGCTGAGTGCGACACCCACGGTGGCGAGCACGCCCCCGATAGTCGCGAACCCCGACACAACGAAGGAGGCCGTCTTCTTGTCGCTGGTGCTGACGCTCTCCTTGGCTTGCGAGTCGGGCCCGAATGGACGTAGAGGTTCAGGTATCACGCGGGATCGCGGTTCACCGTCATCGTCATCCTCCTCGATGAGAAATCCGCGCAGGGGGCCACCTTTCCCACCCACGGATGGAGGTAGCTCAGAGGAGCGACGTTTCCCACCCAGCTCCTTGGGACCCCGTACGACGAACTCATCCGAGTCGTCGGCTGCTCCTGGAGAATGGTTAGGGTCCGGCGTCGACGGGCGTTCGTTCATGGAGCATCCTCCTCAGAACTGCAAGCTCGTCAGATGCTAGCGGCGCAGGTCCCGCCACTTGGTCGTCTCTGCTGACTCTTTCCCCACAACGGGCATCAGCGCGGGCCAGGTTGTCCTGCGCCGGTCGCGCCGGGCGGGGGCCGATGCTCAGGAGCCTGCGGCTGCGCCGGATGCGGACTGGCGGGCTGCCCGTCCTGTGCGCCCGCCTGTCCGGCGTTGGCCGGGTCGATGAGCGGCACCTGCTGCACGGGATCGGTCTTGGACAGGCTCAGGTGCTCGCGGACCACGTCGTTGTCGCCGGTGATGTCGGCGAGGCGGGCGGCCTGGTCGAAGGCCCGCTTCTGGATGCGTTCGATCTCCTCGCGATACCCTCGATGGGGTATCCGGCTTCCTACAGCATGCGCACCGCAATCTTCAGGAAGAACACGTTCGCCTCGTAGCCCTGGGCGACGTCGTTGAGGACGGTCGTCCGGTCGGTGAGGGTGTGCGCTCCCCACACCAGGCGGGCGGGCAGCGACTCACCGACGGGCCACTCCTGCCCGGTCTGGTGCAGGCACTGCGCCAGACGCAGCAGCATCTGGTACTTGTGGTCCTGGGCCAGCCGCATCCCGGCGAGGCCCGCTGGCCGCCCTGGTTGAGGTCGTACACGGTCAGGAACTTGTACGCGGCCAGCCGCCGCAGGTCCTCGGGAACCCACGAGGTGTTCAGCTCAGGGAACGCGTGATGGCCCGGCCTGGCGGGATGGGCCATCTCCTGCTTGTAGTCCAGCCACGACGAGGCGTCGATAAGAAGTACACGCGGGTGCCTCACTGCTCTTCCAGGCGTGCGGGCCCCGCACCCGCAGCCAGCTTCAGTCAAGGTCCCTTCCCCGAAGGGATTGCCGCGATGCGGCGATGTCTCATGCCGTAGGCGTTTGCCGTACCGTTCTTGGACTGTGCCTGCCCGGGGGAGTGCGGTGGGCCGGACCGGGGAGAGGACGGCGTCGGGGTGAACGGGGAAGATACCTGGGGTCAGCGAGCGGTTTGCCGAACCGCTGATCCGGACGAGCTCTTCGTGGAAGGCGCGGCCCAGAACAGGGCCAAGGCCCTCTGCACCGGCTGCCCGGTGCGCACCGAGTGCCTGGCGTATGCCCTCGATCATCGCATCGAGCACGGGATCTGGGGCGGAATGACCGAGCGTGAACGGCGGGCTCTCCTGCGACGGCGCCCCCTGGTCACGTCCTGGAGACGTCTGCTGGACGCCGCCCGGACAGAGCACCAGCGACTTGCCAGTCCGGATGAAGGACAGGTATGGGATGTCATAGGATGAGAGGCCATCGGCCCACCGCTTCCTCTGCCTGCCCCGGGCGCTGCTGAGCTGTGGCTACAGCAGGTCCAACTCCGCGTCGACGTAGCCGAACTGGTCGACCATGTAGGCCAGCGCCTCTCGCAGCAGGCGCTGACGTTCTGCGCGTTCCATGGTCGGCGCTGCGGTGACAGTAACGGCCATCTTTGACCTTGTGCCGCCGTCGTTCGTGCCGAGGGACGTCAGGTCGACGAGTGTGTCCAGGGTCGGCAGGACGCCGTTGGCGGCGGGCTGCTCGCAGGTCATCCGCAGTTCGATGGTGGGCGGGCCGGCCCACGACAGCCCAGCCGAGTCACCGACGGCATCAGGCAGCAGCTCGGCGGCCGTCTCCCATGCGGCGAGCAGCACGGCCTGGACCTCGTCGAAGCCCAGCTGTGTGTCCCAGCCAGAACCGAGGAGCGCGGCCCACGCCTGCGGATTCTCGATCAGGACGTCCGCGCAGGCGACCACATTGGACTCCATCGTGGTGGGCAGAGCGAGCATGACGGAAGCCTTCACGGCCGGCCCGCCGTCCGGCGCGGCGATCGTGCACGTGTACCCCACGGAACGGGCCGAGTTGCCAAAGGGCCCCCCTTCCCAGCGACCGGCGGGCAACTCCGCGCCCCGACGTCGGGACAGCATCGTCACCGCGCCGGCCACCGCGCTGTGCGCAAGCTGCTGTTCGAGCAGCGTACGCCGGGGTTTGCTGACCTCCAGCGCGTCTGGGTCGGCCCACGGCAGGTTCACCAGGGCGCGAAGGCGCAGCGCCGGCGTCTGACCGGCGGTCCCGATCTCGGCCGACCGGCCCTGGTCCAGGCTGAAGCGGGGAAGCGGCTGCCACCGCCACACGCCGCGGCCCGAACACGACAGCCTGCCCCCACCCCACGATCCGCCGTCGAGGTCCACGCTCCGAGCGTCGGCCGGGATCACCCACGGGGTGTCCGAGTCGGCGGGAGGCCGGGGGAGGCCGACGGCCGCGAGCGGGTCCTGACCGCCCAGTGCCCGCCGCCCCGCTTCGACGATCGCCTGCCAGACGGGCTCGGCGACGGCGGCCGGAGGGCGACCGGGCACCAGACACAGCACCCAGCCCGGCTCGCCGTCGAGCTGGTGGCGCAGATCCTGCAAAGCAGCCGGGCCTTGCGCCCACGCTTCTCCGGCCGGCCGTCCGAGCCCCGCGTCGACCAGCTGCTCGTAGGCCGCCCGCATCTCCCGTTCGCGGTCGGCCAGGCCCTGGCCGACCCGCAGCCCGCCGTCCGGCCCGGCTTCAGAGACGGCTTGCCGCACGAGCTCGGTGAGCGCCTGAGCGGTGGGCATGCCAGAGGCGCGGACGCCGGCGGAGAGCAATTGCTGGATCTCGGCCCGCGGCAGCCAGTGCGTACTGTCGCCGTCCCGCCTCGGTACGGCGACTGTGTCCGTGCGCGGAGACCCGGGCTTGCCCACCGGGGCCGGCACGACGAACAACGTGCCAGCGGCTTGCTCGGGGACTTCGATGAACACCACGCGTTCGCCGTCCGCACCGGACCATCCGACGCGGATGCCGCGCGGAGCCGGGGTGATCCATTGACGGATCAGCTTGCGGATCTTGTCCATGTTTACTGCGGCCGGGTCGAAGCCGACGATGTGGTCCAGGACCTCTTCGTCGTACTCAGGTCGGGTAGCGATGCCGATGACGATGATCCCGCCGCCCCCGTTGGCGAACGCCGCGACGTCCTTGGCGAGTTCCTCGACTGCCTTGGGGTCCGCCAGTTGGTACGGAGCCGCCTTGGCGTCGAGCCACTGCATCTCGCGTAGGCCGAGCAGGGAGCCCGGCTCCTGGGCGTCCAGCGCGGCCAGCGCGCTCTTCAGATCCTTCACCACCCCGGCAGTATCCACCGGCGCTTCGGCCGCTTGCCGCCAAGTTTCACAAGATCACCGGCGCTACCGCATCCGATGAGGGAGGTGGCTCACCCCTCCATGTGCTCGAGCACGATGTCAATGGTGAGGGCGAACCGGGGCCGGGTGGTACGGCCGGTGCCTTGCGCCGCCTGAAGGGTGCGCTCGCTGCTGCTGCCGAGCCAGAGGCCCACGACCAGATCGGGCAGGTACTGCTCCATCGTGACCGCGGTGTGCCGGACGGCGGTGTACCCGACGGTGAACTGCTGGGTGGAGGGGCGGGCGGTGGCGCCCTCGATGGCGGCGAGAACTTTTGCCGGGACCACCAGAACGTCACCGTTCCCGCGGATCAGCCAGTACACGGAGCTCGCGCTGTGCTCCAGCAGGTCGTGCAGTTGCCGGCGCTTGACCGTCCAGGAGTCCTCGCGTCCGGCGCGCCCGGGCATCAGCGCGGAGGACTTCTTGACCTGGATGAGGTCTCCCGTGCGCAAGTGGAGATGGCCGGGAACGCATACGTCGACGACGACGCCGATGTCTGCTCCGTTCGCCCGTTCCTCCGTCTTGGTCACGGTGCGGTGGCCGACGCGCAGATGCGGGCCGGCCACGCCGGCCAGCCGGGTGCGGGCGGGCAGGGCGGTGAACTCGGCGGTGAGACCGGCCAACAGTGTCGCGGTCAGGTGTTCCTCCTCCGCGGCCCCGAGGTCGGGCATGGCGCTGGCGAACTCGGCTACCGCCCGGCGGGTGGCGCCCCGCACGAGGTCTTCCAGCTCGTGGTTGGCAAGCCAGGTGGACGACGGCGCAGACAGCGGCCGTGGGAAGTTGGCCCGGCGGGCATCGACCGACGCGGAAAGGACGTTCAGCAGTCGCTCTTCGAGCGGCTTTGTGGTCTGGGTGGCGGCCCGTAGCCCGGCGGCGCGCAGCTGGACGGGAAGGATCACCCTTCGGCTGCACCGGTTGATCGCCTGCTGGACTGTCCGGTGCTTGTCGGCGAGTGCAACGGTGAGCGCCACGTCCAGGCCCTCCAGATGACGTCCCAGGAGCAGCAGCCACTCCAGCGAGCGTGCCCACAACCCCGGCCGCGCCTGCTTCTCCACCATGTGGCGCAGTCCAGCTGCCGCGACCGGGTCGCGCTCCACGGCCAGGAGAGCCAGGTCACGCCACAATTGCGCCAGCCGCTGGTCAACGTGGGCATCGAGACGGTCCAGAAGCCGGGAGGTCCACAGCTCATGCCGGCTGCGCGGACCCTCACGCTGCTGGTGCGCCCGGGCGAGCCCGACGGCGACGGCGCAGGGAACCGGCAGCACGTCGGCAACCGCGGGTGTTGCACAGAGGGCCCAGCGCACCACAGGCGGCGGCCCACCAGGATGGGACCATTCGATCAGCGGTCGATGAGCGCACTCGGCAAGTAGCAGGTTCTCTACCCACTCCCGGTGCTCCCTGGCGATTTCGGCGAAGGCATCCGGATCGCGCCGGGTAAGGCCACCGACATCTCCGGAGCACGCGCTCAGTGCCTGTCGGCAGCAGTCGGAACATTGGGAGACAAAGGAGTAGTGAGCGGGGCAGGAGTCCACCCCGCGACTCTACGGCCCTCGTAACCGCCTTTCTGCACAAGCAAGTCGGTCGGCATAGCACATGCCAGTTCCCTCGCTCCGGACAGTTGACATCCGTTCACGACACGACACGGTGGGGCCGGATGGACCGCGGGTAGGTCCCGGAAGATCTGGGGCTACCGGGGCGGTCCGGTGTCGGCCATGTCCGGTTCTCGTGCTTCACGGGTGCCAGGCCGATGTGCCGGGCAAAGTGGGAGCGGCAGACAATCCCGGCCGGTGTCCCGGCCTGGGTGGCATGTGCCGAGGGCCTTGGGGAGGCAACGTCGTGGCGCTGTTCACTCGGAACACCGACGACAACAGTAACGCGAGCCAGCAGCGGTGGCTCCAACGGCGGGTAGCCAGAGCGGTGTTCGACGGGGCGCAATTCATCGACCGTTACGCGGTGTTGCGGTGGGACACCGACCGCGGCGGCATCGCGTTTGTGCACTCGATGGTCGACGGCAACGCCGCCCCCAAGTCCGTCACCAGCGCCCTGCGCCGCCACCACGGTGCACGCCTGGCCGACAGGTATGCGTGCGTAGTCGTGGCGCAGACCAGCACCCAGGTGAGTCAGCCCTGGGTGCCCGACCTCCAAGCCTACGACGTTGACGGGGGTGACCAGCCATAGTACACAACCTGGGCGGAGTTGGCAGCCCTTCTCGGACAGCCGGCGCCGTACTGGTTCCACGCACTGCGCGACCGCGACGCGATCGCCGCCTGGCGGCCGGGCGCCCCACCGGCGGTGGTGCCCGCGCACGACATCGCCACCCCAGTCACCGCGCTGACGGAGCTCGCTGCGGACGAGCCGGACGGGTCCCCTGCGGCCGAGCTGTGCTGGTACCTCGCTCGTGAAGTCCGCCACCGCGGCCACGCCTCGACCACCCGCTACATCGCCGAACTGCGCAAGAACGCGGCCGATGGCGGCGACGGTGCCCACCTCGTCCTCGGCGCGGTGCCTGCTCCACTGCTGCGCCCCCAGCCCGAACAGCCGACGGAGATGGTCCGCCGCGCCGGCTGGCTGAGCATCACCGAGCGCCGCGACGTCCTCGCCCACCGGGTCGCTGCCTTCGCGCGGCGCTGGGACGGTGGCCGAGACTGGCATACCGGAGCTGTGGTCAGCGTGCAGACGGACGCCTGCGCCACCGCCCGCGAGTGGGCTACGCGCTTGGTCCCGGCGGCTGCCGATCAACCACCGACTGTCTTGGAAAAGGTCCTGCTGGACAATGGCCGCGAGGCCGACAGCGACGTCCTCCTCCACGATCCCGTCGCCGGCGTCCCCGTGCTGCAGCGCGCCCCGGATACTGGCCCCACGAACCTGTTGACCTTCACACTGCAACGTCTGCCGACCCGCTCGCCGCTCGCGGCCCTCATCCTCAGCGCCGGGGTCTGCTGGATTCGTACCGAAGACCAGACCGTGTGGCTGGCACCCGAACGGGACGGCTGGGGCATCGGCTACGGCTACTCGGGCAATGGCTGCCTCGCTCTCGCCCGCCTCGTAGATGTCCTCCTCGATGACATTTCCGCACCTGCTGTACGTCACGACGACCCCGCGGCCCCACGTGCCCTGTTCGAGCTACTCCGTGACGCCCCCGGCACGGCGACCTACACCCGAGCCCAACTGCTCGCAGCCCGGGCCGGATGACAACGTGAGGGCCCTTGCCCACACGCTGAAGCCCGACGGGACAGGATGAGCAGTGCATCGCGCCTTCCCGTCTGGAAGAGCAGGGCGGGCCCTCGTGCTGAACAGCCAAGGAGGGACCCGCCCCGATTCTGCCCGGCCGAAGCAGCCAGATACAGGGCCGCGCCCATGTCGCCGGGATACCTGCGCACGAGGTCGTTGCGCGCTGGCGAAGGATTGTCAGCCGGTCGAACTAAGCTCCGAAGCATGAGCACCCCCGCCCCGGAATTGGAGGCCGTTCAACCCACAAGACTTCCCCGCCGACCTGGTCGCAGGCCAGCGCCAGGTGGCGGATCTATACGCCACCCTCCGTCGCCCACCAGGCGACGCTCCCCTGGTCCCGTGAGCCCCAGTTCGGCTGGCCAGACGAGACGGAGCGGGGAAGGGAACGGTGCGGCCGGCCCGCGTCGCCCGGTTGGACGCCCGACCAGGCCACTGAGGGCGACCGGCTCATGGAGGAGCTGCGCGCCGCCACGGCGCTGGTGCAGTGCCACACGTGGTGGGCGCGCTGCGAACGGGAGGGCATCAAGGGTGCAGACATGGTCGCCGCCCGTCAGGCCCTCAGACACACAAAGGGCGCCGTTGAGCAGGACGACGTCCGTCCAGCCGCTTGAACGGGCTGCGGGCTTGTCCTTTTCGGTTGAATCGCAGAGCAGTCAAGGGGTACAGGGCCCCTATCAGCACGCCCCCTTCAAACGTCCCTCTGTGGCTGTCCGCTCCATTCGCTTCTACCTGGAGCCCCCAGCCCGCGGCGGGCCCCGGCCGCCGCAACGGTTGGCTCTGAGCGGCCCGAGGTACCTGGTGACCGTGGCTAACGAGCTCGTGCACGGTAGGCAGTGAGGCGTCGAGCTCCTGATCGTCGATCATGGTCGTGTGGTGGAAAACGCGTCTCGTGCAGCGATCATCAGCGACCGGAGGATCACGGGCCTGTCGGCCGGCGTGATTGCTGAACTCGTGGCTGACCTAGTCTTCTGAGTCAGAAGTTCCTTATATAACTGTAGGCTTGCGGTATGGCTCGTACGGGGCGGCCGAAGGCCGAGTTGGTGCTGTCGGTAGAGGAGCGGGCGGCGCTGGAGGGGTGGGTGCGGCGTCGCTCAACTCCTCAGTCCTGGGCGGTGCGGTGCCGGATCATCCTGGCCTGCGCAGACGGCATGTCGAACAAGGATGTCGGTGCCTTGGTGGGCATGACGGGGCAGTCGGTGGGCCGCTGGCGGGCGCGTTTCAACGAGCATCGGATCGCCGGCCTGGGTGACCTGCCAAGATCCGGCGGTCCCCGCTCGGTGAGCGACGAGCAGGTCGCCGCAGTAGTGAAGCGGACGCTGGAGTCGACACCGAGGAACGCTACGCACTGGTCGACGCGGGCGATGGCCAAGGAAGTGGGCCTGTCCCAGTCGACCGTGTCGCGGATCTGGCGTGCCTTCGGGCTGCAGCCCCACCGCTCGGAGACCTTCAAGTTGTCGACGGACCCGTACTTCGTCGACAAGGTGCACGATGTCGTGGGCCTGTATCTGGACCCGCCCGAGCGGGCGCTGGTGTTCTGCGTGGACGAGAAGACGCAGATCCAGGCCCTGGACCGCTCCCAGCCGGTACTGCCGATGATGCCCGGGGTTCCTCAGCGGGTCACCCACGACTACGTCCGGGCCGGCACCACCACCTTGTTCGCGGCACTCGAGGTCGCCACTGGGAAAGTGATCGGATCCCTGCACCGCCGGCACCGGGCCGAGGAGTTCAAGAAGTTCCTGCTCAAGCTTGACCAGGAGATCCCGGCAGATCTTCAGGTGCACCTGATCCTCGACAACTACGCCACCCACAAGACGCCGGCCGTCAAGACCTGGCTGATCGCCCACCCTCGATTCCATCTGCACTTCACGCCCACCGGCTCGTCCTGGCTCAACCTCGTGGAGCGGTGGTTCGCAGAACTGACGAACAAGCAGATACGCCGAGGGACCCACAAGAGCGTCCAGGCCCTTGAGAAGGACATCCGCACCTGGATCGCCGCATGGAACACCGACCCCAAACCCTACGTCTGGACCAGGACCGCAGACGAGATCCTCGAACGCCTCGCCAGTTATTTACGCAGAATTCCTGACTCAGAAGACTAGGGTTCGTCTTCAAACGGATCTTGCCCAGAGCAGGAATGACGCGAGACTGACCGCTGCTTCGTAGGAGGTGGCGGTCTTGTCATACCTGGTGGCGATGCCGCGGAAGCCTTTGAGTCGGTTGAAGCAGCGCTCGACGATGTTGCGTCGGCGGTAGATCTGCCGGTTGAACACCGGAGGTCGGCCGCCGCGACGGCCCTGGTTGTGGCGGTGTCGCTGCTGGTCTCGCTTCTCGGGGATGGTGTGTGCGATGCCGCGTCGGCGGAGGTAGGCGCGGAAGCCGCGGGAGCTGTAGGCCTTGTCGGCGACGACCTGATCGGGCCGGCAGCGGGGCCGGCCGAGGCCAGTGCGTGGGACTCGGATGCGCTCGAGGAGGGGGCCTGCGCAGATGCCGTCGTGGCGTTGGCCGGGTGTCAGCAGGATGGCGAGCGGGCGTCCTTTGCCGTCGCAGGCCAGGTGGATCTTTGTGGTCAAGCCTCCTCGGGATCGACCGAGGGCGTGATCGTCTGGTTCGTCCGGCCGGTGCATCCCCCTTTTCGGCCGGTGGCGGCGGCATGCTGGTGGGCGCGGACGATGGTGGAGTCGATCTGGACGAGCGAGTCGATGTCGCCGACGGCGTCCGCACGTGCCTGGATCTGCCGGAGAGCCCGGGTGAACACGCCGTCCAGGGCGTAGCGGCGGAAGCGGGTGTAGCCCGTCTGTCATGAGCCGTAGCGTTCCGGCAGGTCACGCCAGGAGATCCCGGTGCGGATCTTGTAGACCATCCCGTTGATGACCTGCCGGTCCGACACCCGCGGCCGGCCCGTCGCGGCCCGCGGTATCAGTGGAGCGAGCAACTCCCACTCCTGGTCGGTCAGTTCATGGCGGCGTATCACACCACCATGATGCACGACCTGATGATCCTTGAAGACGGGCCCTAGCTCCCCGGGGAGTGGTCCGGGGGCTCGCTCGCGTATCCGCGGGGGTTCGGATGTTCATGCACGCGTGCCCAATCCAACGGCCGCACTGGGAGAGGTTACGGGTTGTCTGACCGGGCGGGCGACCTGCTTCGTCGGTGGCTGCGGCCAGCGTCTTGGTGCTGGCAGTTCGTGCGCCCCGGGTGTGCTGTAGGCAGCCGACCTGCTGCGAAGGCGGCGGGTGCCGGGGCCGGTGGGACCGCAGTGCCCGCCTGCGGGTCGAGGCGGTACTGCGGCGCACCGGCATGGGTTGCCGAAATGTGCCTGCGCGGCGTACACCGCGTAACACAGTCATCAGGACACAGCGTCCCGTGCGGGTGGCGGGGGGAGTGAGCGGTGATGTTCTACGGGCCGCATTTGTTGAAGGAGCTGCCCCCTGCGGTGGGGGTCGGCATGGCGGGGCAGGAGGGCCCGTTCGGGCCGGGCTGGAGCGCAGAGAGCGATGCGAGGGAGGCGGAAGGCCTGGACGCGGCGGTGGACGCCTATGCCGCGTACGTGGCTCATATCGAGGGCTGTGGTGAGTGCAGGCGGGTGCGCTGTGGTGTGGGGCAGGAGCTGGTGGAGGTTTACCTGCGTGAGGTGCGCCGTCGCCGGTAGGGCCTTGTAGGCCTTGTCCCGGTTGCTCTGGAGCGGGGGACAGTGCTGGTGCCGGCCGGAACGGACGCCTGCCGGTCTGGCCGTTGAGGCACTTGTAGACGGTACGAGCGCGGCGGCGCAGGGTCATCTAAGGGATATGACGAGTGGGAGATTTGTTGTATGACGGGCAGGTGTGTGCGGCGCACCCGCTACACTCACCGCATGTGATGTAGCCGACACGCGGCGTGTCTTGCCCGTCGGTTAGGGGGAGCGTGTGTATTTACCGGACTGGGATGTCGAATTCGATCTAGAGTGCGGTATCGAATCGTCAGACCAGGGGGAGATCCGGGATGTTCTGCGGACCATTCCGTGCTCCGGCGATCCGTCCAGCCCTGGACACTGGCCGGACAACCTGCGGGAAGTCAGCGTGCTGCGCCGCCTCGCCGGCGGGCGGAGCGGTTCGGAAGTTGTCGAGCTCCAGCTGCTGCTTAGTGACGGCGACAGTCATCTGCAGGTGGCCAAATTGTCCAGTTATGCGGAAGCGATCAAGGAGTATCGGGCCGCTGCTTCGGTGGCCAAGCCGGGACGCTTCGCGATGCATCTGAGCATAGTTGCAGCCAGCAGGGGAGTGCTGGAAAGCAGCGAGACTGCCCCTCACCGTCAGGGCCGTCAGGCGGTCGTCTACCAGCACTTGGACGACCGGCACGGAAGCCGCGGTAAGACCCAGGCTTTGGAGGAGGTCATCGCGCACGGTGTCGCCGATGAGGCGCACATGGAGTCTGCGTGTACCTCACTGCGGCAAGTCATGCAGGACTTAGCGGACCAGTTTCACCGTCCGTTGCAGAGCGACAGTGTCTCCCTGGCCTCCTTCAACCGAACGCTGGGAACTGACCTGCATCTGCAATTCGAGCGGGTGAAACCGCACGAAGATGATGTGCATTTGGACCTCGGAATCTCCGCGCCCAGCCGTGACGAAGTTGAAGCTGAACGGTGCCACAGCGACGAAGTGCTTCTCAATGCCTGCTCGCCGCCTGGCGCGGGGCGCACAATGACCGCCGGACGCCGGGTCACGCTGGCCATCGACGAGCCCACGCTTCACCAGGACAAGGTCACCGGCTGTGTCGGTGGAGCCCGTGTGGAAGCCGTAGCGCGAGGTAACGCGCTCAAAAGAGACCTAAAGGCCGAACTGAGTGGCAGCGACCAGCTCCAGGTCAGCGCGAACGTCGTCCACACGCGTGCCGAACTTCGTTCCCGGTTGTTAAACACTGCGCTCGCCGAATGGGGGGATGTTCAGGAGAGCGAGCATCAGCTGGCGTGCGGCAATGTGTCCGTGGCTCATCCGTTGCGCAGTCTGTACAGCGTTCTGCGCGCAGGCAAGGAGACGCGCGTTGTCAGCCCGGTGCATGGAGACCTCAACCCGCGCAATGTACTGGTGCGGGACGGCCGCACTTACCTGATCGACTTTGCGTCAGCGCTTCCGGCCGGCCAGACGCTGACAGACTATGCTTGGCTTGAAGTCTGCTCCTTGCGGGAGCTCGAGGGCGCCGACATGACCTGGGGTGACCTGGTCCGTCTCCAGCGGCAGCTTGCAGTTTTGAGCAAGTTGGTCGTCTTCATCGACAGTGAATGCCTGGACAAGATCATCGGCGCAGTGGTCGACACCTGCCAACCCCGCCTCGGCCGGTGTCTGGCCCTGCTGTGGGAGATCAGGCGTGCAGCCCTGGCTGCGGAAGGCATGCACTGCTCACCGCAAGATGCGCAGCGTCATTTGTTCGAGCACCTCACGCTCGCGGCGCTGCGACCGTTGAAGTTCGCGGAGGGGGAGCAAACCCCGCACCGAGTTGCCGTTTGCGCTGCGACGGCCGGCGTGGCTGCCGAAGCACTCGAGGAGAGGCCCTCGTTCCTGTTCGAGGCGTGGGAACCCGGCCAGATCACCACATTCATCCAAGCGCTCGTGGATTGCGGGCAGGCCCACCGGCCCGGCGCCGTCGACTTGCTGATCAGCGCCCGCGAAGTGAGCTGGACGGCAGGAGCAAGAAGGACGCCGGCCGACTCGCACTTGGTGCAGGTTGTTCTCCGGGGCCCTTTGCAGCAACACCTGAGCAAGCAGCGTGATGAGCGTCCACCGATGGCTCCTTTCATCACGCTGACCGGACGCGTTCTGCGTCCGGGTGAGCCGCTCGTACAGCAGGGTGAGGGCGCCCTCGCCATGGGACCCAGCACGGCCCTGGAACTGCTGTGGGCCACACAGCGGTGCGTCGTGGTGGCCGATTGCGGTGCTGGCAAGACGGCAACCCTCCGGGAACTTCAGGCCCGCCTGCTGCGAGGCGGCGTCGAACCACAACACCAGACCGAGGACGATCTGCCGCCGTGCTGGCCCGTTGAGTTGAGTGCCTTGCGAATCAGCGAGTATCTCAGAACCGGGCGCACTCCCCCCGCCCAGACTGCCCAAGGCGTCTCGGAATCGCTCACGGGGCCAAGAGCTGAGCAACTGGTGCGCAACTGTGCCGACCTCGACGACATCGCGGAGCCCGTGGTGGCCTTGATGCTCCGTCTTGGGGCGGTACTGCTGGTTGTGGACGATCTGCATAAGGTCGACCCCAGTGAGAAGCCGTATGTTTTGGCATGGATCAAGCGGTGCAGCGATGAACACCCGGCCGCGCGAATCACACTTTGTCAGCGCGCTGGGGACTACCAGCCCGATGTGCTCCGGTGGCCAGCCGTTGCCTTGCACAAGGTAAGGGCCCATCAAGCACGTGAATACATCGAAGACCGGCTGCGGGAGAAAGACCAAAGCAGCTGGCGCTCACGGGTGAAGGTGCTCTACCAAGCGATCTTCACAGAAGCGGAAGCCGGTGGCCTGCGCGACCTCGCCACCAAGCCGTTGTTCTTGAGCATTATGGTCGACCACTACCTGAAAGAACACACTTTCAGTACGACTAACCCGGGCAAGCTCGTGGAGGAGTACACCAGGGGACTGATCAAGGGTGCGGACGACACCGAGATCGAGCGCCGAATGAAGCTCATGGCCCATCTGGCCGGTGACATGGACGAGCTGGGCGCGGCCATCCGCTACGACGACGCGGTCAAATCACTCGAGCGGCTGAAACCCCCCAACGCTAGAGAGACGCTGGAAGCGCTGCTGCGCACCACCGCGATCGTCACCGACCCGTCCCGTCGATGGGTCACGTTCGCCAACCCGATCATCCACGCCTACTTCGCTGCAACCCTCCTGGCGTTGGACGAAGACGCGGACAAGGTCGCCGACCGCATCCTGCAGTTCCACTGGCGTGAAGCGGCACAGCTGCTCGTGGCGAATCCGCAGACGCCAGAGCACACCGTCAGAAACATCCTGCAGACCGCACTGGAGGCCAACCTTGTCTACGGTGCATGGCTCCTGCAGGCCGCTCCGCCCAACAGATTCAGTGACCTGCGAGAGCGGTTGCTGGCCACCCTCACCACACAGATGGAGGCCGCCGACAGCGGGCAGCCAGCATGGCGGCAGGCTGCCCTTGGCTTGGCGAAGTACGGTACCCCGCATGCTCTGCAGGCGCTGAAAGCGACCGCTATGCGCGGCTGCCAGGCGGCTGGAGCAGCTGAAGCTCTGGACGGCCTGGTGATGATGCACCAGTGGTTCGTACCGGAAGCCGATCAGGTCCTCGCCGACGTGCTCACCTCTTTGCTTGATTCCCAGCCCGATGAGTTGGATGAGGATCTGACCGTACGAGCGGTCCGCTCCATCGCTACTACGCGACTGCACCGGCTTGTCGGATACGTGTGGGACCGAATCCGCGCAGACACGCCATGGCCGATCATGCGCCAGGCCTGGAAGGCACTGGTCAAGATGGAGATCCGACCTAGCGCAGCGCTGCGCCGAACATATGTCGAAGCCTGTGAGCGCAGACTGCCGCAGACCATGGAAGAACTCACGGGCAGTGCTGACGCCACTTCCGTGCACCAGTTGCATCTGGAGCAGCGAGAGATCCTCACCGTTCTGGCTGACGAAGGGGACCTGCCGGCCCTGCTGGGGTACCGCTTCCGTACCGGACTGGCGGACGACGCCAGCTGGCACCAGATGCTGACCACCGCAGCCCAACAACGCGGCCCTGGTGACAGTTTGGCGCGCCTGTTGCATCCCGAGGCCGCCGCCAGCGACTGGCTGCACCTGCTGGACGCGGAGGACGACTCCACGGTACTGCTGGCCTGCCACATGCTGCTCCACCAGGGGCAAAACCTGCCCGTGACGCAGATGCAACAACTGGCTGCCACCGCATCACCCGCACGACTGTTGGCTCTCGCCGGGTTCGTGCACACACTGAACGGCGACGAGATGTCGGCCGTAGATAGCATTGTGGTCTCCTACGCAAGGCGACTGGATGAGGGCTACCTCGAGCCACTGTCCGCGCTTGTGGGCGCCGTGAGCAATCACGACCTGGAAGCGCGACCGAAAGCCGCGCTTCTCATCGACGAAGCCACCCGCAAACCGGGTCTTGAGCCGAGCTTGTGCTGGCCCTGGGCCACCGCATGGCGCGATAGCGTCCCGGACCGTTCAGAGATCGAGCTTTTCGTGCCGCATCTGAACGACAGCGAAATCCTCAAGCTGCTGAGCACCACCGACGTCCTGCTCGACGCGCCGCCCTTTGACCCCGTCCCCCTCAGTGACGATCGCCGCGACCGGCTCGAGCAGTTACAGCCTGCCGATGTGACCAGCCTGGACGCTCACCGCTTCATCATGATGGCGGCCAGCACAGGGCTGCATCGGACACTGAGTTTCGTGCGAGAGGCTGCACAGCAGCCGGCCAACCAGGCGCCGAGCAACATCGTCCTGCACTCACATCCGCTGCACGGTGTGGTGTCCATTGTGCCGGCGGCACACGCAGTCGCGGCTATCGGTTACCTCAGCCTCCTGGCGGCCAAGGAACATTCCTCCGCCGGCCACGTGGCGTTCACAGCGTACAAAGAGCTGACACGCATGATCGCTACTCTGGATGGAGCCGAGCCCAGCCTTAAACGAGCGCGCCTGGTGGGCATGGGCTTCCTCGGTGATTGGATGGAAATCCTCGAATCCCTCGAGCCCGAAGACCCGGTCATGCATCACGCCGCCAGGAACATCGTCATGCACTGGGTGCCCGGCCCGTGCTCACCGCACACGAATGAGAAGAACCACCTCGTGGGCGTGGCCCGCTGGATTAGCGAGAGACTGCAGCACCCAGGCGTCCCGTCACCCACACGGGCGGCACTCGTTCACATCCGCGATAGTGCCGAGACACGGCTGAGGCGCTATGTCCGCTAAGTTCACTCGAGTGCTGCCCGTCTCACAGCAGCCCCATCTCCTTCTTGGCTGCTGCTATCACCCCGCGCCGAGCAGACGACGCGGCCGCCAGCGCAGCGTCCCGGTCAGGTCCGGCGGGGACGTCGTGCACCTGCCGCTGCTGACGCAGCAGGGACTGCCCGGCGTCCACCACACCGTCTGTGGCAAGCAGCCGCATCCTGGTCAGCTGACTGCGCATCTCCCTGTACTCGGCCAGCAACTGCTCGGCGTCTGCACCAGCACTGGCCGCCTGAGCAGCCTTGTCGGAATGACGCCAACTCGCTTCGAGAAACGCGACAAAGGCATCAGTCAGGGCATCCCGCGCCCATCGGTGCCGCTCGCGTCTGCCACCGATCACCGTCGTGATGATCAGTGTCGCCAAGCTCGTCACCGCCGCGGCCCAAGCTGCCCACCCACTCATTTCCATAGGGCGTCCATTCTCCCTGCAACACGTACCGCGTACGGCGAATTACGGAGAATCACCTTGAATGCGCCCGTGCGCTCTAGCCGGGCCCCACTGCCATCCCACACCATGGACCGGCACGGCACCCCGCACCGGTCAACCGACGACGCATCCATCACGCCACCGGCATCGCAGGAGTGACCAGCTATGACGGATTCCGCAGCCACACCGCTCCCAGCGGCCGGCGCAATCGGCCGAACGGTCGACGACCTTCAGCACGCCATAGCTCGACAGCTCGCCAACAACCCACTCCTGACCAGCGAGACCGGCTGGCGTGCCCTGGCTGCGCGCATGGCCCGGCATCACAGGGCCAGCCTGGCACAGATCAACCCCAGCGCCACAGCGGGCACCCGCATTCAAGAGCTCATCGAGGCCTGCAGCACTCAGGCGGAAGCAACCGAAGCCCTCGCCGATGCCCTCGACCACGCGACCGGTGATCCGGACCTCTCCCTCCCGTTACGCGCAGCCGCTGACTGGCTTACGGCCCGCACCCTGCTCTCGGACTCCCAACTCGACCAACTGCGCGACCTCATCGCGGACGTTCCCAGCCGCCAAGCCGCGCTTACCGCCCAGGCATGCCTGCCAGCCCTGTCCGCCGACCTGCCGCGGCACTGCACCCAAACCTGGCCAACCGCCCTACACCTGCTGCGACGGAACATGCTCCCCAGCGGCCTGCCGCCCCTACTGGCCTTCGTGGAACACCTCGCAGCAGCAAGAGAGCGCCACAGAAACGCATTACAAGCCTGGGCGGACGAACTCGCCGCACACTGGGACGTCACCGAAGAGCTCTGGGCCTGCCGTGCAGACGCAGTAAGCTTCCAGCTGCCAGAACTCACCCCGGCGCGGATCATGTTCGTCCTGCTGCCCGACGGGCTACAGAAGGACTACTACACCCTGCGCATGTGGCACCGCTACGGCGCCCAAGCCACACCGGTACTGCGAGACGAAGACACCCAAGCTGTCAGCCACAGTGAGCTCGCCCGAACCGTTGCCCAGCGACTGCGTCAGTGGACGCAGGAAACAAAAGGCACCACCACGGACAACCTGTCCATCGAGTTCTGGCTTCCCTTGTCGCTGATCAACGAGCCTATCTGGGAATGGTGCCGGGACATCCTCGGCCCGGCCCGCAAAGTGCTGATCCGCAGCCTTGACCGCCTGCAGATCCCCACCATCCAATCGGCCTGGCGCGCCCGCTGGGAAAGCCTTATGGAAGGCACCTCAGACAAGGAGGCGGCTCACCCCATCGGCCAGCGCACCCTTGCACGCTCAATCTTGAGCGAACGCGACCCCGCGCCACGAGAGCCCGAGCAGGACCCCGTCATCTTGGAAAGCCCACCCAACGACGGGAAAGGGCGCAGCCAGTTCCTGGCAGCGCTTCGCAGCGGAGCCCCAGCCATCCTGTGGCACCGTCAGAACTGCTCGCCCGCCTTCCATAACGCTGCCCTGCAGCTCATCGGGGCAGGTCCCCTGCACGAACTGCCAGACCGCATCAGCGCACTGCGCGCCGAACACCGTCCCTCAGCCTCCTCGGACGACGCCTTCAACGACATCACGCTCCTGTGGGACGACCCGCATCACACGCTCCCTACCCTGCACGATCTCGTTGCTCCCAGCGAGGCCAGGTCACTGTGACCGCACCACCTACCAGCAACTGGCTCATCACTAGCACACCGCAGGACAACCGCACCCAACTGTTCCATCTGCCGCCAAGGCCGTTCCCTCCACCACAGCTGTTTTCCCAGCCTCCGGACGACTGGCCCCAGCCGGTACCAGTGCCTGCCGTGCCGGCAGCAGCCAGCGCCCTGCGGGCTCTGGAGGCGCTGGATCCGACGCCCCGGATCAACTCACCCACGGCTGCGAACGTCCCCGGCGCCAAGCCGCACCCGCCGGTAAAGCCGCCGGCATGGGACCTGGTCCTCATCGTTGACACGGGCGCCTCCATGGCGGCCTGGTACGAAAGTATCAACGCTTTCGTCGAAAGTGCTTACAAACTTGGCCACTTCGCCGACGTCCCAGTGGTCAGTCTTCACAGCCAGGGCTTCGATCCGAATCGGTCTGTCTTCGACTCCGTCGAGGTAGGGCGTGCCGGCCTCGGAGACCCAGAACGAAAGAAGATCGTCCTTGTCATTACGGATGCAGTGGGCCCGGCCTGGCAGGGTCAGACTCTCAAACGGCACCTTGCTGGCTGGTCCCGTACGCACCCCCTGGCCATCCTTCACGTGCAGCCACATCCCCATTGGGGCCGATCAGCCCTCAAAACTCGGCCCCTCAACCTGCGCTCCGCCGAACTGGGGGGACCGAACACCACCTTCGAGACCCAAGTACCGGACTTCGAATTCTTGGTGCCCGCCGAACCGCTGCCTGATAGTTTTGTCGTCGTTCCGGTCATGGAGATGAGCAAACGCTGGATCGAACAGTGGTGCCGACTGCTCAACTCCAGCAAGTGGGTGAGTCAGCAAGCCGTGGTGTTCCCCGCTACTCCCAGCCCCGACGAGCCGGACACCTTAAGTACGGCGTCGAGTACAGAGCTCACAGCCACTACTCCGCGCATTCCTCAAGCCCGGCGGGAATCAGACCCCCTCGGCGCAGAAGACCTGGTCGTGGAGTTTTTGAAGAAGTCCGTCAGCGACACTGCAAATCTGACCGTTCTTCTGTCCGCTGCACCGCTCAACCGGCACATCATGCAACTTGTCGCCACCCACCTGATGCCTCATACCGGACCGGAGCACCTGGCCGAAATCCTAAGTAGCGGCCTGATCCAAGTCATCGGAACGAAGGACCCAGGCAGCGCACCTTATGATCAGATCGTATTCGACTTCCTGCCAGGCGTCCGAAAACAGCTTCTAGCTCGTCAACGTGACGGCCAAAAAGACTGCTTTGAGGTAGCCCAAATTATAGACAAGCATCTGGCAGCAGTAGTCCCTGCTGTCGAGGGACTCGCGGAACGCATTCGGCAACTCTCACCGCCCGACATCGTGAACATCACCGAAGAGAACCTGCCGTACCTCGAAGTTGAACGAGACATCTTTCAGGCGCGCATCCCACGGGCACGCGCAGATGCCGTCCATCGGATGAGCGAAAATATCGAGCGGTTCAAGAAGCTCACCCACAGTGTCTCGTGACGATCTCCCGCTGGCCCACCCGGCGTAGCGACCAGCTCGCCGAAAGACCGAGGACGCGTACGTTACCGCCGCCGATGATGACGATGAGCTGCGGTCCCTGCCTGTGTACTACAACGGGCCCGCACCAGTCTCTCGACCAGGCGCGCTCCGACCATCAAGTGCCGGTCTCCGCCCGCGTGAGGGATCCCACGCAGCTGGTGGTGAGCGAGCTGGTCACTAACGCCCGCAAGTACGCCACCGGGCCCGTTCTGCTGGAGCTGCGTGTGAGCCTGCGAGCGGTGGACAGTGCAGTGACCGGGTCACTGCCAGCCCTGGATCGCGGGCTCACCCGACCCCGCGCCTACCGCCTCCGCCTCGTCACTCGGCGCTCGCGGATGTCAACGGTCTGGGAGGGGTAGGGACTTAATTGGAATTCAGTGCAGGGGAGGCGCCGTGGTGAGCGAGATTTCGGACAGATTCCGGTACAGCATCACGCACACCCACGTCACGCGGCACGTCGGGGACAACACCCAGACGGCGACGCTGGTCGGTGCGGAGGCGAGGAGCTTGGACCGGTTCGCCGACCGGGCGAACGAACGCAGTGAGCACTGCGAGCACTGCGGCGCCCGCGTGCGGGTCGTACTGCGATCCGCGGCCGACGTGCGGCGGCGCCGTCGTATGCATCGGCTGCTGTGGCCGGTGTGGGCGTTGCTGGCCGCGTTGAGCGCGTGGGGGCTCGTGCAGGTGGTGCGCACCGGGGACGGTCGCGGGTACGACGACCTGTTCGGCCTGTTCGTCACGGCGGCCGGCACTGTCCTGCTCGGGTACAGCACCCTGCGCAGCCTGGTCCTCACCCAGGGCTTCGACACCCCCGCAGTGAACAGGACTGACGACCGCGAGCCCTATGGCGTGCAGCACGGCTGGGCCGCCCCCCGACCGGTGGACAGCCACGACCGCACACGATGACCCAGCGCCTTCCGGCGCCGCCAGGCCCCAAATACACACCGGCGCGAGGAGTAGACCGCGTTCGAGCAGGGGCGCACGATGGGCGGCCTACGGCTATAAGCTGGCGGTCCACAACGGCGAGCTGCGCTTGGCAGTGGGCGAAGCCCTGAAGCTGATCGCTCCGACGTGGCACTGCTCCAACCTCGGGTGCGAAGGCGGCACACTGATCGACATGGGCGAGAGCTGCCGAGCGTGCACGCAGTGCAAGGAACAGCGCTGCGCGGACCGCCTTGCCGGTATGGCACCCGCTGGCGGAGGCAGGGGCGCAGCGGCTGCTGGCGCCAGGACTGCGGCCACGCGTTCCCGGGGCCGTCCCTGCGGACCGGCTCTGCAATCCGTGCCGCGAGGCCCGTGCGGCGGCGATCGCTGCGTTCCTCGCCAGGGAGCACCAGAAGGTACGGCGCCGACGCGAGGGCACAGGAGGAGAAGGTCGAGCGCCAGCGGGCCCGGCGGGCAAGCCGGACGGTCACAGGGAGCGCACAGCGCGGAAAAACACGCCCCCACCACTTCCGCACGCGCCCCTACCGGCAATGACACACCGTTACCAAAGCGCCGCTCGCCGCACCGACCGCCGCCCGCCTGCTCCACGCAGCACATGAACGACGCACAAACCGCCGGCTCACTCACCCGCCATGAGCCTGGGAAATCAGCCCCGCATCCGGTCCGACCAAGAGCCTCGGGAAGGGAGGCATCCCCCAGGGCCGGCGTGTGTTGTCCAACGACGGCGGGGCGGCGCTGTCACTCCTCGGGTGGCAAAGGCGGCGTCATCACCAGCTGTCGGAACCCGACGCTGACCATCCACCCGTCATCTTGAGCGGCGTCACGCGCCAGATGTGAGACCTCAGGCCCGCACCCCAGGCACGCCCTCCGGCCGGAGCGGAGGCCTTTCAGTCGGCTGACGAGCACCCGCGGACTGCCGGGCGAGGAGGCCTGGGTTGCGGCCCGCCGTGGGGTTGGGCCGTATGCAACGCCAGGAGCAGGTGGGCCTGCTCCCTTTTGCCGGGCCTATTGCCCGGCAGCAACGTGCCGCAGAGGACCTGCCGGTGGGCCATGCCGAGCATGAGAGCGCTGCCACTGTCCAGCCGTTCGAGGTCCCTCTGTGCGGCGGCAGACACGGTGATCACCCTCGGAGGCTGCCTTGCCGCTGTTACTACCTTCGGCGTCTCGCCCGATCGAGGGGTGGTCTTCGTGAGACCACCCCCGCACGAATGAAGGCTCACTCCCGCCAATTGACGAAATGATCAGGTCAGGCAGCGTAATCCTGCTGGAGGGCTAGACCATTGGCGGGGGGATCAGTCGGTAGAACTCGCTCTCGTCAGGTGTCGGTATGGGGCGGCTCCGCCCCTCAGGCACTCGCTGCTCCTCTCCTGGGTGCGGACCCTGCCGAAGGGTGCGGTGGCGCGTGCCTGCGCGGACGCGTTCGCGGTCTCGCCTCACCAATTCCGCGAGCTTGGCCGCCCGGGGGTCGCTTGCCCGCTCGGCCGCCTTTGCGTGGCAGTGTCGCAGGTCAAGGCATTCTTTGTGCATTGGCCCCTCCTTGAACTCGACCACACCTATCATCTCGGCGAGCTCCGCCTGGAGTTCGACTGCGGGCGGACAGTGGTGCAGGCCCTGCGGCATACGAGGTTCGGCACCTCCGACACGGATGTCCGTGAGCCGTCGATATACCTCGTGGGCGCTCTGCGGGCGCTCATCGAGATCGACGGTCAACAGCTGGTGCACCAGGGCGCACAGCGCTTCCGGCGTGCTGTCGCCGTCGGGAAAGGCCGGCAATTCGTCCCGCCAGGGACCGGTGTATGGCAGCTGTGCCGTCAGCAGTTCGAACAGCACTGCGCCGACGGAGAAGAGGTCGCTGCGTCCGTCAAGGTCGTTGGCGTGACGTAGTTGCTCCGGTGACGCGTAGTAAGGTGAGAGCGGCGGAACCATGCTGGTCGTCGTGACGACGGTCGGCGGGTGGGTCAGGACGGTGGCAGCCTCCATGAAGCGTGCAATGCCGAAATCCAGCAATGTGACCAGGCCGCTGGACTGGTCGTACATGACGTTGGGCGGCTTGATGTCGCGGTGCACGATCCCGGCGGTGTGCGCGCGGACCAGCGCGGACGAGATCTGCCGGCCGATGTCAGCGACGATCGTCCAGGGCAAGGGCGTGCGGGTCTTGCGCACATGATCGAGGCTGCTGCCCTTGCATAGCTCCATGATCAGCACCGGCACGAAACCGTCGTTCACGGCGATGACGCCGTCATCCAGCACGCTCACGATGTTGGGGTCGGCCATGAGTTTTCCGAGGATGTTCCCCTCACGGGCGAAACGCGCCTCGTGCACGGCGTGGTGCCGGTGCTCCTTCCAGCGGCTGAGGAGGAGTTTGACTGCCACCCTCTCGCCCGTGCGCAGATGAACGCCCAGGCGTACCTCGCCGAACCCTCCCTGGCCGATCTTGTGGTTGCTGATGCTGTAGCCCGACAGAATCATGCGGCCCCCCCGGGTCGAAGCGTCTTACGGCCCCCACCGCAGATCGCTCACATCATGGCTACCCATCAGAAGAGCTGAGATAGAGGGCAATCCTGCTAGTTGCCAACCTGTTACGTAGTACGTGTACATGTCCGGCCTAACGCCGCTTCTGATGGCGTGATCGTTCGTTGAGCAGTGCATGACGGATCTGGTTGAGCGGTTGGTGCCAGACGAGTTGTGGACGGCGTTCCGGCGGGTGGTCCCGCCGACGGAGGTCGTACGTCGGCAGGGCGGCGGCAAACGGAGGGCCGGTGACCGCGAATGCCTCGCAGCGATCATCTTCCTGGCCACCTCGGGCTGCACCTGGCGGCAGTTGCCGCCGGTGTTCGGGCCGGCCTGGCCCACCGTCTACCGGCGCTGCGCCGGGGGAGCCAGGCTCCACCGGGTCGTTCTCGACAAACTTGGTGCGCGGGGCGAGCTGGACTGGTCGCGGTGCGCGATCGATTCGGTTGGCGTCCGGGCGGCAAAAGAGGGCACCTGACCGGACCGAATCCGACCGGCCGTGGCAAGAGCGGAACGAAAATCCACCTCATCACCGACCGGAACGGCGTGCCGCTGTCGCTGGGTATCTCCGGTGCGAACATGCACAACAGCCTTGGCCTGCAGCCTGCGGCGGACCTGCGGCAGCAACGACACTCCTGGTTCGTCGAGGAAAACGATCCAGGCACGTGTGTTCAGCGCCCCTTTTTGATCCGCGGCCACTCGTGCGCGATCCAGTGGGCGATCTCCGACTCGTCCCGCTCCACCGCCCGACGCTGCGGACTCCATCCGAGCCGGCCGGTCAGCAACCGCCACACCGACGCCCGCGACAAGGTCACTCCCGTCACCTGCTCGACGACCAGACCGACCCGCTCCAGCGTCCACAGATCAGCCTCGAAACCATGGGTCTGGGCGCCCTGCTCCAGCGCGGCCCGCACCCGCTCGACCTGGGCATCATCCAGCTTGGGCGGACGACCACTGGCTGGACGCCGACGCAACCGTCGGCGCCGCCTTCCTCCCAGACCCGTCTCCACCGCCGCACACTCTCTTCGCTGACGCCCAACATTCGCGTGATCTCGACACCCGAACGCCTCTGACCGAACAGCTCGGCTGCCCGCACACGCCGGGCCTCGGCCAACTGCGGCCGCGTCAAGGGAGGAACAACTGGCGAAGGCTTGAAAGACACCGCACCAATCGCGACAGGCCCGGAAGGCTGTCCGGGAAGCCGCATCCAGGGAGGGTCAGTCCTTGGCGAAGAGGGTGGGCAGGTACCCCTGGGAGTGGCCCTTGGCGTTGGGGTGGTAGCTCTCGTGTACGGCGATGCGGGTACTGTTCACCCACCAGTCGTCCGAGCAGATCTCGTGGTTGGTGAAGATGCCGCGTACATCACCGAATGCGAATCCGTAGGAAGATGCGCGCTCCGCGATGACCGAGTCGATAGTGTCGGCGGCGCTGTTGATCGCGGACCGGCTCTGGTCGCTGATTTCGAACGAGCACGTGCTGTCGATCTTGTACAGATGAGGGTAACCGAGCACGACGACGCGGGAGTTGGGTGCTCGATTGCGGATCTGGCTGTAGAGCGAGTCGAGGCGGGCGGGCAGCTGGTTCGTGGCGAAGCTCTTGGCGTTGTTTACGGCGGTGAGACATGCGTTAGTGCCTTGTAGGACGCAGGTCTGCATCACGCTGGCGAACCCGGCGTCGTTGCCGCCGGCGCTGACCGTAACAAGCGAGGTTGCGCTGTTGAGCGAGCCTAGCTGGTTGCTGATGACGTCCTGGGTCCTGGCGCCAGAGCAGGCGACGAAAGAGAAGGAGGAGGGGGAATTAGCCTGCGCCCATAGCTGGGGGTATGCGTTCGGGCTGCGATGGCACGAACCGCTTGAGCTGGTGTAGCTGCCGGCTCCCTCGCCGGACGAGTAGGAGTCACCGAGTGCGACGTAGGGGCCGGTGGCGGCCGAGGCGGGGCTTGCCCCGAACATGACACCGAGAGCCAGCAGGATTGCCGAGAAGGTGGCATGCAGCAAGCGTGCAGGTCTCACTATGCCTCCATGATTGGGCCAAATCACCATGTCGCGTGCATGTCAAATCGTAGCTGCACGCGAGACGTCCGCATAGAGACACGATGGAGGATTTATTGAACGCATAGGTGAATATGAGTTATATGGTGTGCTTTTGTGTGCATCTCGCGTAGGCCTGTGCCATGGCGCTTTCTACTTACGAGAGTCAGAGGAGGAGTTGCGAGCGTCGCTGCGCTGGGCAACGTGATGTCACCGGATGGCGAGGCGTTACGGCTGTGGCCGCGTGCTGGCAGTTGGCCGAAGTTCAGAAGGGCAGTGGGATGTGCAGTCCTGGCGAGAGATGGTTGTCCTTTCCTGTGGTGACTGGCACTCGGTCGGTGTCCGGTCGGACGGTTTTGCGCTGGTCACGGGGAACAACCAGCGACGTCAGTGCGCCGTTGAAGGGTGGCGTGACCTGGTCGTCATTTCGGCTGGGTGTCTCCATACGGTCGGCCTCAGGACCGACGGGCGGGTAGTAGCGACCGGAGACCGAACAAACGGGGCATGCGAAATCAATGAGCGTTTTCAGCGCTGCCTCTCCAGGGTGAGGACGGCCTTGGCGATTGACGTCATTCGATTCGGGCTGCATCGCGATCTTCTGAAGATCCCCCAGGACTTGATTCGTGCCATCCCGCGTTCGACGGGCGCTCGGGACGTGGCCAGTGCACGGTTGACCGTCCGTTCTGTCGGGGTCAGCTGCCCGCCGGGTGGGCGTCTGCGCCCGGTGGTGACCCAGGGTCCGGCGCCCGTGTAGGCGCGGTCGGCCAGGATGGGGACGCCCTGGCGTTCGCAGATCCGGATGATCCGATGCGTGCGGGCCGCGGTCAGGTCGTGGAACCGGCCCGGCAAGGCCGGCGAGATCCATAGCACGTCCCCGGACGGATCGGTCACGACCTGCATGTTCACACCGTGGCGGCGGTGCTTGTGCGAGTAGTCGGCCCGGCCATCGCCCACGCGGTCGCACTCGGTGAGCGTTCCGTCGAGCAGGACGTACTCCGGTTCGTGCTCGCGCAGGGCCTTGAGCAGGCCCGGCGCCCGACCAGCGAGAAGGCTGATCACGGCGGTGGTGTAGGCGTGGGCGGTACCCACCGAGATGCCGAAGCCGGCCGCGATCCGGGCCAGGGTGTCGTGCTTGCGCAGGTACACCAGGGCGACGAGCGCACGTTGGTGCGGCGGGAGCTTGCAGCGGCGGTCACCCTCGCGGGTGACGATGAGCATGGTGACCCACTCGACCAACGCATGGGGCAGATCGAGTGCGGCAGGATAGGGAACCAACGAGGCACCTACGCTGATGAGTTGAGACCTCGAACACCTCCCTCAACGGTACGGGTGCCTCGTGCGTTGCGGCCCGCCTCGCCGCCACCCCATCGGTGGCCACTCTGAAACCCTCACTGGTCACGGGCGACTGCTTGTCAGCGCGGTCTCGGTCCTGACCGCCCTCAACAACCGCCGTCTCGGCGAGGTCGTCGCAGTCCGGCGGGGGCCTTGGCCTGGTGACGCCGCATCCGTGTGCGGTTGGAGAATCTGTCGCTGCCATTATCGAGTTCATGGACCGGATGCTCCTGCTCTGCCACTCTCCTTGACTGACACCGGGAGGGAGGCAGGATGTCGGACCAGCAGGGGCAGCGGCGGCAAAGGGCCTTGATGGCGCAGCGGCGACCAGGGCCGCGCCGAGTGCGAGCCCGCCAGCAGGCGCGGCGTTGGTGGAGCCGGATCGACTGGGGTAAGGCGGGAACCATCTTCACGATCACCGTGGGGATTGCGAGCCTGCTGCTCACCGGAATCGCAACGTACTACGGAGCGGCGGTTTCGAAAGGGCAACTTGACCAGTCGCGAGAGGACGCCGACCGGAAGGAGCGCGAACAAGCCATGCGCGTCGCGACTTGGATGGATCACGATGGCGATGGCGTGCGGTACCTCCACCTTATGAACAGGTCACCAGACCCGATTGCTTGGGCGTTCTGGGACATCAAAGTGGACTTAGGGACGTCCAGTTTCGGAAACAGGGTGTTTATCAGAGAAGCGCTGTCTGGACTTGGGCCCTGCTCAGAAATGGTGATCAACTGGACCGCGTTGGAGTACCAGGAGAAGTGGGGTGGCAAGTACCAGAAGGTGCCCGAAACCGACGCCATGCAGATGGCTGTTGCGTTCACCGACCGCAACGGCACAGCGTGGGAGCGATACGGAGGACGCCTGACCGAGATAACAGACTCCCCTCACGTTGGGTCGCTGGAACGTCAACCTAATGAGAAGGTCCGGATCGGAAGGATCTCAGGTAGGCCGTCGCTGAAGCGGGCGGAATCCTGCGGTTATGAGGATGCTCCTGGCGCAGGTGCTACGCAATGAGGACCATCTGATTCGTAGCGGCACCTGTATCGGTCGGCAGCGGTTACACTGAGTTCTTTGAACGGTCACTGATCGGGTGACGGAACGGCGCCCCGCAACGCACGAGACTCCTGTGCTGTTGAGAGAGGTGTTCGACGTCTCAACTCGGCGACTCAGGAGTTTCGTTGGCTCCCTATCCTGCTGCACTTGACCTGCCCACGGCTTGGTCAAGTGGGTAACCATGCTCATCATCACCCATGAGGGTGACCGCCGCTGCAAGCTCCCGCCTCACCAGCGCGTTCTCGTCGCCCTGGTCTGCCTGTGCCGACATGACCCGCGCGCGCAAATCGCCGCCGGCTTCGGCGTCTCGTCGGCACCGCCCACGCCTTCGTCAGCGTCGTTGTGGGCCGCCTCTCCCGCCGGGCGCCCGGCCTGCTGCGGGTCTTGCGGAAGACCGATCCCGAGCACATCCTGCTCTACGGGACGCTTGCCGAATGCGACCGGGTTGGCGACAGCTGGGCCGACTTCTCGCAATAGCACCGCCGTCGGTGAACGTCCAGGTCGCGGCCGATCCCGCGGACAGGCTGCTGTGGATCTCGCCCGCCCTTCCCGGCCACACCCATGACCTGACCACGGCCAGCAGACACCGCATCATCCGGATCTGCGAACGCCAGGGCATTCCCGTTCTCGCCGACCACGCCTACATCGGCGCCGGCTCTTGGGTGACCGCGCCGGTCAGACGGCTCCCGCACCAGGACCTCACTGCGACTCAGCAGATGATTAACCGGGCCCTGTCGGCGGCGCGGGCGCCAGTCGAACGAAGCATGGCGAGACTGAAGTCCTGGCGCATCTTCCGTCGAGCCCGCTACAGCCCCAACCGCATAAGCGTCATCGCCGCCGCCGTCCTCACCCTAGAGAGGCAACGCTGAAAATGCTCATTGAGTGGCTCGGCGGGGACGCACACCAGTGGGACCCATGACAAAGGACCGGGAACGCCCGGGGGCGGGGTGGGCAGCGCACGCGATCGGCCGGCCTTCGCTGTTGTCGCCCAGTGCGGTTCCTCCATCGAGGTTTCCTGCCCGCCGGGCAGGACGCAGATCCGCCCCCAGCGGCCGTTCTTGCCCGGACAGGTGGCTTCGGCAGCAACGGCTCGATCAGGGAACACAGTTCGTCCGACACGATCCACCGCCGCGACTGACGGTTTCTCATGCCCAGACCTACGAGCAGAGGGGCCGTCAGACTCGTGATCAGCAGCTTTTATCAGAGCCAGTAAGGGCACCACTCTGGTTCCAGGCCAAAGTAGGGTGGAGTCCCACGGCACGAACTCGCGTCAGCACAAGGAGACGGAATGCTCGCTAACCTGTCGGCGCTGGCGGCCGGAAGGCGTCATTCGGTCGCCCGGTGCTGGGACGGAAGCGTTCTGACCGTGGGCAATTCCGCAGCCGCTGAATGTCGCGTCGAACGATGGGAAGACGTCGTCGCGGTAGCAGCCGGCAACGTCCATACTGCGACGAACACAGGCAGGTCTCATACGGTGGGACTCCGGTCGGACGGTACGGTGCTGGCAACGGGATGGAACGGCGATGGGCAATGCGATGTCGCCGGATGGCGAAACATCACGGCCGTCGCCTCAGGCTGGCGCCGCACGCTCGGGCTACTCACCAATGGCCGCGTGCTAGCAGCCGGCCGGAGTTCAGAAGGACAATGCGATGTGCAGTCCTGGCGCGAGGTCGTCGCCCTTTCCTGTGGTGACTGGCACTCGGTCGGTGTCCGGTCGGACGGTTCCGCACTGGCCGCCGGGAACAACCGACGGGGGCAGTGTGCCGTTGAAGGGTGGCGTGACCTGGTCGCCATCTCGGCCGGGTACCTCCATACAGTCGGCCTCAGAACCGACGGGCGAGCCGTAGCGACTGGCGACAGGGCGAGCGGAGCGTGCGGGGTCGATGAGTGGGAAGACCTGGTGGCGCTCGATGCCGGCAGCTATCACACTGTCGGGGTTACTGCGTCCGGACGGGTCCTCGCAGCGGGAGACAACAGCAACGGGCAGTGCGAAGTCAGCGGTTGGCGCGACATCGTCGCCGTGGCGGCCGGTTCAACGCACACCCTTGGCCTGCGCGCCAACGGCACAGTCACGGCCACAGGAAACAATACCGACAGGCAGTGCGAGGTCGACGCCTGGGCCAAAGTCCAGCTCTCCAGGCCCCCAGGCCACGCCAAAGCAAACTGACCCGCCCTCGCACCGGACAACAGAAAACTCCATTTCCGATGCCGGGCACATCGGGCCCCCCAGGGTCCTTGCGCTGGGCCGGTCGGGGAGCGGTGGCCTACGTCGTCATGCCCAGCCTGCCCAGCCCAACGAGGCAGCCGTGCGGAAGGACGTGCGGCGCCTTCCAGCCGACGTGAGCAGTGTGAGGTCGGCCGCCAGCCGAGTGGGCACGTCAGGCACGGCACAGTCCCGCCGATGACGGGGTGTTTCGACGATGACACAGGCATCCCAGGTCGGTCTCGGCCTCGCCCCGGTACGCACCGAACATGCGGTTGACGGTCCGCCTGAGCGCATGGACGGTCTGCCAGCCGTGCACCGCGAGCCACGCCAGCACCGTAGCGGTAGAGGTTCCGGAGATGCCCACCGGCCAGCGGGCCTCGTCAGCCAGGTCGAGGGTATCCCCCAGTGCGGTCAGGATCGCCGCCTCACCGTTGTCGATCTTCTTCGGCCGAGCCGATCGGTTCGCAGCGTCGATTTTCCTTGCCACCCTGCGACGGACGCTCAAGCTCCGCACTGTCACTCGATCCAACGAGCAGCGGCCTCGTAGATGGCATCTGGAGCGCTGTTGAACGCAATGGCCGCATCGGGCGCGTGCCGCCGGATCAGGTTGATTACAAGTTCAAGGAGTTCAGCTTGATCGTCTGAGTGCCGCAGACCACCGCCGACGACAATGCACTCCCACGCATGAGTTTCCAGCGCCTCCTTGACGACCACTTCGACGTCGTCACTTCCATCAAGCCCGATCAGGCAAGACTCAACGCCCACGCCATGCTCGGAAAACCCTGCCAGCCCCGCCTCGATCGCCATGGCCACCGGCTCCGGATCCCATGGCCCGGGCACCCGATGCGGATCAAGCCCGATGACGAGAACGCGGGGTGAGGCAGCAGTGGTTTCCATGCCCGGACTCTACACACCACCCCCCACGAATCAGGACGTGATACCCAGGAATCAACGACACGCCATCCGCAGACCGGACTCTCCCGCCGGCCAAAAGGCCCATCAGAGCACAGGCATGCACACAGCGAGACGATGCCCCTGGGGCAACAACTCGACTCGCGCGACTACAATGCGCATGGGGGGGGCACTCATGGACGCGGATCTGTTCCATTCAGATTCCAGTCGTCCATCCGCGCATCACCGTCGTTGAGGAAGCGGTCCGGTCAGGCAGGCTGCCACAACTCGACCCGGTTTCCCTCAGGATCGGTAACCCAACCGAACCGGCCGATACCCTGCATGTCCTGAACGTCCTCGGAGACCTTCGCTCCCACGGCTCGCAACTGCGCGAGCATCGCGTCCAGGTCATGGACCCGGAAGTTGAGCATGTTCTGCTGGGATCGGGACCCGAAGTAACCGGTCTGGGACTCGAACGTCGCGAACACTGTCGGCCCGGCAGCCTGACGCCACACACCATGCTCGTCAGTCACCAGACCCAGGCAGTCGCGGTACCAAGCGTTCAGGGCGATCGGGTCGGCGGCACGCATGAAGTAGCCGCCGATTCCAAGCACATGTTCCATGCCGTCATCCTGCCAGGACAGCGATCCGGCGGGCTCGGCACCACACCATCACCCGCTTCAACCTTCGGGATATCCAAGAGCGCGGTCGGCCTCGTTCCTCTTGTGGTGCAGCTCTCTTGACTCTGGTCGGCGGGCGGGCGGATCGTGGCCATTCGCGTCAACGCTCCACCCCGAAAGGGGGCCATGCATGTCGTTCACCTGGCGCTACGTCGTACGCCCCGACGGCTCCTTCTGCCGCATCGGCAACCTCGACGGCAGCCTCGACAACGTCCCCGACGAAGAACTCGCCCGGCTCCAGTTCGTGCGGGACGAAGACGACCAGTCGGCCCGGCCCTGCTCGCGCTGCGGCACCGAACTGCTGCTGCGCTGGCACGGCCCGTCGGTCAAGGCCTGCCACACCTCGGGTCTGCGCTGCCGGGCCAGCCACTTCCCGATGTCCATGCCGTGCACCGTGAACCCGGGCAGCACCCTTACCGCGCCGGCCTGGCCCTCCTCCTCGGCCACCAGCTCACGCAGCGCGGCGTAGTGCCGCTGCCACTCCGCCGGCCACGCCGGGTTCCAGTCCGCATCCACGGACTCCAGCGCGGCCTTCCACTCCGGATGACCCTCCAGCGCACCCGGCCAGCGCAAATTGCTGAGCCATTGCCCCACCAGCCGGTCCAGCATCGTCGCCGACTGGGGCGCACACAGCGTCCAGTGCTGCTCGTAGTACGACCTGGCGGCCTCCAGGTTCTCCTAGAACCGCTCATCCGCCAGCGACCAGACCATGCCGAGCTTCTCCAGCCGCGCCGCGCGCTGGCCGCTCATCTGCCCCGCCCCGTACGCCCGTCGCTGCTCCGCCACCCACTGCCCAAGGGGGTAGGCGCCCTCCTTGTGCCTGTACGGGACGCGGGTGTGGCAGAGCCGCGAAGCGCAGCAGGAGACGGGATTCTTCCTCGCCTTCCTCGGGCTCCGGGCCGATGCTGACGGACGGCTGCGCGGTGTCCTTCTGGGGCTCCTGCGGGATGATGGCCAGCAGCTCGACGGCCTCTTCGTCGTGCGCGCGCAGACCCGCCAGTACCTTCACCAAGGGGCGGTACGACCCCGAGGTGAACATGTCCTCCGGCCTCTCCCCGGGCTGGAGGAACACCGGCACGATCAGGGAGGTGAGTTCGCCCTGTCCGGGCTGTTGCCGGAGCGCGCGGCCGATGGCCTGGACGATGTCGTGCGGCGCGCCCTTGGGGTCCAGCAGGGCCACACTGTCCACGGAGCGGATGTCGACGCCTTCGCCCAGGACACGGCAGTTGGAGAGCACGGCCCGCCGCGCGGTGGTGCCGAAGCGGCCCAGGACCTCGCGCCGGTGCTCGGGCACGTGCTCCCCGCACAGCCAGTCCGCCCAGATCCGGGCCGGGTAGGTCTCCGGCTCGTTGGCGTGCAGCTTTGCCGCGACCCGCTCGAGGCCTTCCGCGTAGGCCCGGGCTTCGATGGTGCGGTGGTGGAAGGTGAGGCAGGTCTGCAGGTTGTGCTGCGCCATGGTGTGCTGGAGCGCGGCCTGCAGCGCCCCGAGGCGCTGCCCGCGGACTTCCTCAGTGTGCCGGTCCTCGCCCATCAGCCGTTCCGGGGTGACGACCGGGTCTTTCAGCTCCAGGACGATGATCTGGTACCGCGCCAGCAGCCCGCGCGAGACGGCCGAGGCCAGGCTGAGCTTGTACAGGACGAACCTGAAGACCTTCTCGTCGTCCATGGAGGCCGCCACCTCGCGCGGCAGCGGGTTACGCACCCCTTCGGCGACCTCGCGGTCGAGGCGCGCCTCCCAGATCCGCGGCGTGGCCGTCAGGTACAGCCGGCGCTGTAAGGGGATGACGCCCTGGTTGTGGACGTCGGCCCATGCCTTGCCCATCGAGCCCGACGTGCGGTGCGGCCGCCTCGTTGACATCCACGGACACCGCCACCCCGCCCATCATGAAGTCGAACGTGTCCCGCATAAGCAAGTCGGTGGCACCGATCTCCTCGACCAGGGTGTCGAAGAGATCGGCGAGCAGCTCGAGCACAAGGTTGTGCACCAGGGCTTCCTCCGGCGAAATCGCCCCGAACCGGTCGCGCCACACAACGGTATCCATGCCCATGGCCGCAGCCGTGAGGACACCAGCAACCATCGGCACCTGGGCGGGATCGGCCGGCTCGAAGCCCGGCAGCTTGCAGACAACGGCCGGAATCAGATCACTGAACGGATCGAGTTGGTCCTCCTCACCGTCGTCCTGTTGGCCGATGATGTGCGCGGTCAGCACACCCACCAGGAACACCGCTCCGCGGGACACTTCGTCGCGGCCGTAGGTGTCCAACGCAGCCTGGACTCGCTGCTGCGCCCGCCGCCGTTCCTCCTGCGGCGTGCGCTTGTCTAAGATCCGGTACGAGTCCCACGCCGCACGGACCGCCTCATGCACCACTGCACCCTCACTGGTCATGCGCTGACCGTAGTGAGTCGGCGGGCCGCAGTGGCGGTACTCGCGCCAACCGTCCGCCCAGCCCCGGTGCGGCCCGCCGCGTTCCGGCCACGGTGCTGGTCAGACGCCCGGCCCTCGGCATCGCATGCTGGGGTCGGCGTTGGCATCGTGACCACAGCCGTCCACCGGGGGCCAGCCCGGCGGCAGCCGACAGCCACCAGCTGCTACGCGGCTGTGTGATCGCGCCGATGAGAAATGGCGCCGGCAGTCGTCTAAGAGCGCCCGGCAGTAGGTGTGGTGTGGGGGACCTGCCGGTGATCGTCTGATGTGTGTGAGCGCCGGTTCGCCGACGGGTTCGGTTACTGGGACGTCACGGATCGGGGCATGTCTGTGCAGCTTGCGCTTTCCGTTGCGTCAACCCCTACGGTCGCTCCTGTGGCCGGACAGCCGGCCCGGCGAGGAAAGGTGCGGGCATGGCCTTGTCGATTGCGGATGTGGCCCGGATGTCCGGGGTGACATCCCGGACTCTGCGTCACTACGACGAGATCGGATTGCTTGTTCCGGCGTACGTCGGCAGCAACGGCCACCGCTACTACGAACAGGCCGGACTGCTGCGACTGCAGCAGATCCTGCTGATGCGGGAACTGGGCTTAGGGCTGCGCGAGATCGCGGCGGTGCTGGAGCGCCAGATCGACCAGGTGGCCGCGCTGCGCGAGCACCAGCGCAGGCTGCTGGCCGAGCGGGACCGTCTCGACGTGCTCGCCCGCACGGTCGCCTGCACCATCGCCGAACTTGAGCAGGACGAGGAGACAAACGACATGGGAAAGATCAGTAGGCCGGAGAACCTGTTCACTGGCTTCGACACCGCCCGCTACGAGTCGCCCGCCCGCACGCAGTGGTCCGACCAGGCGCAGCAGTCGGCGCAGTTCGCGGCCACGCTCAGCGAGGCGGAGATGGAGCGGCTGCAGGGTGAGGCGACCGCGGCTATGGTCCGCATGGCCGAGTTCATGCAGGCCGCCACCCCGGTGACCGACCCTGCCGTGCAGGCCGAGGTCGACACCCATTACCAGGGCATCTGCCAGATGTGGACCCCGGACGCGGCCGGATTCAAGGCCCTGGGGCAGAACTACGTCGACGACGCGCAGTGGCGCGCGGCCTACGACCAGGTCGCCGCCGGGCTGGCCGAGTACCAGCGGGACGCCATGGTCGCCTACGCCGACGCCCGGCTGAGCTGACCTGTCAACCGGTTGCTGGGGCTGCAGACCCAGCAACGGGGCGCGCCTTCTACCCCTGGAGTACCCGCTGTGATCCCCGCCCACTGGCGCCGCCACTACCGCCGTGAGGACAATGAACTCCTCTGTCAACGGCCATTTCGTTCTCCCCGTAGGCGGCCAGGAGTTCGCCCCGCTGGCGGCCATCGAGTTGTCCCCGGTGGCGGCCAGATAATTCCCCGCCTTCGGGTCGGTCGGGTCAGCTGAAGGGCTTCACTCCTTGTCCGCTGGTGGCCTGGGTGAGCCGGTAGCTGTCACCCTGGGTGACGACGATGTGAGCGTGGTGCATGAGCCGGTCGACCGTGGCGGTGGCCAGGGTCTTGGGCATGATCTCGTCGAAACCGGAGGGGTGGAGGTTGCTGGAGACGGCGACCGAGCGTCGTTCGTAGGCGGCATCGACCAGGCGGTAGAAGCCCTCGGCGGCGTCCGGTGAGACGGGCAGCAGGCCGATGTCGTCGACGATGATCAGATCCGAGCGGATGATCTTCGCGAGGGCTCGGGCGATTGAGTCGTCCGCGCGGTGCCGGCGGACCAGGGCTCCGAGGTCCTCGATGGTGAACCAGGAGACGGTCAGACCGGCCTCGATGGCGGTCTGGCCGAGGGCCTCGGTGAAGTGGCTTTTGCCCGTGCCGGAGGGCCCGCAGATGCAGAAGTTCTCCCGACGGCCGATCCATTCCAGGGACTTGAGGGCGTCCTGGGTGGGTCGGGGGATGGCGGACTTGGTCTCGTCCCAGTCGCCGAAGGTCTTGCCGGTGGGGAAGCCGGCCCGTTTGCGGCGGGTGTGGAGGTTGGCCCGGTCGCGGCCGGCGGCTTCCTCGGCCAGCAGGACGCGGACGACCTCGGCCGGGTCCCAGCGTTGGGCCTTGGCGGTGGGGATCAGGTCGGCCAACACCCGTCGCAGGTGCGGGAGTTTGAGCCGCCGGGTCAGCTCGATGGCCTCGGCGAGCGGGTCGCCGTTGGTGCCGGGAACGGTGCGAAGTGGGGTGGCCATCAGGCGGGATCGCTTTCGTCGTGCTCGGAGACGTCGGAGGCGGGCTGGGTGGGCAGGCCGAAGGAGGACCAGGCGGAGGTGCCGGGCTGCAGGGAGTGTTCCTCGCTGCGGCGGACGGGTTCGGTGTGTTCGCGGGTGGCCTGGTAGTCGACGATGGACAGCAGGTCCTTGTCCGCGAAGCGTGCGGTGACCGCGGCGGTGCCCAGGGCCCGGTCGACCTCGGCCACCGAGTAGAGCTTGGACAGGGCGACGGCCTCGGCCATCTTCGCCTTGATGCGGCGAACCCCGGCCGCCCCCGCTTCGACCAGCCATGACGCTGCCCCAGGACCGAGCTGGAGGAAGGCAGCCTCCTCTGCCGAAGTGGCCTTCGGGGTGCGGTCGTTGTCCTTGTTCTCCCGCAGCGGGTAGTGGGCGTCGTCCAGGACCGGGGTGCCCGGCTGGCCGCGGCGGTGGCGGGCGGCCTCGCGGGCCGAGCCGTCCTCACCGACCGCGGTGACGATCAGCTCGTCGCCGTGGAACCGGGCCCAGACCCGGTTGTCGATCAGC
Source organism: Streptomyces lasalocidi (assembly GCF_005280215.1). Taxonomy (NCBI): domain Bacteria; kingdom Bacillati; phylum Actinomycetota; class Actinomycetes; order Kitasatosporales; family Streptomycetaceae; genus Streptomyces; species Streptomyces lasalocidi. The sequence goes on along the minus strand of NZ_SZNQ01000003.1, from coordinate 220,812 downwards.
TCGTGCGGAACGGAGTAACGGACCCCTTCGACCGAAATCGTGGACTCCCAGTTCACCCGCCGGGTCGTGCCGAACGCGGCAGTGAACGGCCTCCTGGGCAGCGGGTGCAGCCGCTGTCGTTCCTCAGCGAGCCGCTCGACCGGCTTGCGCCGAGTCGCCCGGTGGGTGCGGGAGTTGACCTCGTCGCAGAACGCCCGGCAGGCCGCCTCCAGTTCACCGAAGGTCTTGTAGTGCTCGCGCAGGTTGACGTCCTTGGGCACCAGGTCGGCCTTCGCGATGCGGACCGTCGCCTCGGAACCGCCCTTCGTCTCGGGGTCCGCGGGCAGGCAGGTGCGTATGGTCGTGCGTAGTGCCGGGCGACCTCGACGATTTCCGGGTTGCGGACGGCGATCCCGGCGACGTGATCGGTGGTGACCGTCTTCTCGTTGTCCGTCAGGACGTAGGCCGGCACTCCGCCGATGCGGCGGAACGTCGCGTCCAGACACGAGGTGACCGTCGGCAGCGTCTTGTCCCAGATCGGGATCACGATCCGGAACCGGGACCAGGCCAGCCAGGCGCACCACAGGATGGTCTTGCGTCCGGCGATGGTCGGTCCGTCGCCGAAGTCGTACTGGATCCACAGCCCCGGCTCGGTCACCCACGGCCTATAGACCCGCCGCCGACCGGCCCTGAACTGGGCTTTCGCCTCGGCAACGGTGCGGCGGGTGGTGCGTTCCCCGCCGGTGAAGCCCATCGCGACGATCCTCTTGTGCACCACGTCCGCTCGGATCTTGCCGTGTGAACGGACCACCAGTTCCTCGATCTTCGGCAGATAGTCGTCGATCGCGCGGGCCCGGTGACGACGCTGGTCCGGGTGCTGGCCGGCGGCCCGCATCTTCACATAGCGGGCCACCGTGTGGTGGTCGACGCCGGTCAGTTCGGCCGCGGCGCGGTAACTGCCCGTGAGGTCGTACGCCTCAAGGATCTCCATGATCTCCCTGCTGTTCTTCACCCGCCCGAGCCTCGCCGAGCGGGATGCGTCCAATGCGAGCGGGGAGATATCTGGCCGTACGTGGGGAATCCCGTGGCCATCAGTGGGGCGGTAAGTGGCCGCCTATGGGGAGCTTGTCATGGCCGCCGTCACGGGAAGCACCGGCTCTCCGTCTCGATGCCGTAGGAGACGTCGGGACCATCCCCGCGGGGTGCGGGGAGCACTGCATGCCGGCCGCCACCGCCGGGCGGATGTTGGGACCATCCCCGCGGGCACGGGGAGCACGGGGCGTCGAACCCCTCGGTCAGGACCATGCAGGGACCATCCCCGCGGGCGCGGGGAGCACCCCTTGGCACCCCACACGGTCACCTCGCCTGGGGGACCATCCCCGCCGGCGGGGAGCACCTGATCACGCTGCCGATCCACTCGCCCCCGTTGGGACCATCCCCGCTGGGGGGAGCACTGTGGGTTCGGGCGGCGGGTCTTCGACGCCAAGGGACCATCCCCGCAGGCGCGGGGAGCACATGATCGACACCACGACCAACGCCGGGTCGGTGGGACCATCCCCGCGGGCGCGGGGAGCACACGGTGGGGTCCCCGGTGGTGACTCGCCACTCGGGACCATCCCCGCGGGCGCGAGGAGCACGGCCCTGGGCTTCGTGGACCTCAACCCGGCGTAGCTGGGACCACCCGCGGGCGTGGGGAGCACTCCGATCGGATCTCCAGGTCGCCCAGCAGGCCGGGACCATTCCCGCGGGCGCGGGAAGCACTGCGGCATCCTCCTCATCCCCAAGGGCACGCGGGGACCATCCCCGTGGGCGCGGGGAGCACACCAACGAGACCATTACCCTCGACCTGACCGCGGGACCATCCCCACGGGCGCGGGGAACACAGGCCGGCTTTCCTCCATTGCGTGCCGTACTCGGGACCACCCCCACGGGCGTGGGGAGCGCTTCACGTCACAGATGACACCGCAAGCTTGCGTGGGACCATCCCCGCGGGCGCACGGAGCACTCCCAGACCTCCTCACCCCGGAGGATTCGGTCGGGACCATCCCCACGTGCGCGGGGCACTTCCGAAGACAGAGTGGCGCAACCTGCCCTCGGGATCATCTCCCGGGCGCGCGGGGAGCACGCGTTGCGCCGGTAGGACTCATTGAGCGTGGCGGGACCGTCCCCGCGGGTGTGGAGAGGAAGACTCGGTGGTGTGCCAGGTGGAGCGGCGGGGGACTTTCCCGCGTGTGCGCGGATTGCCCCACCAAGTCCATACCGAGCACTCATGGGGTCGCCCTTATGGGCGCGGTGGGCAGGTCGTAGGCAATTGGCCACCTGCCCACGGCAATCGTCTCCATGGATTGGGAAAGTTCCCGTCTCGCGCGCGGCGTCGTAGCAGTGTGCGCCCGCCGGTGCGGGGCCGCGAGGTGGCGTACCTGGCCAAGCAAAGGCAAGCAGAGAGCGGTCGTCCCTGCTTACGCGGGGAATCGGTCGATGTCTTCGTGTGCATCTGGCCGATCTCCGCTGGCGCGGAGAAGTTGTCGGGCCGGAAGCGGGGCATCCGGCCGGGGTTGATGCTACTAGCGGACCAGAAGCAGCCCTACTCCGTAGGAGCGGGCCTTGCCCAGCCCTTCGGTGAGAGTGCTCGTGAAGGTAGCCGGGTCGGTGACTGTGAGCTGTCCGCGGACTTCAGCTCGGACGACTTTCAGACCTTTCTTCACTGTAGAGACGAGTGGCGGCAGCATCGTGGTGGAGATGCGTGCGGCGTCGGCGTCTGCGCCAATCCGTTTGATGCCGTTCGGGCCGGTGGCGGGTTCGCCCTGGGCCTGCAATCGCTGGGTGAACCATTCCGACGCCTGGTGCGGGGAGTTGCTTGCTGTGCGGCGTCCCCGTCGTCCCTTCTGCGGGCCGCTTGGGGGCATGACGGCTCGGATGGGGTTGATGAAGGCGCGGAAGGTGTAGGTGTCGCCGGCCTTGATGGCCTGGTCGACTTTGATTAAGTGGGGGGACTCCAGGAGTGCGGAGCGTGGGACGGGTGTCCAGTCGGGGGTGATGCGAGCCTGGGTGATGAGGGTGAGGGTCTGGGTCCGGAGGTTGACGGTCCAGGCGGAGAGCACACCCATCTGGGCGCGGGCGTCGTCTTCACCCTCAGGTACCCAGCCGCGGTGGCCGCTCATGACGAGGCGGTGCATGTCGTGGACGTCGTTCATGGCGCGGATGACGTCGGGGTGGCGGGTGTCGAGGGTGAGGACACTCTGTGTGGCGACGAAGCGGGTGGGTGTGCTCACGGGGTGGGGGTCCATTCGATGGTCGGGGTGGGTTTGATGCGGGTGCGGGTTTCCCAGCGGGTGGCGTGAGTGCGGTGGTCGGGGTGGAAGGTGACCGGTTGGTCGTCGGTGGGGACGGCGCGGGGTGCGCCAGGGTGTGCGTCGATCCAGGCCCAGGGGCGTTGGGTGGTGGCTTCTGGGAGGAGGGGGGTGTGGGTGAGGACGTGTTCAACGGTGCCGGGATGGATGCCGCCGGAGAGGTCGCCGGTGGGGGGGCAGGACTTGCGGCCGAGCCAGAGGAGTCGGCTGGGGTGCTCGAGGTGGTGGGAGATGGTGTCGAGGAGGGAGGTGTCGTGGTGCTGGACGCCGGCGACGAAGGCTGCGTTGGCGAGGTACCAGCGTTCGCTGACGGCGGGGTTGCGCAGGACGGCTTTGGCTGCCGTGATGAGTTGGCCGGTGTCGGGGTCGGGTTCGATGTATTTGGGGGCTCCGTACCAGCCCTCGAGTTGGTGGTGGCCGAAGTGCGGGCCGGTGGCGTCCTCCAGTGCGGTGACTTTGGCGGCCCTGCGGTGGTCGGTGATGAGGTCGCGGGGTCGCAGGGGGTAGGAGCCTCCGCCTGCTACGTGGAAGTCGTGGTAGGGGGTGCCGGGGCAGTCTGCGCGAACGCCGTAGCGGAGTTCGGTGAGGGGGCCGAGGGAGTCTTCGCGGTCGTAGCCGAGGGCGGCGGCGATCAGGCCGATGACGGCTGATTTGGTGGGCCGCATTTGTGTGGCACGGCGTTCGAATGCACCGGATGCGCCCCAGGCTTGCAGGGGAGCGGCGAGGCGGATGAGAAGCGTCGCCGCTTCCCTGCTTGCGCGGGGAGTGATGGTGTTCATGCGGTCAGCTGCTCCAGGGTCGTGGCTTCGGTGGCGGGGAGGTTGCCGTCGGCGGCGAGCTGGTCGATCAGTTCCTGGATGTCGAGGTCGTAGGTGAGGAGCCGCCCGGGGGTGGCGTCGGAGCGCTTGGTGGTGATGAGGCGGTGGTGGTCGAGGAGCCGCTTGGCGCCGGCGAGGGCGGCGGGCCCGTCGGAGGTTTCGTCGATGTGGCGCTGGAAGGCGGCGGCGTAGAAGTAGGGTCGGGCGCCTTCGTGGGCCAGGACGAGGTTGGGCAGGGTGCCGGTGGAGGCGGTGCTGTTGGCCTTGGCGCGCGGGACGGCGTCGACGAAGGCGTGCACGAACTCGGCTTCGGCGGCTTGCGCGGCTGTCTCGGCTTCCTGCTGGGTCATGCCTGAGGCCTGGAGGTTGACGCGGAGTTTGTGCCGGTCGAGTGCGGCGTGGCGGTAGAAGGTGCCGGAGATGAGTGACTGGTATCCGGTCATGCCCGCGCCGGCGTTGTCGGCGGCGTCGAGGAAGTCGAGTGCGTTGTCGCGGCGTTCGAGTTTTGCGTCGTCGGCGGCGGCGTAGAAGTCGTCGATGTGCTCGGCGGGGGCGATGGTGAAGGCCCACGAGTGCTGGGCGGCGCCGTCCACGGTGCGCAGTTCGGCGATCTCTGCGAGGAACCGGCCGAAGACGGTGATGTCGATGGCGTCGCGTGGGGCGAAGGCGGTGAGGATGCCGGCGCGCAGGTCCTTGGGCAGCGGCGGGACCTTTACTTCCTCTTCCTTGCTGTCCTTGGCGGCAGGTTCGGCCGGTGCTTCGGTGTCCTCTCCTGTGGTCTTCTTCCGGGCGTTCTTCTTCGCGTTCTTCTTGGCTTCGTCCTTCGCTGCGGCTTCCGCCTTGGCGGCCGAGTAGTCGGTCAGCCAGGTGTTGAAGGTGTCGGAGTGGGTGTTGAGGTGCTGGGCGATCCGGTCGCCGGCGTCCTCGGGTGCGTAGATGAGCACCTTGGTGAGCTGGGCGGTCGAGTCCTTCTCGCCGAACTTCAGTCCCAGTCCTTCGAGGGCGGCCTTGGCCGCGTAGAGGGCCTGGTCGGCGTCCCAGCCGTGGTTCTTGATGAGGGCGTCGCGGGTGAATAAGGCCCATTCGCGGGTGCGTCGGCCGCTGCTGTAGGAGGCGAGTGGGCCTTCGCCCTGGTTGGCGCGGCGCCGCGAGTGCGTGCGTTCGGCGCGGCGGCGGGCCTGGGCGGAGATGGCGGTTCGTTCGGCGCTGCCGTAGACAAACGCTTTCGGTTGGCCGTTCTCGTCGCGGACGGGGAGGGCGGCGGCGAAGGTTTCCAGGACGTGTAGGGAGAGGTACTGGGGCTTGGAGGTGGTCACGTGGTGGCTCCGTTCGTCGGGGCGGTGGGGCTGGGGGTGCGGCTGCGGCTGCGGCTGTAGAAGGCGTCGCCCCACTTTTCGGGTGTGGGGCGTCCGCGGTCGGTCCACTGGGTGAGGTCGGTGATGAGCTCGGCCCAGGAGGGGGGCGTGGTCGCGCCGGCGCGGATGCGTTCGATGGCGTGCTGGAGGTGGCGCCAGGGGATGTGGCGGGCCGGGAGGATGCGCATCATCAGGCGTTCAGCGCCGGGGTTGGCGGGTCCTCGGGCTCCGTCGTAGCCGATGGAGCGGATTGCGCGGCCCATGTCGCCGTAGCCGTAGTGGGGCTTGACCCGGCCCGCGTGGTAGCGGGCGAAGAGGAAGCCGACCTGACGATAGAGGCCCCGGTCATCTTCGTTGGGAGCGAAGGCGCGAGCTTCGTAGTGGGTGGGGCTGTCGGCGGTCGGAGGCCGGCGAAGGTCGGCCAGTTTGCCGTATTGGTGGGTGTGGACGAGGCTGCCGAGCCAGGCGACGTACTGGACGGGTGCGGCTGCCGCTTTCACGGTTGCGGGTGATGTTGCCTCTGCGTCGGGCGGAGGGCTGGGATGGGGGATGTCGAACAGGGGCAGGGTCATGCGGGTTGCTCCATTCGCAGGTGGGCGGGCGCCTTGCGGGGGTGGTTGAGGATTTCCGCGAGCTTTTCGCGGGCTTCGGTGTTGGCCTGGTATCCCTGGCTGCTGGGAGGCAGGGAGCGGAGCCGGTCGGTGAGGAACGCTTCGGCGTTAACACGGACTTGCGCGGCGTAGGTGGCCAGGGCTTCGGGGACGGGAGTGCCTTCGGCGGTCTCGTCCAGGAGCTCGTGGAAGAGGGGTTCAGTTGCCGCGAAGTGCTCACCGGTGGCTTTGAAGCGGGCCAGCTGGGCCTGCTTGTCGGACGGTTTGGGGTTGGGGTAGGCGATGCGCCAGGCGGCGTAGGCGGCGGCGTCGAGGGCTGCTGCCACGTACGCGGCGATGGCGCAGCCTTCTTCTGATGCCTGGCGCAGGGCGCTTTCGCGGCCCGGGATGTAGGGGAAGGCGTCGTTGACCCAGGCGATGAGTTTGCCGGGCTTGGCGAGGAGGCCGACGGTCCACAGGGTGACGCGGTGCCCTTCGGGCAGCATTGCGAGGCGCCCGTAGAGGTCCATGCCCTTTTCTCGGCGGGCAGTGGCCGCATACAGCGAGTGGGCTTCCCGCCACAGGGCTCGCGCGGCAGATGGCTTGAGCGGAGCGTTTTTCTCGATGACGGCGTCCTGCAGGGCGCTGGCGTGGGTGAGGTTCACGATGTCGCCGGCGCCCATGAGGACACGGTCGACTCCCCATGTGCCGTCTGGCTGCCGGGCCGGGCGGGTGAGGATGGAGCGGCCCAGGATGCTGTGCAGGTCCGCCGGCCCGTCGGGGGTTCGGGCGGTGGGTTTGACTGTGAAGGAGCGGCGCGGTCGGTCGGTCCAGGTGAAGTTGAAAGTACCGGGGTCGCCATCGTGGGGATGCAGGTTCAGGCGCAGGGTGTCACCGAGGGTCTGGCCAAGGGCGGTGACGTGGACGCGCGTGCCGGCACGGCACGTGGCCTGGTTGTTCAGAGCGGCGCCGAGGAGGCTGCCGGGAATCATGCCGCGCCCGCCGTTGCCGCACACGTGCTGCGTGATGACTGCCAGGAAGGCGTCGGCTGCGGCGAGGGGTTCACCGTGGTGAAGGTGGTGCCGGTCGAAGAGCTGCACGTAGTCGCCGACGTGGTGCATGACGATCTGCGAGGTTCCGACTCCGTGTTCGTCCATGAAAGGCGCCAGCAGCGCGTTCTGGAACAGCGGCCGGTCGGGGTGGAAGAAGTTCCACTGCTTCTCAGGTTGCTCCCTGAGCCAGTCCGCGACCTCGGTGAGCGGCCGCCGGCCGGTGACCCAGGTCCTCCACTCGTTGCTGGTCTCCGGGAAGACGTCGGCCGCATAGGCGACGGCCCTGAGCAGCTCCAGCATGGCGAGGGTTTCGCCTGGATGGCGTCCACCGACCCCTAAGTGGTCATCGGCCTTCTCGAAGGCCTCGATGAGCCCGAGACGGCTGGGGAGACCGGCCGTTGTCAGTGCCGCAAGGCATGGTTGGGTGCGGGGATCCCAGTACGGAACCACGTCACCTCCTTCAGGTGAATATCTTCATGAGCATCGTTGGTTCGATGTGGCGTGCAGGGTCAACGACGGTAACAGCGCGGGGAGTTGAGGATGCACCAGTTTGAACAGTTACTCCGTTCCGTGGTACTGGCGTGGGGCAAGACCGACCAGAACGGTGACAGCGCCCGGCGGGGAGGCCCAGCTTGGAACCCGCTGCTCGCTCACCTCCTGGACGTCGCTGCCACCGCCGGGGTCCTGTGGGACCGCCACCTCCCTCCGCACATCCGAAAGCGGCTCACCGAAGCGTTCGGCGCAGGCAACGAAACGACGGCCCGGCAGGTCGTGATGCTGCTCGCAGCCCTCCACGACCTCGGCAAAGCTTCAGACTGCTTCCTCGGACAGTGGCAGCACGGCCGCGGAAAAACGCAGATGAAGGCCCAAGCGAAAACCTGGGAGGAGCAGGCCCGCGCCGCTGGACTCCCTCTTGGCGACGACCTTGCCCACGCCTATTACGCCCGGCACGAGCACATCGCCGCCGCAGCACTCCCCCGGCTCCTGGGCTGCGCCTGCACGGAATGCGGCGGCACCGGCACACGCCACGAAGGACTGCACGATGCCGGGGCGCTCCTCGGCGGCCACCACGGCCACATCCCCCACCCGGAAACCGTCGACCGGGCCCGCGGCGCCGCGCCCGTCACGCAGTGGGGGGACGTCCACGCGGCCATCGTTCAAACAGTCGCCGAGACTGTCGGACTCGACCTCGCCAACGTGGCGAAGGCAGTCAACCCGGTCCGGCCCTCAGCCCGAGTCGCATTCCTCTACCTGATGTACCTGGCGGACTGGGTCGCCTCCGACACGGAATTCTTCAACTTCCGCGTCCACACCACCCCAGTCACCGACTGGTGGCAGGCCGCTCTGCAGGAGGCCGACCGGGCCGTTCACGCCCGGCGCCTCACCCGATGGCAGGCACGGCCCGTCACCTGGGAAGAAATGTGGCCCGACACCCCTTCTCCCCGCGCCTTCCAAACCGACGGCATGCGCCTCGCACCAGCCGAAGGTCAGGCCATGATCGTCGTGGAATCGGACACCGGCTCCGGCAAAACGAGACTCGCACTCTGGATGGCCCACCACCTGGCACGCACCTGCGGCTACAGCGGCCTGTACATGGCCCTGCCCACACGAGCAGCCGGAAACCAGGTCGCCAACGAACTCAAAAAACTTCTGCACGCCGTGCTGGCCCCCGGCGAAGTGCGGGACATGGCCCTCGTACACGGCACAGCCCAGGCAACCGACCTCGTCCACGAGCTGGTCGACGCACACCAGGCACACGGTGACCCACTGACCGATCTTTCCGCCACCGTAGAAACTGCTACCTGCACTGACAGCGGCCAGGCCGTCCTCAACCCGTGGTACCTGCGACGCTGCCTCGCACTGGTGGCCGGCTTCGGAGTCGGCACCGTCGACCAGATCGCCCTCGCCCCGCAAGGATCACGGCACTGGGCCCTGCGCCTGGGAGCCCTCATGTGCAAAGTCGTCATCATCGACGAAGCACACGCCTACGAACTCTTCCAGCAAAACCTCTTGAGCGCCGCAGTCGAATGGCTGGCAGAGGGCGGGGCCTCCCTGGTCGTGCTGTCGGCGACCCTCCCCCGAAGCATCCGCAACGAGCTGACTACTGCCTGGCGACGCGGCCTCGGCACGACCGGTCACGACGACGGAACAGCAGGACCGATCATGGTCCTCGACCACAACGGCCGGATCAGCCGCGGCGGCCCCCTCCCCCACGATCCGCACACCCCCAAACTCCTGACAGACATCCAACTCATCAAAGATCCCGGCGACACCAGCCTGGTCGCCCACCTCCTCAACCAAGCCCGCAACGGCGGATGCGTCGTCGTCCGCAGCACCCGAGTCGGCCCATGCCAATCCCGCTACCGAAAAGCACTCCAGCTCGCCAGCGCACACGGCTGGCAACCCGACGAGATACTCATCCTCCACGGCATGCTGCTCCCGCGACACCGCCTGCAGTTGGAGACACGCCTCGCCGACATGCTCGGGCCCGGCCCAAGAGGCCTACGCAACCGCGACCGACCCGGCCGCCTATTGGTTCTCGCGACAGGAGTGATCGAACAGTCCCTGGACCTGGACTTCGATCACGGCGTGACAGACCTGTGCCCCATCGACGTAGCCGTCCAGTTCCGCGGCCGTATCCACCGGCACGCCGTCAATGATCTGCACCGCCCCTCCTGGTGCTGCACGCCCCGGCTCTCCATGCTCTGGCAGCCCGGCACAGACGGCCTGCCCATCGTGGAACCCCCGGACTTCACGGCTGGACGGCCCATCGGCACCTACGACGGCCTGGTCTACGCCCCCTACGTCCTGGCAGCCAGCTGGCACACCCTCGCACAGCGCCGCGACCCCGACGGGATAGTGCGGCTCGAGACCCCACGTGATTCCGAATGGGCACTGGAAAGCGTCTACGGTGAAGCGATCCAGGTCGCAGGGCCGGCACAAGCCCTCCTCAACCGCACCCGCACTGCCCACCTCGACGCCCTGGCCGACGAGGCGCTTCAAGCCGAAGCCCGACTATTCCGACCCTTTACCCGCCGACGCCGTACCCCCGTAGCCACCTACGACCTCGCCTCCGGCAACAACCAGGGCGACGGCGACAACGGCGGCCTCACCGGTATCGCAGCCGTCTCCCGCCTCGGGGAAGATTCCGTCGACTGCCTGATCCTCTACCAGCAGCAGAACGGCACAATCACCTACGACCACGAAGGCATGCACAAAGCCGACCTCGGCCAGCGCTCCCCGAGCCGCGATGTAAGCGCCTACCGGCGACAGCAGAAAGATCTACTCGCCAACACACTCGCCCTCCCCGCGCGCTGGTGGCTGGGCCGACACCCATTGCAACCCATCGCAGACTGGTCCCGCCACCCACACCCAGCCCTGAGAAACAAACCAGTGATCCTCCTGTCGCCGACGGGAACGTGTCTCAGCGGCCCCGTCGGTATGCTCCGCTACGACCACACCACTGGGCTGGAACGCTCATGATCATGCCGTTCCGCCTTAAGATAAGGACACTTCATGCTGTCTTGGAGTAAATGGCAGACGCAGACATGAGACAGGCCTAACACTCGCTATTCAACAATGAAGCGGCACGAACTTGAAAGGGCGGTAGGCACCTTCTGCCGGACTCCCCGAAACTCATGAAAACGACGACACACGCGCCATAGACCCGCAGGTCACCTAAACTGCTCCCCGCGCCCGCAGGGATGGTCCCGGCTCACCGTTGGGAACCTCGGCCACGATGCGCTGCTCCCCGCGCCCGCGGGGATGGTCCCATCACCCAGGCGACGACCTTGTCCGGGTCAATCTGCTCCCTGCGCCCGCGGGTGATGGTCCCCCGAGCTGCGCTTCCTCGGAATCGGCGTGTCCGCTCCCCGCGCCCGCAGGGATGGTCCCCGGGTGCCGGCCGAGTTCCGGCCCTTGCTCAACTGCTCCCTGCGCCAACGGGGATGGTCCCGTGATGCGCTGACCGAGGCAGGCCCGGTCCGACTGTTCCCCACGCCTGCGGGGATGGTCCCACCAAGTGCCCGGGCCCGGACCTGTACGAGTGCTGCTGCCCGCGCCCGCGGGAATGATCCTTCGAAGCGCTTGTCGTACGCGGTCTGTGCCGTCTGCTCCCCGTGCCCGCGGGGATGGTCCCAACGGCAGCGCGTTGTCCCGCAGTGGCAGCACTTGCTCCCCCGCGCCTGCGGGGATGGTCCCAACTGGCCCGACGTCGACCGGGATTACGCCCTCTGCTCCCCGCGCTTGCGGGGATGGTCCCGCCGCGTGCAGCACGGCGCCCAGCCACCGATCCTGCTCCCCGCGCCTGAGGGGATGGCCCTGTCATGAGCCAGAAGGAGCGCTAGGGCTTCACTGCTCCCCTCCGAGAGAATGGTCCCCAGGCGCGCAGATGGACGCCTTGAAGAACTGCTCCCAGCGCCCGCGTGGATGATCCCCTGCTAACCGGCGACGCCCGGATACTCGCCTGTTCCCCGCACTCGCGGGGATGATCCCGACCACGGTTGCAGCAGCGCAGAACGACGCCTCATGGCGTCGCGTCTGCCTCTTCCCGCCAGCTGCCAGATGTCATCCGCCGGTGCTCCTGTCCTACGGCGGCCGCCGGACGAGGCTGACCCGGGCCCCGTAGGTCGGCCGTCCGGCCGCCCGGGGCACCGCGCGGTAGGCATGCTGCGCGCTTCGGTGGAGAAGAAGGAGGGGGTGTTCGGACACGACGTTGCAAGCGTGGCGTAAGCGGTGCATAGGAAGGCTGTGGAGCAGCTAAGCAGCGGTGGGCCGGGTGCGGCGCGAAGTCGTCCAGGAGGCTGGGGGCGTACGCGGCAGCTTCGGTGGCCCGTGTCCGACCAGCTTGGGCGCACACCGCCCCGGTCTCGTGGTTGCTGAGCTGGTCGTTAACCTCAGCGGATGATTTTTGAACCGCCGTCGAAGGTCATCACGCGTCTCCGCGACGGGCGGATTCAGGCCTACGTCGCGGGCGCCGGCGTCTATGGGACGTTGGAGCCCGCAGCGGTTTTTCAGCCATGGGAGGGTGAGGAGGTCATAGCGTCGGTCGTCCGGCAGGATTTTGAGCGGGCTGTGTACACGACCCTGAACGGAGTCGTGTGCCTTACGCGTGCCGGCGACCTTATGTGGGCTTCGGACTTTGAACCGCGCTCCGATGTACGTCATGGCCACCGGCCTGGCTGTGCGCTGTCTTCGGACGGCCGGACGGCGTGGGTCTACCGGCCAGACGGGATAGCGGGCCGCGGAGGCGGGGACCAGTGGGTCGTGCACGACGCCGACAGCGGTGTGGTTCTCGCCCGCTACGAGCTGGACACGGTCGAGCACGGCGCCTTCCACCACGTACATCCCGGGGACGGCAGCATCTACCTCGAGATCGGTGAGGGCCAGGACGGCTCCGTCATTGTCCGGGGCACTGATGGGACGGACAGGGAGCCGGAGTTCGTGACGTACCCGTGGCGGGACCGCTGTCTGATCGATCTGGCTCCGTCCGGGCGTCAGTTCATGACCGTGGACCACGGGCAGGCGGATGTTGCCTTCCATGACCACCCCAACGGTGAGGTGCTCTTCACCTTCCCTGTCGAAGCTTTCGGCTACGACCCGGAGGAGTCTTTCGTGGAATGGAGCGGCGGCTACCTGAGCGAGGACACAGCTATCGTCACCCTGGGCGGTGAGAGTCATGACGAGGAGGAGTAGTTCCGTCACCACCTGGTCGACGTACGCACGGGCACCCTCAGCGGGGAGTTGCACGTCGGGGCGAGTGACCCGTACGAGCTGGTGCCCCTAGGCGACGGTTCGTGGCTCACCGGTGGCCCGGGCGACGACCCCGTCCGTTGGTCCAGCGCGCCGCAGCCGTCGCCGCCGCCGCACCCGGCCGCTTCAAGCTCTCTCGACGAGAGGCAGCAACCGTGATGGCCAACCCTCGAGTGACGCTGATTCCTCAGGCGCCTGAAGGCCTGAGCCGGCGAGCTCAATACTTCGTCGAGCAACACGGGCTGCGGGTTCCGCACCGCGACCTCAAGGTCCTGCGGGAGGCCTGGTTCGGGCAAGGGGTACCGGCTGCCGAAGATTGACCGGGCTGTCGCCTTCCAGGAGCGCTGGGGCGGTCTCGCTGTGCCCCCGGCCCCCGAGTACGAGGGCGGCCCGCGCGTTTTGGAAGCCGATGCCCCCGAGGGCTCGGTCGCGTGCGGCTGGCGGTTCCCGGCCGGCAGCTGTCGCGTCTCCATGGCCCACGGATTCATGATCGGGTCAGGAGGTGAGTTCGGGATCGACGCTGACCGCTGCACGCCGCTGCACGCCAGTACGGAGGGGTGGGTGGAAGCTCTGGCGCTGGCCAGCCACGCGGGCTACTGGGCCAAGACCATCACGAAGATCAGCGGCAGCGCCGTCGAGGACCTGAACCTCAATGGGTTTGAGCCGGTACCAGAGGTCCAGGGACTCGCTGACACCTGGTGGCGGGGCAAGGACTCGCTCATCGCCATCTACCGCGGTGAGGCCTCAGGCTTCAGCGCCGCAGTCCGCTTCCTGTAGGACCTGGTGGGACCCTGCCCATCTGCCTCAGTGGGGGAGGCAGATGGGCAGGGTGGCTATGAAGGGGCCCGCCTGGCGGGCGGCTCGCTGAGACGTCATGTCCGGTAGGACTGTCCGGAGTTGACGATGCCCCAGGTCAGCGCGCCCGCGAGTGGGACCAGGACAGCGAGGTACGCCCACTTACGCCAGTCACGCACCGGATTCCACCCCCGGCTGGCCGAGTGCGTGCCCGCCGGCGCTGATGAACTGGGCGACGGTGCGCGGCAGGCACAGGGCGCCGGCGGACTCCATGGGTACCGACCAGTACGAGGCCTGCGTCGCGGGGGCGTAGTGGTCCTGGTCGGGGGGTGGCACGCCGAGGTAGGCGCCGCGGCCGAGGCATTCGATGTCCTGGCGTGCCCACTGCGCGACCAGGTCGTGCCGGGTCTGCGGGACGCGGCCCGGGACGAGGACGTAGTAGCGGCGGCCGCCGTGCATGGCGCAGATGACGGGGCCGCCCTTGAGGGCGTGGGCGAGGAAGGTGTCGGTGGCGGGCAGGCTGGTCTTGCGTGCGAGCGCCTGGACCATGGCGGCGGGGATGCGCACTGCGGACATGAGACCGCCGAGCGGGAGCATCGCCAGGCCGTGCTCCGACCACTGGCAGCGGGCCTTGGCGCGTGCCTGGCTGGTGGGGAGCGTTGACAGGAGCCAGTGTTCGGTGGCCAGCCGCCGGTAGGCTCCGGGGTGGACGCTCACGCCCGGTGGGGTCTCGGCCGGTGCGGGAGCGGGGGTGCGGGGTGTGGTCATCTGGCCGCCTCCCCGCGGTGAAGGTGGCACTTGCACGGCGGGTAGTAGGTGTCCTGCCGCAGAGGCGGCGCGGCGTTGGTGGCGGGTTTCACTGAGCGTGTGCCGGCGTCGCTGGTGACTGTGCCGCGGCGGTCGACGGTGTAGACCCGGATGGTCATGGCGCCGGGCGAGGTACGGTCCTGCATGTCGGCGCTCCTGGGGCGTTGGCCAACCCCCGGGAGGTGTGACCGCCTCGCCGGGGTCCTTGCTCCCTCTGACACTAAGAGTGTGATGTGCAGCACTTCCAGTGATGTTCATAGATGTTCACGAAGGTTGGGCCGTGCTGGTGGTTGCCGGATTTTCGTTCTTGACTCGCTGTGTCGGCGAGGCGACCGTATGTACATCCGTGCACAGGCGAAGCGTTGGAGGTAGCCATGTCATTACGGTTCATCGGCATCGACCCGAACAGTGGACAGGGTGAGAGCCCGACTGTCTGGGTCGACGAAGGCCGGGGTGAGCTGGTCATCCAGGGGTGGAAGCCGGACACTTCGACCGAGGCAGAGTGCGCCTCGTTGGAGACGCCCGGGCACGCCATCGGGATCCCCGCTCACGAGCAGGTGGTGCGGGTACCGGCGCGCATGGCAGGGATTCTGAGGGAGGCGTGCGATGTCCTTGAGCGTGCCAAGTTGGGATGAGCTGCTGGACGGCGCCCGCGAGTCCGCAGTCCACCTCGAGATGCGGGACACCTACAGGGTCGCCGGCGAGACCGACGACTTCCGGGCCTGGCTGGAGACCGGCCGGGCCGACACCGATCCGCAGTCCCCGCACTGGCGGCCGTGGGTAGCCCTCGTCCGCCGGACCGTGGCGCGCGGGGTACGGGTTCGCCGGGCCCGCATCGTGTCCGAACCGGTCAGCGACTATGTGCGCTACGAACACACGGGCACGGTGGTGAACGTCGCCGCAGGGGAAGAGGTGCGATGGCTGCCGCGCAGACAGGCCTCCGACATCGCCCTGCCGGGCAACGACTTCTGGCTGATCGACGGACGCCTGATCCGGTGGAACCACTTCACCGGTGAGGGGGCGAGCGCCCCGGGGGAGGTCAGCGACGACCATGCGGTGGCACGCCTCTGCGCGACGGCGTTCGAAGCCGTCTGGGCCCGGGCCATCCCTCACGACGAGTACAAGACCCAGTAGCGAGATGAAAGGCCCAGCCGCACCACATGGCAACGTCCCCGTCCTCCTCAGCCCAAGCCGCACGCGAACGCGTCGCGCGGCGCCTGCGCGACCTGCGCGCGGACGCAGGGCTGACCGGGACCGAGCTGGCCAGACGGTGCGGCTGGACCCACCCCAAGACCTCGCGGCTCGAGAACGCCCGCACCCCACCGACGCCGGACGACATCCGCCGGTGGTGCAGCGCATGCCGTGCTGACGCCCAGGCCGATGACATCATTGCCCAGTCCCGCGACGCCGAGTCCATGTACACGGAGTGGCGGACTCACATGCGGGCCGGCCTCAAGGCGCTGCAGGGCAAGGACCCACACCTCTTCCAAGACACCACGCTCTTTCGCGTCTACTCCGCCTCCCTCGTACCCGGCCTCCTCCAGACTGAGGGATACGCCGCTGGAGTCCTCGAGATCAGCGCCCGCTTCCACGACCTCCCGGTGGACGACAGCGCGGATGCAGCAAGAGCCCGTGTCGAGCGCAGCCGCATCATCCACGAAGCCGGCCGCCGGTTCGTGTTCGTCATAGAGGAAGCGGCCCTGCACTACCGGGTCTGCGACGCCGACGCTATGGCTGCCCAGCTCGGCTTCCTTCTCACCGCCGGCGCCCTGCCTCAGGTCTCCCTCGGCGTCATCCCTATGGCCACCGCTGCGCGGGAGCAGTGGCCACGGGAAACCTTCCACGTCTACGACGACCGCCTGGTCAGCATCGAACTCGTCTCCGCCCGAATACGGATCACACAGCCCTCCGAGATCGCCCTGTACCTGCAGTCCTTCGAGCAGCTCCGCGCCGCAGCCGTGTACGGAGCCGAGTCCCGCGCGCTGATCCTGCGGGCCATCGAGGCCCTGCAGTAGACAGAGGCGGCCGGACAGGGCCGAGGATCTCAGTCGATGATGCGGACGGCGACGGGTTCGGCTCCGTCGAGCAGGTTGCGCAGGGCGTCCTTCACGCCGGCGATGCTGAGCCCGTAGTCGGCCGGGCCTACGCCACCGGGTAGCACTCGGCAGGTCACGCGATACTCCACTGTGCCTCCTGCCTGTGACAGCAAGCCGCCCCCGAGTGTCAGGCCCCGGGGGCGGTGCATCGAGCGTAACGGCCGCCCCCGGCAACCGGCGGGCGCAACAGCGGCGGCCCTTGATGCCCGACGGGGTCAGCGTTCCAGGAGCCGGTTGATCGTGGTGCGTGACACGCTCGTGGTCTGCTGCACCTCGGTCCTGGTCAGCCCGGCGTCGTGGACGGCCCACGTCACCAGCGGGTCACGCAGGTCCCGTACGTCCGCCCATCCCTCGAGCAGTCCCCGCGCCAGTGTCTGTACCAGGCTGGCTCGCGGCGTCCCGGGCCAGCCGGGAAGTGCCCATGCCGAATGCACCGGAGCCCGGCCCGGGTCGGGTGCGAGCGCCAGGGCCTTGCGCAGCTCCGCGCCCACCAGTCGCTCAAGACGGTGTGCGATCAGCTGGGCCAGCGGCGCCAGCTTGTAGTCGCTGCCCGAGCCGGCCTCCTCGAGTTCACTGGCGGTGGCCATGGTGAACAGCTCCTGTGCTATGCCTTCGTCCACCGGGTCGCCGCAACCGCGGGCGAGCTCGGCCTTGGTGAGCAGCCCGCGCGCGGTGTCGAGACTCTGGCGCAGTTGCGCCGCGATGGCGAGGCAGCGCACTGTGGCCGCCCAGGGTTCGATCGCTTCGGCCTGTGCCGCGCCCAGCTCCTCGGCGGCCAGTGTGCCGGCGATCTCCAGTGCGCAGACCGCGAGGCGTTGGGGGCCGTCCATGAGCGCGAGGTGTACGCCGTGCGCCCGCCACGTGCCGTCGCTGTTCGTCCAGCGGTGCATGCCGACCGTGCCGATGACGTAAACCCCGCTGCTGCGGACGTCGGTCGTGATCTCCATACCCCACCCTGTATGTATCGTTCCACGCCTGCACCGCATCGAACGATACGCCGATAGATCACGGGATCCCGAGACACGCAACAGTGGCCCCCTGTACGGCCCGTCACCGGGCCGTACAGGGGGCCACTTTCTAATCCTCTGTCAGCTGTGCGGTGCGGCGGTCGACACGGTCCACCGCATCCCGCAGCGAGGAGCCCGAGTTGGGGCGCACCTCGTGCTCGACGCTCGTCAGCCGGGACTCGATCGCGTCCAGCCGCGCCATGACCGCCGGCCGTGCGGCCACCCCCGGCCTCGACCCCACCTCCTGCCAGTCATCGACGAAGTCGTCCACACGCATCACGACGCGCCGCATACCGCGCACCAGCCGCCACAGCATCACCAGGATCCCCGCCAGCGCGGTGCCGGCCACGCACCACACGACGATCGTGTCCACCGCGGGCACGCCGGTCGAGCCCGACTCGATCTTGCCGAAGACCGAGCTGCTCATGGCACGGCCGGCGTCGGTGATGCGGGCGGCGACGTACGCCTGGTCCCAGCCGCGGCGCTGGCGGTGCCGGGCGACGGCGGCCGCGACGTGCTTGCCGCACTCGCCAATCTGGATGGCCCGAGCCGCCATGATCGCCTCCTCTGTACGCCGGGGGCCGGCCCGCGATCACGGCGGGTGCCTGGCCGGCCCGGGGAGAGAGAAAAACAGCTGGGCGCGGGGTTGCGATATGTCCGATCTCTAAAAATCGCGGACGCCCTCGGCCGGATCACGTCCGCTCGACCTGCTCGCACATCTCTGACCTGCGCTTTTGCGCAGTCCGCTGCATCGTCGCAGGTCAGCGGCTTGCCTGCCCGCGTGGCGTCAGGGGTGTCGCGGCCGGGCGCCTGCCGCACGGTCCGACTGACGTGGAGCTCGCGAGCGGGTTGCGCAAAAGCGCAGTTCAGAGGCTTGTGACTGGCGTGCGGGCTCCCGAGTTTCGGAGCCGCTCCGGTAGATGCCTCGCGGGCGGGCAAACGTGGGCTCCGCTCGAGACATCCCGGTCACCACGTCACGTCAGTGCGAGCTCGGCTTTCAGGCAGCGGATCTGCGAGGGGCTGAGGACCTCGACCCATGTGCGGCCCTCGACTGCCCACCGGGTGCGGCAGCCGGGGCAGGTCCAGGTGCGAGGTGCCTGCCAGCGGCGTCGGCGCCAGGGCCGAGGGCAGCTCGGCGTGCAGGCGACCAGGTCGCAGTTAGCGAGGGCGTCTGTGAGGTCGTGGGCCACGAGGTCCGCGTCGCTGAGGGGGCCGAGGTGCACCACGAGTCAGCCCCGCATCCGTGCGATCCAGCCAGCCAGGCGTCAGGCCAGGCGGCCGTGCCACGACAGGGAGCGTTCGAAGTCGGCGACCAGGCGCTGCAGGTGCGCCTCGATGCCGGCGGCGCGCAGCTCGTCCGGGGGCGGGGGCATGGAAGGTTCCTTACAGCCTTGTGCCTCGCGTTCGCCTTGGGGCGCGTGCTCGGCCGCCAGGCCGGCCATGGTGGCCTTCAGCTCGGTGTGGTCGATGCGGCCGCTGCTGTAGCCGCAGCTGCACACGACCATGACCTTGCCGGTCTGCCGGCGTTCCAGCCAGCGCTCGCCCTCGGCGGTGAGGCCGCAGGGCCGCGACTCGGTCTGTGCGAAGACGTGAACGTTGTGGTCGAGGGTCCACGCTTGGGAAGCTGGGTCGCTGTGCGCAGGGCCCTGCCCGCTGGGCTGCGGGTAGGCGATGGGGCCGACTTCCAAGGCGTCATCCTTCACGGGCCAGCAAACCAGTCGACGCTGGTGTGCAGCTGGACGACGTCAGCGAGCGGCCGGTCGCTCTTCTCGCTGTTGCAGCGGCAGAGGCAGACGGGGCAGCCGTCGACGCCGTGGATCGGGGCGAGGTTGTCGGGGTCCTTGCGCGCGCCGCCTCGGCTGACGGGGTGGATGTGGTCGACGGCGTCGGAGGCGCCGTGGCTGGCTTTATTCACGGGTTGTGGGTTCTGGCACAGATCTTGGGGAGCCATTGCGGAGGGTAACGGAGTTGTTCGATTGAGAGGGGTACGAACCCTGGTTGCTCGACGTGAACGCTCACCTCGTACCCTCCGCACATGACTAATGATCCGTTCCAGTGCCGCTGCGTCCTCTGCCATGACTACGGCGACCGGGACGAAGCGGACCGCATGGATCTGACGGTCATCGAGCATGTGCAGCAGCACGGATGGCACGTCGTGATGGTTCCCGAAGACGAGATCGGCCCTGCATTCGCCTACACGGTCGGCCTCGCGCACACTCACGGCGGACCTGAACTCGCCATGTTCGGGCTCGATGTCCACGTCATGCACCGCATGCTCAACACGCTCGGAGAGAAGTCCGCCGCGGGTGAAACGCTGGCGGCCGGCCAGAGCCATCCTGATGTTGTCGCCGGCCATCGAGTCGCGCTCAGGCAGGTTGATCGCGGTTGGTACCGGACCTTCTTCGGGCAGGCCATCGGGTTCTAGCGGCCGCCTCTCCCCGTGCTGCAAGTCGCGTGGCCTGACGCCGAGGGCCGTTTCCACTGGGATGAGCAGGCTGGCGAGAGGCATCGCGAGTCACAGCCTCAGTTGTGGCTGCCTCCGAGTGACCATCCTGCCGGGATCTGGACGACCGAACTCTGATCTCCTGGCTGGGAAGCGGCGAGCCGGCACCCGGGCGACGCACTACTGAAGCAAGATCATCTTGCGTAGGAGTTGGAATTCGGCTCGGCCATAGAGCTGTCTCTTGATCTTTTTGATGCGGTTCACGGCGCCTTCGATGCTGCCCGAGCTCCAGTCCAGGGTGAGGCCGGCGGTCACGGCGTCGAGGTCTCGGAGCAGGTGGAGTGCAAAGCCAGTGAGCCCGGGCAGCTGGCTGGCGTCGACTGCGTCGATCCAGGCCGGGAGCGTGGAGCCGAGGCGGCCGGTGAGTATCTCGCCGAAGTCGCGGACGTGTCCGGCGGCCGTATCCAGTTCGGGACAGCGGGTCAGGAGGTCCTTCAGGCTGACGCGGTCCTGCTCGCTCAGGGCGGTGGGGTGGCGGGTCAGCCAGCCGGTCACCTGCCGTACCGTCGGTGGCCGCGGCGGTGCGGCGGATGGAGCCTCGCGCAAGGTGGCGATGTGGGCGCGGACCATGCCGTAGGTGACGGGAGCTTGCTCGGCGACCAGCTCGCCGTGGAGTTGGGTGACGCTGGTGCATCCCTCCGCGAATCGTCGTTCGAGGTAGGGCTTGTAGGGGTCGAGCCTGCTGGGCCGGGGCCGGTTGTCGCGGATGGTGTCCTGCCAGTGTGCGGCGTTCGCGTACCGGAGGACGGTGTTGAGGCCCCAGCCCAGGTGCCGGGCGATCGCCCGGCGTGAGCGACCCTGGGCGAGCATCTCGTGTACCAGGGCGTGTGCGGCCTTCTTGCGCTCGGCCCGCCGGCCGAGGGGCTCCACGTCGCTCTGCGGCCGATCGGAAGCTGGTCGGGTGTCCTGCGGCAGGAGGCCGCTGGGCATCGGGGTGCGCAGGCAGTCACGGTGGGCGGCTACGCAGGTCTCCACAGCGCGGCCGAGGCCCTGCCACAGATGGAACCGGTCGGCGACCTGCAGAGCGCCGGGGGCACCGCGGCGAGCGCCCTCGGCGTAGGCGCCCGCCCGGTCCCGGCAGATGATCTCCACGCCCGGGTGGCGGATTAACCAGGCGGTCAGCGGTCCGGCCTCGCGAGTCGGGAGCACGTCGACCACGCGATGGTCTTCGACGCTGGTCAAGACGGTGGAGTAGGTCTGGCCGCGACGGATCGCGAAGTCGTCCACGCCCAGCACGCGCGGTGTGCTGAACTGTGGATCAGGCAGTGCCATCACCCTGCGTAACAAGGTCATTCTTCCCGCGCCGAATCCCAGCTGGGCCGCCAGGCGGGCGCCGGCCCGCCCGGCCAGTGCGAGTGCCACTCGCTCCAAGGCACGGTTGAGCCGAGCCGTGAACCGTGCGTACGGGGCAGCCAGTCGGGAGAACGGCTCGGCGAACGTCCGACGCGGGCAGGCCACCGACCCGCAGATGAAGCGCCGGACCGTCAGCCGGATCACAAAGCCCTGCTCAGCGAGCGGAAGGTCCTTCAGCCTGCGCTGGTAACGGTCGTGGACCCGGTCCGAGAAGTAGCCGCAGTCCGGACACGCCGCCGCGGCCCCGCGGCCTCTCGCCACCACCTCGACCGTGCCGAACACGGCCGCAACCGCCTCGACCTCCACCTCGTCGATCCCGCCGAACACCAGCGAGTCCCAGAACGGCGCATTGATCTGCATGACCAGCACCATCACCGTCCACAGCCGACCAGAGCAGCGAACGGAATAAACCTGAGGGAGCGTCACTTCTGGCTGTCAGACGCCAAGGCGTACGCCGTCTCACACGAGCCAGACTCCTCGCAATCGAACACCGAGGTAACGCTCCGCCATCGCTCCCCAAGATCTGTGCCAGAACCCACAACTTTCTCATGAACATCTGCGGGCCCGCAGCGTCTCAACTGCCGTCCGGACCGGCGAACAAACGCTGCCGCTTGAAGTGAACGAAGCCACCGTGGCCGCAGACGATGCACACGTCGCTCTCGCGCAGGATGCGGGCGCGCAGCTGGCGGTACTCGTAGCTGGTGAGTTCGTCTCGCCCCGTCGCCACGGTCACCTCCGAACATGGCGAGGCCCGGCCACGCTGGGCGGTCCGGGCCGGTGTGAGCTGGATGCTCAGTAAGTGGGGCAGATGTGCTTGTGCGCTGCGTCGAGGATCTTCTGCGCCGTGGGGGCGTCGCGGCCCTCGGGGTGCGTGGGCGACGTGAAGCGCATGCGGGTGGTCTTCACCTGCTGGGCCTTATCGTCTGGGTAGCGCTTGTAGGTGCTGCAGGTGTCGATGCCGCGGCTGACGGCCTTGTCTTCCTTGCCGTGAACGATGTCAGGATCGATGGCGTCGAGGGCGTTGATGTACGCCTTCCAGTCGGCGGGCTGAGGCGTGGGCGGCAGGCCGGCGGCCTCGCGGGCCTGGGCCTTCTGCTCGTCCGTGAGCCCGGGCTGGGTGGTGCTCGGCGTGGGGCTGGAGGTCGTTGCATCGTCGCTGCTGCCGCAAGCGGTGAGGCCGACGGCGGTGACGAGGGCGAGCAGGGCGGTACAGGCCGCAGTGCGGGTGTTCATGGTCCCCCCATGATGTGCTGGTGTTAAGGGGCATCATCGCGCGGAGTGCCTGGTGTGTGCCGGGGTGTGTCCGTTCCGTGATCGGAGGGAGCGCCCGTTGCGGGGGCTATCGGCCACGGTCGCTACCTGCTTGGTCAGGCCTGCGGGATGGCCCACTCGACGGGCGCGGCGCCTTCGGGCTCGTAGACGAGCCGCTCGGGGCGCTTGCTGCTGGGCACGGGGAACGCGATTTTGCCGCGTGCGCAGTTGCCGGAGCGGATGGTGCGGTCCATAGGGAATTCGGGCTTGGGCATGTCGCCCCCTGTAGAGCCGGTGACTTCGATGTTCGTTCCGTCGGCGTAGGTGAGGTGCCAGGGGAACTGGCTGACGCCGAGAAGTCGACGGTGCCGGCGTTGCACACCTTGACGTCAGCGGCGGCCCATATGTCTCCGCCCTGTGTGTCGGTGGGCGCCTCGATGTTGGTGACAGGTTGGGTGTAGCTCAGGGCTTGCACGTTGGCACGGAGGCCGGGTGTGGTGTCGTCGGTGACGTCTGCTTTGGTGCCGAGCTTGAGCAGCTCGTCGGCCTTCTCTGTCTCGGTGGCCGGCGATGCCGTAACGGTCTGAGTGACGGTGACGCGGATCGTCTTGGGCTCGCCATCGGTGCTGCAGGCGGTGAGGGCTGCGGTGAGCGCGAGCAGGGCGGCACAGGAGGTGGTGCGGGTGTTCACGGTCCCCCAGGGAGTGCTGGTGCTGAGCGGGCATCATCGCGCGGGGTGCGCAGTACGTGAGCGCGATGTGGCCGTTCTGTGACCGCTCAGGCGGGCTGGGACCAGCCGAGGGCGACGAGGGCCGCTGCGGTGTCCTCGGGGACCTGCGTGACGACCTGGCCGTCGACAACGGCCAGGTCCAGGGCGAGGTCTACAGTGAGCGTGGCCGGGCCGTCCTGGTCGAGGCCACCGCGGATAGTGACATCGCGTACTCCCTTGAGGCGCGTGCCGTCGACAGCGATCGTGCCGGTTGGCCCAGTGAGGTGGACGAGGGCCTTGTGCAGTTCCATGGCGTTCCTGGGGTGGTGCTCGGTGTCCGGGCGCTGCCTGGTAAGCGGTCTGTGCGGTCGTGTGACGGGCTTGTGACGGCCTGACAGAATCCGGTCAAGGACCAAGGGGACGCGGCCGTATGGGCTGCAGGGATCGGTGTGATCGGCACTTCGATCGGGGCGTTCGGTGGGTACTTCGCTGGGCGGGCGCAGGGCAGGGCCACTGTGGACGGTGTCAGGTTGCAGCTGTCGGGCCAGCGTGAGGACGCCGTATGGCAGGCGGAACTTGATGCGTTCGCGGCGCTGATCGATCAGTTCAACGCGGCTCGGATGCAGATCGGGACGGTCGTCGCGAAGTTCGAGGCGTCGAGGCGTGAGCTGCGTCGACTGTCGCCTCACGGGGGCGGTACGCGTGAGGAGGCATACGCGGCTCTGATGGAGTGCGTGAGGGAACTGGTCGTCAGGGAGAACGCTCTGCGGCTGCGGACTGCTCGGACGTATGCCAATGCGGCCACTGCGGTGCGGGTGCAACTCCTCGATGTGCTCGAGGTCTTGCAGGCCTACTGCGTTGCGCGGGCACGTGGTCGTCGTGCCTGGAGCCTGCACAGGCAGTTCACTTCACAGATGGCTGGCTATATTTCCGATCTGGATGCCTTCGTTAGGGATGCACAGGAGAGGTTCTCGCGGCCTCGGCCGGGGAGCTGAAGGGTTTGCGCCTGCCGCCCGGGCGCTGTCCCGTACAGCGGCCCTCACGCGTACGGCCCGGGCGGCAGGTGTCAGCGGGTGCCGATGCCGGCCAGGCGCAGGGCGCGGCTGCGGGTCGCTTTCTCGGCGCGGGCGATGTCGGCGAGGGTGTAGAGGGGGCGGCCGTGTTCGTCGAGGCCTGCGACGTGGAGGTGGCCGCGCGCGACCCAGTTGCAGATGGCGAGGCGGGTGACGGCGGCCGCGCCGGCGCTGTGGGCGCGGCGCCACTGGGTGGCCATCTCGGCGGCCTGGGCGCCGGTGTAGAGCTGGTGGGTCACATGCTCTCACCCCCTCCGGGACGTGCGGCAGCCCCCGGTGTTCGCCGGGGGCTGTGGGGTGTGGGCATACGTGTGGCGCTGGCACCATGTTCACGCCAGCCGGGGATCTTGTCGGCGAGCCCGGTCAGCGAGGGCATCGCGGCGGCGAACCCGGCGGCCATCGCACGCGCCGGGATCCTCTACCTCAACGGGCGAGTCAATCAGCCGCCAACGGCACGTCCGGCAGCAGGCCCGGACCATCGCCGCCATGACCTCAAACCCCGCCGTCCCGGCACGCGAACCAGCGAGCGGCTAAGTGAAAAGCCCCGGTTCCGCTGCCGGAGCATCCTGCCAGTGGGCGGGGACACGCCATGCGTTCAACTTCGGTTCTTCTTCTCCAGCTCGTCCACGTAGTTATACGCCGCGTTGCTGCCCTGCCTGCCAGGGGAACGCTCCACGATCGCTTTGTCCGTCGCCGGGTCGCCGCTGAGGTACGTCTCGGTAAGGACGTAGGGCAGGCCATCTACACGGAACCGGATGTTGCCGTCGGGGTACTCGCTGACGCGGACCTTGCGGCCGTCGGGAGCCGGGGGCAGGGATCAGCGGTGGTGCGGGTCGTACAGCCCCGCCCGTGCACTCAGCGCGGCGGGGCCATTTCCGGAGGACGCATTGACACCCCCCATATCCGGCCGCCCCAGACGCACGCTGGTGCTGACGGCCACGCTCGGCGCCGTCCTCACGTTCGGCGCCCCGGGCGCCCTCGCGGGCACACTCCCCGCCGCGCCGGCCGCCAAGGCCCCCACTGCGGCCGCCTCTCCGGCGTCCCGGAGCGCTGCGAGTACGAGTGCAGCCTGGGTGGCCGGTACGCGTGCCTACCTCGTGATCACCGCCCCCGGTGACAGCTCTGCGGTCCGCTCTGCGATCGCGGCCAACGGCGG
Organism: Streptomyces lasalocidi; assembly: GCF_005280215.1. Lineage (NCBI taxonomy): Bacteria > Bacillati > Actinomycetota > Actinomycetes > Kitasatosporales > Streptomycetaceae > Streptomyces > Streptomyces lasalocidi. The sequence goes on along the minus strand of NZ_SZNQ01000003.1, from coordinate 195,167 downwards.
CACCGTCTTCTCCGCCTACGACGCCATCGGCGTGATCGTCGCCCACTCGGCCTCCAGCGGGTTCGCCACTACCCTGCGCAGCGTCCCCGGCGTGCAGCAGGTCGGCGCCACGCGCACCTCGGACGTCCCAGCCGATGCCTACAACCCGGCGCTCCCAGCCGATCCGGCCCAGGCCTCTACCCCGGCCGGGGAATCCGTACGGGCCGATGTGAGCCAGATCAAGGCCGACCAGGCCTGGGCCGTGAATCCGGGCTCCCCCTCCGTCAAGGTCGGCATCCTGGACACCGGTGTGGACGACCGGCACCAGGACCTGGCGCCTAACTTCGACGCAGCCGACTCGGTCTCCTGCGCCTACGGCAAGCCGGACACCCGTGCCGGCGCCTGGCGCGACGTCGACACGCACGGCAGCCACGTGGCGGGCACCGTCGCCGCGGCCAAGAACGGCAAAGGCGTCGTCGGCGTGGCCCCCGGGGTGAAGATCGCCGCAGTCCGGGTCGCCGAACCAGGCAACTCCTTCTTTTTCGCCGAGAACACCATCTGCGGCTTCGTCTGGGCAGGTGACCACGGCTTCAAGGTCACCAACAACAGCTATTACACGGACCCCTGGCAGTTCAACTGCCCCGACAACATCGACCAGGCCGCCATCATCGAGGGCGTCAAGCGCGCCCAGGAATACGCCAAGAGCAAGGGCTCCCTCCAGATCGCCGCGGCGGGCAACGAGAACTACGACCTCGCCCACAAGACGACCGACTCTGCGAGCCCGAACGACTCGACGCCGGTCACCCGCACCATCACCAACGCCTGCCTCGACATCCCGACCGAACTGCCGGGCGTAGTCACGGTCGCAGCTAACGGCACGGGCGTCACCAAGGCCTCGTTCTCCAACTACGGGCAGGGCGTCATCGACGTCGCGGCGCCTGGCAGCAACGTGTACTCCACCGTCCCCGGCGGCGGCTACGGCAGCAAGAGCGGCACCTCAATGGCCACCCCGCACGTGGTCGGCGTGGCAGCACTCATCGCCAGCGCCGAGCCGGGCATCACTCCGGCGCAGCTCCGCGCCAGGCTGGCCGCCCAGGCCAACGACATCGCCTGCCCCTCGGACAACCGCTGCACGGGCACTACGGCGAACAACTCGTTCTTCGGCGAAGGACAGGTCGACGCCCTCAAGGCCGTCGGGACCACCCCGCCGCCCGGCGCGTACTTCGAGAACCTCGCGGACTTCGCCGTTAACGACAGCGCCACCGTGGAGAGCCCGATCACTGTCACCGGCGTGAGCGGCAACGCCCCTGCCACCCTCAAGGTTGGTGTGGACATCAAGCACACCTACATCGGTGACCTGAAGGTCGACCTGGTGGCGCCGGACGGCACCGTCTACACGCTACACAACCGCTCCGGCGGCAGCGCCGACAACATCGCCCAGACCTATACCGTGAACGCCTCTTCGGAGGTTGCGAACGGCACCTGGAGGCTCCGCGTCAACGACAACGCCGCCTCCGATACGGGCAAGATCGACGCCTGGACCCTCACCTTTCGACGCCCCGTGTCTGCGCCGCGGCGCTGAAGGGCGCCCCGCGCTGCTGGTGGGGATCGAGGGCCAGCCGGCCGAACCCGATCAACTCGGCGGTCGTCTGCCCGATGACGGCCAAGGCGTTGTCCGTGCGCGGTGTTGCCGTCGCGGCCGCAACCGACCGGGCCACGATCTGCTCGACCTGCTCGCGGTCGCGGGGTTCGAACGACAGATGTTCCGTGGCTGCTGGGCTGCCGTAGATGGCGAGTACCGCATCAACGTCCGCGGCCGCGAGTTCCCTCAGGGCAAGGCGTGCGCTGGAGCGGGTGACCGGGTGCATGCCCGGGACCTTACCCCCGGGGGGCAGCGCGGGTCGGCCAACGGGGAAGGCCTCGTTCTCGCGGGGGTCGTGCGCGGCAACGGCGGCCGCTACCCGGTCGACGGTCATGGCGTTCCGCACGCGCACCAGGGAGACGATGGTCCCGTTGCTGTGGTGGGAGGAAGGCAGGTCTAGCGGGGGCAGGATGGCGGCTGCCACGCCGTCCACCTAGCACCGAGCCTATGCCCAGGTGATGGCTATTTTGTGTGGGCTTCGGCGACTGGCCGGTCTGCCCCACTGCCCTGTCCAACGTCGGCCTGTCCGCATCACCGGCCCGCAGGGGAAGCCACCAGGCATCCGGTCTCTCGTCGCTGCTTGTGGAGACCGGGCCGCGAATACGGTCTTCACCACCGCTCGCAAGGGTGGCGATCGTGCGAGAGCGCAACCGCCGCCCCCTCATGATGAGTAACATCCGGCAACAACAAATTTGGTACAAGGAGTGTGCTGCCGTGGCCGACGCGCCCGAAACGACGCCCATCCAGAACGCATACGCACAGCGATTCGCTAACGACCTTGTGAACAACCACAAGGAGCAGGAGGAGGTCACCGGCCAGATCGCCGCCCTCCAAGCACGCCTTGAGCAACTCTGCGCGGACGCAGCGTGGTTGACCCAGGCACAGGACAGTCTGCCCACCGTACTCGCTCTGAGCGCTGCGGTCGCCGAACCCGACCCTGGGGCGACCGAGGCGCCGTCGGCGACCCCGGCCGAACAGCGCGAGGCCTCCGCTCTGGCCGAGGCCGCCACCCGTACGCCCCATACCGTTCCGCAGCCGCGGCACGACCAGTCGGAGAAGGCGGCACAGGCCAAGCAGCCCACCAAGAAGACGGCAGCCAAAAAGAAGACCACCACCAAGAAGACGGCAGATGAGCCGGTTCCGGCTCGGCAGGCGCTAGCCAAGAAGGCGGCAGCAAAGAAGACCGCTGCAAAGAAGTCGGCCCCGGAGGACACCAGCGCCGAGACGCCGGCGAAGCAGACAACTATCGGCGAGAAGTCGGGGCCGCCGCTGTGGGAGCTCGTCCAGGGCATCCTCCTGAAGACCCCCGGACAACCGTGCATGGCTCGTGAGGTTACCGACCAGCTCTTGCAGGCCCATCCCACTCGGGCGACGTCCATCCAGATGGTGCGCAACAGCCTGGAGACTCTCGTCAAGAAGAACCTCGCCGAGAAGTCACGCCAGCAGGGCAGCGCGATGTACACCGCGTACGTCGACGCGGGTACGCCGCCCGCTCCCGCTCGGGACGAGCCTGCGGGCAGTGAAGGCAAGCAGGCCCCCGAGGTAGAAGCCGAGAACACCGCGGTGAAGGTCTGACAGGAGCCGCGTTCCGCCCGGGACCACGGCGGCCCTGGAGGGCTGAGCATCGCAGGTGCCCGGCTGGGGCGCCTATGAGGAGCAGGAAAGGCGCCAGCGAACGCCGAACTGCTGGTCCTGCCCAGGGCTCCCGGCGAGGGGCCCACCACACTCACTGCCCCACAGGATGGGCTCCGCGGAAAAGGGGGTGCAGTGCGGGTCTCAATACGGCAGCGCCCGCCCGGGCTTGGATGGACAGGAGGCTCGGGCGGCGTTCGGGACGTATGTCGCCGTGGCGCTTCGGGTGCGCCTCGAGCCTGGTGAATGGCCGGGCAAGGCCCTCGCCTGGCCAGCCAGTGAGTTCTACCCGGGCCCCGGTGAACACGGCGCGCCCCTGGAACGCTCCGACGATCTACCCGGCGTAGTCGTAGCGGACGCTGGAGTTGTGGACCCCGCCGCCTTCATCACGGGCGCCGCGTTGTTGGAGCTGGCGCTGAAGTCCCTTGGCAAAGCCGCCACCTCATGGCGTGCTCGGTGGAGCGCATCTGGTTGTTGCGTCGTATGGCAGCAATTGCCGTAGAAGCCGAGAGCGCGAGACACAGTGGTGAGTAGGCGAGCCGGTCAAGGCGTCGGAAGCGGGTTGAAGTCGATCCCGGGGACAGCAGATCGGTGTGCCCCGACAGTCCGGCTATGCCGCGCAGAGCGAGCACACCCGCCACCCCGGCGGTGCCCAACTGAGACAGAGCCGGACGATGCTTCGGCCGTCCCGCGACGAGTAGGGCCGCGCTGCCCAGTGCGCACGCCACCGCATAGCACGCCTTCGGACCGGGCGCCTTCGGACGTCCGACCACTGCGTCCGAGAAGCTCTCTCGGTCAGGCAACGGCCAGGACGAACCCAGTCCCCACGCGACATGGAGACCGGCAAGAGTCGTCAGCGCTGTGATGGACAAGTGGCTCGCAGTGCGCTCGATATTCATGTCTTGACGCTATCGCTCACGTCGGTGCGCTACTACACCCGCTGACATCGGGGATTCCAGGGTGGGCAGCACGTCAGAGGTTGTTTTCTCCTGTTGTTTCATCCTGAAATGCGGTGTCGGGTCGCGCCAGGAGATGGTGTTCTTGCTGGTGAGGCGGCGGGTCACGAAGTCTGTCATCGCAATGTGTGGATCATGGTTTCGGAACGGGCGGGCCGGGTTTCGTAGTCGCGGACCAGGCGGCGGTGGAGCATGATTCAGCCGCAGATCCGCTCGACCCCCCACCGCTTCGGGATGTGAAGTCCCTCGTACCGGGCTTGCGGCGAGTGATTTCCATGTCGATGCCGAGGCTGGCGGCGTGCCCAACGAGGTGTTGGCGGTAGCCGTCGTCGATCCATATCTTGCGGACGTGCGGATGTTCCGTGGCGACCCAGTCCAGGAGCTGGGTGCCGACGATGGAGTCCTCCATGCTCGCCGCGGTGACCAGCACGGCAAGGAGAAGACCCGTCGTGTCGGTGACGATGCTCCGCTTCCGCCCGGCCATCTTCTTCCCGTCGGCGATGCTCTGGCCGGAGGCGAGCACGCTGGTGGAGGTTTCCACGCACTGCGCGTCGATCAGGCAGGCCGACGGTTCGGCATCTCGGTCTTCGCCTCTGCCGTAAGAGTTGCCTCAGCAGGCCGTTGAGCTGCGTGTTTACTCCTTCCTGCTGCCACCTGGCGAAGTAGCCGTAGACCGCGTTTCAGTGGGGGAAGTCGTGCGGAAGGTAGCGCCAGTGAACCTCGGTGCGGTCCACGTACAAGATCGCGTCCATGATATCGCGCAGGTCGTGTTACGGCGGCCGGCCGAAGTCCAGGGCTCGGCCGCGGCGCTCGAAAGGCTAAGCGGCCAAGACCGGCTCAATCAACTCCCAGCAGGCATTGGACAGATCACTCGAACACGGGCGTCGCTTCGACATGCTTCCGGCGTACTGCTCGGGATCGAGTGCGCCCAGTCGCGCCGAATCGGCGCTCGAGGTGCACAACAATGAGGACCGGGCATCCTAGGATGCAACGGGATTGCGGCCCTTTCCGCCCCGTCAGCAAGATCCCCTGAACCGCAGGTATCGACGGCCTCCAAGACCTCGCCAGCACCACCATCCATCACCCAAAGAATCGCCTAATAACCAGGCGAGAAAGATGAAGACGACCTCTAATCGGTCTTGTATGAAACACCGGGCGCAGCAAAGGAAGATGCCTGGGATGGAGTGCCGGCCAGGCAGGTGATCGTGATCTCTTCATTGCGGGTGACAACGACGATCAACGGACAGCGCACCGACGCATAAGTCAGCGCGGTGCCACCGCTCTGACTGCTGCGCGATAGCCCTCTTTGGGTGGGCCTCGCGAGCCCCAGCGCGATCAGCAGAATGGTCGAAAGGTCTTGAAGTCCGGGGTCGGTCGAGGATCGGGCAGCCGGTAGGCGCCCATTCGCGGCCGGCTGCCGGCCGGGTCGGTGGTTCCGTAGGCCAGGGCACCCGGCATCGAACGCCACCCCAGGTTGGCCTCGAAGTACGCTACGGCAGCGCCGACCGATGGCCACCCGACGTCGTCGAGCAGGACGACGCCGCCCGGCCGGACGATCTCGCCCAGGAAATGGAGGTCGACGAACACGTTGTGGAAGTGGTGGCTGCCGTCGACGAACGCCGCGTCCGTCGCGAAACCCGCGTCGGCCAACCGGGCGAGGTACCGCTGCGACGGTTCGGTGACCAGCTGGACGATGCCCTCCAGGCCGGCACTGCACAGCAGTTCCCATCCCACACCGTCGTACGCCGTGTGCTGGAACGGGTCGATCACCACGTGCCGCGGGCAGCGGGAGCCGGTGTGCAGCAGCGCCTCGCTGATCGCCAGCGCAGAACCGGCATAGGCGAGACCGATCTCGACGACCGTCTCGGCCCGCTCGTCTACCAAGATGTCACGTACCTGATCGCAGTCGCGCTGCGGCAAGGTGACCGTGGCGAAGTCTGGGGCATTTTGGGGACGCCGCGGCGGTCCGTGCTGGGTGAGCTCGCGGCGGACAGCGGCTACGCGCTCCAGCCTCTCGCTCGCGGCTCCGCCCGATTGCCCGCGCGAACTCATCAAGCACACTCCTGCCGGCGGAGGGCACGGAACGTCGCCCACTGGTATGCCCATAGGGCTCCCGGACGAAGTCGAGGAGACAGACAATCCATACTCCTCCTCGGAACGTTAGAACTGACGTCGACACGTCACCACACCGTCTGCGTCCGCCGTCCTCATAGTAAATTGTGACCGTGAGAGTGGGGAATCTCGAGAGACTCAGGCGGCCGAGCTCGATGAATTGCGTGACCGCTGACACTCGGGCATCGGTCAGGCCGTCCACAGCACGGCCTGCATGTGCCGCCCAGATGGAGCCGCACAGCGGTTTGGTCCAGTGCCTGGCCCACTCCACCACGGCGACGGAGACGTAACCCGCGGCCTTCCACGACGCAGGCCCCCACCGCCTGGGGACCAGGCGCTGGGGATCATCGGTCCGTGCTGGCACCCCGGCTCTCAGAACCTGCGGAATGCTCGTCGCATGCGGTCGCTCAGCCCATTAGCTCGTGCAAGCCAACCCTCACCGGGTCTTGGCCGGGAGGCCTAGGCATCCGTCGTGGACTTCGGCGATCTGGTCGACGGCGGTGAGGTGGGTGCGGTCGTGGGTGACCAGGATCGTGGCGGTGGCCTTTTCGTGGGTTAGGCGGGTGATGAGGTCGAGGACGACGGCGCCGCGTTCGTGGTCGAGAGCGCTGGTGGGTTCGTCGACCAAGAGGACGGTGGGGTCGTTCATCAGCGCGCGGGCGATGTTGACGCGCTGGCGCTGGCCGCCGGAGAGCTGATGGGGACGGCGGCCGGCCTGGGCAGCGAGGCCGACGGCGCGGAGAAGTTCCATCGCACGGTCGCGTACCCTGCGGGGTTTGCGGCCGTCGAGCTGTGCCATGACCTGGAGTTGTTCGGCGGCGGTGAGAGAAGGCAGCAGGTTGGGCTGCTGGAAGACGATGCCGATCTTGTGGCGGCGCAGTTCCGCCAGCTCGCCGCGGGTCAGGCCGGTGGTGCTCTGGCCGTCGATGGCGACGGTGCCGGTGTCGGGGGTGATCAGGGTGGCTGCAACCGCGAGGAGGCTGGACTTGCCGGAGCCGGAGGGGCCCACCACGGCGGTCAGGCTGCCCTGGGGGACCTCCAGGCTGACCTGGTCGAGCGCAGTCAGACGGGTGTCGCCATCGGGGTAGGTGAGGGTGATGTCAGTCAGGGTCAGGCTCATCGGGCGCTCCCCAGAGCGGCCAGCGGGTCGACGGAGGTGATGCGTCGGATGGACAGGCCGGCGCCGAGCGCGCCGAGGAGGACGATCACGACTGCTGGCATCAGGACAGTGGCGGGAGTGAGGAGGAACGGCACGGCGGAGCCGGCTAGAAGTGCACCCAGGGCTGCGGCGATGCCGGTGCCGATCATCGTGCCGCCGGCGAGCAGGACGACTGCCTGGCCGAGTGCGTCTTTGAGCAGGCTGGCCGTGGAGGCACCCAGGGCCTTGAGTACGGCAACGTCGCCGCTGCGCTGGATGGTCCAGACGGTGAAGAAGGCGCCGATGACGAGGGCGGAGATCGCGAACAGGAAGCCGCGCATCAGCTGCAAGGAGCCGTTCTCGGAGGTATAGGAGCCGATCGCGGACAGGGAGTCGTCGGTGGAGATGGTCCTGGTGCCGGCTTGGTGGTCGGTGGCGGCCGTATCGGCGCTGGAGGTGGTGTTCAGGGCGATGACGGTCGCGGTCGGGCCGTCGTCAGTGCCGGTGGGCGGCGCGGTCTTCTGCCAGGTGTCCAGGCTGATCCAGATCACAGGTGTGTGGCTGTAGTGGGCATCTCCGGCGACGGCGGCCACCTTCAGGTGTCGGCCTGCCAGGGTGAGGGAGTCGCCGGCCTTGACGCCGAGGTCGTCGGCGGCCGCGGTGGACAGGATCACCGCGCTGTTGGTGATCTTGTTCCTGGCCGGGGCGAGGCGGGAGCCTGGTTCGACGCCGAAGGCCGAGACTCCGGTGCTCTTGTCTCCCGCGGTGGCCTTGGTTGTGGTGATCCCCAGCGGCTCGGCGCTTTCGACACCGGGCGCCTTCGACCACTTCTTCCACTGCCGTTGAGTGACAGTGGAGTTGGAGTACGACGGGTCCTGTCCGCCGCTGGGAGCCTGGAAGGCGATCCTGTCGGCGGGCAGGGACGTGATTGCGGAGATGTTCTGCTGCCCCAGTCCGGCCGTCAGCCCGGACAGCAGGCCGACCAACAGGGTGATCAGCACGATGACGGTCCCGATCAGGGCGAAGCGTCCTTTGGCGAACTTCAGGTCTTTCCAGGCGACGAACACTGCCCTGGCCTGTCCTTTCCGGCGGTGGAAGCGGGTATGGCTCCACCCTCGTCGCCGGCCCCTGGGTACGCGTCTAGCGCAAGACGTCACTTGGCGGGCCTAAAGGCGGCACACCGGTTCTAACTTTCGATGGAGGCCCTACCGGCATCTGCTTTCGTAACCTGGGACGCACTGTGAACTCTGCCGTCCCTGCCCTGACGCCGACTACCCGGGCCCTGGCTTGGTGCCTGCACCTGCTGATCGTCGGACTGCTCGCCTTGGCCGCCGGCCGCGCTGTGACCGGCGAGCGGCCCCACACCGGGTGGATCATTACTGCCTCGGTGTTGTGTGGCCTGGTGTACGCGGCCGGCCCCGTGCTGCCTGGCGTACGCGGCTCGCGGCGGACCGCCGCACTGTGGCTGACTACCGTGGGAGCCTGCTGGCTGATGCTGCTGGCTTTGACCCCCGACGCAGTGTGGATGGCCTTCCCGTTGTACTTCCTCCAGCTGCACCTTCTGTCCCGCCGCACCGGACTGGTGGCCGTGTTCACCACCGCTGCCGCCGCCATCGTCGGCTTCGCCGCCCACCAATCCTCCTTTGGCCCCGCCATGGCCATCGGCCCAGCCCTCGGCGCCGCCGTCGCCGTCGCTGTGGTGTGGGGATATCAGGCCCTGTACCGGGAGAGCGAACACCGCCGACGGCTCATCGAGGAACTCACCGCCACCCGCGCCGATCTGGCCGCCGCCCAGCACACCGCCGGCGTGCTCGCCGAACGCGACCGCCTGGCCCGCGAAATCCATGACACCCTCGCCCAGGGCCTCTCCAGCATCCAGCTGCTGCTGCGCGCCGCCGAACGCGCCCTGCCCCGCGCCCCCGAAATCGCGACCCGCTACATCGATCAGGCACGCCAGGCCGCCGTCGACAACCTCGCCGAGGCCCGCCGCTTCGTCGCCGCCCTCACCCCGCCCGCCCTAGAAGGCACCACCCTGGCGGGCGCCCTGGAACGTCTGTGCACCACCATTTCCGCACGGCACCGGCTCATCGCCCGCTTCCACCTCACCGGCGCTCCCGCTCAGTTCACCACCGCGCACGAGGTCGCGCTGCTGCGCATCGCCCAGTCCGCCTTGGCTAACACCGTCCAGCATGCCGAAGCCACCGTCGCCGACGTCACCCTTAGCTCCGGCGGCGGCCACGTCGTCCTCGCCATCCTTGACAACGGCTGCGGCTTCGATCCCGTCCGCCTGCCCTCCCCCGACCCCGAGACCGGCGGCTTCGAGCTGGCCGCCATGCGCGCTCGCGCCCAGGCCCTCGGCGGTACCCTCTCCATCGAATCCGCCCCCGGCCATGGCACCGCCCTGACCGTCCAGCTGCCCCTCACCCCGCCAGCCGACACCGAGCTCGAGGCCCGCTTGTGACCGTCGACGCACCCATCCGCCTGCTCCTGGCCGATGACCATCCTGTCGTGCGGGCCGGACTGCGCGCTGTGCTGGAAACCGAACCCGGCCTGGTCGTCATGGCCGAAGCCGCCACCGCCGAGGACGCGGTCACCCGCGCCGCTGGGGGTGACATCGACGTCGTCCTGATGGACCTGCAGTTCGGCAAAGGCATGGGCGGCGCCGAGGCCACTGCCCAGATCACCGCCCGCCCGGGCGCCCCCCGCGTGCTGATCGTCACCACCTATGACTCCGACGCCGATACCCTGCCTGCCATCGAAGCCGGCGCCACCGGCTATCTCCTCAAGGACGCCCCGCCCGAGGCCCTGGCCGCCGCCGTACGTACTGCAGCAGCCGGCCGCACCGCACTCGCACCCACCGTCGCCGACCGGCTGATGGACCGGCTACGCACCCCAAACACCGCCCTGACCCGGCGCGAGACCGAAGTTCTCACCCTGGTCGCCGACGGGCTATCCAACCAGGCCATCGGCGTACGCCTCCACCTGACCGAAGGCACCATCAAGTCCCACCTGACCCGCATTTACGCCAAACTCGACGTCGATTCCCGCACCGCCGCCGTCGCCGCAGCCACTGCTCTCGGCATCATCCGACGTTAAGCCGGGCGCACACCACACCCTCATCCTGACGCGAGTGGCACTATCGAAAGGCCGTCCAACTGACGGAGGGTGGCGTCACTCATGAACGGAGATGGCAATCACCAGACTCGTCGGGATGTCGCCATCATTGCTGTAGGTATGGGGTGCGTTGGCTGCAAGGAAGGCGCTGGCCCCAGCGGGGACTTGAAATAGGGTGCCGTCGACGGTAAGGGTCAGATCGCCAGAGATAACGTGGATGAGGCTGGTCGCGCCCGCGGGTTGCAGGCCTGAGGGGCTGCTGTCGCCGGGCATCAGCCACCAGCTCCACATCTCCAGGAGTCCGGGAGCCTGGACGCCTGCGAGGAGGCGACTGTAGCTACCTACTGTGCTCTGCCATAGCTGTACGGCCTGCTCGGAGGGGACGATACGGACCAAGGGCCTCTGCGTAGTGTTGAGCAGGACAGTGAGGCCGACGCCGAGGGCTTCGCTGAGCTTGACGACTGTACCGATGCTGGGATTAGTACGAGCCTGTTCAACTTGAATGATCATGCCGCGGCTTACACGCGCCCGGGCTGCGAGCGCGTCGATGGTGAGGTTGCGTTGGGTGCGCCAATGCTTGACGTTGCGAGCCAGGCATTGGGTCAACTCATTACTACCTGACATGTCCGCCACGCCTAGTCCCTCTGCGCTTGGGTCGACGTCACAGTCACGCTCCGCCTAGCTCAGCTGGGTTCGGGGGACGAGTTGGCCGTCGAAGTACCGGGCAACTCCGAGTGGGTTACTCGTGCGCAGTTCTTGAGGGAGAAGCGCATCGGGGAAGCCTTGATAGCAGACCGGTCGGAGCCATCGTTCCACTGCCATGGTCCCGACGCTTGTCGTGCTGGGCGTGGATGTCGCGGGCCACGGACCGCCGTGCACCATGGCATGGCTTACCTCGACCCCGGTCGGCCAGCCGCCCCACAGGATCCTTCCTGCTCGTTCCTCCAGAGCGGGCAGCAGCTGTTCGGCTGTCGCCAGGTCGATCTCACTTCCATGCAGCGTCGCTGTCAGCTGTCCTTCCATGTGCTCCATCAACGCTGTGAGCTCTTGGACGTCTCGCCAGCGCACGATGAGTCCGGCGGCGCCGAAGACTTCGGTTGTAAGGTCTTCTTGGGCCGTGTAGGTAGCAGCGTCGCAGGTCAGAACGACAGGAGCGGGCGCGTAGGGGCCTGGGCCGGGTACTCCTCGAGCTGCAACGTGGACTCCGTCGATAGTCATCCACCGCTGCACCCCAGCAGCGAAGGCGTGAGCGATCCCGGGGGTAAGCATGACCTGTCCTTCGGTGCGAGTCAGCGTGTTCGCCACCGCGTCACAGAAGGCGTCTCCCTTCTCGCCTGTCGGCAGTAGGAGGAGGCCGGGATTAGTACAGAACTGCCCGGATCCGTTAGTGAGAGACGCCAGGTATGTGTCAGCGACCGACTGCGGATCGCCCAGTGCACCCTCGAGCACGATGACAGGGTTGACAGATGACATCTCAGCGTAGACGGGGATGGGCACGGGCCGGGCGTTGGCGGCTTCTACCAGTGCGAGTCCACCGGCTCGGGAGCCGGTGAAACCGACGGCCGCGATCCGCGGGTCGCGCACGAGTGCTTGTCCGACGGCTGTGCTGCGCCCGATCAGCAGTGAGAAGACTGCGGCCGGCATTCCGGTGCTCTCGGCGGCACGTGTGATGGCACGCGCGACAAGTTCGCTGGTCCCTGGATGGGCTGGGTGTGCCTTGACGACCACTGGGCAGCCTGCCGCAAGGGCTGAAGCGGTGTCGCCGCCGGCGACGGAGAACGCCAGCGGGAAGTTGCTCGCCCCGAAGACCGCCACTGGGCCGATGGGCACCTTACGCAGACGAAGGTCAGCTCGAGGAAAAGGCATGCGGTCAGGCAGCGCGGGATCAACGCGGACACCGAGTGAGTCTCCGCTCCGGACGAGGTCGGCAAACATGCGCAGCTGTCCGCAGGATCGCCCTCGTTCGCCGACGAGGCGTTGCGGCGGCAGTCCCGACTCGAGCGCTGCACGGTCGATGAGGTCGTCGCCGAGCGCTTCGATCTCCTTGGCGCAGGTGTCGAGGAAGGCGGCTCGCCGGTGTGGCGGGAAGGCGCGGTATTCACGGGCTACCGACGCGGACAACCTCGTCGCCTGCGCGACCTGCTCTGGCGAGGCATCGTGCATTTGTGGGCCGATGAGTTCGCCTGTCGCGGCCGCGACAGCGCGCCATGCCTGTCCCTCGCCCTGGAGGTCACGGCCGGCCACGATTGAGCTCCCGGTCAGGTTCACGGTAGTGGATCCCTTCGTTCGTCATGCTGGAGGGCCAGCGAAGTTACGTTGAGCTGGTCATTGTCTTCGGGTGATGCAGATGTATACCCTAAGCAATGGCATGTGACATTGCACAGAGGAGGAGTCGGTGACTTGTAAGGTCGTCATCGTCGGCGCCGGCATCGTCGGTGCCGCGTGCGCCTTCCACGCTACTGCGGCCGGCATGGACGTCACCGTCATCGACCGCGGTCCTGTCGGTGCTGGAACGACGAGCCGCGGTGAGGGGAACGTCCTCGTCTCTGACAAGGAACCGGGCCCCGAGCTCTCCCTGGCCCGACTGAGCCGCACGCTTTGGGAAGAGGCTGCCAAGGAGGTCGGGCCGGAGACCATCGAGTTGGAGCCGAAGGGCGGCCTTGTTGTCGCCAGTACTGAAGAAGGCCTATCGGCGCTCAATGCGTTCGCTGCACGGCAGGCTGCGTGCGGCGTCCGCGTCGAGCCGGTCGAGCACGTCCGTGATCTGGAGCCCCACCTCGCAGCTGGGCTTCCCGGAGGTGTGCATTACCCGCAGGATGCACAGGTGCAGCCCGTCCTCGCGGCAGCCGCGCTCCTGGACGCCGCCGTGGCCCGGGGTGCGCGCCTGCTGACAGGCGAGGTCACTGCCGCGGCGGCCGACCGCGGCGGTCGGGTCACGGGCGTCCTCACCGCGTCTGGCGATGTCCTTCAGGCTGATGCCGTCATCAACGCGGCCGGGACCTGGGGAGGAGAGGTCGGCCGTCGGCTTGGCGCACCCATCGAGGTCCTGCCGCGGCGGGGCTTCGTCCTGGTGACCGAGCCGCTGCCGCCGATGGTGCGCCACAAGGTCTACTCGGCCGACTACGTCGCCAACGTCGCCTCCTCGGATGAGGGCTTGGAAACCTCCTGTGTGGTCGAGGGCACCCGCGGCGGAACGATCCTGATCGGCGCCAGCCGCGAACGCGTCGGCTTCGACATGACGCCGAACCCTGCCGTGCTCACCACGCTCGCCGCGCAGGCGTGCCGGCTCTTCCCGTTCTTGAAGACGGTCCACCTGATCCGTGCCTATCGCGGGTTCCGGCCGTACTGCCCGGACCATCTGCCGGTCATCGGCCCCGATCCGCGCCTGCCGCAGGTTGTTCACGCGTGCGGGCACGAAGGGGCGGGCATCGGACTCGCCCCCGCGACGGGCGCACTTGTCACAGCCCACCTGCTCGGACGCCCCTGGCACGGTGCCGACCCGGCGGCGTACACCGGTCTTCTACCCGACCGCTTCTTCACCCAAGGAGGTGCGTCGAAGTGAGCCACATCGTCGTCGACGGCGAGCCTTTGCCCTTCACCGAAGGACAGACCATTGCCGCAGCCCTCGTTGCCGCAGGCCGGGTCGCTTGGCGCACTACCCGCATCAATCAGCGCCCGCGTGGCGTCTTCTGCGGAATCGGCGTCTGCTTCGACTGCCTGGTGACCATTGACGGCATCGGGGGGCAGCGTGCCTGCCTGGTCTCAGCGCGTCCGGACATGACCGTCACGACCGAGGAGGGTGACGATGAGTGAGCTACTTGACCTCGTCGTTGTCGGCGCCGGGCCGGCCGGCATGGCCGCTGCGGCCGCGGCCGCAGCTGGTGGACTGCGCGTCGTGCTGGTGGACTCCGGAACCGCTGTCGGCGGCCAGTTCTGGCGGCATCCGCCAGAGCACGCGCGCTCGGCAATTCCCACCAAGGATCTGCACCACGGTCTGCGCCAGTACCGCACCCTGTGTGACGCCCTGGCGGCGGGCCAGGTGGCAGGACGGCTGGAACTGCGTCTGGCGCACCATGTGTGGTCCGTGGTCCGGGACGGCGACGGCTTCGCAATCCACATGGTCGACCGGCGTGACGCACCCCGGGAAACCGCCACCATTTTGCGTGCGCCCAGAATCTGCGTAGCGACGGGGGCCTATGACCGGCAGCTGCCCTTCCCCGGCTGGGACCTGCCGGGTGTGCTCACCATCGGAGGCCTCCAGGCACTCCTCAAAGGTGGCGGGGTCACGGCCGGCAGCCGCGTGGCGCTGGGGGGCACCGGGCCGTTCCTGCTGCCGGTGGCGGCTGGCCTCGCGGCACGCGGAGTCCAAGTGGTCACGGTGTGCGAGGCAGCCCGTCCAACGAATTGGCTGCGCCATCCTGGCCCTCTGCTGCGTAACCCCGGCAAATGGCTGGAGGCCGCCGGATACGCTGCTGCACTCGCCCGCCACCGGATCCCGATCCGGCCGCGTACGGCGATCATCAGCGCCGAAGGCGGCGCCCGGGTCACATCGGTCCGGATTGCGTCGCTGACATCCGACGGCCGACCGCGTCCGGCAACGGAACGGCGAATCGACGTCGATGCCGTCGGTGTCGGCTGGGGATTCGTACCACAGCTTGACCTGCTCATCCCCTTGGGCTGCGCGCTGACCACCTCGGCAGACGGCAACTCGGTCATCGCCGTCGACGGTGGCCAGCGCACCTCCGTCACAGGTGTCTATGTTGCAGGCGAGGCATGCGGCGTGGGCGGGGCGGCACTCGCGGTAAGCGAAGGACGCCTTGCCGCCGAATCCATCCTTGCCGACACAGGCGCTCCCCCGGTGCTGGGCAGACAGCGCCTGGCTGCGGTCCGTGCCGCAGTGGCCAGACAGCGCGCCTTCGGCCGGGCGCTAGGCCTCGCTCATCCGATTCCTCCAGCATGGTCTTCGTGGCTGACCGACGACACCGTCGTCTGCCGCTGCGAGGAGGTAACGGCAGCTACGGTCCGGTCTGCCCGCTCCGACGGCGGTGCCCAGGACCACCGGCAGGTCAAACAGCTGACCCGGGCCGGCATGGGCTGGTGCCAGGGACGGATGTGCGGGCCAGCCGTGCACTGCCTCACCTCACACGAGCGGGCATACACGCCCGCGGAACGGATCGTGGCGACCCCCGTCACTCTCGGGGCCCTCGCCCGGCTCGACGAACAACCGTCGACATCGCACGAACGACAGTGAAAACCGACAAGGAGCATTGATGAACGAGACCCGCAAGCCCTGGCACGGCGTCATCGTCGCGACCAGCCTGCCCTTCAACGACGACCTCACGGTCGACTTCGCCGCCTACGGCGACAACGTCGCCTGGCTCGCCGAGCAGGGACTGCACGGCGTCGCGCCGAACGGATCGCTGGGTGAGTACCAGACGCTGACGTACGAAGAGCGCGACCGCGTCGTAGAGACGGCCATAGCGAACGCTCCCGAAGGATTCACCGTCATGCCCGGCGTCGGCGCCTACGGCGGGACCGAGGCCAAGCGGCACGCCCAGTTCGCCAAGGACGCGGGCTGCCAGGCCGTCATGTGCCTGCCGCCCAACGCCTACCGCGCCGACGACCGCGCCGTCCTCGAGCACTTCGAGCTGGTCGCCTCGGTCGGCCTGCCCGTCACCGCCTACAACAACCCCATCGACACCAAGGTCGACCTGCGCCCGGAGCTGCTGGCCAAGCTGCACGCCGAAGGTTTCATCGTCGGCGTCAAGGAATTCTCCGGTGACGTGCGGCGCTGTTACGAGATCTCCGAACTCGCGCCCGGCCTCGATCTCATGATCGGAACCGACGACACCCTCCTGGAGGTGGGCCTCGCCGGCGCCAAGGGCTGGGTCGCCGGTTACCCGCAGGTGTTCCCCAAGGCCTGCCTCGCGCTGTACAACGCGTCGGTCGCCGGCGACCTGGCGACGGCGCTGCCTCTCTACCGCCAGCTGCACCCGGTTCTGCGCTGGGACAGCAAGACAGAGTTCGTCCAGGCCATCAAGCTCGGCCAGGAGATGATCGGCCGCCGCGGCGGGATCTGCCGTCCGCCGCGGCAGCCTCTCAGCCTGGAGACGGAGGCCACCGTGCGTGCCGTCACCCAGGTCCTCATCGACGCCGGGGTGAGCTGACCATGCGCTCGACCGTCTGTTATCACGCCGTCGACTCGCACACGGAGGGCATGCCGACCCGAGTCATCACGGGCGGCGTGGGCGTCTTGCCGGGGGCGACGATGTTCGAGAGACGGCAGCGATTCGTCGCGGAACGCGACGGCCTGCGCACCTTGCTCATGTGTGAGCCGCGCGGGCACGCATCGATGTCGGGAGCGATTCTGCAGCCTTCAACCCGGCCGGACGCCGACTTCGGGGTGCTCTTCGTCGAGGTGTCCGGCTGCCTGCCGATGTGCGGGCACGGGACCATCGGCGTTGCAACAGTCCTCGTCGAGACCGGAATGGTCGAGGCCGTCGAGCCGGAAACCATCGTGCAGCTCGACACGCCGGCTGGGCTGGTCCGGGCCCGGGTACGAGTCCGCGACGGCCATGCCGAATCGGTGACTCTGGAGAATGTGGCCTCCTACTGCCACGCACTCGACCAGGTCGTCGATGTCCCCGGGTACGGCGCGGTGCGCTACGACATCGCCTACGGCGGCAACTTCTATGCCTTCGTCCGCACCGAAGACCTCGGCATCCCCTTCGACCGCGCGCAAAAGCAGCAACTGCTCGATGCGGGACTGTCCATCATGGACGCCATCAACAAGCAGAACCCCGTGGCCCACCCGGAGAATCCGGCCATCGACGTGTGCCATCACGTCTACCTCGAAGCCCCCGGATCGACGGCGGAACATTCCCGGCATGCCATGGCCATCCACCCAGGCTGGTTCGATCGGTCACCCTGCGGTACGGGTACCAGCGCCCGGATGGCGCAGCTGCACGCGCGCGGGCAGTTGCCCGTGGGGCAGGACTTCGTCAACGAGTCCTTCATCGGCTCGCGGTTTATTGGACGCATTCTTGGAGAAACGACGGTCGGAGATCGGCCGGGCATTCTGCCCTCCGTGACCGGCCGCGCCTGGGTCACGGGCACTGCGCAGTACATGCTCGATCCGTCGGATCCGTACCCGGCCGGTTTCACCCTCTGAGCAGAACCATGCGCGTGGCGTGATCCACGTGCCCTGGCTGAAAATTACACATTCATCACGAGGGCGCTCACACCTCGCGCCTCGCGAAACGGCCCGCTATCGTCAGTGCAATGTCACACATTAAAGATGGGTGGCATTGCACGAGCCGGACAGAAGGTCGCACAGGGCCTCACAACGGCCCATGAGCCAACTGTCGACCAGTTCGCGCTCAACGCGCAGCAAACAGCAGGGCGAGCCGCCTGCACACCCATGGCAGCGCCATCGCCGCCCTCGCGGCACAACAGCAATCACTTGTGACATGTCACACCTCGCAATCGGAGGAGACGTCGTCACGACCGGGGAGCACTCTCGGCTCCCCGGTGGTCCCCAAGAGACCACGCGAGACGGAGCAAGGCATGACCATCAATCGTCGCGGAACCATGGCGGCTGCTGCCGTAGCACTCGGCCTCACCCTCACCGCTTGCGGTGATCTCACTCAGGACGGCTCCGCCGGCAGCGACTCCGGAACCATCAAGCTCGGCATGCTCGCCCCTCTGACCGGCAGCTCGGCCGCCATCGGACCCTACATGAAGCACGGAGCCCAGCTCGCAGTCGACGAAATCAACGCCGCAGGCGGAGTCGACGGCCGCAAGCTTTCGCTCACGGTCGAGGATGAGGCCTGCGATCCCAAGACCGCCGCTGCCGGTGCCGCCAAACTCGTCAGTGCCAGCATCGACATCTCGGTCGGCGGCTACTGCTCCTCGGCTACCCTGCCGACGCTTAGCATCTTCGGCAAGACGAACATCCCGATGCTCATTCCGGCCGCCAACTCCGCCGACCTCGTGGCGCAGAAGCGAAACAACGTCTTCCTGATCAACGGCACCGGCATACAGCAAGCCGAGGCCGCAGCCCAGTTCATCAAGGAGAGCGGCAGCAAGAGCGTCGCCCTGATCGACGACAACACCTCCTACTCGGCCGACATCACCAAGCGCACCGACAAGAACCTGCGGGCGGACGGCGTCCGAGTCGCCGAACACCAGGCGGTCACCGCCGGCGAGTCGGACTACTCCGGAGCCGTCAACGCCGTGCTGAAAGCGAAGGCGGACTTCGTCTACTGGACCGGGTACTACCAGGAGGGCGGTCTGCTCATCAAGCAGCTCAAGGCGGCCGGCTACCGGGGCCGGATCATGGTCGCGGACGGATCCGTCGACGCGAAACTGATCCAGATCGCAGGCAAGCACAACGCCCAGGGCGTGTTCGCAACGATGACCCAGACGCCGCAGACCATACCCGGCGGCCAGGCATGGGTAGCGAAGTACAAGAAGAAGTTCGGCTCCGAGCCCGGGCCCTACTCGACACAGGCCTATGACGCGGTGCGCGTCGCCGCCGAGGCGGTCAAGAAGGCCGGCACCACCGACGGCCAGGCCCTCACCGCCGCCCTCGAGAAGACCGACGGCTTCAAGATCTTCTCCGGGCCTTTGAAGTTCACCCCCGAGCACACGCTGAGCGCGGGCGGCTTCGACATCCTCGTCGTCAAGGACAACGGCTTCGTCCCGAACAAGTGACGCCAGGTGGCCGGCCTCGGTCGGTCACCTGCGTGTTGCCGCTTCCCCTAAGCCCCAGGGAACCCTCATGCACCACTTCATCCAACTCGTGGTCAGCGGCCTGTTCGTCGGCTCGTTCTATGCCCTGGTCGCACTCGGCTACTCGATGGTCTACGGGATCATCAAACTACTTAACTTCGCCCACGGTGACATCTACATGCTCGGCGCTTTCGCAGGCTTCACCGTGCTGAGCGTCGGCGCCGGCGCACTGGGCGGCGGGCTGATCGCTCTCATAGCCATCATGATCGCCGCGATGGCCGCCACTGGCACCTTCGGGGTGATCCTGGAACGGGTGGCCTACCGCCCACTGCGCAGCGCACCGAGGCTGTCCGTCCTCATCACCGCTGTGGGCGCGAGCTTCGCCCTCGAATACGGCATCGCAGTCACCTTCGGTCCGAATCCGCAGGTCTACCAGATCGGTGTCACCGGAGGCACGCTGAACATCGCCGGCGCGCGGATCACCTATGCGCAGCTGGCGATGATGGCCATCGCCGTCCTTCTCATGATCGCTTTGGACACCCTGGTCAGGAAGACCCGGTCGGGACGTGCGATGCGGGCCATCGCGCAGGATCCAAAGGCCTGCCTGCTCATGGGAGTCAACGTCGACCGGGTCATCGCGCGGACCTTCTTCATCGGCTCGGCACTCGCTGGCGCTGCCGGAGTCATGGCCGGAGCGTACTACGGGAAGATCGACTTCCTGATGGGGTTTGTCATCGGACTCAAGGCCTTCACTGCCGCGGTCATCGGCGGAATCGGCAACCTGCGAGGAGCCGTTCTGGGAGCGGTCGTGCTCGGCCTGCTGGAGTCGTTCGCAGTTGCCTACCTCGGCAGCGAATGGCGCGATGTCTTTGCGTTCGGTTTCCTCATCCTCTTCCTCACCGTGCGCCCCACCGGGCTGCTCGGCGAACGCGTCACGGAGCGTGTGTGATGAACGACGAGTCGACTCCGCGCACCATGGAGGCACCCTCGGCATATGTCAGGGCCGTGGAAGAGCGAGCACCCGCGAACGTCGCGCCCGCCGGCTCCAAAGTCGGAACCTTCACAGACCGTCGCGCGGCCCTCGCCGAAACTGCATCCGGACTCCTTGCGAGCAGATGGCTCGCCCTCGGTCTAGCGGCAGTCACGCTTGCTCTGCCGTACCTCAACTCCAGTACCTACGTCATCCAGATCGCGATTGACGCGCTGATCTTCATCATGCTCGCGGTCGGGCTGAACATCGTGGTCGGCTACTGCGGACTCCTCGACCTGGGCTACGCCGCCTTCTTCGCGATCGGGGCATACGTCTCAGGGCTGCTGTCGACGAGGTACGGGTGGCCGCTGCTCGCAACCATCCCTGTGGTCGTGGCCGCCGCAGTCATCGGCGGGCTCGTCATCGGCGGGCCGACGCTGCGGCTGCGCAGCGACTACCTGGCCATCGTCACCCTGGGCTTCGGGGAGATCATCCGCATCACAGCGAACAACCTCGACTTCACCGGCGGGCCGAACGGCCTGTACGGCATTCCGGACTTCGGCGCTTTCGGACTGCGTGCCGATGTCGCGCTCTACTGGATCACCGCGGTCATTGTCATCGTGGCCGTGCTCTTCTCCAGCCGGCTGGGGCGCGGACGGATCGGCCGGGCGTGGAGGTTCGTCCGTGAGGACGAGGACGCCGCCGAGGCCATGGGCATCCACACCTACAAGGTGAAGTTCGCCGCCTACATCGCAGGGGCGATCTTCGGCGGAATCGCCGGCGTGCTGTTCGCGGCACACCAGACAGCGATCTCCCCTCCGAGCTTCAACTTCCTGTGGTCCGCGCTCATCCTGATGGCCGTCGTCCTCGGCGGCATGGGCTCGGTGCCGGGCGTGGTCGTCGGGGCGCTGGTGATCTCGCTACTGCCCGAACTGCTGCGCGGGGCGGAGAACTGGCGCTATCTCGTCTTCGGCCTGCTGCTGATCGTCGTCATGATCTTCCGCCCCCAGGGACTGCTGCCGAGCCGTACAGGTGAACCCAGGCGGCGCGGACGCCAATCGCAGGGAGGTAGGCCGTGAGCAAGGTGCTCCTCGACGTGAGGAACATGTCTGTCTCGTTCGGAGGGGTACGCGCCGTCGACGGCCTGACGTTCTCCGTCCAGGAAGGCGAGGTGCTCTCCGTCATCGGCCCCAACGGCGCCGGCAAGACCAGCGCTTTCAACTGCATCACCGGCTTCTACCAGCCGGCTTCCGGCTCGGTCACGTTCAATGGCAGCGACATCACCGGGAAACGGCCGGCTGTGATCGCTGCCAGCGGTATCGCGCGCACGTTCCAAAACCTGCGGCTCTTCGGCGACCTGACCGTCCTGGACAACGTGCGTGCCGGCATGCACGTCCGCATCAAACAGAACTCCCTCGATGCGATGCTGCACACACCGCGCTACTGGCGCAGTGAGGACGCGGCGACCGACGAGGCACACCGCTGGCTGGACTTCGTCGGCATGCACTACGACCGGACCGCGCAGATCCGCAACCTCCCGTACGGCGAACAACGGCGTGTGGAAATCGCCAGGGCGCTGGCCCGCGAGCCGCGGATGCTCCTGCTCGACGAGCCAGCGGCCGGACTCAACCACACAGAGAAGACCCAACTGCTCGACCTGATGCGGCGCATCGCCGCTCTCGGAACCGCAGTGGTCCTGATCGAGCACGACATGGGCCTGGTCATGGAGGTCTCAGAACGGATCGTCGTCCTGAGCTACGGCAAGGAGATCGCCGACGGCCCACCTGCGGCCATCCGGTCCAACCCGGCGGTCATCGAGGCATACCTCGGCGCCGAAGACCAGGAAGCGCACGCCGAGGCCGAACGCATCGCGGCCGAAGCAGGCACGGACGGCATTGCGGAGGCGCGGTAATGGAACCGATCCTTGACATCAAGGGCCTGGAAGTCGCCTACGGCAAGGTGGAAGCCCTCAGGGGCCTGGACCTCTGCGTCGGCGAGAAAGAGATCGTCGCTCTGCTCGGCAACAACGGGGCCGGCAAGTCCACGACGGTCTCGACGATTTCCGGCGTGGTGCGATCCAGGTCCGGGACCATCACCGCGTTCGGCAGGGACATCACCGCGGCCGCGCCCTGGTCGATCGTCGAGCGCGGAATCGTGCACGTGCCCGAGGGCCGGCGCATCTTCTCTCGGCTGACAGTGCACGAGAATCTCCAAGTCGGCGGCTACACCGTGCGTGAGACGGCCACGGTCGACAAGCGGATCAAGCAGGTCTACGAACTGTTCCCCCGCATGGCCGAGCGCCGCCACCAGCAGGGAGGCACTCTTTCCGGCGGTGAGCAGCAGATGCTCGCCATCGGCCGGGCGATGGTCGCCGGACCCCGGCTGATCATGCTGGACGAGCCCTCGATGGGCCTGGCGCCACTGGTCGTCGCCCAGGTCATGGACGCCATCCGCTCCATCAACGAAGCGGGCACGTCCGTGCTGCTGATCGAGCAGAATGCACGGGCCGCGTTGAAGGTCGCGCACCGCGGCTACGTCATCGACTCCGGCCGCGTGACGCTGACCGGACCGGCTGGTGACTTGCGTACCGACCCGCAGGTCGTCGAGGCGTACCTGGGGGCGTGAGACATGCAGAGAACAGAACCGATCGACACGATCGACTGGCACACCGGGGGCGAGCCTTTCCGCATCGTGCCCAGCAGCCCGGCCGCGGTGACCGGCGACGGGCTTACCGTCGCCCAGCGCCGCGTCATAGCGATGAACAGCGACGAAGTGCAGTGGATGCGGGCCCTGCTGTGCAGCGAACCGCGCGGTCACGCGGACATGTACGGCGGATTCCTGGTTCCGCCGGATGACGCCGGTGCCCATCTAGGGGTCTTGTTCTGGCACAAGGACGGCTTTTCCACCGCGTGCGGACACGGAACGATGGCTCTCGGAGCGTGGGCCGTCGCCTCGGGTCGGGTACCGGCCCCCGCCGACGGGGTCACCGACGTCGTCGTCGACGTGCCCTCGGGGCGCGTTACTGCGAGTGTCCGCACCAGCGAAGGACTGGTCGAGGAGGTGACTTTCACCAACGTCGCCAGCCACGTCCACGCAACCGACATCCCAGTCGAGACCTCGCGTGGACCCGTCACCGTCGACATTGCTTTCGGCGGCGCCATGTATGCCGTCCTGCCGGCAGCGGCGATCGGCCTGAAGGTGAGGCCGCAGGATGTCAGCCAGCTCATCGCGGTGGGCCGTGAGATCCGTGACGCTCTCAACACCGCCGGCGTCGCCGAGCATCCCAGCGACCCACAGCTGTCAGGGGTGTACGGAACCATCTTCGCAGAGGAAGTCGGACCTCCACGAGTTCACGCGGATGGCAGCCGTCAACTGCATCAACGCAACCTCACCGTATTCGCGGACGGAGAAGTGGACCGCTCTCCGTGCGGGTCTGGCACCTCGGCCAGGGTCGCGCTCCTGGCCGCGACCGGGGACCTGCGCCCGGGAGACGAGCTGCACCACGAATCTGTGGTGGGTTCCGTCTTCCGTGCGCGCATAAAAGAGCGAGCCACATCGCACGGGCAGCCAGCCGTGATCGCATCTATGACGGGAACAGCTCACATGGTGGCAGAATGCCGATTCACCGTCGATCCACGAGATGACCTCGTTCCCGGGTTCGTACTGCGATGACTGTCAACCTCGATGCCGCAGACGTCTTCGCGCTGGGCCCTGTCGCCGCTGTCGCCGCTATCCGCGACGCACTGGCTGGAGGCCTCGAGCCCGACAGCGACGTACCGCGAGCTGTCCTACCGCTTGCCTATGGACAGGGACTGCTCATGCCGTCGGAGGCAGGCGGGTGGTTCGGGGTGAAGATTGCCACGGTATCCCCGGGCAACACCGCCCGCGGCCTGCAACGGATCAACGCCACCTACCTCCTGCACGACAGTGCAACACTGACCTGCGCAGCGATCCTGGACGGCATCGCCCTGACAGCTCTGCGCACGCCGGCGGTCTCGGTCGCAGCCGGCCTGGACAGGTTGCGGGCCCTGGCAGCCGGTTCGTCCGCCGGGCTTCGGCTCGTTGTCTTCGGCGCAGGACCGCAGGGCGAGGGGCACGCACGCATGATCCGAGCCCACGTACCCGTTGCTGACGTCACCGTCGTGGCGCGCAGCGCCGGTACGCCTCCCGTATGGGCCGACCGCCGCCTGGTGACCGGCGATGCGGAGGTTGCGAGCCGTGTCCGCAGCGCGGACGTCGTCGTCACGGCTACTTCAGCACGTGAACCGGTCGTTGATGGCAGCCTCGTGCAGGACTCGGCGCTCGTCCTGGCCGTCGGTTCCCACGAGCCATCGGTGCGTGAACTGGACGGCGCTCTCATGGGACGTGCGACGGTCGTCGTCGAGAGCCGCCAAGTCGCACTACGTGAGGCCGGCGACGTTGTCCTAGCGGTACGGGAGGGCTGGCTGCAGCCTGAGTCGCTGGTGTCGATGACCGACCTGCTCCGCTTGGGCTGCTCCCCCGCTGCCAACCGCCCTATGGTTGTGAAGACGAGCGGGATGGCATGGGAGGACCTGGTGATCGCCGTCGCGGCTTACAGCCAGGGCGGCCGAAGGGTGTCCCGCGGCGTGTCTTGTGATCTGTCGTCGTGCTCCGTTACTCCCCCCGCTTTCGCATGACGATTCAGTCACAGCCTTGGCGAAGGCTGGGTACCCGGCAGTGCGGCCTTCCGGTACGCAGGTCAGGCACGGGCCGGTCACAGACGCACCGTCATGATGCTCCTTTCAGGCGCGGGCGCCGGGCCAGGGTGACCGTGCGCAGCGCCCATTCCGCGGGTCCGTAGGAGTGGTGGGCAAGCCACCAGCGGCTGAAGGCCAGTTGCAGGGCGAACAGGGCCAGGGCGGTCAGGGTGGCGAAGGCCGGGGAGAGCCGCCCCACCAGAGCTGCGCCGTATCCAGTGAAGACGAGGGCCAGTACCAGTGACTGGGCGAGGTAGTTGGTCAGGGTCATGCGGCCTGCCGGGGCCAGGAGTGCCGTCATCTGCCGGCCGTGCGGCCCGGCCAGTGTCCGCAGTACCGTGGCCGCGTAGGCGACGGCCAGCAGCGGCGCGGTCACCACGTCCACGGCCAGCGCGAGCAGTTGGTACGCCGTGCCGGAGTAGCCGTGGCTCGCGTGTGCCCAGACCAGGCCTCCGGCGACGCCGATCGTGAAACCGGTCTGCTGCAGGCGGCGCAGGAGCGAGGTGTGACGGGTGGGGTCGGTCAGCATGCCGCACTTGCCGGCCGCCAAACCCAGCAGGAACGCGGCGAAGGCCGCAGGAGCCTGAAAGAGGACAAGCATGACCACCACGTCGGGCATCTGACGCAGGTTGGCCCTGATGACCGATGCGGCGTTGCCTTGGAGCGCCTGAGTGGCTTGGCGGCCCTGTTCGGTCACGGCGGCGGTGTCGATGCCACCGCCCCTGGTGGCGGCCAGTGCCCAGGCCAGCAGTAGGTAGCAGAACGCAGTGAGGGCGAAGAGGGCGATGGCGGCGCGTAATGCGGTGCACGGCCGGATCCGGTGAACGGCGAGCAGGATGAGGCCGAGTACGGCGTAGGTGGTGAGGATGTCGCCGGGGAAGAGCAGGAGGGCGTGGCAGAGCCCGAGAGCGAACAGGCCGGCGCAGCGCCGCAGGAAGCGGGGCAGGAAGGTGGCGCCGTCGCGGTCCGCGGAAGCTAGCTGAAGGGTGAAGCTGTAGCCGAAGAGGAAGGAGAACAGGAGGTAGAACTTGGTCTCGCAGAAGACCTCGGTGGTGAAGCGGACGGCGGTGTCGAGTGCGGAGCCGAAGGCCGGGTCATCCACACCGGTGCCCTGATAGGCCGAGGCCATGAAGGTGACGTTCACGAGAAGGATGCCGCAGAGGGCGAAGCCGCGCAGCGCGTCGATGTCGGAGAGGCGCTGCGGTGCTGCCGCCTTGGCCGGCGGCACCGATGTGGGCTCTGCCGCGGGTCGGATGGTCATCGTTTCGCTCCTTGGGTGCTGACGGAGGCAAGAAACCGTCGTTGATCGTCGAGGAAGCCGTCGGCGAACAGGGCTCTGGGCGTGCATAGTGCAGTCAGGGTGAGGCGGAGTGAGGAGTTCTCCACGTCGTGCTTGACCAGGCCGTGGGTGGCGTCCGGGTAGTGGGCGACGCGTAGCGCCGGCGCTGGCAGGAGCCGGCGGTAGGTGGCCTCGGTGTCGGCGGTGTCGACGTTCACGTCGTGGCCGGCGAGCACCAGCAGGACCGGCATGCGGCGCAGTGCGGGCAGGTCGGCGCTCGCGTCGGCGGTGTGGTTTTCGGAGATGAACCTCCAGCGGGCGGCCGTCATGCCCTGCGGATCGCCGACGGCACGGACGTACTCCCCGTATGAGGCGCCCCGCCTGAGCAGTTCCAGCCCGGTCTCACGGCGGCGCAGGGCGGCGGTGATCTCGGTGTCGGAGGCGCCGTCACGGCGCAGTTCGGCCAAGAGGTTGTAGCGGCCTTGTCGGTGCCAGTTGATGGCGGGTGAGACGGCGATGGTGAAGCGGATGCCGGGGTCCTTGGCGGCGATCTTGGGCAGTACCCAGCCGGCCTGGCTGGCGCCCCACAGGCCGATCCGGCTGCCGTCGACGTCTGGTCGCTGCCGGGCCCAGGCGATGGCGTCGACGGCCTCTTGGGCGCGGTCGTCCATGGACTGGTCGAGCCAGTCGCCGGGCGCGCCTTTCACGCCCGGCTTGCTCCAGGACAGTGAGGCATAGCCGGCGCGGGCGAAGGACTCCCAGATCGGCCGGTAGAAGGTGTCGTGCGTGGCGTCGACAGGTCCGTCGCCGTGCACGAAGACCACGAGCGGGAAGGGCCCCTTTCCATGCTTCGGCAGTGCCAGAACGCCCTCCAGGGTCTGGCCGACCCGAGGTATCGTCACCACCTCTTCGCGCAGGTCGTAGGTGTTTTGCCAGACCACCAGCCCACCCAGGCCCGCTGCCATGACCACCAGTGCGGCCAACGTCGCAAGCACGATCCGGACCTTCCGGCGGCGTAGAGCGCCTTTCAGCGCCATCTTCCCTCCAGGGGATATTTATCAGACTAGAAACGATCGTTTTCGTTTCGACCGTACTATGATCGTACGTAGAGTGCGAGGAAGACTCATCGATTTGGCAGCCACCATCCGCCGCGTCGTACCCCGGCAAACCGAGGAGCAGGTGGCCGCGTTGTACTGGGAGGGGTTCGGCGAAGACGTGTTGTGAGCTTGGCCGGCTACCAGCTCTCAGGGCGCGGTCTGGCTGGCGGCGACATACGCGACATGTTGTCCAGCTACGGGCTTTTGCGTGGGATGTCCCGGCTCGTCATGCTGGCCCTGCTCGATCGCACCTCGGAGCCCGGGGAGCTGGTCATGGACGGCATAGCCGTCGACCCCGCCTACCGGAGCGCCGGCATCGGCGGCCTGCTGCTGGCCGAAAGCGCGACCATCGCGGCCGAACATGGCTGCTGCATGAGTGGCACGGCTTCACCGCCGTACGTAGCGAGCAGACCCGTACCTCAGGGGTCTCATGGGGTTTAGTGCTGTGCCTACGATGCATCGCGCCGTCCCTGCCAACCCGAGCGGCGGCGCATCCGGCGACATCTTGAACTTGGAGCAGCAGCGATGACGACCCGGCCCCCGGGCGCCTCCGCGGCGGAGCCCGCGACGCCCGGGGTCAGTACCCGGACCCTGGTGTTCGGCCTCGTCCGCGAGGACGGCACTGCAGACGCTGGCGAACTGTACGCGGTCGCCCAGACGCTGGGCATGACCAACCAGCTGGTCAGACTTTGCGTCAAACGGCTGGTCACCGAGGGGCGGTTCACCCACGGG
Organism: Streptomyces lasalocidi; assembly: GCF_005280215.1. NCBI lineage: Bacteria > Bacillati > Actinomycetota > Actinomycetes > Kitasatosporales > Streptomycetaceae > Streptomyces > Streptomyces lasalocidi. Next base: position 167,065 of record NZ_SZNQ01000003.1, on the reverse strand, counting down.
GGCCGGGGACGCAAGGCCGTGCTGCGCGCCACAGCACCGGGATCGGTCATGAGATCCGCGACCTGACAACCCCCGGAGCCGATCTCGCGTTTTGCCATTACTTGGTCCGGATCAGCGGCACAATGCGGGACGTCACCGAGGGCGGCATGTGGGTAGGCGCGACGAGCTGGCTGCGCCGGCAGTGCGGCGCCTAAACGAGTCATTCCGATGTGATCAGTGGTCGTAGGCGATGAGGGAGCGTGTGACCGGCTGGCCGTCTTGTGGTTGTGCCAGATCGCGGCGGCCATCGCGAGGACGCGCTGGGCGACGCGGACGGCGACGCCTTCGAAGGTCCGGCCTCCGTACTGTTCCAGGTCGAGCTGGCCCTTGAGGGTGTCGTTGACCGACTCGATCAGCTGTCGCACTGATTTCAGGAGGCTCTCGCCCTTGCGTTTGTTCTCGCGCTTGTACGACGGCCGCAACAACTCGGCACCCCGCAAGGCCAGATCGGCCTCGAACTCCTTGGAAGCGAATCCCTTGTCGGAAATCACCAGCAGCCCCGGCCGGTCCGTGACCGTCTCCGGTTCGCGGTCGAGCATCGCGGTCAGTACCTCGCGTTCGTCGATCTTCGGGTTGGCAAGAGCCCACAGGATGGGCATCCCGGTCGGGGTGCATACCAGGAACAGGTGCAGGCCCCAGAAGAACCGGCTGTGGCTAGCGCAGTACCCGTATCCGGCCCAGCCGGCCATGTCCGACCGCTTCACGGCCGGACGCGAGCGGCCGCATGCCACCGGCGTGGAGTCGACGATCCAGTGATTGTCGAAGCAGAAGTCCGTGTCGGCGGCCAGGAGCCGTATGATCTTCTTTTCCAGCGGCAACGCGGCCCTCAGCCGCTTGTTCCAGCCCGGTTGCTTGGGCACGTACGGGAACATCTCACCTAAGCGGGAGTCCACGAACCGCAGCCACCGCGACTCCGAAGTGAAGCCCAGCAGCGCCTGCGCGACGGCGAGGCAGACGAGTTCGGAGTCCGTCAGCTGCGGCGGTCGGCCCAGCCATCGGGTGCCTCCGATCTCGTCGTCGATCTTCACGTACAGTGCGGTCAGCAGGGCATCCAGGTTGTTCGTCACACAACGATCTTGGATGCCCTGTCTGCATTCCCGGACACCGTCAGCATTCGAATGTCAACGAGAGCTGCGCCGTCAGTTCGGTCGGCGACCGTTCCAGCATTTGTGACAGGGTGAACGAATGGCGACGAACCGAGGGCACTCACCCGATCTCCACCCCACCGGATTCAAACCGTGGTCGGACACCACCCCTGCCCACAGAGATCTCCTCGCGGCGAAAGCGCTCGTCTACGACCCCTGCGGGTTCACCTGCTCGCAGCCAGCCCCAGAAACCGAGAGTGCCGCATACGCAGCCCACGCCTTCACTCTTGACGGACTCGCCATCCGATTCCGCGCAGCCAAGACGACCCCGACAAAGGTCGGCCAGTTCGTCACCGTGTGGAAGAGGTCCCTGGGCGGGCCCATCCAGCCTTTCGACGCCACCGACCCCGTTGACCTCTTCGTCGTCAGCACCCGCGACCATCATCACTTCGGCCAGTTCGTCTTTCCTATGGAGGCGCTCCGCCAACACGGTGTCGCATCAGCAGACAGCTCCAGTGGGAAACGAGCCTTCCGCGTCTACCCGCCCTGGGTGACCACCATCAACCGCCAAGCCGGCACTGCGCAGGCGTGGCAACTGGACTACTTCCTGTACCTGCCCCAGGACCGCCCCATCGATTCCGCCCGCGCGCAAGAGCTGTACCACCCATAGGACGCACGCCCAGCCGGGGTGACATGATCGCCTACGACCTCTGATCATTCGGAACCACTCATCTACTGAGCTTTTCGTTAGTTCTGTGGTGTTTGGGGATGCATGATCAGGCCGGTGTGGGTGCGGAAGGACCAGGGGAGCTGCTCGCTGGAGCAGACTCGGTGGATGCCGCGTTCGGCTGCGTCAGCGACATCGGCGAGGTGGTCGCCGGCGAGGTTGGCCAGCTCGCGGGTTTTGATGGCCGACCACAGCAGTTCGACCGGGTTGAGTTCGGGTGCGTAGGCCGGCAGCCGCTCGAGGGTGAGCCAGTCCTGCTCGCCCGCCCAGGCCCGCATGCCCCGACTCCAGTGCGCGGACAGTCCGTCCCATACCAACACCACCGGCTCACCGGCGTAGAAGGTTTTGATCTGTTCCAGCACCTCGATCAGGGAAGTGGTGTTGTAGCTGCCCGGCTTGAGGTGGAAGCACAGCCGCGGGCCGCGTTCGGGGTCGGCGGCGTGGTAGCCCAGCGCGGCGGCCATCCCGGCTCGTTTCCAGTTCAGCCGGTGCCGCAAGAGCGGAGTGCGGCCACGGGGTGCGTAGCTGCGACGCACCTCGGGCAGCAGCGATATGCCTGATTCGTCGAAGAACACGATCCAGGCACGTTTCTTCACCGCCCCTTTTTGATGCGCGGCCACTCTTACTGGCTCTAACAAAAGCGCGTGATCATGTGACTGTCGGCTTGATCGTTCGTTGATGCGGGCATGGGGAAGCGTCAGTCGCGGCCGTGGATCGTGTCGGACGAACTGTGGTCGCTGATCGAGCCGTTGCTGCCCGAGCCGCCGCCGAAGCAGGTTGAGGGACGGCCGCGGGTGCCTGACCGGCAGGCCCTGTGCGGCATCCTGTTCGTCCTGCACACCGGCATTCAGTGGGAGTACTTGCCCCAGGAGCTGGGCTTCGGCTCGGGCATGACGTGCTGGCGGCGTCTGGCGGCCTGGAACGAGGCCGGCGTCTGGGACCAGCTGCACCAGCTGCTGCTGAACAAGCTGCGGTCGAAGAACCAGCTGGACTGGTCGCGGGCGGTGATCGACTCCTCGCATGTCAGAGCGGCTCGGCGAGGCCCAAAAGCGGACCCAGCCCGGTCGACCGCGCACGGCCGGGCAGCAAGCACCACATCCTCACCGACGGCCAGGGCATCCCGCTCGCGGTGTCGCTGACCGGCGGCAACCGCAACGACGTCACCCAGCTCCTTCCGCTGCTTGACAAGATCCCAGCGGTCGCGGGAGTCGTCGGCCGGCCCCGACGCCGCCCGGACATGCTCTTCGCCGACCGCGGCTACGACCACGACAAGTACCGCTGGCTCCTTCGCAAGCGGGGCATCCGGCCAGTGATCGCCGAACGAGGCCAGCCTCACGGCACCGGCCTTGGGACCTTCCGGTGGGTCGTCGAGCGGACCATCTCCTGGCTGCACGGCTTCCGCCGCCTGCGCATCCGCTGGGAACGACGCGACGACATCCACGAGGCCTTCCTCGGCCTTGCCGTCTGCCTGATCACCCACCGACACGTCCAAAGGCTTTGTTAGGGCCACTTAGGCAACCCATCGGGCGATCTCGGACTCGTCCCGCTCGACGGCCTGGCGCCTGGGCCGCTGCAGACTCCACCCCAGCCGCCCGGTCAGCAGACGCCATACCGAGGCCCGGGCCAACGTCACCCCGGTCACCCGCTCGACCACGACGCCGACCCGTTCCAGCGTCCACAGGTCCGCCTCGAACCCGTGCGCCTGGGCGCCCTGCTCCAGCACAGTCCGAACCGCTTCGACCCGGGCGTCGTCCAGCTTGGGCGGCCGACCGGTAGCCGAACGCCGCCGCAATGCCTGAACCCCGCCCTGCTCCCACAGCCGTTTCCACCGGCGCACACTCTCGGGATGCATCCCCACTGCCCGGGCAACCTCGGATGAAGGACGTCCCTGCTCGAACAACTCGGCCGCGCGCATGCGCCGGGCCTCGGCCAACTGGGGCCGCGTCAACGGCAGAACGGAGACACCGGCAACAGCATCTTGCGGCTTGGAAGACACACCATCATGCTCACACCCCTGAAGCTCCTGCACCCACAGAACTAACGAAAAGCTCAGTAGTGACCTGAGTCAGAGATTCGTCAGGCCCTGCTGACACTCGCCCATCTGCGGGTGGGACACACCTATGCCCAGCTCGCGGCCGGGTTCGGCGTTGGAACCACGACGGCATACCGCTACGTCACCGAGGCTGTTGAGCTCCTGAACGTCCTCGCCCCCAGCCTGGCCGACGCGATGCGCACCGCGTCGGTGAAGGCGTATCTGATCCTGGACGGCGCGCTACTGCCCATCGACCGCACCGCCGCGGACCGGCCGTTCTACTCCGGAAAACACAAGAAACACGGAATGAACGTGTAGGTCATCGCCGACCCCTTCGGCCGACTGCTGTGGGCCTCACCGGCCATGCCCGGCGCCGTCCACGACGTCCGTGCTGCGCGTGAACACGGCATCGTCGGCGCCCTCGCCGAGGCCGACATCAAGTGCTGGGCCGACAAAGGCTACCGGGGCGCCGGCGGCACAGTCCGGATCCCCTACATGGGAGACCTTCTCGACAGGTCAGAAGGCGGCGAACTCGGTCTCGCGCGAAGATCCGGGCCCTCGGGGAGCAGGCCATCGCCACCCTCAAGTCCTGGAGGCTCCTCCGCAAACTGCGGTGCTCGATCACCAGGGTCATTAGCCTCGTCCAGGCCGTCCTCACCCTCCATCTGACCAGCTCATAGTGAAGATGGAGAAGGCTCAATGCCTCCCAGCCCGGTGACACCACCATTTCAACCATGACCGACAAGGGGCGCAAGTCATGCCGGACCCGGAACCCAGGAACCCAGAAACCCAGAAACCCATTGTGGGGCCAGGGAAACGGTAACAGGGGCGAACACCCCGGTCCGAGCCCCATAATCGCGGCAAGCTGGATTTCAAGGTACATCCTGTCGTACGCGAACAGATTGCCCCTTCTCGTCGACATCTCGACCAGCAGGGACGGAGGGGAACGTTGATGCCCTTCCCTGCGTTCGTTGCATCCTTCTGTCCGCGGAGTGTTTGGTGACCAGGTCAGGTCGCTGGAGCTGCAAGGCGGGTCAGGCGCGGCTTCCACTGTTGCTGCGGCGACTACGGACCCGGACTGTCACAAAGCCGGTCAAGCCGCCGAGGACGATGCACAGCGGGGAATACAGCAGCAGGTCCCAGTGCCGGAACTCGGCCGGCGCCTCACTCAGGGTGAAGCCCGAGACGATCAGGCCACCCAGCCCGCGAATCAACAGCACACCGCAGAGCGTCCATAGCCCACCCCTGACCAGGCGCGAGGCAGCTAGGTGGTTTGTCGGCCGGACGCCGGTGACAACGAGCCAGCAGGCCAGGCCCAGCATACCCGCGACGGTCAATGTGAGCGGGCGGGACGGCAGCTGCGATTCCGCCACCCCCACCACGACGGCCGCGTAGTCGGCCCGCGAGTCCAGCGGCCAGGGGGAGAACGCCCACACTGCATGCAGGGCCCCAGCCGCCGACAAGCCCGCACTCGCCGCGATAGCCGCGGCTCTAACTCCCAGGTCTGCGCCTGCCGTTGAGCCACTCCCCGGCTGTCGTGTCCCGTCATCCCCCGCCGGTCCGAGCACCCATGCCACCAGGTTCATCCCGCCACCCCTTCCGAGACACATCCGTACAGTACTGTACGGATCTCCGTACAGTACTGTACGGCACATGGGTAAGGGCAAAGTCGGCAGGGATGACTGGACTATGGCCGCGTTGCAGGCGCTGGCCCGCGGCGGGATCACCGCGGTAGCGGTGGACCGACTGGCGCGTGAGCTGGGCGTTACGCGCGGCAGCTTCTACTGGCATTTTGCCGACCGGGAGGCCCTGCTAGTGGCAGCCCTGGAGACCTGGGAACTGCGCGCCACCGCCGAGGTGATGGCGGCCGTCCGAGCGCTGGGCGATGCCCGGGCTCGGGCCCGCGCTCTGTTTACGGAGGCTCTTGGCGGCGAGGAAATCGCCGGTCTCGAGCCCGCTCTCGCCACACAGACCAGACACCCGGCCATCGCCGAGGTAGTTGCCAGGGTCACTGAAGCCCGACTGGCCTTTCTGACCGAGATCTTCACCGACCTAGGCTTCGGCCCGCAGGGCGCCCGCCCCCGGGCACTCGCCGCCTACGCCGCCTACCTCGGCTGGCTCGAACTGCGCCGGACCGCAGCCACCCTCGCCCCCGAGGCTCAACTCCACGGTCCCGGCTCCTCTGCCGCGCTCGACCACCTGATCGGTATGATTCTCACGCCAGCGGAGCCACCCACTTGTCCTGGGCGAGATCTGAAGTGGCGAACAGATACCTGACCCCGTTCGGGCGGGTCTAGGCGCTGTTTCTCGGATCACGTTCGGAGCCAGACGATGAGTGCTGCGAGAGTGACGGTGCCGAGGTAGATGTAAGCCCGCTTCTCGTAGCGTGTGGCGACGACCCGGAAGCCTTTCAGCCGGTTGATAGCCCGTTCGACGGTGTTGCGCTTCTTGTAGCGTTCGCGGTCGAAGCCGGTGGGCCGGCCGCCGAGGGAACCGCGATTGTGGTGGTGTCTTTGCTGGTCGGGCCGTTCGGGGATGGTGTGGGAGATGCCTCGTCGTCGCAGGTAGCGGCGGTTTTCGCGGGACGTGTAGGCCTTGTCGGCCAGCACGTGGTCGGGCCGGGTGCGAGGCCGGCTCACTCCGATGCGGGGCACCGAGACCTGTTCCAGGACGGGGCGGAGTTGGGGGCCGTCTCCGTAGTGTCCGGGTGTCAGGAGCAGGGCGAGGGGCCGGCATCGTCCGTCGGCTGCGAGGTGGATTTTGGTGGTGAAGCCGCCGCGGGAGCGTCCCAGGCACTCGCGGACTTGAGGACCTCCTCCAGCCGGAGGGCCAGTTTCCGAAGTACCGGATCGACCTGGTTCGTCCGCGGGCGGACCCCCTTTTGAGGATTTACGGCGGGAGGTGTCGTGCGCGCGCCGGCGGCGTGCTGGTGGGCACGGACCGCGGTGGAGTCCACGGACACGTCCCAGTCGATCCGGCCTGCGGCGTCCTCCGCAGCCTGCATCTTCGACAGGAGCGTCTGCCAGGTCCCGTCCGCCGACCAGCGGCGATGACGTTTATAGACGGTCTCCCACGGCCCGAACCGCTCTGGGAGATCCCGCCACTGCACCCCCGTGCGGACCCGGTAGAGCACTCCGTTGATCACCCGTCGGTGATCACTCCCCCGGCCCCCGCGTGCACCACCGCGAGGTAAGAACGACTCCAGCCGCTCCCACTCCGCATTCGTCAGGTCCCCACGTCCCATGCCCTCAGCCTGCCCCCAACATCCCACCCACGGAGGGAGATCCGAGAAGCAGCACCTACTGATCTTTTCGTAAGTTCGGTGGGTGTGGTGGCCCTGCGAGTGGGAGGCTTTCGGGGTGGCTTATCAACCCTCATCTTCGGCTGCCGGCTCGTCTCTTCCTCCTTTGTCACGGCCTCAGTTGGCGGAGGCGCGTCGTGTTCGGGCGGTCGAGTTGCTCGAGGAGGGCGCCTCGAATGCGGAGATTGCGCGGGCGGTGGGGGTGTGTGCCGAGAGTGTGCGGCGTTGGCGTCGGGTGTGGGAGCAAGACGGTGCCCCGGGCCTGCGGAGACGGTCAGCCACCGGGCGTCCACCCAAGCTGGACGACGCCCAGGTCGAGCGGGTGCGGGCCGCGCTGGAGCAGGGCGCCCAGGCTCATGGTTTCGAGGCTGATCTGTGGACCCTGGAGCGAGTCGGTACCGTCGTGGAGAAGACAACGGGGGTGGCGTTGTCGAGGGCATCGGTATGGCGGCTGCTGACCGGCCGGCTCGGGTGGAGCCTGCAACGGCCCGAGCGGCGGGCGGTCGAACGGGACGAGTCCGAGATCGCCCGCTGGATCGCGCACGAGTGGCCGCGCATCAAAAAGGGGCCGTGAACACACGTGCCTGGATCGTGTTCCTCGACGAATCAGGTGTCTCCCTGCTGCCTCAGATCCGCCGCACCTACGCACCCCGAGGGCGGACTCCGCTGCTGCGGCACCGCCTGAACTGGAAGCGGGCGTCGATGGCCGGGGCCCTGGGCTACCACTCCACCGACCCCGAACGCGGGGCCCGCCTGTGCTTCCATCTCAAGCCCGGCAGCTACGACACCGCCGCCCTCATCGAAGTCCTCGAGCAGGTGAAGGTGTTCTACCGCGGCGAGAACGTGGTGTTGGTCTGGGACGGCCTGCCCGCCCACTGGAGCCGGACGATGCGGGCCTGGGTCGCCGAGCAGGACTGGCTGACTCTGGAGCGATTACCCGCCTACGCTCCCGAGCTGAACCCGGTGGAACTGCTGTGGTCCTCGCTCAAGAAGCGTGAACTCGCCAACCTCGCCGGCGACCACCTCGCCGATGTCGCCGACGCCACCGAACAAGGCATCCACCGCATCAACACCAACCCCCAACTTCCATGGTCATTCCTCGCCCACACCGGCCTGGCCATCCACCCACCACACCCACCGAACTTACGAAAAGATCAGTAAGACGTCATTTCACTTGGCCAGTCGGCGGTGACATATGAGAGTCGCGGCGATGGCTGTGAAGGCAAGGAAATGTTCCGGCTTGCGCTCGTAGCGGCGGTGCAGGCGGCGGCAGCCTGACAGCCAGGACACGGTCCGCTCCACCACCCAGCGGTGCCGGCCCAGCCGCCGGGAGGACTCGATGCCCTTGCGGGCAAGGCGGTGCCGGATGCCGCGGGAGGCGAGCCATCGCCGCAGGTGGCGGTAGTCGTATCCCTTGTCACCGTGCAGCTTGGCGGGCCGTCGGCGTCGCGGGCCGCGACGTGAGCGGATGGGTGGGATGCCGCGGACCAGCGGGATGAGTGCCTGGCTGTCGTGGAGGTTGGCGGCGGAGATGCCGATCGACAGAGGCAGGCCATGGCGGTCGACGACGAGGTGGATTTTCGATCCCTTCTTGCCACGGTCGGTCGGATTCGGTCCCGTCAGCTGCCCCCTTTGAGGGCCCGGACGCTTACCGAGTCGATCGCGCACCGCGACCAATCCAGCTCACCTCGGGCACCGAGTTCATCCAGGATCAGGCGGTGAAGCTTGGCCCACACCCTGGCCTCGGTCCACTCGGTGAACCGGCGGAAGGCCGTCACGCCCGACAGCCCGAAGCCTGGCGGCAGTTGGTTCCAGGTGCAGCCTGAGGTGGCCACGAAGACGATGGCAGCCAGCACCTCGCGGTCCCCTCGCCGCCGGTGCCCTCCACCCTGGGGGCGGACCGGGGCCGACGGCACCACCCGCTGGAACAACGTCCACAGGTCTTCCGGTGCCATCCGCTCGACAAGCGCAGCAGTCATCGCCCCAGACTGCCGCAAGATCACGCCAACTGAAATGGCGTCTAAGGGTTACGGGCTTATCTGACCGGTCGGGCGGCTGGTTCGAGTCGGCCAAGTGAGCACTGCCCCGGCTAGGCGCTGGGATCGTCTCGAGCGATCGCAGGTGGGTGCCCGGCTGGCTGCTCACGGCGCCCGGCTGCTCCTCTGCTCGGCGCTGGCAGGGGGCGTAGGCATACTTCTGGCATGTCTTCTGGGCTCGTTACTCGCCTGCAGTTGACGCTCATGGGCATTGAAGCCTGCTGGGCGGGCTTCGGCGCGTGTGCGGGGTTCGTGCTGGGCGGGTGGTGGGGACTGGTCATGGGGGCTGGTGCGGCGGTTGCGGTCGCGGAGATGTGCCGCTTCTTCTACCGCCCTCACCTGCCGGAGTCGACGCAAGAGAGGCTGCAGGAGCCTTTGTTGACTGCTGAGGCCAAGGGCTTGGCGGAGGAGCAGGCTGATTTGTCCCTCGTGCTGATCATGGTCTATAAGGCGGTGATGTTCCCGCTGACACCTGGCGGGGTGAGTGAGGCGGAGCAGGCGGCTCATCGTGCTCTGGCGTACCGGGCGGCTGCCTACGAGGGTTTGCCGGCTTCGGTGCGGGTGCCGGCTGCTGCTGCGCTGGAGGTCATCGACGAGGGTCTGGACGAGGATCGGACTGTAGCGGCGCTCGGCGCACTGATACGCGCGGTGTACGACCTGCGCAAGCTATGACTGCCGGCGGGTGACGGACGATTCAGGTGTGGTCAGGCGCCGACAGATCAGCGTAGCGCTGGCCGCAAGGATTCCCAAGGCGAAGCATCAGCACCGCAACGGCCGGCCCGGCAGAATCAGGGCCTCGGTCAGACCAATTTGGGTGCAGCCATGCAGGAAGTACACGTCGACGGCATCCGGTCTATTGTCTTGGTCGACCGTAAGCCAAGTAGCTGCGTTACATCTGGGCGGTCTCGAACCGGGTATCCGGCTCGAGGTCGCGGTTCGACGGGGCGGGCAAGCTCCTCGTTTTGGAGGCGGAGGCGCTCCTTGCCATGACCGGCTTCCTGCTGCGTGCTGTGCCTGACGAGACCCCTCTAACCGATGCAGAGCAGCGACCGTGATCCGTGATCATCACCGGCTCTAGGGTGCTGCCGCTTAGGTCGGCGCGCCGGCCCGGCCCGTTCGGACTCTGGCCCGCCAACAGCCATCGCCAAGACGAGGACCAGGGGCACCAGGACCAAGAGCCGGCTCCCGGCTGTAAGCCGGAAACGGGATGATCATCTGAGGGCGGGCGAGGGACAACCGCACCGACGATTCGCCCTCAGATAGAACAGCGTGCTGGCCAGCCGCCTGCCGGAGTGGTTGCAGGCTAACTGGCTCTAACAAAAGCGCGTGATCATGTGACTGTCGGCTTGATCGTTCGTTGATGCGGGCATGGGGAAGCGTCAGTCGCGGCCGTGGATCGTGTCGGACGAACTGTGGTCGCTGATCGAGCCGTTGCTGCCCGAGCCGCCGCCGAAGCAGGTTGAGGGACGGCCGCGGGTGCCTGACCGGCAGGCCCTGTGCGGCATCCTGTTCGTCCTGCACACCGGCATTCAGTGGGAGTACTTGCCCCAGGAGCTGGGCTTCGGCTCGGGCATGACGTGCTGGCGGCGTCTGGCGGCCTGGAACGAGGCCGGCGTCTGGGACCAGCTGCACCAGCTGCTGCTGAACAAGCTGCGGTCGAAGAACCAGCTGGACTGGTCGCGGGCGGTGATCGACTCCTCGCATGTCAGAGCGGCTCGGCGAGGCCCAAAAGCGGACCCAGCCCGGTCGACCGCGCACGGCCGGGCAGCAAGCACCACATCCTCACCGACGGCCAGGGCATCCCGCTCGCGGTGTCGCTGACCGGCGGCAACCGCAACGACGTCACCCAGCTCCTTCCGCTGCTTGACAAGATCCCAGCGGTCGCGGGAGTCGTCGGCCGGCCCCGACGCCGCCCGGACATGCTCTTCGCCGACCGCGGCTACGACCACGACAAGTACCGCTGGCTCCTTCGCAAGCGGGGCATCCGGCCAGTGATCGCCGAACGAGGCCAGCCTCACGGCACCGGCCTTGGGACCTTCCGGTGGGTCGTCGAGCGGACCATCTCCTGGCTGCACGGCTTCCGCCGCCTGCGCATCCGCTGGGAACGACGCGACGACATCCACGAGGCCTTCCTCGGCCTTGCCGTCTGCCTGATCACCCACCGACACGTCCAAAGGCTTTGTTAGGGCCACTAAGAGGGCATCTGATCTGAGTAATTGGTGTTCTGGGATGGTTTTGTGACTGGCGTCGTTGGCGGTCGTTGGATGAGGCGTGAGTGTTCGTAGTCCGTACCGAAGTGACGTGTCTGACGCCCGCTGACCTTGATTGAACCGGTCTTCAACGACTGGCGGGCGAGACGGACCGGCCCCGGAATGGCAGCCCGGGTGCACGAACTGCGAGAGAGTGTCAACGCGATCCTCTACGTCAACCGCACTGGCATCCCGTGGGAGTACCTGCCGCACGACTTCCCGCCCTACAAGACCGTCTACGACTACTACGCGAAGCGGGAAACCGACGGCACCCCCAGGTCCACGACCTCTTACGCGACAAGACCCGCCAGCTCCACGGCGGCCGTGCGGAGCCGACCGCGGCCGTGGTCGATGCGCAGAGCGTGAAGACCTCGACAAACGTAGCGGAGACGAGCCAGGGCATTAATGCCGACAAGAAGATCAAAGGACGCAAGCGGCACCTGATCACGGACACCCTCGGCATGGTCTTGGCTGTCCTGGTGACCGCCTCGAACGTGCACGACACCACCGGCGGCAAGCCCCTGCTCGACGACCTGGCCGCGACACATCCCAGCGTGTCCAAGGTCTGGGGCGAAACGGGTTCCCAGAACAGCATCTTCAACCACGGCGCCGGTCTGGGCATCGACGTCGAGGTGGTACAGCAGCCGCGGGCCAGGAGATTCGAGCCGCTGCCGAAGAGATGGGTGATCGAGCGGACCTTCGGCTGGCTGATGCAGCACCGCCGGCTGGCGCGGGACTACAAAGCCCTCCCGCAGAGATCCCGGACGATGATCCACTGGGCCATGGCTAACAGATGTCCCGCGAACTGACCGGGAAATCCGCACCAACCTGGCAAATCGAAACGGACATCCTGATCATATCCGCGTGAACACTGAGCCTCTTTCATCCTGTGCTGGAGGGTGAAATGGGCTGGTCAGCGGGTGTGGTGACGAGGCAGGGCCCCTGGTCGTTGGCGTGGTGATCTCACTCAACACGTTGGCGACCGAAGGGGCCCTGGTGGTTCCGTATCCTGCCACGCTTGACGTCCCGCACGAGGTGGTTGAGCACGTTGCCTGGCTGCTTCACGAGCGCCATCGAGCTCACAACACCCGATGGCGTAAGCTCGGCCGCTTCAAGCAGGCTCTGCTCACGCTGGTCCATCTGCGGAAGAACGAGACGTTCTCGCAGCTCGGAGCCAGTTTCGGGATATCCCAGGCCACCGTCTGGCGTTATGTCGACGAGACACTGGACGTCCTGGCCGGCTGGGCGCCCAGCCTCTACGAAGCCCTCACCGGCCTCGGTGAAGGCGACCACGTCATCGTTGACGGCACCTTGACCTCCATCGACCGCATCCGTGCGGACGAGCCGTACTACTCGATGAAGTACCGCCGGCATGGCATGAACGTGCAGGTCATCGCCCGCCCTGACGGCACACCCCTGTGGTTCTCCCGCGCAACGCCTGGCGGCACCCATGATCTGACCGCGGCTCGGGCCCACGGCATCATCCAAGCCTGCCTGACACGGCAGATCCTCGTCCTGGCCGACCGCGCCTACCAGGACGCCGGCGCCACCGTCCGCACTCCGTACAAGAACCACCGCGAACAACCCGAGCACTACCAGCAGTTCAACCGCGACCACGCACGGCTGAGAGCTCCTGGTGAACGCGCCTTCGCACAGCTCAAGTCCTGGCAAATCCTCCGCCGAGCCCGATGCTCCACCCGCCGCATCGGCACCATCATCCAAGCCGTCCACACCCTACTGAACTGTAACTATTCGGATGAAAGAGGCTCACTGATCAGATGCCCTCTAAGTGCTGCTCTTGGCCGCAGCCTTGATGCCGCATCAAACCTCCCCGTGATCACATCGGCGCCCATCGTAAAGACAAAGCCCGGCCAGTTCTTCAGCCCCCACGGCCGCTGCCACAGGTCCGTCTGGGCGCAACGGCGCCGAGAACGCCGTGAGCCCCGGCACCGGGGAGGCCGGGGCTCACTCACGTATCTGCGGGGGTTCGGATGCGCACCCGTGCTCGGCCCATCACTCCCTCAGCGCAGGGGTTACGGCTTGGCGGAAGCGGCCCCGGGCTCATCGACCTTCGGCACCTGCGCGATATCGATGTCCGTGCGGATGCAGTGCGAGCGGGCAGGGCGGCGGAACCTTGCAGCAGTGTCCCGGGCAACGTCGACGGCCACCTCCCGCACCACTGCAGGCTCCACCAAGACCACTTCCAGCGTGCGCTGTGTTCCCCAGCCCGCTGAAAAGTTTATCCCTCCCACGGATGCACGCGCGACGGCCGGACCAGGACGTCGCCAAGGGCACGCCCGAGACATGCGGACAGGGTGGTGCTGCGCCCGGCATACCGGAGACGCCGCACGGCGTCGTAGCGGCCCACCAGCACCGTCCTGGGCGCCTGCGGGGGGTCGGTGACTGCACCGATGATGGCCCCGGTGGGTGGTGGCACCGTGTACTTGTGCCAGGCTCGGGCGCCCCCGATCTAGGGCTCGTCCAGTCGCTTGGAGCACAGGCCTCCAGCCCGGCCGCCGTCCACTCCAGCCACCCCCGGGCCACGGTGCGATCGGTGGTCGACGGGCACAGCGTCAGCGGTGCCTCCGACCGGTGGCCGGTGAACTGGGCTTTGAGCGCCGTGCGCCGCTGCTCGTACGGCCAGCCGGTCAGGCCGGCCGCGTCTGCGTGGATCACGTCGACGGCCACGGAGTGCGTTGGCCACCGGCCCGCCCCCTGAACCGCGCTGCGCCCGTGCCGGGCGAGGCGCTGCTGGAGCCGCCCGAACGCGAGCCGGCCGTGCTGCAGCGGAGTCGACATCCCCAAGGTCGAGATGGGCTCCGGCGAGCCGGGCCAGGTAGATGGCGTGGCCGCCGGGGAACGCGTAGCTGTTGTAGGCCTCCTGGCTGGTGTGGACGGTGGAGGCTTCCTGGAAGTGGACGATACCCCGCTTCGGGTTGCCGAGGTTGAGGGCGAGCTCCCGATCAGTTGCCTCTCTTCTCCCCGGACTGACGCCCAGTGCCACTTCCACGCCCGCAACAAGGGGCCAGTGACTAGCAAATGCGCCAAATCATCGCCGAAGGACTCAAGGACGTACATTTCCAGGACGGCGGCGGGCGTGCTATGGGACTGTCGGAAGGGGAGACCAACAACATCGACTATCTCGATCTGGATTACTGAATAGGAGTGAAGAGTGCGACCGGCGAATGCCTTTCCATCGCCCGTGACAAGAGCCCGCTGCTCGACGCGGACCACGACCCCGCCCGCGTCGCCGAGGCGCTGCGCCGCACCTGGGCGCTGTCGACGCCGATCCCGACGGCGACATGGTGCGGTTCAGCACCAAGGCCGGCATCAACTACACGCTTCGCTTCACGGACGCGGAGCCGACCGAAGACGCCCTGCTGCCCGAACCGGTCCTCACCGAGGCGGTCCTCACCCACCCCGGCTTCGCCACCGCCCATGCGGACTCGCCGAGCGAGGACACCATTAACATCCAGTCGCGCAACCGGAGATGTCGCCTCCGGGTCCTGGAAGTCGATCCCCAGCAACGCCCTCGCTCACGAGGACATGTCTGCCCAGCCCTGGTCTCGCCCTCACCGCCGACAAACTGCTCGTCAGCGATTCAGGCAACGCGGAGCGGGCCGCCGCCCCCCTCCGCAACTATGTAGCGGCCTCCTGGAACAAGCAGCACCCACCACTGCGCGAGCACGCCCAGGCCAACGCCCGCACGCTACGCACCCAGTAAGGGGAATTCGTTGATTTTCGAAGCTATCGGAACGACAGAGCGCGAATATAGTTCACAAATCCGTGGGCTCATATCCGGCATACCAACGACGTCTGCGCCTCTCTCCATGCGTGCCAGAGCGGAGATCATGCGCGGCGCGAAGCAGCATATTCGTGCCCTTGGTAACAATATAGACTGGCGGATAGGGCTGGTGCTGGTTTACAGTTTGAGTTCTCAGCTATGGGAACACTTTGAGAAGTGGTACTTCTATATTTTCACGTCTGATCCCACTCGGATATTGTCGAGTGACTGGTTTGGCAGAAATCCTGCTGAAAGGGTGCTTGGCCCAATCGCTGCGACTGCAGGGCTTTGGGTTATATCACGGCCGGGTCCGGACTCCTGATTCATTTAAATACCAACAGCGCCGAGGTGGATCGCGAGGCGTAATTGCTTTCCGATCTGCGACCGTCGTGATTCTGTGTTCTCGTATGCAGCGAGCATCCTATGTGCAACAGCGTGCACTTGTGCGGGCAATAGAGAAGTCGGCTCTATGGCTCGCGCGGGCGATTCTTGTGAACTCGACAAATAGGAGCCTGAGTTCCCCCCGGTCCGTTCGCCGTCGGCATCTGAAACTGCATGCACGACTGGTAGCAGCCGCGCTTCACGAAGCAACTCGGCGACTAGACGTTGATCAAGAGGCTGGCGCGTCCGAAATCGGCTTGCTAGCGCACCAAATCTGCGAACAGGCTTCACGTGACCGGTGGGGAGCTCTTCTGGAAGATCATGCGTTCAACGGTCTCACGCCAGTGCATAGTCGTGAGTGGCTCCGTCTTCTCGGTTCTGTCACGGGGTTTGCGGCCGCGGTCGTTGGGATCGGCTTTCTGAACCTGCCGGCCGCCGTCCAGCCTACTGTGATCGGTGCCATCGGCGTCATCGTTCTTACTGCCGCATACGGACATCGTTCGCCGCGCGCCCTTGAACTGCTCGATTCAGTACGGGGCGTGCAGCGACCATGATTCCGACGGCACGAAACATCCCGGGAACGCTGGCGGTTGGATGGGTCATCTACCTGCTGAGAGGTCGTGGAGGGCAACTGGCCGTAAACCAAACTGCCCTGACGGGAGTGCCATTGCTTTTGACGCGCGGAAGGGGCTTGTTGAGATATCACGGAGTACGCCGGCCCAGCCCTCTGAATTGCGCTGCTGCGCGCCGGGCGAGGCGGTGTTGAAGCCGCTCGAAGACGAGTTGGTCGTGCTGCCACACCACCAGCTCGCCGTCGAGACCGGTGCCTGGCGGCAGCTGTGTGGCGGCCGCAGTGCAGCTCTCGGGAACGCAGCGGTCATGTCGGTGCCGTCCCACTTCGGCTCGGTCGCCCAGTCTGGCGTCAGATCGGGGGCGTTCACTGGTGGTGGTCAGCGAGCTGGTCACCAACGCCCGGAAGTACGCGCCGGGCCTGGTGCTGATGGATGTGCGGATCGTCGGCGACCTGGTCGAGATCGTGGTGTGGGACTCCGCGCCGGTGCTGCCGGTGGCCCGTGCCGCGGACGCCGACCGGGTGGGCCAGCATGGGCTGGAGATCGTGATGGCGGTCGCTCAGGGCTTCGAGGTGCAGATGGAGCCGGTCGGTAAACGTGTCACTGTCCGCACCGCCCTGCTCGACGACCTCGGGCGGTGCCGTCACCGGACGTCGTCCCCTGTAGCGCTCCGCTCTAGTAGGGCTTGGTCAGGTTCGTATATGAGTGGGTATGTCGCGGTGGCAGGTGGGGCAGGCACCGTTCCAGGTGGTGAGGAGTATCTGGAGTTCGCGGACTAACTGGTAGAGGCCCAGACCTGCACCGCGGCTTTTGGGTGGTGGGCCAGTCGTTGCAGGGTGCAGAAGGGGTGGGCGGCGGAGACGAGGGTGACGTGGTGGTGCCAGCCGCAACGTCAGCCGGTCCGAGGTGATCTCCTACTACATCGCCTACTGCCCCGACACCACACTGGACGAGCTGATCCGCATCGCGGGCAGCCGCTGGGCGGTGGAGGATTGCTTCTAGACCGCGAAGCAGGAGTGTGGCCTGGACGACTACCAGGTCCGCCGTTATCCCGGCTGGCACCGCCACATGACCCTCGCCATGGCAGCCCACGCCCAGTAGCCGTGCGCTGCCGCCCAGGACGCTGGACAGGGCCGTTGTCAGTGACCATGGCACTGTATTGCGCTTCGAGGGTGGGATGATATGCGGTCACGAACTGACCGGCTTTGGATTGGGAATTGCTCGCTCCGCTGATACCGCGCCGAGACGGGCCAGCCCGTGGTGGCAGGCCAGCAGGTTATCAACGGGATGATCGTCAAGATCCAGGCCGGTATCACCTGGCGTGACCTGCCCGAACGCTACGGGCCGCGGCAGCGGTCTCCATCCGCTTCCGGCGCTACGCCCTGGACGGCGTGCCCACCCGGGCTCTGCAGCAGATCCAGGCCCGGGCAGACGCGGCAGGTGACATCGACTGGCTCGTGCAAATCGACTCCACCATCGTCCGCGCCCACCAGCACGCCGCCGCCACCGGCCGAAATGGGGGAAGCACCGGCCGGACGAACAGGACGATCACGCCCTCGGCCGATCCCGAGGCGGACTGATAGCCAAGATCCACCTCGCCTGCGACGGCAAGGGCCGCCCTCTCGCCCTCCTGATCATGGCAGGACAGCGTCACGCCAGCATCTGCGCATAGGTCCTGCTGGACAGGATTCGACTTACTTCCTCGGACCGGCCCAGGCCGGCTATGCCGCCAACCTGACCGTGCGATCGCGGCCGTCACGGTGGTCGGTTACCGACATTCGACCGGCACTTCTAACCGCCACCGCAGCATCGTCGAACGCTGCTTCACCAGTTCGAAGGCTTTCGGGGCATCGCCACCAGATATGACAAGACCGCCACTCCTACGAAGTGGCGATCAGTCTCGCGCTCCTCCTGCTCTGGGCAACTCATTCCCACCACGGCCATGCGGACGGGGGTAGTGGGCCAGGACTGGCTGGCTCTAGCTCCTCCCGGGTGCGAGCCCGCCAGCTGTGCGGGTCGACAGTGGTTTCCGATGTAGCAGTGACGTTCACCAGTGCCGTGAGCGCGGCACCTGCCAGTTGCTCCTGGTCCAGGCCCGTGGCCGCCATCACGCCGTGGGTGTGGACCGGGACGAGTATGTGTCCCTCGGCGAACGTCGGAACGGATACATGCGTCGTACGAGGGCCGACCCGCTTGACGCGAATTTGCACCCGCTTATATTCGGCACTGCTCTGCACTTGCGTCGTCTCCTCCTGCTGTGCACTGTCCTGTGTGCGGTCACCCGGGACGGCAAGCGGCATCGGCCCGGGACCTGCTCGCGCAGGTCCCGGGC
Source organism: Streptomyces lasalocidi (assembly GCF_005280215.1). Classification (NCBI taxonomy): domain Bacteria; kingdom Bacillati; phylum Actinomycetota; class Actinomycetes; order Kitasatosporales; family Streptomycetaceae; genus Streptomyces; species Streptomyces lasalocidi. The sequence continues at coordinate 148,527 of NZ_SZNQ01000003.1, read as the reverse complement.
CTCAGGCACCGGCGCTCTCCCCAGGCGCTCGGCGCGTTCAGCCGGCCAGCAGCGTGACCCCTCGGTCCGAAAGAGCGCGGCTGATCGGCTCGTGGATCATGCCGCACCCGCTGGAGGGGCCGCCGCTGAGAATGCCGTGGGCGGTCGAGCCGTTGTAGACGCCGCTGCCGCTGTCACCAGGGCCATCACATGCGGTGCTCCATGTCATGCCGGTGAGGGTGCGGTTGGGGTAGGAGACGGTTGCGTTGGTCTCGGTGACCTGCCCGCAGGTGTACCCGGTCGTGGAGCCCTCCTTGCAGACGTACTGACCGACGTAGTCGTAGTCCCAGCTGGTGATACGCGTCGACGGGTAGACCCAACCGCGGGGCTGCCAGAAGCTGGGGTCGTCGATACTGACGATGGCGGAGTCGCCGTAGTAGCCGAAGGTGTAGTCGACCACGCTGCCCACTGTCTGGTAGCCGTAGCTGTATGTGGGGACCTGCCAGTACGCGCTGTCTTCCGCGCAGTGGCCGGCGGTCATCATGTAGTACCTGCTGCCGCTGTACGCCATGAATGCACTGGAGCAGCGGATGTTGGCGCCGTAGATGGCCAGGCCTGAGCGCAGCGGGGGGTCGCAGGAGTACTGGCCGCCGCAGTAGAAGGGCTTGGAAGCGTGCGCGTAGGTGCTGACGGTGAGGGCGTCCCCGAAGGTTCGCTGCGCCCACTGCACCACTGAGCGCTGGGCCTTGCTCAGTGCTGCACCTCGGGGCAGGTCCAGGCGCACCTTGTTGTCCTGGACGACGACCGCGGACTGCAGCCCATGGGCGGCTCCCTTGTTCGCTGCCGCGATGCGTTGGGCGAGCCGGGCCGATATGCGGTCCAGCTCCTGCAGGCTGTGGCCGACGACGACGGTTGCTGTGTCGGGCGCCTGCATCTGCGTCGCCCGGTCCTTCACGAGCGGCGCGGTTGTCGACTGGGTGACGGCGACCGTGAGCCGACCGCCATGCTCCTGGTCAATCCAGGCGCCACCGAAGCGGGAGCCCAGACGTCCGCGCAGCGAAGTGGCGACGTCAGTGAGGCGGTCCTGGCGGAGTACGCGCTGCTGCGCTTCCTGGGCCGAGACGTGGTGGTCCGCAGCGAGTTGCGTGGCGGCGGCTCGTTGCGAGGTACTGAGCTGTGGGGTGTTCTGGTCGCTGCTGCCGACAGCGGGCGAGGTGAGTGCGCAGGTGACAGTGAGAGACGCGAGGGCGGGCCACAGGAGGCGTCGTCCTTTGCTTGCCAGTAACGTCTTCATGCCTTACCTCCGGGGTGGGGGGACTCTGTGTGAGCGGTAGGCCGGACGGGTCGGGCAGTCCAGGGCAGGGGCCGACCTCTTCCCCCGCCCCGGACGTTGCCCGGGGCGGGGGGAGCCGCCCCGGGCCGTTCTGTGCGTCGATGTAGTGCTGGTCTGTCAGTAGCTGGTGCTGACGGTGACGCCGCTGAAGCCGCTGACGGCGTACAGGCTGATGTAGTTGGCGCCGGCCGGAGGGTTGGTGATGGTCAGGGTGTGGCTGTTGCCAGTCCCCGTGGCACGCTGCGTGTAGCTGGTGGTGGTGGCCCAGCCGCTGCTGCTGTAGTACAGGTCGGCGTCACCGGTGCCCCCGGCAGTGGTGATCTTCAGCTGCGTAGTGCCAGCCGGGACGTACAGGTAGAGGTAGGCGTAGTTGCCCGTGGTGGCGGCCTGATTGCTGCGCTGGCAGTTCTGGCCCAGCTCCCGGGTGTCGGTACCGGTGCACTCGGTGACGGTGCCCCCGCCGCTGCCGACGGTGACGGTCCTCGTGGCGGTGGAGGTGGCTCCCTTGTCGTCGGTGACGGTGAGCTTCACCGTGTATGTCCCGGCGGCGCTGTAGGTCTTGCTGGGGTTGGCGGCGGTGGAGGTGGTGCCGTCACCGAAGTTCCAGGACCTGGAGGCGATGGTGCCGTCGGCGTCCGTGGACTGGTCGGTGAAGGTGACCTGCAGGCCCTGAACTGAGGTGGTGAAGGCGGCGGTGGGCGCCTGGTTGCCGGGCGGGTTGGTGCCGCCTCCGCAGTTACCCGCGGCACAGCCCGCCAGCCAGGTGTACCAGTCGTTGTTGTAGCGGGTCCCGATGCTGCTGGTCAGGTAGGTGCGGGCGGCGTTCCAGTTGCCGGACCGGTAGTAGCCCAGCACCGTGTCCATCTCGGCGCGGTGGTTCTCGAGCATGTACCGGGTGGCGAGGTAGCCCCAGCGGTAGATGCGCGTGGTGTCGTTGCTGTACGTGGTGTCGAACAGGGTGCTCAGGGCGTAGGTGCGCCGGCCTGCCTCGGTCATGGCCTCGGTGTAGGGGACGCCACGGTAGGTGTAGGAGACGTACTCGGCGAAGCCCTCGATCCACCAGATGGTCGGGGTGGTGGTGCCGGCGCTGAAGTCGCCGTACATGTCGTAGCGGCCGTCGAGGTAGTGCGTGTACTCGTGGTTGAGGTTCCAGATCTGGAAGTCCGGGCGCAGCCACTCGGCTTCGTAGGCGATGAACCGGGGCTGGTTGCCGGCTGCCGCCGGGTTCCCCTCGAGGTACATGCCGCCGTTGTTGGTGTCGATCCCGTACATGGCACCGGCGTAGGTCTGGTAGTCGGTGCTGGAGTCGAAGACGACGACCTCGATGGTGCTGTTGTAGTCGTTGGCGACCGGCCCGTTGTCGCGCACGACGCTGTGGAAGTAGGCATCCTGGTTGCGCAGGCTGGCACAGCTCGAGGAGAGCTCACCGGAGGTCATCTGCTGAGCCTTGATGGTGATGCTGGAGCTGCACGCGTAGGTCACCGTCAGCACCGAGCTCGCCAGTTGCGACGACAGGTTGCACGTGCCGTAGTAGGAGCAGTTGGCCTTGTCGTAGTAGTCGGTCATCTCGGCCACGCCGACCCAGAGCGGGGCAGTGGTGCCCTTGATCGAGCTCGAGTTGAGCAGGCCTGCTGCCAGGGGCCGGACCTTGGTCTGCAGCGTGGAGTGCTGCAGGAACCTGCCGAGCTCCCTTCCGGCGTTGGAGGTGAGGTAGGCCTGGTTCGTGCCCAGCAGTGAGACGTGGCTGGAGGCGAAGTTGTACAGCGCGTCGATCAGGCTGGTGTCGGACTGCACGGCGGTCACGAACGCGGGCACCTGGTGGCCGCGGAAGGTGACGGTGTAGACGTTGTTGGCCGCGTTGAGCATCCACCAGGAGGTGTTCCAGGAGGAGCTGTAGTCCGCCAGTATCCGCTTCAGGACGTAGATGTAGCGGGCGTTCTCCTCAGCGCTGTCGATCAGAGTGACGGCCTCGGAGAGGGTCTCGCCGTTGGCGTCCGTGACGTCACGGGAGTGGGCGCTGGCGAAGAAGGCGTCCAGAGCGGAGCGGATCGCGGTTTGCAGAGCGCTGCCGTAGGCGCCCACCGTGCTGGCGTTGTAGTAGTGCACGTAGTAGCCGGCTCGCAGGTAGAGCACGAGCTGCGGCATGCCGGTGCTGGAGTTGCCGGGGTAGGACGCGGAGCCATCACGCAGGGCGTAGGCGACCGTGGTCATCTGCGCTTCGCGAAAGGCGGCGGAGGCGTCGCTGCCGGTCAGGTTGAACAGCGTGTTGACGCAGTCCGTCGTGGACGTCTTGATCTGCTGTACCAGCGCGCTGCCTGAACGGCTCGTAAAGTCGGAGACGTTGCAGACGGCTGCTGCGGCGGCGGACTTCTTGCCGGCCGTGTTCTTGGCGACGGATGGCCGCAGCGGGGGCTTCTCGGACTGGTCGTAGGACTCCTTGAGGGCATCCTTGCTCGCCGCGAGCGGTGGGAGTTCAGATACCTTCAGGCGCCCCTTGGCGACGTGTTCGGTCTCCGCCGCGGCGGAGTGCGCCGCAGGCGCCGGACCGGAGTGCTTCTCTCCTCCGACCGCAACGCGTGCCGCGGACCCGGGGGCTCGGGTCTGGGCGCTGGCCGGCTGGGTCAGCAGACCGGCGCCCATGGTGAGAGTCAGGGCCAGCGGCAGTGCCGCGCCGAGACTTCGCCGGACGAGTGACATTCTCACTACGCCTCCCACGAGGGGGTTGGACCACGCCAGGCGTGGTCTATGGGGGATAGGTGGAGGCCGCGTTTCGCGGGGTCACGCCGCAATAGGGCGGGACAAGGCCGTGATTGACATGACCACGACTGGGTGCCATGTACCATTGCACAGGTGACATGTCCCAGGGAAGCGGTGCAGCGCATCCACACCCGCCAACTGCCATAACAAGAGCAGGCGATGGGCCATAAACTGCGACTGGCTTGGCGGGCACGACGAGGCCGGCATCCGGCCTTACCGGATGCCGGCCTCGTCGCAGCCCGATCCCTGAAGAATCCCGTTACTCAGTCAGTGGTCAGTAGGGAAGTGACAGGCGGCCTGACGGCCTTCACGTCCCACACGGGCCAGTGCGGGCCGCTGGCTGCGGCAGATGTCCTGGGCTTTAGGGCATCGCGGATGAAAGGAGCAACCGCTGGGCGGCGCGGCCGGACTCGGGGGATCACCGAGAAGGACGATTCGCTCACGTCGGCGCTCGGCGGCTGGGTCGGGAAGCGGGACGGCGGAGAGCAGAGCCTGGGTGTAGGGGTGAGCTGGTGCGTCGTATACGTCGCGCTTGTCGCCGATCTCGACTATGCGGCCGAGATACATCACCGCCACCCGGTCGCATATCCGCTTGACGACCGACAGGTCATGGGCGATGAAAAGAAGAGCGAGGCCGAGCTCGTGCTGCAGGCGCTCCAGGAGGTTGACGATCTGGGCCTGCACGGACACGTCGAGAGCGGATACAGGCTCGTCGGCCACGATGAGTCGGGGGCCTGTGGCAAGCGCGCGAGCGATGCCGATGCGCTGGGCCTGGCCACCGGAGAACTGGTATGGATGACGGTCCAGATGCTCCGGGTTGAGCCCGACCAGTTCCAACAGCTCTACGGCCCTATGGCGTGCAGCTCGCGCGGATTTGCCCTGGATCAGGAGCGGTTCGGACAGGATGCGACTGACGGTCTGCCGCGGGTTGAGGGACGCGTACGGATCCTGGAAGATCATTTGCAGGTGTCGCCGTGTCGGCCTCAACTGACGCTGCGACAGGTGGGTGATGTCCTGGTTGTCGAAAGCCACCGTGCCGGCCGTTGGTTCCAAGAGCCTGACGAGCATTCGCCCGGTGGTGGACTTGCCGCATCCGGACTCGCCGACCAGTCCCAGGGTTTCCCCTGCTGCCAGGTCGAAAGCGACCCCGTCCACCGCTCGCACACGGCTGGCAGGACGGCCCAGGCGGCGCCGTCCAGGGAACGTCTTCGTCAGGTCGCGCACAGAGAGCAGTTTGCTGTCGGTGAGCGGGGTGGGAGCGGGGGCGTTCGAAAGGCTCACCGCGCCTCCTCAGCCGGGTGTTGTATGTCGGTACGGGACGTGCCGTGTTCGGGGATACCGAGGGGCAGGTGGCAGGCGACGAGTCGTCCTGGAGCGTAATAAGACGGCCTGGGCTGCTCATCCGTGCAACGAGCGCGGATGGCCTCCTCCGCTTCGGCCGCACGGGAACAGCGCGGTGCAAAGGGACACCCGGGTATCGGTGAGGCGAGTGAGGGCGGACTGCCGGCGATCGTTCGCAAGGGTGCGTCGTCCGGGTCATCGAGCCGCGGTATGGAGTCGAGCAGCCCCCGGGTGTAGGGATGAGCGGGCTGCCGGAACAGATCATCCACGGGCGCCTGTTCGGCGGCACGCCCGCCGTACATGACGAGCACATCGTGAGCGACGCGGGCCACCACGCCCAGATCGTGAGTGATCATCAAGACGCCCAGTTGCCGCTGCTGCTGCAGCCGGGCGATCAGTTCCAGGATCTGCGCCTGGACGGTGACGTCGAGGGCTGTGGTGGGCTCGTCAGCGATGAGCAGGTCGGGTTCGCAGGACAGCGCCATGGCGATCACGGCTCGCTGCCTCATGCCGCCGGAGAACTGGTGCGGGTACTCCCCCGCCCTTCGGGCGGGTTCGGGGATGCCGACTTCGCCGAGCATGTCCACGGCATGCCGGCGGGCCGCCCGGCGACCGGCGCCGAAATGGCGGCGGCGGGCTTCGGCTATCTGCTCGCCGACCGTATAGGCAGGATGCAGCGCGGACAGCGGGTCCTGGAAGACCATCGCCATGCGCCGACCGCGCAGCCGGCTGAGCTGCTGGTCGGTCAGGGACAGCAGCTCTCGTCCGGCCAGGGCGATCGAGCCGCTGACCCGGGCTCGCCGGAGCAGGCCCATGACGGCCATGGAGGTGACCGATTTGCCGGACCCTGATTCCCCGACCAGCCCCAGGGTGCGGCCGGCCTCGACGGTGAAGGAGATGCCGTCGACCGCACGGACGGATTCGGCCCGGGTCTCGAACTGGACCTGAAGGTCTCTCACCCGCAGCAGTGGCGTATCGGTTTCGGTGTTCGACGGCACGTCAGGTCCTCACCCTCGGGTCGATGACGGCGTACAGGAGATCGATGAGGACGTTCGCCATCACGATGAAGAAGGCGGCCAGGAGCGTGACCCCCAGTACGACGGGCTGATCGGACCGTTGCAGGGCGTCATAGAAGAGCCGGCCCACGCCGGGGATGCCGAAGATGGACTCGGTGATGACGGCGCCGGCGAGCAGGGCGCCGAGGTCCATGCCGAAGAGGGTGAGCACGGGCATCATCGCGGAGCGCAGCCCGTGCTTGACCACCACGGTGCGTGCGGGCATGCCTTTGGCCCTGGCGGTGCGGATGTAGGGCTGGGCCATCGCTTCGATCATGGAGCTGCGGCTCTGGCGGGCGTACATCGCTGCGTAGAGCAGTGCGAGTGCGAGCCAGGGCAGCAGAAGGTTGGTGGCCCATCCCAGCGGGTCGCTGGTCAGCGGGGTGTAGGTGGGGTAGGGCAGGAGGCCGCTGATGCGGACCAGGCCGTAGATGAGCATGACGGCGGTGAAGTAGACGGGGAGCGAGGCGGTGGCGACGGCTGTGACCATGAGAGTGCGGTCGAGCAGTCCGCCCTTTTTCAGGGCGGCGGTCACGCCGGCGCCCAGCCCGAGCACGAGCCACATGCAGGCGGCGCCGAAGGCGAGCGAGGCGGAAACAGGCAACCGGTCCATCAGCAAGTCCCACACCGGCAGGGCGTTGTCGTAGGAGTAGCCCAGGCACGGGAAGCCGCAGTGCAGCGCATGCGGTCCGCTGCCGAGGTCACGCCCAGCGAAGATTCCGACGAGGTAGTCGCCGAACTGTCGCCATAGCGGCTGGTCGAGTCCCATGTAATGGCGCACCTCGGCTAGCCGTTGCGGACTGCACGTCTTGCCGCAGGCGGCTGCCGCCGGGTCGGCAGGCAGGAGGTAGAAGATGATGAAGGTGACGGCGCAGATGGCGAGCAGCACGCCCGCCACGCCGAGACACCGGCGGATCAGGTAGGCGATCACGAGCGGCCTCCCTGTGGGTCGAGGATGTCGCGCAGAGCATCGCCGAGCACCGTGAAGGCCAGCACCGCGATGAAGAGGAAGGCGCTCGGGATGAGGAAGTACATGGGGTCTGTCTCGTAGTAGGTGACGGCCTCGGCGATCATCTGACCCCATGAGGACGTAGGCGGACGCACCCCTACCCCGAGGAAGCTCAGTGCTGCCTCTGTGCTGATCATGCCGGGGATCAGCAGGGTGGTGTAGGCGATGATGGGGCCGGAGATGTTGGGCAGGATCTCCCGGGTCAGGATGCGCCACGACCCCGAGCCAGCCACGCGCGCCGCGTCGACGTATTCGCGGTGGCGCAGGGAGAGAGCTTCGCCCCGCACGATGCGGGCGATGCCAGGCCAGCCGAAGACGCCGATGACAGCGGTCATCAGCAGGACCCGGTTGACGTCCTGCGCCACGGACATCATGGCGATCATGAAGATGAGCGAAGGGAAGGACATGGTCAGGTCCATGAGCCGGCTCAGCACAGTGTCGACGCGGCCGCCGAAGTAGCCGGCCGCAATGCCTGCCGCAGTTCCCGCCACGACGACGATCGCCGTGGCAGCGAACGCGATCAGCAGCGAGACCTGGGCTCCGTGGACGACGCGCGCGAACAGATCGCGGCCGGTGGCCGGCTCGACTCCCAGCCAGTGCTCGGCGCTGATGCCGCCGAGCGAGCCGCGGGGCATGCCGCCGAGATAGGGGTCGATGGCGCGGCTGTCGAAGGCGGTGGGTGACCAGCCGCCGAGCCGGGCGAGCAGCGGGGCGGTCAGCGCGGTCAGGATCAGCAGTGCTACGGCGATCAGGGCGGTCCTGGTGCCCCAGTCGCTCCACAGCTTGCGCGAGGTCGAGCGAAGCGGGTGCTCTGGTAGAACTGGCGGATCGGCCTGCGTGCTGGTGTTCAGTGTGATGGCCACGGGGCGTTGTCCTCAGCCCTTGCTCTTGGACGGGTCTTTCAGGCCGATCACTGCGAAGTCGAATTGCCCCGTCCAGGCGCCGTGGCCGAAGGCTCCGGCGATGTTGTCGCCGACAAGCAGGGGCTTGCGCTTCCACAGCAGCGGAACGGCCGGCGACTTGCTCTGGATGACGATGTCAAGATCGTTCCAGGCCCGGTCGGCGCTGGCTGCGTCAGACATCGCGGCGATCTCGTCCATCCGCTTCTCCACTGCCTTGTCGCGGAACTGGGAGACGTTGCCCTGGTTGCCCTTCTCCTTGATGGTCCGGCCGTCGAACACGAAGGGCAGGAAGGTGGAACCCGAGGGGTAGTCGGGGCACCAGCCGTTGATGGCCATGTCGGGCGCGTGCTTGGTGTCACCGATGGTGTCGTAGTAGACGGAAGGGTCGACGGTCTGGATCTTCAGGCGGACGCCTACCTGGGAAAGGCTCTGCTGGAGGGCCTCGGCTCGGGTCTTGTCGCCCGTGGAAACGGTGATCGTGGTGGAGAAGCCGTTGGGCTTGCCGCCCTCGGCGAGGAGCTTCTTGGCCTTGTCAGCGTGGCTGGTGGTCGAGCGCCCGTAGGCCGAGTTGGAGCGTCCCTCACCGGTGAGCGCCGGCGGGAGGTAGCGGGTTGCGATGTCGTTGAGGGCGGGTCCACCGCTGGCGGTCACCTGGGCGGACTTGTCGACCGCATACTGCATCGCCTGACGCAGCTTCAGGTTGCTGAACGGCGGCCGGGAGGTGTTGAGGGCGAGCATGTCGGTGCAGCCGGTCCGCTCGGCGACCAGCCTCCTTTTGACCTCGGGCCGCGGCAGCACCTTGGCGATGCTGGACGGCTGCATGTCGGACCACTCGACGGACGAAGCGTCAGCACCCTCGCTGGCAATGATGCGGTCGTCGATCTGACCGCCCTTCAGCCCCATCTGCACGACGATCTGGTCCGGGTAGGCCTCGCGCACCGGGTCCGTGGTCTTGGCCCAGTGGGGGTTGCGGACCAGTATCAGCTTCTTGCCCCGTGCGTAGCTCTTGATCTTGTAGGGCCCGGAGGAGAACGGGCGCAGGTCGTACTGCACGCCCTTCTCCTGCGACTGCGGCACAGGAGAAAAGGTGGGCAGCGTGACCGTGTAGGAGAACTCGGCGACCGGTCTGCGCAGCGAGAAGATGATGGTGCGCTCGTCGGGCGTCTGGATCGAGTCAAGGTGCTTGCCCTGCAGGGGCCCGGTGTAGCCGTCGGTATCGGCCAGGTAGCGCTGGGCGTAGTCGGGGCCTCCGACCAGGTCGGGGGCGAAGGATCGCTCGACGTTGTACTTGATGTCCTGGGCCCGGATCGGACTGCCGTCTTCGTACTTCAGGCCGGGCTTGAGCTTGAACGTCCATACCCGTCCGCCCTTGGACGGCTTGCCGAGGTCGGTAGCCAGGTCCGGGACGATTCCACTGCCCTGGTCGCCGGGGGCGGCCTTGAACGTCGTCAGGGTGCGATAGAGCAGGCGGGTACCGAAGTCCATGGTCGGCATCACCCAGTTGCGGGCCGGGTCCAGGTGACCGAAGTCCTGGTTGGACAGCACGGTGAGCGTGCCGCCCTTCTTCGGGAGGCCGCCGATGATGGTGCCAGTGGCGACTCCAGGCTGCTCGTGCTTACCGGAGTCGCTCCCGCCTTCCTGACTGGTACAAGCGCCCAGCAGGGCAAGTGCGAGCGAGGCGCTCAGCGCTGTGGACAGAGCACGAGTTTGACGAGGCATGGTCACTCCAAGGAGGCGAGGAAGAAAATCCGGTGAGGTGTGACCGGTAACATAGTAATGTGAAATTTTATAGCCAAGAGTTACGGCGCCTCGTTACCGATCTGTGTCCCGCCGACAGGCACTAGACGCAGAGCGGCCCAACATTTCGCAAGTGTGCCCGCTCAGACTCAGTAGGCTTCGACGACGCGTGCATCACCGGGTACGGCCAGGCGGGCACCCCCTGCCTCAGACGCCACTTGCCACGCAGCTTCAACCACAATGCATGGGCAGTCATGCCTGCCGTCGCGTGCTCGGACGCAATAAGGCGACGAAGCAGGCTGGCGCACAGGGCCAAGGCCTCGCAGGTGCCATAGTTCGGGTTCCCTGGCAGGACGCGTCGCCTAACGAGCTCGTGCACGGTAGGCAGTGAAGCGTCGAGGATGGCAGCGGGGCTCGGAGTTCACATCTGCCGTGCCGACGTCAGGTCCGCGGTCTGTTGAAGGGACAGCAGGCTGGCGACGGCTTGGACGATGTCACTCATGTGCTCGCGGCGGCCGAGATGGCGGGCCAGGGCCTGCCAGTTCTTCAGGTGCGCGATGCCGTGCTCGACCCGGACACGTCGTGAGGAGTGCGCTTTGCGCTGCCGCTCGTGCATTTCCTCGTACCAGTCCGGGCGTTCTTCCTGAACTTGCGATGCGGAGGTGTGACCACCCGGCCGCCGGTCTGCGCACCCAGGCCCTGGTAGCCGGCATCGGCGAGGATCTCCATGGCGGGACCGTTGGCCAGGAGACTGACCAGCCCTAACTGGCGGGCGTGGGTGATGTCCGCGCAGCTTCCGGGCCTGGCCGGACTGCAGAACAGGAGCCGGCCATCCGCGTCGGTGCGGACCATGGTCTTGACGGCGTTCTGCTTGCCCTTGCCGGAGATGAACTTGTCCCGGTCCTTGCGGCCGGCCGCCGGACCCGGATCTTGGTGCCGTCGATGATCCCGGTCTTCCCGCTGGCACCGAGATGGTCGACGACCTCGGTCAGAGTCCGTAGCCGCACGCCGGGGCTCACGGTGCATCCTCGCTCGGCGAGCAGCGGCCGCACCTCGCCGATGGCGCGGGTGATGGTGGAGCGGTCCACGTCGAACCAGCAGGCCAGCACGTCGTGCGTGGCCCCGTGCCGGAGGTGCACGAGCGTGGCCAGGAGCCGGTCGACGAACACGAGCCGGTGCTTCGCCCCGGCGCCCACCGCCCGCTTCCACGGCCGGGACGCAAGCTTGGCCTGATGCCGTTCATGCCACAACGGGCCCAGCTCAGCCACCAGTTCAACGATCACATCGGCCGAAAGACCCGTGATTCTCCGATTGCTGACGATCGCTGCACGAGCTACGTTCCCCACCACACGACCATGATCGCCGATCAAAAGCTCGACACCTCACCGCCTACGGTGCACGAGCTCGTAAAGGGTGTTGCACAAGGCCGTGATCAAGCAGCCTGAAGCGGGCGGCTGAGCTTGGCGGTCACGCGGCGAGGGCGAGGTTGTGCATGCGGGCGACGGCCTGGATCGCGTGGTGCAGGCCGTCGCCGCGTTGGCGGCAGTCGCGGAGGATCTTGTAGTTCTTCATCCGGAAGAAGACGTGCTCAACGCGTGCACGGACTTACGGTGGGCGGCATTGTCCTCTTCCTCGCCCTTCAGCAGTGGTCGTCCGGGGCGTTTGCGATGCGGGACGATCAGGCCGGTGTTGATGTAGGCGCCGTCGCCGAGCACGGTCACACCGTGGCAGTAATCGGCCAGACCGGAGTTGCACCATGCTCTGGCATCGGCTGTGTTGCCAGGCACAGGCCGGACGGCCGCCACCACTAGGCGGGTCTCTGCGTCGACGATGACCTGTACGTTTGCAGAGAACCGGTAGTTCCGTGAGGAGGCACCCACGCCTCGGTCGCGCACCGGGATAAGGGTGCCGTCCACGATCCACAGCCGGTCCGGGGCGTCTGCGGAGCGGCTCGAGCGCGAGCAGCGGTCCCAGCCGCTGGATCACAACACAGACGGTGGACGAGGAGACGCCGAACAACGGGCCCAGCTGCCGCATGGTCAGATTGGTACGGTCGTACACCGCGACCATCAGCACCCGCTCAGCCAGCGGCAACGACCACGGCCGGCCCCGCAGCGTGCCGTTGCCGCCCCGCCCCCGCACCACCTCCAACAGACGCAAAAAATGCGTCATCCGCAGCCCCGTGAACGTCTCCACCCACACCCGTTCAGCACGTAACACCGCGGCCATACCAGGGAGATGCCCAGCTCACGGCCTTGTGCAACACCCTTTACGAGCTCGTGCACCGTAGGCGGTGAGGTGTCGAGCTTTTGATCGTCGATCATGGTCGTGTGGTGGGGAACGTAGCTCGTGCAGCGATCGTCAGCAATCGGAGAATCACGGGTCTTTCGGCCGATGTGATCGCTGAACTGGTGGCTGAGCTGGGCCCGTTGTGGCATGAACGGCATCAGGCCAAGCTTGCGTCCCGGCCGCGGAAGCGGGCGGCCTGAAGAACTGGCAGGCCCTGGCCCGCCATCTCGGCCGCCGCGAGCACATGAGTGACATCGTCCAAGCCGTCGCCAGCCTGCTGTCCCTTCAACAGACCGCGGACCTGACGTCGGCACGGCAGATGTGAACTCCGAGCCCCGCTGCCATCCTCGACGCTTCACTGCCTACCGTGCACGAGCTCGTTGAAGGCGATACGGCGACATGACATTAAGAGAGGCTCCTTATGACGGTTCGCGGCACCGCCAAAGCCGCATGGGGGCGGTTAGCACTTCAGCGGCTGCCGAGCCGATGAACCAGCTTGCGCTCCTCAGCCCGGCCGTCGGCCCACAAAGTGCGCACGTGGGCAAGATGCCGCCGCATACAGTCCTCGGCCTCTTGCGTCTCGCCACCTACGATCAGATCAAGAAGTTCAATGTGCTCCTGAGCGGAGGCAACTAGTCGTCCCGTTTCGTTCAGGCTCGCCAACCCGAACAGGCGAGAGCGCTTGCGTAGATCGGCAACCACCTCCACGAGGTGATGATTACCGGCCAGAGCTAGAAGCTGCAGATGAAACTGGTGATCTGATTCCAGGTACTTCAGCACGTCGTGCTCTTGAGCTGCGGTGACGATCTTCTGCGCGAGGGGACGCAGCGCCTCCAACTGGTCAGCGGTAGCCACAGCACTGACGCGGCCCACGGTGGGAACCTCGATCAGCGTTCGGATTTCCGTGAACTCGTCGAGGTCCTGGTCGGTCATCTCCGTGACGCGGAATCCCTTGTTGCGCACCGCTTCAACCAGCCCCTCACGGGCCAGGTCAAGCATGGCCTCACGCACGGGGGTGGCAGAGACACCGAGATCCGCTGCCAGCGTGGGAGCGGAATACACGACGCCTGGGCGAAGCTCGCCAGCGATGAGAGCTGATCGGAGGGCACTGGCAACCTGATCGCGTAGGTGCGTCTGAACGGAGATCGCCTGCGGTTTAAGATGAGGCATCTGCGCTCCTCCACGGATCCAGCCCAATGACCTCCCACTATACAATGTCACGTTGCCTGAGAGGACCCGCAGCCACCTTGACGTGTGCCACATCCGTCTTGATCTGCCATCGGTGGCACCATAGCGCCGCGTGAGTCAGCGCATGGACGCTATCCAGGCCTCTACACCGTCCGCGCTGCGCGGGAGCTCCGACGACAGGCATACGGGCCCGTCGGCCGTGATGACGAAGTCGTCCTCGATCCGTACGGCGATGCCACGCAGCTCTTCGGGTACCGTAAGGTCATCAGGCTGGAAGTACAGGCCGGGCTCCACGGTGAGAACGTGCCCGGCTTCGAGCAGGCCGTCCATATAGGTCTCGCTGCGGGCACTGGCACAGTCGTGACAGTCCAGACCCAGCATGTGGCCGGAGCCGCATACGGTGTACCGGCGGTAGAGATCGGACTCAGAGGTCGCAGCGGTCCCGCCGTACGGCTGCAGCCCCCAAGCGTCAAGACCTTCAGCGATCACCCGCATCGCGGCGTCGTGGAACTCGCGGTACCGGGCGCCGGGGCGGAGCGCGGCTATACCCGCGGCTTGAGCCGCGAACACCAGGTCGTAGACGCGGCGCTGGGTGTCGGTGAAGTGCCCGTTGACCGGGAGCGTGCGTGTGATGTCGCCGGTGTAGAAGGAGTCGGACTCGACGCCCGCGTCCAGCAGTAGCAGGTCTCCGTCCTTCACGGGGCCGTCATTACGCATCCAGTGCAGGACGCAGGCGTGCGCTCCGGCCGCCGCGATGGTCTCGAATCCCAGACCGTTCCCCCCGAGCCGGGCTCGCCGGTTGAACGTGCCCTCGATCCAGCGTTCTCCCCTGTCAAAGCTCGTCACTCGATGCATCTCAGCAGCGACGTCGTGGAATCCTGCGACTGTGCAGTCGACGGCGATGCGCATCTGATCGATCTCCCACTCGTCTTTGATCAGGCGCAACTCCGATAGGAAGGTGACCAGTTCGGCGTCGGCCTGCGGCGCCGGCGCGACCAGGGCGTCAACACGCTGGTCTATCCCGCGCAGTACACGAGTTGGACGGGCTCCGCCTAGCGCCCGTTCAAGATCCTCGTATGCGGCGGTCTCCACGCCCAGTGCGTCCGCAGTCTCGTTGAGGGTGCGGCGCCTGCCGGTCCAGAACTCGCCGTGCCGTCGATCGCTGTAAAACTCTGCACTGTTCGGGCCGGGTGTGCGTGCCGACCTAGGGCGGGTGAATAGGGTGACCGAGTGTCCGCTTGGGGAGGGTTCGAAGACGAGGACACTGTCAGGAACTGCCTGTGTGCCCTCCTCCCCTGTGAGGTGGATGAATGCGGAGTGCGGACGGAACGCGTAATCAAAGTCATTACTTCTGACTTTGAGTCCTCCTGATGGAACGATGATTCTTTCGTCGGGGAAACGCTTGGATACCGCCGAGCGGCGGGCAGCCGCATATATGGATCCCGGCATGAGCGGTACTTGCAGGTCTGTATTCGCCCATCCTCCCAGAAACGCGTCGATCACTGGGGCGGCCGGAGCCTGGCATTCATCCTTACTCATACAGAACAAACCGCCTTGTCTCACGTCTCGAAGGGTGCAGGTGTCAGGGTTTGGGGAAAATTCAGTCCCGCAACCGGGCCATCCATATTTCTATTTCGCTTGCTTCTCGCGGAAGACCGCAGGACAGGTTTTCGTTGCCTTCCTCGGTTACGAGGATGTCGTCCTCGATACGCACGCCGATGCCGCGGTATTCGGCAGGAACCGTCAGATCGTCGGGCTGGAAGTAGATGCCGGGCTCAACGGTGAGCACCATGCCTGGTACCAGCGTGCCGTCCACATAGGTTTCGGTCCGCGCCTTGGCGCAGTCGTGGACGTCCAGGCCGAGCATGTGACCGGTGCCGGCGAGTGTCCATCGTCGCTGCAGCCCAAGTTCGTAGGCCTCGTGCGCCGATCGGTCCCCGAACAGGCCCCAGGCGGCGAGGTACTCGGCCAGTACCCGCTGTGCCGCGTCATGGAAGTCACGGAAAGCAGCCCCCGGCTTGACCGCGGCGATGCCAGCCTCCTGCGCCGCGTATACCGCGTCATAGACCTTCCGCTGTACCGCGGTGAAGCGGCCGTCAACAGGCAGGGTGCGTGTGACGTCGGCCGTGTAGAGGTTGCGGGTCTCTACGCCGGCATCGAGTAGCAGGAGATCACCGGGCCGCGCTTCGCCGTCGTTGCGGACCCAGTGCAGGGTTGTGGCGTGAGAACCCGCAGCACAGATCGATGAGTAGCCGACGTCGTTCCCCTCAATGCGTGCACGCGTCCAGAATGTTCCTTCTATCAGGCGCTCGGCAGTCGGCTCCGCGGTAGCGAGGGCGCGGACAACGTCCTCGAAGCCGAGCGCAGTGGCCTCGCAGGCGAAGCGGAGATCGGCGATCTCGAACTCGTCCTTGACCAGGCGTATCTCGGAGAGCACGACGCGGAACTCCTCGTCGCCCTCACATCCGGCCTCGGTGCCCACCACTGCATCGATGTCTGCGTCGCAGCCCCGCAACAGACGCACCGGGGCGGTAGATGGCCTGAGTCGATCGGTGAGCGTGCGCACGTCGAGGCAGGGCAGGCCGAGCAATTGCGCGTTCTCGGCCAGACTGTTCCGGCGCCCGTCCCAGAGTTCACCGTGATAGTCGAGCCAGAACTCACCCGTCTCACGATCGGAACGCGGAAGCATGTAGATGGTCGCCCGGTGCCCGCCGTACTGTCCCGGCTCCATGACTAGCACAGCGCCCGGGGACTGGTCACCCGTCAGGTAGACGTAGTCCGAACAGGCCCTGAAGGGATAAGACGTATCGTTGGCACGGACCTTCGTCCTGCCGGCCGGTATCACCAGCAGTTCATCGGGAAAGCGTGCGGACAGCTCCAGCCTGCGCCGCGCGGTGTATGCCGCCTGTGCGATCGGTTTGAGGTCGCGGCGTTCGGTATCTGCCCAGCCCTGCTTCATGTTGTCGGCGAGTTCGGCGCTTACCTGCCGGTACAAACCGTTTTTACGCTTGCGGTTCTCATCCGCCTCTGCGGTGACAATAGAATTCTGCAGCGAATCACTCATAGGTGCACCTCTTTGTCAAGGTTTCTGTCTCATCAGCTGGATATCCAGGTTTCGACTTCTCTGCGAAAGCTGCGGCATCATATCGACGGGAAAAAGCTCGATAACAGCTTCTCTGCGGCGGGAGTCACCGACCAGCGCGCCCGGTCTGCCTCGGTTCCGCCGTCCTGAGTATCGTGCAGTAACTCGCTGGCTTCCGGTCTGAGTAAAGATGCCGCCGGCAGAGCCGCCCAACAGCGCTTGCCGGCGGTGGTGCGGTCAGATCCTTGGAACAGACAGAGACCTTCGATCAGCGCAAGACCACGCCCTCGCTCGT
Source organism: Streptomyces lasalocidi (assembly GCF_005280215.1). Lineage (NCBI taxonomy): Bacteria > Bacillati > Actinomycetota > Actinomycetes > Kitasatosporales > Streptomycetaceae > Streptomyces > Streptomyces lasalocidi. The sequence goes on along the minus strand of NZ_SZNQ01000003.1, from coordinate 131,560 downwards.
CATCGACGTCTGCGTCACAGGGTTGGGGCTTTGCCGAACTGCCATCGTGGACCGCAATCACAAGGAGGCCCGCGTCCAGCACCATCTCGACCAACATGGGCCCCCCTGCATGCTCGAGGCCGTTGGTGAGCAGCTCCGAAGCGACCAGTTCCAGCCGGAAGGACAACTCGTCGTCAGATGGCGCAGTCCACGACCTCACCGCCCTGGAGACACGGTGGCGAGCACTGTGAACCGCAGCTGCAGTCGCTTCGACAGTGAAGCGGATCTGGGAGTGAGGCACAGTGTTTCTCCTTGGGCACGAGGCGCTCAGCACGGATCGGACCCGCTGGCGCTGCGGCACGCGAGCACTCCACAGGCAGAACGCTGTGCCGCAGCGGTGCAGGTTTCACGGCGTGCGGGCCCACGCTCCTGGACGCAAGCAGGACGCACAGGGGACAGTTCCAGGGGCCACTCCGCCAGGACAACTGGTGAGGGCATAAGAAAAAAGGTGGAGAGGGCATAATTTCGGTGACTGCAGTGGGCTCGTCGGCCAGGCCGTACGGCCATACCTCGCGCATGCCAAGCACCGTTTGTCTAGGGGCTGGCACTCGTGCGCATAATGGCCGCTGCTTCCGCGACACGACGAGGTGTACCGATGGAACTGGAGCTGCGTCATCTGCGTGTGCTGTGCGCAATAGCGGACTCTGGCAGCGTCGGCCGGGCAGCTGCCTCACTGGGCTTCACCCAGCCCGCACTGAGCACACAGCTCCGCCGTATCGAGCGACTCCTGGGTGAAGGACTGTTTGTTCGCAGCAGCACCGGCATGGGTTTGACCGCTTACGGGGCAGATGTGGTAAGCCAAGCCCGCGAGATCCTTCACCGTGCCGATGCCCTTGCACGACGGCACACGGACCGCATGACCGCCGCAGCCAGTACGATTCGGCTGGGCGCCACCAACACACCAGTAGTACCGGCACTGCTGGACACTCTTCGTCATACCTGCCCGGACCTGACGGTCTCCGTTCACAGCGTGTATGCCACCAGCGAGCTTCTCCGGCTTCTGGAAGCCGGAGAACTCGATGCCGCACTGGGCGTCGACTATCCCGGACAGCCGATGAAACATTCCGCAGCCCTCGCGCACCGCGCCATCAACACCGTTCCGGTCTTCGTGGCGATACACGCCGACCACGCACTGGCACACCGCATCGAGGTGCCGCTGGAGGAGCTAAGCGAGGACACTTGGTTCGTCTCCTCGGACGACGGGGCGGGCTGGCCTGGAGCCTTTTATGATGCGTGCCATGCCGCTGGTTTCACTCCCGCTAAGACTCACGAGTTTCATCTACTCGATCAGCTGCAGACGATGATCGCCAGAGGTCTGGGGGTGACAGCCGTTCAACCCACCTTGTGTCCCATCGACGGAGTCTTGGTTAAGCCTTTGGCAGGAGACCCTCTGTGGCAGCGAAATCTTCTCGTCTGGCGTCAGGAAGCCGTCGAGGCGCCCGTAGCAGAGGCTTTGCACCATCATGCGGTCCGCGCCCACCGCCAGCTGTTGGCTCAGGCTCCACACCTGCAGAGGTGGATGACTCGCGCCTACACCACTGGGCGTTCACCCGGTAAGGATGGAGTGGAGCCTGCCTGCTCCACTTACTGATTGAGCGTTTCAGTGAGCCTCTTTCATCCTGTGCTGGAGGGTGAAATGGGCTGGTCAGCGGGTGTGGTGACGAGGCAGGGCCCCTGGTCGTTGGCGTGGTGATCTCACTCAACACGTTGGCGACCGAAGGGGCCCTGGTGGTTCCGTATCCTGCCACGCTTGACGTCCCGCACGAGGTGGTTGAGCACGTTGCCTGGCTGCTTCACGAGCGCCATCGAGCTCACAACACCCGATGGCGTAAGCTCGGCCGCTTCAAGCAGGCTCTGCTCACGCTGGTCCATCTGCGGGAGAACGAGACGTTCTCGCAGCTCGGAGCCAGTTTCGGGATATCCCAGGCCACCGTCTGGCGTTATGTCGACGAGACACTGGACGTCCTGGCCGGCTGGGCGCCCAGCCTCTACGAAGCCCTCACCGGCCTCGGTGAAGGCGACCACGTCATCGTTGACGGCACCTTGACCTCCATCGACCGCATCCGTGCGGACGAGCCGTACTACTCGATGAAGTACCGCCGGCATGGCATGAACGTGCAGGTCATCGCCCGCCCTGACGGCACACCCCTGTGGTTCTCCCGCGCAACGCCTGGCGGCACCCATGATCTGACCGCGGCTCGGGCCCACGGCATCATCCAAGCCTGCCTGACACGGCAGATCCTCGTCCTGGCCGACCGCGCCTACCAGGGCGCCGGCGCCACCGTCCGCACTCCGTACAAGAACCACCGCGAACAACCCGAGCACTACCAGCAGTTCAACCGCGACCACGCACGGCTGAGAGCTCCTGGTGAACGCGCCTTCGCACAGCTCAAGTCCTGGCAAATCCTCCGCCGAGCCCGATGCTCCACCCGCCGCATCGGCACCATCATCCAAGCCGTCCACACCCTACTGACCTGTAACTATTCAGGATGAAAGAGGCTCAGTGAGCGTTTTCAGCGTTGCCTCTCCAAGGTGAGGACGGCTTTGGTGATGACGGTCATGCGGTTGGGGCTGGTCCGGGACCTGCGGAAGATCTGTCAGGACTTCAGCCGTGCCATGCCGCGTTCGACCGGTGCTCTCGCCGCGGCCAGGGCCCGATTGACAGCGCGCTGGGTGAGGGTGAGTTCACCACCCGGTGGTTGCTTCAGTCCGGTGGTGACCCAGGGGCCGGCGTCCTGGTAGGCGCGATCGGCGAGGATGGGGACGCCCTGACGCTCGCAGATCTAGGACGATGAGGTGGGCGCGGGCTGCGGTCAGGTCGTGGGTGCGGCCCGGCAGCGCGGGCGAGATCCACAGCACCTCGCCCGCGGGGTCAGTGACGACCTGGACATTCACGCCGTGCCGGCGGTGCTTGGCCGAGTAGTCGGCCCGGCTGTCGCCGACGCGGTCGCACTCGGCGAGGGTCCCGTCCAGCAGGACGAACTCCGGATCGTGCTCGCGCAGAGTCTTGAGCAGGCCCGGCGCGCGGTCGGCGAGCAGGCCGGCCACGGCGGCGACAGACACCGTGGCCGGTGCCGACGGATATCCCGAAGCCGGAGGCGATCCGGGTGAGAGTGTCGTGGCGGCGCAGGTACACCAGAGCAACGAGCGCCCGCTGGTGCGGCGGGAGTTTGCACCGTCGGTCACCCTCACGGGCACGATGAGCATCGTGACACACTCGACGAGGCCATGCGGGAGGTCGAGTGCGGCAGGAAAGGGAACCAACAGGGCTTCTGTGCCGATGGGTTGAGACTTCGAACACCTCCCCCAACGGCACGGGAGCCTAGCCTTGTGCGTTGCGGCCCTCACCTCGACCTCATCGGCGTCACCCGATCAGTGGCCACCCTGAAAACGCTCAGTGTTACCGCCTCAGGGTGCGGGCAGCCTCGACAGTTAACGACAGTCGATTCGTGTTGCTCCAAGCCCTTCCGAAGATGTGCCGAACCCCAGATTGGCCGTGCATGCCCCGTTCAACATGGGCTCTCGCTACGGAGGACGCCTGTTTCCCCATGCGCTGCCCCCGGCGGTCTCGAGTGTGTCTCTGCCGGTGACCGCTGTGCCGTCGGCAGGGGCTACAGGAGCCGTCTTCGGTGGTCGTCGAAAGAGCGGCCAGATGCCGTGTGTAGGCGTTCTGGGCATAACCGACGTCGGGGCGGCGGTAGCGCGTTCAAGGACGGCGCGGATGCGACAGCGCAGGACGGGAGCGGTCGATGACTGTCCAGGAGCCGGATCGGTGGTGCGGACCGGGTGGACGAGGATCCCCAATCGGGTCGGGACGTAGTCCGTCTGTACGGCGAGCTACCGCGGACCCTGCGCATCGCGGGGGCATGGCTGGCCACGTTCCCGCGCGCACCGCGGGCTCCTTCGCCCGCGATCTCACCGACGACCACCGGCGGCTGGCTGTGCTCAGCCTGGGCGAGCGCAGCGTTCTGCGGTCTTCTCGCCGCTTATCAGGCGCTCCCGTCGTTGCAGCAGCGTGCATTCAGGCTGTTGTCGGCCCTGGACACTCCCGACCTGCCGGCCTGGGCGCCGTCGCCCTTGCTGGACGTGGTCGCCGATGCGGCCGACGCGTGCCTTAAGGGACTGCCGCTGGCGCAGCTGGTGCAGGCGCGGCAAGTCAGAGGGCCAGCGCATTGTGCTGCACGATCTCGCGCGCGGGTATTCCAAGGAGAGGGCGGCCGAGCATCCCGCGGACGAGGCCGACCGCTCCGTGCGGCGTCTGCTGGGCGCCCTGCTCAGCGCGGCCGACGTAGCCGACGCTCGGTTACGGCCGGCCGGTATCCAGCACAGCGGCCGTGACGGGTCGGTCCGGGATTGCCGCCGGGCGACGCTGTGGCGGGAAATGTGTGGGAAGCCGTTGAGTGGTTCGAAGCCGTGCGGGTCGCAGCTGTCGCCCATGCCCAGGCTCGCGGGTGGTGGGAACTGTGCTGGGAGATCACCGACGCGATGAGTGTCGCTTTTGAGCACCAGCGGCGCTGGGACATCAGCAGCCAGGTGCACGAGCTCGCTTTGGATGCGGCCAACCGTCTGGGGGGATGGCCGGGCCCGTGCCGCTCTGCTGCGCAACTTCGGCGTATCAGCGTCAGTAACGCGGGCAGGACCGCGGAGTGCTTCAGGGAAGCGTTCGCTCTCTTCCAGCTTGGGCGACGAGCACGGCGAGGGCAACGCCCTGGAGTACCTAGGAATTCTGCTACGCCAGCAAGGCGTGCTGAGGGAAACAACCATGCGAAGGCTCATCGCGGCCGAGACCCTTTTCAGGGCCCTGCCGCTTGAGCGTGGACTGGCCCGGACCCTGCGGGAAAGAGCGGTGACCAGCCGGCGCCGGGCTCGCACAAGCCCTCGCCCAACTCGACGAGGCGCAGGCCCTCACTGTAGTGAGGTGGGCGTCGGACCGCATCTGCTCGCTGCTTTCACTGGCCGAGTTGCGCCGTGCCGAGTGGTGGACCTGGACGACTGCGCCGGTGGGCGGCTCGCACGTTTGGGCCTCAATGCGAGCCACGTCGGTTACTCGCCTGCCATCCGCTGGGGCCGCGCTCTGGCAGCCGTCGCCCTGTCCGGACGGCGAGAGCTGAGCCTCACCGACGGCAGCGCCTCGGAAGCAGGCCCCGTCATCGGTGCAACGGTGCCTTGTCCGAAGTCCGCTGTGCCGTCTCCCCGACCCTGCCCCAGTACAGCGGCATCGGCCTCCTCGAAGCCTGGTGCCTGGAAAGCACGCATCCCGGCGTCGTCGACCTCGTCGGCCAGGGTGATGCAGCCGCTGACCCCGTGCAGCCCACGGCGCGGCCTGATGCCAGGGCTGGGAGGGCCTAGCCATACGTCACTCGGTCGGTGTAAAAATGTCATATGTCACGCCAAGTTGGACGTTCCGGGCGCTTGTCTAGGCACTTGATGGTCAGCAAGAGCTCACGCAGCGTCGCCGGACAAGCCGTCCTCCTTCAGGCGGTTCTAGTAATTCTCCTTGTGGTGGGCGCTGTCATCGCTCTCGTGCTTCAGTCGGAACGGGACCTGGCCGCGGAAGCGAAGCACCGGTCCGTAGCCGTTGCGCAGACCTTCGCTCACTCGCCGGGCGTCCAGCAGGCGCTGGCCGGGTCCAACCCATCCGAGGTCCTCCAGCCGCTCACCGAGGCGGGGCGCAAGGCCGCAGGCGTCGACTTCATCGTGGTGATGGACAAGAGGGGCGTTCGCTATACCCATCCGATACCGAACCGGATCGGCAAGCAGTTTGTGGGCCGGATCGGCCCTTCCTTGGCCGGCCGGGTTTACACGGAGAGCGTGTACGGCCCGCTGGGCCACGAAATGCAGGCGACGGTGCCCGTCCGGGACCACGTCGGCAAGGTGATCGCCCTGGTCTCAGCCGGCCTCAAGGTCAAGAACGTCACCAGCGAGGTCAACCAGCAACTTCCGATCATTCTGGGCGCCGGTACGGGAGCGCTCCTGATGTCGACCGGTGGCACGGCGCTGATGGGCAGGCGGCTGCGGCGGCAGACTCACAGCCTGGCTCCGGACGAGATGAGGCGCATGTACGAGCACCACGACGCGGTACTGCACTCCGTGCGGGAGGGCGTGATCATCATTGACGACGACCAGCGACTGTTGCTCGCCAACGATGAGGCCAGACGCCTGCTGGACCTGCCGTCCGATGTCGAGGGTCGCAACGTTAGCGAGCTGACCGGCCTCGACCCGGCGACGGTGGAGCTGCTTACTTCCGGCCGTAATACCGACGACGAGCTGCACTTTGCTGGAGGGCGGCTGCTGGCGGTCAACCAGCGGCCCACGGACCGCGGCGAAGGCCCCAAGGGGACCGTGGCCACGCTCCGCGACTCGACCGAGCTGCAGATGGTCTCCGGACGCGCGAAGGTCGCCAGAGAGCGGCTAGAGCTTCTCTATGACGCCGGTATTGGCATCGGCACCACCCTCGATGTGGTCCGCACCGCTGACGAACTGGCTGGGGTCGCCGTACCTCGCTTTGCCGACTTCGTCACCGTGGACCTATCTGACACCGTGCTGCAAGGCGAGGAGCCCACCCCCACGGCGACTGACATGCGGCGCGTGGTCGTGCGCGGTATCCGCGACGACCATCCGCTCTATGAGCAGGGCCGGCTGATCGACTTCCTGCCGTCCACTCCACAGGCCCGCAGCTACGGTGTCGGCCGGTCCGAGCTGGTGCGCGACCTGTCGACCGCGCATGGCTGGCACGCACAGGACCCGTGCCGCACGCAGCAAATCATGGATTACGGTATCCACTCGCTCATCACCGCCCCGATCAAAGCTCGTGGCGTCATCCTGGGCATGGCGAACTTCTACCGCTCCAAGCAGGACCCCTTCGATGAGGAGGAGCTGTCGCTCGCGGAGGAGCTGGTGGCACGCTCCGCGGTGAGCATCGACAACGCTCGCCGCTACACCCGCGAACATGCGCTGGCCGTCACCCTACAGCGCAGCCTGCTCCCGCGGGCACTGCCGGAACAAAACGCCCTTGACGTCGGCTACCGCTACCTGCCAGCGCAGTCCGGGGTGAGCGGTGACTGGTTCGACGTGATTCCGCTGCCGGGCAGCAGGGTGGCGCTAGCCGTCGGCGACGTGGTCGGGCACGGGCTGCACGCCGCCGCGACGATGGGCCGACTACGGACCGCGGTGCACAACTTCTCCAAGCTCGACCTGCCGCCCGACGAATTGCTCGGCCACTTGGACGACCTCGTCGGCCGCATCGACCAGGATGAGGCGTGCTCGGATTCGGCTGAAATCGTTGGTGCCACCTGCCTATACGCAATCTACGACTCGGTGACGCGCCGCTGTGCCATGGCGCGCGCAGGACATCTGGCGCCCGCGCTGGTCCAGCCCGATGGCAGCGCCCTCTTTCCCGAGGTACCCGCGGGCCCACCACTGGGCCTGGGCGGTATGCCGTTCCAGACGGCTGAGTTGGAGCTGCCGGAGGGCAGCCAGCTCGTGCTGTACACCGACGGCCTCATCGAAGACCGCACGCGGGACCTAGATGAGGGCCTTGAACTGCTGCGCCAGTCGCTCTCAGGGCATCCCGACCGGTTGCCGGAGGAGAGCTGCCAGGCGGTGCTGGACGAGCTGCTACCCGAGCGTCCTAGGGACGACGTGGCACTGCTGATCGCTCGTACCCGGGCGCTGCCACCGGGGAACGTCGCCGATTGGGACGTGCCGCAGGACCCGGCAGCTGTATCAGGGATGCGCCTCATGGTCTCCGGCAAGCTTGACGAGTGGGGCCTGGCGGAACTGGGCTTCGGCATGGAACTGGTGCTGAGTGAGCTCATCACCAATGCCATCCGCTACGGCTCCGGCCCCATTCACGTGCGGTTGATCCGTGACCGTGTGCTGATCTGTGAGGTGGCCGACGGCAGCAGCACCTCACCGCATCTGCGCTACGCCGCAACAACCGACGAGGGAGGCCGGGGCCTGTTCTTGGTCTCACAGATGACCGATCGCTGGGGCACCCGATACACCCCGCAGGGCAAGGTGATCTGGGCGGAGATGACTTTGCCGGACCTCTCGGCACTCAGCGAATAGGTGCCTGCGCCGGAAGCTGCAGCAGGCACAACAGGGTGAGCTGACGGTGCACCACCTGGCGGCCGCCAAATCCAGCTTCCGCTAGGTGGCAAGGTTGATGATCGTGCGCCTTTACGAGTTGGTGCGTGATAGTGGGTGGGTCGTGTTTGGCCCGGTCGTAGCCGCTTTTAGGCGTTGATGGTGCGGTCGGAGACGAGGCCGGCGATGGCGCGGTAAGTGTCGGGCAGGCGGTCGCGGCGGTGGGTCCAGCGGGTCAGTTGCTTCCAGCGTTTGTGGTCGGCGAGGGCGTGTTCGACGGTGATGCGGTCGGAGGAGTGAGCGTGGCGGTCGCGTTCCCACTGCTGGACTCTGCCGGGCAGTGCTCCCGGCCGCGGTTTTCTGGGCGGTGTGATCGCTTGCCCGCGGTGGTCGCGGCTCAGGCCCAGGTAGCCGTCGTTCAGGAGGACCTCGACGTCGGGGAAGTGCTGGAAGCAGACGGCTATGCCTTCGTTGCGGGCGACCGTAGCATCGTGCATACGACGAGGCCGCAGGGCGTCGGTCGATGCGTGCGGCCCCGCCAGTCGGCGATGACGGTGGCCTTCATCATGTTCTGTTTCTTCTTGCCCGCGACGAACCCGCGACGTCCGCCACGACCGGCCGGTGGCCGGCGGACCTGGATCTCGGTGGCGTCCAGGCGCAGCTCAATGCCCTCGGCCTGGGCGTAGGCGAACACGTCCGCCAGTATCCGTAACCGCAGGCCGGGGCGGTCGGGGACCGCGCACCCCCGATCAGCAAGGAGCGGACGTATCTCTGTGATCGCGCGGGTGATGATGGAGCGGTCGACGCCGAACAGCAGGTCCAGCACCGCGGGCGGCAGGTCGTGCCGCAGATGGATCAGCGTGGCTACGAGACCGGTCGACGAAAACCAGCTGGTGACGGGCGCCGGCACCCGCGGCCCGCTTCCTGGCTCCACCTCGTGCAGCATGGCGACGACCCTCGACGCCGGCCTGCCACGACACAGCCAACTCCTCAACCAAGCAGGCGAGATGACGCCGAGAGACCCCCGTGAGCAGCCGATGAGCCAGCACCGTTCGATTGACCATGATCGCCACACACTGATCATGCCACCGGCCAGGCAGGACGCCTTCACCCGCTATCACGCACCAACTCGTTAACATTCGCGCGGTGCGGAGCGCATTCTCGAACGGGAGGCGGACCGTACCCGGGTGCTGATCTTCTCGCTGAATATCTTGTTTCGCGGGATGCCGTGCTGGCTGAACGCGTCGAGTTGGGGGTCAAGTTCCTGCCCGGGGGGGGCGAGCGCCTCGCGTAGCCGATGCGGATCGGCGCTGAAGCGGACCGGCACGACAGCCATGAGGACCTGGTTGTGGATGGCGACGGTGAACTGGGTGAGCAAAACCCCAGCCGCGGGCACCGTCACACGGCCTTCATCAGGCCGCTCCCCCGCCGCTGGCTTGCCACCGTCAACGCCATGCCGAACCTACGCAGTGAGTGGCCAGGTCGTCATGGTCACCGGCGCCTCGTCGGGCATCGGCGCGGCGGCGGCCCGGTTCTTCGCCGACGTCGCTGTCGGGCCAGTAGGTGTCGCTGGCGAAGGGTTGGCGGACGGCCAGAGGTGGCCGGCGTAGGCGTCGTTGTCGAACTGCGGCTGTGGATCAGATGCCGCGGTCGGGCACTGTAAGCCCAAGAAATTGCTCTTCACGCCCCGCGCGGTCCGTCCTGCGGCCCCGTCTCACGCCGCAGAAGGCACACCGGCCGCCGCACCTCTAGGCAGCGTCTTGTCGATCACGTCTGGAGCCAGATGAGTGTGCTGGCCAGGGTGATGGCGGCGAGGTAGCGGCCGGGCTGTTTCTCGTAGCGGGTGGCGATGCCGCGCCACTGCTTGAGGCGGTGGAAGCAGCGCTCAACGACGTTGCGGCGCCGGTAGACGGCTCGGTCGAAGCCACAGGGCCGTTCGCGGCGACGGCGTCGGCCCGCGAGCTGGTCGACGCGTTCGGGGATGGTCGCTTTGATGCCGCGTCTGCGCAGGTAGGCGCGGAAGGTCCGGGCCGAGTAGCCCTTGTCGGCAACCACCCGCTCCGGGCGGACGCGAGGCCGTCCCGGCCCGGGCCGGGTGACGCGGATCTTGTCGATGACCGTCTCGGCCTGGGTGCAGTCGTTGCGGGTGCCGGCTGTGACCGTGAACGCCAGGGGGCGGCCCCGCCCGTCGCAGGCCAGGTGGATCTTGGTGGTCAGCCCGCCTCGGGAGCGTCCGAGGCCGCGTTCCTCGAGCCCCCTTTGGCCGCGGTGTGCTGATGGGCCCGCACGATCGTGGAGTCCAGCGCGACCAGCCAGTCCACCTCCGCCCGCTGCCGGGCCGCGGCCAGAAGCCGGTCGAAGGTTCCGTCGGCAGCCCAGCGGGCGAAACGTCCGTGCACGGTCTGCCAGGGCCCGAACCGCTCCGGCAGATCCCTCCAGGGCACCCCGGTACGGAACTTGAACACAATGCCCTCCAGCACCTGGCGGTGATCCCGCCACCTGCCCCGGGCACGACCCGCAGGCGGCAACAACGGCTCGATCACCGCCCACGCGGCGTCAGTCATCTCCCCATCCCTCACGACCAGCCCAACGATCGGATGATCGGAAAGACACCCCCTAGGGGAAACACGGGCCGTACGCCCAAGACCTTTTGATGAACCGACTCGTCCTCACCGGCACATGAGACTAGTTAAGCAGTATGACATGTGAAATATTACCGGCCATCAGTCCACCACCCACGACCCGAAGGTGCTGCAGATGCGCAGACCCTCCGCGACCGGACTCCTGGCCGCGCTCACCACCAGTGCGATAGCCGCGGCCATGCTCAGCTCCCCCGCTGCCGCACAGGAGAAAACACCCCCGTCCAAGCCGGCGGCTTCAGCTCACCGCAGCATGGGCGCCGAGGCGCCCCAGCCCCCGGTTGCCGCGCCGGCGCACCGCCAGCAGGCCCTGCGAGCACAGGCCATGCAGCGGCTGAACGCCGGAACCCTCGCCCGTGCCTCCGACGGCAGGGCCCCCGCACGGGCAAGGATCGGCGACGACTACGTCCAGCTCGCCCGGCAGCGCACGGACAAGGTGTTCGTGATCCTGGCGCAGTTCGGCGACAAGGTCGACGACAGCACGCTCTACAACGGCCACGTCCGCTACGGCGGCACACCCGGCCCGCGACACGGCGAGATCCCCAAACCCGGCCGCGACGACACCCACACCTACTGGGAACCGGACTTCAGTAAGTCCTACTACCAGAGAATGTTCTTCGACGACACGCCCGGCACCAACTCCGTCCGAAACTACTACCGCACGCAGTCCGCAGGTCGCTACGACATCGAGGGCACCGTCAGCGACTGGGTGACCGTCCCCTACAACGAGGCCCGCTACGGAAGCGACAAGGGGCCCCAAGGCAACGGCGCGTGGACCCAGGCGCAGGAGTTCATCGGCGACGCCGTCAACGCGTGGTACGAGCAACAGCGGGCCAACGGCCGCAGTGACGCGGACATCAAGGCACAGCTCACCCAGTACGACACGGCCGACCGTTACGACGCCAACCACGACGGGAACTTCAGCCAGCCGGACGGCTACCTCGATAACGTGATCGTGGTGCACGCCGGCGTGGACCAGACGTGGGGCGGCGGCGCGCAGGGCGACGACGCCCTGTGGGCGCACCGCGCCTGGGAATTCCCCGACCCGGCGGGAACGACCGGCCCGGCCGGCGCGAAGCTCGGCGGTGCCCAGGTCGGCGACACCGGGGTGTACGTCTACGACTACGTGCAGGCCGGTGAGAACAGCGGGGTCGGCCTGTTCTCCCACGAGTACGGCCATAACCTCGGCCTGCCGGATATGTACCCGCTGACCGGCGGGGACAACAGCGTCAACTTCTGGTCGCTGATGTCCTCCGGGTCCTATCTGGGCCGCGGCCGCAACACCACCGGCGCATATCCGGGCGACCTGGACCCGTACAGCAAACTCCAGCTGGGATGGCTCGGTTACGACGAGGCGCACGCCGCGACGCGCTCCCGGCACGTGCTCGGCGTGAGCGCGTACAACACCCGGCACGCGCAGGCGACCCTGGTCCATCTCCCGGACGGGCGGAGCGAGACCGATCTCGCCGACCCGCACCAGGGCACGGCACAGTGGTGGAGCGGTACGGGCGACAACCTGGACAGCACACTGGAACGGACCGTGGACCTCATAGGCCGCACCGGGCCCGCTGCACTCGATACGGCCGCGTGGTACGACACCGAGCCCGGCTACGACTTCTTCTCCGTGGAGGCGTCCGTCGACGCGGGGAGGACCTGGACCACGCTCGGCGGCACGGTGAACGGCACCCCGATCGGGAATACCACCGCTAACACCCCGGGCCTGAGCGGGAGTTCCGGTACCTGGGCGCAGTTGCACATCCCGCTGGATGCCTATGCCGGGCAGCAGGTCCGGCTGCGTTTTCACGTCACCTCGGACGGCAACACCCACGGCAAGGGCGTCCTGGTGGACGCGGTCCGCGTCACCGCGGGCGCCGACACGATTCTCGACGACGGCGCTGAGAAGGGCGGACAGGGCTGGACCGCAACGGGCTTCGGTATCGTGCAGGGCCGGGTCGCCGTCGAACACCACGCACGGGCTTACCTCGTGGAGAACCGCCGCTACGCCGGCTACGGCGCCTTCCTGCGCACCGGCCCGTACAACTTCGGCTACCGCGGGGTCGCGGGCAAGGCAGACGTGATCGACACGTACCCGTACCAGCAGGGAGTGCTGGTCTGGCTGTGGGACACCGCCTTCAGCGACAACAACACCGCCGACCACCCGGGCCACGGCCTGATCCTTCCGGTCGACGCGCATCCCACGCAGATCCGTTTCGCCGACGGGACTGCGGTCAACGCGCGGGCGCAGAGCTTCGACGCGCCCTTCTCGCTGCACCGCACAACACCGTTCGCGCTGCACAAAGCCGGGGTGCGGACATGGATCCGCAGCGAGCCGGGGGTGCCGTCCTTCGACGACCACACCGGCGTCTACACCGACCCGGCGGCGCCCCAGCTGGGCGTGTCGGTCCCCGATACAGGGACGCGCATCAGTGTCGTGCACGAGTCGGAAGACGACGACCTGACCACGACGGTCCAGGTGTCGCCGAGTTCCTGATCCGTCATTGCGTCCTGCCGGGCCCCGGCCGCCTTCCGGCTCCGGGCCCCGGCAGGGCTTGCTCACACCGTCAGCATGGGCAGCAGAAGCGCCGCCGACCAGCTGAAGTTGGTGGCGTTGCGGGCCTGCCCGGACAGTGGCTGGTAGTTCTCCGCGATCGGCGCGTCGCCGGCGAGTCCCGCGGCATTGGCCAGCAGACGCCTGACGACGGCGCGAGCGTCGTCCTCGTAGCCGTAGCGCCGCAGGCCCTCGACCGCGAAGTAGACGTGGTCAAGCCAGACGAGGCCGCGCCAGTAGCCCTCGGGATCGAAGTACGGTGAGCTGCGTGCGACGGTGGGACATGGCAGGAAGGCGGCGAACTCGTCCGGGTCCAGCAGCAGACGGCGTACGGCGGCGGCCTGGCTCGCGGTGGCGGTGCCCGTCCAGAGGGGAATGACGCCCTCAATACCGCGTCCTCGTGCGGTGAGACGTGTGCCGTCGGCCAGGTCCGTGTCGTGGAACCAGCCGCTGTCCGCGTCGTACATCGTGGAGCACACGGCCCGGCGCACGACCGCGGCCTCTGAGCGAAGTGTGCGGGCAGTGTCTCGGTGGCGGAGCGCGGAGGCGATGTGGGCCAGGTACTGCTTGTCGGCGGCCAGGTAGGAGTTGAGGTCCACCGACTGCTGGGTGAGCGAGTAGCCGAGCGTGGAGCCGTCGGCTCGCGAGGTATTTGTGACCACCGTGGTGCCTAGGGCGGCGTTGAACCGCGGGGCGTCGTCCATGCCGCTCTCCCACGCTGCCGCCTGCCGAGTGTCCGCGGCGTTGTCGTTGCCGGGATCCACGGTGGCGCCATACTCGGCGAGTCCGTCGTGGTCGTGGTCGCGGTTGCGATACCACCAGTCGTGGTAGGCCAGCAGTCTTGGGTACATCTCGCGTAGGAAGCCCTTGTCGCGGCCGGCGCGGTAGACCTCCCACACGGACCAGGCGGCGAGCGGCGGCTTGGAGTTGCGCTCGTTCCAGTTACCGCCTCCGGTGCCGGGGTCGTTGTAGAAGATGCAGTCGGGCACCATCCCGGCGTCTTGCGGGCGCACTGGTGAGTTGTGCGGGATCTGGTGGTCGAACACCGAGCGGATCTGCGCCGCCGCCAGGTCCGGTGCGAACCTCGCGGTACCCACCGCCTGCTTCCACGTGTCCCACGCCCAGACACCGCTGAACCACTTGTACGACAGCGAGGGGGTGACCGCGTCGTGGAGGATACGGCCTGCGGGACTGCGCCAGTTGGTGATGAGCGTCTGCACGCACTTGACCGCCGTGCGCCGCCGCTCGTCGGGGACGCCGGCGACGGCGCGCGTGATGTAGCCCTTCCAGCGCGCGGCGTTCGCGGCGAAGACCCGCCCTGGTTCGTCCAACGCGCGGGCCACGGCTGTGGCTTCTCGCGCTCGCTCGGCCTCGGTGAAGGTGTACGTCTCCGTCCAGTGCAGGGCAGCGGTGTGTCCGGCGTTGAGGACGACGGGTTCGATAATCTCGGTCCTGTAGGTGTCGCCGTCTACCTCGGTGCGCACCGGCCGCCGGTGCGTGACGGCGAACCGCTCGGTCCCGTCGGTCAGGAAGTCCCACGTCTGGCGCACCCGGGTGAAGTCCACCCTCACGCCGTCGGGTGCTGCTCCGAGGTGTGCCGCGGAGCTCTGCGGAGCGTCCGCAGGGCGTAGCAGGGAACCGGTCCATGAGGCGTGCAGGGTGCGCCGTGCCGCGCCGTGATTGGTCACCAGCGCCTGGACGAGCGCGGTGCGGCTGCCGGCGAAGACCAGGTCGAAGCGTACGGTAAGGCCCGACCCGAGGTCGTAGTCCTGGCGCAGCGCCCCCGGCAGTGAGGTAAATACCGGCTTGCCTCCGGCGGAGAAGTCCAGTTGGTGGCCGGACTCGCTCAGCCGGAGGCGGCTGAATCCGGCGCTCAGCCACCACGGGTACTCCTGCGCGATGTACAGCGGGCCGGTGAATGCGCCGTGCGAGGCCGGGTCGGACTCGGTGGGCAGCGCATAGGCGTGCCAGGCGCCGAGGTCGGCGAAGATGTTGATGGGGTTGTTGTCGTTGGCGTCTCCCGGGTGGGCCGCGGCGGGCACGCCGCGCAGGTCGAGGATGTTGGTGTAGTCGTGTGGGCCGCCCACCCGGTCGGCAGGTTGGGCGGTGCCCCCGGCCGGGGTGGCTGATGGGAGGGCCGCGGCTGTGGTTCCGACGGCTGTCGCGGCGAGGAAAGTGCGCCTTCTCAGTCGGCTCATGTGCGATTCCTTTGCGGGGATGTGCGGATTACGGCGGCGTCCGACGGCGCGAGGGTGAGGGAGCCCTTGACGGCGGCGCCGGTGAGCAGGTCGACACCGGGGACGGTAACGGGCTGGTGTGCAGTGTCCTGCCCGTGGTTGAGGAGGAAGAGGTAGGACGTCCCGTCGGCGGCCACCCGGCGTGTGGCCTCGACGCCGGGTACGGGTGGCGGCTGCGGGCCTGCTGGGACGGCGCCGGACGCGGCCAGGGCGACATCCAGTACGGCGCCTGTTCCGGAGCCGAGATGGCAGCCGATGTACCACGCGGCACCCGCCCCGTGGTCCCTGCGGGTGACGGCGGGCAGGCCGGTGAGTTCACCGGAGGTGTACGACGCAACGGGGACGGCGCCTTCGAGGTCGAGCCATTCGCTCCACAGGGCTGCCCGCAGGCCGAGACCGTTCATCTCCACGCGCGTCCATCCACCGTCGGGTATGGGCCATACCTCGTCGACCGCGACACCGAGGAGTGGGGCCAGGGGGCCGGGCGGCCCGCCGGGGTGGATGTGGTCGTCGCGGTCCACGACTCCGCTGAAGGGTCCGCACACCACGTGACCGCCGGCCATGGCGAAGTCCGCCAGCCACCGCGCACCCGCGTCGTCCACCATGTGCAGGTTCGGTGCGAGCACGATCCGCCGTCCGCCGAGATCGGCGCCAGG
The DNA here is from genome assembly GCF_005280215.1 of Streptomyces lasalocidi. Taxonomy (NCBI): domain Bacteria; kingdom Bacillati; phylum Actinomycetota; class Actinomycetes; order Kitasatosporales; family Streptomycetaceae; genus Streptomyces; species Streptomyces lasalocidi. Next base: position 115,353 of record NZ_SZNQ01000003.1, on the reverse strand, counting down.
TGGCACGAAGTCGACGGTGACGCCGCGCGTGAACAGCGCCTCGTACCAAGGGCGGAGCAGAGCCGGCCAGCGCATCCGGCGGGAGGGGTGGTCCTCCCCCTCCAGGGACCACCAGCTCTCCCAGTCCAGGACCACCGCGGCCGGGCCGGCGAGTCTGGTCCCGCCCACCTCGGCCAGCCGGCGCAGTTCGGCTCCCATCCGCACGGTGTGTGCCCATCCCCGGGCCCTGGTCCCACGATGCGGCAGCATGGCGCTGTGGAACTTTTCCGGTCCTGCCGCCGAGGCCCGCCACTGGAAGTGCAGGATGCCGTCGGCTCCCCGGGCGAGCGCCTGCAGGGACCACAGCCGCCGCAGCCGCTCCGGCTTGGGCAGGTTCACCTCGCGCCAGCTGACTGCCGAGGGCGCTTGTTCCATGAGCAGCCACGGACGCCCACCGCCCAGTGAGCGCATCAGGTCGTAGTTCATGGCGGCGCCGATGTGGGCCTTAGGGTCCGCGGGGTCCGGGTAGGAGTCGTCGGACACGATGTCCTCGTGGGCGGCCCAGGCCCAGTAGTCCAACTCCTTGAGCATGGACATGAAGTTCGTGGTGACGGGCACGTGGGGGCTCAGCTCGTCGAGGACCTCCTTCTCCGCCCGGTAGCACGCCAGGAGGACATCGGAGGAGTATCGCCGCCAGTCCAACCGGTGTGTGGGGTTGACCGGTCCTGGGGCGGTGCGCGGCGGCTCGATCTGGGAGAACGAGCTGTATGCCTGCGACCAGACGGCGGTCCCCCATGCCGTGTTGAGCGTTTCCACTGTGCGGTAGCGTCTCTCGAGCCATCTGCGGAAGCCTGCAGCCGACTCGGGGCAGAAACACTCGGTGACGTGGTCGCCGTACTCGTTGTTGACGTGCCACAGGGCGAGCGCCGGATGGCCGCGGTACCGCTCGGCCAGCGCTCGGACCAGATCGGTCGCGGCCGCACGGTAGATAGGCGAGGACGGGCAGTAATGCTGCCTTGAGCCGAACTCCAGCCGCACGCCGTCGGCGGTGACGGGCAGCATCTCGGGATGAGCCCTGACCAGCCACGCCGGCGGCGCCGCGGTCGCGGTCGCGAGATCAACGGCGACGCCCTGTCCGTGGAGCAGATCCATCACACGGTCCAGCCACGCGAAGTCCCATCGGTCCGGGGCCGGTTGCAGGCGGGCCCAGGCAAATACGCCGACGGTGACCATGGTCACGCCGGCGTCTCCCATCAGCCGGGCGTCCTCGGCCCAGACCTCCTCGGGCCACTGTTCGGGGTTGTAGTCCCCGCCGTACAGCAGGCCCGGCGGTCCGGGCAGCCGGGAGGCGGGTGGATGGGTGTGCGGCACGGCGGTCATCCCTTCAGAGCTCCGCCGAGCAGGCCGGCGACGAACTGGCGCTGAAACACCAGGAAGAGGGCCAGCAGCGGCAGTGTGGCGAGCAGCGAGCCGAGCATCAGGCCTGCGTAGTCGACGTGGGTGAGGCCGGTGAGGGTGTTCAGCGCCACCGGCACGGTGTACTTGTCCTGTGTGTTGAGCATCAGCAGCGGCCAGATGAAGCTGTTCCACTGCGCCATGAACGTGTAGACCATGAGTGCCGCCAGCTGAGGGCGTGCGGTGGGGATGACGACCATGTAGAAGGTGCGCAGTTCGCCGGCGCCGTCGATGCGCGCCGACTCCAGGATTTCGTCGGGGAAGTCGAGGAAGCTCTGCCGCATGAGCAGGATGCCGAAGGAGTTGGCGAGGAACGGCAGGACGACTGCCTGGTAGGTGTCGATCCATCCGAGGCTGGACATCATCTGGAACAGCGGGACGAGCAGGACCTGCAGGGGGATCATCATGGTGGCCAGGACGACGCCGAGCAGGAGTCCGCGGCCCCGGAAGCGGTATTTGGCCAGGCCGTAGCCGCACATCGCCGACAGCAGCGAGCTGAGGACGGTGTAGATGAGGGCGATGCCCAGACTGTTGAGCAGCACCCGCCCGAAGCCGATGGACCGCTGCAGACCCGTCAGGTTGTGCAGTAGGGCTCCGCCGGGCAGGAACGGCGGCGGTGAGTGGAAGAGTTCGTCGCTGGTATGGGTGCCGGCCACAGCCATCCAGTAGAAGGGGATCAGGCTGAGGAGTGCTCCGGCGGCGAGCACGGCGTACACGGCGGTGCGGCGGAGCGCGGTCACCGGGCTGGTCCTGTGGTTCACCTGTCACGCTCCCGGCCGTAGAGGGCGAACTGGACCAGGGAGACGGCTGCGATCACGGCCACGACGACCCAGGCGATGGCGGCGGCGTAGCCGAAGTCCAGCTGCTGGAACCCGATTTTGTAGAGGTAGACGACGGGGGTCAGGGTGGCGTCGCCGGGGCCGCCTCTGGTGAGAACGTAGTTCTCGTCGAAGAGTTGCAGCGTGCCGATGGTGGACGTGATGACGCAGAAGAGCACGACCGGGCGCAGCTGCGGGAGAACCACGCTGGTGTACACCCGGAGCACGCCGGCGCCGTCCAGCGCCGCTGCCTCGTACTGCTCTCTGCCGATGGCCTGGAGCCCTGCGAGCAGGATGACCGCGTTGTATCCGGTCCAGCGCCATGTGATCGAGCCGATGACGGATACGCGTGCCCAGCCCGGGGAGTTCAACCAGTCCGCCTGGCCGAGACCGAGGGCGTGCAGAGCCTGGTTGGCCAGGCCTCCGTCGGTCTTGAGCAGTACCTGGAAGACGACAGAGTAGGCGACGAGGGTGGTCACTGCGGGCAGGAAGTACACGGCCCGCCATGTGCCCCGCACGCGGAGCCAGGACTGGTTGAGGAGAACGGCCAGGACGAGGGCGAGGACGATCATCACCGGTACCTGGACGGTCAGGATGAGGCCCGCGTTCAGCATCGAGTGGGCGAATGCGGGATCGTGCGTCAGGCGGCGGTACTGGGCGAGGCCGACCCACACGTCGACGCCGCCGCGCCGTTCGGTGAAGCTTTGGAAGAGGCTTGCACCGAGCGGATAGGCGAAGAAGATCGCGAACAGGAGTGCGGCGGGGCCGGCGAAGAGCCAGGCGACGAGTCCCGTGCGCCGTCGGCGTGGGCGGGATCCGCGAGCCGGTCGTGACGTGGGCGCGGCCCGCCGCCGGGTGGGCGTGATTGTCATGTCGGGTCCTAGCTCGCCAGCTTGCGGCCGGTGGCTGCCGCTATCTGGCGTGCTGCGGAGTGCAGGACACCAGCCGGGTCCGCGCCGTTGTGCAGGACCTTGTTGACTGCGGTGTTCATGATGTCGCTCGCCTTGGCGTCGTCACCCGTGTACCGGACGGGCGGGATGTCGCGCACCAGGCCGGCGAACAGCGCCATCGTCTTCTGGCTACCGGCGTAGTAGGGGTCGGGGTCGTTGAGCGACGGGTCTTTAAGCGCCGGCAGGTACGCGGGGAAGAGGCCCTCGTGGTGCAGCATCGACGCCTGGTTCGCAGGGTCGGCCAGCAGGAACTCCATGAAGGTCCAGGCCAGTTCGGGGTTCTTGCTCTGGCTGGTGACTGCCAGGGTGGAACCACCGGAGTTGGAGGTCCGCACGCCGCCGTCGGTGAAGGCGGGCAGCGGCACGACACCGAAGCGTCCCTTGAGGTCCGGCATCTCGGTGGTCAGGGTGCCGTCCCACCACGCCGCGGTGGGCGTGGTCGCCGTCTTGCCGTCGTGGGTGGCCGACACCAGGCCGTCCCAGCCGTTCTCGAAGTCGACCAGGCCGCGGTCGACGAGCTGCTTCATCACGGTCAGGGCACGCACGGCGGCCGGGGTGTCCACCGCGACCCTGCCGTCCTTGAACCACCCCTGCCCCTGTTGCTGGAGCAGCATGGACAGCGTGGTGTCCTCACGGCTGTCCATGACCAGCAGCTTGTGGCCGGTCCGGGCCTTAATGGTGACGCCGGCCTGGATGAACCGGTCCCAGGTGGCCAGCTCCCCCGGGTCGACACCCGCCCGGCGGAAATAGTCGGTGCGGTAGAACAGGCCGCAGGGGCCACTGTCCCATGGCAGGGCGAAGGCGTGACCCCTAGCGTCGGTGACCGTTGCCCATGCGGCCTGGCTGAACGAGGTCCGGTACCGGGCCGCTCTGTCGGTGATGTCGACCAGGCCGTCGGGGTAGGCCGCGATGTACGAGGGCAGTTTGTAGCCCTCGACGGTGATCACGTCCGGCAGCCCGCTGCCGGCGCCGAGTCCTACGGTGATCTTGTCGTAGGCGTTGTCGTAGCCGATGTCCACCACCTTGACCGTGGTGCCGGGGTGGGACTGTTCGAAGGACTTCCCGAGGCGGGTCATCGCCTTAGCCGCCACGTCCCAGGACCAGATCGTGATCTTCCCCTTGGGTGCGGCGCCGGACGCCGCCGTCGTGAGGGGCTTCGCTTTCGGGTGCACCCCGCCGCCCGTGGCGCATCCGGTGGCCCCGGCCGCCAGGAGCGCGCCCCCTGAGAGGGCTGCGGCCAGCACTTGCCGACGTGACGTGCTTCCCACATCTCGGTCTCTCATACTTGCCTCCTGCACTCTGAATGAATAATGCTGTATACAGAACTCAGAGTGCACAGTGTTCGTCAAGGCATCGGACCGAAATCCCGGAAGGCGCCGCATGGACGTGCCCCCTCGTGCCACCCACCCCTACATTCCCAACGCGTCACCTCCGGCGCGGGCGGCGATGCTCGCCGAGATAGGCGCCGGCTCTGTGGAAGACTTCCTCGTCTCCATCCCTCAGCACCTGCGCATGAACGGCTCTCTGGCGCTGCCGGCCCCACTCCGTTCAGAGGCCGAACTCAGTGCGCACATGGAGGAGTTGCTGGCCCGCAATACTGCTGTCCGGCCGGGCCGCAGCTTCTTGGGCCATGGCTGCTACCGCCATCACGTGCCGGCCGTGGTCGACGAGGTCGTCAACCGCAGCGAGTTCCTCACCGCGTACGCCGGCGAGCCGTACGAGGACCACGGCCGCTTCCAGGCGCTGTGGGAGTACCAGTCGCTGATGGCCGAGCTGCTGGACACCGAAGTGGTCAACGTCCCCACATATGACGGATTCCAGGCCGCTGCGACCGCGTTGCGTATGGCAGGCCGGTACACGGGGCGCCGCCGGCTGGTGCTGGCCGGCGACATCCCGGCCGACCGGCTGTCGCGGATCCACGACTATGTCCAGGACGCGTACGAACTGGTGCGCGTGCCGGCCTCGCCGGACGCCGTCCGCGCCGAACTCGCCGCGGGTGACGTGGCGGCGGTGTACACGGCGGTGCCCGACGGCTCCGGCCGCATCGAGCCGTGCGCACCCGAACTCGTCGCGCTCGCCCACGAGTGCGGAGCGCTCGCGGTGGTCGACGTCAACCCGCTGAGCCTCGGTGTGCTTGCGCCGCCCGCCTCCTACGGCGCCGACCTGACGTGCGGCGACCTGCAACCGCTGGGCCTGCACCCGAGTTTCGGCGGCAACAACGCCGGATTCATCGGTAGCCTCGACGACGAACGTCTCGTGGCGGAGTACCCGAGCAGGCTGTTCGGCATGGTCCCGACCTGCGTGGACGGCGAGTACGGCTTCGGCGACGTCGCCTACGAACGGACGTCCTTCGCGCGGCGGGAAGAAGGCAATGAGTGGGTCGGGACGGCCGCGGCACTGCACGGCATAGCCGCCGGGGTGTACCTGGCGCTCATGGGCCCGCACGGCATGCGGGAGATCGGCCAGACCATCCTGGCCAACACCGCCTACGCCCAGCAGCGGATCGCCGAGGTACCCGGCATCGCCCTGCCCGACCCGGAGGCCGTGCACTTCGCCGACTTCACGGTGGTGTACCAGGGTGAGCGCACCGCTGCGCAGATCGCCGCGTCCCTGCTGGAGCGCGGAATCCACGGCGGAACGCCCGTGAACGAACGAGCAGCGCGCTACTGCGTCACCGAAGTCCACACCAAGGCCGACATCGACGACCTGGCCACCGCCCTCGAGGAGCTCGTGAAGTGACGCGCACAGTGAACGGGGACGCCACCGGCGTCGGCACACCGGACGTGGAGCAGGCGCGTGTCGCCCCCAAGCCGGCGACACGCCGCTTCCACCAGGCCCGCTGGGACGAGAAACTCATTTTCGAACTCGACGCGCCCGGCGAGCGCGGCGTGCTGGTGCCGGCCCCGGATCCCGACGTCGCCGCTGCGGCGGGCGATCTTGCCGAACGCCTGCCCGCGGTTCTGCTGCGCCGCACTCCGCCGGGACTCCCGGAGATCGGCCAGCAGCGGGTGCTGCGCCATTACCTGCGTCTGTCCCAGGAAAACCTCGGCGCCGACCTCAACGTCGATGTCGGGCAGGGCACGTGCACGATGAAGTACAGCCCGAAGGTCAACGACACCTTTGTCCGCGACCCCCGGATCGCGCAGTTGCACCCCGCCCAGGACGAGAGCACGACCCAGGGCGTCCTCGAGATCATCTACCGGCTGGAACGCCTACTGGCGGAGATCTCCGGGATGGACCGGGTCAGCCTGCAGCCGGCCGCGGGCTCGGCGGCCATCTGGGCCAACGTGTCGATGATCCGCGCGTGTCTGGCGGCACGCGGCGAGTCGGGAACGCGCGACGAGGTCATCACCACGTCCTTCTCGCACCCGTCCAACGCGGCGTGCGCCAAGACGGCGGGCTTCCGGGTGATCACACTGCCACCGGATGCCGACGGCTACCCCGACATCGAGGCACTGCGGGCGGCGGTCGGCCCGCGGACGGCGGCTCTGCTGATCACCAATCCGGAGGACACCGGGATCTACAACCCGCGGATCGACGAGTTCGTCCGCCTGGTGCACGACGCCGGCGGACTCTGCTCCTACGACCAGGCGAACGCCAACGGTCTGCTCGGCATCACCAGAGCCCGCGACGCCGGTTTCGACCTGTGCCACTTCAACCTGCACAAGACGTTCTCCACACCGCACATGTGCGGCGGACCCGCCGCCGGCGCGTCCGCCGTGACGGCGGAGCTGGCTCCGTACCTGCCCCGGCCCACCGTGGAGTTCGACGGCACTCGCTACCGGCTCGACGACGACCGGCCCGAGTCCATCGGCAAGACACGGCCCTTCTACGGCGTCGCGCCGAACCTCGTCCGGGCGTACGCGTGGATCATGGCGCTCGGGGCCGACGGGCTGCGCGAGGTCGCCGAGACGGCGGTGCTGAACAACAACTACCTGGTGCACAAGGTGCTCGGCATCCACGGGGTGTCCCTGCCGTACGCCGAGGGACAGCCGCGGCTGGAGCAGGCGCGCTACAGCTGGCGGCAGCTCAACGAGGAGACCGGTGTGCACACCGGGGACCTCGGGCTGCGCATGGCCGACTTCGGCACGCACTACTGGACCAGCCACCATCCCTACGTCGTCCCCGAACCGATGACACTCGAACCCACCGAGTCCTACTCCCGCGCCGATCTCGACGAGTACGCCGCGATCCTGGCGGAGGTCGCGCGCGAGGCGTACGACGATCCGGACACCGTCCGCACTTCCCCGCACCGCGCCCCGGTCCACCGCAACCGTGAGGGCTCGCTCGACGACCCGCACGCCTGGGCGGTCACCTGGCGCGGCTACCGGCGCAAGGTGCTGGGCGAGACGTCCCAGGACGGCACATGATGATCTCCCTTCCGGGGACCGGGGGCCATGCCTCGGAGGGGGTGGCCGCTGAGGGGGCGGCCACCGGGCCGGCGATCGGGTTGGTTGTCAACCCGATCGCCGGACTCGGCGCGCGGGTCGCACTGAAGGGGAGCGACGGCACAGATGTCCAGGCGCGTGCGCGGGAGCTGGGCGCTGCGCCGGCCGCGACCGGGCGGGCGGCGCTGGCCCTCATGGAACTAATGGCCCGGCTGCCGCCGGGCACCGCCGCGCCGCGGTTGCTGACCGCGGCCGGGGCGATGGGCGAGGACGCAGTGCACGCGGCCGGACTGTCCCCGCAGTGCGTCTACGATCCCGGGCCTGGTCCGACCAGCGCCGCCGACACCGCACGCGCCGTGGCCGCCCTGCTCTGCGCCGGTGTGGGTCTTCTCCTCTTCGCCGGCGGCGACGGTACAGCCCGCGACATCCTGGACGCGATGCCCGGCGGGCTGCGTGCCGCGGCCCGGGCGTCCGCCACTATGACCGGCTCACCACGAACCGGAGCACCGGACGGCATCCTGCACCGGCCCCGTGACAGCTGTGGTCCCCGCGGGGTTCCCGTCGTCGGGATTCCCGCGGGCGTCAAGATGCACTCCGCGGTCTTCGGTGTGCATCCGCGGGCCGCGGGTCAGGCGGCCGCCGCCTGGACCGGCGGACGGAGCGGGGTGAAGGCCGCGGAGGTTATGGACCGGAACGAGGAGGCACTGCGGGCGGGCCGCGTGGTGACCCGGCTCTACGGATGGCTGACCGTACCGGACGAGCCGGTGCGCATCCAGCAGCGCAAGATGGGAAGTTCCGCGCCCGACGCCGACGCCGTGGCGGGCATCGCCGCCGGACTCGCCGAGCGCGTCGGGGCCGGCGCACTGGTCGTCCTCGGCCCCGGGACGACCACCCGTGCCGTCGCCGCCGCGCTCGGCGCACACGATGCCACGCTGGCCGGCGTGGACGTCCTGCGCGTGGAGTCCGCGGGCCCGTGCCCCGCCGCCCGCGTCATACTGGCCGACGCCCGGGCCGACCAGCTGCTCGCCCAGCCCGACCCGTGGATCGCCCTGTCCCCCATCGGCGGCCAGGGCTTCCTGCTCGGCCGCGGCAACCAGCAGGTTAGTCCGGACCTGCTGCGCACAGCCGGCCGAGAACGCCTCGCCGTCCTCGCCACCGAGGCCAAGCTGGCCGCACTCGGCGGACGCCCGCTGCTGGTCGACACTGGCGACCCCGTACTCGATGAGGAGCTGTCCGGGTACGTTCGCGTGATCACCGGCCGCCGCAGCAGCGCCATGCACCTTTTGTCACCCTGATCTGCCGGAGACCGCCGAGATCCCCGGTCCTCGGCGGTCCGGCCCGCGCACCTCTCACCCCGAGAACCCGACGACACCCCAGGGAGCCCACTGTGATCGATCTCCAAGGCAAGCGCGCCCTCGTCACGGGAGCCGCCTCCGGCATCGGCCGCGCCACCGCGGCCCTGTTCGCCGAACTGGGCGCACAGGTACTGCTCGCCGACGTCGACTCCGAGCGCGGCGAGCAGGCCGCCAAGGACGTCGGCGGCGTGTTCGTACGCTGCGACGTCTCCCGCCGCGCCGACTGCGAGGAGGCGGTGCATACGGCAGTGTCCCAGTTCGGCGGCGTCGACGTGCTGTTCAACAACGCCGGGATCATCCGCCGCTCGACGGTGTGCGAGATCACCGACGACGACTGGGACCTGGTGATGGCCGTCAACGTCCGGGCCATCATGGTGCTCAGCGGTCTGGTGGTCCCGCTGATGGCAGCGAACGGCGGCGGCGTCATCGTCAACACCGGCTCCGGGTGGGGCGTCAAGGGCGGCGCCCGCGCTATCTCCTACTGCGCCTCGAAGGGCGCGGTGGTCAACATGACCCGGGCGATGGCGATCGACCACGGGCCGGACAACATCCGTGTGGTGTGCGTGTGCCCCGGGGACACCAATACGGGCATGCTGGCGGAGGAGGCCCGGCAGCTCGGCGAGAGCGCCGACGCCTTCTATGCGGACGCGGCGGACCGGCCGCTGGGACGAATCGGTACACCGCAGGACATTGCGCGGACGGTTGCCTTCCTCGCGAGTGACGCCGCGGCCTTCGTCAGCGGCGCGGTCGTCACCGTCGACGGAGCCGGCACGGCGTAGTCCCCTACTCTTTTGCCGGTACCGGTGGCCGCCCCACCAGGGGCAGGACCGCATGAGGAGAGGAGAGTGGCACGTGGCGATCGAGCGCCGTCCCATGCGAGAGCAGGTGATCGACGAACTCCTGGAACGGCTGGGCACGGGTCGCTTCACGCCCGGAGAGACGATCAACGAGGTACAGCTCGCCGAAGATCTGGGGGTCAGCCGCACACCACTGCGGGAGGCGCTGATCAGCCTGGAACGCGAGGGGATCATCGTCAGTGAGCGCGGCCGGGGATTTCGCTTCGTGCCCACCAGCGCGGCTCAGTTGCGGGATTTGACCGAGGTGATCATCGCGCTGGAGTGTCTGGCCCTGCGTTCTTCGGATGCCGAACACCTCACTCGCATCGCACCGGAGCTCCTGGAGCGCGCCCGGGAATTCTCCGCCCCAGAGGCCCAGCACGGTGCGATCGAACGCTACGACGTCCAGTGGCACGCGTTCCTGCTCTCTGGCTGCCGCAACACCCGGCTGATGGAGTTGATCGACTCCCTCAAACTGAGCTTGCACCGCTACGAGCGTGCCGTCGTCGGCGACCAGGACATCATGGCGCGCTCGGCCGAGGAGCACGAACGCATCGCTCAGTGCCTCCTCGATGGCGACGTGGAGGGCGCCGCCACCGCTTTGGAGACCAACTGGACCAGCGGCATGGAACGCATCATCGAGCGCCTGGTGTCCTGAACGTCGCCTCACGCATCCTGGGTTGCGGTGTGTCCGGTCCCGATCGGTCGCTTCCCCTCTGGAACCGTATGCGGTCTGATCCAGCGGGCGCCCCGACGCTCATCGCCGGAACGAGCACGAGCCGTCCGCACCTGCGCAGGTGCGGACGGCTGCGCGATGATCGCAGGGATGCCTCAGCGCTGCAGGAGGCTGCGGAGGGCGTGTGAGGAGTACGCACGGTCGGCCAGAACAGCCAGGATCCGGGTCAGGGGCCTGCCTGGACCGGTGGCGGAGCATGCGAGATACGGGGTAGCGCCGTCTCGAAGGCGGGCGCGTCACCTGCCTGGCCTGCGGGTGACGGTGAAGGCGAGGGGGTGGGGTGTGCGCGGCCGTCCGCAGGCAGGTGAACAGGGGGCGGAGTGTCAGCCGTGCAGCATCTGGGCGTTGTTACCACCAGCGGCTGCAGAAGGACACACCGCTTGCCCCGGGGCGGTGCAGACACACCCGGAGCAGCACTCGCTTGGTGTACTTGTAGGGCCTGCTGAATGTCCGTGTCCCGGATGCCTCACCGAGCCTGAAGATCCTGCCGTCGGTGCTCACCTCGACGAGTACGTTGCGGTTGCCCGGAGCGTGGTAGTGGTGGACGGTTCCCGAGACGGTGCCGCGGTATCGGCCCGGCCAGCCCGGCTGTGCTGTCCAGGTCTTCTTCACGTCGGCGAAGCCGTACCCTCGCTCGGTCCACAGCCGGGTGTGGGCGGAGGCGGCGGGCTGGGCGGCTGATGCTGTGCGGTGGCCGACCGCATCAGCGGGTGCGGCTGCGGTGACTGCCAGCCCGCCGACCAGAGCAGCGGCCGATGCCATTCCGATGCGCGAACGCATGTTCATCCTGTTCCCCTTTTCCGTTACAGCCGGTACGGCCGGCTGTGGCTGTCCGATCATCACAGGGGGATATCCGTAGCGCCTTAGCCAGGTGTGCCAGGTACTTGGCTTGGTGTGCCAGCCTGAGTGCCGTGGTGGAGTACTTGGTTCCGGTAGCCGCTGGGGGTGATGCCATGCACAGCCCGGAAGGCGCGGGTGAAGTCTGCGGGGCGGGGAAATCCCCAGCGTGCACCGATGGCCTGGATCGGAGTGTGGCGCTTCAAAGGGTCAGCCAGGTCTCTGCGGCAGCGTTCCAGGCGCTGGCTGCGCATCCAGGAACGGACAGTCACGCCGTGCTGCTGGAAAAGCCGGTGCAGTGAGCGAACCGACATGTGGTGGGCTGCCGCTACCTCACCCGCAGTAAGGGAACTGTCGCACAGGTGACGCTCGATAAACGAGAGGATCTGCGTGTACAGAACACGCTGGCGGGATTCGGGGGGAATGTCACTCTCGCGCTCCAGGAAGTGCGCCATTGCAGCGGTGACCAGGTCCAGACTCACGTTGCCGAGTCGTGCGGCGTCCTGCGGCGTTTGGCTCGGGCCGTCCTCTGTCAGATGGGTGAGGAAGGCTGTCAGCAGGCGCCCCATGCCCTGATCGCCGGGAAGAGCTCGGCAGATGAGCTGACTGATGTGGCGGGCCGGCAGGGGAAGCAGCGCGCGGGGGAAGTGGATGAGGATGTTCCCGCCGTCAGCGTAAGACTCGAAGGGGTGGGAGCTTTCGAGGAACACGAGTTCACCCGGCCGGGGCGTCGCGCGTTTGCGATTCTGCTCGACCATATGTGAGCCGCAGTTCGTAACGCAGCAGACAATGATCTCCGGGTCTGAAACGCGGATCAGCTTCGGGGTCCTGCTTGTGAGGTAGGACGAATACGCCATCGCTGAAACCTGAGCCGCCCCCAGCGACATCGTGCTGACCCACCCACGAAAAACATTGTCACCGACCAACTTGAAGGACGTCGGCATCACCGCATCCGCGGTCGCTTTTCCCCACGCTGAAAGAGCATCCCGTGCAGGGAAGTCGTTGCTGTCGAAAACCTTTTCCACGGTTTTCTCCCACCGACCTCACGGACTGGCGCCGCACTCAGCTCTGCGTATCAGACTCCGGCGGGCCGTCCTTTCGTTCGTATCCATCTCAGATGGTCCTCCCGAACCATGGCAGACTGCTGGACATCCCGGTCACGTGACTCGAATAAGTGCGTCCGGTGGCGTTTCCTGGCGTACTGCTGTGGAGATCCTTCCGGTGCCGTCCACGGCGGTGCGTCTCCAGCCGCCTCTCCTGCACCAGGGCGCCACTGGCTTCATCAGTGCCCCTGCCGGCGCTCCTTTCGGCCCACCACCTCAGCGATCCAGACGGGGACGAACGGGGAGGTGCATTTCGGCGGCGTCGGGTAGTCCTTGAGGACCCCGAGCCGTTCACCGATGCCGATCGCCCGGCTGCGGTGCGCTGGGTGCTTGATCCCGATGTTCCCCAGGCACTCGTTCATCGCCCATTGCAGCGGCTCGGGCGCGCTCTTCATCTCTGCCTCTATGACATCGAGCAGGCCGTCGAGATCGACGCCCTCCGGGTTCTTCACAACGCGCGTCGTGGTCAGCATCCATCCGGCGCTCGCGACCACGGGATCGGGGTCCAAGAGCCATGCCGCGCGCAGCGCCTCGCAGTGCGGGTTCTTCTTCACGACGTAGTTCACGAGCCAGTCCCGGACCTTCGGCGCCTGCGCCGAGCGCAGCATGGCGTCCAGGTCGCCGAACGTGAGGGCCCTCGGGCAGCAGGTCAGGGTGGAGAGCAGTTTCGCCGCACTGTCACCCGTGGCCCAGAGGTCGAGCGCGAGCTCGTGCTGGGTCCCCAGCTGCTTGGCGAACGCCCTCAAACTGCTCAGATTCACCGCGTGGCCGTCGCCACGCTTCTCGTTGCCCGCGCGGATGCGGGGATCCTCGAGCTCTCGCAGCTCCCCCAGCACCTCACTCAGGCTCAAGCCGGTCATCATTCCTCCCACGCTCCGCGCGATCCTCGACATCGCCGCACCTGCAGCATATAGGTGTTGACTTATATAAGCAGGCTCCTATATTTGGGATGTGCACGCATTCGACGTCCTCGGTGACCCGGTCCGCCGTCGCATCCTGGAGCTGCTGGCCGACGGTGAGCAGACCTCCGGCTCTGTGACCGCGACGGTCCGCGCGGAGTTCGGCATCTCCCAGCCGGCGGTCTCCCAGCATCTGCGGGTACTGCGCGAGAGCGGCTTCGCGACGGTGCGGCCCGAGGGCACCCGAAGGCTGTACGCAGTCAATCCCGGCGCCCTGCAGGAACTCGATGCGTGGCTTAACCGCTTCCGCGGGATGTGGGACCAGCGCCTCGACGCACTGGCCACCGAGCTCGCCCGCGGCAAACGTGAGCGCCGCATCGCCCAAGCCAGGGCATCAGAGACCGGCAGCGCCGCGAACACCGATCGAGAGGAAACGGATACCCCGTGAACATCGATATCGCGAAGCAGATCGCGGCCATCGCACGCGCAGTTGAACGTCTCCCGGGAGGAGCGGAGGACGCCGGCGAATGCGTCGGCGTATCGCTGCGTCGCACCTACGACTCAGCAGTTGAGGACGTCTGGGACGCCGTGACCGACCCCGATCGGATCAAGCGCTGGTTCATGCCCATCAACGGCGACCTGCGCGTCGGCGGGACCTTCCAACTCGAGGGCAACGCCGGTGGAGAGATCCTCGCCTGCGAACCGCCACGGCTGGTGCGGCTGACCTGGGGAGGACCGAGGAGTATCGTCGAATTGCGCCTCGCAGAGGACGGCGACGGCACAGCGCTCGAACTCGACCACATCGTGCCCATCGAGATGGCGCAGAGCGGAGCGGGCGCGCTGTGGGTCGGCCCCGGATGGGACGGGGCGTTGATGGGGCTCAGCCTGTTCCTCAGCGGCGAATCCATCGGGGACCCGACCGTAATGGCGGCCTCCGGTGAGGTGCAGGCTTTCTCCAAGGAGTCGGTCGGTGCGTGGGCTGCGGCCGTGGACCGCTCGGGCACTGCGACCGCGGATCAGCTGGCACAGGCCACCACGATCTCCCTCGCGCAGTTCGCACCAGACCTCCCGGCCCCGGACACTGACAGAAGGTCAGACCCTGCCGGTTCCTGATGTTGGGCATGAGATTGAAGCCCTCACATCGGTCCGGTAATCCGCCTTTCCACGCCACTGCCCACACGCGTGGAGTCTGTTGTTCGAACAGGCCCGCCCCGGCAGGATGCCCACGCATGCGAACGAGATCGCTCGGTGTTCATCAGCCACGACAGATCGGGGCACGGGCAGACCGTCCAGGCTCGCCGCGGGGGCCGACGGGCCCCTGGCAAGCCGTAGACACGGTGTATCGATCGTCGGCTGCTGCCGGCAGGCAATCGCCGCCCTTTTCTCCGCAACGGCCCCGGCACGGAACCTGAGCCAGCAGCGCCAGGTGCCACTACCCGCTACCGCGAAAGGGCACCGCCGTGGTCTCCGCAGTCCTCGGCCGTGATCAGTGATCCCCGGAGCGCTTCAGCACCAGATCGCTTCGGGTTCGAGTGATCTTGTCGATGAGACGGCGGGCTTCCTCGGTCGGCGCGTCAATGCCTGTCTCACCATGTGCGGCGGCTTCCCTGCCAGAGGAGAACAGTGGCACTGGCGATGTGTAGTCGGTTACGGCCTCAAACGTGGCCTCATCAATACGCCCCTCAAGAAGAGCCAGCCGCAGGGCAAGCAGTCCACGGCCTTCGTGGCATCCAGCCCAGCCGGCACAGACACGACGGACAGTGCTGTCAGCATCGGCCTGATGGCACTGGAAGAGCCCTGTGGGTTGATCGGGAGTGTCAGCGTCATAGCGGCGGAGCTTGGCATACTCCTCACTGGCCCAGATTCCCGCAGGTACATCGCGTCGGTAAGGACAGCTCTCGCAGGGCCGCTGTGCAGGAGGGCGAAGTGATGAGGACATGCAGCCAGTATGGTCCGAAGACCGTGATCGGAGTCGCCCCTTCGTCGTCATGATGGGCGCTGTATCGGAGACAACTCCCCCGCTGTGATTGGCCGAGCTGTCAGGCTGGGCGGCAGCGACATGTGCTGCCGTAAGCCGCGCTGCACTCCGCACTGGTCCTCAATGGTCAGGCGTGACCGACAGCGCTCTCGCTGCGGGGCAAGTCGCGGACAGACCTTGCCGTGGAACGAGTGGCGGAACCGGGGAAGTTACTGGCTGGCTTCGTCGGAACGGGCCGGGGCGCGGCGCACCAGCATGACCTCATGCGGCCGGGGCTGATTTCTGTCGAGGACTCCCAGGATGACGGGCTCGAGCCCGAGTCTCAGTGTGGCGTTCTGCAGGGTTTCGCGGAGGTAGGGGTGTGCCGTGAAGTAGGTGTTGTGCTCCACGTACGCGCTGACGACGTCCTCGGGCAGGTCAGGTCCTTCATCGAGGGCATAGTCGATGATCAGGACTATTTCGACTTCGGCGAGTGTCTGCTCGTCGAGGTCGCGCAGTGTCACGGTCTGGTTGACCCGGGCAGCGAAACGGGGCGGCTCAAGCAGGACTTCGCACGGACCGCTGTGGATCTGGATGCTGTTGACGTCGAACGGCGGGTCTCCCAGGCTTTCCGCTCGTAGCCGTTGTACACGGACGTCCGTGAGGTGAAGCCGGCCGTGGAGGTGGGCGACTTGCTCCCGCAGATCGTCCTGCGGCGTCTCCACGGCCTGATCGGTGTTGACGGAGTTCACCGCTTGCCGCCGGTGCATGTGAAGCGCCGGGCTGTCGGAGTGGGTGAGGCGTCCTCTTCCAGCACAGTGCTCATCACTGCCAAGGTGCGGGCGACTCCGGCTGTAGCGGGCTGCCATCGGGGCTGAGGACGGCTTTGCAGCGCGGCGTTCAGGCGCGTTACCTGCTCGGGGGTGAGGTAGGCGGTGTCTGGTTCGAGATCCAGGCAGTAGTGGGTCTTGAGCCATGTGAGGACCTCGGGCCATGTCCAGATCTTGGTGGCTGTGCGGCCCTGGCCTACTTCTGCCCGAGGGGCTGGGAACGGCTCGCTTGCGGCGCGTCGTTTTCTTGCCGCCCACAGGCGGACAGCTTCGTGGGTCAGGCCGGCCCGGGCCGCGATGTCGGCGAGCGAGACGAACTGTTCGTCGACGCGTTCCACACGGGCTTGCGGCAGAGCTCGCTTGATGCTGAGCGCTGCTGCTGCCGCTGCAGCGACTGGGTCTGCACCGGACGTGTAGAACGTCGCGATGACCTGTCCGCCGGTCTCGTGCCATCCGAAGTCGGACAGGCTGAGCGCAAGCTGCTCGATGGTCGCGTCGTCGTTCAAGCTGATGTTGCGGACGATCAGCGGAATGTGCGTCTCCACGGAGTACCCCCTCCTCCTAGAATCACCATACCCGCTCGTTGGACTTCTCCAACAGATTAAGCAGCAGGTGACCGGTTCGCATTCCAGCGCGGCTAGAAGTGACCGGAGAGGTCCGTCACACGTGTCCTGACCTGTGTGATCCTCTCCTGGAGAGGGACGCTGTGATCACCGGCAGGAAGACGCCCGGCGAGCTGCTCAGCCTCGTCAGCGTGTGTTGACGCATCAGAGATCAAAGCGCCTACCTCCTCTGATGCGGGCGGGTATCCCAGTTGCCGGTCTTCCGGCAGCATCTCGTAGGCCTCGACCGTGAGCCTGTCGCCGTCCGCCTCCCGCTGCAGGGCCTGGGTCAGCTTTTCAGCTTCATCGGCCGCCGTAGCGGCTCCTTGCAGAAGCTCTTCGGCTTCAGCTTGCTTGTCCGCGGCTTGCAGCAGACGGCTTGCAGCATCCAGGAGCGCCTCGGCCCGGTCGAGCAGTACACCGGCCCTGACCAGGATCTGCCCGGCTTCCGCGGCCGCAAGGTGGTCACACCGTTCAACGGTTCTGCGTGCAGTGCGGGCTGCGGATTCCCCGCTCGTTCCCGTGCTGAAGATCGGGACTGTGCAGGGGTTGTCTTCGCTTGGATCGCACACGATGCGGCCCCAGGCGTGTCCATCGAGGTACTGCAGGTGCCACCCGGCGGACCGCGCCAGGTCGATGGTTTCCCTCCACCATGGTTTTTGGTGTCTGGGCCATTGCTCCTGCGGCTGATACCAACGGCTCACCGCATTCCTCCGTCCCCCCGCCGCTCCCCCTCGCGCGACTGCGTCCCACGGCAGCCGGTAACCAGTGTCTCACTGTGAGCGCAGACAGATGTACAGCAGTCGACTGTCCGTCTGAGAGGAGATCATCCGGCCTGTCAGGCGCAGCATCTCGGCAAGCAGTTCGTACAACGTGGCCGCCGTGACGCTGGCCGCCCGTGAGGGCCGGTGGTGGTGTGGTACGACCTTCTGGGGGCGACCGGCCTCAGTCGATGCGCTGCAGATCGTGAGAGGTGAGCGAAATCGCTGCTCCAGACTATGACTTCGCGAGCTTGTCGCCCGATGACTTCGAAGTGTTCGTCCGTGACTTGCTCTCCGCTCAGGACCGGTTGGTGTACTCCACTTTTCGGGTGGGGGCGGACGGGGGCATTGACCTGAAGTCGGTCTCGGACGAGGGCTGGGTGGTGGCGCAGTGCAAGCACACGCCCTCTGCGGACAGGGGCTCAGTGCTCCGGGCAGCCAGGAAGGAGGCGGGCAGAGCAGCAGGCATGGGCTTCGTGCCGGTCCGATACGTCTTCGTCACGTCTGCCGACCTGACCCCTGCCAGCGAGAGGGAAACGCAGGAAGCACTGTCGGGAGTTGCCGGAACAGTGGAGGTGCACGGGCGGGGGTGGCTCAACGCTGCGCTCGCTTTGCATCCCGAGGTCGAGCGGCGTCATTTCAAGCTGTGGATCTCCTCGACGCAGGCCGTGCGCGCCATGATGCAGGACGGGGTCTTCCTTCGCGGCGAGTCCAGGATCCAGCGTATTGAGCGCAACTACCTGCGTTTCGTGCATCACGAGGCCTGCGAGGTCGCTAGGTTCACGCTCGAGCAGCACGGCTGTGTGCTGCTGAGCGGGGCGCCCGGAGCAGGCAAGACAACGATCGCCGAGTATCTGTTGCTGCTGTGGTGGCACCGCGGCTTTCGGGTGATCGTTGACCCGCGGACCGTCGATCAATGGTGGACGTGGCTCGAGGACGACACTCCCACGGTGTTCTTCTTCGACGATGCCTGGGGCCAGACACACCGTCAGGACTAAGGTTCACGTCACCATGACGCAGACATGTCCGAATTTATCGAGTCGATAGCGCAGCGGCAGACCGGTGGCACGACGGCCAAGGTCCTGATCATGACGAGTCGGGTGCAGGTCCTGCAGGAAACGGTGCGGGTCAGTGACGCGTCCCGACGGGCGATGGACCGGCTTGCACACTGCCATGTCACGGTCGAACGCCTCCCCTACGACATACGCGGCCGGATGCTCTTCAACCATGTCCACCTCGCCATAACTGATCCGCAGACTCGCCGTGATCTTGCCGCTTGGTCCTGGTGGCAGCAGGTGGTCGGCCACCGGAACTATTCCCCTCGTCTCGTGGAACTCGTCGTACAGCGCAACAGAGCACGAAGTGCTCAGGAGCTGATCGATGACCTGGACGAGGCTCTGGAAAACCCTTATGAGATCTGGGGTGCGAGCTTTCGGGCGCTTCCGCTGGTCGACCAGCAGTTGCTGCTGACGCTGTCAGTGATGGACTCGCAACTGGTGCCATGGCAGGAGGTTATCCAGCGGCTGGGAGGCATCCCCTCGTCAGGGTCTCACGTCGATGCCACGCTCGAGCGGCTCGACGGTTCGTGGATCACCAAGGGTCTCCACGCGGGCAGCCGGGTACTGGCTCTGGCTGATCCCAGTCAACGGGACTTCCTCATCCGGTACCTGTCCGTGAGTCCCGGCGCGATGACCACCATCATCAAGAACACTGTGTCGGTCGCTGCACCGCAACTGGGCCAACTATGACGCTGCCGCAGCTGAAACGGCGCGCAAGAACCTCAACGCCAAGAACACAGCCTGCAGGGGCTTGACCCGCCCCAGCGACAGCTACCAGTGCGACGAATACCCCTTCGCCTCTACCCAGGAGGGCGCCGGCAAGGGTGACGGCAACTTCTCCGTCCGCTACGTTCCCGGCACGGAGAACGAACAGGCGGGCCGCGAGCTGGGCAGCTGGTACGGCGCCGACCGGATCCTCCATAACGACCTGTACGGCATGTACGTGGAGTAGCCGTCAGATCCGTCCCTCCCGGGGGCCCTCAACAAGCTGCCCCGCCGGGTGCTTCTCGCACGGTCACCGCATGTTGAGCGGCAGCTTGCCACGGGTGCGAGCCAGGCGCTCTCGCCGGCTCTCGTGAGCGGCAGGAGCCGGTGCTTCCTGCGTTCCGGACGGAGAGAACACGACCACATACGCCGTAGGGTCAGAGGCCTCGGCTTCTGGCCCGACGGCATTGAACCGCTCCGGGGCGTACCACCCGCCACGCGCCCACACCTGGACGTCGTAGACATGAGATGGTTCAAGGCTGATGGCGGCTTCACCCGGGGGCACTAGGCATCCGAAGGCTTCGAGGACCTTATCAGCGCTTCCCGCCGGGCCGTTGGTCGTGTCGAACGCAGCCATGCGGCCTTTGTAGACAGGCCGGTACGTTACCGAGGCGATGAGTGCCCACTCGGGCCCGGGAGCCTGATCACGACGGTCACTGAGGGCCAGGGCGACGGACGCGAAGTCCTCCTGCAAGCGTGATCTCACGATGATGCGGCCAGGTACCACGATGACTGCCTCATCCGTCTGGAAGTTCGGCCTGTCATCCTTGCGTTCAAATCCCGGCTCCCACAGCTCCCCTACGGGGAAGTGGTTGTACTCGACGTGGACGGCTCCGGCGTGACTGATAGACGGCATATCCAGAGGTTGGCAGGAAGAGGGGGGCTGCGCACGGCATTCTGCGGCCCGGACGCAGGTTGGACCGATACACGGCCTTCGACCCCGACGCTGGTGGCGTCCCCGGGGCCTGTGATGATGCTCGAGGGGCTGTGACGCCCTGCAGTCAAGGCTTTGGCCCGGATCGTGCTGGCGGTTCAAGCATCCGGCCCGCCCGCGTGGCATGCTCACAGTTGCCGGCACCGGCCGCAGCCGTTGACCGATATGCGTCAGCGGTGCGGGCCGACTGCTTTTGTGCTTTCGTCACGTCACTACCGCAAGAGCCGGGTCAGGCGGTCAGCGGTAAGGGGGAGAACTGAGCACGCCAGCCCGGCGGATCCCACAACGATGGCTGCGATGAATGCCGGTAGGTAGGTGGGCTCATGCAGTGGCCACGCCCAGCGTGCAGGTACTCCGTGGTCCACTCCGAACGCTGCGCACGCAATCGGGAAGATGGTGACGATTACGGCCGCGACACGAGGGCTGGTGAGGAGGCGCAGCAGTAGGGCGAGTCCGAGGTAGCCCAGGAAATTTCGGGCCATGCCTGCGGCGAGGATATGGCCGGACATCGAGGAGATGAGCCAGCCTCCGGCGAGCATCACGAGTGTGCAGGCCGTCATGAGTCCTGCGTCCCACAGTCCGACAGGGCGCACTGCGGTCGCTTCAATGGAGCTTCCTCCACGGGATTGTCCGTGCAGGATGAGGCATACCGGGGCCAGGGGCAGCAGGAAGGGCAGGGGGAATGAGAAGGAGACTCCGCCTGCGATGACCGGCACGGGCACTTGGATGGAGTCGGCGACGGCACCGAGTACCAGGCAGGCCACGAGGCCGGCACAGACGGCGGGTACTCGACGGACCTGGAACCACCAGTCCATAGGTGTTTCTTTCTGTCGGTTGGCTCGTTGTGGCGGACTTGAAGGTTCCCTGTGTCAGAGGACGGGTTGCAGGTCACAGCGGGTGAGCGTCTTGGCGTTCTGCTGGAACCAGGCTCGCTGGTCCTGCTGGGATTGTTCGAGGACACGTTTGGCGGCCTCGACTTCGGGGGGCGCATAGCGGGACGCCACAACTTGCGCGTCCGCGCCTGCGGTGATGGTGAGCCAGACACTCAGGGGTCCGTATGCCGTGCTTCCTGGCCACTCACCGGTATGAGCGCAGGCCGGGATGTCCTTGGGCAGGACGCTCAGCGCGAGAAGGGCTCGGACGTCGTCGGAGGTCGGTGTCGACGATCGGGACACCAGCTGAGCAGTTGGCGTGACGCCGGCGGCAGTCAGACGCTTGTAGGCGTCCGTTGCCCATGCGGTGACGTCCTTTGCCGCGTCGCGCTGTTCGGGCCAGAGGCAGACCTGCGGGTGGGTACCTGAGCACGTTCGCGAGGCGGTGGGGCGGGATTCGGCGGCTCTGTACCCGAGGGGGTGGACGATCCAAGCCGAGACGGCTACGACAGTGGTCAGGACAACGGGAGCAAGGAGTCGCGGTCCCCATCTCCGCGCCGTCACCAGCCAGACCGCTACAAGCAGTCCGATGGAGACGAGAGCCGGGGCGAAGATGCTGCGGGGAGCGGCCACTTGGTCCAGCTCGCAGCACTCGGCCAGGTTCGTACCGTTCAGTTGACGCACCCAGAAGACGTTCATCGCCGCCGGGTAGGCCATCCACACGAAGCTCCCCACCAGGGCCACCGGTACGGCCAGCAACCGGGGCAGACTCAGCCCGAGGACGTATCCGACGACGGTGTGCGTCGCCACGACCAGCAGCTCCAGGACAAGGATCGCCGCTGTGATGCGATCAGGGGTGCCCTCGGCCTGCGGAAGGAGCAGGCCCAGGGACAGCATGACCGCGAGCACTCCCAGAACGAGAGTAGGCGAAAGCACCGCGAGCGACACCGTCGTGCAGCTCCGCGCCGGTGCTCCTTGCAGAGTCCGTGCCTGCCGGACGCGCATTCCCTCCCAGGCGCCGCAGGCAGCCACGGCTGGTGCTGTCCAGACCAGCAGGGATGAGCTTTGGCCGGCGACTGAATCCCAGTACCCGCTGGTCACCAGTTCCGTGACGCTGTCGCGATAGGCCAGCAGCCAGACGATCAGCAGAAGGCCGATACGAGGGGCGACGGACACACGCAGTACGGTGCTCCAGGGCATGTCTACGCCTCCCCCTTGACCAGGCCGGCATAGGCGGCTTCAGCCCGGCGTCCTGATGCCACCTGGTGAGGGGCGAGGTCAAGGAAGGACACGGTCGGTCCCTGGAAGAGGACGTTTCCTCGGTCAAGGAGAATGACCGAGTCGTAGCTGTCTTCCAGGTCGTCGGTCTGGTGTGTGGAAACGACGAAGCTCGCCTGATTCTTGAGGTCTTCCAGAAGGCCGCGAAAGACCCTGCGCTGCGTGGGATCGAGGCCAGCGGTTGGTTCATCCATCAGGACCACTCGGGCGGAGTGCACCATTGTCTGAGCAATGCCCAGGCGGCGCAGCTGGCCACCCGACAACTGCGCGGCAGAGCGTTCGGCCAGCTCATGCAGTCCGACTTGTTTGATCGCGTCCAGCGATCTGTCCCATGCTTCACGCCGTGACAGGCCCTTCAGCCATCCGGCATACGCCGCCTGCTCTCTGACACGCAATCCGGGTACCGGAGCCACCTGTTGAGGCAGCCAGCCGACTTGCTGCCGATACGGTCTCAAGTCGCCGCGCCTGCGCGTGTCCAGGTCACCGAGCGTCACGCTGCCTGCGCTTGGAATGAGGCCGGATGCGAGGAGTCCCAGCAACGTCGACTTACCGGCGCCGTTGGGCCCCAGGAGCACAAGGCACCCTGACGGCAGGTCAAGGGTCAGGTCTTGCAGGATGGGTTCCCGGCGCCGGTAGGCGAAGTAACAGCGCGAGACGTGGATGGTCATTCTGGCCTTCTGTCAACTTTTTCTGAGAGGCGTGGCCCCTCGCAGATCCGAGGGGCCACATAGGTCCGAACGCTGTCAGTAGCGGGTGATGACGCTGTTGACGTCGAGCCTAGTGGAGCCGATGTAGATGAAGTAGAACTGCGCCTTCCCCACCTCGCCCCAGGACGAGGTGTTGCAGGAGTTGCTCCGCTGGCCGTAGCTCACGTCCGGAAGGATGTCTCGGACGTGGTCGAGTTCGAGAGTCACGCTGCTAGTCTCCTGAGTCAGGAATCCTGCGTAAATAGCTGGCGAGGCGTTCGAGGATCTCGTCCGCGGTTCTGGTCCAGATGTAGGGCTTGGGGTCGGTGTTCCATGTGGCGATCCAGGTGCGGATGTCCTTCTCGAGAGCGTGGACGCTCTTGTGGACGCCGCGTCGTATCTGCTTGTTGGTCAGCTCAGCGAACCACCGCTCCACAAGGTTGAGCCAGGACGAACCGGTGGGCGTGAAGTGCATCTGGAAGCGGGGGTGGGCGATCAGCCAGCTTTTGATGGCCGGCGTCTTGTGGGTGGCGTAGTTGTCGAGGATCAGGTGCACCTGCAGATCTGCCGGGATCTCCTGGTCAAGCTTGATCAGGAACTTCTTGAACTCCTCGGCCCGGTGCCGGCGGTGCAGGGATCCGATCACTTTGCCGGTGGCGACCTCGAGTGCCGCGAACAAGGTGGTGGTGCCGGCGCGGACGTAGTCGTGGGTGACCCGCTGAGGAACGCCGGGCATCATCGGCAGTACCGGCTGGGAGCGGACCAGGGCCTGGATCTGCGTCTTCTCGTCCACGCAGAACACCAGCGCCCGCTCGGGCGGGTCCATATACAGGCCCACGACATCGTGCACCTTGTCGACGAAGTACGGGTCCGTCGACAGCTTGAAGGTCTGCGAGCGGTGCGGCTGCAGACCGAAGGCACGCCAGATCCGAGAAACGGTCGACTGGGACAGGCCGAGTTCTTTGGCCATCGCTCTCGTCGACCAGTGCGTGGCATTCCTCGGGGTCGACTCCAACGTCCGCTTCACCAGTGCGGCGACCTGCTCGTCGCTCACCGAACGAGGGCCGCCGGATCTGGGCAGGTCACCCAGACCGGCGATCCGATGCTCGACGAACCTCGAGCGCCAGCGGCCCACCGACTGCCCCGTCATGCCCACCAGGGCACCGACATCCTTGTTCGACATGCCGTCCGCGCAGGCCAGGATGATCCGGCACCGCACCGCCCACGACTGAGGAGTCGAACGACGCCGCACCCACCCCTCAAGCGCAGCCCGCTCCTCCACCGACAACACCAACTCGGCCTTAGTACTGCAACGGTGTTTGCCGTGACTGCTGGCCAGCTCGGTCGTTGGTGTGGTCATGGGTGGGGACCTTGCTGATGTCAGGCTGTGGGCCGGTGAACTGGGCGCTCTGCATGACCGGTTCGTGCACCGGTTCAACCGGGAAGAGCCACGCCAGTCGGCGCTCGCTTACATGCGGGGGGCTGATTGCTCCGCTGGAGCGCAAGAACGGCTGGACGCTGGCGGAGGAGGCCGGGCATGCAGGCCCGGACCGTCTCCACCGGTTGCTGAACCGGATCGAGTGGGACGCGGATGAGGTCCTGGACGATGTACGCGACTACGTGGTGGAACACCTCGGCGACCGGGACGCCGTGCTGATCGTGGATGACACCGGCTTCCTGAAGAAGGGCCTGCGCTCGGCCGGCGTTCAGCGGCAGTACTCCGGAACCGCCGGCCGCACCGAGAACTGCCAGATCGGAGTGTTCCTCGCCTACGCCACCGGCCGCGGCCGCACCCTGATCGACCGGCGGCTCTATCTGCCCACCTCCTGGACGGAGGACCGAGAACGCTGTCGCCGGGCCGGCATCGGCGATGAGGTCGCCTTCGCCACGAAGATGGCCATAGCCAAGGCGATGGTCCGCAAAGCCATTGCGGATCGGATCCCGTTCGCCTGGGTGACGGCGGATGCCGCCTACGGCTACAGCAAGGGCTGGCGCTACGAGCTCGAGCAGGCCGATGTCTTCCACGTCATGGCCACCACCCGGCACGACACCGTCGTCACCCGCTTTGCCCTCGACCACCCCGTGCACGACCTGTTTCCCGGCCTGCCGCGGCAGAAGTGGAAACGCCGTTCCTGCGGCGAAGGGGCACACGGCCGGCGGATCTACGACTGGGCCCGCGTCGAAGTGCGGCCGTGGCACCGTGAAGACCGCCGGCACTGGGTCCTCGCCCGCCGCAGCGTCAGCCGACCCGAGGAGATCTCCTACTACATCGCCTACTGCCCCACCGACACCACACTGGACGAACTCATACGCATAGCGGGCAGCCGCTGGGCCGTCGAGGAATGCTTCCAGAGCGCCAAGCAGGAATGCGGCCTGGACGACTACCAGGTCCGCCGCTATCCCGGCTGGCACCGCCACATGACCCTTGCCATGGCAGTCCACGCCTGCCTCACCGTCCTGCGATCCCGCCAGCTGGATGCAGAGAAAGCAGAAACGGATCCTCCCAGCTCATCCACCTCAGCCTCGCCGAGATCCGACGACTGATCACCCGCCTCACCGACCGCCGACCGGTGCCGGTCGACCACATCCTGCACTGGTCGACATGGCGCCGACGACGCCAACACCAGGCACGCATCAGTCACTACAGACGACGCGGCCACAGCCCCTGAGAACTGCCCAGCACTCAGGACAAGCACCGTTGCAGTACTAAGGCAGGGCACCGACATGACCGCCTCGTTCCCCGAAATCCGCGCCGCTGCTCTCGCGCAGCTGCCGGCGGACACCGGCCTGGACGGCGAGCTGGTGGTGTGGGAGCACGGCCGGCTCGCGTTCGAGCGGCTCCGGCAGCGCCTGGCCCAGCGCGGACGCGGCGCCGCCGAAGGGGCTGCGCAGTGGCCGGCGCACTACGTGGTCTTCGACCTGGTCCACAGGGACGGAAGGGACCTGGCCGGCTGGTCGTACGAGCGGCGGCGCGCGGCTTTGGTGGCCCTGTTCGCCGACCACCGTTTGGGGGCGCCGTTCACGTTGTGCTCGTCGACCACCGATCCGGCCGTGGCGCAGGGATGGCTGGAGTGGACGGCGGCCGGGCTGGAAGGCCTGTGCTTCAAGCGGCTGGAGGATCCCTACACCGCGGGCGCCTGGGCGTGGCGCAAGTACAAGGTGCGCACCACCACCGAGGCCGTCATCGGCGCCGTCACCGGCCGTCTCGCCTTGCCCAGGAGCGTGCTGCTGGGACGCTACGACCCTGCGGGCCGCTTGCAGTACGTCGGGCGGAGCACCGCGCTGCCCGAGCGTCTCGGGCGGCTCCTGGGCGATATTCTGATCCGGCCGGCAGGCGCGCACCCGTGGCAGGGATGGACGTTCTCGGCCGGCTGGGGAACCCAGCACACGCTCAACACTGTCCTGGTGGAGCCCGCAGTGGTCCTGGAAGTGGCCGTCGACGTCGCCCGCGACGCTGGAAGGTTCCGCCATCCGGCCCGGCCCCACGCCTCCGCACCGACATGGACGTCGGGCAGGTACCGCTGTTCGGCGCCGGCCCGCATGACTAGCCGCATGACCGGGCGATTCACCTGCGCCGGGTGATGCCCGCAGCCGCGAACACCCGAATTCTGAGTCTGAAAGGACCCAGTCGTCGACGGTCAGCCGGAGCAGCCATGCGCTATGAGATCCGTGTCGAGGGCCGGGCGTCGCAGACCTTGACCGAGGCCTTCCCTGAACTCGATCACGTGATCATCTCCGGCCAGACGCTGCTGTACGGCCCGGTGATAGACGACGCGCACCTGTACGGCCTTCTCGCCCGTTTCCAGTCCTTGGGCCTGCGCGTGGTGGAGATGCGGCAGATTGCCGACTGAACACGCCCGCACTGGCCCTCATCCCGTGCCCGGCGACGTCTCCCGCAGGCCTCGGCGGCGGGCCGCAGCCAACTCGGGGGTGGCAGCATCGAGGTGGGGGCGGCGGAGCCGGGCGATCGAGCGGAACTCCGGTTCCTGGCCGGCGGCCAGGAACCGGAACGCGACGTCGTCGGACAGGCGGCGCTCGATCGCCTAGGAGGAACGGACGCCGGTGGTGTAACCGTAGATCAGCAGCCGCACCATGAGCCGCGGATCATAGGGCGGGTAGCCGCGCCTTTCGGTGTAGTCCGCCAGGACCGGCCCGAAATCGAGCACCTCGTCGACCAGGTCGGCGACGAACCGGGCCAGGTGGCCTCGGGCAGCCAGTCGTCCACCGACGGCGGCAGCAGCAGGACCTGATGCGGGTCGAACGCCCGAAACGTCTTGCCGACCGCCGCCGCACGGCCCTGCGGCCGCTTCCTGCCGACCGGCTCGACCTCGAACAGCCCATCCCCATCACGCATACCGAGATCATCCCGCATGAATGATCACGAGCCACAAGCTGTCGGCGTTCGCGTAAAGGTGCCCAGCTCGGTACAGGCGAACGTGCACAGCACGCCGCCTTACATATCAGGCCAGCAGTGCAGCGGCGTGGTGACGTGCCTGCTGCAACCAGGAGGCACGGGTTTCATCGGAAGAGTCGGTGACCGTTCGGAAGACGACCCGGCGAACGTCGGCAACTCCTACGTACGGCAGGACGCATGCCGCCCAGATCCTTTGCAGCGGATCCCCGAACTCGGCCTCTTCGCGGTCGGCGGGGGTATCAGAGGTGTTCAGGACGAGGGCCCGGCCGGCTCTGAGCAGCCCTTCTGGCTCCCCCTCCGGGGTTCCCAGTTTGTAGGCAACGCCGGGCGCGAGTACACGCTGCACCCAACCCGCAAGGACAGCGGGTGGCATGCCCCACCAGTTCGGGTGCACGAAGACCATGGCATCAAGTGTGGCCACCTCCGCCTGATGGAGCGCCACCTGCGCATCGTGAGTGCCCGTGGCAGACCGGACTGTCTCCGTCTCGTCAGCGGACAGCCCGGGTGCGAATTCCTCAACACAGAGGTCATGCGCGAGAACCTCGCATCCAAGGTCGCGCAGGTGTTGCACAACGGTGTCGAACACGGCGTGGTTGAAGCTGCCAGGCCGTGGGTGCGCGAGGTAGACCCCTATACGCGGCATTTCTCCCCAAAGAGCATCAGTAGTATTCACCCGTGGTGGCCTGCAGCCGGCCCCAGGGATGCTCATCATCATGGCCGGTGAGGACTGCCCAAGGTACCGGTTAACAAAGTCCGCCGTCTCTCCGCCTGGCGGCAGATCATCTGAGCACTTTCGTCCGTACCTACCTGTGCACATTCAGGTGTACGCCGGCACAAGCAGGTTGCCGGCCACTGAAACACGCTCTGTCTTGTCGATCACGTCTGGAGTCAGATCAGTGTGATGGCCAAGGTGATGGCGGCGAGGTAACGGTCGGGCTGTTTGTCGCAGCGGGTGGCGCTGCCGCGCCATTGCTTGAGGCGGTGGAAGCAGCGTTCGACGACATTGCGGCGGCGGTAGACGGCCCTGTCGCAGGCGCGGGGCCGCTCGCGGCGCCGGCGTCGGCCCGCGAGCTGGTCGACACGCTCGGGAATGGTGGCCTTGATTCCGCGTCTGCGCAGGTAGGTTCAGAAGGTCAGGGCCGAGTAGCCCTTGTCGGCCACCACCCACTCGGGCCGGGTGGGCCGGTCTATTGCGCTACTCCACTCGGCGCGGATCGCCCAGCGCGGTCTAGGGTCGGCCACGCTGGCGCTCTCGAGGAACACGACCAGGTCGTGGTCGCTGTAGGCAGTCCCGAGGATCACATCCCGGCCGTACGGCGCTAGGTCACTCGCGGACCGCCCGAGGACGAGGGCCGGTGCACGGTGATCGGCTCGCTGCTCACGGCTCCAGGATGCTCGGCAGCCGGTCGGCGGGCGACTCCTTTGGATCACGGCTCTGCGTGATCCTGACAACGTCGTCAAGAGCGATGCGGGCCGTGATGCGTTTGCCGGCCGGCTCCTGCTCGACGAACAGCTTCTCGGCCACGGCCTGGACGATCTCCAGGCCGTGCTGGCCGATCCTGCCGGGATCGGCTATCCGGGCTTTGGGGACCGTGGGCTCGCTGTCCCACACCACGATGTCTACCGCGCGCACACTCACCCGTAGCTCCACCAGCACCGGGCCGGGAGCGTACTTGCGGGCATTGGTGACCAGCTCGCTCACCACCAGCTGGGTGAGGTCCCGTGCACGGGCGGAGAGCGGCACCAGGTGGTCGGTGTGTGCCTGGTCGAGGAAGGCAGCGGCGTGGTGGCGGGCCTCAGCGATGCTCCCGCCGTCCTCGCCCAGGGTGAACCCCGTCCGCATCAGGCAGACGTCCGGGACCGTACAGCTATCCTCACCGGCACTGTTCACTGGGCCCCGTCCTCACTTTGCATCCCCGCCCCCGCGCGAAAGTACCGGCTGCTGCACCGTGTATGCCGCACGGATCTCGCTTTGAATCTGCTTGAGTGCATCCCGCCCAGGCAGTCGGGCAGAATCATCCGCACAGGCCCCCACCTGGGGCAAGTCCGAGCTGAGTCGAGGAGACAGTGACCCACACCGACAACGCCGATCAGACCGTCCGGCTGTGCGCCGAGCCGCGCACCGTGGACGGCACGTGCGTCGTGTCTCTGCGCGGTCAGATCGACTACGACGCCAAAGAACAGCTCCGCCAAGCCCTGCGCACCGAAGACGCAGCCGGGCAGCCCCGGATCGTGGCGGACCTCAGCGAGGTCACCTTCATGGACTCCAGCGGCATCAACGTCTTCGTCGCCACCCACCAGCAGGTCAGCCAGGCAGGCGGCTGGGTGCGCATCGCCGCCGCCCAGGAACCCGTCCTGCGCGTCCTGCAACTGGTCGGCATCGACACCCTCATCCCCTGTCACCCCACCCTCGAACAAGCCCTGGCCGACTGACCGGCGCCGCGACTCGGGCGTTGGTTCACGACGTGTCCGTGTCTGTCTCCTGCGGCTCTCGTCACCGGGACGCTGGTGACGGAGGGAAAAGGAATCGTTCCAGCGGTCGGTCACGACTGACGGCACCTAGTTAGAGCTCTGCTATGGACGCGGATCGCGACCCTAGTTAGAGTTAAGTCATGGCTATGCGGATGACACTGCAGACCCAGCTGGTTCTGCAAGCGCTGCTACGTGATCCATCCCGCGAACTCTACGGGCGAGAGTTGTCGGAGCTGACCGGGCTCATGCCAGGCACCACCCATCCGATCCTGCTGCGGCTGGAGACCGAGGGGTGGGTTACCTCCCGCATGGAGGACATCGACCCTCATGTGGAAAAGCGCCCGGCCCGCCGCTACTACCGGTTCACCGCCACAGGGGCCGGGCTGGCCAGCGACGCCCTGCGAGCCGCCCGCCGCCCCAGCAGCACTGCCCTGCGAGGCCTCGCCGAGGGGACCGGCCGATGAAGGTTCGTACCGGACTGCGACTGTCCCGAACAACTACCTTACGCTCCCTCGCTGTTGTGGTCGCGATCACCGTATTCGGCATTGTCGTCGGCGCTTTGATCGGCGTCGGATCAGGAGTACTCCACGGCAACATCAGCACCACCGGAGTCAGGTTCTACGGCATCGGCGGCAGCGGCATGGCCGGCGGTGCGGCAGGCGGTGCCGCCGGCAGCTGTCTTTTGGCCCTCGGCTCGTACGCACGAGGCTTCGGCCGGACACTGACCAAGGCCACCCATCACGCAGGCCGATTCGTCTACCTGCTCGCGGCCCTGGGCGGCGGATGCTGCGCCCTCACCGTCATGTGCCTGCAGATGTCACGCTTCAATTCCTGGTACGACCATCACGAGAGTTTGATCGTCAACATCACGCTGATGGTCGTCTTCGGAGTTGCCGCTGGTGTCGCTGCGGGAACACTGCTCGGTTCCCTTATCGGTTCGGTCACAGCGCTCAGCCTGCTTGCCGTGGTTCTACTCCGGATCACCGCCGGATTGCTGTCCCCGTCGGTCCGCAAGAAGCCGGAAGCGGCCAAGATGGACCCGACCGGCGATGCGGATGATCCCCTTCTCGTGCGGGCGGCCGCAGCACTCATGCCGTCCCATGCCAGACGGCGGTGGCAAGACGACTTCCGCGAGGCCAGCTACGACTACGAAGAAAGCCGCCACGCCGACATACTGCGCAACTTCCTCCTGCACGCCCCGGCAGTCGTCTTTTGGGCCTGGGTCGCGCTCCTGCAGCACCGCGTACTCGGTGTCGGCGCCTCGCCGGGCAACCGGCAGTAACGCTCGTAGGCCCGCCGGTAAGACCCACTCACGCCAACAAGGGTCCATGCATGAACGCGCCCAAGGCCACCGGTCCTTCAGCAACCAACCATCACGCAGGAGCGCACGGAGCATCCCACAGGAGGTATGCGGGCATGAGCACACACCCCTCCCCCTCGCTCGGCACGGCGGTCAAAATCATGACCATTGTCATCGCCGTGTTGCTCGGGATCATCGCAGGCCTCACCGCCGGCATCCTGGCGGTCACCGTCGGACAGGGCATCGCAGGGGCACTGAGCTGGGGGGCCGCAGCCTTCATGGCCGTCACGACTCTCGCACTCTTCATCGCCCAGTCCATGGGCACACTGCGTCCCTGACGCCGAAGACAATGCTCGCCCTGCTCCGTTCTCTTCGCGCCGCCGGCTGCGTCGCAGGTCGGACAAGCCGCCTCCGACCCAGTCCCCGCCATGGACCACTCCCGCATCGGCGGGGAGAACGGGCCAGAGGGCGAGCAGCAGCACTGCTGCGGAATGCCTCCGCACCGGCGGAGCACCTCATCACCACAGGCGTCTATCCGACTGAGGGGCACCGCATCACTCCCGCTGAGGCCCCACATCTCGGGTGCGAGGTGCTCCGGCGCCCGGCACATACGTCGACTGGCTGGGAAAGTTGGAGGCCGGGGCCGCGACGCGACTCTCGGAACGCCCAACCTGCACCGGATCGCCCACTACCTGCTGCACGGCACTTCCGAGCATCCGCCTGGGCTGCATCGCACACCCGCGCAGACCTTCTTCCTGGTGCCCTGACTGACGGCGCCGCTGCTCGTCCTCTTGCTCAGGCGGCGCGGACCCGGCGCGGGGCGGGGACCCGCGCTCGGCCTCAGGGCTGTTACTCACTTTCGGGTGATGGCCAGGCAGGTCTCCCGGGTGGCGTGGCCTGGCGATCGCAGAGGGCGCGCCTTGGCCGGACTGAACGGACGGACCTGCCGGACCGTCAACATCGCGCATACAGGACATAAATGGTGGATGCATCTGAGAGTTGCTGAAAAGTGAGCAGCAAGTAACAGGGCTCATGTTTTGCCCTCCGTGCCTGCCTGACGTGGACAAAGTGTGTGCGCGGCCAGCTGGCCGCCACCCGCACCGCACCAGCTCCGGGCGGCCGTTAGAGCCGTTGGCCGGGGGGTGCCCGCGCCCTTACTGGCTCTAACAAAAGCGCGTGATCATGTGACTGTCGGCTTGATCGTTCGTTGATGCGGGCATGGGGAAGCGTCAGTCGCGGCCGTGGATCGTGTCGGACGAACTGTGGTCGCTGATCGAGCCGTTGCTGCCCGAGCCGCCGCCGAAGCAGGTTGAGGGACGGCCGCGGGTGCCTGACCGGCAGGCCCTGTGCGGCATCCTGTTCGTCCTGCACACCGGCATTCAGTGGGAGTACTTGCCCCAGGAGCTGGGCTTCGGCTCGGGCATGACGTGCTGGCGGCGTCTGGCGGCCTGGAACGAGGCCGGCGTCTGGGACCAGCTGCACCAGCTGCTGCTGAACAAGCTGCGGTCGAAGAACCAGCTGGACTGGTCGCGGGCGGTGATCGACTCCTCGCATGTCAGAGCGGCTCGGCGAGGCCCAAAAGCGGACCCAGCCCGGTCGACCGCGCACGGCCGGGCAGCAAGCACCACATCCTCACCGACGGCCAGGGCATCCCGCTCGCGGTGTCGCTGACCGGCGGCAACCGCAACGACGTCACCCAGCTCCTTCCGCTGCTTGACAAGATCCCAGCGGTCGCGGGAGTCGTCGGCCGGCCCCGACGCCGCCCGGACATGCTCTTCGCCGACCGCGGCTACGACCACGACAAGTACCGCTGGCTCCTTCGCAAGCGGGGCATCCGGCCAGTGATCGCCGAACGAGGCCAGCCTCACGGCACCGGCCTTGGGACCTTCCGGTGGGTCGTCGAGCGGACCATCTCCTGGCTGCACGGCTTCCGCCGCCTGCGCATCCGCTGGGAACGACGCGACGACATCCACGAGGCCTTCCTCGGCCTTGCCGTCTGCCTGATCACCCACCGACACGTCCAAAGGCTTTGTTAGGGCCACTTAGGGGGACTTCTTGTCCGCTTCCGCTTTCATGGGTCGTCGTCTCGCCGCTGCCGTGCTCGCAGCAGGCGCTCTCGTCTCGGTGGCCGCGCTGCCGGCGTCCGCCGACGACCACTCCCGCGCCCCGCGCCACCTGGTGGAGATCTCGGCCGTCCAGTACAACTCCCCCGGCCCGGACGACCGCTCCAACCGCTCGCTGAACAGGGAGTGGGTGGAGGTCACCAACACTGCCCGTCACGCGGTCAACCTCGAGGGCTGGACCCTTGAGGACGAGGACGGCCACACCTACACCTTCGACGACTACCGCCTCGCCGGCCGCGCCACGGTCCGCATCCACACCGGCGTCGGCCGCGACAGCCGCACCGACCTCTACCAGGACCGCCGCAACTACGTGTGGGACAACCGCTCCGACACCGCCACCCTGCGCAACGACCGCGGACGCTCCATCGACGAAGTCTCCTGGGGCTACGACCGCCACCACGGCGACCGCGGCGACAACCGCCGCTGAAACCACAACCGGGTGCGGGCGGGACGGTACGCCCCGCCCGCACCCGGCCCGACACGGCGCGCCCGCCCCTAGAGCCCGGCGCGCTCCAGGACTGTCTTATTCCGGGCTGTTCCGGGCGTCTGGGTGTGGAGAGGCTGGCCCGGCGCGCAGCAGCGCATCCCCGACCGACCGGAGGAAAGCGATGAGGCAGCCCTTACGCCGCGTGGTGGCGGCGTGCGCGACAGCTCTGACCGCGGCCGCCGTTGCCGTCGGCGCCCCTGCGCCGGCCGCGCAGGCCACGACCACCACCCACTGCCCGACATCGACGTCCATCGCCCTGCTGCCCTCCGGCAGCGGCTACCTCTTCCCCAACCTCTTTGTCTCGAAGTCCGCTTGCGGCTTCGTCGACGGCGGCCCTCTGTACTACTT
This sequence comes from Streptomyces lasalocidi, assembly GCF_005280215.1. Classification (NCBI taxonomy): domain Bacteria; kingdom Bacillati; phylum Actinomycetota; class Actinomycetes; order Kitasatosporales; family Streptomycetaceae; genus Streptomyces; species Streptomyces lasalocidi. Next base: position 81,110 of record NZ_SZNQ01000003.1, on the reverse strand, counting down.
CACCATCGACAAGGCCACGAGCAACGTGCACGGGCTCTCCGGACCGCCGACCCAGTACGTCTTCTACAATGTCTCCGTGGTCTGCTCCACCGTGACCGTCAACGGCGACAGCGTCTGGGCCAACGGATGCGGGCCGGCATAGACGCGCACCTCCCGAGAGCGGTCGGCGACCTCGGGCATCCGTAGCCGACCTTCGGCGCCACCGTCAGGGCGAAAGCCCGCGCGATCAGCCAGGTCCGGGGCTGCGCAGACCCGGGCGCCGCCAGCGCTTCAGTCTGGGCAGCAACGCGGTGTTCTCCTCCTGATCTATGCCGGAGCATCGCCGACAGCGCTTCACGGGCCCGGCCGCCGGCGCCTGCGGCCGCAAGTCGCCCGGGGTGGGTAGGCCCTCGCCCCGCAGCAGCGGATTCCAGCGCGACGAGCGCCGCGGCACCCCTGGGCAGTCCGGGCATACCCGCGTCCGCCGTCCGGGCGAGTCCATCCAGATAGCGGCGACGGGTTGCCGTCCACCGTCCATCTAGCGCACCCGGAGGGCCCGGAATTAGGCGGTGAGCACAACCGTCAGCGGGCGTTCGTTGCGCCGGGTGAGGCGGTCGATCTCCTCGGGAGCGTCGCCATCTCGACGCCCAGCGCGTCGCGGCAGGCCGCCACTTCGCACCTGGCGAAAAACTGCCCCGTGGAGTTCACCGTGATGCTCGCCGCGCGGCGAGTGCCGGCCTTCTGGCACCGGACGCCTGTCGTTGGCCTGACAAAGGCTGTTGATCAAGTGGCCATCATTCCTGCTCCGGTACAGGTTCGTTCGAAGAAGAGCTCTGGACCTAAATCCGACGGAGGCTTACGGCACTCGAGGATGACGGCAAGTCACTGTGCGTTCTCGCGGCCCGACGAGGCATCGGGAAGCTGGCCTCCGGACCACGCATCCACTTCGCATTGTCTGTCGGCATTGTTACCTGCGCTCACGACTGTGCCGTCACCACACAGGCCAATGGTGTGGGTTGAACCGGCCGCCACGGCGATAATGTCGCGCCAATCGCTGACTCCGCATTGTCCGTAGCTGTTGTCTCCCGTTGCGAGGACCCGTCCGGACGCAGTGACCCCGACGGTGTGGTAGCTGCCCGCGTCGAGTGTCACCACGTCTTCCCACTCATCGACCTCGCACGCCCCGTTTGTTCGGTCTCCGGTCGCTACTACCCGCCCGTCGGTCCTGAGGCCGACCGTATGGAGATACCCAGCCGAAATGGCGACCAGGTCACGCCACCCTTCAACGGCGCACTGACGTCGCTGGTTGTTCCCCGTGGCCAGCGCAAAACCGTCCGACCGGACACCGACCGAGTGCCAGTCACCACAGGAGAGGACAACCATCTCTCGCCAGGACTGCACGTCGCACTGCCCTTCTGAACTTCGGCCAGCTGCCAGCACGCGGCCATTCGCGCGTAGCCCAAGCGTGCGGCGCCAGCCTGCGGCCACAGCCGTGACGCCTTGCCATCCGGTGACATCACATTGCCCATAGCCGTTCCAGCCCGTTGCCAGCACCGTGCCGTCCGACCGGAGCCCCACCGTATGAGACCTGCCCGTGTTCGTCGCGGTATGGACGTTGCCGGCTGCCACCGCGACGATGTCTTCCCATCGCTCAACACAGCATTCAGCAGCGGCCGTGTTGCCGACGGCGACAACGGTTCCGTCCCAGCGCCGTCCGACCGAATGACGCCTTCCGGCTGCCAGCGCCGACAGGCTAGCGAGCACTCCGCCTCCTTGTACGACTTCGCGACATGGATATCCACCCTAGCTGGGGCCCCTCGTCGTTGTGGACATCCCAACGGATGCGTAGGTGACGGAACGAATGCTGCGATCCGATGGTCCACAACCCAGCGGGCACGACGGGCCCGCATCCGCCTTCGGTGCCGTGTCGAGCGATGCGCGAGGTGCCTCGAACCGTTGGACCTGGTCGCAGTAGCTCTCGTGCCCAACCATCGCAGGGCGCAGAGAACGCCCTTCTCCTTCGCCGGCACGAGCCTGCGTGCAACACACTTGCCCGCGGTCGAAGACCTGAAAGATCTTGCGAGACTGCAAGCTCAGGCACGACGGAGAACTTATCGGGCCATGCTCGGCACCGCCCGGCTGCACAACCTGGCCCCCACCGGAGGAGACCCATCCCATAAGGGACAACCTCCAGGATCGGCAGCCGGCTCGGATCAGTGGGATCAGCTGAGTCACGACGTTGCGATTACCGCCGGTCGAGCGCTCAAGTGTCAGCTCTTGACTGGCCGATCGTTCGACGCATAGCGTCCAGACGTGGACGCCACTGCTTCGCCCCGTGTTCTCGTCATCGGGCTTGACCCGTATCGGGTACCCGGGCCATGGGATCCTGAGCCGGTAGCCAAGGCGATCGAAGCAGGACTGGCCGAACTCACTGAACATGGCGTCGGCGTCGAGACCTGCCTAATCGGCCTTGACGGAAGTGACGACGTGGCAGCCGTCGTCGCAAATGCACTGCGAACCCAGACTTGGGAGTGCGTCATCGTCGGCGGTGGCCTGCGACACTCAGACGATCAAGTTGAACTCCTCGAACAAGTAATCAATCTGATCCGGCGGCACGCCCCCTATGCTGCCATCGCATTCAACGACACCCCAGCCACTACCTACAAGGCCGCTGCCCGATGGATCGAGTGAACAGCGAACCGCAACGGCATGCTGTTACGCAAGGGCACCTCTCGTCGTTGGGCCTATCGGCCGCACGCCGCGCAGTCCCGCGCCCTACCGGGACGTCAGGGTCATCGACGTCGCCCGGAAGGCCGGCGCTTCGCCCGCGACCTCGTGCAGCCATCGCATGCCAGTCCGTCGGTTGATCCCGACGATCCGGCAGGCTTCTGCATTGTTGAAGCCCTGGTCCATGAGCCGAAAGTATGCAGCTCGCTCACGGACCAGGGCTCTACGGCCCACGGCCTTCCGCCGGTTCTCCCGGATCTCGAAGTCCATCACACCCCTTGAGCTGGGGTGTTGCAACGACCACTAGAACGGAAAATCACCGGGTGTGACCGTGGCGGGACCAGGTGCGGATGGTCGGCGGCGTCATTGAGAATCCGGCTTCGTCTTCGAAGACGAGCCAGGCGTCGAGCGCCGCCACGGTCCTTCCAACGCTCGGCCAGGTCTCCTTCACCCAGCCGGCCACCGCGGTCTCGTCCCGCTCGATCGCCCGCCGGGCGGGAACCCGGCAGCTCCAGCCGTGCCGCTTGAGCAGGGCGGCCACCACTTGCACGGTGTAGTTCTTGTGGAAGCGGCCTCCGATCAGCGTCTTGATCCGCGAGTCAAGGGCTGGTCCGGCCAGCCGTGTGCCACCGGGCCCTTAGTCAACTCCCCCTCGAGCATGGCGAACTGCTCGTCACTGGGCAGCGGCAGCGATGCCGGAGCCCTTCGGTGCCAGGGCACCTGGCCGTACTGTGACCAGGCCCTGCGCCACCGCTGAACCGACCGGATGCTGACCCGCAGGTCGTGCGCGACGACCGTGTTCCCGTCGCCCCTGCTGAACCGCTCGACCGTCTCTATCCTCAACTGTTCGTGGAAGGCCCGCGGTTCGTCGGTCAGTCCGCCCCCTTGCGCATACCTCATGCCTCGGCAAACCGCAGGGACCATGAGGCGTCAGCCCCTACTACACCACGCTGCGAAGTATCTGTCGGCGCAATCTCGTCGAGCGGTGCTTCAACCGGCTCACGGGCTTCCGCGGCATCGCCATTAGATACAACAAGACCGCTACCTCACACGAGGCAGCGGTCAGTCTTGCGCCGTTCCTGCTCTGGGCAAGATTTGTTTACAGACGGACCTCGGTCCGCGCTCGAAATGTTCCTTTTGGGTAGCGCCTCAGTTGTCGTCTTCCCAGCAGAAAAGAAATTGTGATATTCCAGCATTTTCTATACAGACCGCCTAGATGGATCGAGTAACTCGTGGGCAATATGAGCAGAAGTAGCGGCCACGCGCCGGCACTGTCACAGTGATGCAGGCGCCCAGGGGCACGGGAAAGTCTCACCGCACCACCACCGGCGAGGCGTCCTTAACCCCCTAGGCCCAGTTAGGAGCTCCCGTCCACCCGGGAGCTCTGGGTTCCGCAGTTCCCCTGCTTGCGGACCCATAGCTGCTTATGCGGCCGTAGCGGGCGGCCCTAGGTGGCATAGGCCTCGTCGGCCTCCCCAGCCGGCGGGGCCTACCTCTTTCCCCAGACCCGTCGGCACCTCTATGAACAGTGCGCGAATCGACCTAGCCACTCAGGGCGCTAGTAGCGCCCGTCACTTAAAAGAGCAACGGAGTATCCAACCCAAGGAAATCCATGACATTTCACCTAGTGCAATTGAGCACCTAAAATACCCCGCGAACGGGAAATCAGGGTCAGGGATGGATGTGAACCTGCATCTAATACTAGGAAATAATGAGGAGGCGGCAGCCTGCGGGAATCATTTGATGCCCAAAGCGCCAGCCGTTTACCTACCGGGCGAACTCTTACGGCCGGAAGCATGCAAGTGTACAATGTGACATAGGGAGGCGATCTACGCGATAGCGTCGGATGCGATCGTGAACCTATGCATTTCCGCATCCCCCTGTGCAATGTGACATGATATGAGGTGCCGGCGAGGAAGAGACGAGGCGCTGAGCCGGAAGAAGTGCATTTGCGGGGCCGAAGCCTGTGAAGCGTCAGCTTCCGCAGGCTTCGGAAAATATGCCAACTTACGGAGAACCTGATGGTTGACGATACAGGCGTTCAGCCCCTGAAAACTTTACATGAGGCCACGGAAGCAATTCATCGGAGAATTAGTTTTGAGGTTATGTCGGCATCTAGAGCGCGGATCCCCATGCCAGCGGAGAAGGATCTAATAAATGCTGCCGCGTCACTGCAGTCCATGTTGGAGGGACTGAACAGCGGAATGCCGCATAATTGGCAAACGGAGCGCCTTCTGTATAGGGATATGATCCGTGTGGCAGCCGCAGGGGTACCTCTAGCCTGGGTTCCTCCGGCTGATGTTATCCGATGGTTACTCGCCGCTGGCAACGAATCCTCTCGCTTGAAGGTAATCGAAGACTGCAGTTCAGACATTCTTGCCTCGTGTCATGCAGCTCTGAAGGCCGCTTCAGGTGATCAGATTTCCACAAAGAGGGAGCTACTTGAAGAATGTGTATTTATGGCCGAGCAGGGTATGTGGCCTGGCGTCCAGGCACTGGCGGTCAATGCGTCTTACTCATTAGTTCACCAAATTTTTATAAGGGATCCTGAGTGGCTCACCGCTGGAAATGCATATGACTTCACGAATGTGGTCTCCGATGGATGCCATACAGAATTCGACGCCAGTATCTCTGACTGCTTCCGCAAGGCGGCTCTATTTCTTCCATTTGCCAGGGTGTTAGATAATTCTGGGGCTCATCGGACGGCCTCCATGGGATTGAACTGGCATTCTACTGTCATCGAGGTAAATCCTACCCAGTATTCGAAGTGCAATGCATTGATTGCGCTAATGCTTGCAGTTAGCGTACTGCGTGAAATACACAACTGCGGTTATTGAGGTTGAACTTGTGGAGTTGTAGGGGATGACGGCTCGTCGATGGTGCGGTATCACCGGGGTATGCGGTATCCATAAGAGGGCGGACTGACCGCCGAGTGGCAGCAGTTCCGCGGTAGGCGGTGAGGCGTCGAGAATTGCGGAACCCCTGCCTGCTCTACTTAGGCCGGCTGACCGCGGAGAAGGCCGTCGAGGACCTGATCCCGAGCGTGGCCCGCTCCAGGGCGTTGAGTTGTCGATCGCCGCACCCAGCGCCCGTCCCGCACGCTGGCCCCAGGGCTGCCGCGCGCCGGGGTGAGGGCCCGCTATCTCGGCTGGCTCCGCCGTCCCCATCTCTGCAGGACAGTCGCCGAGCATTACGTACTCGTCATGCCCTCCGTCACCACGTCTTCCCACTCATTGAGCTTATTCAGCGTTGCCGCTCCAGGGTGAGTACAGCTTTGGCGATTGACGTCATGCGGTTCGGGCTGCATCGGGCTCTGCGGAAGATCCGCCAAAACTTCAGGCTGGCGACACCGCGTTCGACCGGTGCCCGCGCTGCGGCCAGGGCCCGGTTGACGGTCTTCTCGGTGGGGGTGACTTCCTGCAGGGGCCTGCGTTTGATGCCCGTGGTAAGCCAGGGGCCACCGCCCTGGTAGGCGAGATTGGCCAGGATGGGGACGCCCCGGCGCTCGCAGATACGGATGATGCGGTGGGTGCGGGCAGCGGTCAGGTCGTAAGCTCGGCCCGGCAGCGCGGGTGAGAGCCACAGCAGCCGGCCCACCGGATCGGTGGCCACCTGCACGTTCACTCCGTGTCGGCGGTGCTTATAGGAGTAGTCCGCGCGCGAGTCACCGACCCGGCCGCACTCGGCGAGGGTGCCGTCCAGCAGGACGAAGTCGGGGCCGGCCTCGCGCAGCACCTTCAGCAGTCCCGGCGCGCTGGGCGAGCAGGTGGACGACCGCGCTGGTGTAGGCATGGGCGGCGCACTCGCTGATCCCAAACCCTGCAGCGATCTTCGCCAGGGTGGTGTGCTCGCGCAGGTACACCAGTGCCACCATCGCGCGCTGAGACGGGCGGAGCTTGCAGCGCCGGTCGCCCTCACGGGTGACGATGAGCATGGTGACCCACTCCACGAGTGCATGCGGCAGGTCGAGTGCGGCAGGATAGATGGCCAACGAGGCCCCTGAGTAACGTGGTTGAGACGTCAGACACCTCGATCGACTGCCCGGGGGCCTCGCTCATTGCGTTTGGTGGGCGTCACCTGATTGGGGCCCAACTCGTAGAAGCTCACTGCCGCAGCGGTATATTTGAGCCATATCGCGCTACATGACATATGGAGCGAGAACGCACCCAGCGCCCCAGATCCGCGCTCGTCACCACGGCGAGTCTCGGTGAGAGACCGTGCGCCGGGCGGGGTGACTCGCGCCGGCAACGGCGCGATAGCGCCCGGCTGTCTGGTCAGTTCCCAGCGCCTGCACAACCATTGCCGCGCAACGCAACGAGTCTCACGGATGACGGAGCAGTGATGACCATCAAGACTCTACGCAAAGCCGGCGTCTAGGGCGCCTGCGCCTTCCTGGCCACGTCCGCTGTCATCGCCGCGGCCCCCACGGCCAACGCAGCGACCACCACGCACTGCACAGCCGGAAACAGCAGCGCCCTCGCGAACGGCTACCCCCTCAACTACGTCCGCACCAGCCGAACATACTGTCCCGACTTCACGGACAGCGGGGCCCCCTACACCCTCGTCATGGACGCACTGGGCGTTCTGATCACGGGCCCCGGCCCCCTGGGGGGGTCCTCCAGCGTCTGGTACAACGTCACAGCCACCTGCGGCTCCGTCAGGGAGGACCCCGGCGGCATCCTGTACTTCAACTCCTGCACGTACCGCAACACCTGACCGCCAACGCCCCAGCGCCGACCCGAACGGCTCGGCCTGCGCCTGTGGCACGTCTGGGTCGGCGGACAAGTGCACCTCATCGCTGCCGACCATCCGGCCGTTACTGCGGCGGCATCCTGTCGTCGCCGGGGCGCTCTCGCTGCATGGGCTGGGCATGGTCGCGGCTTCGACTTCGGCGATCAGCATGCCCACCCTGATCACCACAGTTCCATGCCGTAGGCGACGCCTACGGCCTGGTCGTGGCCGTCACGGCGATGGAGGCTCTCGTGGGCAACCCCGCTACGGGCAACCTGCGCCTGAGCACGCGGATGATGAACGCGTACTGCGTTTCCTGGGGCGCTCAGGGCCTGGTGATGGTCGTGATGAGCGCGGCGCAGTCGTTGTGGATGCTACTGGCTGCGTGCTCGGGCCTGGCTGCGCCCTTGGCGGGGGTGTCGCTGAGTACGTTCCTTGCCGATCGTTCGATGAAGCCGAACGCCCGGCGGTTCTCGTGACCGACCAGATACTCATCCGTGGCGCGGGAACGTTGAGCATGCTGCTGGTTCCCCTGTATGTGCAGATCGCTCCCCGTACGCGCTCCAGGCGGAGGCGCCGGACTCCCAGGTTGCGGCGAGCGGGAGCAGGTGGTCGATGTCCACACCGCGCGGGCCTTCGATGTTGCAGTCGTCGTACGGCACCCACTGGCCCCGGACAGAACGCAACGCGGTCCCTGCTCGGGTGCGATAACGGCCTCGCCGGCAAGGAGCCGGCTCACTCGTCTGGATGAACCTCGGCGGGGAATGGAATGGCGAACCGTTCCGCCAGGACATGTGGATGCCATGAACCTTCCGCGTACACGCCGGCCCCGCGCTGGCAGGACTGCGTTGCTCGCCGCCGCCCTTCCGACGGTCCTTGCCGCATCGCTTACTGGCCTCGCGCCCGCCCACGCCACCACCACAGCGGGATCCCCCGCCACGGCCCGGGACCAGATCGCGTGCCCGCGCGGGTTCGTCTGCATCTATCCCGACATCAACTTCAACGGCCAGCCCTACGTCAAGCGAGCCGTCGACGGGTCGGTACGGCATCTGCCGGACTACATCCGCGGCGCGGGCAGCTCCGTCATCAACAACAGCAGCCGCACCGCACGCATCTACCAGAAGGACAACTACTTCGGCCGGCACGTCTGTGTCGGACGCGAGGGCGGCACCATCGGCGACCTGCGCTCCTACCAGCTCAACGACACCACCCATAGCCTCCGCAACAACGACACTCCCTGCGGCGGCTGACGCACCCTCACGCCGCCGCGACACCGCCATGCCGAAAGCCGCCGTCATCGTCGGTATCCTCGCCATTCCCGCCGAGGTGTTGGTCACGGGGGCGTCCCTCAGGGCGCCTTGACCAGGCGGTGGCTGGAGTGGACGACGGCCGGGCTGGAGGGTGTTTCGCTTGCGCAGTGGTCAGCGGCTGAGCTGGTACCCCGGGCTGCGATCGTGCTGGGATGGCCCATACCGTCCTGTTCTTCCTCGCTGACGACGACGAGACCGCGGCTGCGACGCGGCTGCGGGTGCCCGGTGCTGGATTCGAGTCCGTGAGCTGCCGGTTCATCGATCCGGACACGGCCATCGCCGAGTGGGACATGCACTTCGAGGAGCCGTCGGCCCAGGCCCCGTCATCCGAGCGGCTGTATGCGTGGCGTCCGTGGCTCAAGTGGGTCGCTCCTCCCATGAACGATGGCATTGAGGTACTCGCTCTGCCGAAGCGGCTGACCCGTGCGCTGGCCAACGCGAGCCGCGCCGGACTGGAAGAGCTCGCCGGGCGCTGGACCGCGCGGCTCCGGTCGGAAGATGGGGACGAGATGACGGACGGCGATCTCCCGGCAGTCTTTCAGCACGTCGCCCGGCTCGCGCAGACTGCGGTGCACAGCCGCGGCGGCCTCTACAGCTGGAGCTTCTGAGGCGGGCAACAGCAGTGACGGCTTCAGGAGCTCAGAGGGCACTGCTGCCTCGGGCGATGTCAGTGGTGGCGGGCAGGATGACGCGCATGACAACACCTGCAGCTGTGATCATGGATGCCGCCGCGTACGCGCAGGCGGTTGAGGACGCGGTGAAGGCGTCGGCCGCCTACTATGGGGCGTGGATACGGCGTTGGCTGCGGTGCGGTACGTGTTGCCGTCTGCTGGCTACTGGTGGCTACGGCGTGTGCACGGACTGCTTGCGCCGGGATGCCGCAGATGTTCGCCCGCTACGGACCTAAGATCCGGCCCATGAGTACCGAGACCGGCAATATCCAGGTTGACCCGCGAGAGTTGCCAGCTGGCAGCTTCACCGCGTCCGATATCGCAAGGATTGAGCTCGGGTCGGCGGCCGAGTCAGCCGCGATGTCCCTCGGGCGATACGCGCAGATGCTGGGCGAGGACTTGCTGTGGCCGGCGACTACGTGCGCCAAGCCGCACACCGCCGCCGCGACGTGGACTCCCTGGTATCAGCCGCGGTGCTTGCTGAGCGAGTCCGGGGCGCCAGCTGGGAGGTGATCGCCGACGCCCTCCGCATGAGCGCCGAAGAGGCAGAGAAGAAGTGGGGACGGGACGAAGTGTCCTGGCATGACCGCAGCGTGGTGGCCAGCCCGGTGCTGAAGGATCCCGGCAAGCGCGCCGCGAAGGTCGACCGCTACATCACGACCGACAAGCCCTATCAGTTCAGCACTGCTGTCCGTCGGCCGCTGTCCGCCTCGCTGGACGCTGCTGCTCATCTGACCGGCCGCGATGTTGCCGCCGCAGATCACGCGTTCGCCGGCACCGTCTGCACGGCCTGCGTCCACTAACCCAACTCGTGCCACCCGTGACAACGCCGTGTCCCCGGCATCGCAACTGCCGGGGACACGGCGTGTCACAGGTGGCTGTCCGAGCCAGGTGATGGTGAGGACGGACAGGCGGCGCAGGGGCCGGTTCGCCCAGTAGGTGAGGGAGCGCTGGCCGACGAAGGCGTGGCGGACGTCTTCGCCCTCGAGGTCGTCGGCGTTCCACTGCCCAAAGCCCCACGGGTCGCCGGCGGCGTCCAGGACGTCCCACACCACGTTTTCGATGTGTTCGGGCAGGGTGGTGAGGATTTTTGCGGCCGGGGCGGAGAAGCGGACCGCGTACGGCTGCTGTGCGGTCACCGGCGCTGCCCGCGGAGTTCCGCAATGTCGATGAAGTCGCTGTCGTCGTAGCCGGAGGCGATGAACGCATCGACGGCCGGGGCGTGCGCGATGCGGCCCTGCCAGTCCTGGATGACCTCGTAGAGCCCGGCAAGGGGGAACGTGCGCCGGGATTCCTCGAGGGCGGCGGCCCATTCTCGCTCGAACGCCGGCACCCACCTGTCCGCGCGCCGGTCGGCGCGCAGCTGGGCGAGGAGTTCGGCCGGCGCCCCGGGCGCGGGGGCGTAGGTGGTGACGGGTGCGTGGTCGGGCTGCGCGCTCATCCAAGTGCTCTTGGGCGAGGCCGGCGGCGGTGACCTGCTCGTGCCACGTCGGTTCCGCGCCGCGCCGCAGCGCGCGGGTGACGACCAGCCGGCCGCCGGAGGTCAGGATGCGGCCGAGCTGACGCAAAGCGGCTCCTCGGTCGGCGGCGCCGCCGAGGGCGTCCGCACACGATGCCATAGGCGCAGCCGTCGGGCAGGCCGGTGTTCTCCTCTCCGACTCGGAGACGTGGAAGACGGCGTGGTCGGCGGCAGGGCCGAGGGTGTCGGCCTGGGCGACGCCGTGCTGTTCAGTGCTCTGCATTCCAGGTGGTGAGCGGCAGGTGTCGTAGGGGTGGGGCAGCCAGTCATTGACCCGTCCCCTAAGGTCCGGGTCTAGTGTTTTGAATGACGAGGAGGTGCACATGCATGCAGGTGGGGCGGCTGCGGCTGCTGGCGTGACGATTAAGGCCTTGCGTTACTACGAGGACATAGGTCTGCTCAGTCCCGGCCGGGCGGCAAACGGCTACCGCGACTACACCGCGGAGGACATCCGACTGGCAGAGGAGATCCGCAGCCTCGGGGCGTTCGGCCTCACCCCCAAGGAAACCAGACCCTTCCTCGCATGCCTTCGAGCGGGACACGAGGAAGGCGATCACTGCGTGGAGTCGCTGGCCGCCTACCAGCGAAAGATCGATGCGCTCGACCTGCTCGTCTCCCGGTTGACGCAAAGCCGTAACCAGCTGATTCGCCGCAGGGACGGGGCGATCCGGCGCGGATTCCCCATCCCCACCACTGCCGCCGAGCCAACGAAGGAACCCGACGAGATGCTGCCCAAAGCCGACCCACTGCCCGCCGATCTGCCTGCCCCGGCGGACGACAATGCCGCCGCCCACCTTCCGGGCCGCCCGCTCCCCGCTCTGACGTTCACCGGTACGGATGGCAGCAATATCTGCCTGGATGCGGTGTCCGACGCCCGCTGGGTGCTATTTTTCTATCCTCTGACCGGAGACCCGGCCGCCGACATCCCGGATGGCTGGAACGAGATCCCCGGCGCCCGCGGATGCAGCCAGGAAGCCTGCAGTTTTCGTGACAACCTCGACGCCTTGAGGTCGGAAGGCGTGGACCGTGTCCTTGCCCTGTCCTCGGATCGAGCCGACTATCAGCAGGCACTCGTCGACCGGCTGCACCTGCCTTACCCGATGCTCTCCGACCCCAGGCTCACGCTCGCGGACAAGTTGAAGCTCCCGACGTTCGAGGCCAATGGCCAGAGACTTTACCGTCGTCTCACTCTCGTCCTGCGCGGCGCCACGATCGAGCACGTCTTCTACCCGGTCTTCCCGCCGGACACCCACGCCGACCAGGTAATACAGTGGTTCCGCGAACATCGCGACGTATGACCGACATCTGCCCGCTGCCTTATTTCTGCGTCCGTTCATAGAGCAGAACGAGCACCGGCCTCCGGCAGTGCGTGTCTTCGGCCTCGATGGCTGCCGACGGTACTCGGCCTGCGGCACGAACGTCCTCCGACGGTGACTGACACGATAGATTAAGCAACTCCCCTTGACCCATCAGCCTCGGTACGCGCCATGAAGAGCCGTATCGGCTGGCACGTTGCGATATTCTGAGAACGGCCCCGAGAACGGCCCTGTCGACGGACCGGCCGTGATGTTCGTCCACGGACTGCTCGTGAACGCAGACCTCTGGCGCCTGGCAGGCATGACCTGCTACAAGCCGGGCCAGTGGTCCCGGCTGATCTACGCGGTCCGCGAGTATCGCGGCCGCAAGGACAAACCGAAGGGCTTCGGCTGGCGCGACTTCCGCGACCTGATCGTCCGCGCCCGCATCCACTCGGCGGCCCGATTGCCCTGGTCTGGGACAACCTCCGCCTGCACCTGACCGCCGGCATGCGTGCGTTGATCGAGACGAACGCCGAGTGGCTCACCGTGTTCCACCTGCCCACCTACGCCCCGGACCTCAACCCGCAGGAGGGCATCTGGTCACTGGTCGAACGCGAGATCGGCAACCTCGCCGCCGGGGACCTCACTCAGATCACCCGAGCCGTGAGACGTCGGCTTAAGAGGATCCAGTACCGTCCAGAACTCGTCGACGGCTGCCTCGCAACCACTGGCATGCCCCTGCCTCGCAACCACTGGCATGCCCCTGGAGGACTGACGTGACTCATTTCTCCTCCCAGTTCGCGTAGTCGCCCATCGCCACGTCATCGCACAAGGTCTCCCACAACCCGTTGTCTGCGAGTGCGGTGGCATCGAGAGCAGCGAGGAGCCGACGAAGCTCGTCCGCCACCTCCTGGAATCTGTCCTTCTCGTCTTCCTCGTGGAACGGGAAGCGGGCGATGGTGCCCGCGGCGCACCGGTGGAACGCCTTGAGGTCCCTGTTCACATGCCAGGCGGTCGCGGATCCGATCTTGGGAATCTGCACGACACGTCGCGAAGCCACGCCGAGCCGACTGAACAGGCCGCTGGACCCAAAGACGACCACCCCGCTCTCACCGATTCCGTCCAGGAGCGTCGCCTCAGTCAGCGGTTGGTGCTCATAACCGATCAGCCCTGCTGGGACGCCGACTTCCCGCAGATTGGCGGCGATCTCGGCAGGCACCCCTGGTGAGCAGTCGATACGGACCACGGCGTACTGGGGCAACGCCAATGGCGGGAAGTCTCGGATCACGCAACTATCATCCTCGTGCTCCGGCCACACCGGAAAGGCGTGAGCTGGCCCCTGCCGTCCTGCGGCGGCCCTCGACATCACTCAATCACGTTCGGTAGCCACCCCGAGTGATCCATTGTCGGATCTCGTGGTGGTGCGGTGCCCATGCTTGCCAGACTTGGCGACCCCATTCCCATAGGAGACGCTCATGCTCACGCGGATCGGTGGCGGTAACGATGTCGGCGACTGTCATCAGACCGTGCAGCCGCGGGGGCTTCAACCAGGTGAAAACCGGATTCTGAGTCATGGCCTTGTGTAGACGCGGCCCTTCTCGTGGGTCGACCCCGTTCTCCAGGAAAAGGCACAACGTCATAAGGCATACACCCACGCCTTGGATCGTACGGTTGTCGGTGCCCTCTGGATGCTGGGTGTTGTAGGCATCGACGATCAGCTGGTGAACGTGCTGGTAGGCAGGGTCCTGGTAGGAACGCGCTAGCAGGTGAGTGTAGAGCGCAAAGCACTCGGCGGACGCCTTCGGATGGACCGGCAACGGAGCGTTTATGCTAGCTGCGGACAATCCGCAGCCGACACATTCTGTGCTTGAATTAACTTCGTTCACGCTGTTCCTTCCAGTACGGCCTCTGCCCAACGGCGGACCGTGGAGTGGTGAGGGGCCCACGCCTGCCAGCAGTCCCTGGGCCATGCCACACCGAGCCGTGTTTCGCCCGTTCGCCGGTCGTGGTACAGATCGGAGACGGTGATGGTGCCTGAAAAGTCTGGCTCTCGGAGATGAGGCCAATCGGGCAAACCAAGACGGGGCAGTACAGCCTGGCTGGTGCGTTTGCGGTAGTAGGGGATCCGGTCCGCCGCGATGCCATACTCATGAAAGAGGCAGAGAGCGGTCAGGTGGACAGCGACTGACTGGTTCTGGCGACGGTCATTTTCCGCGCCCGCAGGATGTTGTGCGGCGAAGCAGTCAACGTGCAGCATGCGCAGCTCGAGTGGCGCGGCCGGGGTCAGCCACTCCGACAGAAGCTCGCCATACCACTGCCAGCAGCCGGGAGAGGCGCGCATGTATGGGTGTACTGGCCCTTCGACGTCGGGTACCTGCCCTTGGCAGCCGAGGCACTGGCGCGTCGAGTGGGGATCGACGTTGGGGTTGTTCATTGATGGATACTCGCACTTCGGTGAGGCGCCAGACGCGGTTGTGACTTACCCAACGCCGCCAAGGGGGCGGGCGGCATGGAATCGGCAGTTCAGGCGAGTGGCGCCGTTGGTCCAGTCTAGAAATACATGGCCGCACTCGGCGCGCTGGCAACCTTTCAACCGGGCACCGCCATGCTTGACCAGGGCCATGATTGCGAGAACTGCGGCACTCTCCCGATAGGGCAGGGTGCCGCAAGCGACCAACGCCCACTGGGTGTCCTGTCGGTCCAAAGCCATGACGGCGGCGTCAGCAGCTAGAAGGGCGTTCAGCGCAGCCAGTACCGCGCTCTCATCGCCTGCGGAATCCCGCAGGCGATGCCATGCCCCGACCTTGTCTGTGTTTTTGTAACCGTTGAGATAAGCCTCGGCATCGAGTAGCGCGGAGCGCA
The DNA here is from genome assembly GCF_005280215.1 of Streptomyces lasalocidi. Classification (NCBI taxonomy): domain Bacteria; kingdom Bacillati; phylum Actinomycetota; class Actinomycetes; order Kitasatosporales; family Streptomycetaceae; genus Streptomyces; species Streptomyces lasalocidi. The sequence goes on along the minus strand of NZ_SZNQ01000003.1, from coordinate 66,013 downwards.
TCTGTTGGAATGGGCGCCGCGCGTTCAGCCAGGCGCCCAGCGGTACCGTGTTCTGCGCGGCTTCTTCCATTCCACGTCACCGATCGGGCGAAGCGCCAGCTTCGAAGTCCATCGTAAAGCCAGGCAGATCGTCGGCTTGCGGCCTGGACGCCGGTGGGGCAGTGAAGATCACGGTATGACCATCGGGGTCCGTGGTTCGCAGATCGGTAGTGCCCCATGCGGTCTGTTCGGGCCCCAGGACCTGCCCCAGCCCAATACGCCTGGCCTGCGCGGCCAACTCATCAAGCTCTCGGAGGTTGGCAGCCATGGACAGGGTAAGTCCGCTGCCGTATTCCACCAGGTCGGCAGCAGGGACGAGCAGTAGGTCCTGGTAGCGCCACCGGCGTAGGTGGACCAGGGCTGTTGTGCCATCCTCGCGGTTGCCCATGGTCGCCAGCAGGTGCATTCCCAGGCCCTCGGTGTACCAGCGGACTGCAATATCCAAGTCGCGAACCTGCAGCGTGCTGAAGGACGGCATTCCGTAGATCGACGTGTCGACGCCCTCGGCCGGTTCGGCTGGTGCCGCACTGGGCCGTGCAGCACCGCTGCCATTCATGTCAGTGTCTGTTTCATGCATGCCCACTACTGTTCTCGATGACGTTACGGCAGGTACAAGCCCCCTTGCAGGAATGATCAGTGCAAGGGCTGTCCCGTATGGGACTCGGCTCTGGCAAGATGCCGGGTGGTGAGTACACAGGACTGGGAGTCGACACGTCGCCGACTGCACTTCGGGCAATGTTTCCTTGGAACGGTGGTCCGCGTGCCGAGTCCCGGCGCGATCGGCATCTTCGTAACATCGGGCTGCCCATAAACGGCTTCGTTGACGTGCTGCTGCTACCAAGCGAGGCCGAGCGCTGGCCCATGCAGGGCACCGAGTCGGAGTTCGAGGTGTGGTGGGCTGATGAGCGACCCCAGATTCGGCTGAAGCCGGTGGACCCTCGGTTCGTGCGAGAGGACTTCGCCGAGTGGCTCACCAGGTGGCGGCCGGGATGGCCGCAGGAGCACGGCCTGCCGGTCACGGTCGCCGGCGTTCCACCTTCGACATCCGAGGCCGCCAGTAGAGATGCTCACGGATAGCCCAAGGGAAGGTTGTGCAGACGGGCGATGCCGCGCATGGCGTGGTGCACGCTGTCCCCCCTCAGCCGGCAGTCGCGCAGGATCTTCCGGGTCTTCATGCGGGCTAAGCAGTGCTCCACGCGGGCTCGGACCTGTTTGTGGGTCTTGTTGTGGGCCTTCTTCCAGTCGGGTAGTTCCTCGCCAGGGCTGCGGCGGTGCGGCATCACCAGCCCTGTGCCCGCGTAGCCGCCATCGGCGATCACCACCGTCTTGCCTATAGCGGCCTTCGCGCCGGACTCGGCCCAGGCCCGGCAGTCGTTGCGGTTGCCCGGCAGCGGCTTGCCGATCACCACGACACGGCGGGTGTCGGCGTCGATGACCACCTGGTGGTTGGTGGAGTAGGTGGAGTAGCGATAGTTCTTCGACTGCTCGGCGACGTTGTGGTCGCGAGTGGGCACCAGGGTGCCGTCCGCGATCAGCACAGCGTCCCTGGCGAACCGCTGGCTGAGCTGCAGGGCGAGCTTCGGCCCGGGGTAGTCGATGACCCGGTCGGCCGTGGACTTCGACACCCCGAACAGCGGGGCCAGTTGCCGCATTGTCAGGTTTGTCCGCCAGTACACGGCAACCAGCAGCAGCCGGTCCTCCAGGGGCAGCTTCCACGGCCGGCCCCGACCCGGTACGTCCATGTCCACGGCGCAGTTGCGTTACCAACTTGCCGATAGCACGCGGGCTCAGCCCGGTGAACGGGGCTATTCAGGACGGCTCCGAGGCCGCGATCACGCCAGGCACGAGCAAGATCATCCATCAGCAAGATCGCTTACGGGATAGCTCTTAGCGAGCTCGTGCACGGTAGGCGGTGAGGCGGTGAGGCGGCGAGTTCCTGATCGTTGATCATGGTGGTGTGGTGGGGAATGCGTCTCGTGCAGTGATCGTCAGCGACCGGAGGATCACGGGTCTGTCGGCCGATGTGATCGCTGACTCCTGTCCGAGCTGGGCCCGTTGTGGCATGAACCACCAGGCCAGGCTGGCGTCCAGGCAGCGGAAGCGGGCGGTGGGCGCCGGCGCGAAGCACCGGCTCGTCTTCGTCGACCGGCTCCTGGCCACTCTCGACCGTCTGATGGGGTCCGCTGTCGCAGCCGGGGCTGCAGGGCCCGGGGTCAGCGCGGGTGGAGCTGTCCGGTGGTGGGGACGTCGAGGACGAAGATGTGGCCGATGTCCGCGTCCGGGTAGCCGTAGTCGATGTTCTTCACCCGAAGCTGCTGCGGGGTGGCCTCGACGATCTGAACGGCGATGAGATCCGGGCGGCCGGGCAGAGACAGCAGCCAGTCCTGGGCCAGGTAGTCCAGTCCTGCGCGGTCCAGGCACTGGCGGGCGTGGTCCTCGCCGACCGGTCCGCTCAGCGGGAGGCCGAAGAGGGTGACCGGGATGAACTGGCCCGAGACGTGTTCAACAGGGGAGAGGTAGCCGAGGAGTGACGGCGGCCATGACAAGCTCCCCATAGGCGGCCACTTACCGCCCCACTGATGGCCACGGGATTCCCCACGTACGGCCAGATATCTCCCCGCTCGCATTGGACGCATCCCGCTCGGCGAGGCTCGGGCGGGTGAAGAACAGCAGGGAGATCATGGAGATCCTTGAGGCGTACGACCTCACGGGCAGTTACCGCGCCGCGGCCGAACTGACCGGCGTCGACCACCACACGGTGGCCCGCTATGTGAAGATGCGGGCCGCCGGCCAGCACCCGGACCAGCGTCGTCACCGGGCCCGCGCGATCGACGACTATCTGCCGAAGATCGAGGAACTGGTGGTCCGTTCACACGGCAAGATCCGAGCGGACGTGGTGCACAAGAGGATCGTCGCGATGGGCTTCACCGGCGGGGAACGCACCACCCGCCGCACCGTTGCCGAGGCGAAAGCCCAGTTCAGGGCCGGTCGGCGGCGGGTCTATAGGCCGTGGGTGACCGAGCCGGGGCTGTGGATCCAGTACGACTTCGGCGACGGACCGACCATCGCCGGACGCAAGACCATCCTGTGGTGCGCCTGGCTGGCCTGGTCCCGGTTCCGGATCGTGATCCCGATCTGGGACAAGACGCTGCCGACGGTCACCTCGTGTCTGGACGCGACGTTCCGCCGCATCGGCGGAGTGCCGGCCTACGTCCTGACGGACAACGAGAAGACGGTCACCACCGATCACGTCGCCGGGATCGCCGTCCGCAACCCGGAAATCGTCGAGGTCGCCCGGCACTACGCACGACCATACGCACCTGCCTGCCCGCGGACCCCGAGACGAAGGGCGGTTCCGAGGCGACGGTCCGCATCGCGAAGGCCGACCTGGTGCCCAAGGACGTCAACCTGCGCGAGCACTACAAGACCTTCGGTGAACTGGAGGCGGCCTGCCGGGCGTTCTGCGACGAGGTCAACTCCCGCACCCACCGGGCGACTCGGCGCAAGCCGGTCGAGCGGCTCGCTGAGGAACGACAGCGGCTGCACCCGCTGCCCAGGAGGCCGTTCACTGCCGCGTTCGGCACGACCCGGCGGGTGAACTGGGAGTCCACGATTTCGGTCGAAGGGGTCCGTTACTCCGTTCCGCACGAGCTGATCGACAACCGGGTCTGGGCCCGGTTCCACGGCGACGAGCTGATCGTCACCGCGGTCGGTGAGGACGGCTCGGCCCGCGAGGCCGCCCGCCACCGCCGCGGCCAGCCGGGCACCCCGGTCCTGGACGACGCCCACTACCCGCTGCGGGAGAACAAGGACAACGACCGCACCCCGAAGGCCACTTCGGCAGAGGAGGCTGCCTTCCTCCAGCTCGGTCCTGGGGCAGCGTCATGGCTGGTCGAAGCGGGGGCGGCCGGGGTTCGCCGCATCAAGGCGAAGATGGCCGAGGCCGTCGCCCTGTCCAAGCTCTACTCGGTGGCCGAGGTCGACCGGGCCCTGGGCACCGCCGCGGTCACCGCACGCTTCGCGGACAAGGACCTGCTGTCCATCGTCGACTACCAGGCCACCCGCGAACACACCGAACCCGTCCGCCGCAGCGAGGAACACTCCCTGCAGCCCGGCACCTCCGCCTGGTCCTCCTTCGGCCTGCCCACCCAGCCCGCCTCCGACGTCTCCGAGCACGACGAAAGCGATCCCGCCTGATGGCCACCCCACTTCGCACCGTTCCCGGCACCAACGGCGACCCGCTCGCCGAGGCCATCGAGCTGACCCGGCGGCTCAAACTCCCGCACCTGCGACGGGTGTTGGCCGACCTGATCCCCACCGCCAAGGCCCAACGCTGGGACCCGGCCGAGGTCGTCCGCGTCCTGCTGGCCGAGGAAGCCGCCGGCCGCGACCGGGCCAACCTCCACACCCGCCGCAAACGGGCCGGCTTCCCCACCGGCAAGACCTTCGGCGACTGGGACGAGACCAAGTCCGCCATCCCCCGACCCACCCAGGACGCCCTCAAGTCCCTGGAATGGATCGGCCGTCGGGAGAACTTCTGCATCTGCGGGCCCTCCGGCACGGGCAAAAGCCACTTCACCGAGGCCCTCGGCCAGACCGCCATCGAGGCCGGTCTGACCGTCTCCTGGTTCACCATCGAGGACCTCGGAGCCCTGGTCCGCCGGCACCGCGCGGACGACTCAATCGCCCGAGCCCTCGCGAAGATCATCCGCTCGGATCTGATCATCGTCGACGACATCGGCCTGCTGCCCGTCTCACCGGACGCCGCCGAGGGCTTCTACCGCCTGGTCGATGCCGCCTACGAACGACGCTCGGTCGCCGTCTCCAGCAACCTCCACCCCTCCGGTTTCGACGAGATCATGCCCAAGACCCTGGCCACCGCCACGGTCGACCGGCTCATGCACCACGCTCACATCGTCGTCACCCAGGGTGACAGCTACCGGCTCACCCAGGCCACCAGCGGACAAGGAGTGAAGCCCTTCAGCTGACCCGACCGACCCGAAGGCGGGGAATTATCTGGCCGCCACCGGGGACAACTCGATGGCCGCCAGCGGGGCGAACTCCTGGCCGCCTACGGGGAGAACGAAATGGCCGTTGACATTCCCGCGCCTGCAGGAATGGTCCCCTGTACATGCTGAGGGTCGAGTTCACGACGGCGTGCTCCCCGCGCCCGCGGGGATGGTCTCCACGAGGCCCTGTGCTCCGCGCTCGGCATTGAGTGCTCCCCGCGCCCGCGGGGATGGTCCCGTCAACCTCGGCAAGGCCAGCTCCGGCGACAAGTGCTCCCCGCGCCTGCGGGGATGGTCCCAAGCCCATCAACCGAGCACGCCAACATGGCAGGTGTTCCCCGCGTCCGCGGGGATGGTCCCCCCACGGTGCCGCCGGAGGCCGCCGGCTGGTAGTGCTCCCCGCGCCCGCGGGGATGGTCCCAATGTGGTCTAGTGGTGTCCGGAAGGCACCCCGTGCTCCCCGCGCCCGCGGGGATGGTCCCTCCGAATCGTCCGGACGAAACTCCGCCGCAGGGTGCTCCCCGCGCCCGCGGGGATGGTCCCGAGAAGTGGAACCTCAACACCACCGGGGACCTGTGCTCCCCGCGCCCGCGGGGATGGTCCCCTCCGCCCCTGGTGGACCGGCGGCCGCGAGATGTGCTCCCCGCGCCCGCGGTGATGGTCCCTTGACGAAGGCCTCGGCGTCGCCCAGGACGAAGTGCTCCCCGCGCCCGCGGGGATGGTCCCCCACACCGGAGGAACCCATGAGCGAGCAGATCGTGCTCCCCGAGCCCGCGGGGATTGTCCCCAGCGGTCCAGGACCGCTGGCGACAATGCTGCCCAGCAGATGCGCCGTCGTCTGCTGAGGCTGGCTGCGCTCCATTGATCCTGGACCCGGCTGATGGGCGCTGCTTCCGTCATGCGGTGAGGCGATGGCGGGCGTATTCGCGTAGTTCGACCAGGGGTTGTTCGGCGCGGTCGCCGGTCTGGCGGAGAAGTGCGCGGACCAGGTCGACGCAGCTGTGGCGTCTGTGTCCAGTGCCGTGTCGAGCGCGGCGCGGGCGTCAATGGCGGCGGCCGAGACGTCTTGGTGGCGCAGTGAGCTTTCAGCCCGGTACGTCAGGAACACCGATTTTGTGCGGGCGCGGTGCGGTTGCAGCTCGTCGAGGCCCGCGTCGATGGCGGCTGTGGCGCGTTGTGGGTCGCCGAGGCCGAGCCAGCACCGTCCGGCGTCGGCGTTGACATCGGCTATCGACATCCACGCAATCATGGGCGGAGTCTGTTGCGGCTGCATCCGCTCCAGTTCGGACTCGGCAGAGGCCAGGGCGCGCTGGGTTGCCTGTCGGTCTTGCAGGACGGCGCAGGCCCGGGCGCGGCGTACGTCCAGCAGGGAGCGGGTGGCCGGCGTGCGGGTCCGGGAGCGTGCGTGATCGAGGATCCGGACGGCATCGTCGGGCCTGGAGAGCCAGGTGGCCTGGTAGGCGAGGTCGGACAGGGCGACGGCGTGGAGATCGCGGTCTCCGGCCTCGTGGGTGGCGTGGACGGCGGCCTGCCAGTGCCGCTGGGCGTCGGCGTGGCGGCCGGCGTCGAAGCGCAGCCACGCGGCGCGGTGCGCGAGTTCGGCGGCTACCGCGTGAAGTCGGCGGCCCACAGTCGCCGTGTAGCGGTCCTGTGCGATGAGATCGATGACCGTGCTCAGGTGCGCGTCGATCAGGCCGGACACCTTCCGGTGCGGTCCGGACGTGAGCGCGCGCAGTTCACCGGATCGCTGCTCCAGCCACTCCAGCAGTTCCTCGTCGACCGCCTGGCCGTCGAGGGCCTGGCCGAGGTGGCGCGGCTCGATGCGCGCCCAGTCGGCGGCGATGTCGACCAGGGCGCTGCTGCTGAGTACCAGGAAGGATCGTCGGTCCATGCGGGTGACCTGCACCTCTCTCAGGGCGGCTCGGCTGCCCAACGGGGTGAACGGGGCGGGTTCTTCGAAGGCGGGCAACCAGGTGGGCCAGCCAAGAGAGCCGACCATGGCGGCGGGGACGTCGAGTACGGCGGCCAGCAGCAGCTGGCTTTCCTCGCTCGGAGTGGTGCCGCCCTGCTCCCACAGCCAGATCCGGTTGCGGTCGACGCCGCTGCGCAGGCTCCGCCGCTGGGCCTCCGCGCGTATCAGGCGGGCCAAATCGTTCATGGACCACCGGTGCTGGCGGCGCACGTGCGCGAGTGGATGCTGGTCGAGGTCCATACCGCCCCCGCGATATCGCCTTCCGTCATGTCACCACCACCATGCCCCAGGAGACGGGGAGTTGAGCTTGTTTCGGGACGGCGGGCACACACCGGCCACACAGCCATCCCCTGGAGCGCGGCGGGCGGCTGGTGGTGTCCTCGACATCCTCCGCCAGGCAACCCCGCGTGGCGGTGTCGAGAAGGGAGGCCCTCGCCGTGAACGCAACTGATCGCCTTGCGGTCCTGTCCGGCGCGACCGTGGTGGTGACCGGCGGCTTCGGACTGGTCGGCAGCCGGATCGTGCACAAGCTCCGCGCGCTGGGCGCCACGCCGCTGGCCGTGGGGCGCCTGGACGCCTACGGCTCACCGCTGTGCCCGTCCGTGTTCGACGTCTCGCCGGCCGACCCGGACGTCCTCGCCGGCGACATCACCGACGCGGCGCTGATGAACTACGTCGTGGGCCGTGCGGACTACGTGATCCATGCCGCGGCCCTGGCCGACGTCGCCGAGTGCACCCGCAACCCGGCGGCGGCGCTGCAGGCCAACGTCCAGGGCACCCAGACCGTGCTGGACGCCGCCGCCCGGCACAGCGGCACGCTGAAACGCCTGGTGTTCGTGTCCTCGGCGAGCGTCTACGGCGTCGGCGCCGGCTCGACCACCGAAGGTGCGCGCTTCAGCGAGGACGACCCTCTGCGGCCCGCGTCGGTGTACGCCAACACCAAACTGTGGGGTGAACACCAGACCGCCCTGACGCTGGGCGGCACCGACAACTCGCACACCGTCGTGCGCTACCTCTCCGTCTACGGCGAACTGCAGGTGGTTAAGGAAAACTCCCACAGCTGGGTCGTGGCGAGGTTCGCGATGCGGGCCCCGCTCGGGCTGCCGCTGCACCTCAACGGCGGCGGCCGGGAGGTTCGCGACTTCGTGCACGTCGACGACATCGCCGACGCCACACTGCTGGCCGCCGTCACCGACCGCGCCGACCGGGCCACCGTCAACGTCGGCATGGCTCGCCGCACGGGGAGCCGAGACGGTGCGTTGGGACCATCCCCGCAGAAGCGGGGAGCAGTGGGTGGCCGGGTCCACCTTGGGCGCGAAGTCGGGACCATCCCCGCGGGCGCGGGGAGCAGGCGGCTTGGATCTGGCGGTCGAACGGGCGGGTGGGACCATCCCCGTGGACGCGGGGAACAGCGCTGGCCGTGCCGAGGGCGGAAACCGCGTTCGGGACCATCCCCGCTGGCGCGAGGAGCAGCCGACCGACAACAGGTTCCAGGACGTGCCGTCGGGACCATCCCCGCGGGCGCGGGGAGCAGCTAACCCACACCGCCGGGCTCGCCACCGACACGGGACCATCCCCGCGGGCGCGAGGAAAAGTTTGTGACCCCGGCCTTCCAAGTCCCGCCCGTCGGACCATACTCGCGGGCGCGGGGCTACAGACCTCGATCGGCGGTGACCCGCTCAAGACCCGGGGACCATTCCCAGGCGCTGGAGCAGTTGGCTCGGGCCATGAACGCCACGAACGACGCGGGACCGTCCCCGCAGCGGCGGGGAGCAGCGGGCCTCGGTCCCCCCGGCCGGGGGCCGGGGGGACCGAGGCCCGCTGGCGCTGGGAGCCCACGACCTCGCCGTATACCTCCTTGCCCCCAGAGGGCCATCCCCGCGGGTGCGGGGAGCAGGAGGCCGGGATCGACGAGCTGCACCGGCATCAGGGACCACCCCCGCGGGCGCGGGGAGCAGACCCGGACCTACGTCGAGCACCAGGAACTGCTAGGACCATCCCCACGGGAGCGGGGAGCAGTTCGAGCAGGACGGGAAGGCTAAGGACACTCAGGGACCATCCCCGCGGGCGCGGGGAGCAGGCACTTTCCCGAAGGGCCCGTTTGGCGACATGGGGACCATGCCCGCGGGCGCGGGGAGCAGCACCCCGAGACCGCCGCGCCGGCGGGGATGACGGGACCATCCCCGCCGGCGCGGGGAGCAGAACGCGGCCTCGACCCGGTCGATCACGAGATTGGGACCATCCCCGCGGGCGCGGGGGAGCAGGCCGCAACGCCCCGCTTCCACGCGGTGTAGACGGGACCATCCCCGCGGGCGCGGGGAGCAGCAGCTCACGGTGCCGAACATGACGTCGTCGGTGGGGCCATCCCCGCGGGTGCGGGGGAGCAGCGGTGTTGCTCGTTCCACCGGTCGCGGAGCTCGGGACCATCCCCGCGGGCGCGGGGAGCAGACCCTCATCCTGCACACCGAGTGGTACGAGCGGGGACCATCCCCGCGGGCGTGGGGAGCAGCCTCAAGACGGCGACGGCGGCAACCTGACGCCGGGACCCTGTCCGCGGGTGCGGGGAGCAGCGGAGCTGAATCGTGCGCTCGCTCGTGTCCACGGGGCCATCCCCGCGGGTGCGGGGAGCAGGTCAAGAGCTCCAGGCACTCTGACCTCGGGCAGGGACCATCCCCGCGGGCGCGGGGAGCAGATTCGAGAGGCGGGCCAAGCCATGGGTGTCGAGGGACCATCCCCGCGGGCGCGGGGAGCAGGAGGGCCTGCCCGGCACCTACCGGGCGGTGCGGGGACCATCCCCGCGGGCACGGGGAGCAGGTTGCCCCGCCCGTCCGCGATCCGGTGAGGCTGGGACCATCCCCGCGGGCGCGGGGAGGCAGAGCACACCAGATAGTGGTAAGACCCCCTTCGCGGGACCATCCCCGCGGGCGCGGGGAGCAGACGACGGGGATCTGCGCCTGAATCATCCCGGCGGGACTATCCCCGCGGGCGCGGGGAGCAGCACCGTCGTCTCGGCGGGCGAGCGCCCGGAACGGGACCATCCCCGGCGCGGGGAGCAGAAGCTTCCCATCGGCGACCTCAGCGGCCACACGGGACCATCCCCGCGGGCGCGGGGAGCAGCGGCAGCAGGGCGACGCCGACTTCCCCGACCCGGGACCATCCCTGCGGGCGCGGGGAGCAGCTGACCGCGACGAACACCAAGCCGGACGGGGTGGGACCATCCCCGCGGTTGCGGGAGTAGACTCCGTGACCTGCGGTTCTATGGCGCCCGTGCAGCGTTTCCATGAGCTTCGGAGAGTCCGGCAAGAGGTGCTTACCGTCCCTTCGGTGTCTCTGACGCGCGACCGGGTAAAGATCCAACTCTAGCCCTTGTTCCGTGTTGGCGGCTGCGGTTTGGACCGTGTCGGCAGCAGGCCCTCTCTGTTTCCTTCATTTTGGCGTCACGGTCCGGTTGCGTGCTGTAGGTGTCAGGCATGACAGGCGAGGGGGGCGCTGTGGGGCTGCATGCCCGGCTGGGCAGGCCGGCGTTGAGTGCTTCCCGCGTCCGCGGGGATGGTCCCGCCTTCGAGAAGGTCGGCGCGGACCCGGAAGTGTGCTCCCCGCGCCTGCGGGGATGGTCCCCAGCGGATCAGGACCGTCGGCGCCGTGCCGAGGGTTAGGTCCGCGGACTGCTGGTGCGACAGCAGGCCGACGACGGCTTGCCGGGCGGGCAGCTTCCGGGTTCGCACACGGCCGCTACTGGCCCAACCTGCGCGTCACAGCCCCACGCGGTCATCCCGGGAGACGACGGCGTCCCCTCCTCGACGCCTCACCGCCTACCGTGCGCGAGATCGTTAGGTGATGTAGTTGCGGTCGCCGTCGGTCAGCGACACCAGACGCGAACTGCCCTGCGCAGCGACGAAGCAGCTCGCGAGGCCTCAGTCATGCCGGCATCTACTTGAGGATCAATACCTCTTGGTCGTCAGCCTGGGTGGCCCACAAAACCGTCTTCCCGTCGGATTCGCCTGCCCAGAGTGTCGCGGAGCAACCGTCGCTGAAGTTGACGAGTACAGAGGTGGAGTCACTGTCCTCGAGGGAGGTCCAGGTGCCGTCGCCGGACTTCTTGCGGACGCCTCCCAAGGCACACTCGAAGTATTCCAGCTTCAGGCCGGACGCTGAGAAAGAGCCTCCATCCCGCAGCACGAGGCTCGCTCCGTCACCGGTCCACTCCCGCGTCAGAGTCGCTCTCCCGATGACCTTCTTCTCCGGGAATCGGTCGTTATCCGTTGATACGTAACACCCCGACAGCAGAAGGCCTGCGGCGAGCAAAAGCATCGCCCGCCGCCGAGCCACCCATCGATCGTTCACTTGCCTATCGGTCCCATGCGTTGGGGATCATCACCCGGAAGGTGATCGTCATGAAGTGAGATCGCATTGCACACCGCCGTGACACGGACCAGCTGACACTCTGCATCAAACGACCGGACCCTCCGCGCGTCTCAGAACTCGTAACACGATCATGCAGCCCAGCCCCAGTAGTCCCGTCATGGTGGAGCGTGGCCCGGGATCGCGGGCGACGGCTTGTGTGAGGAGGAGTGGCTGGATGAGCGTGATGTGGGCGGCGACGTCGCCGGAATATGGGCTGTTCGATCCGTTGAGAGACGTTCAGAGGTGAAGGACCTGTCAGATCGCCTTCAACAACCTGCGGTCCTGCGGCCAGGTATATGTGGAGGTTCGGTCGCCGGACAAGGAGTTCCCGGTGCTGATCCTGGCCTTCCGAGGTGATCACGCGGTCGTCCATCTGATGAGTGACGCCGAGCGGATGTCTCTACTCGCAGGAGACGGCATCGTGCCCTCAGGTGGCGAGGTCGAAGTCCCAATTATGGACGGCCTCGCCACCTTCACGGGCGACTTTGTCCTGGACACCGATCGGGCGTGGGGCCTGGTGTACGACTTCACCCAGACTCAGGCGGCCGGCTCTCTGGGTGAGAGTGGTGTGCGTTGTAGCTGAAGGCTTGTGATGCGATCAGAACCGGCGCCTGTTGAGTCGCCTCCAGCAAATGAGAGCGCAGGCCAATGAGACAAAGGCGTCGTGGAGTTCGGTGCGGCGTTCCCAGCGGACGGCCAGGCGCTTGGGCGTTGCCGGTGGAACCGGGTGCGGCCGGTTCCACCGGCAGACCGTGAGGGCGGGCTTGAAGGTCAGGTGGTGGTGGGCCAGGTGCGCAGCAGGGCGGCGATCTTCCCGGCGGTGCAGGTGGCGTCCAGGAGAAGGTCCTTGAGGGCGATGGCGTCCTCGCGAGCGGGTTTGACGGGGATGCCGGCGGCTTCGAGGTACATGACACCGGTGGCGGCGGCGACGGCCATGTTGGATCGCTCCAGCCAGCGGCAGCGGCCCAGGGTGTGGACGAGCGCGGCGGCTTTGGCGTAGGGGCCGTCGTAGAGGGGCTGATCGAACAGGTCGGCGCGGTGGCGGGCGACTGCGCAGACGGGCACGCCGTAGTCGTCGGGGGCCGGGTCATCCGCTCCGGCTGCCTCGGCGACCTGCAGGATCCAGGGGACGTCGATGTGCACGTTCATCAGGCCGCGTGTGCTCCCCGGGGGGCCTGTTGGGCGTTCTCGGCGTCGTCGAAGACGCTCTGGTGCTCGGCCAGGAAGCGGGCGGCCGCGTCCACGGCGCGGGCGCGCAGGCCGCTTGTGTCGTCCTGCACCAGACGGGCGAGATAGTCGCCGATGCTCAGGCCCAGGTCGGCGGCTCGCTTGCGCGCGAGTTCCGCCACGTCCTCATCCACGCGTGCGCCCAGCTGTGTCTTCGCCATAGCTGAATGGTAACAGCCGTTACCATACCGTAGAGGGGTGCGGAAGGGATAGTCCCCTTTGCCGCTGAGAGCAACGACGTCCGCAGCGCTCGCCTAGGAGGTCGCCCGGCGCTGCCCCCGTAGGGAGCGCCCTGGTATGCGGGCTGGCCCCAGGGGTGAAACCGGTGGGCGTGCCAGGTGGCTGTGGCAGCCGGATAGTCCTGGTCCCCGCCGGGTCAGACCGGCGCCGTGCGCGTCCCGTACGGGACGCGCACGGCGCGTACGCGCTGGCCGCACAGCCACAGCGCGGCCCAGGCCTCTGTACTCCGGCAGCAGGCTGTTGAGCCCCCGCCGCCGTCGCCGGTGCTTGAGGCGCTGGCACCGCGCCGCCCCTCGGAGTGGGTGCAGAAGGCCGGCGGCGGCGGACCCGGCGGCGCCGTGCACTGCACCGAGGCCCCGCAGAACGCGCCGCTGCTGCCCCTGGAGCGGGCTCTGGACCTCGCGGAAACAGCCCGGCACCCGCCTCTGCTCCCTGTGCGGCGCAGCACAGGGAGCTGGACCCCGCACTGCGCGGCTTCGACCGCACCGACAGCGGCTGATCTCGCCCTTGCGGGTGGCGGTAACGGCGTGAGGTGAGGACGGCCTGCTCGATCTGGTCCGGGACGCGGCCGCTCTGGAGCCGGAAACGTTCGTGGACACCTTGATCAGTGGGGCCCAGCATCTGGCCGAGGGACACGTAGGGCTGCTCGACGATGAATGCCTGGCCCGCGCGCTCACCGCACTGCTCCAAACCCTGCCGTTTCGGTGGTCAAAGCAGGCGCCCGGGCCACCGAAACTCGACCCCGACAGGCGTTACTTGCGCCCATCCCGGCGCGCCAGCATCGTGAAGACGAACACCGCGCCCACCGCTGCCAGCGCCAGCCAGGCCCACTTGAACCACGGCGGGCCGTCCCACCGCTCGGCCAGTGTCATCGCGTGGAGCATCATGTGATCGGGTCCTCCGTGAGTGCGTAATGTTCCGCTCAGCCGACCGCGCCGATGGCGTAAAGAATGCCGACCAGGGCCAGCCCGGTTGTCATGGAGTTGAGCGTGCCCCTGGGCTCCCGGTTGAAGCCCTGTCCACAACGGCAGTTGACGTCGCCGACAGGCCCAGCGGGCCGTTGTGGAAGTAGGTGTTGCCCAGACTGATGCCGTGGAGCAGCCGTCCTGGAGGCCCTGTGACACTCAGGACCGAAATCAGGAGTTCAAGTTCAGTAGCCGTGCACGCGGGGGCGGGTGCTGCTGCGCTTGAGGCAGGGCACCGACATGACCGCCTCGGTTTCCCGAGATCCGCGCCCGCGTCCGGTGCCCCTGATGCGCCCTGTCTCGAACGGTGCCGGGCGAGCCGGTAAGTGGGCCATCGACGGCACCTAGGAACGTGCCTTCACCGCGCTGCTCGCTCAAGCGGATGCCGACGGTGACCTGGACTGGGTCGTCGCGGTCGACTTCACGATCGTGTGCGTCCACCAGAACGGCGCCGGGGCCCGCAGAAAGGGGCTCCGGATGCTGAGCCCGCCGACCACGCGATCGGACGATCGCGTAGTGGGTTAACCACAAAAGGGCTGTCGTCCGTTGTTCTTCGTGCTCACGCCGAGCACGTGATGGCTGCCATCCGGGTCCCGCGTCGAGTTGGTAGGCCCAGGATCAGGCCCTTCGTAGTGCTGGCGGACAAGGCGTACTCATCGCGAGCCATCCGGGACCATCTGCGACGACGCGGAGTGCGGGCTACCGACCACCCCCAGGCTGCCCTTCCCCACTCTGCATCGCATCCCGTACGCGATATGTACGCTCCATGGTGGGCCAGGAGCTCTCTTACGGATCACTGACAGAGAGATCGCAGGACCTGCTTGATGGCGGCGACAGTGTTGCCTGCGACGATGCGCCTGTGAGCGACGACGACTTTGCTGTCTGGGACGGCGACCGTCACTCTTCGTCGCCTGCCGCGACGGCGGCCGCCCATCCTGGTCGTGCGCGGCCTGCGGCATCGTCAACGGGTGTGAGCTGTCGGGGTGCAGGAAATCCCGGTAAGAAAGGCCCGCAGGACAGCTCGGGATCCTGCGGGCCGGTCCCGACCGCGACGCGGGACCTCACTCCGTGCCGCGGTGACGGCCCTGTGACCGCTGAAGAGAGACCTGTCCGCGTCTTTCGTTTCAGGTCGCCTGCTGGCCGGCCTGTACAGGGCCCGCACGGCAGGTGATCCGGGGTCGGCCGTGATCAGGACGACTTCCTGGTCATCCTCGGGCACGAGCAGGACGTCGGCCCAGGAAGCGGCGCCGGGAGCCGAACGGCACGCGCTGGAAGTCATCGGCGGTCAGCAGTTCGGCCAGCGCTCACAGCAGCCCCCGGCGCCCCGGGGAGAACTCGGCGAATGCCCGTGCGGTGGCCGCGGGGGCGAACACGGCGTCCAGCAGGTCGTTGGCGAGGCCCGCCAGAGGGCGGGCCCACCCGTACACCATTCACTCCATACGCCAGATGTACGCGATCTGCACGTCTTTAGTACGCGAGAATGTCGTTTCAGAGGTAGAGTCACGACGGAGGTGTCTCATGTCGGAGTTGTTCGACGCGGTTGACGCGCTGGTCGCGTCCCGGTCTCCGTTGCCGCCGCCGGCGGAGCGCAGGCGGCTGCGTCAGGCGCATGCGCTCACCCTGGACGAAGTGGCGGCCGCCCTGGACGTGCGGCGGGCGACCGTCGGCGGCTGGGAGGCGGGCCGGACCGAGCCGCGGCCGCCCGAGCGGGAGGCGTATGCGCGTCTGCTCAAGCAGCTCGCCGAGCTCTACCCCGCCCCCGACGAGCACGCCGGCACCCCCGAGGAGGACGCGGGCGCCCCCAAGGAGGACACGGACACCGCTACAGCGACGCCCGCCGCTCCCGCGGCGCAGCCTCAGACGACGGCCGGGGTGCCGGACGCTGCCGCTGCCGCGCCTGGAACCGAGGAGGCCCTGGTCACTGTCCGGGCGAAGGTGTCGCTGCCGCGTGCCGACCGGGCCCCGGGCCTGCGGCGCCCCGAGGCGGGGAAGGCCGCACGGGCGGACGTCCCCGCGTCCGGCGGGGCGTACCCGCACGGCCCGCTGCTCGTCTTGGACGCCGACGCCGAGCGGAGGGTGACGGGCTACGGCGTCGGCGGTCTGGTCGTGGACGTGCCCGCCAGGTCCCTGCCCGCCCTTGTCGAGTGGACGCTGGCGGAGGCGCAGCTCGGGGCCGGGAGGCTGCACGGGTCGGGCAGGGACAGCGATCCGCTGCTGGTGCTCACCGCAGCAGCGTGCGAGCGGTACGGCCTGCCCGCCGTCCTGTCCGAGGCCGAGCGGCTTGCCGGGCGGCTGCCGGAGGGGCACAAGGTCGTCAGGCAGCTCGAGCGCGCCGACTGGCAGCTGACCCGGCGCGGGCTGGGGCCGTGGGCGCGTATCTACCGCCCTGCCCAGGGCAGCCGCCGCAGGTGCGTGCAGCTGTGCATCCCCTCCTGACGGCCGTGCCTGGGGGCATGCCGCGCAGCTGGAGCCTGCCGAACTCGCGCGCGTGCTGGGCGTGTACGCGGCCCGGGTGATGACGCCGGTCGGCTCCACCGCCGTGACGGGGCTGCAGCTGATGACGGCGCTCAGCCCGCCGACCCGCGCGAGCGAGCCGGACGCCGACGGCAAGCGGCACCGCGAGCACCGGCCCGGTTCGCTGGGGACCCAGCCGCTGGACCCGGCGCCGTGCGAGGCCACCGACGGCCACCCCGTCCTGGCCCATCTGCCCCGCTTCCACGAACGCGGCCCCGGCGAGCGGCTGTTCGAGGAGGCCTACGACTGGGCGCGGGACCTGACCGATGCCGAGTGCACGCAGCGCCACCTGGTCGGCCTGGACGTGAACCTGGCGTTCGGTGCTGCCGCCAACGGGGCGGTCGTCGGTCTGGCCTCGCCGCCCGTGCACGTCACCGACCCGGCCTTCGACGCTGCGGTGCCCGGCTCGTGGCTGGTCGACCTCTCCCACGTCGACCTGTCCCGGGTGAAGGTCGGCAAGCAGTGGCGTGACCTCGACGCCGCACTGCTGCCCAGCCCGTTCACGCCGACCGGCCGGCGCCCGACCGGTCCGGCCTGGTACGCCACCCCGACGGTCGCGTACGCCGTGGAGCTCGGCTACGACGTCGCGCCCGTGGAGGCGTGGGTGCGCCCGGAGAGCGGCCGGTTCCTGGACGGCTGGTACAAGCGGCTGCGCGACGCCTACGTCGCCACCATGGCGGACCTCGGCGTCCCGGAGAAGCTGTCTCCGGCCGAGTTCCTGGAGGCGATGGACGGCTACCGGAGCCGTGATCCGGAGCTGGGGATCGTGGTGGACGCGATCAAGATGACCGTCAAGGGCGGCATCGGCAAGCTCCAGGAGAAGGCGCGCGGCAGCGGCTGGAGACCGGGGGAGGCCTGGCCCGCCCTCGCCCGCCCGACATGGCGGCCGGACATCCGCGCGACCGTCATCTCGAGGGCCCGGATCAACATGCACCGCAAGATGCTCAACCTGGCGGCGGCCACCGGCCGTTACCCGGTCGCGGTCCTCTCGGACTGCGCCGTGTACGCGGCGGACGGGCCCGGCCCGCTGGACGTGCTGCCTTACGGCGCCGACGGCAAGACCGTGCCGGGCTCGTTCCGGCTGGGGGTCTCACCCGGGATGGTCAAGCACGAGGGCACCCAGAGCCTGCTGTGGGGTGCGGAGGTGCTCGAGCAGCTCAGCGCCGATGACCATGTCGCCAATCTCGCCCGCTACATCAAGACCGGCGAGGTCACCGCCCGGGACACCGGAGAGTAAGGAGCGTTGGGCGATGGTCACGGTCGGGGAGGAACTCGACAGGGCGGTGCAGGGCGCGTTCACTCGGCCCGTTCCCAAGTCCGCCGGGGCGCAGATGCGTTACCTCATCAAGAGGCACGGCGGCCGGACGATGCCGGTGGCCGAGCTGCTCGGCATCAGCCGGCGCACGGTGGAGCGGTACGTGAGGAACCAGATCAAAAGGCCCCGGCCGGAGCTCGCCGACCGGCTGGAGCGCGAGGTCCGCGCACGCTGGCAGCCACAGATCAGGGCCAAGGCGAAACAGGCCGCGGCCACCACGAGCGGCATCATGATCGATGTGCAGGCGAGGTTCGGCTACACCGCCGCCGCCGGCAGCACCGACCAGGCCCGCCTACGGCACCTCACCCTCGCCCTGCCGCCCCGGCACGCCGCCCGCCTCCTCCAGGCCCAGAAAGCCGGGACCGCCGAGGACGACCTCCGCGAGATCGCCGCCGAGGCGCTGGGCGAGGTGTACTTCCGCGACGGCGGCCGCCGCGCCCACGGCCTCGAAGTGGAGCTCAAGGACATCGTCGACCTGCAGTTCGAGCTGTAGGCGCTCAGCGCGCCGGACCGGATGCAGGAAAGGGCGTCACGGGTGCCGCGTCCGTCCCCGGGCGCTCGGCGGAGCCCTGGACGAAGGCGTGTGCTGCCGCCAGCTCGGTGGTGCCCGCGGCCTCGGCCGCCTCCAGGAAGGCGTAGGCGTCCGCGCCGATCGGTAGGCGCAGGGGGGCCGTGGGTGATGCCACCAGGCGCAGCACGTGGTGGGCGAAGACTTCGGGTCGGGTCAGGTCGGGGTTGGCGGCCATGCCCCGCAGGCCCGCCTCGAGGTCTCCGGTGCTCTGCGCGTAGGCCGGGATGCGGCCGGCGGCCTCGGCCAGCGAGGTGCCGTAGCGGGTGGCGAAGCCGCCGGGCTCGACGGCGTGCACCCGGATGCCGAAGGGCGCGACCTCCGCCGCGAGGGCCTGGCTCATACCCTCCAGCGCGTACTTGCCCGCCACGTAGGCGGACAGGCCCGGCAGTCCGATCCGTCCGGCGATCGAGGAGACGTTGATGATGTGGCCGAAGCCCTGACGGCGCATCAGGGGAAGCACCAGACGGGTGAGTCGCCACGGTGCGACCGTCAACACCTCCAGCTGCGCCCGTAGTTCGTCGTCGGACACTTCTTCTACCGCGCCGAACAGTCCCGATCCGGCGTTGTTCACCAGCACGTCGACGCCGCCGAAACGGTCGACCGCGTGGGCGACCGCCGCTTCGCACTGCCCGGTGTCGCACACGTCCAGGGCCAGCGCCGACAGCCGGCCGGGGTACCGGTCAGCCAGGTCGTCCATGGTGGCGGGTCTGCGGGCGGTGGCGACCACCAGGTCGCCGGCCTCCGCGGCGGCGCCCGCCAGCGCCCGTCCGAGCCCCGAGGAGCACCCCGTCACCAGCCATCGCCGCGTCATGCGTCCCCCCGTCGCCGTGGCCGTGAGCCGAGCAGGGTGATGGTGGCAGCTTCGCGCTCCGGCCAGGAGGGGCGCGCGGAAGCACGAACGGCGCGTATCGGGCCTGAGTGGAAGCCCCGTGTGCCGTGGTGTTCGCGCCGGGCGGGTGCGGGCGCGGTGCGTCTTCAACCCGGTGGCTGGTTCTCGCCGGTGTGTGCCGCGCGCCTGGTGCGCCACACTGACCGTTCCGTCCTGTTGTCGCACGGACCGAGGGCCCGGACATGGCGAGCAAGCGTTACCGGCCGCGTACGGCCAGGGCCGCGAGTGCCGTCGTGGTCGTCCCGGCGGCCCTGGTGTTCGCTCTGTCCGCGTGTTCCAGCGGTGAGTCGGACACCGAGTGCACCGGTGGTGCCTACGAGGTGGAGTGCCATCCGGTGCGGCCCCGGCCTTCGGACACGGCCAGTGGACCCGGGCCGCCGGCCCTCGCGGCGCCGGTGCCGTCCGTCTCGTGTCCGACGGACTGGGCACAGGTGTGGCAGCAGGTCCGCGCCCGGACGTGGGACTTCACCTGCCCTGAACCGAGTCCGCTGCCGACCGTCGTACCGGCTCCGAGCGGCTGATCACGCGGGCGTTGTCGGTGGCGGCCGGTACGTTGCGATCATGGGTATCTATCTGGTGGATGTCGCCGCGCAGGACTGGTCGCAGCCGGGTGAGGACGGGTACGGGGACGTCGCCGCCGCGCTCAACACCGAGCTGGAGCGGCGCGGACTGCCCCCGTACGAGCCGCCGCGAGCCGAGCGGAAGGCTCAGGGCGGGTTCGAGGAGAAGGTCAGCCCGTCCATGGACGGCTTCCTCGCGCTGTGCACGACGCACCTGGCCGACACGGAACTGTCGACCCTCCTCGACTGGAGCGTGCTGGTGCCCCTCGCACTGGAGGAGGAGATCGTCCTCCCCGTCTGCACCGCGTACTCCGGCGACGAGACGACGGTCGCCGGGGCCCCGCGGGTGCTCGCCCTGGCCGAGCGGCTGGCCGCTGCCATCGCACTGCCCGTGGACGCGATACCGGCCGGCGAGAACCTCGCCCTGAGCCTGTGGTTCCTCGAGGGCGAGGCCGAACGGACCGCCCAGGCGCGGCCGGGACCGTGGGCCGAGGACCTCGACGCGGCCTTCTACGTGGCGTTCTACCTGCGCGCCGCGCAGTACTGCCTGCGGTACGGCTGTCCGATGACCTACTCCTGAGCCGCCAGGGCCAAGGCCAGGGCCCGCGCCGCGGCCACGGCGGCGGGCCGGGACCGTCAGCGCGGGCGGGCGCGGGGAGCGCCACTGCCTTTCCTGCTCCGGCTACCTCCGGATGTCTCCGGATGCCTCCGGGTCAAGGGCCCTCCCCGCGGGCGGGGTTCAGCAGGCGCCCTCGTCCTGCCACGGGCCCCACTGCGAGGCGCCGGGGACCTCGTTCTGGGTCCACCACTTGGCCTTCCAGTTGTGCTTGCCGTAGGAGACCTCGTTGCCCGCCGTGTACACCGCCGTCGCACTCCAGGCCGTCCTGCAGGAGTTGGGGCTCGGCGTGGGCGTGGGTGTGGGCGTCGGCGTCGAGGTGGGCGGGGTGGTCGGCGGGGTGGCGCCCGCGAACTTCACGGAGTACGCGGCGAAGTCCCAGGAGTTCTGGGCCACGCTCGAGCAAGTGCCGGACGTACGACCGCCGTTGTCGGGCGGACTGCACTGCCGGTCGCGGTTGAGCGACCAGAACGTGAACCGGTCCATGTGGTGGCTGGTGGCGTAGTCCAGCACCGTCTGGAAGTCGGCCTGCGTGAAGATCTCCCCCGTGTCGCTGCGGCCGTTCATGCCGGAGAAGCCCTCGTGGGCGTAGGCGGTCGCCTGGTCCCAGCCGAACGTCGACTGCAGGATCGAGTTGAAGTTGGTCAGCGCGCCGGTCTGGCTCGCCGCGCCGTTGAAGCCGCCGTCGAACGGCATGATCGAGAAGTTGTTGGGGGTGAATCCCTGGGACTTGGCCTCCAGCAGCATCTGCTTGCCGAACCAGCCGGTGCCGTCCGCGGTGCCGGCCGTCGTCACGGAGACGTACAGGCCGGGGTTGTTCTGCTGGAGGATCTTGGCGGCGCCGATCTCGTTGTGGATGGCCGCGGTGTTCTCGTACTCCGGCTCCTCCAGGTCGAAGTCGATGGCGTGCAGCCCGTACTTGGTGATGACCTGCTGGTAGGCGGCCGCCGTGGATGCGGGGTCGGAGCAGGCCTGGCCGAGCTTGGTGCCGCCGTAGCCGCCGATGGAGACGGAAACGTCGCCGCCCTTGCTGCGGATCGTGTTGATCACCGACTGCACGGCGGTGTCCGAGGAGACGGGGGCCGTGCCGTCCCAGGTCGGCGTGCAGCCTCCGCCGTTGGGGGCCAGGACGAAGGCCAGCTGGAAGGCCTTCAGCCCGGTCGCGTCCATGATGGCGGCCGGGTCCGGCGGGTTGTTGTCCAGCGGCATCAGGTACGGGGCGGCGGCGTACCAGCGGTTGCCCAGCGCGGTGGTCGCGCCCGAGGCGCTGCCCGCGACGAAGGCGGTCGCGCCGGCGGCGGCGAGTGCGACGGCCGCCGCCGCGCCCAAACAGGCCCGAAGGGGTCTCATGACGTGCCTCCCGGAGGGGGTGGGGTGGAGGGAGCCGCCCCAGGCTCTGGGAGGTGTTGGGGTCACGTCAATGAGTTGGACTAGACCAACCGTCACTTTGGACTAGACCATACGATGCCTTTGCCTTCCGTCGACCCGGCAGGCATCCCATGCGGTCACGGCCCTAGCCGGGCGGCGCCGTGAGGGCCACGTTGTCGCCGCCCGTCACGGCGAAGGTGGCGGAAGCCCCCGCCGCCACCGTGGCGGAGTGGACGGGGACGCCCGCCGGGGTCTTCTCCGTCAGGGTGAGGGTCCTGTTCGTCAGGTTGGTGACCGCGAACTGCGTGGCCCCGGCCTGCACCCCGTCGGTCTGCTCGGTGATGCCCGGCAGGAACAGGAAGGTCTGCAGCGTCACCAGGTTGCCCGCGGCGTCCTTCTGCACGACCAGCACGTCACCGGTGGCCGCCACCGCGGGGGCCGCCGTGCCCGTCGCGGCGGCCGCGCCCGCCAGCAGTGCCACGGCGGCCATGGCCACGGCGCGGCGTCTTCCGGTTGTCCTTCTCATGGTTCTTCCCCTCCATGGGACCGTGCCCGCCCGAGCGGGCGGGAGTGCCGCCAGAGCCTCGCCGTGCGGCCCCCGCCGCCGGAAGAGGCACACAGGGGCGCACGAGCGCATGCCCCCCACCGCCCGCGTGTGTCGAGCGGTTGCGGATGCGGGCGTGGGGCGCCGGTGTCACCCGGCCCGCTGGGTCGTCTCCCCCGCCTGGGCGGGTACCGCGGGCAGGGCGACGGTGCAGGAGGCGCAGCGCCGGGCCTCGGCCGGGACGGGGCTCAGGCACTCGGGGCAGTCCCGCTTGGGGGCCTGGACGTCGTGGTGGGGAGCGAGGCGCTCGTGCAGCTTGTTGATCGGGAGGACGACGAGGAAGTACAGGGCGGCGGCGAGGAGGAGGAAGCTGATCGCCGCGTTGATGAAGGCCCCGTAGGGGAACTTGGTGGAGCCCACGGTGAAGGTCTTGCGGGCCATGTCGCCGGTGGCGCCGGTGGCCAGTCCCACCAGCGGGGTCAGGAAGGCGCTGACGAAGCCGTTGACGACGGCGGTGAACGCCGCTCCGATGACGATGCCGACCGCCAGGTCGACCACGTTGCCGCGCAGGATGAAGCTGCGGAAGCCCTTCACCTTTCACCCCTTCTACGCCCGTGACAACGACGGGCGGCATCCCGACCTGTCACCCCGGATGCCCTACCGCGTCGCACCCATGCCTGCCGGACGGCGCCACCAGGGCCGTCGGACCGGCGGGGCACTTCGTGCGCTGTGCCCGGGTAGAGGAGCACCGGACGGTGACGTCGCCGTGCGGGAGGCGAGGGGGATGTCGATGGACGCGGCCAGGTGGTCGGTCGACCGGGAGCGTTTGTCCCTGTGGGTTCCTGAGGGCGAGCGGATGACCGCCGGCTGTGCGGTGACGTACGGGCGCGCGCTGTGGGGGCTGGTCCCGCGGCGCGCCTCCCTGCTGCTGACCGATCGCCGGGTGCGGGTGCTGCGCCACCGGGGCAACGACCTCCGGTACGCCGTACGCGGGATCTGGTTCGAGATGGTGCGCGGCGAGGCCGAGGCGGTCTGCGGCAATCCGCGGGTGCGGGTGGAGTTCGACAAGGGGCAGGAAGTCGAACTGCGCCGCTACGACGGCGGGGTGGAACGCCTGCTGATCAGCCGGTGGGACGCGGTGCATGCCGAAGCCCTGTACGCGGCGTTCCCTCCCCGGGGCGACGACCCGCGGTGATACGACCAGCCGCTCCCCTTGGGGCAGTTGCCGGCCCTACGGCTCCTGCCGGGCGGGGCGGGACAGGCGGACCGCCGACACGAGGAAGAAGATCCCGCCGAGCGTGGCGTAGCCGGCGAGGGCGGTCAGCGCGGGGTCGTCCTGGGCGGCACCGCGCAGGAAGCTCGCGCCGGCGAGGACCGAGATGCCGCCGCTGAGGATCATGGCCCACTGGCCGCCCATCGGCCGGCGCGCCAGGCCCACCAGGAGCTGGACCAGGCCGGAGACGATCGCCCATGCGCCCCAGACCCGCAGCACGTCCGCGACGCCCGACGTACTCGCCACAGCGACCCCGACCACGGCGAGCGCGCTGACGGCCATGTTGGCGTACAGGGCCTTGAGCGGTCCGGCGGCGCGCGCCGACCTGGCGTCCACGACGGCCGCGGCCACGTCGAAGGCGGGATACAGGGCCAGCAACAGTTGGACCCCGAGGGTGAGTTCGGAGCCGCCGAGCAGCAGGAGCGCGGCCCATGCCACGGCGAAGACGAAGCGGACGACGTACAGCCGGCGCAGGACGGGCGGGGTGCCGACGGGCTCGGCGGGGGCCGGGACGGGAGCGGGGGCGGTGGATGCCATGGGGTCCTCCGATGAGAAGTGCTGAATGACGTGTGCCGACTGCGGGGCAATAGGTAGAGAGAACGGTCTCTCTACCTCGCTCGCCGTCAGCCTGGCACACCCGTCCCTCTGAAACAAGAGAGAGCGTTCTACCCGCTACGATGGGCGTATGACGAGGACGGAAGCCGGCGCAGGTGCCGGCAGGCGGGTCTCCGAGGCCCGTGAGCGGCTGCTGAGGACCGCCGGGCAGCTCTTCTACGCGGAGGGCATCCACACCGTGGGCGTCGACCGCCTGGTCGCCGAGGCGAAGGTCACCAACGCGACCTTCTACCGCCACTTCCGCAGCAAGGAAGACCTCGCGGTCGCCTACCTCGGCAGTGTCGACCAGGCGATCCGCGCCCAGATCGGGTCCCTGGCGGCCGCGGACGTGCCGACCGACGCCATCCTGCGGGGCATCGGGGAATCGTTGGTCGAGCAGATCCGCTCGCCGGGTTACCGCGGGTGCGCCTTCCTCAACGCGGCAGCGGAGTTCCCCGACCCGGGGCGCCCGGTGCACCGCGCCGTGGTGGAGCACCGCGAGTGGTTCCTGCAGACGGTCACGGGACTGTTCGCCGACATCACCCCCGCCCAGGCCGATCACGCCGGGCGGCACTTCGTCATGCTCCGCGACGGCGCGATGAGCGCCGGTTACCTCGGTGACCCGGTGGCGGCCGGCGAGACCCTGCTGCGCGGCATCGAAGGGCTGCTGCGGGTCCACCTCGCGCGCCGGGCCGACCAGGGCGCCGCTTCCCCGTCCGACCGTGCCCCCGTCGAGACCGCGCCCGTCTCCGGCATCGCCTGCTCGCCGCCCGGCGCCTGACCCGCAGAGACGGAGCCCGCAGGCGCGCCCATCGCCCGGGCGCGCCCTTCACCGCGTACGGGTGCCTAGATGCGGCCGTACACGTAGCCGTAGACGTACTCGCCCATGAGCTTGTGCGGGATGCGGGCTTCGAAGCGGGTCGCCCAGGTCCACACCGGCAGCACGTACCTGTCGCCCTCGGTGCGGATCGGGCCGGTGACGTCGACGATGTGCGTGCATTCCGGGCGGGCCCTTCCCCACACGTCGGGGCCGGGCGGGGCAGGGGTGGTGAAGTCGAACGCGGGGTCGGTGGCCGGCATGTGCGTGCGCGCCGCCCCTGCCGCCTCCATGAAACGCCGACTGCCGTTGATCATCGCGTAGACGAAGCTCCCGGGACCGGCGCCGAACGCGGTGTTGGCCTCGGTGACCGCTACGGCGCTCTCGCGGATGGAGGAGGAGACCGCGGACGCCCGGATCACCTGCCGCATGAGGAACTCCAGTCCGTCCCGGTCGAGGCCGAGGTCGCCCTCGGCGCGCAGCGGGCCGTCCGTGCGGTAGCGGACGAGCAGTTCCTCGCCGGGGGTGGTGCCGTCGCGAACCACCGTGACGGTGCGCTGCTTGCCGTCGGGCAGCGGGTGGCCGATCCGCCACTCGCCGCCCGCCGTGACGGTGGTGACCTTGCTGGTGGCCAGGTCCAGTTCGAAGCCGCAGGCGACGAGCATGGGCACGCTCTTGTAGGCGAGGTCGCGGCGCAGGGCGTCGTCGATCACTCCGGCATCGAGCGTCGCGGTGTGGGTGCCGGGCAGGCGGTACAGCTCGATCCACTCGCCCTTGACGTTGAACATCTTGGTGATGCGCTCGGAGAACGCGCACTGGCTGCGGTAGACGGTTGAGTCGGCGACCTTGATCAGCTTGCCGAGCGCGCGGGACAGGATGAAGTCCAGGTTGTACAGCTCCGTGTACGTCCGCCCGGTCGTCAGGTAGCGCTGTTGCTTGGCGTCGGCCTGGGCGAGCCGGCGGTCCAGGAGCGAGGCGGAGTCGACGGCGAGCCCGCGGAATCCTGGATTGCCGGGGTCGAACACCGCGCGGAGCAGCTCCACGAAACGGGCCCGGTCGTGCTGGAGGAGCGTGCGCACGGCGGCCGTCATGGCGCAGACGCCGTAGGCGCCCTGGTTCAGGCTGTCGGGGTTGTCGATGATCGATTCGGTGCGGGCGAGGTGCGGGGCGAAGGTGGCGCTGGTGCGCGCTAAGCCGCCTGCCGCGTCCTTGGCCTGGGTCTTGTCCATGGGTCCCCCTTGCTTCGGCGCCGCCGCTCCCGGCCCGGGCACACAGCCGTACCCGGCCACCGGTCCCCTTTCCGACGGCGAGTGGAGCGAGCATGCGCCCGCTACCGCATGTACGCCTCGTCTTGTGTCGAACTGTCGTCAAGTGACGGGAATTGCTCACTATGGGGCGATGGTGGACTGGTATGCCGTGGTAATCGCCTGCCGTGCGGCCGGGATTGTCGTTGCGCAGCCCGGGCGTGTTCCTTGGTCGGCCCGGCGCCGCGTCGCGCGACCGGGGCGCGGTGAGTGGCGGCCGGCCGGGGCCGGGGTGAAGCTGGAGGTGGCCGGTGGGTGGGGGGAGGAGTGGGTGACCGGTGCTTTCGTGTTCCGGGGCGGCTCCCCTTCTCGTGCCTCGGGTCCGGCCGGGGTGCCTGTGCGTCGGGTGACTCGAAAGCCGGGATCGGGGAACCGGAAGGGGTGCCCTGACCCATGAGGGAGGCCGGGTGCCCGGCTTTCCCCCCGGAAGAAGGACCAGGATGGCGCACGAAGAGGACGACGGGCGCACCGGCGGCGACGGCGTCGTACGCCGCCGTCCGCTGCGCGAGCGGCACGTCGAGGAGACGGTCGAGGTCGCGGTGCCGGTCCGCACGGCCTACAACCAGTGGACGCAGTTCAAGACGTTCCCGCGCTTCTCGGCCGTGGTGCACGAGGTCGAGCAGCTGCGGCCCACCGTCACCGCGTGGACCCTCGGCTACGGCCCCCTGCGCCACCGTTTCCCGGTCGAGATCGTGGAACAGGACCCCGACGCCTACCTGGCCTGGCGTGGCCTGGAGCAGCACCCCACCCACGAGGGGGAGGTCGAGTTCCGGCCGACGCAGTCCGGCGGCACCGCGATCACGGTCCGGATGCTGCTGCGGCCGCACGGGGTCGCGAAGGTCCTCACCCGCTCCTGCAGGGTCACGGAGCTGGCCGCGCGCCTGGTGCGCGGGGAACTGGTCCGCTTCCAGCAGTTCATCGAGGGGCTCGGCCAGGAGGGCGGCGCCTGGCGCGGCACCATCCGCAACGGCCGGGTCCAGCACGACACCCCGGAACCGCCCAGGAGCCGTGTCGCCCAGTGGCCCGTCGGCTGACCCGCGTACCGCACACGGCAAGAGAAAGGCCAAGCGATGCAGAACCCGCCCGGTGAGGAGCCGGAGACCTCCCTCTCCGTGACACCGCCGAAGAAGTGGGCGGCCGGGGTCCCCGCCGTCGTGCACGCGCTGGAGTACTCCCTGGAGCAGACCTCCCCGCGCAAGACCGGGGTCGACCTGCTCACCATGAACCAGGTGGGCGGGATCGACTGCCCCGGATGCGCGTGGGCGGACCCCGCCCCCGGGCAGCGCCACCGCAACGAGTACTGCGAGAACGGCGCCAAGCACATCAACGACGAGGCCACCACGCGCCGGATCACCGCCGACTTCTTCCGCGAGCACAGCGTGTCCGACCTGGCGGCCCGTTCCGACATGTGGCTCAACCAGCAGGGCCGGCTCACCGAGCCGATGATCAAGCGGCCCGGCTCGGACCACTACGAGCCCATCGGCTGGAGCGACGCCCTGGGTGTCCTCGCGCAGGAACTCAAAGGTCTGGACTCTCCCGACGAGGCGGTCTTCTACACCTCCGGCCGGGCCAGCAACGAAGCCGCCTTCGTCTTCCAGCTCTTCGCCCGCGCCCTGGGCACCAACAACCTGCCCGACTGCAGCAACATGTGCCACGAATCCAGCGGCTTCGCCCTGAACGAGACGCTCGGCGTCGGCAAGGGCACCGTGAGCCTGGACGACCTGCACCACGCGGAGCTGATCTTCCTGGTGGGGCAGAACCCGGGCAGCAACCACCCGCGCCAGCTCTCCGCCCTGGAGGAGGCCAAGCGCAACGGCGGCCGCATCGTGGCGGTCAACCCGCTGCCGGAGGCGGGCCTGCGGCGCTTCAAGAACCCGCAGAAGCCGCGCGGCGTCATCGGGCGCGGCACCCAGATCGCCGACCGCTTCCTGCACATCAAGCCGGGCGGGGACCTCGCCCTGTTCCAGGCCCTGAACCGGCTGCTGCTGGAGGCGGAGGACGCGCGTCCCGGCACCGTCCTGGACCACGACTTCATCGACGCCCACACCTCCGGCTTCGAGGAGTTCGCCCGGCACGCCCGCACCGTCGACTGGGACGACGTGCGCGCCGCGACGGGGCTGACCCGCGAGGAGATCGAGAAGGTCCGCGACGAGGTCCTCGCCAGCGAACGCGTCGTCGTGTGCTGGGCGATGGGCATCACCCAGCACAAGCACGGCGTACCCACCATCCGGGAGATCGTCAACTTCCTGCTGCTGCGCGGCAATCTGGGGCGCGCGGGCACGGGCGTCTGCCCGGTGCGCGGCCACAGCAACGTCCAGGGCGACCGCACCATGGGCATCTGGGAGCAGATGCCGGACAGCTTCCTGGACGCCCTGCGGGAGGAGTTCGGCTTCGACCCGCCGCGCCCGCACGGCCTGGACTCGGTGAAGTCGATCAAGGCGATGCTGGAAGGCCGCGTCAAGGTCTTCCTCGCCCTGGCCGGGAACTTCGTGCGCGCGGCGCCCGACAGCGACGTCACCGAGAAGGCGATGCGTTCGTGCCGGCTGACCGCGCACATCTCCACCAAGCTCAACCGCTCGCACACCGTCTGCGGCGACACCGCCCTGATCCTGCCGACGCTGGGCCGCACCGAGCGTGACGTGCAGGCCGACGGCGAGCAGTTCGTCACCGTCGAGAACTCCATGAGCGAGGTGCACACCTCCCGGGGACGGATCGAGCCGGCCTCGCGCATGCTGCTGAGCGAGGTCGCCATCCTGTGCCGGCTCGCCCGGCTGAGCGTCGACGGCGTGGGGAACATCCCCTGGGCGAAGTTCGAGGGCGACTACCACACCATCCGCGACAGCATCTCCCGGATCGTGCCGGGCTTCCACGACTTCAACGCCCGGGTGAGCCGTCCGGGAGGCTTCCAGCTGCCCAACCCGGTCAACGAGGGCGTGTTCCGCACCGAGACCGGCAAGGCCCGCTTCACCTGCAACGAGCCGGTGGTCCCCCGGGCCCCCGAGGGACACCTGCTGCTGCAGACCCTGCGCTCGCACGACCAGTGGAACACCGTCCCGTACACCAACAACGACCGCTACCGCGGCATCCACGGCAGCCGCCACGTCGTCCTGGTCAACCCGGCCGACCTGTCCGCACTCGGCCTCGAGCAGGGCGACCGGGTGGACCTGGTGAGCATCTGGGAGGACGGCACCGAGCGCCGGGCCGAGAACTTCGAGGTCGTGCCCTACCCGGCGGCCAAGGGTTCGGCCGCCGCCTACTACCCGGAGACGAACGTCCTGGTGCCGCTGGACAGCGTCGCCGACCTGAGCAACCAGCCCACGTCGAAGGGCATCGTCGTACGCCTGGAACCCGTCGGCGACCGGGTCAGGGACGCTCGTACAGCTGGAGCAGGCCGCCCGCGCTGAAGCACCCGGCGCCCAGCAGCGTGTCCCAGTCGGCGATGTCGGCGTTGACCAGGCTGCCGGTGGCCGGGCGGGTGTAGGCGGCGATCGCCGAGACCATGAACAGGACGGAGCCGAGCTGGTTCACGGCGGTGATCCACCAGCCGAGGCTGCGCGAGCGCAGGCAAGGCCGTGCGCGGTGGCAGATCTCGACGAAGGCCAGGTGGCCGGAGATCAGGAACAGCAGGCAGCCGATCACGTCCGGCGCCCAGACGAGCCGGTTGACCTGCTGGACGTCCAGCCCGCGCAGGAAGGAGTCCAGCAGGTCGACGGCGAACACCAGCGTCCCGGCGAACAGCACGAAGGTGCTCAGCCAGTCGACCCGCCCCGGCTCATAACTCCACCAGCGCCAGCCGCGGGTGACCAGGCGGCCCTCGCCGCCGGGTTCGTGGCGGGGCGCGTTGACGACCTGCAGCAGGCAGACGTAGCCGCCGGTGTTGAAGAACAGGCCGCCGGCGAAGTAGACCGAGGCGCAGGTAGTGGCGTCGCCGGAGCCGAACTGGGCGATGGCGGCACCGGCCGCGAACAGCGCACCACCGAGGACGAAGGCGGTCGCGGCGAGGGCGTTGAGCCGGCGCAGCCGGCCGAGGGTGAGGTCGTCGGCGCTGACGTCGCGGCCGGCCGACGCGCTGGGCGGGCGGACCGCGATGACGCCGCGGCGCCGGGCGGGCCGCGACTCCCACACGGCGGTGCCCCCGCCGGGCGGCTGCCAGGTGAGCCGGGTGGTGAAGGGCCCCGCGCCCTCGGCGCGCAGCCCGGCGGACGTCATACGGCCGACATGGCGACGGTGCCGCACATTTCCGCGGGGCTGATCAGAAAGCACGGCGCACTGTCCGAGGCACCTGGATCCGCATGGCGACCTGGGCCACCTCGTGCGTTAGTCATGACAAGTCCTGGTTCGTCCGGCCGATAGGGCGTGCCGGCTTCGCGCACCCTTCACACAGGCCTTGACTCTGCCAGAACAAACCTCGCATAGAGGCTTTGCATGAGCGTTAGTCTGCGGCGTTCACTACAATGCCGCGCCGTTAAGCACGGATTCCTATGTTCAACGAGTCGCTCGCGTGTCTCGACCAGTCGACCTCACTGCGGGCTCCCAGTTCGTCCGGGACCAGGCGGGGCACTTTGACCATGCCTGAGCTGCCGGCCACCCATCTTCCAACCACTGCGCGGCCAGCGCACTCGTACCGCCCCGTTCCGACGGCTGTCGACTTGCAATGGAAGGTGATGAAACGGCGGCGCGTCCGGCTGTTACGAGACGCCTGGCACGCCACCGACACAACCTCGACTACGCAGCGCTTTACCAGTGTTCTATCTGAAATTCGGGCAACTGGCGGATTTCCCGCCGAGGCTGGTAAGCGGAACGATCCCCGCCGATGCGGGGAGCACTTGCGGTCCACGACGGCGAACGTGACTCGCTGGGGACCATCCCCACGGGCGCGAGGAGTACAGGCCGTTCCAGAATACTGAGTTTTTCGTTAGTTCTGTGGGTGCAGGAGCTTCAGCGGTGTGAGCATGATGGTGTGTCTTACAAGCCGCAAGGTGCTGTTGCCGGTGTCTCCGTTCTGCCGTTGACGCGGCCCCAGTTGGCCGAGGCCCGGCGCATGCGCGCGGCCGAGTCGTTCGAGCAGGGACGTCCTTCATCCGAGGTTGCCCGGGCAGTGGGGATGCATCCCGAGAGTGTGCGCCTGTGGGAGCCGGGTGGGGTTCAGGCACTGCGGCGGCGTTCGGCTCCCGGTCGCCCGCCGAAGCTGGACGACGCTCAGGTCGAAGCGGTTCGTACTGCGCTGGAGCTGGGCGCCCAGGCGCACAGGTTCGAGGCGGACCTGTTGACGCTGGAACGGGTCGGCCTAGTGCTGCAACGGTGCTTGCCGTGACTGCTGGCCAAGTCGGGGACTGTGTCCGCGCCGTTTGTAGTGATTGGTTCGGGCTTGGTGTTGTCGTCGTCGGCGCCAGGTCGACCAGTGCAAGATGTGCTCGACAGGTGTGGGCCGGCGGTGGGTGAGGCGGGTGATCAGCCGTCGTATCTCGGCGAGGCTGAGGTAGATGAGCTAGATGAGCTGGGGGATCCGTTTCTGCTTTCCCGGCATCCAGTTCTTGAGCTCGCAGGACGGTCAGGCAGGCGTGAGCGACCACAGCCATGGTCATGTGGCGGTGCCAGCCGGGATAGCGGCGGACCTGGTAGTCGTCCAGGCCGCATTTCTGCTTGGCGCTCTGGAAGCACTTTTCGATGGCTCAACGGCTGCGGATGCGAATCAGGTCATCCAGGGTGGTCTGGGCGGGGCAGTAGGCGATGTAGTAGGAGATCTCCTGCGGGCGGGCGACGCTGCGGCGGGCGATCACCCAGTGGCGGCGGTCGTGTCGGTGCCAGGGCCGCACCTCGACGCGTGCCCAGTCGTCAATCCGCAGGCCGTGAGCTCCGTTGCCGCAGGAACGACGTTTCCATTTCTGCCGGGCAAGGCCGTTGAACAGGTCGTGGACGGGGTGGCCGATCGCCCAGCGGGTGACCACGGTGTCGTGAGGCCCGAACCTTGGGGGTGGCAACGACGTGGCCCGACGGTACCTTGCAGTAACCGCCGCCCGAGCCGCACTTGTACCAGTGCCGGTTCCTGTGACTGTCGAAGCCCATCACCTGCAGAGCCGCCCACTGGTTGCCGTAGACGTACCACCGGACGCCAAGCCGGAAGCCCGGATAACCGAAGACCGCGCGGTGCCCTTGGACGTGGTCCAGTTGTGAGGGTTGGCCGGCAGGTTGCCTCCGCACCGGGATGCGACGGTGACGGAATGGGGGCTGGTTACGGGTTCCTGCGTGTGACTGCCAGTGGCGCTGGCCGCCCGCGCGGCAGGCGGACGGCGGAGCGGGGCACCGATACACCATGACTGAGCGTTTTCAGTGTTGCCTCTCCAGGGTGAGGACGGCTTTGGCGATGACGGTCATGCGGTTCGGGCTGATGTGGGATCTGCGGAAGATCTGCCAAGTCTTCAGCCGTGCCATGCCGCGTTCGACCGGTGCCCGGGCTGTGGCCAGGGCCCGGTTGACGGTGCGCTGGGTGGGGGTGAGCTCGCCGCCCGGTGGGCGTTTGAGTCCAGTGGTGACCCAGGGGCCGGCGCCGGTGTAGGCACGGTCGGCGAGGACAGGGACGCCTTGGCGTTCGCAGGTGCGGATGATGCGATGGGTGCGGGCTGCGGTCAGATCGTGGGTGCGACCCGGCAGGGCGGGCGAGATCCAAAGCAGCTTGCCGGCCGGATCCGTGAGGACCTGGACGTTCACGCCGTGCCGGCGGTGCTTGGCCGAGTAGTCCGCCCGGCTGTCACCGACGCGGTCGCACTCGGCGAGAGTGCCGTCCAGGAGAACGACGTCCGGATCGCGCCTCGCGCAGCGTCTTGAGCAGGCCAGGGGCTCGTTCGGCGAGCAGGCCGGTCACGCTGGTGACGTACGCGTGGACGGTGCCGACGGATATCCCGAACTCGGCCGCGATCCGGGCGAGGGTGTCGTGGCGGCGCAGGTACACCAGAGCGACGAGCGCGCGCTGGTGCGGCGGGAGTTTGCACCGTCGGTCACCCTCGCGGGTGACGATGAGCATGGTGACCCACTCGACCAAGGCGTGAGGGAGGTCGAGTGCGGCAGGATAGGGAACCAACAGGGCTCCTGTGCCGGTGGGTTGAGACGTCGAACACCTCCCTCAACGGCATGGGGGCTTTGTGCGTTGCGGCCCTCACCTCGACCTGACCGGCGTCACCCGATCAGTGGCCACGCTGAAAACGCTCACTGGGCGCACTGGCCGATGAGAGCCCGGCCGGGCTGGCGCAGTGGGACGCTGACTTCATGGCAGGCACGGCGGCGCCGCGGGTATGACGGCCGAGGCGGGACGAGGGGCTGGCAGGGCACGCGGCTGCGACGGTCGAGTGGACGGCCGGGGCACCGCGGCGGTGGCGGACCAACCACCGGACCGCCGGCACCAGCTGAGATTGGAGTCCAGAATGTCACAAAGACGGAACATTTCGTGTGACGCGACGCTCATCCGACTCCGCGGAAAGAGTGCGCCGAGAGTGCCACCTATTCCGGATGGCATGAATTATCAGAGTCACGACAACAGTGCCCGCAACAAGTCGAATCACATTCCATGTAAAGCCAACGGCCGCGCGTTGCCCATCCGCCTCTGCAGCCAGCCGCATGGAGGTCTCGACAAGTGCTACGAGCGGACCAATCAGTCGGAACGGGAGACCGCCAACGCTTGGAATTCGCGCCAGGTTACCTAAGAGCCCGAGGGGTGCCCCAAGGATAAAGGCCGCTGTTCCCCATACGAGCATGCTAGAGTAATTTATTCCACCAGTGACGCCGGACTCCAGTCCCGTCGGGATGGTGGGACTCAAGTCTTTGAATACATAGTATGTGACTACACCGACAGCCAACCCCGAAGATGCAAGTAGCATTGCCTCAACTTTGGATCGGCCAAAAAAGCCCACCAAGAGTGCATAACAAACCCATGACCATCCATCGGAAAAAATGACACTCAAAGAGGCGCAAACAGGATTTTCCCATTTCTCGGCAAGGGGGCCCGCTAGTCCAAACAGGAAACCGACCCCGAGGGACCCTGCGAGTGGCGCAACGCGAGTAAGCGTAAAGTGGGGGATTTTTTCCTCCCTGTTCGTAATTAATTAAAAGCAGGAGATGGCGCCACTCGGAGACTGAGCGAGCGGCAGAAAAGTCTCGAGTGGCGCACCAACCTGCCCTACCTGTGCGAGGGTGTCTCCGCGTAATGCGGAGACCAGAACCTACTCATCAACACTGTAGTAGGTTTCGCAGGTGTAGGCAGCGCCCGCCGTCCGGTTGGCGTAGGAGGTTTGGCCAGCAAATGCGTAAGCGCTATTCGAACCCCCGCCGATCTTGACCGTGGAATGGTGCATCTTCGTGGCGTGATAGTAGTTCGAATAGCAGTACTTTCCGTCGGTGGTTGTGTTGTAGCCGTAGCACCAATTGCCGCCACTCGCACTGACGCAGCCCTGGGGGCTAACGGCCGAACCGTCCGTCTTGATCACCACCGCACCCCATTTTAACGGGTTCCCCAGCTCCGCGGGCGGCTTCGTCCCGTCCCCACGCTCGTGGAGGGTGACCTGGCCGAGCTCGGCACCATCCGCGGCGACCACAGTACCGTTCGCCATAACGGTGGCAGCCTGAGAGGTGTCTGCCGCGGCCGGCGTGGCGAAGCTCAATACTGCCAGCGCCAGGCTCGAAAGGCCGAGAACGATCGATCTACCGGATATCCTCACGGGTATTCCTTCCCCAACTCCCCCAGTGGGAGTTTATTTAATGATCTTGAGTGAAGGGGTGGGTGGCAGTCAATAGCCTCGATAAGGACTGTCCGAAAAGACGCCGTCCGTTAAAGGCTTGTAGCGCCATATTCGGCAGGGTTTGGCCGGTTCGCCGTCCGTGGCCCGGACTCTTGTCGAGCCGTCGGTACGGGTAGAGCCTCAGCACCCAGTACCGGATCCGCGTTTGCGAAGGTACTCGCGGATCGCGCGGGAGGAATACGCCTTGTCGGCCAGGACCACGTCTGGCCTGGTGCGGGGCCGTCCCCGCCGGGGACACGATCCGGCGCGGGCCGCGGCGGCTACGCAGTCCCTGGGTGCGGCGCTGAGCGAAGGCGAGCAGAAGCCAGTGGGTGGGAGGCATCCATGGCCAGTAGCGCAGTGCGAAGTAGGCGCCGATCGCGAGCAGCGCGCCTGACAGGCCCAGAGCCACCCAGGAGCGCGTCGCGGTGGCGCCCGTCAGCGACGGCCAGCGGCCGGTGAAGAAGTCCGACGCGTGACCGGGACCGCAGACCACGGCGATGATGCAGGCAAGGCTGAAAAGGACGAGGGGCACGGTGTGCACGAACAGGTGCGCTATCCGCACCCGCCACGTTCCCGCGACGGGTCTTCGCAATGGGCCGGGCCGCAGGCCCTTGGATCTGCGGTGTAAGACGTCCACCTGGGCGCCGAGCAGGGCCGCGGCGCTCAGCACGGCCTCGGCCGAGTCGGCGTGGCGCGCTGCACGGTCGGCGACCGCATAGGGCGCTTCTACCGCCGGCTGGGGTGTAACGGTGCGGGCCGTCAGCTGATCGTCGACGACACCGGCTTCCTGAAGAAGGGCCTGCGATCGGCCGGGTGCAATGGCAGTACTCCGGCACCGCCGGCCGGACCGAGAACTGTCAGATCGATGTGTTCCCCGCTTACGCCACCGGCCGCGGCCGCATGCTGAACGACCGGCGATTGTATCTGCCCACGTCGTGGACGGACGACCGGGAACGCTGCCGGCGGGCCAGCATCGGCGACGAGGTCGCCTCCGAGACGAAGGTGGCCATGGCCAAGGCCATGGTCCGCAAGGCCGTCACGGACCGGATCCCGATCGGCTGGGTGACGGCGGACGCCACCTACGGCTACAGCAGGGGCTGACGGTTCGAGCTGGAACAGGCCGACATCTTCCACACCCTTCTGCTCGCCAAGCTGCTGGCCGCCGGTGCGTCCAGCAAGGCCACCCTCCAACCCTGCCACGAAACTGGGTCTTTCACTGCCCCGTTTGGCACTGGCCCAGGGAAGACTTGGTACGTCCACCAGCCGGTTCTGGACCGGGCGCCTCGCGCGGGCGAAGGGTACGCCTACATCACTCTCAGCCGCGTGCAGCAGCCTTGATGGCAAGCCGGTCAACGGGGGGCGGACCCGCCCAATAGTTCAGCACCTCGGCATCCGTCCTGCCCAGGTACGGCCGTCCGGTGGACGGGGCCGAATGCTGGACCGAATCAGGGAAAGCAAGACGAGGCGTGCGCCGCAGAAGCCAGTGACAGGTCTGATTCCGGACAGCGTGGGCCCGCAACTCCAGCCACGCCACGCGCACTTGCTCCGACGGTGACATCCGGTGACCGAAGGCACCAGCGCCGACGGGGGCACAGCCCGCCGTCAGCTCAGCCGGAATGGCCACGACGTCCGTGCACTCGGCATCGCGTCGCTTCGGAGGCACGATGACGCGAATGTCCCTCGTTCAGGAACGGCTGAGGACCTCAGGGTGGTGCCGGGCTGATCGAGGAGGAGGGCATGGTGTCACGTCGGGAAGGCAACACTGGAGACTTATCACTAGCCGCAGTCATCCCTATGCCGTCCTGGCGGGCCAGGGCGGGCTGGTTGCTGAGAGCCCACCGGCAGTGCCATGGCGATGCCGTACTGCGGGGACTGCGGGGCTTCGCGCGCGCCCTCACTGCCGTGGGCGGTGACGCCAGCCCGAGTTCGGTGTCGCGCTGGGAGACCGGACGGACCGCTGTGGACCGCGGCGTCGTGCGGCGGTACGAGGACATCCTCGGGCTGCCGTCCCACCATCTGCTGTCTGTGATCGACGTGATGGCCCGCTACGACGGAGGACGGTCAGCTGTAGCCTTCCTGCGGCCTGCCCAGCCCACGAGCACCGGGGATCGCGCGACCGGACGGCGACTGGACGCCCTGCTGGACCGGGTACTGGACGGCGACATCTTGGCAGGCGGGGACTGGGACGACCTGACCACACTCGTGACCGCTCCCGGGGTTGTGGTGGGGCCGGGCCGCGTCCGGCAGTCCGTAGCACGGCGACTGCTGGAGGAGATGCTGGTCTCGGACGGCGTGGCCTGGCGGCGACGTTACGAAGCAGTCGGGCGGCTGATGGCCAACGAGATGTGGACGACGGACGCTGTCGAGGCGTGCGAAACCGTGCTGGCGTGCCCCGAACACGCGGGATTGATCGAGGTCGTCAGCATGCTCGAGGCCAGTGCCCACCCGCAGGCCGCCCGGCAGGTCCTGCGCCAGTTGACCGACCCGATCGCTTCGGAGACCTTCTACGGGGCACTGCTGGCCAGCCACCGCAAGAACCGCAGGCGTCACTTCTCCGGTCGGCAATCTGCCGTCGTTGCTGAGGTGGTGTCCGGCGTCCTGGGGAAGACCTCCGGCCGGCTCGAGGGTGAGGCCGCTGCCGTGCTGCTGCACCAGCTCCAGCTGTCATCAGCCCGCGCGGCACGTCTGGCCGAGATGGCGTGCGAGTGGCCCGTGACCTGCAACATCGTGCGGCACGGGTGCCTCGTCGAGCCCCATGCTGCTCAGGTCGTGCTGGCCCGCATGTCGGCCCGCGTCTCCGACGGCCCGGGGCCCGCCCCCGACGCGATGCTGCGCGGTTTCATCGACGACGTTCTGCACCACCCCGTGGCGGACGTCCGGCTTTACACAGCGATGCTCCTGGACGCCAGTCCCTACGGCAGCACGGTGGCCGAGGCGCTTTGCGAAGAGCTGCGTGTGCCCGGCATGGTTCAAGTGACCGAGCGCGCCGTGCCGGCCTTATACGCACTCCGGGTGTTGGGCGGGCCAGGCCAGCGACCGACTGTTGCGCGGCTTACTCTGGCCCGTGGACTGCCCCATGAGGTCGAACAGGCGGCGGTGCATGCGCTCGGGCACATCGGCGGCCACAGCCCTGCCGGCTACTGGCAGGCAGCCTTGCGACGCCTGGAGGAGCGCTGGCGGGAGCATCCCGGCCCCAGCGTCCGGTCGGCTCTGAAACGCTTCGTGTACAACGCCGCGATGAGTGGAGAACTGGATGTGCTCCGGCGCCTGGCCCACACCCACCCGCAGTCCGAGCCGTTGCGCAGTATGTCGGGCTGGTGGGTTGAGCTGGCCCGTGCCGTGCGGGAGAGCGCGTGCGTGTAGCTGCGCGGGGACGTTCTGGCCTGGGTGTTGCACAGCAGACAAGCGGGTGCAACACACACGTCCAGGCAGCCTGGGCGCGGCAAGTATGAGCACACCGATTCACCCGACCTCTGGAGAAGACATGAGGACGCGCTTGCGCACCACCACGGCTGCTATCGCTCTCGCCACGGCCACCGCGGCCCTGGCCCTCGGCACCGGCGGCGCAGCCGACGCCGTAGCCCTGAAGTCCGCCACCGGCTGCAACAACAACGTCTGCATCTACGTCGCCGGCAACGCGGGCGGCACGGTGCTGGTCCAGGCCTGGGCGCGAAACACCACCTTCACCGGCTACTTCCACGTTACCTGGCCCGGCGGGAGCCGCGACAGCGGCACCCAGACCTGGTTAGGCGGCAAGGGCAACTACTACTCCACGAGCTTCACGTCCGGCTCCGGCTCCGTATGCGCCACGGGCTACACCACAAGCGGAGCGGCCCAGGGCACCCCCTGCCTCAGGGTGTCCTGACCCGGCCTGCCCCAACCCGGCGCCGCTGCCCGCCTCCCACCCGGGTGGGCAGCGATGCCGGGCGAGCGTTCGCGACACAACTGATCGACGCGGTCATCACCGGACACAGCATTTGACCTCTACCTCCGAGTTTTACGAACCGCCACTAGACGCTGCCCCGGTGTGCTCGTATGTCTCCAGTGGGTTCGCTGCGCATGAAGGTTGACTCAGTGCGTTGGGGGGGCGAATGAAAACGCAGCAGGGACACGGGGGCCATGGGTGGTGCCGTGGGAAGGGCTGAGGTGCGAGCAGTGGCACCGGACGGTGCGAAGCAGCGCGACGCGTTCATCTCATACAGCCAGAGAAAGAACGCGCTGCTCGCGAAGAAGCTCCAGCGAGGGCTGGAGCGCCTGGCCGTCTCGCGCTTTCGACCCATGGGGATGAGCGTGTTCCGCGATGTCACCAGCCTGCCGGCAACCCACGACCTGTGGCAGTCGATCCAGCGCGAATTGGCACGCTCCCGCTATCTCATCCTGCTTGCCTCCCCCGAGGCCGCAGCCTCGCCCTGGGTGGCCAAGGAAGTCGACTACTGGCTACGGGAGCGCGACTCAGAGCACTTGATCATCGCCGTCGCAAGCGGTGAGATCGAGTGGGACGACAGGGCTGGCGACTTCGACTGGCAGAAGACCACCTCCTTACCACGGAATTTAGCCGGCCGCTTCACGTCCGTGCCGCTTTGGGTTGACCTCCGGGAGTTCGAGGAGGCCTACTACTCCCTGCGCTACCCGCCGTTTCGTGCCGCGGTCGCCACCATCGCTTCGCCGTTACGTGGCCGCCCCAAGGAGGAGTTGGAGCACGACGACTTCCGGCAGCTTCGGTTCGTCAAACGGCTGAGCTGGTCAGGGATCGCCCTGCTCGTGGCGCTGCTCGTCCTTGCGGTCTACGGCTTCTTCGACGCTAACATGCAGCGTCGAGAGGCCCAGGCTCAGGCCCGTGTCTCTGCCTCACAGGCGCTCGCGGCTCGCTCCGGGCAACTGCTCAGCGCCAGTCCCAATCAGGCTGCACAGTACGCTCTTTACGCCGAGGAGACCCGGTCAACCCCGGATTCCCGACGTGCCCTGGCCCAGGCCGTGGCTGCCGCGCCGTACGCCAGGCGGCGGCTGCAGGCGGACGCTGACTCCGTGACGGACAAGGAGAGTGCGACCCGCCCGGCCGAAACGGACGTCGTCCTCAGCGCGGACGGTATGACCGCCGCGTACCGCTCGGCGTTTGACCAGGTCCAGGGCGTACGCCTCTACAATGTGCGCTCCGCCCAGCAGTCGCGTGTGGTGCGCGCCGAGGGCACGCCCAGGGCGTTGAGCCGCGACGGCCGCGTCCTGGCCACGGAGGTCTACCTCAACCGGGTCCAGCTGTGGGACACCCGGACCGGAAAGCTCTTGCGCACGATGGCTACGGGGCACACAGAAGACCTCCCCCGCGTAGGGCAGGGGCTCTATGCCCTCGTCCTCTCGCCCGACGGTCGATGGGTGGGGGCCTCGCACTACACCCCCGAGGGCGAAGCGTTCGTGGTCGTGTGGAGCGCGTCCGACGGGAGTGAGATCACTCGGCTTCCGGTGAGCGACGCACGGGTGGGGATCGGCTTCTCCGCGGACGGCTCCCGGATGACCCTGGTCGACAAGGGCCGTCGGGAGGTCCGGGAGTTCCTGACGGACTCGGCGAGCTGGGAGGCGGCCCGGTCCCTGCCCGGGATGTCCGGCGGCACTGCGGAAGCCTTGAGATACAGCGAGGTCCTGCTGTTCGACGGGGCGCGCAAAGCCCTGACTCGGACGTCCAGGCGTGCTGAGGTGTGGGACCTGGAGCGGCGCCGCCGCATGGCCGTCCGGCTTTTGGGACCGTACGAGGACATGACGGTCGCCGAGGGCAAGGGGACCTTCCTGGTGGGCGGTAAGGACGGCACGGTCCGGCTCTACGACACCGCGCTGCGGCCCGGCACGACACTCGGGAGGCTGGTCCGCCCTGCCAGCACCATTGCCATGTCGGCCGACGGCACTCAGATAACCGTCGCCTCCTACGGCGGCGAGCTCAATCTCTTCACCACTGGAGTCCGACGGGGTCAGCATGTCACCTTGGGCTACAAGGATTTCACCTTTGGGGATCTGACCCCTGACGGACGGATG
Source organism: Streptomyces lasalocidi (assembly GCF_005280215.1). Taxonomy (NCBI): domain Bacteria; kingdom Bacillati; phylum Actinomycetota; class Actinomycetes; order Kitasatosporales; family Streptomycetaceae; genus Streptomyces; species Streptomyces lasalocidi. Next base: position 25,000 of record NZ_SZNQ01000003.1, on the reverse strand, counting down.
GCGGTGCGCCGAACCGAGGGGCGCACCGAGTTCTGGGATCCGGGCACTAGCCGCAGGCTCGGCCGGATTCCGTACGCCAACCTGTCGGTGAACCTGGAGGACACGGCTTACACGCTCAGCGGGAACAAGCGGTACGTCGGTATGCAGAGCATGGAAGGCGGCGAGGACCAAGGGCGGTTCGACATCTGGGACCTGCGCACCGGAAAGCGCACGAACTGCGGCGGGGCCACCGACGGAGTCTCCAGCGGGCTCATCCGCCCCGGCGTGTTCTTCCTCCCGGGCGACCGATACGTGGTCGGCTACTGGAACGGCGCCGTGGAAGTACTCGACACTCGGACCTGCACCCGCGGCAAAGTAACAGAGGGCTCCGACAACCTCGCCCTGAGCGGGGACCGCAGGACCCTGGTCATACTGAACGGCGATGGTGTCGATACCTGGCGCTGGGACGGCGACCAGGCCTTCGAGCATGTGGCCCACACCACTCTGCCCACCGAGACCCAGCCCATGAGCATAAGCGTCGACCATGAGGGAAAGCAGGCAGCCTTCTCCGACTGGGAAAGCCATGTGTACGTCGTACGGCTGGCCTCCGGCCGCCGCGTGCGTGCCACTGGGTATCTGCCGCACGACACCTCTGACGTGGCGTTCAGCCGGGACGGCAAGCTGCTGTTCCAGGGCTTCATGACCGAGAACACCCGGGGTGTACGTGTCCTGGACGCGGGTAGCGGCGATCAGCTCGACGTCTGGACCACGGACCCCCCGGCCGGCTCTGTGCAGCCTAACGAGGGCATGCAGGTCGTGCCCGGCCCAGCCAACGACATCCTCACCCTCGGCCCCGACCACAAGATCGTCCGCCGCACGGCCGGCGTGGAGGCTTGGCACGACCTCCTGTGCGGCCTGGTGAGCCAGCCCCTGCCCGCCCGGGAACGAGACCGTTACCTGGAGGGCTTGGACGTGAAGGCGCCCTGCCGCTGAGGGAAACGCCATCGGGTCACAGACGGGGACGGACCTGACATGCCGCTTTCCTGATGGCGTATCGACAGACGTGGTGATGCGCGGGCGGCGGAGGAGTCCCTCCGCCGCAGGGCGGAGGGACTGCGGCGTGAAGTCAGCAGGGCGGATGCCGGAAGGGAGGCTGAGGTAGGCGCCCCCGGCCGTGTCCGGTCGGCGGCCGTGACGCAGTCGCCGGTACTCGTGGGCTACTGGCGGGAGGACGCGGCCCGGTCGGAAGTACCGGGCTCGCGTTGGCGCATGCCCCCTCAGGACGCCGGACAGAGTGCGCGCGGGACGGGGCCGGCGGCACGCCATCGGTTGGCGGTGAAGGCCCCCTGGCCCATCTGCACAGTGATCGCACCGGGTCCACCGTTGCCTCGACATTCCGCACCCGTGCCGTGTTGCCGCTGCCCCAGCTGACCATCGTGCTGCCGCCGGGGCTAAGAGGGCATCTGATCTAGGTAGTTGGTGTTCTGGGATGTTTGTGTGACTGCCGTCGTTGGTGGTCGTTGGATCAGGCGTGAGTGTTCGTCGCCCGTACCGCAGTGACGTGTCCGACGCCCGCTGGGCCTTGATCGAGCCGGTCTTCACCGCTTGGCGGGCGAGACGGACTGGCCCCGGTACGGCGGCCCGGGTGCACGACCTGCGAGAGATCGTCAACGCGATCCTCTATGTCAACCGCACCGGGATTCCGTGGGAGTACCTGCCGCACGACTTCCCTCCGTACAAGACCGTCTACGACTACTACGCGAAGTGGGAAACCGACGGCACCACCCAGCAGGTCCACGACCTGTTACGCGACAAGACCCGTCGCGCGCACGGCCGCAGTGGGGAACCCACCGCGGCCGTGGTCGACGCGCAGAGCGTGAAGACCTCGGCAAACGTCGCCGAGACGAGCCAAGGCATCGACGCCGGCAAGAAGATCAAGGGACGCAAGCGGCACCTGATCACGGACACGCTCGGTCTGGTGCTGGCAGCCCTCGTCACTGCCGCGAATGTGCACGACACCACCGGCGGCAAGCGCCTGCTCGACGACCTGGCCGCGGCACATCCCAGTGTGACCAAGGTATGGGCCGACGGCGGTTACCAGAACAGCATCTTCACCAACGGCGCACAGTTGGGCATCGACGTCGAGGTGGTACAGAGGCCACGGAGGAAGAGGTTCGAGCCGCTGCCGAAACGGTGGGTGATCGAGCGGACCTTCGGCTGGCTGATGCAGCACCGCCGCCTTGCACGGGACTACGAAGCCCTCCCTCAGAGATCGAGGGCAATGATCCACTGGGCCACGGCTAACAAAATGTCCCGCGAACTGACCCGAGAATCCGTACCAACCTGGCGAACTGAAACGGACAACCCACCTACAACGGCGTGAACCTTGATCAGATGCCCTCTTAGAGCCAGTGCAGGGCACGCCGGTGACGTCGGCGCTGTGTCCGTCGAGCGGATCGCCGATCTTGCGGGAATGTTCGCCGATGGATGACGAAGACCGGTGCAATGGGCGCCCACACCAGGCGGAGGTGGCCGTATGCGGGCGGGGAAAGCCACTTCCGTCGCTTCCCTCACCACCGACGGGCTTACGAGTAAAGGCAGTTGGACCGCGCGGGTGCGGGTAGGGTCCGTCATCGGGCCAGGGCTGGACCGTGGCTGGTAGGAGCGGGCACACACAATCGTGGGGACGCGCATGAGCCGACTCGGCAGGCAGGCCGGTCGCACGGCACGCATCGGACTGTCCGTAATCGCGGGGGTGGTAGTCGGGCTCGGCGTCCACGCCATCGGCCACACCAGCGGCTCCCTCCTCTTCGCGATCACCGGCGCCCTGGCGGGCGCCCTGGTTGCCGGCGGCCTCGACGCCTACCGGCGCTCCGCCCGCCTCGCGGAGGTGAAGGTGACCGTACCGCAGCTCAGTGAACTCACCTTCGTGGTGAACAACGACTCCCGACAGGTCGCCTGGCAGCTGTTCGTCGAGTCGGTGACGCGCGTGTCGGTGCAACGACTCGACGAAGAGGACGGCCTGCTGCGGGAGGCTCTGACATCCCTGTACGGTCTGTTCGCGACCACCCGAGAAACCCTGAAGATCAGTCGCCCCTCCACACACGTGAGCGTCGGGATGACCGTGGAATGCCTGGCCGTGAACTTCCTCAACCTCGAACTGCGCCCGTTCCTGTCCCGGTGGCACCCGCGCCTGCGGGCCTTCGAGGAGACATCACCGGGACGTCCCGAGATGGAGTGGCCCCTCGCCGCGGACTGCCGCGCCGAACTGCGGCTGCTCCAGGGCAACGCCCGCAGCTACCTGCTGGCGTTCGCGCGACTTGCCGGCGTTCGGGACGCCGAAGCGATGATCGACGCACACTCGGTCCATCGACCCCGCACCGTGGCGCCGCCCCGTGGACCCGTGGGCAGCTGACAAGTGGGCGGTCCACCGGATTCGACCTGGCCATCCCGGCCCGCAGGCCGGACCGGTACGGTGCTTTCCGTGGAACAGCGAGGATCATGGACCCGGCACGGCGGCAAGACGCCATACCGCACCCCCCGTTTCCGGGTGCACCGTGACAAGATCACCAGGCCCGACGGACGACGTGGCAACTACGACTGGATCCAGGCACCCGACCAGGTGCGGGTGGCGGCCCTCGTTGACGGGCAGCTCGTCCTGATCGAGCAGTACCACTACCTCGCCGGTATCCTGTGGCAGCTGCCCGGCGGATCCGTCGATCCGGACGACAACGACGCGTTGACCGCGGCACGCCGCGAACTGACCGAGGAGACGGGCTACCACGACGGCACCTGGACCGGGCACGGCTTCCTCCACCCCCTGCCAGGCCTCACCGACTGCCGGGTGCACCTATGGCGCGTCGACCAGCCAAGCTCCGGTCCGACCGCTGCGGAACCGTCCGAGGCAGATCTGAAAGTCCTCCGCGTTCCCCTACCGGAAGCCGTCGCCTCCATACACGAAGGCCGACTTCGCTGCGCTCCCAGCGCCGCACTGATTCTGTCCCTGACGAGCTGAGCCAACCCCTCCACCGGCACATGCCCGGCTCCGGCCGGTCCGAGCCCGATGACCACGCGCTCGGACATTACTGCGGTGGTTTGAGTACGAAGGGTCCACCTGGCCAGTGATAGCCGGGCACGGCCTCTGTCTATCCACGTCACCGCGGGCCAGGCCGGTGACGCCCCGGCCATTGAGGCGGTCACGGCCAGAATCCGGATCCCGCGAAGAGGACTCGGCAGGCCGAGAACTGGCCCATCTGGGCACGGCGGCAGAGCGCCTCGTAAATGCGTGGCGCAAGAACGACGACGCCGTCGCGCGGGAGCTCGTGCACTTGGCGTCAGGTGACGACGTCCTCGCTGACCGGGCCCTGTCGGTTCTTATTGCTGCGGACGTTCCCGAGGGGATGTTCCCTTCTCGCGCGGCACCTCTCGGACCCGGCCGCGGGCGCTGGCGGCCACTGTCGTGTCCGAGGCCGGGGGTCGGATTCGTTATGTCCGGCCGCTCGCCTGCGATGCCGCACTGCTTGAGGCGGTCCGGGCGCGTCTGGCGTCGGACGGCGTGGGGGAGGAGGAATCGGTGTACCTATTGGGGCTTCTCGCACACTGGGGGCCGAAGGCCAGCTCGGCGATTCCCGAACTGCTGGCCGTTCTCCCGCGTTTCCCCCGGCGGGTGTCCGAGGTCCTGGCCAGCGTGGTCGCCGGGGTGGAAGAGTATCGTGAGGCGGTCGTTGACGCCCTGGAGGCCGCGGTCGGCCGTCCGGCCGCGGTCGGCCGTCCCGAGGGCGGCGAGGCCGCCGCGGCCGCCCTGCGGCGCCTGGCCTGACCGAGGCGAGTCGCACCGGTCTCCGCCTGGCCCGTCCTCCCGGCCCAACCGGGCAGCCGGTCTGCTCGGGATGGTCGGCCGGTGGTGGCCTTGCGCTTCGGTGAAGAGCGGGGCGCTCGCGCCCTGCGGGACAGCTTGATGGCCGAGGACGCCGTACCGGCCGCCTTCAAATAGGACTCGTCCCGCCTGAGGCTGGAAGATAGGTACGAGCCGGTCATCGTGGTGTAGCTACGCGTCAGACGGTTGTCGCTGCAGTGCGTCGGGCGGCGGCGGCGCGGGTGCGGGCGATGGTGGTGGGGTGGATGCCGTAGTCGGCTGGGTCGAGGCTGATCAGGTGGCGGTGCAGGCGGCGTATCTGCAGGGCCAGGTCGAGGTGGAGGCGGGGGCGTTTGTCGCGGACTTCGGCGATGGTGCGGGCGTTGACGTTCAGGTTCTGGGCGAGTGTGGTGGCCGGCCATCCGGCCCGTGCCAGGTCAGCCAGCAGCCGGGATGCTTCAGCGGAGTCGGTCAGGCCGGGGGCGCCGGGGGTGCGGCGGGCAGGGAGCGGGATGCCGAGGATGGCGTCGGCCGAGGTGCGAGCAATGTCCCGGGCCATGGGGTCTTGCGTGTGGGTGCGGAGTACTCGGCGGACCAGGGTCACGGACAGGCCGGCCCGGTCGGCGATGTCCTGGGCGGACATGCCCCGTTCGCGCAGCCGGGCCGCCCACCGGGCGGCGGCATGGGGTGGGACGCGGGCGGATCGGCCGCGCGCGCGGTCCTGGTTGCGTCGGCGGCGGGCGCGCAGTGCTGCCTGGCGGCACTCGGCGCGGGTGCAGCCGTAGTCGGCGCACGACGCCTGCCCGTGACGGACCGACGACCGTCGCGGCCGACGCTGCCGCGCGGCCGGCACGGCGACGGAAACGGACTGCTCCGCGGTGAGTGACATGGCGATTCCTACGGCGAGTTCGGTGTGCCGGCCCACGGTACGCGCCCCCACCGACAAAACAATCGTGCTGCGCAGCGCCTATCGGCGGGAAAGCGAGAGGGATACTCCCGACTGAACGAGCGACGAGGCGCAGGTATGGCGCATGGAGCGCGGCAGATGGTGTGAGGCGGGCTGCGGCTCGCCGTCGCTGCCGAAGTAGCAGGCGCCGTCGAGGGCCAGTCACCAGCCAGTCTTTCAGCGCCAGGTGCCGTCGTTGAGGCGGCGGCCAGTCCGGCCCTTGGTCATGGCGGTGAAGATCAGCGCATCACCGTCGAGCCGGTGGAAGTGGCGTTCGAACGCCCTTGGTCGTGGGCTCGTGGTCTCGACGCATTCCAGATGATGCGTCATCGGAAGCACATCGAATGCGGGGGCAGTCGATCAGACTGCCAGCTCGGTGACCTCCGCCTACGCCTCCCCGCCGTACTCCACCCGAGAGCTCAGCTCGTCGGGACCTGCCCCTGCCGTCCTTGATGCATCCAGGCAATGACGTCGAACACACGCAGGACGCCGATATCCGCACCGATCCCCGCCTTGTCGCGGAGACGGGCCAACTGATCGTAGAAGGCGCCGTTGTCCGCCCGCAGGGCCGCAGCCAGCGCTGCCCAGAAGGAGTGGTCTGTCTTCGGTCGTTCAAAGAGCTGCTTGACGCGGATGTCGTAGATCGGTATGAGGTGCGGACGCTTGCGGGCCAGCAATTTGCCTGCGACAACCGGACCGCTGCCGTCGGGCTTGCCGGGGTGCTGCTTGGTGCCGGCCAGGCGTTCCCACAACTCCCAGGCCGGTCCGCCTTGCACTATGAGCGCATCACTTCGATGGGTCTCCAAACCTGCGTCATGAGGGATGAGCGACAGCAGGCGCGCCCAGTGCCCGTCGGGGTCGGTCAGCAAGTTGATCGCGCCATGCGGCTCCAGGGACACACTGAGCATGGTGATGGCCACCAGGTCGTTGCTGTCGAAGCAGTACGCGACGTACTCGGCGTCCCCGCCCCCGCCCAGGCGCTCGAAGCACGCGCCGGAATAAAACAGATCACCGCATGAGCGTCGTCGGGTGAAGTACTCACCCAGCAGGCTCACAGCCTTCTCGTCGTCCCAGTAGATTTCCGGGATCTTCAACTCGATCACCCGAAGCCCCCCAACTCCCATGCCACTAGTGATGTGTCGGTGGACGGTACACCAGCTGAGACCCTGCGGTGGCTCGAGCGGAAGCCGGGGCCAACACTCGCGCCTGTGCTCCACCGTATACAGGGTGGCTTCTGGCACCTGCTCCAGGCATGGGCCTTGGTCCTGTTGGCGTCTGAGAGCTGGCAGGAAATGCCGTTTGCTGATGTTTCTATCATCAGGCCCTTCTGACTTTCTGTGACCATCTCCCGCGTCTCAGGGGAACCTCAGTCCCTTCAGGTCGGGCCCCGAGGCCCGACCTGAGGCGATAGATTTGGGGTGCTTGTTCGACGCCGTGCCACGGTCGCCGGCGACGCTGACGAAGAGTGAAGGGAACGTGGGCCGAGTGCACCAGGTGGCTGTCGAGGAAGCCCTGGCGGAGCTGGCCGCCGCTTCCGCGAACTTCGGCTTTCTGCTGCCGCTGGAGCCCCTCCTGCTGCTGTACGGCGCGGGTGCCGAGGCCGACGCGCACGCCCGCCCGGACCGATCTCTCGCTCAGTCCCGGCAGTTCGCGGAGGTGTTGACCGCGGAGTCCGCCCGGCTGCTCGGACCGGAGTCCGTTGACAGCGCGGCCGAGGGCCCGGTACACCGCGCGCTGACCGAACTGCGCCGCTCCAGCGACCCCGCACCCGGCAGCGAGGGCGGACGGGACGACCGGTCCCGTGCTCGACGTCTCGTACGCCAGTGCTTCGACCTGGGCGTCTGGTACTTCCGACTGCGGACCGGAGTGCGTGACGCGCTCTCCTTCGTCCCGTCTGCCGTATGGGACGACGCCCCGGCGAGCTCACCGCGCCGGCAGGTGGCCGTACGGGAGCCGGTGACCGACCTGGCCACCTGGGTGGCCCTACTCGACGAGTACGTCCCCGTGCTGCGGCGGACCTTCGACCGGCGTACGCCCGCCGAGACGGCCACCAGCGCATCCCTGAAGGCGCGTTCGACCCTCCTGGAGGCGGAGTGGCGCGTCGCGGATCTGCTGACCGAGGCGGGATGGGCCGTACGGGATGATTCGGACGCGCCGGACGAGCTACCGGTGCGGGGGGTCGCGATGCGGGGCCCGGCGCAACCGGACTGGGCGGTGGGATCGGGCTACGTGCTCCGCGTCGACGGTCAGCCGGTGGGCACGGTCGCGGTGCGGTCCCCCCGCGAGGACCTGCGCGCGGCGATGGTCCGGACCCGTGAGGCCGGCACCCCGTCGACGTCGTCCGCGGAGCGGCGGATGCCCTACATATACGCCAGTGACGGCGTCCGGGTGCTGTTCCGGAATGGGGATGACCCCGAGCCGCGCCCCCGGGAGGTCTTCACCTTCCACCAGCCGGATACCGTCGCCCGCTGGCTACGCGAAGCCGCGACCGACCCCCAGGCGCCAACGTTTCAGGGTCGCGTGCGCCACCGTCTTCCGGACCTCGGTGGTGACGGCTACCCTCGGGACTCCCTCTGGTCCGTGCAGTACGAGGCGGTGCGGGCGTTCGAGAGCTCGCTGCGCCGGGGCGAGCGCCGGGCCATGGCCCAGATCGCTGTTGGGGGCGGCCGGATGGTCACGGCCGTCACTGCGGCCCACCGTCTGCTGCGGTACGCCCGGGCCCGCCGGATCCTCTTCCTGGTCGACCGGGTGGAGCTCGAAAACCAGGCATTGGCGACCTTCGCGGCGTACTCCGGCCCTGGCGACGATGGCCGGAAGTTCACCGAGTCGTACCGGGTGGAGCGGTTGGGCCTGGACGCCGTGCCGTCCCAGGGAGTGGTCGTGAGCACCGTGCCGCGGCTCCACAAGGCCCTGTCCAGGGGCAATCCGGCGTCCGGAGTCCGCTATCGGCCAAATCTGCCCCCGAGTCCTTCGAGCTCGTCATCGCCGACGACTGCCATCGGTCCGTCTCCCCCCGATGGCGTGCGCTGTTCGACTACTTCGACGCCCCGGTGCTCGGCCTGACGGCCACCCCGACGGACCGGGCGCTGGAAGTCTTCCAGGGCAATCTGGTCAGCTCCTACACCTTCGAGCAAGCCGTCGCCGACGGCCGAGCTGTGGACGTCACCATCTACCGTATTGGCGACCTCCCCACGCGATCGGAGCGGGCGGCCGACACTCTGCAGGAGGAGTTCGACCTCGACGTGGGGGAACCCCTCGGACACCGTCGCTCCGTGGTGAGTGGCAAGGCGCTTCACGCCGCGCTGACGGCGTTCAAGGAGGGGCTGCCGTCGATGTTCCCCGAGCGGGCGAGGCTCGGTTCCGGGGACGTGGCGCTGCCCAAGACCGTCGTCTACGCGGCCAACGACCAGCATGCGGACGAGGTAGTCGACGCGGTGCGCGCGGTCTTCGGGCAGGGGCCTGGCTTTTGCCAGAAGGTGACACTCAAAGGCGGATCACCGTACCGGCTGCTTCGCAGTTCCGTAACACCGTCGAACTGCGAATCATCGTCGTCGTGGATCTACTTACCGGGACGGACATCGCCCCCGTCGAATGCCTGCTGTTCCTGCGGGACGTCAAGTCCTCATATCACTTCTTCCAGATGCTCGCGGTCGGGACGCGCCCTATCGCGTCGGCGGAACTGAGGGCGGTCACCCCCGGCGCGTCGGCCAAGACCCAGTGCGTGGTCGTGGATCCGGTCGACGTCGCACGACACCATGCCAGTCAACCTTCCACGACGCGGAAGCAGAGGCGAGGGACGGACGCGGACGAGGCCCCGGCCCCGACCGCCGCCGCAACCGTCGACGACGCCGAAGTCATGGAGCGCTGGCGGTCCTTCCTCCGGGCTGGCAACGACCCGACGCAGGAGCTGATTATCGGCACAGGGGGCCTGGCTGAGGGTGACGTCCGGAGGCTTCGCTCGTGGGTCGAGTCTCTGGCGCAGCCGCCCCACAGCCTGACGGCGGAGCGGATTTGGAGCGTGTACGAACGCGCCGGTGTCACTGTGTCGGATCCCCGTCGGCCGCGGACACCGAAGGGGCCCGTGGACCTCCTTGCCCTCGTCCGGTACGAAGCGGGCTCAGAGCCGCGCCCGCGCCCCTACCGCGACCAGGTCTTCGACCGGCTCGACGCGTGGATCGACCACCAGGAACGCCAGGGACGGTCCTTCGACTCCGACCAGGTCTGGTGGATGGAGCACATCGCGGACGGCATGGCGGCCGACGGACATTTCGCCGCCGCATCTCTCGACGCCGTTCCCTTCACCCTCAGGGGCGGCACGTCGGGCTTCCTGCGCGCCTTCAGGGAGCAGGGTGCGGTCCGCCTGCTGGACGAGCTGCGGAGCGTGCTGGCGTGAGGACGGGACTGCCGCCCGACTGGACCGAGGTTCCGCTGGGTGAGCTGTTGCGCGAGCCGCTGGCGGCGGGGCGGTCAGGTCAAGCCGTCCCGGGAGGGGTACCGGTCCTCCGCCTGCCCGCGCTGCGGTCGGCGATGGCCGACCTCGGCGAGTCCCGGGAGGGACCGTGGGCCTCGGCAGCGGAAGCGGAAGCGGCCGACCATCTGATCCGGCCGGGAGACATTCTGATGAGCCGCAGCGGCGGGCCGGGGGCGCGGATCGGGCGGGCCGCCTTGGTCCGCCAGACCACCGGGCCCATGACGTACCCCGGCACCATGGTGCGGGTGAGGGTCGACGAGCGGCTGATCGACCCCGAGTACCTGGTGTTGGCGTGGGAGTCCCGGGCCGTACGCGGCCAGATCGAGTCGTCCGTACGTCAGGGCGCTGGCATGCATCACATCGCGGCACGGGACCTGGAACGAGTTCGGCTGCCCCTGCCCCCACGATGCAAGCAGGAGCGGATCAAGACCTCTCTCGCCTTCTGGCTCTCCCGGGTCGACGAAGAGGAAGCCGCCGTCCGCGACACGCTGCGGCGGGTAGAAGACCTCCGCACCCTCGTGATCGATCACGGCGTCCTCGGCCGCACCACGATCGGGCTGTACGCGGAGCCGGAGGATTCCACGGCCGCGCACCGCGCCCCCCTGCCCGCCGTCCCCGTGGGATGGCGCTGGGTCGCCCTCGGCGAGCTGGCCGAAGTCGTACGCGGGCCCATGGCGGACAGCCGGCGGGCCGACGATCCGCACGAGGTCGAGGTGGGGTCCCTGCGCCCGGCCGATTTCCGGGGCGAGCAATGGCCACACGAGCGGATGCCGACGGTGCGGCTGGACGCCCGTAAGGCGGAGGTAAATCGGCTGCGCCCCGGGGATGTCCTTTTTGTGCTGAGCGGACAGCCCGACAGCCTCGGCTTCGCCCGGGTGTGGGAACAGGACTCCTCCCATCGCACGTACGTACCGAACCACCACGTGGCACGGGTCCGCATGGCCGGGGACGCCCTGCACCCCCGGCTGCTCGCCCTGTACGCGAACGGGCCCGGCCGGCGCCAGCTGCAGGGCGCCGCACGGAGCACAGCTGGCCTAGCCTCCCTGGGCCTCGACCAGCTGCGGCAGACCCCCGTCCCCGTGCCTCCACTCGCCGAACAGGGCACGCTCCTCGCCAGCTTGGAGGCGTGGAGCAGCGAACTCACTTCCGTCACGGCCTCAGCCGAGGAAGCCTTGGCGATGGCGGACCTGCTGCGGGACAGCTGTCGGGAGCAGGCCCTCGCGGGGAGGCTGCCCCACGGCGCTGCGACGAGCAGCGAGAACGACGCACGACTCAAGGGAGCACTGACCGTGCCGCCGACGACGCCCGCCCGACGGTCTGTCAACCGACCTTCCGAGGTGGAGCGCCGGGCCGAGCGCCTCTGGTCCTCCTTCCCGCTACTGAGCGACGACGGCCTAACAGCCTTGGAGTACGGCGAGCAGGTGACATACCTGCTCTTCCTCAAGGTGGCGCAGGAGTTGCGGCACCGGCCCCTCAACCGCGTTGACGTCCTGGGGCGCGACGCCTGGGACGAGCTCGCGCTGCACGAGGGCACGGAACTGGTCCAATACTACGGCGCCCTCCTGGCGGAGCTTGGCGAGCGCGGCGGCGTGGTCGGCCGCATCTTCCACAAGGCGCAGAACCGCCTGCGCCGCCCGCTGCACCTCCAGAACCTGATCCGACAGGTCGGGGAGGGGTTCTCGTGGTGGGACGAACGGCCGGAGTGGCGTGCCCCGGTCTTCGACGCATTTCTCGCCCGGTGCGCTCAAGATCACCGGACCGCCGCAGGCCAGTACTTCACCCACCGGGAGCTGATCGACGCCATCGTCGCGTGCTGCCGTCCAACCGTCGAGGACACGATCGTGGACCCGGCCGCAGGCACCGGGGGATTTCTGGTACGGTCCTTCGAGCACATTGCCCGACATCTCCTGCCGGGCGTCCCGCCCGTCCAGCGGGAACGGCTATCACACGGCGCGATCCGTGGGACGGAACTGGTGGAGGCGACGGCGCGCCTCGCCACCATGAACCTGTTCTTGCACGGCGTTGAGCGCCTCGACGGCAATCGGGCGGCCATCGAGGTGCGGGACTCCCTTACCGTGGGCCCCCGCCGCCAGGCCACCCTCGTCCTCGCCGATCCGCCACTGGGGCAGCGACGCTGGGTACCCCCGTCCACCGGCACGCCCGACCTCCATGGCGCTGAGGAGCTTGCCCTCGCCCGGCCGGACTTCTGGGCGGCCACCAGCCACCAGCAGCTGAACTTCATTCAGCACGTCTACACCCTGCTGGAGATCGGCGGCCGGGCCGCCGTCGTCGTACCGGACGGCGTCCTCTTCATGAAGGGCGCAGGCGAACGGGTACGGAAACAGTTGCTGAAGCAGTGCGACGTACACACTCTGCTTCGCCTCCCCATCGGGTTCTCCGGAGGCTCCTTGGGGGTGAAGCTCAACGTCCTGTTCTTCGAGAAGGCCGCGGCACGCCCCGACGGATCGCCGGCGACCCGCCACCTCTGGGTCTACGACGCGCGGGCCGGACACACGGCCGTCGCTGATTCCCCGGAAAGCTCCGGTCTCGACGCGTTCGTCGCTGCCTATCGGCCCAGGCACCCGCGCGACTCCCGGGTCGCGTCGCGGGTCTTCAAGCCCTACTCCGTCGACGCGCTCCTCGCCAGGCCCGACGTCAACCTCGACCTCGGCGCCGACCTGGGCGAGGAGGAGCCGGGAGACGCTCCAGAGCCGCATCTGATCGCCCAGCAGATCTCCCAGCGGCTGGAGGACGTCTGGCGACGGTTCGCCAGGCTTGCGAAGGAACTCGCGCCGCCGCGCGATGCCCGCACGTTCCGGTCCGGCTAAAGGGGGGAATCCGATGCAGTTGCTGCAGCTGAGGCTGCCCGCCTACCGCGGCCTGTGGGACTTCACCCTCGACCTGGAGAGCGCCGTCGACAAGGGGCAGGCCATCGCCGTACTGATTGGCCCCAATGGAGGCGGGAAGTCCCGGATCCTGCACGCGCTTGCGGAGCTTTTCGGGGCTCTCTACCGCTGCGCCCTCGGCCATTCGGGCCGTACGGACTTCGGATACGAGGTGCGCTACCGGCTCCGTGACACGACCGTCGAGATCGTGCAGCCGTCCGCCGAGGCGGATCCGGTCATGTGGGTGACGGACGCCGCCGGGTCGCGGGACGAGACACCGCGACACGACTGGTTCCGCCACCTTCCCGACCACGTCTTCGGGTATCAGGTGCACGGGCGGGTCCCTTGGGGCTCCGAGTTCGAGCGCCACGTGCACTTCGCCGAAGCGGAGCTGGCGACGTGGCGCGAGCAGTGGACGGAGTCCTGGTTTGCCTGGCAGGACCGGCCGGAGAGCGAGGAGGGGGTGTGGTCGGAACAGCTGGAGCTGCCGATCACGTGCCCGCTCTACGCCCGGGGGTTCCTGTGCACGCCCGACTGGCTCCCCCTGGTCCTGCTCTCCCTGGCTGGCCAGTGGGCGGACGTCTTCGGCGACTACCTCAGGGAGCAGGCCAGGGTAGACGGGGTGGTATCCGCGACGCTGCACCTGCGCGCCCCTGCGTCGGTAGGGGAGGATCTGTCGGCCCTGCCGTACTGGGGGCTGGGCGGGCCGCCGCGCGCCCTGTTCGCCGAGGCGGCAGCATCCGGCCGCTTCGGACCGGTGCCGGAATCGGACCCGCTATATAGCGCAGGCACCCCCGACGACGGGTTCGCCCTCACCATGAGCGGCCCCGAGGACGTGCTCGCCTTCCGTAACCTCTTCGACAGCGACCTGTCGATGTTCGGGCTCCTTTCCACTCTTCAGATGGCCAGCTACCTGACGGTCGATGTGCGCGTCCGCAAGGCGGATGGCGCCGTCCTCCGGGCGGACCAACTGAGTTCCGGCGAACAGCAGATCCTTACCGTCCTCGGTCTTCTGCGACTCCAGCGAGGCCAGGAGTCACTCTTCCTCCTCGACGAACCCGACGCGCACTTCCACCCCGAGTGGAGCCGACGCTGGTATTCGTCAGTCCAGAGCATGCTCGGCGATGGACAGCGTTCACAGTTCATCGCCGCCACCCACGAGCCCCTCCTCGTCTCGAACATGCTGCGGCAGCAGATCCGGGTACTCGACACGGACGCCGACGGACGGACCATGGCGCTCGTCCCGGGCACCAACCCACGAGGCCAAGGAGCTGGCGGGCTGCTCACCTCGGACCTGTTCCGCCTTCGGAGCCAACTCGACGAACACACCCAGGACCTGATCGACACCCAGTATCGTCTCACTCCTGTAGCCAAGGACGACCCCCGAGCACGCCGAGAACTCCAAGAGGTGACCGACCGGCTCGACGGACTAGGGTTCGCCACTGGGCGCCGCGATAAGGTGCTCTCCTCCTTCCTGGCGGAACTGCACCGGCGACGCGCGGAGCTCATCGAACGAGCCAGAAATGGATCTGTGACGGGTGAGGAGCTCGAAGCGACCGCACGCGTCCTCTTCGACGAGCGCTTCTCCCGGGGGGTCTGATCCCGGTGCGCCACGTAGACAACACTGGACTTACCGCGCCACAGCAGTGGGCCGACAGAGCCGCCAAGGAACTCGAGAAGCTCCACGAGGACGCGAAGGATGCAGACAAGGAGCTCTCCTTCCGCGAGATGTGGCGGGAGGATGCGATTCGCGACCGGCTGATCGCCCTCATGGACAAATGCTGGTACTGCGAGACCCTGGTCGATCGCTCGCCTTACCACGTCGACCACTACCGGCCGAAGTCCGCCGTCACCGGCGAGGCCAAGCACCGCGGGTACTGGTGGCTCGCCTATGATCCCGCCAACTACCGCCTCGCCTGCCACCATTGCAACAGCGGCGGTGCTCGCTACGGCAACCAAAGCGCCGGGCCGGGCAAGGGAGCCCGCTTCCCTCTACTCGGACAACGCGCGTCAGTAGGCGAACGCCTGGAGTGCGAACTGCCGGTGCTCCTTGATCCCGTGGTGGCCGAGGACGCCGATCTCGTCGGATTCGACAGCCGGGGCTACGCCCGGCGCAGGCCCGAACGGCCCTACTCCGACGAAGAGGTGGCCCGGGATCTCTGCCGGGTGGAGGAGACCATACGCATACTCGCACTCAATGCCGACCGGCTCACTGAGAGAAGGTCCACCTTGATCGACAAGGTGATGGGACTCGTCGAGCTATACCTCGTCCGCAGAGACGACGCCGTTGTGGCGCGGTACGCCCGAAAGGAGATCGACGACCTGACCCGGACGACCGCGGAGTGGAGCGCAGCGGCAGCGGCAGCGGAACGCTTGGCGCTCCTCGCCTACGGCCGCTCGGAAGACGAGCTGTCCCCTGAGGGAGGGGCGGGGGACGATGTCGCCGAACGCGCGGGTGACGGAACCGAGCCCCCGGCGGCCACGGCGGCGGCCCATTGCGTCGACCTGCGAACCCTGGTGGCCGCCCTGCCCCCCGAGGCGTTCTCGGCAGGTGGGATCGCGCTGACAGGCCGGGGGAAGCGGGGCCCGGCCAGGGCGACCCTGTTGGCGGACGGCATCATCGAGTGCTTCCAGCAGCCCTTGGCCACGCCCACGTCCGCAGCGCGGATGGCTACCGGCGACGAGAAGGTGGATGGGTGGACCTTCTGGTCGTTGACAGTGGACGGCACGACCCGGACGCTCTCCGAACTGCGCGACTTCCTGCTTGCCCAGGACAACTGACGGGCACCGCCCGCCCCCACGCTCTTCTACACGGTTTGACCAGCCCAACACCGTCAGAACGAACGTCACTCAGTGAAAACAGATCGACCATCATGGGCGTCCCACTCCCCTCAAACTGACTTAACGGCCCCCAAGCCGCTGTCTGGCAGCGTCGCGTCGATCGCATCGCCTCGTCCCTCAGTCGTTGTCAGAGGTATGGGACAAGATCAGCTCACCAGACAACGCCGCACGACGACAAGGAAGCGCCTTGGACGACGATGTCATCCTGCGAGGACCGCTCGGGGAGATGGCCACAGCCGAAGCCGCCCCGGCAGGGTTAAACCCGACAGACCTCTATGCGGGCGCGATCAGTTGGTGGTCCGCAGCCGTCTCCCCCGCGGTCTCGATCGTCTCCTGGCCCAGCGCCCCGCTGACGGTCTGGATGGCGCACGTACATGACGATGCGTCCGACGGATCCCGGCTCGTCGATACCCTTCGCCGTCTCCTGGGAGGCTCTGCTCCGCTGGCGACCCACCATGATGTGACGAACGGACGGATGTATAGCGGAGCAGTGCATTCCACCCGCCGGGCAGAGCACGCCGGTACGGGCACCTCAGCGCTTCTCCTGACCGGTTCTCCGTTCACGGCTGGCCCCGGCAGTTCTTGGAGAAGTCCTCTCCTGGAGAGCCATACGCGCATGGCGTGGGACGGTCGGCACAACATTCCCACGCGGGGCTTCAGACGCCACAGATCCGCTCCACCACACGTCGGCGCCCTGTGGACTCCCTCCCTCAAGGCGTGGCGCGGCTTTCTGTCCACGGATGCAGCCACCTGGTCGCGTGTCCTGCACCTTGCCCAGCGCAGCGCACCTGCCCCTCTGGCGAGAGCGTCGTCGGACCGTTGGCAGCACGACCTGGCAGATGCATACCGGTGGGCCTTCCACACCCGGCCGTGCCTGACCTACACCCCTCACGCAGGAGAACTGCTGGACGCGGTCTGTGAGGCGGAGGCCGGGTGGGACACGGCTCTACCCGAAAAGCACGGCGGTTTCTTCCTCCGGGTCGGCGATCACGTCTCCCGCATGGCCGGCACACTCGCTGCGGCCGAACGCACCGCCATCCACGGCACCCACATCAGGGCCGCATGGTCACTCGCCCGCCGCGCCGTGAAGGACACCTGCCGTCTTGTCTCCATGGAACGCGACATGGTGCATCAGATCGTCGAGTACGTGGATGACGCCATGCGCCACGTATCGACGTCAGAAGGCCAAGCCTCTCCCGTCCTCTCGAACACCCCTGAGGGGCAAACTTACGGCGAATACGCCCACGGAAATCGTTCGCCAAGCGGCATCAATGCCGTCCGCAAGCTCAAGCAGTGGTACCAGGACTCCTGCCAGATATGCGCCACCACCCTGGTCCTGCGCTCACTCCGCCACCGCTACAGCGAAGCGGCTCACATCCGGGCCAAAGAGGACGGCGGACCCGACCTCACCGAGAACTTGCTGTGCCTCTGCCCGAACTGCCACGTCCGCTTTGACGGCGGAGCATTCGTCCTGACCGACGACCTCACGGTCGTCGACACAGTCAATGACCGCCTCGGAGCCAAACTCAAGCGCCATCAGTGGCACTACATCAACCTCGACCACGTTCGCCACCACCGGCACCACTGGATCAGCCGCAATCCCGCACCCCTCACAGCTCTGCCCTCGGAACAGCACGAAACGGTACGGGGTGTTCTGCAGCCGTGGCTGGACAATCTCCGTCAGCAGCCGCCCTGATTGCTTCCGCGTTCTGAGTCCAGGCTGGTGAAGAGGGCGGCGAGCTGGCCGATCACGCCCCACAGCGGTGGGTTCGACGGGTGTGCTGTCAACGGGCGCTCCTTGAGGGTTGGCGAAGGGGGTGGGTGTCGGCGTTGTCGGACGACGAAGGGAGTCAGGGCGTCAGATCCCGTTGCGGCCCGGGCGCGGGGGTGGTGTCCAGACGCGTGAACCACTCGGTGGCGAGAATCTGGTGCCGGGCGTCGGGAGCGAGGCTGGACAGGAGGGCCGGCAGGGGGCGCTGGCTCTCGACCTGGCTGCGGTGGGCGAGGATCGCGGCCCACTTGGTCTCCGCCCAGGGGCTCACGTCGACGGTCGCGGTCACCTGTTCATCGGGGGCGCTGTGGACCCTCTTGCCGACATGCTGGAGAAGGCTGCCGAGTTCGTCGATGCCCGATTCCGGGTGCGTGGCCACGTACAGCGCGCTGGGCTGCCAGGGGGCGCCGGCGTGCGGGTAGAGGTGGCGGAGCCCGGCAGCGTGGACGGCGAGCAGGGTCACGCGGTGGGTGTGGATGTGGTCGGGGTGCCCGGTGAGCTGCCCGTATGCATCGTGCGTGACCACGATGTCCGGCCGTAGCTCGCGGATGTGTCCGACGAGTACCTCGACCACGTCATCGAGGGGGGCGTCGCACAGGCGGGGCACGCCGGGAGCGGACTGGGGGATCCGGGCGTCGGCGTAGCCGAGCATCCGGGGCTTTCCGGCCCCCAGGACCGTGAGCGCGTCCGCGAGTTCGGCGGCCCGGTGGGTGCCGGGGGCCCAGGTGGCTGTAACCACGGCGGTCGCGGCGCCCGCGGCAGCGTGCTGCGCGAGGACGCCGCCGGCCAGGAGCGATTCGTCGTCCGGGTGGGCGAAGACACCTAGAAGGGACGGGCGGGATACATCTGTAGGGGGCGGGATCACGATGGTGCCTTCCTGTCGAACGCGTTGGGGCGTGGGCGTCGGGCTAGGCACGGTCGGGTGAGCGGTAGGCCTGGAAGTGGGCGGGCGGGTGATCGAGTGGCAGGTTGGGGTTCCAGGCGGTCAAGCACTGGGCGCTCGGTACGAACAGCGGGCCGGGCAGCGCGTCCAGGGGCCAGAACCGCCAGGATCCGATGGCCTCCTCGTGCTGCTCCGGGACGCCGGACCACTGCGTGACGACGACAGGCACTGTCACCCGGACGACGTCGCCCACCCGGTCCAGGAGCGTGCCCAGCACCCGTACGTCGCCGGGATCCGCCACAAGGCCGGCTTCTTCGCGGAGTTCGCGGACGGCGGCCTGAGCGAGGGTTTCTCCCGGTTCGACGGTTCCACCGGCGAGCTCCCACGTGCGGCGCCGGTGCCTCCCGAGCAGGACACCGTCCGGGCCGTGCACGATGACGCCGACGCCCAGCGCGGTATTCGGCGGGGGCGGTGCGCTTGTGCGGGGGCGGCTCGGCACGCGGTGAGGGCGGCGCGCGGCGTACAGCCGGTAGGAGACGCGGTTGTCCGGCTTGTCGGAGTCGATCGCGGTGACCGCCTCCATGGTGAGACCGTGCCGGACCAGGAGGTTCTCCCACAGCTGCGGGGTGAGGACTCACATGTCGACGGAGTGGTCGTCGGTGGTGCCGGGAAGCCGCAGGACTTCGGGCCGCGGTGCGACCTCAGTAGACGGCCCGGTACCGGCCGAGTTGGTGTGCAGCGCGGAGAAGAGGAGGCGGCCGCCCGGCTTGAGGCCGTTGGCCAGGACGGGCAGCAACCGGGCCGGGTCCAGGTAGGGGACGGAGCAGACGGAGTAGATGACGTCGTACGGGTCGGCGTCGCGCAGGTGCTCGGCGGCGTCGGCACACACCAGGCGCAGGCCCGGAGTGTCGGGGTAGCGGGTTGCGGCGCGCTGATGCTGTGCGGGTGAGGCGTCGACGGCGGTGACGTCGGCGCCCCGGGCGGCGAGGTGGGCGGCGTGCCGGCCAAGGCCACTGCCGAGGTCGAGGATACGGAGGCCGGCCACGTCGCCGAAGACCTCGATGCCGGGGCCGGTGTCGGGGATGCCCCAGTGCCACCGGTCCAGCTCGGGCAGCTCCAGCCGCCTGGCGAGTTGGTGGTTGCCGTAGGTGTTCCAGGTCTCCACGGTGCCTTGCTCGGTGGTCACCGGTCCTCCATCAGATCGCAGGGGGGGCAGGGGCGCAGGGCGTAGCAGCGCAGGACGTCGAGGTCGGCGGTGCGGACGGCGGACCAGCCCGTGGTCAGGAGTTCGGCCTGGGCCGGGGTGATGCCGAGGTTTTGCAGGGGGTCGGTGGCGGGGCGGCGGCCAGTGATTTCGGTGACGACCCAGAAGGTGCCGCCCGGGGCGAGGAGGCGGCGGACGCGGTCGAGGAAGGCGGCCTTGTCGTCGATCCACCGGTAGACGAGTCGGCAGGTGATGACCGGGTACGCCGGCTCCGGCAGGGTGGCGAGGTCGTCGGTGGTGAAGTCCATGCACTGCCAGACCGGCACGCGGCCGGGCCCGGGGTCCTGTGCTGCGGCGAGCGCCACGGCACTGGGGGAGCAGTCGATGCCGGTCGGGCGGAAGCCGATCTCGTTGAGGCGCCGGGTGAGCGAGCCGTCGCCGCAGCCAATGTCGAGGGCGAGGCGGCCGCGGCCGGCGCCGAGATGCTGCTCGAGCAGTTGGTTCTCGCTGTCGTCAAGCTGCCGGTAGCGGCGGCCCTGGGACCAGAGCGGCTCCCAGTAGGCCGTTGCCGTGGTAGACGCGGTGGTCATGAGGAGGCTCCTTCGCGGGGGTGTGGCACGGCCGTACGGGCGGGGATCGTTCGCAGCGCGCGGATAGGGGAGGCCAGCAGCACGACGACGGGGACGACTTGGAGCAGCGCGCCGATGGCGAGGGTGGCCCGGACGTCGAGAAGGAGGACCAGGCCGCCGGCGGTGGCGGCGGCGAGCGGGCGGGCCCCAGCGGTGAGCGTGGTGCTCGCGGACTGCATCCGGCCCTGGAAGACGGGGTCGCACAAGGCCTGACGCAGGGACCGCTGGCTGGTCCCCGCAGCCGTCGCCCAGAACAGCTGCACCGCCAGCGCGGCGGTCAGGACGATCTGCCACCGCAGGCCGGGCCCGGCGCACAGCAGGGGCACCTGGGCGAGGGGGCTAACCGCGAAGCCCACGATGATCGTGGGCCCGATGCCGATCCGGGCAGTGATCCTCGGCGCGAGCAAGGCACCGGCCACGCCGCCGGAGCCTCCGACGCCCATGATCACCCCGTATGCGGGCGGGGAGGCTCCCAGCCTGTCGAGCAGGTAGTACGCCCAGTAGGTGTTCATGACTGCCAGGCCGAAGGAGAGTGTCGACAGAGCGGCGATCACCGTGCGGATCGTGGGCTGCCGGGCTACGTAGCGCACCCCGTCTGCGATGTCCCGGGCCAGGCTCGTACGAGCGCGCGGCACGGTGTCGGTCTCGGGGCCGGGCATGCGCCAGAGGAGCACTGCGGAGGCGAGGAAGGACAGGGCATCGGCGAGGACCGAGCGGGCGGGGCCGACGGCACCGACCAGGGCGGCCCCGGCGTTGGTGCCGGCGCTGTCGGCCACCGAGGACGCGGCGCCGATCTTCGAGTTCGCGTCGTGGAGCTGGTCCGGATCGACGAGGGCCGGCAGCAGGCTGATCGCCGCGGCGCCGTGTACCACCTTGGCCGCACCGAGCACGATCGCGACCGCGTACAGATGCCCGACAGTGAGCGCCCCGGCGACGGCTGCGGCCGGAATGCTCACCAGCGCGCTGGCCGACGCCAGATCCGACGCGATCAGCTGAGGGCGCTTGGGGTGCCGGTCGGACAGGGCCCCGGCCCACAGCGCGAATGCGTTCGGGAGCTGGCCGAGGAACGCGAGCACGGCGACCTCGGTGGTGGAGGCGCGCAACTCCAGCACGGCCAGCGCGGGTAGGGCGACGGCGCTTACCGCCGACCCCGACAGGCTCACGGCATCGGCTCCGAGCAGGAGCCGAAAGGCCGGAGCGCTCCAAGCGGTCGCTGGCCGCGGGGCCTTGATGGTATCCGTCACCGGACTTCGCCCCCGGCCGCCGGGCCCGGGAGGACGGCTGCCCGATGAATCCGATGCCCGACGAGGCGTGCGGCTTCGGAGAGCGGATACCAGCCTGCGCCCGTGACTTCGGACCCCTGAACCTGGCCGACGTCCGCGTTCCGCGTCGTGAACGCGTATCCCAAGTCGAGGTGGTGGTACTCACCGGCCTGAATCCGGGAGGTGTCCCGGTAGAGGAACTCCTCCTGCGGCGTGCTCACAGCGCCTTGTGCAGGACTCGCCTCCGGCATGCTCTCGCCCTGCTGCGCGGATGTACTGCCCGTGCTCACATTGTCCCCCGATCTGTCGGTCACGGCTGATCCGTGATGCTCAACGAGCAGGCCGAGATATCGAACTGGTGTGTTTCAGTCGCTCCAAAACTCCCGGGATAGAGCGGGTGGCGCCGCGTGGAAGGTGCATGGACCCGTCCGGCACAACGGGTCTGTCGAGCCGCATGGTTGGCCGAATCGCCGAGGTCCGCACCGGCGGGCAGGTGTAGCCCGGCGGGCTGGCCGCATGAGGGGCGAGGTGGGCCGAAGCGCCGATGTCTGTTGCGGCGGCCGGCTGTCAGCCAGCCTCCGTCGCTGGGGCTTCGCCCGGTTCGCTCGGGGTGGACGGCAGACCCAGGCGCAGTGTCATGACCGCGTGGTCGGTCAGTCCCGCTTGGCGGGCTTTTTGGTGGTAGTCGCAGGCCAGGACGCGTTCGGCGTGGGGTGTGGAGACGAAGATGTGGTCGAAGCGGAAGCCGTTGCCGCTGCGCCCGAACCAGGAGTGGGCGACCTCGTCGGGGTGGAGGTGGCGGAAGGTGTCGGTGAGGCCGGCGGTCTGGAAGGAGTCGTAGAAGGTGTACTCCCAGTTGCCGAACACCTTGTGCGGGGGCTGGTGGCCGCGCTCGATGACGTTGAGGTCCCCGGCGATGATGACGGGCATGTCCGGGAAGGCGGCGAGCAGCCGTGGCATGCTCTCGGTGACCGACTCCTGGAAGGCGCGCTTGGCGACGTTGCGCTGGTCTTTCGGGCCGCGGGAGGGCACGTACAGGCCCAGCACTGCGGTGTCGTGGCCGCCGACGGTGACGCGGGCCGCCGGGGCGCGGTGGGGTGTGAGGGTGACCAGGCTGGGGACGGTCTGGACGGTGCTGGTGCGGCAGGCGATGACCGTGCGGTAGTCAGGCGCGGACGGGCGGGGCGCGATCACGGTGGCGTACCCGCGCTCGGTGAGCGCGGCGACGAGGGCGTCGCCGCCCTGGGCGCAGGACACCTCGGTGAGGACGGCGATATCGGCGCCGTCCTGGCCGGCGATCCAGTGGGCCTGCCGGCGGGAGCGGTCCGGGGAGGCGTGCTGGGCGTTGAACAGCAGCAGCCGCACGGCGTCGGTGGCCGGCTGGCGGGCGGGCTCGCCGGTGGCCAGCAGGGAAAGCTGCGCAGGGGCGGGGTTCATCGGCCGGCGTCCTTCTCGTCGAGGAAGACCTCGCTGTGTGCGTCCAGGTTCTGCTGGAGGCGGCTGAGGGTGTCGCGGACGAAGGCGAGCTCGTCGTCGGTCAGCGGGGTGCCGACGGCGGTCAGGTTCGCTTTGACCTGCTCGGGACTGGTGAAGCCGACGAGGACGGCGGCGTTCTCGGCTCGCTGCAGGCATACCTGGAGCGCGACGCGGGTCAGCGCGGCCGGGCTGTCGCCGAAGCGCTCGCGGAGCGGCCTCAGGCCGTCGGAGATGATCCGCAGGGCCTCCGGGGTGAACCACGCCACTTTCGCCAGGCAGTCGCTTTCTCCCCGCCTCGGCGGTGAGATGGCGATTCCGGCGGCAGCCATTGTGGCGTGTGTGGTGACGCAGACCGAGCCCAGGCCCTCAGGGGGCAAGATCTATTCATCGAGTTCGTCCGCGTCGGTGCCAAGCCGGCGCTCAAGATCATCGATCCAGTGCTGGGCCCACCGTCTGAGAGCGTGGATGTCATCCGCAGACAGCCCATACGCCTCGAACTCCATGTCATCCATCCACTCGGCGGCGCCGAGGCGGTCGCGCAGGTCCTCCAGGCGGAAATCTCCTCGTCCGTGGCGCTCCCCCAGCGTCTCCAGGTCTCGGAACGTGTGGTCGCCAGCGGCGGCATGAACGTCGATGAAGTCGCGGGTCGCCGCGCGATCGGCCAGGGCGCGGACCTTGGTGCCGATCACGTCATCGAGTGCCAGCACCGGCCCGTGGGGAGTGGTAATAGGACCTGACCACAGGTTTTCCTTGAGTACGTCCACCTCGCACTCCTCGCCGGTGTCGCTGCTGGTCACGAGCAGGCGCGCTGAGAGCGGGTCCACACCGATCACTCCGACCCGCCAGCCTCGCTCGGCCAAGCCGCGGGCCAGGTCTCTGACGATGTCGATCATGGGAGCCGGGTTCTCGGTAGCTACGTCAATGTCCTGACTCAGGCGATCGACGAGCCCATGGGCTTGCACGGCATAGCCACCAGTGAGCACCAATGGGTACGGCGTACCGATCGCCAGGACATCTGCCAACAGGCGGCGATGAAGGTTGCTGAGGTTCACGCGGCGGCGGACGCCTGACGCTGAAGCTCGGGGAAGGCGGTCTCCCACACCTCGCGCACGTGCCTGCTGATCATGGTCCGCATAAGGGGCCACTGGTCGCGCAGAAGGTCGCTGTTCAAGAACGACGTGATGTCGTCGCGCTGGCCTTCGGCGAGCACTGTCCGGTAGAGACTCATGCGTTGCCGGGGCCGGGAGAGGTCGTAGCTACGCAGTCCTGACCAGGCGATATGGAGCGGCAGGTCGACCTGACCGTGCCGCGGGCCAACGAGATCTTCAAGGGCGCTAGGAAGACGTTCGGCATACCGCGCGCGCAGCACATCAGCGGCGGACTGCGTGGCACCAAGAGAAGACTGCTGAACCATGACCCCAGTATTCCGTGCCTGCTGCAGGAATGGCAGCGCGAACGCGCTTCTGCCTATCCGATTCCGGTCGGCCGGGCCTCGCGGAGCTAATACGGCTCATCGGCTGCTCGAAGCTCATCGCCGATCGCCAGCGGCACCTCGCCCAGACCGAATCGGCCAAGCGTCGCCGAGGTGCGGGGCGACATGCTGCTCACGGGCTTCCCGGTGGCCGGTGATGCGAACAACGTCTTCCCGCCGCTGCGCCCCGACCAGGTCGCGATCGGCATGCCGGCCTCCACGAACGCGGGCAACGGCTACGTCTCCCCGGCCGAGGTCACCAAGACCCTGGACTGCCTGACGAAGAAGGCCAACTGCGGCTCGTACGCCACCCACGGGACCTGGCCG
>NZ_SZNQ01000002.1:0-3494 GCF_005280215.1 Streptomyces lasalocidi | reverse complement strand
CTAACAATTAGAATAACATCGCCATACTCATTCTTTTCTTTCTTCCAAGAGATTTCAGAACTATACTGAACCTCTGATTTTCCACCAACTACGTTGTTGTCATTTACTCTTAGTTTCTGTTCTTCTACTTTGTACAATTCATTGACTTGTAGAAAATATTTCATTCTTTGCCTAATCAAAGGACTGTTTTTGTAAGCACTCAAAACCAATCCTTTCTTAAGCTTTTTCAACCGTGTTTTATGCCACATGACTATTACCCCCTTACTTTAAATTAAATTCAGGGGTAATGCCATCTGCTTTCATGCTTAACTCAACTGTTACAAAATTTCCGTTTCTCTTAGCCCAGAATCTACCAGTTAAATTGTCAAATACTACTGGAGTATGAACTGCAAATCCTTTTACATCTTCCAATGTTCCAGCCACTTTAACTACATAGAATTCTCCTGGGTTTTCGTTTCCGTAAATCATTACTTTGATTCCGTCTACTTCTTCTGTTCTCTTTCCGTCTTTATACAAGAAGTTTTCAGCTGCTTTGAAGAAATAAAATTTATCGCCAATAAAATATTTAATTGTTTCTGTATTTAATGATTTCATGATTATGTACCTATCCTTTTTTATAAAAATATTGTTGTTCCCATTGTTGACCTAATTCCCAATCTGAATCAGTCTCTTTAATGGTACGGCCATTTGAGAAATAACTCTCAACCTCTCCCCTCATTTCTTCGGGAAATTGCATTGTGACAGTCCATGACGGACCGCCATCTTTGTAGAAGTGTTCCACTTCATAGAAAAAATAATTCATCTTAACACCTTCTTTATTTTTAATCACATTTAATATCAGAAACAGCTTTTCTGTTATATCGTCATTTATGAAGATTTGAATCAATCAGCAAAAAATTTTAAAACTTTTTTATAAAATTGGACACATTTTTTCATTTTGTCCAATAATATTTTTTAATAAAATTGCTTATAAAATCCCTAAATCCTTACTCTCCCAACGGATTTCACTGTTTTTTATATAGTGTTGACAAAATTATCTATTTATTGTATAATATAAAGTTTAGCTTGACTTCTTTGGCAATAAATGATAAAATCTTCTTACAGTTAAATAATCAATAAAAACTTAAGAAAGGAGCATTTATATATGCTAAAACTATCATACTGTAACGAAGAAAATAACTATGCTATCCCACGGGAGAAATACATTCTTAAAACCAATTCTTCTTCTGATTTGGAAATCATGACTTACCTTGGAAATGGAGAATTTAAACGAGACTTATTTGGATATAATGTTCAAGGACTTCCAAACTACAAAATTGAATCAGATGATTCAATTGAAAGATATATTGTCCCTCTTGACGCTATCATTGAAACTAAATCTTATAAAGACTTAATGGAAAAAGGGAAATCAAAATACAAAAAATCTTACTCATTTTTCATGAAAGCTATTAGAAAAGAATTTAATAAATTAGACAAAGTATTTGCTGAATTTATTGACGAGAAAGATGATGTTATCTCTGATGAAACTGAACTTAAAACATTGCTAGAACTTCAATTAGAATTATCTAAAGATAACTCAAGAAAAGAATATATCACTAGAATGTGCAACAAATTATACTCATAAAAAAAGAACAACGGATCCCCGTTGTCTTTTTTATGTTCGGACGCCGGGCGTCCTCAATGACGTAATCCGTCAAACTCTCATTGTCAATCTCAGCCACCCCAGTGGCTGCACTTCGTGACCGATTGCCAGATTCTACAAATAGAAAAAGAGGAAAGCAACTCTTTCCTCTCGCTCGTTTTAAGGGGTGTTATATCGCAATATAAGCCCCTCTAAGCACGTTTTATCCAAGAATAGATAAATAATACAACAAAAACAAAATATCGCTCAGAATCGCTTATTTTCGCTCTGAGAAGGTGTTATGACTATCAAGTTGCCTCAAATATAGACTATCCTTTTCAGTTGGTCTATAATGTTCATCTTGATAATACATAATATCACTAAGAAACGCTATTACAGCATCCCTTCCCTCTGTCATTCTGATTCTATACAATAATGATTGTAGACCAGACTTGCCAGCTATAAAATAATCCTTGCTACTCTCCAAATCAAATGTTCTTGATTCGTTCGGTGAAATATATCCAAATTGCCCGTTCTTTGCTATCTTGGCAATGTCTGCAATGAATGGAACATCATTCCCTTGCTTTGTTACAAGTCGATAATTGTCTATAATTTGTGTAGCATTAAATGCTTTAAATTCTTCCTCTGTCTTGACTTGTGATACTGCTTGAAAGAAACTCGTTCCACTCGTTGAATCAAATTTCAACTCAATTTCATATCTGTACCAGTCGCTAGAAAAACAATCTTCCTCTTGTTTTTTGCCTTTCTCTACTACATCGATGAACTTGTTATAAAATCGCAGAAATGCGGATTTTCCTTTTCTCGTTCCAACGTAGAGAGTCTCAATATTTTGACCTGTTCCAACGTGTTTTATTTTCTCATCAAGATTCAAAACCTTATCAATGAAATTTCTTTTTGTCCCGTCTCCTCGTCTCGATAGCTGCTTAAATTTTAGATTCTCTTTCAAAATCTTGTTATTGATTTTGTTCAAATCGATTCCATAATTAAACAAATCTGCAGCCACGTCATAACGTGTCATTTTCCATTGCCCTGGAAAAGATTCTCTCTCAGTCAGACTATTCAATTTCTCCATAAATGCAGGGAAATCCATTCCAGTTACTGCTAACAATTGCTCGAAACCAGTAGCTTTTAACTCAAAAAATACTCCCATGTTTTGACTCTTTGAACTGTAAGCAAAACTCATCATCTCGCTATTGTTAGTAACAAACCGTTTCCCGTCTGAATATCCGTTCCGTCCTTGCATTTCTTCGCAAGAAACAAATATGTCCATCAAGTAAAATTCATTGATTATCTTTCTAATCATGCTTTTACAACGTTGGCTATGCTCAATCGAGTTAACCTCTTCATTATCAAATTTAAATGTAAATGATAATTGGTCAACTCTTAACTCTATTCTTTTATCCAAAACAAAAATCCTCTCATTTTTTTTGAGGGATTTTAAGAATCATTAGCTTTTTTTATATCAAAAATTACTCTGTTTAGAGTACTACTTTTTGCTCCAAAATTTCGAGTTCTAAAAGTGCTCTAACCTCAATAGTATCAATGCTTTACAAGTTTTTCACTACTGCTAGAAACATACGTATTACTAACCGTATGCCCGGGGAAATCCCCGGGTCTTACGATTGCTTATTTTAAATACTTTTGATATAATCTATTTACAAATTGAATTTGATTCTTTATCAATCCCAAAAGTCATTGATTGCCGTCAATGTCTTTTTTTTATTATAACATAAATTTTCAATATGGCTATTTAAACAAACAAGCTGCGCTCGTTTGTTGGATTCTGTCTCCATGTTAAAAGGTCTTACGACTTTCAACATTCCACAGAATGATAAAATGTCGAGTTCGTCTA
>NZ_SZNQ01000001.1:4897565-7982833 GCF_005280215.1 Streptomyces lasalocidi | reverse complement strand
CCGCCGACCACACCCCGCCCCGCCCCACCACGAACCGATGGATCACCGGTGAGAACGTGTCGTTCAGCAACACCCCATCGATGTTCACCGCCACCAACCGCACACCACGTCCACCCACCATCACGAAGCACCCCCCACACTCCACCGCACGCGCCCACCGGCGCGTACAGCACCAGGCCAACAAGGACGGAAAGCGACTCACAGCCACCAGGACACCAGCCCCAGCCAGGCGACCCGCCCCCCAAGCGACGACTCCAATAATAAACCGGCCCCCCGGTTTCATCAACGCTTCGCCACACCCCAAACCCCACCACCCGGACGAGGCACCCGTTCCACACCCACGCCCACATCCTCGTCCACGCCATCATCCTCGCCTGCGTACGCACAGCCCCCGGCACCAGACACGCGAAACGGGTGGACGACGACCGTGAAGCGAGCGAATGCTCCCTTCACGGTCGTCGTCCACCCGCCTCGGGTGTGCCGCGCCGGAGGGGTCAGTCCACGACCCGGACCGGCAGTTCGGCCAGCCCTCGCATGATGATGTTGGGCACGCGCGCCGGCGACTCCGTCACCAGCTCCAGGTCGAGTGCCGACAGCGCCGACACCGCTGCCTGCGCCGTGAGGCGAGCCAAGGGCGCGCCGACGCAGAAGTGGGGGCCCAGGCCGAAGCCCAGATTGCGGGTGGTCCGGCGGTCCAGTTGGAGTCGTTCGGGGTCGTCATAGACCGCCGGGTCGTGGTTGGCCGCACCGATCATCAGCATGACCTGGTCGCCCGGCTGGACGAGCTGCCCGGCGATCTCCGCCTCCGCCAGGGCGGTCCGCGAGATCATCTGTACCGGTGCGTCGAACCGCAGCATCTCCTCCACCGCCGCGGACACCTGGTCGGGGTGGGCGCGCAGCCAGTCCCGCTGTTCGGGCGCGCGGAGCAGGGCGAGCATGCCGTTGCCGATCAGGTTGACGGTGGTGGCGTAGCCCGCGGACAGCAGGAGTGTGCACGTGACCTCCAGCTCGTCGGGGGTCAGCTGCTCTCCCCCTTCCTCCGCGGAGACCAGTTCGCTGATCAGGTCGGTGCCCGGGTCGGTGCGTCGCTGCTCGGCCAACTCACCTATGTAGCCGTACAGTTCCGCACGCGCCTGGTCCCGTCGGGCGACCTCCTCGGGAGTGAGCAGGAAGCTCGGGTCGAGGCCGCGAGCGATGTCCGCGGACAGCTCGTCGAAGCGGGCCGCGTAGCCCTCCGGGACGCCCAGGAGGGCGTTCTGCATGCGGCCGGGCAGCGGGTGCGCCACCGCGGCCATCAGGTCGATGGGGCCGTCCCCGGCCTCGGCACGGGCGGCTTCGATCAGCTCGCGCACGATGCGCTCGGCTGTGGCGCGCATCCGGTCGACCTGGCGCGCGGCGAAGGCCTTGCCGACCAGCGCGCGAATGCGGGTGTGTTCGGGCGGGTCGGCGAAGATGAACGGCCGTACGACGGAACCGTCGGCGGCGGTGCGGAAGTGGTCGGCGACCGTGGCGCCGTCGCCCCAGCCGAACCGCGGGTCGCGCAGCACGGCTGAGCTCACCTCGTGTCCGGTCACGGCCCACAGGCCGAGCGGGGTGCGGGTCACCGGGCCCTTCTCGCGGATGGCCGCGTAGACGGGGTAGGGGTCGGCCAGGAAGGCCGGGTCGAAGGGGTCGAAGGGCAGCAGCTGGGCGATGAACCCCGGGTCGAGCGCGGGCACTTCGGTCATGCTGGCAATCCTCACTCCGCGCGGATGTGGAGGGCCGCGCGGCCGGTCCGGTGGGAAGAAGGAGAGGGTGGGCGGGTGAGAAGGGCGGGGTAAGGGGGCGGTGGGCGCCGTGGCCGAGGGCTGCGGGTCAGGCGGTCGTGGCGGTGACCGTCACCGGGAGGTGGTCCAGGCTGTTCGCCACCAGGCTGGGGGTCCAGGTCAGTTGCTCGTCCGGGACCGCCAGGCGGAGGTCGTCGAACCGGTCGATCAGGGTGCGCAGCGCGATGCGGGCCTTGAGCCGGGCCAGGGGGGCGCCGATGCAGAAGTGGGTGCCGTGTCCGAGCGCCAGGTGCCGTGAGGCGTCCCGGTGGATGTCCAGGGTGTCGGGATCGGCGAACTGGGCGGGGTCGTGGTTGGCCGCGGCCAGCGAGATCATCACGTGTTCCCCCTTGGCGATCCGCGCGCCGCCCAGTTCCATGTCCTCCTTGGCGAAGCGGTACACCACCGTGAACACCGGGCTGGTCAGGCGCAGGAGTTCCTCGACCGCCGGGCCGAGCTTCTCGGGATCGCTTCTGAGTTCGGCCAGTTGGTGCGGGTCGCGCAGCAGGTGCAGGATGCCGTTGGACAGCAGGTTGATGGTGGTCTCGGCGCCGGCGAGCAGCAGCAGCATGACCGTGGAGCGGATTTCCAGGTCGGCGAGGGCGTCACCGTCCACGTTGGCCTGCACCAGGCCCGAGATCAGGTCGTTGCCGGGTTCGGCGCGGCGCTGTGCCGTGAGCCGGGTGAGGTAGTCCTCGAACCAGCCGACCGAGGCGATGACCTCCTCGGGACTCGAGGAGCTGCCCAGGCCCACGAATATGTAGGTGTTGCGTTCGAACTCGGCCCAGTCCGCCAGGGGGACGCCGAGCATCTCGTAGAGCACGGTGGACACCAGGGGGGCGATGAAGGCGTCCTTCAGGTCGGCGGTGCCAGCGGCGGCCACTCCGTCGAGCAACTCGTCGGTGATCTTCTGGATGCGCTCGCCGAGGTCGGCCACCCGGCGCGGGGTGAACGCCCGGGAGACGAGTGCGCGCAGCCGGGTGTGCTCGGGAGGGTCGGCCAGGTTCATGTGCTGGTTGAGGATCGACTTGCGGCCGTCGTAGCCGAGGGCGGGCCACAGGTCCTGGAGCGCACTGCCCAGGTCCTTGCTCAGCCGGCGGCTGTTCAGGGCGGTCAGGGCGTCCTCGTACCGGGTGACCATCCACACGGGGGTCTTGTCCGGCAGCAGCAGCTGCTCGACCGGTCTGGGCTCGGGCAGTCCTGGTGTCCAGGGCCGGGGGGCGGTCGTGGCGTCCGCGTGCACGGGGCAGCCCGTGGCCGTGTCACCGTCCGGGTTCGGCATGTCGTGTCCTTTCGTCATCGTGAACGGCCCTCGCCGGCCGGGGTCCCGGACGGCAGGGCGGGAACCAGGGAGGCGAGTCGCTCGGCCGCGCGGGACAGGTCGTCGGCACCGCCCGAAGCGGCCACGTAGCCGTCGGGGCGCAGGAGCACGAAGTGCTCCTGACCGCCGTAGGACGGGATGTGCGCGACCACGTCGGGCAGGTCGGCCGTAAGTTCGGCGGCCCGTGCGGCGAGCGGCCCGGCCGGGTCGCCGTGGGTGAACAGCTGGAAGCGGCCGGCCAGTTCGTCGGTGGCGCGCGGGGTCCAGCGCGGGTCCCGGGTCCCGGGTCGCGGCCGGGAGCGCTCGGTGCGCTGCTTGGTGCCGGGGGCACCGAACAGCACGTCCGGGTAGTGGCTGCGCCAGCCGGCCAGCATCGGCGCGTAGGCGCGGGTCAGTACTCCGGTGACCTGGAGCAGTTTCCAGGTGAGGTTGCGGACGTGGCCGGCCACCGGGCCGGCCACCGCCTGCCGGGCCATGCGTCCGGTGGCCTCGAGGGTCTGTGCGATGACGGCGCGCCGTTCGGGGTCGTAGCTGTCGAGGACCGAGGGGCGCAGTCGGCCGTGTACGACTCCGGCGAGCTTCCAGGCGAGGTTGCGGGTGTCCGGGATGCCCAGGTTGAGGCCCTGGCCCCCGATGGGGCTGTGCACGTGCGCGGCGTCGCCCACGAGGAAGCAGCGGCCGGAGCGCAGGGTGTGGGCCACCCTTTCCTCGCTGGAGAAGAGCGCCACCGAACGCACCTCGGTGAAGCGCAGGCCGCCCGGGCCGCGTTCGTCGAGGAGTGCCTGGGCGTGCTCGGCCGTGGCCCCGGTGCCCGTGGGCACGGCGCCCGAGAGGCGGAACTCGCCGCTGGGCAACGGAGCGAGGAGCGCGACACCGGTGCGGGCGAGGAAGTAGTGGATCTCCTTGGTGCTCAGGTCCCCGTTGTCGGCCGCGCCCGGTCCGCCGGGGGTCGCCGTCCTGGTGATCCGTCCTTCGGCGAGCAGGAAGGTGGCGGGGAACCGTGCTCCCGAGAACTCGATGCCCAGCGCCTCGCGGACGCTGCTGTGCAGGCCGTCGGCGCCGATCAGCCAGTCCGCCTCGATCTCCTCCGTGCCGCCGGCGTCCCGGGTCAGGGTGGCGCGCACGCTGTCCGCGGTGGGGGTGATCCGGGAGACCCGCGTGCCCCACTCCACGGTGGTGCCCCGGTCCGCCAGCGCCTTGGCCAGCAGCTGTCCGGTGCGTTCCTGGGGCAGGACCAGGGGGAGGTCGGACGCGCCCAGCGGGACGCGCGCGCTGCCGCCCGAGCCCAGGTGGTAGTGGAGGGCGGCGGGCCGGACGGCGGCTCGTGCGGCGTCCTCGGCCAGCCCGAGTTCGTCGAGCACCTCCCGTACCGGCGGCCACAGCAGGATGGCGCGGGAGCCGGTGTGCGGGCGGCTCTCCGCGTCGACGACGGTGACGTCCACGCCGAGCCGGCGCAGCTGGGCGGCCATGGCCAGGCCGCAGGGGCCCGCGCCGACGACCAGGACGGTGGTGTGCCGTGTCATTGCTTCTCCAACCACTCGTGCACCGCTTGGGCCGCGGCGTCGGCGTGTTCCTCGAGGACGGTGAAGTGGTCGCCGGTCACCTCCACCGTGTCGTGGGGGTGGTCCCAGGTCGCCGGCGGGCGGTCGTACCCGGTCAGGGGTCGGGTGGTGCGAGCGACCAGGACGGGTGTGGCCGCGTCGGCCGGTTCCCAGTCGGTGAGCAGCCGCAGGTACGCGCCCATGGCAGTCAGTCGTGCGTCGGTGGGGCCGCCGGCCTCGTCGAGGCGGGTGAACACCTGCTCGAAGAGGGGGGCGCCGTCGGTGATCAGCTCCGGGCCGAAGACGAAGGTGTCGAGGAGCACGAGGGCACGGGCCGGGCGGTCCTGGGCCGCGAGCCGGGCGGCGACGCCGTTCGCCAGCAGTCCGCCCGAGGAGTAGCCCACCAGCACCACCGGCCGGTCCCCCGCGGCCCGTCGTACCTGCTCGGTGACGGCGGCCACGGCGGCCGACCGGTCCGCGGGCAGGGGCGCGTCGTCGTAGCCGGGCAGCGCGAGGGCCGTCACGGCCCGTCTGCCGCGCAGGGCGGCGGCGAAGCGCGCGTACTGGTGCGGTCCCGAGGTGGCGAGCACGGTGGGCAGACAGACCAGTACGGGACCCTCGTCGTGCGCAGTGAGTTCCACGGCTTCGGGCAGGCGGCCCGCCTCGTCGGCGGACGCGAACGTGGGGCGCAGCGCGGCGGCGGCGCCGAGCAGGGTGACGAACTCGGCCACTTTCCCGGCCTGTTGTGCCTGCCGGTAGAGGCCCTCGAGGGAGCTGGCGCCGGTGGTGCGGGGGGTGTCGGTCACGGCTGTCGGTCCGCCGAGTTCGCCGTGGAGGTGGCG
Organism: Streptomyces lasalocidi; assembly: GCF_005280215.1. Classification (NCBI taxonomy): domain Bacteria; kingdom Bacillati; phylum Actinomycetota; class Actinomycetes; order Kitasatosporales; family Streptomycetaceae; genus Streptomyces; species Streptomyces lasalocidi. The sequence goes on along the minus strand of NZ_SZNQ01000001.1, from coordinate 7,977,324 downwards.
GGCCAGTGCCTCGGGGGTGTCGTGGGCGAAGAGGGTGGCCGCGGTCAGCCGTACCCCGGTGGCGGCGGTCAGCCGGTTGCGCAGTTCCAGCGTGGTCAGGGAGTCGAAGCCGTGCTCCAGGAAGCGGCGGGCCGGATCGATGGCGGCGGCGTCCGGGAAGCCGAGGACGGACGCGGCTTGCTCCTTGACCGCCGTCAGCAGGGCGGCGTGCCGCTCCTGCGGGGGGAGCCCCGTGAGGTCGCCGAGCGGGGAGGTGCCCGGGGCGGCCTCGGGGCGGCCTGCCGGGGCGAACTCGGCTATGAGGGGCCGCGGGCCGGTGACGGTGTACGCGGCGTGGAAGCGGGGCCAGTCCACGTCGGCCAGGAGGAGCCGGGTGTCCCCGGCGGTGAGGGCGTCACCGAGGGCGGTCAGCGCGCGTTCCTCGTCCAGGACGCCGATGCCCCGGCTGGCCAGCCGGTCCCGGCGGACGGCCGCCGTGCCCGTGGTGTCGGCGGGGTCGGCCCACGGTGCCCAGGCCACCGACAGGGCGGGCAGCTCGTGCGCGGCGCGGTGCTCGGCGAGCGCGTCCAAGGACGCGGTGGCCGCCGCGTGGACGGCCTGACCGACGCCGCCGAAGGTGCCGGACACGGAGGAGAAGAGGACGAACGCGGTGAGCGGGAGGTCGCGGGTGAGGTCGTGCAGGTGCCGTGCGGCGCCCACACCGGAGCGCAGCACGCGCTCGCCGGTCTCGTCGTGCAGGCTCGTCAGGGGCGTTTCGGTCAGGGGTACGGCGGTGTGCACCACGGCGGTCAGCGGCGGGCCCGCGGACTGCTGGGCCAGGAGGGCGGCGACCGCTTCCCGGTCGTCGAGGTCGCACGGACGGGTGGTCACCTGGGTGCCCGAGTCGCGCAGTGCGGTGAGGACGTCATCGGCGACCGTGCCGCCGGGGGCCACGGTCAGGAGCAGGGCGGGGGCACCGAGGGCGACGAGCCGGCGGGACACGGCCGCGCCCGCCGCGGTGTCGGCGCCGGTCACCAGCGTCGTGCCGGTGGGCCGCCATGCGGGGCCGGTCAGTGCGGCCCGGGGGCTGCGCACCAGACGGCGGGCGAACAGACCGGCCCGCCGGACGGCGAGTTGCTCCTCGCCGGTGGCGCCGGACAGTGCGGAGCACCAGGACGCGAGGACCCGTTCGTCGGCGTGTGCGGGGAGGTCGACCACTCCGCCCGCGAGGGAGGGGTGCTCCAGGGCCACGGTGGGGGCCAGGCCCCACAGCGCGGCCTGGTCCGGGTCGCCGTGGGGTGCGGCGTCCAGGGCGACGCTCTCCCTCGTGGTGAACCACAGCGGCGCCCGTACGTCCGCCTCGGTCAGGGCTCGTACCAGGGTGACGGCGGCGGGCCAGCCGAGCAGGGCCACCACCCCGCTGGGACGCGCCCCGGCGAGAGCGGTCCGTAACGCTTCTGCGTCCGGTGCACCGGAGGTGACCTCGACGCGGTGGACGGTGGCGCCGTGCGAGGCAAGCGCGTCCGTCTCCGGGCCCTGGTGGCCGGGTGGCACCGCGAGCAGCCAGTCGCCGGACAGCCGGGGTCGTGGCGGGGCGGGCACCGGGCGCCAGTCGAGCGCGTAGCGCCAGGAGTCGACGAGGGACCGTTCGCGGCGTTCGCGGTGCCAGGCGGCCAGCGCGGGGAGGACGGCGGCCAGTGGCTCGACACCCACCCCCAGGCTCTCGGTCAGGCCGGTCACGTCGTCGTTCTCCACGGCCTGCCAGAAGTCCGCCTCGGCCGGGTCCGTGGTGTCGGCCGCCGCTGCGGAGCCGGGCTCCGGCCAGTAACGCTGTCGCTGGAAGGGGTAGGTCGGCAGGTCGACCCAGGTGGTGGGCCGGCCGTCCAGCGTCCGGGCAAGGTCGACCGGTGCGCCGCGGGTGTGGGCGTCGGCGACGGAACGCAGGAAGCGGGTGAGGTCTCCCTGGCCGCGGCGCAGGGTGGCGACGACGGCGGCGTCGGTCCCGGCGTCCTCGGCGATGTCCTGCACGGCGTGGACCAGCACCGGGTGGGGGCTGATCTCGACGAAGAAGCGGTGTCCGGCGTCCAGCAGGGTGCGGACGGCCGGGTCGAACGCCACCGGTCGGCGGGCGTTGTCGAACCAGTACGCGGCGTCCAGGGCGGCGGTGTCGGTGAAGGACCCGGTGACGGTGGAGCAGAACGCCACGTCGGTGCGGGTGGGGGTCACGTCGGCGAACAGGTCGAGGATGCGGGAGCGCAGCGGGTCGACCTGGTCGCAGTGCGAGGCGACGCTGGAGGCGACCAGGCGGGCGCGCAGCCCGTCGCGGGTGGCGTCGGCGACGAAGCGCTCCAGTGCGGGCAGCGCGCCGACGACGGTGACGGCGTGGGGACCGTTGACGCCGCCGAGGTGCAGCGTGCCGTCCCCCTGGGCGGCCAGCCGGGCGCGCACCTCGGCCTCGGGGGCGGCGACCGACACCACCGCGCCGTTGCCGCGCAGTTCGTCGGCGAACAGTCGGCTGCGGAGCACCACGATCTTCACCGCGTCGTGCAGGGACAGCGCGCCGGCGGCGCAGGCGGCGGCGATCTCGCCCTGGCTGCTGCCGACGACGGCCGACGGTACGAGGCCGTGGGAACGCCACAGCCGGGCCAGGGACACCATCACCGCGAACAGCACCGGTTGCAGGACCTCGATGCGATCCAAGGGGGGTGCCCCGGGCGTCTCGCGCAGCACGTCGACGAGGGACCAGTCGACGAAGGCGCGGGCGGCCCGGTCGCACTCGGCCATGTGGGCGGCGAAGACGGGCGCGGAGTCGAGCAGCTCGGCGGCCATGCCCGCCCACTGCGAGCCCTGGCCGGGGAAGACGAACACCACGCGGTCGGCGGGTCCGGCGGTGCCGGTGACGAGGGCGTCGTGGGGTCGGCCCGCGGCCAGGGCGTCAAGCGCTTCGGTGGCGGTCGCCGGGTCATCGGTGACAACCACGGCGCGGTGCGCGAAGGCGGAGCGGGAGCGCAGGAGTGCCGCGGCGGTGTCGGGCAGGCCGCCGTCGCCCCCGCGGCTCTCCGTGGCGTCGGGGTCGAGGAGCGGCAGGAGCCGTTCGGCCTGGGCGCGCAGCGCCTCGTGGGTGCGGCCGGACAGGGCCACGGGCACGGGCCCGGTGCCGGGGGCCGCGGACGTCGTACCGGCAGGGTCGGGCGCCGTCTCGGCGGACGTCGCCGGCCGGTCGGGGGGCGCGGCGAACGCGTCGGCCTGTTCGAGCAGGACGTGCGCGTTGGTGCCGCTGATGCCGAACGCGGACACCCCGGCGCGCCGCGGGCGGCCGGTCTCGGGCCACGGCTGCGGTGCGGTGAGCAGGGCCACCGCACCGGAGGAGAAGTCGGCTTCGGGGGTGGGCGCGTCCACGTGCAGGGTGCGCGGCAGGTGGTCGCCGCGCAACGCCATCACCATCTTGATGACACCGCCGACCCCGGCGGCGGCCCCGGAGTGGCCCAGGTTGGACTTGAGCGAGCCCAGCCACAGCGGCCGGCCCGCGGGGCGGTTGCGGCCGTAGGTGGCCAGCAGGGCGTTGGCCTCGATGGGGTCGCCCAGGGCCGTGCCGGTGCCGTGGGCCTCCACGGCGTCGATGTCGGCGGCGGCCAGGCCCGCGTCGGCCAGGGCGGCGCGGATGACCCGTTCCTGCGCGGGCCCGTTGGGCGCGGTCAGGCCGTTGGAGGCGCCGTCCTGGTTGACCGCGGAGCCGCGTACCAGGGCGAGGACCCGGTGACCGTTGCGACGCGCGTCGGAGAGCCGTTCCAGTACGAGCACGCCGGCGCCCTCCGACCAGGCGGTGCCGTCGGCGGCCCGGGCGAACGCCTTGGCCCGTCCGTCGGGGGCCAGGCCGCGCTGCCGTGACAGTTCCACGAATCCGGCGGGGGTGGACAGCACCGAGGCTCCCCCGGCCAGGGCCAGCGAGCACTCACCGCGGGCCAGGGAACGGCAGGCCAGGTGCAGGGCGACGAGCGACGCCGAGCAGGCGGTGTCCACGGACAGCGCCGGACCCTCCAGGCCCAGCGTGTAGGAGATCCGGCCGGACAGGACGCTGACCGCGTTGCCGGTGAGCAGGTAGCCCTCCAGGTCCTCGGCGGACCGCGCCGCGACCATGCCGTAGTCCTGCGCGCCGCTGCCGACGAACACGCCGGTCCGGCTGCCGCGCAGGGACAGCGGGTCGATCCCGGCGCGCTCCACGGCCTCCCAGGACGTCTCCAGGAGCAGCCGCTGCTGGGGGTCCATGGCCAGCGCCTCCCGCGGGGAGATCCCGAAGAAGGGGGCGTCGAAGTCGGCGACGTCGTAGAGGAAGCCGCCCTCCTTGACGTAGGTGGTGCCGGGGCGGTCGGGGTCGGGGTCGTACAGCCGGTCCAGCGGCCAGCCGCGGTCGCGGGGGAAGGCGGCGATGACGTCGCGGCCGGTGGCCACGGCCTCCCACAGGTCTTCGGGGGAGGCGATGCCGCCGGGGAAGCGGCAGGCCATGCCCACGACGGCCATCGGCTCGGCGTCGCGCTGCTCGTGCTCGCGCAGCCGCTGTCGGGCTTCGTGCAGGTCGACGGTGACCTTGCGGAGGTAGTCGCGGAGACGGTCGACGTCACTCATGATCAGCTCAACTCCGAGTCGATGAACCGGAAGATCTCTTCGTCGCTGGCGGTGCCGAGTGCTTCGCTGACCGATGCGCGGTCGCCGTCGGCGGGCGTGGCCAGCCGTCCGACCAGGCCCTGGAGGCGGGCGAGCGCCCGTCGGCGTTCGTCCTCGTCCGAGACGTCGGAGAGGACGCCGGCCAGCCGGTCCAGTTCCTCGTCCAGGGAGCCGACGGCCGCCGCCGGGGGCGCGGCGAGGTGGCGCAGGAGGTGGTCGGCGAGTGCGGCGGGGCTGGGGTGGTCGAACACGGCGGTGGCCGACAGCCGTACGCCGGTGGCCGTGCCGAGGCGGTTGCGCAGGTTGACGGCGGCGAGCGAGTCGAAGCCGAGCTCGGTGAAGGGGCGGCCGGTGGGCATCGCGTCCGGGTCGTCGTGGCCGAGGACGACGGCCGCTTCGCGGCGCACGAGGTCGGTCAGCGCGCGGTGTTGCTCGGCTTCGGGCAGTGCGGTGAGCCGCGCTGCCAGGGAGGAGGTGTCGGCACCGGGTTCGGCGGCGGCGTCGGCGGTGACGCCGTCGCGTACGTCGGGCAGGTCGCTCAGCAGAGGGCTGGGCCGGGCGGCGGTGAACGCGGGCGCGAAGGCGGTCCAGTCCACGTCGGCCACGGTCACCACGGGTTCGCCGTGCCGTACGGCGTCGGCCATCGCGGTGAGCGCCCGTTCGGGCGACAGTGCCAGGATGCCGCGGCGGCGCAGCTGTTCGCGGCGGGCGGGCCCGCCGGCGGCGTCCGCCGCGCCGAGCCCGACGCCCTCCCAGGGGCCCCAGGCCAGCGCGGTGGCCGGCAGCCCGAGGGCGTGCCGGTGGTGGGCGAGGGCGTCGAGGTAGGCGTTGGCCGCGGCGAACGCGCCCTGTTCACCGCCGCCCCAGGTGGCCGCGACGGACGAGAACAGGACGAACGCCTCCAGCTCGCCGGTGAGGCGGTGCAGGGTGGCCGCGCCGCGCACCTTGGCGTCGAGGGCGGCGGCGGCCCCGGCGAGGTCGAGGTCGGCCACGGGACCGGAGCGCAGGGTGCCGGCGGCGTGCACCACCGCGGTCAGTGGCGCGTCGGCCGGGATCGCGGCGAGCAGGGCGGCGAGTTCCTTCTCGTCGGCCGGGTCGCAGGTGCTCACGGTCACCGGGACGCCGAGGTCGTCGGGTGCGGTGGCGGAGGGGTCGTCGGTGGTCAGCACAAGGGCCCGGGCGCCGTGGGCGGCGAGCCACCGGGCGGCCGGCAGGCCCATCGGGCCGAGCCCGTCGGTGACGAGCACGGTGCCGCTGGGACGCCACGGCCCGACCGGGGTGCGCCCGGCCAGGGGGGCGCGGGCCAGCCGGGGGACGAGCAGGCCCGTGGCGCGCAGCGCGGCCTGGTCCTCGGTGCCGGCGAGCACCGCGGGCAGCCGGTCCAGGGTCCCGGCGAGCACTGCGGGCAGCCGGTCCAGGGTGGCGTCGGGCTCCTCCGGGAGGTCCGGGAGGTCGAGGATGCCGCCGTACAGCTTCGGGTGTTCCAGGGCGAGGGTGCGGCCCAGGCCCCAGAGGGTGGCCTGTTCGGGCCGGGGCAGGCGGTCGGCGGGGGTGGCGGCGACGGCTCCGCTGGTGACCAGCCAGAGCGTGGTGTCCGCGCCGGTGCGGACCACCGTGCGGACGAGGTCGAGGGTGGCGGCCAGTCCGGCGGGCACGGCGGGTTCGTCCGCCGGGTCGGCCGGAGTCAGGGCGAGCAGGGACACGACGGCGTCGGCGGTGCCGATCCCGGCGGCCGCCTCGTCCGGGCCGACGACGCGCGCTTCGGCGCCGGCGCGGGCCAGCGCGGCCGCGCAGTCGGCGGCCAGGGGCAGTCCTTCGGGGGCGACCACCAGCCACGTCCCGGTGAGGGGGGCGTCGTCGAGCTGTGCGGTGCGCCATCGGACCGTGTAGCGCAGGGCGTCGGCGGCGGCCGCCGCGTCCTGGGCGGCGCGCCAGGCGGTCAGCCCCGGCAGCACTTCGGCCAGGGGTGCGGCCGGTACGCCGAGCAGTTCGGCGAGTGCTCCGGGGTCCGTGGGGTCGGCGTCGTCGACCGCCGTCCAGAAGGCGCTGTCCCGGCCGGTGTCGCCGGTGTGTTCGGGGGCGGTCAGCCAGTAGTGCTGCCGCTGGAAGGGGTAGGTGGGCAGGTCCACCGGGGCGGGGCGGTCGTCGTCGAAGGCGGCGGACAGCCGCACCGGCACCCCGGCGACCTGCGCCTCGGCGACGGACAGCAGGAACCGGTCCGGGCCGCCGTCGTCGCGGCGCAGTGAGCCGACGACGGTCGCCCCGTCGAGCGTCTGGTCGATGCCGGGGACGAGCACGGGGTGGGGGCTGACCTCGATGAACGCGAGGTGTCCCTGGTCGGCGAGGGCGCGGACGGCTTCCTCGAAGCGGACGGTGTGGCGCAGGTTGCGGTACCAGTAGCCGGCGTCGAGGTCGTCCGGGGCGACCCAGTCGGCGACGACGGTGGAGAACATGGGGACGTCGGCCGCCCGGGGCCGTACCTCCGCCAGTACCTCCCGCAGGCGCGTCTCGATGCGCTCGACCTGCGGGGAGTGGGAGGCGTAGTCGACGGCGACGTGCCGGGTGCGGGCCCCGCGTGCGGCACAGTCGGCCAACAGCCTTTCCAGAGCTCCTGGTTCACCGGCGACGACGGTGGAGCCGGGTCCGTTGACCGCGGCGACGGTGACGTCTCCCGCGGCGGGCAGCAGGGCGCTCACCTCGTCGGCGGGGAGGGACACGGAGGCCATGCCGCCGTGGCCGGCGAGTTCCTCGGCGATCAGACTGCTGCGCGCGCAGACGACCTTGGCGGCGTCGCGCAGGGACAGCGCGCCCGCCACGCACGCGGCCGCGATCTCCCCCTGCGAATGACCCACCACCGCGTCCGGCTCCACCCCGAACGACCGCCACAACGCCGCCAACGACACCATCACCGCGAACGACACCGGCTGCACCACATCCACCCGCTCCAACGACGCAGCACCACCCACCCCCCGCACCACATCCAGCAACGACCACTCCGTGAACTCCCCCAACGCCGCCGCACACTCCGCCATCCGCGCCGCGAACACCGGCGAAGCACCCAGCAACTCCACCGCCATCCCCGCCCACTGCGCCCCCTGACCCGGGAACACGAACACCGTGCGGCCGGTGGAGCCGGCGGCTCCGGTGACGACATGCGGTGCGCTCTCGTCGGCGGCCAGCGCGGACAGTCCGCCGAGCAGGTGCGCGCGGTCGGCGGCGACCACCACGGCCCGGTGGGGCAGTTCGGCGCGTCCGGTGGCGAGGGCGGCGGCGGTCTCGACCGGACCGGTGTCCGGCGAGGCGGTGAGCCAGCGGTGCAGTTGCCGGGCCTGGGCGCGCAGCGCGGCCTCGGTGTTGCCGGACAGCGGCACCGGGACGAGGCGTGCGGGAACGGGGTCCGCCGGCGGTGCGGCCGGGGCCTGTTCGATGACGACGTGGGCGTTGGTACCGCTGATGCCGAAGGAGGAGACGGCGGCTCGGCGCGGCCGGCCGGTGTCCGGCCAGGGCCGGTCCTCGGTGAGCAGCCGCACCGCGCCCGACTCCCAGTCCACGTGCGGGGTGGGCTCGTCCACGTGCAGGGTGCGGGGCAGCACCCCGTGCCGCATCGCCTGGACGGCCTTGATCACGCCGGCCACGCCGGCCGCCGCCTGGGTGTGCCCGAGGTGGGACTTGACCGAGCCGAGCCACAGGGGGTCGCCCGCCCGTTCCTGGCCGTAGGTGGCCAGCAGGGCCTGCGCCTCGATCGGGTCGCCGAGCGCGGTGCCGGTGCCGTGGGCCTCGACCAGGTCGACGTCCGCCGGGGACAGCCCGGCCGCACGCAGCGCCGAGCGGATGACCCGTTCCTGGGAGGGACCGTTGGGGGCGGTGAGGCCGTTGGACGCGCCGTCCTGGTTCACCGCGGTCCCCCGGACCACGCCGAGGATGCGGTGCCCCTCGCGCCGGGCGTCGGAGAGGCGCTCCAGCACCAGCAGGCCCACGCCTTCGGACCAGACGGTGCCGTCCGCGTCGGCCGAGAAGGCCTTCACGCGGCCGTCGGCGGCCAGGCCGCGCTGGCGGGAGAACTCGATGAAGGTGCCGGGGGTGGCCATCACGGTGGCGCCGCCGGCGAGCGCGAGGGAGCACTCCCCGGCGCGCAGGGCCTGCGCCGCCAGGTGCAGGGTGACCAGGGAGGAGGAGCAGGCGGTGTCCACGGTGACCGCCGGGCCCCGCAGGCCGAAGGTGTAGGAGAGGCGGCCGGAGGCCACGCTGCCGGCGGTGCCGGCGCCGAGGTAGCCCTCGACGTCGCTCGGCGTGCTGGGCAGGCGGGTGGCGTAGTCGTGGTACATGACGCCGACGAACACGCCGGTGTCCGAGTCCCGCAGGGACAGCGGGTCCATCCCGGCCCGTTCCAGGGCCTCCCAGGAGGTCTCCAGCAGCAGCCGCTGCTGTGGGTCCATCGCGAGCGCCTCGCGCGGGGAGATCCCGAACAGCCCCGCGTCGAAGCGCGCCGCGTCGTGCAGGAAGCCGCCCGAGGTGAGGTAGGTGTGGCCGGCGCGGTCGGGGTCGGGGTCGTAGAGGCGCTCGGTGTCCCAGCCGCGGTCGGTGGGGAACGGGGACATGGCGTCGTCGCCGGCGGTGACCAGCCGCCACAGGTCCTCGGGGGACCGCACGGAGCCCGGGTAGCGGCAGGCCATGCCGACGATGGCGATCGGCTCGTCGGCCCGGCCGGCGCGGCGGGCTCCGGCGGGTGCGGCCGGGGCGGTGTCCGCGGTGAGCCGGCCGAGGAGGTATTCGGTGACGGCGTCGATGCTCGGGTGGTCGAAGGCCAGCGTGGCGGGCAGGTGGGCTCCTGTCCGCGCCGCCAGCCGGTTGCGCAGTTCCACGGAGGTCAGCGAGTCGAAGCCGAGGTCGGTGAAGGCGCGCCGGTCCCCGAGGGAGGCGGGGCCGGTGTGGCCGAGGGTGGCGGCCACGGCGGTGCGCACGGTGTCGAGGACCAGGCGGCGTCGGGCGGCGTCGTCGAGGCCGGCGAGCGCGGTCTGGAGCGCGCCGGTGCCGGTGGGACGTGCCGGGACGCGGACCAGGCCCCGCAGCACCGGGGCCGGGGGCACGGTGCGGGCCTGGGCCCGCAGGGCGGCCAGGTCCAGGCGGACCGGCACGGCCAGGGGGGCCGCGCCGTGGACGGCGGCGTCGAACAGTCGCGTGCCCTCCTCGGGGGTGAGCGGCACCACGCCGAGCCGCTCGATGCGGCGCCGGGCGGTGTCGTCCGCGGCGTCGCCCATGCCGCCGGTGCCGGCCCACAGGCCCCAGGCCAGGGACACGGCGGGCAGGGCGGCCGCTCGGCGGCGGACGGCGAGTGCGTCGAGGACGGCGTTGGCGGCGGCGTAGTTGCTCTGGCCGGGGCTGCCGAGGATGCCGGCGGCCGAGGAGTACAGGACGAAGGCGGCGAGGTCGTGTTCTCGGGTGAGTTCGTCCAGGTGCAGGGCTGCTTCGGCCTTGGGTCGCAGGACGTGGTCGACGCGCTGGGGGGTCTGGGCGGTGAGCATGCCGTCGTCCAGGACACCGGCGGTGTGCACCACCGCGGTGAGCGGGTGCGCGTCCGGTACGGCGGCCAGCAGCGCGGCGAGCGCCTCACGGTCGGCGACGTCGCAGGCGGCGACCTCGGCGGTGGCGCCGAGCCGGGCGAGGTCGGCGACCAGGTCGGCGGCGCCCGGCGCGTCCGGGCCGCGGCGGGCGACGAGGAGCAGGTGCCGGACCCCGTGTTCGGCGACCAGGTGGCGGGCCAGCGTCGAGCCGAGCGCGCCCGTGCCGCCGGTGATCAGGACGGTGCCTTCGGGGTCCCAGGCCGCGGGCTCCGCGGCGTCGGTTCGCGTCAGCCGGGGGACGAGCACCTCGCCCCGGCGGACGGCCAGTTGGGGTTCGCCGGTGGCCAGGGCGACGGAGTCGGGCACGGTGCCGTCGCTGTCCAGCAGGACGACGCGGCCCGGGCTCTCCGACTGGGCCGACCGGGCCAGTCCCCAGACCGCGGCGGCACCGAGGTCGTCGCCGTCCACGGCGCCGTGGGTGCGCAGGACGAGCGTGCGGTCGGCGAGTCGTTCGTCGGCCAGGAAGGCGCGCAGGAGGGCCAGCGCCCGGTGGACGGCCGCGGAGATGCCGGCGGGGCCGTCGGGGCCGCCGGTGCCGTCCGGAGGGAACGCGGCCAGCAGGCGTTCCGCGGGTTCCGTGATCGCGTCGAGGTCGAGGTCGGGGCCGAGTTCCGTGGGGGGCGCCCCGTCGGTGTCGGCGGCGACCGGTGTCCAGTCAAGGGTGTACAGGGCGTCGGTGCCGGGCGTCGTGCCGCGCAGGTCCGCCGGGACGGGACGCATGACGAGGCGGTCCACGGTGAGGACCGGGGTGCCGTGCTCGTCGTGGGTGGTGACGGTGAGGCCGCCGTCGTGGGGAGTGAGGCGCGCCCGCAGGGTCCGTCCGGCGCTCTGGTGGACGGTGACGCCGGTGAAGGCGAAGGGGAGGCTGGCCGTGTCCCCCGCCGCGTCACCGGCGAGGGCGTGCAGGGTGGCGTCCAGGAGCGCCGGGTGGACGCCGAAGCCTCGTGGGTCGGCGGCGTCGGGGAGTTCCGCCTCGGCGAAGACTTCGGTGCCGGCCGGGGTGTCCCGCCGCCATGCGGCGCGCAGGCCGCGGAAGACCGGGCCGTAGTCGAGGCCGCGGTCGGCCAGCAGGTCGTACAGGTCGGCCGGTTGCGCCGGTTCGGCCCCGTCGGGGGGCCAGGCGGCCGGTGCCGGTGCGGGAGCCGTGCCGGTGTGCGGTTCGAGGACACCGGTGGCGTGCCGGACCCACGGCACGTCGTCGGCGCCCGTGTCGGTCCGGGAGTGCAGGGTCACTTCCCGGCGTCCGGTGTCGTCGGGCGTGGCGACGACGAGCTGCACCGCGGTGGCACCGCGTTCGGGCAGCGCGAGGGGGGTGTCCATGACGAGTTCGGCGATCCGGTCGCAGCCCAGCTCCGCCCCGGCGCGGGCGGCCAGTTCGACCAGCGCGGTGCTGGGGACGACGGTCCGGCCGGCGACGGTGTGATCGGCCAGCCAGGGGTGGGTGGAGGTGGACAGTCGGCCGGTGAACAGGACGCCGGTGCCGTCGGCGAGGGCGACGGCCGCGCCGAGCAGGGGGTGCCGCACGGGGTCGAGTCCGGCCGCGCCGGCCCCGGTGCCCGCCTCGCCGGTCATCCAGAACCGGCGTGCCTGGAAGGGGTAGACGGGCAGGGGGACCGGTCCGGGCGCACGTCCTTCGGTGACCTTCGCCCAGTCGGGGGACCTGCCGTGCACGTGGAGCCGGGCCACCGTGTCGAGGACGGCCGGCACCTCGTCCCGGCCGTCGCGGAGGGTCGGCAGCACGACGGGCTCCGGACCGGGCGCGTCCGGACCGGCACCGTCCGGACCGGCACCGTCCGGAACGGCGCCGTCCGGAACGGACGTCGGCTCCGGCAGGCAGTCGCGGACCATCGCGGTCAGCGCCGCGGACGGACCGGCCTCGACGAACGCGGTGACATCCGCAGCGGCCAGTGCGCGGACGGCGGGCAGGAACCGTACGGCGTCGCGGACGTTGGCGACCCAGTGCTCCGGATCGGTGATCTCCTCGTCCGTCAGCGGTGCGCCGGTCACCGTGGACACGACGGGCAGGTGCGGCGCGGTGAACGTGATGCCGGAGACGACCTCCCGGTACTCGTCGAGGATGCCGTCGACGTGCGGGGAGTGCGGCGCCATCGTCACCCGCAGCCGTCGGGTGCGGCGGCCCCGCTCGCGCCAATGCGCGGCGATCCCCTCGGCCGCGTCGGCGTCGCCGGAAACCACTACGGCGCGGGGGCCGTTGACCGCGGCCAGCCGTACCCGCCCGGTGTGCTCGGCGAGCTGGGGGGCGAGCTCCGCCTCGGTCGCCTCGACGGCCACCATCGCGCCCCCGGGCGTGGCACGTGCCATCAGCCGGCCCCGGGCGGTCACCAGGCGTGCGGCGTCCCCGAGGGTGAGCGCTCCGGCGACGTGGGCGGCGACGATCTCGCCGACCGAGTGACCGGCCACCAGGTCCGGCACCACGCCCCAGCTCTCGAGGAGCCGGGTCAGGGCGACCTCGACGGCGAACAGCGCGGCCTGGGTGAAGTCGGTGCGTTCCAGGAGGTCGGCCTCGGGGGTGCCCTCGGCCGCGAACAGGACCTCGCGCACCGGCCGGGGCAGGTGCGGGTCGAGGGCGGCGCACACCGTGTCGAACGCCGCGGCGTAGGCGGGGAACTCCGCGATGAGGGCGCGGCCCGCGCCGGGGCGCTGGGATCCCTGGCCGGGAAACAGGAAGGCGAGCTTGCCCGCGTCCGGGGCGAACCCGGTGATCGCGTCGGCGGCGCCCGGGTCGCCCCCGGCCAGGGCGGCCAGGCCGGCGGACGGCTCGCCCGGCACCAGGGCGCGGTACGGGTGTGCGGTGCGGGTGGTCAGCAGCGCGGTCGCGAGGGCGTCCGGCGGGAGGTCCGGGTGCTCGCGCAGGTGGGTCAGCAGCCGGGCCGCTTGGGCGCTCAGCGCCGGCCGGGTGCGGGCCGACACCACGACCGGCAGGGGCAGCGGCGGTCCCGCCTCGGTCTGCGTCACCGCTTCGTCGGGGGCCTGCTCGATGACGACGTGGGCGTTGGTGCCGCTGACACCGAAGGACGACACCGCCGCACGGCGCGGCCGACCGGTCTCCGGCCAGGGACGCGCCTCACCCAGCAGCGACACCGCACCCGAGGACCAATCCACATGCGGAGACGGCTCCTCCACGTGCAACGTCCGCGGCAACACCCCCTCCCCCAGCGCCAGCACCGTCTTGATGATCCCCGCCACACCCGAAGCCGCCTGCGTATGACCGATGTTCGACTTCACCGAACCCAGCCACAACGGCTCACCCTCCCGATCCCGCCCATACGTCGCCAGCAACGCCTGCGCCTCGATCGGATCACCCAGCGTCGTCCCCGTACCATGCGCCTCCACCACGTCCACGTCCCGCGCCGACACCCCCGCCGCCGCCAACGCGGCACGGATCACCCGCTGTTGGGAGGGACCGTTGGGCGCCGTGAGCCCGTTCGAGGCACCGTCGGAGTTGACGGCGGAGCCCCGCACGACGGCGAGGACGCGGTGACCGTTGCGGCGGGCGTCGGACAGCCGCTCCACCAGGAGCATGCCGACGCCTTCCGACCACGAGGTGCCGTCCGCGGCGGCGGAGAAGGACTTGCAGCGGCCGTCGGCCGCCAGTCCGCGCTGCCGGGAGAACTCGACGAACAGTCCCGGGGTCGCCATCACGGTCGCGCCGCCCGCCAGCGCCAGGTCGCACTCGCCGTTGCGCAGGGCCTGTGCGGCCAGGTGCAGGGCGACCAGGGAGGACGAGCAGGCCGTGTCCACGGTCAGGGCGGGCCCTTCGAGGCCGAAGGTGTAGGCGAGCCGTCCGGAGGCGACGCTGGCGGCGCTGCCGGTCAGCCGGTACCCCTCCACGCCCTCGGCCGCGTGGTGCAGCATCGGGCCGTAGTCCTGGCGCATGACGCCGACGAACACGCCGGTCCGGCTGCCGCGCACGGCCGTCGGGTCCAGGCCGGCCCGCTCGAAGGTCTCCCAGGTGGTCTCCAGCAGCAGCCGCTGCTGCGGGTCCGTGGCGAGGGCCTCGCGCGGGTTGATGCCGAAGAACTCGGCGTCGAAGTCGGCGGCGTCCTTCAGGAAACCGCCGTGCCGGGTGTACGAGGTGCCCGGCCGGTCGGGGTCGGGGTCGAAGAGGGTGTCCAGGTCCCAGCCCCGGTCGGTGGGGAACTCGCTGATGCCGTCCCCGCCGTCGAGCAGGAACCGCCACAGTTGTTCGGGCGAGCGGATGCCGGCCGGGAAGCGGCAGGCCATGCCGACGATCGCGACGGGTTCGTCGGTGCCGGCCGGAGCGTGCCCCGCCGCTGATACCTCGGCCGTCTCCGGCTCGTCGGGCTCCTCGGTCAGGTACGCGGCCAGCGCGGCCGGGGTCGGGTAGTCGAAGACCAGGGTGGCGGGCAGGCCCACGCCGGTGGCCGCGGCGAGCCGGTTGCGCAGCTCCACGGCGGACAGCGAGTCCACTCCGAGCGCACGGAACTCGGCATCGGGGTCGACGGCCGCGGCGCCGGTGTGTCCGAGCACGGCGGCGGCCTCGGTACGCACCAGGGACAGTGCCTGCTCGGACGTCAGCCGCGCCGGCGCGGAGGCGGGAGCACGCCCGGCCGCCGCCCTGCGCCGGGGTGCGGGTGCCAGGGTGCGCAGCAGCGGGGGGAGCAGTGCCGGGTCAGCGGTGCGCAGCCGCACCTTGGCGGGCAGGAGCACCGGTTCGTCGAGCGCCAGGGCGGCGTCGAACAGGGCCAGCGCCTCCTCGGCGGACAGGGCCTGTACGCCCGCGCGGGCCATCCTGGCCAGGTCCGACGGGGACAGGTCGCCGGTGATGCCGCTGGGCGGCGCCCACAGGCCCCACGCCAGGGACTGGGCCGGCAGTCCGGCGGCGCGGCGCCGGGCCGCCAGCGCGTCCAGGCAGGCGTTGGCGGCCGCGTACGGGGCCTGGCCGGGTCCGCCGAGGGTGCCGGTGGCGGAGGAGAAGAACACGAACGCGGCCAGGTCGTGCCCGCGGGTGAGCTCGTCCAGGTGGAGTGCGGCGTCCACCTTCGGCCGCAGCACCGCGGACAGCCGCTCGGGCGTCTGGGCCGTGAACAGTGCGTCGTCGGTGACGCCGGCCGCGTGGACCACGGCGGTGAGCGGGTGCGCGGCGGGGAGGCAGGCGAGGAGCGCGGCCAGCGCGTCGCGGTCGGACGCGTCGCAGGCGGCGATCGTGACGTCGGCGCCGAGACCGGCGAGGTCGGCTGCCAGGTCTGCCGCACCGGGGGCGTCGGACCCGCGCCGGCCGGTGAGGAGCAGGTGCCGTACGCCGTGCTCGCGCACCAGGTGCCGGGCGACGAGGGCGCCGAGCGTGCCGGTGCCACCGGTGATCAGGACGGTGCCCTCGGGGTCGGTCCTGCGGGGCAGGGCGAGCACGAGTTTCCCGGTGTGCCGTGCCTGGCTGAGGTGGCGGAACGCGTCGGCGGCGCGGGCGACGGGCCACACGGACGGCACGGGGACGGTCAGCGCCCCCGTGGCGAACAGCTCCAGCACCTCGGCGAGCAGCTCCCGCATCTCGGACGGCGGGACCTGCATCAGGTCGAACGGCTGGTAGCGGAGGCCGGGGAACCCGTCCGGGTCCCGCAGGTCGGTCTTGCCCATCTCCAGGAACCGGCCGCCCGGCCGCAGCAGTGCGGCGGAGGCGTCGACGAACTCCCCGGACAGCGAGTTGAGCACCACGTCGACCTGCCCGAACCGGGTCGCGAACGCGGTGTCCCGGGAGGAGGCGATGTGCGCGTCGTCGAGCCCGAGGTCGCGCAGGACCTGCCACTTGCCGGGGCTGGCGGTGCCGTAGACCTCGGCGCCGAGGTGCCGGGCCAGCTGGACGGCGGCCGTACCGACGCCGCCGGCCGCGG
Organism: Streptomyces lasalocidi; assembly: GCF_005280215.1. Lineage (NCBI taxonomy): Bacteria > Bacillati > Actinomycetota > Actinomycetes > Kitasatosporales > Streptomycetaceae > Streptomyces > Streptomyces lasalocidi. Next base: position 7,961,192 of record NZ_SZNQ01000001.1, on the reverse strand, counting down.
AGTGGACCAGTACCGCCTGGCCCTCCCGCAGTCCGGCGAGGCGGACCAGGCCGAGGTACGCGGTGAGGTGGGCGATCGGTACGGCGGCCGCCTGCTCGAAGCTCCAGCCGTCCGGTACCGGCGCGACGGCGGCGCGGTCGGCCACCGCGACGGGGGCGAAGGCGTCGGGGAACAGGCCCAGCACGGGGGTGCCCGGCGCCAGGTCGGTGACGTCGTCGGCCACTTCGGTCACGACGCCGGCCCCTTCCCCGCCGAGGGCCGCCTCGCCGGGATACATGCCGAGGGCGATCAGCACGTCGCGGAAGTTGAGGCCGGCCGCGCGCACCGCGATGCGCACCTGGCCCGCCGCCAGGGGTGCGTTCGCGGCCGGTGCGGGCACCGGGGCGAGGTGGTCGAGGGTCCCGGGGCGGGTGACGGCGAGCCGCCAGTTCCCGTCGGCGGGCGGAGCCGGCTCCGGTCGCACCAGACGCGGGACGAGGAGAACGCCTCGGCGCACCGCCGTCTGCGGGTGTCCCGCGTCCGCGACGGCGACGAGGGCGCGCCGGGACTCGCCGGTCCGGTCGGTGTCGGCCAGCAGGATGCGGTCGGGCTGTTCGGCCTGGGCGGCGCGCAGCAGCCCCCACACGGCCGCGCCGCCCGGATCGGCGGGCTGGTCGTCCGGGCCGGTGCTGACGGCGCCGCTGGTGACCACCAGCAGCCGGGCGGGCGCCGCGGTGGCGGCCAGCCAGTCCTGCACCTGGCGGAGCACGGCCGCGGTCACCTGGTGCACCGGTTCACCGGCCGGGACCGCCAGCACGGTGGTCGCCGCGGTGGCGGAGCCGTCGGCGGCCAGTCCGACACCGGCGGCGCGCAGGTCGGCCGTCAGGTCGGTGGGCAGTGTCCCGAGGACCGCCCACGTTCCGGCAACGGGGTCGGCGGCTGCGGGAGCGGCGCCCCAGTCGAGCCGGAACAGGGAGTCGTGCGGCACGCGGACGGCGGCCGAGCCCCCCGCCGGGCGCAACGCGAGGGACGCCACGGAGGCCACGGGGGCGCCGGTGGTGTCGAACAGGTCCAGCGCGACTGTGCCGTCGCCCGTGGGGACCAGACGCACCCGCGCGGCGGCCGGACCGGTGGCGTGCAGCCGAATTCCGGACCAGGAGAACGGGAGCCGGGCGCCCCCGGTGGTGCCGGTGAGCGACAGGGCGTGCAGGGCGGCGTCGAGCAGCGCGGGGTGAACGCCGAACTCATGTGCCTGAAGCGGCAGTTCCTTGGGGAGGGATATCTCGGCGAAGACCTCCTCGCCCCGCTGCCAGGCCGCGCGCAGGCCCTGGAACGCCGGGCCGTACTCCAGGCCGAGGGCGGCGAGGTCGCCGTACACGGTGTCCACGCTCAGTGGCGTGGCGTTCCGCGGGGGCCAGTCCTCCTCCGTCCCGACCGGCTCGGCCGGAGCGGTGGTGAGCACGCCGGTGGCGTGCAGGGTCCACGACTCGTCCGGGGACGCGTCGTCGGCCCGGGAGTGGATCTCCAGGGTGCGGCGCCCCGACCCGTCGGCTTCGTGGACGGCCAGTTGCAGGCGTACGGCGGTGGTGTCGGTGAGCGTCAACGGCGCCTGCAGGACGAGTTCCGCCACGTGGTCGCAGCCGACCCGGTCGGCGGCCTGGAGGGCCAGTTCCGCGAACGCGGCGCCCGGCAGCAGGACGTCGCCCGCGACACGGTGGTCGGCGAGCCAGGGCAGCGACGCGACCGCCAGCCGGCCGGTGAGCAGGTAGCCGTCGGAGCCGGCCAGCGGGGTGGCCGCGCCGAGCAGGGGGGTGCCGGCGGGCAGCAGGCCGAGGGCGCCGATGTCGCCGTTGGAGGCCGGTCGCAGCCAGTAGCGTTGGCGCCGGAAGGCGGTGGTGGGCAGGTCCACGTGCGCGGCCGACGGCAGATATGCCGCCCAGTCCACCGAACCGCCCGCCACGTGGAAACGGGCCAGCCCTTCCGCGAGTTCCCGCGCCTGGGGTCGCCCACGACGCTGCAACGCTACGAACGACACGGTCGCGTCGTCCGGGACGCACCCGGCGCCAGCGGCGGTCAGCGCGCTGTCGGGGCCCATCTCCACGAACCGGGTCACACCCTGACGCCAGGCATGTCCGACCGCGTCAGCGAAGCGCACCGTCTCACGCACGTTGCGCACCCAGTACTCCACCGAGTCCGCGCCCGCGCCCACCTCGACCGACGAGACGAATCTCAAATGCGGACGGCCGAACTCGATCCCCGTGATCGCCTGACGGAAACGCTCCAGCACCGGCTCCACCAAGGGCGAGTGAAAGGCGTGACTTACCCGCAACTGCTTGTGTCGCCAGCCCCGTTCGCCCGCCACGACCTCCACCGCACCCACCGCCTGGGCGTCCCCCGACACCACCACCGACGACGCACCATTGACCGCCGCCACCCCTGCAACGCCCTCCACACCCTGGAGTACCTCACCCACCTCACGCTCCGAGGCACCCACCGCCAGCATCGCCCCACCCGACGGCAACTCCCCCATCAACACCGCCCGCGCAGCCACCAACCGCACCGCATCCTCCAGCGACAACAACCCCGCCACATGAGCCGCCGCCACCTCCCCCACCGAATGACCCACCACGAACTCCGGCACCACACCGAACGACTCCACCAACCGGAACAACGCCACCTCGAACGCGAACAACCCACACTGGGCGACCACCGTCCCGTCGACAGCGTCGCCGCCGCTCAACACCACCTCACGCAGCCCGAAGCCCAGCCGCTCCTCCAAACGCCCGCACACCTCACCGAACACCTCACCGAACAGCGGGAACGCCTCCGCCAGCTCACCCCCCATCCCCGACCACTGCGACCCCTGACCCGAGAACAAGAACCCGGTCAGCCCCCCACGGCCGGCCACACCCCGGATCCCGCCCCCATCCGCCAACTCCTCCAGTCCAACGAGCAATTCAGCCCGGTCGTCGGCCACCACCGCACCCCGGCACTCCAACGCGGCCCGCCCCACCCCAGCAGCCCGCGCCACCCCCACCACCGACACATCCACATCACCCGCGACGAACTCACCCAACCGACCCGCAGCAACCCCCAACCCGGCCTCGTCCCGCCCCGACACCACCACCGGCACCGGTACCGCCGGGTCAACAACCGCCTCGGCAAGCGGCACCTCCTCCCCCACCGGCGCCTGCTCCAGCACCACGTGCGCGTTCGTGCCGCTCACACCGAACGCCGACACCCCCGCCCGCCGGACATCCGTGCCGGGCCACTCGACCGGTTCCGTGAGGAGGGCCAGGGCGCCGTCGGTCCAGTCGACGTGCGGGGTCGGTTCCTCCGCGTGCAGCGTGCGCGGCAGCACGCCGTGCCGCATGGCCTGCACCATCTTGATCACGCCGGCCACGCCCGCCGCGGCCTGGGTGTGCCCGAGGTTGGACTTGACCGACCCCAGCCACAGGGGCCGTTCGCGACCCGTGCCGTACGCCGCGAGCAGGGCCTGCGCCTCGACGGGGTCGCCCAGCGAGGTGCCGGTGCCGTGCGCCTCCACGGCGTCGACGTCGGACGGGGAGAGGGCGGCGTCGGTCAGGGCTTCGAGGATCACCTGGCGCTGGGCGCGGCCGTTGGGCGCGGTCAGGCCGTTGGAGGCGCCGTCCTGGTTCACCGCCGAACCCCGGATCACGGCGAGCACCCGGTGGCCGTTGCGCCGGGCGTCCGACAGCCGCTCCAGTGCGAGCATCCCGACGCCCTCGGACCACCCCGTGCCGTCGGCGGCGGCGGAGAACGCCTTGCACCGGCCGTCGGCGGCCAGGCCCCCGAGCCGGTCGAACTCGACGTACGTTCCGGGGGTGGACATGATGGTCACGCCGCCGGCCAGGGCGAGGGAGGTCTCCCCGTTGCGCAGCGACTGCACGGCGAGGTGCAGGGTGACCAGGGACGACGAGCAAGCCGTGTCCACGGTGACGGCGGGGCCCTCCAGGCCGAAGGTGTAGGCGACCCGGCCCGTGGCGATGCTGGCGGCGTTCCCGTTGCCGATGAAGCCGTGCAGTTCCTCGGGAACGGTGTCCATCAGCGTGGCGTAGTCGTGGTACATCACACCGGCGAACACACCGGTGCGGCTGCCGCGCACCGACAGCGGATCGATCCCGGCCCGCTCCAGCGCCTCCCACGACGTCTCCAACAGCAACCGCTGCTGCGGATCCATCGCCAACGCCTCACGCGGCGAGATCCCGAAGAACCCCGGATCGAAGTCAGCCGCACCCGAGACGAACCCGCCCAACCCCACCGGCAGCCCGGCCAGGTCCCAGCCCCGGTCCTGCGGGAACGCGGTGATCCCGTCCCGGCCCTCGGCCACCAGGGTCCACAGGTCCTCGGGCGAGCCCACTCCGCCCGGGAAACGGCACGCCATGCCCACGATCGCGATCGGCTCGCGCCGGGCCTGTTCCACTTCGGCGAGCCGGTGCCGGGCGCTCTGGGCCTCGGCCAGCGCACGCCGGAGGTATTCCCGGAGCTTGTCCTCGTCAGCCACGCGGATTCCTTTCCTGCTGCTGGTCGATGCCGAGGTCGTCCACGAGGGTGAACAGTTCGTCGTCGGAGGCCGACGACAGGTCCGTTTCCGGTGTCGCGCCGGTCGGTGCGTCGCCGCCGTACTTGGACAGCAGTGCGGTGAGCCGCATGCGCAGCTCGGTGCGGTCCACGGTGTCCGGGGCGGCATCGGTGAGGGCCACTTCCAGCTGGTCGAGCCCGGCGCTCACGGAGACACCGACGGTGCCGTCGGTGTCGGGCAGGCACGCGGACAGGTGTGCCGCGAGGGCCGCCGGGGTCGGGTGCTCGAACACGACGGCGGCGGGCAGCCGGACGCCGGTCCGTGCGGCAAGGCGGTTGCGCAGTTCCACCGCGGCCAGGGAATCGACGCCGAGTTCGGCGAAGGTGCGGTGGCCGAGGACGGCGTCCGGTGAGTCGTGGGCGAGTACGGCCGCCGCCTCGGCGCGCACCAGGGCCAGCAGGGCCTCCTCCCGTTCCGGTCCGGACACCGAGGTGAAGGAGGTGTCGACCGCCGGTGCGCCGGGGGCCGGGGCGGGGGCGCCCCGGACCAGGCCCCGGAGCACCGCCGGCACCGGGCCCGCCGCCCTGACGGCCGCCCGGTCGAGGCGCATCGGGGCGAGCACCGGCTCGTCGCTGGTCCGCGCCAGGTCGAACAGCTCCAGCGCCTCGGAGGTGGCCAGGGGCCGCAACCCGGTGCGGGCGATGCGCGCGCGGTCGGCGTCGGTGAGATGCGCGGTGATGCCGCTGGTCTCCTCCCACAGCCCCCAGGCGAGGGAGACGGCCGGGAGACCGGCGGCCCGGCGCCGGCGGGCCAGTGCGTCGAGGGCGGCATTGGCCGCCGCGTAGGCGCCCTGTCCGGGCGAGCCGAGGAGTCCGGCAGCGGAGGAGAACAGCACGAAGTCGGTCAGTTCCCTGTCCCGGGTCAGTTCGTCGAGCCAGCGGGCGCCGAGCACCTTCGGGGCCAGCACCGCGGTGAGTCGTTCCTGGCTCAGGGCGGTGACCACGCCGTCGTCCACGCCGCCCGCCGCGTGCACCACGGCGGTGACCGGGTGCTCCTCCAGCAGGGCGGCCACGGCGTCCCGGTCCGTCACATCGCAGGCGACGATCCGGGTGTCGGCGCCGAGCCGGGCGAGTTCGTCGGCCAGGGCGGCGGCGCCGGGGGTGTCCGGTCCCCGGCGCCCGGTGAGCACCAGTTCCCGCACGCCGCAGTCGGCCGCCAGGTGGCGGGCCAGGGCGGCGCCGAGCGTCCCGAGGCCGCCGGTGACCAGCACCGGGCCGGTGAACGGGCGAGCGGTGTCGCGGCGCTCGGGGAGGGCGGACAGGGCGAGGGGCGTCAGCCGCGGGACGAGCGGTACACCGTCGCGCACGACCACCTGCCCGCCTGGCACGTTCCAGACCGCGGCGGGGATCGCGGCGGGGATGCGGGTGTCCGGCTCAGCCGGCGCACGGTCGTGCGTGCCGTCCTCGTGCGTGTCGGTGGCGTCCTCGTGCGCGTGCGTGCCGGCCTCAACGTCGAGGTCCTCGACGTCCGGGTCCTCGACGTCGACGAGCAGGAAGCGGTCCGGGTGTTCCTGCTGCGCCGAGCGCACGAGGCCCCACACGGCGGACGCGGCCGGGTCGCGCCGCGCGTTCCGGGTGCGCAGCGCCAGCCGACTGCCGGCGAAGCGGTCCCCCGCCAGCCAGGCCTGCACCGCGTCCAGCGCCCGGCCGGCCGCGACGGCTGGATCGTCCTCGGGACGGTCCAGCAGCACCACCACCGCGGGCGGTTCCCGATCGGCCAGTTCGGCCACAGAGGCCAGTTCGGCCAGGTCCGCGCACGTCACCACGGCCGGTTCCGGGTCGGCCGAGGGGGTGGCGGGCACCAGTTCCTCGGCGAACAGCGTTTCTTGCTGACCCAGTTGGGCTGCCGTCACCGGTCGTACGACGAGGCCGTCCACGACACCGATCGGTGCCCCTTCCGGGTCGGTGAGGTCGAGGCGGGCCGACCCGGCGGCCAGGGGGGAAAGGCGCACCCTGAGCGCGGACACGCCGGTCCGGGACACCGCCAGCCCGTTCCACACGAAGGGGAGCAGGGCGCGGTCGTCCGGGGTCCCGTCCAGGTAGCGCAGGGCGTGCAACGCCGCGTCCAGCAGGGCCGGGTGCAAGTGGTACCGGCCGCCGCTGCCGATGAGGTCCGGCAGAGCGATCTCGGCGAAGACCTCCTCACCGCGCCGCCAGGCCGCGCGCAGGCCCCGGAACGCCGGGCCGTACTCCAGCCCGGCGGCGGCGAAGTCCGCGTACGCCGTACCGACGTCGATCGGGGTCGCGTCGAGTGGCGGCCAAGCGGCCGCTGCGCCCCGGGGGGTCGCCGTCACGGGGCCGAGCACGGCGCGGGCGCACGTGTTCCACGGGGCGGTCTCCCCCGTCGGCCGGGCGTGGACGGTCAGGGGCCTTTCTCCCGCCGCGCCGGGCGCGCCGACGCGCAGTTGTACCTCGACCGAGTTGTCCTCCGGCAGCAACAGAGGTGTCTGGAGGGTCAGTTCGACGACGCCGGCGAGTCCGGCCTCCGCCGCGGCGTGCAGGGCGAGTTCCGCGAACACGCTGCCGGGTACCAGGGTCGAACCGAGTACGGTGTGGTCCGCCAGCCAGGCCTGGGACCGGGTGTCCAGTCGCCCGGACAGCAGGAACCCGTCCTCCTCGGCCAACTCCACGGTGGCGTCCAGCAGCGGGTGCCCGCCGCGGTGCGTCGGCGCCGAGTCGGTGTGCAGCCAGTAGCGTTGGTGCCGGAAGGCGGTGGTGGGGAGGTCCACGTGCCCGGCCGGCGGCAGATACGCCGCCCAGTCCACCGACCCGCCCGCCACGTGGAAACGGGCCAGGCCCTCCGCCAGCGCCCGCACCTGCGGCCGCTCACGACGCTGCAACGCAACGAACGACACAGCCGCGTCCGCGTCCTGCGGGACACAATCCGCGCCCGCCGCCGTCAGCGCACCGTCCGGGCCCATCTCCACGAACCGGGTCACGCCCTGACGCCAGGCATGTCCGACCGCGTCAGCGAAGCGCACCGTCTCACGCACGTTGCGCACCCAGTACTCCACCGAGTCCGCACCCGCACCCACCTCGACCGACGACACGAACCCCAAACGCGGACGGCCGAACTCGATCCCCGTGATCGCCTCACGGAACCGCTCCAGCACCGGCTCCACCAAGGGCGAATGAAACGCGTGACTCACCCGCAACCGCCGATGCCGCCAGCCCCGCTCGGCCGCCACGACCTCCACCGCACCCACCGCTTGGGCGTCCCCCGACACCACCACCGACGACGCACCATTGACCGCCGCCACCCCCACCACGCCCGACACCGCTCGGAGCACCTCACCCACCTCGTCCTCCGAGGCACCCACCGCCAGCATCGCCCCACCCGACGGCAACTCCCCCATCAATACCGCCCGCGCAGCCACCAACCGCACCGCATCCTCCAGCGACAACAACCCCGCCACATGAGCCGCCGCCACCTCCCCCACCGAATGACCCACCACAAACTCCGGCACCACACCGAACGACTCCACCAACCGGAACAACGCCACCTCGAACGCGAACAACCCGCACTGCGCTATCACCGTCCCGTCCACGGCTTCGCCGCCGCTCAACACCACCTCACGCAGCCCGAAACCCAGCCGCTCCTCCAACCGCCCGCACACCTCACCGAACACCTCACCGAACAGCGGGAACGCCTCCGCCAGCTCACCCCCCATCCCCGACCACTGCGACCCCTGACCCGAGAACAAGAACCCCGTCAGCCCGCCACGGTCGGCAGTGCCGCGGATCCCGCCCCCACCAGCCAACTCCTTCAGTCCCGCCAGCAGTTCAGCTCGGTCTGTCGCCACTACCGCACCCCGGCACTCCAACGCAGCCCGCCCCACCCCAGCAGCCCGCGCCACCCCCACCACCGACACACCCACATCACCCGCAACGAACTCACCCAACCGACCCGCAGCAACCCCCAACCCGGCCTCGTCCCGCCCCGACACCACCACCGGCACCGGCACCGGCACCGGAGGACTCACCTCGGGCTGCGTCACCGCTTCGTCGGGGGCCTGCTCGATGACGACGTGGGCGTTGGTGCCGCTCACACCGAAGGACGACACCGCCGCACGCCGCGGCCGACCGGTCTCCGGCCAGGGACGCGCCTCACCCAGCAGCGACACCGCACCCGAGGACCAGTCCACATGCGCAGACGGCTCGTCCACGTGCAACGTCCGCGGCAACACCCCCTCCCCCAGCGCCAGCACCGTCTTGATGATCCCCGCCACACCCGAAGCCGCCTGCGTATGACCGATGTTCGACTTCACCGAACCCAGCCACAACGGCTCACCCTCCCGATCCCGCCCATACGTCGCCAGCAACGCCTGCGCCTCGATCGGATCACCCAGCGTCGTCCCCGTACCATGCGCCTCCACCACGTCCACGTCCCGCGCCGACACCCCCGCCGCCGCCAACGCAGCACGGATCACCCGCTCCTGCGCCGGTCCGTTCGGTGCGGTCAGGCCGTTGGAGGCGCCGTCCTGGTTCACCGCCGAACCCCGGACGACGGCCAGCACCCGGTGTCCGTTGCGCCGCGCGTCCGACAGCCGCTCCAGGACCAGCACGCCGACTCCCTCGGACCAGCCGGTACCGTCCGCGCCGGCGGAGAAGGACTTGCAGCGGCCGTCGGCCGCGAGACCGCCCTGCCGGTCGAACTCGCGGAACGGCGTGGGGCTGGACATGATCGTGACCCCGCCCGCCAGCGCCAGGGCGGACTCTCCCGAGCGCAGCGACTGTGCCGCCAGGTGCAGGGCCACGAGCGAGGACGAGCAGGCCGTGTCCACGGTCATCGCCGGCCCGGTGAGACCCAGGACGTAGGCGACCCGGCCCGTGGCGACACTGCCCAGGTTGCCGTTGCCGACGTACCCTTCCAGCTCCTGCGGGACGTGCGTGAGACGGGTCGCGTAGTCGTGGTACATCACTCCGGCGAACACACCGGTGCGGCTGCCGCGCACCGACAGCGGATCGATCCCGGCCCGCTCCAGCGCCTCCCACGACGTCTCCAACAGCAACCGCTGCTGCGGATCCATCGCCAACGCCTCACGCGGCGAGATCCCGAAGAACCCCGGATCGAAGTCAGCCGCACCCGAGACGAACCCGCCCAACCCCACCGGCAGCCCGGCCAGGTCCCAGCCCCGGTCCTGCGGGAACGCGGTGATCCCGTCCCGGCCCTCGGCCACCAGGGTCCACAGGTCCTCGGGCGAAGCCACCCCGCCCGGGAAACGGCACGCCATCCCCACGATCGCGACCGGCTCGTCGGGGGTGACGGCGACCACCGCAGTGCTCGCCGCGCGCTCGGGCTCCGCGCTCGGCTCGCCGGCCTGGGCGAGCACGAAGTCGGCGAGCGCGGCCGGGGTCGGGTGGTCGAAGACGAGGGTCGAGGGAAGGCGCAGCCCGGTGGCGGTGCCGAGCTGGTTGCGCAGTTCCAGCGCGGTCAGCGAGTCGAAGCCGAGGTCGGTGAAGGTCCGCTCGGCGTCGATCTGCGTGGCCGAGGCCAGGTCCAGCACGCCGGCCGCCCGGCCGCGGACCAGGTCGAGGGCGACGCGTCGACGGTCGGTGGCGGGCAGTGCGCGCAGCCGGTCGGCCCAGCCGGAGCGCCGCTGTGTACGGCGGCCTTGGCGGACCAGGCCGGCGAAGACGGGGGGCAGCGGGTCGAGGCGGTGCAGGGCGGCGGTGTCCAGCCGTACGGGCACCACGGCCGCCTCGTCCGACCCGACCGCCGTGTCGAGGAGGTCCAGGGCCTCCTCCGTGGGAAGGGCTGCGATGCCGCCGCGGGCGATGCGCGCGCGGTCGGCGTCGGTGAGGTGCGCGGTGATGCCGCTGGTCTCCTCCCACAGCCCCCAGGCCAGCGAGACGGCCGGGAGACCGGCGGCCCGGCGGTCGCGGGCCACCGATTCGAGGACGGCGTTGGCGGCGGAGTAGGCGGCCTGTCCGGCGTTCCCGAGGACGGCCGAGGCGGAGGAGAACAGCACGAAGCGGTTGAGTTCGCGGTCGCGGGTCAGTTCGTCCAGCCAGCGCGCGCCGAGCACCTTGGGTGCCATCACGGCGCGCAGCCGTTCCTCGTCCAGATCGGTGATCAGGGCGTCGTCGACGACCCCGGCGGCGTGCACGACCGCTGTCACCGGGTGGTCGGCCAGCAGCGCCGCCACCGCCTGCCGGTCCGCGACGTCGCAGGCCACCACCGTGACGTCGGTGCCCTGGGCGCGCAGTTCGGCGCTCAGGTCCGTCAGCGAGGGGGCTTCGGCACCGCGTCGGGACGCCAGTACGAGCCGCCGGACGTGGTGCCGGGCGACCAGGTGCCGGGCCACCAGCCGGCCCAGGGTGCCGGCGGCTCCGGTGATCAGGACGGTGTCCTCGGCGGACCAGGGCGCCTCGACGGCCGTACCGGTGGCACGAGCGAGCCGCGGCACGAGCACGCGTCCTTCGCGCAGGGCGAGTTGGGGTTCCCCGGTGCTCAGGGCCCGGGTCAGTTCCGCGTCCGTGGCGGCGGCACCGAGGGTGTCCAGCAGGACGAAGCGGTCGGGCCACTCGGCCTGCGCCGACCGCACCAGGCCCCACACGGCCGCGCCGGACGGATCGGGCGTCTCGTCGTCGGCGGCGGCCACCGCACCCTCGGTGACCACGACCAGCCGCGCGTCCATGGCGTCGTCCTCACCGAGCCGTTCGCGCAGCCGCTCCAGCACCGCGGCGGTGCACTCGGCGACGGGGAGGCAGGGAACGCGGAAGAACGTGCCGGTGCTCGGACCGCCCTCGTGGCGGGTGGGCACGGGCGTCCAGTCGAGCCGGTGGAGCGAGCTCCGTCGTACGGGGCGCAGCTCGCCCGTGAGGGCGCGCAGCACCAGTCGTTCGACGGTGGCCACCGGGGTGCCCAGGGAGTCCGCGAGGTCGACGCGGATCGCGTCCTCCCCGACCGGGGCGAGGCGGACCCGCAGCTCCGAGGTGCCCGGGGCGTACGTACGGACGCCGTGGAAGGCGAACGGCAGCCGCAGTCCGTGGTGGTCGTCCACGCCGAGGGCGTGCAGGGCGGCGTCCATCAGCGCCGGGTGCATCCCGAACTCCTGCGCCCGGCCGCGCTCGTGATCGGTCAGGGCGACCTCGGCGAAGATCTCCTCGCCGCGCCGCCAGGCCGCGCGCAGGCCCTGGAACGCCGGGCCGTACTCCAGCCCGGTCCCGGCCAGACGCGGGTAGAGGTCGTCCAGGTCGACGGCCTCGGCGGCGGCCGGGGGCCACTGCACGAGTTCCGCGACCGTGCCGCCCCCGGCGCCCGGCGTGTCGTCCGTGTCCTCGACCAGGACGCCCGTGGCGTGCCGGGTCCACGGTGACCCGGGCTCCTCCGGCCGGGTGTGCACCTCGACGCTACGGCGCCCCGCGGTGTCGGGTTCGCCGACGACGACGCGCAGGGCGGTGTCGCCCTCGGCGGGCAACGTCAGGGGCACTTCGAGGATCAGCTCCTCCACGCGCAGGTCGCCGATGAGTTCGCCGGCGCGCCGGGCGAGTTCGAGGAACGCGGTGCCGGGCAGTACGGCCGCGCCGGTGACCCGGTGGTCGGCGATCCAGGGCTGGCCCCGCAGCCCGATCCGCCCGGTGAGCACGGAATCGAGCTCGCCCGGCATCGGGACCAGCGCGCCGAGCAGGGGGTGCCTGACGGGTACGGCGCCCAGCACGGCGGGGTCGGTCGGTTCGGTGGAGTCCAGCCAGTAGCGTTGGTGCCGGAAGGCGGTGGTGGGCAGGTCCACGTGCCCGGCCGGCGGCAGACACGCCGCCCAGTCCACCGACCCGCCCGCCACGTGGAACCGCGCCAGGCCCTCTGCCAGTGCCCGTGCCTGCGGCCGCTCGCGACGCTGCAACGCCACGAACGACACCCCCGCGTCATCCGGGACACCATCCGCACCCGCAGCGGTCAGCGCACTGTCGGGGCCTATCTCCACGAAACGCGTCACGCCCTGCCGCCACGCATGCCCGACCGCATCGGCGAAGCGCACCGTCTGCCGCACATTGCGCACCCAGTACTCCACCGAGTCCGCAGCCGCACCCACCTCGACCGAGGAGACGAAACCCAACCGGGGGCGGCCGAACTCGATCTCCGTGATCGCCTCTCGGAAGCGGTCCAACACCGGCTCCATCAACGGCGAATGAAAGGCGTGACTCACCCGCAACCGCCTGTGCCGCCAGCCCCGCTCAGCCGCCGCCACCTGCACCTCACCGACCGCCTGGGCGTCCCCCGACACCACCACCGACGACGCACCATTGACCGCCGCCACCCCTATAACACCCTCCAGACCCTGGAGCACCTCGCCGATCTCTGCCTCCGGGGCACCCACCGCCAGCATCGCCCCACCCGACGGCAAGTCCCCCATCAACACCGCGCGCGCCGACACCAACCGCACCGCATCCTCCAGCGACAACAACCCCGCCACATGAGCCGCCGCCACCTCCCCCACCGAATGACCCACCACAAACTCCGGCACCACACCGAACGACTCCACCAACCGGAACAACGCCACCTCGAACGCGAACAACCCGCACTGCGCTATCACCGTCCCGTCCACGGCTTCGCCGCCGCTCAACACCACCTCACGCAGCCCGAAACCCAGCCGCTCCTCCAACCGCCCGCACACCTCACCGAACACCTCACCGAACAGCGGGAACGCCCGCGCCAGCTCACCCCCCATCCCCGACCACTGCGAGCCCTGACCCGAGAACAAGAACCCGGTCAGCCCGCCACGGCCGGCAGTGCCGCGGATCCCGTCCCCGGCTGCCAACTCCTCCAAGCCCGCCAGCAGTTCATCGCGGTCCGCGGCCACCACCGCGCCCCGGCACTCCAATGCGGCACGACCCACCCCCGCAGCACGCGCCACCCCCACCACCGACACACCCACATCAGCCGACACGAAGGCACCCAGCCGACCGGCCGCAACGCCCAACCCGGCCTCGTCCCGCCCCGACACCACCACCGGCACCGGTACCGGTACCGCCGGGTCAACGACCGCCTCGGCAACCGGCGCCTCCTCCCCCGCCGGCGCCTCCTCCAACACCACGTGCGCATTCGTGCCGCTGATGCCGAAGGAGGAGACCGCGGCGCGGCGCGGCCGTTCGCCGCTCGGCCAGGGGGTCGCCTCCGTCGAGAGCAGGAGGGCGCCGGAGGACCAGTCGATGTGCGGGGAAGGGGTCTCCGCGTGCAGCGTCTTGGGCACGGTCCCGTGGCGCAGGGCGAGCACGGACTTGATGACGCCGGCCACTCCGGCGGCCGCGAGGGTGTGGCCGATGTTGGACTTCACCGTGCCCAGGCGCAGCGGCCGTTCGCGGTGGACGCCGTAGGTGGCCAGCAGTGCCTGGGCCTCGATCGGATCGCCGAGCGAGGTGCCGGTGCCGTGCGCCTCGACGACGTCGATGTCGGCGGGGGTGAGGCCCGCGTTCGTCAGCGCCGCCCGGATGACCCGTTGCTGGGAGGGGCCGTTGGGCGCGGTCAGGCCGTTGGAGGCGCCGTCCTGGTTCACCGCCGAACCCCGGACGACGGCCAGCACACGGTGCCCGTTGCGCCGCGCGTCCGACAGCCGCTCCAGGACCAGCACGCCGACTCCCTCGGCCATGCCCATGCCGTCCGCGGCGGCGGAGAACGCCTTGCACCGGCCGTCCGCCGCCAGCACGCGCTGCCTGCTGAACTCCACCAGCGGGCCGGGGCCGGCCAGGACGGTGGCGCCGCCCGTCAGCGCGAGCGAGGACTCGCCGTTGCGCAGCGACTGCACGGCCAGGTGCAGGGTGACCAGGGAGGTGGAACACGCCGTGTCCACGGTGACGGCGGGGCCTTCGAGGCCGAGGGTGTAGGAGATGCGGCCCGACAGCACGCTGGGGACCACACCGGTGACGAGGTGGCCCTCGACGCTCGTCGGGGCGTGCGCGAGCCGGGTTCCGTACTCCTGGTGGTTCTGGCCGACGAACACGCCGGTGCGGCTGCCGCGCAGTGACAGCGGATCGATCCCGGCGCGTTCCAGCGCCTCCCACGACGTCTCCAGCAGCAGCCGCTGCTGCGGGTCCATCGCCAGCGCCTCACGCGGTGAGATGCCGAAGAAGGCGGGGTCGAAGGCGGCGGGGTCGTCGAGGAACCCGCCGCGCCGTACGTAGAGGTGGCCGGAGCGCTCGGGGTCGGGGTCGTAGAGGGCGTCGACGTCCCAGCCGCGGTCGGTGGGGAGGTCGCCCGTGACGTCGCGGCCCTCGGCGAGCACCTGCCACAGGTCCTCCGGTGAGCGCACCCCGCCGGGGAGGCGACAGGCCATGCCGACGATCGCGATGGGCTCGGTGCGGGCCCGTTCCGCCTTCTCCAGGCGGCGGTTGGCCTTGCGCAGGTCGTTCATGACCCGCTTGAGGTAACCCCTGAGCTTTTCTTCCTCGGACATCTCCAGCCCCCTGTTCAGCTCGCCCCGAGCTCTCGGTCGATGAGGTCGTACATCTCCTCGTTCGACACCGGGTCGAAGTCGTCGTCCTCGTCCAGGTCGCCGTCGACCAGCGACAACATGGCGCGCAACCGCTGCGCGACGGTGGTGCGTTCGTCCTCGGTGTCCGTGCGGGCCAGCCGCTCGGCGAGCCGGTCCAGCTCGGCGAGGAGCGGTGGTTCGGCGGGGGCCAGCGAGGTGTCGAGGTGGTCGGCCACGGCGGCCGGGGTGGGGTGGTCGAACACCAGGGTGGCGGGCAGGGTGAGTCCGGTGACGGTGCCGAGCCGGTTGCGCAGTTCGATGCCGGTCAGCGAGTCGTAGCCCAGGTCGCGGAAGGGCCGCTCGTCGCCGATCTCCGCGGGGTCGGACAGACCGAGGACGACGGCGGCCTGTTCCCGGACCAGTTTGAGCAGGGCGGCGCGGCGTTCGGTCTCCGGCAGGGCGGCCAGGCGTTGTGCCCAGGTGGCGTCGGAGGGCGGCGCCCCGGTCGGTTCGTCGCCCTCCAGTGCGCGTCGGGCCTCCGGGATCTCGGCGAACAGGGGCCGGCTGCGGGCCGAGGCGAACAGCGGCATGAACGCCGCCCAGTCGACGTCGGCCATGGACAGGCCGCTCTCGCCGCGTTCCAGGACGACGCGCAGTCCTTCCAGGGCGGGTTCCGGGGGGATCAACGGCAGTCCTTGGCGCCGTAGCTGTCCGGCGTCCACGCCGTCGGGGAAGCGGGCCCCGTCCCAGACGCCCCAGGCCACCGAGGTGACGGGCAGGCCGTCCGCACGGGCCTGTTCGGCCAGCGCGTCCAGGGTGGCGTTGGCCGCGGCGTAGGCGCCGTGGTCCCCGCTGCCCCAGACACCGGCGATCGAGGAGTAGAAGACGAGGGCGTCCAGTTCGTCCCGGTCGAGGAGGTCGATGAGGTGGCGGGCGCCCTGGACCTTCGCGTCGAGGACGGCGGCGTACTCGGCGAGGTCGGTGTCGGGCAGTGCGGCCAGCCGCATCAGGGCGGCGGCGTGCAGCACGGTGCGTACCCTCTCGCCCTGTGCGCGCAGTCCGGTCAGGAGGGCGGCCACGGCGGAGCGGTCGGCGACGTCACAGGCGTGCGCGGTCAGCCGTACGCCGAGGGCGTCGAGTTCGCTCGCCAGCTCGGCGACCCCCTCGGCGTGGGGGCCGCTGCGGCTGACCAGCACCACGTGCGCGGCGCCGAGTCCGGCCAGCCAGCGGGCGGCCTCCGGGCCGAGCGCGCCGGTGCCGCCGGTCACGACAGCGGTGTCGCGGGCCTGCCAGCCGACGGCGGGAGTGCCGTTCAAGGGGGCGCGCACCAGGCGTCGCAGGAGGGTGCCGGACGCCCGCACCGCGAGTTGGTCCTCCTCCCCGAAGCCGCCGGCCATGATCGTGCGCAGCTGCTCCAGCGCGTCCGCGTCGGGACGGGCGGGCAGGTCCACGAGGCCGCCCCAGAAGGCCGGGTACTCCAGCATGGCGACCCGGCCGAGGCCCCAGACCTGCGCGGCGTCCGGGTCGTGGGGCGGGTCGGTGTCGCCGGTGCCCACCGCGCCGGCGGTGACCAGCCACAGGGGCAGGGTCGCCGCCAGATCGCCGAGTGCCTGCACGGCGGCCAGGGTGGCGGCCACGCCCGCGGGCACGGCCGGGTGCCGGGGGTGGGGCCGGCGGTCGGCGCTCAGCAGGGACAGCACGCCCTGCGGGGTGTGCTCGGCCAGTGCGCGGCGCAGTTGCTCGCCGAGCGCGGCGCGGTCGGCACGGTCGGCGTCCACGGACAGGACACGGACCGGGAGGGCCTCGGTGAGCCGCTCCAGCCACTCCTCGTCACAGCCGGCGGGCACCAGGGCCAGCCATGCGGCGTCCGGCGCCGTGCGTGCGGCCGGGCGGGCGGGGCGCCATGCGACCCGGTAGCGCCAGCCGAGGGACCGGGACGCGACCTGGTCGGCGAGCCAGTACCACTGGTGCTGGAAGGCGTAGGTCGGCAGGTCGACCGTTCGCGCCCCGGTGCCGGCGAACACCTCGGACAGGCGTACGCCGACCCCGCGGACGTGGGCCTCGGCCAGCGACCGGGTGAACCGGGGCCGGCCGCCGTCGTCGCGGCGCAGGGTGGACAGGACGGCGGCGCGTGCTCCGGCGGCGTCCACCGTCTCCTGCACGCCCGGTGCCACCACGGGGTGCGGGCTCACTTCGAGGAAGGTGCCGATCCCGGCGTCGAGGGCGGCGCCCACGGCGTCGGCGAACCGGACGGTCTGCCGCAGGTTGGTGTACCAGTACGCGCCGGTGAGTTCGCGCGGGTCCAGGCGCTGTCCGGTGACGGTGGAGTACAGCTCGACGGGTACGGACCGCGGGGCGATGCCGGCGAGCAGGCCGTCGAGTTCGTCCTTGACGGTGGTGACGTGCGGTGAGTGGGAGGCGTAGTCGACGGCGACCAGCCGGGCGCGCACACCGCGCGCGTCGCACCGGGCCCGCAGGTCCTCCAGGGCGGACGGATCGCCGGACACCACGGTGGAGGCGGGGCCGTTGACCGCGGCCACGTGCAGCCGGTCATCGGTGAAGAGGTCCTGCACCTCGGGGGCGGGCAGCGCCACGGACATCATGCCGCCCTTGCCCGACAGCCGGGTCAGCGCGCGGCTGCGCAGGCACACCACCGTGGCGGCGTCGGCCAGGGACAGGGCGCCGGCCACGCAGGCGGCGGCGATCTCCCCCTGCGAGTGGCCGATCACCGCGTCGGGCCGCACACCGTGGGCCTGCCACAGTGCCGCCAGCGACACGGTGACGGCGAAGGTGACGGGCTGGACGACGTCCACCCGGTCCAGTCCCGGTGCGCCGGGAACCTGCCGCAGGACGTCCAGCACCGACCAGTCCACGTGTGCCTCGACGGCCGCGGCGCACTCGGCCAGCCGGGCGGCGAACGCCGGTGCCGTGTCGATCAGTTCCAGGGCCATCCCGGCCCACTGGGAGCCCTGGCCGGGGAAGACGAACGCGACCCGCCGGGCGTTCGGGGCCGCGGTGCCCCGCACGACGTCGGGCACGTCGCGGCCCTCGGCCAGCGCGGTCAGCCGTTCGCCGAGCTGCTCCGGGTCGTCGGCGAGCACGACCGCCCGGTGGTCGAGGGCGGCCCGGCCGGACGCGGCGGTGAAGGCGATGTCGCGCAGCGGGGTGCCGGGGTGTGCGGTCAGGTGCGCGGCGAGCCGTGCGGCCTGGGCGCGCAGGGCGTCCTCGGTGTGTCCGGACAGGGCCACCGGGACGGGCCGGAGCGGCTGGACGTGCTCCGGTTCCGGTTCGGCCGCTGCGCCGTCGCCGGGCTGCTCGACGACGATGTGGGCGTTGGTGCCGCTGATGCCGAAGGAGGACACGCCGGCCCGCCTGGGCCGGCCGGTGTCCGGCCAGGGCCGGTCCTCGGTGAGCAGCCGCACCGCGCCCGACTCCCAGTCCACGTGGGGGGACGGCTCGTCGACGTGCAGGGTGCGGGGCAGCACGCCGTGCCGCATGGCCTGGACCGTCTTGATCAGTCCGGCGACGCCCGCGGCGGCCTGCGCGTGCCCGATGTTGGACTTGACCGAGCCGAGCCACAGGGGGTCGCCCGCGCGGTCGGTGCCGTAGGTGGCCAGGAGTGCCTGGGCCTCGATGGGGTCGCCCAGGGGCGTGCCGGTGCCGTGGCCCTCGACCGCGTCGACCTCGTGCGGGGACAGTCCGGCGGCGGCGAGCGCGGCGCGGATCACCCGCTCCTGCGCGGGGCCGTTGGGTGCGGTGAGCCCGTGGGAGGCTCCGTCCTGGTTGACGGCGGAGCCGCGGACGACGGCGAGGACGCGGTGGCCGTTGCGGCGTGCGGCGGACAGCGGTTCGAGCAGGAGCAGGCCGACGCCCTCGGACCAGCCGGTGCCGTCGGCTGCCCCGGCGTACGACTTGCACCGTCCGTCCGGTGACAGTCCGCGCTGCCGGGAGAAGGCGGTGAAGGTGGTGGGCCGGGCCATGACCGTCACCCCGCCGGCCAGGGCCAGCGTGCACTCCCCCGCGCGCAGGGCCTGCGCCGCGAGGTGGACGGAGACCAGGGAGGAGGAGCAGGCGGTGTCCACGGTGACCGCCGGGCCCTCCAGCCCGAGGGCGTAGGCGACGCGGCCGGAGGCGACGCTGGCGGCGGTGCCGGTGAGCAGGTGCCCCTCGACCCCTTCGGGGACGTCCGCGAGCGCGGTGGCGTAGTCGTGGTACATCACGCCGGTGAACACGCCGGTCCGGCTGCCGCGCAGGGAGGCCGGGTCCAGGCCGGCCCGTTCCAGGGTCTCCCAGGCCGTCTCAAGGAGCAGCCTCTGCTGGGGGTCCATCGCCAGCGCCTCGCGCGGGGAGATGCCGAACAAGGACGCGTCGAACTGCCCGGCGTCGTACAGGAATCCGCCGTACCGCGTGGTCGAGTGGCCGGCCCGGTCCGGGTCGGGGTCGTAGAGGCCGGCGACGTCCCAGCCCCGGTCGGTGGGGAAGCCGCCGATGGCGTCGCCGCCCGAGGACACGAGGTGCCACAGGTCCTCCGGGGAGGCCACGCCGCCCGGGAAGCGGCACGCCATGCCGACGATCGCGACCGGTTCGTCCGTGGCGGCCGTGGCGGCCGGCACGACGGCGGCCGTGGGGGTGTCCCCGGCCAGTTCGCCGCGCAGGTGGGCGGCGAGCCCGGCCGGGGTCGGGTGGTCGAAGACGACGGTGGCGGGCAGCCGGGTGCCGGTGATGCGGCTCAGCCGGTTGCGCAGTTCCACGGAGGTCAGCGAGTCGAAGCCGATCTCCTTGAACGGCCGGTCCGGGCCGAGGGCGGCGGGGTCGGGGTGGCCGAGGACCACGGCCGCCTGGGTCAGGACGACGTCCTGCAGGACGCGGAGGGGGTCCTGCTCGGCGAGCCTGCGGCGCAGGGCGTCGGCGGCGTCCGCCGGGCCGTCCGCGGCGGCCGTACGGCGCACCACCGGCACCAGGGAGGACAGCACCGGGGGGAGGGTGCCCTCGGACGCGCGGGCCCGGAGCGCCTCCCGGTCGAGGGGGGCGGCCAGCACGGCCGGGACGTCGCGTGCGGTGGCCGCGTCGAAGGCGGTCAGCGCGGTGTCGGTGTCCAGGGGCAGTACGCCGGCCCGCGCGAGCCTGGCCCGGTCGGTGTCGTCCATGTGCCCGGTCATGCCGCTGCTCTCGGCCCACAGGCCCCAGGCGATGGAGGTGGCCGGCAGCCCGGCGGCCCGGCGGCGCTCGGCCAGCGCGTCCAGCGCGGCGTTGGCGGCGGCGTAGGCGGCCTGCCCGGCGTTGCCGAGCGTCCCGGCCACGGACGAGAACAGCACGAAGGCGGTCAGGCCGGGGCCGGTCAGTTCGTCCAGGTGGTGTGCGCCGTCGACCTTGGCGCGGAACACGTCGGTCACGCGTTCGGGGGTGAGGGCGGTCAGGACGGCGTCGTCGAGGACGCCCGCGGCATGGACGACGGCCGTCACGGGGTGGGCGGCCAGCAGCGCGGCCACCTCGTCGCGCTCGGCCACGTCACAGGCGACGACCGTCACCCGGGCGCCCAGCGCCCGCAGTTCGTCCGTGAAGTCGGCCATGCCGGGCGCGTCCTGGCCGCTGCGGGAGGCCAGGACCAGGTCCTGCACCCCGTGGCGGTCGACCAAGTGCCGTGCCACCAGGCGTCCCAGGGTGCCGGTGGCGCCGGTGATCAGCACGGTACCGGTGGCCGTCCAGGGGGTCTCTCCCGCGTCGGCGGTCACCCGGGTCAGCCGTGGCACCAGGACGCGGCCGTCGCGCAGGGCGAGTTGGGTCTCCCCGGTGCCGGCCAGGCGCGGCAACAGGGTGGTCGAGGCGGGGCGGGCGTCGGTGTCCACCAGCACGAACCGGTCCGGGTGCTCCGTCTGCGCGGTGCGGACGAGGCCCCAGACCGCCGCCGTGCCGGGGTCGGCCGGCGGGGCGTCCGCGGCCGTGCTGACGGCCCCGCGGGTGAGGAGGACGAGCCGGGACGCGGCGAACCGCTCCTCGGCCAGCCAGCGTTGGGCGACGGTCAGGGCCTCCGTCGCCGAGGTCACGGGAACGCCCACCGCGGCGGGCACGTGGTCGCCCAGCTCGTCCAGGTCGGCGTGCAGGGACCAGGCCGCTTCGGCCGCGGGCGTCTCGAGGGGTGTCCACGCGGTGCGGTACAGGTGGTCGGGGTGGTCCGCCGCGAGTTGTCCGGCCGGTACCGGGCGCAGGGTCAGCGCGTCGATGACCAGGACGGGCCGGTCGGCGGCGTCGGTGAGGGTCACCGACAGCGCGCCGCCAGCTGCGGGCCGCAGGCGGACCCGCACGGCGTCGGCGCCGGACCGGTACAGGCGGACCCCGCTGAACGAGAACGGCAGCAGGGTCGCCGCGTCCGCGCCGGCCGGTTCCCCGGACGGGAGGGCGGCGTGCAGCGCGGCGTCCAGCAGCGCCGGGTGCAGTCCAAACACCCCGGCGTCGGCGGCCGCCGGTTCCGGCAGCTCGGCCTCGGCCCACACCTCGTCACCGCTGCGCCACCACCGGCGCAGGCCCTGGAAGGCCGGTCCGTAGTCGTAGCCGAGCCGGGCCAGTTCCCGGTAGCGGGCGGCCGGTTCGGCCGACGTGGTGCCGGCCGGCGGCGCGTGACCGGTGGCCGGTGCGGGCGTCCGCGCCGTGCCCAGCCGGCCGGTGGCGTGGTGCGTCCAGTCCGGTCGGTCGGCCGTGCGCGCGTACACGTCCACGGTGCGGCCGCCGTCGTCGTCGGGGGCGCCCACCACGGTCTGCACCCGCACGCCGCCGTGTTCGGGCAGCCGCAGGGGCCGGTGGACGGTCAGCTCCTCAAGTTCCGTGCAGCCCGTCTCGTCCCCGGCGTGCACGGCGAGTTCGACGAACGCGGCGCCCGGCAGGACCACCGTGCCGTGCACGCCGTGGTCGGCCAGCCAGGGCTGGCGCTGCCGGGACAGCTCACCGGTCAGGAGCACCTCCCCGGTGGTGGCCACCGTGGCGGCGGCGCCCAGCAGCGGGTGCGCGGCGGGGTCCAGGCCGAGCACCGCCGGGTCCGCCGCGCCGACCGGGGCGGGCAGCCAGAAGTGCTGGCGCTGGAAGGCGTAGGCGGGCAGGTCGGGCCGTGGTCCGCCGGTGCCGGTCGCGGGGGTCCAGTCGACGGGTACGCCGCGTACGTACGCCTCGGCCAGGGACCGCAGGAAGCGGTCGGGGCCGCCCTGGTCGCGGCGCAGCGAGCCGACGACGACGGCGGTGCTGCCCGCCGACTCCACGGTGTCCTGCACCGCGGCGGTGAGGATGGGGTGCGGGCTGACCTCGACGTAGGCCCGGTGCCCGGCGCCGTCCAGTGCGCGGACGGCCTCCTCGAAGCGGACGGTGTGCCGCAGGTTGCGGTACCAGTACTCCGCGTCCAGGGCGGCCGTGTCGATCGGCTCGCCCGTCACCGTGGAGTAGAAGGGGATGTCGGCGGTGCGCGGCTCGAGACCCGCGAGACGGTCCAGGAGGGTGGCGCGGATCCGCTCCACCTGCGGAGAGTGCGAGGCGTAGTCGACCGCGACGAGGCGGGCCCACACGCCGTCGGCGGTCAGCTCGGCGGCCAGGTCCTCCAGGGCCGCGGGGTCGCCCGCCAGGACCACCGCGGCGGGCCCGTTGACGGCCGCCACGGACACCCGGCCGTCCCGGTCCGCGAGACGCTGCTCCAGCTCGGCGGCGGGCAGCGCCACGGACAGCATGCCGCCGGTGCCGGCCAGGTCGCGCAGGGCGGCGCTGCGCAGGGCGCTCACCTTGGCGGCGTCGCGCAGGGACAGCGCGCCCGCCACGCACGCGGCCGCGATCTCCCCCTGCGAATGACCCACCACCGCGTCCGGCTCCACGCCGAACGACCGCCACAACGCCGCCAACGACACCATCACCGCGAACGACACCGGCTGCACCACATCCACCCGCTCCAACGACGCAGCACCACCCACCCCCCGCACCACATCCAGCAACGACCACTCCGTGAACTCCCCCAACGCCGCCGCACACTCCGCCATCCGCGCCGCGAACACCGGCGAAGCACCCAACAACTCCACCGCCATCCCCGCCCACTGCGCCCCCTGACCCGGGAACACGAACACCGTGCGGGGGTCGACGTCGGCCTGTCCGCGCACGAGGCCGGGGTCGTCCTGGTCGGTCGCCAGGGCGCGCAGCCGGCGCGCCAGGTCGGCGTGGTCGCCGGCGGTGAGCACGGCCCGGTGGGTCAGGGCGGCGCGGCCGGCAGCCGCGCGCGCGACCTGCCGGACGGTGGTGCCGGGGTGGGCGTCCAGGTGGGCGGCGAGCCGTTCCGCCTGGGCCCGCAGGGCGCCTTCGGTGTGCCCGGACACCACCACGGGCACGGGGCCGGAGCGCAGCTCCGCCTCCCCTTCGGCCTGCTCGACCGGCTCGGGTGCCTGCTCCAGCACGACGTGGGCGTTGGTGCCGCTGATGCCGAAGGAGGACACGCCTGCCCGCCGGGGCCGGCCGGTGTCCGGCCAGGGCCGGTCCTCGGTGAGCAGCCGCACCGCGCCCGACTCCCAGTCCACGTGCGGGGACGGCTCGTCCACGTGCACCGTGCGCGGGAGCACCCCGTGCCGCATCGCCTGGACGGCCTTGATCACGCCGGCCACACCGGCCGCCGCCTGCGTGTGGCCGATGTTCGACTTCAGCGAGCCCAGCCACACGGGGGGCTCGGTGCGGCGGGAGCCGTAGGTGGCCAGCAGGGCCTGCGCCTCGATCGGGTCGCCGAGCGCCGTACCGGTGCCGTGGGCCTCGACCAGGTCGACGTCCGCCGGGGACAGCCCGGCCGCGCTGAGCGCCGAGCGGATCACCTGCTCCTGGGCGAGTCCGCTGGGCGCGGTCAGGCCGTTGGACGCCCCGTCCTGGTTCACCGCCGACCCCCGGACCACGCCGAGGATGCGGTGCCCCTCACGCCGGGCGTCGGAAAGGCGCTCCAGCACCAGCAGGCCCACGCCCTCCGCCCAGCCCGTGCCGTCGGCCGCCGCCGCGAACGACTTGCAGCGTCCGTCCGGCGACAGCCCGCGCTGCCGGGAGAACTCCACGAAGATGCCGGGGGTGGCCATCACCGTCGCGCCGCCCGCCAGGGCCAGGGAGCACTCCCCGGCGCGCAGGGCCTGCGCCGCCATGTGCACCGCCACCAGGGAGGACGAGCAGGCGGTGTCCACCGTGACCGCGGGACCCCGCAGGCCCAGGGTGTAGGCGATGCGGCCGGAGGCCACACTCGCCGTGGTGCCGGTGAGGACGTAGCCGTCGGCGCCCGCGGTGCCCTCGTGCATCCGGGGGCCGTAGTCCTGTGCCATGACCCCGGCGAACACGCCGGTGTCCGAGTCCCGCAGGGACAGCGGGTCCATCCCGGCCCGTTCCAGGGCCTCCCAGGAGGTCTCCAGCAGCAGCCGCTGCTGCGGGTCCATCGCGAGCGCCTCGCGCGGGGAGATCCCGAACAGCCCCGCGTCGAACCGCGCCGCGTCGTACAGGAAGCCACCGGAACGGGTGTAGGTGCGTCCGGGCCGGTCCGGGTCGGAGTCGAACAGGCGGTCCAGGTCCCAGCCCCGGTCGGTGGGGAACGCGCCGATGGCGTCACCGCCCGCGGCGACGAGGTCCCACAGGTCGTCCGGGGAGGCGATCCCGCCGGGGTAGCGGCAGGCCATCCCGACGATGGCGATCGGTTCGGCGGCGGGCGCCCCCGCTCCGGACCCCGGATCCGGGACGGACGCGGGGGTAGGCGTCTCCCCGTCCGGTTCGCGCGCCGGGTCCGGCGCGTCCGACGGCACGGCGGCGAGCTCGGCGTCGAGGTGTTCGATCATCCGCGCGGGAGTGGCGTGGGTCAGCACCGCGGTCGGGGGCACCCGCAGCCCGGTCGCCTCGGCGAGCCGGTGTCCCAGCTCCACGGTCATCAGCGAGCTGAACCCCAGGTCCTTGAACGGCCGGCGCAGGTCCAGCTGCTCGGCGGACTCCAGTTCCAGCGCCGCGGCCACCTCCGCGCGCACCAAGGTGCGCACCGCCTGGGCGCGTTGGGCCGCGGGCAGCGCAGCGAGGGGCGAGGCCGGCGCCTCGGCCTGCGGCGCGGCGTCCGTGACGGGGGTGGTTCCGCCGGAGATCCAGTGCCGGCGCCGTTGGAAGGGGTACGTCGGCAGGGGCACGCGGCGTGCGTCGGTCCCGGCGTAGAAGCGTGCCCAGTCGACCGGGACGCCTCGGGCGTGCACCCGGGCGACGGCGGTGAGCAGCGACCTCAGGTCGGGACGGTCACCGCCGGTCATCGCGGCGGCGAAGGCCACGTCGTCGGGCGCGTTGGCCGGTCCCATCGCGCACAGCGTGCCGTCGGGGCCGAGTTCGAGGAACGTCCGCGCACCGTCCGCGCAGGCCGTCCTGATGGCGTCGGTGAACCGCACGGTGTCACGGGTGTGCCGCGCCCAGAACTCCGGCCAGTCGAGCCCGGTCGGGTCGAACTCGGTGCCGGTGACCGGGGAGATGACCCGCAGCCGGGGCCGCTGCCAGCGGACCCGGGACGCGGCCTGCCGCATTCCGTCGAGGATGGGGTCCATGTGCGCCGAGTGGCTGGCGAACCGTATCCGGAGGCGGTGGGTGCGCCGTCCTGACCGCTCCCACCTCCGCGCGATCTCCAGGGTGGCTTCCTCGTCGCCCGACAGCACGGTGGCGGTGGGGCCGTTGAGCGCCGCGATCGACACCGCACCGCCGGACGCCCGGACGTCCTCGGTCAGTTCGGTCTCGGACGCCTCCACCAGGACCGAGGCACCGCCGGGCGGCACGTGCTGCATCAGCCGGCCGCGGGTGGCCACGAGGGCGCAGGCGTCGGGCAGGGACATCGCCCCGGCCACGTGCAGCGCGGCCAGTTCGCCGAAGGAGTGGCCGAGCACGGCGTCGGGTCGCACGCCCCAGCTGTGCACCAGGCGGAACAGCGCGACCTGGACGGCGAACAACGCGGGCTGGGTGTACTCCGGTTCGTCGAGCAGCGCCGCGTCCGGCGAGCCCTTCTGGGCGAACATCACCTCCAGCAGCGGCCGTTGCAGGTGGGCGCGCATCTCTTCGGCGATCTCGTCCATGGCCGCGGCGTACTCGGGGTGGCGTCGGTAGATCTCGCGGCCCATGCCCGGTCGCTGGTTGCCCTGTCCGGCGAAGAGGAACACCGTCCGTCCGGGCGCGGCCGTGCCGCGGACCACGCGGGCGTGGGGTTCTCCCGCGGCCAGGGCCCGCAGCAGGCCGGGAACGTCGCCGGGGGTGTCGGCGACGAGGACCGCGCGCCGGGGCAGCGGGCTGCGCGTGGTGGCCAGTGAGTACGCCAGGTCCAGCGGGGACGGTGCGTCGGCCCTGGTCAGGCGGTCGGCCAGCGCGGTGAGCGCGGCCGGCGTGCGCGCCGACACCGGGACGAGCACGGGTCCGTCGTACCGTCGCCCCTCCTGCCGGCCGGTGGGGTCGGCGGCGGGCGCCGCGGACAGCACGACGTGGCAGTTGGCCCCGCCCATGCCGAACGAGCTGACCCCGGCGAGCGGCGTTCCCCCGGTGTCCGGCCACGGCTCCGCCTCCGTGACCACGCGCAGCCCCAGGTCGTCGAGGGGGATGCGGGGGTTGGGGGTACGGAAGTTGAGGCTGGGCACCAGCTCGCGGTGGGACAGGCACAGGATCGTCTTGAGCAGGCCCGCGATCCCCGCCGCGCCCTCCAGGTGCCCGATGTTCGTCTTCACCGAGCCGACGGGCAGGGGCCGTTCCCCCCGGGCCACCGCGCCCAGCGCCGACGCCTCCACCGGATCGCCGAGGGGCGTGCCGGTGCCGTGCAGTTCGACGTAGTCCACGTCCTGGGGTGCCACCCCCGCCGAGGCGCAGGCGAGGCGCAGCACGTCCTGCTGGGCCTCCTGGCGGGGGGCGGTCAGCGAGTCGCCGCCGGCGTCGTTGTTGGCTGCGCTGCCGAGGATCACCGCGTGCACGGTGTCCCCGTCGGCCAGTGCCGCCGCCAGTGGCTTGAGCAGCAGCACCGCGCCGCCCTCCCCGCGCACGAACCCGTTGGCCCGTTCGTCGAAGGTGTGGCAGCGCCCGTCCGGGGAGAGGGCTCCCAGGGCACGGGTGACGTCGTACCCCGCCTGGACGATGTTCAGGTTGACGCCGCCGACGACGGCCACGGAGCACTCGCCCGCCGCCAGGGCCCGGCACGCCACGTGCACGGCCACCAGGGCGGAGGACTGGGCGCTGTCCACCACCATGCTCGGCCCGCCCAGGCGCAGCGCGTAGGACACCCGGTTGGCGATCATCGCCCGGTTGCGGCCCGTGGCCGAGTGCGGGCTGAGCCGGTCGCCGCGCAGGGTGGCGTAGTCGTCGTACGTGGCGCCGACGTACACGCCGGTGCCGCCGTCGGGGCCGCCCCCGTCACCGGGGACGATGCCGGCGTCCTCGAACGCCTCCCAGGCCAGCTCCAGCACCAGGCGCTGCTGGGGGTCCATGACGGCCGCTTCGCCCGGGGAGATGCCGAAGAACTGCGCGTCGAAGGAGTCGACCTGGTCGAGGAAGCCGGCGCGCACCGGCTCGCCGGACGGGAGCACGGGAGCGGCGGGCCCGTCGGGGTGGGTACGCCGGGGGCCGGGTTCACCCAGGGCGTCGCGCCCCTCGCGCAGCAGTGCCCAGAACGCGGCCGGGTCGGCCGCCCCCGGCAGCCGGCACGCCAGGCCGACGACTGCCACCGGCACCTGCGCGGGGGTGGTGTCCATGCGGTCACCCATCCGGGACTTCCCCTCCGCCCCGTCGGTCTGCGCGACGCGGGCATGTCGGACCCGCCCGGCGGACACACCGGGCGGACGGTACGGACGGTCACTGGCGGAAAGCGGCGCCCACGGGGCGCCGGTCACGTGTCACAGCGGAGTGCGTCGACGGGGTGGCGACGCGCTGATCGGAGTCGTGTTCGTGGGGGCGGCGCGGCCCGCCGTCGGTGGCGGGTGCGCCGCGCCGGCCGGAGTCCGTCACGGCGTGGAGACGTCGTCGGGGCCGGGAGGGGGGACGGGCGGCGGATCAGGCCCGGACGAACTCCACGGGGACCTCGAGCGCCACCGTGTGCTTGCTGTTGGCGGCCCAGGGCACCGGCCCGCTCAGCCGCACCTCGGCGACCCGGTCGAGGAGCGCGGTGAACAGGGTGCGCAGTTCGAGCCGGGCGAGGTCCACGGCGAGGCAGACGTGGGGTCCCCGGCCGAAGGCGAGGTGAGGGTTGGGGTTGCGGCGCACGTCGAAGGACATGGCGTCGGGGAAGACGCCCTCGTCCCGGTTGGCCGACGACCACCACAGGGTCACCTTGTCGCCGCGCCGGAACCGCACGTCCCGGAACGTGAAGTCCTCGGTGGCCGTGCGCCGGTTGTACGGCGTCGGCGTGGACCAGCGCATCATCTCCTCGACGGCGCCCTCCAGCAGGGAGCGGTCCGCGCGCAGGGCCTGCCACTGCTCGGGGTGCTCGGCGAGGGCGAGCAGGCCGACGGCGATGACGTTGCGGGTGGGCTCGCTCCCGGCCAGGGTCAACAGGTTGACGAACACCTCCCGCTCGTAGGGGCGCAACGGTGACTCGCCGTGGCCCTCGGGCAGTTCGCCCGCGGCGATCACGGACAGGAAGTCCTGCGCCGGCTCGGCCCTCTTCCGGGCGAGCAGCTGCACCCCGTACTGGTACATCGCGAGGAGGGCGGCCTGG
This sequence comes from Streptomyces lasalocidi, assembly GCF_005280215.1. Classification (NCBI taxonomy): domain Bacteria; kingdom Bacillati; phylum Actinomycetota; class Actinomycetes; order Kitasatosporales; family Streptomycetaceae; genus Streptomyces; species Streptomyces lasalocidi. The sequence goes on along the minus strand of NZ_SZNQ01000001.1, from coordinate 7,932,512 downwards.
CTGCGCGAGGACGACTCGCCGGAGGCACGGTCCTCGTACCCCATCACCACTTCGGTCCAGTCGACGAACTGCGGCCAGTCGGCGCGTGGTACGCCCATCAAGGCGGCCATGACCTCCACCGAGACACGGCCGGCGACGTCGTTCTGGAAGTCGCAGGAGCCGCGCTCGACGACCTCGGAGACGATCGCCTCGGCCCGCTCGGTGATGAGCGGGCCCAGCGCCTCGAGCACGGGACCGGTCACGGACGGACTGACCAGGTCGCGCAGCAGGCGGTGGCGCGGGTCGTCCATCATGTTGAGCATCGCGCCGGAGTAGGTGCCGGCGGGCAGGTCGTCGAGGTGGGTGCCGCCGCCCTCGCGGTCGCCGCCGCCCTGGGAGGACAGGAGGGGGTGTTCCGCCGCCTCGACGACGTCGTCGTAGCGGGAGAGGACCCAGAAGTCCTCGCCGTCACGGGTCCGGCCGGGCGGGTGGCGCAGGACGGGTGCCTCCTTGCGCAGCCGGGCGAACACCTCGTGCGGGAAGCCGTCGGTGAAACGGTCCTGGTCGCTGAGGTCGAAACCGCCGAGTACGGCGGGCAGTTGCTCCGCGCCCACCTCGGCGGCGCTGCGTAACGTCGGAACGGCGGGCTGCTCCAGCGACATGGACGCTCCTTAGGACGGTGACGCACCGAGGGCAGTCGAACGGCAGTTCACGCCATGTCCGCGCAGCGGGTCAAGCGATGTCGTCCAGGAGGCCGTGGCCGGGACCGCTTGCTAGCAATTCCCTTAGACATGTGCCCGGCTGGTGAGACGGACCGGTGCGTGCGGGACGTCCGCGACGCACCGGTCCGACGGTTCAGACCTGTTGCCGGGGCGCCGTCGTCACCGGTCGACGCCGCCCAGGACGGGGTCGATGGAGGCGATGACGACGATGACGTCGGCGACCTGGCCGCCCTCGGCCATCGCCGCCATGGCCTGCAGGTTGGTGAAGGACGGGTCGCGGAAGTGGACCCGGAAGGGGCGCGTGCCCCCGTCCGAGACGACGTGGGCGCCGAGTTCGCCCTTGGGCGACTCCACGGACACGTAGATCTGCCCCGGCGGGACGCGGAATCCCTCGGTGACCAGCTTGAAGTGGTGGATCAGGGCCTCCATGGAGGTGCCCATGATCTGCTTGATGTGGTCGGGCGAGTTGCCCAGGCCGTCCGGTCCGAGGGCCAGCTGCGCGGGCCAGGCGATCTTCTTGTCGGCGACCATCACCGGGCCGGGCTGGAGCCGGTCCAGGCACTGGTCGACGATCCGCAGTGACTGGCGCATCTCCTCGAGCCGGATGAGGAAACGGCCGTAGGCGTCGCACGTGTCGGTGGTCGGGACGTCGAAGTCGTACGTCTCGTAGCCGCAGTACGGCTGCGCCTTGCGCAGGTCGTGCGGCAGGCCGGTGGAGCGCAGGATCGGGCCGGTGACACCGAGGGCCATGCACCCGGTGAGGTCGAGGTGGGCGACGTCTTGCATGCGCGCCTTGAAGACCGGGTTGCCGGAGGCGAGCTTGTCGTACTCGGGCAGGTTCTTGCGCAGGGTCCCGACCAGGTCGCGGAGCTGGTCGACGGCCCCGGCCGGCAGGTCCTGGGCGAGCCCGCCGGGCCGGATGAACGCGTGGTTCATCCGCAGGCCGGTGATCAGCTCGTAGGCGTCCAGGATCAGTTCGCGGTCGCGGAAGCCGTAGATCATGACCGTGGAGGCACCGAGCTCCATGCCGCCCGTGGCGATGGCCACCAGGTGCGAGGAGATGCGGTTGAGCTCCATCAGCAGGACGCGCACGACGGTGGCCCGGTCGGGGACCTGGTCCTCGATGCCCAGCAGTTTCTCGACGGCCAGGCAGTACGCCGTCTCGTTGAAGAACGACGTGAGGTAATCCATGCGGGTGACCAGGGTGGTGCCCTGGGTCCACGTGCGGTACTCGATCTGCTTCTCGATGCCGGTGTGGAGGTAGCCGATGCCGCAGCGGGCCTCGGTGACCGTCTCGCCGTCGATCTCCAGGATGAGCCGGAGCACTCCGTGGGTGGAGGGGTGCTGGGGGCCCATGTTGACGACGATGCGTTCGTCGTTGGCGCGGGCCGCCGAGCTGACGATCTCGTCCCAGTCCCCGCCGGTGACCGTGTAGACGGTGCCTTCCGTCGTCTCCCGGCCGGCGCGGGGCGAGGTGGGCGTGGGTGACGTCGTCATGAACGGCCGCCCTTCGCCCGGGGACACACGGTCCGGAGCGTGCCGTACCCGCTCATCGCAGGAGCCCCTTCATCTCGATGGTCGGCAGCGCCGTGCGGGCCGCCTCCTCCGCCTCGCGGGCGGCCTCCTCCGCGTTCACGCCCAGCTTGGAGGTGCGGATCTTCTCGTGCAGCTTCAGGATCGCGTCCATCAGCATCTCGGGGCGGGGCGGGCAGCCGGGCAGGTAGATGTCGACCGGGACGATGTGGTCGACGCCCTGCACGATCGCGTAGTTGTTGAACATGCCGCCCGAGGAGGCGCAGACCCCCATGGAGATGACCCACTTGGGGTTGGGCATCTGGTCGTAGATCTGGCGCAGGACCGGGGCCATCTTCTGGCTGACCCGGCCGGCGACGATCATGAGGTCGGCCTGGCGGGGTGAGCCGCGGAAGACCTCCATGCCGAAGCGCGCCAGGTCGTAGCGCCCGGCGCCGGCCGCCATTAACTCGAATGCGCAGCAGGCCAGTCCGAAGGTCGCCGGGAACACCGACGCCTTGCGCACCCAGCCCGCGGCCTGCTCGACGGTACTCAGCAGGAAGCCGCTCGGCAGGCTCTCTTCCAGTCCCATGGACTTGTCCTCCAGCAGTTCTGGTCGTCCGGTCCCGGACCACCGCGCCTCCGGAGGCACGAGGGGGGCGTCGGCGCCCGCGGCCGTGGGGGTGAATCGTGAGCTTGTGAGGTGGTTCACAATCCAACGGGGGCCATCCTAATCCAGCGAATGTGATCTGCGACATACCGCCGAGGGCTGCCCGTGTGACCTTGGACACCTGACGGCCGGTCAACTGCCCATCTTTTGATAGGAGAAGAGCACATCCGTGACACCGGGACTCCGGTGGTCTCCTACGCAGCACCGAAGGACCGTGCGCCCGTACGTCCCTCAGGGAGCCATGTGCTCCAGCGCGGGGATGACCGCCCGCAGGTCCTCGTCGTCGACCGCCGTCGTCGACCGGCACCTCACCTCCGGCGGCGCGTTGAACGCGACACCGCACCCGACGGCGTCGAACAGCGGGGCGTCCGTGCCGTCGGCGCTCACCACCGCGCAGTCCTCGGGCCGTAGCCCCAGGTCGGCCGCCCGGCGCACCGCCATGGCGCAGCTGCCGGCGGCGCCCACCGGAGCGGTGCCGCGCCCGGTGAAGAGTCCCCCTCGTGCCTCCAGCGTCGTCCCCGTGTGGGAGTGGAAGCCCAGGAGCTCGGCCAAGTAGGCGCCGATGGGCGCCCATTCCGCCGTGGCGATCACCGGCAGCAGCCGGTGGTCCCAGCACCATGCCGCCGTCTCCCGCACGCCGGGCAGGGGGCGCAGGCTCCCCAACTCGGAGCACAGGAGGCGGGTCGGCACCCCGGCCCACCGCGAGGCGTCGAGGCGGGGCTCCTCGTCCCCCTCCGGGGCGGTGCGCAGTCCGAGGCGACGCTCCATGAGACGGGACGGGTTCGTCTCCTCGATGAGGACACCGGCCGAGAAGAACACAGCCCCGACGTGTGGCGAGATGGACACCGCACCACCATGCCAGCCGGTCGGTGCGGGCAGAAGGCGAACCGCGGCACTGGCCGTCGGCCGGGTGCCGGGGAACGCGCGGCGTTTCCCGGTCGTCCTGGTAAGGGGACCGGGGGATGCGCCGCAACCAGGTGATCTTCCCACCGGTACCCGGTCAAGACGGTCCATTCGACCGGCAGTTGTCGTGGCACGCGTGCCGACGACGACCGCGCGGGCATCATTCCACTGACCAACGGGGGTCGGGGAGGACGTCGGTCTCCCCGGAGAGAAGGATGCTCATGACCACTGCCGCAGAGGGCGGAGAATTAGACCGGGCTCACCACGGGGGGACGGCCGGTCCGCCGGTCGACCGTGACGGTGAACTCACCGTGTTGTCCGCAGCCGTCCGCGACGCCGTGGCCGGCCGGCCCGGACTGGTCGTCCTGGACGCACCGGACGGCAGGGGCAGGACGACGCTGATGAACAGCCTGCTGCTCGAAGCGCACGCAGCGGGTCTGCGCGTGCTCCGGGCCCACGGGACGGCGGCCGGCCACACGGCACCGCTGAGCACCGTACGGGCCCTGCTCGAACCGCTGTCGGGCGGCGCCACCCGCGGCCCGGCGGCCGGGCACCCCACCGCACGTCCCGGCGAGGACCTCCGGGGGCGTGACGCGCTCCCCCGGTCCGACGTCCGGGCCGGCGACGTCCCGCACAGCGTGCTGGCAGCCCTCCACGAGGTGGTGCGCCGGGCCGCCCGTGAACGCCCCCTGCTGATCGCGGTCGACGACGCGCACGCGGCGGAACCCGCCTCGCTGCGCTTCCTGGCCCATGTCGCGCGTCGGTTGGCGGGCCTGCCGGTCCTGCTCTGTGTGGCGCGCCGCAGCGGCGGCGGATCGCCCCTGCTGGACGAGATCGCGGCGCTCCCGATGTGCCGCGTCCTGCGCCCGCTCCCCCTCACTCAGGACGGCATCGGCACCCTGGCACGGCGTCTGACCGGCATGGACGTCGACGACGGATTCCGCGCGGCGTGCCGGGCCGCCACCCGGGGCAGTCCCGTGCTGGTGACGCACCTGCTGACCGCTCTGCGCGACGCGCGGCTCCCTCCGACGGAGAACGCCCTCGCCGCACTGGACACGCAGGCCCTGGCGGCGTTCCGTGCGGGCGTCGTCCGCCTGCTGGACGGGCAGCCGACGACGGTGAGGCGTGCGGCCCGGGCCCTGGCGGTACTGGGTGACGGGACGCCACCGGAGACCTGCGCACGGCTGGCCGCGCTGGATCCCGGCGCCTTCGCACGGTGCCTCACGGTCCTGGGCGCCCTGGGGCTTGTCGACGCGCGGACGGACGGCGGCACGTGGTCCTTCACCCATCCCCAGGTGCGTGCCGCCGCGGTCACGCGCACGTCCCCGGACGAAAGGTCCCTGCTGCACGGGCTGGCCGCGCGGCTGCTGCACGAGTCCGGTGCCGACGTCACGGAGGTCGCCGAGCAGCTGCGGCAGTCACCGGAGTCGGCGACCCGTCCATGGGCGCGGGCCGTGCTGCGGGAGGCCGCCCGGGACATGACGCTGCACGGCTCCCCCGAGCGCGCCGTCGAACTGCTGCGCCCGTGCGTGCCGCCCGGCCACGAGGGCACCTGCGAGCCCGAGCTGCTGCTGGACCTGGGGCTGGCCGAGGGCCGGGTGGATCCCTCGGCCGGCGCGGCCCGGCTGGCCCTGGCTCTGGACCGGCTCACCTGCCCGGAAGCGCGCCTGACGGCCCTGGGCGGCCTGGCCGGCGCGTTGATGCGGCTGGGGGAGGTGTCCCGCGCGACGGCCCTGATCGACCGCTGCCGCCAGTACGGCGCGGACTCCGCCGCCGCGGCGCGCAGCGCCCACCTGCTCGAGGCCCAGCTCCTGCTCGTCGCCACCGCCGATCGCGAGACCTACTCGCGACTGCTCGACAGCACCTCCCTCGACCTCGGTCTCCCCGGCGACACGACCGCCCGCCGGGCGCTCCTCGCCTCCCGCGCGGTCGTCTGCGCGGCTCGCGCCGACCGCGTCGCCGAGGCCCGCGACGCGGCACGCACGGTCCTCGCGCACGGCACACCGGTCACCGACGCGGTGTCCACCCTCGGCTCGGCCGCGTCGGTGCTCCTCTACACGGACCGGCCGCGTGAAGCGGTCGAGGCGTTCCGGCAGGTACTCGACACGCCGCACGTGAGGCGGGAAGAGGTCTACCCCACCCTGCTGGCGCTGACCGCGGAGGCCCACGCACGTCTCGGCGCGCTCACCGAAGCCCTGCGCGCCACCAACGTGGCCCTGGAGGGCGTCGCACCCGCCCGCGCCACTCGGCTCGCCGCACTGCCGCTGGCCGTCCGGCTGCACACCCTGCTGGACGAGGGCGACCTCGCGGCCGGCACCGCCCTCGTCCGGGGCCTTCCCGACCCCATGGACGACGAGGCGTGGCAGTGGAACGAGGTGCTGTGCGCACGGGGGCGGCTGCGTCTGGCCTCCGACGACGTCGAGGGCGCCCTGGACGACCTGACCGAGTGCGGTCGCCGTCAGAGGGCCTGGCACCGCACGAGCCCGGCGGTGTCGTCCTGGTGGTACTGGGCCGGGCGCTCCCATCTCGCCCGGGGCGACCGCGCGACGGCCCGGCAACTGGCCGACGACGCGATCGAGTCGGCGCGCGCGGCACACCTCCCGTGCGCCCTCGCCCAGGGTCTGGAACTGCGGGCGGCGACGGAGGCGGCGCAGCACCGGCCGCTGCTGTTGCAGGAGGCGGAGGCGGTCCTGGGGACGACCTCCGCGGCCTTGCTGCTGGCCCGGGTGCGCGTCGCCCGGGGCCGGGCGCTGCACCGGTGCGGCGACAAGCAGGCGGCACGCGCGGTGCTGCGCAAGGCCTGGGAGGAGACGTACGCCCTGGGCGCCCCGGCCCTGCACGCGGAGGCGCACACGGCCCTGCTCGCCACCGGTGCCCGGCCCCGCCGCCCGGTGCCACGCGGGGTGGACGCGCTGACGCGCAGCGAACGCCGGGTCGCGAAGCTGGCCGACAGCGGCCTCACCAACGCGGTCATCGCCCGGACCCTGTGCGTGACCCTGCGCACCGTGGAGGTCCACCTGACCTCCGTCTACCGCAAGTTGAACGTGGCCGGCAGGAGGGAGCTGCGGTTCGTGCTGCGGGCCGCCGACGAAGGAGCACTGCATGCTGTGGGAGCGTGAGACCGCGTCGGCCGCGGCCGACGCCGCCCTGCGGCGTGCCGCGCGGGGCCAGGGCACACTGCTCCTGGTCGAGGGCGCCCTCGGTGCCGGCAAGTCCGCCTTCCTGGACTCCCTGGCCCCCCTGTCCGACCGTCACGGGGCCTTGTTGCTGGCGGCGCACGCGTCGCAGACCGAGGAGGGCTTCGAGTGCGGCGTCGTGCGCCAGTTGGCCGACGCCTGCCCACCCGCCGGGCCTCGGTGGCCCAGCGACTCCTTCGGCGCACTCGTGGACTCCGCCGCGCCGGGCCGACCGCTCGTGATCACCGTGGACGACCTGCACTGGTGTGACGCGTCGTCAGTACGCGCACTGCTCAGGGTGCTTGCTCCCGGAGTACCGGGCGGGGTGGTCCTCGTCGTCTCGGTGCTCAGCGGACACGTGCGCGCAGGCCGCCCGCGACTTCGTGCCGTGCTCGCGAGGGCGACCTCGACCGTCCGTCTGTCCTCCCTCGGACCGCGGAGTGTGCGCGCGCTCACCGAGGCCGCCTACGGCACTCCCGTCGAGGAGTCGTTCGTCAGCGCCCTGCACACGGCGTCCGGCGGCAGTCCCCTGGTGGTGCACGGTCTCCTGGACGACGCCGTGCACCGCGGCCTGGAGCCGACCGGCGCGCACGCTCCCGCCGTCGCCGCCCTCCGGCCCGAACGCGTACGGCAGCGTCTCGACTCCTACCTCGGCGCCCAGCCGGCGGACGTGAGCCGCGCTGCCCACGCCCTGGCCGTGCTGGGCACCGCTGCGGATCCTCCCCTGCTCGACGCCCTGGCGAGCCTGACGGGCCCGGCACGCGCCCGGGCCGTCGCGTCCCTGCGCCGGTCGGGCCTCGTCGGCAGCGACGGGAGCGTGTTCGGCGCCGGCACCGTCCCGCGCGAGATGCTCGCGGAAGCCATACCGGCCGATCAGCGTCCCGAGCTGCACGGTGCGGCCGCCGACCTGTTGTACCGCGCGGGGTACCCCGCCGAGACGGCGGCCGAGCACCTGATGGCCGTACCCACGCTGCACGGCGGGCGGACCGTCGTCCTGCTCCGCGCCGCTGCGGACGGCGCCCTGCACCGCGGTTCGCCCCGGAGCGCGGCCCGCTACCTGCGCCGGGCCCTGCTGAACATCCCCTCCGCCGGCCCCGAGCGTGCGGGCCTGCTGGTCGACCTCGCCACCGCCGAGCGCAGCTTCGCCCCGGCGGCCTCGCTGCGTCACGTGGTCGAAGCCCTGCCGCTGTTGCGCGACGCACGCGAGCGCGCTGCCGCGCTGGCGCGGCTGGGCCCGCTCCACCTGGATCCGGCGGCCTTCCGCGTCCGCGCCACCTTCCGGCGGCTGATACACGACCTGCGGCTGTGCCCTCCGGCCGGGCGTGCCTCGCCGATCTCCGATGACGTCGATCGGGACCTGCTGCTCCGCCTGCGAGCCCGCGCGTACGTGCTCTCCACCGACGACCGGGACGCCTGCGGCATGCTGCCCGCCGTCCGGGGCCTGGGACCGGACCCGGCGACGCGGACACCCGGCGAGCGCGAGATGGCCGCGTCCCTCATCCACCACGCTCTGGTCACCAACTCCGCGCCGGCCCACCGGCTCGCCGCGCTCGCGGCCCGGTTGCTGCACCGGGAGCCCGCCGCGCCGGACCGCATCCACACGGTCCTGCCGCTCGCGCTGCACGTTCTGGCCGCCACGGGGCACCCCGGCGACGCGGCGGCCTGGCTGCGCGCCGCGGCACCGGCCGCCGCGCGGCAGGGCGCCGAAGCGGAGCTCGTCGTCATCCGGGCCACGCAGGCGCTGGTCACCCTCGCCGCGGGCCGCCCGGGCCGCGCCCGCCGCGAGGCCCACGAGATCCAGGCGGTGGCGGAGGCGGCGGAAGGGGACCTTCCCCCGGTCTGCCTGGCGGCCGTCGCCCTGATCGCCCTGGACACCGAGGAGCCGGAACGAGCGGAGCGCCTCCTGGCCCGGCACCCGCTGCACGCCGAGGACCCGCAGCTGACGGCGCTGCTGCACGCGGCGCGGGGCGCCCTGTCGGCGCGCGGTGGGGACCCGCGCACCGCGCTGCACCGGTTCCGGACGGCCGGGCGCGTGCTGGAGCACATCGGCTGGCGCAATCCGGTGACGCTGCCGTGGTCCGGTTGCGCAGCGCTCATGCACCACCGCCTCGGCGAGGACGAGGAGGCGGTGGCCGCCGCCCGCCAGGACGTGGAGCGGGCGCGGGCGTTCGGTGCCCCCCTGCCCCTCGGCCGGGCCCTCGGTGTCCTCGGCCGGGTCACGGCGGGCCGAGCGGGCGCCGAACGGCTCGAGGAGTCCGTGACGGTCCTGGAACGGGGCTCCAGTCCCTACGAGTTGAGCCGTGCCCTCTACGCGCTCGGCGGCCGGCCGGAGGCGGATCCGGCCCATCGCCTGGCCGTGTGCCGACGGGCCCTGGAGCTCGCCGTCGACTGCGGTGCGCCCTGGCTCGCCGACCGCGTCCGGCGCCGCCTGGACAGCACCCGGGCGACGACGACGGCCTCGTCCGCGGACAGCCTCACCCCGTCCGAGCGACGGGTCGCCCGGCTGGCCGCCTCGGGGCTGAGCAACTCCGCGATCTCACTCCGGCTGGGCATCTCCTCGCGCATGGTGGAGAGGCACCTGACGCAGTCGTACCGGAAGTTGGACATCCCCGGGAAGACACACCTGACGTACGCCTTGGAGGGCGTCCGCACCGAGCACACCGACTGATCGCCCAGCCTGCTGCTGCGGCCGGGCGGGGACGGGGCCGGGACGCGTGCACCGAAATGCGTTCCCGCACCACCGAACCAACGCACCACAGTCTTTCGCCGGCGAGCAAAGCTTTGCTTGACCCGCTCGGGAGGCGATTCCTAGGCTCCGAGTCAATTGATCGGAGTACGGTTCCGGGCCCACGCCACAGCGGGGGCACCCCTCTCCTCCCTCGCACGTCTTCGGCGCACATCCCCACATCTGAATCCAGAAAGTGGTACGTCGCAGTGACCAGGCGAACAGCAGGCAGTCCGCTCAACGCAGACCCGATGACGACGTCACCCTCCGGCCTCCTCCCCCGGTACCCCGGTGCGGGCCGGGCTCTCCCCCACCACGGCCACGGCGCCTACACGGCGCACGTCGACCCGGACATGTGCATCGTCGCGGCCGAACCGGACTTCGCGCGTCAATTCGACCGCACCTCGGCCGACACCTGCGGTCGCAGCCTCTTCGACTTGTTGCACCCGAGTTGCCCGCCCGCGCTCCACGGGCACTTCGCCCGGCTCTCGCGGGGCCGCTGCGAGCGCTTCGCCGAACGCATGGTCGGCGTGGGCAGGTCCGGCCGCGTCTTCTCGGGCGAGCTGACCGGCGTGGCGGTGCAGAACCTGGCCGGCCGGTTCGCCGGCATCGTCGTGCAGGTCCGCCCCGACGAGCAGCCCCCGCGCGCGAGCTGCGACCCGCTCCCGGCCACCTCGCGGATACTCCTGGACCCGCTCGACGCCCAGATCCTGGAGGGCATCGCCAGCGGTGCCTCGACGGTCCAGTTGGCAGCCAGGCTGTACCTGAGCCGACAGGGGGTCGAGTACCACATCCGGCTGATGCTCCGCCGGATGGAGGCGCCCAACCGGGCCGCGCTCGTCGCCCGCGCGCATTCCCTCGGCATGCTCGCCGTCGGGCAGTGGCCACCACGCGTCCTGCCCGAGTTCTTCGAGCGGGAGCGCTGAGCCGCGCCTCGTTCTCCCTCCCGCCCGGGACGCGGACGACGGCCCCGCGCCCGCCGCGGTGACCACGCCGACCACCACCACACCCCTTGGACACCTCCGCATGCGATCTGACAACCGCAAGGCCACGGCGACCGAAGCGGGTCCCACCAGCAGCTTCACCTTCACGCAGCGGGCGCGCAGGGCGCAGATAGTCCAAGCCGCCATCGAGACGCTGGCCGAAAGCGGATACACCCGGACGACGTTCAGCAGGATCTCGCGCCAAGCACGGCTGTGCAGCACCGGCATGATCTCCTACCACTTCTCCGGGAAGCCCGAGCTCATCACGGAGGTCGCCCACACCATCATGGGCAAGGCCGAGACGATGCTCGAGCCCCGGCTGCGGGAGGTGGACACCTACCGCGGGAAGCTGGGGGTGTTCATCGGATCGACCTTCGAGTTCGCGTCGACGTACCCCACCCACACCCTCGCCCTGGTCGAGATCGTCGCCATGGCCCGCGACCGCGGCAGTACGGGGCTGGAGCGGGTCGAGCAGGACATCCTCTGCGTGGAGCGACTGGCCGCGCTGCTGGAACACGGGGTGCGGGCGGGCGAGTTCGGGGCGTTCGACTGCCGCACCATGGCGTTCGCCCTACGGGGGGCCATCGACGGTGTCCTGTGCCAGTACCTGCGCCACGAGGCGGTGGACCTGGACCGTTGCGCCCAGGAGCTGACGCGGGCCTTCGGGCTGTGCGCCCAGGCGGCGTGACGCGGCAGCCGCCGGACGAACCGTGCCTGGTCCGCGAGGAAGCGGCCAGGTGCCGGCTGACCTTGCCCGTGCTCTCGCCGCCCCTCGCCGCCCCTCTGCTGCCCGGCCTCGCTGCCCGCACGAGGACGAGCAGCGAGGTGGGGGGAGCGTCCCGGCCTAGCCCGCGTAGGTCTCGAACTCGGCGATCCTCGGTGTGCCCGAGGCGGCGGTGATCTGGAAGGTGAGCTTCTTCAGCGAGGTGGTGGGGAAGCTGATCACCCCGGTGCCGCTCCCGGAGGCGAGCACCCCGCCCGTATCGGCGTCGACCAGCTTCCAGGCGGTGACGGCTCCGCCGGCGGCCTCCCGGACGACCGCCCTGGACACGGTGGTCGCGGAGCCCCACTTGACGGACACGGACCCGGTCGACCCGGCCGGCGACCAGTAGGTGCCCAGGTCGCCGTCGCGTACGTTGCCGTAGCTGGTGCCGCCGGCCTTGGACGAGCCGTCGGCGCCGGCGGACAGGCTGAGGTTGGTGCCGGTGGGGCCGGTCGGGGTCGGCGTGGGCTGCGTGGGCGTCGGATCGGTCGGGGTCGGCGTCGGGGTCGTGGGGTCGGGCGACTGGGCGGAGCAGCTGCCGTCCGACACCAGCAGGCCCTTGTCGGCGCCGGCGGTCCGGCTCACGATCCCCGGCACGCAGGACGCGTCGTCGAGGGCGTAGGAGTAGGGGATGCTCACAGTCGTGTTCGACTGCGGGTTCGGGCCCGCCGGGTTGTTGTCCGCGGCCCGCTCCGACCACGTCACGTTGTCGAAGATGTTGCCGTTGACCTGCCAGGAGCCGGCCTCGTCCGTGTAGAACGTGCCGAGGACGTCCTTGGAGTCCTCGAAATAGTTGTTGTCGACCCTCGCCTTCGCCCCGGCCCGGGAGTTGATGCCGGACTTGGTGAGGTTCACGTAGTGGTTGTCGTAGATGTGGGCGATGCCGCCGCGCAGCAGGGGCGCGCGGGAGTCGATGTTCTCGTACAGGTTGTGGTGGAAGGTGACGTAGCCGTTGGAGCGGTCGGTCTCGCTGGAGCCGATCAGGCCGCCGCGGCCGGAATTGCGCAGCACGCTGTAGGACAGCGTCACGTACTGGGTGTTGTCCTTCATGTCGAAGAGGCCGTCGAAGCCCTCCGCCTCGCCGCCGGACGCCTCCAGGGTGACGTGGTCGACCCAGACGTTGCGGACGTCGCTCTCCATGCCGATGGCGTCACCGCCGTTGGAGGTGGGCGAGCCGGACTTCTTGACGTTGCGGACGGTCACGTTCTGGATCACGATGTTGCTGGACTCTCTGATGTGGATGCCCAGTTGGTCGAAGACGGCACCGCTGCCGACGCCGACGATCGTGACGTTGCTGATCTGCTTCAGCTCGATCCTGTCGGCGGCCGTGGAGCAACTGCTGCCGGAGACCTTGCTGGTGTTGCCGTGGTTGATGGTGCCCTCGACCTGGATGACGATCGGGGTGGAGCTGCTGGCCCGGCTGCACAGGGCCTGGTGAATGGCGGTGCCGGTGGTGGCGCGGACCGTCTGTCCGCCCGCCCCGCCCGTGGTGCCGCCGTTCTGGGACGCGTATCCGGTGGCGCCGCTCGCCGCGGCCGATGCGGTCGTCGCCGATGCCGACAGCACCGCTCCGGTCGCCGCCGCCAGGGCCAGGGTGGCCGTGGCCGCCGAGAGCCGTATCGCGACTGGTCGTCTCATCCTCGCCTCGCTTGTCGTCGTCGCATGGCGGCGGGCGCCGCGCATGCCGGGGGTACGGGGTGCGGAGTGCGGGGTGCTTGCGAGGGGGCCGGTGCGAGCGTCAAGCGTTTTCTGCCAAACCCCTCAGTTCCCGGCTCCGCAGCGCGTCGTGGGCGCGGATGGTGCCGGGTCGCACATGAGTTGAGCTGCTGAGATGTGACGCCGTCACCGGTCCGGTGAAGCACCGACCATCCCGAAAGCGCTTTCTACAAGGGCGAGAATAGGGTGGCACCCGAAAGGAGACAAGGGTTCGCGCATGCACGGCCGGCGCGCCTGACGGCACCCTTAGGGTGCTGGCGCTGATGCGGGTGAGGATGCGGCTACGGCTCCGTGCGGAGTTGCGGGCTCATCGGGCGGGCGCGGGGCGGATCCGCGCCGTCGCGGGGGCTGGGCAGCACGGGGTGCCGCCCAGCCGGGAACAACGGTCAGCCGTGGTAGGTGATGTACCCGTTGCCGTCGCGGTCGTTGGCGGACTTGGTGTAGGAGTGCACGTCCGCGCGGGCACCGCCGGGCTTGAGCAGGTAGATGGTGTCCTTGTCGTTGTTCCAGATGAAGTTGCAGTTCTGGCGGTAGACGACGTTGCCGGCGTCGGAGTTGGTGCCGCGGCCGCCACGGAGCTTCACGTAGTCGCCGGGCTCCAGCCGGTGGGTGGTGGTGAAGGTGAACTTGTTGCCGGTGGCGTCCTTGACGACGTAGCCCTTGAGGTCGACGGTCGCCGTGCGCGAGTAGTTCTTGATCGTCAGGTACTCGTCCTTGGTGTTGCCGCCCGAGCAGCGGTTGGAGTCCGCGCCCGGCGCGTCGTACTGGACGCCCTTGATCTTCAGCGCGGACGAGTACTCGGCGGCCTGGGCCGGGGCCGCGGTGACGACGGCGAGCGCGCCGGCAGCGGCGGCGACCGTCAGGACGTGGCGTCGTATGTGCATGGGTGAAGTACCCCCCTCGTGCAGTGCGGTTGGTGCGGTGGGGAGCCTACCTAAGGGACCGCACTTCATGAGGGTCGGGTGTCCACATCGTGAAGGAGATGAAAAGGTGCAGCTCACGAACCGTTCTCGTCGCGCGGCTCCGTGCGGTGGTCGAAGTAGGCCAACCCGAAGATGCAGAGCAGCCCCACGACACCCATGGCCAAGAACTGCACGGCCGTGGGTGCGGTCCGGGTGAAGTACCCGGTGGCTCCGGTCAGGAGCGCGCCGCCCAGCATCAGCATGCGACTGGCGAATCGCTGCCCCGGATCGACGCCCTGGCGTTCGGAGAACAGCCCCTTGACAGCTGCTTTCGCCGGGCGCGCGACGCCCTTGCGCTTCTTCGACCGGTACTCCAGGCCGTACCCGAACACCAGGTAGAGCACGAGAATCGCGGCGACCGCCGCCCAGTCGGACGGGTCGTGCGTGCCGCCGTACGCCAGCGAGTTCCCCAGCCTCACGTCCATCATGACCCCCTGTCGCGTGAGAAGCCGGATGCCCTGGCTCGGGGATCGCATGTGGCCTCAACGGGTCGAAAATCAGGTTGGTTCGCGCCCGGCGAGGCTGCAACGATGCGTCCGAACTACCCGGAGGACGCTTGTTCGTGTTCGTGTGTGCGGGGTGCGGTACCGAGCTGACCGCCCCGCTGTCCCAGGTCGCGCTGCCGGTGCACGCCCGTCAGAAGTACGGCAACGGGGTCCAGCTCCCGGTGCTCATGGAGGCCGGGACCTTCGCCGTCGACCCGGACCCTTGGGGCGGCCCGTGGCGGACGTGGGAGGAACTCGAACCGGGTGAGGCGGAGGCGCGCGGCATCTACGCGCCGGTCCATGCCCTGTCCGACCGCGCGCCCGGGGCGGGTGTCATCGCGCCCGGTGATGTCCGTGGGACGCGGTTGATGCCCGAGAGGCTCGGCGGAGCCTGCTGCGGCCTCGACGGAGGCGACGGACCCAACATGGCTTGCGAGGGATGCGGCCTCTCCGTCGCTACGAGGATCGACGACTGCTCGCTCTGGCAGGCGGTACGGCTCGACGCGGAGGCCGTGCACCGCCTCCCCCTGGACGGTGGCCGCACCGCGTCCTTGTCCTGGGCGGAATTGGTGGCACAGGGGGAGAGGACGCCTCCGTTCGAGGCGATCGCCACGTGGGGCGGGCAGTTGGGGACGAGCCACTACTGGTCGTGGAGCCCCCGGTGGGAGGCGGCAGCCGGGCATGCGCTCGCTCACCTGCTGGTCGCCTCCGAAGGGCAGCCGGTGGAGGTCCCGGACGGCCTGACCGCGGACGTCTTCCGGCCCGCGCTCGACGCCCTCCTGCCGGCCGGCGCCCCGGAGCGGCGAGCCGTGCTCGCTGGACCGGGGCAACCTCCCCCGGATGCGGGCGTCGACATCCTTCTCGTGCCGGTCCACCCCCGGACGGGCCAGGCCTGGGCCCCGGCCCACCCGACGGGATCGGTCCACCTGGTGCCGCTGCCACTGGGGGTGTGGCTGTGGCTGGTCTCTCCCCGGCCGGATCCACCGGTTCCGGCCTCAGGCCACCTGCCCCTGTGGGTCCTCCGCGACGACCCTCTCCCTCCGCTCCCCCACGGCCCGTTGCGGGCGGACCGGGGAACGTTCCAGCACACCTTGGTCCGGCTGCCCGCCGTGCGCAGCCCGTGGCTGAGCAGGATCCTCGAAAAGCTGACCCACGGCGCCTGGTCCCGCCTGTTCTGATCGGCTGACGCCGACTGCCCACCGCAGCTGCGTCAGTCGCCGCCCCCGTGGGCTCGCCGCAGCGCCGGCTGCACGTCCGCACCCATCACCAGCGTGTGCGGGCTGCCCGGGAGCGTGGGCAGCGCCGCCCAATGGGTGACGACCTCGGCACTGCCTCCCCCGGGCGGGAACCGGACGACCCGGTCGGAGTCGACGAAGCAGTTCTCGTAGGTGCTGCCGTCCTCGGCGAAGTACCGGTCGGTGAAGTACAGGGAGAGGACCAGCCAGAACTCTTCGCCGACTCCTTCGCTGTCCGGGGCCTCAGGTGGATAGAAGCCGTGCGTCGCGGCCGCCACGGGGATGCCGGGACGAGGGAGCCTCTCACGGGCGTCCACCCACTCGACAACGGTCTGCAAGCTCAACTCCGCCTCTGTGACGGCGCTTCCGATCTGACGCCGCACACGAATGAAGTCGTCACGTACGTGCACAGACGCGCGGCGACTCCCCGGGGTTGCGCGGCGTCGGGCCGCGTGGCGAGGCGAACCCCCGGCGGCTTCCCCGGGTCAACGGCGGGCCCGCATCAGCAAGTACAGGAAGTACGGCGTGCCGATCACGGCTGTCATCAGTCCCGCTCCCAGCTGGGCCGGGGCGATCATCGTGCGGCCGAGGAGGTCGGCGGTGCCGACCAGGGCCGCGCCCAGCAGCAGGGTCACCGGGACCACCCGTACGTGACGGCGGCCCACGAGGGCGCGGGCCGCATGCGGAGCGACGAGGCCGACGAAGCCGATGGTGCCCGCCGCGGCGACCGCGGTGGCGCTCAGCAGGACGGCGGCGACCAGGAAGCCCAGCCGGGCCGGCGCCAGGCGGAGGCCGAGCAGCGCGGGCGTGTCGTCGTCGAGGGAGACCAGGTCCAGTTCGGTGCGCCGTACCAGCGCGAGCGCGATGCCCAGGACGAGCGCGGCCGCGACGGGCAGGGTGTCCGGCAGGGTGCGGCCGTAGGTCGAACCGGACAGCCAGGTGAGGGCCTTCGTCGCGTTGAAGGGGTCGGTCAGCACGATGAACAGGCCGATGAGGGCGCTCGTCGCGGCGGACACGCCGACGCCCACCAGGACGAGCCGGTTCTGACCGAAACCGCCGCGGGCGGCGAGGCCGAACACGACGAGCGCGGTGAGCGCGGCACCCGCGAAGGCGGCGCCGGCCACGCCCCAGGAACCGGCGGACGGGACCGTCGTGACGAGCAGGACCGCGCCCAGGGCCGCTCCGCCGGAGACGCCGAGGACACCCGGTTCGGCGAGCGGGTTGCGGGTGACGGCCTGGACGAGGGTGCCGGACAGGGCGAGCGCGGCTCCCGCGAGGAGCGCCGCGAGGACCCGGGGGACGCGGGTGTCGAGGACGTAGGAGACGGGCTGCACGGCGGTGCCGCGCGCCCAGTTCACGACGTCGCCCAGGAGCAGTGTCGTGTCACCGAGGAGGACTCCGGCGAGGAGCACCGTGACCAGGACGCCGACGAGCACGGCCACCGTCGCGAGGAACACCGCCCGGGTCGGGATGCGCAGGCGTTCCGGGGCGCTCGCCGCCGCCGAGTCGCGTACCCGCAGTGCCATCGCCACGAGGAAGACCGCGCCGACGATGCTGGTCACGACGCCGGTGGGCACGGCGACGGCCGACTCGGGCGGGACGGTCGCCCGCAGCAGGACGTCCGCGCCGAGCACCAGACCGGCGCCGGCCAGCGCGGTCACGGGCAGGCTCGCCCGCATCCGCACCAGGGGCCGGACCCGGCGGGCGAGCGGACGGACCAGCGCCGGGGCGCACAGCCCGACGAAGCCGACGGGGCCGGCGAGGGTGACCGCCGCGGCGGCGAGCAGGGACACCAGCACCACGACCGTGACGCGGGTGGCGCGGACCGGGACGCCGAGTCCGCGCGCGGCGTCGTCGCCGAGGGCGAGGGCGTCCACGCGGCGGGCCACCAGGAACAGCCCCAGGACGGCGACGGCGGCGACGGGCGCCATCTGTACGACGCCGTCGAAGCCGTTCTGGCTGATGCTGCCCTGGCTCCACTGGTAGAGCCCGTTCGTCCGTTGGGGGAAGAGCAGGAGCAGCCCCTGGGTGAGGGAGGTCAGTCCGAGTGTGAGGGCGCTGCCCGCGAGGACGAGGCGGACGGTGCCGGTGCCCAGGCCGGACAGGGACAGCACGACCGCCGCGGCGGTGAGCGCGCCGAGGAAGGCGACGCCGGAGGAGGCGAGCAGCGGCAGGGAGAGGCCCGTGACGCCGAGCACGCCCAGCGCCAGGTAGGAACCGGCGTTCACGGCGAGGGTGTCGGGGGCGGCGAGTGGGTTGCGGCTGACGGCCTGCAGGGCCGCGCCGGCCGTGCCGAGCGCGGCGCCGACCAGCAGGCCGGCCGTCATGCGGGGCAGGCGGGAGGCGATCACGACGGACGCGTCGCCGGGCCCGGCACGGCCGGTGAGGGCGTGCCAGACGTCGGTGGCGCCGACGGCCGCGGTGCCCTGGGTGATGTCGACGGCCGCGAGGACGGCGACCAGGAGCACGAGCACGGCCGTCACCGCCGCCACGCCCGAACGGGTGGGGACGGCCGGCGAGTCGGTGGCGGGAGCCGGTGCGGTGACGGCCATGGCGCTACTTCGTGAGGGCGTCGACGACGGCGTCGATGTACGCCTGCATCGACCGGTGGCCGCCGAACATCCAGATGCCGTCGGGCAGTCGGTGGACGTTGCCCTGCTTGACGAACGGCAGGCCCTTCCAGACGGCGTTCTTCGCGAGGCCCTCGGCGAAGGGGTCGGACTGGCTGTTGTTGTCGATGTAGGCGAACTGCACGTCGCCGAGGGCGGACAGGCCCTCGACGTCAGTGGTGGCGAGGCCGTAGCTCGCGTCGCCCTTGACCGTCCAGGCGTTCTCGAGCCCGATCGCCTCGTTGACGGCGCCGACCAGGGAGCCGCTGGTGTACGGGCGGACGGTGACCTGGTTCGAGGCGACGTAGCCGTCGGCGAAGGCGAGCTTCCGGCCGCCGAGCCCGGCGTCGGCGAGCGCCTTCCGGCCCTCGGCGACCTTGGCGTCAAAGGCCTTCTCCGCCTTCTGTGCCTCGGCTGTGGTGCCGGTGGCCCGGGCGATGAGGTCGAGGTTCTCGCGCATCTGGCCGATCTGGTCGCCGGCGTCGGCGGAGCGGACCTGGAGGACGGGGGCGATGCCCCGGAACTGCTTGACGGCGGCCGCCGGCAGGTCGGTGGTGGCGACGATGAGGTCCGGGGCGAGCGAGGCGACGGTGTCCGTGCTGGGCTCGCCGCGGGTGCCGATGTCCCTGGGTGAGCCGGTCAGCGGGGCGGCGGTGTCCCAGGTCCGGTACCCCTTGGCGTCGGCGACGCCGACCGGTTCGACGCCGAGGGTCAGGAGGCTCTCCACGACGTTCCATTCGGTGCCGACGACTTTTTCGGCGGGCCCGTCGAGCGTGACCTTCGCGCCGCTCGCGTCGGTGAGGGTGATGCGCTGCGCGCTCGACGCGGCGCTGTCGGCGGCGGGCTGGGTCGTACCGCAGCCGGCCAGGGCGAGGGCGGCGGACACGGTCGCGGTCAGGGAGATCAGAGAGATCGGGGAGCGTCTCATGAGGTGGTGCTGAGCCTTTCGGTACGTGCGTGGTGGCGGCCGATGGCGCGGGTGCGCAGGCGGCCGGTGAGGGGGTCGGTGTCGACGTCGATGCGGATGCCGTAGGCGGCGGTGAGGCGTTCGGCGGTCAGTACGTCCTCGGGGGGTCCGTCGGCGATGACGCGGCCCGCGTGCAGCAGGGCGATCCGGTCGGCGACGGCGGCGGCCTGGTCGAGGTCGTGCAGGACGACGCCGACGGCGATGCCGTGGTCGTCCGCCAAGTCCCGGATCAGGTCGAGCAGTTCGACCTGATAGCGGAGGTCGAGGTAGGTGGTGGGTTCGTCGAGCAGGAGCACTCCGGTGTCCTGGGCGAGGCAGCCGGCGAGCCACACGCGCTGGAGCTGGCCGCCCGAGAGGTGTTCCGCTCCGCGTTCGGCGAGGGCTTCCAGGTCGGTGAGCGCCAGGGCTCGTCGTACCGCCCCCGCGCCGTCGGGGTCCGTGCGACCCCAGCGCCCCCGGCGGGGGAAGCGGCCGAACTCGACGACGTCCCGTACGGTCAGGCCGCTCGGAGTGGGACGTCCCTGCGTCAGCAGCGCCACCCGGCGCGAGAACTCGCGGGCCGTCAGGGCGAGTCCGTCGGTGGCGGCGGCCGTCGAGTCGCCGAGGGTGAGGGTGGCGGTGCGGGCGCGCTGCAACCGGGCCAGGGTGCGCAGCAGCGAGGACTTGCCGCTGCCGTTCGGTCCGACGAGTGCGGTCACCTGCCCGGACCGCAGTTCGAGGGCCGCGTCGTGCACGACGTCGGTCCCGTCGTAGGACACGGTCACGCTCCGGGCGGTCAGCGCGTGACCACGGGAGCGGGAGGGCTCGGTCGTCTCTTCACCAGGACTCACACGCTTAGGTTAGCCTAACCTCACTAACTCGGTTTCCCGGGGTCGAACCACTGAGGGGAAGTGCCTGCATGGCGAGGGTCCATCGGCTGATGCCGCAGAATCCGCGGATGTTCCGCGCGGAGGTCGTACGCACCGAGCGGGTCTCCCCCTCCCTCCACCGCGTCACCGTCACGGGCGACGACCTGGGCGGGTTCCCGTGGCTGCGCTACGACCACTGGTTCCGGCTCTTCCTGCAACTCCCGCACCAGCAGGCCCTGCGGCTGCCCGAGGTGACCGGGACCCGGTGGTGGCAGCCCTACCTCGCCATCCCCGAGCGGGAACGCCCGCACTGCGCGAACTACACGGTGGCCGACTTCCGTCCCGAAGCGGCCGAGATGGACATCGACTTCGTCGTGCACCGCAGCCCGTCGGGCCAGTT
Organism: Streptomyces lasalocidi; assembly: GCF_005280215.1. NCBI lineage: Bacteria > Bacillati > Actinomycetota > Actinomycetes > Kitasatosporales > Streptomycetaceae > Streptomyces > Streptomyces lasalocidi. The sequence continues at coordinate 7,911,857 of NZ_SZNQ01000001.1, read as the reverse complement.
GGAGGGCCGGGCCGCCATCTGGGCCTGCGCCGCCCGTCCCGGCGACGCGCTCGCCCTGCTGGACCAGGGCGTCCTCTTCGACTGCCCGGCGGACGCCGCCGAGGTGATCGTGGTCGCGGACGAGACCGGGCTGCCCGCCACCACGAACATCCTGCGCTCCCTGCCGCGGGACACCGTCGGGCGCCTCATCCAGGAGGTGCCCACGGCCGGCGACCGGCGCACGCTGGACGCCCCGCCCGGGATGTCCGTCACCTGGATCGTCCGCGAGGACAGCACCGCCGTGCCCGGCACCGGCGCACTCGGCGAACTGCTCCGCCACACCGCCGCGGCCGAGACCGGCTACGCCTTCGTCGTCGGCGAGTCGACGCTGGCCACGGGGGGCCGCCGGCACCTGCGCCGACTGGGCCTGTCGAAGGAGCGCATCGTCTTCTCGGGCTTCTGGCGGCACGAGGGGGCTGCGGCGGCCTGAGCGCCCTGATGCCGGGCACGCCTCCTGTCGCGGCGCGAGTCGCTGGACGGCATCCGCGACCGTGGCATAGGCGTCCAGGCGCAGGAGGAAGTGTCGTTGCGGCCGCGCAAGACGCTGCATCCGTCCGCCCGGGTGCGGGGGAAGGGTGAGGTAGGGCTCCCGTCCCGAGACCCCCCGAGCCGGGGCGGGAGCCCGCCCGTGCCGCTGTCTCCTGGCCCGGCGGACAGGCTCACAGACCGGGGATGTCCCCGGCCCTCTTGAACACCGAGTCGAGCGCTTCCGTCACGGCGTTGCGCTGCCTCGCGCGCGCCGCCCGGTCCGCCGGCACCAGCCGCTCCGCGGCCTGCACGGCGTAGGCGTCCGGGTCGCCGAAGGCGGTCCGCGGGTGCTCCCCCGTGTCCGCGCAGTGGGCCGTGACGTCCTTCACCGCCCGGAGCACCACTGCCCGGTCCACGCCCGGCTGCATGGCCAGCCGCACCTGGAAACGCGCCATCCACTTCTCGCGGTCCTTCTCGCCCGCCGCGTCCGCCCTCTGGTGCTTCTTCGTCACGCGCTCTCCCTGGTCATCGACAGCCGTACGGCATGGAGTTGGACGTCGGTGCCGCGAAAGGGGTTGCGGGAGCGAGGAGCTGGTGGGTCTCAAGTGACCACCGAGGACGGACACTTCCGCCGTGGTCATGAGTCCAGCCAACCTGGCGCCGGCCCAACTGGCTACGCGAGAGCACTCCTCCGACGACGAGCGGGCGTTCGCGCTGCGCGATGCGTTCCGGGACTCCGGCATGGTTGTCGCCTCAGAACGGATGTGGCTCATCGCGCCCCACGCCGTGGTCAAGGCCTCCGACAGCGTGTTCCACTGCCCGCGGCGCATCTGCGACGGCTTGCGTCGACGGCACCGTACGATACGTTCCGTGACCACCCGCAGCCGCAGCAACAGCCGCCCCCTCGGGCGGTTGTTCGTGCTGCTGGTGCTCGCGGTGCTGAGCGGGGTGCTGGGCATGCACGGCCTGGCGCCGGGTGCTGCCGTGACGGCGGTGCCTACGGGGGTCGGCCGCCCGATGGTCATGCCCGACGCTAACGGCGTCCCGCACGCGGACGGGGGATGTCGGCACACGGACGGCGGGTCCGGGCATCTCGATCATGCCGACGCCACCTGTGCGGCTGGCGGTATCAGCTCGTCGTACACACCGCCGGCGCCGGCCGCCGGTCCCGTGCTGCACGCACCTGCCGCCACTGACCCGGCCTCATCCCCCACCAGCTCGCCCCACGACGGACGCGCCCCGCCCGACCTGTCCGAACTGCAGCTCCTGCGGATGTAGAGCGGCCCGCCCGGTACCCCTCAGCGCCCCAGGGCGCGGGTGCCGTGCTCCCGCACGCCCTGATGCCATCCACCGCGCGCCCGTGACCGGCGCGCATCAAGGAGCTGCACCACCATGATCCGCACGCGTTCCCCGTTCCGCCGTACCACTGTCCTCGCCGCCGCAAGTGCGGCAGCACTCGTCCTGGCCGCCTGCGGTGGCAACGACGACAACCGCGACAACTCAGCCGGACCCGGCGGCCACCCCAGCGACACCGCTTCCCCCGCCGCCTCCGCGGCGGCATCCCCGGGACAGCACAACGCGGCCGACGTCGCCTTCGCCGAGGGGATGGTCCCGCACCACCGCCAGGCCGTGGAGATGGCCGACCTCGCGCCCGGGCGGGCTCGGTCGGCCGAGGTGAAGAAGCTCGCCGCCGACATCCAGAGGGCCCAGGATCCCGAGATCGAGAAGCTGTCGGGCTGGCTGACCTCCTGGGGCGAGGACGTACCCGCGGCGGGAGCCATGGACCACTCCCTGCACGGCGGTGCATCCGGCGGCATGATGACCATGGAGGAGATGGACCAGTTGGAGAAGGCCTCCGGCAAGGCGTTCGACACCGCCTTCCTGGAGATGATGATCAAGCACCACGACGGGGCGGTGGCGATGGCCAGGACGGAGAAGGCCGAGGGCGCCTCCCCCGACGCCAAGGCCATGGCCGACGCCATCGTCACCTCACAGTCCGCCGAGATCGCTCAGATGCACGAGCTGCTGCTCGGCACGCGCTGACCCGCGTGCCCGGGGGCGGGTGCCCGCGGGCGCCCGCCCCCGGGCCCACGGCGGACTCGGACTGCGGCCCAGCGTCCCGATCAGCCCATGCGCTCAAGGCCCTTTACTCATGCACGAGTTGAGTACGTGCGCCCATACCCGCGGCTTGGCGAGCGGCCAAGCTGGTCACACGGCGCCAACAGGGCGCCCGTGTGATCCAGTTGAGACTGTCAGGGGAACCTCCATGTCGCGTCGTATCGTCATCTCCACGGTTGCCGGTGCTGTGGTCCTCGCAGGCGCCGGCGCCTTCGCCCTCGCCTACGCCGGTGACCAGCCGCCGGTACTGACGCACAGCACGGCCCGTTACGCCGCTCCCGCGGCCGACCGTGCCGGCTCGCTGGGCTTCACCACCGAAGTCACCGCCTCCGCAGGCCTCAAGAGCGTGAAGGTACTGGCCTGGCCGGCCACCTCGTCGCTGACGAAGAAGGCCCCCACCGCCAGGGAAATGGCATACGTCGCATCGGCCCGCTGCACGCCCGCGGGCGGGCACACCGCGCGCTGCACCTACCGCGTCACCGTCTCGCGCGGCGATGCCGACACCTCCCCACGGGGACGGTGGCACGTGGCCGTCCTGGCCACCGACGAGGACGGCCACAGCACCTTCGACGCCAAGGCCGCCGACTTCTCCGTGTGAGCCAGGGACGCGGGCGAGTGGCGCGGCCAGGGGGTGACGGGCGGGAAGGGTCCCCGTCCGTCACCTCCCTTGCCCGGCACGGTGATCGTCAGTGCTTCGCCGCCAACGCCTTCAGCGCGATGTTCAGCTCCAGCACGTTCACCCGCGGCTCGCCCATGAAGCCGAGGGTGCGGCCCTCGGTGTGGTCCGCGACCAGCTTCGCCACCCGGGTGACCGGCAGGCCGTTCCGGGCGGCGACCCGGTGGACCTGGATCCTCGCGTACTGCGGGGAGATGTCGGGGTCCAGCCCGGAGCCGGAGGAGGTGACGGCGTCGGCGGGAACCTCGGACGCCCGGACCGGGTGGCCGGGCACCGAGTTGTCCTTGATGACGGCGGCCTTGGCGTCCTCCACCTGCCGCACGAGGACCTCGTTGTCGGCGGCGAGGTTGGTCGCGCCGGACAGCAGCAACGAGTACCGGGTGTTGATGGTGTTGACGCCGAGCCCGGCGGCAGGGCGGCCCTGGAACCACCTCAGGTCCGGGCCGGGGCTCTGCTGTCCCTTCTGCTGCGGCAGGTCGTACCGCTGACCGATCAGCGAGGAGCCGACGACCCTGCCGTCCGTCCTGAGCTCGGAGCCGTTCGCCCGCCCGGGGAACAGCGTGTGGGCCACGCCGGTGACGGCGAGCGGGTAGAGGACGCCGGTCACCAGGGTCAGCACGAGCAGGGCGCGCAGGCCCGCTCCGAGCAGCCGGGCGGCGTGGGTCACTGAGTTGTTCATGGCGTTCAGCCGATCCCGGGGACGAGGGAGAGGAGCAAATCGATGATTTTGATGCCGATGAAGGGGGCGAACAGCCCGCCGACGCCGTAGACGGTGAGGTTGCGCCGCAGCAGCCGGTCGGCGCTCAGGGGCTTGTAGCGCACGCCCTTCAGGGCGAGCGGGACCAGCGCGACGATGATCAGCGCGTTGAAGACCACCGCGGAGAGGATCGCGGAGTCCGGTGAGGACAGGCCCATGATGTTGAGCTTGTCCAGGCCCGGGTGGACGGCCGCGAACAGCGCCGGGATGATCGCGAAGTACTTCGCGACGTCGTTGGCGATGGAGAACGTCGTCAACGCACCGCGTGTGATGAGCAGTTGCTTGCCTATCTCGACGATCTCGATCAGCTTGGTCGGGTCGGAGTCGAGGTCGACCATGTTGCCGGCCTCCTTGGCGGCCGACGTGCCGGTGTTCATGGCGACGCCGACGTCCGCCTGGGCGAGGGCCGGGGCGTCGTTGGTGCCGTCTCCGGTCATCGCGACCAGCTTGCCGCCCGCCTGCTCCCGCTTGATCAGCGCCATCTTGTCCTCGGGGGTGGCCTCGGCGAGGAAGTCGTCGACGCCGGCCTCCTCGGCGATCGCCTTCGCCGTCAGCGGGTTGTCGCCCGTGATCATGACGGTCCTGATGCCCATGCGGCGCAGCTCCGCGAACCGCTCGCGCATGCCGTCCTTGACGACGTCCTTGAGGTGGATGACCCCCAGCACGCGGGCGCCCCGGTCGTCCTTGACGGCGATCAGCAGCGGGGTGCCGCCCGCCTGCGCGATGGCGTCGGAGAGCGTGTGCGCCTCGTCCGTGACGGTGCCGCCCTCCTGCTGGACCCAGGCGACGACCGAACCGGTCGCGCCCTTGCGGATGCTGCGCCCGTCGACGTCCACGCCCGACATGCGGCTCTGGGCGGTGAACGGGATCCACTCGGCGTGCGCCGGCTCGCCCTGGTGCCGCTCCCGCAGCCCGTGGCGCTGCTCGGCGAGGACGACCACGGAGCGGCCCTCGGGTGTCTCGTCGGCCAGCGACGACAGGTGCGCGGCGTCGGCCACCTCGGCCTCCGAGACGCCGTCGACCGGCAGGAACGCGGCCGCCCGGCGGTTGCCCAGGGTGATGGTGCCGGTCTTGTCGAGCAGCAGGGTGGAGACGTCACCGGCGGCCTCGACGGCACGGCCGGACAGGGCGAGGACGTTGCGCTGGACGAGCCGGTCCATGCCCGCGATGCCGATCGCGGAGAGCAGCGCGCCGATCGTCGTCGGGATGAGGCACACCAGCAGGGCCACCAGCACGACCATCGTCAGGTGGGTGCCCGCGTGGTCCGCGAACGGCGGGAGCGTGGCGCACGCCAGGAGGAAGGCGATCGTCAGCGAGGCCAGCAGGATGTTGAGCGCGATCTCGTTGGGCGTCTTCTGCCGGGCCGCGCCCTCGACCAGGCTGATCATCCGGTCGATGAAGGTCTCGCCCGGCTTCGTCGTGATCCTGATGACGATCCGGTCGGACAGCACCTTGGTGCCGCCCGTGACGGCGCTGCGGTCGCCTCCGGACTCGCGGATGACGGGGGCCGACTCGCCGGTGATGGCCGACTCGTCGACGGAGGCGACGCCCTCGACGACGTCGCCGTCCCCGGGGATGACGTCGCCGGCCTCGCAGACGACCAGGTCACCGATCGTCAGCTCGGTGCCGGGCACGTGTTCCTCGCGGGTGCCGTCCGCGCGCAGCCGGCGTGCCACGGTGTCGGTCCTGGCGCGGCGCAGGGTGTCCGCCTGGGCCTTGCCGCGGCCCTCGGCGACGGCTTCCGCCAGGTTGGCGAAGACGACGGTCAGCCACAGCCAGGCGCTGATCGCCCAGCCGAACCAGTCCCCCGGGTCCTTCATGGCGAAGGCGGTGGTCAGGACGGAGCCGATCCACACCACGAACATCACGGGTGACGTGACCATCACCCGCGGGTCGAGCTTGCGGCAGGCGTCCGGCAGCGACCGCACCAGCTGCCGGGGGTCGAACAGGCCCGCGCCGACCCGTCGTTCGGCGGGCTCGGCCGGGGCGGGTGCGTCGCCGTGCGGCGCCCGGGTGGGAGTGGCTGTGGACATGGAGTCCCCCGGCTTCTGTGTGCGGGTGGTCATCACGCCAGCCCCTCGGCCAGCGGGCCCAGTGCGAGGGCCGGGAAGTACGTCAGACCGGTGATGATGAGAACGGCGCCCACCAGCAGGCCGGTGAACAGCGGCTTGTCCGTGCGCAGGGTCCCCGCGGACACCGGGACCGGCCGCTGCCCGGCGAGCGAGCCGGCCAGGGCCAGCACGAACACCATCGGCAGGAAGCGGCCGAGCAGCATGGCGAGCCCGGTCGTGGTGTTGTACCAGTCGGTGTTCGCGTTCAGGCCGGCGAAGGCCGAGCCGTTGTTGTTGGCCGCCGAGGTGAAGGCGTACAGCACCTCGGAGAACCCGTGCGCGCCGGGGTTGAGCATCGAGTGCCCGGGCGTGGGCAGCGCCATCGAGGCCGCGGTGAACACCAGTACCAGCGCCGGGGTGACCAGGAGGTAGGCGGCGGCCAGCTTCATCTCCCGCGCGCCGATCTTCCTGCCCAGGTACTCGGGCGTACGGCCGACCATCAGGCCGGCGATGAACACGGCGATGACCGCCATGATGAGCATGCCGTACAGGCCGGAGCCGACGCCGCCGGGCGCGATCTCGCCCAGCATCATGCCGAGCAGGGTGAGGCCCCCGCCCAGGCCGGTGAAGGAGGAGTGGAAGGAGTCGACCGCGCCGGTCGACGTCAGGGTCGTGCTGACCGCGAAGATCGAGGAGCCCCCGACACCGAAGCGGACCTCCTTGCCCTCCATCGCGGCGCCGGCCGCCTGGAGCGCGGGGCCGTGGTGGGCGAACTCGGTCCACATCATCAGGGCCACGAAGCCGAGCCAGATGGTGGCCATGGTGGCGAGGACGGCGTAGCCCTGCCGGACCGAGCCGACCATGAGGCCGAAGGTGCGGGTCAGGGAGAACGGGATGACGAGGATCAGGAAGATCTCGAGGAGGTTGGTGAACGGGGTGGGGTTCTCGAAGGGGTGGGCGGAGTTGGCGTTGAAGTAGCCGCCGCCGTTCGTGCCCAGTTCCTTGATGGCCTCCTGCGAGGCGACCGCGCCGCCGTTGGACTGCTGGGAGCCGCCCGTGAACTGGCCGACCTCGTGGATGCCGGAGAAGTTCTGCAGGGCACCGCGGGCGACCAGGACCACCGCCGCGACGGCCGCGAGGGGCAGCAGGATCCGCACGGTGCCGCGCACCAGGTCGGACCAGAAGTTGCCGAGCTCACCGGTACGCGAGCCCCCGAAGCCCCGTACCAGGGCGACCGCGACGGCCATGCCGACCGCCGCGGAGACGAAGTTCTGCACGGCGAGCCCGGCGGTCTGCACGACGTGACCCATCGTCTGTTCGCCGTAGTACGACTGCCAGTTGGTGTTGGTCACGAAGGAGACGGCCGTGTTGAACGACTGCGCCGGGGCGACGGAGGCGAAGTGCAGCGAGCCGGGCAGGACGCCCTGCAGGCGCTGGAGCAGGTATAGGAAGAGGACGCCCACGGCCGAGAAGGCGAGGACCCCGCGCAGGTAGGCGGGCCAGGTCATCTCGGTGTCGGGGTCGGCGCCGATGCCCCGGTAGATCCACTTCTCCACGCGCAGGTGCCGCTGGGAGGAGTAGACCCGGGCCAGGTAGGAGCCGAGGGGGATGTGGGCGAGCGCCAGCGCGCCCACGAGGGCGAGCAACTGGAGCACGCCGGCCGTGACGGGACCCATGGCTGTTCTCAGAACCTCTCCGGGAAGAACAGGGCGAGGACGAGGTAACCCAGCAGGGCGACGGCCACGACCAGGCCCACGAGGTTTTCGGCGGTCACAGCTTCGTCACCCCCCGGGCGACGAGGGCCACCAGCGCGAACGCCGCGAGCACGGTGACGACGAAGGCCAGATCGGCCATCGCTACTCCAAGGATCGATTGCGGTGAAGCTCGGACGAGGGAAGCAAACCTCGTCCCGCACCCGGTCCTGCCGTCCGTTGACGGCTCCCTTACGGCGACGACCACGGCTTTGACGGGTCCCTTACGGCGCTGGATATTGGGCTGCGACCGCGGCCGGCCCGCCCCTAGGATCCCGTGCGCGGCGCCGGCCCGGCGCCCTGCCGACCGCGGGCACCCGACGGACCAGGATGCGTGACGCCATGAGCAGCCGACTCTTCGCCCTCTCCTTCGACGCGCGGGAGCCCGAGCGTCTGGCGCGGTTCTGGGCGGCCCTGCTGGACCTGGAGGCAGCCGACGAGCCGTACGACGGCGTCCTCCTGCGGTCCGGGAACGACGCCGGATACCGCCTCGGCTTCCGTCCCTCCCCGGCGCGGAAGACCGGCCAGAACCGGCTGCACTTCGACCTCACCAGCTCCTCCCCGGACGACCAGCGGGAGACGGTGGCCAGGGCGCTCGAGCTCGGCGGGCGGCACTGCGACGTCGGCCAGGGACCGGACGCGTCCCACGTGGTGCTCGCCGACCCCGAGGGCAACGAGTTCTGCGTCATCGAGCCGGGCAATGCGTTCCTCGCCGGTTGCGGCCGCATCGGGGCGCTCGCCTGCGACGGTTCGCAGGCCGTGGGGTACTTCTGGAGCGAGGCGCTGGGCTGGCCGCTGGTCTGGGACCAGGACGAGGAGACCGCCGTCCAGTCACCGGCCGGCGGCACGAAGATCACCTGGGGCGGTCCGCCGCTCATGCCCGACCCCGGCCGGGACCTGCACCTCGACCTCGCGCCGGACGGCGGCCGGGAGGCGGAGGTGGAGCGCCTGCTCGCCCTCGGGGCGAAGCGCCTGGACACCGCTCACGGCGGGGACGGCGCGGTGCTGCTGGCCGACCCCGACGGCAACGTGTTCCGGGTGCTCGCGGGGCCGCGCGACTGACGCGGTGACAGCGGCGGCGTGCGGGTCGGCCGGGCACACCTCGCTCGGAGTCCCGCTGCGGCGCGGGCTGCCGCCGCCCTTCAGGCTTCCGCCGCCGTGCCGGTGTCCGGCGCGTCCTCGGGGGACTCCTTCTCCCGTCCTCCCGGGTGGCGGTGGCGCCAGGTCCAGAACACCGTGCACGAGACCAGCGCCCAGCCGGCGAGCACGAGGAACGGGAAGGCGTGCTGGTGCCCGGTGAAGTACACGGCGGTGTGCTGGGCGTTGACGGAGGCGCCGGGCGGGAGCCAGCGTCCGATGATCCCGAGCGCGGACGGCAGCAGGGGCCACGAGACGGCGCCGCCGGAGGAGGGGTTGCCCAGCAGGACCATCACCCCCCAGGTCGGGAGCATGGCCCACCGCCCGACCAGGGTGTTGAACATGGTGAAGGTCATCCCGCTGGCGAACATGGTGAGCGCCAGGATGGACCAGGACTCCGCGAAGGGCAGGTCGAGCGCGCCCAGCAGCCAGTCCACGGTCGCGGCGATGGCGAAGCCGCCGAGCACGGCGTACGCGAGGGTGAAGGCGATCCTCTCCAGTGGCGTGAGGGACCGCGCGTGCACGCTGAGCTGGATGGCGCCGACGAAGCCGATGATGACGGCGGCGAGCGAGATGTAGAAGATGGCCAGGCCGCGGGGGTCGCCGGTCTGCAGCGGGTTGACGTCGCGGACCGTCACCCGCACGCCGACCTCGGCGCCCACCTGCGGTGCCGCCTGCTCCAGCAGCTCGGCGACGGACGCGCCGGAGGCGGAGGACACGTCGAGGACCACGTTCCGGCCCGCGTCACGGAGTTCGAAGACGGCGAAGACGGTCTGGTTCTCGACCGCGTTCAGGGCGGCGGCGCGGGAGGGGTAGGTGTGCGCCCGCACCGAGGAGCCGAGGCTCTTGCCCAGTTCGTCGAGGAACGCCCTGCCGCGGGCCTGGTCGTATCCCCCGACGACGGCCGTCGGGAGGTTCCGCGGAGTCGGGTCGGCCATCGCGTACGTGTAGGAGCCGGCGAAGAGTCCGGCCGCCGCGGCCAGGATCACCACCAGCACGCACGCGGGCCAGAAGGGTGAGTTCCGGAACCGCTCCCAGGCACCGTCCTCGCGTTGTCGCGGCCCCGGCGGGCTGCCGCCGCTGCCGGGTGGTGCCGCCGGGTCGGTGCTCACGTCTGGCTCCTTCGGACCTGGCCGGCACGGGACGCGATCTGCCACTCCCCTCCCCCGGACATTCGAGCAGTCACCCCGAGGGTCCGCAAACGGTGGCGGCGTGCGGTGGAGGAACCGCAGGCGGAGCCCGGCGGGCATCGCCAGGAGGCGCCCGTGCCGCGCGGACGGAGCGCCCGCTCCCTGACGGAGGACATCATTCCGCCATGGGAAAGTCATGGCCCTGCCAAGTTCAGGCCCCTCCGCGGTAGCCGCGGCCCGGTCAACTGCCCCTGCGTCCACCACGACAGGGGAGACCGGATGACACCCGCAGCACGCCCGTCCCAGCACGCTCCCGAACTGCGCGCCGCCGCCCGGCACTTCGGCCGTCGCCGCTTCCTCACGGCCACCGGCGCCGCTGCCGCGCTCGCGTTCGCGGTGAACCTGCCCGCCGCCGGCACGGCGGCCGCCGCGGAGTACGACGCCCGGAAGATCTCCGACGACCCCTTCACGCTGGGCGTGGCCTCCGGCGACCCGCTGCCCGGCTCCGTCCTGCTGTGGACGCGGCTGGCCCCCCAGCCGTACCAGCCCGACGGCGGGCTGCCCGCGCAGCGCGTCACCGTGCACTGGGAGCTGGCCCACGACGCGGCCTTCCGCCGGATCGTCAGGCGCGGGACCGCCCCCGCCCACCCCGAGTTCAGCCACACCGTCCACGTCGAGGTGTCCCACCTGCCGGCGGACCGGGTCTACTTCTACCGCTTCCGGGCCGGCGCCTGGCTGAGCCCCACCGGCCGCACCCGCACCGCACCCGCGCCCGGCGCCCGCCCCGCCTCCCTCACCCTGGGCGCCGTCTCCTGCCAGGCCTACACCGACGGCTACTACACGGCCTACCGCCACCTCGCCGAGGAGGACGTGGACGTCGTCTTCCACCTGGGCGACTACCTGTACGAGTACGCGGTCGACGCCACCGGCAACCACCGCGCGTACACCGACCGCACGCTCCCGGCGCACTTCAACCGCGAGACGGTGACGCTGGAGGACTACCGGCTGCGCTACGCCCTGTTCAAGTCCGACCCGGACCTGATGGCCGCGCACGCCGCGCACCCCTTCGTCGTCACCTGGGACGACCACGAGACGGAGAACAACTACGCCGACGACGTCCCGGAGGACGACGGCTCCTCCGAGGAGTTCCTGCTGCGCCGTGCCTCGGCCTACCGCGCCTACTGGGAGAACCAGCCGCTGCGCCAGCCCCAGCTGCCCACCGGCTCCGACATGCGGCTCTACCGCCGCCTGCACTGGGGCCGGCTCGCCCAGTTCGACGTCCTGGACACCCGCCAGTACCGCTCGGACCAGGCCTACGGCGACGGCTGGCAGTACCCCGGCCCCGAGTCCGAGGACCCGGCACGCACCCTCACCGGCGCCACGCAGGAGCGGTGGCTCATCGACGGCTGGCGCCGGTCGCGGGCGCTGTGGAACGTCGTACCGCAGCAGGTCACCTTCTCGCGGCGGTACAACACCACCGCGACGCCGTCCAAGGTCTCCATGGACTCCTGGGACGGCTACCCGGCCTCCCGGGAACGGATCCTGGCCGGGGCCGAGGCGGCCGGCGTGGAGAACCTGATGGTGCTCACCGGCGACGTGCACGTGCACTACGCGTTCGACATCAAGCGCGACTTCGCCGACCCCGGTTCCAGGACCGTGGGCACGGAGATCGTCACCACGTCGGTCACGAGCGGACGCGACGGCGCGGAGCGGCCCGCCAACTGGGCCACCTACCGCGCCGCCAACCCGCACCTGAAGTTCTACGACGGCCGCCGCGGCTACGTGAACGTCACGCTGGGACAGGACGAGGCCCGCGCCGACTTCAGAACCGTCCCGTACGTCACCCGGCCGGGGGCGCCCGTGACGACCGCGGCGTCCTTCGTCACGCGGGCCGGGTCCCCGGGACTGGAGCCCGTGGGCTGACGGTCACCCCGGGCGGCCCTGCGCGCGCCCACCCCGGCGCCGTCGACGGCGCGGTGGCGCCGGGCGCCGGGGTGTGGCCGTCGTTCACCGCCCCGCCACGGCCGCGCCGTTGACGCGCGTAGCGTTGGGGCTCAAGCTGGGGCCGATCGCCGCCATGGGAGCGGCATCACACCGACGAACCGGAGGTCTGGATGTTCAGACGGATCGCACGCCTCCTCGCCGCATTTGTCATGATCGCGTCAGGCGTGGTGGTCGGCGTGGGCGCCACGGCGGGCGCCGCGCACGCCGACGAGTGCTACAGCTGGAGCCGCACCCTGTCCCAGGGCGCCTCCGGCAACGACGTCACCCAGCTCCAGATCCGCGTCGCGGGCTGGGTCACGTCCGGCGAGCGCCTCTCCTACGACGGCCAGTACGGCGCCCGTACCACCGCCGCCGTGCGCAAGTTCCAGTCCGCGTACGGGCTCACCGCCGACGGCATCGCGGGGCCGGCGACCTTCAGCAAGCTCTACGCCCTCCAGGACGCGGACTGCACGCCCGTCCACTTCTCCTACGCCGAGCTCAACCGCTGCAACTCCGACTGGTCGGGCGGCGCCGTGTCGGCGGCCACCGCCAAGGCGAACGCGCTGAAGACCATGTGGAAGCTGGAGGCGATGCGCCACGCGCTCGGTGACGTCCCGCTCACCGTCTCCAGCGGCTTCCGCTCCTACGCCTGCAACAGCGCCGTGGGCGGCGCGGCCGGCAGCCGTCACCTGTACGGCGACGCGGCCGACCTGACCGGTTCACCGTCCTTGTGCCGCCTCGCCCAGGAGGCCCGCACGCACGGCTTCTCGGAGATCCTCGGCCCGGGCTACCCCGACCACAACGACCACGCCCACGTCGCCCTCGACCCCTCCCCCTACTGGTCCGCCCCGAACTGCGGCATCTGACGACGCGGTCGGAGCCGGCGGACGGCGAGTGCGGTCGCCCGCGTCTCCCGCCACGACGGCGCACTGCCGCCGCCGGCCCGACCGCCCGTCAGTCGTCGTCCGCGTTCCCGTCCTGCGCCTGCGCCTGCGCCTGGGGTGTCCGCCAGGACAGTTCGACCTCCAGGTCGATCTCGCCGTCCTCCAGCTCGACCTCGATCTCGGTGTGGAGCTCGTCCGGGATCCGCACGGTCAGCCGGCCGGGGCCGAGTTCCAGTTCGGCCTGGCCACCGCGCCTGACCGCGGCTGCCAGCGCCTCGAGCTGGTCAGCCGCTTCGGCGCGGGACAGGGTCCGCTTCTGTTCGAATTCGAGATCGCTCACGGCAGCCTCCCGGGACCGTCGGTCGGGAACAGCGGGCGTGTCCCATTGTGGCCCCGCACCCCCGCACCGGCTCGCCGAGAAGGCCCGGCCACCCGCCCCTCGCCCCCGACCGCTCGGAGTGGCGGCTCCGGCCAGGCGTGGGACGCTGGAGGCGACACTCGCGCACGGGCACGCGGCCGGCGACAGGCCCCTGGCCGCTGAGACCCGGCACGGGGACGAGCGTGTCGACCGCGGCACCGCGTCTGGCCCGAGGCCCACCCCCACAGGAGCCACCCGTGTCCACGACCTCCGCATCCCCCGGCGAGCCCCCCGCAGGATCCCCGGCGTCCGACGACTCCCCCGGCGCGGGACTCGCGGCACGCGAACGCCTCCCGCTGGCCCTCCACGGCGAGTGGGCCGCCTCCCCCGGGCGGCGGGACCTCGTGGAGATCCTCCTGGAGGAGGCCGAGCCGCGGATCCCCGAGCTGATGCCGATCCGCCACGGCCGGATGACCGGGTCCCTGTCCGCCTTCTACCGCGGCATGCCCGCCGTGATGGCCGCCGACCTGGCCGCTCTGCCGGACTCCGGCCTGACGGTGCAGCTGTCGGGGGACGCGCACCTGTCCAACTTCGGGCTGTTCGCCTCACCGGAGCGCCGGCTGGTCTTCGACCTGGACGACTTCGACGAGACCCTGCCGGGCCCCTTCGAGTGGGACGTCAAACGGCTCGCGTGCAGCATCGCGGTGGCCGCCGACGACAACGGCGCGTCCCCGCAGGCCGCCGCGGCCGCCGCGGCCGAGGCCGCCCGGGGCTACCGCACCCACCTGGCCGAACTCGCCGCCGCCACCGAACTCGCCGTCTGGTACGAGCACATCGCGGCCGACGACCTGCTCCAGGAGGTCGGCAACTCGCTGCAGCGGGCCCGGCTCCACCGCAGCTTGGACCGCGCGCGGGAGACGGACAGCAGCAAGGCCATCGCCAAGCTCACCGCCCCCGGTGCGGACGGCCGGCCCCGGTTCGTCCCCGACCCGCCCTTGGTGGAGCCGGTCGCGGAGCACGACCGTGCCACGGTGGAGCACGTCTTCGAGGACTACCGCGCCACCCTGCCCCCGGCGCAGGCCCGGCTGCTGGACCGCTTCCGGTTCGTGGACGCGGCGCGCAAGGTCGTCGGGATCGGCAGCGTCGGGACCCGCTGCTACCTCCTGCTGCTGGAGGGACGCGTGGCGGGTGACCTCTTGCTGTTGCAGGCCAAGGAGGCGGAACCCTCCGTCCTCGCCCCGTACGTGCGGGTGCCCGTGTCGCACGAGGGGCGGCGCGTGGTCGAAGGCCAGCGGCTGCTCCAGGCCTTCGGTGACATCTTCCTCGGCTGGTCGACCGGTCCCACCGGGCGTCAGTTCTACTGGCGCCAGCTGCTCGACATGAAGGGGTCCGCGTCCGTCCAGGACATGTCCGAGAGCCTCATGCGCCAGTACGCCGGGCTCTGCGGCCGTGCCCTGGCCCGCGGTCACGCCCGCTCGGGCCACCGCGCCGCGATCGCCGCGTACCTGGGCGACGACGACTCCTTCGACCGCGCCGTCGCCGCGTTCGCCCTCGCCTACGCCCGGCAGACCCGCGAGGACCACGCCGCCTTCACCCGGGCCCTCGCCGACGGCCGCCTGCCCTCCGCCCCGCCGGCGTAGCGCCGGGCATCCGGCCTGAAAGATTTTGCGTCATCTTGCGCAAGGCCGGGCCGCCGCCCACGACGGCCTGTTCACCGCCGTGAGGTGACCTGCGGGTGAAGCCCGCGGCGTCCGTGTCGTCGCCCGCTTCCTCGCCCACCAGCTTGATCAACTTCCCGCCGCGACTGCCGTTGGTTCGTTCACAACTTTAAGGAAGTCGCGAGACGAGCCGGACGAGACGGCCGGATCACATGCATGGATGAACGCTTCGAGCGCATGCCGTCACCATTCGACTTCAAGCTGTGTTGGGATGTGCGCGGTCGGCGGACGTGGATCCGCCGCCTCGTTCATGCGAAGGGATGTCATGTTCTCGATACGTCACCGGGTGCCCGCCGCCTTGCGGCCGGTGCTCATGCTCGCCGTGCTCCTCGCCGGACTGCTCGCCGGCACGGCCCCCCACGCCCGGGCGGCCACGGCGCAGGACACCTCGGTCACCTTCCGGGTGAAGGCCGCCACGGAGGGCGAGACCCTCCTGGTCACCGGCAGCGTCCCGCAGCTGGGCGGCTGGGACCCGGCCAAGGCCGTCCCGCTGGGCACCACCGCCAGCTCCTACCCGAACTGGTCGGCGGGCGTCCGGCTGCCCGTCGGGGCCACCGTGGAGTACAAGTACCTCAAGCGCTCCCCCGCCGGCACGATCACGTGGGAGAGCAGCGCCAACCGCACCCTGACCGTCTCCGCGGACGCCCCGGGCACCGACGACAGCTGGAACGTCGTCCCGGTCTCCGCGACCTTCCGCGCCACCGCCACCACCGGCTGGGGCCAGAACCTCTACGTCACCGGCGACCTGCCCGACCTCGGCAGCTGGGACCCGGCCCGGGCCGTGCCCCTGACCACCGGCTCAGGCACCTACCCGCTGTGGACCGGCGCCCACCAGCTGCCGCCGAACACCGCCGTGCAGTACAAGTACTTCAAGAAGAACCCCGACGGCTCCGTCACCTGGGAGAACGGTGACAACCGCACCGTCGTCACCCCGCCCACCGGCACCCTGACCGTCAACGACACCTGGCGCTGACGACCGGCACCGGGGCCGGGGGGTACGTGATGGATACCCCCCGGCCCCGGCGCCCGCCAGTATCCCCCGCCCATGAGGGTCCCGGCACCGTCGGGTTCACCGACCGGACACGGCCGGCGTCCGCTCCGGGTCGTCCGGAGCGGTCGCGGTCACGACCAGGGCGGCCTGGTCGTCGTCGATGCCCTTGCCGCCGGTGAAGGCGTGCACCGCCTCGATGAGCGTGTCGATGATCCGCTGGGGCCGTCCGTCGTGCCGCGCGGTCAGGGCCCGGGCGAGACGGTCTTCGCCGAACTGGTCGCCGTCCGGGTCGCGGACCTCGGTGAGGCCGTCGGTGTAGAGCACGAGGCTCTCGGACGGGCGGAGCCGGAGGCGGTGGGTGTCCAGGCGCGGGTCCGGCGTGATGCCGAGCAGCGAGCCCTCACAGTCGACGGTCCGTGCGGCGCGGCCGTCGGCGAGGTGCAGGGGGAAGGTGTGCCCCGCCCGGACGAGCGTGACGTCGAGGCCGCCGTCGTCGAGGGGGGTGAGGTGGCCGTAGACGAGGGTGACGAAGCCCGTTCCATGGCTGGGCGGACGGTTGAGGAGGGCCTGGTTGACGGCCTGGACGACCGCGTCGGGACCCGGCAGGAGGTGGGCCACCGCGCGGGCGGTGTGCCGGACCAGCGCGGTGGTGGTCGCCGCGGTCGCCCCGCGCCCGCACACGTCCCCCAGCATGAACGCCCAGGTGGTGTCGCTGAGCGGGAAGACGTCGTAGAAGTCGCCGCCGATGTCGAGGCCCTCGCCGGCGGGGTGGTAGTACGTGGCGACCCGGGCGCCGGGCACGGGAGGCACCTCCGGCAGGAGGAGGCCCGCCTGGAGGTCGCGGGCGAGGGCGACGCGCTCGGTGTACTGGCGGGCGTTGAGGGCCGCGGAGGCGGCGCGCCGCGCGAGTTCCTCCGCCAGGGCGACGGTGTGCCCGTCGAAGGCGTCCTCGTCGGTGGTGAGCAGGGTGAGCGCGCCGAAGGCCGTGCCGCGGTGCAGCAGGGGGACGCACAGGTAGCCGGTGACCTTCAGGTCGCGCCAGGGGCCCGGACCCTCGGGAGGCCGGCAGGCGACTTCCCTCCGCCCCGAGGCCAGCACCCGTGCCACCACGTCGTCGGCGGCGTCGTGGCCAGGCGTGTGCGACGCGAGGAGGCTCTCCTCGGCGGGCGTCGGGGCGGCGGTGGCGATGCGGCGGACGCGTCCGCCCGCCACGATGTCCACCGCGCACAGGGGCGCGAGTTTGGGGGCGCACAGCGCGGCCACGCGCTGGAGGGTCTGCGTGTGGTCGAGGTCCGTGCCCAGCCGGGTACTGGCCTCCAGGAGGAACGCCAGGTCGTCGCGGGCGGCCTGCTCCCTCGCCTCGGCGGCCCTGCGCGCCTCCTCGGCCTGGTGGCGTTCGATGGCGAGGGCGGCGGTGTCGGCGAACACCCGCGCCAGGGCGAGGTCGGCCTCGTGCGGAGCGCGCGGGGTGCGGTGGTACATCGCGAACGTGCCGAGCAGGGACCCGTCGCGGGCGAGGATCGGCGTGGACCAGCAGGCGGCCAGCCGGGCACGCCCGGCCAGGTCGCGGAAGTCGTCCCAGAACGGGTGGGTGGCGATGTCGGTGACGATGACGGGCGCGCGACGGTGGGCGGCCGTCCCGCAGGAGCCGACCCCTTCGCCGGTGGCTATGCCGTCGATGGCGGCGTTGTAGAAGCCGGGGAGGCTGGGCGCGGCGCCGTGGCGCAGGTGCCGGCCGTCGGCGTCGGCGAGCAGTACGGAGACGAGCACCTCCTTCGCGGCGAGGTCCTCGATGGCCCGGGCCATGCCCTCCAGCACCTGCTCCACCGGGGCCTGCCGGGCGATCTGCTCCAGCAGCACCCGGTGCTCGGCGGCCAGGCGCCGGGCGTGGACGAGCTGGGTCGTCTCCACGCCGATGACCCGCACACCGATGACCCGGCCGCCCTCGTCGAACCGGGGCTCGTAGGTGAAGTCGAAAAACGCCTCGCGCATGTCGCCGCCGGTGCCGAGGAGGACGCGCTCCTCCCGACCGACGTACCGCTCACCCGTGCCGTGGACCTGGTCCAGCAGGGTGAGGAACCCCTGGTCGGTCAGCTCCGGCATCAGCTGTGCCAGGGGCACTCCCGTGCGCGTGCGCGCGTCACCGCCGATCGCGGTGAAGAAGGCGGCGTTGGCCACCTCCACCACGTGCGCGGGTCCGGCCAGCGAGGCGAACACCGCCGTGGACTGCCCGAACAGCGCGTGGAGGTCGCGCTCGGCCGTGCCCGCGAGGAGCTCACCGACGTCCGGCGAACCACCGGGCCCGGGCTGCCCACCCGCCGCGTAGGTCATCACCCCGTCACCTCCCGCTCGCCCGGGGCAACGCGGACAGGCCGTCGTCGCTGCCGAACGTCGGCCGCGCACCACCGGCACGGAAGGCGTCGTGCAGGGTGGCGTGGACCGCGATCGCCTGGTCCAGACCCGTCAGGGACAGGACGCGCGCGACGGACGCGGGCACCGCGGCGAGCCGCAGCACACCGCCCCGCGCGGCGAGGTGCTGGTACATCCGCACCAGGCAGCCGATGCCGGAGGAGTCACAGAACTCCAGCTCCGTGCAGTCCACGACCAGCAGCCGATGACGGCCCTCGGCGAACACCTGGTCGGCGGCCTCGTCCATCTGCACGGCGCTGTCGTGGTCCAGCTCGCCGCGCAGCGTGAGCACGCACGCCCCCACCGTCGAACCCACCTGAACCGAGAACACCTCGCCCGCCTCCGCCTCGCCACCACCTGGACCACCTGGCTGCTGCCCCTGCGACCCTACGTCAATCGCCGTTCACCCTGCTTCGGGCAGCGCGAGCGCCGCCCCTCCGCACCGTCGGAGGCCCGCGTGACGGGAACGGGGCGGAGTGCGGGACAGTGGGAGGATGCGCACCCAACCAGTACTGGTCTTCGACGGCGACTGCGGCTTCTGCACCACGTCGGTGGGCCTCGTCCGGCGACTGCTCCGGCCGCGCTGCGAGGTCGTGGCCTGGCAGCACGCGGACCTGGCGTCGCTCGGCGTGACGGCCGGGCGGGCCCGGTACGAGGCCCTGTGGGTGACGCCCACCGGGCGGGTGTACGGCGGTGCGCAGGCCGTCGCGAAGATCCTGCTCAGCGCGCGCGGCGCGTGGCCCGTCCTGGGCGCGCTGCTGACGCTGCCGCCGGTGCGCTGGGCCGCCCACGGCGTGTACCGGCTGGTGGCCGAGAACCGTGGGCGGCTGCCCGGGGGGACACCCGCGTGCGCGGTGCCCGCGGCGCCGTCGGAGCCCCGCGCGGCCGGGGTCGGGTGGACCGGATGACCTGGCCGTTGTGGATCAGGTGGACCAGATGACCTGGCCGTTGTGGATGATGACGACCTTGCCGTCCGCGCGCAGCACCAGTTGTGCGCCCTCGTGACCGTGGGTCTTCGACGCCCAGATGGGACGGTCGTCGCCGTTGTGGATGACGAGGTTGCCGTCGCCCTGGAAGATCGCGCGGTGGTTCTGCCCGAAGGTCATGGACGCCCAGATGGGCTTGTCCAGCTCGTTGTAGACGACGAGGTTGCCGTCGGTCTGCATGACCATGCGGATGCGGTTGGTGGTCCAGGCCTGGTTGACCTCCAGGACACTGACCGCCGAGACGGTCTCTGTGCTCCAGTTCGGCTTGGGGGCCGGCTTGGGTTTGGGCTTCGGCTTCGGCTTGGCGGACTTGGACGGCGAGCTGCTGGGCTTGGGCGCGGGAGGCACGGCCTGGGGTGCTGCGGCCACCGGCGCCGCGCTCTTCGACGGCTTCTTCGCCCTCGGGGACACGGTGGGCTTCTCGGCCACGTAGTCGTCGAGGGCGGCGGGGGCCGACTCGGGCTGGAGGACGGTGTCCGCACCCTGAGCGGCCACCGTCGTGGAGGGCTTACCGCCGTCCTTGTCGTGCGCGCCGCCGGCCAGGGCCAGCGGGACGGCGATCAGTACGGCCCCCACGACCGCGGCTCCCGCCAGGACCGGCTTGCGGGGGCGCCCCGCGTCGACGCCGGTGCCGGCCTTCGGGCTCGGCGGAACCGTGGCGACAGCCGCGGCCACGCCGATGCGGGTGACGGGTTCCTCGGGCGCGGCGGACGTCGTGGCCGCGGTCGCGGTGGCCGTTTCCGGCCCGGCGGGTGTCTCCGGTGCCTGCGTGGTCGCGGCGGGGGCCGCTACGGCGGGCGCGCCGGCGGCGGAGCCGGTTGAGGCCGGGTCGGAAGGCGTTTCGGGGTCGGCATCGGGCTGTGCGGTGGAGTCGGATGCCGGGGCGGGGGCGGCCTCCGGGGCGGAGGCAGTTTCCGGGGTCGGGGCGGCCTTCGGGGTGGGGGTAACGGGGTCCCCTGTTAGCGCGGCACCCGCCTGCGCGGCGGGCGCGGGAGCCGGGCTCGGCCCCTCCTCGGCAGATGCGGAAGGGCTCGGAGGGGTGCCGGCCTCCTCCTCGCCGGAGTTGCCGGCCCTCTCCGCTCGCGCGCCGGGCGTGTGCTGCTGGGGAGACATGGGGGTTGCTCCTCCTCGGTGGCGGAGTGCTCGGTGGTGGTCGGGGGCCCGCACAGCGGCGCCGAGCCGGACGAACTCCGTTGCTCCCGGCGGTCGTCGGGCAACTCCGGCCGCCTCGGTGAGACGTGACTCACCCCGGCCGTCGCGTTCCGCTTGAGCCACGGCCGCGCCGCGGGGGCCGGTCCGTCGCCGCTTCCGGTCGCCCGGTCCGCCGTACGACACCGTTGTGGCCGTCGGGCCGGCCGGCACTGCACGTCGCCGCGTTCGGCGACAGGCCCAACTTAGCTTCTTTCGCGGCCGATCACCTCGCACCCGTCCCGCCGGCCCCGGCGCTTTGTCCCCCGACGCCACGCTGCTCCCGGATAGTTCTCCACCCGGGCAGCAAACGGGCACGCCAGGGGCCCTTTCGGACGCAACCCGGGCGCCCGCGGGCCGCGTTGGTGTGGCATGCTGAGGGCTCCGGCTGATCGATGTCGGCATGCAGACGTGCCGTTCGGCACCCACGAAGGCGTACGGCTCAAGAGTTCAGGTGGAGATGTGGCCCCGAGAACGACAAGAGGCCAGAAGAGGCGCCCTGCCCGTGTCACCTGATACCTCCGCCCCGGTCGCCGCTTCCGTTTCCGGTCCGGCCGTCCCTCGTACCGGCACGGCTGCCGACGCCTCAGGGACCGCCGACGTACCCGGGATACCCGACGCCGTGCGCGCGGCGGCCCGCCAGGCGCCGGGCCACTGGATCGGCGTGGTGGACCCGGAGTGGACCGGGCGAGGGACCGTGCCCGAGTGGGCGGTGCTGGGCGAATGGCAGTCCGACGAGCGCGGCGAGACAACGGAGTTCCGGGCCAACCCCGCCTACCGCCCCTCCGCGCGGATGCTCGGCTGGCCCGAACCCACCGATCCCGTCGACGCCGCGGCGCAACGCGCCGCCACCGGTTACGGCTCGACGGACGAGGCTCTCGGTGCACTCGCCGACGCCGAGGTCACCGTGGTGCGCGGGCCGGACGGCGCACCGCTGACCGCCGTGGGACGGGACGGCGACCCCGTGGTCCTGTTGTTCACCTCGCCGGCACACGAGTTCATGTCCCCGGCACTTCGGCACGACACCCTTGCCACGCGGGAGTTGGTCCGCTCGCTGAGCGCGCCCGGCACCTGGTTGCTCGTCAACGCGGGCGCCGCCGCTCCCCTGCTCGTCCCGGCGGACAGTGTCCCCGGCTCCCAGGGGGAGGAGCGGACCGTCCTCACGGCCGACTCCCCCGCCACGCCTCGGCCCGACGGCCCACCCGACCCCGTGTCCCCCACCACCGGGAGAACCTCGTGACGCGATCCGCCCAGCAGCCGCCCGCTTCCTCCGGGGGGCGCCCCGAACACCGTACGGAGGCCGAGGGCGAGACGGAGGCGGGTTCGGGGACCCTGGCCGGGGCCGGTCCGCAGACGGGTACGACGGCCGGAGATGATCCGAAGGCCGCAAACGGCCCGAAAACCGGAACCCGTGCGAAGACCGGGACTGCGGCGGCCGCCGAAACCGAGGGCGCGGCAGGGTCCGAGCCCGCCACCGAACCGGAACCCGAAGCCGAGCCCGGGTCCGCCACCCGGACCACCGCGGAGGCCGGCGAAGCCGAGCCCGCCGCACAGCGCACGGCCACCCCGCAGGGCAGCTCCTCCGAGCCCGCCGACGCCGACGCCCCGGGCACCGCCACGCCCCCCGACGCAGAGGCCGGGACGGTGACGGGTTCCGACGGTCGTACGCAGGCGGCCGACGGTGAGGCCGAGCCCGGCGCCGCCGCGGCGGCCAAGAGCAGGCTGCCCGCCCTCGTACGGACCATGACCCAGACCGCGATCGACCGGCCCCGGGAACAGGCCGCGCCGGTCGGGCGGCCGGGCAAGGCCGTGCTGGCCGGAGCTGCCGTCGCGGGCGCGCTGCTGGTCTCCGTCCCCTTCCTGGTGCTCGGCGGGAACCACGACGACGGCGACGACCGCACAAAGGTCGCGGGCGCCGGGACCGTACTCGGTGACGACGGCCAGGAGGCGCCGGGCGACTTCGTGGTCGCCTCGCCCGACAACAGCCCCTCCGGCACGGCCGGGAAGACCATCACCAAGCCGGCACCGCACACCCCGGCCGGGCACCCCGCCACGGGCGGCGGTGAGTCGCACCCGGCCACCGCTGCCCAGGACCGCCCGAAGGCACCCGCGAAGGGCACCGGCGGCGCGAAGACCGGCGGCAGCAAGAGCACGAGCAAGAGCGGTGGCGGCAGCAGTGGCGGCGGCAGCAGCACCAAGCGGGACGCCAAGGCCGGTTCGGGCGTGACGTTCAGCGCGCCCGTGTCCTTCCGCAGCCACCTGTCCGGCCGTTGCATCGACGTGCCGGACGGTGACTTCAGCGACGGCAAGCAGCTGTGGGTGTGGGACTGCAACAACACCGCCGCGCAGAAGTGGCAGTTCGCCTCGGACGGCACGATTCGCATCGGCGGCAAGTGCCTGGACGTGGCCGGCGCGAACTACAACGACGGCACGCCGATCCAGATCGCCTGGTGCAACGGCAACGCCGCCCAGCAGTTCACGCTGAACGGCAGCCACGACCTGGTGAACACCGTGGTGGGCAAGTGCGTCGACATCAAGGACGTGAACCCCGGCAACGCCGCGCCCCTGCACCTGTGGACCTGCATCGGCGCCGACAACCAGAAGTGGAGCGTCTGACCGTGTCGCGCCAGGTACTCACGGTCGGTCCGGACGACCGGGACCGCTACCGGACCATCGGTGAGGCGCTCTCGGCCGCCCGCACCGGCGCCCTCATCAGCATCCGGCCCGGGAGCTACGCGGAGAACCTGGTGATCCACACCCGGGTCACCCTCGCCGCCGCGGAGGGACGGGGCACCGTGGAGATCAGGCCGCGCACGGGCAGTGTGCTCGCACTGCGCGCCGACGCCGTGATGCTCTCGGAGCTGACCCTGCGCGGCGCTGACGCCGAGGAGCCGACGGTGGACGTCCGCCGCGGGCAGGCCGCGCTGGACGGCTGCGAGGTCGTCGGGGCGGCGTGGACCGCGCTGCTGGCGTCGGGCACCGGTTCGCTGGCGCTGCGGGACTGCCGGGTGAGCAACCCGCAGGGGGCGGGCGTCGTGGTCACCTCGACCACGCCCACCACGATGGAGTCCTGCACCTTCGAGCACCTGGGGACCAGCGGTGTGGTCCTCGCCGAGCAGGGCGAGGCACGCATCCGGGGCTGCACGGTGCGCGACGCCCGCGGCAACGGGCTGCTCGCCAACGGCGATTCCCGCGGCACGGTGGAGGACTGCGACGTCTCCTCCACCGACAAGCCCTCCCTGGCCCTGGAGCAGAACTGCTCCCTGTCGGTGGTGCGCACCGTCGTGCACGACACCAGCACCGGCGTGCACCTGAGCACCTCCGGCCGCACGACGCTGGAGGACGTCCGGGTCACCGGGGCGTCCGGCAACGGCATCACGCTGGCGGCGGGCACCGACCCGGTGCTGCGCCGCTGCCGCGTCTCGCGGACCCGCGGCCACGGCGTACTGGTCACCGACCGGGCCCGCGGCACCTTCGAGGACTGCTGGGTCGACGGCGCGCGGGAGGCGGCGCTGCGGGTCGCCGGGGCCGCCTCGCCCGCGCTCACCGGCTTCACCGCCCGCGACTGCGAGGGCACCGGACTGCTCCTCGAGGAGGACTCCGCGCCCGAGCTGGACCGCCTCGAAGTGATCGGCGGCGCACCGGCGGTCCTGGTGCGCGGCGGCGCGAACCCGCTGCTGCGCCGGGCCCGGCTGGTGGAGCCCGAGGGCGACGGCATCGCGGCCCTGAAGGACGCCCGTGGGCGCGTCGAGGACTGCGACGTGCTGCGGCCCAAGGGCGTGGGCGTGCGGGCCGCCTCCGGCAGCACCCTGTACCTGGCCGGCGGCGGCGTGTCCGACGCGGTCACCAGCGGACTGGCCGTCGAGGACGGCGGCAACGTCACCGTGCGCGACTTCCGCGTCGAGGTGTCCGGCGAGGACGGCGTGGTGGTCGCCGCGGGCGGCGAGCTGACCGCCAACCGTACGGCGGTGCACGCCCCCCAGGGCCACGGCTTCCTGCTGCGCGAGGGCGCGCTCGCCTCCCTCAGCGGCTGCGAGGTCACCGGCGGCGCCCAGGACGGTTTCCGGGTGGAGTCCACCGCGCCGGTGTCCCTCGTCAACTGCCTGGCCCGGGAGAACGGCGGCGGCGGCCTGGTGCAGACGGCCCCCGGCACCCGGCTGGCCGTGGAGGGCCTGAACAGCACCGGCAACGGCAAGCGGGACGCCTGGGGCACCGGCGCCGCCGAGAACACCGACCCGGCGGGCTCCGGCGCGGCCGACGCGCCCCCGCCGGACCGGGCCGACGGCCCGCTCGGCGCCCTCAACGCGCTGATCGGCCTGGAGAACGTCAAGCAGCAGGTGGGCACCCTGGTCAACCTGACCCAGCTCGCCCAGCGCCGGGAGAAGCTCGGCATGCCCGCCCCGCCGATGAGCCGCCACCTGGTCTTCGCCGGCCCGCCCGGTACCGGCAAGACCACGGTGGCCCGGCTGTACGGTTCGATCCTGGCGGAGCTGGGGTCGTTGCGCAGCGGGCACCTGGTGGAGGTGTCCCGGGCGGACCTGGTCGCGCAGGTCGTCGGCGGCACGGCGATCAAGACCACAGAGACGTTCCAACGGGCGCTCGGCGGCGTGCTGTTCATCGACGAGGCGTACACGCTCACCTCCGACAGCAACAACGGCGGCGCCGACTTCGGCCGCGAGGCGGTCGACACCCTGCTCAAGCTCATGGAGGACCACCGGGACGACGTCGTCGTGGTGGCGGCCGGCTACTCGCGCGAGATGGAGTCCTTCCTCGGCTCCAACCCCGGCCTCGCCTCCCGGTTCTCCCGGACGGTGCAGTTCGAGAACTACTCGGTGCCCGAACTGGTCGCGATCATGGAGAACATGTGCGCCCAGCACCAGTACGAGCTCGGCGAGGGCACCGCGCAGGCGCTGGCCGCGCACTTCGAGGCGATGCCACGGGACGCCGGCTTCGGCAACGGCCGTGCGGCGCGCGGGGTGTTCGAGGAGATGGTGGACCGCCAGGCGGTCCGGCTCGCCTCCCAGGCCCAGGTCAGTGAGCACGACCTGCGGCTGCTGCTGCCGGAGGACGTCTCCGCCACCGCCGCCGCGCAGGTCACCGGTGGCGCGGTGGCGCAGGACGACCCGCTGACCCGCCTCGGCGACATGATCGGCCTGGCGGAGGTCAAGCGGGACGTCGCCGACCTGGTCAACCTCATCACCACGGCACGTCACCGTGCGGCCGCCGGGCTGCCCGTGCCGTCGCTCAGTCACCATCTGGTCTTCACCGGGCCGCCCGGCACCGGCAAGACCACCGTGGCCCGTCTCTACGGCGAGATCCTCTCCCAGCTCGGCATCCTCGCGCGGGGCCAGCTCGTCGAGGCGGCCCGCGCCGACCTGGTCGGCCGCTACATCGGCCACACCGCGCAACTCACCCGCGAGGTGTTCGAACGCGCCCGTGGCGGTGTGCTGTTCATCGACGAGGCCTACACCCTCACCCCGCGCGGCGGCGGCGCCGACTTCGGCCAGGAGGCGGTGGACACGCTGCTGAAGCTGATGGAGGACCACCGCGACGAGGTGGTGGTCATCGTCGCCGGCTACACCGACGAGATGGAACGCTTCCTGGCCTCCAACCCGGGCCTGTCCTCGCGCTTCCCGCGCCGGGTCGCCTTCGCCGACTACTCCTCCGAGGAGCTGGTCACCATCGTGCGCACCCAGGCCACCGCCATGGGCTACGAGTGCGGTCCGGGTACCGGCCCGCTGCTCAAGGAGTACTTCGACGCGCTCCCCCGCGACCGCTCGTTCGGCAACGCCCGCCTGGCCCGCCAGGTCGTCGAGTCGATGGTGACCCGCCAGGCGGGACGGCTCAGCACGCTGGCCGCGCCCACCCTGGACGACTTGCGCATCCTGCTGCCCGAGGACGTCTCCACGCCGGCCACGAAGGCGGCGCCCCGGTGAAGCCGTCCCTGCGCGCCACGGCCCGCGCCCTGCCCGCCACCGCCCTGGGCGCCGCCCTGCTGCTGTCCGCGGCCGGCCCCGCGCCGGCCGCGCCGGCGTCGCTGCCCTCGGCGGACGGCAAGGGCCAGCAACTGCCCGGCATGCCCTCCGCGCTCGGTACGGACGCCGGGGACGACGCCTGCACGCCCGCCTCCACGTCCAAGGCGAAGAAGCAGGACTGGTCGCGCCAGCGCCTCGACCTGGACCGGCTGCACCGGCACAGCACGGGGGCGGGCGTGACCGTCGCCCTGGTCGACACCGGGGTCGTCGCCGACGCGACCGGGCTCGGCGACCGGGTCACCGCTCAGGGCGCGGCCGCGGTGGACTGCGTCGGGCACGGCACCTTCCTGGCGGGGCTGATCGCCGGGAGCGGCGGCGCCACCCCGGGTCTGGCCGGTGTCGCCCCCTCGGCGAAGGTCCTCGCCCTGCGGGGCACCGACGAACGCGGACAGGCGGACGCCGACCTGGTCGCCGAGGCGGTGCGCGCCGCGACCGAGGCCGGCGCCGACGTGATCGTGGTCGGGGTGGCCCTGCCCCGCCGTGACGCCGAGCTGACCCGTGCCGTCGCCGACGCGCTGGGCGAGGGCGCGGTCGTGGTCGCCGCCGCCACGCCCGACCCGCCGACCCGGGGCGCCACCGACGACGTACCCGCACGCATCTACTGGCCGGCCGGTGAGCCCGGGGTGCTGTCGGTCGCCGACATGCTCCCCGACGGGTCCCGCCCCGACAACGCCCTGCCCACCAGCGGTGTCGACCTGGCCGCGCCCGGAGCCGGGGTCGTGTCCGGCGGTCCCCGCGGTGCCGGGCACTACCTCGGCGGCGGCGCCTCGGTGGCCGCCGCCTATGCCGCCGGGGCGGCCGCGGTCGTCCGCGCGACCCACCCCGACGACTCTCCCGCGGCCGTCGTCCGGCGCCTGACCGCCACCGCCTACCCCGCCGACATCCCCCAGCTTGACCCGTACGCCGCCGTCACCACCGTCCTCGGCGACGCCCGCGCCGTCCTGCCGGCCGGTGACGGGTCCCGCCAGGTGACGCTGCGCGACACGGCCGCGGCCGACCGCGCGACCGGCCGCGCCGCCCTCTTCGTCCTGCTCGGGGGCGCCGGAGTCCTGTCGGTGCTGTGGGCGGTCTTCGCCCTGCCACGAGCCCGCGCACGCGGGTGGCGCCCGGCGGGACCGAAGGAGACGGGCACGCCCGACGGGGCGTGAGCCGACCGCGCGCGTACGCCCTGCCCGTCCTCTGCCCGCTGTTCGCTTCGCACGAGTCCGCGTAAGCGGGTGGCCCACCGCCAGGCCAGCCGCGACGGCGCCACTGGGCTGGCCGTGAGGCAGCCACACTGGCTCGTCCCTGCTCGCTGTTCGCCCGCTGGGAGACGCGCGGCCAGTGCGCGCCGGGGGCAGACAGGACGGGCGCGCGGCCGTGCGCCGATCGTGCGAGCCTGCCCCGTTCACCCCGCCCACTGCTCGCCGTAGCCCCAGCCCGCGCCCGCGCGTGGCACCCGGCGGCCGGATCGAACGGGCGCGCCGCGGCGGGGCGTGCTTCGGCCGCGCGGGCACGCCCTTCCCGTTCCCCGACCGCTGTTCGCCTCGCCGCGAGCCCGCGTACGCGGGCGACGCCCCGCGATGCCGGACGCGAGGGGCCCGCCCGCTCAGCCCTGAGTCGGCCGCGCGGGCGCGCCCCCCCGCCCGGTCGGTCAGGCCTGCGGGTCCTGGCCCGTTTCCACGAGCGCGGTCTGCACCAGCCGTTCGCGGCGGCGGGCGATGTGCAGGGCCCGGCCCGGGGGGAGGTTGCGCGGCTTGGCGTTGCCGAAGAGCCGGCCCTCGGTGGGCGGGCAGGACAGCAGGAGCGCGGGGTTGTTGGCCTCGTCGAGGCGGCGCAGCAGGCCGTCGCCGAGTCCGCGCCCGGCGCCCATGGCGCTGCGGGCGACGACCAGGTGCAGGCCCATCTCGAAGCCGAGCGTGAGGTGCTCGAAGAGCGGCTCGAACGGGCTCTGGAAGGAGTTGCCGGAGACCATGTCGTAGTCGTCTACCAGGATGAACAGGCGCGGGCCGGTCCACCAGTCGCACTGGCGCATCCGGGCGGGGGCGATGTCGGCGCCGGGGATGCGGGTCTTCATGGCGCGGGCGGCGCCCTCCACGGTCTCCTTGAGGTTGTCCAGGGAGATCACGTGGCCGATGCGGTACTCCTCAGGGACGGTGTCCACGAGGGTGCGCCGGTAGTCCACCACGATGATCTTCGCCTCGTGGGGGGCGTAGCGGGTGGTGATGCCCTCGCTGACGCGGCGCAGCAGGTTGGTCTTGCCGCTCTCGGTGTCGCCGACCACGATCAGGTGCGGGGTGCGGCTGAAGTCGTGCCAGACCGGCTCCAGGGCGTCCTGGTCGATGCCGAGCGGCAGGCGCATGCCGCCGCCCTCGGTGGCCTCGGGGGCGGGCAGTTCGGCGAGCGGCAGCCGGTGCGGGAGCATCCGGATCTGCGGGGCGGGTGCGCCGCTCCAGTGCCGGGAGACCTCGGCGACGAGGTGGGCGACGCCGTCGCCGAGGTCGTCCAGGGAGCCGCTGCCGTCGAGACGGGGCAGGCCGGCCAGGAAGTGCATCTTGGTGTCGGCGGTGATGCCGCGGCCGCCGCTGCGCGGCACGGAGCGGGCCTTGCGGGTGTCGATCTCGGAGTCCATGGGGTCACCCATCCGCAGTTCCAGGCGGGTGGCGGCCTGGTCGCGGACCTGGGCGGACAGCTCGACCCACCGTGTGGTGGTGATGAGCAGGTGGATGCCGTAGTTCAGGCCGCGGGCGGCGAGTTCGTTGAACTTCGGGATGAGGTCGTCGTAGTCCTGGCGGACGGTGGACCAGCCGTCGATCACCATGAAGACGTCACCGAAGGGCTCGTCGGGGAACTCCCCGGCGGCGCGGCGGCGGCGGTAGGACTGCATGGAGTCCAGGGTGTGGTCGACGAAGAACTGCTCGCGGCGGGCCAGCAGGGTCATCACCTCGGCGACGGCGCGGTGCACGCGTTCGGGGTTCAGGCGTGCCGCGACGCCGCCGACGTGCGGCAGCCCGGCGAGCTGGGAGAGGCCGCCGCCGCCGAAGTCGAGGCAGAAGAACTGGATCTCGGCGGGGGTGTGGGTGAGGGCGAGGGCGCTGATGAGGGTGCGGGCGAGGGTGGACTTGCCGCTCTGCGAGCCGCCCGCGATGGCGACGTGGCCGCCGGCTCCGGACAGGTCCACGACCAGCGGGTCACGGCGCTGCTCGAACGGCTTGTCCACCAGGCCGACGGGGACGCGGAGCTTCCCCGTGCCGGGCCAGCCGGTTGCGGTGAGGCCGCGTTCGGCGTCGGGGGCGAGGCCGGGCAGCAGGGCGTCGAGCGGGGAGGGTTCGTCCAGCGGGGGCAGCCACACCTGGTGGGCCGCCGGGCCGGAGTCGCGCAGCCGGTCGAGGGCCACCGCGAGGAGGGTCTCCTCGTCGCCGTCGTCCTTGGTGTCGGGCTCCGGTGCGGGCACCGGCTCCAGGGTCCGCGGCACGACCCAGCTGCTGGTCCAGGGCACGACCTGGTTGGCGACCCGGGCCTGGGCCACCGCGCCGGTGCGGCGGCGGTAGGTGCCGGAGGAGTAGGCGGCGCGGAAGCGCGTCAGGGCTTCCACGCCGGACTTGAGGTAGCCGCTGCCCGGCTGGGCGGGCAGCTGGTAGGCGTCGGGGACGCCGAGCACGCCGCGGCTCTCCATGGCGGAGAAGGTGCGCAGGCCGATGCGGTACGACAGGTGGCTCTCCAGCTGGTGCATGCGGCCCTCGTCCAGGCGCTGCGAGGCGAGCAGCAGGTGCACCCCGAGGGAGCGGCCGAGGCGGCCGATCATGACGAACAGGTCCATGAACTCGCGGTGCGCGGAGAGCAGTTCGCTGAACTCGTCGACCACGACGAACAGGCTGGGCAGCGGCGTGAGGTCGGCGCCGGTGGCGCGGGCGCGCTCGTACTCCAGGGCGGAGGTGTAGTTGCCGGCGGCGCGCAGCAGCTCCTGGCGGCGCATGAGTTCGCCGTGCAGGGCGTCCTGCATGCGTTCCACGAGGGCGACTTCGTCGGCGAGGTTGGTGATGACGGCGGAGGTGTGCGGGAGTTCCTCCAGGCCGAGGAAGGTGGCGCCGCCCTTGAAGTCGACGAGGACGAAGTTGAGCGTCTCCGAGGAGTTGGTGAGGGCGAGGCCGAGGACGAGGGTGCGCAGGAGTTCGCTCTTGCCGGAGCCGGTGGCGCCGATGAGCATGCCGTGCGGGCCCATGCCGCCCTGCGCGGACTCCTTGATGTCGAGTTCGACGGGGCGGCCGTCGACGCCGACCGCGACGGGCACCCTGAGCCGGGCGGCGCCGGTGTGCCGGGCGAAGTGGGCCCGGGGGTCGTGCCGGTAGAGGTCGGGGATGCCGAGCAGGGTGGTCAGTTCGACGTCGGTGTCCAGCGGCTGGGCGATGTCGGTGGCGAGGCTGATGCGGCGCGCGGTGAGCAGCCGGGCCAGCGACTCGGCGCCGAGGACGCCGAGCCGGTCGGGGCGGCCGAGCGGTACGGAGCGCTCCTTGCGGCTGCGGTCGGTGCGCACCAGGCTCACCTGCCGGGCCCCGACGGTCAGGCGCAGCGTGTTGCGGCCGGGCCGCCAGCGCAGCGCGCCGGAGACGTCGAGGACCACCGCGTTGCGGTAGCCGTGCCCCTCCCAGCGGTGTCCCTCGGGGACGGTGACGCCGTCCAGGACGATGACGGTGTACGGCTCGTCGCGGCCGGGACGGGCGTCCGGGTCGAAGCCGGGGCGTTCGGCGAACTCGGCGCCGAGCAGGTCGTCCAGTTCGGTGAGGTCGGCGGTGATGCGGCGGACCTGGCCCGCGCCGTCCTCCTCGTGCGGGTGCAGGGCGTGCGGCAGCCACTTGACCCACTCCCAGTCCGCCCGTCGCTCGTCGCTCGCGCAGACCGCCAGCCACAGCTCCTCGGGGGCGTGGAACACGGCGAGCTGACCGAGCGCGGCCCGCACGAGGGCCCGTACGGCGTCGTCGCCGGTGCCGGCGGCCGGGGCACGGCCGCCGGCACTCGCGGGCTCGGCCGGACCGGCCGCGGCCGTCTCCTCGGGGCGCAGCAGGATCCGGGCGGAGGAGCGCAGGTACAGGCCGAGGGGCTGGTCGGGGATGGTGGAGTAGGCGCGGATGAAGCGGCGCAGGGCGTGGGCGCAGAGCGGTTCGAGGTCCTCCACGGGGCGGGTGGAGACGGGCTGCAGGGTGAGGGCGAGCTGCTGTTCCCCGACCGCGAGCCGGACCTCGCCGAAGTCCTCGTCGGCGGGGCGGCGTTCCCACAGCCGGGAGGTGCGGGCCAGGGAGCGCAGCGAGGCGGGGTCGGGGTGGCGCCAGGCGAGGGCGCGCTGCTGCTCGACGATGGTGGCCCGGACCCGCTTGCGGATCTGGGCCAGGTAGCGGAGGTAGTCGCGGCGTTCGCCCCGCAGGCGTTGCTTGCGCTCGCTGGAGCGGCGCATCAGCTGGCCCAGCAGCATGGCGCCGGCGGAGAGCGCCATGACGCCCATGGCGAGGTAGATGAAGACGCCGTTGCTGCCGCCGGGGCGCAGGAACATCAGCATCATCGACACCGACATGAGCGCCATCGGCAGGTACGTCCACACGGCCGAGGTGTCCGGGACCGTCTCGGACAGGACCGGTGGTTCCTGGAGCGTCAGTTGGCCTTCGGGCATCTCCGGACCGCGCCTGCGGGCCGGCCGGCGAAACAGCACCACGCTCAAGGGACAGAACCTCCGGGTTCACTGGGCTTTCCGGCCCGCACCGAAATGCCGCTCCCTTCCGGGAGCGGGAAAGCGCCGCACCGCAACGACTCTGGGGTTACCGGGGGACGGTGCAATCCGGTGCGCGTTCGGGGGCGGAAGCAGACGGGCGACTCCCCTGCCGCTCGGCTCCGCACCGGACGCGGGTCCGGTCCGCAGCACAATCCGGCGGGCGTCGGCAGTAGTCTGCATTCCTCCGGTACCACCTGTCCACGCGGGAGGGGCAGTTACCGGGCACGCGGGTGCAATTCCCCTGCGGACGGCCCGCTGTTCTCGTCCGCATATACCTTACGTAGTCTTCAGCCGTCCCCCCCTTTCCGCGGGGGACGATTGCCTGCCAAGCCCCCCACGGAAGACGAGAGTTCAGCTGATGACCGACAGTGCGGTGGCCGATCTGTGCCGCCTGACCGTACGCGCGCCGAGCGTCTCCGTCGATCTGGCCGTGCCCGCCGACGTGCCGGTCGCCGATCTGTTGCCCACGCTGCTGCGCTACGTCGGCGAGGAGGCCGAGGAGTCCGGTCTCGACCACGCCGGCTGGGTGCTCCAGCGCCTCGGCGACGTGCCGCTGGACGAGGAGACCACCCTCGCCCACTGCGGTCTCGTCGACGGGGACGTGTTGTACCTGCGCCCGCACACCGAGGCGCTGCCCGAGGCGCGGCTCGACGACCTGGTGGACGGGATGGCCGACACCGCCGCCCGGCGGCTGCACACCTGGCACCCCGGCGCGGCCCGCTCCCTGCTGGTGGGGACCGCCGTGGCCACCGTGCTGACCTCGCTGCTGCTGGTGTTCTGGCCCGGGGTGACCTCGTCGGTGCGGCCTGCCTACGCGGGTGTGACCGGGCTGCTGCTGCTCGCCGGCGCGGCCACCGCCAGCCGTGCGGTCGGTGAGCGGCTCTCGGCCGGTGCGCTCGGCCTGCTGGTCGCGCCGTGTCTGGGGGTGGCCGGCTGGGTGCTGCCCGGCGGCGACGTGACCGGTCCGGACGCCGCCCGGGTCGTGGGCGCGCGGCTGCTCGCGGCGGGCGCGGCGAGCGCGGGCGGCGCCGTCCTCGCACTGGCCGCGACCGCGGTCGGCGCCCCGGCCCTCACGGCAACCGCCGTGGTCTCGGTGGCCACGGCGCTCGCGGGTGTCCTGATCGGCTACAGCGGCCTGGACGTACCGGGCACGGTGGCGCTGGTGGCGACGGTGGTCGCGCTCGGCGCGGGCGCGGTGGCGCCCTTCGCCTTCAAGCTGGCCGGGATGCGCATGCCCGCCCTGCCCTCCTCGGCGAGCCAGCTGCAGGAGGGCATCGAGCCGTACGCGGGCAGCGAGGTCGCCGAGCGGACGGTGCTGGCGGGGCGCTGGGTCACCGCGCTGTTCGCCGCCACGGGCGTCGTCGCCGCGGCGGCCTTGGCCGTCCTCGCCCACCACCCGGACCTGCCCGAGGTGCTCGTGTCCGTGGCGCTGAGCCTGCTGCTGCTCCTGCACGGCCGCGGTCTGGTGCACATCGGCCAGCGGCTGACCCTCGCGGTGCCCGGTGTGTGGGGTCTGCTGCTGCTGGCACGTGCCTGGGCCGTCGACAGCGGCGGTGACGCCCGCACGGTGGTCCCGGCCGTCCTGCTCGCCGCCGCGGCCGCCCTGGTGGTGGCCGCGTGGGTGGTGCCCGGCCGCCGGGTGCTGCCGTACTGGGGCCGGGCGGCGGAGGTGGCGCACACCGGCCTGGCGGTGGCCCTGCTGCCGCTCAGCCTGTGGGTGGCGGGCCTGTTCGGCTGGCTGCGCGGACTGTTCGGCTGACGGCGCCGGTCGCCGGTTCACACGTACGAGTTGAGGAGAGGCTGTGCAGTCCAAGCGCGACCAGGTGCAGGCCCACACGTTCATGATGGGCAGGCTCAGTTCGGGCCTGCTGACGGCCGACCCGGACGCCCCGGAGAGCCCCTTGGGACGCACCACCCGCGGGGTGGTGTTCGGCGTGCTGGTCACCGTCCTGATCGGCGCGGGCGCCACCGTCTACGGGCTGCTGCGACCCGGCGGCAACGACGGCTGGCGCGACGGCCCGCACCTGGTCGTCAACCGCGACACCGGTGCCCGCTACCTGTGGACGGGCACCGACGGCGTCCTGCACCCGGTGCGCAACTACGCCTCGGCGCGGCTGATCGGCGGCCCGGACCTGGAGACGAGCGACGTGGGCAGCGCGTCGCTCCGGGGCACTCCGACGGGCGCAGCGGTCGGAATTCCCGGCGCCCCGGACACCGTGCCGGACCCGGCGCAACTCGACTCCGGTGCCTGGCACATGTGCGTCACCGGACCGGGAGGGGCGCTGCCCAGCACCGCGGCCGGCGCGTCGGACTCCGGTGTCGGGAAGCCGGGTGCCACCACGGTGGTCGCCGGGGCACCCGTGGACTCCCGTGCCGTGGACGGCGACCGGGCGGCCCTGGTGCGCGGCCCGGACGGCACCGAGTACCTGGTGTGGCGGGGCAGCCGGCTGCCGCTCGACCGCACCTCCGACGCCCGGACCGCCCTCGGCTACGGCTCCGAGCAGCCGATGCCGGTCTCCGCGGCCTTCCTCGACGCGCTGGCCCCCGGTCCCGCCCTGAGCCCGCCCGAGGTGCCCGGGCGCGGCGAGGACGGCCCCTCGCTCGGCGGCCGGGCGAGCCGGGTCGGGCAGTTGTTCACGGTGAGCGTGCCGGGCGGTGACAGCACGTACCACCTGCTGCGCAAGGACGGTCTGGTGCCGCTGACCCGGCTGGGCGCCGCCCTGGTGCTGGGTGACCCGGCCACCCAGAAGGAGGCCTACGCGGGGCAGTCGCCCGAGGTGCGCACGGTCGGCGCGGACGTCCTGCGCGAGCACCGGGCGCAGGACGCGCCCCCGGCGGGCTCCGCCGCGCTGCCGGACGCGCCGCCCGCCGCGCTGTCCGTACCGCGGGGCAGCGCGCTGTGCGCGCAGGTGGACGGCGCCGACGGCGGGGTCCGGATCAGTTCGGTGCTGGTCCCGCTGACCCAGCTCGCCCCGGTGGCGGTCCCCGAGGGCACCGACCGGCTGCGCGCGGCCTGCGCGCCGCCGGACGCGGCCGTCGTACGTCCCGGGCACGGTGTGCTGGTCCGGGCGCTGCACGCCAGCGGCGCCGCCCACGCGGGCACCACCTACCTGGTGGCGGACAACGGGGTGAAGTACCGGATCTCCTCCCGGACCGCGCTGTCGGCCCTCGGTTTCGGGGCCGGGGACGTCGCCTCCGTGCCGGCGCCGCTGCTGGCGGCCTTCCCCACCGGGGCGGACCTGGACGCGGCGGCCGCTTCGGGCGCCGCGAAGCCCAAGGTCACGGCCCCGGCGTGTGCCTCCTCCGAGGCGAAGGGCGACGACACGGCGGACGGCGCGGACGAGGCAGGCACGACCGGCGCCGCACGGTGAGCCGCACGTGCCCCGCGTCCAGCCGGACGCGGGGCACGTCCGCACCGCACGGAAAGGAACAGGTCGGGAGCAGAGGCGAAATCCAGCCGATCTGAGGGCCGCCGCCGCGTGGCCGGTGCCGCCGGGCGCGGGGCGGACGACGGGAATTGACCGGCGATCAGCTCCCGCGTCCGCCTCGAACCGGCGCGGGGAAAGCCCGGCGCGGACGAGAAAGCTCAAATCAACCTCAGAATATGCGGCCCGGGAGCCGACGCTTTTCTGCGGGCGACGCGGACATTTCGGAAACGGGCCGTCGCGGTGACCGTTTCCCGGCTTCGCGTGCCCGCTTCGAGCCCGTATCACGGGGAGCGGTGGAAATCAGGGCGGGCGAGCCCGTCGACGGAACACACGATTGTCTTCATCTCCAGGAAACCTTCCCGCAACTCCCCCGGTTCGCCCGGTCCTTGGCAGGCGCACCGAAGCTCAAAATCGACCCCGGAGCGCGTTGCGCGGAACGCCGGGTTCTCTTTAGCCTCAGCGGGCAACGTGGCGATCAGCAGTTGCCCGAACGAAGGGAGCGCGACATGGCGGACAGTGCCGCGAGGAAAGCGGATTATGCCAAGGGCTTGGGGGGCGTCTCGTCCCTGGAGTCCGCCCGGAGCCAGGTCGAGAAGATCCAGAACAACGTGGCCGAGCTGGCCGCGCGTTCGGGTGTCGGCGGTGACGAGGGCCAGGCCCTCCTGAAGCTCTTCCGCAGCTGGAACGCCGAGGCGCAGAAGGTCGTCGTCCAGATCAGCAAGATGATCGACGCGCTCCAGGAGAACGTGACCTCCGCCGACCGGCTGGCGAAGGAGAACCAGGACCTCACCGAGGTGCTCAACAGCAAGACCACCCAGGGCGTCTTCGAAGCACTGCTCTGATCCCCCCCACCGGTGTCGGCCCCTCGGACGACTCCGGATCCCGCTCGCTTCCCGGGCCCAGCGCCCGGCCACCCCTGAGGAGACGTCATGGCCGACGGCATCATCGACGTGCGCTACCCCGTGGTTCAGCGGACCATCGAGGACCTGAAGGACCAGACCCAGCAGATCATCAACGCCCTCAACACCCTGGAGGACGAGCTCAAGCCGCTCGTCAGCTCCTGGGAGGGCTCGGACCAGCAGATGTACCTCCAGGTCCAGGCGGAGTGGGACCAGGCCACCAAGAACATGGCCACGCTGCTCGGTGACAGCGGCGAGCTGGTGCAGAGCATCCACGACAACCACTCCCGTGACGAGCGCAGGAGCGCCGACAACTGGGGCAACGTCCGCGCCCGGTAGCACCGGACGGGCCCCTCGCCGGCACGGCGGCCCGCACACCGGGCGCCGGCCGGCCCCACCGGGTTCCCGAGCACCCGTCGACCACTTGTCCCGTACCAAGCAGCAGGAGGACGTCCCATGGCCGGTGAGAAGGCCGACGTCAAGCACTTCGACCTCAAGCAGATGGAGAACTTCCGGGACAACGAGGTCCAGCCGGTGTACACCGCCGCGAAGAAGCACCGTGAGGTCGGCGACGGTGCCCACATCCGGCCGCTCGGCCAGCTCATCGACGGGCACACCACCCCGGGCAACCTCGACCAGAACCAACAGCTGCTGCGCATCGGCAAGATGGCCACCGAGCCCCTGGTGTCGGGCCCGAAGCTGATCGAGGACATACGGGCGGCGGCGGAGGCGATCGACAAGCTGCTCGGTGACCAGATGGACCTCTTCAAGGAGCTGAAGGAAGCCCTCAGCGACACCATCGAAGAGGCCAACAAGACCAAGGACAAGAACCTCAGCGCCATCGACGCACAGACGCTGCTCATGACCTTCGAAGAGGTCGACACCCTCACCGCCGGCGGCTCCGGCGGCGGCAAGAAAGACACCTGACAGCGCGGCGCGCGCCGGCCCGGTCCGAGGACCGCCGGCCGGGCCGCACAGGACTCCCGGCAGCACACCCGGCACGACGGCGGCGGGCTCCGGGGCGCACGTCACGCACCGACCAGAAAGGGCGCCCGGTGGCCGACCGTTACGATCCCAACTCCGTTGCGAACCTCGACAAGTTCGACAATGCCGGGGATCCGTCCTCCGACACCTGGGCCACCCTGGTCAAGCACATCACCGGCTACCCGGTACCGGACCGCGCCACGGTCTTCGACAACCTGCGCTCCGACCACGGGGGCAAGCTCTTCCGGATGGACATCAAGGACCGGAGCCTCAGCCTGCTGGTGCAAGACTCCGGGTTCCTGCGGAACAACGGCGAGGACTACGACATCTGGTTCTTCGACCGCGGCAAGAAGACCCTGATCAAGCAGGCCCGGATCGTCTTCGAGGGCCGGGTGAAGGCCGGTGAGGAGATCATCTTCGCGGCCCCCGGCTCCGACGACGTGCACAACGCCCAGGTCCGTGAGGGCAACGAGTTCACGGACTACAACAAGGACAAGATGAGCACGATCCCGCTCGCCCGGTACATGAACGGGCCGCGGGCGGCGCTCCTCGCCCTCCTCGGCGGCAGCACCCAGGACGCCCGGTTCAGCGCCCTGAGCGTGGGCGGCGGCGACGTGGTCGACCTGAACTCCTTCAACGCCACCGGTGACTCCTTCGACTACGCCGCCAAGTTCTTCAAGGACCAGGCGGTGGTCCTCAAGGACTGGGAGGACCGCTTCGGCCGGGACGACGCCGGCTGGAAGGGCGAGGCCGCGGAGGTCTTCCGCAGCCTGCTGAAGAAGATCCGCGAGAACTACGACAACTACGTCGAGACGTTCAACTCCAGCCCGGGTTCGGGCAGCGAGACGGGCACCGGCAACACCGTCTACTCCCGCGCGCTGTCGCTGGGCCGCAAGTACCTGACGGACGCGGCCGACACCCTGCTCAAGGCGTGGCTGGACTGGGCCAAGTCCCCCTACTACGACCCGCACCAGGTGCTGCGCTACGTCCTGGACGACCTGGCCCAGTGGGTGGACGCCAACAACGTCGCCAAGACCGACATCAAGGTCTCGTCCTCGCGCTACGGCAGCTCCACGTACCACGTGCCGCAGGCCGGCTTCCTCCAGGAGCACCCCGAGTACGGCGACCTCAACGACATCGCCAACTGGGCGAAGGTCGGCGACAAGGCGGTGAAGATCTGGAGCCAGGGCGTCGACGAGTACCTGGGCAAGCCCGCCGCCCAGGTGCAGTCCGCCCTCAACAACCACTTCCTCGACCTGGGCGGGGACTTCAAGAACAACCTGCCCGAACCGAAGTCCACCAGCACGGCCGCCGACGACTACGAGAAGAAGAAGCTGAAGGAGGAGAAGGACGAGGTCAACCGGCAGAACGAGGAGAACCGCAAGTACCAGGACGAGTTGCGGAAGGAGCAGGAGAAGCAGCGCGAGGAGGACCGCAAGTACCAGGAGGACCTGCGCAAGGAGCAGAACAAGCAGCGGGAGGAGGACAAGAAGTACCAGGACGACCTGCGCAAGGAACAGAACCAGCAGCGCGACGAGGACAAGAAGTACCAGGACGACCTGCGCGCCCAGCAGCAGCGCGAGCAGGACGAGGCCAAGAAGTACCAGGACGACCTCCGCAAGGAACAGAACCAGCAGCGCGACGAGGACAAGAAGTACGCGGACGAGCTGCGCGAGGAGCAGCGCCGCGAGCAGGAGGAAGCCAAACGCGAGGCCGAGGAGCAGCGCAAGGCCGCGCAGGAGAGCCTGGACGGCCTCAACGACCCCAATGCGGTCAAGGAGCAGAACCTCGGCGGCCTCGACGGCCTGCTGAACGGCAACCTCCCGGTCACCGAGAGCGCCGGCGACCTGAACGGCGACGGCGGCCCCACGACCACCGGCAACATCCCCCCGGTCACCAGCCTGGCCAACCTCGGCCCGCTCAACACCGGCGCCGGCAACGACGCGGTCACCCAGAGCCTGGGCAACCTCGGCGGCCTCAACAACGGTGGCGGAACGTCCCTGCGCACCCCGACAAGCGGCAGCACCCAGGTCCAGGACGGCAAGCTCACCACCGGTTTCCCGGACGGCAGCAGCACCTCCTTCGACCCGGACACCGGGGTGCTCACCACCACCCACCCCGACGGCTCCGTCACCACGACCGACCTCGGCGACGGCGCCAAGGTGACCAACCCCGACGGCTCGGTCACGTCCCTGGGCGACGACGGCAAGCTGACGACCACCTTCCCCGACGGCACCACCCAGACCGTCGACCCCACCAGCGGGCAGGCGACGACGACCGGCCCGGACGGCCACACCACGACGACGGACCTGGGCAGCCTCACCGGCCTCAACGGCAGTGACGGGGTGCTGGACACCCCGACCGGGGGCAGTACGCAGCTCACCAGCGGGGGCGACCTGACCACCGACTTCCCCCAGGGCGGCCACAGTTCGTTCGACCCGGACACCGGAGTGCTCACCACCACCCACCCCGACGGCTCCGTCACCACCACCGACCTCGGCAACGGCGCCGGCGTCACCAACCCGGACGGCTCGACGACCAGCCTGGGCGACGACGGCAAGCTGACGACCACCTTCCCCGACGGCACCACCCAGACCGTCGACCCCACCACCGGGCAGACCACCACGACCCACCCGGACGGCACCACCAGCACGGAGAACCTGGGCAGCCTGGGGAACCTCAACGGGCAGCACCAGTCCGGCGGTCTCCCCTCCGACGTGACGACCGAGTCCATCGGCGACCTCGGCGGGCTGAACGCCGACCACTCCGGCCTGGACACCCCGACCGGAGGGTTCACCGCCCTGGACGCCGACGGCGACTTCACCACCCAGTTCGGCGACGGCAGCCACAGCGTCTTCGACCCCGACAACGGGATGCTCACCAGCACGCACGCGGACGGCTCCACCACGACCACCGACCTCACCCACGGCGCGCGGGTCACCAACCCGGACGGCTCGATCACCACCCTGGACAACGGGCAGTTGACGACGACCTTCCCGGACGGCAGCAAGCAGGTCATCGACCCGGACACCGGCATCGCCACGGTCACCGACCCCCGGGGTCACACCGAGACCGTGAACCTGCACGACCTCAACACCTCGAACGGCCATGGCCCTTCGAGTTCCCTCGCGGGTCTGGACGACCTGGACCGCATCGGCGGGAGCCCCACCACCTCACGCGACGTACCGCTGTCCGAGCTGGGGCTCGGCAGCGGCGGCCTCCCCGGCGGCGGCACGGCGGCCGCCACGGCCGGCGGCTACTCCGCGGGCTCCTTCACCACGGACGGCAACGGGGTCGCCCCGCTCTCGGAGAGCGGCGCCGCACCCCTCGCCGCGGCCGCCCAGGCCGGCACCCCGGGCACCCCCGGGACACCCGGCAGCCCCGGCATGCCCATGGGCGGCGGCATGGGCGGCATGGGCGCGGGCGGCGAGAAGGGCAACGGCGAACGGGTCCGAGCCGTCCTCGTCGACGCGGCCGAGGAGAGCGAGCGGCGCAACCGCCGCCGGCGCAGCCCCTGGAACCGGCAGGAGGACGACGACACGTTCCTCGCCCCGGCCTCCCGCGTGGCGACCACCGGCGGCGACTCCCCCGAGGAGGAGCCGGAACCCGGCCGCAGGGCCACCACCTCCGCCGACTACCTGGAGGAGGACACGGACGTGTGGGGCACCGAGGAGGGCGGCACACCGGCCGTCATCGGCCGGTGACCGGCGGCCGCGCACCGCACGCCGTGCGACCCCGCCCATCACGCCCCGGCCGCCACCAGGCAAGATCAACGGGTGAGTTGGTGCACCGCCCGGCCGGACCGACGCCGGACACGGACACCGGGCCGCACCCACGGAGCCACGGAAGCAAGGAGGCGCGAGCGTGACGGAACCGCTGGAGAGGCGCCTGGAGAAGGCGATGGCCGAGCTCCAGGCCGCTCAGGAGGCGATGGCGCGCACCGAACGCGAGCTGCGCCAGGCGTCGTTCGCGGTGCTGTCCTCCGACCGCGCCGTCCGCGCGACCGTGGGGCCGCAGGGCGAGCTGACCGGGATCGAGTTCCTGGAGAACAAGTACCGCGACATGTCGCCGCAGGAGCTGGCCGCCAGCGTCCTGGAGGCGGCCGGCGCGGCGCGGGTCAAGATGAACCGCCACGTGATGAAGGCGATGTCGCCCTTCACCGAGCCCAGCAGCAACGTGCCCGAGTTGAAGGGCTTCGAGGTCGACTGGGAGCGGATCTTCGGGCCCGAGGTGCTGCACGACGACGACGAGGACACCGCCCGCGGCGCGGACCACGGCCCGGGCTGGCGGGACGCGCTCGACGAGGACGGGGAGGACTGACCGGTGGGACAGCGCTACTACGTGGACCCGCACCGCATCGAGGCCCTCGCCGGGCAGCTCGAGGAGATCGGCTCGCTGGCCCGGAGCATGACCGAGGAGTTCCTCGACGAGCTGGCCCCCACGGTCAGCTGGCCCGGCACCGACGGGGAGTTCGCCGAGAAGGCGAAGCCGCAGGAACAGAAGGAGCGGCAGACCACCAAGGACACGATGATGTCCATCCGCGACGCCCTGGTCGGCATCACCGACGCGACCCTGAGCCAGGTCCGGATGATGAAGGACACCCGGGACCGCAACATCGACGACATCGAGCAGCGCACCAGCCGGATCGACACCCACGGGCTGAACGGCGACGGGGGCCCGAGCGGGCATGGTCGCCGCTGACCCCAGCGCCCCGGGCCGCTCCCCCGCCACACCGGGAGCGGCCGCTCCGCGCTGCCCGCACGCCCGTCGAGGGGACCACCGATGAGCCTGAAGGCATCGCCCGAGGTCAACGCGATGATCTTCATCCTCACCGGGGAGAAGCTCATCGACGCCGACGAGGACCTGGCGTACGAGAGC
Organism: Streptomyces lasalocidi; assembly: GCF_005280215.1. Lineage (NCBI taxonomy): Bacteria > Bacillati > Actinomycetota > Actinomycetes > Kitasatosporales > Streptomycetaceae > Streptomyces > Streptomyces lasalocidi. The sequence continues at coordinate 7,869,249 of NZ_SZNQ01000001.1, read as the reverse complement.
CGCAAGCCCTACTCCGGCCTGGGCCGCAAGCTCGACCGCATGTCCTCGCTGATCGAGAAGTCGGTCCACGACATCGCCGAGTCCATGCCGGACGACCTGGCCAAGTCGTACGCCAAGGCGATGGGCGTGCTCATCGACGACGGCGGCAAGAACTACCTGCGCGAGTTCGCCGAACAGCTCGACAAGATCGCCGAGGGCCGCCGCAAGACCTCCATGGACATCATGGAGTCCAAGTGGCAGGTCATCGCCGAGGTCATCCGGCTGCTGATCGAGATCGCCCTCTACCTGGCGATGTCCTTCTTCACCGGAGGCGCCTCGGCGAGCCAGATCATGATGGCCAAGCTGCGCAGCCGGTTCGCGATCCTCACCACGCTCAGCCACCTGCTGCACCGCCTGCACCTCGCCCCCTCCCTGACGGAGGCGTTCGCCGAGGCGTTCACGACCTTCGCGGTGCGGCTGGCGATGATGAACTTCGCCCCCGAGGGCCGCCGCCCGGACCGGTTCGACTGGAACGACATCCTCAAGTCGGCCGCGTTCGGCGCCGCCGCGGGCCTCTTCACCAGCATCTTCGACGACATCGCGAAGCGCATCGTCAGGAGCTACGACCACAACTTCCTGAAGAACGGGTCCGACCTGGACTTCAAGAAGCCGCCCAACCTGCGCGACACCCCGGACATCGACCTCAAGCCCACCCCCGCCCCGCACCGCGACACCCCCCACGACCGGCCCGGCCCGGACCCGGCCACGAACCGCCCCACGCCCCCCGCCCACACCCCCACCACCTTCCGCGACGGCCCCCTGTCCTTCCGGAACAACCCCACGCTGTGGCGCAACAGCCAGCTGCTGCGGAACAACGCCGACCGGCCGGGTGCCCTGGCCGGCCACTACGGCCTGAAGGGCGTCGCCGACTTCCTCGCCGCGGGCTCCGGCGAGGGGCTCGGGGAGATCGTGATCAAGGGCGCCTTCGACGGTGACTGGTCCACCAGTTGGTCGACCTTCCTGGGCGCGGGCATCAGCAGCCAGGTCGAGGCGAGCCTCATGAGCACCGCCATCAACAGCAGCGCCGAACTGCGCCACGCCATCGACAAGTTGCGCTTCCAGCCGCCCACCGTCTCCGGCGGCGACCACGGCTCCGCCGATGCCCCGCGCTCGCGTGACGGCGGTGGCACCAGGGACAGGGGCAGCGACAGCGATCGGGCCGGTGGCCCCAGCCGGGGCGCCACGGGCGACGGCACCGTCCCCGCGCCGGTCGGCGGGCAGGCGAGCAACTCCGCGGGTCTCGACGGCAGTTCCACGCCGTCCACGGACATCACGCAGGGCACGCCGCCGCCTCCTTACACGGCTGTAAACCCACCGGCGTACTCCCCCGGTCCGCTGCCGATGACCGCCGCCGAGAACGCGCTGTGGCAGCAGGTCCACACCGGCACACCCGACCTGCGCGAGCAGGCGCTGCGTGACATCACCGCCCTGCGCGGCTCACAGCCGCCCACCGGCGCCGAGATCGGGGTCCGCGACGCGCTGCACAGCAACCTGTCGCAGCTCCCCGAGGTCCGTGTGGTGCCCGCCGGGAGCGGCCCGGCAGCCCAGGTCGACGCCGACGGGGTCCGCCGCGCACTCGACTCGCTCGGCGTGCCGGTCACGGTGGACACGCCGCACTCCGTCGATGTTCCGATCCGCTCGGACGCCCCCGCCGTCGACAGCCGGACACAGGCACCTCAGCCGCAGCCCCAGCCCCAGCCCCAGCCCCAGCCCCAGGACACCCGTACCCCGGACGCCACCCAGCTCACGGCGGACGGTCGGCGGTCCACCCCGCACCCGGAGCAGACCACCGCGCCCACCGCCGACGACCTCCCCGGCACCGCCGGTACACCGCACGGCGACACCGCCACGGAACCCGTGGACAGCGGCAGCACCACCGAGTCGTCGCAGCCCCTCCCCGACACGGCCCCGGCATCCGACAGCACCACCTCCGCACCGCCGAAGGTGCCCACGACCAGCTCCGCCGACGGCCGCTCCGACGCTTCCACGCTCGGTGATCCCGATGTGAAGGCCGGTCCCGCCCTCGCCGGCACCACCGATCCCGCTCGGGCACCCCTCACCGTCGTGGTCTCCGAGCTGCCGCCCCCGGCGCCCGGGTCGCCGGAGGCCGCCGCGCTGCTCGACACCGCCGGGGCCGACCGGGCCGTGGTCCTCGGCCCGCCCGCCTCGGCGGACGGGGCAGGGCGACCGGTGCGCCCGGCCGTCGAGCTCACCCGCGAGGGTCCGGGCCGACCCGTCCAGGTGCGCCCGCTCTCCGGCCCGCCGCCCGCCGCAGCACAGGACACGGCCGTACCGGGCACGGACGTCCGCACCGACTTCCCCGGCGCCGACGTGCTGTTGCCGCTCGCTGACGCCGTCGGCGCCCCCGTCACGACCGATCCCGCGCCCCGGCCCGTCACCGAGAGCGGTCCCGCCGTCGGCAGCGGCCCGGTCGCCGACACGACCTCGAACACCGTCCCCGACGCGACCTCGGACACCGCGCCCGGCACGCCCCCGCCGAGCGAGAAGCCGATCCGCACCGACTCGGCGGCTCCCCACGCGAACCCGCTGTCCGACAAGCTGCTGTCGGACGCACCGCCTCCCGCACGCGACGACCGGACGACGATCGACCCCGCCCCCGACACTTCCGCTCCGGCCAAGCTCGCCACCCTCTCGCGCCCGTGGGCGGAACCCGCCACCGACCTGCACCTGGAATCCGGCGACAGTCCCTCCGGGCGCGACGGAGCCTTGGGCAGCCACACCGGACCCGGCAACGGCAGCACCCCGCCCCCACCGCCGCCGACCTCACCGCGGAACGAGCCCTCGCAGCCCCCTGCCCCCGCCGTCCCGGCGCCGACGCCTGCGTCCGCGCCTGCGTCCGCGCCTGCGCCTGCGCCTGCGCCTGCGCCTGCGCCTGCGCCTGCGCGGATCGTCGTACGGCCGTCAGACGGTACGGCCGACACCGGCGCCGGAACGGTCCGCCCCAAGGGTCAGCCGACCGTCACCACCCTCACCGGTCACACCGTGCCCGTGGCGCAGCTGCGGCGTTGGATGCCGGACACGCCGACGCAGCCACAACCGGGCCGAGCAGTAAGGACGTTGACCATCTCGCAGAGCCCGGCCGAGGACGGCACGGCACACAGTGAGGCCCGCCGCGCGCTGCTCGGACAGGACACGTACCGCAGCGTGCGCACCACCTCCGCTGCCCCCGCCACGGAGCCGGGCGCCACACCCGCCCCGCCCCGCACCGTCTTCACCGGCCCGCTGACCCCCCTGCCCGGCTCCGGCACCAGCGCCGGCTCCGAGCCGTCCGGCATCGCCCGGGGCGCCGACTACTTCGGCTCGCACGGCACCCCGCGCACCGTCACGCTCGGTACCGACGACGCCGTACACCCCACCGTGAAGGTGAGCGGGGTGCAGCTCGGCGAGGTGCTCAAGTCCTGGTACCAGGACGGCGATGCGGACCGTCCGATCGTGCTGTACTCCTGCGAGACGGGCCGGCAGCCGGAGGTGGCGGGCCTGCCGGTGGCCCAACACGTGGCGAACCGGACCGGCCGGCCGGTGTACGCGCCGACCACCGAGGTGGGCACGGCCCGTGACCGTGACGGCGCCGTCCGCGCCGTCCTCACCGAGGGCGCGGACGGGCCGGGCCGCTGGCGGCTCTTCACCCCCGAGCCCACCGGCGCCCGCCTGGACGAGCTGGCCCGGGACGCAGGGCTGCACGCCGGTCCGGACCCGGCCGACGCCTTCACCCGTGCCCGTACCCTCCAGCAGATCCGCACCCTGCGCGACGCGCTGGGGCCCGACGCCGAACAGCGCCCGGAGAACCGCGAGTTGCTCGCCGGTCTCGCCCTGGTCGACGGGTTGCGCTGGCTCAGCCGGGACGGCGCGGACCGCTACGGCGACGGCCGCATGACCCCCGACCTGCTGCGACGGATGGTCACCGACTGGACAGGCGCCACGCAGGGCACGACCGGTCCCGCGGCCGGTCCCACTCCCGAGCAGTACACCGGGTTCCTGCGCGCGGCCGCCGGACTGCGCGCCACCGCGGGCCCCGACGCCACGCTCGACACCCTGCTCCCCCCGCCTCCGCCCGCGCTCCCGCCCACCACCCTGGTGTCACCGCAGGACGTGCGCGGACTGGCCTACGCGCCCTCCGCGCAGATCACCTGGTCGTTGTCGGACACCCCGCTGCCGCTCGGCGAGCTGGGCCTCAGTACCGAGGACACCGCCGAACTCGCCCGCCGCAGACCCGACCTCGTGCCCACGCCGAGCCGGCCGGAGAGCCTCGCCGAGGACCTGGCCCTCAACGCGGCCGGCACCGCACTCGCTTCCGCCCCCACCGTGCGCGCCGACGGCGTGACCTTTGCGCGACTGGACACTCCCGGTGGCGGCAACTGCCTGTTCAGGGCGCTGCTGGACAGTGCCCGCAGCCGTCCGGTGCCGCCCGCCTGGGCCGCGCGGAACGTCGCCGGCCTGCGTGCCCTGCTGCGTGACCGGATCGCGGGCACCGAGCTCGGTACCGCCGCCGCCACGGCGTTCCCCGACCCGGTGTACTCCGTGGTCGACGACCTGCGGGTCCGCGCCCTGGCGGGCGTGCGCGACGCCGACGAGCGCGACCGCCTCACCCGCGAGTGGAACCGCGTCGCGCAAGCCGTCGTGACCCATGGCGATCCCGAAGAGTGGCGGCGGTTGCTGCGCGCGGGTGACTACCCCCAGCTCGCCGACATCGCCCCCACACCCGCCGACGCCCGCCGGCTGGGCCCGGGTGCCCTGGTGGCCGCGGCCGCGGAGCACCCCGGGCTGTGGGCGTCGCCCTTCGCCGACCTCCTCCCGGAGGCCCTGGCCCACACCCTGGACCTGGACCTGCGCCTGGTGCAGCCCGACCCGCGGGCGCCGGGCCGGACCACCGTCACCTCCCTGCACCCCGGGGCCAACGGCGGCGCCCTGCACCTGGCGTACAACGGCACCGACCACTTCGACGCCCTGGTCCCGGCGCCGACCCCGCCCGTCCCGGACCCGGCCGCCCCTCTCCACCAGGACCCCGCCACGCCGCCCCCCGTCGGCACCACAGCCGACGCACCGACGACGGACGACAGCCCGGAGAAGGCCGAGCAGTCCGGGGAGACAAGGAAAACCGGGGAGACCGCGGAGACCGGGACCCCCGACCGCGGCGATCCCGTCCCGCTGGAGACGCAGCTCGAACGACACCGCCCCGCGCGCCTGTTGACCGGCCCCGACGCCCCGCCCCCGGGCCCGCCGCCAGGCACGGTCACCTTCGCCGACGGCAGCCGTCTGCCCACGGTCCTGCTCGACCCGGGGGCCGACCCCGACGGGGGCGCCCGGGGCGAGGGCGCGCGGAGGTCCGACGAACCGTCACGTGGCGACCGTACGGGCCTGTTCACCGGCGTGGGCGTCACCACGCTGCGCTCGCCCGAGCAGGTGGCCCGGCAGATCGTCGAGGGCCTGCCCAGGCACCTGCGCGCCCGGTTCGACGAGGCGGAGCTGCTGCGCCTGCTCACCGACCAGCCCAGTGCCTTCACCGCCCCGCGCGGTGCCCGTCTCGTGGGCCGCGAGAAGTCGGGCGTCGGCCTGGAGTTGACCGTCGAGGCCGTCCCGTACCACCGCTGGGAGCGTTTCTCCGACGTCGACGGAGGCACCGTACGCCTGGACACCATGCGGCGCGGTCAGGCCGGTACCGGAGGTGGGCGCAGCGTCGGCTTCGGGCGCCGCATCGCCGGTGCGCTCAGCATGGGACCGCCGCTCAACTGGCTGCTGAAGATCGGCGTTTCCCTGGGCTGGACCCGCAGGACCGACTACGTGCAGGGCACCCAGGCCTACAACCAGTCCGAGTGGCGCGCCCACGAGGGTTCCCACCTGCACCTCGACGACGTGTACTACCGGGTGCGGGTGGACCGCGTCACCGAGGCGCCCGGGACCACAGGCTCCGCCGACGGAACAGCCCGGACCACGGGCCCGCTCGACGGACCGGTCCGCACCACCGGCACCACTACATCCGCTACATCCGCCGACTCGCCCCCGCCGCGGCCGGCTTGGCACCGCACCCAGGTGCACACGGCCGGCTTCGGCATGCGGGACGGGCTCAGCTGGCGGCTGCCGGACGACCTCACCGTGCCCTTCAAGGGCCCCCGCCGCGCGCCCCGCACGCTCACCTTCCCCGACGGGGCCGGGCCGCGGGTGACGGACACCGGTGGGCTGCACCTGGTCGACCCGCCGGAGGACGTCGCGCTGGCCATCTCCGGTGCCCGGCCCGGCAGTTCGGCGCACCGCACGGTGGTGTCCTACGTGCGGCCGACCCGGCTGCTCGCCCTGTTCGGGCGGATGACGGGCCCGGTGACCGGCCCCGAGCTGACCCGGGGCAGCGCCCAGCACCCGCTGGGCCACCTGATCGTGGAACGCTCCGTGCCGCACCGGGCCACCCTGGTCGCCGAGTCGGTCAAGATGGAGCTGCGCGACCTCACCCAGACCACGTACCAGAACCAGCGCGGGCACGTCCGCGACACCCGCTTCGGCATCCAGGTCACCGCCGGGCCCAACTACACCCTCGTCGGCCCCGAGACGGACGTACGCCTCCAGGGCGGCCCGCTCGTCCGTGCCGACCTCACCAGCGGACGCGGCCACTACCTCGGCGCGGACGCGGCCCGCAAGACCACCGGCCGGGTGCGCAACCACCCGATGGCGCTGTACCGGGTCGAGCGCACGCTGATGGTGCGCATGCCCGGTGAGCCCGCGTCCGCGGCTCGTCCGGTGCGGGTGGTCAGCCTGGACTGGATGTCCACCCAGGACGCGCGGCGCCTGGCCGGCTGGGACAGCCGTACGCCGGGCCGGACCGGTCCCCACCCGGACGCCGAGCCGCCCGTGCCGTGGTACCTGACGCGGGAGGACCCGGTGCACCTCAGTGGCCAGGTCCGGGCCGAGGGCTTCCGCCCCGACCGGCCGCTGGAGCCCGCGCAGACGCCACCGTCGGCACGGAACCAGCAGCCCGGAACGGGCCGGACGCAACCGACCCAGCAGCCCCCGACCCAAGCAGTCCAGCAGCCGCAGCAGTCCTCACAGCCGACGCAGCCGCAGCCGCAGCCGCAGCAGCCGCCGGTCACGGCTCCGCAGCCCGCCCCGCCGGACCCCCTGGAGGCCTTCACGGACTCCGTCCTGGACACGCTGCACCGCTCCTACCCGTCCCTGTTCGTGCCGCCGCTGGTGCTGCGCCACCCCCGGCTGGCCAGGTTCTGGTACGGCGACGGCCGGATGCGTACCGCGCTGCACAACGACCGTCAGGTACGCGAGGCCCTCAACCGGCCCAGCCTGGCGCAGAGTCTGGACGACCTCACCACCACCGGCGTCCCGGTCACCCTCACCGAGGACGGCAAGGTACGCCGCGGGCACCACACCCTCATCCTGCGGGCACGGCTGAGCGACCGGCGGTTCGAGACCACCCTGACCGAGCGCTCCCTGCGCAACGCGGTCGTCGGCACCGAGGTCTCCGGTCAGGGACAGCAGGCGTCCATCACCCTCTCGGGCGGTGTCGAGCTCGGCGTCTCACCGCGCGACCACGACAAGGTGCGCGAGGCGGGAGTGCCCCGCCAGACGGGCAACGTCACCGTCGGGGCCCGCTACGCCAGGACCGAGCAGAGAGCCACCAGGAACACCGTCGCGGTCACCCACGACCAGCTCGCCTTCGAGAACGGCACCGACCTCTACAGCTACCGGGTGGAGCTGGGCGCCACGTTCGAGGGGCACCGCCGCCCGCGGGGCTGGGCCCGCCTGGCCACCGTCGGCCTGCTCGGCGCGGGGGTGTTCGTCGACAAGGTCGAGGACCGGCCGCTGTTCACCCGCGGCACCGAGACCGTGGGCCGCGTGGAGCTGGCCGTGCCCGCCGCGCACGGCTCCGAACGCCACGCCCCCGCGGACCCGCGCCCCGGCCGGCCCGCGCCGGCTCCCATGACCGCGCCGCGGCGGCTGTCCGCCACCGAGGCGGACCAGCTCCTCGACGGCACCCGTCCGCCGCAGCGGGTCGACTCCGCCGACCTGCGCCTCACCCTGCGCCTGCTCAGCGCGCCGCACGTGGTGCTCGGCGCCGAGGGCGGCCGACAGCGCCAGCAGCTCGCACAGGACACCGCCGACCGGGCCACCGGCTCGTCCTGGCACGTGGGCGCGCCGGGTGCCCCGGCCCGCACCGCGCTGCGCCGTGCCATGGCGAACCTCAGCGTGGCCGGTCAACTCGGCCAGTACCTCGGCCCGTTCGGCTCGCGCATCGCCGGGCTGTCCGGCGCGGGACCGCTCCAGACGCACTACTTGAAGGCCGCGGTCCGCGGCGAGCTGCACAACCTGCGGGTCAAGAGCGACCCGAAGCCCTCGACGCTGGAAACCACCATCGGCAACGAGCACCGTGTCGTCGGCAGCGCGAGCACCGTCGCGCACGCCACCCTCGGCCTCCAGGGCTCCGACATGCCGCTCCAGCAGGCGCCCGGCCAACAGCCCGTGGTCGGGACCTACTCGACCGCCCTGCAGTACGCCTGGGGCCGCGGCCACAGCGTCTCGCAGACCCTCACCCGCGGACGCAACACCACCCTCGCCTTCGCCGGGCGCATGTACCTGGTGGTCGCCGACGCCGTCGAGACCGTCGCGGTGCGCGACCGCTGGACGGCCGCGATGGGTCTGGCCGGCACCCGCGCCGGGACCCGGATCAGCTCCGCCGCAGGGCGCCTCTCGGAGCACCTCGGCCGCCGCCTGGTGCCCCGCCGCGCCGCCGCCGCGCTCCACCGCGTCCGTGACGCGGTGATGTTCCACCTGCCGATGCAGGACGCCATCGAGGCCGGCCTCGCCCCGGACGGCCTGGCCACCACCACCCCGCGCAACCTCGGCGGCGGTTACCGGGTGCCCGGCTTCCTGCGGGGCCGGCGCTTCCCCACCCACCCCAGCGGCAGCCTCGACGCGAGCCGCGCCGCCCGGCACCTGCTGCCCCAGCTCGAGAAGGTCGGCGTACCCTCGCACGACCGCGAGCAGGTCCTGCAGCGGCTCTCACCCGACTTCCTCCGCGCCCACCTGCACGAGCTGACCACCGACGGGATGACCCTGCCCGTCCGCCACCGCACCTGGCGCAGCCCGCACCACCTGCCGGTGGGCGGCAGCCCGGCGCAACTGCACTTCAAGCTGACGCCCGTCACCACCACCGTGCAGCGGCTGCGCACCGGCTTCGAGCTGGAGGACTACCGCACCATCGCCCGCGACGACGCCACCGCCGTCTCCCAGGACCGCGGCGCCGACGTGACGCTCAGCGCCGCCCAGCGCGCGGCGGCCGACAGCGGCGGCGTCCTCACCGCCAGTCCGTCGGCGCAGGGCACGGCCGCGAAGCAGCGCTCCGGCGCCCGGAGCGAGACCCACGGCAGCACCGCGATGCCGAACATCGCCACCACCCAGGCGCACGCCGAGGTCGTCACCAGTTACGTGCTCACCGTCTCCATGACCGACGCGACCGGCACGCCGCTCGCCCCCCGCACCGGCGCCTCGGTCGGCACCCTGAACGAGATGCTCCCGGCCGGCCTGCTCACCCCGGACGGCGACGGCTCGGACAGTGCGCTCACCGAGCAGGACGTGCCGGAGCCCGAGCGCGCGGTGCGGCTGCTGACCGCCGAACAGAGCCGTCCGGAGGGCATCGCTGCCTGGCGCGGCACCAGCGGACCGGGGCCCACGGGTTCGGGCACCTCGGACACAGCCGGCGCGGACGCGGGCACCGATTCCGACGTCCTGCCCTTCGACGACCGCATCGGCTCCGGCATCCTCGCCGTCGACATCCGCGGCGCGGCCAACGTCCGGGACGGCCTCACCCTCGCCACCGCCCGCGCGGACGGTTTCGGCGACAGCGACCTCGGACGCCGCCACACCGGCGACCTCCTCGCCGCCCGCGTCCGCATGGCCCACCTCACCCCGCTCACCGGCCTGGGCACCGCCCCCGCCCAGGCCCAGCAGGAAGCCACCTCGCAGGGCGGCCTGACCGCCGGCTTCCGCGAGGCCCTCGGCCCGGACGGCTCGCCGCTGCCCACCCAGTCCTCCGCCCGCCTCCTCGGCCAGTCCCACACCGCGAACTCCCGCCTCTACGCCAAGATGCACCGCACCGGCGCCCAGCTGCTCGCCGTGGAGAACAAGCCGCGGATGGAGGCCATGCAGCGCCGCAAGACCTCCGACGCGCTGGAGGCCGGCATCACCGACAACGTCGAGGGCGCGGTGGGCACGTCGCCCCTGGCGGGCAACAGCAACGCGGGCATGACCAACCCCGGCGCCACGGTCCCGGTCGGCGGCGCGAACGACACGACCGCCCTCAAGGGCTCCGCGGACACCACACTCGGCACCCACCTCAAGGTCGTCACCGAACGCAGCATGCTCTTCGCCGTACCCGTGAGCTGGCTGGCGGTCTCCGAGGTGCACCACCAGATGACCGACAGCCGCCCGCTGCACGCCCTCGGCAAGGCCCGGCGCGGCCCGCGTGCCGCGGAGGCCCGCACGACCGCGCTGGTCTGGCTGCGCGAGGACATCGCCCGTGACTACGGCCTCCTCGACGACACCACCTACCCCGACGAGGTGAGCGCCGCCTGGGACGCCCAGGCGAAGGCGGCGGCCGACCTCGCGACGGCCGAACAGCGCTACTACGACGCCCGCGCACGGGCCCGCGACACCTGGCTCGACCTCACCCCGCAAGAGCAGGCATCGCAGGACGATTCCGCCGCCGGGCCCCGGCCCGCGCCCGCTTCCGCCGCCGTCGCCGCCTGGCAGGCGGCCCGTGCCGAGGTCCGCCTCTGGGAGCAGCGCACCGACGCCGCCGCCCTCGAGCACCACCGCCTGCACCTCGCCGCGAGCCGCCTCACGGCCCACCACCGGGGCCAGTCCCCCGCGCCGGCGCCCGAGCAGGCCTCCTACACCCAGCCGGCCTGGCGCTCCGAGGCACCCGCGCCGTACACCGTCAGCGACGCCACCGGCTCCGCCCCGCGCACCCTCACCTCCCCGGACGGCGCCACCGTGCGCGAGGTGCACGACGTGCCGCACGACGGCGCCTCGTTCTTCCACGCGCTGCTCGCCGTCGCCCAGGACCGGGGCAGGCTGCCCCACCTGCTCGGGACCGACCTCGCCGACCGGTTCGCCGCCGCCCCCGGCGACCCCGCGGTCACGGCCGAGGCCGTCAGCGCCGCCCGCGACCGCCTCGCCTGGGAACTGGGCGAGGACAGCAGCCAGGACCTGCTCGACTCCCTCGCCCTGGACGCCGCCGACACCTTCACCCAGGACGAGGTGGACGCCGCCGGGCTGCGGTTCACCCCTGCTCAGCAGGCCGAGTTCGACGCCTTCGGCCGCCTCCCGCAGACCTACTGGCCGACGCCCGGCCAGCGGGTGGCACTGTCCGTCCTGGCCCTGTCCCGCCCGTTCGCCGGCGAGCCGCGCCAGGACAGCGGCGGACCTGCGGACGGCGAGCCGGCCACGCCCGGCCGCCGGGCCGGCGACCACGGCGGCGCCGACCTGCTGCCCGCCCTGGCCGCCCGCGTCCTGGGCACGCCGCTCACCGTGGTGACCGGCGAGGGCCGCAGCCAGCTCTTCCTCCCGCGCGGCGCCGACCCCGCCACCGTACGGCCGGCCACCGACCCGGTGCTGTTCGCCGCCGGGGACTTCTTCCACGCCGCGCTGCCCCCTGGCACCCCCGCACCGGTCGCCACCCCGCTGCCGACTCCCGCCGTCCCGGCCGAGGCTACGGACGGGTCCGGAACGACCGCGGCCACGGCCGACCCCACCCAGGCCACGCCCCGGCAGCCCTCCCCGCACCGCAGCCACACCACGCCCCCCTGGATGCCGCCCGCCCAGGGACCGGGCCCGCGCTTCCGCCTGGCCCGCGACGGCGTCCTCACCGCGCCCGACGGGGCCACCTACACCCAGGGCACGCCGACGGGCCGCGGCAACGGCTTCTTCGGCGCGCTCTCCACCGCCCTGCGCCAGGCCGCCGAACAGCCCGGGCTCCACCACCGCGAGGCGGCGCGCCTGCGCACCCGCGCGGGCGCGACACCCTCACAGCTGATGCGGCTCAACGGCCTGCCCGGCGAGGCCGCCGAGCGCGACGCGCTGTTCACGCCCCCGCCCCTGCGGGTCAGGCCGAGCGCCCCGACGCCCAGCCCCCAGGCCCTCGAAGGACACCTGCGCCGCCACCTGTCCGAGGCCCCGTGGGGTCCCGAGGCCGACCGCGCGGTGGCACGGTGGGCCGCCGCCGCGACCGGCACCACCGTCACCCTGATCGAGGAGAACGGCACCGCCCACACCTACGCCGGCCCCTCCACCGACAGCCCCCACCTGCGCCTACGACGCCGCGGCGGCGACTTCGTCCCCCTCGTGCCCCGCACTCCGGCACCAGTACGGACCCAGCAACCCGCACAACTCCAGGTGCAGGGCGAAGAAGAGGCACGCGACCTCAGCACGCTGTCCGGCAACACCGGCAACACCAGCACGGACGCCCCGGCCCCGGCCCCCGAGCCGGCTCTCCGCCCGTTCAAGCTGGGTAGCTTCGAGTTCACCAACCTGAACCAGACCGAGCGTTACCTGGACAAGGCCGTCCGCATCGCCGAACTCCTCGACGAGCACGCCACGATCAAGAACTACATCGGCAACCGCACGGTCCGCATCACCCTCCACCTGCGCACCACCGAAACCCCCGCCGACGTCATCGACCGCGGCGACGACGGCGTCGACATCAACCTCGCCAGCTACTACTTCGAGAAGTACGACACCGGCTACATCATGGGCATGCTCGCCCACGAGATGGGCCTGCACCCCCTCGCCAGCCGCAACAGCGACATCGCCGAGCAGGAAGAGGCCTACCAGGGCATGCCCCTGACCGTCCCCGGACTGACCGACCTCAACCCGCCGCGCACCATGAACAGCGACAACGCCGGCCAACGCGACCACATCATGGCCGCCTACCCACCGGCCATCCGCCACCGCCTCTACCGCGACATCGTCATCGAGATGGCCCACGTCCTCGCCCAGCACGCCCGCGTCGGCGTCCCCGGAGCCAAGAACCAGGACGTCACCGACCTCTTCGACACCTACCTCATGGACCTCGCCTCCATCGCGGTCACCAGCGACTACCGCATCAACGCAGTCAAGGAACCCAACTACACCGCACGCGTCTACAACGCCTACAAAGACCAACTGCGCACCGCACTCGGCGACAACACGACACTCCAGAACCTCCTGCCGTCCAACAAAACCCTCTTCGGCGTCGCACGCAACTTCACCCAACTCGCCACCAGCATCGCCACCAACAACCGCGGCGACAGCATCCAACAACCCACCCCACCCACGCAGACCACCACCAACACCACCGGCGAAGCACACCCCCGGCTGCCCGGAAGCGACAGCGGCACGGCTCCTCCCGCCACGACGGCCTCACCCTCGCGGGGCTCCCGCGACCCCCGTCCTCGGTTCGTCGTCCGTTCGGGCTTCGACGCCCGCCGGTTCACCCACGACGGCGAGCCCGTCACCGACCTCACCGTCCGCGTCGCCCTGCGCGGCACCGACGAGCAGGCCACCCACGCCTTCGACCAACTCCAGCAGGGCGTCGAGGAGTTCCTCAACGACCCCGCCTACCGGCTCCCCAACGGTGACCGCCTGCACGTCACCGTCGAACGCGTCGACCCGGACGACACGCAGGCCGAGGCCCCGCACCTGACCGTGGACCTAGTCGGCCGAGACCGGGCCATGGACCAGATGACCTGGTGGACGGACGCCGCACCCGTCCAACTCGTCCACGAACTCACCCACCAGCTCGGCCTGCGCGACGAGTACCGCGACACCGACACCCCGCACCGCCCCCACGTCCTGGGCAGCCTCCTCGGCGACCTCAACGAAGCCCCCGAAGACCCGTCCCTCACCCCCGCAGGCCTGCGCGACCGCCACCTAGCCCTGCTGGGAGCCCTCATCGGCGACGTGACCCGCGCCCCGCATCCCGAGGGCGGCCCGGCCGCCCGGAGCTGGGCCTCCGCACGCGACGCCGCCGTCCGCGAGCCCCGCGCGGCCGTGTGGGTCGACCCGGTCTCCCTGCCCCGGCCCGCCGACGACACGGCGGGTCCCGAGGTCCCGGCCCACATGCCGCAGGACACGGACACCCCGCCCGAGACCCCGGCGCAGGCCCCCCTCCCGTTCAGACTGGGCCGGTTCGAGTTCACGAACCTCAAGCAGACCGACCGCTACCTGGACAAGGCCGTCCGCATCGCCGAACTCCTCGACGAGCACGCCACGATCAGGAACTACGTGGGTGACCGCGCCGTCCGCATCACCCTGCACCTGCGCACCACCGAAACCCCCGCCGACGTCATCGACCGCGGTGACGACGGCGTCGACATCAACCTCGCCAGCTACTACTTCGAGAAGTACGACACCGGCTACATCATGGGCATGCTCGCCCACGAAATCGGCCTGCACCCCCTCGCCAGCCGCAACACCCGCATCCCCGAAGAAGAAGACCTCTACCGGGGCATGCCCCTCATGGTCCCCGGCCTCGAAACCCTCAAGACCCCGCGCTTCATGAACACCGAAGGCGCCGGCCAGGAAGACCACATCATGGCCGCCTTCCCCCACACCATCCGCCACGGCATCTACCGCGACATCGTCATGGAGATGGCTCACGTCCTGGAACACCGCGCACGGGTCGGCGTGCCCGGAGCCAAGACGCAGGACGTGACCGACCTGATCGACACCTACCTGATGGACCTCGCCTCCATCGCGGTGACGAACGACCACCGGGCCAAGGCAATTCTCGACCCCAGCTACACGGCGAGGGTCTATAACGCCTACAAGGAACAGTTCGCGGCGCAGCTGCCGGCCAATAGCCCCGTACGCGGGCTGCTCCCTGGCGACAAGGGACGGTTCGGCGTCCTCGGCGACTTCGCCCAGCTCGCCACCAGCGTCGGCACCAACAACCGCGGCGACAGCATCCAGCAGCCCAGTCTGCCGCCGGCCACCCCCGGTTCGGCGCAACCCCGGCTGCCCGGGAGCGACAGCGGCTCCACGGTGTCCGAGTCGGCACCGGACGGTCCACGCGGTCCGCGGGACCCCCGTCCTCGGTTCGTCGTCCGTTCGGGCTTCGACGCCCGCCGGTTCACCCACGACGGCGAGCCCGTCACCGACCTCACCGTCCGCGTCGCCCTGCGCGGCACCGACGAGCAGGCCACCCACGCCTTCGACCAACTCCAGCAGGGCGTCGAGGAGTTCCTCAACGACCCCGCCTACCGGCTCCCCAACGGCGACCGCCTCCACATCACCGTCGAACGCGTCGACCCGGACGACACCCGGTCCGAGGCCCCGCACCTGACCGTGGACCTCGTCGGCCGAGACCGGGCCATGGACCAGATGACCTGGTGGACGGACGCCGCACCCGTCCAACTCGTGCACGAACTCACCCACCAGCTCGGCCTGCGCGACGAGTACCGCGACACCGACACCCCGCACCGCCCCCACGTCCTGGGCAGCCTCCTCGGCGACCTCAACGAAGCCCCCGAAGACCCGTCCCTCGCACCCGCAGGCCTGCGCGACCGCCACCTGGCTCTCCTCGGAGCCCTCATCGGCGACGTGACCCAGGCCCCCCGTCCCGACAGCGACCCCACGCCACGGAGTTGGGCCTCGGCGCGCGATACCGCCGTCCCCGAACCTCGCACGTCCATCTGGGTCGATCCGATCTCCCTGCCCCGCCCCGCCGACGATGCTGCCGGTCCCGACATCCCGGCCCACATGCCACAGGACACGGACACCGCGCCCGAAGCCCCGGCGCAGACCCCGCCCCCCTTCAAGCTGGGTAGCTTCGAGTTCACCAACCTGAATCAGACCGAGCGTTACCTGGACAAGGCCGTCCGGATCGCCGAACTCCTCGACGAGCACGCCACGATCAAGAACTACATCGGCGACCGCACGGTCCGCATCACCCTCCACCTGCGCACCACCGAAACCCCCGCCGACGTCATCGACCGCGGTGACGACGGCGTCGACATCAACCTCGCCAGCTACTACTTCGAGAAGTACGACACCGGCTACATCATGGGCATGCTCGCCCACGAGATCGGCCTGCACCCCCTCGCCAGCCGCAACAGCGACATCGCCGAGCAGGAAGAGGCCTACCAGGGCATGCCCCTGACCGTCCCCGGACTGACCGACCTCAACCCGCCGCGCACCATGAACAGCGACAACGCCGGCCAACGCGACCACATCATGGCCGCCTACCCACCGGCCATCCGCCACCGCCTCTACCGCGACATCGTCATCGAGATGGCCCACGTCCTCGCCCAGCACGCCCGCGTCGGCGTCCCCGGAGCCAAGAACCAGGACGTCACCGACCTCTTCGACACCTACCTCATGGACCTCGCCTCCATCGCGGTCACCAGCGACTACCGCATCAACGCAGTCAAGGAACCCAACTACACCGCACGCGTCTACAACGCCTACAAAGACCAACTGCGCACCGCACTCGGCGACAACACGACACTCCAGAACCTCCTGCCGTCCAACAAAACCCTCTTCGGCGTCGCACGCAACTTCACCCAACTCGCCACCAGCATCGCCACCAACAACCGCGGCGACAGCATCCAACAACCCACCCCACCCACGCAGACCACCACCAACACCACCGGCGAAGCACACCCCCGGCTGCCCGGAAGCGACAGCGGCACGGCTCCTCCCGCCACGACGGCCTCACCCTCGCGGGGCTCCCGCGACCCCCGTCCTCGGTTCGTCGTCCGTTCGGGCTTCGACGCCCGCCGGTTCACCCACGACGGCGAGCCCGTCACCGACCTCACCGTCCGCGTCGCCCTGCGCGGCACCGACGAGCAGGCCACCCACGCCTTCGACCAACTCCAGCAGGGCGTCGAGGAGTTCCTCAACGACCCCGCCTACCGGCTCCCCAACGGTGACCGCCTGCACGTCACCGTCGAACGCGTCGACCCGGACGACACGCAGGCCGAGGCCCCGCACCTGACCGTGGACCTAGTCGGCCGAGACCGGGCCATGGACCAGATGACCTGGTGGACGGACGCCGCACCCGTCCAACTCGTCCACGAACTCACCCACCAGCTCGGCCTGCGCGACGAGTACCGCGACACCGACACCCCGCACCGCCCCCACGTCCTGGGCAGCCTCCTCGGCGACCTCAACGAAGCCCCCGAAGACCCGTCCCTCACCCCCGCAGGCCTGCGCGACCGCCACCTAGCCCTGCTGGGAGCCCTCATCGGCGACGTGACCCGCGCCCCGCATCCCGAGGGCGGCCCGGCCGCCCGGAGCTGGGCCTCCGCACGCGACGCCGCCGTCCGCGAGCCCCGCGCGGCCGTGTGGGTCGACCCGGTCTCCCTGCCCCGGCCCGCCGACGACACGGCGGGTCCCGAGGTCCCGGCCCACATGCCGCAGGACACGGACACCCCGCCCGAGACCCCGGCGCAGGCCCCCCTCCCGTTCAGACTGGGCCGGTTCGAGTTCACGAACCTCAAGCAGACCGACCGCTACCTGGACAAGGCCGTCCGCATCGCCGAACTCCTCGACGAGCACGCCACGATCAGGAACTACGTGGGTGACCGCGCCGTCCGCATCACCCTGCACCTGCGCACCACCGAAACCCCCGCCGACGTCATCGACCGCGGTGACGACGGCGTCGACATCAACCTCGCCAGCTACTACTTCGAGAAGTACGACACCGGCTACATCATGGGCATGCTCGCCCACGAAATCGGCCTGCACCCCCTCGCCAGCCGCAACACCCGCATCCCCGAAGAAGAAGACCTCTACCGGGGCATGCCCCTCATGGTCCCCGGCCTCGAAACCCTCAAGAACCCCCGCTTCATGAACACCGAAGGCGCCGGCCAGGAAGACCACATCATGGCCGCCTTCCCCCACACCATCCGCCACGGCATCTACCGCGACATCGTCATGGAGATGGCTCACGTCCTGGAACACCGCGCACGGGTCGGCGTGCCCGGAGCCAAGACGCAGGACGTGACCGACCTGATCGACACCTACCTGATGGACCTCGCCTCCATCGCGGTGACGAACGACCACCGGGCCAAGGCAATTCTCGACCCCAGCTACACGGCGAGGGTCTATAACGCCTACAAGGAACAGTTCGCGGCGCAGCTGCCGGCCAATAGCCCCGTACGCGGGCTGCTCCCTGGCGACAAGGGACGGTTCGGCGTCCTCGGGGACTTCGCCCAGCTCGCCACCAGCGTCGGCACCAACAACCGCGGCGACAGCATCCAGCAGCCCACGCCCCCGGCACCCCCCGCCACCGGCCCGGCCGCCGACGAGGCGCACCCCCGGTTGCCGCAGTCCGGCAGCGGCGTACCGCCCCGCATGCCGCAGGCCGCCGACGCCCCGTCCGGGGAGGCGGACGCGGGCCTCGCCCCCCTCAAGTCGGGGAACTTCGAGTTCACCAACCTCAAGCACACGAACGAGGCGTACCGCGACAAGGCGATCCGGATCATCGAACTGCTCCGCAAGCACGACACGATCCGCGACTACGTCGGCGACCGCACGGTCCGCATCACCCTGCACCTGCGCACCACCGAAACCCCCGCCGACGTCATCGACCGCGGCGACGACGGCGTCGACATCAACCTCGCCAGCTACTACTTCGAGAAGTACGACACCGGCTACATCATGGGCATGCTCGCCCACGAAATCGGCCTGCACCCCCTCGCCAGCCGCAACACCCGCATCCCCGAAGAGGAAGACCTCTACCGGGGCATGCCCCTCATGGTCCCCGGCCTCGAAACCCTCAAGACCCCGCGCTTCATGAACACCGAAGGCGCCGGCCAGGAAGACCACATCATGGCCGCCTTCCCCCACACCATCCGCCACGGCATCTACCGCGACATCGTCAGGGAGATGGCCCACGTCCTCGCCGAGGACGCACGCACCGGCGAGGAAGGCGCCAAGACCAAGGACGTCACCGACCTCATCGACACCTACCTGATGGACCTCGCCACCATCGCGGTGACGAACGACCACCGGGCCAAGGCAATTCTCGACCCCAGCTACACGGCGAGGGTCTACAACGCCTACAAGGAACAGTTCGCCGCCCAGTTGCCGGCCAACAGCCCCGTACGCGGGCTGCTCCCGGCCGACAAGGGACGGTTCGGCGTCCTCGGCGACTTCGCCCAGCTCGCCACCAGCGTCGGCACCAACAACCGCGGCGACAGCATCCAGCAGCCCAGTCTGCCGCCGGCCACCCCCGGTTCGGCGCAACCCCGGCTGCCCGGGAGCGACAGCGGCTCCACGGTGTCCGAGTCGGCACCGGACGGTCCACGCGGTCCGCGGGACCCCCGTCCTCGGTTCGTCGTCCGTTCGGGCTTCGACGCCCGCCGGTTCACCCACGACGGCGAGCCCGTCACCGACCTCACCGTCCGCGTCGCCCTGCGCGGCACCGACGAGCAGGCCACCCACGCCTTCGACCAACTCCAGCAGGGCGTCGAGGAGTTCCTCAACGACCCCGCCTACCGGCTCCCCAACGGTGACCGCCTGCACGTCACCGTCGAACGCGTCGACCCGGACGACACGCAGGCCGAGGCCCCGCACCTGACCGTGGACCTAGTCGGCCGAGACCGGGCCATGGACCAGATGACCTGGTGGACGGACGCCGCACCCGTCCAACTCGTCCACGAACTCACCCACCAGCTCGGCCTGCGCGACGAGTACCGCGACACCGACACCCCGCACCGCCCCCACGTCCTGGGCAGCCTCCTCGGCGACCTCAACGAAGCCCCCGAAGACCCGTCCCTCACCCCCGCAGGCCTGCGCGACCGCCACCTAGCCCTGCTGGGAGCCCTCATCGGCGACGTGACCCGCGCCCCGCATCCCGAGGGCGGCCCGGCCGCCCGGAGCTGGGCCTCCGCACGCGACGCCGCCGTCCGCGAGCCCCGCGCGGCCGTGTGGGTCGACCCGGTCTCCCTGCCCCGGCCCGCCGACGACACGGCGGGTCCCGAGGTCCCGGCCCACATGCCGCAGGACACGGACACCCCGCCCGAGACCCCGGCGCAGGCCCCCCTCCCGTTCAGACTGGGCCGGTTCGAGTTCACGAACCTCAAGCAGACCGACCGCTACCTGGACAAGGCCGTCCGCATCGCCGAACTCCTCGACGAGCACGCCACGATCAGGAACTACGTGGGTGACCGCGCCGTCCGCATCACCCTGCACCTGCGCACCACCGAAACCCCCGCCGACGTCATCGACCGCGGTGACGACGGCGTCGACATCAACCTCGCCAGCTACTACTTCGAGAAGTACGACACCGGCTACATCATGGGCATGCTCGCCCACGAAATCGGCCTGCACCCCCTCGCCAGCCGCAACACCCGCATCCCCGAAGAAGAAGACCTCTACCGGGGCATGCCCCTCATGGTCCCCGGCCTCGAAACCCTCAAGAACCCCCGCTTCATGAACACCGAAGGCGCCGGCCAGGAAGACCACATCATGGCCGCCTTCCCCCACACCATCCGCCACGGCATCTACCGCGACATCGTCATGGAGATGGCTCACGTCCTGGAACACCGCGCACGGGTCGGCGTGCCCGGAGCCAAGACGCAGGACGTGACCGACCTGATCGACACCTACCTGATGGACCTCGCCTCCATCGCGGTGACGAACGACCACCGGGCCAAGGCAATTCTCGACCCCAGCTACACGGCGAGGGTCTATAACGCCTACAAGGAACAGTTCGCGGCGCAGCTGCCGGCCAATAGCCCCGTACGCGGGCTGCTCCCTGGCGACAAGGGACGGTTCGGCGTCCTCGGGGACTTCGCCCAGCTCGCCACCAGCGTCGGCACCAACAACCGCGGCGACAGCATCCAGCAGCCCACGCCCCCGGCACCCCCCGCCACCGGCCCGGCCGCCGACGAGGCGCACCCCCGGTTGCCGCAGTCCGGCAGCGGCGTACCGCCCCGCATGCCGCAGGCCGCCGACGCCCCGTCCGGGGAGGCGGACGCGGGCCTCGCCCCCCTCAAGTCGGGGAACTTCGAGTTCACCAACCTCAAGCACACGAACGAGGCGTACCGCGACAAGGCGATCCGGATCATCGAACTGCTCCGCAAGCACGACACGATCCGCGACTACGTCGGCGACCGCACGGTCCGCATCACCCTGCACCTGCGCACCACCGAAACCCCCGCCGACGTCATCGACCGCGGCGACGACGGCGTCGACATCAACCTCGCCAGCTACTACTTCGAGAAGTACGACACCGGCTACATCATGGGCATGCTCGCCCACGAAATCGGCCTGCACCCCCTCGCCAGCCGCAACACCCGCATCCCCGAAGAGGAAGACCTCTACCGGGGCATGCCCCTCATGGTCCCCGGCCTCGAAACCCTCAAGACCCCGCGCTTCATGAACACCGAAGGCGCCGGCCAGGAAGACCACATCATGGCCGCCTTCCCCCACACCATCCGCCACGGCATCTACCGCGACATCGTCAGGGAGATGGCCCACGTCCTCGCCGAGGACGCACGCACCGGCGAGGAAGGCGCCAAGACCAAGGACGTCACCGACCTCATCGACACCTACCTGATGGACCTCGCCACCATCGCGGTGACGAACGACCACCGGGCCAAGGCAATTCTCGACCCCAGCTACACGGCGAGGGTCTACAACGCCTACAAGGAACAGTTCGCCGCCCAGTTGCCGGCCAACAGCCCCGTACGCGGGCTGCTCCCGGCCGACAAGGGACGGTTCGGCGTCCTCGGCGACTTCGCCCAGCTCGCCACCAGCGTCGGCACCAACAACCGCGGCGACAGCATCCAGCAGCCCAGTCTGCCGCCGGCCACCCCCGGTTCGGCGCAACCCCGGCTGCCCGGGAGCGACAGCGGCTCCACGGTGTCCGAGTCGGCACCGGACGGTCCACGCGGTCCGCGGGACCCCCGTCCTCGGTTCGTCGTCCGTTCGGGCTTCGACGCCCGCCGGTTCACCCACGACGGCGAGCCCGTCACCGACCTCACCGTCCGCGTCGCCCTGCGCGGCACCGACGAGCAGGCCACCCACGCCTTCGACCAACTCCAGCAGGGCGTCGAGGAGTTCCTCAACGACCCCGCCTACCGGCTCCCCAACGGCGACCGCCTCCACATCACCGTCGAACGCGTCGACCCGGACGACACCCGGTCCGAGGCCCCGCACCTGACCGTGGACCTCGTCGGCCGAGACCGGGCCATGGACCAGATGACCTGGTGGACGGACGCCGCACCCGTCCAACTCGTGCACGAACTCACCCACCAGCTCGGCCTGCGCGACGAGTACCGCGACACCGACACCCCGCACCGCCCCCACGTCCTGGGCAGCCTCCTCGGCGACCTCAACGAAGCCCCCGAAGACCCGTCCCTCGCACCCGCAGGCCTGCGCGACCGCCACCTGGCTCTCCTCGGAGCCCTCATCGGCGACGTGACCCAGGCCCCCCGTCCCGACAGCGACCCCACGCCACGGAGTTGGGCCTCGGCGCGCGATACCGCCGTCCCCGAACCTCGCACGTCCATCTGGGTCGATCCGATCTCCCTGCCCCGCCCCGCCGACGATGCTGCCGGTCCCGACATCCCGGCCCACATGCCACAGGACACGGACACCGCGCCCGAAGCCCCGGCGCAGACCCCGCCCCCCTTCAAGCTGGGTAGCTTCGAGTTCACCAACCTGAATCAGACCGAGCGTTACCTGGACAAGGCCGTCCGGATCGCCGAACTCCTCGACGAGCACGCCACGATCAAGAACTACATCGGCGACCGCACGGTCCGCATCACCCTCCACCTGCGCACCACCGAAACCCCCGCCGACGTCATCGACCGCGGTGACGACGGCGTCGACATCAACCTCGCCAGCTACTACTTCGAGAAGTACGACACCGGCTACATCATGGGCATGCTCGCCCACGAGATCGGCCTGCACCCCCTCGCCAGCCGCAACAGCGACATCGCCGAGCAGGAAGAGGCCTACCAGGGCATGCCCCTGACCGTCCCCGGACTGACCGACCTCAACCCGCCGCGCACCATGAACAGCGACAACGCCGGCCAACGCGACCACATCATGGCCGCCTACCCACCGGCCATCCGCCACCGCCTCTACCGCGACATCGTCATCGAGATGGCCCACGTCCTCGCCCAGCACGCCCGCGTCGGCGTCCCCGGAGCCAAGAACCAGGACGTCACCGACCTCTTCGACACCTACCTCATGGACCTCGCCTCCATCGCGGTCACCAGCGACTACCGCATCAACGCAGTCAAGGAACCCAACTACACCGCACGCGTCTACAACGCCTACAAAGACCAACTGCGCACCGCACTCGGCGACAACACGACACTCCAGAACCTCCTGCCGTCCAACAAAACCCTCTTCGGCGTCGCACGCAACTTCACCCAACTCGCCACCAGCATCGCCACCAACAACCGCGGCGACAGCATCCAACAACCCACCCCACCCACGCAGACCACCACCAACACCACCGGCGAAGCACGCCCCCGGCTGCCACAGAGCGGTGCCGACAGTACGACCGAGCCCACTGCCACATCGGGTACGACGCAGTCCACCGGTGCCGCGGAGCCCACCCTCGTTCCGTTCTCTTCAGGGAACTTCGAGTTCACCAACCTCAAGCACACGAACGAGGCGTACCGCGACAAGGCGATCCGGATCATCGAACTGCTCCGCAAGCACGACACGATCCGCGACTACGTCGGCGACCGCACGGTCCGCATCACCCTGCACCTGCGCACCACCGAGACCCCCGCCGACGTCATCGACCGCGGCGACGACGGCGTCGACATCAACCTCGCCAGCTACTACTTCGAGAAGTACGACACCGGCTACATCATGGGCATGCTCGCCCACGAAATCGGCCTGCACCCCCTCGCCAGCCGCAACACCCGCATCCCCGAAGAGGAAGACCTCTACCGGGGCATGCCCCTCATGGTCCCCGGCCTCGAAACCCTCAAGACCCCGCGCTTCATGAACACCGAAGGCGCCGGCCAGGAAGACCACATCATGGCCGCCTTCCCCCACACCATCCGCCACGGCATCTACCGCGACATCGTCAGGGAGATGGCCCACGTCCTCGCCAAGGACGCACGCACCGGCGAGG
The DNA here is from genome assembly GCF_005280215.1 of Streptomyces lasalocidi. Lineage (NCBI taxonomy): Bacteria > Bacillati > Actinomycetota > Actinomycetes > Kitasatosporales > Streptomycetaceae > Streptomyces > Streptomyces lasalocidi. The sequence continues at coordinate 7,845,101 of NZ_SZNQ01000001.1, read as the reverse complement.
AAGGCGCCAAGACCAAGGACGTCACCGACCTCATCGACACCTACCTGATGGACCTCGCCACCATCGCCGTCACCAACGACCGCCGCAAGGACGCCGCGTGGGAACCCCGTTACACGGCGAGGGTCTACAACGCGTACAAGGAGCAGTTCGCCGCGCAGTTGCCGGCCGACAGCCAGGTCCGCGCCCTGCTGCCGCCGGACAAGAGCTGGTACAACGTCACCAACAACTTCCTCGGTCTCGGAGCCAGCTTCGCCTTCAACAACCAGGGCGACAGCATCCAGACCGTCGCACCGCGGCCGAGCGGCGGCACCGGGGGGACCCCTCCCCGCCTCGCGCCGCCCACGGACTACGCCCCGACGCCGTCGGCGCCCGCACCGGACGTCCCGCGGCCCCGGAGGCCACGCGACCGGCGCCCCCGGTTCGTCGTCCGCTCGGGCTTCGACGCCCGTCGGTTCACCTACGACGGCGAGCCCGTCACCGACCTCACCGTCCGCGTCGCCCTGCGCGGCACGGACGAGGACACGGCGCGCGTCTTCGGCCAACTCCAGCGAGGCGTGCACGAGTTCCTCAACGACCCCGGCCACCTGCTCCCCGGTGGCGACCGTCTCCACGTCACGGTCGAGCGCGTCGACCCGGCCGCCACCGACGCCACGGGCGGGGCCCCGCACCTGACCGTGGACCTGGCCGGCCGCGACCGGACCATGGACCAGACCACCTGGTGGACCGACGCCGAGCCCGTCCAGCTGGTGCACGAGCTCACCCACCAGCTCGGCCTGCGCGACGAGTACCGCGACGCAGACGCCCCGCACCGCCCCCACGTCCCCGGCAGCCTCCTCGGCGCCCTGGACGAGGCTCCCGAGGACCCCTCCCTCGCCCGGGGCGGTCTGCGGGGCCGCCACCTGGCCCTGCTGCAGGCGCACATCGGCGAGGTGCGGCCCCGGCCCCACCACGGTGGGACGGAACCGGACCGGACCTGGGAGGAGACCCGCCGGGACACCACGCCGACGCCGCGCGCCTCCGTGTGGGTCGACCCCGTTTCCCTCCCCACGACGGGCGACACGACGCACGGCCCCGGGGGCGCGGAAGTACCGGCCCAGATGCCACAGGGCCCCGCCCCGGAACCGGTCCTCACCCCCTTCAGGTCGGGGAACTACGAGTTCACCAACCTCAAGCACACCGAGGACAGGTACCGCGACAAGGCCGTCCGGATCATCGAGCTGCTCCGGGAGCACCCGACGATCCAGGCCTACGTCGGCGCCCGCCCCGTCCGCATCACGCTCCACGTGCGTACGACGGAGACGCCGGCCGACGTGCGCGACCTCGGCGACGAGGGCGTGCTGATCAACCTGGCCAGCTACTACTTCGAGAAGTACGACACCGGCTACATCATGGGCATGCTCGCCCACGAGATCGGCCTGCACCCCCTGGCCTCCCGCAACGGGAACATCCCCGACGAGGAGGCGATGTTCCAGGACATCCCCCTGCCCGTCCCGGGCCTCGCCGACCTGGCCACCCCCCGGACCATGAGCACCCAGGGCGCCGGACAGGCCGACCACATCATGGCGGCCTTCCCCAGCAGCACGCGGCACGGCATCTACCGGGACATCGTCGTGGAGATGGCCGAGACCCTCGCCCGGCAGGCGCAGTCGGGGGAAGAGGGCGCGAAGGCCGGCGACGTCACCGACCTCTTCGACTGCTACCTCATGGACCTCGCCTCCATCGCGATCACCAACGACTACCGGATGAACGCGGCGAAGGAACCCAACTACACCGCGCGCGTCTACAACGCCTACAAGGACCTGCTCCACGCCCGCCTGGCGGACAGGCCCGCCCTGCGCGCCCTGCTGCCGTCGAACAAGAGCCTGTTCGGCGTGATCAACGACTTCCGCCGCATCGGCACCCACATCGCCCTCAACAACCGCGGCGACAGCATCCAGCAGCCCGCCACCTCCTGAGCCGGCCGGTGGCTGCATCCGGTCGGCCGCCGACCGGCGAACCAGTCGCGTAGGACCATCACGGCGTCGGCGGAACCGGGAGGCGGGACATGGACCGAGCAGGGACACGGACGCCGGTGGCGCTCGGCGCGCTGCGGTAGGCCGGACATGCCGAGGAGACGTCCGGCGTACGGGCCCCCGCCCCACCGCGCACGCCCCGTACAGGCCCTGACCCCGGTGGCTCCGCACGCGGTGCGGCACGTGCTGTTCCGGCAGCGCTGGCGGGACCTGGTGTTCCTCCACTGGCTCGCCGACCCGTTCGAGGTCGCCCGGCTGCTGCCGGCCGGCACCGTGCCCGACCTGTACCGGGGACGGGCGTACGTCGGCCTGGTCTTCTTCCGGATGGACGACCTCGCCTTCGGCCCGACCCCGCCCCTGCCCTACCTGGGCAGCTTCGGCGAGGTCAACGTCCGGCTGTACAGCCGCGACGCCGCCGGCCGGCGCGGGGTGGTGTTCCGGTCCCTGGACTGCGACCGGCTGCTGCCCGTGCTGGCGGCGCGCGGCGCCTTCGGGCTGCCCTACCGGTGGTCCCGGATCGGGAGCGCGTGGTTCGACGGCCGGCTGGTGTACCGCACGAGCCGACGCCGGGGCGGCCGCGCGGGTGCGCGCGTCTGGCTGGACGTGCAGGACGAGCCGGTGACGGCCGGGCCGCTGGAGGAGTTCCTCACCCAGCGGTGGGGGCTGCACGAGCGGTTCCTCGGACGCACCTACTACCTGCCCACCACGCACCCCGCCTGGTCGTTCCGCTCGTGCAGCCTGCTGGGCTGGGAGGACGACCTGGTCGCGGCGGCGGGCCTGTCCGCGCCCCGGAGCGAGCCCGTGAGCGTCCTCTACGCTCCCGGGCTCCCGGTGCGGTTCGGCCCGCCGGTCGCCCTGCCCCGACCCGGCAGGCGGCTCGGCTGACCGGCCGCTGACCGGCCGACCGGTGCGCGGCGCCGCCGCCCGGCGGCACGTCACGGTGACGGCCCGTTCCGTCCGCGCCTCACCAGAGCCGGGTGCCCGGCGCCCCCTTGAACGGCCCCCGCACCTCCGGGGTGATCCAGCCGCCGTAGAAGTCTCCCTCCTGCGCCGTGACCACGTCCCCGGCGACCGTGCAGCGGTCCACGCGGCTCGGGTAGAAGGCGAAGAAGGCGGTGAGGGCCGCGTAGGCGGGCTCGGGACGGGGGTACGTCCAGGCGGCACGGGCGCGTACGTCGTCGCCCACGACGACGTCCCAGTACCGGGCGGCCCCCTTCCACTCGCACCAGGTCCGCCCGGCGGCGGGGAACAGGAGGTCCGTGCGGACGTCCTGCGGGGGGACGTAGAACACGGGGGGATGGCTGGTCTCCAGCACCCGGATCGTCCTGCGGCTCTCGGCCACGACCCGGCCGGCGCACTCGACGACCACGACGCGGTCGTCCGGGCTCAGGGCGGGCGGCCGGGGGTAGTCCCAGACGGACTCGGGTCCGCGCGGAGCGGATCGCGGCGCGGGCTCGTCCAGCGGATCGAGGTACACCTCGTCCTCGTAGCACCAGGCCCAGCCGCCGTCGCGGGCCAGGCTGCGGACCACCGGGTGCCCGTCCGCCTCGAAGTGGGCCGTGGCGTGCGCTCCGGGAGAGCTGTCGCTGCAGCCCACGTGGCCGCAGGTCAGGCAGAGCAGCAGGTCGCCCGGTGCACGTCCGCGCGCCGCGCAGGCCGGGCACGTCGCGCGCAGCGGCGCCGGGTCGGCCGTCCAGGTGTGGGTACAGGGTTTCCCGGACGGCCGTCCGCCGTCGGGTCGGGGCGTCCATCTCGTCATACCCCTGCTTCGCCCCGACACCGGGCCGAGGATGCAGGGAGCTGATCCCGGGTGCGCCAGGCGTTCGGACGGCCGGGCGGGGCATGCGGCAGGGATGGCGGGCGAGAAGCAGGTGGAGACGGGCGGGGCCACGGCCAGGGACAGGGCGGGGCTGGATGGCTGGTGGCCGGCGCTGCGCCGCACGCCGGTGTCGCTGTGGAACGACGACATCTCGGACTACGCGGCCGCGCTGACGTACTACGCCATCCTGGCCGTGCTGCCCGCCCTGCTGGTGACGGTGCTGTCCTTCGGGCTGATCAGCCCGGGGACCGCGCAGAAGCTGGTCGCGCAAGTCACCGCCTACGCGCCCGGCGGATCGGGCGCCGACCTGCACCGGGTGCTGGTGCGCGCGCTGCGCGCCGACGGGGCGGCCTGGCCGCTCCTCGCGGGTGGCACGGTCAGCGCGCTGTGGTCCGCGTCCAGCTACCTGGCGGTCTTCCGGCGCGCCCTGCACCGCATGCACCGGGTCGAGGACCCGCGCTCGTCCTGGCACCGGGCCCACCGCATCCTGCTGACCGCGCTGGCCCTGCTGGTGCTGCTCGCTGTCAGCGCGCTGGTGCTGCTGCTGACCGGGCCGGTCGCCGAGAGCGTCGGCCGGCTGTTCGGGCTGGGCGCGAAGGTGGCCTGGGCCTGGAGCCTGCTGCGCTGGCCGCTGCTGCTGTGCCTGGTGGCGGGCCTGGTGATCATCGTGTTCCGGCACGGCCCGCCGCCGTCCCGCCGCCGACGGCACAGCGTCCCCGGTGGCGTACTGGCGGCGGGTCTGTGGCTGGCCGCCTCGGCCGGGTTCGCCGTCTACGTCTCCGGGTTCGGCACCTACAGCCGCCTCTACGGCTCCCTCGCGGGGGTCGTGGTGTTCCTGGTGTGGCTGTGGCTGACCAACCTGGCCCTGCTGGCCGGTGCCCAGTTCACGGCGGAACTCGTGCGGGCCGAGGCGGACTGAGGCCGCGCCCGGCCCGTGTCGCGCCGACGCTCGACGAGGTCGAGGCGGCCCGCCTACGACATCCGCAGGCGTTCGGCGATGTCGGCGAGGTGGCGGCCCTGGTAGCGGGCGGCCTCCAGGGTGGCCTCGTCCGGGGTTTCGCCGCCGCCGCTGGCCCAGCTGGTGCCGTAGGGGTTGCCGCCGGCGGCGAACAGCAGCGGGTCGGTGTAGCCGGGCGGCACGATGACGCAGCCCCAGTGGTAGAGGACGTTGTTCATCGAGAGGATGGTGGACTCCTGGCCGCCGTGGCGGTTCATGGCCGAGGTGAAGCTGGTGGCGGGCTTGTTGTGGAAGACGCCGGCCTGCCAGAGGCCACCGGTGAGGTCGATGAACTGCTTGAGCTGGGAGGTGACGTTGCCGAACCTGGTCGGGGTGCCGAAGGCGTAGGCGGTCGCCCACTCCAGGTCCTCCAGCGTCGCCTCCTCCACCTCGTTCTTCGTGGAGTCGACGTGCGCGCGCCAGGCTGGGTTGGCGTCGACGGCGGTGTCGGGCGCGAGTTCATGGACGCGCCGCAGACGGACCTCGGCGTTGCGTGACGCCGCGCCTTCCGCCACCGCCTTGGCGAGTTGGTGGACGTTCCCGGTGGCGCTGTAGTAGATCACGGCGACACGCACACTCATGGGGCACTCCTGAACAAAGGGGGGCGAGGAACGGAATTCCCACTGTCGCGCCGACGGTCCCGATCCACGGACAACACGCCGCCGTCGGGGCCCCAGTCCGCCGAACGCACGAGTCGACCGGGCCCGGATCCGGGCACCCGGCCGAGGACGGCCGGCGCACCGTTCGAAGGCCCCGGCCGGTGCCCCTGCCGGTGATCCGGGAGGCGGTCTCGCTCCGTTCCGGCCCATGCGGTTGACTCGTGCCACTGGTCCGGACCTCGACAGGAGCTGAGAAGTTGCCGTACGACATCGCCTCCCTGCGCTCGCTCTTCCCCGCACTCCAGGCCGGGACCGTCCACTTCGACGGGCCCGGGGGCACGCAGACGCCGCGGCCCGTCATCGACGCGATCGGCGACGCGCTGGCGCAGCCCCTGTCCAACCGGGGGCAGTACTCGCTGGGGGAACGCCACGCCGAGGGCATCGTCTCCGGGGCGCGCCGGGCCATGGCCGACCTGCTGGGCGCCGACCCGGCGGGCATCGTCTTCGGGCGCAGCGCCACCCAGCTCACCTACGACCTGGCCCGCACCCTCGCCGCCTCCTGGGGGCCCGGCGACGAGGTGGTCGTCACCCGCCTCGACCACGACGCCAACATCCGCCCCTGGGTGCAGGCCGCGGAGCGGGTCGGCGCCACCGTGCGCTGGGCCGATTTCGACCCGGACACCGGCGAGTTGACGGCCGACGACATCCGCGCCGTCCTGTCGGACCGCACCCGCCTGGTCGCCGTGACCGCCGCGTCCAACCTGATCGGCACCCGCCCGCCGGTCGCCGAGATCTGCCGCGTGGCCCACGAGGCGGGAGCGCTCGCGCACGTCGACGGCGTCCACTACGCCGCACACACCCTGGTCGACCTGCCGGCGCTCGGCGCGGACTTCGTCGTCTGCTCGCCGTACAAGTTCCTCGGCCCGCACCTCGGCGTCCTGGCCGCCCGGCCCGCGCTGCTGGAGACGTTGCACCCCGACAAGCTGCTGCCCTCCAGCGACGCGGTCCCGGAGCGCTTCGAACTGGGCACCCTGCCGTACGAGTTGCTGGCCGGCACCCGTGCCGCCGTGGACGTCCTGGCCGGGCTCGACACGAGCGCCACGGGCACCCGGCGTGAACGCCTGGCCGCCTCGTTCACCGCGCTCGAAGGGCACGAGGCCACCCTGCGCACCCAGCTGGAGAAGGGGCTGGCCGCGCTCCCGGGGGTCACCGTCCACTCCCGGGCCGCCGACCGCACCCCCACCCTCCTGCTGACCTTCGCGCAGCACGACACCGCCGACGCCTACCGCTTCCTCGCCGCCCGCGACATCCACGCGCCCGCCAGCCACTTCTACGCCCTGGAGGCCTCCCGCCACCTCGGCCTGGGCGACGCCGGCGGTCTGCGCATCGGTCTCGCCCCCTACAACGACGCGGAGGACGTCGACCGGCTGCTGGCCGGGCTGGCGGAGTTCCTGGAGGCGTGAGCGTGAGCGGACGCCCCAACGGCGCCTGACGCACGGGGACTTGCTTCCCCTGCGTCCATGCGGAGCGAGGAACCCGGGCCGCGCCGCCAACAGATCGAGAACAACGGGCGCACACCTGCGCGAAATCCTCCCCCGCGCCGCCGGGACCGGTTACCTTGCCGCACGACCGCCCCCACCGGGAGGCGGCCCGGCAAGCAGCAGGGGGGACCACCATGCAGCGCTACGACGACAGGACCGCGCCCTCACCGAGACCGGACGCGGCGCAGGCCGACCCGGCGCGGCCGTCGCGGCCGTTGGAGGGGAGGACCGCGCTGGTCACCGGCGCGAGCCGCGGGATAGGCCGGGCCATCGCCCAGCGCCTCGCGACCGACGGCGCGCTGGTCGCCGTCCACTACAACACCAACGAATCGGCCGCCCAGGAAACCGCCGACCTCATCACCAAGAACGGCGGCCAGGCCTTCACCCTCCACGCGCCCCTGGGCGTCCCGGACGACGCCGAGACCCTCTTCCGCCGCTACGACCAGGCCCTCACCCAGCTGGGCCGGCCGGCCGTCCTCGACATCCTCGTCAACAACGCCGGCCTCAACATCCGCGGCACCATCACCGACACCACGCCCCAGGACTTCGACCACCTGATCGCCGTCCTCGCCAAGGCGCCGCTGTTCCTCGTGCAGCAGGCGCTCCCCCGGCTCCGGCCCCACGGGCGGATCATCAACATCAGTTCCGCCGCCACCCGGGTCGCCCTGCCCACGGCCCTCGCCTACACGATGGCCAAGGCGGCCCTCGAAGGCCTCACCCACACCCTGGCGCCCACGCTCGCGCCCCGGAACATCACGGTCAACGCCATCACTCCCGGGTACACCAGGACCGACCTCAACCACCACCGCTGGGACACCCCGGAGAAGGAAGCCGTGCACGCCGCGCAGTCCCCCTTCAACCGCATCGGCGACCCGGGCGACATCGCCGACATCGCGGCCTTCCTCGCCTCCGACGCCTCCCGCTGGATCACCGGCCAGACCATCGACGCCAGCGGCGGCGTCGGCCTCTGACCGGCTCCGGTCACGGCCGGGCGGTGACGGCCGGGCGGCGGCACGGGGGTCATGCCGTCGCCCGGACCTCCCTGATCCATGCACCCGATCCGCACGGACGGGATGGAGATGCGGGCGGCACGACCCGGCGGGATGGTGGACTGACCGATGCCCTTCGCCTGCCCACCGGGAAGTGACCATGGACAAGACGCACCTCATCGACATCACGGCGCGCCGCGCCAGCGAGAGCGCCGGGGGCAGGGAGCTCACCCCGGGGGACGTCGGCCGGGTCCTGGAGACCCTCTTCGGGACGGTGGAGCACCCCGGGACGGTCGCGGAGGCCCTCAAGAGCGACGAGACGGTCGCCCTGGGGAGTTTCGGCAGCTTCCACAGCGACGGCGGCACGGCCGCGTTCCGACCGGGCAAGGCGCTCTCGGAGTACCTGCACGACGAGGTGGGATGAGCCCCGCTCACACGGCGCGGCGGCTCACGGACCGTTCATGGGCCGCCTGAGGCTGCGCGCCACGGGCCCGGCGCGGCCGACGACGGTGTGGCGGCGCTACGCGGACCTCGACCGGTGGGCGTCGTGGTCCCCGCAGATCCGTGCGGTTCACGCGGACGGCCGCACCCTCGTCCCCGGGCTGACCGGCACGGTCGAGTCGGTCGCGGGCCTGCGCGCCGCGTTCACCGTGGAGGCCGTCGACCACCTGCGGCACCGCTGGACGTGGCGCGTCCGGCTGGGCCCCGTCCGGCTCCGGCTGCACCACGAGGTCCACGCACACGCCCGGGGCAGCCGGACGACCCTCCTCGTGGACGGTCCGGCCCTGGCGGCGGCCCTCTACGCCCCGCTCGCGCACGTCGCCCTCCGCCGCCTCGTACGACCCTGACCCGCACGGCCCGTCAGGGCAGCAGCCGCCTGGTCCCGGCCCAGGTGACCAGTGCCTCGCGCACGGGTCCGGGTGCCAGGTGGCCGACCAGCCACTCCAGGTGCGCGGTGAGGTTCTTCTGCCACCGCAGCACAAGGATGTCCCCGACGGGAAGGTCGCGCCAGCCGTCGGCGAGAGCGGCCGCACTTGCGGGCGTCAAGGTCAGCGCAGCGAGGGTGTCCACGGCCAGCGCCTCAGGGTTCCAGTCGGGGTCCGTGTCGTCCGGGCCAAGCTGCTCGATCACCCACATGCGCAGCATGAACTCCTGCTGGGCGACTCGGACCCGGCTCGTCTCGGTGCCGTCGAGCAGGCCCCGGTTCGCGAGCAGGGACAGCTTGGCCCACCTGCGACGGTCCTCGCCAGGACGGTCGCGGGCATAGGCGTGCCCCTGCGCCAGTACACGCGCCGTCTCGAGCAGCTTGCCGGACGTCGAAGCGATGAAGCTCTGCATCTGCTCGAGCGTCCAGGTGCTCGGATCGGGGAGCGGCTGCTCCTTGCCCATCCCCCTCCCCCGTCCCCCAGGTGAACGCACCATAATGGCAGCGATGCGTGACCCAGGCCACAGGAACTCCCCGGGTGTCGCGGAGAGAAGTGGTCGTGAGGGACTCAGAGAACGATGTGCGCCGCCGTGTGCGCGAGGGGGACCGCGAGGCGTTCGCCCAGCTGTACGAGGAGTACGCCCGTGCCGTGTACAACCACGCGTTGCGGCTGACCGGCGACTGGTCGACAGCCGAAGAGATCATGTCCGACACCTTCCTGGCCGCATGGCGCACCCGTACCCGGGTGCACGAGGACGGCGGCACCCTGCTGCCCTGGCTGCTGGGCATCGCCACCCACAAGGCGGACAACGCCCGCCGGGCCCAGCGCAGACGCCGGCTGTTCCTGGCGCGCCAGCCGCAGCCACCGGCCCAGGAGGACTTCGCGCCCCGGACCATCGGGCGGATCGACGACGCACGACGCCTGCTGGCCGTGCACGCCGCGCTCGGCCGGCTGCGACGCCAGGAACAGGAGGTGCTGGCCCTGTGCGTGTGGTCGGGCCTGGACTACCGGCAGACGGCGGAAGCGCTGGGCATCGCCGTCGGCACCGTACGGTCCCGCCTGTCGCGGGCCCGCAAGAAGCTCGCCCGACTCGCGGAAGAGGACCGGGAACCACCCACCGCCCGCGGAGAGATGACCAGTGCGGCCGCGATCGCGGCCCTGCCCGTACGGGAGGAGCTCACATGAACGACGAGACCACCGGCGCTTCCCCGCAGCCGAACGGCGACCGCGAAGAGATCGCCCGCCTGCTGCCGGCCCCGGCCGACTGGGACCTCCCGCGCGAGCAGCACCTCCATTACAAGGACCTGCTGATGCACCACATCGACCGAGAGCAGTCGACGCGTTCGCGCCCGGCCCGCCGACTGCTGCGGCCCGCGCTCCTGGCGCCGGCGACCGCGCTGACCCTGGCTGGCGTGCTGGCCGCGGGCATCGCCCTGCACGACGGCGCCCGCGAGCCCGCCGGCACCAGCCTGCACGACGGCGGCCGGCAGCCCGCCGGCACCGCCTCGCACCGCGCGGCCCCGGACATGCGACCCGCAGCGGCCCTGCTGGGCCGCATCTCCGACGCCGCCGAGGACCGCGCCACTCCCCCGGTGCGCGACGACCAGTTCGTCTACACCCGGGAGAAGACCCGCGGGGCCGACCTGACCAGCGGGAAGGCCGTCCTCGGCCCCCTGACGGACCGGGAGACGTGGCTCGCCCAGGAACCGGGCCCCCTGCGCAAGCTCGGCCTGATCAAGGAGAACGGCCGGACCTCGCCGATCAACGCCGAGTTCGGCGACACCGACGGCACCCCGGCGGGCCTGAGCAGGCCGACCTACCGCTGGCTCAGCTCGCTGCCCACCGACCCCGACGAGCTGCTGGCGCACCTGTACGCCGAGACCCCGCAGGCCGAGGCCCGCGAACGGGACCAGGCGGTGTTCGAGGAGATCGGGTCCCTGCTCGGCCGGATGATGCCCGCCCGCACGGCCGCCGCCCTCTACCGGGCCGCCGCGAAGATCCCCGGCGTCGTCCCGGACCCGCGGGCCCAGGACGCGATCGGCCGCCGCGGCCTCGGCATCGCCCGTGACGACGTGCGCCACGGCGTGCGCACGGAATGGGTCTTCGACACCGAGGACTACTCCTTCCTCGGCTCCCGCAGTTACCTGACCGAGGACACCTCGTACGGGAAGGCCGGGACCCTCCTGTCCAGCGAGGCCGAACTGGAACTCGCCGTCGTCGACGAGGCCGGCCGGCTGCCCGCCGACCGGGGGTGAGTTCCGGGCCCGTCAGGGCGTGACGTCCACCAGGACCTAGGGCCTGTCGTTTGGATCATTCCGGCGTCGCGGGGTCTGGCACGCGCATCTGCGGCGTTGTCGTCGGTTGGCGACGCTCCGCGTCGCCGCCCTCCTCCGCCTTGCAGCTGCACGCACCAGACCCCGCTCGGGTCGGCGACAAGGCGCCGTGGGCCGGGCCGGACTGATCCAAACGACAGGCCCTAGCCGACCGTGCCGGTCTCCACGGCCCGGTGCGCGTCGGCGGTGCGGGCGCTGCTCCACCACGCCCCGCCCCTGCCGAGCGGGAACCCATCGGCGTGTTCGCCGCCGCGATCATGGACGGCGCCCCCAGGAGCGGACCGACCGCCTGCTCGGCCTCCTCGTCGACGCGCTGCGCCCCAGGGCCTGGGCGCGGACGGGCACGGACGGCCCGATGACCGGAAGCGGCCCCCGGGGGCCGCGGTGCGGGGCCGACCGGCCCCCGGAACGCCGACGGCCCCTTCGGCAGTTCGCCGAAGGGGCCGCTGGGAAAGTGTCGGGACGTCAGCCGCGGACGATGTTCTCCGCCTGGGGGCCCTTCTGCCCCTGGGTGACGTCGAACGTGACCGCCTCACCCTCGACCAGCTCGCGGTACCCGGTGCCGGAGATGTTCGAGTAGTGGGCGAAGACGTCCGGTCCACCGCCGTCCTGGGCGATGAAGCCGAAGCCCTTTTCGGAGTTGAACCACTTCACGGTGCCGCTGGCCATACTGCGTCCTTCGATCTTGCCGGGGGTGCCGGCAGGGGTGAGTAACCGGGGATCCTCCCCTTGCGGGAAGGGTCCCGGCGTCCGTTCTACCCCGACCGGGCCCCCGTCATACGATCATTCGGCCAAGAGTCTGAGCAGTTCTGGTCCGACAGGGTGTCGCCCCCCGCACGGGACGCCGGTCGGCCCGTCGCGCCGGCGTGCGCGCGGCGGTCAGGCGTCGCCCATGACCAGGCCCTCGATGGTGTGCTTCTGCGTGACGGGGACCAGTTGGTCCACGACCGGGCAGTCGAGGTGGCGGCGGACCCGCTCGGGCAGTCGCTCCCAGAAACCGTGGGTGACGGCGAGGTCGTGCCGCTCCCCGTTGTCCGCCTCGGGGCCGTCGACACCGAGGACGAGGACGGGGCGGGACAGCCGGGAGCGGTTGGTGGTGCCGCGGTGGATGGTCAGGGCGGTCCGGGCGGAGATGTCACCGCGCTGCGGGTACTTGCGCACGGCACGCTCCTCGTAGCGGCCGTAGTGCGTCTTCGGCGGGAACATGCCGTGGCCGAACTCGGGACTGTCGTCCCACTGCGTGCCCGGTGCGATCTCGAACGGGCCCATGTCCTCGGTGGTGTCCACGGTCGTGACGTTGAACGCGAGCGAGGTCAGGCGCCGTTCCCCGCGGGTCTCCTCCGGCATCGGGAAGTCCCGGTGCCAGGGCTGGTTCACGGCTCCCTCCAGCGGCACGTCGAAGCCGATCTCCACGATGCGGTAGTCGGGGCCGAGCACGGCGGCGCACACGGAGCGCACCCACGGGTGGTCCACCAGCTCCACGAAACCCCTGATCTGCTCGGGGTGGATCTCGACGTAGTAGCGGTTCGGGCCGCGGCCCACCGCCCCGCCCGGCCGGGACAGCGCCTCCTCGAACGCGACGCCCACGTCCTCGCGCAGCGTGTCGGCCCAGTCCACGCCGAAGGCGCCCTTGCGGGCGGTGATGCCGTCCGAGTAGAGGGCCTCCACGTCGGCCGTGACGTCGATGTCGAGGGCGGAGGGCGTGATGGCGGGATGCAGGTGTGCAGCACTCACAGGGCGGCTCCTCGGGTGGGCTCCCTGCCATGATGCAACGTTGCATTCCACGTCGCAAGGGTGGCAGCGGGGTCGGGCCGCGCGCCGCCTCGTCAGCCCTGGGCGTCGTGCGAAGATGTCCGGCGTGACCAGCCGCCTCAAGGACGTCGCCGCCCTCGCCGGGGTGTCGATCAGAACCGTCTCGAACGTCGTCAGCGGCTCCGGTGCCGTCGCCGAGCAGACCCGACTCAAGGTGCAGGCCGCGCTGGACGAGCTCGGGTACCGCCCCAATGTCGCCGCCCGCAACCTGCGCGCCGGCCGGACGGGCCTGATCGGCCTGGTCATCCCCGAGCTCCACTCGCCCTACTTCGGCGAGCTCGCCGGACTCATCGTGCAGGCGGCCCAGCAGCGCTCCTGGACGGTCGTGATCGACCAGACGTTCGGTGACGCCAACGCCGAGCGGCGCCTGCTGGAGGGCACCGGCGGACGGGTGGTCGACGGGCTGGTCATCAGCCCCTGGGTCCTCAGCCCCGAGGAACTCGCGGCGCACGCCCAGCGGGTTCCGCTGGTCTTCCTGGGCGAGCGCAGTCCCGGTGGCCTCGCCGACCGGGTGGCCGTGGACAACGTGCTCGCGGCCGACGAGGCGACCACGCACCTGCTCGACCTGGGGCGCCGGCGGATCGCCGCCGTCGGGCTCCAGCCGCACTTGCACAACGGCACCGCCCGCCAGCGCCACGAGGGCTACACCGCGGCGCTCCGCCGGGCCGGCGTCGCCCCTGATCCCGCGCTGGAACGGACCGTCGGGACCCTGCACCGTGCGGACGGGTACGCGGCGATGTCGGCCCTGCTCGACGAGGGCGTCGAGGTCGACGCCGTGTTCGCCTTCAGCGACGAACTCGCCCTGGGCGCGCTGCACTGCGCCCACCAGCGGGGGCTGCGTGTGCCCGGGGACCTGGCGGTCATGGGCTTCGACGGCATCGAGGACGCCCGCTGGGCCAATCCGGCCCTGACGACGGTCGTCCCGGACAAGCGGCAGATCACGGAACGCGCCCTCCAGTGCCTGGCCGACCGCATCTACAGCCCCGCCTCGGCGGTACCGCCGCAGGACGTGGTCGTCCCGCATCACCTGGAGATCCGCGCGAGCACCGTGGGTCGAGCGCCGTCGGCGTCGGCCTCACCGGCCTCAGCGACCTCACCGGCCTGATCGGAAGCGCGGCCGCCCTGCCGTCGGCCGGACGCGCCGTCAGCCGTCCTCCATGCGGCGACGGTCCTCTTCGTCCCACTTCCGGGTGTCGCGCGGCTGGGTGTACGGCTCGACCTCCGGCGGGTGGCCCCCGGCTATCGCCCGTTGCCGGGTGGCCTCCGCGTCGAACTCCAGGCCCAGCAGGATGGCTAGGTTGCTGATCCAGAGCCACACCAGGAAGACGATGACGCCGGCCATCGTGCCGTAGGTCTTGTTGTACGAGGCGAAGTTGGCGACGTAGAACGCGAACCCCGCGGAGGCGATCAGCCAGATCACCAGAGCCAGGAAGCTGCCCGGGGTGATCCACTTGAAGCCCTTGACCTTGGCGTTCGGGCTCGCCCAGTACAGGATCGCGATCATGGCGGTGACCAGGACGATCAGCACCGGCCACTTGGCGATGGACCACACGGTCAGGGCCGTGTCCCCCAGTCCGAGCGCGTCGCCCGCCCGGCGGGCCAGGCCGCCGGTGAAGACCACGATCACCGCGCTGACCACGGCCAGGATCAGCAGGGTGATGGTCACGCCGAGCCGGACGGGGAGGATCTTCCACACGGGGCGGCCCTCGGGCATGTCGTAGACCGCGTTCGCCGCGCGCATGAACGCCGCCACGTAGCCGGACGCCGACCAGATCGCGAGGACGAGGCCGACCACCGCCATGAGCGAGCCGACACCGGCGCTGCCCTGGAGCTGCTGCACGGCGTTGGTGAGGATGTCGCGGGCGGAGCCGGGCGCGAGGTCCTTGATGTTGTCGAGCAGCTTGTCCGTGGTCGATCTGCCGGTCAGGCCCAGCAGCGACACCAGGGCGAGCAGCGCCGGGAACAGGGCCAGGATGCCGTAGTACGTCAGGGCCGCCGCGCGGTCCGTCAGCTCGTCGTCCTTGAACTCCCGCAGGCTGCCCTTGAGCACCCCGCGCCACGCGCCCTTCGGCAGCTTCGTGGGGGCGTCCGGGGCGCGCCGCTCCACCTCGGGGCCCGGTCCCACGTCGTCCGGCCGGGGCCCGTCGTCCGCCGCGTGGTCTTTGCGTCCGCCTATGTGCAGCTTTGCCATGGTTTCCGAGTGCCCCGCCGTCCACTCCTCTCACCCCACAGCTTGCGGCGCGACGGCGCGCCGGGGCCGTCCGGTCCACCCCGCTCCCCCGCTCGAAACTTTCGATGTGAACGACGCATCATGCGCGGGTGGTTGACGGGCCCCGTGGTTCGCCTACGATCCGAGATGCTCGACTCATCGATCGTCGTTCGGTATATCGAACTCGCTCGCCCTCCCCGCGACCGGGTCGGCCTTCCAAGGAGACGACACCCATGGGCATGTCATGGCCTCATCATCAGCCGAGCCGCCGTCAGGCGCTGGCCGCCGCATCGGGCCTGGTCACCGGCGCCCTGCTCCCGCTCGGCGAAGCCGGCCGCGCCGCCGCCTCGCCGGCCGCCGCCACCGACGGGGTGGAGCTCGCCGCGCAGTACACCAACCCCGTGATCTGGCAGGACTTCGCGGACATCGACGTGATCCGCGTCGGCGCCACCTACTACGCCTCGGCCTCGACGATGCACTACTCGCCGGGCGCCCCCGTCCTGCGCTCGTACGACCTGGTGAACTGGGAGATCGCAGGTCACTCGGTGCCCGTCCTGGACTTCGGGGCCAAGTACGACCTGAACGGTGCCCGGGGGTACGTCCGGGGCGTGTGGGCGTCGTCGCTGGCGTACCGCCCCAGCAACAGGACCTTCTACTGGCTCGGGCAGATCGACTTCGCCAGGACGTACGTCTA
Source organism: Streptomyces lasalocidi (assembly GCF_005280215.1). NCBI lineage: Bacteria > Bacillati > Actinomycetota > Actinomycetes > Kitasatosporales > Streptomycetaceae > Streptomyces > Streptomyces lasalocidi. The sequence continues at coordinate 7,829,170 of NZ_SZNQ01000001.1, read as the reverse complement.
CACCGCCACCGCGGCCGAGGGGCCGTGGAGCAGGCTCACGACGATCGGCACCCCCTACTACGACGCCGGGCTGCTCGTCGACACCGACGACACCCTGTACGTGGCGTACGGCAACACCACCATCAGCGTGGCCCAGCTCTCGCCCGACGGACGCACCCAGGTCCGTACGCAGCAGGTGTTCACCACGCCGTCGAGCGTCGGCACCCTGGAGGGCTCGCGCTTCTACCGGATCAACGGGCAGTACTACATCTTCCTCACCCGCCCCGCGAACGGGCAGTACGTCCTGAAGTCGTCCGGCGGCCCTTTCGGCCCCTACACCCTGCGCCAGGTCCTCCTCGACCTGCGCGGACCGGTCCCCGGCGGCGGCGTCCCGCACCAGGGAGGGATGGTGCAGACCCAGGGCGGCGCCTGGTACTACCTCGCGTTCGTGGACGCGTACCCCGGTGGCCGGGTGCCCGTCCTGGCACCGATCACCTGGACCGCGGACGGCTGGCCCGTGGTGCAGCTCGTGAACGGCGCCTGGGGGACGTCCTACCCGAGCCCGGCCGTGCCCGCTCCGCCCCGCCAGGTCACCCCCATGGTCGGGACCGACACCTTCGACGGCACGGCCCTGAAACCCCGGTGGGAGTGGAACCACAACCCGGACAACACCAAGTGGTCGGTCGGCAACGGCCTGACCCTGCGGACCGCGACCGTCACCAACGACCTGTACTGGGCCCGCAACACGCTCACCCACCGCATCCAGGGCCCCACCTCCACCGCCACCGCACAGCTCGACCACTCCGGGATGCGCAATGGGGACCGGGCCGGGCTGGCGCTGCTGCGCGATGCCTCCGCGTGGATCGGTGTCCGGCGCGATGGCGACGCCACCCGCGTGGTGATGGTCAACGGGCTGACGATGGACAGCAGTTGGAACACGACCGGGACCGGTACCGAGGTCGCCAGCGCGAGCGTGGCGGGCAGCAGCGTCTGGCTGCGGGCGACCGCCGACATCCGGCCCGGTGCGGTACGGTCCGCGACCTTCTCCTACAGCGTCGACGGCACCACGTTCACCCGCCTGGGACCGGCGTTCCCGCTGGGCAACGACTGGCGGTTCTTCATGGGCTACCGCTTCGCCCTGTTCAGTTACGCCACCCAGGCACTCGGCGGCGCGGCCCGCTTCACGCGGTTCGACCTGTCGACGCCCTGACCAGGGCCTCCGGTCCCACCGGCAGGGGCCCCGCCGCGGAGCGGATCGGACGGCCGGGATATCGTCCGGCTGCTCGTTCCGTTCCCTCACAGGAGCCTCATGCGTCTCAAGCAGGTCTCCCTGGTCACGGCCCTCTCGGTCGTGGCCGGCCTGACCACCGCCACCGTCGGCACCGTCGCGTACGCCGACGACGTGGCCGCGCTGCCGCTGTCCGGGTACGCGCACCTGGTGGTCGACCGCGCCCACCGGCACGTCTTCATCAGCCAGGGCACCGGCTCGAGCGGCATCCTCGTGACGGACCTGTCCGGCACCCCGGTCACCACCCTCACAGGTGAGCAGGGCGCCAACGGCCTGGCGCTGTCGCCCGACGGCGGCACGCTGTACGCGGCGCTCCCCGACGGCGGCGCGATCGTCGCGATCGACACCGCGACCCTGCTGGAGACCGCCCGCTGGTCCACCGGCGCGGGCACCTCCCCGGTCTCCGTCGCGGTGGCCGGCGGCCGCGTCTGGTTCGGCTACGCGGCCGCCGGCAAGGGCGGCATCGGCTCGATCGACCCGTCCGCGCCCGCCCCGGTGACGACCCCGCAGCCGGCCCTGTCGCAGTGGACGACCGCACCGCTGCTCGCCACGGGCGGCGACGTGCTCGCGGCCGAGGAACCGCAGGGCAGCCTCAGTCACGTCGCGACCTTCGGCGTCGCCCCGGGCACCGCGTCCCCCATGGCGGACACCCTGGTCTACGGCGGCACGGCGACCGGCCCCGCCGTCACCGGCGACGGGAAGCGGCTGCTGCTGGCCGCCCCGCAGCAGCTCGCCCTGCGCGCCTACCGCAGTACCGACCTCGCGGCCGCGGACCCCGCCGCCTACTTCACCGGCGGATCCGGTTCCGCGCCCGGCTCCGTGGCCGTGGACACCGACGGCACGGTCGCCGTGGCCGGCGCCTCCGGCGTCCACCTGTACGCCGGCACGAACAACCTCGCCGAGAACCACCTGACCCTGCCGTCGGGCGACGTCGCCCCGGACGGCCTGGAGTGGGGCGCCGACGGCACGACCCTCTACGCCGTCACCGAGGACCCCTCGGGTGCCTACCGGCTGAACGTGCTCGACGCCCCCAAGCTGACGGACACCGAACTGGCCCTCAGGCCGCCGCAGTTCGCCGTGCCGACCGAGCGCTACACGGTCGGTGGCTCATTCAGCACCCGCGGCCTCCTGCCGGCGGGCGCCGCGCTGGAGGTCACCCGCGACGGCACCGCCCTGCCGGGCGTCACGCTCGGCGGCGACGGCACGTTCACCTTCACCGACGTCCAGCAGGACGAAGGTGCGTACACCTACCAGGTGGCGTACCCCGGTGACGCCACCCACCGCCCCGCCACGGCCTCCTTGACCGTGCACGTGGCGAAGCTCCCGACCGGTGTCGTGGGCACCGACATCGCGTCGGTGAATCCCGGATCGGTCGTGTTCACCGGCCGCCTCTCGTCCCAGCTGGGCCTCGGCACCTTCCCGCAGGGCACCACCGTGCAGGTGGCCCGGCGCGACGAGGCCACCCAGCGGACCGTGCCGCTCGGGTCCGTCCCCGTGGACCCGGCCACCCTCCGCTTCACCGTCACCGACGCCCCGGGCGCCGCCGGCACCTTCACGTACGTCCTCACCTACGCCGGCGACACCACCCACCAGCCGTCCGAGAGCGGCACGGGCCTGGTGGTCGCCCCGTACGCCCCGGCGCTGACGCTGAACGCCCCGACGAGCGCCACCCGCGGCACCGCCCTGTCCTTCGGCGGCAAGCTCGGTGACGGCCCGTACGCCGCCGGGCGGACGGTCACCGTCTCCCGCAAGGACGCCGCCCACACCACCCCGGTGACCTGGACGGCGCCGGTGGCCGCCGACGGCACGATCACGGTGAAGGACACCCCGGACACCGGCGGCGCCACCACCTACACGGTGACCTTCCCCGGCGACGCCACCCACAAGCCGGCCACCGCGGTCGCCACCGTCCAGGTGTCCCGCGCGGCGACCGCGCTGACCGTCACCAGCAGCGCCCCCTCCTACGCCTACGGCGCGACGGCCACCGTCACCGCGCACCTCGGCACGACGTACAACGGCCGCACGGTGTCGCTGTACGCCACGCCGTACGGCGGCACGAAGACCCTCGTCACGACGGGCACCGTGGACGCGAACGGCAACCTGAGGGCGACGTACAAGGTCACCCGCAACACCACCTTCACCGCGTCCTTCGCGGGCGACCACCGCTATGCGCCCGCGACGGCCACCCGCACCGTCAACGGCTACGTGAAGATCGCGACGGCGCTCAGCGGCTCCTACACGAGCGCCACGTACAGCGGCATCAGCTACCGCGTCTTCCACAAGACGGTGAAGCCCACGGTGACCGCGACCGTCACCCCGAACAAGGCCGGCCAGTGCGAGCGCTTCCAGGTCCAGCAGTACTACAGCGGCGCCTGGCACACGCTCACCACATCGGGCTGCTACGGCCTGTCGTCCACGAGCAGCGCGAAGGCCCAGCTCAGCCTCACCAACGCGCTCAACCAGAAGTTCCGTGTCCGCTCCGAGTACGAGCGCTCCACGAAGGACCTGGCCAACGTGAGCACGTGGGGCGGCTGGCTGTACCTCGTGGTCCGCACCTGAGGCCCGCGCCGCCGGGGCGCTACCTGCTCAGTCTGTCCTCGATCCAGCCGGTGGCGAACTCGACGACGTCCGGGGCCTCGAACAGGTGGCTCTCGGCAGCGCCGACGCTGCCCCGGCGACCGATGCCCGCCGCGAGCATGTCCCGGGCGATGACGTCGAACGGCTCCACGCCCTCAGGCACCACGGCCGAGTAGTCGAAGGCGCCGTCTTCGGAGTCGATGTCGTGGAAGCGGCGCCACTCCCGTCGGCCCTGCACTAGGAGGGGTTGTTCGTACTCTACGAACCGCTTGCCGGGGGCCTCGGCGAGCGCCTCGGCGTGGTGCAACAGCGTCATGGTGTCCAGCGGAGCGCCGAGCAACAGGACCCGGCCCCTGTGGGCGGTCAGCCGTGCGAGGGGACTGCCGGGGCCGTGGGGATCGTCCCAGGGATGGTCGGCCATCAACTCGGCCGCCGCTGCTCCCAGGGCCGCGAAGCTCGCGTCCGGGTGCCGGCTCCGGACGGCTCCGGGCCGGCGGCGCAGTGCTTCCGGGAGACGGCCGTTGTTGTGGTCGGCCTCGCTGAGGGCCGGGTCGTAGGCGGGATGTTCCGCGCGCAGGGCGTCCTGCCAGTCCTGTGGCCAGGTGACGAAGTCGTAGGGGGGCGCGTCGTTCCAGCCGCAGGTCACCATGAGGGTGCCCCGCGTTCCCACGACGTCCTGGAGGGCGCCGATGACGGTCTGCGGTCCGCCCGCCACGTAGCCGATGGCGGACATGCGGGTGTGGAACATGACGACGTCACCGTCTCCGAGACCGAGAGCAGCCAGGTCACGGCTGATGCGGCTCCGGGTCACGGGACCGCCGGAGCGCTTGAGCAAGTCCATCTCGTCCATGGTCACGAACCTATCCCCGAGCCACGGACCGTGAGCAACTGCATTGACGCGCAGGGAGCTTCATCGGCGGCGACGGGTTGGTGTCGATGGCCCGTACGCATCCTTGACGTGAACCTGCAAACCGCTCTACCGTCCCGGGAAGCACGCGCCCTGCCCCGGCATCTCCGACCGCCCCGCCGCGCGCCGCACACACCACGATCCCCCGTCCCGGCATCCGGTTCACGCGGTCGGTAGACAACGTTGTCAGAGCCTGCCGCACAGTCCTGTCCCACACGCTGCCCGCCGGTCCCGGACCAGCCGGACACGAGCACAAGGAGCACGACGGACATGAGACCCACCCCCCGTCCACCCGCGGCCCTGGGCATCGGGCTGCTGGCGGCGACCGCCCTCGCCGCGACCTTCCTCGTCGCGCCCGCCGCGGCGGCGGCACCCGCCTCCGCGTCCCTGGTGACCGCCCCCGCCACGCTCGTCGACCCGTTCATCGGGACGTCGAACGAGGCCAACGACTTCCCCGGCGCCGACGTGCCGTTCGGCATGGTGCAGTGGAGCCCCGACACCCCCTCGCGGCCCCCGGGCGGCGGGTACGAGTACAACGACAAGTCCATCACCGGCTTCAGCCTGACCCACATCGCAGGACCGGGCTGCGGCGCCGCCGCGGACGTCCCGGTGCTCCCGACCGTCGGCGCCGTCAGCACCTCGGCGACCGACAGCTTCTCGCACGCCAACGAGACCGCCTCCGCCGGTACGTACAAGGTGGCGCTGGACAACAAGGTCACCACCGAGCTGACCGCCACGAAGCGCAGCGGCATGGCGCGCTTCACGTTCCCCTCGACCACCCAGGCCAACCTGGTCTTCAAGCTGACGGGCAGCCAGAACGGGGCCACCAACACCCAGTTCACCGTGGTCTCGCCCACCGAGGTGAGCGGGCAGGTCACCAGCGGGCACTTCTGCGGCGCGGGCAACACCTACAACGTCTACTTCGACATGGTCTTCGACCAGCCGTTCAAGAGCAGCGGCACCCCCGCGGCCACGTCCACCCTGCACCGGCCGACCGTCCACGGCGCCGACCGGACCGCCGTGGAGAAGCCCAACAGCCCGGTGCTGCACGGCGATCCGGCCCCCGCTCCCGGCAGCAGGGCCCGCTCCTCCGCCGCAGTGGCGGAGGCGCCCCAGGCGGCCGCTCAGAACGGGTACGTGACGTTCGACGCGACCGCCCACCCCACCGTGCAGGCGAAGGTCGGCATCAGCTACGTCTCCGTCGCCAACGCCACCGCCAACCGGGCCGCGGAGAACCCGGGCTGGGACTTCGACGCCACCCGTGGTGCCGCCCAGAACGCGTGGAACGCGGAACTGGGCAGGATCCAGATCGGCGGCGGCACGGCGGCCCACCAGCGGATGTTCTACACGGCGCTCTACCACTCGTTGCTGCACCCGAACATCGTCAGCGACACCAACGGGCAGTACGCGGGGTTCGACGGCCGCACGCACATCGTCGACCCCGGTCACCAGGCCGTCTACGGCAACTACTCCGGGTGGGACATCTACCGCTCCCAGGCGCAGCTGGAGGCACTGGTCGACCCACAGGTGGCCTCCGACACGGCGCAGTCGATGCTCGACGACTACCGCCAGACCGGCCTCTTCCCCAAGTGGTCGGAGTACAACGGCGAGTCGTACGTCATGGTCGGTGACCCCGCCGCCGCCATCGTCGCCGACTACTACGCCTTCGGCGCCCGCCGGTTCGACACCGCCGAGACGCTCCAGGCCCTGGTCGCCCAGGCCTCGAAGACCAACAACGACCGGCCGGGCCTGAACTACCTGAACTCCCCCGGCTGGATGCCGCACGACGGCAGCTACGGCTGCTGCAACTTCTACGGCCCGGTCGCCACCACGCTGGAGTACGACACCGCCGACTTCGCCCTGTCCGCGCTGGCCGGCGCCCTCGGTGACGGCGCCGACCAGAAGACGTACGCCGCCCGGGCGCAGGACTGGCGCAACGTGCTCAACCCCGCCTCCGGGTTCGTGGAGCCCCGCAACGCCAACGGGTCGTGGACCGGCGGTTTCGACCCCACCAGCGGCACGGACATGGTCGAGGGCGACTCGTGGATCTACACGGGCATGATCCCGTTCAACATCGCCGGACTCGCCCGGGCCAAGGGCGGCAACACCGCGATGAACCACTACCTCGACACCGTGCTGCGCAGCTTCACCGGTGACAAGGGCTACGCGTGGGTGGGCAACGAGCCCAGCATCGAGCTGCCGTGGGAGTACGACTACACCGGGGCGCCGTACAAGACGCAGGGCACGGTCCGGGCCATCCAGAACCAGATCTGGTCCGACACCCCGAGCGGGCTCGCCGACGGCAACGACGACCTCGGCGCGATGAGCGCCTGGTACGTGTGGTCCGCGCTCGGCATGTTCCCGCAGACCCCCGGCACGGCCGACCTCGCCCTCGGGTCGCCGGTCTTCCCGCAGGCGGTCATCACCCTGCCCTCGGGCGGGACGCTGACCGTCAACGGCACAGGGGCCGCCGACGACGCGCCCTACGTCCAGTCGGCGACCTGGAACGCGGCCCCCTGGAACAACGCCTACGCGCCGGCCACGGCCCTCACCTCCGGCGGCACCCTCACCTACACGCTGGGCACCGCGCCCAACACCGGGTGGGCCTCCGCCGCCTCCGCCGCCCCGCCCTCCTACTCCGGTGGTGTCCCGGCCCCGGCGACACCGCGTGTCGGACCGGTCACGTCCGGTGTGACGGGCGGTAGCGGAAAGCTCTGTGTCGACGTCGCCGACTCGGGCACCGGGGACGGCACGCACATCCAGACCTGGGGCTGCAACCAGACCTACGCCCAGGACGTGACGATGGCCTCCGACGGCACACTCCGCGTGCTCGGCAAGTGTGTGGACGTCAGCAACAGCGGTACCGCCAACGGCACGCTAGTCCAGCTCTACCGCTGCAACGGCACCGGCGCACAGCAGTGGAAGCCGGGGACGGCCGGCTCCCTGGTGAACCCGGCGTCCGGGAAGTGCCTGGACGTTCCGAACTCCGCCACGTCCGAGGGCACCCAGTTGCAGATCTACACCTGCAACGGCACGGGTGCGCAGAACTGGACGCTCCCGGCCGCCCCGACCGCGACCGGCAGCAGGGCCGCACCGGCCACCCCCGCGGTGCGCCGCTGACCACCCGCGTGTCCGCCCGGTGCGCCCACCGGGCGGACACGCCCACGCGCGCGGCCACCTCCGGCGGGCGAGGAACGCAGGTGTGGGCGAAGTGAGCGCCGGTGGTATTGAATGAGATGTGCGGTCAGGGATCTCGGGGCCCCGTCGCACGGGACCGAGTACGGCCCCGGCGCTGGGCCGGGGACTGCCGAGAGAGCCGTATGGACTCCACACCCTCCCCTTCGTCGTCTTCCGCGTTCGGCCTGGTCAGCAGCGCCCTGGGCCGCTACCTCCCGCGCGGCGGGACGGCCGCGGCCGCCGGCGGCGGTGCCTCCGGTGGTGCCGGCGGCAGTGGTGACGTGCGGGGGGAGCGCGGCACGCACCGACCCGTCCCGGACGACCTGGCGGCCGGCCACCAGGAGCAGATCCTCGGCGCGCTCAACCTGGACCGGGACCTGGTCATCACCCGCTGCAACCTGGACGCGCCGGTGTTCGACGGCCTGGAGGCCGCGGTGGGCAGGCCCTTCGTCGACCTCCTGCCGGAGAGGGACGTACCGACGGTCACCCGACGGCTGCGGCAGGTGGTGGACAGCGGTGAGGCGCACGTCGCCCGCATCCAGCGGCTGCGGCGCGGTGACGGGTCCGAGCTGGTGGTCTCGATGAGCATCCTGCCCGCCGCGGCGTCCGAGGAGGGCCTGACCGTCTCCGTGATCGCCATGGCCAGGAGGCTGCACCTGTACGCCGCCGAGACCGCGATCGGCACCTCGCTGGACATCGGCGAGACCGCGCAGTCACTGGCGCAGTCCCTGCTGGCCTGGGGAGACGTCGCCGCCGTCGACCTCGACTTCGCGGTCTGGACGGGCGAGGGGGTCGCCGGGCAGCCGCAGGGGCGCATCCGGCTGCGGCGGGCGGCCCTGGTGCCCGACCGGGCGTGGCCCGAGGGGTACGTGACCCCGGGCGAGGACCTGCCCGGTGACGCCAGTCGCCTGCTGGCGCAGGCGGTGCTGCGGGACGACACCCCGCAGACCGTCGTCATCCCCGACCGGGAGGCGGTCGAGCGGGTCCTCGGCAGTCCCCGGACCGTGCGCGCCCTGGTGCCCGGGGACCGGTCGGCCGGTGTCGCCTGCATCCCGCTGGTCCTGGACGGCGCGCCGCCCGTGGTCCTGGGCGTGGCGGAGGTCTGGCGGCGCTCGGACCACCCGTTCCGCGACAGCGAGCTGTTCGACCTCCAGGAGCTGGTAGCGCGGACCGCCCACCACGTCGACCTGGCGCGGCAGCACCAGCGCGAGCACACCCAGGTGCTGGCCCTGCAGCGCCGGCTGCTGCCCCGCGCGGGCGGCGACACCATCGAGATCGCCAGCGTCTACCAGCCCGCGACCCCCGACAGCGCGGGTGTCGGCGGCGACTGGGTGAACAGCTTCCCGCTGCCGGACGGCCGCACCGCGCTGGTCGTCGGTGACGTCGTCGGGCACGGCCTGGGAGCCGCGGCGACCATGGGGCAGCTCAGCATGGAGGCCCGCGCCCTGCTGTCCGCGGGGCTGGCGCCCGACGAAGTGCTGGAGCACCTGGACGAGACCGTGACGCTGCTGGACGACACCGAGTCCGGGCTGACGGCCGGCTACAGCGCCCTCGGGTCGACCTGCTGCATCGCCCTCTACGACCCGGTCAGCCACCAGGTGACCCTGTCCAGCGCCGGCCACCTCCCGCCGGTCCTGGTCACCCCGGACGGGCACGCGGGCCCGCTCTCCGTCCGCCCGCACCCCGGCCTGGGCGCCGAGTTCGCGCTGCGCGAACCGTACGACGTGCTCACGTTCAGCGCACCCCCGGGGTCGGTGCTCGCCCTGTACACGGACGGCCTGGTGGAGGACCCCGCCGTGCCGATCGACGAGGGCATCGCCGGGCTGGCGGGCGCCGTGTCCACGGTGCACCCCTGGGACGCCCTGCAGCAGGCCGCACGGCACGTCGTGTCCGCCGTGGCCCCCGTGCCCCAGCGCGACGACGTGACCCTGCTGCTGGCCCGCATGATCGGCTACCGGAAGGGGGACACCGCGACCTGGCGGCTGCCCGCCCGCTACGACGCCCCGGCCCGGGCGCGTGTCCAGGTGTCGGCGCTGCTGCGGCGGTGGCAGATCAGGGACGACACCCGGGACAATGTGCTGCTGCTGGTCAGCGAGCTGGTCACGAACGCGGTGCGCTTCGCGTCGGGGCCCATCACGGTACGGCTGATCAGGACCGGGCGCGGCCTGCTGTGCGAGGTCGGCGACGCCGGCAACGGCAGGCCGCGTCTGCGGCGCGGGCACCTCTTCGACGACGGCGGGCGTGGCCTGCGCATCCTGCACAAGCTCACCACCCGGTGGGGGGTGCGGTGGACGGACACCGGGAAGGTGGTCTGGGCGGAGGTCGCGAGGTGACCGGCGCCGCCGTGTCCTAGAGCCACTCCCCGTCCAGGGCGGTGGCGGTGAGGCCCGGCGCCGCCGCGTACAGCACGGCCCGGTTCCCGGCCTTCTGCTGCCCGGCGTCGTGCGCCCGCCGCAGGATGTCGAACACGGCGGCGCCGCCGCGGTTGCCGCTGGTGTAGCTGTCCCGGCTGTAGTCCAGCAGCCCGGACGGCCACTCCTCGGGCATCGTCTGCTCCATGTACTCCAGCACCCGCGTCCCGCCGGGGTGCGCGAGCAGCACGTCGGGGTGCCACGCACCGGGGTGGTCCTGGTAACGGACGCGCAGCCACTCCCACATCGCGGTGACGGTCTCCTGCACGGCACGCGGCCCCCGCCGGTCCATCACGAAGTGGGTGCCGTCCGCCCGCGTCTCCAGCCGGTGCAGGTCCTGGGTCCCGGGCAGGGTGTGGTGCCAGGCGGCGTCCAGTCGCAGCACGGACTCGCGCCGCTGGCGGCCGGTGACCACGGCGGCCACCGCGGTGTCCGCGAACAGCAGCCGGACGATCAGGGACTCGAGGGTGTCGTCGGCGGGCTGGTAGGTCGTGCTCAGCGCCTCGGCGATGACGACCAGGACCACCCGGTCGGGGTCCGCGGCCACCAGATCCGCCGCCAGCGCCAGGGAGCGGGTACCCGCGATGCAGGCCCACTGCGTGGCCGGCAGCAGCAGCACGTCGCTTCGGAGCGGGAGCCTGTTGGCCAGGGCCACGTCCAGACCGGGCAGCGCCGGGGTGGTGGAGTGACTGGTGATCAGGCAGTCGACGTCCGAGGCGTCGAGGCCGGCCGCCTGGAGGGCCCCGCGGGCCGCGCGCTCCCCGTACGACTGCACGGCCTCCCAGGCCGGCGCGGTGCGCTCTTGCACGGTCTGCGGGGCGGGCACGGTCTCCAGGGCGGCGATCACGCGGTCCACGTCCTGCCGGCTGAACCCCTCGCGGGCCAGCGCCTCTTGGGCGGGCTCGACGCCGACGTCCCGCAGTCCGTTGCCGCTGCCGGGGGCGACGGCCGTCTCCAGGGGCAGCATCCAGCCACGGCTGTCGATGCCCGTGCTGGCCGCGATGCCGTCGATCCGCGGCGCCCAGGCCGCATGCGGGTGGCGGTCGCGCACCTCCGCCACGATCTGACTGGTCTTCACGGTGTGCTCGCCGTGTATGACGGCAGGGGCAGATAGGTAAGCGGCCATTGTGCGGCACCTTCCCGGAGGGATCGGGGCGAACGGAGGAACGGGGGACGGGGAGCGTCATGGATGCTGTGCCATGGGTCACTGTCGGACCGGGTGCCCAAAAGAAGGCCCACAGGCTCCACTTCGGGAGCGGGCAACCACATCGAGAATGACCCATAAAGGGACATTCACGCTGTGATGCACACAACTCCATTGCAAATTGATGCGCGTGACACGGCACACACCGCCCCGGACTCGGCCCTTGGGGACGCGGACACCGCGGGGAGCGGCTGACACGCCGTCAGCAGGAAGACCGCGCATCGACGGCGTGCGAACGCGGGCGGGCGGGCCGGCCCGGTCAGTGTGTCTGGCCGGGCCGGCCCGGCCAGACACACTGACCGGGCCGACACCCGGGCCAAGGTCAGTCAGCGCCTCGATCGCGCCCTTGCCGGCGGCGTACGCGGCGTAGCTCGGGAAGGCCGGCCCCGCCGCGGGCGGGGAGAAACGTCACGAGCGCAGCACCGGGGCGCACCCGACGGGCGGCCCGCCGGCGACGACGGACGTGCCACGGATGTTGGTGCGGTGCAGGCCGTCCAGGACGGCCAGGTCCAGCTCGGCGACCGGAGTCAGGTGCATTGCGGTCGGCGATCCGGTAGCGCAACGTGGGTGCGTACATCGACACCGCCGAGTCCGGCAGCACCGCCTACGACAAGCTGACCGTGACCGCCGGCTCGAAGACCTGGCGACGTACTCGAATGCCGACGCCGCCTCGGTTACAGCCAACAGTCAATCGACCTGTCCTCGCGACGGGCCAGACGGTCACCCTGACGTTCACCGGCGTCGAGGACGACTACCTCGCAACCGACTTCGTCGTGGACGACACCGCCCTGACAACCGGCTGAGCACCCCCACCACCTCGGTCCCGCACCCCGTTCCCCGGGTGCGGGACCACGCCGTTTCAGGACTGCTCCCCAGCGCGGCCGCCACCACCCCTTCGCCGGCGGTTACCGGATCCCCGACCGCCTGCCCCGCGACCAGGGTGCTCATCCTCGACATGCCAGCCGGCACCCCCTCCGCCGCGATGATCCACTCGCACCAGCACGGACGAGGGCGAGGCTGGCCCACACGGCATAATGATCACCTCATCGCCAGCTTCCAGGGGGGACCATGGGTTTCATCAACAACGCCAAGGCCAACGAGGCAACAAGAGCAGCCGAACAGGCATACACCGAAGGCCGACAGGTACTGACTTTCAAGATCATCGAAGCGAACTCCTCGAGCCGCCACACCGGCGTCATGACCGGCGTCGGCGAGCAGATCGAAGCCATCGAAGCCCAAGGCTGGGCACTGACCAACATGGCCGCAGCAGAAAGCAAGGCACTGAGCGGCGAACGCACCGCCCTCATCTGCCTGTTCCGCCGACGTTGACCCGTCTCCCACCCGTATGGACAGCGCTCCTGGAGCACGCCGCCGGGTGGGCGTGCGCCCCGGACGTTGGTGGGACATCTCGTCAGCAGCTCTCGCCCACCAACACCGCCCCGAAGCGGACGACATGACCATTGAGCAGGAAGCCGGGCGAGGGCTGCTGGGTGCAAATCTTCCAATCGCCCTCGTCGTCAATGCTGCGGTCCTGCCCGCTGCTGTCGGTGACTCTCACGTCAGCCTCCGGACCGAGTTGCATGAGTGCTCCCTTGACGTTCCCGCCCACGAAGTCGGGCATGGGCCCGATGCCCGCGTCCGTCTGCGGAGTGGCCCGCGAGTGTGCGGTGGGTGGCGAGGGGGCGCTGTCCGTGGGCTTCGTCTGCTCGGGTGAAGTCCCGCAGGCGGTGAGCCCGGTGAGCAGCACGAGGGCAAGTACGGACATGCTGGTATAACGGCGCATGTTCTCCCCAGAAAGATGTGAGTGATGATCATCATCCGCGGAGCGACGGAGTAACGGAACACTTGGAGGTCTGCGCGCAGGCGCTCAGTTCTCATCGATACATAGCGGGGTACAGCAACCACTTCATCTGGGCGGAGCGTCCACGCCAACGCCGGCGTCCGCCCCTTGCTCGCTCACTCCAGTCCGCCGAGGCGGAGGGCATCCTTCATCTCGCTGAGCTTCGCGGCTGCCGTCGCGGTCCATTCCTGTGGCTGTCCAGCAAGGCGGAGGGCGTCCTCGATCTCCCTGAGCTTCGCGGAGGACAGCACGCCAGCCCGCTCGACCAGGTCGTCCCGGGACACGGTGGTCAGCCAGGTGCAAGGGGTGAAGTTCGGACGCGGGAACGCGAGCCGTAGCACGCCGTCGAAGGGCAGTCCTTCCGTGGCGCCCACGGCCACTTCGATGCCCAGACCGCTGATGTCGACGCCCGCCGGAGCGACGACCTGCATCGCCCGAAGCCCGGACGCCTCGTCTCCCGGCAGCAGCACGACCGGCCGTCGCTCATCGAATTCGACCCACCAGACTTCGCCGTGTTGCATGTGTCCTCCTGGCACGATCTGTGGTGAGGGGCTGTGAGAACGGGTGCGCCCACCGTTGAACGTCGGTGGGTGAAGACCGAAGAGCGCTGCGGTGGGGGCGGGTCACAGAGTAGACCGCGCTGCTCTCGGACCTGCTGCGCAGGAACTTCTGGACCATGGCCGAGCACATCGGGGACACCACCCCCTCACCTACACCTCCCGGCCCGAAGGTCGGCGTTTCGGCCATCAGGCCGCCGGGCGTGTGCCCCCGTACGACAAGGGCCGGCGCATACGCATGCTCGGAATCGCCCCAAGCCCCAGGGTCCGCAATCCGTCCGAAAGCGCAGGTGTTCGAAACCGTTGCGGCGTCGTTGAGCACGGTGACACCACGGTCACGCCGTCCCGCCCACGGGGAGGAACTGGTCAACGATCGACGTGGAAGCCTCGGTTGGCCCCAGTGGCACCCAGCAGCTACCACCACAGAACAACAAGATGACCAGCGCGAGTTCCACAGTCCGGCCCTCAAAAACCTCCCCTGCCGAAGGCGAGGCGACGCCCGTGCCCCCCAACTCTTCCGCGATCCGCGAGGCCGTCGAGGCATACCTCGGCCGTCATCCTGAAAAGAACGACGCCTTAGCCGGACTGCTCGCCTCGATCGAGGACTCAGCTGACGCGACCGCCTGTACGACGCTACCCGGTCACATCACCTGCAGCGCGGTGGTCACCGACCGCGACCGGCGGGTGCTCCACATCGGTCATCGGAAGGCCTGGCGATCGGCGCACCCGGCTGCGGATGCTGGATGCGCGCGGGGCCGGAGGACCACCAGCGCTGGAAGTCACTGTCCGAGGGCCGCGGGACATCTGGTGAGAGACCCAAGACCTCGCCGCACGGTGGCGGGCCGCCTCCTCCCCCGACCGTTGCCGCCTCCACTTCGACGCGGACGGCGGACAGCGCGCCGCCTCCAAATGCAGACGCTTGTCCTGGCGACTACCCCCCCAGATGAGGGAGCCGGGGCGGTGATGGGCGTCCGCAGCCGTCGACAGACCTGCCCTGACACCGCCTTCCACGCACCAGGAGCGACTTGTGGCATACACCCCGACTGACTGGTCCGAGCACTACAACGCCGGGCGGGGCTTCCGGCGGCTCGGAAGCCAAGAGAAGGGCCTGCTCGTCGAGCACGTCCCGGCTCCCCAGGGCGGCCGCGCGCTGGACATCGGCTGTGGTACGGGCGAGTTGTCCGTCTACCTCGCCTCGCTCGGCTACACCGTCGACGGCGCGGACTTCGCCGCGGGCGCGCTTGAGCGGGCCCGTGCGGAGCACGCCGAGGTGGAGGCGGTGCGCTGGCTCTACCTGGATGTGGAGAGCGACGACCTGGCCCGACTCGCCGAGGACGGCTACGACCTGATCGTCCTGCGGCTGTCCATCGCCTTCATCCGCGACCGAGCCCGTGTCCTTCGCGCTATGGGCGCACGGCTGCGCGAGGGTGGAGCGCTCGTCATCATCACACCGACCGTGGACAACACCCCGGAGAAACGGCGCCACATCGCCCTGGACGAGGGCGAACTCGGCGCGCTCACCGACGGGTTCGCGCACGTCGAGCAGTACGACGCGGCAGGCCTGGCGATGCTGGTCCTGCGTGGAACGGCCGGATCGTTCAGCGCGGAGGAGAAGGGGCGGCCCGAGCCGCAGGCCGTCTTCGGCGCTGCGGTGGTGGTCACCGACGCCTTGGGCCGGGTCCTGCTGGGCCGCTCCACGCAGGGCATGTGGGAGCTGCCCGGCGGCCGCATCGAAACAGGCGAGGCCGCACCAGCGGCCGCCGTGCGGGAGCTGGAAGAGGAGACCGGGCTGACCGCGCACGTGGACGATGCTCACGTCATCACCGTGCTGCACGACGACCGCCTCGACGTACGCCGCGTCACTGCTGTGGTCCGCGTCTCCCGCTGGGACGGTGAACTCGCCCTGCCCGAGCCGCACCACTTCGTACGCTGGGAGTTCCATGACGTGAACACCTTGGCAACCCTCGGGAAGATCTTCGCGCCCAGCGCCGCCGCCCTGACCGCGATGTGGCCCGGGGTACTGGCGGGCCTGCCGCCGATCCACTCCTACCCCTGCTCGGTCACTTGCCCGGCCCGGAACCGGCCGACCGCATGACGGAGATCTTCATCCGCGGTCGCCCGCCAACGGCAACTGGCCGGCATGCCCGCCAATCCCTACGGCCGGGCGTAAGGCCGCGTCATGATCTCCATGTTGTGGCCGTCCGGGTCGTCGAAGTAGGCGCCGCGACCACCGAACAGGTCGTTCACCCGGCCGGGGTCGGTGTGGGCGGGGTCCGCGTAGTAGGTGACCCCGACCGCCTCCAGACGAGCGATCACGGCGTCGAACTGGCCGTCGGGCACGAGGAAGGCGTAGTGCTGCGACTGGATCGGCTCGTCCCGCTTCTCGCAGTAGTCGAGCGTCACGCCGTTGCCGAGGTCGACCGGCAGGAACGGCCCGAACGGCGCGCCGACCCGCAGGCCCAGGATCGCGGCGATGAACTCGGCGGACAGGTAGCGGTCGCTCGCGTGGACAGCCGTGTGGTTCAGCTGGACGCCGGCAGGTGAGTACGGCTGGTGGGAGGACATCAGTGGTGGGTCTCCGGTCTTGGGATCCGTGCGGAAGACGCCCTGTGCGGGCGCCGAGGGCAAAGACGCGGAGAAGGGGCGGGCCTCTGGCCCGCCTCGGGCTCACGCCGAGGCCGGGGAACCCACTCGTGCGTGGCCCAAGGCCGACCCGGCAGTCACGCGACCGACCTTAGTGATCACCGCGGGCGAGGGCAACACCGCACATCGAGCTCCAGGCGCTGCCCGCGCTCGCCGCTACTGCGCGCTGGCGGCCGGGCGCACCACGAGTTCGTTCACGTCGACCTCGGCGGGCTGGGAGATGGCGAAGGCGATGGCGTCGGCGATCGCGGACGCCGGGACGGCCACCGAGCGGTAGGTCTTCATGTCCTCGCGCGCACGCGGGTCGGAGATGGAGTCGGCGAGCTCGGACTCGGTGACGCCCGGGGAGACCACGGTGACCCGGATGTCCCCGGCCGACTCCTGGCGCAGCCCCTCGGACAGGGCGCGCACGGCGAACTTGGTGGCGCAGTAGACGGCGGCGGTCGGCACCACCTCGTACGCGCCGACCGAAGCGACGTTGACGATGTGGCCGCCGCCCTGTTCCCGCATGACCGGCAGGGCGGCCGCGATGCCGTGCAGCACCCCGCGGACGTTCACGTCGAGCATCCGGTCCCACTCGTCCACCCTCAGTTCCGACAGGGGCGAGAGCGGCATCACTCCGGCGTTGTTGACCATCACGTCCACGCGTCCCCAGCGCTCGATCGCGGCCGACACGAAGGCCCGTACGTCGGCCGCGTCGGTGACGTCGAGCCGCCGGAAGCCGGCCGTGCCCCCGTCGGCGGCGATCCGCCCGGCCAGCTTCTCCAGGCGCTCGGTGCGGCGGGCGCCCAGGAACACCCGGTGGCCGTCGGCGGCCAGGCGCAGGGCCGTCGCCTCACCGATGCCGCTGCTCGCGCCGGTCACCAGGACGACCTTGGTGGTCTGCGTCATGACGATGTCCTTCCGGTGGATGGAGTTCCGCAGTCGGCTGACTGCGCCACCGAGTCTGTGCGGGGCGGCCGGCCCCGGACCAGGACGCTCGTTGCCTGGGTACGGCACACCCAGGCAACACGACGGACGGCCGCCTAGCCTGGACCGCATGGACGAGAACCACTTGGGGGCCTTCCTGCGCGCCCGCCGGGCCGGCCTCACGCCACGGGACGTGGACATGGTCAGCCACGGGACGCGCCGGGTCGCCGGGCTGCGCCGGGAGGAGGTCGCGGTCCTCGCCGGGGTGAACGCCGACTACTACACCCGCCTGGAACAGGGCCGCGAACGCAACCCCTCCCCCCAGGTCCTGGACGCCCTCGCCCGCGCCCTGCGGCTGGACGGCGACGCGCGCACGCACCTGTTCCGCCTGGCCGGCGGCGCACCCGGGCCGGAACGCTCCGTCCACACGGCGGCCGGGGTGAGTCCGGCGCTGCGCCAGTTGATGGACGGCTACCCGCACACCCCGGCGTTCGTCCTGGGCCGTACCCTGGACGTCCTCGCGACCAACGCCCTGGCTGACGCGCTCTTCACCCCGTTCGACCCGGCGGACAACCTGGCCCGCATGATCTTCCTCGACCCCGCGGGCCGGCACTTCTACGCGGACTGGGAGCGGGCGGCCCAGGCCGCCGTGGCCAATCTGCGGGAGGGCGCCGGCCTCGACCCGGACAGCCCGCAACTGCGTCGGCTGGTCGCCGAACTCACCGCGGGCAGCCCGGAGTTCGACCGCCTGCGGAACGCCCACGGCGTGCGCGGCAAGAGCCGGGACGCCAAAGACCTGAACCACCCCGAGGTGGGTCCGCTCGCCCTCACCTACCAGGCCTTCGACGTGCGCGACGCCCCAGGTCAGCAACTCGTCATCTACCACGCCGAACCGGGCGGCCCGAGCGCCCGGGCCCTCGGCCTCCTCGGCTCCCTGCACGCCACCCGACGCCGCGCGGACGCCGGACCGCCCACCCACGCGTAGTCCGTCGGCTCCGGCGGAGGCGTTGCCGCACCGCGAGGGGCGCCCGGATGTGCAGTCCGTCAGGAAGACCCCGGCACCGCGCGGGAGTCGGCGGGCCGGGGTGGTGGTGTCCTGGTCAGACCGTGCACGGGGTGCCGTTCAGGGTGAACGACGTGGGGGCCGAGGTGGTGCCGGTGTGGGTGGCCTGGAAGCCGATGCCGACGGACGCGCCGGGGGCCAGGAGCGCGTTGTGCGGGGCGTTGCGGGCCGTCACCCGGCCGGAGGCGGGTGCGTAGGTGGCGTTCCAACCGGAGGTGATGGTCTGGCCGCCGGGGAGGTCGAAGACCAGGGACCAGCCGTCGACGGGAGTGGTGCCGGTGTTGGTGACGGTGATGTTCGAGGTCAGGCCGGTGTTCCAGGCACTGATGGTGTCGGAGACCCGGCAGGTCGACGTCTGCGGCGGCGGGTCGGAGGTCTGGAACTGCGTGAAGAACGTCCACACCACCTGCGGCACCCAGGTCCTGCCGCTGTCACCCGGGGCTCCGTCCTGGGGGGCGGCGATGTGCCCCTCGTCGAACGCGGCCCAGGCGACCGGGTGCCCCGCCGAGCAGCCCGAGTAGGAGGTGACCCGGTGGGTCAGGCTGCCCTGCGCCGGTTCCGGCGGGTTCTGGGGCGTGCAGCCGTTGTTCCTGACGAACCTGTCGCGCATCGCCCGTCCGCCGGAGATGCCGAGGACGTTGTCCCGCAGGCCGTGCACCCCGAGGTAGGCGATGGGCTGGCTGCCGCCGCTGCAGCCGCTGAGCTCGCCGCCGCTCTGGACGGCGACCGCGCGGAACACGGTCGCGCGGGAGCAGGCCAGCGCGTACGACATGGCGGCGCCGTAGCTGAAGCCGAGGGCGAAGCGCTGGGTGGTGTCGACGCACAGGTCGGCCTCGATGCGCCGGAGCAGGTCGTCGACGAAGGTGAGGTCCTCGCCGCCGGTGTTGGCCCAGCCGTTGTCGAGGCCCTGGGGCGCCACGAAGATCGTGCTGTTGCCGGCCAGCCGCTGGAGGCCGTAGTAGGCCCAGGTGCCGGTCTCCACGGTGCGGCCGGTGGCGACGTCGGTGGAGGTGCCGCCCCACCAGTGGAACCCGAGGACCAGCCGGTGGGCGTGATCGCGGTCGTAACCGTCCGGGATCCGCAGGATGAAGGTGCGGTTCTTGCCGCTGCTCTGGATGGTCTGCGTGCCGCTCGTCAGCGTGGGGGCCTTGCCGCACCCGGAACTCGCGGCCGCGAGGGAGGCGGGCGCCGCCGTGGTGGAGGCGGGCGCGAGCGCCGCCGTGGTGCGGGCGGCGGTCGGGGGCGGGCTGGCAGTCCGGTCTTGGCCCAGCGCCGTGCCGCCCATGCTCAGGACGACCAGCACCGCGACCAGGGCGGGCCATAAGAGGCGTCGTGGCCTTGTCATCGCACGTCCCTTCGGAAGGGTGGGGGGTCAGGTGGTGGCGCGGGTGAACTGCCACCAGTCGATGTTGAGCAGGTAGCCGCTGCCGCCGGCGAACCGCAGGTACAGGTCCTGGGTGCCGGTCGCCCCGCTGACCGGGCAGGTCACCGTCGTCCAGCTCTGCCACCCGCCGGTGCCCGGCACGGTGCAACGGCCCACGAGCGTCCCGGTCGGGGAGCCCAGGCGCAGTTCCACGGTGCCGCCGGCGCTGCCCGAGGCCACGCGCGCGGTGAAGGAGGAGGCGCCCGTGCCGAAGGCGACGCCCTTGACCTTGACGTGGTCGCCGTTGTCGATCCAGCCGACGTCCCTGCCGCCTTCGCTCGCCGGTTCGGTCTCGATCCCGGACTCCCAGGCCATCGTCTCGGCCTCCTGGCGGACGTACGGGTCGAGCGTGCCGACCTGGGGGGCGCCGCTGCTCGTCATGGTGATCAGCGGGAGCGTGCCGTCGGCGTTGTAGGAGAACCTCTCCACCGCCACCGAGCGGGTGAAGCCGCCGCCGCCCGGCAGGGCGCCGTTGTGGTAGAAGAAGTAGGAACCGCCCTTGAAGTCGACGACTCCGGGGTGGTTGGTGAAGCTGCTGCCCTGGGTGGGCATGACGGTGCCGCGGTAGGTCCAGGGGCCGGTCGGTCCGGGTGCCGTGGAGTAGGCGATGAACTCCGAGCAGCACTTGGCCGCGAACTCCATGTAGTAGAGGCCGTTGCGCTTGTGGACCCAGGGGCCTTCCTCGTACAGCGTGGGGCGGTTGGGGTCGCCGGTGCGGGTGCCGAACCCCGCCGTGGTGAGCGGGATCCGGTTGACGCCGCCCGAGTAGGAGGTCATGTCGGTGTTCAGCCGGACGTACGACAGGTTCGGGTTGCCCCAGTACAGGTAGGCCTGCCCGTCGTCGTCGATGAAGACCGTCGGGTCGATCTCGCCGTTCTCCACCAGCGGGTGGCCGAGGGCGTCACGGAACGGGCCGGTGGGGCTGTCCGACACGGCCACGCCGATGGCCATCCGGCCGGTGGCGCGGTTCTTCACCGGCACGTACCAGTAGAACCGGCCGCCGCGCTGCACGGCCTGTCCGGCCCAGGCGTCGGCGGACGCCCAGCTGAAGGTGGCCAGGCTCAACGGTGAGCCGTGGTCGGTCCAGTTGACCATGTCGGCGGACGACCAGACCCGCCAGTCCTTCATGGTGAAGTAGGTGGAGCCGTCCTCGTCGTGCCCGGTGTAGAGGTAGACCCGTCCGTCGTACACCAGCGGGGCGGGGTCGGCGGTGTAGACGTGCTGCACGACGGGGTTGTCCGCCCGGGCCGCGGTGGGGTGCAGCGCGGCGGGCACCACGGCGAACGCCAGCAGCAGGCCGAGGGTCCAGGCGAGCGTGCGGCGCGCGCGCCTCATGCCCGGGTCCACTTCTGGCTCGTCTGGCCGGTGCAGGACCACAGGACCAGCGGGGTGCCGTTCGCGGTGCCGGCGCCGTCGACGTCCAGGCACAGGCCGGCGTGGACGTTGCGCACCGACCCGTCGGAGCCGATGGTCCACTTCTGGTTGGCCTGGCCGTTGCAGGGCCAGGTGATGACGCGGGTGCCGTTGGTGGTCCCCTGGTTGTAGGCGTCCAGGCACTTGTCGCCGAACACGCGGATCTCACCGCCGGCCCAGGTGGTCCACAGCTGGTTGGCGGCCGTGTGGCAGTCCCAGAGCAGGACGGTGGCCCCGGCCGCGGTGGAGGCCTTGTCCACGTCCGTGCAGCGGCCGGACGCGGTGCCGCGCAGCCGTGACGTGGTCGCGGCCAGCGGGCTGCCGCCGCTCATCCGGAACACGGCCACGCCGTGTGCGGGCACGCTCGCCGAGACCTGCCCGGACGTGCTCGACGTGGCGCCGGACCACAGGTCGGTGAGGGTGAAGGGCCCGCCGGACAGGCCGACCTGGGCGGCCGTGGCGGTGACCGTGGCGGTACTCCCCCCGCGGTTGAACAGGCCCACCGCGACCGAGCCGTCGGACAGCGGCTTGGCGAACACCTCGGTGCTGCCGTCGTCGCGGACCCTGCGCCCGCCCGCCCCGAGGGAGTCCTGGTCCACCGCCAGCAGGCGCGGGTTGCGCAGGATGGCGCTGACGTCGGCGGACATGGTGCGGATGTCGTTGCCGGCCATGAGCGGCGCGCCCAGCAGCGCCCACAGGGCGAAGTGGGAGCGGGACTCGGTGAGCGTCAGGCCGGGGCGGCCGACGACCAGCATGTCGGGGTCGTTCCAGTGTCCGGGGCCCGACTGGGCGGCCAGGGGGGCGGTGACGTCCAGGACGTTGCCGACGCCCATCGGGTAGCTGTTGGTGTTGCCGTTCTGCCAGATGTCGAGCAGGTCCTCGGTCGTCCGCCACAGGTCGGCGACCTCGCCCCAGTTGTAGTCGGCGCCGGTGATGGCGTGGAAGCTGTTGGGGTTGATGCTGTAGACGATGGGCCGGCCGGTGGCGCGCAGGGCGTCGCGCATCAGCGTGAACCGCGCGACCTGCTCGTCACGGGTGCCGCTGGAGGAACACCAGTCGTACTTCAGGTAGTCGACGCCCCAGGAGGCGAACGTGGCGGCGTCCTGGGCCTCGTGGCCCCTGCTGCCCGTCGAGCCGGGGTAGGCGCCGCTGCCCTGCGCGCAGGTGCGGTCGCCCGGCACCTGGTAGATGCCGAACTTCAGGCCCTTGCCGTGGATGTAGTCGCCGAGCGCCTTCATCCCGCTCGGGAACTTGGTCGCGTTGGCCCGCAGGGCGCCGGACGCGTCGCGCTGCGGGTCGAACCAGCAGTCGTCGACCACCACGTACCGGTAGCCGGCGTCCCGCATCCCCGAGGACACCATCGCGTCGGCGGCCGCCCGCACCTGCGCCTCGGTGACCCCGCAGCCGAAGCTGTTCCAGCTGTTCCAGCCGAGCGGCGGGGTGAGGGCCGGGCTGCCGGGGGCGGCGGTCGCGGTGGAGTGGACGGCGGCCGTGAGCGACGCGGCGACCGTCAGCGCGGCGGTCGCCAGGACGTGGAGGAGTCGTCTGCCTGATCGTCGGTGCACCGGGGCTCCTAGGGCTGCTCGAAAGTTTCGTTCGTGATACCGAACACTGTTCGCATTGCCGGGCCCCACGGATGATTGGGGAGGAGGATGAACATGTCAACACTGTCGTCCGGACGCGTTCCCCAACGCGTGGCCGGAGACCGGCTCGCCGCTCAGCGGGCGATCGAGATCGCGAACGGCACGAAGCCGCTCGCCCGGATCACGTGCGGCACGAACAGGATCGCGGCCTCCGTGGCGCGCGCGGTCCGGATGCCGCCGAGGTCGGTGATCCACTCGTCCCGCCACCCGAGGCCGACCAGCAGGTCGCGGACGGTCCGCTTGGCCTGCGGGTCGTCGCCGGACAGGAAGGCGTCGGGCGCGCGGGTGAGCGCGGCCGGGGCGGTCATCACCGGGAAGAGCATGGTGTTGAGCGTCTTGACCACGGCCGTGCCGGGCAGCGCCTCCTGCAGGTGCTCGGCGAGGCTGGAGCCCGGGTAGACGAGGTCGGCGGGCAGGCCGTCCGGTCCGTCGACGGTGGCGTTGGAGACGTCGACGAGGATCTTGCCGCGCAGGTCCTCGCGCAGGGCGGTGAGCCGGATCAGCGAGTCGGCGCCCGGGGTGGCGTTGATGACGATCCGCGCGGTGCGGGCGGCCTCCGCGGCGGCGCCCGGCGTGCGGTCGGCCACCCGCACCTCGTGGCCCGCCCGGGTGAGGGCGGCGGCGAGGTTGCCGCCGACGCGGCCGTTTCCGAGTACGGCGATCGTGGTCATGGTGTTCTGGTCCCTCCGGGGGTGCGGGTCGTGGTGCGGGGTCAGCGGGAAAGGGTGGCGACGGCCTGGGCGTGGACGCCGGGCGCGGCGGCCAGGAAGCCCTCGCTCAGGGGCGTCCAGGGGCGGCCCTCGGCGTCGGAGATCCGTCCGCCGGCCTCCGTGACGAGCAGCGCCCCGGGCAGCAGGTCGGCGCGGGCGCCGGCGAACTGCCAGAAGGCGTCGATCCGCCCGGCGGCGACGTCGACCAGGTGCAGGGTCGCGGGCACGGCGGTGCGGACGACGAGTGCGTCGAAGAGCATCGCGGTGATCGAGGAGCCGACGCGCCGTACGACGTCCTGGTCCTCGTCCGGTCGGGCCTGGCTGGTGGCCACGATGGCCAGGGCCAGGTCGGCGGTCGGGGCGACGTGCAACGGGCGGCCGTCGAGGTGGGCGCCGGCGCCGCTGACCGCCGTGTAGGTCTCGCCGGTCAGCGGCACGTGGACCGCGGTGAGGACCGGCTGGTTGTCCCGCACGAGGGTGGCGGTCACCGCCCACTCCGGCAGGCCGTGCAGGTGGTTGACGTTGCCCTCGGCCGGGTCCACGACCCACCACTCGCCGGGCGGGAGCGCCCCGCCGTCCAGCTCGTCCTCCACCCAGCGGGCGTCGGGGCGCAGCCGCGTGAGGCGGGGGCGCAGGATGTCGAGGGCCGTGTCGTCGTTGGCGGCGAGGGCGCGCATCAGCTCGTCGCGGGTCCCGTGGCTGACCACCTCGCCGAAGCGCTCGCGCAGTGCCGCGCCGGCCTCGCGCACGGCGCTCACCGTCCCGTCGAGCAGGGCGGTGTCCCCGGCGGCGACGTCAGGGGTGTGCAGTGTTCCGGGCATGGCGAACTCCCGCTCGTGTAGGGGGTGGTGTGGCCGTTCCGGCCGGTCCGAGGGCTCCGTCCGGCGCCTCGTGAACGACGCTACCGAGCCCCTTGATTGACTTCAAATGCATGTCAGGCACGTCTAGGATGACTCTCGTGCAACTGGATCTGAACCTGCTGGCCGCGCTCGACGCGCTCCTGGAGGAGGGCAGCGTGGCGGGAGCGGCCGCACGGCTGCACGTCACCGCGCCGGCCATGAGCCGCAGCCTGGGCCGCATCCGGCGCACCACCGGGGACCAGATCCTCGTGCGCACCGGCCGCACGATGACGCCGACGCCGTACGCGCTCGCCGTCCGCGAGCAGGTGCACGAGCTGCTGCAGCAGGTCCAGGGGGTGCTGGCGCCGAGCCGTGAGCTGGACCTGGCCACGCTGGAGCGCACCTTCACGCTCCGCTGGCACGACTCCCTGGTCGCCCTGAGCGGCCCCGCCCTGCTCGCGGCGGTCCGGGAACGGGCGCCGGGCGTGCGCCTGCGCTTCGTCGCGGAAGCGAGCGTCGACACGCCGGAGCTGCGGCGCGGCGAGGTGGACCTGGAGGCGAACGCCAACCACCCGGGAGCCCGGGACGTGCGCGCCGAGCAGGTCGGCGCGTCCCCCCTCGTCGTCGTCGTACGGCAGGGGCACCCCCTCACCCGCGGCTCGACCGTCACCGCGGAGCAGTACGCCGCCGCCGAGCACGTCACCGTCTCGCGACGGGGCAACGTCGGCAACGCCCTCGACGAGGTCCTGGCCCGCCTCGGACTGACCCGCCGCGTGGTGGCCACCGTGCCCACGCAGGCGGCCGCGCTGGAGTTCGTGCGCGGCTCCGACCTCCTGATCAGCGTCCCCGAGGCGACGGCGCGCGCCGCGGCCGCGGACCTCGGGCTGGCCGTGCTGCCCCTGCCGCTCGACCTCCCCCTGGCCCCGGTGTACCTGTCGTGGCACCAGCGCTACGACACCGACCCGGCGCACCGGTGGCTGCGGGGACTGGCGCGCAGCGCACTGGCCCTGGGCGGGGACACCTGATCGGAATCAGATGTCGAATCGGGGGAATGGGATGCGTAGGACGGGGTAAGCGCGCTTCGTCGGCTCGTGAGAGTCGGCACCGCTCAAAGGGAGGGACGCATCATGGTGGCACTGACGGCAGCCAAGACGGACACGGGGATATCCGCACTGCCGGAGGTCACGGACCCGTCCCGTCTCGCGCCGAAGGACGCGCGCGAACTGTCGCGCCTGTTCTTCGACCAGCTCGCAGTGCTGGAGGAGGGCACGCCCGAGTACGCGTACGCCCGCAACACGCTGATCGAGATGAACATGTCCCTCGTCCGCTACGCGGCCGGCCGCTTCCGCAGCCGTGGCCCGGAGGAGATGGAGGACATCGTCCAGGTCGGCATGATCGGCCTGATCAAGGCGATCGACCGGTTCGAGCTGACCCGCGAAGTGGAGTTCACCTCCTTCGCCATCCCCTACATCGTCGGTGAGATCAAGCGGTTCTTCCGTGACACCACCTGGGCCGTGCACGTGCCCCGGCGCCTCCAGGAGGCCCGCGTCCAGCTGGCCCGCGCCACCGAGGAACTCCGCAGCCGCCTGGGCCGCACCCCGACGGTCAAGGAACTGTCGGAGCTGATGAGCCTGCCCGAGGACGAGGTGCGCGAGGCGCGCCTGGCCGCCAACGGCTACAACTCCTCGTCCCTGGACGCCACGATCAACAACAGCGAGGACGGCGAGGCCGCGCTCCAGGACTTCATCGGCACCGAGGACGCGGCGCTGCAGCTCGTGGAGGACTTCCACTCGCTGGCCCCGCTGATCGCCGACCTGGACGAGCGTGACCGCCAGATCATCCACATGCGCTTCGTGGAGGAGCTGACCCAGGCCCAGATCGGCGAGCGCCTCGGCGTCTCGCAGATGCACGTCTCCCGCCTGCTGTCGCGCACCCTGGCCCGTCTGCGGGCCGGCCTGCTGACCAACGACTGACGGCTGCGTCGTCACCCCGGTTCCACGGACGGGCGCCTGCTCCGGCAGGCGCCCGTTTCTCATGTCGCCGCGCTGCTCGGTGCCCCCTCGGGCGTGACGGCGCGCTGGAGGGTGAAGGCGTGGGGCGCGGTGCCGTGGGTGTGCAGGTGCTCCAGCCGGCGCACCCCGTCCTTCCAGATGGGGACCGTGCCGTCGGTGACCCACCAGCACACGTGGGTCGGGTGTCCGGCCCGCTCGAACCAGTCGTGGCGCCTGGCGAGGGCCGCGCGGTGGTGGCCGGTGTAGACGCCGTCGACGGCGGACCGCAGGTCGGTCCAGAGGGACAGGGTCGCGGCCAAGGCGGCGGTCTGCGGGGTGCGGCCCCGGTCGTACCAGGCCGGCACCACGAACTCCCCCCACGCACCCCAGTCGAGGTCGAAGAGTGTGGTGCCGGCCCGCCCCGCGTCCGTGGGTTCGGCGCGGGCGAGATAGCCCGGGTGCCGGGCGATCTGCGGGTAGACGTCCGCCCCGGTGGCGTGGAACGCGCGCACCAGCGGGGCGGGGTCGGTGAGGGGTGCCTTCAGGACGCCGAAGGTGTACAGGGCGAGGTGGGCCATGCGTCTCCCGGGTCGGGGCGGGGAGCCGGGGCGCTCCCGGCTCGGCCGGCGCAAGCCCTCCACGAGGGTGGGGCGCCGCCGGACGTCAGGGGACGATAGCCGTCTGCGCCGACCCTGTCGACGTTGCGTTTTCCCTGCTCATGTGGCTTCCAAGGCGGGGCTCGGTGGCTTCCGGGGGGTGCTCAGGTGGCTTCCGGGGCGGTGTACTCCTCGTCGGTGACGGGCCGCAGCCAGTGCACGACGGCGTGGTCGGCGTCGCCCTCGTTGATGGCCACGTGGACCATCAGGCGGTTCGGCGCGGCGCCGTGCCAGTGCTCCTCGTCGGCCTCGAACAGGACGCGGTCGCCGGGCCGGATGACCTCCACCGGTCCGCCGCGCCGCTGGCACAGGCCGACGCCCTCGGTGACGAAGACGGTCTGGCCGAGCGGGTGGCGGTGCCAGTGGGTGCGGGCGCCCGGCATGAAGTGGACCAGGTTCGCGGTGACGCGGGACGGGGCGAGGGCCGCGGCGACGGCGTCGATGTAGACGTCGCCGGTGAACCAGTCGGCCGGTCCCTTGACGGTGTCGACCGAGCTGCGGGTGATCTGCACGGGGGTGCTCCTTGTGGCGGGAAGAGGGCAGGGTCAGGGGGTGAGCAGGGCCTTGATGGCGCGGCGCTCGTCCATCGCCCGGTAGCCCTCCGCGACCTGGTCGAGGGGCAGGGTGAGGTCGAAGACCTTGCCGGGGTCGATCCGGCCGTCGAGGACGCGGTCGATCAGGTCGGGCAGGTAGCGGCGCACGGGGGCGGGCCCGCCCCGGAGGCCGACGTGGGAGAAGAACAGCTCCTGCCCGTCGACGGCGACGTCGTGCGGGACACCGACGAAGCCGACGTTGCCGCCGGGGCGGGCGCAGTGCAGGGCCTGCCGCATGGCCTCGGCGGTGCCGACGCACTCCAGCACGCTGTCGGCCCCGATGCCACCGGTCAGTTCCCTGATCCGGGCGACGCCCTCGTCGCCGCGTTCGGTGACGATGTCGGTGGCGCCGAACTCGCGGGCGAGCCGCTGGCGGGACGCGTGCCGGGACATGGCGATGATCCGCTCCGCGCCCAGCTCCTTGGCGGCGATGACCGCGCACAGGCCGACCGCCCCGTCACCGACGACCACGGCGGTGGAGCCGGGCCTGACCTGGGCGGCGTCCGCGGCCCACCAGCCGGTGCCCATGACGTCGGAGACGGCCAGCAGGCTCGGCCACAGCTCCTCGGCCGGGTGCTCCTCGGTGGCGACCAGGGTGCCCTGGGCGTTGGGGATGCGGACGTGGTCGGCCTGGCAGGTGGACATGAACTCACGGTGCAGGCAGTTCGACTGGAAGCCGTTCCGGCAGTTCGCGCAGGTGTTGTCCGAGGTGGCGAAGGAACCGACGACGAACTGGCCCGGCCGGACCGAGGTGACCTCGGAGCCGACCTCCTCGACGAAGCCGACGTACTCGTGGCCCATCGGGTGCGGGTCGCCGATCGGCTCCGCGCCGCGGTAGGGCCACAGGTCGGAGCCGCACACGCAGGTCACGGCCGTACGGATGATCGCGTCGGTCGGGTGGAGGAGCCGGGGGTCGTCGAGGGTCTCGAAGCGGATGTCGCCGGGGGCGTGGATCACTGCGCCGCGCATGGGGGGTTTCCTTCGGTGCCGTGGCGTGCGGCTGCCGGGGGTCCGGGGCCGTCGCCGGGTGCAGGGCCGGGTGCCGGCCCGCCGCGCCGGGCGGGTGGCACCACACCCTCCAGGTAACCCCTTGTCGGCCCGGGGAACGAGGCACCGTCGAGAGGTGTACTGCCAGTACATCCCTTTGGACGCGGGCGGGACGTACCGTCGGAGGGGTGGACAACCAGGCAGAGGTCCGCGAGTTCCTCACCTCGCGGCGCGCGAAGATCACCCCCGAGCGGGCGGGCCTGCCCGCCGGCAGCCGCCGGCGTGTGCCCGGCCTGCGCCGCAGCGAGGTCGCCGCGCTGGCGGACGTGAGCGTGGAGTACTACGCCAAGCTGGAGCGCGGCAACCTCGCCGGCGCCTCACCGGCCGTCCTGGAGTCCGTCGCCCGCGCCCTCCAGCTGGACGACGCCGAACGGGCGCACCTGCTGAACCTGGCGCAGGCCGCGGACGGCTCCGACGTCCTGACCCGGCCCCGTCGGCGCACCGCCCGGTCCTGGACGCCGCACCGGAGCCTGCAGTGGGTCCTGGACGCCGTCACGGCCGGGCCCGCGTTCGTCCGCAACGGCCGCATGGACGTCCTCGCCGCCAACCGGCTCGCCCGGGCCTTCTACGCGGACCTGTACGCCACGGCCGGGAACCAGGCCAACCTGGCCCGCTTCCAGTTCCTCGACCCCGCCTCCCGTCGCTTCTACCCCGACTGGGACCAGGCCGCCGACATGGCCGTGGCCATCCTGCGCACCGAGGCCGGCCGCAGCCCCCACGACAAGGACCTGCACGACCTGGTGGGCGAGCTGTCCACCCGCAGCGACGCGTTCCGCACCCGCTGGGGCGCGCACAACGTCCGCCACCACGGCACCGGCACCAAGCGCTTCCACCACCACGGCGTCGGCGACCTCACGCTCGCCTACGAAGGGCTGGAGATGGCAGCCGAACCGGGTCTCACCGTGACCGTCTACACGGCTGAACCGGGCTCCCCCTCCGAGGAGGGCCTGCGGCTGCTCGCCTCGTGGGCGGCCACCCAGGAGGCCGGCCCACCCGTGTCGGTGCGGCGGGGAGCCGGCTGAGGGGCGCACCGGACCGGTCAGGCCTGGGTCAGGCGGACCTGGTCGACCACCCAGTACCAGTTGTTGCCGCCGGTGTAGCGGAAGCGGATCCGGGCGGTGCGGGCGCCGGCCGGGACCTGGAGGGTGAGGGTCTCGGTGCGGGAGGGGACGTCGGCGGTGTAGGTCTTCACGGTCAGGGGCGTGCCGTCGTCGTAGGCGACCAGGACCTCGCCCTTCTGCGGGGCCTCGTGGCGGTAGTAGGTGGTGTAGGTGAGGGTGGCGGTCCTGCCCCCGGTGACCGTCCGGGCGGGGCTGACGAGGGTGGAGTCGAAGGTGCCGGTGAAGCCCTTGTCCTGCCACTCGTCGCCGTCGGCCACGGCGAAGACGCCCCGGGCGCGGACGTTGGACTCGCGGGACTGGTCGCGCTGGGCCTGGGTCCAGAACTCGTCGGTGGTGAAGGTCCAGCCGCGCCATTCGGTGACCCCGCCGGTGCCCATCGCGGAGTTGTCGACCGTCCACCCGGTGGGCGGGGTGTGGGTGTAGCCGAGGACGGCGGCCGGGATGCCGGTCTCGTCGGTGCGGGCGGTGAGCTGCGGGCGCAGGGCGTCGAAGTCGTCGGGTGCGGGCTGCTGGACGGGGCGGCCGTCCAGGCCCCAGGCCGGGTCGAGGGGAATGCCGAGGTGGGCGAGGGCGGAGGCGGCGACGTCCGGCATCTTCACGTCGTGGCGGACGGAGCCGGGGGTGAGCGTGGGGCCGGTGGCGATGAGGAAGGTGGAGCGTTCGGCGAGGGTGGAGCCGCCGTGGCCGCCGGCGTCGGTGTGGCCGTGGTCGGCGGTGACCATGATCAGCCAGTCCTCGGAGGCGTAGGTGGGGCGGCCCCGCACCGCGGCGACGAGCCGGCCGACCTGGGTGTCGGCGGTGTGGATGGCGTCGGTGTACTGGGTGCTGGCCGCGCCGTAGGTGTGTCCGGCGTGGTCGATGTTGTCGAGCTGGACGAAGACCGCGGCCGGGTCGCCGTCGCGGAGCCGGGCGACGGCCCGGGAGGTGGTGCCGGTGTCGTACTCGGCGCTCGGGGTGGAGATCCGGGTGTCGACCTTCGGTGAGAAGACGGTGTCGGTGATCGGGGCCCAGGAGGAGACGGCGCAGGTGGTGAGGGCCGGCTTCGCCGTCTCGACGCGGGTGAGGAAGTCGGGGTACTGGGCGAACCTGTGCCCGGTGAAGGCGTTGTCCTTCACGTTGTGCTTGTCGGGCCAGACGCCGGTGATCAGGGTGGACCAGCCGGGGCCGGACATGGTCGGCGCGAGCGGGTCGGCGTAGATGCTGCTCGGCGCGGTCAGGCCGGCCGCCATCAGGGCGTCGAGGTGCGGCGCGTCGGCGTCCTTGATCCAGGTGAGCAGGGCGCCGTCGAGGCCGATGACCAGGGCCTTGGGGGTCCTGGCGGCGGCCCGGGCGAGGCCGGCGAGGGGGCCGGCGGTGGCCGTGAGGGCGGCGGCGGACAGCAGCAGGGAGCGGCGGGACATGCGGTACGACACGTGGTCCTCCGGGAGGGACGGGTGAGGGCGTGCGGGCATGGCACCGCCCCCGGGTGGTGCCAGGGGGCGGTGCGGGGGTGGGGCGCGGTCAGCTGCCGGTGGCTTCCTTCCAGGCGTCGACGTACGAGGCCAGGTTCTCCTCGACGTCGGCCCAGTCGGGTGCGAAGACCTCGACGCCGTCCATCAGGCGTGCCAGGGCGCGGGCGTTGTCGTCGGTGGCGTGGACGTCCTTGCGGACGGTGAAGCCGCCGCCGATCGCGCTGACCTGTTCCTGGGCCCTGCGGTCCAGCAGGAAGTCGAGGAGTTTCCGGCCGTTCTCGGTGTGCGGGGCCTGGGTGACCAGACCGGCGGCGTACGGCAGGGCGAAGGTGGTGGGCCTGCCGCCCTCGGGTGCCGGGAACCAGATGCCGAGGTTCGGCATCGTCTTCGCCTGGGCGTGATTCATCTGGACGTCGCCGTTGGCGACGAGAAGTTCGCCCTTGTCGACCTTGGGGGCGAGCTTGCCGGTCGAGGCGGACGGGCCGACGTTGTTGGCCTGGAGCTCCTTCAGGTAGGCCATGGCCGGCTGCTCGCCGCCGAAGTCGTGCACGGCCTTGATCACGACGGCGGTGCCGTCGCCGGCGACGCCGGGGGTGGAGTACTGGAGCTTGTCGTCGTACCGGTCGTCGAGGAGTTCCTGCCAGGTGGTGGGGGCCTGCTCCAGTTCCTTCTTGTTGTGGACGAACCCGAAGTAGTTGTTGACGACGGCGGTCCAGGTGCCGTCCGCCGCCTTGTCGGCGCCGCCGATCTGGTCGGAGCCCTTCGGGGTGTACTTCTGCAACAGTCCCTCGGCGTCGGCCTGCTGGATGAACGGCGGGAGGGTGACGACGACGTCGGCCTGCGGGTTGTTCTTCTCGCGGACCGCGCGCTGCACCATCTCGCCGGAACCTCCCTCGACGTACTCGACCTTGATCCCGGTCTCCTTCCGGAAGTCCGCGAAGACCTGGTCGTACCAGCCGTCGCCGTTCTCGCCCTTGAGGCCGTCGGCGCTGTAGACGGTGACCACCTTCTCGTCGGCGGCGTCCGAGGTGCCGCCGCAGGCGGTGAGCGGCAGGACGAGCAGGCAGAGGGCGGTGACCGGGAGGAAGGGCTTTCTGGGCATGGCGAGGTGAACTCCTTGCGTGCGTTGGGGGTTTGAAGGTGGATGGGCAGGTGCGCCCTAGCGGTACGAGGCCCTGGTGCGGAGCCGCGACACGGCGAGCAGGACCAGCAGGGTGGCCGTCATCAGGACCACGGCGACCGCCGAGCCGGCGAACAGGGCGCCCCGGTCGGTGGAGGCGTGGACGAGGACCGGCAGCGGGGTCCAGTCGGGCGGGTAGAGCATCATCGTGGCGCTCAATTCGCCCATGGACAGGGCGAAACAGAGGCCGGCCGCGGCGGTCAGGGAGGGCAGCAGCAGCGGCAGTCGCACCGTCCACAGCACACGGGCGGGACGTGCGCCGAGGGAGGCGGCGGCCTGTTCGTACGCCGGGTCCAGGCGGGCGGCCGCCGCGGAAACGGACTGGTGGGCGAAGGCGGTGACCAGGACGGTGTGGGCGGTGATCACGATCCAGCGGGTGCCGTTGAGCAGGAACGGCGGCTGGGAGAAGGCGACCAGGGTGGCGAGGCCGACGACCACCGAGGGCACGGCGACGGGCAGGACGAACAGCGCGTCCAGCACCCTGCGGCAGCG
Organism: Streptomyces lasalocidi; assembly: GCF_005280215.1. Lineage (NCBI taxonomy): Bacteria > Bacillati > Actinomycetota > Actinomycetes > Kitasatosporales > Streptomycetaceae > Streptomyces > Streptomyces lasalocidi. Next base: position 7,796,056 of record NZ_SZNQ01000001.1, on the reverse strand, counting down.
GCCCTTCAGCGCCGCGGCGGCGAGCGCGGCCCAGGTGCCGGCGGCCAGCGCGAGGACGCTGGCGGTCAGCGCCGTGACCAGACTGGTGGTGAGGGCCTGGAGGGCTTCGCCGCGGGTCGCGGCCCGGTAGTGGGCGACGGTGGGGCCGGATGGCAGGACGCCGGACCAGTGGGTGGCGAAGGAGGCGGCGAGGACGACGAGGAGGGGCAGGGCGAACAGGGGCAGGAAGAGGACGAGGAAGACGGCCCACACGGCCCGTCCGGCCCCGCGGCTATGCACCAGCACGGCGGCTCACCACCCGGTACAGACCGTACAGGCCCACGCTGATCAGGACGTTGACGACGGCCACCACACAGGCTCCGGGGTAGTCGGACTCCAGGATCGCCTTGCCGTAGACGAGCATCGGCAGCGTGGTGACGTCCTTGGCGCCGGTGAACAGGACGATGCCGAACTCGTTCAGGCAGAGGACCAGGACCAGGCTGCCGCCGGCCGCGAGGGCGGGCAGCGCCTCGGGCAGGATGATCCGCCGCACGATCATCGGGGCGCGGGCACCCAGCGAACCGGCCACCTCGACCTGGGCGGTGTCGAGTTGCGAGAACGCGGCGAGCAGGGGGCGCATCACGAACGGCGTGAAGTAGGTGATCTCCGCGAGCAGGACGCCCCAGGGGGTGGTGAGGAACCGGAAGGGTCCCTCGGCGGCGCCGGTCAGGTCCGTCCACAGTCCGTTGGCCAGGCCGGCCGTGCCGTAGACGAACACCAGGGCCAGCGTGATCAGGAAGGACGGGAAGGAGAGGAAGACGTCGACGAACCGGGAGACAGCGCGGGCGCCGGGGAACGGCACGAACGCGATGACCAGCGCCAGCAGGAACCCGAGAACCAGGCACCCGGCGGTCGACGCCAGCGCCAGCCACACGGTCGTCCACAGCGCCTGCCGGAACGCCTCCGACGCGAGGACGTCGGCGTACGGCTGGAGGGAGGTGCCCCCGGTGTCGGGGTGGACGGACTGCCGGACGACGAGGGCGAGGGGGTAGAGGAAGACGACCGCGAGCAGGGCCGTGGGCGGCAGCGCCCACAGCAGCGCCGTGCGGGGGCGCGGGAGGCCGCGGGGCCGGCCGCGGCGGGGCCGCACGGCGGCGACCGCCTCACTCATCCCCCACCCCCGCGGGCAGCAGTACGGCGTCCTCGGGCGCGAAGTGCAGGGTCACGGCGTCCCCGAGGTGCGGTGGCTCCCGCAGTTCGCGCACGTCGGCCATCACCTGGTGGCCGCCCACGTCGACGTACAGCCGGTGGGTGGCGCCGCGCCACTGGATCTCCGCCAGGGTGCCGGTGAGCCGGTTGGGGCCGTCGCCGACGCCGACCAGGTGCGGCCGGACGCAGAGGGTGGCCCGCGCGCCGGCAGCCGCGGCGGCGGTGTCCAGCTCGACGTGGGTCCCGGCGAACCGGGCGCCCTTGCCGTCGACCGTGACCGGCAGCAGGTTGGCCCCGCCCACGAACGACGCGGTGAACGCGTCGCCCGGCGCCCGGTACAGCTCCCGCGGTGTCCCGCACGCCTGGAGGCGGGCCCGGTCCATCACCGCGATGCGGTCGGCGAGGGTCAGCGCCTCCACCTGGTCGTGGGTGACGTACAGCATGGTCACGTCGGGCAGTCCGCGGTGCAGCCGGGCGAGTTCCGTGAGCATCCCGGAGCGCAGCCGGGCGTCGAGCGCGGAGAGCGGTTCGTCGAGGAGGAGGACGTCGGGGCGGACGGCCAGTGCGCGGGCGATGGCGACGCGCTGCTGCTGGCCGCCGGACAGCTCGCGCGGGTACCGGCGGGCGTGGGCGGCCATGCCGGTGAGGTCCAGGGCCTCGGCGACCCGGGTGCGGATCCGGTCCCGGGGGACCTTGCGGGCCTTCAGGCCGAAGGCGACGTTGTCCTCGACCCGCAGGTGCGGGAAGAGGGCGTAGCTCTGCACGACCATGCCGATCCCCCGTCGGTGCGGGGGCAGATCGGTGACGTCGCGGTCGCCGAGGAAGACGCGCCCGGAGGCGGGCCGGACGAACCCGGCGACCGCCCGCAGCGCGGTGGTCTTGCCGGATCCGGACGGCCCGAGCAGCGCCATGACCTCGCCCGCGGCGACGGTGAGGTCGAGGGCGTCCAGGACGACGGTCCCGTCGTAGGCGACGGTGACGCCGTCGAAGCGGATCCCCATCAGTCCGCTCCCCGCAGCAGGGCCGGCAGGTCGGCGACCGAGTCCAGGACGTGCCCGGCACCGGCCGCGCGCAGGGTCTCGGCGTCGTGCGCCCCGGTGCGGACACCGGCCACTAGGCCGACGCCGGCCCGCAGGCCGCTGAGCACGTCGTAGGAGGTGTCGCCGACGACGGCCACCTGGGCCGTGCCGTCCGCGGCCTTGGTGCGCAGGAACGCCTCCAGCACCATGTCCGGGTACGGCCGGCCGCGGCCGCCCGCGTCCGCGGGGCACAGGGTGACGGGCGCAAGGTCGCGCCAGCCGAGGGCGTCCAGCAGGGCGTCCTGCGTCACGCGGGCGAACCCGGTGGTCAGGACGACGGTCCGGCCGTCGGCGTGAAGTGCCTCGACGGCTTCGCGGGCGCCGGGGACGGGGGCGACCAGGCCGTCGGCGACGAGTGCGCCGTACGCCTCCTCGAAGGCGGTGTTGGCGCGCCGGGCGCGGTCCTCCTCGCCGAACAGGTGCCGGAAGACGGAGATCTTGGACTCGCCCATGGTGGCGCGGACGTGGGCGAGCTTGTCGGCGTGGTCCGGGCTGCCGGGCTCGACGCCGAGTGCGCGGGCGGCGCTGTCGAAGGCTCGCTCGACCAGGCCGCCGTCGGCGACGGTGGTGCCGGCCATGTCGAGGACGACGAGGCGGATGGCGGGGGTGGGGCGGAGGTCGGGGGTGGGGCGGAGGTCGGGGGTGGGGCGGAGGTCGGGGGCGGGGGTCGTCATGGTGTTCACCAACCCAGTTCGTTCGCGGTGGTCTCGGCTATCGCGGGTGAGCAGGTCATGCCGCGCCCGCCGGGCCCGGTGACGAGCCAGACGCCCTCGCGCACGCGCTGCCGGTGCACCACGCGGGTGGTGTCCGTGCACTGCGCGTACACGCCCGCCCAGCGACGGCGGACCGCGGGCAGCGGGCGGCCCAGGAGGGACTCGACGACGCCGGTGAGGTGCTCGTAGGGCTCCTCGACGGTGTCGAAGGCGAAGGGGTGCTCGTACTCGTGGGTGTCGCCGATGGTCAGGCCGCCGTCGGCGCGCTGGACCATCAGCAGCTGCATGCGGTGGTCCGCGGCCGTGGCGGGCTGCGGCCGGCGGGCGTTCAGATCGTCCAGTGCGGCCGAGGCGTACGCCGGGTAGTAGCGGAAGCTGTCGGCGTCTGCGACCGAGGTGGTCAGCGTCTCGCCGAGCGGCGCGGTCTGCATCATCTGCAGGCGCACCCTGCGCACCGGCAGGTCGGGGCCGGCGAGTTCGCGGACCAGGCCGCCCAGCCAGGCGCCGGTGCACAGGACCACGGCGTCGCCGGTGTGCGTCTCGCCGTGGTCGTCGCGCACGGCGTGCTCGCCGACCACGTCGCGCACCTCGCGGCCGGGCAGAAAGGTGTAGCGCGGGGACTTGGCCAGCCCGGCCCGCAGGGCGAGTTGCGCGGTGCGGGGCTCGACGGCCGCGTCCCGCTCGCAGTACAGGGCGGCGTCGAACTCCCCCCGCAGCGCCGGGTTGACGGCCCGGGCCGCGGCGGGGGTGAGCAGCTCGTACCCGCGGGCGGCGGCGTCCGGGCGGGCGACCGCGGCCTCGGCGACGGCCAGCTCCAGCTCGCCGCGGACGGGGGTCAGCGAGCCGTTGGGCCGGAAGCCCAGGGCGGGGATCCGGGCACCGATCTCCTCCCACAGCTCCCGTGCGCGCAGCGCGGTGTCCAGTTCCTCGCCCCCCGCGCGGCCGCTCACCCAGATCTGGCCGAAGTTGCGCAGCGAGGCGCCGCGGGCCTCCGTCTCGCGCTCGATCTGTACGACCTCGTGGCCGCGATTCATTGCGTGCCAGGCGTGCATGGTTCCCACCACGCCGGCTCCGACGACTATCACTCTCACGTCCGTCACACTCTTCGCCCTCGGGGAACCGGAGGAATCCGGTCTTCAACGAGAGCGTGAACTGGCCATCACTTTTGGGCTAGACCCGTTATCTTTTCGTGATCAAGCCGGCCCGGTGAAAGGTGCCGAATCGGCGCTTTTCAGCCGTCGAGGCGGACGGTGAACGAGAAGCGGTCACCCCGGTACAGCGTCCGCACCCGCTCCAGCGGACGGCCCTCCGTGTCCCGCGAGACGCGGTGGATGAGCAGCATCGGCAGGGCCGGCGGGGTCCCGACGAGCAGCGCCTCGCGCGGGGTGGCGAGCACGGTCTCGATGCGTTCGTCGGCGGAGCCGAAGGCGATGCCCTGCCGGGCCAGGTAGGCGTAGAACGACGAGTCCGGGTCGAACTCCCCGTCCAGGCGCGGCACTCGGTCCACCGCGACGTACGTGCTCTCCAGGCCGACCCGCTCGTCGTCGGCGAGCAGTACGCGCTCCAGGTGCCAGACGGGCTCGCCGCGCCCCAGGCCCGTCTCGGCGGCCAGCGCCTCGGGGCAGGGGAAGCGGTCGAGGGTGACGAGGGTACGGCCGGGGGTGCGGCCCTGGCGGCGCACGCCCTCGGTGTAGCTGGCCAGGGACAGCGGCTGCTCCAGCTTGGGGCCGGCGACCACCGTGCCCCGGCCCTGCCGGCGCAGCTTGCCCTCAAGGACCAGTTCGCGCAGGGCCTGCCGCACGGTCTCGCGGGCCACCTCGTAGCGCTCGGACAGGTCGCGTTCGGTCGGGATCGGCGTTCCTTCGCCCAGCTCGTCCACGAGTCGGTCGATCCGCGCCTTCACCGCGTAGTACTTGGGCACGCGGCCGTGCTCCGGGATGCCGGAGCGGACGGGCGCGCCGGGGGCCTGGTCGTTCGGGTAGTCCACACCCGGGATGGTCGCAGACCCGGCCGGCGCCCTCGGTACCGCGTCCGGTGTGCGGCGCCGTAGACCGCGGCCATGACGACCTTGCCCGGCTCCAGGTCGTGCGCCGCGGACGGTCGCAGCGGTCCGCCGACGGTGGCCGCCGGCCCGTTTGGGCGGCCCCCGGCGCGGGACTCGGTGTGACGTCCGAGGCGGCGCCGCACGCGAGGTGCCACGCGCGGCGACCGTGAGCGCATCCGGTGGAGCTCCTGCGCCACCGCCTGGGACAACTCGAGCACGGGGCACAGCCGTCGGGGGGCTCCCCGCTGGCACCCGCGCCGGAGCAGGCACCCGCGCCCGACGCCACACCGGCGGTCTCCCCCGCCACGTCGGGTCCGGCGATGAACCCGCCGTCCCACGGCACACCGGAGAACCCGGCCCAGCCCCGGACCACGGGCTGACCCGGACCGCACCCGCACCGGAAGGGCACCGACATGGCCGACCAGGAAGAGCAGCGCGACGACCACGGCGCGGACCACGCCCGGGCCCGGGACCCCGAGGAGCCCGGTGCGCACTCGGGAGCGGAGAGCCAGGCCCAGGACCGGTCCGTGCCGGGCACAGCGAGCAGCAAGGAGGGGTACCAGCCGGACCACGGCACCACGGCGGGCCGCCCGCTCGAGGGCGTCGAGGTGCCGGAGGGCACCGCCGGCGCGGCCGCGGAGGCGCCCGACGGCGAGGACGACGGCGGGTCCACGGGCCGCGGTTGACCCGCCGACGGGGCACGCCGTCCCGTACCCCGCAAAAACACCGTCGCCGATCCGCGCATCGAGGTGTAAAGGCCGCATAAGGAGTTACCCGGCCCAGCGAGGACACCACAACGGCTTGGGGCCGCAGTGAGAGGTGAGCAGTTCACCGGCGGCGCGGGCCAGAGAGAAAGAAGCAAGAGCCATGTCCACTTCCGCTTCACGGCCTTCCATGGAGACCCACCCGGACATCATCGACATGCGTCAGCGCCACGAGGTGGCCGAGCGCGCGACCAGCACGCCCCAGGGACAGGCCCTCGGGACACTGGCCTTCCTCACCGGCATCTACCTGGCGGCTTCTCCGTGGATCGCCGGGTTCAACGGACTGTCACGGCTCGCCGTCACCAATCTGCTCGTGGGGCTGGCCTATGCGCTGCTCATGAGCGGAGGGTTCGGCCGGGCCTACGAGCGCACCCACAGCATGGCGTGGGGCGCGTGCGCCCTGGGTCTGTGGACGATCGTCGCGCCGTGGGTGGTGGCGGGCGACGTCAGCACCACCAGGACCATCGTCAACAACGTCATCACCGGGGCGCTCGCCGCCCTGCTGGCCATGGCCGCGAGCGCCGCGACCCGCGCCGCCGAGTCCGGCAAGGCGCCCGCCGGCATGGGGGCGGGGCACCCGGAGCGCTGACCGTCACCACGGGCGAGGGCCGGCCGGACATCGGTGTCCGGCCGGCCCTCGCGCGTGCTCCCGCTGGGCGCTTCAGTGCGCGGCGGCGATCAGTGCCTGGGGGGCGGCCTGCTTGATCCGGGTGTTGAGCCACTTCAGCTGGCGCTGGGTGTCGGTCTTGCAGGACTCCACCACGTCCAGCAGCTCGTGGTCACGCGTTCCCTGGGCGGCCTGGCCGAGGACGGTCCAGGTGATGTCCACGAAGGAGGCCAGGGTGTACAGGTCCTGGAGGTCGCGCAGCAGGCCGACGCCGCCGGAACGGGTGTCGGACAGCCCGTCGGCGTGCAGGCGCTCGGGCTCCTCCTCGTCCTGTTCGCCGTACCGCTCGGCGACGGGCGCGAGCCGTTCGACGTGGGCGTCGCACATCCGGGCGAGGGTGTGGCAGAGGCTGTGCACGTCCGGTTCGTCCGCGTGGCCGTCGGCGACCTGGCGGAAGGAGTCGGCGAGCGTGCGGGACGCGGTGTGCTGCAGACCGACGTAGGTGGAGAGGTGCATGCGGGTCAGTCCTTCGGGCCGGTGGCGGACGTCGTGGTCCCTCCGGAGCCGGGCTGCTCGCCCGAGGTCTCCGGCTGCCGCGCGGGCTGCGGGGGTTCGGCGGCGTACGGCTGTTCCCGTACGTCGGCCTCCGGGCCGCCGACGGTGGGCGGGACGCCCTCCGGGTCGGCGGGGGCGGACGCGGCGGTGGTGGGCGCGGGTGAGGGACCGGTGCCGTCGGCGATCTTGGTGACCTTCACCGCCGCGGTCTTGAACATCGGCTGCTTGGACACCGGGTCCCATTCGGTGAGCGTCAGCTCGTTCGCCGCACCCGGGGCGTCGCCGGGTGCCGCCCCGTCGGTGCCGGGCTGGTCCCAGTAGCCGTAGTGGAACGGGACGAACACCACGCCGTCCCGGCCGCGGCCGATCCGCACGGGCCCCTGCATGGCTCCCCGGCGCGACTCCACCCGTACGACGTCGCCCTCCCCCACGGCGAGCCGTGCCGCGTCACCGGCCGACAGCTCCACCCACACGCCGGGGGCCGCGCGGCGCAGCGGGCGGGAGCGGCCCGTCTTGGTGCGGGTGTGGAAGTGGTAGACGGTACGGCCGGTGGAGAGGACGAACGGGTACTCCTCCCCGGGTCCCTCCGGCGGCGGGACGTAGGCGGCCGCCTTGAGGAACGCCCGCCCGTCGGGGCGCAGGGCGCGGTACTCCTGCTCGCTCAGCGCGCCCCCGGTGAGCAGGTCGTGGCCGTAGGTCTCGCACACGTCGGGGTGGGTGGCGAACTGCGCGTCGGAGTAGAGGCGGTCGGTGCCCTCGGGGGCCTTCTCGTTCACGGGCCAGGGGATGCCGGTGCCGCCGCGCAGCTTGTCGTACGACAGGCCGGTGTAGTCCACGAGGCGGCCGCGGGTGCACTCCTTCCACGCCTCGAACGCCCCTTCCGGGTCCGACCACTTGATCAGCGGGGCGCCGTCACGGTCGCGGAAGTCCATGCGGCGGGCGTAGTCCAGCCAGATGTCCAGGTCGCTGCGGGCCTCGCCGGGCGGTTCGATCGCCTGGTCCGACAGGTGCACGGTGCGGTTGACGTTGGTGAACGTGCCCTGCTTCTCGCCCCACAGGGCGGCCGGCAGGACGACGTCGGCGTAGCGGGCGGTCTCGGTGAGGAAGCCGTCCTGGACGACCGTGAAGAGGGAGTCCTGCTGGAGGATCCGGCGGATGCGGGGCAGGTCGGGCATGGACACCGCGGGGTTGGTGCCGGAGATCCACAGCAGTCCGATCGAGCCCTGTTCGCAGTAGCGCCAGATCTGCAGGGCGTGGGTGGGCGGCGACCAGTGCGGGATGGTCAGCGGGTCGACGTTCCACAGCTCGGCCAGTTCCCGCACGTGGTCGGGGTTGTCCCAGTTGCGGAAGGCCGGGAGGTCCCCGTCGGCGCCGCACTCGCGGTTGTTCTGGGCGGTGGGCTGGCCGTTCATCTGCAGGATGCCGCAGCCGGGGCGGCCCAGCATCCCGCGCAGCAGGTGCAGGTTGTTCACCGCGCAGGAGGCGGCGGTCGCCTGGTGCGACTGGTAGAAGCCCTGCAGCACCGTGGACAGCACCCGCTCGCTGGTGCCGAAGATCTCCGCGGCGCGGCGGATGTCGTCGGCGGGGACCCGGCAGATCCCGGCGGCGTGCTCCGGGGTGTACGGCTCGACGGTGCTCCTGAGGTCGTCGAAGCCGAGGGTGTGCGCGTCGACGTACTCCTCGTCCAGCCAGCCCTGGTGGATCACCTCCCGGACCAGCGCGTTCATCAGCGCCTGGTTGGTGCCCGGGAGCGGCGCCAGGTGCACCCCGCCGGTGGCCCGCGCCGCCTCGGCCACGGGCGTGTCGCGCGGGTCGACCGCGACGATCCTCGGCGGGTTCGGTCCGTGGACGCGGTCCAGGACGCGCATCCACAGGACGGTCTGGGTCTCGGCCATGTTGTGCCCGTACAGGAACACCGCGTCGGTGGCCTCGATGTCGCTGTAGCTGCCCGGCTGTCCGTCCGAGCCGAAGCTCTCCTTCATCGCGGCGGCGGCGGTCGCGGTGCACAGCCGGGTGTTGCCGTCCATGTGCGGCGTGCCCAGCCCGGCCTTCCCGATCACGCCGAGGGTGTAGTACTCCTCCAGGAAGAGCTGCCCCGAGGTGTAGAAGCCGTGGCTGAGCGCTCCCGCGTCGGTGGCCAGCAGCCGGCGCGACCGCTCGACGATGCGGCTCATCGCCGTGTCCCAGTCGGTCTCGACCAGGTTCCCGCCGGCGTCGCGGACCAGGGGGCGGGTCAGCCGGTCGGTGCGGCTCCACTGCCAGGAGCCGTAGAGTCCCTTGGGACCCAGGCGGCCGTGGCTGACGGTGTCCGCCGCGCGGCCGCGGACGCCGACCATGCGCCCGTCCTTGACGGCGATGTCGCAGCCGCAGCCGTTGCTGCACAGCACGCACGCCGACTGCACCCACCGGTCCACGTCCTGCTCGGTCACGGAGGGGTCGAGGTGGCTGTCGACGCGCACCGGCCAGGGCGTGTCCTTCTCGTGCGGGGTACGGGTGCCCCAGATGTCGGCGATCCGGTCGGACACGGCAGCCTCTTCCCAGGGGGTGAACACTTTGGCTGACCACCAGTACCCGCCCGGTGGCGACCGTTATCCCTCGGGGACGCAAAGCCACCGCGGGTGGCTCACCGAGTTGTGGGTACCGTCGGTTCGGGACCGTCACCGGAGGGTGACGACGGGACCACCCGGTAGGGCGCCGACCAGCCGTGGTCTACCGTGGCCCGCATGGTTCCACCGTCGCCGAGCGCGGCACACAGCACGGCGCCCCGGGGCGCGCGGTTCGACGTGTCCGCCTTCGACCTCGCCGAAGCCGCCACCGCCGGCACGCACCTGCGGCAGGCCGTCGTGGGCGCCGGGTCGGCGCATGCCGCGGCCCAGCGTCTCGCGGACTTCTTCCGCACCGGCCTGGTCGACCGGCACGGTCACCGTGCGTGCGCTGAGGTGCGCGTGTTCCTCGCCCGCTCGACAGCCGGGCTCGGCGACCGTACGGATCCCGATGCGTCGACGGACGGCGGGCGGCTCGTGGTGCGGGAGTTCACCGCCGGCGACGACGGTTCCCGGGCTGCCGAGGTGGACGCACCGGCAGCCGTCCGTCGCTCCGAACCGGTCGCCGGCCCGTCCGGCTCCTCGTCCCTGCTGCGGCTGCTGCGGGGTGCGGGACTGTGGCCCGCTGACGGTGACGACGCCCTGCCCGGCGAGATCGACGTCGTCCTGCTCGACCACCCGGCCGGGAAGCCGGCCGAACAGCCGGACCAGGCGTCCGCACCGTCCGCGGCGTCCGCGCCGTCCGCGGCGTCCGCGCCGGAGGGGGCGGGACGCCTCCTGGCCTTCGGCGGCCCCGTGCGCGCCGGCCAGTGGTTCGCGGTGACCCTCCTCGTCGACCAGGAACTGCCGCCCGGCATCACCGAGTTCTTCCGCCCCGTCGCCCACAGCGCGCGCCTCGCGCTGCTGTCGGCCGACGAGCCGTCCGCCGAGGCCCGGCTGGAGGCGTCCGGTGCGCTGACCGCCAGCATGGAGGCCCTGGTGGCGTGGCGCGCCGCCCAGCTCCAGTCGGCCGTCGAGGACCTGCGTTCCACCAGCGCGCGGTTGCGGCGCTCCGAGGACGAGCTGCGGCGACGCGAGAGCGAACTGCGGGAGGAGGCGGCGGTCGTCGAGCTGCTGCAGGAGGTCGGCAGCGCGCTGGCCGCCGAGCTCGACCTCGACGCCCTGGTCCAGCACGCCTCCGATGCCGCCACCCGCCTGTCGGGAGCCGCCTTCGGCGCCTTCTTCTACAACGTCCTCGGGGACACCGGCGAGTCGTACCTGCTGTACGTCATCTCGGGGGTGGACCGCTCGGAGTTCGACAAGTTCCCCATGCCGCGCAACACCCAGGTGTTCGAGTACACGTTCCGCGGGCTGGGGGTGGTGCGCTCGGACGACATCACCGCCGACCCGCGCTACGGGCACAACGCCCCGCACCACGGGATGCCGGCAGGGCACCTGCCCGTGCGCAGCTACCTCGCCGTACCGGTGATCTCCCACGGCACCGTGCTCGGCGGGTTCTTCTTCGGCCACCCGGAGCCCGGCCGGTTCACGGAGCGGCACGAGCGGCTGGTCACCGGGGTCGCCTCGCAGACCGCCGTCGCCCTGCAGAACGCCCAGACGTACCGCCGGGAGCGGGAAGCCGCCATGGAGCTGCAGCGGCGGCTGCTGCCGAGGCTGCCCAAGGTCGACGGGATCGTCACCACCTCGCGCTACCTGCCCGCGGCCCGCAGCCGCGGCGCCGGCGGCGACTGGATGGACCTCATACCGCTGCGCGACGGCGAGGTCGCCCTCGTCGTCGGTGACGTCATGGGCAAGGGCGTCCGGGCGGCGGCGATCATGGGCCAGATCCGTACCGCGTGCCGGGCCTACGCCCAGCTGGGCCTCGCCCCGTCGGAGGTGCTGGAGCAGCTGAGCGTCATCGTCGACGACATCGCACCGGGCTGCATCACCACCTGCGCCTACGCGGTGCTGGACAGGCACCGCGCCCGGCTGCGCCTCGCGGTGGCGGGCCACCTGCCGCCGGTCCTGCGCGACGAGCAGGGCGGCGTGCGCTTCCTGGACGAGGAGATCGGGCCGCCCCTCGGGGTGGGGCGCCGCGCCTACCCGGAGCAGGAGGCGCAGCTGGCGCCGGGGGCTCGGCTGCTGTTGTACACCGACGGCCTGGTCGAGCGCCGGTCCCGGCCCATCGACGAGGGCCTGCACCAGCTGCGGAAGCTGCTGGCCGGCCCGGTCGGCGAGATCGAGGCCGACTGCGACTCCTGGCTGGACGCCCTGGCCGGCGGGCAGCACGACGACGACATCGCGATGCTGTACGTGTACCGGCCCGAGGACTCCGCCCGCCGGACGCTCGCCGTGACCCGCGAGTACCCGCCGGTCTCCGGTGCCGTCCCCGACGCCCGTGACCTCGTCTCGCGCACCCTGCGCGCATGGGGGCTGGCCCACCTGGCGAACGACCTCATGCTGGTGACCGACGAGATAGTGGCCAACGCCGTGCGCCACGCCCGGACGCCCCTGCGCGTCGAGCTGCGGCGCAGCGCGGACCGTGTGGTCCTGGAGGTCACCGACAGCAGTACGCGCCGGCCCCGCCTCATCGTCTCGCGGCCCGAGGAGTTCGGGCACCGGGGCATCTTCCTCGTCGACGCGATCGCGACGCGGTGGGGCACCCGCATGATCGACGGCGGGAAGGTCGTGTGGGCGGAGGTCAGCACCTCATGAGGGCCCGCACCGAGCGGCCCCCGGCCGCACGACACCGCACACCCCGCCCCCCTCGGACCCACGGGAGCTGAGCCCTCATGACCCTGCCCCACGACCACGAGGCCGCGCAGCCCCAGGGCAGCGCCCCGGCCGACGGCGCCCTCCTGCCCACTCCCACCGGTCCGACGCTCTCCCTCGTCTCGCGCCGCGGCGCGCGCCACGCCGTCGTCGTCGTGGAGGGACCCATCGACTACCACACCACCCCGCAGCTCCTGGGACACCTGACCAGCAAGGAGATGCAGGAGGTCCCGCTGCTCGTGCTCGACCTGAGCAAGGTCGACTTCTGCGACTCCAGCGCCCTCGGGGCCTTCGTGGACCTCCACCGCCGCCGTACGCAGGCGGGGCGCGGCTTCGGGCTAGCCGGGACGCAGCCGGAGGTGCACCGCATCCTGGAGCTCACCCGGCTGACCACCGTCCTGCCCCTGTACGCCACCACGCAGCAGGCGCTCGCCGAGTCGTCGTAGTTCCAGCCGGCGCCGTGACCGGAGCCGTCGAGGCCGGTTCAGGCCGGGGCGGCGAAGTAGTAGCGGCGGTAGCCGCGCAGCATGCTGTCGTCGGTCAGGGTGAACCAGTCCACGAACTCCAGGTCACGGACCGTACCGTCAGGGCGGGAGGCGCTCACGGGGGTCAGGCGTCCCGTCACCACCACGCTGTGGCCCTGCGCGACGATCTCCTCGATGTGGTGGGTGCCGGGTGGCACCAGGGCGTCCTGGTGGAGGCTCAGCACCTCGTCCCGGCCGGCCCGCAGCGGGGCGTCGGGGCGCACCACCCGGATGTCGTCGGCGAGGAGCGAGCCGTAGCCGTCGATGTCGCCGGTGTCCAGGTAGTGGTAGGAGAGCCGCACGTGGTCGATGCCGGCCGCCGTCACGGCGCCGCTGACCGAACCAGCGGCCATGTCGCGCGTGGTCATGTGCACACTTCCTTTCCCGGGCCCGGCCGCGAGCCCTGGGCCACCCTCCCGCACCAGCGCATCGGGAAGCTATCGCGTCACTATCACGCACTGTCACCGCTTCACCGGATCTCCTCCGTCCCCGCTCATGCACCATGCAGTCCCCGCTCATGCACCATGCAACAAGTTGCTGTTGAGGGAGGCCCGGGCTCCATGGACAAGCCGCTGTCCGGTCAGTGACACTGTGGTCCGTCGCGGTGACCCGTCGAAGTCGGACATGGGTGCCATGACTGACGTCTGCACACGGCTGCATCCCGCGCGGGCCGCATCTGAGCTGGGAGACACATGATCGATGCGTTGGACGCGGACCGGTCCGGACTCCAGCGGACGGTGTTCAACATCCTGGGCCCGGTCGAGGTGCGGGGACCCGGTGGTCACGTGCGGATCCCCCCCGGCCGCCAGGAGATCGTCCTGGCCGCGCTGCTGCTGGAGTCCAACCGCGTCGTCGGGACGGACCAGCTGGTCGACCTGATCTGGGGGGACGACCCGCCGGGCACGGCCCGCACCCAGGTGCAGATCTGCGTGTCGCGGCTGCGCCGGACCATCACCGACGCCGGGGTGGAGGCGCCCATCACGACCCGTGCGCCCGGCTACGTCCTGAACGCGCCGGACGAGCTCCTGGACGTACGCCTCTTCGGGTCCCGGGTCACCGAGGCGCGCGGCATGGTGCGTACGGGCCGCTGCGCCGAGGCCGCCGACCTGCTGCGCTCGGCGGTGTCCCTGTGGCGCGGCCCCTGTCTGGACGGGGTGCTCAGCGAGGCGCTGCGCGGCCGCGCGCTGCAGCTGGACGAAGAGCGCCTGACCGCTGTGGAAACGTATCTGCAACTGGAGCTGGACCTCGGCCGCCACCATCAACTGGTGGGCGAGATCAGCCGCCTGGTCCATGAGAACCCGCTGCGCGAGCGGCTGCGCGGGCACCTGATGCTCGCCCTGTACCGGTCGGGGCGGCAGGCCGAGGCGCTGGAGGCCTACCGCACGGCGCGGGCCCTGCTGCTGGAGGAGCTGGGTCTCGAGCCCGGCGAGGAGCTGAAGCGGCTGGAGTCGGCGATCCTCACCGGCGACGCGTCGCTCAGCGCGGGCGCCGAGACCGCCGAGGCCGCGCGAAGACCCGCCGGTCCGTCCCGGCCGGAGGGCCGGGAACCCCAGGAGGAGGCGGAGTCCGGCGCGGACGCCGCCTCCGCCGCTCCGTCCCGCGACCGCGTGCCGCACCAACTTCCGGCCGACACCGCCGACTTCGTCGGCGACGAGGGGCTGATCGGGACCGTCACCTCGCTGCTCGCCGAGGGCGGCACGCGCAGCGCGGTCGGGATCGCGGTGATCATCGGCAAGCCCGGCATCGGCAAGAGCACCTTCGCCACGCACGTGGCGCACCGGCTCAGCGCGGAACACTTCCCCGACGGCCAGCTCTACTGCGACCTGCGGGGCACCGGCCTGGTCCCGGTCTCGGCGCAGGACGTGCTCGGCCGCTTCCTGCGCGCGCTCGGCATCCCCGGCCCGGTGCTGCCCGACTCCCTCGACGAGCGGGCGGAGATGTACCGGACCCTCCTCGCCACCCGCCGGGTGCTGGTGGTCCTCGACGACGCGGCGAGCGAGAGCCAGATCCGCCCGCTGCTGCCCGGCACCAGCACCTGCGCGGTGATCGTCACGAGCCGCACCCGGATCACCGGGGTGCCCGGGGCCCGCCGTATCGAACTCGACGTCCTCGACGCCGGCCAGGCACAGGACCTCCTCGGGCGGATCATCGGGCCCGAGCGGGTCGCGGCCGAGGGCGAGGCGGCCCAGGCGCTGGTGCGCACGGTGGGCGGACTGCCGCTGGCCCTGCGGATCGTCGCCGCCCGGCTGGCGGCGCGCCCGCACTGGTCGCTGGCCTCGATGGTGCACCGGCTGGCCAACGAGCGGAACCGGCTGGACGAGCTCACGCACGGTGAGATGACCATGCGCGCCAGCCTGTCCCTCACCCACGACGGGCTCGGCGCCACCGAACAGCGCCTGCTGCGCCTGCTGTCCCTCGCCCACGGCCCGGCGCTGCCCGGGTGGCTGGCGGGCGCGCTGCTCGACGACCGCCGTCCCTACCCGTCGGACCTGCTGGAACCCCTCGTCGACGTGCAGATGCTCGACGTGGTGGGCGTGGAGCACACCGGGGAGTTCCGCTACCGCTTCCACGAGATCATCCGGGTCTTCGCCCGGGACCTGCTCGTCGCGCACGGCGACGAGCAGGAGCGCACGGCAGCCGTCGAACGCATGCTGGGCGGCTGGCTGGCGCTGGCGGAACTGGCGCACAGCAAGGTCTACGGCGGTGACTACACGGTGCTGCACGGCCGCGCGCGCCGCTGGCACCCGCCCGCCGCGTACGTCGACGCGCTGCTCGCGGACCCGCTGGAGTGGATGGACCAGGAGCAGGCCAACCTGTGCCACGCCGTGGAGCACGCCGCCCAGGAGGGGCTGGACGAGCTGGCCTGGGACCTGGCGACCACACTGGTGACCCTGTTCGAGGCCCGCGGCTACCTCGACCAGTGGGAGCGCACGCACACCCTGGCGCTGGAGGCGGTGCGCCGCGCGGGGAACCTGCGCGGCACCGCGGCGCTGCTCACCTCGATGGGCACCCTCTACCTGAGCCGCCGTCAGGCCACGCAGAGCCGCGCCTCGTTGACGTCGGCGCTGGACCTCTTCGACCGGCTGGGGGACGCGAGCGGCCGGGCGCTGTGCCGCCGGGACCTGGCGCTGCTCGCCCGCTTCCAGGGCGACGACGACCAGGCCCTCGACCTGTACGCGCACGCGCTGCGTGACTTCGAGCGCGGCGGCGACGTGGTGGGGCGGGCCATCGTCCTGACCCAGCGCGCCCACATCTGGATGCGCCGGGGCCGCACCGCGGAGGCACACGTCCAACTGGAGGAGGCACTGGAGGTGTTCCGCTCGGTCGGCTACACCGGCGGCCAGGCCCGCGCCTTACGCCGGGTCGGCCAGGTGCTGGTCCAGCGGGGCGAGCACGAGCGGGCCGCGCAGACCTTCAGCGAGGTCCTGCACATGGTGCGGGAGAGTGGGGACGTCATCGGCGAGGGGCACCTGCTGCGGGACCTCGGCGACGCACACGTACGGATGGGCCGTCTGGGCCAGGCGCGGGAGCTGCTGCAACGGGCCCTCGCGGTGCGGGAGCAGATCATGGACGCCGGCGGCGCGGCCGTCGTCCGGCTGGACCTGGCGCGCCTCGGCGACGGCTCGGACGGCCCGGGCGCCATCGCGGAACTGCTGGAGGCAGCCGTGGCGACCTTCCGGGACCGGGGGATGTCCCGCGAACTGCGGGAGGCGGAAGCGCTGTTGGCTCCGGGCGAGCGGGGGGTGAGTGGGGTGCCGGCCCCGCGGCACCGGGCGGACCTCGCGACCAGCACACCGGCCGCGCGCCTCACGCCCCAGGACTTCACCACGCCCGCACCGGCGTTGCCGCTGCCGGCCGGACCGTACGGTCAGGGGTCTTCGCTGCTTCCGGGGGACGGGGCAGTGTGACGAGGGGGCCGGAGTCGTCGCGCTCCGGGAGAGGGTAGGACGCCGGGCGCCGCTCTGACGGTGGCCCAGGTAGATGGCGGCCGCAAAACCGGTAGTTGGCGGGCGTCGGCCTGACGGTGACCGGAGGTCGGTCGGAGCCGGCTGGCTCCTGGCCCGACAGCGGGCCGCGGCAACGGCGGCCGGGGGGCGGTCGGTCGGTGGGTGCCGGTCCGGTGGCCGGGTCAGTCCCAGGGGTTGTTGCCCGTGGTGGCCGTGGGCGAGGGGGTGGCGACGGAGTCGGCGGTGCCGCCGGTGCCCGGGGTGGTGACCGAGACGCCCGTGTGTGTCGGCGTGGCCGGGTCGTCGGCGTGGGCGATCTGCGCGCCCAGCAGCAGCGTGCCGGCCAGGGCGGTGGTGGCGACGGTGATCCGGAGAGCCTGGGCGATGCGCATGGGAGGTGTCCCTTCATCGGTCCTCGGGGGGCTTCGCAGTTCCGTTCGCTGCGATGACTTCAACTTAGGAACCAGCGGAATTCCGGCACCGTCCCCGCTCCTATCCCGGCGCTATCACCGGCCGCTATCACGGCCCCCCGCGCTAACTCCGGCCCGTCCGCACGGTGATGTCGGCTGGATAGCGCCCCCCGAATGATTAGTGAGGAGACCGAACGGCCACCGGCACGGCGGTCGTCCGCCGGCCTCGCACGACGAACCAGAGGGGACAGGGACCGAGACATGACCACGAGCGCCGCACCCGGAACCGCCGACGTTCCGCCGCAGTTCGGAAGCCTCATGCGCCGCCACCGCCTGCGGATCGGTCTGACCCAGCGCGAGCTGGCCGACCTGTCGACGATCAGCGTCCGGGCGATCCGGGACCTGGAGCAGGGGCGCGCCACCCGGCCGCGCACCGACACCGTACGGCTGATAGCCGACGGTCTGCGGCTGGGGCCCAGGGCCCGGGCGGACCTGGAGTCGGCGGCGCACCAGGGCCGCCGCTCGGCCGCTTTGCACGAGCGGTTCGTGACCGCGCCGCCCGCTCCCCCGGTCGCGACGCACCCGCTGTTCGGACGGGACGCCGAGGCGCGGGTGCTCACCGACGAACTGGCCTCCGGTACCGAACGCCTCGTCACGATGGTCGGGTTGAGCGGTGTGGGCAAGACGCGGCTGGCCCTGGAGGTCGCGGCCCGGCTGCACCGGGAGGCGCAGCTGCCCGTGCTCTGGCACGCCGTGCCCGGAACCGGCGGCGAGTACCGGTCCGACCCGGACGGGGAGGAGTTCGCCGGGGCCGTGCGCGCGCTCGTGGAGCACCTGCCGGCCACCGGGGACACCGATCCCGCGCCCTTCCTGGAGCTGGTCGGCGACCACCCGACGGTGCTGGTGATCGACGGCGCGCCCGACCGGCCCCACGCGGACCGGCTGACCCGCCTGCTGCGGGAATGCCCGCAGCTGCGGGTGCTGATCACCTCGGACCACCCGTCGGACGTCCCGGGCGAGCGGGTGTTCCTGCTGGCCCCGCTCAGCACGCCGGACGACGTCGGCGAGAGCGCGTCGGCCGGCGCCGAGGAACTGACGGGGATGACCGCCGTGCAACTCTTCCTGTCCCAAGTGCGCCGGGTGCAGCCGGAATTCGTCCTGGACGGGCGTACCGCGGGCGCGGTCGCCGACATCTGCCGCCGCCTCGACGGGCTGCCGCTGGCGCTGCGCGCGGCCGCCGACTGGCTGGTCGTCTACGACATGGAGACCCTGCGCGAGTGCCTGGCGAGCGATCCCGGCGCCCTGCTCGACCACCTCACGGACGCCCGGGAGGGCGCCCGGCTGCGCGCCTGCCTGGAACGGGGCCTGCGCGGGCTGGACCCCGGCCGGCACGACCTGCTGGACGCGGTGTGCGCCGGGGACGGCGAGTTCGGCCTCGAGGACGTGATGGCGCTCACCGGGCGCACGCTGCCCGAGTGCGGCCGGCTGGTGCGCGACCTGCTGCTGCGGGGCGTCGTGCGGCCCAGTCACCGGCCGGGCCGGTCCCGCTTCCAGGTCCTCCAGCTGGTGCGGGCGGTGTGGCGGGACGGGGTGGCGCGGCCCGCCGCCACAGCTGCTGCCGGAGTGCCGGAAGAACTGCCGCTGGGGGCGGCGGCGCCGGTATTCGATGGGCTTCCTCGGTCTTCGGCCCACTGACGGCAACGCGTCGGGCCCGGCCGCAAGAACGCCTCAGGCCCAAGGAGGACCCTTGTCCCAAGACATGCGCTCCGGCACGGGCGGCGTCACGGCCGTCATCGCCGGCATCGGAGCCGTCACGGCCGACCGCCTGGTCAAGAACGACGAACTGGCCCGGCGCCTGGACGTCACCCCCGACTGGATCCGCGTCCGCACCGGGATCGAGCAGCGGTACGTGCTGGCGCCCGGCGAAGCCACCTCCGACCTGGCCGTCCGGGCCGGGCGGCGGGCACTGGCCGCGTACGGCGACCCGGCCGTCGACTTCGTCATCCTGTCGACCTGCACCCCCGACCACACGTTCCCCTCCACCGCCCCGTCGGTGGCGACCCGGCTGGGCCTCGGCACCGTCACCGCCTTCGACCTCAACGCGGCGTGCTCGGGCTTCGTCTACGGTCTGTCGGCGGGCACCGGGCTCATCGCCTCGGGCGCCTTCCGCACCGGCCTGGTCATCGGCGCCGACGCCATCTCCACCATCGTCGACCACGACGACCCGGTCACGGCCCCGATCTTCGGCGACGGCGCCGGCGCGGTCGTGCTGCGCGCCGGGTCACCGGACGAACCCGGCGGGCTGCTCGCGCAGACCACCGGCAGCGACGGGTCGCTCCTCGACACCCTGATCACCCCGTCCGGCGGCTCGCGCCAGCGGGCCGCGGGGGTGGCGCCGGACCCGGTCGCGAGCTACCTGCACATGGAGGGCCGGCTCGTCTTCCGGCACGCGGTGCAGCGGATGGCGCAGGCCGCCCGGGACGTCGTCGCTCGCACCGGCTGGACCGTGGACGACGTGGACCTGCTGGTGGCGCACCAGGCCAACGAGCGGATTCTCACCGCGACCGCGAACGAGGTGGGCCTGCCGCCCGAGAAGGCGTTCAGCAACGTCGACCGGGTCGCCAACACCTCGGCCGCGTCCATTCCCCTCGCACTCGTCGACGCACTGCAGTCCGGTGCGCTGCGGCCCGGCGCCAAGGTGGTCCTGGCCGGCTTCGGCGGCGGGGCGACCTGGGGCGCGACGACCCTGGTCTGGCCCGACATCGCGGTGGGCACGGAGACCGCTGCCTGAACCGGCGCCCACACCCAAGCCCGCCCGGTGTCCGCCCGTACGGCTGTCGGACACCCCTGCCCGCCGACCGGGCCCTTCTGACCCCGCTCCTCCCTTCTGACCTCGTCCCTCCCGGCCGCCGCACGCACCGCACCCGCAGCGCGCCGACGCCCCTCCCGCTCGACCCCGTCCACGCACCCCTCCCCCGCCGGGCGACCCGCCCGGCGACCGATGACAGGAGAACCCCATGACCACCGCCGAAGCCCCCGCCCCCGGCACCTCCGCCGTCCTCGAGCAGATCAGCGCGACGATCCGGGACGCGGTCGCCGAGACCGACGCCCCCATCACCCTGGACGCCGCCCTCGGCGCCGACCTCGGCATCGACTCGATGTCCGTCGTGGAGATCCTCGTCCAGATCGAGAAGCGCTTCGGCTTCCAGCTCCAGGACGCCGAGGTCACCGGCATCACCACGGTGCGGGACATCCTCGACGCCGTCCTGCGGCGGCAGTGACCCGGGCCCATCCACCGAAGCACAGGGAGAACTCCTATGTCCGCTCCGGCAGCCGGAGTACGACGGCCGCTCAGTCCCGCCCAGGCGGGCGTGTGGTACGCCCAGCGCCTCGATCCGGCCAACCCCGTGTTCCACATGGGCGGTTACCTGGACATCCTGGGTCCCGCCGACCCGGACCTGCTCCGGGCGACGGTCGCGGCCCTGGTCGCGGAGGACGAGACCACCCGGCTGCGGTTCACCGAGGCCGACGGCGTTCCGCAGCAGTACTTCGCCGCCGAGGCGGACTTCACCCCGCACCTGTACGACGTCAGCGGTGACCCCGATCCCGCGGCGGCGGCGATGCGCGCCATGCGGGCCGACCTCGAATCCCCGCCGGACCTCGAACACGGCCCGCTCTTCACCCACTTGCTCTTCCGCCTCGGCGACGAGCACTTCATCTGGTACCACCGCGTGCACCACCTGGTGCACGACGGGTACAGCGCCTCGATCCAGCGCCGGCGGGCCGCCGAGATCTACACGGCCCTGGTCACCGGCGGCGATCCGGGCACGCCGTACGGGTCGTACGCCGTGCTGCTCGACGAACAGGCGGCGTACGCGGGTTCGGCGGCCCAGCGGCGCGACCGCGCCTACTGGGCCCGCCTCATGGAGGGCGCCGAACCGCCCGTCGGACCGGCGGGGTCCGCGACCCCGGCGGACGCCGCAGCGCACGGTTCGACGCCGGACGGGACCGCCCCGCGGGGCCCGGCCGCCGGGATCGTGCGTGACGTCTCGGAGGTGGACCGCAGTCTGCGGGACGCCCTCGACGGCTTCGCGGAACGGTCCCGAGTGACCTGGCAACAGGCCCTACTGGCGGTGGCGGTGCTGCACCGCGGCCTCTGGGCGGGCGGCTCCGACGTGCTGCTGGGGCTCCCGGTACCGGGCCGGGTCACGCCGGGGTCGCACCGCACCCCGGGCATGGCGGCCAACACCGTGCCACTGCGCTGCGGGATCGACCCACGGGAGTCGTGCGAGGACCTGGCCGCCCGCGTGGCGGCCCAGAGCCTGCGCGCGCAGTGGCACCAGCGGTACGCCGACACCGACCTGCTGCGTGACCTCGGCTGGCCGGTGCGGGGCCGCAGCCGGTTCGGCCCGGTGGTCAACATCGTGCCGTTGGACGAACGGACCACGTTCGCCGGCCTGCCCGCGGTGAGCCACCTGCTGTCCACCGGGGGCACGGCGGACGACCTGACGCTGTCCGTGACCATCGGCGACGGCGGAGGACTGCGCTTCGACGTCACGCTGGACGCCGCACAGGCCGGGTCCGTGGACCTGGCCGCCTACAGCAGGTCGTTCGCGCAGCTGCTCTCCTCCGTGGTGACGGGACCTGCGGGACGGACGGTGGCGGAGCTGGACGTGTGCGATCCGCAGGATCGGGCGCGGGTGGTGGAGCGGTGGAACGACACCGCGGCCCCTCCCGAACACCGTTCTGTACCTACCGTGTTCACCGCCCAGGTGGCCCGCACGCCCGACGCCACCGCGGTCATCGACGGCGACGAACACCTCACCTACCAAGACCTCGACACCCGCGCCAACCAACTCGCCCACCACCTGACGGCCACCGGCACCCGCCGCGGCGACATCGTCGGCGTCCTCCTCGAACGCGGCACCCACCTCGCCACCGCCCTCCTCGCCACCCTCAAAGCCGGCGCCGCCTACGCCGTCCTCGACCCCGACTTCCCCGACGAACGCCTCACCACCACCACGAGCGACGCCGCCATCACCACCGTCATCACCACCACCCAGCACCGGGACCGGCTCCGTGAGCACATCACCGCTCACACCCTCGACACCCTCAACCTCGCTCACCAGCGCGCCACTTCACCGGCCGTCACCACTACCGGTCTAGACGCCGCCTGCCTCATGTTCACCAGCGGCTCCACCGGCCGACCCAAAGCCATCCTCACCCCCCACCACGCCATCACCGGCACCCTCCACCACCAGACCTACACCCCCCTAGGACCCACCCACACCACCCTGCAGTGCTCCCCCACCAGCTGGGACGCCTTCAGCCTCGAATTCTGGGGAGCCCTCCTCCACGGCGCCACCACCGTCCTGCACCCCGGACAACGCCCCGAACCCGACACCATCCACCACCTCACCCACACCCACCCCATCACCACCCTCCAGACCAGCTCCACCCTCTTCAACTACCTCGTCGACCACCACCCCACCACCTTCCAGCACCTCCACACCGCATTCACCGGCGGCGAGCCCGCCTCCAGCACCCACATCGCGCGCATCCAGGAGCGCTGTCCCGCGCTGCGGGTCGTGAACGGCTACGGTCCGGCGGAGTCGATGGGCTTCACCACCACGTACGAGATCCCGCGCGGCGGGACGACCGGTTCCAGCGTGCCCATCGGGCGGCCGATCGTGAACAAGCAGGCCTACGTCCTGGACACCGCCCTGCGCCCCGTACCCCCCGGCGTCACCGGCGAGCTCTACCTCACCGGCACCGGCCTCGCCCACGGCTACCACAACCAACCCACCCTCACCGCAACCCGCTTCGTCCCCAACCCCTACGGACCACCCGGCACCCGCCTCTACCGCACCGGCGACCTCGCCCACTGGACCACCCACGGACACCTGAACTACGACGGCCGCACCGACACCCAGATCAAGATCCGCGGCTTCCGCATCGAACCCACCGACATCGAACACACCCTCCTGAAACACCCCCACATCACCCAAGCCGCCCTCACCCCCACCACCAACCCCACCGGCGAACCCTGCCTCGCCGCCTACCTCACCACCCCACCCGGAACCGACCTCGACGCCTCCGACGTCAAGCGGTGGCTGCGCGAGCGGATGCCCGACCACATGGTCCCGGCCGCGGTCACGGTCCTGGACCAGTTGCCGTTCACGCCGAACGGCAAGCTCGACCACCGGGCGCTCCCCGCACCGGCGTTCGCGGTGAAGGAGCAGGGCCGTCCGCCACGGACGCCCGAGGAGGTCGCTCTGTGCGAGCTGTTCGGGGAGGTGCTCAACAGCGGCCGGCCCGTCACCCTCGACGACGACTTCTTCGACCTCGGCGGCCACTCCCTCCTCGCCGCCCGCCTCACCCACCGCGCCAACCACACCCTCGGCACCCACCTCACCATCCGCGACGTCTTCCAGGCACCCACCGTCGCCGACCTCACCACCCGCATCACCGGTCAGGAGACCGGGGGGCGGACCGGACCCACCTTCGTCGGCGGGTCCGGCCGGCCCGCGCGGGTCCCGCTGTCGGAGGCACAGCGACGGCTGTGGCTCCAGGCGTCGGTGGACGGTCCGGGGACCGCGTACAACGTGCCGCTGTTCGTGCGGCTGGACGGTGCAGTAAACCAGGAGGCGCTGCGTGCCGCCGTCCGGGACGTGGTGCGGCGCCACGAGGTGCTGCGTACGGTGATCGCCCAGGAGGAGGGGGACGCGGAGCCCTGGCAGCGGGTCCTGGACGCCGACGGACCGGACGCGCTCGCGTTCGAGGTGGCGGTCTCCTCCGAGGAGCGGATCGAGGAGGACCTGCGGGCCGCCGCGGCCCACGTCTTCGAGCTGACCCGCCGGCCGCCAATGCGGGTGACGCTGTTCGAACTGGCCGCCGGGGAGCGGTACGTGCTGTCGCTGGTCCTGCACCACATCGCGACCGACGGTCAGTCCGTACGGCCCCTCTTCGACGACCTCACCGAGGCCTACCGGGCCCGCCGTGCGGGCGAGGCCCCGGCGTGGCGTCCGCTGCCCGCGCAGTACGCGGACTGGGCGCACTGGCAGCGGCACACCCTGGCGGAGTCGGGCGTGCTGGAGGACGACCTGGCGTACTGGAAGGAGGCCCTGGCCGACCTGCCGGAGGAGTTGGGGCTCCAGCTGGACCGGCCACGACCGGCCCGGGCGGGTCACCTCGGTGGTGCGGTGCCGGTGGAGTTCGGGCGTGACCTCATGGACGGCGTGCGGGAGTTGGCGCGCCGGGAGCGCTGCACGCCCTTCATGGTGCTGCACGCGGCGCTGGTCGCGACGCTCACCCGGATGGGTGCGGGCACGGACCTGCCCATCGGCTCACCGGTGGCCGGCCGCTCGGCGGAGGAACTGCGCGGCCTGGTCGGCTTCTTCGTGAACACGCTCGTCCTGCGCGTCGACGCGTCGGGCGACCCGTCGTTCCGGGAGCTGCTCGGCCGGGTGCGCGGAGCCGACCTGGACGCCTTCGCCCACCAGGACGCGCCGTTCGACCGGGTCCTGGAGGCGGTCAACCCGGTGCGGTCGCTCTCGCGGCACCCGCTGTTCCAGGTGTGCCTGGCGCTGGAGGACGGCACGGACTGCGCCGTCGAACTGCCGGGCACCGCACGGACGTACGCGCGGGTGGTGGACACCCCGACAGCCAAGTACGACTGGGAGTTCCTGCTGCGGGACGACCCGGTGGCCGGTCTGGCGGGTGCGGTCCTGTTCAGCGCGGAGATCTTCGAGCCGGCGACGGCACAGCGGATGGTCCGGGCGTTCCGGACGGTCCTGGAGCGCGTACTCGCCGAGCCGGACGGGGCGTTGAGCGCGGTGGACGTGCTCGACGCGGAGGAGCGGGTGCGGGTGGTGGAGCGGTGGAACGACACCGCGGCCCCTCCCGAACACCGTTCCGTGCCCGCCGTGTTCGCCGCCCAGGTGGCCCGCACGCCCGACGCCACCGCGGTCATCGACGGCGACGAACACCTCACCTACCAAGACCTCGACACCCGCGCCAACCAACTCGCCCACCACCTGACGGCCACCGGCACCCGCCGCGGCGACATCGTCGGCGTCCTCCTCGAACGCGGCACCCACCTCGCCACCGCCCTCCTCGCCACCCTCAAAGCCGGCGCCGCCTACGCCGTCCTCGACCCCGACTTCCCCGACGAACGCCTCACCACGACCACAACCGACGCCGCCATCACCACCGTCATCACCACCACCCAGCACCGGGACCGGCTCCGTGAGCACATCACCGCTCACACCCTCGACACCCTCAACCTCACCCACCAGCGCGCCACTTCACCGGCCGTCACCACCACCGGTCTAGACGCCGCCTGCCTCATGTTCACCAGCGGCTCCACCGGCCGGCCCAAAGCCATCCTCACCCCCCACCACGCCATCACCGGCACCCTCCACCAGCAGACCTACACCCCCCTCGGACCCACCCACACCACCCTCCAATGCTCCCCCACCAGCTGGGATGCCTTCAGCCTCGAATTCTGGGGAGCCCTCCTCCACGGCGCCACCACCGTCCTGCACCCCGGACAACGCCCCGAACCCGACACCATCCACCACCTCACCCACACCCACCCCATCACCACCCTCCAGACCAGCTCCACCCTCTTCAACTACCTCGTCGACCACCACCCCACCACCTTCCAGCACCTCCACACCGCATTCACCGGCGGGGAACCGGCGTCGCCCTCGCACGTGGCGCGCATCATGCGGCGCTATCCGGACCTGCGGGTGGTCAACGGGTACGGTCCCGCCGAGTCCATGGGCTTCACGACGGTGCACCCGGTGACGAGCCCGGAGGAGGCCGCGGGCAGTGCCCTGCCGATCGGGCGGCCGATCGTGAACAAGCAGGCCTACGTCCTGGACACCGCCCTGCGCCCCGTACCCCCCGGCGTCACCGGCGAGCTCTACCTCACCGGCACCGGCCTCGCCCACGGCTACCACAACCAACCCACCCTCACCGCAACCCGCTTCGTCCCCAACCCCTACGGACCACCCGGCACCCGCCTCTACCGCACCGGCGACCTCGCCCACTGGACCACCCACGGACACCTGAACTACGACGGCCGCACCGACACCCAGATCAAGATCCGCGGCTTCCGCATCGAACCCACCGACATCGAACACACCCTCCTGAAACACCCCCACATCACCCAAGCCGCCCTCACCCCTACCACCAACCCCACCGGCGAACCCTGCCTCGCCGCCTACCTCACCACCCCACCCGGCACCGAGCTGGACACACGGGAGGTGCGGTCGTGGCTGCGGGACCGGCTGCCGCACTACATGGTCCCGGCCGCCTTCACGGTGCTGGAGCGGCTGCCGTTCACGCCGAACGGCAAGCTCGACGTGCGGGCGCTGCCGGCACCGCGGTTCGCGGTCGGTGAGCAGGGCCGGGCGCCGCGCACCGACCATGAGCGGCTGTTGTGCGAGCTGTTCGGGGAGGTGCTCAACACCGGCCGGCCCGTCACCCTCGACGACGACTTCTTCGACCTCGGCGGCCACTCCCTCCTCGCCGCCCGCCTCACCCACCGCGCCAACCACACCCTCGGCACCCACCTCACCATCCGCGACGTCTTTCAGGCACCCACCGTCGCCGACCTCACCACCCGCATCGACGCGATGCGGGCCGGTCCGGACGGCGGACCGGGCGGCCGGCGTGCCCGGCCGACCTTGCGCCGGCGGACGTCGGCGGGCGCGCTGCTCCCGCAGTCCTGACACCCCGCCCGTCCCGCTCGTCCCTGCTTGCGCTTCCCTCCCCCGCTCATCCCTGCGTACCCCCCGTCCGTCCCCGTGTTCCACCGTGTCCATCCCCTGTGTGAACGGAGTCCGAGATGAGTCATGCCCTGCCCGCGCCGTGCCCGGACGAGGACGTCGTCTGGCGCCTGCCCGAGACGGGCTCCGGGCACCGGCTGTCCCTGCTGGTCCTGCCCCACGCCGGCGGCAACGCCCACGCCTACGCCCCGTGGCGGGACGCCCTGTCGGCCGAGGTGCGGCTGCTGATCGGCCAGTACCCGGGACGCGGCGCGCGGTTCGCCGAGCCGCTGCCCACCACCATGGCGGACCTCGCCGGGCCCGTCGTGCACGCCCTGCCGGCGGACGCCGACGACCTGGTGATCCTCGGGCACAGCATGGGGTCGCTGGTGGCGTTCGAGGTGGCCCGGGCGCTGACGGCGGCCGGCCGGCCGCCGCGGGCCCTCGTCGTGTCCGCCTGCCGGGCGCCGTTCCTGCCCAACCCGGCGAAGGTGTACCCGGACCGACTCACCGACGACGAACTGGTCGCCGCGATCAAGGAGCGCGGCGGCACCGAGGACGGCGTCCTGGACGAGCCCGAGCTGCGGGAGATCGTCCTGCCGTCCCTGCGGGCGGACTTCGCCCTGGACGACGACTACCGCCACGAGGGACCCGCCCGGTCCCTGTCCTGCCCGGTGACGGTGATCGGCGGCCGGGAGGACCCGATCGTGCCGGTGTCCGCGCTCGGCCGCTGGTCCGAGGTGACCGACGGGCCCTGCTCGACCGCGACGCTGCCCGGCGGCCACTTCTACTTCCAGCAGCAGGGCGAGCGCTTCTTCGCGCTCCTGGAGGACGTCCTCGACCGGGCGTCCGCCGCCGACCGGGGCGCACTGGTCTGACACCGCGCCGTCCCCCACCCGCCCCGTACACCACACCCGCGTCACCGCTCCGACACCTGAGGAGATGTCATGCCCACCGCCCCCACCGGCTCCGTAGTGGACCTCGACCTGGTTCGCACCCCCGGCGCGCCCGTCGTCCTGCGTGCGCCCGAGCTGTCCGACCTGGACGGCGCCCTCGACTGGCTGCGCGCCCACCGGACGGCCGTCAAGGAGGAACTGCTGCGCTCCGGAGCCCTGTTGGTGCGCGGCCTGCCGGTCCGGTCGGCCGCCGACTTCGCCGCGGCCCGCGACGTGCTGATCGAGCAGCGGGCCGGTTACAAGGAGAAGGCCACCCCCCGGACCGACTTCGGCGAGGGGGTCTTCTCCTCGACCGACCTCCCTGCCGTGCAGCCGATCCGGCTGCACAACGAGAACAGCTACACGCTCGACTTCCCCGGCACCCTCCTGTTCTGCTGCCTCACCGCGCCCGAGGAGGGCGGCGCCACGACCGTGGGCGACATGCGGGAGGCGCTGCGGCAGCTGCCGCCGGAGCTCAGGGAGCGCTTCGAGGCGGCCGGCTGGCTGCTGGTGCGCAACTTCTCCGAGCTGGCCGGACTGCCCTGGCACAAGAGCTTCGCGACCGACGACGAGGCGGAGGTCGAGGAGTACTGCCGCCAGAACACGATCGGGCACGAGTGGCTGGAGGACGGCGCGCTGCGCACCCGTCAGGTCCGCTCGGCGGTCGTCACGCACCCGGTGACGGGCGAGCGCGTCTGGTTCAACCACTTCGCCTTCTGGAACCAGTGGACGCTCGACGAGGACATCCGCGAGGTGCTCACCGAGACGTACGGCCCGGACGGCCTGCCGTTCGCCACCTACCTGGGGGACGGCTCGCCGCTGACCCGTGAGGAGGTGGACGCGGTGAACGCGGTGTACGACCGCGTCACGGTCCGCGAGACCTGGCAGCCGGGCGATCTGATGCTGGTGGACAACATCCTGTGCGCGCACGGCCGGGAGGCCTTCCGGGGCGACCGCAAGATCCTCGTCGCGATGGGCGACCCGGTGTCGCTGGACGCGTGCCGCCCGACGGTGTCCCCGGCGACGGGCACGCCGGCCGGTTCCCGCACGACGAGCGGGCGGTGACGGCGATGACGGTCATGACCGCCGTGCGGCCCCGGCAGGCCCTCGCCGACGACGACCTGATCGCGCGCCTGGCGCGCGTCCCCGCGGACCGGATCGCCGTCGTGGCGGCCGACCGCACCCTCACCTTCGGCGCGCTGCGTGCCGAGGCCGGCCGGATCGCCCGCCGCCTGGCGGCGCGGGGCGTCGGCCGGGAGAGCGTGGTGGCGCTGGGCCTGCCGCGCGGCGCGGACCTGGTGAGCGCGCTGATCGGCACGCTCACCGCGGGCGCGGCCTACCTGCCGGTCGACCCCCGGCTCCCGGCCGAGCGCCGCCGGCAACTCGTGGCGGACGCGGCCGCCGACCTGGTCGTCGGCGGGTCCGGCGAGGGGGCGGCCGCGCAGGTGTCGTTCGCCGAACTGGCCGCGGCGGACGGCCTCGACGAGGACCCCACGGGTCCAGGTCCGGTGCCGGTGCCCGGTGACACGCTCGCGTACGTCATCTTCACCTCCGGCTCGACCGGCCGTCCCAAGGGCGTGGAGATCACCCGGGCCGCCGCGGCGGCCCTGCTCACGGAGCTGGAGTCGCCGGCCACGGGCGTCGTGCGGCCCGGTCCGGGGCGGGTGGGCTGGAACGCCTCGCCGTCCTTCGACGCCTCGGTGCAGCAGTGGGTGCGGCTGTGCCGCGGCGACACCCTGGTGATGATCGACGAGGAGACCCGCGCCGATCCCGACCTGCTCGTGCGCTGCGTCGGGGAGCAGCGGCTGACGGACCTCGACATCACCCCCTCGCACGCGGACCCGGTGATCGACCGGCTGGCGGCGTCCACCGCACAGGCCGCAGAAGGCGAGGGCGGGCCGCTGACGCTGCTCATCGGCGGCGAGGCGATCAGTCCCGCCCTGTGGCGCCGCATCGCCGGGCACGCCGACGCGGGCCGGCTGCGCGCCGTGAACCTGTACGGCCCGACGGAGTGCACGGTCGACGCCACGGCCGGCTGGATCGGCACGGACGCGGCGCCGCACATCGGCCGCCCGCTGCCCGGACTGCGCGCCCGCCTGCTGGACGAGCGGCTGCGGCCGGTCCCCGACGGCACCCCCGGCGAGCTGTACCTGGCGGGTCCGCGGGTGGGCCGCGGCTACCGGAACCGCCCCGGGCTGACCGCCGAGCGCTTCATCGCGGACCCGGCGGGCGGGGCCGGGGAGCGGATGTACCGCACGGGCGACCGGTGCGTGCGGCGGCCCGACGGGCGGCTGGAGTACCTGGGCCGCGGTGACGGGCAGGTCAAGCTGCGCGGCCACCGGATCGAGCTCGACGAGATCCGCGCCCAGCTCGCCGCCCACCCGGCGGTGGCGGAGGCCGTGGTGGTCCTCGTGGACGACCTGCACGGCGCCCCGGGCCTGGTGGCGTACTACCGGGCCGGCGCACCGCTCACCGCCGACGCGCTGCGCGAGCACCTGGCCGCGCGCCTGCCCGCGTACATGGTGCCGTCCGCGCTGGTCGCCCTGGACCGCTTCCCGACCACCCCCAACGGCAAGCTGGACCGGGCCGCCCTGCCGCTGCCGGAGCCGCCCGAGGAGACCCGCGAGTCCGCCGCCGACCTGCCCGCCGGGCAGGCCGAGGAGCTGATCGCGCGGGTGTGGTCGTCCGTGCTGGGCGTGCGCACGCTCACCGCCGACAGCAACTTCTTCAAGCTGGGCGGCCATTCGCTCCTCGCGATCAAACTGGTGTCCCGCGTGAAAGCCGAACTCGGCGTGAGCCTGCCCGTGAAGACGGTCTACGCCCACCCCCGGCTGCGGGACCTGGCCGCGCGGATCGAGGGCGCGCTGGCCGAGGGCGCGGCCGAAGGAGCGGGGGTGCGCACATGATCCCACTGTCGTACGCGCAGCGGCGGCTGTGGTTCCTGAACCGCCTCCAGGGACCGTCGGCGGCGTACAACGCGCCGGTGGTGCTCCGCCTGGACGGCGTGCCGGACCCGGTGGTCCTGGAGGCGGCCGTCCGGGACGTGGTGGCGCGCCACGAGACCCTGCGCACCACCCTGCCGGCCGGCCCGGACGGCGAGCCGTACCAGCGGATCGCGCCCGCCGGCGACCCTGTCGACGTCGCCGTGGTGGACTGCGGCGGCGACGGTGTGGACGCGGCGGTGCGGGCCTTCGTGCACGAGCCGTTCGACATCTCCCGCGACCTCCCGCTGCGGGTACGGCTGTTCACCGATCCGGATGCCCACGGGTCGACGCTGGTGCTGCTGGTGCACCACGTCGCCACCGACGGCTGGTCCGTGCGCCCGCTCCTGCGCGACCTGACGGAGGCCTGCGCCGCCCGTACGGCGGGACGCGCACCCGGCTGGGAGCCCCTGCCGGTCCAGTACGCCGACTACTCGCTGTGGCAGCACGACATGCTCGGCGACCCCCAGGACCCGACGAGCGTGGCCGCCGAACAACTCGTGCACTGGAAGGACGCGTTGGCGGGGGCGCCCGCGGTGCTGGACCTGCCGTGCGACCGTCCGCGCCCGGCCGAGCCCAGCGGGCGGGGCGCGACGGTCACCGCACGGCTGGACCGGGACACGCACCGGCGGCTCGCCGCCGTGGCCCGCGGCCGGGGCGCGAGCCCGTTCATGGCGGTGCAGGCGGCGCTGGCGGTCGCGCTCGGCGCGGCGGCCGGCACCGAGGACGTCGCCGTCGGCACCGCCGTCGCGGGACGGCCCGAGGAGGACCTGGCCGACCTGGTCGGCTTCTTCGTCAACACCCTCGTCCTGCGCACCGACCTGTCCGGCGCCCCCTCCTTCACCGACCTCCTCACCCGGGTCCGCGACACCGACCTCGCCGCCTACGCCCACGACGACCTGCCCTTCGACCTCCTCGTCGAACACCTCAACCCCGAACGCTCCCTCGCCCACCACCCCTTCTTCCAGGTGATGCTCACCCTCCAGACGGCCCCCGAGGAGGGGCCGGAGCCGTCGCTGGGCGGTCTCACAGCGCGCGTCGAACCGGTGGAGCTGCGGACCACCAAGTTCGACCTGACGTTCTTCTGCGCGGAGCTGCCGTCCGCCGAAGGGCAGCAGGGCGGCCTCGACATCTGGCTGCAGTACGCGACGGACCTGTTCGAGGAGTCCACGGCCCGGCTGCTGCTCGACCTGTTCGTGCGCACGCTCACGGCCCTGGCCGACGACCCCTCGGCCCCGGCCGCCGCGCCCCTGGGCCCGCGGGAGCAGCGCGCCCTGCGGGAGCTGCCCGCCCGTACGGGGAGCGCGCCCGCCGGTACGGCGGCACCGGGGACGGACGGCGCGGCCGGGGCGGGGGACCCGGTGGATCCCCGGGTGGAGATCCTGTGCGGGCTCTTCGCCGACCTGCTGGGCCGCGACCGGGTCGGTCCGCACGACAACTTCTTCCGCAGCGGCGGCCATTCGCTGCTGGGCATCCGCCTCACCCACCGCATCCGCACCGTGCTCGGCGTGTCCCTGACGATCCGCGACCTGTTCCTCGCGCCCACCCCGCACGCCCTCGGCCGGCGGCTGTCCGGGCCCGACGGTGCCACGGTCCCGCCGCTGACGCCGTACCGGCCGCGCCCGGCGGTGCTGCCGCTGTCGCACGCCCAGCGCCGCCTGTGGCTCGTCGACCAGCTCCAGGGCTCGGGGCCCGCCTACAACGTGCCGGTGGTGCTCACCCTGCGCCGGCCGCTGGACCCCGATGCGCTGCACGCCGCACTGGGGGACGTGGTGGGCCGCCACGAGATCCTGCGGACCACCTACGCGGCGTCCGGCGGACGCCCGCAACAGACCGTGCACGCGGACCCGGTCGTCGTCCGGCACCGTCATGTGCGCACCACCGCCGAAGAGTTGACGGAGCAGATCCACCTCGACACCCGGCACACCTTCGACCTGGCCGCCGAACCGCCGCTGCTCTCCCGCCTCTACACGGACGAGCACGGCTCCCAGACGCTGGTGCTGGTGCTGCACCACATCGCCGCCGACGGCTGGTCCCTGGACCGGCTCCTCGACGACCTCGACACCGCCTACCGGGCGCGGGCCGAGGGCCACGCCCCGGGGTGGGCGCCGCTGCCGGTGCAGTACGCCGACTACGCCCTCTGGCAGCACGAGATCCTCGGCGACGGCGCCGACCCCGACAGCCTCCTGTCCCGCGAGACCGCCCACTGGAAGCAGGAGCTCGACGGCGCGCCCCAGCTGCTCGACCTGCCCACCGACCGGCCCCGGCCGGCCCGGCCGACGCAGCGCGGAGCCCTCGCCCCGGTGGCCCTCGGGCCGTCGGCGCACGAGGCACTGGTCCGCGTCAGCACGCAGAACGACGCCACGCTGTTCATGACGGTGCACGCCCTGCTGGCGGTCACCCTCACCCGGCTCGGCGCCGGGCACGACCTGCCCATCGGCACCGTGACGGCCGGGCGGAGCGATCCCCAGCTGGACCGATTGGTCGGCTTCTTCGTCAACACCTCGGTGCTGCGCACCCGTACGGACGGTGATCCGACCTTCCGTGACCTCCTCGCCCGGGTCCGCACCACCGACCTCACGGCCTACGCGCACGACACCCTGCCCTTCGACCTGCTGGTCGAGCACCTCAACCCGCACCGCACCACCAGCCACCACCCCCTCACCCAGGTCGTCCTCCAGCTGCACCCCGCCCCGGCGGGCGCCACCGCCGGGCCGAGGCCGCTGGACGGCACCCCCGTTCCCGTGGACACCGGCCGGGCCAAGCTCGACCTGACGCTGGCCCTGCACGACCGGCGCGACGCCGACGGCAGTCCGGCCGGCCTGGACGGCGTACTGGAGTACGCCACCGACCTCTTCGACGCCGGCACCGCCCGCCTGATCGTCGAGCGGTTCGTGAGCATCGCCGAGGAGGTCGCGGCCGATCCCGACCGGCGCGTGGCGGACCTGGGGCTCACCGGCCCCGGGACGGACAGGGGCGACACGAGCACCGGGGGCGGCAGGGCGTACGACCGCCCCGTGCCGTCGCTGACCGACCTGTTCGACGCCCGCGCGGCCGCCGGGCCGGACGAGGTCGCCTTCCCCGCCGGTCATGACGGGGCGCCGGTGACCCGTGGCGAACTGGCCGCCCGCTCCGTCCGGTTGGCCGAACGGCTGCGGCGGCGCGGAGTGCGGCCCGGCGCGCTGGTGGGCCTGCGCATGGCTCCCGGGGAGCCGCTGGCCGTGGCCGTGCTCGCGGTGCTGCGCTGCGGGGCCGGGTACGTCCTCGGCGACGCGGCCGTGGCGCGGGACGCCGGGGCCCGCCCGGTGCTGACCGAGACCGACGTCGTGACGGAGTCCGGGATACCGGTCCTGGAGGATTTCGCCTCGCACGCCGGACGGGCGCGCGGTGACGACGTCGCCTGCGTCCACCACGTCACCGGGCCCGACGGCGCCCCGGCACCCGTGCTCGTCACGCACCGGGCGCTGGCCGCCGCCGTGGGCCGGGGCGGGAGCGGAGCGGCCGACGCACCCGTCACCTCGGCCGCCTTCTCCCTCGCCCTGTGGTCCGCGCTGCTCGGCGGCCCCGCCGGGACGGCGGACGGCGACGAGCGGGCGGACCGGGTGACCCGTACGACGGACGGCGACGGCCCGGTGCGGCTGCTCGACACCCGTCTGCGGCCCGTGCCCGACGGGGTGCCGGGAGAGGTGTACGTACCGGCGTCGGGGAGCGTGTACGGCGTTCCGGGCCGAGCCGGCACCACCGCCGTCACCGTCGTGGCCGATCCGCTGGGCGCGCCCGGTGCGACCTTGCTGCGGACCGGGCGGTGGGCGCGGCGCACCGCCGACGGGACACTGCGGTTCCTCGGCTGTCCCGGTGAGCGGGTCCGGGTCTCCGGGCTGCCCGTGGACACCGACGCGGTGCGGGCGGCCCTGCTCGGTCTACCGGGCGTGGCGGACGCCGTGGTGACCGTCCGTCCGGGCGGGTCCGGCGTGACGGCGTACGTCGTCGGCGTCCGGGCCGCGCAGCCGGGGGCGGGCGTGGACGAGGCCACCGTACGGGCGACCCTGGCGCGCGAGGTGCCGGAGTACGCGGTGCCGTCGGCGGTCGTCACGATGCCCGCGCTGCCGCGCGCACCGGACGGCCGGGTGGACCTCTCGGCGCTGCCCGCCCCCGGGTCCGCCGCGCGGTCCTCGGACGGTGCCGGTGACGATCCGCGGACCGAGGTGCTGCGCGGGCTGTTCTCCGAGGTGCTGGGTGGCCGGCCGGTGGCGGCCGGGGACAACTTCTTCCGCGTCGGCGGCCAGTCCCTGCTCGCGGTACGGCTGGTCAACCGGGTCAGCTCGGTGCTGGGGGTCCGGCTGAGCCTGCGCGACGTGTTCCAGGCCCCGACTCCCGCCCGGCTGGCGGAACACCTCCGCACGGCCGGCGCCACCGAGGCCGCTCCGCCGCCGCTGCGGCGACGCGCCCGCGCCGGTGCCGGCCGGTAGGCGGCGTCACGCACCACGCCGACGGGGAGGCGGACCCATTGCCGGGTCCGCCTCCCCGCGCGTGGGGGCGCCGGGGCGGCACCGGTGGGCCGACTGCCGCCCCTGTACCTGCCGCTGCTCCTGCCGTTCCGGGTCCGCCGCCGTACCTAGCCTCGTCACAGCGGCAGCCGTCGCCCGTCGAACCGTCAGGAGGAAGCGCGATGCCCCCATCCGGCACCACGGTGACCACGACCGCCGGCGCGCCCGGCCGGGCCGCGCCGCGGCCGTCCGCCGTCGTGGACGGCGGCGCCCCGGCCGTGCGGCCCCGCCCCGTGCTCGACCTGATCGCGGCGCACGCCGAGGCCATGCCGGACCGCACCGCCGTGGTCGACGCCTCTCGCCCCGGGGTGCGGCTGACGTACGGCGAACTCGCCGACGCGGTCGCCCGCAAGGCGGAGCGGCTGCGGGAGCAGGGGGCAGGACCCGGCCGGCTGGTGGCCGTCCGCCGGCCGCGGGGCATCGAAGCCGTCACCGCGATCCTCGCGACCCTGCACACCGGCGCCGCGTACCTGCCGCTCGACGTGAACGCCCCCGCGGCCCGCACCGCCGCGATCCTCGCCGACGTGTGCGCGGCCGGGGCCGACGGGCTCCCGGACCCGTGCGACACCCTGACCGGCGAGCCGACCGAGCCGGTGGTCGCCCGTCCCGGCGAGACCGTGCTCCCCGGCCACCCGGTGCCCCCCGGTACCGCCTACGTCATGTACACCTCGGGCTCGACCGGGACGCCGAACGGGGTGCCGGTGGGCCGCACCGCCCTCGACCACTTCGCCACGGTCGCGGCGCGGGCCTACAGCATCGGCGCCGACGACCGGGTCCTGCAGTTCGCCCCGCTGCACTTCGACGCCAGCGTCGAGGAGATCTTCGTGACGCTGTGCGCCGGCGGCACCCTGGTGCTGCGCGGCGAGGACATGCTGGACGTGCCGGCCCTGACCGCCGGGTGCGCCGCGCACGGCATCACCGTGCTGGACCTGCCCACCGCGTACTGGCGGCAGCTGACCGAGGTGCTGGCGGACGGCACGGCCGCGCTGCCGGAGTCGGTGCGCACCGTCCTGATCGGCGGCGAGGCCGCCCTGCCCCAGCACGTCACCCGCTGGTGCCGTGCCGTGGGCGACGGGGTCCGGCTGCTGAACACGTACGGGCCGACGGAGACCACGGTGGTCGCCACGGTCGCCGACCTGACGGGCCACCCGGGCGGCCCGGTGCCGATCGGGCGGCCGCTGCCGGGCGTCCGGGCCGCCGTCGTCGAAGGCGAACTCTGGCTCCAGGGGCCCACGTTGGCCGACGGCTACCTCGGGCGTCCCGCGCTCACCGCCGAGCGCTTCACCACGCTCGACGGCGCGCCCGCCTACCGCACCGGGGACCTCGCCGGGCTGGCCGCGGACGGGCAGCTGCTGCACCGCGGACGCCGGGACGACGAGGTGAAGATCAGCGGGCACCGCATCGACCCGGCGGCCGTGGAGACGGTGCTGTCCGAGCACCCGGCGGTGCGGGAGGCGGCCGTGGTCGCCCCGCTGCTGCCGGGCGGGGACCGCGCCCTGGTCGCCTTCGTCGTGCCGTCGACCCGCGCGGCCTGCGTCCCGGCCCCCACGGCGACCCCGGCGCCGCTGCCCGCGGACCTGACCGAGGACCTCCGCGCCCACCTGGCCGACCGGCTGCCGCCGCAGGCCGTGCCCGGCACGCTGCACGGGATCGCCGCGCTGCCGCGCACCAGCACCGGCAAGACCGACCGCGCGCTGCTGCGCCAGGTGCGGGTGAACGCCACTCCCCCGGCACCGGGCCCGTCCGCCGACGAACTCTCCCCGGCGGACACCGACCTGGACTCCGACGACGAGCGCGTCCCGCTGTCGTACGCCCAGCGGCGGCTGTGGTTCCTGAACCGGCTGGAGGGGCCCTCGGACACCTACAGCGTGCCCGTGGTGATCCGTCTGGACCGGGTGCCGGACCCGGTGGCGCTGGAGGCGGCCGTGCGGGACGTGGTGGCGCGCCACGAGACCCTGCGCACCACCCTGCCGGCCGGCCCCGACGGCGAGCCGTACCAGCGGATCGCGCCGGCCGACGCGCCCGTGGACTTCGCCGTCGTGGCGTGCGGGCGGGACGCGGCCGGTCGGGACGCGCGGGTCGAGGAGTTCACCGCCGAGCCGTTCGACATCACCCGCGATCTGCCGCTGCGGGTACGGCTGTTCACCGGCACGGGCACCGACACCGGCACCGGCACCGACGGGTCGGACGCCCCCGACTCCGTCCTCGTGCTGCTGCTGCACCACGTCGCCACCGACGGCTGGTCCCTGCGCCCCCTCCTGCGCGACCTCGTCGACGCGTACACGGCCCGCACGGAAGGACGCGCGCCCGCCTGGGAGCCCCTGCCGGTCCAGTACGCCGACTACACCCTCTGGCAGTACGACATGCTCGGCGACCCCCACGACCCCGCCGGTGTCCTGGCGCGACGCCTCGACTTCTGGCGCGGCACGCTGGAGGGGCTGCCGGACGTCACCGACCTCCCGGCGGACCGGCCGCGGCCCGCCGAACCCACCTTCCGCGGCGCCACGTCGGGCGCACGGCTGGACGCGGCGACGCACGCCCGGCTGCTCCAGGTGTGCGCCGCACAGGGGGCGAGCCTGTTCATGGCCGTCCACACGGCGCTGGCGGTCGCCCTCGCGGCGGCCGGGTGCGGCGAGGACGTCGCCGTCGGCACGCCGGTCGCGGGCCGCTCCGACGAGGCGCTGGACGACGTGGTGGGCTTCTTCGTCAACACCCTCGTCCTGCGCACCGACCTGTCCGGCGCCCCCTCCTTCATCGACCTCCTCACCCGGGTCCGCGACACCGACCTCGCCGCCTACGCCCACGACGACCTGCCCTTCGACCTCCTCGTCGAACACCTCAACCCCGAACGCTCCCTCGCCCACCACCCCTTCTTCCAGGTGATGCTCACCGTCCAGACGGCGTCCGGCGCCCAGGACGGGGTGCGGCTCGGCGCGGCCGAGGGCGAGGTGCTGCCGGCCGGGACGGAGACGGCGAAGTTCGACCTCAGCGCCTCCTGCGTGGAGGTGCGGGGCGCCGACGGCACCGCGCAGGGCGTGGAGGTGTGGCTGCAGTACGCGTCCGACCTGTTCGAGGAGTCCACGGCACGGCTGCTGCTCGACCTGCTGGTCCGCGCCCTGACGGCCCTCGCCGACGACCCGTCGGGTCCCGCGGCCGCGCCGCTGTCCGAGGACGAGGCGCGTGGGCTGCGCGAGCGGCGCGAACGGCTCGCCGAGGCCGCCTCCCGGGGCCGCGACACCGCCTCCGCCGCGCCGGGCGGCACGGACTGCCGTACGCCCGGCGAGGAGATCCTGTGCGGCTTGTTCGCCGACGTCCTCGGGCGTGAACAGGTCGGCCCGCAGGACAACTTCTTCCGGATCGGCGGCCACTCGCTGCTCGGCATCCGGCTGATCCACCGCGTGCGCACGGTGCTGGGTGCCTCCCTCACCGTCCGCGACCTGTTCCTCGCCCCGACGCCCCGCGCGCTCGCCCGGCGGGTCGACGGCGACAGCGGTACCCGGCTGCCGTCACTGACGCCCTCCGTGCCGCGCCCGGCGGTGCTGCCGCTCTCCCACGCCCAGCGACGGCTGTGGTTCATCGACCAGCTCCAGGGTCCCGGTCCCGGCTACACCATCCCCCTGGTGCTGCGCCTCGACCGGCCGCTGGACCCCGCCGTCCTCGCCTCGGCCCTGGACGACCTGACCGGACGGCACGAGACGCTGCGCACCACGTACACCGCCACCGACGGCCGTCCCGCCCAGCAGGTGCACGCGCACCTCGTGCCGGACTACGCCCACCGTGCCGTCCGCGCCGATGAGTTGGCGGAGCTGATCCACCGGGACACCCGCCACACCTTCGACCTGGCCGCCGAACCGCCCCTGCGCTCGCGCCTCTACACCGACGAGCACGGCGCCCAGACCCTGGTGCTGGTCCTGCACCACATCGCCGCCGACGGCTGGTCCCTGGACCGGCTCCTCGACGACCTCGCCAGCGCCTGCGAGGCCCGCGCCGCGGGGCGGGAACCCGGCTGGGAGCCGCTGCCGGTGCAGTACGCCGACTACGCCCTCTGGCAGCACGACGTCCTCGGCGACAGCGCCGACCCGGGCAGTCTGCCGGCCCGCGAGACCGCCCACTGGCGGGCGGTGCTCGACGGCGCGCCGGACGTCCTCCAGCTGCCCGCCGACCGGCCCCGGCCGGCCGAGCCCAGCGGTCGTGGCGCGGTGCTGCCGCTCGCGCTGGACGCGGACACCCACCGGGCGCTGGCCCGCGTCGCCGCCCGGCACGACGCCACGCTGTTCATGACGCTGCACGCGCTGTTCGCCGTCACCCTGAGCCGGCTGGGCGCCGGGCAGGACCTGCCCATCGGCACCGTCACCGCCGGGCGCGCCGACCCGCAACTCGACGGGCTGGTGGGCTTCTTCGTCAACACGCTGGTGCTGCGCACGGACGTGTCGGGCGGGCCGCGCTTCTCCGAGCTGCTCGAGCGGGTGCGCACCACCGACCTCGCGGCCTACGCCCACGACACGCTGCCCTTCGACCTGCTCGTCGAGCACCTCAACCCGCAGCGCACCACCGCTCACCACCCCCTCACCCAGGTCCTGCTCCAGCTGCACCCGGCACCGGCCGGCACCGCCGCCGATCCGCGGCCGCTGGACGGCACGCCCGTGCCGTTCGCCACGGAGTTCACCAAGTTCGACCTGACGCTGGCGCTGCACGACCGGCGCGACACCGACGGGCGGCCCGCCGGTCTGGACGGTGTGCTGGAGTACGCCACCGACCTCTTCGACGCCGCGACGGCCCAAGTGGTGACCGAGGTGTTCACGCACCTCGCCGCCCAGGTCGCGGCCGACCCCGAGCGGCGCGTCGACGAGCTCGACGCACTGACGCCCGCGCGGCGCCGGATGCTGGTCGAGTCGTACAACGACACGGCGGTGCTGGGCCTGCCGGAGCGCTGCGCGCACGAGCTGTTCGAGGAGCGGGTCCGTCGCACGCCCGACGCGCCGGCCGTCGTGTACGGGGACACCGAGCTGACGTACGCCGAGCTGAACCGGCGCGCCAACCGGCTCGCGCACCGCCTGCTGGCCGCCGGTGTCGGCGAGGGTGCCGCGGACGGCGACGCGGCGGTGGGCGTCCTGATGGACCGCACCGACCACCTGGTGGTGGCGACGCTGGCGGTACTGAAGGCGGGCGCGGCGTACGTGCCGGTCGACCCGAAGCTGCCGTCCGCCCGCGTGCGCATGATCATGACGGAGACCGGGGCCCGCGTCCTGCTCACCGACACGGTCCTGGCCGACGGCGACGCGGTGAGCGCGGAGGCGGCGGCCGGCACCACGGTGCTCGTCACCGAGCGTCCCGCACCGCACGAGCCCGAGGGGCCCGACACCGACCCCGGGCTGCCGGTGTCCGTGGAGTCCCTGATGTACGTCATGTTCACCTCGGGCTCCACGGGCCGCCCCAAGGGGGTCGGCGTCACCCACCGCAACGTGGTCCAGCTGGTCCTGGACCGCTGCTGGGACACGGACCACCACCGTCGCATGCTGGTCCACTCGGCGTACGGATTCGACGCCTCCACCTACGAGTTGTGGGTGCCGCTGCTGCACGGCGGCTGCCTGGTGGTGGCGCCCGGCGACGGCGCGGACGTCGCCGAGCTCGCCCGCACGGTGGAGCGGCACCGGGTCACCGCGGCCTACTTCACCATGGGCCTGTTCCACATCATGGCCGACGAGGGCCTGGACACGCTGGCCCGGCTGCGCGAGGTGTGGACGGGCGGCGACGTGGCCTCCCCGGTCGCCCTGCAGCGGGTCCTGACGCACTGCCCGGACACCGTCGTCGTGCACTCGTACGGGCCGACGGAGGCCACGTTCGCCTCCCACCACCAGCGGTTCGCGACGACCGGCGGCGACCGCGAGCTGCCCGGCGTGTTCCTCGGCCGGGCCATGGACAACACCCGCGTGTACGTGCTGGACGAGCGCCTGCGGCCGGTGCCGCCCGGTGCCACCGGCGAGATGTACCTGGCCGGCTCCCACCTGGCGCGCGGCTACCTGCAGCGCTCGGCGCTGACGTCGGAGCGGTTCGTCGCCGACCCGTTCGACCCGGACGGCGGGGGGCGCATGTACCGCACCGGTGACCTGGTGTCGTGGACGGCCGACGGTGAGCTGCGCTTCCTGGGGCGGGCCGACGGGCAGGTCAAGCTGCGCGGGTTCCGCATCGAACCCGGGGAGATCGAAGCCGCGTTCGCCGCGCACCCGGCGGTCGGACAGGCCGCGGTCCTGGTCCGCGAGGACCGGCCCGGCGACAAGCGGCTCGTGGCCTACGTCGTCGCCCAGCAGGGCGCGGCGCTGGACGAGACCGAGCTGCGCGCGGCGGTCGCCCGGGCGCTGCCCGCGCACATGGTGCCGTCCGCGGTGCTGGTCCTGGACCGGCTGCCGCTGACCGTCAACGGCAAACTGGACCGGGCCGCGCTGCCCGCCCCGATCCGGATCGCGGCGGCGGACGGCCGCACCGCGCGCAACGCCCGCGAGGAGGTGCTGTGCGGCCTCTTCGCGGAGGTGCTCGGCATCGACCGGGTCGGCATCGACGACAACTTCTTCGACCTGGGCGGCCACTCGCTGCTGGGGGTGCGCCTGATGAGCCGGGCCCGGGCCGTCCTCGGCGTCGACCTGACCGTGCGCGACCTGTTCCGGGCGCCGACCGTGGCGGGACTGCTCGACGACGGCGCCGGCGACGACAGTCTGGAGGTGCTGCTGCCGCTGCGCGAGGCGAAGACGGGCTCGGCGCTGCGCCCGCTGTTCTGCGTGCACCCCGGCTCCGGCATGGGCT
Source organism: Streptomyces lasalocidi (assembly GCF_005280215.1). Classification (NCBI taxonomy): domain Bacteria; kingdom Bacillati; phylum Actinomycetota; class Actinomycetes; order Kitasatosporales; family Streptomycetaceae; genus Streptomyces; species Streptomyces lasalocidi. The sequence goes on along the minus strand of NZ_SZNQ01000001.1, from coordinate 7,753,894 downwards.
GGCCCTACGCGGGCCTGGCCCGGCACCTGCGCGGCGGCCGTCCCCTGTACGCGTTGCAGACGCGGGCGCTCAGCCGCCCCGACTACCGGGCCGCGAGCATCGAGGAGATGGCCGCGGACTACCTGGAGCACGTCCGCCGGGTGCAGCCGGAGGGCCCCTACAGCTTCCTCGGCTGGTCGTTCGGCGGGTACGTCGCCCACGCGATGGCCACCCGGCTCCAGGACGCCGGCGAGCGGGTCGAGGTGCTGGCGCTGATGGACGTCTACCCGATGCCCCCCGAGGACGTGGGCCGGCCCCTCACCGACCGGGAGATCCTGCAGATCCTGGTCGGCGTCGACGAGGACGCGAGGGACGAGGACCTGCGCTTCGACCCCGCCGAGACGGCCCGGCTGCTGCAGGAGCGCGACCCGGTGCTGGCCGGGTTCAGCCACGCCGAGGTGACCCGCCTGGTCGGCACCTCCGTCAACCACGCCCACCTGATGCGCCACCACCGGCTGCGCCGCTTCGACGGGGACCTGCTGTTCTTCACGGCCGACCGGCACCGCGACACCACGTCCTTCACCGCCGAGCAATGGACCCCTTACATCGGGGGCCCGATAGAGAACCACCGGATCGATTCCGCCCATCTGCGGATGGCCGAACCGGAATCCCTGGAACACATCGGCCGCGTGCTCGACGAAAGACTTTCCCGCACCTCGTCCACCGTTTCCCACACACAGCAGAGGAACTGAACCATGACGAATCCGTTCGACGACAACGACGGCACGTTCCTGGTCGTGGTCAACCACGAGGACCAGCACTCCCTGTGGCCCTCCTTCGCCGCCGTGCCCGCCGGCTGGACCGTCGTTCAGGGCGAGAGCAGCAGGCAGGAGGCGTTGGACTACGTGGAGGCGCACTGGCGGGACATCCGCCCGAAGAGCCTCCTCGCGCAGTACTGAGACCCCTTCCCGGCCGGCGGCCGGCGGTGCCCCCACGGCACCGCCGGCCGCCTTTTTCTTTTCCGGACCAGCTTTCCCTGTTCCCCGACTCCCTTTCCCCGACGGCACTTTCCCACTGCCGCACTCCTGCCGCTGCAACTACCGTTCCGGAACCTGGCCAACTCCTATATTCAAAGGGCGAGATGAGAGATCACCCCGTCCCCCGGAGAGAGCATTCCATGGTTCATTCGCAGCACGGCCTCCACGTTCTGGTGTGCGGCGGCGCTTCCGACGCGCACACCTGGAACCTGGTCTGCCTCCAGCTCCTGCTCGAGGAGGCGGGGCACCGGGTGAGCAACCTGGGTCCCTGCGTCCCGGAGGAGCTGCTCGCCCGGGAGTGCCTGACGCGCGTTCCGGACGCCGTGGTGATCGGCAGCGTCAACGGACACGGGTACCAGGACGGTCTGCGGGCGGTGCGCCGCCTGCGGCGCGAGCCGTCGCTGACGGCCGTCCCGGTGGCCCTCGGCGGCAAGCTGGGCGTGGCGGGGGTGCGCGACGCCGCGGCCGCCGACGCGCTGCGCGCCGCGGGCTGCACCGCCGTGTTCGACGACGGGGACCTGGACGCGTTCCGCGCCTGGGTCGACGACCTCGCCGGCCACGGCGCACGCACCCCTGCCACCGCCGACCGCGCCGCCCGAGCCGGTGCCACGGCCGACCGCGGTGCCCGGAGCGGTGCCACCACCGACCGCGGTGCCCGGACCCGTGCCACCGCCGGCGCGCCGACCGGGAGGAGCCGCGCATGACCGCCGATCCCTCCCCCGCCGCCGTACCGGCCTCGCCGTTCGGACGGTTCGTCGCCGAGGCGGCCGCCGACGGACGCCTGGTGGTGCAGCCCCGCATGGGGTTCGGCGACCCGGCCCGCATGCGCCACGGCCTGGAGCGCACGCGGTTCGCCGCGGCGACCACCGTGGGCACCCTGACCCTGGACAGCTACACCCGGCTCGGCGACCACGCCGCGGTGCGCCGCGCCCTGCGCGCGGGGCTCCCGCTGAACGGCTACCCGCTGGTGGACCTGCCCGCCGGGCGGACCCGCCGGCTGCTCGACGGACTGCTCGGCCCGGACTTCCCCGTCCAGGTCCGGCACGGCTCCGCCCGCCCCACGGCCATCGTGAAGGCGATGACGCGGGCCGGGCTGGACGCCACCGAGGGCGGCCCGGTGTCGTACTGCCTGCCCTACGGCCGCACACCGCTGCGCGAGTCGGTGGACCACTGGGCGCGCGCCTGCGAGCTGCTGACCCGGCTCGTCCCGGCGCCGCGCCTGCCCCACCTGGAGACCTTCGGCGGCTGCCTGCTGGGCCAGCTGTGCCCGCCCGCCCTGCTGGTCGCGGTGAGCGTGCTGGAGGCGCTGTTCTTCACCCAGCACGGCATCCGCAGCGTCTCGCTCAGCTACGCGCAGCAGACCCACCCCGGACAGGACGAGGACGCCCTGCTGGCGCTGCGTGGGCTGGCCGCGCGCTTCCTGCCGCCCGGCACCGACTGGCACCTGGTCCTCTACACGTACATGGGGGTGTTCCCGCGCACCGGCCCGGGATCCCGGCGGCTGCTGGAGGACTCCGCGCGCCTGGCGGTGCGTACGGGCGTGGAGCGGCTGGTGGTGAAGACCGCGGCCGAGGCGCACCGCATCCCCTCGGTCGCCGAGAACGTCGGCGCGCTGGAGTCGGCGGGCACCGCGGCCGAACTCGCCGCCGCCCGACTGCGAGACGCACGGGCCCCCCGGCCCGTGCCGCGGGCCGACTCCGAGGTCCACGCCGACGCGCGGGCCCTGGTGGAAGCGGTGCTCAGCCTCTCCCCCGACGTCGGCCTGGCCCTGCGCACCGCGTTCGCGCACGGCCTGCTGGACGTCCCCTACTGCCTGCACCCCGACAACGCGGGCCGCGCACGCAGCGTCGTCGACGCCTCCGGCCGGCTGCGCTGGTCGTCCGTGGGCGCGATGCCCCTCACCGCCGACGGCCCGCCGGGCGGCCACGAGGTCATGACCTCGGCAGGGCTGCTGACCGCCCTGAACAGCGTGGCACTCCGATACGACCGATGAGACCGGGAGTCAAGATGAACCACACGGCCGTCATGCACGGTCCGGCCCCCGCCGGCCCCCACACCGGCGCGGACACCGAGGTGCGCACGGGGGTGTCCACCACCGGCGCCGCCGACGGGCCCGCCGGCCCGCCCGCCCCCGCGCGGCACCTGGCCTCGCCCCGGCTGCGGTCGGCGATGCTGGTGCAGCAGGAGGCGCTGGCCGCGGCGCGGGACCACCTGCGCGGCCTCGGCTTCGTCGAACTGCTGCCGCCGCTGCTGGGCCCCGTCACCGACCCGGGCGGCCGCGGGGCGAAGGCCCTCGACGTCGACTACTACGGCCGCCGCTACAAGCTGATGACCAGCGCCATCCTCTACAAGCAGGCGTCTCTGCACGGCTTTCCCAAGCTGTTCTACGTGGCGCCCAACGTCCGGGTCGAGCCGCCCGAGACGGCCGGCACCGGGCGGCACCTGGTGGAGTTCCACCAGATCGACGTGGAGATCGCGGGCGCCTCCCGCGAGGACGCCATGGACACCGCGGCCGGGCTGCTGCGCCACGTCGTCGAGCAGGTCGTCGAGCGGGTGCCGGACGAGCTGGCCGCCCTGGGCCGCGACCCCGGTTTCTTCTCCGCCCTGCGTTCCGCGCCGTTCGACCGGCTGCCGCACGCCGAGGCGGTGGCGCGGCTGTGGGACGACGGCCGTACCCAGAACCCGGACGCGGAGATCGACTGGGCGGGCGAGGAGGCCCTGTCGCGGGCGGCCGACCGGCCGTTCTTCATCACCGACTACCCCAAGGGCTCCCGCGGGTTCTACGACCGCGAGGACCCCGAACGCCCGGGCTCCCTGCGCAACTTCGACCTCATCGCGCACGGCGGGTTCGGCGAACTGGTCAGCGGGAGCGAGCGCGAGGCCGACTACGCCACGATCGTCACGCGGATGCGCGAGAGCGGGGAGAACCCCGCCAAGTACGCCTGGTATCTGGACGCCGCCCGCGAAGGGCTGCCCGCCAGCGCCGGGTTCGGCATGGGGCTGCAGCGGCTGGTCCGCTTCCTCACGGGCCTGGACGCCCTGTGGCAGGTCAGCGCCTACCCGAAGCTGCCGGGGGTGATCGCGCCGTGACCGCCACCCACCGGGCGGGCGCCGGCCCGGACTCCCTGGGGGCCGCCGGGTTCCCCGAGGACGAGGTCCGCGCCCGGGCCCGCGCCGGCACGGCCGCGGTCTTCCCGCCGGTGGACGCCTACGGCAGCGCGCTGTTCGGCGCCGGGAGCGGGTCCTCGAGGGCCTGCGCCCCGTCCGCCGATGCGCTGGACCGCGCCCGTCTGGTGCCGCCGGTGTTGATGCCGCAGCGGCTGGAGAAACTCGTCGAGCTCGGCCGTGAACCGGTGTACGACGACGTCGACCTGCGCACCCGCGTCGGCGGGTTCACCTCCTCGCTGCCGCTGTTCCTGTCGGCGTTCGGCTCGACCCGGGCCGGCAGCGGGGACCTGGCCCTGGCGGCGAGCGTCCAGGCGGGGCGGCTCGGCATCCCGATGGTGCTGGGCGAGAACATGGTCCCGGTGCACGGCTGGGCCGGTCCCGCCGACGGCACCCTCCCGGCGCTGGCGGCCCGCATCCGGGCCTACGCGGAGGCCTCGGACGGCACGTCGGGCGGTGTGGTCGTCCAGCAGAGCACCGAGGACGCCGACGCGGAGGTGTGGAACCTCCTCTACAGCGACCCCGCGCTGCGGCCGCTGGTGGACTCCGGGCGGCTCGGCTTCGAGTTGAAGATCGGCCAAGGCGCCAAGCCCGGCCTCGGCGGGATGACCGTCGTGGACCGGGAGGCGGCGGACCGGCTGTCCGACGCCTTCACCGTCCGCGACGTCTTCGGCGCCCCGGCGGCCGCCCGGCTGCGCTGCGCGACGCCCGGCACGTTCACCGAGGAGATCGTGCGCCAGCAGATCCGCTTCATGCGCAACAACTTCCCGCGCGCCCGGGTGTGGGTGAAGCTGCCGCCGGGCCGCGACATCGCCCTGGCCGCGCGCACCGCGTGGCAGGCCGGCGCGGACGCCGTCACCGTCGACGGAGCCGAGGGCGGCACCGGCTGGGCGCCGCGCGCCTTCCTGGACCAGGTGGGCCTGCCGCTCGCCGAGTGCCTGCGCCGGATCGGCCCGCCCGAGGGCTGCCTGCTCGTCACCGGGCGCTTCCACGAGGGCGGCCGCACCGTGCGGGCCCTCGCCCTCGGCGCCCGGGCCGCCGGCCTGGGCCGGGCCGCGCTGCTGGCCGTCGACGAGGACCCCGAGCACGGCCTGCTCCGGCTCGCGGAGAGCATCGCCCTGGAGTGCCGACTGCTGATCAGCGCCCTCGGCAAGTACGCACCGTCCGCGCTCACCGCGGAGGACGTGTGGTGGCCGGAGGCTCCGGCCGACACGGCGTACGCGCCCGCCACGGGCACCGCCGCCGCCCCGTACGCGCCCGCCACGGGCACCACCCCCACCCCGGCCGGTGCGGCCCCCGCCCGCCCGTCCGTCCCCCACCGAGTCGGAGGCTCCGCATGACCGCCCTCGTCGAAGTCGGCTGCCACCTGCCCGGCTCCTCCGTCCCGGTCGACGTCGTCGGCGCAGAGGCGGGCGCCGAGGAACGGCAGATGTGGACCTTCCGCCGGTTCTACGGCCTGCGGGAGGTGCGACGGGCACCCGACCAGGGCCTGCGCGACACCCTCGGCGCCGCCGTCGCCTCCCTGACCACCCTGCCGGGCAACGAACACCGGGTGACCCACGTGCTGTACGCCCGTACGGTCTCCCAGGTCGCCCCGGCGGGCGAGGCACCGCTGGAGGACGTGTGCGCGGCGGCCGGGCTGAGCCGGGCGGTGGCGTTCACGCTGACCCAGCACGGCTGCGCCACCGGCCTGCTCGCCCTGGACCTGGCCGGCCGGCTGCTCGACGCCGACGGCGACCCCGACGCCCTGGCGATCGTGCTGACCGGGGAGAAGACGTTCGGCGCCGCGCTGCAACTCATCCCGGAGAGCACGGTGATGGGCGAGGCGACCGCCGCCGCCCTGGTCGCCCCGCACGGCCCGCGCGACGAACTGCTGGGGTACGCCTGCCGCACCGAGGGCCGCTACGCGGAGGACTTCCCGCCGCACGCGCTGAACCCCTCGTTCCTGAAGGACCACAACACCCTGCTGGCCGCCACCGTGCGGGAGGCCGTCGAGGCGGCCGGCGTCACCCTCGACGACCTGGCGCTGGTGCTGCCGCACAACGTGAACCGGCTGTCGTGGTCCTGGACCTGCCGCGAGCTGGGCCTGCCCCTGGAGCGGGTCTACCTCGACAACATCCCCGTCACCGGGCACTGCTTCACCGCCGACCCGTTCGTCAACCACGTGCACGCCCGCGCCGCCGGCCTGCTGCGCCCCGGCGACCTGTACCTGATGGCGGCCGTCGGTCTGGGCGCCACGTTCTCGGCGGCGGTCCTGCGCCACTGACCGCCCCCCTCCCCCGGCGCCGCCCCGCTCCTCCCCTGCCCCCGTCCCTCTCCTGCCCTCCGTCCCCTTGCGAAAGGACAGCCCATGTCCCCGCCCCTGGTGTCGCCCGTACGACACGCCGCCCCCGCCCCGCCCGCCGCCGGTTTCCTCGACGGGGCGCGCCGGGCCCTGACCGGCACCGCCGGCACCCCGCTGGTCCTGCTCGGCAACTTCGAGGTGGAGGACGAGTGGGCCAAGGGCGAGTCGGGGCTGCCCATGCTCGCGGGCCGCAACTCGGCCGCCATCGTCAACCGGATGGACGAGTTCGCCCTGTTGCTGGCGGGCCCGGACGACCACGTCGTCCTCAAGTCGGCGCCCGACGCCGACTACCTCGACCACCTGGCGTCGCTGGGCGTCGAGTTGCCCACCGTGCTCGTCACCGACGTTCAGGACCCGGCCCACTCGGTCACCGTCGACGCGCTGCGCTCCCCGCGCCTGCTGGCCGCGCTCCGTGAACTCGCCACCCGGGGCGCCCGGTTGCTGCCGCACGGCCAGTCGGCCCTGGAGGACGAGCTGTGCGAGCGGACCGGCCTCGCGTCCGCGCTGCCGCCCTCCCCACTGGTGAAGTCCGTCAACAGCAAGATCTACAGCCGGCGCCTCGCCACCGAGCTGGGACTGCCGCTGGCCCGCGGCTGGGAGTGCGAGACGGTCGGCGCCTTCGAGGAGGCCGCCGAGGAAGCGGTCGCGCTGTGCGTGGACCAGGGCCGCCGGGTCGGTGTGAAGGACGCCTACGGGGTCTCCGGCAAGGGCATCGCCGTCATCGACGACAGCCGTCGGCTGCGCCAGCTGGTGCGCATGGTGGCGCGGGGCGCAGCCAAGCGCGGCGACGACCGGATCGCGCTGGTCATCGAGGAGTGGGCGGACAAGACCACCGACCTGAACTACCACTTCACGGTGGGCCGCGACGGCTCGGTGCGCTTCGACTTCGTCAAGGAGGCCCTGACCGAGAACGGCGTCCACAAGGGCCACCGGTTCCCCGCGCAGCTGGACCCCGGGCACGTCGCCGCGGTCCGGGACGCGTCGGCCCGGATCGGGGCGCGCCTGGCTGCCGACGGGTTCCACGGAGTGGTCGGCGTCGACGCGATGCTCACCCGGGACCGGGGCCTGCTGCCGCTCCTGGAGATCAACGCCCGCAACAACATGTCGACCTACCAGACGTCCCTGCAGGAGCGGTTCATGCGCCCGGGCACCACGGCCCTCGCGCGCCAGTACGAGCTGTCGCCGACGGCCCGGGTGTCCTTCGCCCGGCTCCGGGACCGGCTCGGTGACCTGCTGCTGGACCCGGCGACCGGCCGCGGGCTGATCATCAACAACTTCGCCACGGTCAACGCCGCCGCCCCCGCCGACCCGGACGGCCGTCCGTGGACCGGCCGCCTCTACGGCCTGCTGCTGGCCGGATCGACCACCGAGCTCAACGCCCTCGACCGCGCCGTCGCCGAGGCCGTCCGGAAGGAGACCAACCCCGATGACTGACACCCCGACCACCGACGCCCCGACGACGGAGGAACTCGCCGTCCAGGGCATCGCGTTCAGCGAGCTCGCCGAACGCTTCGGCACCCCGCTGTACGTGTACGACGGCGACGAGATCGCCGCCCGGCTGCGCGGCCTGCTCGACCGGCTGCACCCCGGCGTGGAGGTCTTCTACTCGCTCAAGGCCAACCCCAACGTCAGCGTCTGCGCGCTGCTGCACTCGCTGGGCGCCCGCGCCGAGGTGTCCTCCCTGACGGAGCTGATCACGGCGCAGCGCGCGGGAGTCCCGGCCGAGCACATCATGTTCCTGGGCCCCGGCAAGAGCCGCGCCGAGGTCACCGCCTGCGTCAAGGACGACGTCCTGCTGATCTGCGAGTCGTTCGGCGAACTCGCCCTGATCGACGAGGTCGCCGCCGGACTCGGCACCACCGCCCGGGTCGTGCTGCGCGTCAACCCCGCATTCGCCGTCAAGGGCAGCGGCCTCACCATGGGCGGCAAGCCCCGCCAGTTCGGCATCGACGAGGAGGCCCTGCTGGCGGACCCGGAGCTGGCCGGCCGGCACCCCGCGGTACGGCTCAGCGGCTTCCAGGTCTACATGGGCACCCGCATCCTGACCGAGGAGGTCGTCGCCGAGAACACCGGCCGCATCCTCGACCTCGCCGAGCGCCTGTCCGCGCGGCTCGGGGTGCCCCTGGACCTGGTGGACGTGGGCGGCGGCCTCGGCGTGGCCTACTTCGCCGGCGAGCGCGACCTCGACCCCGAGCGGACCGTCGAGCTGCTCAACCCGCACTTCGAGGACTTCGCCGCACGGCACCCGGGGACCCGGCTGGTGATGGAGCTCGGCCGCTACCTGGTCGGCCACAGCGGCACCTACGCCGTACGGGTGCGCTACGTGAAGGAGTCCCGCGGCGAGCAGTTCGCCATCGCCGACGGCGGCACCAACCACCACATGGCCGCGGTGGGCATCGGCTCCTTCGTCAAGCGGAACTTCCCCATGCGGCTGCTGAACCGCGCCGGCTCCGACGAGCTCCGCAAGTGGAACGTCACCGGCCCGCTGTGCACGCCGAACGACACCCTCGGCAAGGCGGTCGAGCTGCCGGCCGACCTGGAGCCCGGCGACCTGGTCGGCGTGGACCGCTCCGGCGCCTACGGGCCGACCGCGTCCCCCGTCCACTTCCTCAGCCACGGCTACCCCGCCGAGGTGCTGGTCCACCGGGGCCGGGCCCGGCTGATCCGGTCGCGGGACGACGCCGAGGAGATGCTCGCCCGCCAGATCCTGCACGACTTCACCACCGACGAGGACTGACCCGCGCGGCCACGGCCCGTCCACGCGCTCCCGCACCTCAGAACTTCCGCTGCACAACCCGTTCCGCCGTTCTTCCTCCCTTCTCGCTCCTGAGCGACCCACAGACAAGGACCCGTCATGACCACCGTCGCCCACACCTCCGCCACCACCGCCGACGCCGTCTCCGCCGACCCGCAGATCGTCGCCGCCATCGTCACCGCCCTCTGCGACGTCCTGGGGCAGCAGCTGACCGACATCACCGCCGAGACCCGGCTGTTCGACGACCTGAGCCTGGACTCCACCGCCGTCCTGGGCCTGCTGATGGCCCTGGAGGACGCCCTGGACATGGAGGTCGACCCGGAGAGCCTGCAGCAGCACCACCTGGAGAGCGTCGGCGCGCTGGCCGGCTTCATCGCCGAGAGCCGGTGACCCCGTGCCCGCCATCCGCACCGTCCGGCGGACACCCGCCCCGGCCGAACCGGCCGGGCCCCGCCTGGAACACGTCGTCCCCTTCCGCTTCTCCGCCGCCGACCGCGACCCCGCGCCCGGCGACCCGCAGCCGTACGTCGACCACCTGCGCGCCCTGCACTCGGCCGCGGGCACCGCGGACCCCACCGTCGAGCTGGACTGGCTGACCGGCGGCGCCCGGGTGAGCTACCACGACATGGTCCGCGTGGTCGTGGAACGGCTGGGCGCGGAACTCGCCGGTGTCGACCTGGTCGTCACCGTCGACGCGAGCCCCGACTGCCGCCACCAGAGTTTCCCGGCCTGTCTGCTCGCCGCGGCACTGCCCGGCGACCCGCTGGTCCTCGGCATCTCGGAACAGGGGGTCGCGGGTCCCTTCACCGCCCTGCGCCTCGCCCACGACCAGCTGCGCGCGGGACTGCGCCGCCGTGCGCTCGTCCTCGTCGTCGAGCAGAGCACCCTGCCGCAGGGCTCCTTCGCCGGACCCGTGGAGGACGTGGCCGTGGCGCTGCTCCTCGACGCCGGCCCCGGACCCGGTCCGCGCCTGGAACGCCCCGAGGTGGGCATCACGGGCCGCGGCCCCGGGGCCGTCCCGGCCGCGCCGGCAGCCGTTCCGGGTCACCCGTGCGCCGGGGCGTGGCTCACGCTCGCCGACCAGCTGGCCGGCCCCGGCGGTCCGCCGTACGGCCCGGACGGACGGCTGGTGATCGCCGACCGCGACCCGGTCCTGCCGTACGCGTGCCGGGCCGCCCTCACCCGGCCGGCTCCGGCGCCCCAGCCCGCCGTGCTGACGGAGGTCGCCGTCCGGCCCGTACTGGAGCCGGTCGCATGAGCCTGACGATCCCCGCGGCCCGCGCCGACGCGGACAACGCACCCGGCCGCGGCTGCTCCCCCGCCCTCGCGCGGCGGGTCCGTGCCGCCGCCCGGGAACACGGGGCCGCGCACGCCCTCGCGCTGCTGCACGCGGCCACCCTGCCCGGCGTGCTGCCGGCCGGTCCGGGCGGGCACGTCCTGGTCCCGGAGGCCGTGGCGGAGGAAGGCTCGCGGTACGACACCCCCGCGGGGCCGCGTCCCCGCCGGCCCGGCACGGGCGAGCACCTCCTGGCCCGGCTGCCCCTGCCCGACGGCGAGGTTCTGGTGGCGCTGCGCGTCCCGGGCGCCGGTCCGGGCCCGGACGGCGGCGCCTGGGCCCACGGACTCGTGGCAGTGCGGCTCGGCCTGGCCGAGCGGGCGCTGCGGGAGGCCACCGACCGCCTGAAGGACCGTACGGTCCAGGGCACCGTCATGCTCCACCTGCCCCTGGTCCGCGCCCTGGTCGCGGACGCCGCGTGCGGCCTGGCCGAGGCGGGGGCGCTGACCTCCGCGGCCGCCGGTGACCCGGGCCCCGCCGAGCTGCGCCGGGCCCACCGGGCGCTGGACGAGTCGGGCCGCGCCTGTCTGCACCTGCTCGGGGCCGCGGGCTTCGCCACCGGGGGCACGGGGGACCTCGTGCGCGCCTCCGAGCTGCTCGCCGCCACCTACGCCCCGCCTCCCCCGGTACCGGAAGGAGACCGCCCATGACCACCCACACCGAGGCCTTCCTCGGCGAACTGAGGTCCCAGGGCCGGGAGTTCGCCGACCTGGTCCGCACCACCTCGCTCGACCTCGACCGGGCGCCCACGCGCGCCGCCGAACTGCTGCTGCACGGACCGCTGCCCTGGCGGCAGTTGATGGGCCTGCCCGCCGACTTCGCCGACGACCCGCTGCGGATCGCGGGCCGGCCGGTCCTGCTGGACCGCTGCGTGGAACAGGTCGTCGTCTTCGAGGAGCTGGCCCGCGGGGACGCCGCCGCGGTGCTGGCGCTGCCCGGCCCGTCGATGTCCGGGCAGGTGGTGGCCGAACTGGCCGACGCGGACCAGCGCGAGCGCTACTACCGGCGCCTCGCCCAGAGCCCGACCTGGACCTTCTTCGGCATGACCGAACCGGCCCACGGGTCCGACCCGGCGGGCATGGCCACCGTCCTGCGGCCCCGCGACGACGGCACCGGACTCGTCCTCGACGGCACCAAGCGGTTCGTGGGCAACGGGGCCCGCGCCGGCCTGGGCGTCGTCTTCGCCCGCCGCAACGCCGGACCGCTGGGCGTCACCGCCGTGCTGGTGGACACCGACCGTCCCGGGTTCACCGCGACCCCGCTGGAGACGTCGGGCCTGCGCGGCCTCCAGCTGAGCCAACTCGACTTGAGCGCCGTGCCGGTGACCGAGCGGGACGTCCTGGGACTCGGACGCCGCGCCACCCGGCAGGGCATGTGGGCGGCGACCCGGACCTTCAACCGCTTCCGTCCGGTGGTGGCGTGCTTCGCCCTGGGCGTGGCGCAGGCCGCGTACGACTACGTCCTCGCGCACCGGCGGCGGCTGCGGGCCGACGAGTCCTGGACGATGGAGCGGTTCGCCGAACGCCTCATAGGCGTCAGGGCGTTGGTGCTGGAGGCCGCCCGGTCGGCGGACCGGGACCCGGGGGACGGCACCCTGGCCTCGGCCGCGAAGATCCGGGCGACCCGGCTGGCCGAGGAGCTGACGCTCGCGGCGGTGGACCGCTTCGGGCCGGGCGCCCGGTGGGACCACCCGCTGCTGGACAAGTGGGTGCGTGACGCGCGCGCCTTCGAGTTCATGGAGGGTACCGGCAACATCCAGCGCCTGGGCGTGGCCCAGGGGTACCTGCACGGGCGGCTGTCCGATGACCGCGCGGCCTGAGCCGGCGCCGCTCCGGCGCGGCCCCGAGGCGGACGTGTGGCGGATCCGGCTGGACGGCGGCGACCGTACGGTGCGGCAGGCGGTGCGGCTGCTGGACGCGCGCGAGCGGCAGCGGGCGGACCGGTTCCGCGACGCGCTGGCCGCCGACCGCTTCGTCCTCGCCCACGCGGCGGCGCGCAGCATCCTCGGCCGCTACCTCGGGGTGTCCGGAGCGGCGGTGCACTGGTCCGTCGGACCGCACGGCAAGCCGTACTTCACGGGCCCGTGGGGGGCGTGGCAGTGGAGCCTGAGCCGGGCGGACGGGCTCGCGCTGCTCGCGGTGTGCACGACGGCCCCCGTCGGGGTGGACCTGGAGCGGGTGGGCGCGCAGACCCAGGCGCTCGCGCTGGCCCGGCGGTTCCTGCCCGCCCTGGAGGCGGCCGACGTGGGACGGCTGAGCGGTGCGACCGGTCCCGACCCCGACGGGGCGGACCCGGACCCGGACGGCCCGGCCGCGCGCGTCGCCTACCACCGGCTGCTGTCCCGCAAGGAGGCCTGCGTCAAGGCCAGCGGCGGACGGCTGCTGGACGGTCTGCGGCTGGACGTCCTCACCCCGGGAGCGGTGCTGGGCGACGGGGCGTTCGCCGGGCAGCGCTGGTTCCTGCGGGACCTGCCCGCACCCCCCGGATTCGTGGCGGCGCTGGCCACGCTGGGCGACGCGGAGCCCGGGCTGCGGCTGTTCGACTGGGAGTGGGCCACGGGCCCGCCGGCCGACGGCCCCGCGGACTCCCGGCTGCTCCTCCCGCCCGGCGCCCGGGGGCCACGGACGGCCGACCCCGCCGAGGTCCCCGAGCCGGTCGGCGGTGGGGTCCGGTGAACGGCCGCCCCGGCCCCGCCGGCCGGCCGGACCCGACGCCGCTGCCATCGACGTCACGGTCGCCGTCGCCGTCGCCGTCGCCGTCGCCGTACGAGCGTCCGCCGTACGCCCGGTTCGTGCCGTCGGACCTCCCCGTCCTGACGTCCACCCCGGCCCGCGCCGATCACGCGGTGCGGGCCGCGGGGCGGGCGCTCGCCCGGCTCGGCCGGTCCGACCTGGGCGGCCACGTCGTCCTCACGGAGGGACACGGTCCGTCCGGCGACCTGGCCGCGCAGGAACGGGCGGTCGCCCGGGCCGTGGAGCGCGCACTGCGCCACCGCCCGCCCCGGCTGCCACTCGCCCCGCCCGCTCCTCCCGGCTGACCCCGGGCGAGGGAACGCCCTCGTCCCCCGCTCCCTCCCCCTCCCTCCCCTCGCTTCCCCTCTCCTCCTCCGCAGACCACACGGAACAGGTCACTCCATGGACTCCCAGAACGAACCCACCCCCTCGCACGACAGCGGCAGCACCGCCGCGCCCGAGCGCCCGGTGCAGTGGAGCAAGGTCATCGCCCTGGTGGGCGGCCAGGGCGTGTCGCTGGGCGGCGGATACGTCCTGCTCATCGCCATGAACTGGACGGCGATCCGGCTCGGCGGCTCCTCGGCCGTCACCGCCCTGATGCTCGCCGCGACCGTGCCGCGCGCGGTGATGCTGGTGTTCGGTGGCGCCGTCGCCGACCTGCTCGGTCCCCGTTTCGTGCTGCTGCGCACCACCTCGGCCCGGATCACGGTGCTCGCCGCGGGTGCCGCCGTGGTGGCCACCGCCCAGTCGCTGTGGCCGCTGATGGTGATCGCCGTGCTGGACGGGATGCTGTTCGGACTGTCCAGCCCGTCGACCGGGTCGATCATCCCCAACCTCGCCCGGCGCACCCACCTGGCGCGGGCCAACTCGCTGTACGCGATGGTGCTGCGGGTGGCCCCGATCGTGGGCTCCCCGGTCGGCGCCTGGCTGATCGCGGTGGGCCGGCTGTGGCAGGCGCTGCTGGTGACCGCGCTGACCAGCGCCGTGTGGCTGGCCTGCCTGGTGTACGTCACCCGGGGGCTGCCGCGGCCGGCCCGGGGGCGCCGGGACGGCGGGCTGGTCCGGCACTCCGCGGACGGCCTGCGGCTGCTGGCCGCGCACGGTCGGCTGCGCTGGATGTTCGTCGCCTCGCTCTGCCTGGACATGGCGTTCGGCTGGCCGATCGACGTGGCGCTGCCGCTCCTGGTGTCGGACCGGGGCTGGGGCGTCGGCGCGGTCGGTGTGATCATCGCGTCGTTCAGCGGCGGCGCGCTGTGCGCGAGCGCGGTGGGTGCCGTCCTGGCGCACCGCATCCCGGTGATGGTCCGGCTGGTGGTGTCGGGCGCGGGCATCGGCGCGGGGATCGGGGTGATGGCCCTGATGCCGTCGGTGACCGGCCTCGCGGTGGTCGCCGCCGGGGTGGGAGTGATGTCCGGGTTCAACGGCCCCGCCATCGTGACGGTGTACCAGCAGGCCGCGCCCGCCTCCCGGATGGGCGCCGCGATGTCGACCCTGGCCCTGGCGAGCATCGGCACGGGCCCGGTGTCCATCGCCCTGTTCAGCTCCCTGTCGGCGGGACTGGGCCTGCGCACGACGTGGCTGCTGTGCGCGGTGCTGGCCCTGGTGGCGCCGGCGGCCGTCCTCCTGGCGCTGCGTCACCCGGAGTCGGTCGAGGCCGAGGCCGAGGACGAGGACGCGGGAGCCGAGCGGACGACGACCGGGATCGCCGTCGAGGCGGCCCGTCCCGACACGGTGGGCGCGCCCACCCGGGAGGCGGCCCGTCCGGAGCCGGCCCCGCAGCCCGCCTCGACACCGGCGTGAACGACGCGGGGACACCCGTGCCGGGAAGGCCGGCCTCCACCGCCGGTCCCCGCCGCGCGCACCGCGGCGGGGACCGGCGGTGTGGCGTGCCGCTCGACCACAATGGTCGGCGTGGAAGCACACCAGTCGCCGGAGAAGACGCCCGACGGGCACTTCGTGGTGATCAAGGGCAGGAAGTGGCGGGCGACCGATCCGCTCGTCCCGGACGACGTGGGCGCCCGCCTTCGGCAGCACCTGATGTCGGCCCGTCGCGCGGTGCGTTCCGCGACGAGCGCGGGTGACGCGTCGGCCGAGCGGGCGGCGCGGGCCCGCGTGCAGCGGGCGAAGGTCGCACTGGGCGAGCGGGGCACCCCCTGGTGGGAGCAGTCCGACGGGGAGCGCCGTCGGCGCTGGGAGGAGGGACTCGCGGGCCTCGACGCCGGGGAGCACGGCTGAGGCCCGCAGGGGACGGCCGGCGGGGGCCGCCGGTCAGCCGAACGTGTCGCACTGGGCCATGTCGCCCGTGCGGTAGCCGCGCTGGAACCACTGCTGGCGCTGGGCGGCCGAGCCGTGGGTCCAGGTGTCGGGGGTCACCCGGCCCTGGAACTCCTGCTGGATGCGGTCGTCGCCGACGGCCGCGGCCGCGTCCAGCCCGTCACGGATGTCGGCGTCCGTGAGGCTCGTGATGAGGGGCCGGCCCGTGGTCTCGTCCTTGACGGTCGTGGCGTGGTGCGCCCACACGCCCGCGTAGCAGTCGGCCTGCAGTTCCGTCTTCACCGAGTCGCTGTCGGCGCCGGTGGCCCCGCTGCGGTGCTCGGACAGCGTGCCCTCGATGTCCTGCACGTGGTGGCCGTACTCGTGGGCCACCACGTACGCCTGGGCGAACGGGCCGCCCTGCGCCCCGAACTTGGTGCGCAGCTCGTCGAAGAAGCCGAGGTCGAGGTAGACGCGCTTGTCGCCGGGGCAGTAGAAGGGGCCCACCTCGGAGGTGGCGGCCCCGCACGCCGTACTCGTGCGCCCGCTGAACAGCACGGTGGGCGCCTCGGAGTAGGTGATCCGGTGGCGGCCGGACTCCTGCGACCAGTAGTCCTGGACACTGTTGACCACCGCGACGATCCGGCACTCGTCCTTGGTGTTGGCGTCCTGTCCCGTACGGCACTCCTGCTGGACCTGGCCCGCGGAGGACGAGGTCGGCGCCGGCGCGTCACCCCCGGACGACAGGCCCAGGTGGTCGGGGCTGATGCCGAGGAAGAGGCCCACGACCAGGACGACGAGGCCCACGATGCCGCCGCCGATGGTCGCGCCGCCGCCGGGGAGGCGGCTGCCCCTTTGGTCCTGCACCTCGGAGGTGTCCAGAGGGGCGTCGTCGTCGAACTGCATGGGGACCCGCCTTAGCCGCACGTCGTTGCCTGGATGTCGCTGCTCCTTGTACCCCCTCCGCGGTGTCTCGCGCCTGCGGGCTCGCGCCCGCTCCCCCGGGTGCGCGCACGCCGTCGCCCGCCCCGACGAGGACGGGACGGGCGACGGCCAGGGCGGTGGGTCGGGCGGTGGCTACTTGGTGAGCGGCGCCAGCTTGGGGTCGTTGGCGTAGGCCTGGGCGGCGTTCTGCTTCGTGACGATCACGGGCGGCAGGAGGTAGGCCGGCACGACCTTGACGCCGTTGTCGTACGACTTGGTGTCGTTGATGGTCGGCTTGTCGCCCTTCTGCAGGGCCTTGACCATGCCGACGGTCTCCGCGACGAGCTTGCGGGTGTCCTTGTTGATGGTCGAGTACTGCTCCCCCGCCATGATCGACTTGACCGACTCGACCTCGGAGTCCTGGCCGGTGACGACCGGGACGGGCTTCCCGGCGCCCTTGACCGAGGTGAGGATGGCGCGGGCCAGCGTGTCGTTCGGGGACAGCACGCCGTCCAGGGTCTTCTTGCCGCCGTAGGCGGACGTCAGCAGGGAGTCCATGCGCTGCTGCGCGTTCTCGGCCTTCCAGCCCTGGATCGCGGTCTGCTTGATGTCGGTCTGGCCCGAGCCGACAACGATGTCGCCCTTGTCGATGAGGGGCTTGAGCACCTGCATCGCGCCGTCGAAGAACACCTTGGAGTTGTTGTCGTCCGGCGAGCCGGAGAACAGCTCGATCGTCCACGGCCCCTTCGGCTTCTTGGCCTTCATGCCGTCGACGAGGGCCTGGCCCTGGAGCTGGCCGACCTTGAAGTTGTCGAAGGCGATGTAGTAGTCGACGTCCGGGGTGTTGGTGATGAGCCGGTCGTAGGCGATGACGACGGCGCCCTCGTCCTTGGCCTGCTTGACCTGGGTGGCGAGCTGGGAGGCGTCGGTGGCGCCGATGACGATGACCTTGGCGCCCTTGGTGACCATGGAGGAGATCTGCGCCTGCTGGTCGGCGACCGTGGTCGAGGCCCCCGCGTACTGGACGTCCGCCTTGAACCCGGCGTCCTTGAGGCCGTTGGTGAACAGGTCGCCGGCGAGCACCCAGTTCTCCGAGGTCTTGGAGGGCAGGGCGACCCCGATCAGGGAGTCCTTGGCGAAGCCCTTTCCGTCGGCGCCGTCGCTGCCGGCGGCGCCCTCGCGTTCGTTGGAGCAGGCCGTGCCCAGGGTGAGCAGGGCGGCGGCGCCGACGGCGGCGACGGTTCTGATGAGGGAGGTGCGCATGGTGGTGGAGAACCCTTCGTGCGTGCTGGGGGAAACCTGGTCGCGGGGGGATGAGCCGGTCACCCGGCTGTCAGGGGGCCGGGTGACCGGCCGTCGGGGGCAAGCGGGGGCGGGCCGTGGTGGGGCGCGCCGGCACCGCTCGGAGTACGGCCGGCGGGTCAGCCGGCCACCTTGGCCGTGTCGGCGTCCGGGGCCTGGGCCGGCACGGTCGCCGTCCCGGACGGGTCGTCCCGCCGGAAGGGCCGCATCAGTGTTCCCGTGACGGAGAAACGCCCGCGGCTCTTGTTGTAGACGTCGAGGGCGACGGCCAGCAGCAGGACGAGGCCCTTGATGATCTGCACCATGTCCGAGCCGACGCCCTCGAGTTGGAGGCCGTTGTTGAGCAGGGCCATCACCAGGCCGCCGACGATGGAGCCGCTGACGGTGCCCAGGCCGCCGGACACCGCCGCGCCGCCGATGAACACGGCCGCGATGGCGTCGAGTTCCCAGCTGAGGCCGTCCTGCGGGCCGGAGGCGGAGGACCGCGCCACGAAGATCATGCCGGCCAGCGCGGCCAGCACCGACATGTTCATCATGACGAAGAAGTTGACCCGCTTCAGCTTCACGCCGGACAGTTCGGCCGCCCGCGCGTTGCCGCCGACCGCGTAGATGTGGCGGCCCCCGATGGTGTTGCGGGTGTAGTGCGAGTAGGCCAGGACGAGGACGATCAGGATGATGCCGGAGATGGGCAGGCTGGTCCCGACCCGGCCGCCGGCGAACCGCAGCGTGGCGAAGACGATGACGGCGAGCATGACGGCCAGGCGGACGCCCGCGACCCACAGGGGGGCCGTGTCGGCCTTCATCTCCAGCCGGGTCCGGCGCGCCTGCCACTCGCGCCACACCACGGCCGCGCAGGCGGCGGCCCCGAGCAGCAGCGTGAGGTTGTTGTAGCCGGTGTCGGGGCCCACCTCGGGGAGGAAGCCCGCCCCGATCTTGCGGAAGCCCTCGGGCACGGGGACGGTGTCGGCGTTGCCGATGTACTGGTTTCCGCCGCGGAACAGCAGCATCCCGGCGAGGGTGACGATGAACGCCGGTACGCCGATGTAGGCGACCCAGAAGCCCTGCCAGGCGCCGATGGCCGCGCCGACGAGCAGGCCGAGCAGGATGCCAAGTGGCCAGGGCACGTCGTGCTCCTGCATGGCCTTGGCGACGACGATGCCGGTGAAGGCCGCGACCGAGCCGACCGACAGGTCGATGTGCCCGGCGACGATCACCATCAGCATGCCGATGGCCAGGATCAGGATGTAGGAGTACTGGCTGACCACGGCGATGAGGTTGCCGGAGGTCAGCGTCAGCCCGCCGGTCCAGATCTGGAACAGCAGGACGATGGCCACCAGGGTGAAGATCATGCCGAACTGGCGGGCGTTGGAGGTCGTGCCTCCGAAGAGGTTCTTCTGCAGGTCGGTGATGCGGCTCATGGCGTTCGGCTCTTCTTCGTCGCGGTCATCTTCTTCATGAGGACTTCGGGGTCGGCGTCGGCGCGGGCCACCTCGCCGGTGACGGCGCCCTCGAACACCGTGTAGATGCGGTCGCACAGGCCGATCAGCTCGGGCAGTTCGGAGGAGATGACGATCACGCCTTTGCCCTGGGCGACGAGCTGCTGGATGATCCGGTAGATCTCGAACTTGGCCCCGACGTCGATGCCCCGGGTCGGCTCGTCGAGGATCAGCAGGTCCGGGTCGGTGAACATCCACTTCGCCAGGACGACCTTCTGCTGGTTGCCACCGGAGAGCTTGACGACGCCCTCGTCGACGCTGGGCGTCTTGATGCGCAGGCTCTGGCGGTACTCCTCGGCCACCCGGTGTTCGCGCACCGGGTCGATCATCCGGCGCCGGGTGATCTTCGACAGTTTCGCGGACAC
This sequence comes from Streptomyces lasalocidi, assembly GCF_005280215.1. Lineage (NCBI taxonomy): Bacteria > Bacillati > Actinomycetota > Actinomycetes > Kitasatosporales > Streptomycetaceae > Streptomyces > Streptomyces lasalocidi. The sequence continues at coordinate 7,734,206 of NZ_SZNQ01000001.1, read as the reverse complement.
CATCGAGGTCTTGATGTCGTCCAGCAGGTTGAGGCCGATGGACTTGCGGTCCTCGCTGACGTAGGCCAGTCCGTGGCGGATGGCGTCCGCGACGGTCTTCAGCCGGATCTCCGTGCCGTCCTTGACGACCCGCCCGGACAGCCAAGTGCCGTAGGAGCGGCCGAACAGGCTCATGGCGAGCTCGGTGCGGCCGGCGCCCATGAGCCCGGCGAAGCCGACGATCTCCCCGCGGCGGACGTGGAACGACGAGCCCTTGCACACCATGCGTTCGTCCGAGGCGGGGTGCCGCACCGTCCAGTCGCGCACCTCGAAGAAGACCTCGCCGATGTCGGGCGTGCGGTCGGGGAAGCGGCTGGCGAGCTCGCGGCCCACCATGCCGCGCACGATGCGGTCCTCGTCGACGCCGTCGCCGTGCACGTCGAGGCTCTCGATGGTGCGGCCGTCGCGCAGGATGGTGATGGTGTCGGCGACGGCCTCGATCTCGTTCAGCTTGTGCGAGATCATGATCGAGGTGATGCCCCGCTCCCGGAAGCCGCGCAGCAGGTCGAGCAGGTGCCGGGAGTCGTCCTCGTTGAGGGCCGCGGTGGGCTCGTCGAGGATGAGGAGCTTGACGTCCTTGGCGAACGCCTTGGCGATCTCCACGAGTTGCTGCTTGCCGACACCGATGTCCTTGATCAGGGTGTCGGGGTCCTCGCGGAGTCCGACCTGGTCCATCAGCTGAAGCGCCCGGCGCTGGGCCGTCTTCCAGTCGATGGCACCGCGCCGGCGCGGCTCGTTGCCGAGGAAGAGGTTCTCGGTGATCGACATCCCGGGCACCAGGGCCAGCTCCTGGTGGATGATGACGATGCCGGCCTGTTCGCTGGCCCGGATGTCGTGGAAGCGGACCTGTTCGCCCCGGTAGACGATGTCGCCGGAGTAACTGCCGTACGGGTGGACCCCGCTGAGCACCTTCATCAGCGTGGACTTGCCGGCGCCGTTCTCCCCGCAGATCGCGTGGATCTCGCCCTCCCGCACGACGAGGTTGACGTCGGCGAGCGCGGTGACGCCGGGGAACGTCTTGGTGATCGACCGCATCTCCAGCAGGTTCGGGCGGGTGGGCGTCATGGGCGGCGCTCCGCACCGCCCGGAACGCGCACCGGCGTCCCCGGACCTCCGGTCCTGCGGCATTGCATGGACATCAACTTGCCTCCGATGACACGGCCCCGGAGGGGCGTGTCCGAGATTTCGTCTGCTGCGGCACCGGACACTAAATCCATTTGTTTTACTAAGTCAATGGCCTGGTGGAGATAGGTTGGTGGGGGGCAACGAGAGAGGACCGCAGGTGCGGCAGGCAGGAACGAACCTTCCCAGGGTCGGGCGCTACAACAGGGCCGTCGTGCTCGACCAGATCCAGCTCGCCGACGGCATCAGCCGGGTCGAGATCGCCGAGCACACCGGCCTCACGCCGCAGACGGTGTCGGGCATCGTGCGCCGGCTGCTGGATGAGGGCATCGTCCGCGAGGACGGCGCGAGCAGGGTGGCCAGCGGCGGCAAGCCCCGCACCACGCTGCGCATCAACGCCGAGGCGGGCAGCGCCGTGGGCCTGCACTTCGACCCCGTGCAGCTCAGCTGCACCGTGGTGGACCTGCTGGGCCGTCCGCTGCTCGTCAAGAAGCGGCCCACGCACCCGGACGCCGACCCGCCCGAGGTCGTGAAGGCCATGGCCGAACTGGTCGCCGACGTCCTGGCCGAGACGGGCGTGGACCGCGACAAGATCCTCGGCCTCGGACTGGCCACGCCCGGGCCGATCGACCTCGAGCAGGGCGCGATCGTCGGCGCCCCGCAGCTGACCCGCTGGACCCGGGTCCCCGTGCAGCACATGCTCAGCGAGGCGACGGGACTGCCGGTGACGCTCGACAACGACGCCACCGCGGCCGCGGTCGGTGAGCGCTGGTCGGGGGCGGGCCGGGGCGTGGCGGACTTCGCCTACTTCTTCTTCGGCACCGGCGTCGGCGGCGGCCTCATCCTCAACCACCAGGTGTACCGGGGCGGTTCACTGAACGCGGGCGAGTTCGGGCACTCCTCGGTGCTGCCCGACGGCCCGGAGTGCTACTGCGGGAACCGGGGCTGTCTGGAGCGTCTGGTCAACCCCACGGCCATCGTGGCCGAGGTGCACCGCAGGCTCGCCGCCGGAGCCCACCCGGACAGCGCCCTCGCGCGCGCCTTCGCGCAGGACCCCGAGGCCGTCGACCACCCCGCCATCGGTCTGGCCGCGGCCGCGGGCGACCCGGTCGCCGCCGCGGTCGTCGACGAGAGCGCCGAGCACGTGGCCTCGGTGGCGGTCGACATCGCCAACTTCCTCGACGTGGACCTGATCGTCCTGGGGGGCCACGGCATCCAGCACGTCGAGTCGCGCTACGTGGAGGTCGTCGCCGCCACGCTCGCCCAGCGGCCCCTGTCGCGGCACGTGCGGGTCGTCGACGTCGAGGCGTCCTGGCTCGGGGTGGACGCGGCGGTCGTCGGGAGCGCGGCGCTCGTGCTGCACGCCACCTACTCCCCCCAGCTGTCGGCCCTGCTGGGCACGGGGACGCCGCCGGCGAGAAGGGCGGGCGGCCGCTGAGCACCCGGCCCCTCGCGGGAGCCGCCCGGGGCCGCCACCGATGAGTTTCCGATGACCCCGCCGTCTACCTCCTCGACGGAAGGAGCGCACCATGCGCAAGGTCATCGTTTGCACGTTCCTCACGCTCGACGGCGTCATGCAGGCACCGGGCGGCCCGGACGAGGACGCCACCAGCGGGTTCGAGCACGGCGGCTGGCAGAAGCCGGTGTCCGACGACGAGGTCGGCAACGCCATCGCCGGCTGGTACGAGCCCGCCGACGCGATGCTGCTCGGCCGCAAGACATACGAGATCTTCGCGTCGTACTGGCCGACCGCGGACCCCGGCAACCCGTTCACCGAGCGGATGAACGCCATGCACAAGTACGTGGCCTCCCGGACCCTGACGTCCGTCGACTGGCAGAACTCCAGCCTGCTGGAGGGCGACGTCGCCGACGCCGTCCGCGCGCTGAAGGCGTCCGACGGCGGCGACATCAACGTCGTCGGCAGCGGCGACCTCGCCCAGACCCTCATGCGGAACGGCCTGGTCGACGAGTACCGGCTGACCATCCACCCGGTGATCATCGGCAGCGGCAAGCGACTGTTCGCCGAGGGGGCGGTCCCCACCGCGCTGGAGCCGGTCAGCGTCACGACGACGAAGAGCGGCACGGTCCTCGCCGTCTACCGGCCGACGGGCGAGCCGAGCCACGACAGCTACTAGGGTCCCGCCACCGCTGGCCGCCCTGCAGATTTTCTCCCCGATCGCGAATCAAACGGACGTATCACGTCACTCGTCACCAAAGGGTCATGAACGGCATGCACCGGTGGTGAGGAGAGCGGCATGAGTCAGTCCGTACCGGAGAACAGCGGAAGGCTGCAGCAGGTCGGGGAGTCGGTCCGGGCGGAGACGACCGCCACGGCCGGCCAGACCCGCGAGGCAGCGGGCCAGGTCGCGAGCACGGCCGCGCAGCAGGCGAAGACCGTCGCCGACGAGGTGCGGAACCAGGCCGGCTCGGTCGTCGGGGACCTGCGGGGCCGCGTCATGGACGAGGCCGAGGGGCAGACCAGACGGGCCGCCGGGGTGCTGCGCCAGTGGGCGCACGACCTCTCCGAGCTGGCGGACAACGCCCCCGGGGACACCCCCGCGCGCGGTCTCACCGCGCAGCTGGCCGACCGCGGGCACCGCGCGGCCGACTACGTGGACCAGCACGGCGTCGAGGGCATCGTCGGGGACGTCCAGCGCTTCGCCCGACGGCGCCCGGGACTGTTCCTGGGCGGCGCGCTGGTGGCCGGTCTTGTCGCGGGGCGCCTGGGAAAGTCGGCGAGCAGGGCCGCGCAGTCGTCCGGCGGGGGGCAGGAGCAGGCCGCGGCAGCACTGCCGGCCGCGGGCACGGTCGAGCCGGACGGACCGACGCCCGCCCCGGGCTCGGGGCAGTGGACGCCGGCCCAGCCGGCCGAGGGCACTCCCCCGCCGGCCGTGCCGCCCGTCCCCGCGGCACCGCCGCCCGTCCCGCCCGCCACCGCCGGCCCCGCCGGCCTGACGCCTCCGCACCCGGGGGTGTGACATGGCGTCGTCCCCCCAGCCGGACCGCGCGGTCCCCTACGGCGAGGAGCCCTCGGTGGGCGTCCTGCTGTCGCGGGTGACCTCGGACGTCCAGACCCTGTTCCGCCAGGAGGTGGAACTGGCGAAGGCCGAGGTCAAGCAGGAGGCCACCAAGGCGGGCAAGGCGGCGGGCATGTACGGGGGCGCCGGGTTCGCCGGCTACATGGTCCTGCTGTTCCTGTCCCTCGCCGCCGTCCTGGGCCTGTCCAACGTGATGGACGGTGGCTGGGCGGCCCTGATCGTCACCGCCGTCTGGGCCGTGGTCGCGGGCGTGCTCTACGCCCAGGGCCGCTCCCGTATGCGCACCGTCTCCCCCACTCCCGAGCGGACCGTCGAAACGATGAAGGAGAACACCCGATGGGCACGTCACCCGACCAAATGAGGGCGGAGATCAACGCCACCCGCGACCGTCTGTCCGACGACGTCAGCCGGCTCGCCGACCACGCCAGCCCCCGGCACATCGTGCGCCGCCGCACCGACCGCGTGCGCGGCACCTTCACCGGCTTCAAGGAGCAGATCATGGGTTCCGCCTCCGACACCGCGCACGGCCTCGCGGGCGGTGCCCGCTCGGCGGCGGGCTCCCTGCAGGACGGCGCCGGGCAGGTCACGGACACGACGCGCGACACCGCCCAGCAGGCGGGCGAGATGCTCAGCCAGGCACCCGAGCAGGCCCGGCGGCAGACGCAGGGACATCCGCTGGCCGCCGGCCTGATCGCCTTCGGCGTCGGGGTCCTGGCCTCCTCGCTCCTGCCCACGACGGAGACGGAGGAGCAGGCCGCCTCCTCGCTGGTCGAACAGGGCAAGGAGTCCCTGGAACCCGTCAAGCAGGCCGCCCTCGACTCCGCGCAACACCTCAAGGAGCACGCCAGGGACGCGGCGCAGTCCGCGGCCGAGGAGGTCAAGGGCACCGCACAGGACGCCCTGCGCACCACCCAGGACGAGGCCCGCGACCAGGCCGGCACGGTCGCCGAACAGGCCCGAGGCTCCGCACAGCAGGTCACGGAGGACACCAAGCAGGGGTGAGGCGAGGGGCGGGCCTGGTCGCACGGCCCGCCCCAGGGCTCAGGAGGGCAGGGCCCATTTCTGGTTGGGGCCGGTGTGGCAGGTCCACAGGTGGACCGGGGTGCCGTCGTTCCAGGTGCCACCGGAGGCGTCGAGGCACTTGCCCGACTGCGGATTGCGGACCGTGCCGTCCGGCTGCGGCGCCCACTTCTGGGCTCCCGTGCCGTTGCACGTCCACAGCTGGACCTTCGTGCCGTCGGCAGCGCCACCACCGGAGACGTCCAGGCACTTGCCCAACGCCCGCACGGTGCCGTCCGTGCCCACCGTCCACGTCTGGGCGGCCGTGCCGTTGCACGTCCACAACTGGACCTGCGTACCGTCACCCGTGGCGCCGCCCGCCACGTCCAGGCACTTGCCGTTGACCCCCCGCACCGCACCCGGGACGGGGACGGGCGGGGTGGTGCCGCCGTCCGCGTCGATCCGGATGTTGCGGAAGGACACGTCGTCACCGTCGCCGTGGTTCTGGATGCCGATGTAGCCCTGTTGGAGGCTGCGGGCGGGGTCGGTGTTGGTGAAGTCGTTGATCTTGCGGCCGTTGAGGAAGACCTCCAGTCGTTCGCCGGTGACCCTCAGTTCGTACGTGTTCCACTCCCCCGGCGGATTGAGCGCCGCGTCACGCGCCGCCAGGTCGGCGGACCGGAACCCGTACACGGCGCCCGTCGTCCGGTCGGGGGTGTCGGTGGCGTCGATCTGGATCTCGTACCCGTTGTTCACCGCCGACCAGGGGTCGTCGGAGGCGGGGAAACCGAGGAAGACACCGGAGTTGTCGTCGCCGGCGGCCTTCCAGTCGAGCTTCAGGGAGTACGAGCCGGTGAACTCCTTGGCCGCGTACCAGAGCAGGCCCAGTCCGCCGTAGGAGGAGAGGCTGCCGTCGGTGAGGGTGAAGCCCCCGGGACCCGCCTGCCGCCAGCCGCTGGTGGAGGAGCCGTCGAACAGAGCGGTGTAGCCGTTCTCGGGGCGGCAGTCCGCCTCGGTCATGCCCGCGGCCCAGCGGATGCCACCCAGGAGGTGGCGCCGGAAGGCGGTGTCACCGTACGACTCCTCGGTGTGACCGCCCCCGGTGTAGAAGGCCCTGCCTCCCTGGTAGTCCTTGCACCAGGCGATCGGGTGGTCGCCGGACATGTTCCCGCCCGAGTAGCTCGACTCGTCGAGGGAGGCGAGGACGTGGGCGGTGGTGCGGGGGTTCGTGCGGTAGTTGTACCACTCGTCCGTGCGCTGCCAGGTGGCGCCGAGGTGGGCGGTGGCGTCGTGGGCCCGGTCCTCGACCCGGACGGTGGCCGACTGGACGGCGGGGTGGGAGTGGAACAGGGCGCCGGCCAGGCCTTCGTAGAAGGGCCAGTTGTACTCGGTGTCGGCGGCCGCGTGGATGCCGACGTATCCGCCGCCGCCGTTGATGTACTGCTGGAAGGCGGTCTGCTGGGCGTCGCCGAGGACGTCCCCGGTCGTGGAGAGGAAGACGACGGCCTTGTACTGGCCGAGGTTGCCGGTGGTGAAGACCTGGGGGTCCTCGGAGGCGTCCACGGTGAAGTTGTTCGCCGAGCCGAGGGCGCGGAGTGCCGAGATGCCCTCGTCGATGGACGAGTGCCGGAAGCCGGCGGTCCGGGAGAACACGAGGATCTTGTACGCCGGGTCGGCCGCCGCCGGCTTCGCGGCGGGGACCTCCGGTGCCGTCCGGCGGACCGTGTCGGTGGGCTGGTGCGCCGGTTCGGGCGCTGCGGTGGCTTGCGGAGTCAGGCAGAGCAGGAGGCCGGTGAACAGGCCGATGGCCGCTCGGAGTCGCGTACGCATGTCAAGCCGCCTCCTTCCTAAGGCAGGGTCCATTTCTGGTTGGGGCCGGTGTGGCAGGTCCACAGGTGGACGGGCGTGCCGTCGTTCCAGGTGCCGCCCGAGGCGTCGAGGCACTTGCCCGACTGCGGATTGCGGACCGTGCCGTCCGTCTGCGGCGCCCACCTCTGGGCTCCCGTGCCGTTGCACGTCCACAACTGGACCTTCGTCCCGTCGGCAGCGCCACCACCGGAGACGTCCAGGCACTTGCCCAACGCCCGCACGGTGCCGTCCGTGCCCACCGTCCACGTCTGGGCGGCCGTCCCGTTGCACGTCCACAACTGGACCTTCGTCCCGTCGGCAGCGCCACCACCGGAGACGTCCAGGCACTTGCCCAACGCCCGCACGGTGCCGTCCGTGCCCACCGTCCACGTCTGGGCGGCCGTCCCGTTGCACGTCCACAACTGGACCTGCGTACCGTCACCCGTCGCGCCGCCCGCCACGTCCAGGCACTTGCCGTTCACCCCCCGCACCGCACCCGGCACGGATCCGCCGCCGGAGGTGGTGAAGGAGAACTCGTCGATGTCGAACAGGGCGCCGCTGCCGCCCTTGAAGACGAGGTACAGCCGCGTGGACCCGCCGGGCTGGTCGTGGAGCGCGGCGGTCACGTCCTGGAAGGTCTCCCAGCCGCCGGTGACCGGGACGGTCGCCGTGCCGAGGAGGGTGCCGGTCGGCGAGCCGGCGCGGACCTCGATGGTTCCGCCCGCACCCGCGGAGGAGACCCGGGCCGTGAAAGTACCGGTGCCGGCGAGGGCGTACGGCGTGAAGGAGATCCAGTCGCCGTTGTCGACGTTGCCGACGGTCTTGCCCCCGTGGGCCGGGGCGTGGGTGATGACGTCGACGCCGGAGGAACTGCCGAAGTGCTCGGCCTGGCGGTGCGAGGGCTGGGTGATGTGCTGGTCGTGTGCGGTCAGGGCGGGCTGGCCGCCCGCGCCCTTGTCGGTGTACTCGGCGTCGATGACACCGAAGATGTTGGCGTTGGGGTCGTGTTCGCCGTCGGCCAGGGTCTGCAGGGTGCCGGTGCATCCGGTCGCCGAGGTCTGCGGGTGGCCGTGACTGTCGTGTCCGACGATGAACGAGACCTTCACCTTGGCGCAGTCGATGGTGCCGTCCTCCGGATCGGTCACCGTCACCCGGAACGGGATGGCGTCGCCGAAGTCATGGATGCTGCCGTCGGCCGGCAGGTCGAGCCGTACGGTGGGGGCGGTGTTGCCGACCGTGATCTGCACGGACGCGGTCGCTGTCTTCCCGGTCGGGTCGGTCACCTTCAGCGTGGCCGTGTACTGGCCGTTGGTGGTGTAGGTGTGGGAGGGGTCGGCGGCGGTGGAGGTCGCTCCGTCGCCGAAGGTCCAGGCGTGGGTGAGGGCGCCGCCGTCCGGATCGAAGCTGCCGGCGGAGGAGAAGGAGACGGTCAGGGGTGCCCGGCCGGAGGTGATGTCGGCCCTGGCCTGCGCGGTCGGTGCGAGTCCGCCGGTGACGTGCTCGATCCGGTACAGGGCGGAGTTCGCATCACCGTTGAAGTAACCGGTGCCGTAGTCCAGGACGTAGAGGGCGCCGTCGGGGCCGAAGGCCATGTCCATCACCTGGGTCCCGCTCCAGGGGACGGAGTTGATGGAGTGCACGGTGCCGTCGGTCCCGGCCTCGATGCGCTTGATCCAGCGGCGCCCGAACTCGCCCGCGAAGAAGTCGCCGTCGTACTCCTGCGGGAACTTGACCTCGGAGGTCGACGCGGCGTCGTAGCGGTAGACGGGACCGCCCATCGGCGACTCCGAGCCACCGCCGAACTCCGGCACGGAGGTGCCGTTGTAGGGGATCCAGGCCGGCTGTGCCGGCGGCAGGTCGGTGAGACCGGTGTTGCGCGGTGAGGTGTTCCTGGGCGCGGCGCAGTTGAAGGTCGTGCCCGAGCTGCCGGTGGCGAAGTCGTAGTCGACGTAGGCGTCGTTCTTGCCGGTGCAGTACGGCCAGCCGTAGTTGCCCGCCCGGGTGATGCGGTTGAACTCGACCTGCCCCTCGGGTCCTCGACCGGGTGAGGCGGTTCCGGAGTCGGGACCGTAGTCGCCGAGGTAGACGATGCCGGTCGCCTTGTCGACGCTCATCCGGAACGGATTGCGGAAGCCCATCGCATAGATCTCGGGACGGGTCCTGGCGGTGCCGGGCGCGAAGAGGTTGCCGCTCGGGACGGAGTACGACCCGTCGGCGTCGACCTTGATGCGCAGCACCTTTCCGCGCAGGTCGTTGGTGTTGCCCGCGGAACGCTGGGCGTCGTAGGCGGGGTTGCGGGAGGGGCGCTCGTCGATGGGCGTGAAGCCGTCCGAGGCGAACGGGTTGCTGTCGTCGCCGGTCGACAGGTAGAGGTTGCCGGCCGCGTCGAAGTCGATGTCCCCGCCCACGTGGCAGCAGATGCCGCGGGAGGCCGGAACGTCGAGGATCTTCTTCTCGCTGGCCGGGTCCAGGGTGCCGTCGGTCTTCAGCACGAACCGCGAGAGCCTGTTGACCCCGTCGAACGGGGTGAAGTCCGAGGCCGAGCCGTCGGAGGGGGCGTCCCCGCCCGGTGTGCTCAGCTGAGGGGCGTAGTAGAGGTAGACGTAGCGGTTGGAGGCGAAGCCCGGGTCGGCCGCGATGCCTTGCAGGCCTTCCTCGTCGTGGCTGTAGACGCTGAGCCTGCCCGCCACGGAGGTGTTGCCGGCCGCGTCGGTGAGCCGGACGGTGCCATCGCGCGAGGTGTGCAGTACCGATCGGTCCGGCAGGACCGTCAGGGTCATGGGCTCGCCCATCTCGGCCACGCCCTTGGCGAGCGTGACCTGCTGGAACACCGGGTCCGCCGCGCTCGCGGCGGCCGTCCGGTCCGGCGCCGCGGCGGCCGCGGTGCCGGGGATGAGGCAACCGACGGCACAGGTCACCGTCAGCGCCAGCGTGCGGAGGAGCCCGGGTCTGGGCAGTTCTGTGCGCACAGAGTCTCCCGAGGGGTGGGGGTGTCCGCCGGGACACGAAACGTCCCGACGGGGGGAGAACAGGCGCGCGCCGTCGCGCCGTTGGGCCGGCCACCAGTGCATGGCCGGTTCGTTTCAAGGAAGTTAGCGGCCTTGGTCCCGAGGCGTAACCCCTTTCGCACGCGATCCTTCGACTTTTTCCTTGATCAGGACAAAGCCTGTCGCCCCGCCACAGCCACCGGTGGCGCGTCCAGCCGGTGCTGCGGACCATCGGCCGGCCCTCGCACGCGGCCCCGTGCCCCTGATCCGCGAGCCGGGCACACCTCTTTGCGAACGGAATCGCGATGTCGCACTCAGGGGGCGCACCCCTTAGGGGTTACCGTCGGTCACTCGGCAACTTCGCGTGAGGTCAATGCGCTTGGCCGGCTGCGGCCCGTCGGCGAATTGCTGTCCGGTTGGGCGTGTCGGACAGCAAACGCAGGTTGCGCAGTAAGTCGATGGGTCTCGGGAAAGGTCCGTCGACGAAACCGGGGAAAGCTTCGGAGGACAGCGACATTTCGACCGCTGCTTTCATGATCCGCCGGTGACTTCGGGGGACGTGTCGGGGGCGCCGTTTTCTTGAGATGTTCCACGGAGTGTTGACGCCGTCCTCGCGGGGGCTACACAATCCTCCCCGGTGGACGCGGGTAGCGGTGCCCCACCGTCGGCGCATGATCCTGCGAGGGGACGATATGCGAACGGTTGACGATGCACCTCTGGCAGACTTAAGACCTCGGCTACGCAATGACGTGGTATTCCTTCGCGTAGACACCGGCATTTATCTCAGGAGTTCGGATACTTCCTGCGTCCTGAAAGGCGCGGGTGCGTATGAGTGGATGTCCGTCCTCGGACCTCGGATGACCGGCGAACACACCGTCGCGGAATTATGTGAAGGGCTGGACGACACTCGACGCGAAACAGCCGTCGGACTCATGCGAACACTTCTCCGCCGAGGCTTCGCGCGGGCCGTCGAGCCCCCTGACGTGCGGACGCTTCCTCCTGGCGTGTTAGATCTGTTCGCGCCGCAGATAAACTTCGTAGAGCATTTCATGCACGGGGACCGACGGACGCCGCAGGAGCTTTTCGCCCGGTTCCGATCCTCCCGGGTGCTGGTCAGTGGTCCACCGGAGGACGTCGCAGCAGCGGCGGTGCACGGACTGCTGCGCAACGGCCTCGCCGAGGTGTCACTCGACGACGCCGCGTGGGGGCGGGAGTTCGACCGTGAGACCGCACGGCTCACGGACGCGGGCGCACCGGCGCAGGTCGTCCTGCTGCCGCCGACCCAGGTGGATCCGACCGCGTTCGACACAGTGGTCGCCGTGGCCGGCGGGTCGGGCAGCGGCAGGCTCCTCGAATTGACCAGACGACTGCACGGTGCCGTGCGAGGCCCACGGCTGATCCCGGTGGTGGCCGACGGCAAGCGTATGGTCCTGGGTCCGGTCTCCGGGCCCGCCGAGCAACCGTGCTGGGTGTGCGCGCAACTTCGCCTGTCCGCCAACTCCGATCCCCGGCTCACGGCGGACTTCTGGCGGAAGCTGGCGGTCGGCCCGGTCGGCCTCGAGGCCCCGGACGGCAGCGCGGTGGCGCGGTCCATGGTGGGCAACGCCCTGGCGTTCGAGATCTTCAGGCTGCGTACCGCCCAGTTGCAACCGGACGACGAGCGGCACGCCGTGATCCAGGATCTGACCACGCTCGAGTCCCGGCGTGAACGCGTGCTGCCCCACCCCGGATGCCCGATGCCCCACCGGCAGGTGCCGCCCGACGACGACATGCGACCGCCCACGGACCACAGCGAGGCATACGGACGCGCGGCTGCCCTGATCTCCCCGGACGTGGGCCTGATGTCGGGATGGACCGATGACTCGATCCGCCAGATACCGCTCAAGACGGGCCGGGTGCGGCTGGGACCGGCCGGGGCCCTGACGGACGGTGCACGCGAGATCGTCGCGTTCGACATTGACACGGTGCTGGTCGCCCGCACCCGTTCGGTGCAGGCGGCCGTATCCGGTTACGTGGGTCGGCTCGGCCCCGTCGGGCCGCCGGCCGAGGCGCCTTGGGCGGGCGCCGCAGTGATGCCGGCCGAGCGGCTCGCCCTGTACAGCGGCGTGGCCGCCCCCGGTGAGCGGACGGCGGACCCGCTGATGTGCGCGGTGTCACTCCACGACGGAAGCCGATGGCAGGTTCCGGCTGCGGCCGTCTACCCGCTGTCGTCGGCCAACTCCCGGTTGACGTTCGAGCCGAGCGCCGCCGGGGCGGCCGCCGACTGGACCGTGGCGGGCGTACAGGAGAGAGGGCTGTGCTCGGCGCTGGCCCATCGCGGGCTCGTTCGTGCGACCACCGGCGACGACCCGGTCCTCCCACTCGCCGACGGCTGGCTGAGCGGTGACGACGAGACGGCCTTCGCGCTGGGCAGCTTGCGGCCCATCGGCCGACGCGGCCGGGTGTACGCGTTGCCCGGTGCTGCACCGTCGTTCGCCGTTCTCGCCGTCGTCGAGGACATCGGCGGCGAGGTGATCGACTGGGCGATCGGCTCGGCGTTGTCGGTGCGCGCCGCGGTGCGCGAGGCGGTGCGGGACGCCGTCGGACTGGCGGTCGGCCGGCACTACGAGGGCGCACCCATGGACCCCGGCGACCCGCTGATGGCGGACTTCGACCCGAGGACGCTGGCAGAGGGCGACGCGCAAGCCGAGTGGTCCTTCGACCACCCGGGGGTGCTCATGCCTGAAGTGCTCGAACTGCTGGACGCCGACGGCACGCGCACCCTCTTCGTCGACACGACCACGATCGATCTGCGCGCCATCCGCGGAATGGTCACGGGCACGATCCTGCTCGCTGCGACCTAGCCGAGCAGTGGGCCGGTCCGCGCCGGCCGAGGCGCGCCACGGTTCTCGGAACAGCCGTTCCGGGTGCACATCCAGCACATTCCACTCACGAGAGGGTCGCCATGTCCGTTGACCTGAAGGACGAACTCAGCGCTCTGGAGAGCGCGACGTTCGAGATCGAGGAAATGACGGACGAGTCGGTCGAGTTGGCTTGGTCCAGCTCCTCCTGCTCCTGCTCGAGCTGCTGCTCGTGTTCCACGAGCAGCTGCTGCTCCTGCTCCTCCAGCACCAGCTGACGCCGTAGCCGACCGGGCCGGTGCCCAGGTGCCCCGGCCCGGCACTCCGGCTGACCCGTGCGGCTGCCTGGCAGGACGGTCTCCGCCGACGTGACAGGCAGCCGCACACCCCCATCTTCGGAGCGACTGGGTGAACGCATGAATGTGGTGTCGAGCACGATGACCACCGCGACGGTCCCGGACGACCAGCGGGTGACCGACGTCGTCCGCGAGTACCTGGCCGGGCACGCCGGAGCCGGCGTCACGGTCGACGTCGGGGTGCTCGGCCGACCCGTGCGGTCCGGGCCGGGCGTGGCGCGGGAGGCCGGTCGTCTGGTCTACCCGGTGCGCCTCTACGGCGGGTACGTGCTGATGGGCCCACTGCACCGGGCCGACGGCACCAGTCAGCCGTGCGGACGCTGCCTGGAACGCCGCTGGCTGGCGCTGCGTCCGGTCGAGGAACGCCGGCCGATCGAGGACGGCGCGGACGTGTGGGTCGCGGGCGACGAGCTCTCGCTCACCTCCTTCGCCCTGGAACAGGTCGCACACATCGTGCGGGCTGAGACGGCCGACGCCGGACCGGCCCCCGGAGAACGGCGGATCGGGCGGATCGTGGAACTGCGGACCCGTGACCTGACGGTCAACCGGCACACCCTGATCGCCGACTCCGAGTGCGAGCGATGCGCCACGCCGGCACCCGACACCGCCGAGGAGGCGATCCTGTCGCTGAGCCCGCGACCCAAGGCTCGTCCGACCAGCTACCGGGGCGCGTCGGCGGCGGATCTCAACCTGCCGATCACTGGTCTCGTCAACGAGGTGTGCGGGGCTCTGGCAAGCTCCGCCCGCCGCGTGTACCAGTGCAGCGCGACACTGCCGGTCAGCGGATACTTCCGGGTGCGCAGCAAGTACGACTACCACGAGATGTGGTGGAGCGGACAGTCGCAGAGCTCGGCGAGCAGCGAGCGCTACGGCATCCTGGAGGGCCTGGAACGCTACGCCGGACAGTATCCGCGGGCCAAGCGGCCCGACGTGTACGCCAGTTATCGCGAACTCGCCCCGGACGCCCTCGACCCGGCGACGACGGGGGCCTACCGTCCGGAGTTCTACATCGGGCACAACGACTACTACCAGCCGTACCACCCCGACACTCCGACCCACTGGGTGTGGGGTTACTCCTTCGGCGAGCAGCGGCCCCTGCTCGTACCCGAGCAGCTCGTCTTCTACCTGGACCGCCGTCCGGACCGGAAGTTCGTCCAGGAGTGCTCCAACGGCTGTGCCAGCGGCAGCGGCGTGGAGGAGGCCCTCCTGCACGGCATGCTCGAGCTCATCGAGCGCGACGCGTTCCTGCTGTGCTGGTACGGCGGGGCCAGGCTGCCGGAGATCGACCCGGAGACCTGTGACGACGAGGAGGTTCACTTCGTACTGGACCGGGTGGCAAGGTTGGGCTACCGGATGCGGCTGTTCGACATGCGGGTGGACATCCCGGTCCCCGCCGTGATGGCGGTGGCCGAACGGCTGGACGGTGGGCTGGGCAGGCTGTGCTTCGCCGCGGGCGCGAGTCTCGACCCCGTGCAGGCAGTGCGCGCAGCCATCGCCGAGACGGCTTCCTACATCCCGGGCATGGACGAACGGGTGGAAGCGAAACTCCCTGCCCTGCGCGCGATGGTCACCGACTACGGCCGGGTGCACGAACTCACCGACCACGCGCTGCTGTACGGCCTGCCGGAGATGGCGCCGACCGCTGACTTCCTGCTGGACGCGCCGCCGCGCCGGTCGATGGACGAGCTGTACGGCCCGTGGCTCGCGCGGCGCCCCGGAACGCTGGACCTGGCCGACGACGCGCGGTTCGTGATGGACCGGCTGCACGACGTCGGCAGCGATGTCATAGCGGTGGACCAGACCTGCCCCGAGCAGGACGGCACCGGCATTCGCACGCTGTGCGTGCTGGCCCCGGGACTGGTGCCGATCGACTTCGGCTGGGAGCGGCAGCGTGTCCTGGACCACCCGCGGCTGCGGGCCTACCTCGACGGCGCCCTGACCGAGATCCACTCGCGTACAGAGGGGTTCGGTCCCACGGGACCGAACCGCAGTCCCCACCCGTTCCCGTAACCGTTCCCGCCGGCATCGGGCCCGGCGTGCATCGCGCCGGAGATGCCCGCCCACCCCGGCCGAAGAAGGAGAGCACGTGTCCGAGGACCGAACGCAGGTCGTGAGCGACTACGTGGAGTCGGTGTTCCGGCGCGGCCGGGAGCCGATGGAGCCGGTCGGCTTCAGCCCCGACTGGGCGGACCAGCCGTCCCGGCACAAGACCTACCTGGGGGTGCGGCGCTTCCCGCTGCCGCCCGGCACCGGTCAGCCGTTGGCCGGTGCTGCGGACGTCCTCTTCGGCGAGCCGCGCGCCGACCAGGGCCCGTTGTGGACCACCGACTCACTCGCGGCGCTGCTGCGGCTGTCCTACGGCGTTCTGGACCGCCGGCTGCGGGTGAGCTGGAACCAGGACAGCCACGTGCGGGTGCTGTATCCGGAGGCGCTGTGGGGGCGCGGTACCGCTTCGGGAGGAGGCATGTACCCGCTGGAGATCTACTGGGTGGCGGGTCGGGGCGGTCCGCTGACCCCCGGTGTCTACCACTACTCGACGGCGCACCACGGCCTCGAGCGACTGCTGGCGGGGGACCTCACCGACGAGGTGCGCGCGGCGTGCGGGTCCGCGACCGGGAGTGGGACGGCGGACGGCTTCCTGGTGGTGACCGTGCGCTTCTGGAAGAACTCCTTCAAGTACAACAGCTTCTGCTACCACGTGGTGACCCAGGACGTCGGCGCCCTGCTGGGCAACTGGGAGCTGATCGCGCGGGGGACGGGCCGGCGCCTCACCCGCGTGCTGTGGTTCGACGACGAGCGACTGAACCGGCTGCTGGGGCTCCCGAGCGACGAGGAGAGCGCGCTGGCCGTGGTGCCGCTGTCGTTCGGCCCGCCCGCCGGCCGCGCTTCCTCCTCGGTGCACCGAGGCGCCCTGATCGACCGGCCGAGCTTCGAGAGGTCGGCTCGCACCCGCACCTTCGAGCAGGTCGCGCAGGTGCACCAGGCCGTCCTGGCGGACCGGCGCGAGCGCCCGGCACCCGCGACGGCACGGCGTCTCGTGCCGCTTCCTCGTGACGAGGGCGAGGAGGTCGCGCTGCCCGGGCCGCTGACCGACCGGCTGGGCCGCGACATCGGCGAGACGCTGCGCCTCCGGCGCACCAGTTTCGGCTCCTTCACCCGCTCCCGGCCCCTGCACCTCGACGAACTGGCGACCGTGCTGGCGGGCACGGTCTCCGGTCAGAGGTACGCCTCGGACGTGGTGCCCGACGATGTCGGGCTCACGGGCCTGTACCTACTCGCGAACCGCGTCACCGGGCTGCCGAGCGGCACCTACCGCTACGACGCCCACGAACACCGGCTACGGGCAGTCCGCCGGACGTCGCTCGCCGAAAAACTGCAACGTGCTTACTACCTGAGCAACTACAACCTGGAGCAGGTCGGCGCCGTACTGGCGATCTCGGGCCGGTGGCGGAGCACGCTGGAGGCCTACGGCAGCCGCGGCTACCGGGTGCTCAACTCCGAGGTCGGAGCGTTGGCACAGACGGCCTGCACCGCCGCTGCCGCGCTGGGCATCGGGTGCGGGGCGGTGCTCGGGTTCGACAACCTGGCCGTCGACGAAGCGGTCGGCCTCGACGACGGCGACGAGCGAACCTTCCTCTACGTGCTGCTCGGCCACGAACGCGCGGACAGCGCGGACTTCGACTACCGGCTGGTTTGAGAGGGCTGATCCGTGACATCCAGCGCGCTGCCATCGTCGACGGCTCCCGCGGCGCCGGGCGCGCCCCCGCCCGGACACATCAGCGGGGAACACGTGACATGGCACCTGATGCCGAGGTTCATGCTGCGAGTCGGCGGTCTCCCCTTCGACACCGCCGCCGCGCTGGCCACTCCGGCCGGCGCCACATGGGCCGACGCCGTGATCGACGCGCGTCTTCGACTGCGTGAGCGAGGGGCCCGGCTCGCGGACGCGCTCCAGGAACGGGTGGCCCTGAATCTCGACGACCAGACGGCCCGCCGGAGGCTGATCAACCTGCGCCGTGACGTCTTCAACGCTCGTGCTCCGCGGGGTCTCGCAGCGGCCGAGCGGCTGCTGCCGGCGGAGGAACTCGCCGAGCTGCGCGAGTGGTCGGCCGACCGGCAACGGCACGAGGCACTGCTGCGCACCGGCCGCGACGTCCTGGCGGAGGAGGTCGCCGCCGCCCGACGGGAGCTGCGACGTGTGGCGACCGAGACAGACCTGCGCTGCGGCATCCAGCTGTCGTCCCCGTCCCTCGACCAGTACCTCGACGACTACCTGCGGTGCGGCGACGGCCCGCTCAGCAAACGGCAGCGACGGATCGAACGGTCGCTGCTGGAGTACCTGCTGCGCACCGCGTGCAAGACCAGCCCGTTCAGCACGCTGACGGCCATCACCGCGGGTGAGTTGGCAGAGGCCGACGGCCGGACACTCACCGCGTCCGTCAACGGGTGGGTCAAGCGGGGCAGCACCCGGCTGAACATCGCCGTGCTCGCCAGGCTCTCGGAACTGCTCACCGTGGACCCCCAGGTCCGCCGTGATCTCCCCGTCCGGGCCACCAGCGGACTCCAGGTGCACCGCGATCAGGTGCGCTACCTGCGCAAGCTGCGCGGAGCCAACGGCGACGCGGACGCGGCGGTCACGCTGGACGCCGTGCACGAGACCCTGTTCTTCCTGTCCGGCGGAACGGCCCTCGCCGACGTGCTCACCGTGTTCGGTGACGGCACGACGCTCAGGTTCGCCGACGCCGTGCGGCGACTGTGCGCGATGGACGCCGAGCGACCCCAGGAGGAAGCGGAGCGTTATCTCGCGCAGTTGCTCGGACTGGGTCTGCTCGTGGTGCCGGATCTGCACATCGACATCCACGACGCGGACCCGGTCGGCAGCTACAGCAACGGCTTGCGCCGACTGGGAGCGGGCTGGGCCCACGACATCGCGGATCTCGTCGAGCACATCGGCGCGGACGTCGGGCGATTCGCCGACGCGGATGTGCGTCGCAGACGTGAACTGCTCGCACGGGTGAGGGAGTCGGTGGCCCGAACCTATCGCCTCGTCGGCCGCGACGACACACCGGTCCTGCGTACGCTCGTCTACGAGGACACCACTCTGCCGGGGGTGTCGGTGACCGGGGACGCCGTCGCCTGGAACCGGTGGCTCACCCCCGGCCTGGGCCGACTGGCCCGACTCCTGCCCGCCTTCGACGGGAACCTGGTACGCAGGCTCGTCACCAAGGGCTTCTTCCGGGTGCGCTACGGGGAAGGCGGTCGCTGCGAGGACTTCCTGTCCTTCGCGCACCAGTTCAACGAGGACTTCTACAACAACTTCAACCAGCGACTCATGCGCCACCAGCGCTTCGACGGCACTGTCGTCCACGGGTACGACAACTGGTTCCGGCAGGAGGAGATCGAGCGCATCGACCGCGCCCGTGCCGCCGTGGCACAGGAGATGCGCCTGCGGTACCGCAGCGCCCGCGCGACCGGAGCCGACATCGAACTGGACGAGAGCTTCGTGACCGGCGTGGAAAGCCTGCTGCCCCGGCCGGAGCGTCTGCGCTCAGTGTCGTTCTTCCTCCAACTGGCCGAGAACGGCACCGAGGACCCCCTGGTGGCCGTCAACCGCATCTACTCGGGACTCACCCTGCTCTTCTCCCGGTTCGCGCACTGCTTCGACGACGACCTCACCGCGTCGCTGAGCCGGTCGTTGAACGACGTGGTGCCGCCGGGAGCCGTGTTCGCCGAACTCAAGGGCGGCTACGACACGACCAACCTGAACCTGCATCCCGTCGTCACGCCCTACGAGGTGGTCTGTCCCGGAGAAACCAGTTTCCGGCCGTCGCACGAGCAGATCCCGGTGGAGGACCTGGTCGTCGAGCACGACCCGGTGACCGACCGACTGCGCCTGCGTTCACGCCGGCTCGGCGTGGAGGTGATCCCCGTCTACCTCGGCTTCCTGCTGCCGATGGCGCTGCCTGAGGTACAGCAGGTGCTGCTGAACTTCTCCTGCACCACCATGGTGCAGCTCGACCTGTGGGAGGGCACCGGCATCCCGGAGGGCGGCAGCGGCGTCCTGCCCCGCGTCCGGCTGGGCAACCTGGTGCTGCAACGCAGATCGTGGCGGTTCGGCGCCGACCAGGTGCCGCCGGCCGTGCCCGGACAGTCCGACCAGGAGTGCTACCTGGCCTGGCGGGAATGGCAAAGGGCGGCCGGACTGCCCCGCCACGTGTTCGCCGGCCTGGGCGGGGAGCGCAAACCGCAGTACGTCGACTTCGACTCGTACGCGTGCGTCCGGCTGCTGGAGACCGCGGTCCGCAGGAGTGCCTCGGCGGTGGTGCTCACCGAGATGCTGCCCGGGCCCGACCACCTGTGGCTGCGCGACGGCCGGCACCGGTACGTCACCGAACTCACGGTCGAACTCAACGGACTCGACGGATCGGGAACGGAGCGGTGATGGGTGCCGAGCAGGGAGGAAGCGACAGCGTGGCCATCGAGGCCGAGCCGGACGGCGGCTGGGTCAGCCTGCACGTCTTCTACGCCGCGAACGCCAACCCGGTGCTGGTGCACTGTGTGCGGCCACTGGTGTCGCGCTTGCGTGAACGGGGCCTGGTGCGCTCGTGGTTCTTCATCCGTTACTGGATGGAGGGCCCACACGTCCGGCTGCGTCTGCTCCCGGCCGACGCGTCAGTGGCGGCCGAGGTCACCGTGACCGCACGGGAAGCACTCGAGGGATACCTGCGTGAGCGCCCCGCGCTCTACGAGGAGGACCGCAACGCCAGCGGCGACCTGTACAAGAACATGTTCCTCGCCGAATACAGCGAGGAACGCTGGAACGAGCTGTACGGCGCCGACGGCACGATGCCGTTCCGGGACAACAACAGCGTCGCCCTCATCCCGTACGAACGCGAGCTGGACCGGTACGGCGGTCCGGCCGGCATGGAACTGGCCGAGTGGCACTTCCAGGAATCCAGCGAGACGGTGATGGCCCTCCTCGGCACGACGAACGTACACGTGCGGACCGTACTGCTGGGCCAGGCGGCGCAGTTGACCGCAGGGCTGTGTCTCACTTTCCTGCGGGACGAGGAAGCGGTGGCGCGGTTCCTCGTCCGCTACCGCACGATGTGGGAGACCTCGTACCAGGAGCCGAGCGAGAGCCAGCACGAGCGTTTCGACCGCAGCTACGAGCGGATGAAGGGGCGACTGGTGTCCCGGTTGCGGCACGTGCGGGACAGCGCCCGGGGTGACTCGTCCGCCTCGCCCACCCCGCTTGAGCGGTCCTGGCTCGCGCACTGTGCCGAACTCCGCGACAAAGCACAGGCCTTGGCCGACAGCGGGAACCTGACGTTCCGTGACGGCCCGGTCCGAGACCCACGGGCCGCGCTGGCCATCGTGCTCAGCTCCTACGTCCACATGACCAACAACCGGCTCGGGGTGAGCATCCTCGACGAGATATACCTGTCGTATGTCATCGGCAAGGCGCTGCCCGACCTGTCACCCGAGGGGGCGCTGCGGTGACCGACACGACGTACGACCGGCCCCGCCTGCGATCCGAGGTGGTACTCGGCCCTGCCCTGCGCTCCGGTCCGAGGACCGTCCACCACGTCAAGGACGCACGCACCGGCGGCTATTACCGCGTCGGCCCCCGTGAGCACTTCCTCATGGGGCTGATGGACGGCCGACACACTCTCGCGGACATCGGTCGCAGGTACACCGAGGTCTACGACCGCCGACTCGGGCCCGAACACTGGCAGCAGGTGTTCACCCTGCTCGGCCGCTACCAGCTGCTGGACGGACACGCCGACGACGCGGGCCTGGACCAGCTCAAGCAGGCGTACGAGGGCAAACAGTCGGCGCAGCAGGGCTGGCTGCGACGCCGCTGGGTGCTGCTGAGTCCCGACCCCCTGTGCGCCACCCTAGCGAGACGCCTGGCGTTCGCGTTCCACGCGGCGTTCCTCGTACCGGCCTTCGTCCTCGTGGTCGCTGTCCAGGTGTTCGTCTGGACGCATGTCGCCACCCTGACCCACGAGGCCACCCATCAGAAGTCCCGGGCGATCACCCTGCTGCTGTCGGCGCTGGTGTTGTGGGGAATCACCGTGCTGCACGAGTTCGCCCACGGGGTGACCTGCCGCCACTTCGGCGGCACCGTCACCGAAATCGGGCTCAGCTGGCGGTTTCCCCTGCTGACACCCTACTGCCGCACGGATGACATCGTGCTGTTCCAGCGACGCAGGGACCGGGTGGGCACGGCGTTCGCCGGTGTCTTCGTCAGTCTGCTGGCGCTGGCTCCGGTGGTGGTCTGGTGGTGGCTTTCCGGTGACGGGGTGCTCGGGCGCCCGCTCGCCGCCGGCCTCCTGCTGTTCGGCAGCGGTGCCGCCGTGATGAACCTGCTGCCGATCCTGCGATCGGATGGTTACGTGATGCTCACCCACGCGCTGAACATCGCCGATCTGCGCCGCGAGTCCTACCGGTTCTGGCAGCTGAAACTGCGCCGGCGTGACCCTGCGGCCCGGGAACGGCTGAGCGGCTATCCGCCCAGGGACATCCGCGCCTACGCCGTCTACGGAGTCGTGTCGCTCCTGCTCCTCCTGTCCGCCTACGGTGCGTTGATGTGGGTCTGGTTCAGCAGCCTGCAGCACTGGGTGGGGCCGGTGTGGGCGGTGACCATCCTCGGCGCGGAGACGGCGGCGGTGGCCGGGATTCTGTCACTGGCCGCTCGCGGCCGCTCCGGCCGACGGCGGGCCGCCGATGGGTGACGACGGCGACATCGCGGTCCGCTGCGAGGGGCTCACCAAACGGTTCGGGCCGGGAACCGGCGTGTTCGGCCTCGACCTGTCGATCCGCCGCGGCGAGGTCTACGGACTGCTCGGTCCGAACGGGGCCGGGAAGAGCACCGCCCTGCGGATGCTGGTCGGGCTGATCCGGCCGGCCTCGGGAACCGCCACGGTACTCGGTCACCCGGCCGGGACCCGGAGCAGCCTACGCGGCGTGGGAGCCCTGATCGAAGCCCCGGCCCTGTATCCACACCTGTGCGGCCGGGACAACCTGCGCGTCCTCGCCGGTTACGCGTCCGTGCCGGCCGCTCGCGTCGACAGGGTGCTCGAAGCCGTGGGGATGACCGCCAAGGCACACGTCGCGTTCCGCGCGTACTCGCTCGGCATGAAGCAACGCCTCGCGGTGGCCGCAGCGCTGCTGAAGGACCCGGCTCTCCTCATCCTCGACGAGCCGACCAACGGTCTCGACCCGGAAGGAGTGGTGGGCATGCGCGACCTGATCGCGGGCCTTCGCCGCGACAACCGCACCGTGCTGCTGTCGAGCCATCTGCTGTCCGAGGTGGAGCACGCGTGCGACCGGGTGGGAGTGATTCGCAGGGGCCGCCTGATCGCCGAGGGTACGGTGGCCGAACTGCGCGGCGGCGTGGACGGGGGCGGGCTGTCGGTGACGGTGGACTCGCCCGAACGCGCCGCCGGGCTGGTGAGGCAGTTGTCTGCCGTCCGCTCGGTGAGCGTCGTCGGCGGCGAACTGCGTGTGGCCGTCGACCCGCACGAGGCGGCCGCCGTCAACCGGCTGCTGGTGATGAACGGACTGGCCGTCAGCGGACTGCGCAGACGCGTCCCGTCCCTGGAGGACGTGTTCTTCGACCTGGTCGAGGACCATCGGGCCACTGGACCGGAATCCGTGGAGGTGGTCAACCGGTGATCGGCGTCCTTCGAGCAGAACTGCTGTCGGCATGCAAGCGCCCCGGCGTGTGGGTCGTGGGCGGCGCCTGGACCGGTCTGGCGGTGGCCTTCGGCACGGTGGTGCCGTACGTCGTCTGGCTGGCGATCAGGAACCGGCGGGCCGGAGCGTCGGGTGATCCGGAGAAGCTGATCGAAGGCCTGCTGCCGGACAGGTTCCTGGCAGGTACCGTCGACCTCTACCCGATGTTCGGCAGCGCCCTGATGCTGATCCTCGGCGCCGTCCTCGTCGGCGGGGAATACCGGTGGGGAACCTGGGGCACGCTGCTGGTCCAAGGTCCCGGTCGGACCTCGGCGGTGCTCGGCAAGGCAGTGGCGGCAGCGGCGGCGGTCCTGTGCGTCTCGGTGCTGGTGCTGGTTGTCAGCGCGGGGGCGAGCGCGCTGGTCGCAGGGCTCACCGGCCGATCCGCGCAGTGGCCGGACGCGGCGACACTGCTGGCCGGAGTCGGTGCCGTCTGGCTGATCAGTATGGCCGCGGCGAGCCTCGGCATCGTCCTGTCCGTCCTGCTGCGGAGCACCGGGGCCGCGATCGGAGTCGGGCTGCTCTGGCTGCTGGCGGTGGAGAACCTGGTGTCCGGACTGGCCGGGCCGTTGAGTGCGCTGAAGACGCTGCAAGAGGTACTGATCGGCCCGAGCGCGGGGTCGCTCGCCGCGGCCCTCGACCCGACCGGCCGACCGAGCGCCTCGGTTCCGGGGGTCGTCTCGGTGTCCGGTCCCCTGGCCGCGAGCACGGTGCTGGCAGCGTACGTGGTGGTGTGCCTCGGCCTTTCCTCCATGCTCGTCTCGCGTCGCGATGTGGCATGATCACGTCGCCCTGACCGGTCCTCGGCCGCTGGCGGCCCGAGCGGTGGATGCCGGCCGACGCCCGGCCGGCCGGCGCCGAGATGACGCCGGCTCACCGGACGCGCCGGGAACGACCGTCGAGCAGACCGAGGGGGCCGGGCGCGCCTCGCTGCGCCTGGGCCACCGGTGAGGGAGCACCGGGGACCGTCGGTGTCGGCCTCGGAGAGGGCTAAGTGGCCCTAACAAAGCCTTTGGACGTGTCGGTGGGTGATCAGGCAGACGGCAAGGCCGAGGAAGGCCTCGTGGATGTCGTCGCGTCGTTCCCAGCGGATGCGCAGGCGGCGGAAGCCGTGCAGCCAGGAGATGGTCCGCTCGACGACCCACCGGAAGGTCCCAAGGCCGGTGCCGTGAGGCTGGCCTCGTTCGGCGATCACTGGCCGGATGCCCCGCTTGCGAAGGAGCCGGCGGTACTTGTCGTGGTCGTAGCCGCGGTCGGCGAAGAGCATGTCCGGGCGGCGTCGGGGCCGGCCGACGACTCCCGCGACCGCTGGGATCTTGTCAAGCAGGGGAAGGAGCTGGGTGACGTCGTTGCGGTTGCCGCCGGTCAGCGACACCGCGAGCGGGATGCCCTGGCCGTCGGTGAGGATGTGGTGCTTGCTGCCCGGCCGTGCGCGGTCGACCGGGCTGGGTCCGCTTTTGGGCCTCGCCGAGCCGCTCTGATATGCGAGGAGTCGATCACCGCCCGCGACCAGTCCAGCTGGTTCTTCGACCGCAGCTTGTTCAGCAGCAGCTGGTGCAGCTGGTCCCAGACGCCGGCCTCGTTCCAGGCCGCCAGACGCCGCCAGCACGTCATGCCCGAGCCGAAGCCCAGCTCCTGGGGCAAGTACTCCCACTGAATGCCGGTGTGCAGGACGAACAGGATGCCGCACAGGGCCTGCCGGTCAGGCACCCGCGGCCGTCCCTCAACCTGCTTCGGCGGCGGCTCGGGCAGCAACGGCTCGATCAGCGACCACAGTTCGTCCGACACGATCCACGGCCGCGACTGACGCTTCCCCATGCCCGCATCAACGAACGATCAAGCCGACAGTCACATGATCACGCGCTTTTGTTAGAGCCAGTAAGGCCTCCTCAGCCACACCGCTGTGTCCCGCGGCAGTCTGCCGTCCGTCGTCAAACGCCCGCTGGCCAGGAGTACGTGGTCGTGGGGCGGCAGGTCCACCGGGGCCGCGGAGAGGTTGACCACGCAGAGCAGGCCGGACGGGCGGGTGAAGGCCAGGACGTCGGCCGGTGCGGGGAGCCAGGTCAGCGGGCCGTCGCCGAAGCCCGGTTCGGCGCGGCGCAGGGCCAGCGCCGTGCGGTACAGGGAGAGCATCGAGTCGGGGTCCTGGCTCTGCCGGTCCACCGCGTAGCCGGCCCAGCCCTCGGGCTGCGGCAGCCAGGGCTCGTCGCGTGAGCCGAAGCCGGCGTGCGGGGCGTCCGCCTCCCAGGGCAGCGGGATGCGGCAGCCGTCCCGGCCCGGGTCGGTGCCTCCGGAGCGGAAGTGCATGGGGTCCTGGATGCGGTCGAGCGGCACCTCGGCCTCGGGCAGGCCCAGTTCCTCGCCCTGGTAGAGGTAGACGGAGCCGGGCAGGGCCAGGGTCAGCAGGGCGGCGGCCCGGGCGCGCCGGGTGCCCAGCTCCAGGTCGGTGGGGGTGCCGAACGCCTTGGTGGCGAAGTCGAACGCGGTGTCCTCGCGGCCGTAGCGGGTGACCGTGCGGGTCACGTCGTGGTTGCACAGCACCCAGGTGGCGGGGGCACCCACGGGCGCGTGCTCGGCGAGGGTGTCGTCGATCGCGCGGCGCAGCCGGCCCGCGTCCCAGGGACAGGTCAGGAAGGTGAAGTTGAAGGCGGTGTGCAGCTCGTCGGGGCGCAGGTAGCGGGCGAAGCGCTCGGCGTCCGGGAGCCAGACCTCGCCGACGAACACGGCGCCGTACTCGTCGGCGATCGCCCGCCAGGAGCGGTAGACGTCGTGCAGCCCGTCCTGGTCGATGTACGGGTGCGGGTCGACGCCCTCGGTGAAGTCGGCGAGCGCCGGGTCCTTCACGAGCAGCGCGGCGGAGTCGATGCGCACCCCGGCCACCCCGCGTTCGAACCAGAACCTGAGGATGTCCTCGTGTTCGCGGCGCACGGCCGGGTGGGCCCAGTTGAGGTCCGGCTGCTCGGGCGTGAACAGGTGCAGGTACCACTCGCCGTCGGGGACCCGGGTCCAGGTGGGGCCGGCGAACTGCGACGGCCAGTCGTTGGGCGGGAGTTCACCGTCGGCGCCGCGGCCGGGGCGGAAGTGGAACAGCTCCCGCTCCGGGCTGCCCGGCCCGGCCTCCAGCGCCGCGCGGAACCAGGCGTGCTGGTCGGAGACGTGGTTGGGGACGATGTCGACGATCACCCGGATGCCCATCTCGGCGGCCTGGGCGATCAGTTTCTCCGCCTCCTGAAGGGTGCCGAAGGCCGGGTCGACGGCGCGGTAGTCGGCGACGTCGTACCCCCCGTCGACCATCGGTGAGGCGTACCAGGGGGTGAACCACACGGCGTCCACGCCGAGTTCGGCGAGGTGGGGCAGTCTCGCCCGGGCGCCCGCGAGGTCCCCGGTGCCGTCGCCGTCTCCGTCGGCGAAGCTGCGCGGGTAGATCTGGTAGATGACGGCGTCTCGCCACCAGGCGTCGGTGCGGGGCGGGTGCGGGGCTGCCACGTGAAACGGTCCTTTCGGGCAGGGGTGGTGCTTCGCCGCCGGCCCGGAGGCTGCGGGGCGTCGGACGGACCGGCGGCGAAGGCATGGGTGGGGGTGCGCGGTACGGGGCCTGGGGCAGGGGTGCGAGGTCGTACGGCCGCGCCGGCACCGGGGTGCGGGGGCCGGGGCCCGCCGGAGCGGCGGGCGTCAGCCCTTGAGGCCGCCGGCGGTGAGCCCGCTCATGATGTTGCGCTGGAACACCAGGAACAGCAGCAGCGTCGGAATCGAGGCGATGGTGAGCGCCGCGATGAGGACGTTCACGGGCACGCCGTTGGACAGCGAGTAGATGCCGACGTTGAGGGTCTGTTTGGATGGGTCGGGCAGGGTCAGCATCGGCCACAGGAAGTCCTTCCAGATGCCGACGACCGCGAAGATCGACACCACCCCGAGGACGGGCCGGGAGATGGGCAGCACGATGGACCACAGCACGCGCATCGGGGACGCGCCGTCCATGGCGGCCGCGTCGAGCAGTTCCTGCGGGATGGAGTCGAAGAACCGCTTCAGCAGGAAGATGTTGAAGGCGTTGGTGACGGACGGCAGCCAGATCGCCCACGGCGAGTTGAGCAGGTTGCGCTGCACGAGCGGCACGTCGAGCACGGTGAGGTACTGCGGCACGACCAGCACCGTCGCCGGGATCATGAGCGTGGCGAGCATCATCCCGAGGATGGCCTTGCCGAACACCGGCCGCAGCCTGGACAGCGAGTAGGCGGCGGCGACGTCCAGCACGAGCTGGAAGGCGAGCGCGCCGAAGGCGTAGTACAGCGTGTTGAGCAGCAGCGTGGAGAGGTCCATGACCTCCCAGGCGTGCGAGTAGTTGCCGGGGGTGAACGACTTCGGCACCCAGGTCGGGGGTGTCTGGACCACTTCCTGGCTGTCCTTGAAACCACTGGAGATCATCCAGTACAGCGGGCCCAGGAAGACCAGCGTGAAGCCGGTGACGACCACCGCGAACACCGTCCAGTAGACGATCTTCCCGCGGGGCCTGGCGAGTTGGGCCGGTGAGATGAGGGTGCGTGTGGACATGGCGGTCTCCCCCGGGTCACTCGTCGTCGGCGCGGCTGAGCCTGGCGTACGCCCCCGAGAAACCGGCGAGCAGGACGAGCAGGAGCAGACCGAGCGCGGCCGCGGCGCCGTAGTTGTTGAAGTTGAAGGCGTACTGGTAGATGAGGTAGACGACGGTGGTGGTCGAGCCCTCGGGTCCGGCGCCCCCGGTGAGCAGGAACGGCTCGACGAAGACCTGCATCGTGGCGACGATCTGCATGAGCAGCATCAGCGACAGGATCAGCCGGGTCTGCGGGATGGTGACGTACCAGATCTTGCGGAGCAGGCCGGCGCCGTCGAGTTCGGCCGCCTCGTACAGCTCGCCGGGGATGTTCTGCAGCGCGGCCAGGTAGATCAGTGCGGCGCCGCCCATGTTCATCCAGGTCGCGGCGATCACGACGGACAGCATGGAGAGGTCCGCGTCCTGCAGCCACTGCTGCTCGGGCAGGTGCAGGAACCGCAGCACCTCGTTGAGCAGGCCGTACCCGGGGTCGTAGAGGTACTTGAACAGCAGCACCGAGGCGACGGGGGGCAGCATCACCGGCAGGTACACGAGCAGCCTCAGGTAGGCCTGGCCGTGGCGGAACTCGTTGATGACGAGGGCGGCGACGAACGGCGCCGCGAAGCCGAACACCAGGGCCAGCACGGTGAACAGCGCGGTGTTGCGCCAGGCCTGCCAGAACGCCGGGTCGTTGACGACCGTGGTGAGGTTGTCCAGGCCGACCCAGCGGGTGTGGCCCGACTCGGTCTTCTGGAAGGCGAGGCCGAACTCGCGGACCATCGGGTACCAGGAGAAGACCGCGAAGCACACCACGGCGCCGATGAGGAAGGCGTGCGCGGTGAGGTTGCGGCGCAGGCTCCTGGTGAACCGGTCCCGGCTCGGCGGGGGGCCCGCCCGGCGGGGCAGGGTGCGGCGGGCCGGGTCGGTCTTGGTCGGGGTGAGGCTGGGGGCCGACATCGTCGCTCCTCGGTGCGTGCTGGTCGGCGGGGGCGGACCGCTCGGGGCCCGCCCCCGCCGGGGGCGGTCACTGGTTGGCGAGGACCTGGTCGACCTGTGACTCGGCCGTGGACAGCAGCTTGTCGATGTCGGCGTCCTTGTCGGTGAGGATGCCGGACATGACGTTGTCGAGGACCTTGTAGATCTCCTGCGCCTTCGGCGGCTCCGCCTTGCCGGCCACCGGGTTGTCCATGAAGGTCTTGAAGTTGGCGACCGGCATGGTGGCGTTGGCCGCCCGGGCGGCGTCGTCCTGCTTCTTCGACTCCCCCAGCCAGAAGTTGGGCTGCGGAACGCCGACGGGCAGCTTGTCCGCCTTGGTGCGCGCCCAGTCGAACTGGCCCTTGCCGACGGTGAGGTTCTTGTAGTTCAGCCAGGCGATCGCGGCCTTGACCTTGTCGCCGGAGATGCCCTTCTTGATCATGTAGTTGTTGCCGCCGGCCAGCGTGTTCTTGCCGCCGGGTATCGGGCCCATGCCGAAGTTCTCGTACGTGGCGCCCAGTTGCTGGACCATGTAGGCGATGTCGTCCGGGGCGGCGAGGAACATGCCGAGCTTGTCGGTGGCGATCTGCTTCTGCAGGTCGCCCCACTTCAGCAGCTGGGTCTTGCCCATGCTGTCGTCCTCCCAGCGCATCGCGTGGAGGTTCTGCGCGACCTGCTTGCCGATGGCGTCGTTGAAGGCGGCCTTCTTGCCACTGGAGTCCACGACGTCGCCGCCGAGGCTGTACACCGCCGCCGTGAAGTGCCAGCCGCCGGTGTTGGCCGCGCTGTAGTCGCCGTAGCCGGCGATGCCCTTGCCGAGCCCGGCGATCTTCTTGGCCGCGGCGCGGACGTCGTCCCAGGTGCGCGGCGGGTTGTCGGGGTCGAGCCCGGCCTGCCGGAACAGCTTGCGGTTGATGAGCAGGCCCATCGTGTAGTTGCTGGTGGGCAGGCCGTACAGCTTGCCGTCCTGCTTGAGCGAGCCGAGCACGTTCGGGTCGATGTCCTTGAGGGCGGGCACCGTCTTGTCGTTGACGTAGGCGGTGATGTCCTCGGCGCCGTCGTTGTCGAGCACCTGCGGCAGGTCGGTGAAGTACGTGTAGAACACGTCCGGCTGCGACTTGGCCTTGAGCATCGCGGTGAACCGCGGCGGCTCCAGGCACTGGCCGGGGGTGGAGCGGCCCTCGATCGTGACGTTCGGGTAGGTCTTGTTGAACGCCGCGACGTCCTCCTTCCACTCCTTCAGCTCGGCCGCCTTCGCCGCCGGCGGCATGCAGTCGATGGTGATCGTCACCTTGGTCTTCGGGTCCAGCGGCGCGGCCGGGTCCGAGGACCCGCTGCCGGAGTTGCCGCTGTCGTCGCTGCTGCTGCTCGTGCCGCAGGCGGCCAGAGCGCTGAGCGCGAGGGCGGAGACGACGACGACCGCGCCGGTGCGGCGGGTACGGCGGAGCCGGGCTGTTCTCATGGGTGGTTCCCCTTCGGCAGGAACGATGAGGTGGCCCCGTCGCCGATGCGTGGTGGGGCGTCGCACACTCAACCACCGCCAGCAAAGGAACGCAATATCTCGCGCAGATTTCGTAAATCCTCGACAGAACA
Source organism: Streptomyces lasalocidi (assembly GCF_005280215.1). Classification (NCBI taxonomy): domain Bacteria; kingdom Bacillati; phylum Actinomycetota; class Actinomycetes; order Kitasatosporales; family Streptomycetaceae; genus Streptomyces; species Streptomyces lasalocidi. The sequence continues at coordinate 7,704,098 of NZ_SZNQ01000001.1, read as the reverse complement.
TGGAAGGGGGTGCTCCGTGGGGCGCCCCCGCACCGGCCCACGCGGACGGGCCGGCGCAAGCCCCCACGGAGCTCGCACCGGCCCTCCGGTGTACGCGGCGGCGCCTGCGGGGCGCCCGCCGTCAGGGGTTGATGTTGATCTTGAAGGTGGAGGTGGTGTTGCGGACGTCGACGGCGTTGTTGCTCATCTCCAGCCCGTTGAACGTCACTTCGCCGACCGCCGGGCCCTGGCCCGGCTCGGGCATCTCGTTGGCCCACAGACCGAAGCCGGACTTGGCGTCGAAGGCGTCACCGCTCTTGCGGGCACCCGTGACGGAGACGTCCGTGAAGACGGTGTCCTTGATCGGGTTCACCGGCTGGCCGTTGAGGTACTGCGTCTGGAACATGATCCCGCTGTAGGTGGGATCGACGATGTCGACGTGATTCACCCGGATCCCCTGGAACACCTTCGAGGCCGAGAACAGCCAGATGCCCGGGAAGGTCTGCTGGCCCCAGAAATGACCGCCGGCCCGCACCACGGAGATGTTCTCGAAGGTCGTCGGATCGCTCCCGAAGCCGTTCATCGGATAGCCGAAGTCCAGCGACGAGATGGTGATCCCGGAGTAGACCAGCGTGTCGGCGATGTGGATGTTCCGGAAGGTGTTGTGGTACCCGCCGTACACGGCCACACCCGCGGCACGCCAGGTCAGGGTGGTGCTCAGGTTCTCGAAGACGTTGTTCTTCTCGTCCGCGCCGCCCGCGTCGATCGCCGAGAACAGCGCGAAGCTGTCGTCGCCGGTGGCGCGCGCGTCGTTGTTGGTGACGAGGTTGTCGGTGGAACCGTTGGTCATGTTGACGCCGTCGGCGAACAGGTCCCGGATCCGCGAGTTCTTGATGGTCATCCGGTCGGTGTTCGCACCCCAGTACAGGCACACCATGTGCTCGTTCCAGACGTCGTCGATGACGATGTCCGACACGTTGGAGAAGTCGAACACCTTCCCCGGTCCGTCGATGCGCGAGGTGTAGTTGCCGAAGTAGGCGAAGCCCTTGAACACCGACCCCTTGGCCGACGCCTCCGCGCGGAAGCCGATGTCCGTGTTCTCCTGCGACGCCGGGGCGTGGAAGGTGGTGAACCAGGGGCCGGCGCCGACCACCTGCACCGCCTTGCCGTACACCTGGAACTTGCTCGACGTCTCGTAGTCGCCGGGCGGCAGGTAGACGCCGACGAGCTTGCCCGTGGTGTCCATGCGCACCTTGTCCAGGGCGTCCTGCACCGCCTGGTGCGTGAAGCCGGTGGGCACGACGTACGTGGCCGGGTCGGGGTTGGCGGCCGGGATGGCCTGCTCCAGGTTGACGAAGTCGATCGCGTAGGTCGAGGTGTTGGCGGCGTCCTTCTGCAGCCGGATGCGGCTGCCCTTGGGCACGGTCTCGCCGAGCAGGACGTGCGCCTCGTCGTAGATGTGCCGCGGAGCCCCGGCGCTCGGCGAGTTGCCGGGTGAGGCCTCGGCCCCGTACAGCCAGGCGTACTTGGAGGTCAGCGGGAGGGCCTTCTTGAACACCCCGTCGACGTAGACGTCGATCGTCGAGTCGATGCCCCCGCCGCCCGGCGCGTCCGGGATGGAGAAGCGGGTCACCAGCGTGTTGGTCGCCGCCCGGGTGGTGAACTCCACGTACTCGCCGGTCGCGTCGAGACTGACCGCCTTGCGGCCGGAGGCCTCACCGGCGACGTCCCCGATGGTCCGGTTGGGGCCCACGACGGTGGCCCCGCCGCCGGCCGTGCCGTCCTCCGCCTCGTACATGTCGTACGGCATGTGGGCGCCGCGGCCGACGAAGAGGGGCTGGCTCGCGGTGTTGTTCTGGCGCTTGACCGGCAGCTCGTTCGCGTCGTCGGCGATCACCGTGCGCACCGTGTACGACCCGTTGGCGGCGGTCCAGGGACCGAGCTCCACGTCCGCCGAGGCGCCGGCGGCCAGCGTGCCGCTGTACGCGCCGCTCAGGGTCTTGACCGTGCCGCCCTGGGCGTCGGCGAGGGTGAGCGTGACGCCGTGGCTGCCCGCGGCGCTCGCCTTGTTGCCCTGGTTCTTCAGCGTGACCTTGAAGGTGACGGTGTCCCCTGCCGCCGGGCTGGACGGCGTGGTGGTGACGGACGACGCCACCAGGTCGGCGCTCTCGACCGGTTTGACGACCAGGGAGGTGGGGCTGGTGTAGGTGTTGTTGGTCTCGTTCTGCTCGATCACCGCGTTGGACTCGTCGGCGACGGCGCTGAGCTGATAGGTGCCGGCCTCACGCTGTCCCAGGGACGCGGTGACGGTGGTCTGCGCGCCGGCCGCCAGCGGGCCGACCTGCGCGGTGGCGACCTTGCTGCCGCCCAGGCGCACGGCCAGGGAGCTCGCCGGGGCGTCGGCCGGGCCGGAGTTGCGCACGGTGGCCGAGACGGTCAGGGCGTCCGACTCCACGGGCGCCGCGGGCGACACGGTCAGCCCGGTGACCTCCAGGTCGGGGTTGGGTGCCGGAACGCCGATCACCTGGAACTCGGCGAGTTGCCCGGCGGACGAGCCGGAGTTGGCCGTGAACTTCAGCTGGACGTCGGCCACGCGGGCCGCGACGGGCACCGTGACGCTGTTGCCGTCGGCCGGGTCGAAGGTGTAGCTCCTGGCGGCCACCAGGGAGGTGAAGCCGTCGGCCTTCTGCTCCCGGCCGAGGACCTCGACCGTCTGGGTGCGCCGGGACCAGGCGGCGTCCGGGTTGAGCTTGAGCACCAGGTGGTCGAGGTCGGCGTTGGCGCCGAGCTTGACGGTGAGGGTGTTCGGGTAGCTGCCGCCCGCGCCCTCCCAGTAGGTGCTGAGGTTGTTGTCGTCCGCGTTCTCCGCGACGTAGGTGTACACCACGGAGGAGGCGCTGATCGGCTTGCCGACGGCCAGGTTGGAGCCGCCACCGCCGGTGCCGTTGCGGGTGACGCTGTTGCTCGGCGCCGACTGGTTGCCGGCCGCGTCCCTCGCCCGCACCGCGTAGGTGACGGTGCTCGTCGCGGGCTGGGTGTCGGTGTACGTGGTGACGTCGCCCGTGACCGTGGCCCGCAGGCTGTTGTTGGCGTAGATCTCGTACTTCGCCACGCCGACGTTGTCCGTGGAGGCGGTCCAGGTCAGCTTGATCTTTCCGTCGCCGGGTTCGGTGAGGGCTAGGTTGCCGGGCGTGGTCGGCGCCTGGGTGTCGCCGGTGTCTCCCTTGCGGGTGACGGTGGTGCTGTTGGCGGACTGGTTGCCCGCCGCGTCCCTCGCCCGTACGTAGTAGGAGACGGTCTCGGCGGCGGGGCGGGTGTCGGTGAAGGTCGTGACGTTCCCGCCGACGCTGCTGAGCAGGGAGCCGTTCGCGTAGATGTCGTAGCCGGTCACCCCGACGTTGTCGGTGGCGGCGTTCCAGGTGAGGCGGATCTGGCCGGTGGCCGGCTCGGTCAGGGCGAGGCCGGCCGGGGCGCTGGGGGCCTGGGTGTCTCCGCCCTCCGGGCCGTAGATCTCCAGCTCGGAGATCTGGGCGGCGGGCTGGACCGTGTTGGCCGTGACCAGCACGCGCACGTAGCGGGTGGTGGTGGCGTCGAAGGAGATCGTGGCCGCGTTGCCGCTCGCGGGGTCGAAGCCGTAGGCCCTGGAGGCCGTGAGGTCGGTGAAGTCGCTGCCGTTGGTGCTGCCCTGGATCTTCAGGGTCTGGCTGCGGGTCTCCCAGGCGGCGGGCAGCTTCAGCACGACGCGGTCGACCCGCACGGAGGAGCCGAGGTCGGCCTGGAGCCACTGCGGCAGGGCGTTGTTGGTGCTCTCCCAGTAGGTGGCCCGGTTGCCGTCGTTGGCGTTGCCCGCGGCGTAGACCTGCGTGGTGCTGCTCGCGGTCAGGGTGCGGCCGGCGGCGAGGTTGGCCGACGACCCGGTGGCGGCGTGCACCTCCAGCTCGGACAGCTGCGCCGCCCGCCAGCCGGTGTTGGCGGTGACGGCGATCCGCACGAACCGGGTCTGCGTGGCCGGGAAGGCGACCGTCACGGTGTTGGCGGAGGCGGGGCTGAAGGTGTACGTGGCGCTGGTCTTGAGGGTGCTGTAGCTGGTCCCGTCGGCGCTGCCCTGCACGGAGAGGGTCTGGTCGCGGCTCTCCCAGCCCGCGGGCAGCTTCAGGACGACCTCGTCGACGCGCTCGGTGGCGCCCAGGTCGGTCTGCACCCACTGCGGGAGCCCGGAGCCCGCGCTCTCCCAGTACGTGCCCTGGTTGCCGTCGGTGATGTTCGGTGCCGCGTACGCGCTCTGGGCGCTGCTCGCCGACGCGGTGTCGCCGAGCGCGATGTTGGGTCCCCCGGCGGCCCGGGCGGCGAGCACGGGGCCGCCCAGGGTCAGGAGGCTGGTCACGATCACGGTGCTCAGGGCCCGTGATCTCCATCGGTGGAATGTCATCGGTCCTCGATCTCTCCCCGCCGCGGTGGGCGGCGGGGAGGCGCAGGTGGTGTGGTGCGCGGGCAGGTCAGGTGCCGCGGCCGTCAGCCGCTGCGGTTGATGACGAACTGCGAGCCGGGCTCGACCAGCACGTCCCCCTGGGCGGAGTTCGTGATGGTGACGCCGGTCAGCGTCGCGCTGCCGCGTGCCCCGCCCATGGCGAGGATCCCGGAGCCGTTCAGCGACTTGTCGATGGTGACGTCGCGGATCTGCACGCCGGGTGTCGCGCCGCCGCCCGTCTTGAACTGGATGCCGTCGTAGGTGGAGTCGTGGATGTCGGTGTCGCGGATCGTGACGCCCGGGATGTCCTGTCCCTGGGCGAACAGGGTGATGGCGCCGAACTCCTGCGCCTCACCCCAGAAGGCGCCGCCCGTGCGGTACAGGCCGTTGTTCGCGATGAGCGTCTGGCCGGAGAAGGGCAGCGGGTCGTGGTCGGTGGCCAGCATGATCCCCGGGTAGTTCATGGTGTCGGAGACCAGGTTGTTCTCGATCGTGTTGCCGTAACCGCCGTAGACGGCGATCCCGTTGGCCCGCCAGGGAAGCTGGACGGTGTTGTTGCGGAAGTGGTTGTCGTGGCCGACGTCGACGGCGGGGTCCTTCACGTACTTGTTGGCCCACACGGCGAGCGCGTCGTCGCCGGTGTTGCGGAACGAGGAGTTGTGGACGGTCGAATTGCGGGTGCCGTTGGTGAAGTTGACGCCGTCCGCGTAGGTGTCACGGATGCGGACGCCGCTGAACTCGAGGCCGTCGCCGGGACCCCACAGCTCGGGGATGTTGGAGTAGTCGCGGCCGACCCAGGCGCCGACGTTGGCGTGCTCGATCCACACGTTGGTGATCCTGGTGTTCTTGCCGAAGCGGCCGTTGAGCGCGACCCCGCCCTCGGCTCCGCCGTCGCCGCCGCGGATGGTGCCGGACCCGAAGATCGCGATGTCGGAGATCCTGGTGTTGTCGTCGATGTCGAAGCCGAAGTTGCCCTCGTGCGGGTGGTTGATGCCGCCCGCGTCCTGGGGCGGGATGAGCGAGTAGAGCTGGGAGTGCCACATCCCGGCGCCGCGGACGGTGACGTCCCGGATGCCCACCTGGTTGTACTGGCCCCGGTTGAGCGGGTCGTCGGTGAGGATCTTCTTCTCCTGGCGCCACTGTCCGGCGGGGATCCAGACGCAGGGCACCTGCCCGTTCTGGTCCGCGGTGACCGCGCGCTGGAGGGCGTCGGAGTCGTCGATGCCGTCGTTGGGCACCGCGCCGTAGTCCGTGATGGAGGCGCACTCGGCGGGCTTGGCGGCCGGGGGTGCCACCTGCTCCAGGTCGACGAGGTCGACGACGTAGTACGCGGCGCCGTCGCCGGCGTCCCGCTGGAGGCGGAACCGGGTGCCGGCCGGGTAGGTGTCGGTGAGCAGGGCGTGGGACTCGTCGAAGAGCCGCCGGGCGTCTCCGCCGGGCCGGTTGGTCAGTCCCTCGGGGTCGTCGGTGGTGCCGTAGAGCCAGCTGTGCTTGGAGGACAGGGTCAGCTTGCGCACGAACGTCCCGTCCGCGTACAGGCTGAGGGTCGCCTCCTGTCCCCCGCCGCCCGGCGCGTCCGGGATCGAGTTGCGCACGACCACGGAGTTCGCGGGTGTGGTGGAGGTGAACTCCACGTACTGGCCGGTGGAGGTGAGCCGCACGGACCTGCGGCCCGAGGACTCGGTGGCGAAGTTGGTGTGCCCGAAGGTGCGTTTGGCGTCGGTGGTCAGCAGGGTGCCGTCGTAGCGGCCGTCCTCCGCCTCGTACTCCGTGTACGGCAGGGCGGCGCCGCGTCCGACGACGAGGGTGCGGGCGAAGGTGTTGTTGCCCTCGTCGGTCTCCTTGACCACGTCGGTGGCGTCGGCCGTGGCGGCGAGCGTCGCTCCGCCGTCGGTGGCCGTCCAGGTGCCGGGGACGGCGACAGCGACGGATCCGCCCGCAGCGACGGCGCCGGTGGTGGCGTCGAGCGTGGTACCGCCGGCGGTGAGCCGGGTGACGGTGCCCGCCGGCGCGGTGGTGGTGCCGCGGTTGTGGACGGTGACGGTGAAGGACACCTTGGCACCGGCGGCCGGGGCGGTGGGGTCGGTGGCGATGCCCGTGACGGTCAGGTCGGGGCCCGGGCTCCGGGCGACGACCAGCTTCGTCGCCGCGGTCCGGCTGTTGTTGGTGTCGTCCTGCTCGGGGACGGTGCCGCGTGGGTCCACGACCGCGGAGACGGTGTACGAGCCGGTCGGCCGCTTGCCCACGGTCACGGCGACGGTCGCCGAGGCGCCGGCCGCGAGCGGGCCGACGGCGGCGGAACCGGCGACGGTGCCTTCGAGGCTGACGTCGACGGTGGTGGCGGGCGCGGGTGCGGTGCCGGCGTTGCGCACGGTGGCGTTCACCGTGACGGGGTCGGCCTCGGTGGGTGCGGCCGGGGTCCAGTCGAGACCGGTGAGGGTGAGGTCCGGGTTGGGGGCCGCCGCACCGACCACCTGGAGTTCGGCGACCTGTCCGCCGGGGGCGCCGGTGTTGGAGAAGAAGGTGAGGCGGACGTCGGCGTAGCGCCCGGTGACCGGGACGGTGACGGTGTTCTGCCCGGCGGACGGGCTGAAGGCGTAGTCCGTGCGGGCCTTGAGCTGGACGAAGTCGGTCGCCGACTGCTCCCGCCCGAGGACCTGGAAGGACTGGGTGCGCGGTCCCCAGGCCGGGTCGGGGTTGAGCTTGACCACGACCGCCTGGAGGTCGGCGTTCGCCCCGAGCTTGACGGTCAGGCCGGCGGGGAATCCGGACGACTCCCAGTAGGTGCCCGTGCTGTCGTCGACGGCGTTGGCCGCGACGTAGGTCTGGGTGGTCGAGGTGGCCTCGACCGGCTTGCCGCGCGCGAGGTTCGAGCCGGTGGCCGGCGGTGGATCGGTCGGGTCCTGCCCTTGCCCGTACACCTCCAGTTCGGACAACTGGGCGGCGTTCCAGCCGGTGTTGGCGCTCACCTGGACGCGGACGTAGCGCGCGGTGGCGGCGCCGGCGTCGACGCTGACCGTGTTCGCCCGGTCCGGGGTGAAGGCCCGGGCGGTGGAGGCGGCGAGCGGGGTGAAGGCGCCGCCGTCGGTGCTGCCCAGCACGGCGAGCGTCTGGGTGCGTGCCTCCCAGGCCGCGGGCAGCTTGAGCACCACCCGGTCGACGCGGACGGCGCCGCCCAGGTCGACCTGCACCCAGGCGGGGTACGACCCGGCCGGGCCCTCCCAGTAGGACTGCTGGGTGCCGTCGGTGACCTGGCCGGCCGGGTAGCCGTCGTGCGCGCCGCTTGCGGTCGCCCGCTTGCCCAGGGCCAGGTTCACCTCGGCGGCCGCGCCCGCGGGCGCGGCGTACGCGCCGGCGGGCAGCAGCGCTAGGGCGAGCAGTGCTGCGATCAGGGCGCCGACGGTGGTCCGCAGGCGCGCGTGTCTCCCTCTCATCATGGCCTCTCCGTGATCCGGCCGCGGTGCATGACCAGTGGTGGACTGCGACGCATGAATGAGGTTTTGAGTGAATTCGTCAAATATTTGCGTCGCTGACGAGACAGGTTTCTAGCAGATGAAGACTTTGTCAACGGCCGTCACAGCACGGGCCATTCGGGGGCGCACGGCGCACGGTCGCCGCGCGGGCCGGGTCGGCCGCTGCCGGAAACGCGGCCGGCGCCGGCACCCGGGGAACGTTCCGGGTGCCGGCGCCGGCCGGTGCGACGGGGGGTGGGGTCAGCTCACGGGGGCCTGCGCGGTCGAGCCGCGGACCACCAGTTCCGGCTCGAACAGCAGCTCGCCGGGGTGGGCCTGGGTGCCCTGGATCTGTGCGCACAGCAGCTCCACCACGGCCCGTCCCATCGCCTCGATGGGCTGGCGGACGGTGGACAGGGGTGGCTCGGTGCAGCTCATGAACGCGGAGTCGTCGAAGCCGACGACCGAGACGTCCCCCGGCACGGACAGCCCCCGGCGACGCACCGCCCGGATGGCGCCCAGGGCAAGGGGGTCGCTCGCGCACACGATGCCGGTCACGCCACGATCCAGCAGGCGCGCGGCGGCCGCCTGTCCGCCTTCGAGCGAGAAGATCGAGCGGACCACGAAGTCGTCCGGCAGCACGCCCCCGGCCGCCTGGACCACGGCCCGGGCGGCCTGCAGCTTGCGGCCCGAGGGCACGTGGTCGACGGGGCCGAGGACCAGGCCGATCCGCTCGTGCCCGAGCGAGGCCAGGTGGCGCCAGGCCTGCTCGACGGCGACCGCGTCGTCGCACGAGACGCACGGGAAGTCCAGCCCCTCGATGGAGGCGTTGATCAGGACGACCGGGATGTTGCGCTCGGCGAGCTGCCGGTAGTGCTCGTGCGGCGCGTCGGCCTGCGCGAAGAGACCGCCGGCGAACACCACGCCGGACACCTGCTGCTGCAGCAGCAGTTCGACGTAGTCGGCTTCGGAGACCCCGCCCTGGGTCTGCGTGCACAGCACCGGCGTCAGGCCCTGCTGCGCCAGGGCGCCCCCGATGACTTCGGCGAACGCCGGGAAGATGGGGTTCTGCAGCTCGGGCAGCACCAGGCCGACCAGCCGGGCGCGTTCGCCGCGCAGCTGCGTGGGCCGCTCGTAGCCGAGGACGTCCAGCGCCGTCAGCACGGCCTGCCGTGTCGATTCGGAGACACCGGGCTTCCCGTTGAGGACACGGCTCACCGTGGCCTCGCTGACCCCCACCTTCTTGGCCACCTGAGCAAGTCGTCGCGTCATGCCTGCAAGGCTAGCGCAAGAAGCGCAAACAGTTTACGTGTCCGCCGGGACTCCCGGGTCGGACGAACGCAAGCCTGTTGCAAGGCCGGGCGGTGGCCACCGTACCCGTCGCTCCGCCGTTCGCCCACGGCCGGACGATGGTCAGTGACGGCGCGTGGTGGGACCGTATGAGGGCACCGCGGCCGGCTCCGGAGCCTTCCGGTTCCCGCAGTCGTGGTGCGTCGCATAGGGAGGGACCCTGATGTTCTCGCCGTTACCCGACCGTCCGCCGCGGGGCGTGGTGCGCCGCCGCCTCGCCGCCCTGGTGACGGCCGTGGCGCTCCTGAGCGCCGGGGTGGCCGCTGCGGCCCCCGCCGACGCGGCCGTCCTGCCCGGTCCGTTCGCCTACGTCGCCGACAGCGGCGCGGGCACCGTCTCCGTCGTGGACGGCGGCAGCACCACCGTCACGTCCACCGTCCCGGTCGGCGGGACACCGAGCGGGGTGGCGGTCAGCCCGGACGGCAGCCGGGCGTACGTCACGCAGTCCGCCGGCAACACCGTCGCGGTGATCAGCACCGCCACCCGGGCCGTGACCGCGACCGTCCCGGTCGGCGCCTCGCCCTACGCCGTGGCCGTCACCCCGGACGGCAGCCAGGTGTACGTCACGAACCCGGGCGACAACACCGTCTCGGTCATCGACGCCGCCACCGGCACCGTCTCCGCCACCATCGGTGTGGGCGTGCGTCCCGTCGGCGTGGCCGTCGACCCGTCCGGTGCCCAGGTCTACGTCACCAACGACAGCGACACCAACACCCTGTGGGTGATCAGCACCGCCACGCACGCCGTCACGGCGACGGTGCCGCTGCCCGCCCACGCGTACGGGGTGGCGTTCGCCCCGGACGGCACGCGCGCCTACGTCGCCCTGGTCAACGGCCGCTCCCTCGCGGTGGTCGACACCGCCACCCGCACGGTGACCTCCACCGTCCCCACCGGCACCGCCCCCCACGGCGTGGCCGTCTCCCCCGACGGCTCGCTCGTGTACGTGGCCAATCACGACGGCAACAGCGTCTCGGTCGTCGATGCCGCCACCGGCGCCAGGACCGCCACGGTCCCGGCCGGTGCGGGCCCCGAGGCCGTCGCCTTCCACCCCTCCGGCACGCGGGCGTACGTCACGGACGGCAACGCCGGCACGGTGACGGTGCTCGACACCGCCACCGCCACCGTCGCCTCCACGATCACCGTCGGCAGTCGTCCGCTCGGCGTCGCCTTCGCCCCGCCCACGGCGGACCTGGGCGTGGCCCTGACGGCGACCGGTGTCCCCGGTCTGCCGGCCGGCCGCATCACCTACACGGTGACGCTCACCGACAACGGTCCCTCACCGCTGACGTCGGGCACCGTCACCGCGACGCTGCCCGCCGGGACGGCCGCCGCCAGCAGCTCCTGCACGCCCGTCGGCGGCCGCGTCACCTGCACCGTCGGGGCCCTGGCGCCCGGTGCCACCATCACGCGCACGTTCACCGTCCCCCTCGGCGCACTCACCGTGGGCCTGCCCTACACCGTCACCGTCAAGCGCACCACGAGTTCCCCCACCGACCCCGACCCCGCCGACGACACCGCCTCCCGCACCTGCACCGTGATCACGTCGCTGATCATCAACTGCGGCTGACACCCGGCGCACGTCAACGGGGCTGGAAGGCCTGGAAGACGTCCAGGCCCGGCTGGATGACGCCGCAGCTGTTCTCCGGGACCTCCTTCCAGGCGCCCGGCAGGTCGCCCAGCGGCTCCGACACCACCAGCCGGGTGTCCTCCGACACCTGCTGGAGGAAGTCGACGTCCGGGTGCAGCGCCCGCAGCGCGTCCACCTCGGCGCTGACGAACAGGGACCGTGAGGCGCGCTCGCTCGAGTAGCGGAAGACCCACAGGCGTTCGCCGTCGGCGACCGCGACGGTCATCTGCAGGGGGTGCCGGACACCGTGCCGGTGTCCGGTCTCCTCCACGAGCCCGGCCATGCGGGCCACGGCGGTGGGCGGGTCGTCGTCCAGCCCGAAGGTGAGGGCCAGGTAGAACATCAGCTCCGAGTCGGTGGACCCCTCGATCTCGGCGTAGAGGGCGGGGTCGACGGCCAGCGCGAGGTCGCGCCGGAGCAGGCCGTACTCGCTGATCGCGCCGTTGTGCATCCACAGCCAGCGGTCCTTGCGGAACGGATGGCAGTTCGTCTGCTGCACCGCCGTCCCTGTCGTGGCCCTGATGTGGGCGAAGAACATGCCGGAGCGGACGTGGTGCGCCACGTCGTGGAGGTTGCGGTCGTTCCACGCCGGGCCGGTGTCGCGCAGTACGGCGGGGGTGGCCACGTCGGGCACGTACCAGCCGATCCCGAAGCCGTCGCCGTTGGTCGTCTCCACCCCGAGGCGCGAGTGCAGGCTCTGGTCGATCAGGCTGTGCCGGGTGTCGAACAGGACCCTGCTGAGGAAGATGGGCGTACCCGAGTAGGCGATCCAGCGGCACATGTCCGGGCCTCCTCCGTGGGGGGACGGACGGCGTCCGCCCGGGTCCCTCCCAGGGTAAGGAGGTCTCCCCCGGCCGCGCCTGCGGGAGCCGGGGTCACGGTGGCCGCTCGTCCCAGCGCCGGTCGGTCTCCAGCACCTCCTCCAGGTCGCCGAGCCGGTCCAGGCCCTGCACCGCCCGGGAGGTGCGCCGGTTCCCGGCGAGCAGGGCGCGGTGGCGGTGGCTGAAGGCCCAGTACCCGGTGGTGAAGGGGCAGGCCCGGTGCCCGACGCGGTCGCCCGGCCGGTAGGCGCAGCCGCCGCACAGGTCGCTCATGCGGTGGATGTAGGCCCCGCCCGAGGTGTACGGCTTGGTGGTCATCAGGCCGCCGTCGGCGTACTGGGACATGCCGGTGACGTTGGGCAGCATGACCCAGTCGTAGCCGTCGACGAAGCAGCGGTGGAACCAGTCGGTGACCGCCCGCGGGTCCCAGCCGCGCTGGAGGGCGTGGCTGCCGAGCACCATCAGGCGCGGGATGTGGTGCGTCCAGCCGGTGTCGCGCACCTGGGCGAGGACGGTGGCGAGGCAGCGGGCGGTGACGGCGTCGGCGTCCAGCTCCAGGAACCACGGGGGCAGCGGGGCGTGGTGGCCGAGGGCGTTGCGCCGGCGGTAGTCGTCCCCGAAGTACCAGTAGAGCTGCCACACGTACTCGCGCCAGCCGGCGACCTGCCGGACGAACCCCTCGACGCTGTTCACCGGGACCTTCCCGGCCCGCCAGGCCTCCTCGGCCGCGGTGACGACCTCCAGCGGGTCGAGCAGGCCCAGGTTGAGGGAGGACGACAGCAGGCTGTGGCTCATCACGGGGTCGCCGGCGAGCACGGCGTCCTCGTGCGGGCCGAACCCGGCGAGCCGGTGGTCGACGAAGCGCCGCAGGGCCGCGAGCGCCTCGCGCCGGGTGGCGGGGAAGAGCCGGGGCCCGTCGCGGCCGACGAAGCGGACGCCGTGGTCGCGTTCGAGGCGGTCGAGGTCGGCGCGGACCTCCGCGTCGACGTCGTCCTCGCGGGGCCGGTAGGGCCGGGGCGCGCCGAGGGTGCGGGCGCCTCTCGGCGGGGGCTCGCGGTTGTCGTGGTCGTGGTTGAACCGGCCGCCGGCCGGGGCGCCGCCGTCCATGAGGAGGTCGTGTGCGCGGCGCACCCAGTGGTAGAAGTCCTCCTGCCGCAGCCGGCCGGTGTGCCCGTCCGCCCAGGCGAGGAAGGCGTCCTGCGGCATCAGGAACCCGCGGGCCGGCAGCACCCGCACCTGCTCCAGCGAGCGCACGAGGCGCAGCGCCGCCCAGGAGGTGGGGTGGTGCACGGTGACGGGGGCCCCGCCGACGGCCTCGCGCAGGCCCTCCCGGTAGGTCTCGGCGCGGACGTAGCGCACCCGGTCGCCCAGCTCGGCGGCCCGGTGCCGCATCGCGGACAGCACCAGGTGGGCCTTGGCCCGGTGGAAGCGGCGCCGCCGCAGCACCGAGCGGGCCTCGATCATCACCACGGGCGCGCCGTGCGCGGGGCCGTCCCCGCCCGGGGCGAGGAAATGCGGACCGAGCTGGTCGCCGAACAGCCAGTGCGCGACGGCGTCGTCCGCCCTGCCGGCACCGGTGAGGTCGTTCGCCACCGTGACCGTCCCCTCTCCTCGGGTCTCCTCGGGTCTTCTCGCGTCTCCTCGCGTCTCCTCGCGGCCGTCGGGCGCGGGCCCGGTCGCGCGTCCGCCTGGGTCCACCGTGCGCAGCGGCACCCGGGTCGCGCCGCGCGGGTCAGCCGTTCGGGTGACCCGCGCGCACACGGAATGAACGGCGCGCACGGTGGTTGTAGCAGGCATGAAAAAGATCGGGTTCCTGTCCTTCGGGCACTGGACGCCCTCTCCCCACTCCCGGACCCGCTCCGCGGCGGACTCGCTGCTCCAGGCGATCGACCTGGCGGTCGCGGCGGAGGAGCTGGGGGCCGACGGCGCCTACTTCCGGGTCCACCACTTCGCGCGGCAGCACGCCTCCCCGTTCCCCCTGCTCGCGGCGATCGGCGCCCGCACCGAGCGCATCGAGATCGGCACGGGGGTGATCGACATGCGCTACGAGAACCCCCTGTACATGGCCGAGGACGCGGGGGCCGCGGACCTGATCTCCGGCGGCCGCCTGCAGCTGGGCATCAGCAGGGGCTCCCCGGAGCAGGCGCTCGACGGCTGGCGGCACTTCGGCCACCGGCCACCGGAGGGCGGCACCGACGCCGACCTGGCCCGGGCGCACGCCGAGCGGCTGCTGGAGGTGCTGGAGGGCGAGGGGATCGCGGAGCCCCACCCCAGTCCCATGTTCGCGAACCCGCCGGGGATGCTCCGCCTCGAGCCGTACTCCGAGGGCCTGCGGGAGCGGATCTGGTGGGGATCCAGCTCCAACGCGACCGCGGTGTGGGCGGCCGGGCTGGGGATGAACCTGCAGAGCTCGACGCTCAAGGACGACGAGAGCGGCGAACCGCTGCACGTCCAGCAGCGCAAGCAGATCGAGGCGTACCGGGAGGCCTGGCGGGCCGCGGGCCACACCCGTGAGCCGCGGGTGTCGGTCAGCCGCAGCATCTTCGCCCTCGTCGACGACCGGGACCGCGCCTACTTCGGGCGGGAGCGGAACTCGCAGGACCAGATCGGCTACATCGACCCGACCACCCGCGCCGTCTTCGGCCGGTCCTACGCCGCCGAGCCCGACGTGCTCGTCGAGCAGCTGGCCCGGGACGAGGCGGTCGCCGCGGCCGACACCCTGTTGCTCACCGTGCCGAACCAGCTGGGTGTCGACTACAACGCGCACGTGATCGGCAGCATCCTGGAGCACGTGGCGCCGGGACTCGGCTGGCGCTGACCGGGCGACGGGCGACGGCTGTGCCACCCGGGGCGGGTGGCACAGCCGTCGTGCCCGTCAGGCGTCGGGACTGAGGGGTTGGGGCTGAGGGGTCAGGCCAAGGGGGAGGTCACGACCCAGCTCGTGTCGTCGGCCCAGGAGGTGGCGCTGTCCCAGGCGTGGGTGCCGCCGTGCGAGGCCACGTAGGCGGCGTAGGAGTAGTGGCGGACGAAGTCGGCGGGGTAGTTGGCGGACCGCAGTGAGACGCCCTGGCCGTTGTGGGCGGCCTGCGGGCAGAAGGTGGCGTCCAGCCGGGCCAGCGCGGTGTCCACGGTGTCGACCCGCAGCCGGAAGTCGTAGTGGCGCAGGTACTGGCCCGGCTTGTCGGCGGACTCGAACGACACGCAGGAGGCGTCGCCCAGCCCCGCCCGCACGGTCCAGGTGGCGGCGGCCCGGTCGGCGGCCGGACTGGACGAGGACGTCGCCGCGATGACGGCGTTGCTGTCGGCGGTGTTGTGCCGCAGGTAGTCGGCGGTGCAGCAGGAGGTGGTGGCCCGCAGGGAGACGCGCGAGCCGACGGTGGGCGCGCCCGCCACGGGGGACGGGGCGTAGCCGGCCGCGTTGATGTTGGACTGGACGGCGTTCTCGGTGGCGTCGGTGGGGAAGCCGGAGGTCAGAACGCCTTCGTAGAAGGTGCCGGCCGATCCGTTGCTGTTGTCGCCGCCGATGCCGAGGATGATCGCCCCTTCCTTCTTCATCGGGTTGTAGCCGGTGGCGTTGGGGCGCGGTCCATCGTAGGCGGTGGCGAGGCCGCCCGACTGGGCGTTGCCGGAGCGGATGGCCCAGTGGTTCGGGCCGCCCTTGACGGCGGCGGTCAGGAAGCGGTGGCTGACGCTGGGATTGCCCGCGTTGTAGCCGCGGTTGACGCCGGAGAACAGGCCGTTCTCGAGGTCGGCCATGACCCAGGGGCCGTTGCCGGAGCCGTAGCCCCAGGTCTTGCTGTTGCCGAAGTAGATGGTCTCCATGGTGCCGTTGCCGTTGTCGCGGCTGTTGGTCTCGGCGTTGCCGTAGTCGAAGCAGCAGCCGCCGTTGTAGTGGGTGCCGTCGAGGACGGCGTACATGCCCTCGGGCTGGTCACCGGTCGCGATGCCGTTGGTGCTGTTGTCGCGGTACCCGGTGCCGGGCGCGACGAAGACGCCGTAGGCCTTGTGGCCGCCCACGGTCACGGGTGCGGCGGAGGCCTCGGCGAGGTTGTCGTAGCCTCCGGCGGCCGGGCCCTGGAAGCCTCCGGGCGGGGCCTGGGTGAGGTGGTTGCCGCGGCCGGACTGGTCGTAGATGACGGTGATCAGACAGCCGGTGCCGGCGCAGAACGCGTCCTGTGCGGCGGCGTCGGCGTAGCCGCCCGCGCTGAGCACGCCGATGTCCCGGGTGGCGCCGTCGGAGGCGCGTTTCACCTGGTACAGGCGGCTGTTGTACGCCGAGTACAGGGCGCGGGTGGTGCTGTGCGCGGCGACGCAGGGGGTGCCGCCCGCGGCGTACAGGTCGCAGGGCTGCGAGCCGGCGGCTGCGGCGCTGGTGCTCGCGGAGGTCTGGGCGGCGAGCACGGCGCTGACCAGGGCCAGCGCGAGGGCGAGCAGGACGAGCGGCCTGTCCCGCCAGGTGGGGGGCGTTGTCACCGACATGGGGCGGTCTCCTGGGGGTCGGGGGTGGAGTCCGTTGGGTGTGGTCGATATACCGAACGCTGTTCGTGAATTCGTCCAGGACCTTAGGGAGACCGTGACGGGCAGTCAATACACCGGTACGCAAAGCATGGTGCGGCGGCCTGGCCCATAGCCGAGTACGCGGAGCTTCCGACTAAATAGAGCGTTCGTACTAGAACTGTGCTACGTTCTTCCTGCGCCGTTAGAGCGCTCGTTCCAGCAGCGATGCCAGCAGACCAACGGAGGTCCTCCGACCATGAGCAGCAACCAGTCCGTCACCGTCATCGGGCTCGGCCCCATGGGACAGGCGATGGCCGACGCCTTCCTCGACAACGGACATGAGGTCACCCTCTGGAACCGCACCGCTTCCCGGGCCGACGCCCTGGTGGCCCGTGGCGCTGTTCTGGCCAAGAGCGTCGAGGACGCCGTCCAGGCCAACGAGCTGGTGGTCCTCAGCCTGACCGACTACGACGCCATGTACGCCGTCCTGGAGCCGGCGGCCGACGTGCTGAAGGGCCACGTGTTCGTGAACCTCAGCTCCGACACCCCGGAGAAGACGCGGGCCGGCTCCCGCTGGATCACCGAGCGCGGTGGCGTGCACCTCACCGGTGGAGTGACCGTTCCGCCCGCGGGCATCGGCAAGCCCGAGTCGAAGACGTTCTACAGTGGCCCCCGTGCCGCCTTCGACCGGCACCGCGGCAGCCTGGAGGTGCTCACCGGCACCGACTTCCGCGGCGAGGAGCCGGGGCTCGCGGCCCTCATGTACCAGATCGGCATGGCCATGTTCTGGCCGTCCATGCTCAGCTACTGGCAGGCGATCGCCCTGGCCGAGGCGAACGGGCTGAAGGCGGCGGACATCCTGTCCCACGCCAACGACACGATGCTCGCCATGCCGCACTTCCTCGGCTTCTACGCCGAGCGGATCGACGCCGGCAACCACGAGGGCGACGTGGACCGGCTGGCGATGGGCCTGGCGAGCGTCGAGCACGTCAAGCACACCATCGGGGACGCCGGTGTGGACACCTCGTTCCAGTCCGCGGTGGTGGACCTGTTCCGCCGCGCGATGGACGCCGGGCACGCGGCCGACAGCTTCTCGAGCATCGTCGAGCTGCTGAGGAAGTCCGCGTGACGTCCCAGGCGTCCGCCTGACTTCCGCGGCAACGGGCCCTCCTGGCCCGGGTGACGGCCACAGCGCCGGCGTCCGGGCCAGGAGGGCCTTGGCGTTGACCGAGGACGGTGAACGGCCGTCGCGGAAGGACCCGCCGGTGTCGAGGGATGACGGGTGGGCCTCGCAGAGCCGGAAAGGACGCGGTGGGTGACGGACGGTCAGCAGGCGGGGGCCGGCCGGGCCTGCCGAGGGACGCGCAAGGGCGCCGTAAGCGTCGCCGTGGTGTGCCGGCGGTGCGTACGGCGCCTCTCGCGGCGCGTGGAGCCGTGCGGCTACGGCGCCCCCACCTCCCGCTCGGACGCGTCGGACCGGGTGAGCCGGACCGCTTCCGTCGGACAGACGTCCAGGACGCCGGTCGCGGCCTCGATGTCCTGAGGATCCGTCAGTTCCGTTCGGCTCACCACCGCGTGGCCCTCGGGTCCGACCCGGAACAGGTCCGGGTGCATCGCCTCGCAGGTTCCCGCTCCGGTGCACACCGTCGCGTCGATCGACAGGAGCAGGGGTGCGCCCCGCCCCTCGGTCCCGCGCGGACCGGACACGCCCGGCCCCGGCCCGCTCACAGTGTCACCGGCAGGGACGGCAGGCTGCGCAGCAGCCAGTTCTCCTCGAAGAGGACCTTCTCGCGGGGCACCGCCAGCCGCATCCTGGGGAACCGCTCCAGCAGCGCCGGGACCGCGACGCCGGTCTCCATGCGGGCCAGCGCCGCGCCCATGCAGTTGTGCAGTCCGTGGCCCAGGGCCAGGTGCCGCTGTCCGGTGCGGGTGATGTCCAGGCGCCGGGGATCGGCGTACTTCTCCGGGTCGTTGTTGGCCGACTGGAGGCCGGCCACGACGGGGGTCCCGGCGGGTACCGGCACTCCCCCGATCTCCAGGTCCTCCTTCGCCAGCCGGAACAGGCCGACGCAGAAGGCGCCGTCGTAGCGCAGGAACTCCTCGACCGCCGTCGGCGTGTGCTCGGGGTGCCCGCGCAGCAGTCCCAGCTGGTCGGGGTGGTCCAGCAGGGCGAGGACCGCCGAGCCGATCAGATTACGGGTGGTGTCGATCCCCGCCATGATCATCACGGCCACCAGCGAGACCAGCTCGTCCTCCGTCAGCTGGTCCTCCCCGTCCCTGGCGTGGACGAAGTGGGAGGTGAGGTCGTCGCCGGGGTTGCGGCGCTTCTCGACGATCAGCTCACGGCCGTAGTCCACGAGTTCCTCGAACGCGGCGGCCACCACGGCCTCGTGGTCGGGGTTGTCGGGGTCGGCGTGGAACGCGCGCTCGATGGCGTCGAGCATCTCGCCGAACCGCTTGAGCGGGAACCCGAGGATCTCGCCCGTGACATCGGCGGGAATGCGGCCGGCGTAGTCCATGACGTCGGGGCTGTCGGACTTCTCCAGACGTGCCAGGCACTCGCCGACGATCCGGTCCACCGGCTCCTTCCAGGCCGCCACCCGGCGCGGGGTGAACGCGCCCATCGCCAGCCGTCGCACCCGGGTGTGGTCGGGCGGGTCGAGCACGGTGAGGATACGGCCGATCAGCGTCCCGGCGCCGAAGATCATGCCGGAGCGGCGGAAGTCCTCGCTGCCGTACGCCTCCCCGTCATTGCTGAAGCGCTGATCGCTGAGGAGAGCCTTGACGTCGTCGTAGCGGGACAGGAACACCATCGGCACGTCACCGACGGGAAACCGGAAGCGATGGACCGGGTCGTGCACGCGCAGCCAGTCGTACACCGCGTACGGATCGCGGTAGTACGCGGAGTCGAACAGCGCGGGAGCCTCAGAGATGGTGCCCATTGTCGGCCTCCAGGGGACGGCTCAGATGTAGTCGGTACCGGGTTCGAGGGCGAGCAGGACACGACCGTGTGCTTCGAGGGAGCTGGTGGGGGTCAGCAGTCCGTGCAGGGACAGCGCCGAGATGTCGCGGAACGCGCGCTGGAAATGGTTGCTGCGCAGGATGGTGGAGGCCGAGCTGATGTCGAACAGCATCTGCACCGCGTCCTTGGTGGCCTCGACGACGTAGCCGACCTGTCCGCGTAGCGTCGCCTTCTCCGCGACGGTCAGCTGCTCGCCGCGGTCGGCGCGCTCCTGCACGACCCGCAGCCAGTCCTGGGACAGCGCCTCGCAGGCGGCGATCTGGTTCGCCGCGCGCGCCACCGTGATCTGGGTGTAGGGGTGTTCCCGCTGGTCGGCCCAGTTGGTGTAGGTGATGGGCTTGCCGGCGACCCGCTCGAGGAACAGGTCGAGGGCGGAGCGGGCGATGCCCAGGTACACCGGGGCGCAGGTGGCCAGGACGTAGCTGAGCAGGCTGTAGTTGCGGCCCTTGGCCTCCGCGTTCCAGCGGTCGCCGGTGGCGGCGTCGTAGACGGAGGCGTCGACCACGCGGTGCGCCGGGACGAACGCGTCCTTCACCGTGGAGGTGGCGCTGCCGGTGCCCGAGGCACCGAACACGTCCCAGTCGTCCGCGATCGTGACGTCCTCGGCGGGCACCAGCGCGAAGAGCTCCTCCTGCCGGCCGTCCGCGTGCTCGACCATGGCGGCGGCGATGTTCCACTGCGCCCCGGGGACACCGGTGTTGAACCGCCAGCTGCCGCTGAGCCGGTAGCCGCCCTCCACCGGGGTGAGCGTGCCGGTCGGGGTGAAGCCGCCGGAGACGCGTACCGAGCCGCCCGCGAAGACCTCCTCCTGGGCGCGGTCGGGGTAGAGGCTGACGATCCAGGCGCTGGAGATCCACACCATGGACACCCAGCCCGTCGAGCCGCAGCCCCGTGAGATCGCGTGGAGGATCTCCGCCTGTTCGGCCACGGGCAGGTCCAGCCCGCCGAACCGCTCGGGAACCGCGGTGCGGAAAACGCCGGCCTTCTCCAGCAGCTCGATGTTCTCGTCGACGAGCCAGCGCTGCTTTTCGGTTTCCATTCCGTTCCGGCGCAGCGTGGGCACCGCTTCCTGCACCGCCTCGAGGACGTGCCGTGCTTCCGTGCCGAGCGGGCTCATTCTGCCTCCATAGCGAGTTCTTTTTTCCGCGGGCGGGAAATCGCCCCTTCGCGGAGCGGATTCACCCTATTCCGGGGGTGGAATCGGCCGTCCATTCCGCGGCAACGGGCCGCCCACCCGCGCGGTGCGGGGCCGCGGCCGGGCGTGCGATGCCCCCGGCCCAGGGGGGATCCGGGCCGGGGGCGGTGTGCGCGGGGACGGTCAGTCGGCGACCAGTCCCCCGTCGACGGGCCGGTCGACGGCCATGAGCCACCTGCCGTCCTCGACCCGGCGCAGTACGTCCGTGCAGGTGCCCTCGAGGTGCATCGGCCGGCCGTCGGCGTCGGTGCCGTCGATGACGAAGCGCACGCCGATCAGCGCCACGTCGCCGGCCACCCAGGAGTGGGTGACCTCGGCCTGCAGCTTGGGCTTGGTGGCGAGGAAGTCCTTGAAGAACTGCTTCCGGGCCTCGCCGGTGAGGGGCTCGCCCGAGAAGTTCGAGATGGCGTCCGGGCGGTAGAGCCGGTCGAACAGTTCTCCGTCGCCCGAGTTGAACACCTGCAGGAAGATCTCGTTCTGCGTGTCGGTGTCGTCGGTGAGGTCCGGCTTGTCGAAGTCGATGTCGACGGTGAACGTCATGGCTGGGGAACCTCCGGTTGCGTTGACGGGTCGATGTGCCGGGCGGTACGGCTCACTTCTGCTGGCCGTAGGGGTCGTCGATGGCGTACCGCCAGTTGCCGTCCGCTCCGCGGCGCAGCACGTCCAGGCCCACGCCCTCGAGGTGCTCGGGGTTGCCGTCGTCGCCGGTGGTGTCGATGGACCAGTCCACGACCAGCAGGGCGGTGTCCTCCGTGACGAACGACTGCCGCGGCACGGCCGTCATCCGCGGTCCGCGGGCGAGGAACTCCCGGACCGAGTCGATACGGGCCTGGCCGGTCAGCGGCGTCCCCGGTTCCCAGACGGCGACGGCCTCTTCGGTGTACATGGCATTGACTGCGTCCGCGTCACCGGCATTGAACGCCTCGACGTAGAGAGCGGTGTGCTTTTCCACGTCCTGCGTGAGTTGCGCCATGTTCGCTGTCTCCTTCTTTCCCGCGATGGCCGGGCTCCGTCTGATTCCGCTGCTCCCGCCGAACGCTAACGAGAGGCTGACAACCGGACGTCCACTGTCAGGTAATCGACGCCCGTCCGTCCTCATGTCCCGTGGAATTACCGGCGCGTGATCGGACGATCATTAGGATCGGCAGCCGGTCCGCCACAAAAGACGTACGCGGACCGGCGCACGGATTGTCGTGTGCGACGGCACGAGCGGCCGGGAAATGCGATCCGGCTTCCTTTCGAACGGCGCTGGAACACTCACTTCACCTCGGGGAGCTGAACACCATGGCGGGCGAGGAAAGACTCCGCGACTACCTCAAGCGAGCCATCGTGGAGGCCAGTGAGGCCCGTGAGCGGTTGCGCGAGGTCGAGGACAGACAGCGGGAGCCGATCGCCGTCGTCTCGATGGCGTGCCGTTACCCGGGCGACGTCGCCTCTCCCGCCGACCTGTGGCGGCTGGTCACCGAGGGCGTGGACGCGGTGACGCCGTTCCCGGACAACCGGGGCTGGGACCTGGAGACGCTCCATGACCCGGATCCCGGGCGGCTGGGCACCAGTTACAGCCGTGAGGGCGGGTTCCTGCACGACGCGGACCGTTTCGACCCCGCCTTCTTCGACATGTCGCCCCGCGAGGCGCTGACGACCGATCCGCAGCAGCGCCTGCTGCTGCAGACGGCGTGGGAGGCGCTGGAGCGGGCCGGTATCGCCCCGCGCGACCTCCACGGCAGCGCCACGGCCGTGTTCACGGGAGTGATGTACAACGACTACGGCTCCCGGCCCGGCCTGCCGGCGCGGAACACGGAGGGGTACCTGTTCAGCGGGAGCGCCGGCAGTATCGCCGCGGGCCGTCTGTCGTACACGTTCGGCTTCGAGGGGCCGGCCGTCTCCGTGGACACCGCCTGCTCCTCCTCCCTGGTGGCGATGCACCTGGCCGCACGGGCACTGCGCGCGGGTGAGTGCACGCTGGCTCTGGCCGGCGGTGCGACCGTGATGGCGACACCCGTGGCGTTCACCGAGTTCTCCCGGTTGCGGGGGCTGGCGCCGGACGGACGCATCAAGTCCTTCGCCGCCGCAGCCGACGGCACCTCCTGGTCCGAGGGCGTCGGCCTCCTCGTACTGGAACGCCTCAGCGACGCACGGCGCAACGGCCACCCCGTCCTCGCCCTCCTGCGCGGCTCCGCCGTCAACCAGGACGGCGCCAGCAACGGCCTGACCGCACCCAACGGACCCGCCCAGGAACGCGTCATCCGCCAAGCACTCACCGACGCCGGACTCACACCCGACGACATCGACGCCGTCGAAGCCCACGGCACCGGAACCCGCCTCGGCGACCCCATCGAAGCCCAGGCCCTCCTCAACACCTACGGACAGCACCGCCCCACCGGCCGGCCCCTCCACCTCGGCTCGCTCAAGTCCAACATCGGACACGCGCAGGCCGCCGCGGGTGTGGGCGGTGTCATCAAGATGGTCGAGGCGATGCGCCACGGCGTGCTCCCCCGCACCCTGCACGTCGACCGCCCCACCCCCATGGTCGACTGGGACTCCGGCGCCGTGCGGCTGCTGACCGAGCCCCGCGACTGGCCCGACACCCAACGCCCGCGCCGCGCCGCCGTGTCCTCCTTCGGCTTCGGCGGGACCAACGCACACGTGATCCTGGAACAGGCACCCGCCGACGAGAGCGGGCCCGGCGCGGTGCGGGAGCCGGCGTCCACGACGACGGCCGTCACCGCGGCCCCGAGGCCCGCGCCTCCCGTCCTGCCCTGGCTGCTGTCCGCCAAGACCGAGACCGCCCTGCGCGGCCAGGCCGAACGCCTCCTCGCACATGTCCAGGACCACCCTGCCCGCGACCTCGACCTCGCCCACTCGCTCGCCACCACCCGCACCGTCTTCCGGCACCGGGCGGTGGTGCTGGCGGCGGACCGCGACGCCCTGGTGGCGGGTGCGCGGGCGCTGGCGGCGGGCGGCACGGCGCCCGGTGTCAGCCGGGCCGAGGCGGCCCCCGGCCGCACCGCCCTCCTCTTCACCGGTCAGGGCGCGCAGCGCGTCGGCATGGGCCGGGAGTTGCACGAGACCTTCCCCGTCTACGCCCGCGCCTTCGACGCCGTGGCGGCCGCGTTCGAACCGCACCTGGGTCACTCGCTGAGCGAGGCCCTGCGCACCGGAGACCGCCTCGACGAGACGGCGATCACCCAGCCCGCGCTGTTCGCGGTCGAGGTCGCCCTCCACCGTCTGCTGGAGTCGTTCGGCGTGGCCCCCGACTTCGTGGCCGGCCACTCCATCGGCGAACTCGCCGCCGCCCATGTCGCAGGGGTCCTCGACCTCGCCGACGCCGCGGCCCTGGTCGCCGCCCGGGGCCGGCTCATGCAGAGCGCCCCCGCCGGCGGCGCGATGATCGCCGTACAGGCGAGCGAGGAGGAGGTCGCCGCCCTCGTCGCGGAGCACGAGGACCACCTCGCCGTCGCCGCCGTGAACGGGCCGCGTGCCGTCGTCCTGGCCGGGGACGCCGACGCCGCCGGCCAGGTGGCGCGACGGCTCGGCGCGGCCGGTCACCGGACCACTCGGCTGACCGTCAGTCATGCCTTCCACTCGCCGCACATGGACGGCGTCCTGGACGACTTCCGCCGGGTCGCCGCCGGGCTGACCTACCGGGAGCCGGACATCGCGGCCGTCTCCACGGTGAGCGGACAGGCCGTCGCCCCGGGGCAGTGGTCGTCGCCCGAGTACTGGGTGGAGCAGATCAGCCGGCCCGTGCGCTTCCTGGACGCGGTGCGCACGCTGGAGTCGGCGGGCGTCACCTCCTTCTTGGAGGTGGGACCGGACAACGTCTGCGCCGCCATGGCGGCCGACTGCCTGAGCGAGCGCGAGGGCAGGGCGACGGCGGCCTCGCTGCGCCGGGGCCGGCCCGAGACGCAGACCCTGCTGTCCGCGCTGGCCGAGCTGTACGTCCGGGGGGCCGCCGTGGACTGGGCGGCCGTGTTCGACGGCACCGGGGCGCGGACGGTGGACCTGCCGACGTACGCCTTCGACGGTGAACGGCACTGGCTGGAGCCGGTGTCCGGCGCCGGGCCCGCCGCGGTGGGGCCGGGTCACCCGCTGCTGGGGCCGGCGACCGCCGTCGCCGGGCACGACGAGGTGCTGTACACCCGGCGGATCTCGGCGGGCGCGAGCCCGTCGCCGTACCGGCACGAGGTGTTCGGCGCGGACGTCGTCGCCGCCACCGCACTGGTCGAGCTGGCTCTGCGCGTCGCCGACGAGACGGGCTGCGCCGGCATCGGCGAGCTGAGCCTGCGCTCACCCCTCGTGCTGCCGGCCCAGGGAGCGGTGGAGGTCCAGGTGCGGGCCGGCCGGCCGGGGCGGGACGGCGGACGCGGTCTGACCGTGCACTCCCGCCCGGCGGCCGCCGCGACGGACGACACGCCGTGGACCCTGCACGCCGAGGGGGTCCTGCTGCCGGACGCGCCTGCAGCCGCACCCCGGGCCGACGCGCCCGGCGGGCGGGAGATCCTGCTGCCCGACGACCGGGCCGAGGAGGCCGAGTGGTACGGCATCCATCCGTACCTGCTCGACGCCGCCCTGCGGTCCGTGCCGCAGCAGTCCGCCCCGGACCGGGTCGCGGCGCCGGTCGCCTGGCAGGGCGTGCGGCTGCACGCCGCACGGGCAACCGCCGTACGTGCTCGAGCCGTTGTGGAGGAGACGGGCGCAGTCTCCCTCCGGCTCACCGATCCCACGGGCGCGCTCGTGGCATCGGTGGACGCGGTCCGCTACGACGACGTACCGGCCGAGGAGTTCCGCGCCCCGCTGGGGACGTCACCGCTGCGGTCCGCGGCGGACCCGGACCGTCCGGTACGGCCGCCGGCCGCCCCCGGCGCCGCTCGGCAGGCGGGCGGCGGTCTGGCCGCGCTGCCGGAAGCGGAGCGCGAGCGGGTGGCGCTGGACCTGGTCCGCACCGAGGTGGCCGCAGTGCTCGGTCATGCGTCGGTGGAGGGCGTCTCACCGGAACGGCCGTTCCAGGAGCTGGGGTTCGACTCGGTCACGGCGGTCGAGCTGCGCGACCGGCTCAGCGCCACGGCCGGGATCCCGCTGCCGGCCACCACCGTCTTCGACCGCCCGACGCCGGCCGCGCTCGCCGCCCGGCTGCTGGAACTGACGGCGGCACAGGACGACGGCGCGGCCGTGGCGCTGGAGGCCGGCTTGGACCACCTGGAGTCGCTGCTGGCCGCGCCGCCCGGGGAAGCCCCGCGGCGGGTGGAGATCGCCGAACGCCTGAGGGCCCTCGCTGCCTCACTGGACGCCTCCGCGGGCAGCCGGGCCGGCGCCGGAAGCTCCCGTCATGACGGAACCGCGGCCGCCCCCGCGGACCACCCGGCTGACGCCCCGCAGGCCGGGGCGGCGATCGAGACGGCCTCCGCCGACGAGCTCTTCTCCTTCATCGACTCCCAGCTCGGCCGGTCCGCGCACTGACCGCGTCCCGAGCCCGCCCCCCACGTCCGCCGAGAAGAATCGATCACGCATGTCCCACGAGCCCAGTGAACAGAAACTCGTCGACTATCTCAGGTGGGTCACCGCCGACCTGCAAAAGGCCCGCCGGCGCATCGCCGAACTGGAGGCGGACGCGGGTGAACCCGTCGCCATCGTCGGGATGGCCTGCCGCTTCCCCGGCGGCGTCGCCTCCCCGGCCGACCTGTGGCGGCTGGTCGCCGACGGCGTGGACGGCATCTCGCCGTTTCCCCCCGACCGGGGCTGGGACCTGGACCGCCTCTGGGACCCCGACCCCGACCGGCCCGGCACCACGTACACCAAGGAAGCGGGCTTCCTGCACGACGCGGCCCTGTTCGACGCGCCCTTCTTCGGTGTCTCGCCCCGTGAGGCCCAGGCCATGGACCCGCAGCAGCGCCTGCTGCTGGAGACGGCCTGGGAGGCGCTGGAGGACGCCGGCATCGATGCGGCGACCCTGCAGGGCAGCCCCACCGGCGTGTTCGCCGGCGTGATCGAGCAGAGCTACCTGGGGCTCGAGGGCCCGCAGGAGCTGGAGGGCCATCTGCTCACGGGCAAGCTGTCCAGCGTCGCGTCCGGCCGGGTGGCGTACACGTTCGGCTTCGAGGGGCCGGCCGTCTCCGTGGACACCGCCTGCTCCTCCTCCCTGGTGGCGATGCACCTGGCCGTACGCTCGCTGCGGTCCGGGGAGTGCACGCTGGCCCTGGCCGGCGGAGCGACGGTCACGGCGACCCCGAGCGGGTTCGTCGACTTCTCCCGGTTGCGGGGGCTGGCGCCCGACGGACGCATCAAGTCCTTCGCCGCCGCAGCCGACGGCACCTCCTGGTCCGAGGGCGTCGGCCTCCTCGTACTGGAACGCCTCAGCGACGCACGACGCAACGGCCACCCCGTCCTCGCCCTCCTGCGCGGCTCCGCCGTCAACCAGGACGGCGCCAGCAACGGCCTGACCGCACCCAACGGACCCGCCCAGGAACGCGTCATCCGCCAAGCACTCACCGACGCCGGACTCACACCCGACGACATCGACGCCGTCGAAGCCCACGGCACCGGAACCCGCCTCGGCGACCCCATCGAAGCCCAGGCCCTCCTCAACACCTACGGACAGCACCGCCCCGCCGGCCGGCCCCTCCACCTCGGCTCGCTCAAGTCCAACATCGGGCACACGGTCGCGGCCGCGGGTGTCGGCGGTGTCATCAAGATGGTCGAGGCGATGCGCCACGGCGTGCTCCCGCGCACCCTGCACATCGACCGCCCCACCCCCATGGTCGACTGGGACTCCGGCGCCGTGCGGCTGCTGACCGAGCCCCGCGACTGGCCCGACACCCAACGTCCGCGCCGCGCCGCGGTATCGGCGTTCGGGGTGAGCGGGACCAACGCGCACGTGATCCTGGAACAGGCACCCGACTCGCCCACGACCGCGGCCGGTGACGACGACACCGGGGCGAGCGCGCCGCCGGTCCTGCCCTGGCTGGTGTCCGCCAAGACCGAGACCGCCCTGCGCGCCCAGGCCGAACGCCTCCTCGCGCACCTTGGGGACCACCCCGCCCGCGACCTCGACCTCGCCCACTCGCTCGCCACCACCCGCACCGCGCACGACCACCGCGCGGCGGTCGTCGGGGCCGGGCGTGAGGACCTGGTGGCCGGACTCACCGCGCTGGCGTCGGGCGGTCAGGACCCACGCCTCCTGCGCGGCAGCCGGGACCACGGCCGGCTGGCCTACGTCTTCACCGGGCAGGGAGCCCAACGTGCGGGCATGGGCCGGGAGCTGTACGCCGCCTTCCCCGCCTACGCCGCCGCGTTCGACGAGGTGGCCGCCGCCCTGGACCCGCATCTCGCGCAGCCGGTGGCGGAGTCGATACGCGACGGCCGGGGACTGACGGACACCGTCAACGCCCAGCCCGCCCTGTTCGCGGTCGAGGTGGCCCTGTACCGGCTGCTGGAGTCGTTCGGCGTCCGGCCCGACCTGGTGGCGGGGCACTCGGTGGGCGAACTGGCCGCCGCCCATGTCGCGGGCGTCCTCGACCTGGCGGACGCCGCGACGCTGGTCGCGGCCCGCGGCAGGCTGATGCAGTCCGCGCCGCGCGGCGGGGTCATGGTGGCGGTGCAGGCCGAGGAGACGGAGGTCGCCGAACTCCTCGCCGGGCGGCCGGGGCTGGCGCTCGCGGCGGTCAACGCTCCCGGCTCGGTCGTGATCGCCGGGGACGCGGACGCCGCCGCCGAGGTGCGCGCCGTACTGGCCGCAGCCGGCCGGCGCACCCGCGTCCTGGACGTCAGCCACGCCTTCCACTCCCCCCACATGGACGCCGTCCTGGACGACTTCCACGAGGCTGCCGCCCGCGTGACCTACCACGCCCCGCGCATCCCGGTGGTCTCCACGCTCACCGGTGCGGCGGCCCGCGGTGACGAACTGCGTGAGCCCGGCTACTGGACGGCGCAGTTGCGCGGTACGGTCCGGTACGCCGACGCGGTGAGCGCGCTGCGCGCCGAGGGAGCCGCCACCGTGGTCGAACTGGGGCCCGACGCGGTGCTCGCGCCGCTCGCCGCGCAGACCGACGACGGCCTGACCGCGCTGGCGCTGCTGCGGCACGAGCACGGCGAGGCGGAGACCCTGACCGCGGGCCTGGCCCGGCTCCACGTCCGGGGCGTACCGGTGGACTGGGCGGCCTTCTTCGCCGGCACCGGCGCGCGACGGATGCCGCTGCCGACGTACGCCTTCGAGCGCCGCCGCTACTGGGTGGAGCCGCAGAAGCAGAGCGGGCAGGACCCGGCCGGTCTGGGGCTGCGCCCCGGCGAGCACCCGCTCCTGGGCGCCGCGGTGCACCCGGCGGGCTCCGACGAGGTGCTGTTCACCGGCCGGCTCTCGCCGCACGTGCGGCCGTGGCCGGCGCGGCACACCGTGGACGGCCTGGCCGTGCTGCCGTCGTCAGTGCTGGTGGAGCTTGCGGTACGCGCCGGTGACGAGCTGGGCTGCACCGTCCTGGAGGAGCTGGAGACGGGGCCGCCGCTGGTGCTCCCCGAGCGGGCCGGACTGCAGGTCCAGGTCCGGGTGGGCAGCGAGCGGCCCGGGGGACGTGCCGTCACCGTGCACGCCCGGCCCGACGGCTCGGACGCGCCGTGGACGCGGTACGCCCACGGCCGGCTCGGCGCCGCACCGCTCGGCCCGGGCGACGGCCCGGCGCCGTGGCCGCCGGCCGGCACGGAACGGGTCGACCCCACGGACGCGCGGGCCCTGCTGGCGCCCGGTGACGGGTGGTACGGCCCGGTGTTCCAGGAGGTGAGCGCGGTCTGGCGGGGCAACGACGCGGTGTACGCCGAGGCCGCGCTGCCGGCGGCCACGGCGGCACAGGCCGCGGAGTACCTGCTGCACCCGGCGCTGCTCGACGCCGCCGTGCACGCCGGGCACGCCGTCGTGCACGGCGGTGCGGAGGGTGTGCCGCAGACCGTGACCCGGTGGCGGGGGGTGCGGCTCCTGGCGCGCGGGGCGGCCGCCGTACGGGCACGGCTGGCCGTGGCCGGTGACGGCGCGCTGTCCTTGGCGCTGACCGACCGCGCCGGGCTGCCCGTCGCCTCGATCGACGCCGTCACGCTCCGCCCGCTGACGCCGGGCGAGATCACCGAGGCGGCGGAGCGGCCCGCCGACAGCCTGTTCCAGGTCGACTGGAGCGTCCCGACCGGTACACCGCGCCGCCGGCCGGTGCGGTGCGGGGTGCTCGGTACGGCGCCCGCGGACGTGCACGGCCCCCGGTTCGCCGGTGCCGAGGACGCGGCGACCGCGCTCGCCGGTGCGCCGCTGGACGCGCTGG
Source organism: Streptomyces lasalocidi (assembly GCF_005280215.1). NCBI lineage: Bacteria > Bacillati > Actinomycetota > Actinomycetes > Kitasatosporales > Streptomycetaceae > Streptomyces > Streptomyces lasalocidi. The sequence continues at coordinate 7,674,391 of NZ_SZNQ01000001.1, read as the reverse complement.
TGCTGGTGCACCGGCCGCCGCGCGCCGACGACATGGCGGCGGTGCACCGTGCGACGGCCGAGGTGCTGGAGACAGTACGGCGCCACCTGGCCGAGGAACGGCTCTCCGACGTCCCGTTGGTGGTCGTGACGCGCGACGCGGTCCGGGTACGGCCCGAGGACGCGTGCGATCCCGCCGCCCGCGCGGTCTGGGGCCTGCTGCGGTCGGCGCAGTCGGAGGCGCCGGGCCGGATCCTGCTGGTCGACACCGACGACGCCGATCCGACGGCGGCCGTGGAGACGGTAACGGCCTCGGGCGAGCCGCAGGCGGCGGTGCGTGAGGGACGGCTGTACCTGCCCCGGTTGCGGCCCGCCCCGGCCGTTGCGACCGCCACGGCGCCGGGGCTCGGCCCGAACGGCACGGTGCTGATCACCGGCGGCACCGGAGCCCTGGGCGCCCTGTTCGCCCGGCACCTGGTCCACCGGCACCGTGTGCAGCAGTTGCTGCTGGTCAGCCGGCGCGGTGAGCAGGCGCCCGGCGCGGGCGAACTGACCGCCGAACTCAAGGAACTGGGGGCGCAGGTCACCATCGCGGTGTGCGATGTGGGAGACCGGGACCAGGTGGCCGCGCTGCTGGCGGGCATACCGGAGGAGCACCCGCTGACCGGTGTGATCCATCTGGCCGGTATGCGCGACGACGGCCTGGTCGGGGCCCAGACGCCGGAGCGGATGGCGGCCGTGCTGCGGCCGAAGGCCGACGCGGCCTGGCACCTGCACGAACTGACCGCCGGCCTGGACCTCGCGGCGTTCGTGCTGTTCTCCTCGGTCGCGGGCGTCGTCGGCGGCCCCGGTCAGTCCACGTACGCGGCGGCCAACTCCTTCCTCGACGGGCTGGCCGAGCTGCGGGCGGCCCGCGGGCTGCCCGCCACCTCGATCGCGTGGGGTCTGTGGGCCCAGGACGGCGGCATGTCCGCCGATCTGAGCGAGACGGACCTGCGGCGCATCGCCCGCAGCGGCTTCCGTCCGGTGACCGACGCGTCCGGCACGGCCGTCCTCGACCTGGCGCTGGGCCTCGGCAGGCCGACGCTGGTGGCCTCGCCGCTGGACGTGGCCGCGGTGCGCGAACAAGCCGAGGTCCCGCACCTGTTCCGGGCGCTGGTCCCCGGAACCCGCCGCCGTGCCGCCCAGGACACCGAGGCGGACGAGCCGCTCGCGGCGCGACTTGCCGGACTCACGGCGGAGGACCGGCTGCGGATCGTCACCGAGGCCGTGAAGGCGGAGGTCGCCGGTGTGCTCGGGCACGTCGACGCCGAGGGCGTCGCGGCCGACCGCCCCTTCCAGCAGCTGGGGTTCGACTCGCTCACCGCCGTGGAACTGCGCAACCGCGTCGGTGCTCTCGCCGGCGTACGCCTGCCCGCCACCCTGGTCTTCGACCATCCCACCCCGGCGGCGCTCGCCGGATTTCTGCTGACCACGCTGACGGGGGACGGGGCCGGCGCGGCGGCCGGGCCGGGCGCCGTCGACTTCGCGAAGGAGACGGAGCTCGCGCAGGACGTGCGCCCGGCGCGTGAGGTGGTGCGGTGCGCGACCGATCCGCAGCGGGTACTGCTGACGGGGGCGACCGGGTTCCTCGGCGCGTTCCTGCTGCGGGATCTGATGCGCACCACCAGGGCCACGGTGCACTGCCTGGTGCGGGCGGCCGACGAGGCCGCGGCGCTGGAGCGACTGCGGGAGAACCTGGTCCGGTACGCGGTGTGGGAGGACGTCGACCCCGGCCGGCTCGCGGTGGTGGTCGGTGATCTCGGACAGCCCCGACTGGGGCTGTCCGAGGAGGACTTCGACGCGCTGGCCGCCACCATGGACGCGGTCTACCACAACGGCGCCCGGGTCCACTGGCTGCACCCCTACGAGACGTTGCGCGCGGCCAACGTGCGGGGCACCGAGGAAGTGCTGAGGCTGGCCGCGCGCCATCGCAGCGTGCCCGTCCACTACGTGTCGACCGTCGGGGTGTTCGCCGACGGGGCCGAGGACGGCCGGCCGCTCCGGGTGACCGATCCGACCGGTCCGGCGCAGCGGCTGCCCAGCGGCTATGTGCAGAGCAAGTGGGTCGCCGAGCAGTTGACCACCGAGGCCGCCGCACGTGGCCTGCCGGTCTCCGTCTACCGGGTCGACGTCGTCTCCGGCGACCAGGTCAACGGGGCCTGCCAGACGAACGACTTCGTGTGGCTGAGCATGAAGGGACTGATCCAGGCGGGTGTGGTGCCCGCGGACGTGGACGGCAGGTTCCACCTGCTTCCGGTGGACTACGTGAGCGCCGCGATCGTCCGCGTGTCGGGACAGCCGGGGTCCGCGGGCGGCACCTTCCACCTGTTCAACGACAGCTCGGTGAGTCTGCGCGAGTGCGTCCGGCGGCTGCGGGCGCTGGGCTACGCGCTGGAGGAGACGGACTGGGAGGACTGGCGACGGCGGGTCCAGGAGGACCGCGGCAACGCGCTGCTGCCGCTGCTGCACGCCTTCGAGATGATGACCGGCGACACGGACCGGTTCTACCCGCCGATGGACACCACGGAGACCGAGGCGGCGTTGACGGGCAGCGGCATCGTCTGCCCGCCGGTCGACGAGGAGTTGTTCGCCCGCTACGTGCGGTACTTCGTGCGGACGGGGCATTTCCCAGCCCCCTGATCCGCGCGACGTGTTCGACCCGGCCGGCGCCCTCGGGGCGCCGGCCGGCGTGTTGCAGGGGCCGGTCCGTGTGTCTCAGCGGGCCGGCCCGCGTGTTGCGGCGGGGCCGGCCGTGGGGGTGCCGGAAGGGAAGCGTCCATGCCCCACCGGGGACGGAGGTAAACCATCCAATTACCGCCGGGTGACCGGTTTCGGCCACCCATCCGGTTAGCTGGTCCTGGCCGAAACAAGCCACCTCCCGCTGCTGCACGAGCGGTCGATCTGTATGAAAAGAGAAGGTTCGCCGATGAGTTCACGTCCGATTCCCGCACCTCGGCACGCCGCCGCGTCGCCCGGACGCCGTCTGTTCCTCAAGGCGGCGGGCACGACCGCGCTGGCCGGTGCGGTCGGCACACTTCCGTACACCGGCTCCACCGCACACGCCTTGACGGAGACGTCCACCGACGTGGTCGTGATCGGCGCGGGGTACGCCGGCGGCACCGCCGCCCGTGAACTGGCCGCCCGGGGACTGAGGGTGACGGTCCTGGAGGCCCGCAACCGCATCGGCGGGCGCATATGGACCGACACCATGTCCGGGGCGCGGATCGAACTGGGCGGTGGCTGGCTGAGCCCCGACCACCAGCTCGTCGCCCAGGAGATGCAGCGCTACGGGCTGACCAACGTCGGCGACGTGGTCCCGACGCAGTCGCTCATGCCGGCCTCCAACGGCTTCCAGGCGCTGAGCCCGACGGACGCCAACGCCCAGCTGGGCGGCCTCTTCGAGCAGTTCTACGACGGCTCGCAGCAGTACTTCGCCCACCCGTACGACCCGCTGTACCGGGCGGACCTCCTGCAGCAGCAGGACCAGCTGTCCTTCACCGACCGCATCGCGCAGCTGTCGATGTCCTCGCTCGACAAGCAGTGGCTCGCCGGGTACTTCACGGCCTACACCGGCAACGAGAACAACGCCCGTGCCATGACGTCGATGGCGCAGTGGTGGGCCCTCGGCGGCTGGACCATGGAGGGCTGGGAGAAGCAGACCGCCTTCAAGCCCGCCGGCGGAATGACCGAACTGCTGCAGAAGATGCTGGCCACCCCCGGCATCAACCTGCAGCTGTCCTCGCCGGTCTCCGCGGTGAGCAGCACGTCGACCGGCGTCCAGGTGCGGCTGACCAGCGGCCAGGTGGTGAAGGCGCGCACCGTGGTGGTGGCGACGCCGGTGAACGTCTGGAAGACCATCCAGTTCAGCCCGGGCCTGCCGGCCGCGCACACGGCCGCGACCACGGAGGGCGTGGGCGTCTCCCTGGCCACCAAGCTCTGGATCCACCTGAGCGGGGACGTGGACGCCGTCTACGCGCAGGGCACCGAGAACTCCGCCCTGCCGCTGATGATCCCGCAGCAGCAGCTGCCCGGTGGCGGCCGGTTGATGATCGGGTTCGCCGGGTCGTCCCTGAACGTGACGGACAAGGCGGCGGTCCAGGCCGCGGTGCGCACGTACATACCGGGCGCCACCATCGTCACGTACCGCGCACAGCAGTGGGGCGCCGACCGCTGGTCCCGCGGCGGGTGGGGCCTGCGCCGTCCGACCCAGCTGCTGCGCCAGCTGCCGGCGCTGCAACAGCCGTACGGCCGGGTGCTGTTCGCCGGTGCCGACATCGCCTCCGGGTGGAACGGGGCCTTCATCGAGGGCGCGGTGGAGACGGGGCTGCGTGCCGCGCAGCAGGCGGTCGCACTGGTCTGAGCGGGCGGGCCGTGCCGGAGGTTCCCGGCGGCGCGGCTGTCGACCGGCCGGAAGTTGCCCCTGACTGAAAAGAACGCTCTACTGGTAGGATGGGGAAGGTGAAGATGAAGCCACCGGACGACCCCAATCGATCGGCAGCCGCCCCGGAGTCCCTGCCCGCGACGCGCGAGCGCATCATCCGGGCGGCGTCACTTCTCATGCAGCGACAGGGTTACGACGGCACGGGCATCAAGCAGATCTCGCAGGAGGCCCAGGCCACCCTCGGTTCTGTGTATCACTTCTTCCCGGGCGGCAAGCAGGAGCTTGCTCTCGCGGCCATCAGCCGCGGGGACCAGGAATTCGTGGAGCAGCTACGGGCCGCACTGTACAGCGACCCGGACCCGGCCCGCGCGATCGTGGTGCTCTGCCGGAGCATGGCCGACAGCCTGCGGCTGTCCGACTGGCTCGACGGCTGTCCGATCACGACCACCGCCCTGGGCACCGTCGGCCGCCTGCCCGACATCCAGTCCGCCGCGGCGGACGCCTTCGCCCGCTGGCGCGGCGTGGTGTTCGACCGGCTCCTGCAGTGCGGTGTCCGTGAGAGCGACGCCCGTGACCTCGCCCACACGGTGATCAGCACGCTGGAGGGCGCCGAACTGGCCGCCCAGGTCTCCCGCAGCAGCCGGCCGCTGGAGGTGGCCGGGATCCATCTCTCCCGGCTGATCGCGTCGTACCGCTAGGGGGTGTCTTGTCGATCGGGCCGGATCAGGGAGCGGCGTCTGGTGCCGTGCATCGCAAGGCGGAGGAGGGAGTCGATGCGGCGCATCGGCGACTGACGACAACGCGGCGAGGCGCGGTGCCAGACGCCGCGAGCCCGGCCTGATCGGCAAGACACCCCCTAGGCGCGCCGGCCCTGACCGTAGCCGTGGGCCGGTCGTGCGGAGCCGAACAGCTCCGCACGACCGGCCCCACGGCTTTTCCGTACTGGCGGCCGTACTGGCGGCCAGCGCCGTCCCGCTCGCCGCCGCGCACGGGACGGTTCCGCGTCGTCAGGCAGCGCGGGGGGCGTGGCGGGCCGTTCGCGTCGAGCGGCCCAGTTCCCTCACCAGGTCGGCCGGCGGCACCGTCCCCGCCGGGAAGCGCTTCTTGTCGCACACCGTCAGCGCCGCGCACTCCAGCAGCAGGGTGCGCACCAGCGACTCGTGCGCCGAGGCCAGCTCGCTCGGCTCCTCCGGCAGGGGCGGACGCCGGGCCGGCTGCCGGGCGGCGGCCAGCGCGCCGGTCACGATCTGCCGCCCCCGTCGCCGCATCGCCGCCTGCAGGGCGGCGTCCCGGCGGTCCCGGGGGGCGAGCGCGGAGGGCAGCGCCGCGTCGAAGGAGACCAGGACCGCGGTCGCGAACGGATCGGCGGGCAACCGGGCGGCGGCCGTGGGCCCGGCGGTGCCGACGGGAACCCGCGACGCCGCCCTCGCCCTGGCGAGCCCCGCGTTGAGCGCCTCGACGAACAGGCGCCCGACCACGGTGTCCGCGCTCACGGCTTCCCCTCCCCCGCCCATCACGCCCCCTCCGGCTCGACCGAGGACTCGATCGAGCGGAAAGCGCCCTCGAAGAACAGGAGGCCTGATCCCCCCTCGGCGCGCGTGGCACCGACCACATCACCGACGAAGATCGAGTGGTCCCCGGAGTCGTGGGAGTCGGACAGCTCGCACTCCAGCCAGGCCGTCGCCCCCTGCAGCAGCGGCGCCTCGGTGACGGGACCCGCGGTCCACTCGAGGCCGTCGAACTGCTCCGGTCCCAGCGGCCGCTTCTTGTCGGCGAAGTACCGGGCCAGCGCCTCCTGACCGGCCCCGAGCACCGAGACACCGAAGTGTCCCGCGGAGCGGATGGCCCGGTGCATGACCGCGTCGTGCGCGACGCAGCACAGCACCGTCGGCGGGTCGAGCGAGACGGAGCTGAAGGCGTTGGCGGTCATACCGTGGATGTGCTCGCCGCCGACGCTGAGCACGACCACCCCGGTGGCGAAGCGGGCCATCACCTCCCGCAGCGGGAACGGCGCGGGCGCCCGGCCGGTGGATTCCTGGACGGACAGGGACTGCACGGACAAGGACTGCATGGCGAACCCTTCGGGTGTCAGGAGGGGAACGGACGCGGGCCGCGCGGGGACCGCGTCCGTCGGGTCGTACTGTCTGAAGGGCCGGCCGCCACGCTCGCGGCCGGCCGTGGGTGGTCAGTCGAGTCCCTCGACCAGGGCGAACAGCTCCTCGTCGGTGGCGGCGTCCAGGTGGGCCGTCTCGAGCGGGGCCACCGCCTCGCGGCCGGGGTCATCCGGCGCGGCGGCGTCCACCAGGGACAGCAGTGCGTGCAACCGGAGCGAGATCCGCTCGCGTGCGTCGTCGTCCGCCGCCAGCGTCCCGAGCGCCGAGCCCACCCGGTCGAGTTCGGCGAGCACCTCGTCGCCGCTCGTGCTCGACTCGCGTTCCACCAGCTCGGCGAGGTACTCGGCCAGGGAGGTGGGGCTGGGGTGGTCGAAGACGAGGGTGGTGGGCAGCCGCAGGCCCATGGCCGCCCCGAGCTGGTTGCGCAGTTCCACCGCGGTGAGCGAGTCGAAGCCGAGGTCCGAGAAGGGCAGTTCGGCGCCGACGGACGAGGGATCGGCGTGCCCGAGCACCGCGGCGACCTGGCCGCGCACCAGTTCCAGCAGGGCGCTGACGCGGTCCGGCCCGCTCAGCCCGGCAAGCTGCGCGAGCGGCGAGAACGTCCCGCCCGGGGCGCCGTCGGCCCCGGCGGCCGCCCTGCGCCCGGCGGGCCGCGGTGCCAGGGCGCGCAGCACCGGCACGGCCCGTTCCCCCTGCCGGCGCAGCACGTCCAGGTCGACGCCGGTCAGGGCCACCACCGGCCGGGATCCGGACAGGGCGAGGTCGAACAGCGCGGTGCCCTCGTCGTCGGACAGCGGTCGCAGCCCGATCCGGGCCAGTCGCCGCAGGTCCGTCTCGCCGAGGCCGGAGCTGATCGTGCTGGTGCCGGCCCACAGCCCCCAGGCCAGCGATGTGGCGGGCAGTCCCAGTGCGCTGCGGTGCTGGGCCAGCGCGTCGAGGAAGGTGTTGGCGGCGGCGTAGTTGGCCTGTCCCGCGGTGCCCAGCAGACCGGCCACGGAGGAGTACAGCACGAACGCGGACAGCTTGGCGTCGCGGGTCAGCTCGTGCAGGTTCCACGCCGCGTCGATCTTCGGGCGCAGCACGGCGTCGAGCCGGTCGGGCGTCAGCTCGCCGATGACGGTGTCGTCCACCACGCCCGCGGTGTGCACGACGGCACGCAGCGGGAAGTCCGGGGAGACGGCCGCGAGTACGTCGGCGAGCGCCGCGCGGTCGGCAGCGTCGCAGGCCGCGAAGGTCACTTCGGCGCCCCGCTCCTCCAGGTCGGCCCGCAGTTCCGCGGCCCCGGGAGCGTGCTCGCCGCGCCGCGAGAGCAGCAGCAGCCGCCGTGCTCCGTGCACGGTGACCAGGTGCCGGGCCAGTACGCCGCCCAGCGTGCCCGTGGCCCCGGTGAGGAGCACGGTGCCGTCGTCCCAGCGGGGTGCCTCGGCCGAGGGCTCCGCGGCGGCGGTCCTGGTGAGCCGCGGCGCCAGCAGCCGGCCGCCCCGGACCGCGATCTGCGGCTCGCCCGTGGCGACCGCGGCCCGCAGGGCGGTGTCGTCGCAGCCGTCAGCGCCGATGTCCACGACGGCGACCCGGTCGGGGTGCTCGGTCTGGGCGACCCTCAGCAGTCCCCACAGTCCGGCCCGCTCCAGGTCGTGGACCGGTTCGCCGGGTTCGACGGCGGTCGCGCCCCGGGTGAGGACCACGAGCCGCGTGTCGGCGAACCGGTCGTCGGCGAGGAAGGAGCGAAGGAGGGTGAGGACGCCGTTGAGCTGGGCGCGGGCCCGCTCGGGCAGGTCACCGTTGTCTTCGGTGGTCGGCGGTTCCCACAGCAGGGTGGTGGGCCGCGCGTCGCCCGCCGCCGCCAGGTCGGGGCACGCAGCGACCGACACCAGGGGCGAGGTGCCGAGGCCGAGCCAGCCGTCCGCGGCCACGGCGGCGTCCGGTTCCGGCAGGGGCGTCCACAGCAGCGGGAGCAGACTCTCGCGGTGCGCGTCGGCCGCCCGCACGGCGTCGGTGGACAGCGGGCGCAGGGCCAGCGAGCCCACGAAGGCCACGGGCAGGCCGGATCCGTCGGCCACCGTCAGTTCCGCCTCCAGGGTGTCGGCGGCGGTGTCCTGCGGCAGGCGGAGCCGGACGCGCAGCGCGGAGGCGCCGGTGCTGTGCACGGTCGCGTCGGTCCAGGCGAACGGCAGCCGGGCCGGGGCCGAGTCGTCGGCGACGCCGGGCAGCAGCGGGTGCAGGGCCGCGTCCAGGAGCGCGGGGTGGAGCCCGAACCGTGACGCGTCGTCCTGGATCTCCTCGGGCAGGTCCACCTCGGCGAACAGTTCTCCCTCGCCGCGCCACAGCCGCCGCAGGCCGCGGAAGGCGGGCCCGTAGGCGTACCCGTGCCCGGCGAGCGTGTCGTAGGCGCCGTGCAGGCCGATCTCCTCGGCGCCCGTCGGGGGCCACACCAGCAGCCCCTCGGCCGGGCCCGCGCCGGACGCCAGCGTGCCCCGGGCGTGCAGCGTCCACGCGTCGCCGTCGGCGCTGCCGTGGATGTCGAGCGGGCGTTCGCCGTTCGCGTCGGGTGCGCCCACGGCCACCTGGAGGTGGACGCCGTGGTGCTCGGGCAGGACGAGCGGCGTGGCGAGGTTCAGTTCGGCGACCCGGTCGCAGCCCACCTGGCCGGCGGCGCGGACGGCGAGCTCCAGCAGGGCGGTGGCCGGCAGCAGCACCGAGCCGGCCACCGCGTGGTCGGCGAGCCAGGGGTGCGTGCGCAGGGAGAGCCTGCCGGTGAACAGCGCCTCGTCCCGGCCGGCCGGGCGCACCGACGCGCCGAGCAGCGGATGGTCCACGGCCTCCAGGCCGAGCACCGCCGGATCGCCCGCCGGGCCGGCCGGTGCGTCGAGCCAGTAGCGCCGGCGCTGGAAGGCGTAGGAGGGCAGGGTCACTCGGCGGGCGCCGGGCAGCAGGCGGGAGAAGTCGGGCTCGGCGCCCTGCAGTCGCAGGAGCGCGAGCACCGCGACGACGCTCTCGCGCTCCGGCCTGCCCCGGCGCAGGGCGGGGGCCAGCACGCCGGGCTGTTCGGTCAGCCCGTCGCCGGTGAGGGCCGTCAGGACGCCGTCCGGGCCCAGTTCGACGAAGCGGGTGACGCCCTCGTCCTGCAGGCACCGCACGCCGTCGTGGAAGCGCACGGTCTCGCGGATGTGCCGGGCCCAGTAGTCCGGTGAGGTCAGCTGCTCGTCGGTGGCCAGGTCGCCGGTGACGTCGGAGACGACGGGGATGGCCGGCGGCCGGAAGGTAAGCCGCCCGGCGACGGCCCGGAACTCGTCGAGGACGTCGTCCATGTGCGGGGAGTGGAAGGCGTGGCTGACCGTCAGCCGCCGGGTGCGCAGGCCCTTCGCGGACCAGTGGGCGGTGAGTGCCTCGACGGCTTCGGCGTCGCCGGAGACGACCACCGCACGCGGCCCGTTCACGGCGGCGACGGCGACGGTTCCCGCGGCGTCGCCGCCACGCTCCGCCAGGTCCCGGCGGACCTCCTCCTCGGTGGCCTCGACCGCGGCCATCGCTCCGCCGGGGCGGGCCGACCGCATGAGCCGGCCACGCTCGGCCACCAGCGTCGCGGCGTCGGCCAGGTCGAGGACGCCCGCCACGTGCGCGGCGGCCAGCTCGCCGACCGAGTGGCCGAGGACGATGTCGGGCCGCACACCGTGGTGCTCGAACCAGCGGAACAGTGCCACTTCCACGGCGAACAGGGCCGCCTGGGTGAAGTCGGTGCGGTCCAGCAGCGCGGCCTCGGGGGTGCCCTGCGCGGCGAACAGCACGTCCTTGCAGGGGCGTTCCAGGAGGCCGTCGAGGTGTGCGCACACCTCGTCCAGGGCGTGGGCGAACACGGGCGAGGACGCGTACAGTTCCCGTCCCGTGCCCAGCCGCTGGCTGCCCTGCCCGGTGAACAGGAAGGCCGTCCGGCCGGACCGCTTCGCCCGGCCGCGCACCACCGCCGGGGAGGGCCGGTCCTGGGCGAGGGCCCGCAGGCCGTCGAGGAGGGCGTCGCGGTCGCCGCCGACGACGGCGGCACCGTCTTCCAGGACGGACCGTCCGGTCGCCAGGGTCAGGGCGACATCGGCGGGCTGCAGCTCCGGGTGGTCGCCCAGGTGGTCGAGCAGACGGGCCGCCTGCGCCCGCAGGGCGTCCTCACCTCGGGCGCTGAGGATCCAGGGGACGACGCCGTCCGTGGCCGGGGCGGGCGGGGCGGGCGGGGCGGGCGGCTGCTCGATGACGACGTGGGCGTTGGTGCCGCTGATGCCGAAGGAGGAGATGCCCGCCCGGCGCGGCCCGCCCTCGCTCGGCCACTCCCTGGCCTCGGTGAGCAGCTCCACCGCCCCGGATTCCCAGTCGACGTGCGGGGTGGGTTCATCGAGGTGCAGGGACTTGGGCAGTACGCCGTGTTCCATGGCCTTGATCATCTTGATCAGTCCGCCGACACCCGCCGCCGCCTGGGCGTGCCCGATGTTCGACTTGAGCGAGCCGAGCCACAGGGGGCGGCCGTCCGCCGGCCGCTCCTGGCCGTAGGTGTTGAGCAGGGCCGTCGCCTCGATCGGGTCGCCCAGGGTGGTGCCGGTGCCGTGCGCCTCGACGGCGTCGACGTCCGCGGGCGTGAGGCCCGCGTCGGCCAGGGCCTGACGGATGACGCGCTCCTGGGAGGGGCCGTTCGGCGCCGTCAGGCCGTTGCTCGCGCCGTCCTGGTTGACCGCCGAACCACGGACCAGTGCCAGGACGCGGTGGCCGCGACGGCGGGCGTCGGAGAGCCGTTCCAGGACGAGCACGCCGACGCCCTCGGACCAGCCGGTTCCGTCGGCGTCCGCGGCGAAGGACTTGCAGCGGCCGTCGGGGGCCAGTCCGCGCTGCCGGGAGAACTCCACGAACGTGGTCGGCTGTGCCATGACGGTCACGCCGCCGGCCAGGGCCAGGTCGCACTCGCCGCCGCGCAGTGCCCCCGCCGCCAGGTGCAGCGCCACCAGGGAGGAGGAGCAGGCGGTGTCGACGGTGACGGCCGGGCCTTCCAGGCCGTAGGTGTAGGCGACCCGGCCGGACAGGACGCTGGAGAGGTTCCCGGCGAGCAGGAAGCCCTCGAACTCGCCCGCCGCGGCAGCCGCCCGGGCGCCGTAGTCGTCGTACATGGCGCCCGCGAACACACCGGCCTGCGTGGACCGCAGGGACGCCGGGTCGATGCCGGCGCTCTCGAAAGCCTCCCAGGCGGCCTCCAGCAGCAGCCGCTGCTGGGGGTCGGTGGCCGTCGCCTCGCGCGGCGGCATCCCGAAGAAGCCGGCGTCGAAGAGGTCGGCGTCGTGCAGGAAGCCGCCGTGCCGGGTGTAGCTCGTGCCGCCCTGTTCCGGGTCGGGGTCGTACAGGGCCGCGAGATCCCAGCCCCGGTTGGCGGGGAACTCGCTCACCGCGTCGACCCCGTCGGCGACCAGCCGCCACAGGTCGTCCGGGGAGGCCACGCCGCCGGGGTAGCGGCACGCCATGCCGACGATCGCGATCGGCTCGTCGGCGGTCGTCCGGCCGCGGGCGGGCGCGGTCGCCGCGGGCCGGCCCGTCGCCGTCACCAGGGTCAGCAGGCGGTCGGCGACGGCCTGGGGCGTGGGGTGGTCGAAGACCAGGGTGGTGGGCAGTCGGGTCCCCGTGGCCCGGCCGAGCTGGTTGCGCAGCTCCACGGCGGCCATCGAGTCGAACCCGATGTCCTTGAAGGCGCGTTCGGGTGCGACGGCGCGCGCTCCGCTGTGCCCGAGGACGCCCGCGACCGTGCCGCGGACCAGGTCGAGCACCGCTTCGGCCCGCTTGTCCTCGGCCAGCGCGGCGATCCGCCGCGTCCAGTCGGAGCTGCCCCCGGCGCCGCCCGCGCCTGTCGCAGCGGTGCGCCGGAGGGCGCGGGCGGGCTGCAGTGCGCGCAGCAGGGGGTGGGGCGGGCCGGTCTCGGCGGGCCGTATCGTGACGGCGGCGAGCAGCGGACCGCCGGTCACGAGTGCCGTGTCGAACAGTGCCAGGCCGGCTTCGGCGGTGAGCGGCGGCAGACCGGCCCTCCGCCAGCGGACGCGTTCGGCGTCCGTGAGGGTGGCGCCCATGCCGCTGCCGGTGTCCCACAGGCCCCACGCCAGGGACAGGGCGGGCAGCCCGCGGGCGTGGCGGTGCTGTGCGAGCGCGTCCAGGGAGGTGTTGGCGGCCGCGTAGTTGCCCTGGCCTGCCGTGCCGAGGAGGCCGGACACCGAGGAGAACAGGACGAAGGCGGCCAGGTCCGCCCCGGCGGTCAGTTCGTGCAGGTGCCAGGCGGCGTCGGCCTTGGGGGCGAGGACGGCGGCCAGGCGCTCGGGGGTGAGCGAGAGCGCGGTGGCGTCGTCGAGCACACCGGCGGCGTGCACGACGGCTGTCAGGGGGTGTGCGTCGGGCACGGAGGCGATCAGCGCGGCGAGGGAGTCGCGGTCGGCGACGTCCACCGGGGCCACGGTCACCGAGACGCCCAGGGCGCGCAGTTCGTCGGTGAGTTCCGCGGCGCCCGGCGCGTCGGGGCCGCGGCGCCCGGCGAGCAGCAGGTGCCGTACGCCGTGCCGGGTGGCCAGGTGGCGGGCGAAGAGCGCGCCGAGTCCGCCGGTGCCGCCGGTGACGAGGACTGTGCCGTGCGGGTCCAGTGCGGGCGGTGCGGCGGCCGGCTCCGGTCGGGCCGGAACCAGTCGCGGGATGCGCACCTGCCCCGTACGGACGGCGGTCTCGGGCTCCCCGGCGGCCAGCGCGGCCTCCAGGGCCCGCGCGCCGGTGTCGGCGGGATCGAGGTCGACGAGCAGCAGCCGGTCCGGGTGCTCGGAGCGCGCGGAGCGGACCAGACCCCAGACGGCCGCGGCGGCGGGGTCGGCGACGTCCTCGCCGGGCAGGACGGACAGGGCGCCGTGGGTGACCACGGCCAGCCGGCTGTCGCCGTACCGCTCGTCGGACAGGAACGCCTGGAGGGCGCCGAGCACCCGGGCGATCCTCGTGTGTCCGGAGCCGGCGCCCGCGGCCGCCCGCAGGACGACGACCTCGGCCGGTTCGGTGGCCGCGAGGTCGTCACCGGCCTCGGTCCACCGGGGAGCCCGGTCGGCCGGCGGGTCGGTGACGGCCTGCCAGTCGAGCCGGTACAGGGAGCCGGCCGCGGGTGCGACGAGCCGCTTCTTCTCCACCCGGCGCAGGGTCAGCGACTCGATCTCGGCGACCGGCGCGCCGGCCGGGTCGGTCAGTGACACGCTGACCGTGTCCTGACCGGCAGGGCTGATCCGGGCGCGCAGCCCGGTGGCCCCGCCGGCGTGGACGGTGACGCCCGACCAGGCGAAGGGCAGCCGGATGGTGTCGTCGTCCGACGGCGTCGCGGCCGCCAGGACCAGCGGATGGAGCACGGCGTCCAGGAGGGCCGGGTGCAGCGCGAACCGGCCGGCCGACTCGCGCAGTTCCTCTGGCAGCCGCACCTCGACGTACACGTCCGCTCGCTCGTGCCGTACCGACACCAGGTTCCGGAAGGAGGGGCCGTAGGAGTAGCCGAGGGCGTCGAGGCGGGCGTAGGCGTCGTCCGGCAGGGATGCTCCGGTGGCGGGCTCCGGCGGGTCTTCCGCCGGAGCTTCCGCCGGGTGGGCGGCGGGTGGCGGCGCGGTGAGCGTACCGGAGGCGTGCCGGGTCCATGACCGTACGGGCGTGTCGTCGCCGTCGGGCGCGGAGTGCACCGTGAACCCCCGTCGGCCCGTCTCGTCGGGCGCGCCGACGCCGACCTGGAGGCGTACCGCCCCGGTGGCGGGCAGCGGCAGGGGCGCTTCCAGCGCCAGGTCCTCCACGTGCGGGGCACCCAACTGGTCGCCGGCGGTGATGGCCAGTTCGAGGAAGGCCGTGGCGGGCAGCAGCGCGGTCCCGGCGATGACGTGGTCGGCCAGCCAGGGCTCGGTGCTCACGGAGACACGGCTGGTCAGCACAGCGTCCCCGCGTTCGGCCAGGTCCACGACCGTGCTGAGCAGGGGGTGGCCTGCGGGGTCGAGGCCGAGCCCCCGGGCGCCCGCGGCGGACTGCGGCGCGAGCCAGAAGTGCTGTCGCTGGAAGGGGTAGGTGGGCAGGTCGACCGGGGCACCGCCGGGGAAGAAGGTGGCCGGGGCGAGCGGTGCACCGACGGTGTGGGCGCGGGCGATGCCGTCGGCGACGGTCTCGGCCTCGGGGCGGCCGGCCCGCATGAGCGGTACGGCGGTGAACGGCTCGTCGTCCGCGGCGAGCCGCGCGAGCGGGGCGAGGACGGCGTCGGGGCCCACCTCGACGGCCACGGTGCATCCCTGCCGCCTCAGCTCCCGGGCGGCGTCCAGGAATCTGACGGTGGCGCGGATCTGCCCGGTCCAGTAGTCCGGCGAGGTCAGCTCGCCGGATGTGGCGAGGGCGCCGGTGACGGTGGAGACGAGGGGCAGGACCGGCGGACGGTAGGTCAGCCCGGCGGCCACCGCGCGGAACTCGTCGAGGATGCCGTCCATGTGCGGGGAGTGGAAGGCGTGGCTGACCGCCAGTCGGGTCGTCTTGCGACCGCGGTCCCGGAACACGGCGGCGATCTCCTCGACGGCCGGGGCGTCCCCGGACAGCACCACGGACCGGGGGCCGTTGACGGCGGCGAGCGCCACCTCGTGCTCGCGGCCCGCCAGGTCGGCCAGGATCTCCTCCTCCGTGGCCTGTACCGAGATCATCGCGCCGCCGGCGGTGGCGGTCTGCATCAGCCGGGCGCGGGCAGCCACCAGGGCGGCCGCGTCAGCCAGGCTGAGAACGCCCGCCGCGTGGGCCGCCGCGACCTCGCCGACGGAGTGCCCGGCCAGCAGGTGCGGCGTCATGCCGTGGTGCTGGAGGAGGCGGAACAGCGCGGTCTCGACGGTGAACAGTGCGGGCTGGGTGTAGCGGGTCTCGTCGAGCGCCGCGGCGGCCTCGCTGCCCGGCTCGGCGAACATCACCTCGCGCAGCGGCCTCGGAAGCAGATCGTCGAAGGCGGCGCAGACCTCGTCGAAGGCGGCGGCGAAGACGGGATGCGCCTCGTACAGGGCACGGCCCATGCCGGGGCGCTGGGCGCCCTGACCGGTGAAGAGGAACGCGGTGCGGCCCGCCGCGGCGGCGTCGCCCGTGACGAGGCGCGGATGCTGTGGTGTGTCCTGGTCGGCGAGCGCGGACAGCGCGTCCAGGCGCTCGGACAGGTCTCCCCCGACGACCACGGCCCGTCGCTCGAACGCGGTACGGGTGGCGGCGAGGGACCAGCCGACATCGGTGACGCCGGCGTCGGGTCCGAGGTGACGGCGCAGCCGGTCCGCCTGGGCACGCAGCGCCGCGGTGTCGCGTGCGGACAGCACCCAGGGGGTGGCGAACCGCGCGCCGTCCACCGTGCTGCCCGCCGTGTCCGAGCCCGCGGTGGGCAGCGCTCCGGGCTCGCCCGGCATCGCCGCGTCGGCGTGCGTGGCGGGCGCCTGCCCGGTGGTGCCGGAGGGGGTCGCGGGCACCGGCGCATCGGTGGGGGCCGACTCCAGGATCAGGTGGGCGTTGGTGCCGCTGATGCCGAAGGAGGAGACCGCCGCGCGGCGCGGCCGGCCCGTCGCGGGCCAGCTCCTGGCCTCGGTGAGCAGTCCGACGGTCCCCGGGGACCAGTCGACGTGCGGGGTCGGCCGGTCCACGTGCAGGGTCCGGGGCAGGACGCCGTGCCGCATGGCCTGCACCATCTTGATGACGCCGCCCACCCCGGCGGCTGCCTGGGCGTGGCCGATGTTGGACTTCAGCGAGCCCAGGTACACCGGTTCGCGGTCCGCCCGGTCGCTGCCGTAGGTGGCGATGATCGCCTCGGCCTCGATGGGATCGCCCAGCGTGGTGCCGGTGCCGTGCGCCTCGACGGCGTCGACGTCCCCGGGGCCCAGACCCGCGTCGGCGAGGGCCTGGCGGATGACCTGCTGCTGGGCCAGTCCGCTCGGTGCGGTCAGCCCGTTGCTCGCGCCGTCCTGGTTGACCGCCGAGCCGCGGATGACCGCCAGCACCGGGTGGCCGTTCCTCAGCGCGTCGGACAGCCGCTCGACGAGGAGCATGCCGACGCCCTCGCCCCAGCCGGTGCCGTCGGCGGACGCGGCGAACGACTTGCAGCGGCCGTCCGCGGCCAGTCCGCGCTGCCGGGAGAACTCCACGAACATGCCGGGCGACGACATCACGGCCGCGCCGCCCGCCAGCGCCATGCGGGTCTCGCCCGAGCGCAGCGAACGGATCGCCAGGTGCAGCGCGACCAGCGAGGACGAGCAGGCCGTGTCCGCGGTCACCGCGGGCCCGATCAGGCCGAGCTGGTAGGCGATGCGGCCGGACATGACGCTCGCCGTGCTGCCGGTCAGCACGTGTCCCTGCACGCTCTCGGGGGCGTCCTGCATGCGGGGCCCGTACTCGAGGGAGGTGGCGCCGACGAAGACGCCGACGCGGGTGCCGCGCAGCTCCTGCGGCAGCAGCCCGGCGCGCTCCACCGCCTCCCAGGAGGTCTCCAGCAGCAGCCGCTGCTGCGGGTCCATGGCGAGCGCCTCGCGCGGTGAGATGCCGAAGAAACCGGCGTCGAACTCGCCGGCTCCGGCGAGGAATCCGCCGTGCCGGACGGCGCTCTTGCCCTGCCGTTCCGGATTGGGGTCGTACAGGTCGTCGTCCCAGCCGCGGTCGCGCGGGAAGGCGGAGACGGCGTCGACGCCCTCGTGCACCACCCGCCACAGGTCCTCGGGTGAGGCGACACCGCCCGGGTAGCGGCACGCCATGCCGATGACGGCGATCGGTTCGTCACCGTCCGCTCCGGCCGGTGCCGGGGTGTCGGACCCCGCGGTCGCGCCGAGCAGCTCCGACTCGACGAACGCGGCCAGGGCGTGGGGCGTCGGGTGGTCGAAGACCAGGCCGGTGGGCAGTCGCAGCCCGGTGGCGCCGGCGAGCGCGGCACGCAGTTCCGTGGTCATCAGGGAGGTGAACCCCAGCTCGTGGAACGGCGTGTGCCGGTCGATCGGTTCGTCGCCCGTGTACGACAGCACGGCCGCGATGTGCTCGTCGACCAGCTCGGCCACGGCCTGCCGGCGCTCGGCCGCGGACAGCGCGCCCATCCGCTCGCCCAGCTCTCCGCGGGGTCGCGGGGCCGCCGCCGGTGCGGGCGCGTCACTCGCCGCGCCGGCCGCGGGGTCGTCGGGCACGGGCTGCGGGTACGGCGTGCCCGCAGCGGAGTCGTCCAGCCAGTGCCGGGTGCGCTGGAAGGCGTAGGTCGGCAGGTCGATACGGCGCCCGGCGACGCCCTGGAGGAACCGGCCCCAGTCGACGGTCGCGCCGTGGACGTGTGCGGTGGCCAGCGCGGTGGCGAAGGCGTCGGGCTCCGGGCGGTCCTGGCGCAGCAGGGGCACGGTGGTCAGTTCGTCCGCCGTCTGCCGGGCCAGCGGGGCCAGCACGGCGTCGGGGCCGATCTCGACGAGGGTGGCGACGCCCTGCGCGTGCAGCGTGCGCACCGCGTCGGCGAAACGGACGGTTCCGCGCAGCTGGTCGGCCCAGTAGTCAGCGGTGCGCAGCTCCTCGCCGTCGCACAGGTCCCCGGTGAGCGTGGAGACCACGGGAATACGAGGTGCCTGGTAGGTGAGGTGTCCGGCGGCGCGGCGGAAGTCGTCCAGGACCGAGTCCATGTGCGGCGAGTGGAAGGCGTGGCTGACCGCCAGCCTGCGGACCCGCCGCCCTCGGGCGCGCAGCACGTCGGCCACCTCGTCGGCCGCGCGAGCGGAACCGGCGATGACGGTGGCCTGCGGGGCGTTGACCGCGGCCAGCGCCAACTGCGGTCGTCCGGCGAGCAGTTCGGTCACCTCGGCCTCGTCCGCCTCTACGGCGATCATCGCACCGCCGCGGCGCGCGGACTGCATCAGGCGCGCCCGTGCGGCCACCAGCACAGCGGCGTCGGGCAGGTCGAGGACACCGGCGACATGGGCGGCGGCGAGTTCGCCGATGGAGTGACCGGCCACGAAGTCGGGCCGCAGGCCGAACGACTCGGCGAGCCGGTGCAGCGCGACCTCCACGGCGAACAGGGCCGGCTGCGTGTGAAGGGTGTCGTCGAGGCCCTCGCCGGTGCGGATCACTTCGGCCGGCGAGACGGGCAGGTGTTCGGCCAGCGCCGCGGCCACCTCGTCGAAGGCGGCGGCGTACACGGGGTGGGCCGCGTGCAGTCGCATGCCCATGCCGAGGCGCTGGGCGCCCTGGCCGGTGAAGACGAAGCCGAGCGGGCCGGGGCGGGCGGCCGCGGTCGTCACGGCCGGATGGGCGCGTCCCGCGGCGAGCGCCTCGGTCCCGGCGAGGAGCCCGTGGGCGTCCCGGGCCAGCACGACGGCGCGGTGCCGGAAGGTGGCGCGGGTGGTGGCGAGGGACCAGGCCACGTCCGCTGGCGAGGGCTCGGTGCCGGTGGCGAACGCGTGGAGCCGTTCGGCCTGGGCCCGCAGCGCGGACCGTCCCGCCCCGGAGACCACCCAGGGCAAGAGCCCCGGTTCGCCCTCGTCGCCGCCGGCCGTCGCGCCACCGTGGTCCGCTGCGGCGACGCTCCGCGCGACCGGCACGTCATCAGCCGTCGGCGACGTGCCCTGGACGGCTTCGGCGGTCCCAGGGGCCTGTGCGAGCACCACGTGACAGTTGGTGCCGCCCATGCCGAAGGAGCTGACGCCCGCGACCAACGGGCGGTCGGGGCGCGGCCAGGGCCCGGTCTCCGTGCGGACGGTCAGGCCCAGCTCGCGCAGCGGGATGGCAGGGTGGGGCGTGGCGAAGTTCAGGCTCGGCGGCAGCGTCCGGTGGTGGATGCTCAGCAGCGTCTTGATGAGGCCGGCGATGCCCGCCGCACCCTCCAGGTGACCGATGTTGGTCTTGACCGAGCCGACGTGCAGCGCGGTCCCGGGCGGGCGTCCCGCGCCCAGCTCCGCGCCGAGCGCCGCCGCCTCCACGGGGTCGCCGACCGGGGTGCCGGTGCCGTGCAGTTCCACGTACTGCACCTCGTCGGCGCGCACCCCGGCACGGGTGCGGGCGGCGCGCAGCACCTGCCGCTGCGCCTCCTGGCTGGGGACGGTCAGGCCGGGGGTGGCGCCGTCGTTGTTGGCGGCGCTGCCGAGGATGACGCCGTAGACGCGGTCCCCGTCCGCCACCGCCCGGCCCAGCGGCTTGAGGACGACCACGCCCGCGCCTTCGCCCGGTACGAACCCGTTGGCGCGGGCGTCGAAGACGTAGCTGACGCCGTCGGGCGACAGGGCGCCGAAGAGCTCCTCGGTCAGGGTGTGCTCGGCGAGCAGGTTGAGGTTGACGCCTGCGGCCAGGGCGGCGGTGGACTCGCCGGTGCGCAGGCTCTCACAGGCGAGGTGCACCGCGACCAGCGAGGAGGACTGCGCGGAGTCCACCGTGAGGCTCGGGCCGCGCAGTCCCAGGTGGTGGGAGACGCGGTTGGCGATGACACCCCGGTTGACACCGGTCATGGTGTGCTGGGTGACGGCCGCGCCGCCGCGCTGGTAGAGCAGGGACGTGTAGTCGTCGCGCAAGGTGCCGACGAACATGGCGGTACGGCTGTCACGCAGGGAGGCGGGGACGATGCCCGCGTCCTCCAGCGCCTCCCAGGACAGTTCCAGGACCAGCCGCTGCTGGGGGTCCATGGCGGCCGCCTCGCGCGGCGAGACGCCGAAGAAGGCCGCGTCGAAGGCGTCCACACCGTCCAGGAAGCCGCCGCGCCGCACAGCGGACCGGGGGGGTGGCGTGAAACGGTCGGCGGGCACGTCCGTGACGGCGCTGGATCCGCCGGTCAGCAGTTCCCAGAAGGCCGAGGGTCCGGCCGCTCCCGGCAGCCGGCAGGCGAGGCCCACCACGGCGATCGGTTCGGTACGGTGGTGGCCGGTCGTGACGCCCGCCGGAGCGTGCTCACTCATCATGACGTTTCGCTGCCCTTTCCTAGCTGAATTCCCGAGAAGGCGACGTGCGCGAGGGCACAGCGTGGCCGTGCGGGCGGGTTCCGTTCTCCGCCGGTCCGCTGTCCGCCGGTCCCTTTTCCGTTCTCCGCCGGTCCGTTTTCTGTTTCCCGGCCGGTCCTTTTTCTCCTTCCGGCCGACCGAGGCCGTTTATCCGTTCGAGGGCCGGGTTTTCGCCGGGCTCCGGTCCGGTGGCCTCAGGCCGGCACGGCGAGCCGTTCCGCGGCCTGGTCACGGACGATCCGGCACACGTCGGTCAACGCCCGTTCCAGGCGGGCGATCTCGTCGTCGGTGAGGAGGACGGACGGCTCGAACCGCAGCGTGTGCACGGCGCTCGCCGTCGGGAAGGTCCTGATGGCGTGGGCGTGCAGCAGGTGCCCGGCGACGACGTACCCGAACAGGCCCGAGCGGGCGGCCTCGGCGAGCCGCGGGCTGCGCGCCCCGCTCTGGTCGTGGAACTCGAAGCCCTGCATCAGGCCCCGGCCGCGCACCTCCTTGACCACGTCCGGGAAGGCGGCGGCGACCCGTCGGAGCATCGCGGCCAGGGCCTCCCCGCGCTCGGCCGCCTGCCGGTAGAGACGGCCGCCGTCCGCCTCCAGCAGTTCCAGCACCTTGAGCGCGATGTGACAGGAGAAGCTGTCCTTGGCGAAGGTCGAGCTGTGCACCAGCTCGAACTCCGGCCGGTAGCGGGCCTCCCGCACGAGCATCACGGAGGCCTTGGCCAGGCCGCCGCCGAGGGACTTGGCGAGGGCGTAGTAGTCGCCGCGCAGGCCCAGTGCGGCGCTGGCCAGCAGGGCGCCGGTGCGGCCCATACCGCTCTGCACCTCGTCGACGACGAGCGGACAGTCGGCCTGACGGCCGAACTCCTGGATGTCCTCGGCGAACTTGCGGGAGAGCGGCCGGATGCCCCCCTCTCCCTGGACGGGTTCGAGCAGGAACGCGCAGTAGGCGGGGTGCTCGCGCTCGGCCAGTTCCACGCGGCCAGCGCGGTGCCGGAGCTCGTACAGCGTGCCGCTCTCCTGCTCCAGCACCTCCTTCAGGACGTCGGGGCGGTCCATCGGCACGAACCGCGTCCGCACGCCGAGTGTCGCGAAGGGCGCCCGGTACCCCTCGTTGTGGGTGAGCTGGACGCTTCCCATCAGCTTGCCGTGGAAGCCGCCCTGCAGGGCGAGCAGCACCGGAGGCCGTCCGGCGACCTCGGCGTTGTGCCTGCTCGCCTCGGCGATCAGCAGGTCGATGCCGTCTTCGTCCCGCGCCGGACGCGGCACCCCGAGCCGCTCGTGGACGGGGGCGGCAACGGTCGCCCGGCCGGCCAGCACCGCGGCGCGCGTCTCCTCGGCGCTCGCGCGTGTCTCCGCCAGCAGGGCGGACAGCCGTGCGCCGCGGTCCAGTTCGGCGTGTTTCACGGCGGCCTCGATCGCCTCCGCGCCGCTGTTGGCGAACGTGGCGTAGTACGGCTCCTCGACGCCGGTCTCGCGGTGGATGATGCGGTTCAGCTCGGCGGCGAGGCGGTTGGCGTACGGGTGGGAGGAGAACTGGGCGTGCACCGGCGAGCGGGCGTCGAGCAGTTCCCGGGCCCGGGCGACGATCTCGGGGTGGTTGTGCCCGAGGATCAGGGAGCCGTAGCCGCCGGCGAAGTCGAGGACGGGGATCAGGGAGCCGTTCCCAGCGCGGTGGTGGAGTGTGTTGCCCTCTCCGGACACGTACTCGACGTCCAGTCCGGCGGTGCCCAGCAGACGGCGCAGATGGGGCTCGGCGAGTTCGGTTTCCGCGTATTCCGTATTCATGTCGCTCCTTGTCGTCACGCCATCCTGTGCTTGCGGAATCCAGTGCGCAGTCATGGGCAGGTCATCGGGAGAGCGGACACGCGATTACCGCGCGATGGGCCCCGGCCACCGGCACCCCGCTCGTCCGGGAAATGCGGTGCGCGACAACGCGAAAAGGCGACGCCCGCACCGGGGCATGCGGCGGCACGGGCCGACGAGAAGTGGGCCCGTGCCGGGAAGCGGAATGCACGCCGATGGGACGGATTACGAGAAGGGATGTGGTGGTGGGCAGCCGCACGTGTGGAGCGGGGCGCCTGGACGTCAGTTGCCGCAGCCGATGACCTCGCCCCACGGTCCGGTGCTCACCCGCTCGGGCGGGTCCAGGGTCACCGTGGTCGCGTGGTGCTTCCCGCCGCCCCACGACGGCCGGCGCAGCAGCAGTTCGGGGCCCGCGGCGGCGACGACGAACAATCGGCACGGCCCGGTCGACCCGGCGCAGGCCTCGACGGTCTCCAGTACCTGGTCGGAGGCGCGGTGAAGGTCGTCGACGGCGAGCACCACGGGGCGGCGGCGCGCGACCTGTTGGAAGAAGGTGCGCCAGGCATGGAGGGTGTCGGCCAGGCGGTCGTCCCCGCGGTAGGCGTCTCCCGGCCGCGCCGTGCTGCTGACGAGCGGCGCGAGCCGGGACACGATCCAGTCCGCCGTCCGCTCCGACGTGAACAGGTACCGCGTCTCGCGCTCCAGAACGGCCGTGCCGTCCTGAGCGGGGCGCAGCCCGCAGTAGGCGGCCAGTATCTCCGCCTGCGCCTGGAGGGGGTCGTCATCGGGTGCCGACGGCGTACGCCCGGTCAGGAACAGCACCGAGTCGCTCTGGCGCGCGCTCCAGCCGCGGAAGTCCTCCAGTAACTGGTTTCTGCCGCTCGCCTCTTCGCCCAGTACGGTGACCAGGTGCGGCACCGAGCGGAGCCAGGTCCGCCGTACCAGGCCGCTCAGCACGTCCAGTTCGCACGTCTGCCGGGCCCCCACCCCCTGCCCCGGGGCGGACTCCCGCCTTCCCGTCACCCGCCACAGCCGCGGTGCGTCCTCGACCTTGCTGTAGGAGATGGTGCTCGCGGTGGCCCGGCGCACCTCGTCACGCACCCACACCTCGTCGCCGGACACCTCGGTCAGCAGCGCGTGGGACTCGTCCAGGGCGGCGCCCACGACGGCGGGCGCGTCGTCGGACTCCCCGTGCCGCAGCAGTACGTCGCCCACGGTCACGGCGGCGCGTGCCGTCAGCCGGCCCGCCTCGTCGGCGACGACAAGGATGTCGCGGACGGCGAGCGCGGCGAGCACCGCCCGGCTCACGTCTTCCTCGGCGGGGTCCTGCAGGCCGAACAGCGCCAGGGACACCGACCCGATGGAGGCCGTGACCTTTCCTCCGAACCGCTCGATCTGTTCCCGGACCATCAGGGTCGTACCGGCCAGGAGGTCGTCCACGTCCTCCTGCGCGCCGCCGTCCGGGGCGGGAACGAGCCGGGTGGAGACGGACAGGATCGCCACCCTGCGGCGGGCGCCGTCGGTGAAGCGGGCCGGCGCCGGCCCGTCGTCGGGGGGCGGGGGCGCCGGGGCGGTGACCGTGGCCTCGGTGCGGACGATCCCGTAGGCGCCGCCGTCGCGCACCGGGGCGTCGCCGGTCCGGTCCGGCAGCGGTCCGCCGACGCCGGGGGAGAGCGAGATGTCCTGGGCGAGGATCGCCTGCTGCAGGGCCTGCAGTTCGCGGGCCGGCTCCAGTCCCAGGTTCTCCACGAGCTGGGCCCGCAGCCGACTGTAGGCGTTGAGGGCGTCGACCTGTCGGCCGCACCGGTACAGGGCGAGCATCAGCTGGCCGCACGAGCGTTCGCGCAGCGGCTCGGCCTGGACCATGGTCTCCAGTTCGGGCAGGACCTCGTAGTGGCGTGCGCAGGCCAGTTGGGCGTCGAAGTAGTCCTCCAGGACGTCCAGTCGCGTCTTCTCGAGTGCCGCGAGTTCGGGCCAGTCGATCCCGGCTTCCACCAGGTCGGCGAGGGCAGGGCCGCGCCACAGGCCGAGCGCCTCGCGCAGCAGCCCGGCCGCCCGTTCCGGCGCACCCTGGGCCCGCTGTTCCCGCCCCTGGGCGACCCTGCGGTGGAACAGGTGCACGTCCACGTGCTCGGGTATGACCCGCATCATGTAGCCGGCGGGCTGGGTGAGCAGGGTCGGACCCGTCTGCGCGTAGGTGTCGGGCTGCACGGAGTCGGCCCGGGGGCTGAGCAGTCCGCGTATGCCGTACACCGCGTTCTGCAGTATTTTGCGCGCTGTCGTGGGAGCTTCGTCGACGCCCCACAAGGCGTTGAGCAACTGGCTGACGGGCACGACTCGGTTCGGCTGGAGCAACAGGAACCCGAGGGTGGCACGCTGCTTGGTGCCGCGCAGCACCACCGGCCTGCCCTGGTCGAGTACCTCGAGTGGACCCAGTACGCGGAACTGCATTGCTTCCCCCTTGAATGCGGCATGTGTTTCCACACGACGGCTCGGTCCGTGGCGGGTGGTGGAGGGACAGCCGGACCCCTGCGAAGGGGATCCGGATGTCACCGTGGGCCGCCCCGGTCCGAGCCGGTACGAAGGACAGCCACAGCAGACGCCCAGGCGGTCGGCTGGGCGCCGCCGCCGTCTGCCGTCCCTCGTGTCCGCCGTTCCGTGGCGTCGTTGCCCCGGACGGCTTCCGCCGGCGACGGATGGCACACGTTCGTCAGGCGGCCCGGTGGTCCGGCCGGTCCAGGGCCGCGGTGGTGGCCGAATCCAGGATCTGCGCGTGCAGGCGTTTCAGTTCGGCCGAGGGCTCCAACCCCAGTTCGGTTCTGAGCAGGACGTAGAGGTTGTGGTAGGCCTGCAGGGCCTCGCCCCGTCGGCCCACCCGGTGCAGGGCTTGGATGAGCTGGTCGTGGAACCACTCGTGCAGGGGGTATTCCTCGACGAGGGCGCGCAGGTCGGGCAGCACGTGCCGGAACTGGCCGCGTGCCACCGCGATCTCGATGCGCAGTTCCAGGGCCCGCAGGTGCAGTTCCTCCAGGCGGGCGGTGCGGCTCGCGAGGACCGGGCCGACCGGCAGGTTGCTCAGGAGGGGTCCTCGCCACAGGGCGACGGCGCGGGTGACGTGGTGCGAGGCGGCGTCCGGCAGTCGCGCGTCCAGTTCCGTCTGGCTACGGCGGACGAGGTTTTCGAATGCGCGCACGTCGACGTCCTCGTCGGCCACCTCGAGCCGGTAGCCCGGCCCCTGGGTCACCAGCAACTCGCGGCCGGGTGGACAGGCCTGGAGGCCGGCCAGCATGCGCCGGGCGTGGTACACGTGGGTCTGCAGCGTGCGCAGGGCACCGGCCGGAGGGCTCTCGCCCCACAGTTCCCGGATCAGGGTGTCCGTGGCGACCGTCGTGCGCGGCCGGCATGCCAGGACGGCCAGGAGCCGGGAGACCTTGGGGGCTCTGGGGGCGTGGACGTGCCCGTCTTCGGTGACGATTTCAAAGGAACCGCTGAGCTTCAGTTCCACAACGCACGCTCCTGTTCCGGTGCGATCAGTGCTGGTTCAGGGGACTCTTCGAGCTGTCACGAGGCGGGAAGGCGCTGGGGTGCCGAGGGCGGCGGCGCGTTGCCGGGACGGGTCCCGAGGTCTCGTCCCGGGCCGCCGGCCGTGTCATGCGGTGCGTGGCTCGGGCGGGTGGTCCGCCATCGCGTGCACCACCGTGAGCAGCTGGGCGACGGAGACGAGGGTGAGGTGGTGGTGGCACCCCCGGTAGGACCGTCCGGCGTAGTCGCGCAGGCCCAGACGTTCCGAGACGCCGGTCATGTCGTGTCTGACGCGGCCGGGCAGCCGCGCCAGACGCATCAGCGCCGACAGGGGCAGGGTCCGAAGGTTCGTCAGCCAGAAGGAGCGGGGCTCTCGCCGGCTCTCCCACTCGCTGAGCAGCACCAGCTCGAAGGGGTCGTCGCGTGTCGACGGGCCGTCGAAGGCGACCGGGACGGCGGCCGCCGTGACCGCCGGGTCGCACGGGCCGAGGGGGCGTCGCAGTTCCGCCAGCGCGCCGGCGATCCGGGCCGCCGTGCTCGGGCGCGCGTCACAGCGCGGGAGCCGGGCCCGGTCGATCCGCAGGGGCGTTGCGGCCGTCACACGGACGACGAACTCGTCGCCGAGCGACCGGAGTCCGTGGACCACGTCGACCGCGTCGAGTCCGTCGGCGTCCACCACGACCGGGCCGCGCCGGCCGGGCAGCAGGCGGGCGGCGTCGGTCGCGCTCGCCAGGACATGGGCGCCCAGCGCGCCGGCCGTCGCAGTACGGTCACGGCTCCGGGTGCCGTGACCACTGCCGCTGCCTGGAGGGCCACCGGCGCCGGGGCGGCTGCCGGTCGCGCCGCCGAGTTGAGGCGACGGCAACAGGTGCCAGTCCACGGGAACGGACCCCGCCGCCGACACGAGCCAGGCACCCAGGGCCTGCGGGCCCGTCCCGGCCGGCGTCCGCCGGCGTAGTGCGCAGCGCTCGGTCCCGGCCGCACGGGGCACGGCCCCCAGGACGACGGCGGGCTCGACGACCAGGGCCTCGGGCGACAGCACCTGCTGCGCGTACCGGGCCAGGGAACGGCGCACCGGCCGCCAGTCCCACGGGGAGGCGGTGATGAAGTGGTGCACGCTCTGGCCGGCCGCGGCGCCGCCCCACTGCGCGCCGATGGACGTGAGCGTCTTGCGTCCCGGTACGTCGAGCAGGGCCCGTACGTACTGCTCGGCCTTGCGCCGGTACCCGCTGCGCGCCAGGGACGCGAAGACAGGGACGCTCGCTTCGGCGACCAGCGATGCCGGTACGGATGGCCCGTGCGCCGCACCCGCACACGGTCCTGCAGACCACATCGCGAAGCCCCCCACCGCGTCACGCAACGTCTGATTAGAACGAACGCCCTTTCTAGGGGGCGCTATCCACGCTCCAACACAACCATTGTGAACGGCGCTTTGTACAGCCCGAAGTGATCTTTATGGCGGTAGATAGAGGGGGAAACACGGACAAGTCGCCCCGACATATGCCCGGAAGGGAACCCCTCAGGGTCAAGATTCGGTCACGGAAACGGAGTGGATCGATCGAAATACTAGAGCGACCGTCCGTCTGGCTGAGGGCAGAGGGGTGAGAGCGCGATCAGCCGGTGCCGGTGATCTCCAGGACGGCGCAGCCGACGCCATGCCCGTCGCCGCCGACCAGCACGACGGTGCCCCCGTACCGGGGCCGGTCCTCCTCCAACAGCCGGGCCAGTGCCGCCACATGTCCACCGGATGTCCGAGCGCCGCCGTCCCCCGGGGCGAGGACGTAACAGCCGACGTCGTCCACGGTGCGCTCGCACTCCGCCAGCGCGAGCCGTACCGCCTCACCCTCGCGCCCACCGAGCCCGATGGCGTGTTCCGGCACGGCGATCGGTCGGGACGGGGTGCCGTGCACGGGCGCGGCGCACTCCGTGGCAGGGCGCCGACCGCGCCCCCTCACCCACGCCCATGTCCCGCGTTTCCCCGGTGTCCCCGGCGCGTTGCGGTGCGCGGGCACCTGCCACGGGAGATCCGTGCGCAGCAGGGCGCCGTACGGCGGATCGCCCAGCACGACGGTCGACAGCAGCCGGGCCCCGCCGGCCGCCGTCGTGAGGACCAGTCCGGCCGCCTCGCCCGTGCTCCCCCCGCCGGGTTGCTCCGGCCGGCCGTCCGGGTACGTCGACGCACCGTCCACGGCGGTGACCAGGGCGATCAACGGCGTCTCGGGCCGGCCCGAGACGTACTGCGCTGCCAGATGCAGGGCCAGCACGCCGCCGGCCACAGGCCGGCACACCTCCCAGGCGGTGGCCGCCGGACAGCCGAGCCCGCGCAGCACCGCAGCCGCCGTGCCGGCCCCGGCACCGGGGCCACCGGCCGTGGCGTGCAGGACGAGATCCACCCCGCCGTCCGGCGCCCCCGACCGACGCCGCGCGGTCAGCGCCGCACGCACCACCATGTCCGCCGGGTCGGTCCGCCCGGCGGGAGCCTGCCACGGCCTCCCCCGCAGTCCCCGGCGCGTCTCCCCCACGGCTGCGGAAGCGTCGTAGGACCGTTCCGCGGCAGTGGTGGTGGCGGCGCCGCCGATCCAGACGTCGGTCCAGCGGTTCACCTCCATGCGGAACCCGACCCTTCCGAGCCACCGCCCGAGGCCCCTGTTGCCACGCTCCGCGCACCGGCTCCGGCCTGCGTGGCGCCCCCGTCCACCGGACTGCGGTCCGGCTCGGCCAGGGCGGCGGTGACGATCCGGGCGACGGCGTCCAGGTTGGGGCCGTCGTTCAGGTAGAAGTGGGCGCCGGCGAACACCCGGCAGTCCGTGGGTGCGGTGGTGAAGGCCTCCCAGGCGGCGGCCTCGGCCACTGGGACCACCGGGTCCCGGTCCCCGATGAGCACGGTGAACGGAACGTGCAGCCGGGGACCGGGGGTGCGGGCGTACGAGCCGAGCGCCTTGTAGTCGGCCCGCAGCGCGGGCAGGACCATCTCCCGTACGTCCGGATCGTCGAGGAGATCGGCCGCCGTGCCGCCCAACCCGGCCGCGACGGCGAGCAGTTCCGCGTCCGTGCCGATCCGGTCGTGCACGCCGGGCTCGTCACCCGGTGCTCCCCGGCCGGACAGGAACAGCCGGACGGGGGCGCCGTGCCCGTGCAGCCGGCGGGCCGTCTCGTAGGCGACGACGGCGCCCATGCTGTGCCCGAAGAAGGCGTACGGCCCCCTCACGTGCCGCGTCACCTCCTCGGCGACGGCGTCCGCGAGGAGCCCGATGTCCGCGACCGGCGCCTGGTGCCGTCGGTCGTGGCGGCCCGGATACTGCACGCTCAGCACCTGGCAGCCCGGCGCCAGGAGCCGGGCGAGCCGGACGTAGGCGCTGGCCGCGCCGCCGGCATGCGGAAAGCAGACCAATTGCACGCCGGGACCGGCGCCGGGCCGCTTCTCGACCGGAGCGTACGTCCGGAACCACTCGCTGCTCACGTGCACTCTCCTGGCTCGCACCTCGACCTGACGGCCCGCAGGCCGGGACCATGATGCGGGCGGTGACTCAAAGTCCGGCCAAGAAGCACACAAAGCGACGGGGAGCCGACGGGAAAAGTGACATCGACGGCCATCGGGGTTTGCCTGCGGCGGCGACGACGGACGACGATCCTGGCGCCAGGGAGGGCCCGGCGCCGGGTTCCGGCGCAAGGCCCTCGTTCCTTCCCGGGTCGTTGTCGCGAGGGGTGTGTGCCGACGGAAACCCTCCCCGGGGGCCGGCCGGGCCGATGACCAGATCCCCCGCACCATCGACCCGGCCGGAGGCACGCACGCGTCGGGCATCAGGAGGCCGACGCACGGTCCTGCGGTTGCCGGTGACGGCGCTTCCACCACCCGCGGGCGAGGAGGAGAGCGAGGAACAGGGCGAGGGCGGGGAGCAGCAGGAGCTGGTAGCGCACGGCCTCGCGGTACAGGGGGCCGATGTTGGTGCCGGCGCCGTAGCCGAGCGCCGTCCACGCACCCGCCCATGCGGCGGCGCCGACCGCGTTGGCTGCGGAGAACGACGCATGGGGCAGGTGATTGGCGCCGGCGAGCAGGCCGTTGGTCTGGCGCAGCACGTCCACGAAGCGGGCGGCACAGACGATGCTCGTGCCGCGGCGCCGGTAGAAGGATTCCGCGCGCGCGTAGCGCTGCGGGGTGAGGCGGACGTAGTGGCCGTACCGGTTGATCAGCGCACTGCCCTGGCGGCACCCCAGCAGATAGGCCGCTTCCGCGGCGGCGGTGGCGGCCGCCCACGCGACCAGGACGACGGCGATGACGTTCATCCGGCCGGTCCCCGCATAGACGGCGGCCACGATCAACATCGTCTGCCCGGGGACGGGGATCAGCGCGTTGTCCAGGCCGACCAGCAGCGCCAGCGCCGCGTAGCCGCCCTTGTCCAGCAGCGGCTCGAGATGGGCCAGCGCGCCGGGCAGCCCCGGCCCCGCGCTCACCGCTGACTCCCGGGCACCGCGGGCATCACGGCCCACCGCAGCCGGCCGAACGGATACGCGTACGGGCACCACCTGGGGCCGGTCCGGGACACAGCTGCACCAGGGGCAGCCGTACTCGGCCGGCCCAGGTAAGTGATCTTCACGCCGGCAACTCCCAGGTTTCCCCGCGCACGTCCTGATGGATTCGCAGTACCCGTCCTGCGTCGCCCGATGCCGCTTCGGCATGCCGTCGTGATCCGGTCACGGAATCTTGCGGCGCAGTGCGCGCGCCGGACAGCCCGATGGGGCCGGTGCCCCCTGCCGGCGCGCGCGGACTACACCGTGGCGGCCGGTTCGGGGAGGACGGAGTGCTGCTGGGACCGGGCCGCAGGGAACTTCACCCCGGTGAGGTCTTCGGAGACGGCCCACAGCCGCTGCTGGACGGCCACCTCGTACGACTGCGGGCTGGAGGTGACCAGCCGGGGGTGGCCCTTGATCTCGTAGCTCCCGCCGGGACCGTAGTACTGGCCGCCGAGCGCGCCGGGGTCGGTGGCGGCGCGCAGGGTGGGCAGGGCGCCCATGGCCGGTGTCTGGGTGATCAGCGGCGCGAGCCAGGTGACGGGCATGCGCAGCGCGGCGGGCGCGTTGCGGACGAGTTCGGTGTTGGACACGCCGGGGTGGGCGGCCAGCGCGACCGTGGTGCCGTGCGCGGCGAGCCGGCGCTGCAGTTCGTAGGTGAACATCAGGTTGGCGAGTTTCGCCTGGCCGTAGGCGCCGATGCGGCTGTACGAGCGTTCCCACTGGAGGTCGTCGAAGTGGATGGCGGCCCGGATGCGGTGGCCGGTGCTGCTGACCGTCACGACGCGTGAGCCGGGCACGGGCAGGAGCCGGTCCAGCAGCAGGCCGGTCAGGGCGAAGTGGCCGAGGTGGTTGGTGCCGAACTGCGTCTCGAAGCCGTCGGCGGTGGTCTGCCTCGGGGTGTACATGACGCCGGCGTTGTTGATCAGCAGGTCGATCCGGTCGAACCGGGACCGCAGGGCCGCCGCCGCGGTCCGTACGGAGTCGAGCGAGGTCAGGTCCAGCGCCTGTACGGACACGTCGCCGGTCATGCGGGCCGCGGCCCGCTCGCCCTTCTCGACGTCGCGCACCGCGAGGACCACGGACGCCCCGCGCTCGGCGAGCGCCTTGGCGGTCTCGTACCCCAGTCCGGTGTTGGCCCCGGTCACCACGGCCACCCGCCCGCGCTGGTCCGGAATGTCAGCCGTCGTCCATTTACCACTCATGCCAGGCTCCCACTTCGTTAAGTACCGGAGGTATCTTGTGCCATCGACGTTAAAGTACTCCCGGTACGTTGTCAACGTACCGGAGGTACGTAAGTTAGGCTGGTGATCGTGACTTTCCAGCGGGCGCGGACCGAGGAGCAGCGGGAGCTCCGCCGACGGGCGATCCTCGACACGGCGTCGGCGATGCTCGACGAGATGCCGGTGGCCGCGGTCACCCTCAACGAGCTCAGCCGCCGGGTAGGCCTGGCGAAGCCGAACGTGCTGCGCTACTTCGAGTCGCGCGAGGCGGTGCTGCTGGAACTCCTGGACCGCTTCCTGCAGGAGTGGCTGACGGAACTGTCGGGAGAACTGGCCGCCGGCGTCGGCGCAGACCTCCCCATGCCCGGGCGGGCGGCAGCGGTGGCCGAGATCCTCAGCAGCTCGCTGTCCCGCCGGAAGGTGCTGTGCGAACTCTTCGGCGCCCAGGGAAGCGTCCTGGAACACAACGTCTCCGTCGAGGTCGTGGCCCGCTACAAGCGCGCCTCCCTGGAGCGCCTGACCACCATGACCGACCTGATCCGCGGGCACCTGCCGGAGCTGGGCGAGAACGCCACACTGTTCAGCCTGCAGACCATGGTCGTGGCCGGCGCGGTGTCGGCGTTCAGCACTCCCCCGCCAAGCCTGCGGGCGGCCTACGAGGCCGAACCCGACCTGGCCCGCTTCCACTTGGAGCTGAAGGACTACCTGGAGCAGGCCCTGACCGCGACCCTCCTGGGTGTGCTGCCCCGCGGCTGACCAGCGTGGCACCGAGCCCCTCCACGCGCGGAGCGCGAAGGCGGCACCCGTACGCGGAATTCCAGCCGCCGGCCCTGCTTCACCTGCGCCGGTTGACCGGGCATGGCTCATTCAGGATGTGACGACATGGTGGGCAGCGAACCGGGTGCTGAGCTGGGGCCGTTCTCGTCTGCAGGCGCGCAGGCCACGCCGTGGGCGTCGGTGGTGGGGCTGGGCGAGGCGGTGATCACAGGCGACCAGCTCGTTGATACCGGAGTCGAGACCGGCTCGCAGGTTGTCGTCCATCGCCGACGAGACGTCCACCACGCTCGGCTGGGCCGGTGGCGGCGGCAGCTACGTATATGCCGACACCTCCACCGGCATCTCCTTCGCGATGACCAAGACGCGTCCCACGCCCCACTTCCACATCGCACAACGCCTGGCAGACCTGACGACGGATCCTCCTCAGATGCCGCTCGCGTCCTCGAATACCACGCGGAGCTTCTCCCGGGCGGGGTCGTCCTGTGGGATGCCCGGGGGAAGTACGGGGGCGAGGACACGGAAGACCTGGCGCATGGCCCGGTCGTCGTACCCGGCGAGCGTCTCGGTCGCCTGTAGCAGCAGGCCGCCGCCCCGCAGTTCCCGTACGGCGTGGAAGGCGCCGGTCGCGGTGAGGCGTGGGGAGCCGCCGAGGCGGGCGGCGAGTTCGCCGGGCATGCCGGTGATCCAGGAGTAGCCGCGCAGGTGGGTGCGGGACTCCTGGAGGTACCTGCGGTGGGTCCGCCGCAGTGCGGCCTCCAGGTCGGGGGTGTCGTGGAAGTTCAGGTGGTCGACGCGGGCGAAGACGGGATTCGCGCCGTCGAGGGCGGCGGCCAGGAAGTCGACGAGGCGGGCGCAGAAGGCGGGGTCGGAGATCCGGTTTCCGACCAGGAGGGCCGCGGACAGTTCGGTGTGCGTACCGCCGCGGCCCCTGTGCTGGCTGCCGACGCGTCCGAAGTCGTCGACCCATTCCTCCTCGTCCACCGAGGGCTCGTGGAAGCCGGCATTGGCGTGGAAGGGGTTCGTACGCAAGGCTTCCGCGAGCGCCGGCCAGTTCGCCCGGAGGTCCTTGAGCCGGATCTCCTCATCACCGCTGATTGTCTGGGTGACGGCCGCGTAGGAGCCCATGGTCTCCTTCGCCTCGCCCAAAAAGAAGGTGTCGATCGCGGTGCGGAACCAGTGGACGACGAGGTCCCCGCGCGGTGCGGGCGCCCGCTCGTCCAGCGTGGCCCAGATGGTCACGTCCATGCTGGGTGCCTCTTCATCCATCGTGGCCTTCTCCTTCTCCCATCACTTCCGACCCTAGTGGGCGCCTGGTCAGGCGAAGGCTCCGCCCGTCAGACCGTTGAAGACGAACCCGACCGTGAACAGCACACCGGTGAAGATCATCACTCCCGCTCCGGCCTTCTGCGCGCCCGGCGACACTTCGAAGCCACCCGCGGCCCCACCTGCCGAGGCTACCCCGGTCGGGCCAGGCGCTGGTTCCAGAGCCGGGGCGTCGACCGTGCCCGGCGCGGGTTCCTCGACCGGAGCCGCGGTGCTCGCTGTGGGCTTGGGAATAGGACTGGGGCCGGGCCTGGGCGTGGGATTGTCGCGGTTCTTGCGGCCGTAGAAGCGCATGCCGGGGTACTCCGCCTTGGACCAGACGTTCACGATGCCCTCGCGTGACGCCGCCCGGCCGGAGAGCAGGCCGGGGCCGCGCTCCACGGTCCGGTCGTCGCCCTGGTCCTCCAGGTAGTCGGACATACCCTCGACATACCTGGTGAGGTCCTTCGGCCCGTCGGTCTTGCCGTACTCGTTGCCCGGCTTGACCTCCCAGATGTACACCTTGTCCTTCGTCCACAGGATGACATCCGCGGCGCCGTCGTTGCCGGTGCTGTTGCCGCTCGCGCCCGGAACGGTGTTGGCGGTGGTGCCGCCGTCGCCCACGTCCACTGTGACGTAGCCCTCGACCTTGTACTCCATGGCCCACACCTGCGCCGCGTACCCCGACTGGCAGACGGCCGCGTCATGGCCGCTCATGTGGAAGGTCAGGGCGCAGGCGGAGCCGACGTTGCTCTTGCCGCCGTGCCGGACGACCGTCTTGCCGCTGCTGCCCTTGCCGTTGCTGCCGGACCCGGGGGAGGGAGACTTCTTGTGGTGGGTGACTGGCATTCCGCCCCGGCACTCGATGAGGCCCTCGGCGCACTCCATGAGCTGCTCACCGCTCGGGTCGGAGAAGGAGACCGGGTTGTTGGCGGCGTAGGTGTAGCCATTGAGGGTCTGCGGCTTGTCGGTCTCCAGGAGCGGGTCGGCGCTGATGAAGCGGCCCGTGGACGGGTCGTACTCGCGGGCGCCGATATGGGTCAGCCCGGTGCTCGCGTCCGCCGTCTTGCCGAGGAAAGCCTTGTCGTCGGGCCAGCTGCCGGTTCCGCCGGAGCGGGTCGCGCCGAAGGGTGTGGTGTAGCGCTTGGTGACGGCCTGGGTCGACGAGTTGAGCGCGACGCTGGACGTGCCGTGCTGGTCGGCGGCGAGCCAGCACACGGTGTCGGTGCCGGTCTTGTTGCTGCGCAGGGCGACCGCGTTGCCGTCGAACCCGTAGTACCGCTGCCCCCAGTACCTGCCGGTGGCGTTGTTCAGGTGGACCTCGGTGGTGCCCAGGTAGAGGACGGTCTCGCCGGACGCGTTGCGACGGATGAGCAGGTTGCCGTCGGCGTCGTAGACGTAGCCGGTGCTGGCGGCGCCCTCCTTCAACTCGGCGAGCTTGCCCTCGGGCGACCAGGTGAGGGACTGGGTGGCGGTGCCGTCAGGGCGGCTGGTGGTGTTGCCCGCGGTGTCGTAGCCATAGAAGGGGATGACCCCGGTACAGGAGGCCGCCGTGGTGGTCGCGTTCAGGGCGTGAGGCTGGGTGGAGCTGTAGCAGTAGGTCTTCGTCATGGTGGCGGACGTGGTGTGGGTGGTCTCGGTGGCGCGCAGTCCCGGGTCCGTGTAGGTGTACGACGTCCAGTACGGGCTCGGCCCGCCCAGCCCTGACGTCGTGCGGGTCGGCGCCGGGAGACTATCGGACTGCCCCGTGCTGGTGGGTGCGTCGGGGTAGTCGTCGAGGATCCCGCCGAAGGCCTCGCGCAGCCGTCCGGAGAACTCGTCAGCGACTTCAGGGTTACACGCGATCTGACGGCCGATGGTACTGAAGCCCGGATCGTCGTCGGCCGGCGTGGATTTGTTCGCCAAAACGGGTTCTGGCTCACTTTCCGCGGAGCGGTTCCGGAGAGTCAGATCTTAGGGGCCGCCGATCACTTCGCGGCCTTCGGCGTCGTTGCCGAAGGTGTCGTCCAGGAAGCGGGTCCAGCGCGGAATGGGGGCGGGCCGGGGGACCGACGGTGGTGGAGCGGTCGAGCGGGGGCGCCCCGTCGCAGGGACGGAACGGAGCGCACCCGCTCACGTCCGGCTCAACTCCGCTCCCCCGCCTCCCGGGCCAGGCGGCTCGGCCACCACACCGTGCGGTCGATGTCCCGGACGAGGGCCGGCACCAGCAGCGAGCGGACGACGAGGGTGTCCAGCAGCACGCCGAAGGCCACGATGAAGGCGATCTGCGCGAGGAACGCGAGCGGGATGACGATGAGGGCCGCGAACGTCGCCGCCAGGACGACGCCGGCCGAGGTGATGACCCCTCCGGTGGCGATCAGTCCGCGGAGCACGCCCTGCCGGGTGCCGTGGCGCAGGGTCTCCTCCCGGACCCGGGACATCAGGAAGATGTTGTAGTCGACGCCCAGGGCGACCAGGAAGACGAACCCGTACAGCGGGACGGAGGCGTCCGTGCCGGAGAAGCCGAAGCCGTGCGTGAAGACCAGGCTCGCGATGCCCAGCGTCGCCAGGTAGTTGAGCGCCACGGTCGCCACCAGCAGTACCGGCAGCAGCAGGGAGCGCAGCAACAGCACCAGGATGACCAGGATGATCGCGAGGACGACGGGGATGATGACCGTGCGGTCGTGTGCCGCGGTGCGCTGGGTGTCGTACTGCTGGGCGGTGTAACCGCCGACCAGGGCACCGGCGTCGAGGGCGTCGAGCCGGTCCCGCAGCCGGCGCACGGTGTCCTTGGCCGCCCCGCTGTCCGGCGCGGCCGTGAGGGTCGCGTCGAGGCGGACCCGGCCGTCGACCACCAGCGGTGCCCCGCCCGGGGCGCCGGACGCGGTCACCGCGCGGACGTCCGCCACGCCCCGGGTGCCGGCGGCGGCCCGTGCCACCTCCGCCCGCTTCGACGCGTCGGCGATGATCACGGCCGGCTGGCCGGAGCCGCCGGGGAAGTGCTTGCCGAGGGCCTGCTGCGCGGCGACGGACGGGGCGTCGTTGATGAACAGTTCGTCCAGGGGCACGCCCTTCGACTCCAGGGTGGGGAA
Organism: Streptomyces lasalocidi; assembly: GCF_005280215.1. Classification (NCBI taxonomy): domain Bacteria; kingdom Bacillati; phylum Actinomycetota; class Actinomycetes; order Kitasatosporales; family Streptomycetaceae; genus Streptomyces; species Streptomyces lasalocidi. The sequence continues at coordinate 7,637,709 of NZ_SZNQ01000001.1, read as the reverse complement.
GAAGGCGGCCGCGCCCACGAGCAGGGCCGTCGTGCCCAGCCACAGCCGCCGGGGACCGCTGTCCACCCGGTGCGCGACCCGTCGCCAGATGCCGTGGCCGCCGGTGGCCGCGTCGGCCGACCGCGGCTTGGCCGGCCAGAAGGCGGCCCGGCCCAGCAGGGCGAGCACGGCGGGCAGGAACGTCAGCGTGGTGGCCACCGCGCACACGATGCCGATGGCGCCCACCGGGCCCAGCGCGCGGTTGTTGGTCAGGTCGCTGATCAGCAGGGCCAGCAGGCCCAGGGCGACGGTCGCGGCGCTGGCGGTGATCGCGCCGAGGGACCCGCGCAGGGCGGCGAGGGCGGCGGCCGCCTTGTCGTCCCGGTGCGACAGCTCCTCGCGGAAGCGCGCCGTCAGAAGCAGCGCGTAGTCGGTGGCCGCGCCGATCACCAGGATGGACAGGATGCCCTGCACCTGCCCGTCGACGCGTACGACGTCGTGGTCGGCGAGGACGTAGACGAGGGCGCAGGCCACGCCGAGCGCGAAGACGGCGCTGACGATGATCAGAAACGGGAGCAGCACGCTGCGGTAGACGAGCACCAGGATGACCAGCACGGCCGCCAGCGCCACGCCGAGGAGGATGCCGTCGATGCCGGCGAAGGCGTCGCCGAGGTCGCCCTGGGTGGCGGCGGGCCCGGCGATCTGCACCCGTGCGCCGGGGACGTCGCCCGCGCTCGCCCGGACCTGGTCGAGCACCTCGGGCAGCCGTTCGCCCAGGCTGGGGCTGAGCGGGACGACGCCTTGCAGCGCCTGGCCGTCCTGCGAGCGGAGCGCGGGCGAGGGCCTGCCCGCGACGCCGTCGACGTCGGCCAGGGAGGCCAGCCGCCGGGTGGCGTCGGCCTGCTGGGCGGCACTGACCTTCCCGCCGTCCCGCGCGGTCCACAGGACGACCGCGGGCAGCGTCTCCTCCTGGTGGAAGGCCTTCTGCTCCTCGATGACCCGGGTGGACTGGGCGTTGCGCGGCAGGAACGCCGCCTGGTCGTTGGTGGCCACCTCGCCGAGCTTGCCCGCGTAGGAACCGAAGGCTCCGCCCAGGCCGAGCCACACGAGGACGAGGACGAGGGGAACCAGCCGGCGGACCGGTCGGCGCAGGGCGCTCATGCACTTCCCAACGGGCGTGAGGGGGACGTCGACGGAAGGGTGCCTCGAACGAGGCGACTCAAACGTAAAGTATCTCAGCCGAAAAGTATCTCAATGATCGAGTGATCGTATCCTGAGGGGTATGGAACGCAGCAGCAGGGACAGCCGGCCCGCCACCTCCGACGAGAGCGCCACGGACGAGGCCGGCGCTCACGACCGCGCTCCCGACCTGCAGACCTACGCCGTCCTGCTGCGCACCCTGAACAGCGAATTCAACCGCCACGCCCACGCGTTCGCCCAGCGCCACGACCTGCACGCCACCGATGTCCACGCCCTGGCGGCCATCCTGGACTCCACGGCCCTGGAGGGCCGTCCGATGACCCCGTCGCGGCTCGCCGAGCGCCTGAACCTCACCTCCGGCGCGGTGACCGCCTGCCTGGACCGGCTGGAGCGGGCCGGGCACATCAGCCGGACCCGGGACAGCGCCGACCGGCGGGTCGTGCACCTGGTCTACAACCCCGGCGCCCGGGCGCTCGCCCGCCAGTACTTCAGCCCGCTGGCCCGCAGCACGGAGGCGACCATGCGGCAGTTCACGCCCGCGCAGCTGGCCACGGTCGCCGACTTCCTGCACACCCTGAACCAGGAGCTGACGGCGGAGGCGTCACCCGGCCGCACGGGCGGGTGAGCGGTCATGGACCGAGCGGGTAGGCGTGCGGGGAGACGACCGACGGGCCTGCAGGAGGCGCAGTGGACTGGCGTGGATTCGCCGAGCAGATGGCGACGATGGCGCGTGATCTCCTGGCACAGGACTCGGTCGATGCCACGCTGGAGCGCATCACCCGGTCCGCGACCGACCTGGTCGAGGGGTGCGACGCGGCCGGCGTGCTGATCCTGCACGGCGCGACCGTGGAGACCCTCGCACCCACCGATCAGCTGGTCCTCGACAGCGACCGGCTCCAGGAGCGCCTCCAGGAGGGCCCCTGCTTCGACGTGGCGCGCAGCCGCACCGAGCGCGTGTTCCGCATCGCGGACCTCACCACGCAGGAGCAGCGCTGGCCGGCCTACGCTCCCCCGGCGCGTGCGCTGGGCGTGGGCAGCATGATGGGCTTCCTGCTGTACACCGAGGACGAGGAACTCGGGGCGATGAACCTCTACGCCCGCCGCGCGGGCGCGTTCACCCCGGACAGCGAGACGGCGGGGTGGCTGCTGGCCTCGCACGCGGCCGTGGCCCTGTCGTCCGCCCGCACCCACGCGCAGTTGGGCGAGGCCATCGCCACCCGGCACACCATCGGCGAGGCGATGGGCATCCTCATGGGCGGTCACCGGCTCTCCGAGGGCCAGGCGTTCGACGTGCTGCGGCGCTACTCCCAGGAACGGAACGTCAAGCTGCGCGAAGTGGCCCGGCTGGTCTGCGAGCAGGGCGGTCTGGAGGCCTGAACGGGGCGACGGCGGCGCCCCTCCGTACGCCTCCCCGGGCTCCCGCCGCACGCCCGTACGCCCGTACGCCCGTACGCCCGTACGCCCTCACATGCTCCCGCCTGCATCCGCAAGGGGGCGGTCCGGCCAAGAGAACGCGTGGGCGGTCCGGCCGGGAGAAGCGCGTGGACCGTCCGGCCGAGAGAAACGCGTGGACGCCGGACCAATCCGCCGGCCGTCCGGCTCCGGATTCCACCGGACCATTGCGCAACCCCCGCGGGAGGAGCCTCGTGAAAGAGCCGGTCTTCATCGGCAGGAAACCCGTCGCCGAGCCGGACCTGGAAGAGCTGGTCGGCCGGGTGGCCCTCGGCGACCAGGAGGCGTTCGCGGCGGTGTACGACGTGGCCGCGGGCCCCGTCCTCGGCGTGGTGCGCAGCGTGCTGCGGGACCGGGCGCAGTCGGAGGAAGTGATGCAGGAGGTCCTGGTGGAGGTGTGGCGCACGGCGCCCCGCTACCGGTCGGACCGGGGCACGGCGATCAACTGGATCCTCACCCTCGCCCACCGGCGCGCGGTGGACCGGGTGCGGTCCGTGGAGGCCTCGGCGGCACGGGAGCACAAGGCGGCCCTGCTCGACCGGCTCCCGGAGTACGACGAGGTGACCGAGCAGGTGCAGACCCGTCTGGAGCGGGAGCAGGTGCGGCGCTGCCTGCGGACGCTGACGGAGTTGCAGCACCAGGCCGTGACGCTGGCCTACTACCGCGGGCTGACCTACCGCCAGGTCGCCGAGGCGCTGGCCCTGCCGCTGGGCACCGTGAAGACCCGCCTGCGCGACGGACTGATCCGGCTGCGCGACTGCCTGGGGGTGACCGCATGACCACGCGCGAGGACCTGCACGCGCTGACCGGCGCGTACGCGCTGCACGCACTCGACGAGGACGAGCGGACCGCGTTCCGGCGGCACCTGGACCACTGCGACTCCTGCGCGCAGGAGGTCGCCGAATTCTCGGCCACGGCCGCCCGGCTCGGCCTGGCCGCGGTCGACACACCGCGCGCCGTCCTGCGCGAACAGGTGCTGCGCCGCGTCACGACCGTACGGCAGGAGCCCCCGGGTGGGGCCGCGGCCGTACCCGCCCGGTGGCGGGGCACCCCGCGCAGGCGGCGCGCCGCACAGTGGGCGCTCGCGGCCTGCCTCGCGGGCGCCGTGGGCCTGGGCGGCGTCGCCGTGTGGCAGCACGACCGGGCCGAAGCGGCGCACGTCGCGGCCCGACGGGCCGAACAGCGGGTGAACGACATCAGCGCCGTCCTGTCCGCGCCGGACGCCCGCACGGCGAGGACCCGGTTCGACGGGGGCGCCGACGGCACGCTCGTCGTCTCGCGCGGTCTGGACCGGGCGGTGTTCGTCGCCGCCGGGATGGAGCGGCCGCCCGGCGGCAAGGTGTACCAGCTCTGGCTGAACGACCACGGCACCATGCGCCCGGCCGGGCTCATGGACCCCGACCGCGAGAGCGAGGCGGTGCTGCTGCGCGGCGACGTGGTGTCGGCGTCGGGTCTGGGCATCACGGTGGAACCGGCCGGCGGGTCGGACCGCCCGACGTCCGCGCCGATCGCGCTGGTGGCCTTCCCCGCGTGAGCGGGGGCGGGGGCGGGGGCAGGGGCGGGCCGTAGCGGCCGGGCGTGGACAGGGCGCCGGTGCGTACGGGAGCGGCGGGACGGGCGGCCCGCCGGAGGCCGGGGCGGCCGGGGGCGGCTGTCGCCGGGGGCGTAACAGGCGATACATTCGCACCGTGAGCAATCAGTTCCTGTACCGGCGCGCCGTCGACCGGCGGCCCCGCGCCCAGGCGTCCCGCCCGGGGTGTGCGGCATGAGCGGCACGCTGGCCGACGAGATCCGCGCCCGGCTCGGCGAACTCAGCCCCGCCGAGCGCAAGGTCGCCCGGGTCCTGCTCGCGGGGTACCCCGCCGCCGTGTTCGAGACCGTCGCCACGATCGCCGAGCGTGCGGCGGTGTCGACGCCGACCGTCCTGCGGTGCGCCACCCGGCTGGGGTACCGCGGCTTCCCCGACCTCCAGGCCGCCCTGCGCGCGGAGCTCGACGAACGCAATGCCTCACCGATCACCCTGTACGAGAGCGCCGCGGCCGCGCCCGAGCCGGACGGTACCGCCGACCCCTCCGGCGGGCCGGAGGAGGAGCCGCTGCTCGACCGGCAGTTGAGCACGGTCACCCACGCGGTGTCCCGGACGTTCCGTGAGGTGTCCCCCCATGACTTCGGCCACGCGGTCGAGTTGCTCGGCGACGAGCGGCGCCGCGTGCACCTGGCGGGCGGCCGGTTCACGCACCTGCTGGCGCAGTACCTCGGACTGCACCTGATGCAGTTCCGCGACCAGGTGTCCTTCCTGCCCGACCGCGACGTCGAACGGACCGCGTACCTGACCCAGTTGGGCCGGCGCGACGTCACCGTGGTCTTCGACTACCGGCGCTACGAGGAGGACAAGACGGTCGTCGCGGAGCTGGCGCGGGAGCACGGCGGCAAGGTGGTCGTGTTCACCGACCCGTGGCTGTCCCCCGCGGCTGCGCACGCCGACGTCGTCCTCACCAGCCACGTCACGTCCACCTCGCCCTACGACAGCCTCACGCCGACGCTCGCGCTGATCGAGTCGCTCGTCGCGGCGGTGCTCCACCGCATCGGGCCCGCCGCGCACCAGCGGATGAAGGACGCCGAGGGGGTCGCCCGGCGCATCGGCCTGCTGTGACGGCGGACGGGCCGGACGCCTCGCGGAGGTGCCCGGCCCGCCGGTGTCAACGCGGCGCGATGTCGACCCGCAGGCCGAGGAGCGTGCGGGCGTGGGTGCCGTCGGCGGTCCAGGCGGAGAACCCGCCCGCCTTGGTGAAGGTGACCCGGAAGCGCGGTCCGGACTCCCAGGTGGTGGCCGTGGCGGTCCGCTGCGCCCGGGTCTCGGCCAGGGCGCGGGCCGTCGCGCGGAACCCGTACGGCGTGCCGTCCGGATCGGCCGCCGAGTGGAACACGTCGGTGGCGACCGGGACCGGTTCCGTGCCGGCGGGCACGAGGCACCGCTTGTCCGGCGCCGGAAGGGCGCGCCAGGTGCGGGCCTCGTAGCGGTCGCCGTCCGTGAGGTAGCTGTACCGGGCGCCGGTGAGGCTCCAGCCGGACCCGGTCGTGCGGGTGCGGGCCTCGCGCAGGTCGAGGACGGAGACGCCCTGGGGTCCGAGCACCGTGATGCGCTCGTGCCGGGTGCCGGGGTGGTCGACGACGAGGGCGGTGTTCTCGTCCAGGGCGTAGACGCGGTCGTGCCCGGTGTCGGCGGCCAGCCGCAGCGCCCGGCCCTCCCGTCCGTACACCCCGGTGTGGGTGTCGAGGAGGCCGGAGCGCAGGAAGCCGAAGCCGCCCCGCGGGATGTACGCCAGGCGGGTGGCGTCGTCGAAGTAGCCCGGGCTGCTGCCGTCGCGCAGGCCCTCGTACGACTCGCCGCCGCTGACCATGTCGGGCCCGGAGGCGATCTGGGCGCCCGCGGACGAGCCGGCGACCACGGCGCCCCGCGCGAGCTTGGCCCGGATCGCGGCCAGCACCCGGGAGTCGGTGTGCCGCTCTCCGTTCAGCAGACAGGTGAGGTAGCGGTACTGGTCCCCGCCGCCGAAGAAGAAGCCGGTCATGGACTCGACCTGGGCGACCACCTCGTCGGCGTCGGCGGCGGGGACGTGGTCGAGGTCCACGGGGATCCACTGGGCGTCGGCCGCGCCGTGGCGCTCGAAGAGCCCGGCGTAATAGGCGCCGTTGCAGGCGGAGTTGCTGCACAGGACGGGGTCGGCCGCGTCGGGGTCCTGGCTCTCGGGCACGGAGGCCGCGGTGATGACGCCGATGCGCGCGGCCGCGCCGCCGGCACGCCGGACGATCTCGCCGTAGACCTGGGCGTTGTCGTCCTTGAGGCCGCCGCCGACGAGGACGAGGGACCCCGGGGTGGGTGTCGTCCCGGCCGGGACGGCCCGGGCGGCGGGTGCGGCGGACAGCAGGCCGAGGCCGAGGGTGGCGGCCCCGCCGGCCAGGACGGTGCGACGGGTCGTGCGGGGCGGGTCGGTACGCATGACGCCTCCAGGCGTGAACGGGGTGGTGTCGTGACCGCCCGTCGCCGTACGCCGGTTGCCCGGTCGGGTACGGCGGCGGTGGCGGTCTCCCGCCGGGTGGTGATGCGGCGGGTGTGGGGTGGTGCGGGCACGCGGGGCCTTCGCGTGGACTGCTGTGAGCGGGCCGGCCGTCAGTGCGCGAGACCGGCGTCCCCGGGCTCCGTGTGTGCGGGAACAGCGTCCCCCGGTGCCGTGTGCGCAGGACCGGCGTCCCCCAGTGCGGTGATCAGTGCCGCCAGCAGGGCGACGCGCGGCGCGACGCTGGAGGTGTCGAGCCACTCCTGCGGGGTGTGGTCGGCGCCGCCGACCGGGCCCAGCCCGTCCAGGACCGGGACACCCGCCCCGGCGATCAGGTTGGCGTCCCCCACCCCTCCGGTGGCGGCCGCCCCGAGCGTGATGCCGAGCGCGGCGGCGGCCCGCTGCGCCGTGTCGAGCATGCGCCGCGCCGCGGGGGTGTCCTCCATGGGCGGGCACAGGTCCAGTTGCTCGACCTCGACGGTGGTGCCGGGGACGGTCGGACGGCCGGCGACCTCGTGGATGGCCTTTCTGGCGTGCCGGATCCCCGCGACGGTCGTCGCGCGGACCTCCACGCGCAGCTCCGCCCGCGGACAGACGATGTTGGCGCGGGAACCCGCCCGTACGACACCGACGTTGACGGTGACCCCGTCCCACCTGCCGTTGAGGGACTGGATGCCGACGGTCAGGTGGGCGGCCTCCAGCGCGGCGTTGGCGCCGCGTTCGGGTTCGATGCCGGCGTGGGCGGCGCGCCCGGTGACGGTCAGCCGGAAGTCGGCGACGCCCTTGCGGGCGATGACGAGGTCACCGTTCTCCCGGGCGCACTCCAGGCCGAGTCCGTGGTGCACGCCGATGGCGGTCTCCTCGATGACGGCGCGGGCCGCGGGCGAGCCGATCTCCTCGTCCGGGGTGGCGAGGAACACCAGTTCCTGGTAGCCGTCGGCGCCGTGTTCGTCGAGGACCTCCAGTGCCGTGAGCCCCGCGAGGAGGCCGCCCTTGTCGTCGCTGACACCGGGACCGTGTGCCGTGCGGCCGTCGAGGGTGAAGGGCCGCGCGGCCGCGGTGCCCACTTCGAAGACGGTGTCCATGTGGCCGGCGAGGAGGATCCTGCGCCCGCCGTCGGACTCCCGCAGCGCCCCCCGCTTGCGGGCCACGAGGACGTCACCCGAGCCCCGTCCCCGGGCGGGGGCGGCGGGCCGGATCCGGTCGACGGCGAACCCGAGGCGGTGCAGGCGGCGTTGCACCCAGTCGGCCACCTCGTTCACGCCGTCGGCGTGGTAGGAACCGGAGTCGATGGAGACGAGTTCCGCGAGGTCGGTCAGGTACCGCGCATGGCGCGCGCGGGCCAGGGCCAGGAACTCCGCGGCCAGTTCCCGCCGGCGGGCCGGGGCGGTCACAGGACCTTGGACAGGAAGGCCCGCGTGCGTTCCTGTTCCGGTTCGACCAGGACCCGGCTCGGGTCACCCGCCTCGACGACGACGCCCTCGTCCATGAACACCGCCGTGTCGCCGACCTCGCGGGCGAAGCCGATCTCGTGCGTGACGACGACCATCGTCATGCCGTCGGCGGCCAGTCGTCGCATCACGTCGAGCACGTCACCGACGAGTTCGGGGTCGAGGGCGGACGTCGGCTCGTCGAACAGCATGACCTTGGGCCTCATCGCCAGGGCGCGGGCGATGGCGACGCGCTGCTGCTGGCCGCCGGAGAGCTGGGCCGGGTAGTGGTGGGCCCGGTCGCGCAGCCCCACCTCCTCCAGCAGCACCAGTCCCTGCTCCCGGGCGTCGGCCCGGGACGTTCCGCCGACCCGTACGGGCGCCTCGGTGATGTTCTCCAGGGCGGTCATGTGCGGGAAGAGGTTGAAGCGCTGGAAGACCATGCCGATGTCGCGGCGGCGCTCGGCGACCTCCCGCTCGCGCAGTTCGTGGAGACGGTCGCCGTGCCGGCGGTGGCCGACCGGTTCACCGTCGACGCAGAGCCTGCCGCCGTCGATCCTCTCCAGGTGGTTGATGCAGCGCAGGAAGGTGGACTTGCCCGAGCCGGAGGGGCCGAGGAGACAGCACACCTGTCCGCGCTCCACGGTCAGGTCGATGCCCTTGAGCACCTCCAGCCGGCCGAAGTGCTTGCGCACCCCTTCCGCCCGCACCATGGGGGTGCTCATCGGCCGCCCTCCTTGACCTCGTCGTTCGCGACGTTGTTGACGTTCCGCTGGGGGAACAGGCCGCCAGCGCCCGCGAACAGGCGGCGGAACGGCGAGACGTGCCCGCCCCGTGCGCTGCCGCGTCCGTAGCGGCGCTCCAGCCAGGCCTGGGGAACGCCCAGCACCGTGACGAGCGCCAGGTACCATGTGCTGGCGACCACCAGCATGGGGATGACCTGGTAGTTCTGGGCGTACACGTCCTGGATGTTGGACATCAGGTCGTGGGCGGAGATGACCGAGACGAGCGCGGTCATCTTCAGCATGTTGATGGTCTCGTTGCCCATCGGGGGGATGATGACGCGCATCGCCTGCGGCAGCACGATCCTGCGCAGGGTGAGGGCGGGGCGCATGCCGAGGGAGTGCGCGGCCTCGGTCTGTCCGGGGTCGACGGACTGGATGCCGGCCCGGACGATCTCGGAGGCGTAGGCGGCCTCGTTCAGACCGAGGGCGAGCAGCGCGGCGACGGCCGGGGTCAGCAGCGAGTTGGTCTCGGCCTGGAAGAACGTGACGTGGGTGAAGGGGATGCCGACCTTCACGTAGTGGTACAGCGCGGCGGCGTAGCCCCAGAAGATGATCTGCACGAGCAGCGGGGTGCCGCGGAAGACCCAGACGAAGCCGGTGGCGATGGCGTACAGCACCGGACTGGCGGACAGCCGCATGACGGCGATCAGTGTGCCGAGGCCGAGCCCGAGGGCCATGGCGGCGGCGGTCAGCCAGAGGGTGGTGGTCAGGCCGTCGAAGACGAGCGGGGCGAAGAGGTGGTCGCCGACGACGTCCCAGTGCACGTTGTCGTTGCGGGCGAGCGAGCCGACCAGTCCGACGAGGGCGGTCAGGGCGAGCACCGTGGCGATCCAGCGGCCGTAGCTGCGCACCGGTACGACCTCCAGGTCCGGTGTGCTCCGGTCGTCGGCGGGCAGGGTGCCGAGCGGGGGCTTGGTGTCGATCACTGCTGGTCCACCGCCGCGTTCTTGGTGGCTTCGCGCACCGCGATGGAGGCCACGCCGTACTTCTCGAAGATCTTGGTGACCGTGCCGTCGTCGATCAGCGCCTGGAGCGCCTTCTGGATCGCCGTGGTCAGCCCGGGCTGCTGCTTGCTGACGGCGATGCCGTTGGGCGTGGCGTCGTAGCCGCCGGGTGCCTGCGGGTCCTCGACCAGGTCGAAGGCCTTGCCGCCGTCCGCGGCCTTCGCGACCCAGCCGGCGGCGGGCTTGGTGAGCAGCTGGGCGACGACCTTGCCGGCCCGCAGGGCGAGCTGGGCGTCGGAGTCCTTCGGGAAGGTCTGGATGTCGATGCTGCCCCTGCCCGCCTTCGCGCAGGCGCTCTGCCGGGACTTGAGCAGGTCGAGCTGGTGCGTCGCGGCCTGCACGGCGACCTTCCGCCCGCACAGGTCGTCCAGGACGGCGATGTGCTCGGGGTTGCCGTCGGCGACGAGGACGGCGGAGCCGGACCGGGAGTAGTCGACGAAGTCGACGACCTGCTGCCGTTCCTCGTTGTCGGTGATCGCGGACATCGCGGCGTCGAACTTGCCCGCCTGGATGCCCGGGACGATCCCGTCGAACTTCTGCGGCGTGAACGCGAACGTCACCCCGAGCTTGGCCCCGAGTGCCTGTCCGAGGTCGTGGTCCAGGCCGGTGAGCGCGCTGTCGCCCTCCTTCACGTACATCTCGAAGGGCGGGTAGGGCACGTCGGTGGCGACCCTGACCCGGCCCGCCTCCTTCACCCGCTCCGGCAGCAGGTCGTGCAGCGTGCGGTCCTTACTGATCCGCACTCCGGCGACGGATGCGGGTCCGTCCGCCGCGGCGGGTTCGGGCGCATCGCTGTCCGAGCAGGCGGAGAGCACGGCAAGGGCCAGAGCCGCCGCGGCAGCGGCGGCCGCGGCGCGGGGGACGGAACGAGCGTTCATCGCGGTCGAACCTCTCGGGGGAGAACTGCCGACGGGATCCAGCCGTCGGCGACACAGCAAGGAAAGTACAGATGAAGCATGTCAGTGGCTAGATGTAACTCGCGTTACGTTCCCATAACGCGCGTCCAAGCGTCGACAAAGGCGGCACAACGTGGCCATAGCGCGCCGTCAACGCACAAGAGAGGCCCGGGCGATGACGGGTGACGTCATACATATTCTCGCCCACTGCTTCTCACTGTATGTTCCGCTACACCTCTTCCGCGACTCCGTGAGGAGCTCCGATGGCCCGTTCCCTTCCCCGCCGAGTGCCGCGTCGTGCTGCCGCCGCCGCTCTCGTCCTGACCGCCCTCACCGCCTCGCTCGTCTCCCAGCAGCCGGCCCACGCCGCCGCGCAGCGCGTCCGGCTCGGCAACGCCGGCGACGTCGACCGGGCCTCCTGGAGCGGGCCGGCGTTCACCATGAACGGCGCCGGAGCCGTCGTACCGGCCACCCTGTCCAGGGCCGTGGACGCCATCCGCGGCGGCACGGGCAGCCTCGACGTGGTGGTCCTCGCGGGCTCCGCGCCCACCTCGGGCAGCAGGACGCCCGAGTGCGACACGGCGATGACCGTGACCGGGGTGAACTCCTGCACCACCTGGACCCTCAGCACCGCCGCCGACGGCAACGACAGCCAGGTCGACTCCGACGTCCGCAAGGCCGAGTTCGTCTACTTCGCCGGCGGCGACCAGTGCCGGTACGCGGCGTGGAAGGGCACGGCCCTGGAGGCGTCCGTGGAATCCGTGGTCGCCAAGGGCGGCGGCTCCGGCGGCGGCAGCGCCGGTCACCACGTCAACAGCCCCGTGGTGTACGACGCCTGCAACGGCAGCGTCACCAGCGCCGAGGCGCTGGCCGACCCGTACGACAGGGCCATCACCTTCACGACCGGCCTGTTCCAGTGGCCGGACTACGCCGGCGTGATCAACGACTCGCACTTCGTGACCCGCGACCGCATGGGCCGCACCATGGCGTTCGTCGCCCGGGCGGTGAAGGACGGCCTCGTCACCGGCGGTGCCGCCTGGGGCGTCGGCGTGGAGGAGGGCGGCTCGCTGTTCATCGACCGCGACGGCACGGCCACCGAGTACGGCAAGGACGCCTACGTCGTCCTGGGCGACCACCAGCCGGAACAGGCCGCCCCGCGCCAGCCGTTGACCTACTCCGGCTTCAAGATCTGGCGCCTCGCGCCCGGCACCGCGTTCGACTTCAGGCACCGGCCGACCTGCGGCTACTACCTGCGCAGCGTGGTCGGCGGCGTGCTGGACGCGGACCCGTACAGCGGTACGCCGGTCACGGACTGCGGCTCCCCCACCGGCTCCGCCCTGACCGAGAGCGAGCCGAACGACACCCGGGACACCGCCGACGACGCCACCGCGCTGCCGTCCCCCAAGGTCCTCACCGGCACGATGAAGTCGGCGACCGACCGCGACCACTTCGCCGTCGGGCTCGCCTCCGGCCGGACGGCGGCCGTGAGCTGCGCCGTGCCGGCCGCCTACGACGCCGACCTGTACTGGCTGGACTCCGCCGGACGCACCGTCGCCCGCTCGGTGAACGACGGCGCCGGTGCGGACGAGGCCCTCAGCTTCACCCGGACCGCCTCCGGAACGGGCACCTACTACCTCGACGTGGAGGCCTACAGCGGGTACGGCACCGCCCCGTACTCGTGCACCGTGACCGATGCCTGACCTGATGGGGCATCAGAACGTTGACAGTGTGATCCGTTTGTCAGCGGCGGCAGGTCGCTGACAGGCTCGGGCTCCCCCCAAGGGTGCGTCTCCGCCTTCGCCGGGCGGCAGGCGGAGACGCGCCGCCCCGGGCGGCCGCCCCGTCCGGCGCCCCCGTGAGGACCGGATGCGAGGAGGGACATCGTGGAGGACGCGTCGTCCGCCCCGGCGGAGGGGCGCGCCGCGGCCGCCCTGCCGCCCCGTGCGGCCTGGCGGAGGAAGATGCGCGACGACGTCCTGGACGCGGCGCGCTCCATGGCCGCCGAGCGGGGCTGGGACTCCGTGAGCCTGTCCCAGGTGGCGGAGCGCGCCGAGGTGTCCCGGCCGTCGGTGTACAAGGAGTTCGGCAGCCGCGGCGGACTGAGCCGGGCGCTGGTGCAGCGGGAGGCCGAGCGCTTCCTCGGCGGCGTGGCGGCGGCCCTGCAACGGCCCGCCGCGACCGCGTCGGACGCCCTGTCCGCCGCCGTCCTGCACGCCCTGGGACAAGCGCGGGACAACACCCTCGTCGCCTCGGTGGTCCAGGCGGCCCGCGAGGGAAGCGACTCCCTGCTGCCCTACCTGACCACGCGCTCGGAGCCGGTGGTCACCGGGGCCCGGGAGTTGGTGCGGTCGTGGTACCAGGCGCACTACCGGCACCACGACGACGTGCGGACGGACCAGGCGGCCGACGTCATCGTGCGCCTCACCCTGTCCTGCATCGTGCTGCCTCCCCCCGCCCACACGCTGCATGAGACGGCCGAACTCATCACCGCCGCGGCCCTCGGGGTCCTGGAGCGGCGACCCCACCCGGCCGGTCCGGGCGAGGCACAGTGAACTGACGGTACGTCAGAACGTTGACAACGCGTCCCCGATTGTCAGCGGCGACCGGTGGTGCCACGCTCTGCCAGGCGTCCGGATCCCGGACCCGTACTCCCCGGGCACCCCCGGCGGCCGACGAGCCGCCCGGCGCCCCGCACCCACCGGCATCCGGCGGCGCACCGCGTCGCGGAGCCGTCGTCCCCCGAGGAGCGCAGCACGATGACAGCCCCGTCGACGACTCCCCCTCCCGCACCGGCCGTCCCGCCCTGGCGCGACCGCAAGCGCTACGCGTGGCTGCTCGGCCTCGCCGTCCCCACCCTGCCCTTCCAGGCCGCGGCGCTGGTCGCGGCCACCGACTGGGCGCCGCTGTGGTGGTGGGGGCCGTTCTTCGCCTTCGTGCTCATCCCACTGCTGGACACGGTGATCGGCCCGGACCGGGAGAACCCCCCGGACGAGGCGATCCCGCTGCTGGAGCAGGACCGCTACTACCGCTGGTGCACTTATCTGTACCTGCCGCTGCAGTACGCCGGTCTGGGCTACGCCTGTCTGCTCTGGTCGCGGGGCATGGCCGTGCCGGACGCGCTGGGGCTGGCGGTCACCGTGGGCGTCGTGGCGGGCGTCGCCATCAACACCGCCCATGAACTCGGCCACAAGCGGGAGACCGTCGAACGCCGCCTGGCCCGGCTGGCGTTGGCCCAGGCCGGTTACGGCCACTTCTACGTCGAGCACAACCACGGGCACCACGTGCGCGTGGCGACGCGCGAGGACCCGGCCAGTTCGCGGCTCGGCGAGAGCGTGTGGGCGTTCCTGCCGCGCACGGTCCTGGGGAGCCTTCGGTCCGCCTGGCGCCTGGAGGCCCGCCGCCTGGACCGCCGCCGGCAGCGCACCTGTTCGCGCCACAACGAGGTCCTCACCGCCTGGGGACTCACCGCCGCGCTCTACGCGGTGCTCGCCGTCTGCTTCGGAGCGGTGGTCCTGCCCTGCCTCCTGCTCCAGGCGGCGTGCGGCATCCTGCTGCTGGAGACGGTCAACTACCTGGAGCACTACGGCCTGTTGCGGGAGCGACGGCCCGACGGGCGGTACGAGCGGGTCGCCCCGCGCCACAGCTGGAACAGCAACAACACGACCAGCAACATCTTCCTGTACCAGCTCCAGCGGCACTCCGACCACCACGCCAACCCCCTGCGCCGCTACCAGACGCTGCGCCATTTCGACGAGGCACCGCAACTGCCGTCCGGCTACGCGTCCATGATCGTGCTGGCCTGGCTGACCCCGCTGTGGCGACGGGTGATGGACCCCAAGGTGCTGGCGCACTACGGCGGCGACGCCCAGCGGGCCAACCTGCACCACCGTCAATGGCGTTCACGCATCTGAACTTTATGCACATGGGTGTACCGGCTCCCCTCCCCTGTGTCACGCTCCTGACAACTTCCCGCCAGTCGTCACGAGTTGGGGGTCTCCCACGCATGGCCGTTTCCCGGCGCACAGTGCTCACCACGGCGGCCGCAGTCACCGCCGTCCAGGTCCCCGCCGCACCAGGCGCCCGAGCCGCGACGGTGGTGCCGGCGTCCGCGGAGGTGAGACGCACCCTGGAGTCCGCGGCGGAGTACGCCGTCGAGAAGGTACGGGCCGTCGCCCCGCAGGTCACCGGCTTCCCCGTCGGGACGAAGTTCGAGAAGTGGGTGTACTCGCAGAACGGCGACTGGGTCGGCGGCTTCTGGCCGGGCACCCTGTGGCTGGCACACCTGTACAGCGGCGACACCGCGCTGCGGACGGCGGCCCTCGACTGGGCCCGTCGGCTCGCTCCGCGCCAGTACGACACGACCACCCACGACCTCGGTTTCCTGTTCAGCCCCTCGTGGGTCACGGCCTGGCGGCTGACCGGCGACCCGTACTGGCGGGCGGGCGCCCTCCAGGCCGCCGACACCCTGGTCCGGCGCTTCCATCCCCGCGGACGCTTCCTGAGGGCCTGGGGGCGGCCGGACGAGGCCGCCAACGCGGGGCGCGTCATCATCGACACGATGATGAACCTGGACCTGCTGGCCTTCGCGAGCCAGGAGTCGGGGGACGGCCGGTACCTCGACATCGCCGTCCAGCACGCGACCACCACCCAGCGCCACTTCCCCCGGCCCGACGGCTCCACCCCGCACGTGTTCGACTTCGACCCGGACACCGGCGCCCCCGTCGGGCCCGGCACGGTCCAGGGCTACAGCCCCGCGTCCTGCTGGTCGCGGGGCCAGGCCTGGGGGATCTACGGCTTCACCACGATGCACCGCCGCACCGGCGACCCCGCGTTCCTGGCCACGGCGCGCCGACTGGCCGACTTCGCCGTGCACGCGCTGGGCAGTGATCACGTACCCGTGTGGGACTACCGGGCGCCGCAGCAGCCGTACGACGTCAAGGACGCCTCGGCGGGCGCTGTCATGGCCTGCGGGCTGTGGGACCTGTCCGCCGTGACGGGCGAGCGCGCCTACCGCGACGTGGCGCTGCGGCTGCTCACCGCGCTGTCCCGGACCTGTCTGACCCGTGCGTCGGCGCGCGCCGACGCGGTCGTCGCCCGGTGCACCCGCAACCGCCCGGCCGAGGACGGGGTGGAGATCTCGCTGCCCTACGCCGACTACTACCTGCTCGAAGGTCTCCTGCGCGTGCTGCGGCCCCGGGACGCCGACCGGGCCCTCGACCTGTCGGGCCACTGACCCGTCAGGACGTGCGAAGAGCCCCCGGGGAGCCGCCGGCCGGTGCTCCCGTGCCACCGGCCGGCGGCGCCCCACGCGAGAGAGCAGGAGACGCACGAGATGAACGGCAACGACACCGCAGGCACCCCGGGCATCAGCAGGCGCACGCTGCTCGGCGGTGCCGCCGTCGGCGCGCTCGGCGCCGTGACCGCCGCCGCGGTCCCCGCTGCGGCCGATCCCGGACAAGTACCGGATGTCTGGCGCGAGTTCACGCGCGACCCCTTCCGGCACCCCCAGATCCCGTTCGTCGGACGGGCCGGGTACGGCGGCGGGGCGCCCCGGCTGCCCCGGCCACCGGTCGTGGCCGACGTACGGGACTTCGGTGCCGTCGCGGACGGGCGGACGGACTGCGCCCCCGCCATCAACCGTGCGCTCGCGGCCGCGGGCGAGGCGGGCGGCGGCACGGTCACCGTCCCGGCCGGCACCTTCCGCATCGACGGCCTGATCCGCCTGGGCCACTCCCACGTCGTGCTGCGCGGCGCCGGCAGCGGCCGGACGACGCTGTACGCGACGAAGAACCTCACCGAACTGATCGGCCCGTACGGCTCCCGCTACGGCGGCGACAAGTCGTCGTGGTCCTGGGCGGGCGGCCTCATCTGGCTGGCGCCGCAGGCCCGTTGGGAGTCGCTGACCGAGGCGATCAGGGCCCGGCAGTGGCCGTTCGAGGGCTGGACCGGCAACCGGCGCGACGAGTGGCGTGCGCTCACCGCCGTCGCGCCCGCCCGCCGAGGCGACCGGACGGTGACGGTCGCCGACCCGGCGGGCCTGCGCCCCGGCGCCCTGGTCCTGCTGCGCCTCGCCGACGACGCCGGGCACACCCTGCTGCGGCACATGGCCGGGGACGGGCCCGGCCCCGCCGCCTACACCTGGTCCGACAAGTCCAAGCTGCTGTCGTACGTCCCCTACGAGTGGCCGGTCCGCGTCACCCGGATCCACGGCCACAGGGTCACCCTGGAGCGCCCCCTCCCCCTCGACGTGCGTCCCGAGTGGGAGCCCCGACTCACCACGCACGTACCCGAACTGACCGGGGCGGGCGTCGAGGGCCTCACGCTGGAGGCGGTGGAGACTCCGCAGCGCCCCCACCTGCTCGACCTCGGCCACAACGGCGTCGTCCTCCAATGCGCGTACGACTGCTGGGTCGACGACGTGACGGTCCGTCATACCGACAACGGCTTCGGCCTGGTCGCCGCCTCCGCGTGCACCCTGCGTCGCACCCGGGTCGCGGGACGCGGCTCCCACCACCCGTACTTCTGCCGGGAGGGCTCGCACGACAACCTGATCGAGGACTTCACCATCGAGGAGCGCACCTCCCCCGCGCCCGCCGGCACCCAACTGCACGGCATCAACGTCGAGGGACTGTCGTCGTACAACGTCTGGTCCCGGGGGGACATGCGCATGGGCACCTTCGACAGCCACCGCGGGCTGCCGTTCGCCGACGTCCGCACCGACATCACCGTGACCAACGACGGCCGCCACGGCGGCGACGCGAGCGCGGGCCCCCTGTTCGGCGCCCGCTTCACCCACTGGAACATCCGCGTCACCAACGGGCGCGCGGGCCTGATGAGGATCGACGGCCTGGCCCCGTACTCCGCGACCGTCGGCATCAACGAGGTCCGCGAGTTCGACCAGACCGACGTCCCCGACTTCGACGGCGACCTGCACAGCCGGCTCGAGCTGTACGGCACGAGCGGCGTGGTGCGCCCACGCAACCTGTACGAGGCCCAGCGGGCCCACACGAAGGGAGCCGGCCGATGAGGACCGCGCACCGCAGGGCCGCCGTCCTGGTCACCGCCATGGCCGCGTGCGCCGCGCTCGTCACCGGGGGCGCCTCACCCGCCGCCCCGGCACCGGCGGCGCCCGTCGCGCACGGCGTCCCCCGCACCGTCGTCCTCGACGGCGCCCGCCTGCACCGCACGAAGGTCCGCCTGGAGCACGGTGACGCCCGGCTGCGGCGGGCCGCCCGGGCCCTGACCGCGCGCGCCGACACCTGGCTCGGGCAGGGTCCCTGGACGGTCGTCGACAAGCCCCGCCCGGCACCCGGCGGCGACGTCCACGACTACCTCAGCCAGGCGCCCTACTGGTGGCCCTCCCGGCCGCCGGGACCCGACAACCCCTGGGGCTGCCCGTACGTGCAGCGCGACGGACAGCGCAACCCCGAGGTCGACACGGGCACCGACCGCCAGGACCTGGAGAAGGTCGTCGACTCCGCGTACGACCTCTCCCTCGCCTGGTACTACACCGGCGACGGCCGCTACGCCCGCAAGGCGTCCCAGGTGCTGCGCACCTGGTTCCTGGACCCGGCCACCCGCATGAACCCCCAGCTGGACCACGCCCAGTTCATCCCGTGCCGGTACGACGGCCGGGCCATCGGCATCATCGACTTCTCCCAGTCGTACACCGGCGTCCTCGACGCGATCGCCCTCCTGGACACCGGCGCCCCCGGCTGGTCCGCCGGGGACCGCGCCGCGATGGCCCGGTGGAACGAGGACTTCCTGCGCTGGCTGCGCGACAGCGACTTCGGCCACCAGGAGGGCGCCGCCACCAACAACCACGGCACCTTCTACGACCTGCTGCTCGCGGCCCTCGCCTGTGCGACCGGCGACGAGGACCTGGCACGGCGTACCGCCCGGCAGGCGGCGGCCACACGCGTCACCGCCCAGATCGCCGCCGACGGCAGCCAGCCCCAGGAGCTGGCCCGCACCCGGAGCTGGCACTACTCCGCCTTCACCCTGGTCGCCCACACCCGGCTGGCCGCGATCGGCCGGCACCTGGGCGTGGACCTGTGGGGCTACGAGGGTCCCGCCGGACAGAGCCTGTTCAAGGCCGTGGACTACCTGCTCCCCGCCGCGACCGGGGCCGCCGCCTGGCCGCACCCGGAACTGGAGTTCCACCGCTACGCCGCGACCGACGTCGTCCACGCGGCCGCCGACGCGGGAGACACCCGGGCCCGCAAGGCCCTGGCGTCCCTGGAGGCACCGCCGGGAGGCGACCTGTGGCTGCTGCGCCCGGCACCGGAGCAGCTGGACTCGATCGCGGGGTGAGCGTCCGGGCCCGCCCGGTGGCCGCTCCGGCCGTCGGCCCTCACCGGCTGCGCGCCACCACGCCGTCCAGCAGCGCGCGCAGGTCTCGCACCGGCCGTGCGGGAGCGCTGATCCGGTCGAGTTCCGCGAGCGCCGCCGCGCCGCACCGCCGCGCCACCGCGAGCGCCGCCGCGCGTCCGCCCGCTTCCTCGGCCAGCTCCGCCGCCCTGGCCACGTCCCCGTCCGCTTCGAGCAGGGCGGCGAGACGACGGGCGGCGGGGCGGTCGCTCTCCAGGGCGGACACCACCGGCAGGGTCTTCTTCCGCTCGCGCAGGTCCCCGTGGACGGGCTTGCCGGTGACGGCGGGGTCGCCCCACGTGCCCAGCACGTCGTCCGCGATCTGGAAGGCGACCCCCGCCTGCCGCCCGGCCCGGTCGAGGCCGGCCACCACCGTGGGGGACGCACCGCCGAGCAGCGCCCCCAAAGCCAGCGAACAGCCCAGCAGCGCACCGGTCTTGCCCTCGGCCATGGGCAGGTACTCCGCGCTCCGCACGCGGCGTGGACCGGTCCACGGGCGCCCGGCGAACAGCAGGTCGTCGGCCTGTCCGCGCACCAGGTCGCCCAGCGCCGCCGACAGCAGCCGTACGGCCCCGGCTCCGCCGGCGGACGTGGCGAGGGTGTCGACGGCCTGTGCGAAGAGGGCGTCGCCGGCGAGGACGGCGGGGCCGGTCCCGTACGCCCGCCAGACGGCGGGACGGCTGCGCCGCACCGGGTCGCCGTCCATGACGTCGTCGTGCAGGAGCGAGAAGGTGTGCACCAGTTCCACCGCGACGGCGGCGGGCACCCCCGCCTGCGGGGGCGCTCCGGCGATCTCCGCCCCGAGCACGGCCAGTGCCTGCCGCAGGCCCTTGCCACCGGGTGCGGTGACCGGTGCGCCGCCCACGTCGCACCAGCCGAAGGAGTAGGCGGCCATCTCACCGACCCAGGGGTGCAGCCGGCCGACGGCCTCGCGCAGCGCCGGCCGGGTCAACCGGGCGCACCGGTCGACGACTTCGGCCGGTGACGCCGGTGCGTCCGTGACCGTCACGCGGAGACCTCCCCGTCCGGGACGAACTCCGCCTGGGCCCGGGCGACCATCTCCCGGGCGTGCCGCAGTCCGATCCGCTCGGTCAGCCGGGCCAGTTCGGCGAGTTCGGCCGCCGTCCCGGCCCGGTCACGGCCCAGTCGGGCCAGTGCCTTGGCCAGCCCGAGCCGGGCCAGCGTCTCCCCGCGCGGCTCGGTCATCTCACGGAACTCCGACAGTGCCTCCCGGTACAGGTCACGGGCCTCGGCGTACCGCCCGGCGCGGTAGAGGACGTTGCCGCGCATCTTGAGGTTGTAGGCGAGGGCGCTCTTCAGCTTCATCTCCCGGCACGTCGCCTCGGCCTCCGACAGCAGGGACAGGGCCCGCTCGGTGTCGCCGTCCCGCACGGAGACGACGTCCGCGAGGCCGCGCAGGGCCCAGGCGTGCCCACGCCGGTCCTCGGCGCGGGCGGATATCTCGGCCGCCTCCGCGAACAGGGCGTGGGCGCTGTCGTACTGGCCGGTGTTGCGCCGCATCTGGGCGATGCCCTCCAGCGCCCAGACCGTGTGGCGGGCCTCGCCGCGCTTGCGGGCCTCGTCCAGCAGTTGCTCGTGCAGCCGGCCCACGGCCTCGTAGTCGCCCTGGATGCGGCCGGTCTCGGCGAGACCCGCCAGCGAATAGCCGCGGACGACGACGTCGCCCGCCCGTTCGCCGACTTCGGCGGCGAGTGCCAGGAGCCGACGGGCCAGCGGGAACGCGCCCCGCTGTCGGGCCAGGGTGCCGCCGCTCCAGAGCGCCCAGGCCATGCCCGCGGGGTCCCCGGCCTCCCGGGCCGTGCGGTAACTGGCCTTCCAGGCCCGCTCGGCCTCCCGTACGTGCCCGAGGCGCCGGTGCGCCTCGGCGACGGCCAGGCCCGTGCGCGCCGCCTCGGCGGTCCGTCCGGCCCGCACGGCCTCCTGCATCTGCTCGGTGCCGGCCGCGAGCACGTCCGCCAGCGGTGCGTTGACGGACAGGGTGGTGAGGGCGCCCTGGTACTCCGGGGCGAATGCCTTGCCGTACATCGAAGCCTTTCTGTTCGGTGTACCGGACCCGTGTGTATACACCCCACGTATACATGAGGTGTATAGTCCGGCGGCCGTGGGCCCTTCCGTGGAGGAGGGGGTGGGAGGGGCTGCGGCCCGTTCGTCGTCCGTCAAGACGGAGGATCGCGGTCCGGGGTTGCCTCCGGTGATCGAGGAAAGGCGCGGCACGCCCGGCGCACACCAGCCGGGCGGCGGGCCCCATGAAGAGGCCCACCGCCCGGCGTCCGCGTCAGCGGCTGCTCGTGGTCTGGATGTCGACGACGCGGTTGTAGCGCTCCAGCAGCACGAAGAGCTTGGTCGTGTGGGCCGTGGTCCCGCTGCCGAACGTCAGGGTGACCACGACCTCGTGGCCCATGCCCACGGCGCCGTTGTCGGTCACCGTCCAGCGCGTCGGGACGTTCTGGGCGCGCAGGACGCCGTCGGCACCGTTGGTGTTCTCCCAGGCCGCCAGCCGGGTGGCGAAGTCGGGCGTCAGGTAGTGCGCGCGCAGGGCCTTGGCCAGCGTGGCGTCCGGGTCCGCGTAGTCGCCCTTGGCGTCGATGTAGGCGCCGTAGAAGTCGGCGACCCGGGTGAGCGGTTGGCCCTGCGCGCCGGTCACCGGCTGCGGTGCGGCGGTGGCCGTCCTCGCCGGGGCGGGGACGGACGCCTGGGCCGACACCTGGGTGGACACGCCGAGTCCGACGGCGAGGGCCAGGGCGGTGGCGACGGCGGCGCGGCGGCCCGGGCGGTTCCGCCGGGAGGAGTGCGTGGTCATGTGGGTCTTCCTTCTCTGTGCGGGTTTCTTCGTGCAGGTCTTCTGTGCGGGTTTCTCTGTGCGCGGGATCGGCAGGTCGTCGTCAGCAGGCCGAACTGGTCGAGATCCGGATGCCCGTGACGCTGTAGGCGTTCGAGAAGACGGTCTCGCTGTTGGGCGGCAGGCAGATCGAGGACCCGTCCTGGAGCCGAAGGTGGGCGACGTCGTCGTTGCGGGTGTTGACGACGTGGTAGTGCGGGCGGGACCTGACCGTCTGGTAGGAGCTCGTCACGTCGCGGTACTTCGTGATCGGCGTGCCCGCGTCGTAGGCCTGCTCGTCCACGTAGAAGCAGACGTAGGGGTACGGGCAGCCATGGGTGGCCGGCTCCGCGTGGGCCGCCGGGACGCCGGTCAGGGACAGGGCCACTGCGGCCAGGCCCACGCCGGCCAGGCGTGCCGGCTTGCGGACGGAGTCCATCGAACCTCCAGGGAGAAATGGTGAATTGGCAGTACGAAGCCGTGCGGGCGGCGGTCGGTGCGCGCTCGCAGAACGGTCTCGGGGGCGGCACCGGCCGGTCTGGCGACCCGCGGCCGGTGCGACACCAAGAGCATCGGCGGCCACCCGGCCCCGGCGCAACGACCTCCGCCCCTTCCGGGACGCTGGAACCATCCCAGCCCGTCTGACGTGCAGGGACATGGGTGCCTGGGATGCGGGATCGCGGGCCGTGAGGGAGGAATGGTGTCGATGCCGGACGAGGTCGGGGAGTTCGCGGCGCTGCTGCGCACGCTGAAGGACCGTACGGACCGCAGCTACGGCTCACTGGCCCGGCGCGTCGGCATGAACACCTCGACCCTGCACCGGCATTGCACGGGCGAGGCCGTACCGCGCGACTTCGCGCCCGTCGAACGCCTCGCGGTCTTCTGCGCGGCGACGCCCCAGGAGCGGCTGCGGCTGCACCGGCTGTGGTTGTCGGCGCTGGCCGCCCGGCAGGGTCCGGACCCGGACGCGCCCACGGAGCCGGAGCCGCCGTCGCCTGCGGAGGAGGCGGAACCAACTCCGGCGGCACACGCGGAGGTTGCCGACGCGGACGCGTCACCTGCCCCGGAGCGCCACTCCGTCGGAACGTCCGAGGTTGCTCCGGCACCGGCCGAGCCCGTCTCCTCCCCCGCCGCCCGCCGTCGGTACCGCCGCCGAGCCGTGCTCGGCTCCGCCGCCGTCGCCTGCGCGTTGCTCGCGACCGTGCTGGGCACCTTCGACCTGTCCGGCGACCACCATCCCGAGGTGGGCGCCCCTCGTTCCCCTGCCCCTCGTTCCCCTGCCGCTCGTACGACCGCCACCCCCGGCGCGCCCCACGCGTCGGCCACGCCGTCGCCGGAGCACGCAGCCCCGAGCGCCACGCCGACCGTCACCCGCGGTGGGCCCACCACCGCGGCCAGGCCCGCCACCGTGCCGCCCCTGACCTGGACCACGGACTCCCTGGTCTGGGACAAGGGCTGCG
Source organism: Streptomyces lasalocidi (assembly GCF_005280215.1). Lineage (NCBI taxonomy): Bacteria > Bacillati > Actinomycetota > Actinomycetes > Kitasatosporales > Streptomycetaceae > Streptomyces > Streptomyces lasalocidi. The sequence goes on along the minus strand of NZ_SZNQ01000001.1, from coordinate 7,614,236 downwards.
ACCACGACTACGTCATCGACAAGCCGCCCTCCGACGTGCCCCCGCCGCCGGTCGAGCAGGACGCCGGGCTGTGGGCGGCGACGCAGCAGGCGGTGCACGGGCGGCACACGCTGGTGCGGATCACGGTGCAGGGGCGGTCTGCCACGGCCGTGGTCCTCGAAGCGCTCCACGTCCGCGTCGCCGGCCGTGACGCCCCGGCCGCCGGCAACGCCTACGCCATGGGCCAGGGGTGCGGCGGGGACCTCGCGCCCCGCCGGTTCGCGGTGGACCTGGACGTCGACCGTCCCGTCGCCCGTCCGCAGGACGGCTCGGACGTCGGCCGGAGGCTGCCCGCGGTGCGCTTCCCGTACCGCGTCTCCGCCGCGGACCCCGAGGTGCTGCTGGTCGACGCGACGGCCCAGGCCCACGACACGCGCTGGTACCTCGAACTGGACTGGTCCTGCCAGGGCCGCACCGGCACGGTCCGCATCGACGACCACGGCCGCCCCTTCCGGACCACCGGCATCACCGGCCTCCCGCACTACTGGTACGGCACGAACGACGCGGGTGAGCGGGCGTGGGTCCCCGATCACCCGCAGCCCTGAGGACGCCGCTCCACCGACCGCGGCCCCGGACCCGCAGCAGCGCGGGGCCGGGGCCGCGGACAGGCGCGTCAGCCGCCGATGCCCGAGTCCTGTGCGGCCGCGACGATCGCCGTCGCGTCCTCCGGCAGCAGGTAGCCGGCGTCGACGGACCGCTGCGCGGCCGTGCGCACCTTGCCCACGTAGTCGGCGTGGGTCGGGTACAGGCGGCTGAGCACCGGTTCCGCGGTGGGCGGGAACGACGGGTCGGACGGGTCGCCGTCGTCGTGCCGGTCCCAGGCGTCGGCGTCGCCGTTCCAGGGGTCGCGGGCGCCGTACAGGCCGCAGAAGACGCCGCTGTCGGTGGTGTCGCGCAAGCCGGTCAGCGTGCGGGTGGGCACCGTGACGTCCGGCAGCCGGACCCCGCCGGTGGCCAGGCCGGTGGCCGGGTCGCGCAGCACCGTGCTGAGCGGCTGGCCGCTCGGCGGGCGCGGCCCGCCCCGCGCCCAGCCGGCCAAGTGGCGCAGGGCGGTGTTCATCGCCCAGTGGCCGGGTCCGTCGTTGAAGGGCGCCGAACCGGCGGCGCAGTCGGCCGAGGGCGCGGCCGAGCCCGCCGACTTCTCCACGGTGGGCTGACCGAGGTCGTAGGCCCACTGGTCGCCGTGGGCCGTGCCGGCCAGCTCCCAGTGCACGACGCTCGCGGTGTCCGGCTGCCGGGCGACCGCGGCGCCCGGCACGTCGGTCTCGGTGAGCACGACGAACGTCGGCACCGTCAGGTCGGTCCTGATCCGGGACGGGTTCGGCATGAGCAGGGTGTCGGCCAGGACGCCGGTGATCGGAGCGGCGACCGCGCTGTTGCTGTGCACCATGAAGCCGTCGTAGACCTTGGACACCGGCTGGACGGCGTTCGCGTACGTCGTCATGAAGCCGGCCGACTGGGACTCGCCGTCGGCGAGCAGGGTGCGCACGGGGAGGCCGCCGAGCGGGTCGGGTCCACTGGGGGCGCGCAGCGCCCGGCCCGCCTGGGAGAAGATGTCGTAGGCGAAGGCGTCGCCGGGGTGGACCAGGCTGCCGTACCGCGCCGGGTCCCAGCCCTTCAGGCCCTTGATCTCGCCGGCCCCGCCGTTGACGCCGACGGCCTGGGCCGAGACGCCGACCCAGGCGTAGCCCTGGCGCAGCAGCTCGTCGCGCTCGAACCAGTAGTCCGGGGAAAGGTCGATCTGGCCGCTGACGTTGAGCCATTCCACGACCACGGTGCCGTTGAACTTCGCGGGGTCGGCGGGGCGGCGCACCAGCAGACGGCTCTTGTACGCGGCGGTGCCGGACGCGCGGACGTTCCACCGGCCGTCCGACGTCCACAGTCCGGACTTGGCGTACGACGTGGCGGTGCCGGAGAAGAAGTACTCGCTCTCGGTGTAGCCGTACGAGCCGAGGTCCTCCGCCGCGGCGAGGAACGGGAAGCCGTGACTGCCGGCGGGCGGGACGGTGACCGTGGGACCGGCGGCCGCGGCGGTGGCGGCCGCGGCCGGGGTGGCCTGCGGAACGTGGAGCAGGGCGCCGCAGAGCAGCGCCCCCAGCGCGGTGGCGGTGACGGACCGCCGTGACAACAGGGCAGGCATGCGCACGAGGTGCCTCCGTGGGGGAAGGGGGTCTCCGGGGTTGCGCCCGCAGTCTCACCGGACGGCGGCTGCCCTGGCATCGGCGAATCCACCGGTGTCACCGGAGCAATGGCGGCCACCGGTGTCACGGGCGGCCGCGGCTCCCGGTGTCACGGCCGACCGGGGCTCCCGGTGCGCATCCGCGCCGCCTCAGGACGCCCGGGTGAGGGTGGTCCCCAGGGGTACCCGGTGGGCATGATCAAGCGCGCGCTGTGGCAGGGGCTGGTGGCCGGTACCGCCGGAGGTGTCGTGATGACCCTCGGCGAGAAGGCCGAGCAGGCCCTCACCGGCCGGCCCGACTCCCATGTGCCCGCGCGGGTCCTGGAGCGGCTGACCGGTCTGCCCGAACGCCCCGGCAGGCAGCCGCTGCCGGTCAACTGGGCCATGCACTTCGGCCAGGCGGCCCTCCTCGGCGTGCTGCGGTCGGTGATGGCCCAGGCCGGGCTGCGTGGACCGGTCGCCTCCGCGAAGTTCGCCGTCGTCCGCCTCACCAACGACCAGATCCTCGAGAACGCGACCGGTGTCGGCGCCCCGCCGTCCACTTGGCCCCGCAAGGAGCTGGTGGTGGACCTCCTGCACAAGGCCGTCTACGCCTTCGCCACCGGCGCCGTCGCCGACGCCCTGGCCGCGCGTGACGGCCTCGGCCCGGGACAACGCCACGCCGCCGCCCGCCCCGGCCGGCACAGCGACGTGGGCCCGCTGCCGCGCGGTGGCGCCGGGTCCTCCGCCCGGTGAGGAACCGCGCGGCCGCCGCCCCGCCCGGCGACTGACGACGGGGGGCCGGCGTGTGCGCGCCGGCCCCCTGCCGGGGTCACGCCGTGTGCAGGCGCAGGCCGTAGCGGTTCAGGATCTCGTTGATCGGCTGGAACCAGGTCTCCCCGCCGCTGCTGCAGTTGCCCCAGCCGCCGGAGGTGACGCCCTGTGCCTGGTCGCCGGAGATGAACGAGCCGCCGGAGTCACCCGGTTCGGCGCAGACGTTGGTCTTGGTGAGCTGGTGGACGGCGCCCTGGCTGTAGTTGACCGTCTCGTTCTGCGCGAGCACCGTTCCGCAGTGCCAGTGGGTCGTGGAACCGGAGCGGCAGATCGACGCCCCGACGGGGGCCACGTTGGACCCGCGCACCAACTGGTCGGGCACGGTGCCCCAGCCGAGGACCACCGGGACGGTCCACCAGCCGCTGCCCACGCTGACCCAGGAGTAGTCGTTGTCCGGGAAGGAGGAGCCCTGGAAGGTGCCGATGTAGCTGTGGTCCCAGCCGCTCACCCCGGCGCCGGGCTGTCCGCAGTGGCCGGCCGAGACGAACCCGCCCTGCACCGAGAAGCCGATGGAGCAGCGCACGTTGCCGGTGTAGTACGGGTCGCCGCCGACCGTTCCGGCCGCGAACGTGCGCGGGGCGGCCCGCACTTCGCGGACCTGCACCGGGCCGGACTTCAGGGCCTTGGCGACGAACGCCCTGACATCGTTGTCCGTCCGCTGGCCCGCCACGACGTCCACCACCACGCGGTTGGCCCGCGGGTCCACGCGCCAGGCGGCGACGCCCGGGGGCGCGGAGGCGGCGTCGAGGTGCTTCTTGGTGGCGTCCAACTGGGCGGCGGAGTAGTCGGCCCGGCGCACGTCGGCGCCCGCCGCCCGCAGTCCGCCGGTGAGGGACGGATCGGTGGAGGCGACGGTGATCCTGCCCGTCGACGCGTCGAACCAGCTGCCCGCGTAGGAGCTGCCGGCCAGGCTCCTGACGCGCTGGTCCAGGGCGGTCGCCCGCCGTTCGGCGAGCAGGCGGTGCTCGGCCTCGCCCTTGGTGAGGTGCAGGTCGCGCTGCATGGCCTGCAGCAGGCCGGGGGACGGTGCGGTGGCGGCCCGGGTGTCGGCGGGTGCGGCCGGGGCGGCCTGGGCGGTCGGGGAGAGGACGGCGGCGCCGGCTCCGAGGGCGATCAGCACGGCGGCGACGGCGCGCGGTCGTAGGGGACGCATGGAGTGCTTCCTTCCGTTCGCGTGGGGGGGCGCACGCCGGCCGGGGACGGCCGGCGCACTGACGGTGAGAGCGCTCTCAACTCCAGGCCGGAGGTTACGCCGACGGGGTCAACTGGTCCATACCTAGCGCGGGTTGACTCCTGGCCGGGCACACGGGGCGGCGCATTCAGGCCATGCCGTCGCGGCAGGCGCGGCGTAGGGTCGGGGCATGCCCGAACTGATGCCGTTGGCCGCCGGTCACGCCCCGGCGGTCCTCGCGTTCGAGCGCGCGAACCGCGCCTACTTCGCCGCGTCGGTCTCCGACCGCGGGGACGCCTGGTTCGACGCGTTCGCCGAGCGGTTCCGCGCGCTGCTGGCCGAACAGGAGGCCGGCGTCTGCGCCTTCTACCTGCTCCTCGACGAGAACGGTGCGGTCCTGGGCCGGTTCAACCTGTACGACCTCGAGGACGGCGGCGCCGACGTGGGCTACCGGGTCGCGCAGCACGTCGCCGGCCGCGGCGTGGCGACCGCGGCGGTGCGGGAGTTGTGCCGGCTGGCGGCCTCGCGGCACGGGCTGCGCAGGCTGCGGGCGGCCGTCGCCGACACGAACCCCGCGTCCCGGAGGGTGGTGGCCAAGGCCGGTCTCACCGCGGTGGGTCCGGCCGGCCCGGACGCACTCGGCGGCAGGACCGGCACCTGGTACGAGCGCGACCTGGCGTCCCCCTGACACCGGCCGCGCACCGGACGGCTCCCCCGCCCGCGGACGCCCGTCAGCCCCGGACGGTGATGCCGCTCAGCAGCAACTCCAGGGCCTGCTGGAGCTCTTGTTCGAGCCGGCCGTTGGGCTCGGCGTCCGCCTCACGGAACCAGCGGTACAGCGCGCCCAGGTAGATGTCCCGCAGCACGTTCCCCACCTGCTCCGGGAGGACGTCCTCGCGGAACTCCCCGCTGTCCCGGCCCTCTTCGATGACCTCCGCGAACAGCCCGGCGACGTACGGTTCCTCCATGAGCGGCCGGCCGGCCTTCACCCAGGCGATCAGCATCGCGGCGGCGCGCTCGTGCTCCTCCTCGTTGATCCGGCCCAGGATCGTGATGCAGCGGCGCAGCCGGTCCGCGGCACCGATCCGCTCGGGGAACGCGTCCGCCATGATGGCGACCAACCGCTCCCTGCGCCGCTCGCCCCAGGTGCTGATGAGGTCTTCCTTGCGCTGGAAGTGGTTGAAGAAGGTGCCGCGGGCCACGTCGGCGCGTTCGGCGATCTCGTCGACGGACGTCTGCTCGTACCCCCGCTCCGCGAAGAGTTCCAGTGCCGCGGTGTAGAGGCGCTCCTTTATCTTGATCTTGTTCCGCTCGCGGCGCCCCAGGGGCTGTGCCTGGTTCTCGGGTGGGGACGTGTCCATCTCTTCCTCCTGCACGCGCCGGATCAGTAACAGGACGGAGACGTGCGTCGCGGCCGAGTACAGCAGATGCGCGCCTGAGTCGGCAGTGACATGTCGGGTGGACTCCCCTGCGTTCTCGCACTCACCGGTCGCCGGCCGCTCGGGCCCCGGCCCTACACATTCTTATACCACAGTTCATTGATGGTTTACAGTCACCCTTTTATTGAACACCGCACGTGACAGGGCGGCCGACGGACCACGTCGGCGCGCCGGCCGCCCCGTCCCGCCCTGCGTCACGCCGCGGCGGAACCGGTCAGGAGGTCCGCGATCGGCAGCGGCGACAGGAGCCGCCCCACGGGGACGTCGATGCCGTGCTCGGCGAGCAGCCGCTGCCGCAGGTGCGCGGCCATCAGGGAATCCAGCCCGAGCGCGGTCAGCGGGCGGCGGACGTCCACCTGGGACGCGGGCAGCCCGAGGAGGTCGGCGGCGCGGTCGAGCAGCGCCTGCTGGGGTCCGGGCCCCGCGCCGGCCTCGGTCCGGTCCGTGCCTGCCGGCTGAGGAGGCTCCGCGACGGTGAAGGGGGTGGCTGCCGTCGAGGGGCGTTCCCCGGCCTCCGCCGGGTCGTCGTTCCGCGAAGAGACCGCGCCCAGCAGGGCGGAGCCGATGCCGTGCAGGGTCCGGGAGACCACGGGCGGCAGGAGCCGCTCGGTGAGCCAGCCCGCCACCGCCCCGGCGGAGGGCAGCGCGGGACTTGGCACCGGGACCGGGTCCGCGGGGAGCCGCCGCAGTCGTATGCCGGTGAAGGAGGCCAGCTCGCGCCCGTCCGGCGTGTACATCCGGACCTCGGCGAGGGCGGAGTCCGGGCCGTTCGGCGCGCAGGTGCCGACGCTCCAGAAGTTCTCGGGCAGGTCGCCGAGGACACGGACCTCGCCGAACGCCTCGGGGACGTAGAGGTGTCGGACTCGGGTGTCCGGCTCCGCGGCCCGGCGGGCGGAGCCGGAGCCGGGCGCCTCGGGCCAGGTGGAGAGGAGCGGGAGCAGTCCCGCTTCCCAGGCCGCCGGACCCGGCAGCGAGGGGCGCCGGACGCGCGCGACGAACTCGCCGTCCCCGCACCACAGTTGCTCCACCGACCTCAGAGCGGACCCGATGGTGAGGCCGTGCCGTGCGGCCAGTGCCTCGAAGCGGTGGCGCGGCAGGTACGTGGTGCAGCGGGCCAACGCCGCGTCCAGCAGGGCGAGCAGGGCGGTCGCGTCGGCGCCCTCGGCGGCGCCGCCCGTCGTGGCCCGGCCGTCGGCGTGCGGGACGGTCTCGCCCGCACGGGTGGAGGTGACCGACACCGGACGGGTGCCGTCGGGGCCGGGCGCGCCGACCTCGACCGTGAGCGCCGTGGCGGCGGCGTCGCGGGCGTCCAGGACGTGCGGGGACAGCCGTACGTCGCGCAGGACCGGAGTCGCGTCGCCGCAGGCGTCCCGTACCGCGTCGATCGCGGCCAGGAGGTGGACGACGGCCGGAACGGGCGTGCTCCCCCGCACGGTGAGGGCGTCACGCCAGCCGGCGACGGCCGCGCGGTCGGCGAGGGGGACGGTATGCGTGCGGACCTCGGACCCGGGTGCGGGAGGCCGGTGCGCCGAGGTGGCCGGGAGGTAGTCGCGCGTGTCCCAGACGTAGGTGGGCAGGCGCACGCCCGGGGTCGTCGCCCGGTCGAACCAGCGGGTCCAGTCCACGCTCGCGCCCGCCGCGTAGGCCTGTCCGACGGTGCGGGCCAGCGCCTCCGGCTCGTCCTGGCCCCGGCGCAGGGTCGGCACGACGGCACCGCTCGCTCCGTCGGCGCGGAGCGTGTCCCTGATGCCGCCCGACAGCAGGGGGTGCGGGCTGACCTCGACGAAGACGGTGTCGTCCGCCTTCGCCGCCGCCCTGACGGCGCGCGTGAAGTGCACGGGGCCGCACAGGTTCTCCGCCCAGTAGGCGGCGTCGGGTACGGAGCCGCCGTCGGTGCCGACCCGGTCGTGCCCGCGCACGGTGGAGATCATGGGCAGCCCGGGCCGTACGGGGCTGAGGTCGGCGAGCGAGTCCAGCAGGTCCTGGCGGACCTCCTCCATGACCGGCGAGTGGGAGGGCACGTCGACGCGGACCGGGTGGCAGACCACGCCCTGCCGTTCCCACACACCCGTCAGACGCGTCAGTTCCTCGGACGGGCCGGCCAGTACGGTCGACCGCGGCGCGTTCTCCGCCGCGACGCGGACGCCGGGGTGGGCGTCGGTGACGACCTGCTGGGCCTCTTCCGCGGACAGGCCGACGAGCAGCATGCCTCCGCGCCCGGCGACCCGGCTCATGAGCCGGCTGCGGCGGCAGATCACCGCTGCCGCGTCGCGCAGGGTGAGGGCGCCGCTGACGTGGGCGGCGGCCGCTTCCCCCATGCTGTGGCCGATGCACAGGTCGGGCGACAGCCCCGCCTCCCGCAGGGCGGCGGCGAGCGCCACCTCCACGGCCCACAGCAGGGGCTGCACCGTCTGTACGTCGTCGGGGAGCTCGGCGCGGTCGTCGGTCAGCAACTCCAGCGGGGACCAGCCCAGTTCCGCGTGCACGGCCTCCGCGCACCGGGCGAGCGCCTGGCGGAAGGCGGGGGACGCGGCCAGCAGACCGCGCCCCATGCCCTGCCACTGGGAGCCCTGGCCGGGGAACACCAGCGCGGTGCGCCGGTCCGCGCCGAAGCCCGCTTCCCCGGTGCCTCCGTCGGCGATCTCCTCACCTCGCGCCAGGGCCAGCAGCCGGTCGGCCAGCTCCTCGTGCGTCGCGGCCGTCACCCACAGGCGGAAGGGGTGGTGGTCCCGGCGCAGGGCGGCGGCCGCGCACAGGTCGGCCAGGGGGGTGCCGCGTCCCCGGTCGCGCAGGTGGGAGGCGTAGGCGCGGGCCAGGCCGCGCAGGGACGCGGGCGTGCGGGCGGACAGGACGAGCAGCGGCCGCCGCTCGGGGCGCTCGGTGGAGCCCGTGGACTCGGCCACCTCGGCGGCCTCGGCGAACCCGCGGCACGCGGCGACCCCGGTGAACTCGCCCACGATCGCATGGGCGTTGGTGCCGGACAGGCCGAGGGAGCTGACGCCGAGGTGGGCGCGGTCGCCGTTCCTGGTCAGGGGCTCGTTCTCGGTGACCAGCCGGAGCGGGAGCGCTCCCGTGGCGAGCAGCGGGTGGGGGTCGGCGCAGTGCAGGGACGCGGGGATGACGCCGTGCTCGGCCATCAGCACCGCCTTGATCAGCCCGGCCACCCCGGCGGCGGCCTCCGGGTGGCCGATGTTCGTCTTCACCGACCCGACGCGTAGCGGGCGGGCGGCGTCCCGGTCGTGGTTGACCGAGGCGAGCGCGGCCAGTTCGACACCGTCGCCGACCGGCGTGCCGGTGCCGTGCGCCTCCACGTAGTCGACCTGCGCGGGCGAGATGCCCGCCGCCGCGCAGGCCTCCTCGATCGCGGCGACCTGGCCGGACTCGGCGGGCTTGAGCAGCAGCCCGCTGCCCCTGCCGTCGTTGCCGACGGCGGTGCCCAGCAGGAGCGCGCGCACCGGGTCGCCGTCGCGCAGGGCGTCGGACAGCCGCTTGAGCACCACCAGGCCGACGCCCTCACTGCGGACGAAGCCGTCCCCCGAGGCGTCGCCGAACTTGCACCGCCCGTCCGCCGAGAGCATGCCGCTCTGCGAGTACACGAGGGCGTCCCGCGGCGAGAGGATGACGTTGACGCCGCCCGCGAGGGCCAGGTCGCTCTCCCCGGTGAGCAGGCTCTGCCGTGCGGCGTGGACGGCGACCAGGGACGACGAGCAGGCGGTGTCCAGGACGACGCTCGGGCCGCGGAGGTCGAGCGCGTAGGAGACGCGGCCCGCGGTGACGGCCCGTAACCTCCGGCCCGCGGCCCCCCGTACGGTGGTGCGTCCGTCGCGGGGCTGGTGGACCTCGTCGTAGTCGGCGGTGGCCTGGCCGACGAACACACCGGTGCGCGAGCCGGCGAGGGCCGACGGCCTCAGGCCCGCGTCCTCGAGCGACTCCCACGCGACCTGCAGCACCAGGCGCTGCTGGGGATCCATGTCGGCGGCCTCCGCGGGTGAGATGCCGAAGAAGCCGGCGTCGAACCCGTACGCGTCGGTGAGGAACCCACCGTGGCGGGAAACGGTCCGGCCCGGTTCCCGCCGGTCGACCGAGCAGTGCTCGGTGATGTCGAACCGGTCGGCCGGCACGACGGTCACGCTGTCGGTCCCGGACACGAGCCGGTCCCAGAACTCCTGCGGGCCGTTCGCTCCCGGGAATGCGCAGCCCATCCCCACCACGGCCACCGCGGTTCGTTCGGTCGTACGCGAAGCGCGCACGGCTTTCCCCCTTCTGTCGGGCATGGAGGAGACCGGCCTCCCCCGTGTCTGCGCAGCGGAGGGCGCGGCCCACTCGCTGCAGTCGGATACAAACATACACTCGGGACCAACTTTGTCTTCCGAGTTAAGTAAATCTTTGCCCACGTTCCCCGGGTGGGACTTTGATGCACTTGAGTACATGATTGAGGTTTGATCTAATCTTGGCTCAACATCCTCGTTTCGAGGCGGACGGGTCGGCACAACGCCCCCGGGGGACCGACCGGAAGGAGACCGCACCGTGGACGTCCAACGACTGGAAACGTTCGTGACCGTGGCCCGGAGCAACACACTCGCCGAGGCCGCGGACCGGCTCGGCTACGCGCGATCGACCGTCACCAGCCACTTACAGGGGCTCGAACGGGCCCTGGGTGCCTCACTGCTGGAGCGGGGGGCGGCCGTGAACCGGCTCACCAAGGCGGGCGCCCGCTTCCTCGAGTACGCCACCGACATCCTCGACAAACTGGCGCAGGCGCAGGCGGCGGTGGCCGCCGCGGCGGAGGACCGCCCCGGCAGCCTGAGCATCGGCGCGACGGCGTCGCTGTGCACCTACCGGCTGCCCGGCTTCCTGCGCACCCTGCGCCGGCTCATGCCCCACCTGGAGACGCAGGTGTTCGTCGGCTCGGTGGCCGAGCTGCGGGACCAAGTCGGCCGGGGCGAGCTGTCCGCCGCCCTCGTCAACTCGGCCACCGTTCCCCCGGCGCACCCGTCGACCGTGCCCCCGGCCGACCGGCCGGCCGGGGAGGGCGACCGCCGACACCTGTGGACCGACCAGGTCGTCGTGGTCGGCGCGCCCGAACAGGTGGCCCGTCCCCAGCGGCTGCTGGTCACCGCACCGGGCTGCGTCTACCGCGACATCGCCGAGCGGCAGGCTCTCCCCCGCCTGGGGCGCGTCCGGGTCCAGCAGGTGGGCAGCGTGGACGGGGTCAAGTCGTCGGTGCTGGGCGGCATGGGCGTGGGCGTGGTGCCGGCCGTCGCGGTCGGACCGCAGCTGCAGTCGGGGCAGTTGGTGGAGCTGCCGCTGCCGACGCTGTCCCCGGTGATGACCGAACTGATCTGGAACGCCGAGGTCACTCCCGCGCACGTGGTCCCGCACCTGCAACGGCTGCGCCCACCGCAGCCCCTGCCGCCCACCGCGCCGCGGGACCTCCCCTCCGCCCGGCCGCGTCCCGAGTACGTCACGACCGGTACCGTGAGTTGAGGCGGGAAACTTCCGGCGCGGACTCCCCCGACGCCGACTTCCTGGACGCGCAAGGCACCCTCGACGCCGACCCTTTGGACGCCCAGCCCCGCCGGTCCGGCGCCTCCGGCTGTCTCATGGTCGTCACCGCGTGTGTGCTCTTCGGCCTGAGCGGCACCGCCTCGCGCCACGTCATCGACCGGGGCGTCAGCGCGGTCACCGTGACCGAGTTCCGCATGCTGTTCGGTTTCCTGAGCCTGTTCGCCGGCCTGTGCCTCGCCCGCCGCGACCTGCTGCGCCTGCCGTGGCGCAGCCTGCCGCGGGTGGCGGTCTTCGGTCTGGCCCTGGCCGCGCTCATCTACTGCTACTCGATGGCGATAGCCCGGCTGCCGCTGGCCATCGCGCTGGTGCTGCAGTACAGCGCCGCCGCCTGGCTGACCGCCGCCGACGCCGTGCGCCGGCGCGGACGCCCGCCCACCAGCGTCCTGGTGGCCCTGCCCCTCACGCTCGGCGGTGTCGTCCTGATGGTCGGGGTGGGCGGTGCGCAGCTGAGCCACCTCGACCCCCTCGGTCTCGTCTTCGGGCTGGCCACCGCCGCCTCCTACATCCTGTACCTCGTGTGCGGGCGCTCCCTCGGCGGTGCCGTGCCGGCCGGCACCTCCACCCTGTACGGCTCGCTCGTCGCCGCCCTCGCGTGGTGCTGCGTGCAGCCTCCGTGGCGCATCGGGAGCAGCGCGTGGGAGCCGCGCGCCCTCGTGCCGCTCGTCCTGATCGGTGTCCTCGGCATGGCCGCTCCCTTCGCGCTCGTGCTGAGTGCGGTACGCGTCCTAGGGGGTGTCTTTCCGATCATCCGATCGTTGGGCTGGTCGTGAGGGATGGGGAGATGACTGACGCCGCGTGGGCGGTGATCGAGCCGTTGTTGCCGCCTGCGGGTCGTGCCCGGGGCAGGTGGCGGGATCACCGCCAGGTGCTGGAGGGCATTGTGTTCAAGTTCCGTACCGGGGTGCCCTGGAGGGATCTGCCGGAGCGGTTCGGGCCCTGGCAGACCGTGCACGGACGTTTCGCCCGCTGGGCTGCCGACGGAACCTTCGACCGGCTTCTGGCCGCGGCCCGGCAGCGGGCGGAGGTGGACTGGCTGGTCGCGCTGGACTCCACGATCGTGCGGGCCCATCAGCACACCGCGGCCAAAGGGGGCTCGAGGAACGCGGCCTCGGACGCTCCCGAGGCGGGCTGACCACCAAGATCCACCTGGCCTGCGACGGGCGGGGCCGCCCCCTGGCGTTCACGGTCACAGCCGGCACCCGCAACGACTGCACCCAGGCCGAGACGGTCATCGACAAGATCCGCGTCACCCGGCCCGGGCCGGGACGGCCTCGCGTCCGCCCGGAGCGGGTGGTTGCCGACAAGGGCTACTCGGCCCGGACCTTCCGCGCCTACCTGCGCAGACGCGGCATCAAAGCGACCATCCCCGAACGCGTCGACCAGCTCGCGGGCCGACGCCGTCGCCGCGAACGGCCCTGTGGCTTCGACCGAGCCGTCTACCGGCGCCGCAACGTCGTTGAGCGCTGCTTCCACCGCCTCAAGCAGTGGCGCGGCATCGCCACCCGCTACGAGAAACAGCCCGGCCGCTACCTCGCCGCCATCACCCTGGCCAGCACACTCATCTGGCTCCAGACGTGATCGACAAGACGCTGCCTAGGGCCGACGCGCGTGAGCATGCTCGGCACCTTCGAGATCGTCGCCACCAGCGTCGTCGCCTACCTGTGGCTCGGCCAGGCGCTGACGCTCCCGCAGTGCTGCGGCGCGCTGCTGGTCATCGCCGGTGTGGCCGTCTGCGGACGCCGCTCCCCCGACGGGGAACCGGCGGAGCCGTCGGCGCCGCCCCGGCCGGACACGCTCCGAGCCTAGTGCGCCGGACGGCCCGCGGACCGGGCCGGTACGGCATCCCCGAACCGCGGTTCACGACTGCCGAATCGGTCTGGGCCGCGACCCCGGAACCAGAGATCTTCGATGTGCCGCGGCAGACCGCGGACCCTCGACAGGAGGTCTTCCTCGTGCGTCCCATCCAGTCCAGAGCGAAACGCATCCTGCTCTCGACGGTCTCGTCCGACTCCCACACCTGGAACCTGGTGTTCCTCCAACTGCTGCTGGAAGAGCGCGGCTACGAGGTGGTCAACCTCGGCCCGTGCGTGCCCGACGCCGAACTGGTCGAGCAGGTACGCGTCCAGCGGCCCGACGCCGTCGTCATCTCCTCGGTGAACGGGCACGGCCACATCGACGGCCGCCGGCTCATCAGGACGCTGCGCGCGGACGGCGACCCGTCCCTGGCCTCGGTTCCGGTCATGATCGGCGGCAAGCTGGGCATCCAGGGGGCGGCCCAGCCCCACCTCGCCGACGAGCTGGTCGCGGAGGGCTTCGACGCCGTCTTCACGGACGGCGCGGACCCGGCCGAGTTCGGCACCGCGCTGCGGCGGATGACGGGACAGCGCCCCGGGATCACCGGAGTCGCCGCATGAGCGGCATACGCGCCCAGGGCGCCTCCGTGCCTTCCCAGGGCGTCCGCGCCGCGTCCGGCAGCGCCCCCGCCGCGTCCGCGGCCACCCCCGACATGCAGACCTACGTGGAACAGGCGGCTCGCACCGGCCAGTTGGTCGTACAGCCCCGGATGGGCATGTCGGACCCGCGGAGCATGGCCGACGGCCTGGCGGCCGTCGCGGCCGCCCGTGCCAGGACGCTCGCCACCCTCACCATCGACTCCTACACCCGGGTCGAGGACATCGCCGGCGCGGAGGCGGCCCTGGCGGCGGGCCGCGCGCTGAACGGGTTCCCGCTCGTCAACCACGGGCCGCGGCTGACCGCCGAGGTCGCCCGCGCCGCCGACGGCATCCCGGTCCAGGTGCGGCACGGCTCCGCGCGGCCCGCCCACATCTTCGACGCGATGGTGGCGGCGGGCCTGTCCGCCTCGGAGGGCGGCCCCGTCTCCTACTGCCTGCCCTACTCCCGGCTCCCGCTCGCCGAGGCGGTGCCCGCCTGGACCGACGCGACCCAGCAGCTCGCCGACCGGGCCGCCGACCAGGGTCTGCGGGCCCACCTGGAGACCTTCGGCGGCTGCATGCTCGGCCAGATGTGCCCGCCCTCGCTGCTGGTGGCGATCAGCGTGCTGGAGGCGATGTTCTTCGCCCGCAACGGGATCACCTCCGTCTCGCTGTCGTACGCCCAGCAGACCAACGCGGTCCAGGACGTCGAGGCGCTGGCCGCCCTGCACCACCTCGCGGAGCTCTTCCTGCCGACCCACGTCGCACGGCACGTCGTGCTGTACACCTACATGGGGGTCTACCCCGCCACCGAGGCCGGGGCGGAACTGCTCCTGGACTCCTCGGCGCAGCTCGCCGTGCGCGGCGGCGCACAGCGGCTGATCGTCAAGACGGTCGCCGAGGCCCACCGCATCCCCACCGTCGCCGAGAACATCGCGGCGCTGGAGCGGGCGGCCCGGGTGTCCCGCGAGGCCCTGCGCGACGACTGCCCCCTGCCGTGGGCCCGCCAGGCCGACTACGAGACGGTCTACAGCGAGGCGCTGCGGCTCATCACCGCCGTGCTCGACCACGGCTCCGACATCGGCACGGGCCTGCGCGCCGCCTTCGCCGACGGCACGCTCGACGTGCCGTTCTGCCTGCACCGCGACAACGCGGGCGCGGCACGGGGCGCGATCGGTGACGACGGCCGGCTCGTCTGGGCCGCCACCGGCGCCATGCCCCTGCCCGCCCCGAAGGGCACCCACCACGTGGTCACCTCCAGTCGGCTGCTGAGCATGCTGCGCTTCACCGCCGACGCCCACGACCGGTCGGCGGAGCTCCTCACCCGCACTCGCGCACGGGTCACCGCCCCGCACCGGGTCGCGGTCGTCGGCTCCGGCCCGCGCGGTCTCGCCGTCGTCGAACGCCTCGTGGCCCGGCTGCGGGACGAGGCACCGGACCGTGCGGTGGAGATCGTCCTCATCGACAAGGACGAGGTCGGCGCCGGCCGCGTCTGGCGCAGCGACCAGAACCCCGTCTTCCTGATGAACACCGCCTGCGGCGAGGTGACCATGTTCTCCGGTCCCGCCGACGACGGTCCCGCCCGGGCCGGGGCGGGCCCGACGCTGGCCCAGTGGTGGGCCGCCACCGAGGACCCCTGCTACCCGGGCCCCAACGCCTACGCGCCCCGCGCCCTGTACGGCGCGTACCTCGGGTTCTTCCTCCAGGCGGTGCAGGACTCCCTCCCCGCCGGTGCGACGCTGCGCCGGCACACCGGACACGTCACCGCGATGCAACGCAACGGCGCCGCATGGCAGTTGCGCTGCGCCGACGGTGAACTGATCGACGCCGACCGGGTCGTCCTGGCCACCGGCCACCCGCTGACCGAACTGTCGCCGGACCAGGCCCGCTTCGCGGACTTCGCCGCGCGCGACCCGCGACGGGAGTACGTCCGAGGCGACAGCGCCGCCGACATGCCGCTGGAGCGCATCGCGCCCGGCAGCCACGTGGCGGTGCTCGGCATGGGGCTGACGTTCTACGACGTCGTCGCCGCCCTGACCTCCGGGCGCGGCGGCCGGTTCCGCGAGGGCCAGGACGGCACGCTGCGGTACCTGCCCTCCGGCCTCGAACCCGTCCTGGTGGCCGGCTCACGGTCCGGGGTGCCGCTGCCTGCCCGTGGCCGCAACCAGAAGGGTCCGCTGTGGCGTTACCCGGCGCGGCTGTTCACCCCGCAGCGGATCGCGGCCCTGCGCGCCCCCGGCCGTCCCCTCGACTTCCGTACACAGGTCTGGCCGTGGCTGCACGCCGAGATGCACCTGGTCTACTACGGGACCGAGGTGCGCGCCCGGCTCGGGGACCGCGCGGAGCAGGAGTTCCTGGCCCGCGCCACCTCCCTGGTCGAGGCCGGGGCGGCCGAAGCGGCCGACGAGGTGGTCCGCACCGCGGCCGCGCGGCTCGGCGTCGACGGTCTGCCGCCGCTGGACGTCGACGCCCTGGCGCGTCCCTTCGCCGGCCGCGGTTTCGCCGGCCCGGCCGCGTTCCACGCCGCGCTGCGGGAGGTGATCGACGACGACCTGCGCCACGCCGGTCTGGGCAACCACGACGGGCCCCGCAAGGCGGCGCTGGACGTCCTGCGCGACGTCCGGGGCACCATCCGGCGCGCAGTCGACTTCGACGGGCTGACCGCCGCGTCGCACCGGGACGACTTCCTCGGCTGGTTCGCGCCGCTCAGCTCCTTCCTGGCCGCGGGTCCGCCCGCGCAGCGGCTGCGCCAGACCCGCGCCCTGCTCGACGCGGGCGTCCTGCGGGTCGTCGGCCCGTCGGCCGAGTTCGCCGCCGACGAGGAGGGCGGTCACTTCACCGTCCGCTCCCGTCAGGTCGACGGCTCCCTGCACCACTGCGAGGCCCTCGTCGACGCCCGCATCCCCGCACCCGACCTCGACCGCGACACGGCGCCGCTCACCCGGCACCTGCGCGCCACCGGCCTGTGGACACCCTGGACCAACCACCGGGGCGACGGCGGTCCGCTCACCGGGGGCGTGGCCACGACGACCGTGCCGTATAGGCCCGTGACCGCGGCGGGCACACCCGCCGACGGGGTGTACGTCCTGGGCATCCCCTCCGAGGGACAGCGCTGGTTCATGCAGGTGGGGTCCGCGCGGCCCGGTCCCTGGACCGACTTCACCGGCGACGCCGACGCCATCGCCCGGGACGCGCTCGCGGCGCTCCCCCGGCCGGCCACCGCCCGGACGCTGGAAGGAGCCCGCGCATGACGACGGCCCGAGACCACCGCGACCCGGCCCGCTCCGAGCACGGCCCCGCCGCTGCCCACTGGACCCACCGCCGTACCCCTGCCCACGCCGCGTTCCGGCGCGGCCGGGACCTCTTGCTGGACCTGCGCGCCGACCACGAGGCCGCCCGCCGGGCCTTCACCTGGCCCCGCATGACCCACTTCAACTGGGCGCTGGAGTGGTTCGACGTGATCGCCCGGGACAACCGGCGCACCGCCCTCGAACTGATCGGGCCCGACGGCCGGGACCAGCGCATCTCCTACCAGGACCTGGCCACCCGCTCCGACCAGCTCGCCCACTGGCTCACCCGCACCGGCGTCCGGCGCGGCGACCGCGTGCTCATCGTGCTCGGCGCCCAGGTCGAGCTGTGGGAGACGCTCCTCGCGTGCCTCAAGACCGGCGCCGTGGCCATCCCCACGTACACCTCCCTGACCCGCTCCGAAGCCGCCGACCGGATCGGGCGGGGCCGGGTCCGCCACGTGATCTGCCGCAGCGAGCTCGCGCCCCTCGTGCCCCCGCACGCACCCGGCCCGCACACCCCGCTGACGCGCATCGCGGTCGGCGCGCCCGTCGCCGGCTGGCACGCCTACGACGACTCCTACCAGGTCTCCGCCTCCTACCTGCCGACCGGCCCGACCCCCGCCTCGGACACGGCGTTCGCCTACTTCACCTCCGGCACCACCTCGGCGCCGAAGCTGGTCGTCCACACCCACGCGTCGTACCCGGTGGGACACCTGTCCTCGATGTACTTCAACGGCCTGATCCCCGGCGACCGGCACGTCAACGTCTCGGAGCCCGGCTGGGCCAAGCACTCCTGGTCCAGCTTCTTCGTGCCCTTCACCGCCGAGGCGACCCTGATCGTCCCGCCGGCCGAGCCCGTCGACTCCGGGCACCTGCCGCGGCTCCTCGAGGAACGCGGCATCACCAGCCTGTGCGCTCCCCCGGCCCAGTGGACGCGGCTCGCCGCGCACGCCTCGACCGCCCAGCCCCGGCTGCGCGAGGCCACCACCGCGGGCGAACCGCTCGCCCAGCACGTCAGCGAGGTCATCGCGGCCGAGTGGGGCGTGACCGTCCGCGAGGGGTACGGGCAGACCGAGACGACGGCGCTCGTCGGCACCACCCCGGGACTGCCGCACAAGCCGGGCTGGCTCGGAAAGCCGCTGCCCGGCTGGGACCTCAGCGTCCGCGACGAGCAGCTGTACGTCGAACTCGCCGACGCGCCCGTCGGGTTGATGGCCGGCTACGACGACGACCCCGGGCGCACCCGGCAGGTCCTCGGCACCGACCGGTACGCGACGGGCGACTCGGCCGTCCTCGCGTCCGACGGGTACGTACGGCTGTTGGGACGCAGCGACGACGTGTTCAAGTCGGGCGGGCACCGGGTGTCCCCGTACGAGCTCGAGGCGATCCTGCGCACCCACCCGGCCGTCCGTGCGGCCGCCGTGGTTCCCGTGCCGCACCCCACGCTGACGCTCGCCGCGCACGCCGTGGTCGAACGCGAGCCCGGCGCCGACGCCACGCAGGCGGACCTCCTGGACCACGTCGACCTCCACGTCACCCGCGCCCTGCGCGTGCACAGCGTCTCCTTCACCGACGTGCTGCCCCGCACCACGTCGGGCAAGATCCGCCGCTCGGAGGTCGGCGCGGACCTGCGCACCACCGGAGCAGGCCCCGCACCCGGCCGCCTCCACGCAGAACACGACGCTCCCTCACCGCACTTCGAGCACGCCCCGCACGCCGAGCAGCCCGAACCCTCCGCGCCCGCTGCGCTCTCTGCGCCCGCTGCGCCCTCCGAGCCGAAAGGCAGCCCCATGACCGTGACCGCCCCCACGCCCCGGCGCCGTGACGTCCTGGTCGTCCGCGACCTCCTGAACGGCACGGCCCTCGACCGGCTCACCTGGCAGGCCTACGTCCAGCCCGGCCGCCAGGCGGTCGACGTGCACTGGCTCTACACCGCGGAGGAGACCGGCCCCGACGGCGCCGAGGCCTACCTCGCGCGCTTCGGCGCCGGCGCGCACGGAGACCTCCACCGCCACCTCGGCTACGAGCTGATCGTCGTCGTGGACGGCGAACTGCGCAACGACAACGGGGACGTCTACGGCCCCGGCTGCCTCGTCCTGGAGAAGCCGGGCAGCGTGCACCGGGTCAGCAGCCAGCACGGCTGCACCCTGCTGGTGATCCGGGAGAAGCGCACCGAGCCCCTGCTGCCGGGCGAACTCCCCGACACCGGACTCGCCTTGGACGGCGCACCGGTCGCCACCTCCTGAGCCGCCCCTCGCGGGCCCCCGTTCCCCCCTCCGCACACCCTTGAGCAGAAAGCGCCCCAAGACCATGTCCCAGCAGATCACGACGGCACCGGTCGCCCGCGCGGCGGTCCCGCTCCCCGTCGGCAGGTCGGGCAAGACCCACTCCCCCCACTACAAGTGGGGCATCCTCGGCATCGGCATCATCGCCCAGGCGGCCTTCAGCGCGGCTTTCCAGGGGATCCCCATGGCCAGCGCGGTTCTCCAGTCCGACTACCACTACTCCACCGGCCAACTCGGCGTCGTCCTGGCCGCCTTGACCTGTGGGGCGGCGGTCACCGAGATCGTCTGGGGGCTGCTCACCGACCGGTTCGGCGAGCGGGCCGTGCTGGTCACCGGCCTGGCGGGCACCACCGTGAGCCTCGCCGCCGCCACCGCGTTCCTCGTGCCCACGGGTGGGTACACCCCGCCGTCCTGGCTGCTGTCCGCCGTCCTGCTGCTCGCCGGCGCGCTCGGCGGCTGCGTGAACAGCGCCTCCGGCCGGGCCGTCCTGGGCTGGTTCCCGCCGGGCAACCACGGCTTCGCCATCAGTCTGCGGGTCGCGGCCGTCCCCCTCGGCGGTGCGATCGGTGCGCTCGCCCTGCCCGCCCTCGCCCTGAGCGTCGGCTTCCGGGGCGTGTTCGGCTTCCTGACCGCGTTCGCGCTCGCCGCCACCGTCGCCATCGTGTGCTGGCTGGACGAGCCGCCGCTGCCGTCCGCGGGGCACCGGAACACCACCGTCAGCCCGCTGCGCCGCTGGAAGATCTGGCGGATCTCGCTGAGCGCCTTCCTGCTCGACTTCCCGCAGTTCACCGTCCTGTCGTTCGCCGCGATCTACCTGCACCGGGAGCACGGCATCGGCCTCACCGCCATCTCCGGCCTGCTGTTCGCCGTCCAGGCGCTGGGCGCCGTCTCCCGGGTGTGGAGCGGGCGTTGGACGGACAGCCGGGGCGGCCGGCACCGTCGTGGCATCGTCATCGTCTACAGCTGGGTCATCGCCGCCTGCTTCGTCGGACTCGCGCTGTGCGGGCCCGGGCCCGCGTGGATCGCGGCCGCGCTGATGGTGGTGGCCGGTCTGCTCTCCTGCGGGTGGCACGGCGTGCACTACGCCGAGATCGCGATCATGGCGGGCAAGGAGCGCTCCGGGACGGCCCTCGGGCTGGAGAACACGATGGTGTTCGCCGGTGCCTTCCTCACTCCGCTCGTCATCCCCGGGATCCTCGCGGCCACGTCCTGGTCCGTGGTCATGCTCCTGGTCGGGGCCGTGCCCGCCGTGCTGTCCGCGGTGGTCATGCCCCGCGAGGGCAGGTAACCGCGACAATCCGACGCCGGGTCCGCTTGCAAGAGGTGGACGACGCGAACACCGGCGCAGGGCCGCCACCTGGCTACATGCCAGAGGGCGGCCCTGCGGTGATTGCAATAGTTGAACAATGGCTTGGGCGCAGTGACCCGTCCGGAGACGAACCGCCCAGGCGGGAGCCCTCCCCTGCTGCAAGGACTGTTCTGTCCCGAACCGGCCGCCGTCCTTGCCGTGGATGCCGTACGCCTGCGAGGTTCACTTCTCGAACGCACGCCCCTTGCGTTCCGAAGTCAGCCGACGCCCCGACTGCGAGGTCATCCATGCTCACCCGGACGCACCGCATCCGCGCCCTCACGGCCGCTGCCTCCACCGTGGCCCTGTGCGGCCTCCCGCTCCTCTCCGCGGCCCCGGCCTCCGCCGCGCCCCTGCCCACGGCACCGCCGGCCCCCTCCTGCGTCGCCCTGTACGAGAGCTGGCGCTACGTCACCGCCTCCAACGACTGCGCCACCGCCCACCAGGTCCAGGTGGTCTACCAGGACGGCGCGACCGGCCTGTGCCACGCACTCGCCCCGGGGACCCAGACCACCGTCGGCGAGGGTTACTTCGGCCGGCACGGCCACGTCGACCACCTGGCCCTGTGCGAACCGTACGAGGCGCAGACCGGGCCGTGAGGCCGACAGGCGGTCGTACCACGACCGCCGCCGCACAATCTTGACATGTTCACTCCCTATCACGAAGCTGAGGACAAGCCTTTGCATCGATGTAAAGCGTGACGCCGACGGGACGGGACGATGAACGCATACCGATGTCTGCGGAGCACCGCGGCCCTGCTGCTGGCCGGTGTGCTCACCGCCGTGCTGGCCCTGACGTCCGCCGAGCCCGCCCGGGCCGGCCAGACCGGCCTGCGGGCCGCCGACCCGAGCGTGCTGCGGGTCGGCGGGACCTACGTCTCGGTGCAGTCCGTCGGCGACGGCATCGCCGTGCGGCAGGCGTCCTCGACGGACGGGCTTGCCTCCGCGGCCGCCCGCCGGGTCTGGTCGGACACGGGCAATCTCGGCGAGGTCTGGGCCCCGGAGATCGTGCGGGACGGCGGCCGTTACTACATCTACTTCACGGCCGGGCGCGGACCGGCCCACCGGATGTACGTCATCAGCTCCGTCGGCGCGGACAGCGGCTACACCGCCGCGAGCAGGCTGGCCCTGCCGGACGACAAGTGGGCCATCGACGGGTCCCTGTTCACCTTCAACGGGCAGCGCTGGTTCGTGTGGTCCGGCTGGGCCGGTGACACGAACGTCGAGCAGAACCTCTACATCGCGCGGATGAGCAGCCCCACGACCCCCACCGGAGCGCGGTACGTCATCTCGCAGCCGCGTGAGCCCTGGGAGCGCGTGGTCGGCAACCCGTACATCAACGAGGGCCCCGAACCCATCAGGGACCCCAATGGGCAATTGCACGTCGTGTACTCCGCCAACGGCAGCTGGAGCGACCAGTACTGCCTGGCCGACCTGCGGCTGCGGGCCGGCGGCGACCCGACGTACGTCTGGGACTGGTACAAGTCCAACGGCTGCCTCTTCGGCTCCCACCGCGCCACGATGATGGCGGGCTGGGACCCCACCCTGTACGTCGACGGGCCCGGCCACCACACCTTCGTCCTGCTCGACGGCGACATCGGCACCAGCCCGCCCGCGGGCCCGCGCTTCCCGCTGATGTACCACGCGGTGCCGAAGGGCACGCCGTACGCCTGGGAGAACCGGTACTGGTACACCGGCACGTTCGCCTGGTGGGGCGGGACCACCTACAGCCGCGCCAACGTGCCCGGAGCGAACACGAACACCGGCTGGAGCCTCAAGTTCTTCGAGTAGGGACCCGGCGTCCTCCGACAGCCCGGGGCGTCGTCACGCCACCCGCATGAGCCCACCGAGCGGGTGCCCCGCACGGCGTTGCGGCCCGTTCCCCGCTTCGATCGTGCATACGGTGCTCCGCGGGTGACCGGTCCCGCGGGGAACGAAAGAGGCGTACGGCGTGGTGGCGAAAACGAGTCGCGGGACGGCCGGCGGGGCACGCGGGCGCCGCGGGGGCGGCCGCACGGTGCCGGGCGGCCGCCCCGCGCACCCCGTACGGCTCCCGCCGCGCCGCCCAGCCCCCGCGGGCGACCGGACCGGGCCGTTCCTGCGTTCCGCCGCCGCCCACGCCTGGCGGCTGATCGTCGTCGGCATCGTCGTCTACGGCCTCTTCGTGGTCCTGGGCCGCTTCCAGACCATCGCCGTGGCCCTGTTCCTCGCCCTGGTCATCACGTCGGTCCTGCGCCCGGCCACCGACCTGCTGGCCCGCCTGGTGCCCCGGCCGCTCGCCGTCGCGCTCGCGCTCGTCGGCAGCATCGTCGTCCTGCTCGGGCTGCTCGCCCTGGTGGGCGACGCGGTGGCCAACGAGTCCTCGACGCTGGCGGACGAGTTCCGCAACGGCGTGCACCGCATCGAAGTGTGGCTCCAGCGCCCGCCGTTCCGGCTGAGCCGGCAGAAACTGTCCGACCTCCAGGACCAGATCGTCCACTACTTCTCCGCCCACCGGGCGGGACTCCTCAGCAGCGCCGTCAGCGGCCTCGGCCGCGCCGTGGAGTTCGTCACGGGGGGCGCGCTCGCCCTCTTCGCCTCGGTCTTCTTCCTGCACTCCGGCGAGCGGCTGTGGACCTGGTCGCGCGACGAGGTCGTGCCCGGCCGCGCACGGCCGGGCTGGGACCGGGCGGGCCGGGCGGCCTGGCGGGCCTTCGCCGGGTACACGCGGGGCATCATCATCGTGGCCTCCACCAATGCCGTGATCGTCGGCATCGCCCTGCTGGTCCTGGAGGTGCCGCTGGCGCTGCCGCTCGCCCTGCTGGAGTTCTTCGCCGCCTTCGTGCCACTCATCGGCTCGCCGGTCGCGCTCGGGGTCGCCACGGTGGTGGCGCTGGCCGGGCGGGGCCCCGCCATCGCGCTCGTCGTGCTGGCGCTCATCGTGATCGTCGGCCAGCTGGAGGGGCACGTGCTGCACCCCCTGGTGATGGGCTGGGCGGTCCGTCTGCACCCGCTCGTCGTGGCCGTGTCCGTCCTCGCGGGCGGCACCGTGGCGGGCGTGATCGGCGCGGTCGTCGCGGTGCCCTTCGTGTCGGTCGCCTGGGCGGTGTTCCGTGCCCTGCGGCCGGCGCCGACCTGACGTACCCGAGCCGGTGCCGTCGTCGAAGGGAAGCCGGGCGAAGGACGTTGCCCGGCACGCGAGGACGCCGCGCGACAGGCCGGGATCCGGTGGCACCGACTCCGGGGCCCGGGCCGGCGCCGACGCGGGCCTGCGGGACGGGCGTACGGAACCGGAACGCCTACGGCGCGGGTACCCGGGATGACCGCCGACCCGGCCGACACTGACCGTACGACGCGAGCCGGGAAGACCGGCCGACCCGCAGGGAGGACACCGTGTGCCGACTGTTCGGCCTCAGCAGCGCCCCGCACCGTACGCACGCCACCTTCTGGCTGCTCGACGCTCCCGACAGCCTCAGCCGGCAGAGTCGCCGTGACCCCGACGGCACGGGCCTCGGCTACTTCAGCGCCGACGGCACCCCGCGCACCGACAAGGCGCCCCTGGCGGCCTACCGCGACCAGGCCTTCGCCCGGGAGGCGCGCGAGGTGGAGTCGACCACCTTCGTCGCCCACGTGCGCTTCGCCTCCACCGGCAGCCTGGACACGCGCAACACCCACCCCTTCGAGCAGGACGGTCGGCTCTTCGCCCACAACGGGGTCGTCGAGGGACTCGACGAGCTCGACGACCACCTGGGCGAGGACCGGTCGCTGGTGCGCGGCGACACCGACTCCGAGCGGGTGTTCGCCCTGATCACCCGCGAGATCCGGCGCCATGACGGCGACATCGGCGCGGGCCTGCGCCAGGCCGTCGGCTGGATCGCGGCGAACCTGCCCGTCTTCGCCCTCAACCTGATCCTCACCACCCCCGACGAACTCTGGGCGCTGCGCTACCCCGACACCCACGAGCTGTACGTCCTCGACCGGCCGGCCGGCGGTGAGCACGGCAACCGGCACCTCGACCACAGTGGCAGTCACGGGCGTCTGCGCGTCCACTCCGCGAAGCTGACCGGTCAGCACGCCGTGGTCGTCGCCAGTGAGCGCATGGACGACAGCCCCCGCTGGAGCCCGCTGGAGCCCGGAGAACTGCTCACGGTCGGCCGTGACCTGCGCGTCAGCCGGCAGATCGTGCTGCCCGACCCTCCCGCACACCGGCTCACGCTGGACGACCTGCACCCGGAGGCGGCCGCCTCCCAGCGGGCGGCCTGAGGTCAGGCCGGGTCGAGGGGCAGGCAGCGAGGGCCGGGGCGACGGGGGCGGCCGCGCCGCGCTTCCCGGCTCTTCGGCCCTCCCCGGCCCCCGGTGGGGCCGTCGGGCGGGCGCGTCAGGTGCGGCGCGCGGCCCAGACGGTGCGTTCGGTGCGTACGACCAGGTCGTCGCGGCGCAGGATGCTGTGCGGGCCGTTGGTGTCCAGGAGTCGGTCGAGCGCTGTGAGGTCCTCGGGGTTGAGCGAGGTGGCGACGGCACCGCGGATGCGCCGCAGGCCGGCGAGGGCATAGGGGCCGACCGCTTCGCTTCCGGTGCCCTCGATGTCCACGGCGACGGTGCGCAGGCCCTCGACGGTGAAGCCCGCGGCCGTCAGCATCGGCCCCCAGTCGGCACCCCGGTGGGGCATGTGCTCCGTCTGGAGGCGGTCGACCACGGCGTGGCAGCGCTCCTCCAGTCCCGGCCGGCCGTCCGGGGCGCCCTCGGGGAGGAAGCGGGGGAAGCCGGCCAGCTCGACGACGGCGAACACACCACCGGGCGCCAGCAGTTCGCGGACGGCGCCCAGTGCGTGCTCGGGGTCGGCCAGGTGGTGCAGGGAGGCCGACGCCCACACCAGGTCCGGGGTACCGAGGTCGGGCCACGCGGTGGCGTCGAGGTCGGCCTGCACGGTGCGCACCCGCTCCTCCAGACCACGGGCGCACGCCTTCGCCCGCAGGCGTCGCAGATGTCCGGCGGACGCGTCCACGGCGGTGACGTAGGCGTCGGGGAAGCGGTCGAGGAGGGCGAAGGTGCCGGCGCCCGTGCCGCAGCCCAGGTCCACGACCTGGCGCGGGCCGGTCCGCAACGGCAGCCATGCGGCGATGGAGGCGGTGTGTCCGGCGAGGACCTCGGCGTCGAGGTCGAGGATCTCCGCCAGCCCGTCGGAGTCGTCGGGCTCGTGGTGGACGTGCTGGTGGGTGTGCGGGTGCGCTTGGCTCATGCCATCACGCTAGGACGCTCATGCGCGCTTGGCATGCCCCGTCCCGGTCTGCGCAAGGAGATCGGTGCCTGCGCTGCCCGATGCGCAAGGGGCCGCGCCGGCCGTGACCCGCGCCAGTCACCGCCGTGCCGCCCAGCAGGTCATCCACCGGCGCCCTGAGCGTTGCCGTCGTCGGCCCCTTGCTGGTGGCCACGGCGTGCGTCGCGGTCGAAGATGCCGAGGACGTCGCACGGGCCGCCCTCGGCGCCGATGGCGTGGGGCATCATCGTCGGGAACTCGGCGGCCTGGTTGGTCTCGACACGGAAGCGGCGGTGGCCGAGCAGCAGGACCGCGGTGCCGGACAGGACGACGAGCCACTCGCGTCCGGGGTGGGCGCGCATGCGCGACGGGTTGTCCGGCGGTGGCTCGGTCAGGCGCTGGCGCACCACGCTCATGCCCGGGTCGCCCTTCACCAGCCAGCGCATCGAACCGCGGGCGGCGTCGATCGTCGGGCTGATGATCACGTGGTCGGCGGCGGTCTCCACGAGCTGGTCCAGCGTGGTGTCCAGGGCACGGGCGAGGGTGACGAGCTGGTCCAGCGCGAGACGCCGCTGACCGTTCTCGATACGGCTCAGGGTGGACTGGCTGAGATGGGCGCGGGTGGCCAGCTCGTCGAGGGACCACCCCTGCGCCATCCGCAAGGCGCGGATCCGCTTGCGGACGAGACCGTCCAGATCACCTTCTTCTTGCGTCATGGGCAACAGGGTATGCCGGGGCGGCATGCGCAGCAGCTCCGCGGGGTGCGGTTCCCGCATCCTGAAGTGCTCACTCAGTCCATCGTGCAGGAACGGGCCACGGCGGCGGACCCGTCCGGACGGTGCGGGACGAAGGCCCCGGCCAGCAGGTCGAGCAGCGGGGCCGCGAGCGGGTGGACGTCCCGGTGCGGGGTGATCGTGTAGATGCCGCGGCTGGGCGGGTCCACGAGGCCCACGGTGGTGACGTCGGCCCGCAGCGCCCGCGTGAGGACGCCGGGGATCAGCGCGATGGCGTGGCCCGTGGCGACGAGGGCCAGTTTGCCGGGCAGGTCGGCGGCGGTGAGGTCGATGCGGGCGTCGACCCCGGCCCGGGCGGCGTGCCGGCGCAGGAGCGCCGCCGAACCGTCGTTGTCCTCGGCCCAGGTCTCGTCGGCCAGCGCCGCGACGGGCACCCGTCCGTCCCCGGCCCGGGCGTGGCCGAGGGGCAGGACGACGACCATCTCGTCCAGCCCGAGGAACCGGCGTTCGACCCTCGGGTCGGCGGGCAGCCCGGGTGGGGCGTCGGTGATGACGGCGAGGTCGAGGTCACCTGCGACCACCCGGCCGTGCAACGGGGCGCTCAACGCGGGGACCAGGCTCCAGCGGACGGGCCCTTCCCGCCGCAGCAGGTCGCGGACGGCTTCGGGAACGAGCCCCGCGGCCAGGGAGGGTGTCGCCCCGATGGCCAGGGGCCGGTCGCCCCGCCCGTCGCGCACGTCCCGTACGGCGCGAACGGCACGGTCGGCCTCGTTGAGCGTCGCCACCGCGTGGCGCCGGAACACCTCACCGGCCGCAGTGGGACGCACCCCGCGTGCGTGGCGCTCGACCAGGGACACTCCGAACTGCCGTTCCAGTCCGGCGATCTGGCGTGAGACGGCCGACTGGGTGTGGTGGAGCTCCGTGGCCGCCGCCGACAGCGAACCGAGTCGGCACACGGTCACGAACGTGCGCCACACCGTCAGATCCATGACCGCAGTATGCCCGGGCCATGCGAGGGTCGCAGAGCTGCCCTGCCACATGTGCGCTTGTCGCAGACGACGAGGTGTCCCACCGTTGCCCGCATGACCACACGAGATGCGATCGCCGTCCTCGGTCTGGGGCGCATGGGCGGTGCGCTGGCGAGGCGACTCGCCGCCCAGGGCTGGGACGTCGTCGGCTGGACACGCTCGGGGCGGGCACCGGGGGCCGTCACGGTGACCGGGAAGGCCCAGGATGCCGTGGCCCGGGCCGGCGTCGTCCTGCTGGCGCTGTTCGACGGCCCGGCGTGCCGGGAGGTTCTCGACGACACCCGTGACTCCTTGCGACCGGACACGATCGTCGTCAACACGAGCACCATCGGCCCCGCCGAAGCAGCAGGCCTCGCCGGGCAGTTCGGCCCGTCCTACGTCCACGCGCCCGTGCTCGGCTCGGTGTCGGCGGTCGCCGCGGGCACCCTCCGGATCCTCGCCGCGGGGGACCAGGACGTCCTCGCACGGGTCCGGCCGGTACTGGAAGCGCTGGGCACCGTCCGGGACGCGGAGGACGCCGCCACCACGGCGGCGCTCAAGCTCATCGCCAACAATGGCCTCGCGGGAGCCGTCCTGGCGCTGCGCGACGCGTTGCGGCAGGCCGACGCACTGGGCCTGCCCCGGGACCGGACGCTGGACGTCCTCGAACTCGGCGGGCTGGGCGGGCTGGTGGCCCGCAAGCGGCCCTTCCTCGTCGGCGGAACCTCCGCGGCGCCGGCCGAGTTCACGATCGGCGCGCTGGCCAAGGACATGGCGCTGCTGGCCGCGGCGTCGGACAGTCCGCTGCGCAGTGCGACGGGCGTGCTGGACGGACCTGTTGACCCGCAGGCCGACATCGCGGCAGCGGCGACGGTGCCGGCCGTCGGGGACGCCGTCCTGGCGCCCCTGCGGGCCTACCTCCGCGGACACGCCACCGGTGATCCCGCCCACTTCCGTGCGGCGTTCCTGCCGTCCGCCCACGTGGAGGGGGTGCGGGACGGCGAGTTCGTCTCCTGGAGCCTGGACGAGTACTGCGCCCGCTTCCCCGGCCGGCCGGCGCCGGACGAGCCGTACCGCTCCCGGCGCATCGACGCGATCGACATCCACGGGACGGTCGCGACCGCGACCATGACGCTCGCCCACGGCGCGGACACGTTCACCGACGTGTTCCTGCTGGTCCACGGTGAGGACGGCTGGCGCATCGCCAACAAGGCCTACCACCGGCACGCTTGAGGGGCAGCGACACCTCGCCGGGTCCGCAGCGTGGGCGAATCGTTCGCCTACTGGTAGCAGGGGGTTGCCGCACAGGACGGGGGTGCCGACATTCGTCTGGCAAGTGTGCGGTAGCCGCCGTGTTCCCGCGTCACACGCGGACCGCGTACACCTTCCTCAGCGTCTCGTGCACCGTCCACGTGGTGCGGTCGCCCTCCCGCAGTACGGCCATGTCACCGGGCTCGAGGTGCAGCGTCGGCCCGTCCTGCACCTCCACCGTCGCCGAACCGCTGACCACGACGAACATCTCGTCCGCCTCGGTGTCGGTGACCACTCCCGGTGTGATCTGCCAGATCCCTCCCAGTCGGCCGCTGTCCTCCGACCCCCACAGGACCTTCCCGGCCACCGTGGGGGTCCCGGACACGATCTGCTCCGGATCGAGGGGCTCTGCTTCGAGTTCGGCGTCGGGAACGTGGAGGGCGAGGGTCTGCGCGAGTGACATGCGGCGACCCTAACCAAGGGGCCCGCCGCCACGGGGGCGACAGGGTGTGCGGAGTTGCCCCGCCAGGCCAGACGTTGTGTCCCGGCGCAGCACCGCCGCGGGGCCGCGCCTACGGGTGCGTGTCCGTTTGCGCGATGACCTGGTCGAGGCGGTCCCGGGCGGCCTCCAGCTCGTCGATCCTGGCCTGGATGCGCTCGCGCTCGGCGCGCAGCATGGCGCGCTGGTCGGCGTCGGTGTGCCCGGCGTCCCAGCACGGCAGGAGTTCGGTGATCCTGCGGCTGGTCAGGCCGGCGGCGTACATCTGCTGGAAGAAGCGGACCCGGGCGATGGCGTCCTGCCGGTACAGGCGCTGTCCGGCGGGGCTGCGGTCCGCGGTGAGCAGCCCCTGCTGCTCGTAGTAGCGCACGGCGCGCACCGAGACGCCGGCGCCCCGCGCCACCTCGCCGATGCGCATCAGCCGCTCGGTCCCGTCCACCGCGACGGACATGGTGGCCCCTCTCACCCCGGTTCCGGCAGTCGGCGCTTGCCCCTGACGCCGACGTCAGGTTTCAGCGTACCGGGCATGGACATCGACCACTCCACCGCCCTTGTCACCGGAGCCAACCGCGGTGTGCGCCCGCCCGTAGCGACCTCCGTCCGGCGGAGGCCGGCCGCCGGGGCATGAAATGCCGAGGTCGAAGCATTCGGAGGGGCATGGAGTGCGCGATCTATCAGGAGCTGACGGATGAGTGGGAGCAGATCGACTGCCGGCAGGAGGACGGCGGGTGCAAGGCCACCCTGGCCCGCCTGGCGGACCTGAGGCCCGACGAGTTCGCCTGGATCCGCATGGACGAACCCGGGCAGGAGGAGCTCCGGCAACTGGCCGACCACCTGGGGCTGCACCGGCTCGCCGTGGAGGACGCGGTCCACGCCCACCAGCGGCCGAAGCAGGAACGCTACGGCGACGTGCTGGCCGTGGCGGTCAAGACCCTGTGGTTCGTCGAGCGGACGTCGGACGTCGAGACGGGTGAAGTGATGATCTTCCTCGGCCCGTCCTTCGCCCTGACCGTCCGGCACGGCGCGGCCGACCCCGCCGCCGAGGCCGCGCGGCGCCTCGCGCAGCAGCCCGACCTCGCGCGGCTCGGCCCGGTGAGCGTGCTGCACGCGGTGACCGACGTCGTCGTCGACGCCTACACGCAGGCCGCCGCCCAGGTGCGCACGGACCTGACCGAGCTGGAGCGGTGCGTGTTCTCCCCCGCCCGCGAGGACCTCACCGAGCAGATCTACTCCCTCAAGCGGGAGGTGGTGGAGTTCCGCGACGCCATTCAGCCCCTGGTGCCGGTCCTCCAGCCCTTCGCGACCGCACGGCAGGACTGGCCGCACGAGGTCGCGCCGTACTTCCGTGACGTCGCCGACCACCTCACCCGCGCCGACGCCGAGGTCCGCGCCATGGACGACCTGCTGTCCTCCGTCCTGGACGCCCACCTCGCGAAGGTCAGCACCTGGCAGAACGACGACATGCGGCGCATCAGCGCCTGGGCGGCCATCTTCGCCGTACCCACCATGGTGGCCGGCATCTACGGCATGAACTTCGCCCACATGCCCGAGCTCGACTGGCGCTACGGCTACCCGTGCGCGCTCGCCGTCATGGCACTCGGCGCTGGCTTCCTGTACCGGGCCTTCCGCCGCAACGGCTGGCTGTGAGGGAAACCGGGTCGACGGTGGTCGCCGCCGTACCCGATCATGCGGTCATGCCCTTGAGAGACACCCTTGCCCGGGTCGACGCGGACCTCGCCGCCGGCCGGGTCCCCCTTGCGCGCCAGCGCCTGCGCGGGCTCGTGTCGTCGTACCCCGACGACCTGACGCTCCGCCGGCGCCTGGCCGAGGTGTACCGCCTCTACGGCGACCGGGCGGAAGCGGGCCGCTGGTCGTACCTGGAGGAGGACCGGGAGGCGGCGGAGACCTCCGCCTTCGAGGCGCGCTACCCCACGGCCCCGCAGCGCATGCGGGCACTGGCGTGGAAGGGGCCGGAGTCGCTCGCCCCGACCGCCTTCGCCAGGGAACAACTCGCGGGCGTCCGGGCAGCCTGCTCCGACGCCATGGGACGCCCCGTCGACTGGGACGCGCTGCCCTCCGCCCAGGAGGCGGACGGCACGGGCAGCACCGTCACCGGCTTCCTGGCCGGGGCGGGATGCCTGGTGGCGGCGCTGGCGTTCCTCGCGATCTGGGTGAACGGACTCCTGGCCCTCTTCGACTGACGTCGACTGCCGGCCCGGCTCGGTAGCATCCCGCGCATGGCCATCACACTCGAGAACGTCGGCATCGCCGTTCGCGACATCGAAGCCGCGATCTCCTTCTTCACCGACCTCGGCCTCACGGTCCTCGGCCGTGACACGGTCCAGGGTGAGTGGACCGACACCGCCGTCGGCCTCGACGGCAACCACGCCAAGATCGCGATGCTCCAGACCCCGGACGGCCGCGGCCGCCTGGAGCTCTTCGAGTACATCCATCCCGACGCGATCGAGACGGAGCCCACGCGCCCCAACGAGATCGGCATGCACCGCGTCGCCTTCTCGGTCGACGACCTCGACGCGGCGCTCGCGACGGCCGCGCGGCACGGCTGCCGTCCGCTGCGCGGGGTGGCGACGTACGGGGACGTCTACCGGCTGACGTACCTGCGCGGTCCCAGCGGCATCCTGGTGATGCTCGCCGAGGAACTGAAGAAGCAGGACTGACAGCCGGGCCGGTGCCGCCGGCGCTTCACGCCGTCGGCGCCACCGGCCGGGCCCGGTCGGTGGGTTCGAGCTCCAGCGGGTACAACTGGCTCCAGTACAGGCGCAGGACGTCCTCCGGGATCCCGGCGGACGCCTTCACCCGGTCACGGAAGGCCAGGTGCAACTCCTCGACCCGGTCCCCCACTTCCCCGGCCGCCCGCGGCCCGGACCGCCCGCCGCGGCCGGCCCACCAGCGCGCGGCGCAGGCCGCTCCGGCGGCCGCCGCGGCGGTGACGGCCAGTACCTCGCGCGACGAGATCACCCGCATGACACTCCCCGACTCTCCCGACCAGGCGCCCATGCATAGGAGGTGTCCCGAGCGCGGCCGTTCATGCCA
The DNA here is from genome assembly GCF_005280215.1 of Streptomyces lasalocidi. Lineage (NCBI taxonomy): Bacteria > Bacillati > Actinomycetota > Actinomycetes > Kitasatosporales > Streptomycetaceae > Streptomyces > Streptomyces lasalocidi. The sequence goes on along the minus strand of NZ_SZNQ01000001.1, from coordinate 7,581,892 downwards.
CCCCTGCGGGGAGCGTTCGGGTCACGTGCCGCCGCGTACCGCCTCGGCCCGAGGAGTCAGACCCGGTCCAGGGGGCGGTGCGGGCCCTCCGGGAGGCGGACGTCGATCGTGTCGCCCGGGCGCACCACACCGCCCTCCTTCACCACGCTCATGATCCCGGCCTTGCGGACCACGTTGCCGTGCTCGTCGCGCCCGACGACCTGCTTCAGCAGCCCGTCCTGGAAGCGGTCGATCTGCCGGCAGGGATTGCGCAGGCCGGTGACCTCCAGGACCGCGGAGTCGCCGATGTGCAGCAGGGTGCCCACCGGCAGGCCGAGCAGGTCGAGGCCGCGCGTGGTGATGTTCTCGCCCAGCTCGCCGGGCGCCACCTCGAAGCCGTCCGCGCCGACCTCGGTGAAGAGCTCCTCGTGGATGAGGTGCACCTGGCGCAGGTTCGGCTGGGTGGGGTCCTGCGCCATGCGGGAGCGGTGCTTGACCGTCACGCCGGCGTGGACGTCCCCCTCGACGCCGAGTCCGGCCAGCACCCTGATGCTGTCCCGGTTCGGCTTGGTGAACGAGTACGCGCCGTTGCTGCTCACTGCCGTGACTACCCCGGTCATGCCCGACATCCCCTCGTCGTCCTGGTGATCAGTCACGAGCCTAGACCTGACGCCGCCCGCACACGCGGGGCCCCTCGGGCCCTCGGGCCCCCCACCGGGGAGGCCCCGGAAAATGCGTTGGCCGGCCGGGGCCGGCGCTGCTAGGTTTCCGGAGGCCGTGCGAGAGAACGAGGAGGTGGTACCCGTGAACACATCGACATGGGTGCTCCCCTCCGGGGTCACGGTCGGGCGATAGGTCGTCCGGGAGCGCCGTTCACGCGCACTCCCGAAAGGCACGACCGTGCACTTCACTTCCGAACAGCGTCTCGACGACGGCGTCCTCGCACGCGACTTCACCCTGGGCGAGATCCCCGGCACCCTGTGGACGCCCGCATCCGACGCCCCCGTCCCGCTGGTCCTGATGGCCCACAACAACGGCCTGCCCAAGGCGGACCCCCGGCTGGTGGCCCGGGCGCGCCACACCGCGGCGCGCGGCTACGCGGTGGCCACCATCGACGCCGCCGGGTGCGGCGACCGTCCGCGTTCCGCCGCCGCCGAACAGGCCCGCGCCGACCTCCGGCGGGCCGTGCAGGCCGGTCGGCCGGCCGACGAGCTCGACGAGATCTTCGAGTCCCTCGTCGGCCCGCTGGTCGCCGGCGCGGTGCCGGAATGGCGGGCGACCCTCGACGCCCTCCTCCGCCTCCCGGACATCGGCGGGCCGGTGGGGTACTCCGGTGGATGGGCCGCCCTCGGCATCCGGCTCGCTGTGGCCGAACCCCGCATCGTGGCCGCCGGTTTCTTCGCCGGGGGCTATGTGCCCCGCGCCCAGCGCGAGGAGGCCCGCCAGGTCACCGTCCCGCTGCTGTTCCTGCTGCAGTGGGACGACGAGGGCAATCCGCGGCGGCGGGCCCTGGACCTCTTCGACGCCTTCGGCAGCAAGGAGAAGACGCTGCACGCCAACCTGGGCGGCCACACGGGCACCCCGTCGTTCGAGCTGGAGGACAGCTGCCGGTTCCTGGACCGGCATCTGAAGTAGGACATGACGAAGGCGGCTGCCCGCCCCCTCGGGCGCGTCACCACCGCGCCCCGGGCGGGCAGCCGCCTCCGGTCGGGTCAGGTCGCTGCCGGGACCGCCGCGTCGAGGCCGCGGGCCGAGACGACCTGGGCGGTGCCGTCGGCCAGGCGGTAGCGCAGGCCCACCACCGCGGTCCGCCCGGCGGCGACCTTCTCGGCGAGGGACCGGGAGCGCTCGAGGAGCTGGTCGACGGTGCGCCGCACGTGCTCGGCGAGGATGTCGTCGGGCTCGGTCCGTCCGGCGGCCCGCGCCGCCAGCACGCTCGGGGTCACGCGCTCGACGACGTCGCCGACGTAGCCGCCCGGCGTCACGCCGTTCTCCAATGCGGCGCACGCGGCGCCGACCGCGCCGCACGAGTCGTGGCCCAGCACCACGACCAGCGGGCAGTTCAGCACCTCGACGCCGTACTCGACGCTGCCCAGCACTTCGCCGCCGGCCACGTGGCCCGCGGTGCGCACCACGAACAGGTCGCCCAGTCCGCGATCGAAGATGATCTCGGCGGCCAGCCGGGAGTCGGAACACCCGAACAGCACCGCGAAGGGCTGTTGGCCCGGCGCGGTCTCCGCGCGGCGGACGGCGTCCTGGTTCGGGTGCTCGGGCGTACCGGCGACGAAGCGCTGGTTGCCGGCCAGCAGCAGCTCGAAGGCTTCCTGGGGCGTCGGGGTCTCGATCTCGCTCATGGGGCGAAAGCCTAGAACCCCTGGCCAACGAACGCACGGCCTGGTCCCGCCTCGTCTCATCAGGTGGGAGACGCCCGCCCCGTGCGCGCACGCGGCGACGCCACCCGCATGGCCGTCCTGGGGGGCGTGGAGCGCCGTCCGGCATGCGCCCTGCCCGGTCACGGCGCACGCTGGTGCCATGCCCTCCATGCCACCTGTTGTCGTCTACCCGCCCGACGAGCGGGGCGGTCGCCGTGTGCGCATCGACAGCGAGATCTCCGGCATGGCGTACGGCGTCCGCGACGTGGCCGAGTTCCTGCGCCGCGCCGGCCTGGAGATCGAGCCGTCCGAGGTGACGCAGGCGGCGTGGATCGACTGGCGGGGTGGCGGCCCGGACGTGTGGACGCACTGATCCCGGCCCCCTGCCCCGCGGCCCCCGCTGCCCGGGCGATCTACCCAGCGTTTTCGCCGTGCCGTTACAGTGCACGCGTGAGTAGGCAGCCACCGACCCTGGAGGACGTCGCCCGAGCGGCGGGAGTGTCGCGGGCCACCGTTTCCCGGGTCGTGAACGGCGTGCGCAACGTCGATCCCGCCCTCCAGGAGATCGTGTTCCGGGCGATCGAGCTGACGGGGTACGCCCCGAACCGCGCTGCCCGCTCCCTGGTCATCCGGCGTGCCGAGACGGTCGCCCTGGTCATCTCCGGCGTCGGCGGCGCGGTGGACGACGAGGCACGGGAGGTGTTCGCCACGCGCGTGTTCACCGATCCGTTCTTCGGGCGGGTGGTCGGCGGCGTGATGAGCTTCCTGCGGCCGCGCTCGATGCACCCGGTGCTGATGCTGGCCGAGTCCGACGCCGACCGGCAGGAGGTGGTCTCCTTCCTGCGGCAGGGGCGGGCCGACGGCGCCCTGGTCGTCTCCACCCACCCGGACGACCCGCTGCCCGCGCTGCTCGCCGGGGCGAAACTGCCCGCCGTGCTGTTCGCCCGTCCCTCGCGGCCCGTTCCGCTGACCCACGTCGACCTGGACCATCGCACGGGCGGTGCGCTGGCCGCGCGGCACCTGCTGGCGCGCGGGTGCCGCAGACCGGCCACGGTGAGCGGGCCGCTCGACGTGCGGGCGAGCCGCGAGCGGCTGGCCGGCTTCCGCGAAGCCCTCGCGGACGGCGGGGTGACGGACGTGCCGCTCGCCGAGGGCGGTTTCACGCTCGCGAGCGGCATCGCGGGCATGGCCGAGCTGCTCGCCCGGCACCCCGACGTGGACGGAGTCTTCGCGGCCAACGACCTGATGGCACAGGGCGCTTGCCGGTTGCTGCGCGAGCGCGGGAAGCGGGTGCCGGACGACGTCGCCGTGGTCGGTTTCGACGACAGCGGAGTGGCCGTGACCTGTGAGCCCCCGCTCACCTCGGTCCGGCAGCCGGTGGAGCGGATGGCCGAGGAGATGGCCCGGCTCCTCGACAGCCAGGTGCGCGGCGAGTCGCAGGGCCCGACCGGTGTCGTCTTCGACCCCGAACTCGTCGTCCGCGCGTCCGCGTGAGCGCCGCGCGCAGGGTCGGCGGCCCCGGCCGCCCGCTCACGGCGCGCCCGTGACCGTGACCGGGCGTTCGCACCGGATGTCGCCCGCCGAGCGTCCGACCAGCAGCCGGTAGGTCCCCGGCTCGGTCCGCCACTCCTGGTCCCGCGTCGACCAGTGCCGCAGGGCGCGGGGCTCCACCACCACCTCCGCGGTCACCCGCTGTCCCGCCTCCGCGCCGACCGCCGCGTACCCGGCGAACCAGCGTCGCGGTCGTTCCACCGTGGAGCCGGGGCGCGCGAGGTAGACCTGGACCACTTCCCGTCCCGCCCGTGGACCCGTGTTGCGCAGGTGCACCCGGAGCGCGATCGGTGACCCCTCCGCCGCCAGGGGCGGCACGTCCACGGATTCGTACTCCCACCGGGTGTAGCCGAGTCCGTGGCCGAACCAGTACGCCGGTTCCCGGCCCGTCCGCAACCAGGCCCGGTACCCGACGTGCAGGCCCTCGTCGTACGGCAACTGCCCGCGTGTCGGGCGGGTTCCGGTGACGGGTGCGTCGGCGAGCCGTGCCGCCCAGGTGGTGGGCAGGCGGCCCCCGGGTTCGGCGCGGCCGAGGAGGACGTCGGCGATGCCGGCGCCGGCCTCCTGGCCGGGGAACCAGCTGAGCAGGAGGGCTGCGACCCGGTCCCGCCAGGGCAGTTCGACGGGGCCCCCGCTGTTGACGACCGCGATGGTGCGCGGGTTGGCCGCGGCCACGGCCCGCACCAGGTCGTCGTAACTGCCGTCCAGGGCCAGCGAGGTGCGGTCGTGGCCCTCGCCCTCGCTGTGTTCGGTGGTGCCGACGAAGACGATCGCGGCGTCCGCGCCGTCGGCCGCGGCCGCCGCCTCGGCCAGGGCGGCCCGCACGTCGGGGGCGGGCGGGCCGGCCGCGAGGACGGTGGCGCGCCCGTCGCCGGGCAGCAACTCCCGTCGCGCCACGACGTGGACGGGCCGCAGCGAGGTGAGGGGGGTACGGGCCGTTCGCAGCGGCGGGGTGACGTGCACGATCGCCGGATCGTCGGTCTGCCGGGGGAACGCGTCGTCGAGCAGGGTCCGGTCGTCCACCCGGAGGGTCATCCGGCCGAACCCGCCGACGCCGAACGTCCAGGTGCCGGTGGTGTGCGGGCGCAGCAGGGCGCTGATCTCCACGGTGTGCGCGCCCGCCACCAGGGTCGGTTCGGGCTGGCGTCCGGACAGCCGTCGTTCCGCGTGGAGTTCGCGGCCGTCGCCGTCCAGCAGCCGTACCAGCACGCCCGGGGCGCCCGAGCGCGGATCGGTGCAGTGGTCGGGGGTGACCGGGCCGGGCGGTACGTCGAGGGCGGGGCCCGGGGCGTGGACGACGCGGGCCCGGCCGCGCAGGGCGCTGCGCAGGGCGTCCAGCGGGGTGACCGTTCCCGTCGGGTGGACCTCGGCGCTGCCGCCCCCTTGGGTGCGGGGCGTGGCCGCGTGGGCGCCGATGACGGCGACGGTGGACAGGGCCGCGGGGTCCAGGGGAAGGACGTCGTCGTGGTTGCGGAGCAGGACGCTCGCCGCGGCGACGGTCCGGCGCAGCAGCGCCCGGTGGCCGCGGTGCCCGCGGGCGGGGACCGTCCGGGGGCGGTGCGGGCCGAGGGCGCCGACGCGTGCGGCCAGCCGCAGCAGGCGCCGTACCTTGTCGTCGACGGCCTGCTCCGGGACCTCGCCCGCGCGGACCGCGTCGGTCAGGGAGGTGGCCCACGGGCTGTCCGGGCCGGGCATGGCCAGGTCCAGTGCGGCGCGGGCGGTCTCCCGCGTGGTGCGCACGGCGGCCCAGTCGGAGACGACGACCCCGTCGAAGCCCCAGTGGGCCTTCAGGACCTCCGCGAGCAGCGGACTGGCGGTCATGGTGGTGCCGTTGACGCTGTTGTACGCGGCCATGACGAGCCACACGCCCGCCTCCACGGCTCGCTCGAACGGCGCCAGGTAGACCTCGCGCAGGACGCGGTCCGGGACCCGGACGTCGACGGTGAGGCGGTCGGTCTCGGAGTCGTTGGCGACGAAGTGCTTGGCCGTGGCCGCGACGCCCTGGGACTGGATGCCGCGGATCAGCGCGGCGCCGGTGCGGCCGGTCAGTTCCGGGTCCTCGGAGAAGCACTCGAAGTGCCGGCCACCGAGCGGGCTGCGGTGCAGGTTGAGGGTGGGCGCGAGGACGACGTGCACCCCTTTGCGGATCGCCTCGGCCGCGAGGAGGCGGCCCAGCTCGGTGAGGAGTTCCTCGTCCCACAGCGCGCCGAGGGCGGATGCCGAGGGCAGCAGCGCGGAGGTGCGCCGCTCGTCCCAGGACTCCCCGCGCACCCCGGCCGGCCCGTCGGAGCAGACCATCGCCCGCAGCCCCAGGTCCGGTTCGGCGGCGGTGCGCCAGGTGGTGGCGCCGGTGAGCAGGCGCACCTTCCGGTCGAGGCCCAGCTTGTCGACCAGCCGGTCGAGTTGTTCGTCGTTCATCCCACCCCTTGTCGGCGACGGAGGGCCCGGTCCCGCCGCCGCCGGGCGGCGGGGGGACCGGGCCGTGCGGCGGCGGCCGGTGCTCAGGGCAGCCGGTAGTCGCTGTTGAGCGTGGCACCCGCTTCCGGGTGCGTCTGGTCGTAGCCGCGCGCGTCGCACTGCAGGCCGCCCACGATGCAGTGGTCGACCAGCGCCTTGAGGGTGCGGTCCTCCCAGGCGTTGAAGAAGTCGTAGTGGAAGGAGTAGCCACGCCCGCTGGCCAGGCGGACCTGGGACATGTCGCCGTTGACCGGGAAGGCCATCTTGAACTCGATCATCGGCAGGGCGACGGGGTGGTCGGCGGGGCACATGTTGTCGTTGGTGCCGGGCTTGACCACCGGGTACGCCATGTGGCTCTTGTGGTCCGGGGTGTCCAGGTACTTTCCGTCCCAACAACTGGGCGCCTGGAAACGGATGTTGAGCTGGACGTCGGCCCGGCTCGGACAGCCGGCCGGGAAGTCGACGTTGAAGTAGCTGTCGCCGCACTCCCAGCCCTCGACGAAGCCGCGGTGGTGGCGGAACTCGTCGGCGCTCTGCATCGGGTTGCCCACCACGAAGCGCAGGCCCTTGGGGAAGGGCCGCACGCTGGTGTAGTCGGTGACGCCGGCCTTGTAGTAGATGGTCTGCGGGCCGACGGGCAGGATCTTGCGGTCGCCGTTGTACAGCGACGGCATCCAGTAGCCGGAGGCGTCGGCGGGCGCCTTGCAGGTGGTGGCGCCGCCGCTGAGGGAGGCGGTGGTGCTGTTGGCGTTGGTCGAGGTGTTGCCCATGAAGGTGTGGTCGTGGGACTTGCCGGGCTGGCCGGGGTAGACGATCGGGTCGTCGGGCGCGGTGTGGGTGACCGAGCAGTTGGCCTGGAACTCGTGGAAGTAGCGGGTCGGCGGGGTCGCCGTCGACGGGGTGACGCCGGTGACCTGGGGGACCGCCGGGATGTAGCCGTCGCCGTCCGGGTCGTCGCCGGACGCCTGGGTGGACACCGCCATGGTGTGCCCCAGGTGGGCGACGGAGGTGGCCGCGGTGGCGGCCCGGCCGGTGTGCGCCTCGGTGGTGGCGGAGGCGATGGTGCCGACGCCGAGGACCGTGGCGACGAGGGCGGTGCCGAGGAGGAGTGCGGGGAGCCGGCGTGGACTCGATCTCATGGGATCTCCTGCCCGTGAGGTGGGTGGAAGGGGGGTGGGGACCGCGTCGCGCCGGGGCGCCACGCGGCGGTGACGAGCGGTCCGGTGGCGCCGGGCCGGGTACGGGGCCCGCCGTCACCGGACGGGTGCGTCAGCCGTAGATGCCGATCTCGTGCAGGGAGTAGCCCCAGCCGGTGCCGCGCGCCGTGAGCTGGAGGCGGACGTAACGGGCCGTTCCCGCGAGGCCGATGGTGTCCACGTCGCCGTCCCCGGCGGTGGTGGCGTACGCCGAGCGCCAGGTGGTGCCGTCGTCCGAGAGCTGCACCGTGTACGCCTTGCCGTAGGCGGGGTCCCAGACCAGCTGGAGGGTGCGCAGCGCCTTGGCCGCGCCGAGGTCGACCTGGATCCACTGGGGGTCGCTCCAGTCGCTGGCCCAGCGGGTGTCGGCGCGTCCGTCGACAGCCAGTTGGGGCGTGCAGGGGCAGTCGCCGTAGGACTGCTGGGAGGAGGACGCGGTGGCCGGGCGGTTCAGCGCGAGGTTGGTGCCGCTGACCGGCGGGGCCACCACCCGCACGGACCTGGTCTCGATGCCGGCGTTGCCGTGGCCGTCCTCGGCCTGGACGTACACCTTCCACACGCCGAGCTTCTGCGGGGCGGTGACGGCGAAGGTGCCGTTGCCGGTGGACCGCCACTGCGCGGCCACGAGTCCCTTGTCGCCGTTCGCGTAGTTCCCGCTGAGGAAGATCTTGTACGTCACCGGGTCGCCGTCGGGGTCGCGCACGTCGGCGTGCACGGTGAACTCGCCGCCCGCCGGGGCGGAGGTGGCGGGGCTGACGGTCATGTTGCTGAGCACCGGGGGCGTGTTGCCGACGGCGGTCGTGCCGGTGTAGGCGCGCTTCACCGCGTAGTACGACAGCCGCTTCAGCCCGTCGGGCACGAGGTTGAACCAGACGCCGCCGAAGTCGTGTTCGGTGCCGTAGTGGAAGAGGGTGGCGCCCAGGGCCACGCCCTGGTGGCCGGTGACGCAGTTCCACGCCCTGGTGTAGCCGTCGGCCTTCTGCACGTCGGTCGGTTCGTCGGGGACGCCGTTGACGTCGTTCGGCACCTCCCACTCCCCCGCCGGGCCGGTCTCGGTGATGATGTACGGCTTGGTGTAGCCGCCGTCGATCCAGTCCTGGCGCACCTTGCAGACGTTGCTGTACGAGTTCATCGCGTACAGGTCCAGGTCGGGCGCGTTGCGCTTGTAGTACGGCCAGGCGCCGGTCCACGCGTCGGTGGAGGTCACCGGGTGGTCGGGGTCGATGCTGTGGATCTTCTTGGCGACGTCGTTGACGAAGCTGGTGTAGGCGTTGCGCTCCGCCTCCAACTGGGCGCCGCTGTAACAGTTCTGGAGTCCGAGGACGGACTCGTTGCCGACGTTCCACATCAGCGTCGCCGGGTGGCTCTTGTAGGTGTCCACCCACTTGGCGAACTCGGTGAGCGCGTTGGTCTTGTACGTGGTGTCCGTGACGTAGTCGACGCAGCCACCGGCGCCCGGGCCGCCGCCCGGCTGGAGCCAGAAGCCGTTGATGACCCGGATGCCGTTGGCGGCGGCGCTGTCCAGGAGCGGCTTGGTGGAGGCGTCGGTGCCCCAGGTGCGGATCGTGTTGGCGCCCATGGCCTTCACGTCGGGCAGGTAGGTCGGCCCGGCCGAGGCGGCGGGGCCCCAGGTCACGCCCTTGACGGTGTACGGCTGTCCGCCCACGGTGAGGCGCCAGTTGCCCTGGGTCCCCTCGACCTTGACGGCGCCGCCGGGCGGGGGCTGGGTGGTGCCGCCGCCGGCGGAGCCGTAGACCTGGAATTCCCACAGCGAGTAGCCGTATCCGCCGGCCCGGGCGATGCCCTGCATCCGGACGTAGCGTCCCGTGCCGGACAGGGCGAGGTCGTCGCTGCCGCCGTCGCCGCCGGTCACCGTCTTCAGGGTGCGCCAGTCGGTGCCGTTGTCGGACGCCTGGATCGCGTAGTCCTTGCCGTAGGCGGCCTCCCAGGTCAGGACGACCCGGCTGAGCGTGGCCTGTTGGCCGAGGTCGACCTGGATCCACTGCTGGTCGCTCCACTGGCTGGCCCAGCGGGTGCCGGTGAGGTTGCCGTCCACCGCAGCGGCGGGGGCGTACCCGTCGCCTTCCTGCGAAGAGGCGGTGGCGGGCCGGCCCTGGGAGAGCAGGGTGTCGGCGGCGTGGGCGGCCGGGGCGAGCGCGAGGGTGGTGAGCGAGGAGGCGAGGAGGAGCCCGGCCGCGAGGAGGGCTCCGCCGGTGCGGCGGCGGGCTGGGGGGTCGGTGAGGGAGGCTCTGGACACGCGTGCTCCTGGTTCGTTCGCCGTGCGGGGAGGCGGGGTGGGGGTGGCGGCGGGCGGGGCTGGGTGCTGCGTCGGCTCTCGGAACGCCGAGTGGGAGAGCGCTCTCCGACCATGCCGCGCGGTCCTGGAGCGGTCAAGAAGGTGGGCAGGTTTTTCTTCGACCTTGTTTCAAGCCTTGAAGTGAGGGGGGACCGCCTGTCGCCGCCGGGTCCACCGGCCGTCGCCGCGACGTCGCGGACAGGGACCGTCGGGGGCGCCGGCCGACCATGGCGTCGGCAATGGACGAGTGGGCCGATTCCCAGGATCAGGCAAAGAATGGCGCATGCTGTACGGTTCTCGGCCCGCATCGCGGTCGGCGACCAAGGCTCGATTCCGTCGCCGAATCGGCCGCCGGAGCGGAATCAAGAAATCCGACCGGCTCCGTCTGTTGCAGCTTTATGAACGCTGCCTTACAGCGCACCCCCACCCGGCCGGCGACAGCCGGAATATCGCACCCCGGGAATTCACGGCAGCAGAGAGTCGCCGGTGTGCGGGTGCGACAGACCGTGAGACCGACTCGCACCGCTTGTCCCCACGGCGGACGCCCTGGCGCGGTCCACAGGAAAGCCTGCACCCGTCATCCCGGTGACAAGAACCGGAGCAAAGCCGTTCACTTTGCAGCCAGAAAGACTCACGCCTGTACCGCCCGATCGGCGGAAGCCTGACGGCAAGCGGAACAAACCGGACGCGCCGGGCAGTTGTGTGGTCTCGCGTCGGCCACCGCCGTCGTGTACGTTCCGATCGATCACGCAAAGTACTGACCTGTTTTGGCCTGAACGGCGCCCTCCCACGGGAGTTGTACGGTTGGCGCAGGCACACCGGTTCGACAGGGGGAGGCGTACACGCATGTCTGCACCATGTCTTGAGTACGTGCAGAATCCCCGGGTCCGATGTACGGCGACGCCGGCGACGTTCTGAGGGCCGACTCCGCACCGCACGGCCCCAGCGGTTCCTTCCGGCGACCGATTCACTGAACGAGCGCCGCACCGACCTTTTCCCGGCTGCCTGACCGCGGCCGGAGCCCACCACACCGAACGCGCCTTTCGCCTGCCCCGATGCCGTGGCCGTGTTACGCGCGTCGACTCCACCTGCCCTAATTCAAGGCTCCAACGTGACGAATTCCAGGTTCGAAGGATGATGGCGAAACCAACGGGGTCCGGAGAATTGTCCCTGTCAGAAATGCTGCGCGCGGCCACCGCCGCCCAGCCCGACCGGACTGCCGTCTCCTGTGGCACGGAGCGGCTCTCCTTTCAGCAGCTCAGTGAGCGCAGTGAGGATGTGGGCGCCCACCTGCGGCAGCTCGGTGTGAGGGCGAACGAACCCGTCGGCATCTTCATGGAGCCGTCCGTCGACCTCATGGCGAGCGTCTGGGGCGTCCTGCACTCGGGCGCCGCGTACCTGCCGCTGTCGCCGGAGTACCCGGACGAGCGGGTGCGGTACATGGTCGCGGACTCGCGGACCGAGGTCGTCCTGACCGCGGAGTCCCTGGTGCCCCGGCTGACCGCGCTGACGCCGCCCGGGACGCGGATCGTCACCGTCGCCGACAGCCGGGTCCAAACGGAGGGGCCCGCCGACGGCGTGACCGCCGTGCCGACGGCGCTCGAACCCGCGCGGGGCGACTCCCTCGCGTACGTCATCTACACCTCGGGGAGCACCGGCAACCCGAAGGGCATCGGCATCGAACACCACAGCATCGTCAGCCAGATGCGGTGGCTGGCCGAGGAACAGGGCCTGGACGAGCGCAGGACGGTGCTGCAGAAGACGCCGCTGAGCTTCGACGCGGCCCAGTGGGAGATCCTCGCCCCGGCCTGCGGCAGCAGCGTGGTGATGAGTGAGCCGGGGATCTACGCCGACCCCGGTGGGCTCATCGACCTGATCGTGGCGCACCGGGTCACCACCCTGCAGGGGGTGCCGACGCTGCTGCAGGCGCTCGTCGACACCGGCCGGCTGTCCGACTGCGCCTCGCTCACCCACGTCTTCAGCGGCGGCGAGGCGCTCACCAGGACCCTGGCGGTCGAACTCCTCGACGCCCTCCCGCACGTCGACCTGGTGAACCTGTACGGACCGAGCGAGTGCACCATCAACGCGTCGGCCCACACCGTGGACCGCGACACCGTCCACGAGGGCCCCGACCACGTCACCATCGGCCGGCCGGTCCCGGGCATGAGCTTCCACATCCTCGACGCGGCCCGCCGACCGGTGGCGCCGGGCGAGTCGGGTGAACTCCACATCGCAGGACACCAGTTGGCACGCGGGTACCTCAACAACCCCGAGCTGACGGCACAACGCTTCATCGCCAACCCGTTCTCCTCGGACCCGGCGTCCGCCCGTCTGTACCGCACCGGCGACCTGGCCCGCTGGAACGACGACGGCACCGTGCAGTTCCTCGGCCGGACCGACAGCCAGGTCAAGCTGCGCGGCTTCCGGGTCGAGCTGGACGAGATCAAGGTGTCCATCGAGAAGCACGAGTGGGTGAAGCGGGCCGCCGTCCTGGTCCGGGACGACGCCCGGGTCGGCGCCAACCTGATCGCCTTCATCGAGCTCGACCCGCAGCGCGCCGCGCTGATGGACCAGGGCAACCATGGCAGCCACCACCAGTCGAAGCAGAGCAGGCTCCAGCTCAAGGCCCAGCTCGCCGACCTGGGGGTCCGTCAGGACGACGGCGGGTCCGTAGTCGAGCTGCCCGGCCGCGCGGCCACGGCAGAGCAGCGGCGCACGGTGTTCGCCCGCAAGACGTACCGGTTCTACGAGGGCGGCGAGGTCACCCGCGCCGACCTCCTGGCCCTGCTGGCCCGCCCGGAGGGGCAACCGGCCGCGCACCGGGACCCGGCCACCCTGGGGTTCTCCGAACTCGGCACGCTGCTGCGCTGGTTCGGTCAGTTCCCAAGCGGCGAACGGCTGCTGCCCAAGTACGGGTACGCCTCCCCCGGCTCGCTGTACGCCACCCAGCTGTACCTGGAGCTGTCCGGTGTCGCCGGCCTCGACCCGGGTTTCTACTACTACCACCCGGTCGAGCACCGGCTCGTGCTGATCGAGCCGGCCGCGGCCGGCGAGCCCAGGCTGCGGGTCCACTTCGTCGGACGCCGGTCGGCGATCGAGCCGGTCTACCGCAACAACATCCAGGAAGTCCTCCAGTTCGAAGCCGGCCACATGGTCGGCCTGTTCGACCACGTACTCCCCGAGTACGGGCTGCGCATCAACCCCGGCCCGGTCACGCCGGAGGTCAAGGACCACCTGCGCTGCCCGGACGAGGACTACTACCTCGCGACGTACGAGGTGGAGTCGGCCGCGGCGCCGGCCGTCCCCAGCCCGGTCGAGCTGTACGTGCAGGCCCACCCCGACCGCGTCGCGGACCTGCACGGCGGCCAGTACCGCTTCGACGGCGCCGAGTTGGTGCACGTGTCCGACGACCTGGTCCGCAAGCAGGACGTCATCGCCATCAACCAGGAGGTGTACGACCGGGCGAGCTTCGGCGTCAGTCTGATCGGCCGCGCCCCGGAGCCCTGGCAGCGCTACGTCGACCTCGGCCGGGAGCTGCAGCGCCTGCAGCTGAACGGTCTCGACGTGGGGCTGATGTCGTCCGGCTACAGCTCCGAGACCGGCAATCCCCTGCCGTCCGCCCGGCGCATCGCGGACATCGTCGACCTCGGCCCCGGCACGGCCTCCTACTTCGCCGTCGGCGGCCGCATCAGCGCCGAACAGCGGCTCAGCGAGGGGATGAAGGAGGACTCCGTCCACATGCGGGGGCCGGCCGAGATCGTCAAGGACAACCTCGCCGAGACGCTGCCCCCCTACATGGTGCCCAACCGGGTCACCGTGCTGGACGCCTTCCCGCTCACCCCGAACGGCAAGATCGACCACCAGGCGCTGCGCGAGCGCGACAAGGCGGCCGTCGACCACACCGAGGCACCGGTCGTCCCGCCCCGCACGCCCACCGAGGAGGCCATCGCCGCGCTCTGGGGGGCGGTGCTCCGCCAGGAGCGCGTCTCGATCCGGGACAACTTCTTCGCCGCCGGGGGCCACTCGCTGACCGCGGTCAACCTGGTCGGGCGGGTCAACCGGGAGCTCGGCAGCTCCCTGCCGCTCCAGGTGCTGTTCGACGCGCCGACCATCGCCGAGCTGGCCCGGCGCGTCGACCGGGAGCCCACGACCGCGCTCACCCGGCTGGTGCGGCTGCGCGCCGGGGACGGCGTCCGGCCGGTGTTCTGCTGGCCCGGGCTCGGCGGGTACCCGATGAGCCTGCGGCTGCTGGCCGGCCGGCTGGAGCTGGACCGGCCGTTCCTCGGGGTGCAGGCCCACGGCATCAACGAGGGCGAGGTGCCGTACCCGACGTTCGAGGAGATGGTCGCGAAGGACATCGAACTCGTCCGGCGGGTCCAGCCGGTCGGCCCGTACACCCTGTGGGGGTACTCCTTCGGTGCGCGGGTCGCCTTCGAGGTGGCCCACCAGCTGGAGCGCGCGGGCGAACAGGTCGACGAGCTGATCCTGATCGCGCCGGGCAAGCCGCCCGTGGAGGCCGGCGCCGAGCGGTCGGCGGGGGCGGCGGCCGGCTACGCGGACCCCACCTTCGTCTCGATCCTGTACTCGGTGTTCGCCGGGAACCTGGAGCGGTCGGCGGTCGAGGCGTGCCTGGCCGCGACCCGGGACGAGGACTCCTTCGTCGACTTCGTCTGCGGCCGGTTCGAGCACCTGGACCGTGACCTGGTGCGCCGCATCGTCGGCGTGGTGCGGACGACCTTCCCCTTCGAGTACGCCCCCGACGAGCTGGCCCGGCGCGGCGTCACCGCGCCGATCACCGTGCTCCGGGCCCGGGGCGACCAGGAGTCCTTCATCGACTCCGCCCCCGCACTGGCACGGACGTCCCTGCGGATCAGCCGGCTCCAGGCGGACCACTACGAACTGCTGCGCGCGCGGGGGATCGACGAACTCGTCTCCGCCCTGGACGCCGCGCGCCCCACCGGAAAGGCCATCGGAGTGCCCCACGTCAGCATCAAGCATTTCCCGAACAACCTCGCGGCCGACCAGATCTCCGCGCTCGTCGACGCGATCACCAGCGCCGTGCGCACCGCCTTCTCGGTCGACGAGGGCGCCGTGTCGATCGCCCTCGAACCGGTCGCCCAGGAGGCCTGGACCGAGCGGGTGTACATACCCGAGATCGTCCACGGCACGGCGAACCTGGTGAAGGCCCCCAACTACTGACGCCCGCCGCGGAATTCGACGTGCCACCGGGAAAGACCAGACATGACATTACGGAGCATCGCATGCGTAGCCTGATCGTCAGGGCGAGGGAGGACCTCTCCGTGATCGTCGCGCGGGACCCGTCGGTCCGCACCCGCGCGGAGGCGCTGCTGCACCCGGCCCTGCCGGCGCTGTGGACCCACCGGCTGGCGCACGCCCTCTACACCCGTGGGCACCGGCAGCTCGCCCGGCTCCTCGCCTACCTGGCGCGCGCGGTGACCGGCGGCATCGAGATCCATCCGGGCGCGAGGCTCGGCCGGCGCGTGTTCATCGACCACGGCGCCGCGGTGGTCATCGGGGAGACGGCCGAGGTCGGCGACGACGTCACGATCTTCCACCAGGTCACGCTGGGCTCGGTCGGCTGGTGGCGGGACGGGCGCCGGGCGGCCGGCGCGCGCCGGCACCCCGTGGTCGGCGACCGGGTGGTGCTCGGCACCAACGCGATCGTGCTCGGTCCGGTCACCGTGGGCGACGACGCGCTGGTCGGCGCGGGTTCGCTCGTCCTGGGCGACGTGCCCCCGGGCGCCCGTGTGATGGCCCCCCTGGGCGAGGTCACACCGCGCCTGTCGGCCGCGGACCGCGAGGAGGCGGACGAACTGCTGCGCGCGCTGGCCACCTCCGGGTGCTGGTGACGGCCGGCCCCGTCCCCCTCCCCGCACGTCGCCCGCCGTTCCAAGCCCCCCGACCACGCGTCGGCAGCCATCGGAGGCACACATGATTCACGTCGGTGTCGTGGAGAGCAATCTCTCCGGATCCGGCTTCGAGGGCCTGCAGATCATCAAGGAACTCGACTGCCGCGTCACCTTCTTCACCCGCGACCTGGACCGCTACCTGGCCGTGCCCGGCGGACCCGCCTACTTCGAGCAGTACGTCGACGAGATCGTCCACTGCGAGACGAACATCTACGAGGAGCTCCTGCCGCACGTGCACGCGGCCGGGGCGGAGCACCCCTTCGACGCGTTCCTCACCCTCGCCGAGTACGACGTGGTGGTGGCCGCCCAGGTGGCGGTCCACCTCGGGCTCCCCACGGTCAGCGTCGACGGCGTGGCGACCGCGCGCAACAAGGCGCTGATGCGCCGGCGCTGCGCCGAACTGGGCGTCGCCATCCCGGCGTTCCGCACCGTGCGCGACGCCGCCGAGGCGGAGGCGGCCGCGGCCGAGATCGGCCTGCCCTGCGTGGTCAAGCCGGCCGACGAGACCAGCAGCGCGGACGTACGGCTGGTCGACACCGCGGCGCAGGCCGCCGAGCACGTCGCGCTGATCCAGTCCCGCAGGGAGAACACCCGCGGCCAGGCGCGCTACCACGAGCTGATGGTCGAGGAGTACCTGAGCGGCCCCGAGGTCAGCGTGGAGGTGCTGGCCGACGGCGACCGCTACGAGGTCTTCGGCGTCACCGACAAGTCGGTCGTCGGCCAGGGCTACTTCGTCGAGCTGGCCCACACCTTCCCCTCCAGCCTGCCCGAGCCGCTGGTCCGCGCCTGCGGCGACCTGGCCGTCGAGGCGCTGCGCGCGGTCGGGTTCGACCTCGGCATGGCGCACGTCGAGATCAAGGTGACGCCGACCGGCCCCAAGCTCATCGAGATCAACCCCCGGCCCGCCGGCGGCAAGATCACCTACCTGGTCGACCGCGCCCTCGGCATCAAGTCCCTGGAGCTGGTGGCCCGGCAGTACCTGGGGCAGCCCCTGCCCGCCCGCGTCCTGCCCGAGCGGCCGGTCGGCGGCGCCGCCATCCGCTACCTGACGGCGCAGCCCGGCCGGGTCGTGTCGGTCGGCGGCCGGGAGCGGGCCGCCGCGCTGCCCGGCGTCGAGGAAGTGGTCGTCAAGCCCAAGCAGGGCTCCGTCATACGGGAGTTGCGCCGCAACGGCGACCGGGCCGGACACGTGCTCGTGGTGGCCGACACCGCCGAACTCGCGGCGCGCACCGCGGAGGCCGCCGCGCAGGAGATCAGCATCCGCACCGAGCCCGTCGTACGACGGCCCGTCGCGGACTCCCTGGTCGACCTGATCGGGGGCACCCCGCTGCTGCGGCTGCCGGTCCACCGCGTCGTGGACGGGGTCCCGGACGACGCCGAGGTGCTGGCCAAACTGGAGCTGTTCAACCCCTGGTCCAGCAGCAAGGACCGGGCCGCGCTGTCGATGCTGCGCGGCGCCGAGGAGCGCGGGCTGCTCACCCCGGGCGACGGCACCGTGATCGAGGCGACCTCGGGCAACACCGGCATCTCGCTGGCCGCGCTGGCCGCGGCCCGCGGCTACCGCTGCGTCATCGTGCTGCCGGACAACGCCACCCAGGAGCGGGTGGCCATCCTGCGCTCGCTCGGCGCCGAGGTCGTACGGACCCCGCACACGGGCGGCTACCAGGCGGCCGTCGACAAGGCGGAGGAACTGCACCGGCAGACCCCGGGGTCCTGGTTCTGCTGCCAGCACGACAACCCGGACAACACCCGCGCCCACTACGAGACGACCGGCCCGGAGATCTGGAGCGACGCCGACGGGCGGATCGACGTGTTCGTCTGCGGGGTGGGCACCGGCGGGACGCTCAGCGGCGCGGGACGCTACCTGCGCGAGGCCCACCCGGCGGTGCGCCTCGTGGCGGTGGAGCCGGCCGGCTCGCCGCTGCTGTCCGGCGGCGAGCCCGGCACGCACTCCATCCCGGGCTTCAACGGCGGCTTCATCGCGCCCACCACGGAACGCCACCTCATCGACGAGGTGATCGCGGTCTCCGACGCGGACGCCCTGGACACCACCCGGCGGCTGGCGGCGCGCGCCGGTCTGATGGTCGGGGTCTCGGCCGGGGCCGTCGTCCACGCGGCCGGGGTCCTGGCGGCCCGCCCGGAGTACCGGGGCCGGCGCATCGTGACCCTGCTGCCCGACACCGGCGAGCGCTACCTCAGCCTGCTGGGCCGCGAGGCCGAGGAGGCCGTGCCGGCCGGCGCCGCCGCTGTCGCTGCCGAGGCGGGCGGTGCCCGGTGACGACGCCCGCACCCGCCGACGGCCGGCCGCGCCTGCTGATGGTGATGCCGTACCGCCAGTTCGTGCGCAAGGCGCAGGCCGAGGGGTTCTGGGTCGGCGCGGTCTGGGACCCCCGGCTGGAGTCGCCCACGTACCTCGACGACGTCCGCGCCCTGGCCGACCTGTACGTGGAGACCGACTTCCAGGACCCGGAGCTGCTGCGCCGCACCCTGCGCGAGGTGGCCCGCGAGCACCGGGCCACGGTGATCTACCACATCGGCCGGGAGGAAACGATGGTCACCGCCCACGAGGTGGCCGAGGAGCTGCACGCCGAGCTCAACCCGGCCGCGGCGATCCGCTTCCTCGCCGACAAGCACGCGATGCGTGACCTGCTCGCCCGGCGCGGGCTGTCCCCGGTGTCCTTCGAGGCGGCGCCGACCCGGCGGGAGGTGCCGGGCGCGGTCGAGCGGATCGGCCGCCCCGCCGTCGTCAAGCCGGCCGCGCTCGCCGGCAGCCGGGGCGTGTTCCTGTGGCAGGAGCCGCAGGACCGGGCGACGTGGACGGCGCTCGTCGACGCGTACGGCTACGACGGGCCGTTCCTGGTCGAGGAGTACCTGCGGGGTCCCGAGTACAGCGTGGAGACGCTGAGCCGGGACGGCCGCCACCAGGTCGTCGGCATCACCGAGAAGCTGCTGGGGCCGCCGCCGCTGTTCGTGGAGGTGGGGCACGTCCATCCGGCGCCGCTCCCCGAGGACCGCAGGCGGGCCGTCGAGGACCTCACCACCGAGCTGCTCACGGCGTGCGGCTACCGGTTCGGGCCGGCCCACACCGAGGTCATCTGGACCGAGCGCGGCCCGCGGATCGTCGAGTCGCAGGCCCGTCTCGGCGGTGACCGCATCCCGCGGCTCGTCGAGCTGGCCACCGGGCTGGACATCGAGCAGGCGATCTTCACCGCCCTCGCGGACCGCCCGGTGGCGCTCTCCGGGGCGACGGCGACGGCGATCGTGCGGTTCTTCACCTTCCCGCCCGGCCGCATCGGCGAGATCCGCGGCCTGGAGACGGTCGCCGGCCTCCCCCACGTCGACGAGCTGAGCCTGCGGCTGAGTCCGGGCGACACGGTGCCGGAGGTCCGCGACTCCAAGAGCCGGCACGGGCACGTCATCGTGTCGGGCGCCACCGCCGAGGAGGCCCGGGCCCGCTCCGCGGAGGTGCTCGCCGCCCTCGAGGTCGTCATCGACGGCACGCCCGTCCGGGCGGACGGCCGCATCGGAGTCCTCGGGACGCCCGTATGAACGCCGTCGGTCACGAGTCCCCCCACGTTCGAAGAAAGGCAGTGACCATGCAGTGGTCCACACCCACCAGGAGGTCGCCATGACCAGCCCCGCCAGCGACGCACAGGTGGTGTTCGTCGGCTACAACGCGGCCTACCTGCGCGCCATCGACGGGAGCGTCCCCAGCGGGTCCGTCGTGGTGATCGAGGAACCTGACATCATCCGCAAGCGCGAACTGCACGACGCCGCCGACCGGTTCGACTGCCTGGACCGGATCGTCCCGGCGAGCTACCAGCAGTCGGCCGAGGCCCTGGACCTGGCCGCCGAGCTGACGGCCACGCGCCCGGTGGCCGCCGTCGTCCCCGGTCTGGAGTACGCGGTGCCCGCCACGGCCGCGCTCGCCGAGAAGCTGGGGCTGCCGGGGGCGACCGAGGCGGCCGCGCAGGCGCTGCGCGACAAGGTGCGGCTGCGCGAGGTCTCCGGGGCCGGCGGCGTCCGCAACCCGCGCTGGCGCGAGGTGCACGGCCCCGCGGACATCCTGGAGTTCGCCGGGGGCGGCCCGGTGGTGGTCAAGCCGGCGAACCGGCAGGCGAGCGTGGGCGTGCAGCTGCTGGACTCGGTCGACGAGACCGCCGCGGCCGAGGCGTGGGAGCGGACCTCGTCCGCCGCCGAGTACGAGCAGGTGCCCGACCGGGAACTGACCTGGCGCTTCCTCGCCGAGGAGCGGCTGCGCGGACCGGAGTTCAGCGTCGAGGCGCTGGTGCGCGAGGGCGAGGTCGTCTTCGAGAACGTCACCGCCAAGACCGTCGTCCCGGGGCCGTACCCGGTGGAGCAGGGCCACCTGCTGCCCGCTCCGCTCGACGCCGGCACGCAGGCCGCGTTCGGGACGGCGATCCGGAAGCTGGTCGCCGCCACCGGCTTCGGGACGGGCATCCTGCACGCCGAGTGGATCCTGACCGACGAGGGCCCGACGCTGGTCGAGTGCGCCGGCCGCTGCCCCGGTGACTACCTGATCGACCTGATCGACCTGGCCTACGGCACCCGCATCCGGCTGACCCTCATCGACCTGCTCGCCGGCCGTCCGGTCACGCTGCCCCGCTCCGCCGAGCGGACCTCGGCGATCCGGTTCCTGGCCGCCGAACCGGGCACCGTCACCGGGATCACCGGCCTGGACGAGGCGCAGCGGCTGCCCGGCGTGCACGTCGCGGAGGTGGACGTCGAGGCCGGCCAGGAGGTGCGCCCCTGGGCGTCGTCCTGGGACCGGGCCGGACACGTCATCGCGACCGGACCGGACGCGGACACCACCCGCCGACGTGTCCTGGACGCGGACGCCGCCATCCGCATCGCTACCGATTGAGGATCGACATGTCTGCTGTGTGGCAACGCGTCCGCGGGTGGCGCGGCTCCATGCCGGGAGGTTCGGTCGGTCTGCGGCTGGCCGTGATGGCGATGATCGACGCGGTCGGCACGGGCGCCTTCCTGGCCGTGTCCGTGCCGTTCATCACCCGCTCGGTCCACCTGTCGGAGGGCAACCTCGGCCTCGGCCTGACGCTGTCCGCCGCCGTCGCCCTCGCCACGGCCATCCCGATCGGCGTCCTGGCCGACCGGATCGGGCCGAAGAAGGTGCTGGTCGGGGTCAGCCTGTGGCGCTGTGCCTGCTTCGTGGTCTACCCGTTCGTGCAGAACCTGTGGCAGTTCCTGACCGTGGTGTGCCTGCTCGGCCTGGTCGACAAGGCGGCGGCACCGATGGAGCAGGCCCTGGTCGGACAGGCCACGGCGACCGAGGACCGGGTCAGGGTCGTCGCGATCCTCCGGTCGCTGCGCAACGTCGGCTTCACGGTGGGCGCCCTGCTCGGCGGGATCGGGCTGCTGATCGACACCCGCGCCGGGTACACCGCGATCCTGCTGGTCAACGCCGCCTCGTTCGCGGTGCTGGCGAGCCTGGCCGCGCGGCTGCCGGTGCTCAGCGCCCCGGCGAAGAGCCTGCGCCGGCGCTTCTCGGTCAGCGTGCTGCGGGACGGGTCGTTCCTGTCGTTCACCGGGATCAACGCCGTGCTCACCATGCACATGACGCTGCTGAGCATCGGCATCCCGCTGTGGATCGTCAAGCACACCGACGTCTCCTCGGCGCTGATCTCGCCGCTGGTGGCGGTCAACACCGTGCTCGCGGTCGCCCTCCAGGTGCGGGCCAGCCGCGGGACCGACACCATCGCGGGTGCCGCCCGGGCCCTGGTGTGGGCCGGCGTCTCGCTCGCGCTGTGCTGCCTGCTGCTCGTCGCGGCGCCGAAACTGCCGGTGGTCCTCGCCGTCGGCGTGCTGCTGCTGGCGATGGTCGCGCTGACCGGCGGTGAACTGTTCCAGTCCGCCGGCGGCTGGGGCGGCTCCTACCTGCTGGCCGCGCCCGGCCAGGAGGGTGTCTACCTCTCGGTCTTCTGGCTCGGCGTGGCCATCCAGCAGATCGCGGCGCCGGTCCTGGTCAGCCTGGTCGTCACGACCGGCACCTCGGGCTGGGTCGTCCTGGCCGCGCTGTTCGCCGTGTGTGGCCTCGCCGCGCCGGCCATCGGCCGCTGGGCGCAGGCCCGGGCCGACAGCAGGCCCCAGCCGGACCCGACCTTGGCCGAGGCCACGTAACCACCCCTGAACCGCCGGCCGCTCGACCGTGTCGGCACTGTGTGATCAACCATCTGAGGAGAGACATGTCCGTTCCGCTGTACGTTCCGTCGGGCGAAGGCGAGTTCGTCAACATCCGCGACACCAAGAGGACGTACCTCAAGCTCACCACGGCGGACTCCGACGGCGAGTTCGGCTTCTTCGAGCACCACATGGCGCCGGAGGCGAGCGGTGCCAGCCCGCACATCCACAAGCAGTCCACCGAGATGTTCTACGTGGTGAAGGGCGAGATCGAGTTCACCATCGGTGACCGCAAGGTGGTGGGTGAGCCCGGCGCGTTCGCCTACGTGCCCAAGGGCGAGCCGCACGGCTTCACCAACCGGGGCAACGAGGACGCCACGCTGCTGATCATGTTCTACCCGATCTACAACCGCGAGGACTACTTCCGCGGTCTGGGCCGACTGACGGCCAACGGGCGCAACCCCAGCCTGGAGGAGCTCCAGGAGCACATGGCGAAGTACGACCAGTTCATGGTCTGACCCGCCGACCGGCGGCACGGCCCGACGGGTCGGCCGGCGGCAGCGAACGGGGCCTGGCGGCATGTCGCCGCCAGGCCCCGGTGTGCGTGCCGCGTCAGTCGCCCGCGCTGTTCCTCTGTCGGAAGCGCCACTGCAACTCCCGTACCTGCTCCGCGAGTTCGGGCACCGGTCCGGCCACCTCCTGGCCGGGGACGACGTCCTGGACGGCCAGCGGGGCCAGGGGCGACGTCACGGGGACGCCCCACTCGGCCTTCCAGTCCCGGGCCTGCTGGGACGAGCTCGCGTACACGATGCGGCCGAGTCCGGCCCAGCCGTGGGCGGCCGCGCACATCGGGCAGTGCTCGCCCGAGGTGTACACGGTCGCGGTGGCCCGTTCCTCGGGGCCCAGGTGGGTCACGGCCCAGCGGACCAGCTCGAACTCGGGGTGCCGGGTCGGGTCGCCCGTGGTGGACTCGCGGTTGCGGTCCTCGGCGAGGATCTTGCCGTCGGCGTCGACGAGCACCGAGCCGAACGGCCAGTCGCCGGCGTCCACCGCCTCCGCGGCCAGCTCGATGCAGCGGCGCAGGTAGGGCAGTTCGGCCTCGCCGACGGTGCCGATGCCGTTCTGGGGAAGGTCGTGGTCGTTGGGGGCCACTGTCACTCCGTCTCTGTGTGGGGGGATCGGCTACGGCCGGTGCGCGGCCACGGTGGCCAGTGCCTGCCACGCCGTCTCGGGTCGCAAGGTCTCGTCCGGGTCACCGTGGTACGGGTCGAGCAGCACGGTTTCCGCTCCGGCCCGGCGCAGTTCCTCGATGTCCTCGAGAACCTGCTCCAGGGTTCCCTCGCCGGCCCGCCGGTCGGGGTCGTCGATCGGCTTTTCGGTCAGCCGGAGATAGATGCGCGGGGCCAACTCGGGAACCGGCGATTCGAGTTCGTCCGCGATATTCCGCAGCCGGGGCAGCGCCTCCCGGAACCACGACATGGTGAACCGCAGGGGGTGCCAGGGAGAACCGAAACGAACGGCCCGTCGTATTGCGGCGTCGCTGTTTCCGCCGACCCAGATCGGAATCCGCCCGCTGCCGTAGTCGGCCTCGTCGGCCCATGCGGTACGGAGCGTCCGCAGGAGTTCGTCGGTCAGTGCGCCGCGCCGGTTGAACGGGACGTCCAGCGCCGCGAACTCCTCGCGCGCCCAGCCGACCCCGACGCCGACGACCAGGCGCCCGCCACTGAGTTGATGCAGGTTGGCCGCCATGCGGGCGACCAGCAGGGGGTGCCGGTAGGGCGCGATGAGCACCGTCGTGCCCAGGTGGATCCTGGTCGTGATCCCGGCCAGCCAGGCCAGCGTGGTGACGGGTTCGTAAAAGGGAGCCGGATATTGTTTCGCCACATCCGATGTGATCGCCACATGATCGGAGAGCATCAACAGGTCGAAACCCAGACCCTCCGATGTCTTGGCCCAGCGGGCCAGGTTGTCCGGGGTGGCGCCCGGACCGAAGTTGGGAACATTCACGCCTATCCGCATGGCCCCACACTAGCAACTGCGCGACGGTGGCGTGCAGTTGTCCACCAGCCTTATGGCGGCGGAATCCACGGGGAAATGGCGCCGCACTTCATCCGCCGGGGGGAGCGTCGGATTTCCCCCCTTCCGGTTGCCGTGCCGAGCGGAGCGAGAAGGGCAGGAATACGGCCAGGACGGCCGCCGTGACCGGGAAGAGGGCGGGCGGGCCGCCGAGGGAGAGCAGCGGGCCGCCCAGGAGCGAGCCGACGCCGGTGCCGCCGTCGAAGGCGACGTTCCAGGCGACCCCGGCGAGCCCGAGACCGGCGGGGTGGTCGCCCGCGGCGTGCAGGGCCAGCACCAGCGTGGCGCTCTGGATCGCACCGAAGCCCGCTCCGAACAGGGCGGCGCCGGCCAGCAGCAGGGCCGGTCGGTGGGAGGCGGCACCCGCGGCGGTGCCGAGCGCGGTGACCAGCACGGCGGGGGCCAGCACCCGGCGGCCGCCGTAGCGGTCGACGAGCCACCCGGCGCCGAGCCGGGACGGCACGAGGGACAGCTGCGCCGCGAGCAGCGCCCCGGGTGCGGCCGGGGCGGTCAGCGGCAGGAAGGTGAAGACGACGCCGTACGCCATGGTGGAGGCGGCCTCCACCAGCAGGGGGCCGGTCATGGGGCGCAGGGCGCGGCCCGTGGCCCGGGGGCTCCCCCGGTGGCCGGATCCCGGCGTGGCCGCGGGGGCGGGCGTCGCGGTACGGGGGAAGCCGAACGCGCCGGCCACGACCAGCGCGGCCGTGAGCGCGGCCAGGGTGAACACGAGCGGGTAGGCCCTCTCCCGGGCCAGGGCGATGCCCGCCGGTGCCCCCAGCACGCCGGCGGCCCCGCCCACCGCGCCGTACCAGCCGATGGCCCTGCCCCGGGCGCCGGGCGGGAACAGCTCGGCGGTGAAGGTGACGCCGGCGACGACGAAGACGCCGAAGCCCAGCCCGCGCACGGCCGCCAGAGCGGTCAGGGCCCACAGCGCGGAGACGGTCGGCAGGAGCAGGCAGGGCAGTCCGAACAGGGCACCGCTCAGGGCGAGGGAGTGGCGGCGTCCGAGCCGGGCGAAGAGCCACGGGGTGGCGGGCTGGACGACCAGGGTGGCCGCCATCAGGGTCGCGGTGAGCGCTCCGGCGCCCGACGGTCCGGCGCCGGAGCGGACGGCGTACGCGGGCAGCGCGGAGAGCGTCAGGTTGAAGCTCGCGAAGCCGCCGAACGCGGCGATCAGGGCACCGGCCACCGCGACCCGCCTCCGGCCGGCGGTCGGTGCCGGGCGGAGGCCGGTCGTGGCGGAGGGGTCCGGCGGCGTCATCGGTCGGCGGCGGGTCAGCCGTTGTCGAGCGGCAGTCCGGGCGGGTTGACCTCGGCCTTGGTGACGGCCTCGTTGGAGAGGTGCCAGGCCGCCAGCCACTTGGCGTACTGCCCGTTCTGGATCAGGTAGTTGATCGCGTCCGCCACCGGCTCGGCCAGGCCGCTGCCCTTCTTGGCGGTGGCCGCGATCAGGCCCTGGAGCGAATCACCGGCGCCGGAGAAGGTGCCCGCGTTGGCCGTGGGCTTGGGCGACTTCGCGGTCTGGGTGATGTGGTACGAGATGGTGGGGTTGGGGCCGAAGTGGGCGTCGATCTCGCCGCTGCTGAGCGCCAGGTGGACGGCGTTGTTGTCCGGGTAGTGCTTGATGGTGAGCTTCTTGCCCTCGCCCTTGAGCTTCTTCTGCCACTCCAGGAGGATGCGCTCCTGGTTGGTGCCGGAGCCGACCTCGACGGTCCGGCCGGCCAGGTTCTCGTAGTTGCCGTCGAACTTCCAGGGGTTGGACTTCAGCACCTCGAAGGCGAGGTTGTCCTGCCGGTAGGAGGCGAACTCGTACTTCCGCTTGCGCTCCTCGGTGTCGGTGATGTTGGAGAAGCCCACGTCCACCTTGCCGCTGTCGATCCCGACGAACAGGTTGTCCCAGGTGAAGTTGCGGCTCACCGGCTCCAGTCCGAGGACCGCGGCGACCAGGCGGCCGATGTCGGCCTCGGAGCCGGTGAGGGTCTTCTGGTCCTCGCCGATGAACTCCAGCGGGGCGGAGCCGGACGGCAGGACGCCGTGGCCGATCACCAGCTTGCCGCTCTTCTTGACGTCGGCGGGCAGCTCAGCGCTGATCGACTTCACCTCGGACACCTTGAGGGTGGTCTCCGTGGCGGCGCCGTTCGAGAGCCGGCCGATGGTCACACTCCCGGAAGCGGCGTCGCCCGTCCCGGTGGCGGCGTCACTGTCACCGCCGCAGGCGGCCAGCCCGCCGGTGAGCGTGGCGAGGGCGGTGGCCGCGGTCAGGCCGCGGAGCAGACGGGGTCTGGAGGAGGAGTGGGTAGGCATGGCCGTTCCTTGTCGCTGAGGGAAGAAGGGCGGCGTGGGGGGACGGGGTGCGTGCGCGATGGGGCCTCGGTGGTGCGCCTCGTGAGCGCCGGGCGGTTTCCGGCCGCTCACGACCGCACGTCCTCATGTCTACCAGGCAGAACCGCGGTGGATCATTGCAGGCACATGAAGCTTCCGGCCAACTGTCGCCGTGGGCGGTGGTGTTGCCCGGTGGGTGTCGACACACGCCCCTTGGGGGCGGGTACGCCGTCCTTCTTCGGTACGGCCGAACGGCAGGGGCCGGCGCGGAGTTGCTGCGCCCCTGCTTCGAGCTGATGCGCCGCCGCCTGGACGGGGGCGGCGGCGCCGAGGGCCTCAGCGGCCTGGTGGACCTGCTGGCGCGCTGAGCGGGTCGTGGCGCGCCGGTCCCGTGCGGGCGGTCAGCAGTACAGGTTGGCGCCGGGGCTCACGCCGAGGATCTGGGTGAAGCGCTGGTAGGCGTCGACGCGGCTCTGGACCTGGGCCGGGTTGCGGCCGTCGCACTCCAGGGAGCCGTTGATGGAGCGGATGGTCTGGCCGAAGCCGGCGCTGTTGACCATGGCGTTGTGCGGGGTCACGGTGCCGGGCCCGGTCTGGGTGTTCCAGTACCACAGGCCGGTCCGCCAGGCCACGGAGGCGTCGTTCTGCACCAGCCAGGGGTTGTTGAGCAGGTCGATGCCCAGGGCGTCGCCGGCCGCCTTGTAGTTGAAGTTCCAGGAGAGCTGGATCGGGCCGCGGCCGTAGTAGGCGGCCTGCCCGGCCGGGCAGCCGTAGGACCGGCTCCAGTCGCAGTACGTCGGGTAGTTGGCCGTGTTCTGCTCGACGACGTACACCAGCCCGCCGGTCTCGTGGTTGACGTTGGCGAGGAACGCCGCCGCCTCCTGCTTCCTGACGGTGTCGGAGCCGGTGGTGGCGAAGCCGGGGTAGGCGGACAGGGCGGCGGTCAGCCCGCTGTAGGAGTAGAAGGAATTGCGGTTCGGGAACATCTGGTTGAACTGGGCCTCGCTGACGACGAAGCCCGAGGTGTTGCCGGTGCCGCCGCCGCTCGCGGGGGCGTTCCACTTCTGGTTGGCCGCGCCCGTGCAGGTCCAGATCTGCAGGCGGGTGCCGTTGGCGCTGGTGTTGTCGCGCACGTCGAGGCACTTGTTCGCGGCCGGGTTGACGATGTCGTGGGCGCCGGTGACCACCCACTGCTGGTTGGATCCGCCGGAACAGTCCCACAGTTGGACGGCGGCGCCGTCGGCGGTGGACCGGTCGACGACGTCCAGACACTTGCCGAGGGCGCGCAGGGTGCCGTCGCCCGGGTTGGACCACGCCTGGGCTCCGGTGCCGTTGCAGTCGTAGAGCTGTACGGCGGTGCCGTTGGCGCTGTTGGCACCGGCCACGTCGACGCACTTGCCGGCCAGGCCGGTGACGGCACCGGTGGCGGCGTGCGCCGGCACGGCGGTGAGCAGCGCGGCCAGCACGGCGGTGACGACGCCGGCGAGGGCCGTCCGGATCGCCGACCGGCGGCCGCGGGAGGTGCGTGGGGTGCGGGGGGTGGTGTGGGGGGTCATGTGCTCGCATCTCCTCGAGTGCGGGGCAATCGGCTGGCTCAACTGGGCGCGAGGGAGCGGAATTTGGGGTTCAGACGCTAATGGTCTGGACCAGCACGGTCAAGACGTGCGCATGCCAAGAGAGGGGGTGGCGCGCCCTGGGTGCAGGCCGGGAGGGACGAGGAGCTACCGCGGCACACATGCGTCAGGGCCCACCCCTACGGGTGGGCCCTGGCGTGAGGGAGTCAGTCCTGGTCCGGGTGTTTGCCGGGGACGCCGACGCCGGGTGACAGCGGTGTGGGGGAAAGCTGTGTGTCCTCCTCGCCCGGCTCCAGGAGGGTGTCGGCCGCGCCGACGACGAGTGGGTCGGGTGTGCCCACCGCCTCGGGGTCCTTGCTCGCGTAGTCGATGCGCGCCAGCAGGCTGCGCATGGTCTCCAGCCGGGCCCGCCGCTTGTCGTTGCTCTTGACCACGGTCCAGGGGGCGTGCGGGGTGTCCGTCGCGCGGAACATGTTGACCTTGGCCTCGGTGTAGGCGTCCCAGAGGTCCAGGGACGCCAGGTCGGTCGGCGAGAGCTTCCACTGGCGCACCGGGTCGACCTGCCGGATCGCGAAGCGCGTGCGCTGCTCCGAGCGGGACACCGAGAACCAGAACTTCACCAGCAGGATGCCGCTGTCGACCAGCATCCGCTCGAAGGTCGGGCACTGGTCGAGGAACAGCTCGTACTCCTCGTCGGAGCAAAAGCCCATCACCCGCTCCACACCGGCCCGGTTGTACCAGGAGCGGTCGAAGAACACGATCTCCCCGGCGGTCGGCAGCTGACCGACGTAGCGCTGGAAGTACCACTGCCCGGTCTCGCGTTCGGTGGGCTTGTCCAGGGCGACCACGCGGGCGCCCCGCGGGTTGAGGCGCTCGGTGAGCCGTTGGATCGTGCCGCCCTTGCCCGCCGCGTCACGCCCCTCGCACACCACGACGACCCGCGTGCCGGTCTCCTTGACCCAGCGCTGGAACTTCAGCAGCTCTATCTGCAGCACGCGCTTGGCGCGCTCGTACTCCTTGCGTCCCACCTTGTGGTCGTAGGGGTAGTTCTCCCTCCAGGTCCGGATGGGGCGCCCGTCGGCGTCGAGCACGATCGGCTGCTCACGCCGGCTGGCGTCCACGGTGAGCCCGTCCAGCAGCTTCTCGGCGTCTTGCGCGTTCATCAACTGGCATTCCGTTCGGCTGTCGCGGTCGGTCGGGGGACACCCGAGTGCCCCGTCCGCCCCCGTCCATGTGGTGGCGCCGCAGTGGACGACGGCGGCTGCCGCGGGGCCGACGGCCGGCCGGTGGCCGTCCCCGCGCCGTCCGTCGCAGCCGCTGGTCGCACACGGTGCCGGTGCCCGCACCCGGCGCTGTCCCCCGTGAGGACTACGGCGAGGTGTCCTCCGTGAGGTGACGATCGCCCGCCACTGTTTCCCTAGCGTTCCAGTCAGCCGCGGCGGATCCGCCGCGGACGGGCACGGAACCGGGAACGGGGCCGGGAGGGAGTCGTCGTGAAGCTGGTGTGGCAGGTGCTGGCCGTGGTCGCGGTCGGGGCGGCCGGGGGTCAGGCCGTCGGCGCCGTGCAGGGCGACCGGTGGCTGTCGCTCCTCCTGGGCGGTCTGACGGTCGTGCTCTCGGTGGTCGTCTACCGGTGGGTGGTGGGGCGCACCGAGCGGCGCCCGGTCACGGAGCCGGCCGGGGAGGGCGCCCGGGGCGCGGTCCTGCGCGGTGTGCTGCTCGGTGTCGCGATGTTCGTCTGCGTGATCGCGAACATCGCCTTTCTCGGGCCTCGACGAGTACGTCTACGAGGCACTGCGCGCCGGTGCCGCCGGCTTCCTTCTGAAGGACGCGCCCCCGGACCGGCTGCTGCACGGCATCCGCACCGTGGCCAGCGGCGCGGCCCTCCTCGATCCGGAGGTGACGCGCCAGCTGGTCGGCCGGTACGCCACCCGGATCCGGCCGGCCGAGGACACCTCCCGCCACGTCCCGCTCACCCCCCGGGAGCTGGAGGTGCTGCGCCTCATCGCGGACGGCCTGTCCAACGGCGAGATCGCCGCGGTCCTGGTCATCAGCCCGGAGACCGTCAAGACCCTCGTCTCGCGGATCCTGGCCAAGCTCCAGCTGCGCGACCGCGTCCAGGCCGTGGTGTACGCCTACCGACACGGCCTGGCGACCTGACGCCGCGGCCGGGTGGGCCGCGGCGCCGTGCGTCGGTTCACGGGCGGGGACGGTCCCGCCCGGTCCCTCGGGTCAGCAGGGGAAGGTCCCGCTGTACAGGGCGTGGCCGAAGGAGGAGGTGCCGGAACCGAAGCCGTAGCTGCCGTCGTCGCTCCAGACCGCTTCCCGGGCACCGTTGACGCAGGTGGAGGGGGGTGCGAGCGCGAAGCCCTCCAGGTTGTCGGTCGGCATGACGGCCGGGTTCGTGTAGGTGACGTCCGGGACGATGGCACCGGTGGTGCCGACCTTCAGGGAGGTGTGCGTCTCGCCGCAGGTGTTGTCGCAGGTGGCGACGATGCGCTGGGTGCCGGCGTCGAACAGCACGTCCATCACGGAGCCCTTGCCCGTGGCGACCGTGCCGAAGGTCGTGTACGTGCCGTCGGAGTTGAGGCCGTAGACGTGGAGCGTGCCGTCCCACTCCAGGCCGGCGAAGAACAGGCCCGATCCGTGCAGCGGGTAGGCGGCCGGGGCGTAGGCGGAACCGGTGCGGGGGTCGACCCAGCCGTTCGCGGTCAGCCAGCTGTCCGGCACGTAGGCGACCCCCTCGAAGCCGAGGTTGGCGTCGTCCTTGCTGCCCGTGTCCAGCTGCGGGAACTGCGCGGTCATGTCCCACTGGCGCAGGGGCGTCAGGGTCGTTCCGGTGGCCGCCGGG
Source organism: Streptomyces lasalocidi (assembly GCF_005280215.1). NCBI lineage: Bacteria > Bacillati > Actinomycetota > Actinomycetes > Kitasatosporales > Streptomycetaceae > Streptomyces > Streptomyces lasalocidi. Next base: position 7,551,129 of record NZ_SZNQ01000001.1, on the reverse strand, counting down.
TCGAACTCCATGACCGTGTCCTTGGGCGCGGTGTTGCTGGTGTTGTCGCGCTCGGAGGTGACGTAGAGGTGACCGTTGCCGCCGACCGTCAGCCCCTCGGAGTCGGGCTGCCCGGTGCCGCCCGCGAAGCGGATCTGCTTGCCGGACGCGCTCCACGAGGGGTCCGGGACCCACTTGCCGTTGCTCTTGACCAGCTTGTACAGCCAGTTCTTGTTCTTCACGGCCCACAGCACCGACGGGTTCGCCGGGTCGAAGGCCAGACCGCTGAGGTCCCGGCCCTCGGGGCCGGTGGACGTGGTGAACGCGCACACGTCGTCCGCGATCGTGACGTCGAGGCCGCCGGGCCAGGCCGGGGTGCCCGCGGGTGCGGACCCCGTTCCCGAGGGTGCCTCCGGGGTGCAGCCGCTGGTGAGCGAGCCGCCACCGCCCAGCAGCCGACCGGTCTGGCCTCCTCCGCCACCGCCGCCGCTGCCCGAGCAGGAGTTGGCGCCGCCGGGTGTCGCGGTCGTCGCCGTGCGGAACCAGCCGGCGCCGTCGGCGCACCGCTCGTCCGACGGCTTGGCGCCGTCGGTCGCCCAGGTCACCGAGTCGACGCTGGTCCCGTTGGCGTCGAGGAGGAAGAGCGAGTCGTTGTCGCCCAGGCCCAGCGTGGAGTTGAAGGTGACGTACCCGCCCGCGGGGACGCTGGTCGCGCTCGGCGAGGAGGACGCGAGCGACACCGGGGTGTGGGCGGTGTCGCCGTCGACGTACTTCCACGACCCGACAGCGACCGCGCTCGTGCCGCCGTTGTACAGCTCCACAATGTCCGAGCCGTTCGAGGTGACCTCGTTGATCCGTATCCGGCTCGACGCCGGTGCCGGTGACGGGCAGCCGGGGGCATTGGCGGCGCCGAAGGTGGTCGCCGCGGTGGTGACCACCCACGCACCGGTGCCGTCGCCGCCGCACCGCGCGATGGCCGACTTCGCCGCGCCGGTGGCCCAGTCGACGCGGTCGACCACCGTCCCGTCGGAGGTGTACAGCACCAGCTTGTCCGAGTCACCCAGTCCCTTGGGCGAGTTGAAGGTGACGAAGCCGCCCGCCGCAATCGTGGCGGAGGACGGGGTGAAGGCCTGCGGCGAGAAGTTGTCGTCGGACGTCTTCCAGCCGCTGAGGCTCACCGCGGTGGGGCCGGTGTTGTAGAGCTCCACCGTGTCGTTGCCGGACGAGGTGACCTCGTTGATCCGGACGTTCTGGTAGCCGGCGGGGGTCGCGGCGGCCGCGGGCTGGGCCGCGACCGTCCCGGTGAGCAGTACGGAGAGCGTCAGGGCCGCGGCGCACGCGGTCGCCACGCCGGAACGCGGATGTGAGGTAGGCACGACGCCGAACTCTGGTGACACCATGCGGAAACCGTGTGAACGCCGTCTGAACGGGCCCTGTGGCGCGCCGGAACGCGCGAGGCCGGGCGGGTCGGGTCGGCCGGTTCACGACCTGGACGCGTGCCCTCAGCGCGACCCGCGCGGTGCGCCGCCGTCGGCGCTCGTCATGTGCGGGAGGCGCAGGTCCGCCAGGGTCTGGGCCAAGGTCTGCCAGACGTGCGCGGCCAGGTCCAGGTTACGGGACTCCGCTGCCTGACGGCCCAGCCCCTGCAGGACGGCGATGCCCTCCTCGACGCGCCCGGACAGAAGCGTCAGCCGACCGTCCAGGACCGACAGCCGTACCCGGTCCCGGTAGGGCAGCCGCAGGTCCTCCTCGGCCAGCAGCGCGGCGCTGATCGCGCGGGCCTCGTCCGGCCGGCCCTGGTGGAACGCCAGGTGGGCCCGCAGGGCGCGCAGCTCCTGGGTCTGCACGGGGGTGCCGATCAGGTCCACCACGGACGCGGCCTCGGCCAGCCAGCACTCGGCGGTGCCCACGTGGGGCGGGGTCATCTCCAGCGCGGCCGCGGTGGCGGCGAGCCGCAGCCGGGTCCACAGGGCCAGGTTGTCCGTGCTCCCGAGGAGGCGGAGCGCCGTGTCGAGTCTGGTCCGGGCGGCGGCGTGGTCGCCCCGGCGGCCGCAGACCGTGGCGGCGGTCCACCAGCCCTCCGCCGCCTGCGCCGGTGCGGCCGCCGGCAGCAGGTCCCGTTCCAGGTCGTCAGCGTGCCGCGCGGCCGCGTCCAGCCGGCCCAGGTCGGCCTCGATGTCGATCAGCACCGTCAGGGCGGCCAGGGTGTCGGGGACGGCCAGGTCCTCGGAGCGCGCGAGCCCCACCGCCCGCGCGGCCGCCGGTTCTGCCGTGCGCATGTCACCCAGGGCCCGGGTGCAGCGGGCGTACGCCACGAGTGAGCGCACCCGCAGTTCGGGCACCTCCAACGACTCGCCCAGCTCGACGAGCCGGTCCAGGTGCTCGCGTTCCTCCGCGTAGTCGCCGGCGCGGCGCGCACTGCGGCCGAGCAGCCACCGGGCCTGCCAGCGGGCGGCGGGATCGTCTCCCGCGTCCTCGTCGACCACCCGGCCGAGGGCGGCGAGGTCGCAGGTGCCGGACGGCGCCGACGACGCGACCGCCAGCTCGTACGTCAGGGGCCGTTGCGGCGGCGGCCCGGTCAGCACGGAGGCGTCGACGCCCAGCCGCTCGGCGAGGTACGCCGTCGCGCGCTCCGTGGGCCTGCGGTCGCCCGACTCGAGGCGCGACAGGTACCCGGTCGACATCCCCTCACCGACCAGTCCGGCCTGGCTCAAGCCCCGCTCCAGCCGGAGCCGCTTGAGCCGGCGGCCGAAGTACGGTTGCTCGAGCATCTCCCCACCTTCGCTCCCATGACGCACCGGACCTCCGCCCCGGGACACACCCCAGGCCCGTTCGACCGGACACCTGAGGTTGTCAACACTTTACGAAGCCCGGGAAAGGGGTTGCAAGGCAAATGACGATCAGCAACTCCCCTGCTCATTAAGCGTGTTGCGCTACCAGGGCCCGCTTCCGGCGCGCTCGAACGCTCCTCAACCCGGCCTGCACGCAGAGGAGTTGACACGTTGCCCAGGTCACCTGGCAAACACTTGCCAAGGGGGTTGCCGCACCTTAGCCTCGGAGTCGCCGACCTGACGCGACTCCCCCATTTCGTCTCATGGAGGTTTCCGTGCCACACCCTGCCCGCCAAGGGCCGAGCCCGATCTGCGCACCGCGATGGCCGTGACAACGTTTTCCGGCCGCAGGCCGATCCCCGCCGGGTGCATCCGCTCCCCGTGAGCCGCGGCCCGGGCCCGCCGTACGCATGCGTCCGGCCACCCCCCTGACGAACGACAGCCCGCGGCCACCGACTTGGTGGCACGCCTGCGCACCGGACCCCGGCCGGCACCCCGGCACCGACACACCGGTCCGTTGCGCACCCACCGCCCTCCACCCCCCATGCGCACCATAAGGACGGTACGTCCGTGGCGACCACGAGTTTCCCCGACGCCTCGCCCCGCAAGCACCACCGGGACACCCAGCCGGCTCTCCCAGCGCTCTCCGCCACCTTGAGGAACACTCCGCGTTCCGCCCCCGCCTCCAGAGCCGTCTGCACGGTCCGCTCCTTTCCCGACAACCTCGTCATCACGTCCGCGGAACCGGAATTCGCCCGGCCCTTCGGCCTCAGCAGCGGGGAGATATGCGGGTACGGGCTTCTCGAGCTCCTGCACGCGGCCGTTCCCGACCGGCTGCGGGAACAATTCGTCGCCCTCTCCTCGGGCCGTCAACCCCGATTCACCGAAAAGGTGACCGGAAAGGACGGTACCGGGGTGTCCTTCCACGCGGACATGACCGCCATCGCCGTACGGGGCCTGGCGGGTGGGACGTCCGGCGCCGTCGTCCTCCTGCACCACCCCGCAGCCGCCGCACCCGGACCCGCCGCTCCCGCCCCCGTGGCACCGCCGCCGGTCACCCGGCCGGTGGCCCACGACGGACCGCTCCTCAGCGCCCTCGACGCGCAGGTGCTGGAGGGCGTGGCGCGCGGCGAGTCCACGGTGCAGCTCGCCTCGCGCCTCTACCTGAGCCGCCAGGGCATCGAGTACCGCATCGGTCAGATGCTGCGCCGGTTCGACACCCCCAACCGGCCGGCGCTCGTCTCCCGCGCGCACGCGCTGGGCATGTTCGCCGACGGACAGTGGCCGCCACGCGTTCTGCCGGAGCGCGTCAAGCCGTAGGGGACGCCCGGGCGTCCGGGGGTCGGCGGGAGCCCGCCCCCGTGGGTGTCCGGACCCCCGGGCGGAGCGGGAGCCCGCCCCCGACGAGGGCCGTGGCCGTCAGGGACGACGCCACGGCCCTCGTCGTTGGGCCGCCCCTGGGTCGGCCGGGTTCAGGCCGCTGACGGCTGCCACGCCTCCTGGAAGCGCCGGCGGGCGCGGAAGAGACGGGAGCGCACGGTGCCCACGGGCAGTGCGAGCACCTCCGCCATCTCCTCCTCGTTGAGGCCGTAGGCGCGCAGGGTCAGCACCTGCCGGTGCGCCCGCGAGAGGCGGTCGAGGACGTCGGTGATGTGCACGGCGTCCAGCGGGTTGGCCTGGTGCTGCGACTCGACCTCGGAGCAGGTCTGTTCCGCACCGAAGCGCCTCGCGGTGCGCACGGCCTCGCGGACCGTCACCGCGCGCACCCACCCGTAGAACGCGACCGGTTCGCGCAGGGTGCCCAGTCCGCGGTAGATCGCGAGCAGGGCTTCCTGGGTGGCGTCGGCCGCGTCGTCGCGGGTGATGGAGCGGCAGATGCGGCTGACGTAGGGAGTGATGTGGTTCAGCAGGTGGTTCATCGCGTGCTCGTCGCCCGACTGGGCGCGCGGCACCAGGGTGAGCGGCGACGGGAGTTCGCTGACGGTGGACATGGCGGAGGAGCACTCCTTACGGCAACCGGGCGGCGTGGGCGGGGGCGGCCCTCGTTCGGGCGCGGGGGTGGTCGACCCGCTTGCGGGGAGACGGCGTTCAGCCGGCGTCCGCGGTGACGGGCTCGGGGTGTGCCTCGGACGCGAAGGCGAGGAGGCCGTCGAGCACCTCGTCGCGGAAGGCCCGCATGAAGGACGGGGTGAAGCAGGCGGTGTAGTGCGGGAACTCGATGGACAGGCGGCCCTCGAAGGAGACCACGCACGCCATGAGGGGGCTGCGCCCGGCCTGCGGGAAGTAGTTCTCGCGGCCCGGCACCAGGCGGACGTCGACGGCGTCCAGGCCGTCGGGCAGGCGGGGTCCGGGGACGACGCCCATGTTGGTGACGATCACGGTGGCCAGCTGGAGCGCGGGGTTGCGGGGGATCTCCGGGGTGATGCGCATCTCGTGGAAGTGACCGCCCCCGGCGATGAAGTCGGTCAGCCGCGCGTGGACGGTGCGCGCCAGGTCCAGCGGGTCGGACGTCTCGGAGACCTCCAGGGTCTGCAGGTGGGTGGTGACCGCCGGCACCATCACGGACGCCTCCAGCGGCGGCGTCAGCCGGGAGCGCAGGTCGACGGGTGACAGACAGCCCAGGGTGCGCGGGCCCTCGCCCCCGAGCTGCCGGCGGGCGGTGGCGAGCAGGGCGGCGGCGACGAGCGCGTGCACGGACACGCCCGCCCGCCGTGCCCTCTCGCGCAGGCGCGCGGTCCGGTCGGCGTCCAGGGTCAGCCGGCACACCTCGATGTGTCCCTCGCCGGCCGCCTCCCCCGGCGCACCGGCCGGCGTCACGTCGTAGCGCACCAGGTCGACCGGGTGGTCCTTGGCGTGCGCGGTGCGCGCGTCCAGGTACGCGGCGGTGTCCGCCTCGTCGGCGGGCGGCAGCAGCGCGCTCACGGGCTCCGGCCAGTCCGGGGTGTCCGGCAGGTCAGGGTCGGGCCCCTCGGTGCGCGGCCGCTCGCCGGTGACGAGGGCGCGGTAGTGGTCCCACAGCGCGTTGTGGAGGGCGATGCCGCTGTGCCCGTCGGTCACGGTGTGGTCCACCAGCAGGACGAAAAGGTGCTCCTCGCCGCCCGGCGCGCTGACCAGGGTCGCCCGCGACAGCGGACCGCCCACGGTGAGGGGCCGGTTCAGCTCCGTGGCGTAGGCCTCCTCCAGGTCTCCGGTGCGCGTCTCCAGGCGGGGCCGGGCGGTCTCGTCCAGCAGCACCAGCGCGGGGCCGGCGCCGTCCGTCACGATGCGGGAGCGCAGGGTCGGGTGGGCCTGCGTCACGGTCTGGAACGCGGCGGCCAGCGCCTCGACGTCGACGTGGCCGCGCAGGGTGCAGGACAGGACGGCCCTGCTGCGCTGGCCCACGTAGAGCGTCTCAACCGGACACAGCGGACGGTGCATGACGGCGGCCCTCTTCTCGGTCGTCCAACGGGGTGGCCCGGGCGTGGCCGGCCTGTCGCCGGAATTGCGGCCCGGGGCGTCGCAAGTCGCGTTCGAGAGTGCACCGCGCGCCGCCGCCGATTCCACCCGGGAGGGCGCCGGAAAGGGAAGTCGCGTGATTTCCCTAGAAGTTCGTGCCGTATGCACACTCCCCCGTCCGGCGTTCTCTGGGGAATTCCCTGAATTGCCGCGCGTGGGCCGGTGCCGCCTTGACCGTCCGGAGTGCGGTGGCGCACCGTGATGAGCCGTAGAACCGGGGCCGGGACGACGGGTGTTCACCGGATTCCCGGCGTGCGGCCTCCTTTTCCCGCTTCCTGGACCGGTCCGGCGCGCAGTCACACGCGAGGGCGGCACGAGGCGGTGGCCGCACCGCTCCTGTCCGGTCCGATCCGGTCGTGCCGTCGCCGGCCGGGACACTTCGGTTGCCACGTGAGGGTTGTGCTATGTCACTCCAGCAGGACGAGCGGCGTCCGCTGTCCGGGGCCCAGGAGGGTCTCTGGTACGCCGGGCGGCTCGCGTCGGACAGCGCCGCGTACAACACCGGCGAGGCGGTGGAGATCCACGGGCCGCTCGATGAGGGCCTGTTCGAGACCGCGCTGCGCCGCACGGTCGCCGAGGCGGACACCTTCGCCCTGCGGTTCACCGACACCGAGGACGGCCCCCGCTGCCATCGCGCCGCCGACCCGGACGACTGGCCCCTGCACCACGTCGACGTCCGGGACGCCGACGACCCCCAGGAGGCCGCGTGGGACTGGATCCGCGCCGACCTGGCCACCCCCGTGGATCTGGAGAAGGGCCCGCTGTTCTCGCACGCCCTGCTGGCGCTGGCGCCCGACCGGTACATCTGGCTGCTGAGGGCCCACCACATCCTGCTCGACGGCTACAGCTACAAGCTGCTGGGCCGACGGCTGGCCGAGGTGTACAACGCGCTCGCCGCCGGGCGCGAGCCGGACCCCTCCGGGTTCGCGCCGGCGGGCCGGCTCCAGGAGGAGGAGGCCGCCTACCGCACGGGCGACCGCCACACCCGCGACCGCGCCCACTGGGCCGAGCGCCTGGCCGCGCTGCCCGAACCGCCGCGCCTCACCTCCCGTACGGCCGCCCCGACCGCTCCCTTCCTGCGCCGCACCGCCGAGCTGACGCCGGCCGAGGTGGCCGCCCTTGACGCGGCGGCCTCGCGCCTTGGCGTCGCCCGCGCCGACCTGCTGGCCACGGCCACCGCCCTGTACCTGCACCGCATGACCGGCGCCGAGGACCTGGTGCTGGGCCTGGCCACGATGAGCCGCCTCGGCAGCGCCGCGCTGCGCACCCCGGGCACGGCCTCCGACGTGCTGCCGCTGCGGGTGCGCGCCACCCCGGGTGCGCCGCTCGCCGAGATCGCGCGGGGCGTCGCCGAGGAGCTGCGCGCGCTGCGCCGCCACCAGGCGTACCGGGGCGAGTACCTGCGCCGCGACCTCGGGCTGCTGGGTACCGGGCGCCGGCTGTACGGGCCGGTGCTGAACATCGTCCCCTTCGACGAGTCGCCCGTGTTCGACGGGCACCCCACCACCTGGCACCACCTGTCCGGCGGCGCCGTGGACGACCTGCAGATCTCGGTGCGGCCCGGCGCCGAGGACGGAGTGCTGTGGCTGGCCTTCGACGCCAACCCCGCCCTGTACGAGGAGGACGAACTCGCCCTGCACCGCGAGCGGTTCGTCACGATGCTGCGCCGGCTGGCCGAGGCCGGGCCGACCACCGCGCCGGCCGGGCTGGACCTCCTGCTGCCCGGCGAGCACCCCCGCGACACCCCGGTGCGCACGCATCCGGTGGAGCGCACCCTCACGGAGCTGTTCGAGGAGCAGGCGGCGACCGTGCCCGGGCGGACCGCCGTCACCTGCGGCGGCACCGGGCTGACGTACGCGGAGCTCAACGCCGAGGCCAACCGCATGGCCCGGCTGCTGACCGAGCGCGGCGCCGGTCCCGGCCGGGTGGTGGCGCTGGCGCTGGAGCGGGGGGTGCGGCTGCTGCCCGCGCTGCTCGCCGTCCTCAAGACCGGCGCCGCCTACCTGCCCCTGGACCCCGGCCACCCGGCCGAGCGACTGCGGCTGGTCGTCGAGGACGCCGCGCCGGTCGCCCTGGTCACCGAGCGGGCCCACGCCCACCTGGGCGGCGGGTCGGTGCCCACCGTGCTCCTGGACGACCCGTCGGTCACCGCGGACCTCGCCGCACGCCCCGCCGGCGACCTGACCGACGCCGACCGGAACGGGCCGACGAGCCCCGCCGACATCGCGTACATCATCCACACCTCGGGCTCCACCGGCCGCCCCAAGGGCGTCCCGGTGCCGCACGCCAACGTGGTGCGCCTGTTCGCGGCCGCCGCCGAGCACTTCGCCTTCGGCCCGGACGACGTGTGGACGCTGTTCCACTCCTACGCCTTCGACTTCTCGGTGTGGGAGATGTGGGGCGCGCTGCTGCACGGCGGACGCCTCGTCGTCGTCCCGTACGCCGTCAGCCGCTCCCCGCGGGACTTCCTGGACCTGCTGCACCGCGAGGGCGTCACCGTCCTCAACCAGACGCCGTCCGCCTTCGAGCAGTTGGCCGACGCCGACCTCGAACGCGGCGGGGACAGCGGGGCGTTGCGCTACGTCGTCTTCGGCGGTGAGGCCCTGCGCCCGGCGCGGCTGCGGCGCTGGGCCGACCGGCACGGGCTGGACCGGCCCGAGCTGGTCAACATGTACGGCATCACCGAGACGACCGTGCACGTCACCCACCACCGCCTGACCCGGGCCGACCTGGACGACCCGCGGCGCGGCAGCGTCATCGGCCGGCCCCTGTCGGACCTGCGCGTCCACCTCCTGGACGGTGCGGGCCGTCCCGTCCCGCCCGGTGCGAGCGGTGAGATGTACGTCTCCGGTGCCGGGGTCGCCGCCGGGTACCTGCACCGGCCCGAGCTGACCGCCGAGCGCTTCCTCGACGACCCGTTCGGCCCGCCCGGCGCCCGGATGTACCGCTCGGGCGACCTGGCGCGGCACCGTCCCGACGGCACCCTGGACTACCTGGGCCGTGCCGACGCGCAGGTGCAGATCCGCGGCTTCCGCGTGGAGCCGGGCGAGATCGAGGCCGTCCTCGCCGCCCACCCGCGGGTGGCCCGGGCCGCCGTCGTCGCCCGCCGCGCCGACAACGGCGCCCAGCACCTCGTCGCCTACGTCCTCACCGCCGGCGACACGCCCGCCGACCCGGCCGAGCTGCGGGCCCACGCCGCCGCCCGGCTGCCCGAGCACATGGTTCCGGCCGCCTGTGTCGCCGTGGACGCCCTGCCGCTGACCGCCAACGGCAAGCTCGACGTACGGGCGCTGCCCGCACCGGACTTCACCGCCGCCGCCTCCGGCACCCGGCCCGCCACCCCGCACCAGGCCCTGGTGTGCGCCCTGTTCGAGGACGTGCTGAAGCTGCCGCGCGACAGCGTCGGCATCGACGTCAACTTCTTCGACCTGGGCGGCGACTCGTTGCTCGCCACCCGTCTGCTGGCCCGGCTGCGGCACGACACCGGCGCGGAGGTCCCGATCACCGCCCTGTTCGAGACGCCCACCCCGGCCGCGCTCGCGGCCCGGCTGGCCGCCGACGCGGCCGACCCCTCCGACGCGCTGCCCCGGCCCGTCCTGGGCGCCGCCGTCCGTCCCGAGCGGGTGCCGCTGTCGTACGCCCAGGAGCGCATGTGGTTCCTGCACCGGCTCGGCGACCGGGCCGCCACCTACAACATCCCGCTCGTGGTGACCCCGCCCGCCGGTCTGGACGCCGACGCGCTGGAGGCCGCGCTCGGCGACCTGGCCGACCGCCACGAGAGCCTGCGGACCGTGGTCGCCGAGCACGACGGCACCCCCTACCAGCGCGTCCTGCCGCCCGGTGCGCTGCGGCCGCGGCTGCACCGGGTCGACTGCCCCGCCGCGGAGAGCGCCGCCCACGTCGACGCCGCCCTGCGCCACCGCTTCGACCTGGGCGCGGAGAGCCCCCTGGCCGCCTGGCTGCTGGGCCCGGCCGACGCGCGCACGCTGGTGCTCGTGCTGCACCACAGCGCCGCCGACGGCTGGTCGCTGCGGCCGTTCGCCGAGGACCTGGGCACCGCCTACGCGGCCCGTCGCGCAGGCCGGGCCCCCGCGTGGACGCCGCTGGAGGTGCAGTACGCCGACTACGCCCTGTGGCAGCGCGCCCTGCTGACGCCGGAGCCCGAGGGCACGGGCCGGCTGGAGCGGCTGACCGCGCACTGGCGCACGGCCCTGGCCGGCCTGCCCGAGGAGTGCGGCCTGCCCGGTGACCGGCCGCGCCCCGCGACACCGCGCGGGACCGGCGCCCACCTCGAGGCGACCGTGGACGCCGCCCTGCACCGCGACCTGCTCGCCCTGGCCGACCGTGAGGGCGCGAGCCTGTTCATGGTGCTGCACGCCGCCCTCAGCGCCCTGCTCACCCGCTGCGGCGCCGGGGAGGACGTCGTCCTGGGCACCCCGGTGGCCGGCCGCACCGAGCCCGCGCTCGACCCGCTGATCGGGCTGATCACCAACACGCTGGTGCTGCGCGCCGACACCTCCGGCGACCCGGCCTTCCGCGACCTGCTGGCCCGGCTGCGCTCCGCCGACCTGGCCGCCCTGGACCACCAGGACCTGCCCTTCGACCGGCTCGTCGACGAGCTCAACCCGCCCCGCCACCCCGGGCGGCACCCCGTGTTCCAGGTGATGCTGGCCCTGCAGAACAACGACCCGGCGGTCCTCGAACTCGACGGGCACCGCGCCCGGTTGCGGCCGACCGCCACCGGCACCGCCAAGTTCGACCTCTTCGTCGACGTCCTGGAACGGCACACCCCCGAGGGCGCCCCCGACGGCCTGACCCTGCACGTCGAGTACGCCACCGACCTCTACGACACCGCCACCGCCGAGGCGTTCGCCCGCGCCCTGCACGACGTCCTGCGCGCGGTGAGCGCCGATCCCGCCGTGCGGGTCGGGCAGTTGCCCGCGGTGCCGGAGCGCACGCCCGTCCCGGCCGGCCCCGCCGTCGGGGAGCTGGAGGCGGCCGCGCTGTCCGTGCCGGGCATCCGCGCCGCCCGCGCCCTGCCCGGCGCCGACGGCCACGCGCCGCGCCTGTACGTGGTGCCGGGGCGCGCCGACGCGGCGGAACGCGTCGAGGAGGTCCTGGACCGCGCGGGCCACACCGGCGTCCGGGTCACCGCCGTCAACGCCCTGCCCCACGACGAGGACGGGCTGCTCGACACCGACGCGCTGACCGCCCTGCCCGCCGTCGACCGCACCGCGGCCGCCGCCTGGCGCGACCGCCTGGCCCGCGTCCCCGGGGTGACCCACGCCGAGGTGACGGTCGAGGACACCCCGGAGGAACTGGACCGCCGCCACGCCGGGCTCGCCGACCGCGCCCCGGACACCACCGGCGCCGGGTCCGCCGCGGCCGGCGCCCCGGCGTCCGCCGTACCCGCGCTCAGCGAGGGCCCGGCGCTCGTCGAACCGTCCGTCGCGAGCTGGGCACAGGCCCTGCGCCGCGCCGCCGAGCGGGGGCGGGGCGACATCGTCCACGTGCACGCCGACGGCAGCGAGCACCGGCGCAGCTACGCCTCCCTCGTCCCCGAGGCGTCCCGGGTGCTGGCCGGACTGCGCCGGGCCGGGCTGCGCCCCGGCGACCAGGTGATCCTCCAGTGCGACGCCACCGAGGACTTCCTGGCCGTGCTGTGGGGCTGCATCCTGGGCGGTTTCGTCGCCGTTCCGCTGACCGTCCCCGCCTCCTACGACACGCCTTCGGCGGCGCTGACCAAGCTGGAGGGCATTTGGCGGATGCTCGGCCGGCCCTGGGTCGTGTGCTCCGCCGACCGCGAGGGCGGGCTGCGCGGCCTGGCCGCCCGCCAGAACTGGCCCGGCCTGCGTCTGGCCACGGCCGACGAGTTGTGGGAGGCCCCGGAGGACCACGACTGGTACGAGGCCCGGCCCGACGACCTCATCCTGATGCTGATGACCTCCGGCAGTACCGGCCTGCCCAAGGCGGTGCGGCTCACCCACCGCAACGTGCTGACCCGTTCGGCCGCGACCGAGCAGATGAACGGGCTCGACGCCTCGGACGTCTCCCTGAACTGGATCCCGCTCGACCACGTCACCGGCGTGGTGATGTTCCACCTGCGGGACGTGTACCTGGGCTGCCGCCAGGTCCACGCGCCCACCTCCTGGATCCTGCAGGACCCGCCGCGCTGGATGGACCTCGCCGACCGACACCGGGTCACCGTCACCTGGGCGCCCAACTTCGCGTTCGGTCTCCTCGCCGAGCAGGCCGACCGGTTCGCCGACCGCACGTGGGACCTGTCGCCGATGCGGCTGGTGATGAACGCCGGTGAGGTCGTGGTGGCCGCCGCGGCCCGCCGCTTCCTGCACGCCCTGGAGCCGTTCGGCCTGCCGCAGGACGTGATGCACCCCGGCTGGGGCATGTCCGAGACCTGCTCGGTGGTCACCGACGTCTCCCTGGCTCCGCGACCGGTCCCCGGCGAGGGCACGTTCGTGAGCTGCGGGCTGCCGTACCCCGGGTTCGCGATGCGCGTCGTGGACGACTCCGGCACGGTGCTCGCCGAGGGCGACGCCGGTCGCCTCCAGGTCCGCGGGACCTCCGTGACCGGCGGCTACCACGACAACCCCGGGGCGAACGCGGAGGCGTTCACCGAGGACGGCTGGTTCGACACCGGTGACCTGGCGTTCCTGCGCGCCGGTGAGCTCTACATCACCGGCCGCGCCAAGGACGTCATCATCGTCAACGGCGTCAACCACTACAGCCACGAGATCGAGGCGTGCGTCGAGGAACTGCCGCACGTGGTGCGGAGCTTCACCGCCGCCGTCGCGGTGCGCTCCGACCCCTCGGCGGCCACCGACGAACTCGCCCTGTTCCTCCACCTCTCCCCCGAGGCCGCCGACGGGGACACCGCCGCCGCCCTGCGGGAGATCGCCGGCAAGGTGACCCGCGAGATCGGCGTCAGCCCCGCCTTCCTCGTCCCGGTCGCGCAGGACGCCATCCCGAAGACGGAGATCGGCAAGATCCAGCGCACCAAGCTGCGCAAGGGCTTCGAGGCGGGCGCGTTCGACGAGCAGGTGCGCGCGACCCAGCTGCTGCTGGGCACCGCCGCGACCGTGCCCGACTGGTTCCTGCGGCCGGTCTGGCAGCGCGCTCGGACCCACGCCCCGCGGGAGGCCACGCCCGGCCGGCACACCCTGGTCCTCACGGGCGACGACGCCCGCTCGCTGCGGATCGCCGAGCGGATCGCCGACCTGCTGCGCACCACGGGCGAGCGCTGCACCGTAGCCTCCGACGGCACGTCCTACGCCCGCCTGGACGCGGCCCGTTACCGGGTCCGGCCCGGCGAGCAGGACGATCTCGCGGCGCTGTGGGACGAGTTGGAGCGCGACCAGCGGCCGGTCGACGCCGTCGTCCACCTCGCCGGCCTGCGCCACGGGGACGCCCCGGCGACGGACTCGTACGACGAGAGCGGCACGCTGTCCCTGCTCGCCCTCGCCCGGGCGCTCGTCTCCCGCACCGGACGGCAGCGCCCCGTCGACCTGGTGTACGCCACCGCGGGCGCCCAGCAGGTGCGCGCCGAGGACCGGCCCGACCCGGGGCACGCCATGGCGGGCGCCCTGCTCAAGTCCCTGGCGGAGGAGCTGGGTTGGCTGCGCGGCGCGCACGTCGACCTGCCGCCGGACGCCGGTGAGGACGCGGCGGAGCTGCTGCTCGCCGAGATACGCGTCGCCCCCGACGCCGCCGAGGTGGCGTACCGCGACGGCCACCGCCAGGTGCGCCGCCTCGCCCCGCTGCCGGAGGCGCCCCCGCGTCCCCGGCCGGCGCCCGCCGAGGGCTTCACCCTGGTCACCGGCGGTCTGGGCGGCGTCGGCAGCGAGGTCGCGGCACACCTGCTGGGCACGCCCGGCACCCGGCTGCTGGTCCTCGGCCGCACGCCCGAGGACGCCCTGGACGGCCCGGACGCCCCGGCCGACGGAGTGCGGCGCGGGCAGGTGCTGCGGCGCCTGCGCGAGCTGGGCGAGGTCCGTTACGCCTGCGCCGACGTCACCGACGAAGCGCGGGTGCGCGCCGCGGTGGACGCGGCCGCCGAGGCCTGGGGGGTGCCCCTGACCGCGGTGCTGCACCTGGCCGGGACGCTCGTGGAGCGCCCGGTGGGCGAGCTGGACGAGGACACCTGGCGGCGGGCGGTGGCGGCGAAGGCGGGCGGCGCGTGGACGCTGCACCGACTGACCGCCGACCACCCGGTGTCCTCCTTCGTCACGTTCTCCTCCGTCAACGGCTTCTTCGGCGGGGCGATGAACGCCGCCTACGCCGCGGCCAACGCCGCGCTGGACGCCCTCGCCCTGTACCGGCGGAGCCTCGGGCTGCCCGCGCAGTCTCTGGCCTGGAGCATGTGGCGCGAGCAGGGCGTCAGCCGCGGCTACCGGCTCGCCGCGCTCACCGAGGCCCGCGGCTACCGGCTGCTGGACGGGCCGGCCGCGCTGCGCTCCTTCGACCTGGCGCGCTCGCTGGACGTCCCGCACCTGCTGATCGGCGCCGACCGCACCGCCCCCTGGGTGCGCAGCCACGTGACGGCACCCGTGCGGCCGGTGCGGCGCCCGGCCGCCCGCGTCGGCCTGGCGGACGGCGCCGACCTGGGCGCCCTGTACCGCGCGGCGGGGGACGCCGCCCGTGCGGCGGGCCTGGCGGACGACTGGGTGCTGCGCTCGGCGGGCACCACCGGGGACCACCCCGAACAGGCCGACACCGGCGAGGACGCCCGCCGGCTGGAGGGCAGGCTCGCCGAGGTGTGGTGCGCGGTGCTGGGCCGCGACCGGGTGGGCCTGGACGAGAACTTCTTCGACCTGGGCGGCAACTCGCTGCTGCTGGTCACCGCGCAGTCCGCCGTCAACACCGCCTTCGACGCCGACGTGTCGGTGGTCGACCTGTTCGCCCACCCCACCGTCCGCGCCCTGGCCCGCCACCTGGCGACCACCGCCCGGCCCGCCGCCGCACAGCCGTCACCGGGGCCGGAGGGTCCCGGCGCCGGGGCGGACGGCCCGGCCGGGCACCGGTCCGCCGGGTCCGCGCCCAGCGGCCTGGACCGCGCCAAGGAACAAGCACAACGGCAGCGAGCGGCCCGCGCCCGCCGCACGGCACGCCACGGAAAGGACCGCGGCCATGCATGACACCCCCGCAGCGCACACCGAGGCGGCCGAGGAGGAGGTGCCCGCCGTCGCCGTCATCGGCATGGCGGGCCGTTTCCCGGGCGCCGACGACCTGGACGCCTTTTGGGACAACCTGGCGGCCGGCCGGGAGTCGATGCGGCCCGTCGGCGACGAGGAGTTCCTCGCCGCGGGCGGCAGCCCGAGCGACCTGGACGACCCCTCCCTGGTGCGCATGGTCTCCACCGTGGACGGCATCGACCGGTTCGACTCCGGCTTCTTCGGCTACAGCCCCGCCGAGGCCGCCGTCGTCGACCCGCAGCAGCGGCTGCTGCTGGAGACCGCCTACCACGCGCTGGAGGACGCCGGCTGCCTGGGCGAGGGCCGGGACACCGGGGCGTTCGGGGTGTACGCGGGCAGCGGCGACAGCCGCTACTACCCGGCCCACGTCCACCCGCGCTTCGCCGGACAGCCCGGCTCGGTGGCCCTCGTGCACGCGGCCACCGCCAACTCCCTGGGCACCCTCGCCACCCGCGTCTCCTACGAACTCGGCCTGACCGGCCCGAGCGTGTCGCTGCAGACGGCCTGCTCGACCGCGCTGGTCGCCGTGCACACCGCCTGCCAGGACCTGCTGGACTACCGGTGCGACACCGCGCTGGCGGCGGCGGTCTCCCTCAACCCGTCGGCCGCGCTGGGCTACCGGCACGTGCCCGACGGGCCGTTCTCCCCCGACGGGCACTGCCGCGCCTTCGCCGCGGATGCCGCCGGCACCTCCTCCGGCGACGGCGTGGGGGCCGTGGTCCTGAAGCGTCTGGAGGACGCCCTCGCCGACGGCGACCGCATCCGCGCCGTCATCCGCGGCAGCGCCGTGAACAACGACGGGCGCCGCAAGGTCGGCTTCAGCGCGCCGAGCGCCCCCGGGCAGACCGAGGTGATCCTCGCCGCGCAGGCCCAGGCGATGGTCGACGCGGGCACCATCGGGCTGATCGAGGCGCACGGCACCGCCACCAAGCTGGGCGACCCCATCGAGGTGGCGGCGCTCACCGAGGCGTTCCGGCACAGCACCGACGCCCGCGGCTTCTGCGCCCTGGGCTCGGTGAAGACCAACATCGGCCACCTGGGGGCGGCCGCCGGCATCGCCGGGCTCATCAAGGCCGTGCTGGCCCTGGAGCACCGGCAGATCCCGCCGAGCCTGCACTTCGACCGGCCCAACCCGCTGATCGACTTCGACTCGGGCCCGTTCCGGGTGCCGACCGCCCTGGAGGACTGGCCGCAGGGCGAGCACCCGCGCCGGGCTGCCGTCTCCGCGTTCGGCATCGGCGGCACCAACGCCCACGTCATCCTGGAGGAGGCCCCGGCGCCCGCCCCGGCCGCGCCGCGCCCGCCCGAGGACGGCCGGCGGCTGGTGCTGCCCCTGTCCGCCCGCACCGCCGGTGCCCTGCGCGGCCAGGCCGACGCCCTCGCCCGGCACCTGGAACGCCGTGACGGCCTGCGCCTGGACGACGTCGCGCACAGCCTGCGCACCGAACGGCCCGCGCTGCGCCACCGCCTCACCGTCACCGCCTCCTCCCCCGAGGAGGCCGTCGACGCCCTGCGCTCCGCCGCGCCGGTCACCCCGCCCGTGGGCGACGACCCGGCCCGGGTGGCGTTCCTGCTGCCCGGCGGCGGCACCCAGTACCCCGGCATGGGCGCGGAGCTGTACCGCGAGAACGCCGTGTACCGCGACACCGTCGACGAGTGCGCGCGCATCCTGCGGCCCGTCCTCGGCGGCGACCTGCGGGCCACGCTCGTCGAGCGCGGCCCGGGCGACGACACGGACGCCTTCCTCGGCCTGGTGGTCACCGAGTACGCCCTGGCCCGCACCCTGATGGAGGCGGGCGTCCGCCCGGACGCCCTCATCGGGCACTCGCTCGGCGAGTACACGGCGGCCTGCCTGGCGGGGGTGATCGACCTGGAGGAGATGCTGCCGCTGGTCACCGAGCGCATCCGGCTGATCAGCTCGGCGGGCGGCGCCACCACCGGGGTCGCCGCCCCGGTGGAGGACGTCCTGCCGCTGCTCGACGAGCAGTTGTCGCTCACGGCGGTCAACGGCCCCACCGCGTGCACCGTCGCCGGACACCTGGACGCCGTCGCCCGCTTCGAGGCCGAACTCGCCCGCCGGGACGTCCCGTTCCGCCGGCTGCGGATCCCCGTGGCCGCCCACTCCCACGTCCTGGACCCGGTCCTGCCCGCCTTCGAGCAGCACCTGCGCCAGGTCACGCTGCGCCCGCCGCGCATCCCCTACGTCACCAACGTCACCGGCGACTGGATCACCGACGACCGGGCCACCTCCGTGCAGCACTGGCTGGACCACACCCGGCACACCGTGCGGTTCGCCGACGGCATCGCCGCGCTGTGGGACCGCCTGCAGCCGGTGCTCGTGGAGATCGGCCCCGGCGACACCCTGACCAAGCTGGCCGGCAACCGGCTCGCCGACCGGGCGCCGGTCACGGTGACCACCATGCGGCACGCCAAGGCCCAGGCCGCCGACGGGTTCGTGCTCGCCGAGGCGCTCGGCCGGCTGTGGAGCGCGGGCGTCGAGGGCGCCCTGCCCCCGGCGCCGGACATCGCCCGGCGCGTGCCGCTGCCGCCGTACGCCTTCGAACGCCACCGGCACTGGATCGACGCGCCCGGCGCCCGCACGGACAGCACCGCGGGCGACGGCCCGGAGCAGTCGGCGGCGGGCGACGGCCTCGCGCCGCGGCCCCGCCTGACGACGCGTCACGTCCCGCCGCGCACCGACCGCGAGGAGGCCGTCACCCGGCTGTGGGAGGAAACCCTGGGCATCGGCGGCATCGGCGTCGACGACAACTTCTTCGACCTGGGCGGCGACTCCATGCGCGCCGTGCTCCTGGCGGGCCGGCTGCGCCAGGCGGGCGTCCTGGACGTGCCCGCGGCGAAACTGCTGGCCGCGCCCACCGTCGCCGGGCTCCTCGCCGAGGAACCGGAGGGCGCCCCGTCCGGCGCCCCTGCGGCCACCGCGCTCGGCCCGCTGCTGCCGCTGCGCGCGGAGGGCACCGCCGTCCCGCTGTTCTGCCTGCACCCCGGGGCGGGCGTGTCCTGGCGCTACACCGGCCTGCTCCCCCACCTCGGCGGCGACCAGCCCGTCTACGGCGTCCAGGCGCTCGGCCTGGACGGCACCCGGCCGCCCGCGCCGGACGCCGCCGCGATGGTCGAGGCGTACCTCGACGTGGTGCGCCAGGTGCAGCCACACGGCCCCTACCGGCTCCTCGGCTGGTCCTACGGCGGTTTCGTCGCCCACGCGATGGCCTGTGCCCTGCAGGAGGCCGGGGAGCGGGTGGACCTGCTGGCCATGCTGGACGCGCCCCAGCCGCACGGCTCCTCCTACGACCCGGAGACGGCCGAACGCCAGGTCGCGGCCCTGCTGTCCCGGGTGGCCGGCCTGCCGGCCGCACCGGGGGCCGGGGCGGCGGACGTGGAACGCGTGCTGGACCGCATCGACGCCGACGCGGACAGCGCGCCGATCACCCGGGCCGAGGGCGCCGCGATCGCCACGGTCATGCGCAACAACCTGCGCATCGCACCGCAGTTCGCGCCCGGCCGCTTCCGCGGGGACGTGCTGTTCTTCAGCGCGGCCGAGGAACCGGCCACGGGCTCCGCGGGGGACCTCGCCGTCCAGCCGGGCAAGGCCGACGCCTGGCGCCCGTACGTCGACGGCGCCCTGCACGACCACCAAGTCCCCTGCGGGCACTACGAGATGACCGAGCCCGAGCCGATCGCCCGCATCGGCGAGACGGTCGCCAAGGCCCTGCGCGCCCTCGGCGACTGAACCCCGGGGCGGCCGGGACCCCGCAGGTGCAGCGCACGCGCCGTCGAGGGCCGCCGGGGCCCGGCCGCCCGCCCGAGCACGCCCCGTCGGCCCGTCCGCGCACACCCCGTCGGCCCGTCCGTCCACCCGGGTGCGCCTCCGCACGCCCGTCCCCCCATCCGAGTACGCCCGACCGTTCAGGAGACCCCGCGTGACCGCGACCCAGGACCTCTACGAGCTCGGCGACGCGCCCGAGATCGGCACCGTCCCCCGCCGGATGTACGCCTCGCTCATCCGCCGCGAGCGCTACGGACAGCCCGTCGACGCCTTCCGCACCGAGGTGGTGGACGTACCGCCCGTCGGCCGCGGACAGGTCGCGGTGAAGGTGATGGCGGCCGGCATCAACTACAACAACGTCTGGGCGGCGCTGGGCGAACCGCTCGACGTGATCACCGCCCGGCAGAAGGCCGGTGCCACCGAGGACTTCCACATCGGCGGCTCGGACCTGTCGGGCATCGTGTGGGCGGTCGGCGAGGACGTGCGGGGCGTCGAACTCGGCGACGAGGTCGTGGTCCTCGCCAACCGCTGGGACGAGTCCGCCGAGGACATCCGCCTCGGTGCCGACCCGGCCTTCTCCTCCAGCCAGCGGGTGTGGGGCTACGAGGAGAACTACGGCTCGTTCGCCCAGTTCGCGGTCGTCGACGACTACATGCTCCACCCCAAGCCGGCCCGGCTGTCCTGGGCGGAGGCCGCCTGCTACATGGCGACCGCCGCCACCGCCTACCGCCAGCTCTTCGGCTGGCAGCCGCACACCGTGCGCCCGGGCGACCCGGTGCTGATCTGGGGCGGCGCGGGCGGGCTCGGCTCCATCGCCATCCAGCTCGTCCGCCACGTCGGCGGGATCCCGGTGGCGGTCGTCTCCAGCCCGGAGCGCGGCGAGTTCTGCCTCAAGCTCGGCGCCGAGGGCTACATCGACCGGCGCGAGTTCGACCACTGGGGACGGCTGCCGGACACCTCCGACGAGGAGGCCATGGCCCGCTGGCTGAGCGGGGTGCGCGCCTTCGGCCGGCGGTTCTGGGAGGTGCTCGGCGAGCGCCGCAGCCCGCGCATCGTGCTGGAGCACTCCGGCGCCGACACCGTGCCCACGTCGATGTACCTGTGCGACAACGGCGGCATGGTCGTCCTGTGCGGCGGCACCACCGGCTACAACGGCGACGTGGACCTGCGCTTCCTGTGGATGCGGCAGAAGCGGCTCCAGGGCTCGCACGTCGCCAGTGCCCGGGAGGCGCGCGAGGTGACGCGGCTGATCGCGCAGGGCGTCATCGACCCGTGCCTGTC
Organism: Streptomyces lasalocidi; assembly: GCF_005280215.1. Lineage (NCBI taxonomy): Bacteria > Bacillati > Actinomycetota > Actinomycetes > Kitasatosporales > Streptomycetaceae > Streptomyces > Streptomyces lasalocidi. The sequence goes on along the minus strand of NZ_SZNQ01000001.1, from coordinate 7,530,550 downwards.
GCGCACCTTCGCCTTCGACGAGATCGGCCTGGCCCACCAGCTCATCCACGAGAACCGCCACCCGGCGGGCAACATGGCGGCACTGGTCAACGCGCGCGCCTGAGCCCGGCCGACGAAGGGGACGAAGGCCCCGCGTCCGGTGCGTCACCGCCCGGGTGCGGGGCCTCGCGGTCCCCGGGCCCTCAGCGCTCGTTCAGGCGGCCGGCCAGCCGGGCGATCAGCGGGACGCACCGGCGCAGCTGCTCCTGCTCCCGGGCGCTGAGGGCGTCCTCGATGGCCGCGGTGAGCCAGTCGGCCCGCCGGTCACGCTCCCCGTCCAGACGCCGACGCCCGGTGTCGGTGAGGTGCAGCAGCAGCTTGCGGCCGTCGGTCGGGTGCGGTTCGGCGCGCACCAGCCCGGCGGCCTGGAGCTCCTTGACGGTCTTGGCGGCCGACTGGTGCGTCACGCCGCGCAGCTGGGCGAGTTCGGCGGTCGTGTACGGCCCGCCGCGGTCGAGGTGGCCGAGGACGGCCGCCTCCCCCGCGGGCATCGTGTCGACGGTGCGCGCGGCACGCACCAAGTCCCCCACGGCGCGCCGCAGGTCCTCGGCGAGAGTGTCGTCCATGGCACTCATCCTAACGACGCCACACAACCATGTTGTACAGTCTGGTTGTACAATCTAGTTGCATATTTTCACGGGAGGAGCCCGCCATGCGGCTCATCAAGCACGGTCACGCCTGCGTCGGCGTCGAGAAGGACGGCCGGCGCCTGGTCCTCGACCCCGGCGGCCTGACGGACCCGCGGGTGCTCGACGGGGCGGACGCCGTCCTGGTCACCCACGAGCACTTCGACCACTTCTCCGAGGAGAACCTGCGCCGGGCGGCGGAGGCGAATCCCGCGCTGCGGATCTGGACCGACGCGTCCGTGGCCGGCCGGCTCGACGGCCTCGGCGGGCGGGTCACGGCGGTCGGCCACGGCGAGGCGTTCGAGGCCGCCGGCTTCGGCGTCGAGGTGCACGGCACCTGGCACGAGATCCTCCACCCGGACATCCCGCGCGTGGGCAACGTCGGTTTCCTCGTCGACGGCACGCTCTTCCACCCCGGCGACGCCCTGACCGTCCCGGAGACCCCCGTGGACACCCTGCTGCTGCCGGTGCACGGCCCCTGGTCCACCACCGGCCGACTGATCGACTACGTCCGCGAGGTCGCGCCCCGCCACGTCTACGCCATCCACGACGGCGCCCTCAACGACACCGGCCTCGCCATGGTCGGCGGTCTCCTCGGCGCGGCCGGCCCCGGCACCGGCGCCCCCTACGACCGCCTCGCCGTCGGTTCGGGCGTCGACCTCCCGTCGGCGTCGGCCCAGCCGACCACGTAGCTGAACACGCCCGCGCCGACCGGCAGGACCCGCACCTGCACCCGCATGCGCACCCGCACTCCGTACGACTGCCCGGCACGCGAAGCGATGCGCGGACGGCTGCTCGGGGCGATGCGCGGGCCGACGTGCCGATCGATGCGTGGGCCGATGTGCAGAACGTCGCCGTACGGCTCGGCCCGCAGGTCGCGCAGGGTCCGCATCGACGCGGTGCCGGCCGGCCCCGGCACGAGGTGCAGCGCCTTCCAGGCGGCCTCCTTGGCGGAGAACAGGCCCGTCAGCGACCAGGGTCCGCCCCCGGCCGTCGCGGGTTCGCCGAGCAGCGACTCCTCGTCCGGAACCAGCACCAGCCGTGCCGCGTCGCACGGCAGTGGCCGCAGCTCCAGGTCACAGCCGAGCGGGGCGTGCTCACCCGGCGCGCGGGCGACGGCGACGGCGATCCCGGCGCTGTGCGTGATCGACGCCGACCGCCCGGGGGCGAACACCGGCAGCCGCCCCTCGCGGGGGATCTCACCGCAGTCCACGCCCACCGCGCGCAGGGCCCGGCGGGCGGCCTCGCGCCCGGCCAGGAACTCGCGGCGGCGGCCCGGTGTCATGGTCGCCGCCGCCGACGCCTCCGCCGGGCCGGCCGGGCACAGCCCGGGCTCGCCGACGTGGGCGAGGCCGAGACCGAGCCCTGCGGCGGCCAGGCAGGGCCGCAGCCGCGTGAGCGCGGCGACGGCCGCGGGCACTCCGGCTGTCACCTGGCCCCCGGCGGCATGCGCGTCCCGGACGGCCCGGTCGGAGCCGCCGGCGAGGCCCGCGCCCCTCACCGTCAGACCCGCAGCAGCTTCTTGATGATCTTCCCGGCGGGGTTGCGCGGCACCTGCTCGATGAACTCCACGCTCCGCGGGCGCTTGTACGGCGCGAGCAACCGGGCCACGTGGCCCAGCAGTTCCGCCGCGCTCGCGTCCGTGTCCGGCTCCAGGGCGACGTAGGCCAGCGGCACCTCGCCGTAGTCCTCGTCGGGCATGCCGACGACCGCCGCGTCGTGGACCGCCGGGTGGGTCATCAGGGCGCGTTCGATCTCCGAGGGGTAGACGTTCTGCCCGGCGCGGATGATGACGTCCTTGGTCCGGTCGACCAGGCTGATGCGGCCCTTGTCGTCGACGAACCCCAGGTCGCCCGTCCGCGTCCACCCGTCGAGAGTGATCTCACGGGTGGCGCCGGGGTCGTTCCAGTAGCCCTGCATGACGCCCGGCCCGCGCACCACGATCTCGCCGATCTCGCCGCGCGGCACCTCCCGGCCCTCCCGGTCGACGGCGCGCGCCGACATGCCCGGCACGACCCGCCCGCACGGGATGCGCGCGGTGACGTCGCCCGGTGCGGGGTGCTCGTCGGGGCCGAGGGTGACGAACGGGCCGCCGACCTCGGTCATGCCGTACACCTGGCGGAAGCCGCAGCCCAGCCGCTCCACCGCGTCCGCGTACACGTCGAGGGGCATCGGCGCGGCGCCGTAGAGGATCTCGCGCAGGGAGGTGAAGTCGGTGCGCTGCGAGGACTTGGCCTGGAGCATGAACCGCAGCATCTGCGGCACCATCCACATGTGCGTGGCCCGGTGGCGCTCCACCGCGGTCAGCGCCCGCTGCGGGGTGAAGCCGGGCAGCAGCACGACGGTGGCGCCGGCCGCCAGGTAGGTGAGCGAGACGACCATGCTGCCGTGGTACAGCGGGCAGCAGTTGACCATGACGATGTCGTCGGTGGGCCGGGCCATGACCAGCCAGCCCAGCGCGATCGCCCGGAACGAGGCGCTGTCGACGGTGACGCCCTTGGCCTGTCCGGTGGTCGCCGAGGTGTGCAGCACGGCGATCGGGTCCGTGTCGGCGACCACGGGCAGGTCCCGCTCGGGCGCCAGGGTGCCCAGGGTCGCGAAGGCGGGCTTGTCCAGCGCCAGCCGGAGCCGCACCGACTCCGGCAGCCGGGGGTGGCGGTCCAGCAGCTCCGACTCGCCGAGCACCGCCACCGCGCCGACGCGCTCGACGATGCCGGTCACCTCGGGCTCGGCCAGGCTGTGGTTCAGCGGCACGAACAGCGCGCCCAGGCGGGCGAGGGCGAAGTAGCTCTCCAGGACCTCGATGCGGTCCTTGGACAGGACGGCGACCCGCTCACCGCGCTCGATGCCCAGCTCGGCGAGCCCGCGGGCGAGTTCGGCGGTGCGGTCGTGGAACTCGGCCCAGGTGACGCTGCGTTGCTCATCGACGAGGGCGACCCGGTCGGGCCAGCACTGCCGGTTGCGCTCCAGCAGCTGGGTCAGCCACATCACGCACCGCCGGCGGCGCCGGCCACGGAGCGCTCGGCGACGAACCGCTCGTAGTCGGCGATCGTGTGCAGCTCCTCCATGTCCTCGGCGGTGATCTCCACGCCGAGCCGCTGCTCCACGAGCAGCACCAGGCGGACCAGGTCGCCGGAGTCGATGCCGCTGGCCGCGAGGTCGACGTCGTCGCCGACCTGGTCCGCGTACTCGGCGGTGCCGGTGAGTTCGACCAGCAACTCCCTGATGGTGCTCATGGTTTCCCCTTTCGCCGCGGCGCGCCGGCCGCCGTGCGGGCCTGGACTGTCACCCCCACAAGAGGCGGCTCGGGCCGTCCGCACTCCCCCGGCCCGCCCGTGACCTTTGTCACGCGCCCGAAAGGCGGCCGGCGGGGATAGCCGGGGCGGGCGCCCGGCCTCTGTACCGGAACGAAGACACCTGCTCCGCCCGGTCCGTCCCGCGCCGCGGGACGCGGGCGGGCCCCGAACCAGGGAGTGATGCGCGTGCCCAGGCAGCCGGTACGGGTCCGGTCCACGGCAGGACGGCCCGTGCGCCCCGAGTCCCCCGTGCGCCCCGCCGTCACGGCGGCCCCCGTCCCCCCGGGCGGTGCCGGGTGAACACGCCGACCGCCGTCGCCGACGGCACCGGGCCGGCCCCGGGCGCCGCGCAGGACGAACTCCTCGCCCACTTCGACGCGTTGATCGCCGGGGGTGAGACGATCGAGCCCCGCGACTGGATGCCCGACGGCTACCGCCGCATGCTGACCCGGCAAATCGCCCAGCACGCCCACTCCGAGATCATCGGCATGCAGCCCGAGGGCGCCTGGCTGACCCGCGCCCCGTCCCTGCACCGCAAGTCGGTGCTCATCGCCAAGGTCCAGGACGAGGCCGGCCACGGCCTGTACCTGTACTCCGCCGCCGAGACGCTGGGCGTGGACCGCGCCGACCTCCTCGACGCCCTGCACCACGGCCGCCAGCGCGCCTCCGCCACCTTCAACCACCCGGCGCTGACCTGGGCGGACACCGGCGCCATCGCCTGGCTGACGGACGGCGCCGCCGTCATCAACCAGGCCCCGCTGTGCCGCACGTCGTACGGGCCGTACGCGCGGGCCATGCGCCGCGTCTGCCAGGAGGAGGCCTTCCACGTGCGCCAGGGGTACGACCTGATGCGCGCCCTGTGCGAGGGCACACCCGAGCAGAAGGCGATGGCGCAGGACGCGGTGGACCGCTGGTGGCTGCCGGCCGTGGCGCTGATGTTCGGGCCGCCCGACACCCAGGCGGGCGGGTCCGACGCGCGCACCGCCGCGCTCGGCGCCGCGGTCTCGCGCCGCGCGATGGCCTGGGGCATCAAGCGGCACACCAACGACGAGCTCCGCCAGCGCTTCGTCGACCAATGCGTCCCGCAGGCCGAGCGCCTCGGTCTGACCCTGCCCGACCCGGCGATCCGCTGGAACGAGGAACGCGGGCACTACGACTTCACCCCGATCGACTGGGACACCTACCGCACGGCCCTGGGCGAGGAGACCCACTGGGCGCGCCGGCGCATCGACCACCGCAGGGCCGCCCACGAGGACGGCGCCTGGGTGCGGGAGGCCGCCGCCGCGTACGCGGCCCGCGAGGAGGCCGCCGGGGCACCGGCGGGCCCGGGCGCGGACGTCCCCCGGCAGACGCAGGAGGAGCGCGCATGAACCGTGACGACGAGGGCGCGCCCGCGTCCTGGGAGGTCTTCCTGCGGGCCCGCCGCGGACTCGCCCACCAGCACGTGGGCTCGGTGCGGGCCACCGGTCCCGACGCCGCGCTGGCCGTCGCCCGCGACCTGTACACGCGCCGCGGCGACCCGCTGTCGCTGTGGGTGGTGCGCTCGGACACCGTGCACACGGCGTCCCCGGACGAACGCGACCCGTACTTCGCGGGCGCCCGGCACAAGCCGTACCGCTACCCCGAGCACTTCCCGCCGCTCACCGAGAAGGGGCCCGAAGGTGACCACGTCCAGTGAGACCCGGGTGGACACCACCGGCGGCTCCTCCGCCGGTGCCGACCTCGCCACCTACCTGCTGCGCCTGGGCGACGACGCCCTGGTGCTCGGGCAGCGGCTGTGCGCGTGGATCACGCGGGCGCCCCTGATCGAGGAAGACCTGGCCCTGTCCAACATCGCCCTCGACCTCGTCGGCCACGCGCGGACGCTGCTCACCCTCGCCGGGCGGCTCGACGGCACCGGCCGCACCGAGGACGACCTCGCCTTCACGCGCCGCGAACGCGAGTTCACCAACGCCCTGCTGACGGAGCTGCCCAACGGCGACTTCGCGGTGACCGTCGCGCGCCAGCTCGCCCACACCCACTACGCGACGCTGCTCTACGAGGCCCTGGCCGGCTGCCCGGACCCCGAACTGGCCGCCTTCGGCGCCCGGGCGGCCAAGGAGGTCGCCTTCCACCGGCTGCACGCCGACCGCTGGGTCCGCCAACTGGGCCTCGGCACACCGCAGAGCGCGCGCCGGATGCAGCAGGGCCTGGAGCGGGTGTGGCCCTACACGGCCGAACTCTTCGACGAGGACGACGTCGTACGACGTCTTGCCGCCGCCGGCACGGTGCCCTCCCCGGCGCCGCTGCTCCCCGAGTGGGAGCGGCGCGTCACCGAGGTCGTCACCGGTGCGGGACTCACCGTGCCGACGCCCTCCTGGCAGGCCCGGGGCGGCCGCTCCGGCCTGCACACCGAGGAGTTCACCGACCTGATCGGCGAACTGCAGTCGGTGCACCGGCAGTTCCCCGGGGGGACCTGGTGAGCGCCGGGGTGAACGCCGAGGTGGGCGCCGTACGACACAGCGGGACGCCCCTGGGCGTGGCGGAGGTGCGCGGCCGGGTGGAGGCCCTGCCCGACCCCGAGCTGCCCGTGATCAGCCTCGGCGATCTGGGCGTGGTGGGCTCCGTCGGCCCCGGACCGGACGGGGTCCTGGAGGTCGAGATCACCCCCACCTACCTGGGCTGCCCCGCGCTGCCCGCGATCACCGCCGCCGTTCAGGAGGTGCTGGCCGCCTGCGGCCACCCCGACGGCCGGGTGCGGCAGGTGCTGTCGCCGCCCTGGACCACCGACCGCATCACTCCCGACGGGCGGCGTACGCTCGCCGCCCACGGCATCGCCCCGCCGCTGCCCGCCTCGGCCGGCGGCCCGGTCGCCGTGGAGCTGGGCGCGGTCGCCTGCCCGCACTGCGGTTCACGCGCCACCCGGCCGCACAGCCCCTTCGGGCCGTCCCGCTGCCAGTCGGTGCTGTGGTGCACGGCGTGCCGCGAACCCTTCCCCCACCTGACCGCGCTGTGAGGCCCACCGTGAACACCGCCGCCACCGCCGCCACCCCACCGGCCGTCCCGCGGCCGGACGCGTCCGCGGACCGGCCCGGGCCCGGGGGTACGCGCGCCCGCTGGCACCCCGTGACGGTCGCGGAGGTGTGCCCCCTCACCCCGGACGCCGTGGCCCTCACCCTGGAGGCGCCCGCCGCGCTGCGCGAGGTCTTCGCCGACCGTCCCGGCCGGCACGTCGTCGTCCGCCACCGGCGCCCCGACGGCGAACTGCGCCGTACCTACTCGCTGTGCCCGCCGCCGGACGACCCCACGGCCCTCCGCCTGGTGATCAAGCGCGGGGCACCGGACGGCTTCGGCGTCCTCGCCGCCCGGCTGGCCCCCGGCGATCACCTGGAACTCTCCTCCCCGACCGGCCACTTCGCGCTGCCCGACCTGCCCGGCGCCCACCACGTCCTGATCGCCGGCGGCTCCGGCATCACCCCGCTGGCCGCGCTGGCCGCCGACGTGCTGCGCCGGGACCCCGCGTGCCGGGTGTCCCTCGTCCACTCCGTGCCGACCGCCGCGCACGCCCTGCTCTCCGACGAACTGGCCGCCCTCAAGGACACGTTCCTCGACCGCTTCACCGTCCAGTACGTGCTCACCCGCGACGAGGGGGCCGCCGGGGGCGCCGCGTTCCGCGGCCGGATCGACGCCGGGCTGCTGTCCCGTCTGCTCACCGTCCTCGACGCCCGGCCCTCCGGCGACACCACGTTCGCCCTGTGCGGGCCCCCGGGCCTGATCGCCACCGTGCGGCGGTTCCTGGACGGCTGGGGCGCGGAACCCGGGCTCGTCCGCTGGGAGTTGTTCACCCCGGACGCGGCACCCACCGACCCGGCACCGGCCGCCGTCACCCAGAGCACCCCGCCGCCCCCGGCCGCCGACGCCGGCCACGTCACCGTCCTGCTCGACGGGCACCGCCGGCACGCCACCGTCGGGCCCCAGGACACGGTGATCCTCGACGCCCTGCTGCGCGCGCACCCGGACGTGCCCTACGCCTGCCGCGAGGGCGTGTGCGGGAGCTGCCGCGCCAAGGTGCTGTCCGGGCGGGTGCGGGCCGACCGGCAGCACGCCCTGGACGACCACGACCGCGCCGCGGGCTACACCCTCGTGTGCCGGGCCCGTCCGGAGACCCCCGAGGTCGTCCTGGACTTCGACGCATGACACCCCGCCGCGTGATCACCCCCGCCCCGGACCACCCCACCCCGCCCGCCCCCAGCGAAGGAGACGTACGTTGAGCAGCACCGCCCGCCTTGCAGGCAAGACCGCCCTGGTCACCGGCGGCAGCCGGGGAATCGGCCGGGCCATCAGCCGTCGCCTCGCCCACGAGGGCGCGCTGGTGGCCGTGCACTACGGCCACGACCTGACCGCCGCCGAGCGGACCGTCAAGGAGATCGAGGCCGACGGCGGCCGGGCGTTCGCCGTCCACGCCGAACTCGGCGTGCCCGGCGACGCCGACACCCTGTGGTCCGCCTTCGACCGGGCGCTCGCCGAACAGGGCGCGGACGGCGGCCTGGACATCCTGGTCAACAACGCGGGCATCACCGTCCCGCGCCCCCTCGCCGACGTCACCGAGGCCGACTACGACCGGGTGTTCGCGATCAACACCAAGGCGCCGTTCTTCATCATCCAGCGCGGCCTGGCCCGGCTGCGCGACGGCGGCCGGATCATCAACATCTCCTCCGTGGCCACCCGGGTCGCCTTCCCGGCGATCGTCTCGTACACCATGACCAAGGCCGCCCTCGACCACCTCACCCTGACCCTCGCCCAGGAGCTGGGCCCGCGGGGCATCACCGTCAACGCGGTGGCCCCCGGCTACACCGAGACCGAGATCAACCCCACGCTGGCGATCCCGGAGATCCGCCGCCGTTACTCCGAGGCGTCCACCTTCAACCGGCTCGGACAGCCCACGGACATCGCCGACGTGGTCGCCTTCGTCGCGAGCGACGACGCCCGCTGGGTGACCGGCCAGTGGATCGACGCCTCCGGCGGAGCCCACCTCGGCGTCTGACCCCCGGCCCCCGGCCTTCCCCCCACACCCGCCGCACCCTCACGCGGCCGTGGTCCGCACGACCGCAGCACCAGGAGATGCGATGAACAACCCCTCCACCGCGCTCGCCGACCCGATCGCGGACGACGCCCTGACCCGGCCCTTCACCGGTGCCAGCCCCTACGACAGCTACGTGCACGCCTCCGTGCTCAACTCGATGCAGCAGCCGCTCACCGACGCGCCGGACGAGATGGGCTTCCTCGTCACCACCCAGGTGATGGAACTCTGGTTCACCCTGATCGTCCACGAGTGGCGCACCGCGCGGGTGGCCTTCGCCAAGGACGACCTGCCGGCGGCGATGGACGCCCTCACCCGCAGCCGTCGCGCGCTGACCGCGCTCAACGGCGCCTGGGCGCCGATCGCCGCCCTGACGCCCGCCCAGTTCAACGGGTTCCGGGCCGCGTTCGGCAAGGCGTCGGGTTTCCAGTCGGCGATGTACCGCCACCTGGAGTTCCTCCTCGGCGACAAGTCCGCCGGACTGCTGCGCTCCCACCGGGGCGACCCCGCCGTCCACGAGGCGCTCAGCGAGACCTACCGCGAACCCTCCCTGTACGACGAGGTGCTGGGCTTCCTGCACCGCCAGGGCCTGCACGTGCCGATGCGCGTCCGCGAGCGGGACGTCACCGAGCCCTACGCCTCCGACCCGGGGGTGTTGGACGTGTGGCGGGAGATCTACGCCGGCCCGCAGCACCACCCCTACCTGGCGCTGGGCGAGTTGCTCACCGACATCGCCGAACTGGTCACCCGCTGGCGCTTCGAGCACGTCCTGGTGGTGCGCCGCGCCATGGGTTCCAAGCCGGGCAGCGCCGGCTCCTCGGGCCTGGCGTGGCTGGAGCAGCGCGCGGCCCGCCCGGTCTTCCCGGAGCTGTGGGAGGTGCGCGGTGACGTCTAGGGTCATCTCCGCCTTCGCCGCCGAGGAGGAGAAGCGCGTCCTCAGCCTGAAGCCGGTCCTGGCTCCGGTGCACGGCCGCTACGGCGACCACCCCCACCAGGTGTACGACGCCTGGCCCGCGGACGACCCCGACGCGCCGCGGGTGATCCTGCTGCACGGCGGCTACTGGCGCTACGACCGGATGCACCTGACCCCGTTCGCCGCCTACCTGGCCGGACAGGGCTTCGACGTCCTGCTGCCCGGCTTCCGCCGCTCGGGCGGGGCGGGCGGATACCCCGAGACCTTCGACGACGTGGCCCGCATCGTCGACACGCTCCCCGACGGGCGGCCGTACGTTCTGGCAGGGCACTGCTCGGGCGGGCACCTGGCCCTGTGGTGCGCCGCGCGCGGGCTGCTGCCGGCCGGCTCGCGCTGGCACACCCGCACCCTGCCGACGAGCGTCCTGGCCCTGGCGCCGCTCACCGACCTCGTCGCCACCCGCGACGACGACCTCAGCAACGGCGCGGCCCTGCAACTCCTCGGCGGGACCGAGCACTTCGCGGAGCGCCTGCCCCAGGTCGACCCGCTGACCCTGCTGCGCGGCGCGGGCACGACCGGCGTGCCGACCGTCCTGCTGCACGGCGCCGTGGACGAGGAGGTCCCGCTCACCCAGTTCGCCGACTACGCGGCCGTCCACCACGACCTGCGCACGGTCGTCCTGCCCGGCACCGGCCACTACACCCTCATCGAACCGGACGCGTCCGGCGCCCGGGCCGTCGCCGACACCCTCCGCGAGATGGCGGCCGCCTTCCCGGACCGCCGGCCGGAAAAGGCCCACGAGGAGGCCGCGCACCGATGACCGCCACGCCGACGCCCCCCGCACCGACCACCACTACGGCGACCGATCTGGCCGAGGCCGCCGCGCGCCTCGACGCCGACGACCCGCTGGCGCACGCGCGTGACCGCTTCCTGCTCCCGCCGGACGTCGTCTACCTCGACGGCAACTCCCTCGGTCCGCTGCCCGCCGCCGTCCCGCCGGTCCTCACCGACGTCGTGACCCGGCAGTGGGGCACCGACCTGATCGGCTCCTGGAACGACAACGGCTGGTGGGAGGCGCCGCTGCGGGTGGGCGACGCGATCGGCGCGATCGTCGGCGCCGCGCCGGGCCAGACCGTCGCGGGCGACTCCACCAGTGTGCAGCTGTACACCGCCCTGGACGCGGCCGTATCGCTCCGGCCGGACCGCACCCTGCTCGTCACCGACCCCGGCCACTTCCCCACCGACCGCTACGTGGCCGCCGCGGTCGCCGAGCGCCGGGGCCTCGAACTGCGACGGGTGCCCCCGGCCGAGCTGGCCGGCTTCCTGCGCTCGGAGGGCGAGCGGGTGGCCGTGGTCAGCTACTCGCCCGTCGACTTCCGCACCGGCGAACTGTTCGACGTGCGGGCCCTGACGCGGGCCGCGCACGACGCCGGCGCGCTCGTCGTGTGGGACCTGTGCCACGCGGCCGGCGCCCTGCCCGTCGAACTGGACGCCCTCGGCGTCGACTTCGCCGTGGGCTGCGGCTACAAGTTCCTCTCCGGCGGCCCCGGCGCACCCGCGTACCTGTACGTGGCCCACCGCCACCACCCGGGGCTGCGCACCCCGCTGCCCGGCTGGACGGGCCACGCCGACCCGTTCGGCCTCAGCAGGGACTACGCACCCGCCCCCGGCATCGCCCGGGCCCGCATCGGCACGCCCCCGGTCCTGTCCCTGCTCGCCCTCGAAGCGGCCCTGACCGCCTACGACGGCGTGAACCTCGCCGACGTCCGGGCCAAGAGCCTGTCGCTGACCGGGTTCTTCCTGCGCTGCGCCGACGAGCTGCTCGCCCCGTTCGGCTTCACCTCCGTCACCCCGGCCGACCCGGACCGCCGCGGCAGCCAGGTCTCCCTGCGCCACCCGCACGCCCACGCCCTGACGCGCGCGCTGGCCGAGCGGGGAGTGATCGCCGACATGCGCGCCCCCGACCTGCTGCGCTTCGGTGTCCACGGGCTCTACACCACCCACGGCGACCTGCTCACGGCGGCACGGTGCCTGCGCGACATCGTGGCCGAGGGCGCGTACGACCCGACGCCGCGGGTGACGGGACCGGTGACCTGAGGGGAGGAACGGGCGAACGACGTCCGGCCTCCGACGTCCGACGTCCGACGTCCGTGGGGGCGCGTCCGACGGAGGTCGGCCCGCTCACCGTTCCGGCCCGACCTCCATCAGGCGGCGCAGCTCGGGCAGCAGCGTGTCGAGGTCCTGTGCGCTGCGGAACGCGACGACGGTCGTGCCGCCGGAGCCCGACGGGGCGGGGCGCGCGGGGAAGAGGGCGAGGACCTCGTGCATGGCCTCGTCCACCTCGGCGACCGGGTCGGCCGACTCGCCGCGCAGCCAGCGCCGCAGCACGTGGTTGTGGGCGGAGACCACCGCCGCGGCCATCAGCTCGGCCCGCAGCGACGCCGACTTCGTCGGGTCCCCCATCCAGGCGGCGATGAACTCGCGGAACAGCCGCTGGTAGCGGGCCACGCTGGCGATCTCGCGGTCCCGCAGGGCGGCCACCTTGCTGGTGAGCGCGTACCGCCGCCGCGCCAGGTCCCCCTCGTCCAGGTAGTGCAGCAGCACCAGCCGTACCGCGTCGGACACGGCGACCAGGGCGGTGCTGTGGCTCGACGTGGCCAGCCGGTGGTCGATCAGCTCCAGGAGCCGGTCGTGGTCGGGGAAGATCACGTCTTCCTTGGACCGGTAGTGCCGGAAGAACGTCGTCCGTCCGACCCCTGCCCGCTCGGCGATGTCGTCGACGGTCGTCTGCTCGTAACCACGCTCGTCGAAGAGGGCGAACGCGGCGTCGGCCAGGCGGACCCGTGCAGGTGGCTTGCTCATGGACGGTCATCTTTCCCCCTCGTCCCGCGCGGCTGCCACTCGCCCCTCCTGGGCACCGGCCTTGACCTTGACACGGTGACAAGGCCTTCACTGCTCGCCGAGGAGGTGGTCCCCATGACGGTCACGGGGCAGGACACGGACGCGCGGCGAGCACACCGGGCGCTGGACGACGGCCGCTCGTCGGTGCGGCTGCGGGCGGCCCTCGCGGTCGGTACGGCACCGGACCCGCGGTACGTCGGCAAGCTGGTCGAGCGGTGCGCGGTCGAGCCCGAGTTCTTCGTCCGCGACATGCTGACCTGGGCGCTCACCCGGCACCCCGTGGCGGTGACGCTTCCCGCGCTGCTCCGCGAGGTCGGCTCGCAGCGGGCGCAGGCACGGAGCCAGGCCCTGCACACGCTGTCCAAGATCGGTGACCGGCGGGCGTGGCCGGCGATCACCCCGCGGCTCCTGGCCGACCCCGACGACGAGGTGGCGCGCAGCGCCTGGCGGGCCGCGGTCCTGCTCGTGCCGGAGGGCGAGGAGGCCGCGCTGGCGACGGCACTGACCGCCCAGCTCGGCCGCGGCGGGCGGGAGACGCGGCTCAGCCTCAGCCGCGCGCTGGTCGCCCTGGGCGAGGCGGCGGAACCGGCGCTGCGGGAAGCGGCGACGGCGCCCGATCCGGGGGTGCGCGCCCACGCGCTCGCCACGCACCGGCTGCTGCACGACCCGGACGCCGGCTTCGAGTCCGCCGTCGAGGAGGCGAAGCGGGTGGTGGCACTGGGCGGTGGGGCGGGGCGGGCGGCCGGGGGCGGGTCGGGGCGGCCGCCCGGCGACGAGCCGGAGCACGAGGGACAATGAGCCGTGTTGATCGGTGAGGTGGCGCGGCGGTCCGGGGTCAGTGCGCGCATGCTCCGGCACTACGAGTCGCTCGGCCTGGTGCGGCCCTCGGCGCGGACCGGGTCCGGCTACCGGGAGTACTCCGGGGAGGACATCCGGCGGATCTTCCACATCGAGAGCCTGCGGTCGCTGGGGCTGTCGCTGCGGGAGATCGGGCGGGCGCTGGACGACCCCGGGTTCACGCCCTCGGCGCTCGTCGGCGACCTCGTCCGACGGACGCGCGAACGCATCGCGGCGGAGACCGAGTTGCTCACGCGACTGCGCCGTATCGACGCCGCGGGCCCGTCCGGGTGGGAGGACGTCCTCCAGGTCGTCGCGCTGCTGCAGGCACTGGAGTCGGCGAGCCCCGCCGCCCGTCAGCGCGCGGCCCTGTCCTCGGCCGACGAGGTGCCGGCGGAGGCCCTGGCCGAGGCGGCGCTGAGCGAGACGGACCCGAACGTCGCCGGTGCCCTGCGCTGGGCGCTGGCCCGGGCGGGCGACGCGGGCCCCGCCCTGCTGGCGCGGGGCCTCGACTCCCCCGTGGCCGCCGTGCGCGAGCGTGCCGTCCAGTGCCTGGTCGAGATGCCCGGCGGCGAGGCCGGGACCCACCTGCGGGACGCCCTCGCGCACGCCGACCCGGTGGTCCGCGGGTACGCGGCCCTGGCCCTGGGGGCCCGCGGCGCGGCCGAAGCGCTCCCGACGCTCCTCGACATGGTCGTGGAGGGCAGGAACGACACGGACGCGGCCGACGCCCTGGGCGTGCTGGCGGGCGACCCCGCGACGGCGGACCGGCTCGTGCACGACATCGTCGAACGGCTCACCGACGCCACCACGACGGCCCCCGCCCGCGGACGGCTCACCCAGGCCCTGGCCGACATCCCGGGCACGGGGGCGTCCGCCGCCCTGGTGGAGCTGTCCCGGGACGCGGACCGGGCGGTGGCGCTGACGGCGACGTACCTGCTTCAGCTGCGCGAGGACCCCACGCGGTAGGTGAGGTGGGTGACCGAGGTCGCGGCGCGCGAGGCGACCTGTTCCAGGTCCAGCGGGGCCACCCCGTCGAAGAGCCGGGGTCCCGCGCCGAGCGTGAAGGGCACGACGTGCAGCCGCAGCTCGTCGACGAGTCCCGCGGCGAGGTACTGGTTCACGGTGGTCGCGCCGCCCTGGACGGAGACCGTGCCGTCCCCGGCCACCTCGCGGGCCCGGGCCAGCGCGGACCCGATGCCGTCGGTGACGAAGTGGAACGTGGTGCCGCCGTCCATCGAGAACGACGCCCGCGGGTGGTGGGTGAGCACGAACACCGGCGCGTGGAACGGGGGGACCTCCCCCCACCAGCCGTTCCACTCGCGGTCCCAGGCGCCCCGTACGGGCCCGAACATGTTGCGGCCCATGATGTACGCCGCGGCCCCCGTCGCCCGCTCGACCTCGGCCCGGTTCTCCTCCCGGCGCTCGAACATCCAGCCGTGCAGCCTGCCGCCCCAGCCGTCGCCGCCGTCGTCCCCGAACGGACGCTCCTCGCTCTGGTGCGGCCCGGCCGCGTACCCGTCCACGGAGACCGACAGGTCGCAGGTCACCTTCCCGGCACGTGAGGTCATGCCCCGGCCCTCCTCGTGGCGGCCTTCGCCGCCGTAGCCCACGGGACCTTCCGATCGGTCCGTAGAAGGGAGACCGGCCCCACGCCCCGAACTCATCGCCACGCCACGAGCGAACCGGCACGGGCAGGCACCGGGGGCCCGTGGGCGCGACGCACACCGGCCGCCGTACCGCGCTCCGGAACCGTCACGCCCCGGCCACGGTGGCGTGATGTCGCCCCACGGGCATATAAACCGCATTCAACTGATTGTCACTGCTTCGAGGTAAGTGCCTCGTCTCCCCGGCGGGTCCGGGCGGCCCCGGGGCTAGCTTTCCTGCAGGCGGCGGATCCGGGTGATCCTCCCCCTGCACCGCCCGCCCTCCCTGGCTCCCGTCCGGTGCGCCCGTGCGCGCCGGACACCCCGCCGTGCAAGGAGATCCTTCCCGCGATGACCGTCGACAGCGTCCCGGAGGCGCGGACCACACCCGACGTGCCCCGGCAGTCCCTCAGCACCGCCGCCGCGCGCAACCTCGCCCACACGACCAAGTCCGCCCCGCAGATGCAGGAGATCACCTCCCGCTGGCTGCTGCGGATGCTGCCCTGGGTCGAGGCCGAGGGCGGTGCCTACCGGGTCAACCGGCGCCTGCGCCACACCGTCGGCGACGGCCGCATCGGGTTCGTCCAGGAGGGCGCCACGGTCCGCGTGATCCCCGGCGAACTCGGCGAACTCGCCCTGCTGCGCGGCTTCGAGGACACCGACGTCCTCTCCGCCCTCGCGGACCGCTGCGTCCAGCGCGACGTCGCGGCCGGCGAGGTCGTCGTCGAGCGCGGCAGCCCCGGGGACCGGATCCACCTCGTCGCCCACGGTCGGCTCAGCCGGACCGCCGAGGGCCCGTACGGCGGGGAGATCGCCCTCGCGGTCCTCGCGGACGGCGACCACTTCGGTGAGGACGCGCTGCTGGACCCCGACGCCCGCCACGACGCCACGGTCACCGCCGAGACCTCCGGCACGCTGCTCACCCTCACCCGCGCCGACTTCGCCGCCGTCCAGAACTCCGCACCCGGCCTCCGGGCCCACCTCGACGCCTTCCGCTCCCACGCCCGGCAGCGTCAGAACAAGCACGGCGAGGCCGAGATCGCCGTGTCCGCCGGGCACGTCGGCGAGGCCGAACTGCCGCGCACCTTCGTCGACTACGAGCTCAACCCGCGCGAGTACGAGCTCTCCGTCGCACAGACCGTCCTCAGGGTCCACACCCGGGTCGCCGACCTCTACAACGGCCCGATGAACCAGACCGAGGAACAACTGCGGCTCACGATCGAGGCGTTGCGCGAGCGCCAGGAGCACGAACTGATCAACAACCGCGAGTTCGGGCTCCTGCACAACGCCGACTTCAAGCAGCGCATCCAGCCCCACTCGGGCCCGCCGACGCCGGACGACATGGACGAGCTGCTCTGCCGCCGGCGCGGCACCAAGCTGTTCCTCGCCCACCCCCGGACCATCGCCGCCATCGGGCGGGGCTTCAACGCCCACGGCCTGTACCCCGACCACGTCGACCTCGGCGGACAGTCCGTGCCCGCCTGGCGCGGGGTGCCCATCCTGCCCTGCAACAAGATCCCGATCAGCAAGGAGCAGACCAGCTCCGTCATCGCGATGCGTCTCGGCGAGGACAACCAGGGCGTCATCGGACTGCGCCGGACCGGACTGCCCGACGAGTACGAACCCGGCCTGTCCGTCCGGTTCATGGGCATCAACGACCAGGCCGTCATCTCCTACCTCGTCAGCACCTACTACTCCGCCGCGGTGCTCGTCCCGACGCGCTCGGCGTGCTGGAGAACGTGCAGATCGCCCGCAGGCCGCGCTGACACCCCGGACCGCCCGGCAGGCCCGCGCCGGCCGCCGTCGCCGTAGCCGTCGCCCAGGACGGAGCGCCCACCCCACCGCAGCAAGGAGCCGCCGATGCCCGACTCCGGGTCCCTCGGACCACCGACCTCCCTCCCCGAACAGCCGCCGGCGCCGCCCGCCACCGCGCCCGATGCGCCCGCCGCGACGGTCACGGACCGTCCGGTCACCTCGTCCGTCGCGCACTTCCTGGCCGGGCTGCACCCGCCGGTCACGCGGCCGTCGTCACCGCCCTCACCGTCGATGCCCCCGGCGTCCTCGAACCCGTCGTCACCGCCCTCGTCGTCGATGCCCCCTGCCTCCTGGGCGCCGCCGTCACCGTTGTCACCGCCTGCACCGTCGCTCCCGCCGACCTCGCCGCCCGCCACCGCACCGGAGACGTCCGCCGCGACCGGGTCCGACTCCGTCGTCCGGCGGGTGCCGGTCGGGCCGACGGGGCTGGGCACGACGGCGCTCTCGCTGGCCCGCCGGCAGGCTGCCGTGCCGCCCGACGCCGTGCCCGCGCCCTCCGGCCCGTCCGCCGAGGGACCGGTCGTGCCCGGCCTCTACCACCACCCGATCCCGGAGCCCGACCCCGTACGGGTCGCGGAGGTGAGCCGGCGGATCAAGCGGTGGGCCGAGGACGAGGTCCGGCTGTACCCGGAGGAGTGGGAGGGCCAGTTCGACGGCTTCTCCGTGGGCCGCTACATGGTCGCCTGCCACCCGGACGCCCCGACGGTCGACCACCTGATGCTCGCCACGCGGCTGATGGTTGCGGAGAACGCGGTGGACGACTGCTACTGCGAGGACCACGGCGGGTCGCCCGTCGGTCTCGGCGGCCGCCTCCTGCTCGCCCACACCGCGCTCGACCACCTGCACACCACCGCGGAGTACGCGCCGGAGTGGAGCGAGTCGCTCGGGTCGGACGCCCCGCGCCGGGCGTACCGCAGCGCGATGGACCACTTCGTGCGCGCCGCCACGCCCTCCCAGGCGGACCGCTATCGGCACGACATGGCGCGGCTGCACCTGGGCTACCTCGCCGAGGCGGCCTGGGCGGAGACCGGTCACGTGCCGGAGGTGTGGGAGTACCTGGCGATGCGCCAGTTCAACAACTTCCGCCCCTGCCCCACGATCACGGACACGGTCGGCGGCTACGAACTGCCCGCGGACCTGCACGCCCGGCCGGACATGCAGCGGGTCATCGCCCTCGCCGGCAACGCGACCACCATCGTCAACGACCTCTACTCGTACACCAAGGAACTGGACAGCCCGGGCCGGCACCTGAACCTGCCGGTGGTGATCGCGGAACGCGAGCACCTGTCCGACCGGGACGCCTACCTCAAGGCGGTCGAGGTCCACAACGAGCTCATGCACGCCTTCGAGGCCGCCGCGGCCGAGCTCGCGGCGGACTGTCCCGTGCCCGCCGTGCTGCGCTTCCTCAGGGGCGTGGCCGCCTGGGTCGACGGCAACCACGACTGGCACCGCACCAACACCTACCGCTACAGCCTGCCCGACTTCTGGTAAGGAAACGGAACACCCCTGTGACCACTGAAACGACCTCCAAGGCCATGGCCGCCGCGTCCGCTCCCGTCCCGGGCCCCGGGGGTGCGTCCTCGACCGCCCGGGGGAGGATCCCGGCCCCGGCGACGCCGTACCAGGAGGACATCGCCCGCTACTGGAACAACGAGGCGCGGCCGGTCAACCTCCGCCTCGGGGACGTGGACGGGCTCTACCACCACCACTACGGCATCGGTGCCGTGGACCACGCCGCGCTCGGCGACCCGGGGGACGGTGGGTACGAGGCGAGGCTCATCGCGGAGCTGCACCGGCTGGAGTCGGCGCAGGCGGAGTTCCTCCTGGACCACCTCGGGCCGGTCGGACCGGGCGACACGCTCGTCGACGCGGGCTGCGGGCGCGGCGGGTCGATGGTCATGGCCCACCAGCGCTTCGGGTGCAAGGTCGAGGGTGTCACCCTGTCCGCCGCGCAGGCGGAGTTCGGCAACCGGCGCGCGCGGGAGCTGGGCATCGACGACCACGTCCGCTCCCGTGTCTGCAACATGCTCGACACGCCCTTCGAGAAGGGCACCGTCGCCGCCTCGTGGAACAACGAGTCGAGCATGTACGTCGACCTGCACGACGTGTTCGCCGAGCACTCCCGGTTCCTGCGGGTGGGCGGCCGGTACGTGACCGTCACCGGCTGCTGGAACCCGCGGTACGGCCAGCCGTCGAAGTGGGTGTCGCAGATCAACGCGCACTTCGAGTGCAACATCCACTCCCGCCGGGAGTACCTGCGCGCGATGGCCGACAACCGCCTCGTGCCGCAGACCGTCGTGGACCTCACTCCCGAGACGCTCCCCTACTGGGAGCTGCGCGCCACGTCGTCCCTGGTCACCGGCATCGAGGAAGCGTTCATCGAGTCCTACCGGGACGGCTCGTTCCAGTACGTCCTGATCGCGGCCGACCGGGTGTAGGGCACGCCCGCGGAGGCAGCGGGCCGGGGGGTCGGGGGTCGGGGGCGCGTCACCGCCCCCGGCCCCCGGCCGCGCCCGTCCCCGCGCGCCCGCGTCGCTCACCACTCCCGCGGAGCGATCAACTCCTCCACGTCCGCGTCCGGGAACCCGTAGGCCGACGCCACGAACCAGAAGTCCTCGGCGATCTCCTCGCGGGCCACCGTCTCGATCTGGCTGCCCGCCGCCTCGAAGGCGTCCTCCAGGGAGTTGAACTCCTCGGTGGCCGCGTGGGTCAGCACGTACAGGCCCGCCAGATCCGACGGCTGCTCCGTCTCGATGCGCTCGCACAGCCGCAGGAGGACCGCCCTGCCCCGGTCCAGGACGTGGTCGGGGTAGTACGAGTCCGCGTAGAGCTGCCGCAGGAACGTACGCTCCGCCACTTGCTGGTTGGTGATCGACATGACCCGCCCCGCCTCCGTCACTCTGGAAGGAACAACGGACCGATCATGCACGCCACCACTGACAACGCGTCCCCCGCATGTCCTCACCGCCCGCCGCCCGCCCCGTCCCCCGCCCGTCGGGCCCGGATTGTTCCCCACCCCACCAACGCCCCCGCCAGCGCCGTGAGCGCGAAACCGGCCCAGGTGACGGCCTCGTCGAACTGGGCTGCCTGACCGGCGGTCCAGTGCCGTCCGGCCAGGTCGCCGGTGAAGACCGTGGCGAGGATCGTGCCGCTGACCGCGATCCCGATCCCCGTGGTGACCTCTCCCGCCGTGTCCACCAGTGCCGCTCCGACGGTCGTGCGGTGGGGCGGGAGACCGCGCATCACGTTCGTCCCGGCGACCACGCCCACCACGCGCATGCCGGCGGCGACGAGCACCAGCGCCAGGGCGACCCACGCGTATCCGAGCCGGCCCAGCAGGCCGTACACCGCGAGGCCGCACACGACCGCCACAGCACCGAGCCAGGCGGCCCTGCCGAGACCGACGCGGGTGACCAGCGGGCCGATCAGGGCGCCGCCCGCGATGAGCACGGCCACCTGGGGCAGCAGTCCCAGCGCCGCCCGGGCCGGCGTCCAGCCCCAGTCGAGCTGGAGTTGGAGGGTCACGAGGTAGCCGAGGCCGGCGGTCGCCAGGCTCGCGGCGCCCTTGAACGCCAGGCCGCTGGAGACCAGCGGGCGGGCGACGAGGGAGAGGTCGAGCAGGGGATGACGGGCCGAGCGCTCGCGCCGTACGAACAGGACGGCCAGCACGGCGGCGCCCACCGTGGCCAGCCACGGGAGCGGCGACGCCGTGCCCGCCTCCACGAACAGGGTCGGCGCCGTCAGCGTGAGCACGGTCGTGGCCGTGCCCAGCAGGGCGCCCGGACCGTCGATCGGGTCGCGGTGCAGCTCCTCGGGCCGGTCGGCGCGGATGCCCCGGCGAATGCCCAGGAACGCGAGCGCGGCGATCGGCACGTTGACCAGGAGCAGCACCTGCCACGGCGCCGTGGCGAGCACGAAGCCACCCGCCGTGGGGCCGATCGCTAGTCCGACCAGTCCCACCGTCGAGACGAGTGTCGTGGCCCGGACGCGGAGGCCGTCGTCGTCGAACAGGCGGAACGCCAGCGCCATGCTGCCCGGTGTCGTCATGGCGGCGGCGACCCCCATCGCCGCGCGGACCGCGATCAGTTGCTCCGCCGTGGTGACGAACGCGGTGGCCCCGCTCGCCCCCGCCAGCAGCACCAGCCCGGACAGCATCACGGTGCGGCGTCCGACCCGGTCGGCCAGCGCGCCCAGGACCGGCATCAGTCCGCCGAAGACGACCGCGTAGACGCCCGTGACCCATTGCAGCTCCGTGGTCGACGCGGACAGGTCGCGGCCGATGGTCGGCAGGGCGACGTTGAGGACCGAGTTGTCGAGCATCTCGAACAGGAACACCGCCGACAGCCCGGCGAGGGCGACCCACGCCTCGCGCAACGAGCGCGGCGGACGCGGGACCGGGGTTCCGGTGGGGGTGCCGGCGTTCTCGCCGGCCGTCCTGGCACTGCGACGGACGTTCACTGCGCACTCCTTCGAGGTGAAGAAGTGGCGGATCGTCCGAACCGCGTGTGCGCGCGTGCCCGGGCTGCCGAACACGCGTTTCTACTTCCAGTGGCGCCGATGCTACACCCGCCCCCGCAGGGGCGGTCCGACGCACCCGGCGTCGGTTCACCCCGCCCGCAGGGGTGCCGTGGCGAACTCCGCCATGCCGTCCGCAAAGGTCACCCGGGGCTTCCAGCCCAGTTCGTCGCGCAGGCGCTGCGAGGAGGCGGTGATGTGGCGGACGTCGCCCAGCCGGTACTCCCCCGTGACGACCGGCGCGGGTCCCCCGTGGGCCCGTGCCAGCGCGGCGGCCGTCTCCCCCACCGTGTGGGGGTCCCCACTGCCGACGTTGAAGGCACGCAGCGCGCCCCCGGGCAGGGTGTCCGTGCCGTACAGCGCCACGAGGTTGGCGTCGGCGACGTCCCGGACGTGGACGAAGTCCCGGCGCTGGCCGCCGTCCTCGAAGACCCGCGGTGCCTCGCCCCGGGCGAGCGCCGACCGGAACAGGGAGGCGACGCCCGCGTAGGGGGTGTCGCGTGGCATGCCCGGTCCGTAGACGTTGTGGTAGCGCAGGGCGGCGACGCGTCCGCCGGTGGCACGGGCCCAGGCGGCGGCCAGGTGTTCCTGGGCCAGCTTGGTGGCCGCGTACACGTTCCGCGGGTCGGCGGGGGCGTCCTCGCCGACCAGGCCCGAGGTCAGCGGGGCTGCGCAGTGCGGGCACGAGGGCTCGAAGCGCCCGGCGTCGAGGTCGGCGGGCCGGCGCGGTCCGGGCCGTACGACTCCGTGCCGGGCGCACGCGTACCGGCCCTCGCCGTAGACGACCATCGAGCTCGCCAGCACCAGGCGGCGCACGCCGGACCGGGCCATCGCGGCCAACAGCACGGCCGTGCCGAGGTCGTTGCAGCCCACGTAGTCGGGGGCGTCGGCGAAGTCCTTGCCCAGGCCGACCATCGCGGCCTGGTGGCAGACGGCGTCGACGCCGCGCAGCGCGTCGGCGACGGCCTCGGCGTCGCGGACGTCGGCGTGGCGCCAGTCGACTCCGTCGGGGACCGGCGGGGCCGTGCGGTGGGCGGCGGGCAGCAGCGCGTCGAGCACGCGCGGCTGGTGCCCGGCGCCGAGGAGGGCGGTGACGAGGTGCGAGCCGATGAAGCCCGCACCTCCGGTGACCAGGATCAACATGACATCGACCGTAGGGCCGTGCCCGCTCCCGCCGCGCGCCGACGACGTGGACGTCAGGGGTTCGTAAGGCCTCACGACACGGCCTGGCACGACGCGGCATGGCATGGCATGACACGGCACTCCGGAGTCCGTCACCGCCCCCGTCCACGCGTACGACGACGGCGTGCCGCCCCGCGGGACACCAGCACCCACGCCCCCGTCAGCGCGGCTACCGCCGCCAGCGCGATCAGCCAGTTGCGCGGGTAGTCCAGCGGCAGCACCGACGGGTTGGCCGTCCGGCCCGGGCGCAGCAGGACCGGCAGGGCCACCGCCGTCAGCGCGCCCGCGACCAGCAGGGCACCGCGGACCGGGCCGCGCGCCCCGCCCCGCACCAGGACCAGCCCCACCAGGAGCACCAGCGGGGCGATCAGCGCGTCGTGCAGGACGACCGCCCCGCCCAGCCACAGCAGCACGCCCGTGGGGTCGCGTACGTCGTCCAGCAGGGACACCCCGACGCCCATCAGCGCCAGCCCGGCCGCGGCGGCCGTCACCCGCAGGGCGTTCACGCCAGCACCTCCAGCCGGCCGACCCACTTGGTCTGGAGCACGCCGGGACGGTTCGGGGCGATGAGCCGCGCCGGGTAGCCGTGGTCGGGGACGAGTTCCCGGCCGTTGAGCCGCAGGGCGAGCAGCGTCAGCGGGTCGCGGACGTGCTCGTGGCCCATCTCCGAGACCCGGTAGCCGCCCCTCAGCTGGAGCGAGACCACCCGCACGCGCGCGTCCGCCGGAGCTCCCGCGCGCTCCACCAGGTCCCGGACGCGCACGCCCGTCCAGCGTGCCGACCTGCTCCACCCCTCGACGCAGGCGATCGGCAGGTCCACGTCGTGCTGGGGCAGGGCGCGCAGGTCGGCCAGGGTCAGGGTGTAGGGCCGCGGGCCGGTGACAACGAGGCGGTATTCCTCGGCGTCGATCCGGCCGACGCCCGCCGCGGCGGCGGTCCGGTTCACCGGGAGGGACTGCGGCCCCTCGTCGGGGTGCCGGGGTGCGAGCAGGAGGAGGTCCTTCAGCGGGGTGAGCGACTGCCCGACGGTCGTGAGGGTCACGGCGCCGACGGCGGCGCCCACCGCCGCGAGCAGCGACCGCCGGTCGGGGGCGTCCGGCGCGGGCAGGGCGAGGGTCCCCGGTGACCGCCGGGTCCAGTGCGCCCGGATGTCCGGCAGCTTGACGGCGACGTGCAGCAGGAGGGCGCCGACGACCAGCCAGCCGACCGCGTAGTGCACGGGCACGAAGGAGAACGGCCAGGGGTACCACTGGGCCGTGTTCAGCAGGCCGGTGGTGAGCTCAAAGACGGCACCGGCCACCAGGACGGCGACCGACAGCCGCTCCAGCGCGTGCCGGACCGACCGCAGCGGCGGCCACGCGAACAGCCGCGGGTACACCGTCCACAGCTTGGCCAGCAGCAGCGGGACCGCCGCGGTGCCGGACGCGACGTGCAGGCCCTGGGTGAGCCGGTACCCCCACACCGGACGGCTCGGGATCCGGTCGACCAGCCAGCCCGGCGGGTGCTGGAGCAGGTGGCTGACGAGTCCGGTGAGGAAGCACACGACGAACGCCGGGCCGAGCCACCGTCCGATCGCGGTCGCGGTGCGGGCGTCGTGCAGCCTGCCCCGGAACGCAGGGGGAAAGACACGCGGTTTCATGCCGTCCATCCCACTCGTCCGGGAGCGCCTCCGGAACGCCGGAACCCCTTACGGAACAGGGACGTCGGCCAACGGAGCAGGCATGACGACACGGAACGGGGACGTCACGACGGCCAGGCGCACGCGGACGGCGGAACGGGTCGCGAGCCGTGGGTCAGAGGGTGTGGTCACGGATGCGGGCGAGCAGGGTGCGGAGCTGTTCGCGGTCAGCCGCGTCCAGGGCGGCTGTGGCCTCGGCGAGGGCGAGGCGGTCGACCTCCTCCGCCTCACGGTGGCAGCGCACCCCCTCGTCCGTGAGCCGCAGCAGGAACGCGCGCCGGTCGTGGGGGTGGCGTACGCGTTCGACCAGGCCGTCGCGTTCGAGGCTGTCCACGATCGCCGTGGCGGTCCGTGCCGCGATGCCGGCCATGTCGCTCAAGTCGCGCATGCGCAGCGGCTGCCGGGCCCGGGCCAGCATGCGCAGGGCGCGCAGCCGGGCCACCGACGCGCCCTTCTCCCGCAGGCGTCCCTCCACGAACTGCCGCAGCCGGTTCGTCGTCTCGTACAACTCGTCGATGAGGACGTCGCTGCTTCCCTGTACGGCCATGGTGCCCAGTCTCTCCTGTCCCGTGACCTGGAAGCCATCTGGTGAGCAAGCACATAGTGAGTATGCTCAGCTTATGCCGCGTCGCCTCCCCGTGCTGTCCGCCCTGTCCGCTCGCCTCAGCCAGCGCCTGGTCGTTCCCGTCGTCTGCGTCAGCGTGACGTTCATCGCGATCGTCGACGGGGCGATCACGACCGTGGCCCTGCCCTCGATCGCCCGTCAGTTCCGGCTGACCACCGCCGCGCTGGACGGGGTGGTGGTCGTCTATCCGGTCTGCCTCGCCATGACCATCCCGGCCTCGGCCTGGCTGGTCGAACGCTTCGGCGGGAAAAGGGTGTTGCTGACCGCCCTGGGCGGCTTCCTCGGCTCGTCGCTGCTGTGCGGGGCGGCGACCGGGCTGGGCCAGCTCGTCGCCTACCGGGCCGCGCAGGGGGTCTCGGCGGGCGTCCTCTTCCCGGCCTCGACCGCGTTGCTGTTCGGCACGTTCAGCTCGGCGGAGCAGATCCGGATGTCCCGGTACATGATCATCCCGCAGCAGATCGCCCCCGCCGCGGCCCCCGTCCTGGGCGGCCTCATGGTGGACCACCTGTCCTGGCGCTGGGTCTTCTACGTGAACCTGCCCGTGGGGCTGCCGGCCGTGCTGTTCGGCGCGCTCTTCCTGGCCGGCGGCCGGGGGCGGCGGCCAGGACCGTTCGACCGGCCCGGCCTGCTGCTCAGCGCCGGGGCCCTGGGCAGCGGCATGTTCGGCCTCTGCGAGGGTCCCAACCGGGGCTGGTCCTCCCCCGCCGTCGTCTCCTCCCTGGGGCTGGGCGCGGTGCTGCTGGCCGCCACGGTCGCCGTGGAACTGCGCAGGGCACACCCGCTGTTGCGGCTGCGCCTGTTCTCCGACCGGCTGTTCAGGGACACCAACCTGATCAACCTGGTCGGCCTGGTCCCCATCATGGGCACCCTGTACCTCACCCCCCTCTTCCTCCAGCAGGCCCAGGGCCGCACCGCGCTGGAGTCGGGCCTGACCACGTTCCCCGAGGCGTTCGGCGTCCTGCTGACGGTCCAGGTCACCGGTGCCCTGTACGCCCGGGTCGGCCCGCGCGTCATCGTGGGCTCCGGCCTGGCCGCCGTGACCGCCGTGCTGCTGCTCCTCGCCACGTGCACGGCGGACACCGGGCTGTGGACCGTCCGCGCGTACATGTTCCTGTTCGGCGCCGCGATCGGCTGCTTCTTCGTGCCCACCACGGTCGCCTCGCTGGCCACTATCGACCGGACGGACCTGCCCCAGGCCACGATGCTGAACACCGTCGTGCGCCAGACCGGCGGGGCGCTCGCCCCCGCGGCGGTCACCACGGTCCTCGTCCTCGGCACCCCGCAGGCCGCAGCCGCGTCACCGCCCCTGCCCGCGTACCAGCACGCGTACGTCGCCCTCGCGGCGATCGCGGCGGCGACAGCGGCCTTCGCCTTCACGATGCAGGACCGCCCGGCCCGCAGCGCGGCCCGCACCACCCCGGACACCGACACGGTGGCCCGCGTCCCTCGACCGGGACGCCGCCGGGCCCGGGTCGACTCGTGAACCCCGGGCGCGCGCCCGGGCAGGGCCGCGCTCGCGGGCGCCTGCCGGACGGCCGGTCCGGTGCGCCTCGTCCTCGCGGCGGCCGGCTGCCAGGCACTCGTCGCCGCGCTCGGCGCCGTACTGCTCGGCGGCCCGGGCTCCCGCTTCCGCACCCCGCTGCTCGGCGGCCCGGCCCCCGCTTCCGCACCCCGCTGCTCGGCAGGCCGGCCTCCCGCTCCCGTGTCGTGCCGCTCAGCGGTCGGGTTTCCCGTTCCCGCGGCGGCTGACGTGGTGGCGGGCCGACCGCCAGCGGGAACGGGTCTGCTCGACCACCGTGTCCCACTGCCGGCGCACCTCGTGCTCGGAGGGGCGGAGCCCGCTGCGGATCCGGTCCAGCTCCAGCGTCACCTCCCGCCCCCACGCCGCCGACCCGACCAGCGCGAGCATGGCCGTGAAGAGCGCGGACAGCAGGGCGAACACGGCACCGACGATGCCGTAGCGCGACACGGAGGTGTTGAAGAGGTGCGGCAGGTAGAGGGCGGCGCCCCAGGAGTAGAGGGTCGTCATGACGGTCGCGGTGACGCCGAAGGGGATCAGCTCCCGCCAGGCGATGCGCTTCGCCGAGAGGATCCAGCCGGTCCAGACGAGGAACACGGCGGTCACCGGCGCCTGGACCACCCCGGTCAGCAGGCCGGACCGCGGTCCGCCGCCCACCAGGCCCGCCAGCCAGCCCTCGACCAGGCCGTAGGCCCCGAGGCCGAGGATCCACCACAGGCCGTTGCGGGAGTTGCGGACGCCGAGCGGCTTGAGCTCCCACGCCTGCTCGAACAGCCGCTGGGAGGCCCGCGCGAAGCTGAGGACCGAGATGACCAGGAACACCACGCCGAACACGCCGACGCCGGCGCTCGTGTCCCCGGCCGGGGAGAAGAGCCGGTCCACCGCGTCGGCGCCCGCGCCGGTGAGCCCGTAGCGCTCGACGAGGCGTTCGGCCACGTCCTGGTCGACCACGCTGCTCAACAGCGCGCCGACCAGGAGGACGAGCGGCACCAGGGCCGTCAGGGCGCTCGACGCCAGGGCCATCGCGCGGTCGAACCCGGCGATCCTCTGGAAGCGGTTGACGACGCGCAGGGCGAAGGCGGGACGCAGCCAGAAGGTCAGCGCCGCGACGACCCGGCGGCGCGCGCCCGACGGCCTACCGCCGGCCATGGGGGCCATGACCGGTGGGAGGCACGGCGGTCGTCACATGTCGCCACGCGACGGCCCGCTGCCGAAGGCGTCGTCGAAACTGTCCTTCCGGGCCACGCACAGCGCCCAGATGATGAACCCCGACATCGCGATCGCGACCACGGACCACACCGGGTAGTACGGCAGGGACAGGAAGTTGGCGATGATGACGAGTCCGGCGATGGCCACGCCCGCGACCCGGGCCCACGTCGCCGCCTGGAACAGCCCGATGCTGACGATCACCGCGACCACTCCGAGGATCAGGTGGATCCAGCCCCAGCCCGTCAGGTCGAACCTGAAGACGTACTGGCGGGTCGTGAGGAAGATGTCGTCCTCGGCGATGGCCGCGATGCCGCGGAAGATGTCGAGGATGCCCACGATGCTGAGCATGACGGCGGCGAAGGCCATCAGCCCCGCGGCCCACTGGTACTTCGCCGAGTGCGCCCTGGACGTGTGGGTGGCGGTCATCTGCGTACCTCGTTTCCTGGTCGGTGCTCAGTGGGGGGAGGACACGCCCGCGGTGGTCGCGGACGCCCCCGTCCCGCCGTCGCCGCGGCTGCCGCTCAGCACGAGTTCCTTGGCACGGCGGAACTCGTCGTCGGTGATGTCGCCCCGGGTGCGCATCTGCGACAGCTTGTCGAGTTCGGCGATGCTGCTCGGCCGGGCCTCGCCGGCCCTGTCCCGGATGTAGCTGTCGAAGGCCGTCTGCTGTGCCTGCGCGTGCTTGATCTCCCGGCCGCCCATGTCCTTGCCGCGGGCGATGAGGTAGACGAACACGCCGAGGAACGGCAGCACGATCACGAAGACCAGCCAGCCGGTCTTGCCCCAGCCGCTCAGGCTGTCGTCGCGGAAGATGTCCCCGATGATCCGGAAGAGCAGGACGAACCACATGATCCACAGGAAGAACCAGAGCATCGTCCAGAACATGCTCAGCAGCGGGTAGTCGTAGGCGAGGTACACGTGACTGCTCATTTCTTCCTCCGTTGCGGGGGCGGGTCCGACCGCTCGGTCCCGGTGGTCACAGCGTGTGCGGTCCTGGTGCGCGGCCGCCTCACCCGGGGCGGGTGAAAGTCCGTGGGTGCGCGGCCGGACGGTGCCGGTGTCGCGGCCCCGCGGTTCCTTCCGTCCGAGGTCATCCGCGCCGGACGTCGCCCGGCGCGGGACCGTCGTGCGGCGCGCGCAGGGCGGCCCGCAGGGCGAGGGCGAGGCACAGCTCGGCCAGGCCGAGCAGGAGCAGCCACAGGCCCAGCAAGCGGGTCAGGGCCCGGGCGGACTCGGTGGGCAGGGCGAGCACCACGATCCCGGCGACCACCACGAGCGCGGCGACGGCGAGGACGACGCCGCGGTGCGGCAGGTCGCGGGTGCCGAGGACGGTGAAGGCGGTCAGCAGGCCGGTCACCAGCCACACCGCGCCGGTGATCAGCGCCAGCGCGGCCACGGTCTGCAGCGGGTGGCGCAGGCAGAGCACGCCGGCCAGCACGTACAGCACCGCGATCAGCAGCCCCGCGAAGCGGTCGCCGTGCCGCGGGGCGATCGCGGCGACGAACCGGAAGGCGCCCGTCACGATGAGCGACAGCGCGATCAGCACGGCCAGCACGTGCAGGGTGGCGTCCGGCCAGACCAGGGCGAGGATGCCCGGGACCAGCGTGGCGATCGCCGGGCCCAGCAGCCACAGCCAGGAACGGCTGAGGCCGACGAGCTGTCCCTCCGCGTCACCGTTCGCGGCGGCCCCCGTGCCCGCCGGGGGCGCCGGTCCGTCCGCGGCGCCCGCGGTGGTCCGGGACGTGGGGCTGCCCGGGGGAACCGTCCCGTCGTCGGAAGGTTCGCGTCCGATGGGTGACCGTGGTCCACGCGGCACAGTCATGAGTCCTCCTCGCGGGACGCCGTCAGTCGGGAAGTTGCCGCATCTCCACCACGCGCAGGCCCAGCGACCTGAAGCGGGCGAGCAGGCCGTACAGGTGCGCCTCGTCGACCACCGGGCCGTAGAGCAGGGTCTGGCCGGAGACCATCACGTGGTCGAGTTCGGGGAAGACCTTGGCCAAGGTCTCCGACACCTGGCCCTCCACGCGGATCTCGTAGCGCATGAGCTGCTCCCGCCGGCTGTCGATGGCAACGTGGGGTGCGCTGTCCCTCCAGCCTCCCGACGGTCGGGTGCTCCGGGCATCACCCGGCGCAGGTGAACCCACCGGCCTCCCCGGCCTGAGGTCCTCAGTGCTTCCGGGGCTGAAGGTTTCAGGCCCTCAGGCCCTCAGTGCCTCAGTGCCTCAGGCCCTCAGTGCTTCAGGACGACCTTGAACGCGATGATCAGCAGGCCGAGGAGCAGGTTCACCATGGCGGTGAGGGCCGTGAGGCGCCAAGGGGCGCCGGCCCTGCGCGCCGCGGCCACCGACCACCCGACCTGCCCGGCGACAGCCACGGACACCGCCAGCCACAGGGTGCCCTCCAGGCCCAGTCCCAGCAGCGGACTGACGGCGACGGCCAGGGCCGGCGGGACGGCCGCCTTCACGATCGGCCACTCGTCGCGGCACACGTGCAGCACGGTCCGGCGGTCCAGGGCGTGCGCCGCGAGACGGGCGCCGAACAGCTGGGCGTGCACGTGGGCCACCCAGAAGACCACGCCGCTCACCAGCAGCAGCACGACCAGTTCGGCGCGCGGGAAGGAGCCCAGCGTCCCGGCGCCGACCACCACGGAGGCGGCGAGCAGCGAGCCGTAGACGCCACCGGTGTAGTCGGCGTGGGCCCGCCGCTCCGCGCGGCGCTCACGCCGGGACGCCGGGTGCACATCGAGCATGTCAGCCCCTCGGGTCGCTGGCCGCCCCCGCCGGACCCGAGCGGGTGCCGACGCCTTTCCACCGCCCCATCCGACCGCACCCGGCGCCCCGGCGCCTCACCCGCCACGGGCGAGCCGGGCCGGGCGCCGCACGGTCACAGCAGGCCCAGCTCGCGCGCCCGGCGCACCGCGTCGTGCCGCCGGTTGACCGCCAGCTTGCGGTAGACGCTCTTGACGTGGGTCTTCACCGTGTTCACCGACACGTACAGGTCCGCGGCGATCTCCTCGGTCGACATCAACTCCGCCAGCCGCGCCAGCACGTCCCGCTCGCGGCCGCTCAGCCGCTCCACGAGCACGGGTGCGGGCTCCGCCCGCCGGGCGGGCGCCTCGGCGTCGGGGAGCAGCCAGCCGGCGGCCAGGTGCCGCAAGGGGGGTGCCGCGAGGAGCGGCTCGACCCACGGCAGGGCCTCGGCGAAGGGCCGGCGCAGCCGGTCCCGGCGGGCGTCCTGCAGCGCGTCGGCCAGCAGGTGGCGCGCGGCGGCCCGGTCGCCCCCCACCTGAGCCGCGTGCGCCCGCGCCAGGGCGGCCCGTACGCGGACCGCCGGTCCGAGGCGCCGGTGCGCGGTCGCCCCGTCCAGGACGCGCAGGGCGGCCGACGGGTCGCCCGCGGCGACGTGCGCCCGCGCGGCGCCGATGGCGCACTCGGGGTCGTCGTCGGCGACCTCCCGCAGGACCTGCGCCGCCGCGTCCGGCCGGCCTTCGGCGAGGTGGGCCTCCGCGGCCACGAGGGTGGCCCGGCCCTCGGCCCAGGGTGACGTGACGACGGCCGGCACCGGCGCCCCGGCGGTCTCGGCCGCGGCCCGGGAACGGCCCCTGGCCAGGAGCAGGCGGGCGGTGACGATGGACCGCCCCACGGCCGCCACGGGGTCCTGTGCCGTCGTGTCGGGCGTCGGGTCGAGCAGTTCCTGCGCACGGCCGAGTTCGCCGCGGTCCACGGCGACACCGGCCAGGACGAGGCGTGCCAGGTCCGGGCCGACGGGTCGGTGGAGGCCGAAGCGTTCGGACTCGGACAGGGCGGCCCGCGCGTACCGTTCGGCCCGGCCCGGCCAGCCGTCCAGGTACTCGATCAGCGCCAGCCGTCCCAGGGACTCCACGCGCGGGAGCACGGTGGACGCGCCGTCCGGGCCGGCCAGCACCGCGGTCAGGGCCGCCCGGGCCGCCTCGAAGTGGCCTGCCCACAGCCGGGTGGAGCCGAGGTGGGTGAGCAGTTGCGCGGACAGTTCGGGGTGCCGGTCGAGCAGGTGGGCGGGCACGTCCGGCCGGACCTCCCGGGCGGCCCGCGCCGCCTGCTCGGCACGGCGCGGGGACCCGGACAGGCGGGCGGCGAGCGCTTCCAGCAGGGCACAGCTCAGCCGGGCCGCCGCGGCGTCGGCGCCGGAGGGCAGCTCCTCGTGGGCGTGGCGCAGGTGGGTCAGGCCGCGGTCGAGGTCGTGGCGCGCCAGGTCGCGGGCCGCGCGGACGAGGTCCGGGGCGGCGCCGCCGGTGCCGGGGTCGAGGTCGGCGAGCAGCCCGGCGAGGTCGTCGGAGCGCAGGCCGGTGAAGAGCTCCCCGATCGCGAGGTCGTCGACCAGGGCACGGGCCGTGGCGTCCCAGTCGCCCGCGGCGGCCCCGTGGGCGACCATCTCCGGGAGCGCCCCGTGCCGCCGCAGCCAGCGCGCCGCGCGCCGGTGCAGGTCCGGCTCCAGTCCCGGGCAGCGTTCGCGCAGGTGGACGCGGAGGATCTCGCGGAACAGCGGGTGCAGCCGGTACCAGCCGTGCCCGAGGTCCTCCACGAAGGCGTTGTCCCGGTGCAGAGCGGCCAGGACGGACTCGGCGTCGTCGCCGCCGACGAGCGCGTTGGCCAGGTCGGCGCAGAAGCGTTCCAGCACGCTGACCCGGAGCAGCAGGTCCTGGGTCCGCGGCGCCCGGCTGTTGAGCACCTCGGACAGCAGGAAGTCGGCCACGGCACTGTGACCGGCCTCGAACTCCTTGAGGTAGAGCGACGGATCCGGGCTCTCGCGGGCCGCGAGGGCACTCAGCCGCACGCCGGCCGCCCAGCCCCGGGTGCGCTCGACCAGCGCGTCGGCCGCCTGCACGGTCACCTGCACCCCGTGCAGGTCCAGCAGGGCGGCGGTCTCCTCCGCGGTGAAGGCCAGCTCGGCATCCCTGACCTCGGTGATCTCGCCGGCCGCGCGGTAGCGGTGCAGCGGCAGCAGGGGTTCGGTGCGGGTGACGAGGACCAGGCGCAGTCCCGGCCCCGCGTGGTGCAGGACGAACGCCAGCTGCTCGGAGACCTCCGCCGCCGCGTGGTCGTAGTCGTCCAGCACCAGGGTCACCGGCTGCTCCGTGCCGCCGAGCTGGGCGGCGAGCCTGCCGAGCGGGGACCGGCCGCTCCCGGCGCCGTCGACGACCGTGCCGGCGTCGGGCGACACCGGCACCCCGCCCGCGCGCAGGGCCTGCAGCACGTGGGCCCAGAACATGCCCGGCCCGCCGATCGCCGGGTCCAGGGTCAGCCAGGCGACCGGCTGCCGCAGCTGCGCGGCCCAGTCGGCGACCAGCAGCGTCTTGCCCGCGCCGGCGGTGCCGTTCACCATGAGCAGCGGCGTCACGGGCTCGCGGTCGAGGTGCTCGAGCAGGCGCGCGCGCCGCAGGAAGGTGGCCGGTCTCGTCGGCAGGGCGAACCGGGTCCGCAGGAACGGGTCCCCCAGGGGATCGACCTGCGTACCGGAATGGCTGTCGGGGCTGTCGTCCTTCGGTTCCACGGCTCTCACCGCCCGCCAGGTCGCGCTCTCCCCCCACCAGGTCGCGCCTCTCCCCCCACCACCATGACATCGCCGTGCCGTTCGCGCGCGGCAGAAGGACCATGGGTCCCGACCGGTGCCGCGCCGCATCTCACCCCCCGTGGGTGATGCCGTGATCCCGTCCGGCGCCGAGGCTGATGGTGGGCCGGCCGAACCGGCTCCGTGCCGCAGTGCGCGTCCTGCCGTCGGAGGTGTCCGTGAACAGCTATCCGCCCATTGCCGAGCACGGAATGATCGGCGATCTCCAGACCGCGGCCCTGGTGTCCTCCGCTGGGGTCGTGGACTGGTGGTGCACGCCGCGCTTCGACTCCCCCAGCGTGTTCGCCTCGCTGCTGGACGCCGAGCGCGGCGGCCACTGCAGTCTGGCCGCCGATGCCACCGGCGGCGGGGACATGACGATCCGTCAGCTGTACCTGTCGGACACCGCCGTCCTGGTCACCCGGTTCATGGCGCCCGACGGCGTCGGCGAGGTCGCCGACTTCATGGTGCCCCTGAACACCGGCGCGCCGCAGGCCCACCACCGTCTGATCAGGGTCGCCCGCGTGGTGCGGGGCACGGTGTCGTTCTCCCTCGCCTGCCGCCCCCGCTTCGACTACGGCCGTGCCTCCCACACCCTGACCGCCCCCGACGAACACCACGCGGTCTTCGAGGGGCCGGGCACGGAGCTGCACCTGCAGTCCACGGCCGGTGTCGCGCTGCGCGCCGACGGCCAGGACGTCACCGCGCGTTTCCGGCTGTCCCAGGGCCAGGCGGCAGCGGTGGTCCTCACCGGCACCACGGGCGGCGAGGGCGTCCCGCCCCACCCGTCACTGGACGAGGTCGTCGCGGACCTGGAGGCGTGCCGGACCTTCTGGCTGTCCTGGCTCAGGTCGTGCACCTACCGCGGCCGCTGGCAGGAGCAGGTGCACCGCTCGGCCATCACGCTGAAACTGCTCACCTACGCGCCGACCGGTGCCCCCATCGCCGCCGCCACCATGGGCCTGCCCGAGCAGGTCGGCGGCGAGCGCAACTGGGACTACCGCTACACCTGGGTCCGGGACGCCTCCCTGTCGGTGAAGGCGCTCATCGACCTGGGCTTCCACGAGGAGGCGTACGCCTTCCGCCGGTGGCTGCGCGACCGGATCGAGGCGCGGGACACGGCCACGGGCGATCCCCTGCAGATCATGTACCGGGTCGACGGCGACCCCCACCTGACGGAGGAGACCCTCGGCCACCTGGAGGGCTACCGGGGTTCGTACCCGGTGCGGGCGGGCAACGCGGCGGCGGACCAGCTCCAGCTCGACATCTACGGCGAGGCCTCCGACGCGCTGATCGTGGGCGGGGACATCGGTGCGATCAGGGGCTGGGACGCGCTCACGGAGGTCCTGGACTGGCTCAGCGACCACTGGGACCAGCCGGACGAGGGCATCTGGGAGACCCGCGGCGGCCGCAAGGACTTCACCTACAGCCGGCTGATGACCTGGGTCGCCTTCGACCGCGCCCTGCGGGCGTCCCAGGCCTTCTCGCGCCCGGCCGAGACCGAGCGCTGGACGCAGGCCCGCGACGCGGCGTTCCGGCAGATCGTCGAGCGCGGCTGGCACGACAAGCGCAAGGCCTTCGTCCAGCACTACGACTCCGACGTCCTGGACGCCTCCCTGCTGCTCATGCCGAAGGTCGGCTTCCTGTCCCCCCACGACCCCGACTGGCTGAGCACCCTGGACGCCATGGACGGGGAACTGGTCAGTGACAGCCTGGTGTACCGCTACGACCCCTCGGCATCCCCCGACGGACTGCGGGGCTCGGAAGGCACGTTCAACCTGTGCAGCTTCTTCTACGTCGAGGCCCTCGCCCGCAGCGGCAGGCTCAGCCAGGCCCGGTACGCCTTCGACAAGATGCTCACCTACGCCAACCACGTCGGCCTGTTCGCCGAGGAGATCGGGCCCTCCGGCGAGCAACTGGGCAACTTCCCGCAGGCGTTCACGCACCTCGCCCTCGTCACCGCCGCCATGGCGCTCGACGACGAACTGGCGAAGGCACGGACCCGCCCCGGCGCCGACGGCCACCTGCAGCCGGCCCGGCACGGGTTCACGGCCCCCGCCGAGGACGACACGGCGGACGACACCGGTGACTGACACCACCGCCCCACGGGGGACCCGGCACCACAACGCGCTGGCGGCGCTGGCGCTGGCGCAGTTCATCTGCAGCTTCGCCGGCTCCAACATGAACGTGATGATCAACGACATCAGCGAGGACCTGGACACCACCGTGCAGGGCGTCCAGGTGGCCATCACCGTCTTCCTGCTGGTGATGGCCGCGCTGATGGTCCCCGGCGGCAAGGTGACCGACCGCTACGGCCGCAAGCGGTGCTTCATCGCCGGCCTCGCCGTCTACGCCGTCGGCGCCCTGCTCAGCGCCGCCGCGCCGGGACTGGGCGTGCTCATCCTCGGCAACTCGATCCTGGAGGGCGTCGGCACCGCGTTGCTCATCCCGCCCGTCTACATCCTGACCACACTCCTCTACCGGGACGCGGTCTCCCGGGCCCGCGCCTTCGGGGTGGTGATGGCGCTGGGCGGCCTCGGTGCCGCCGCCGGACCCCTGATCGGCGGCCTGATCACCACTGCCATCAGCTGGCGTGCGGCCTTCGTCTTCCAGGCACTGGTCATCGTCGTGATCATCTGGCTGAGCCGCGGGATGGCCGATCCCCTGCCGCCCGACCCGAGCCGTTCCCTCGACAAGGTCGGCACCGTGCTGTCCGCCGTCGGCCTGGTCCTCGTGGTCATGGGCATCCTGGCCGCGGACAACAGCCTCTGGCTCATGTTCGGCCTGCTGGCGGCCGGCGCGCTCGTCCTCGCGCTGTTCTTCCGCTCCGTGCGGGCCAAGGAGGCGTCAGGCCGCGAGCCGCTGCTGTCCCTGGCCCTGTTCCGCAACCACACCTCCAACATCGGGCTGGTCACCCAGAACATCCAGTGGCTGATCCTGATGGGCACCTCCTTCACGGTGGCGGCCTACCTCCAGGTCGTGCGCCACTACGACGCGATCCGCACCGGCGTCGTCTTCACCGCGGCCACCCTGGGCCTGCTGCTGACCTCCCTGTCCGCGAAGCGCCTCGCCTCGCGGCACTCCCCGCGCACGCTCGTCATGGCCGGGTTCGCGGTGAGCGTCGCCGGGATCGTCCTGCTCGTCGCCATGGCCGCCGCCTTCTCGACGGCCTGGGCCTTCGTCCCCGGACTCGTGCTGATCGGGCTGGGCCTCGGCGCCATGCTGACGCCTTCCGTCACCGTCGTGCAGTCGAGCTTCCCCGAGGAGCAGCAGGGGGAGATCTCGGGGCTGTCGCGCTGCGTGTCCAACCTCGGCTCGTCCTTCGGTACGGCCATCGCCGGCACGATCCTGGTCTCCGGACTGACCAAGGGCGCCTACGCCACGGCGATGATCACGCTGGCCGTGGTGGGGGTGGGCGGGCTGGCGGCAGCGGCCCGCCTGCCGCGCGCACCCGGTGCCGAGGACCGACGAGCAGGACGGCCGGCCTGAGCGGACGCCGCCGGCCCCGCCACCGCACCCGCCGGGTCGGTGCCGGCCGGTGCTCAGGCACCGAAGTGCGGGTTGGCGGACGCGCCCTCGGTGCTCAGCAGCACCACCGCCGACGCCGGCCCCAGCCCCAGCGCCGCACGCCGTTCCCCGGCGCCCGCGCCGGTGAGCGCCGCGCGGAGCCCGGCGAGGGGCGCCGCCCCGCAGGGACCCGAGGAGACGCCGAGCGCGGCGAGGTCGGCCGCCGCGCGGGCGCCGTCGGCGTCCGTGACGGCGATCGCGGCGTCCAGGCCGGCGCGCAGGTGGGGCCAGGCGGTGCCGGACGGCGTGCCGCAGTTCAGGCCCGCCATGGGGGTCTCGCGGGTGGTGACGCTGACGGGTGCGCCCCGGGTGAGGCTCTCCAGGACGCACGGTGCGGCCTCGGGCTCCACCGCGAGCAGGGCCGGGGCGGGCACCGGGGCGGCCCGGCTGCGGTAGTGGGTGACCACGGCCTGGGCCAGGGCCCCCACGCCCACCGGTACGACGACGAGTCCGGGGCCCGTGCCGACCCCGGCGGCCCGCGCCTGCTCGTCGACCTCGGCGCAGAGGGTGGAGTACCCCTCGACGATCCAGCGCGGGATGCGCGTGCAGCCGGGCCCTCCGCTGTCCTGGACCAGCACCGAGTCCGGCGCGCGCGCCGCCTCGGCCGCCAGCCGTACGGCGTCGTCGTAGGCGCCCCGGACCTCGGTGACGCGCGCGCCTTCACCGGCGATCGCCGCCACGGCGCCCGGGTGCACGCCCCGGGGCACGAACACGTGGGCGAGCTGCCCCGAGCGGTGTGCCATCCGGGCGACCGCGCGGCCGTGGTTGCCGTCGGTCGCGGCGACCAGGGTGAGCGGGCCGCCGTGCCCCGCGCCGTCCGCCGCCCGCTCGGCGAGGATGCGGTGGACGGCCCAGGACGCCCCCAGCGCCTTGAAGGCGGGCAGCCCCAGCCGCCACGACTCATCCTTGACGAAGACCCGGCCGACCCCCAACTCCTCCGCGAGGGACGGCAGTTCGGTCAGCGGGGTGGGCGCGTACCCGGGCAGCGAGGAGTGGAACGCCCGGACGTCCCCGGGTGCCGGGGCACAGCGCCAGGTACGGGCGCCGGGACGCGCGTACCAGCGCGCAGGGGCGGGCACGGGCGGCCTCCTACCGGCGGACGCGGAACCGGAGCACGGTGACGCCGCCCGACGTGGTGCTGGTGAGCAGGTCCAGGTCCGTCCTCGTCAGGCCCGGCGGGGTGAGGCGGACGCCGTCGCCGAGCAGCACGGGCAGGACGTAGACGAGCAGCTCGTCGACGAGCCCGCGCCGCAGGCACTGGCCGGCCACGTCGGCGCCCAGGATCTCCAGGTCCTTGCCGCCCGCCGCGGCCCGCGCGGTGGTGACCGCCTCCGCGATGTCACCGGTCAGGAACGTGACGTGCGGGTCGGGCGGCTCCGGCGGCCGGTGGGTGAGGACGAAGGTGCGGCCGGAGACGGGGTAGTCACTGCTGCCCGGCCGGTCGGCCTCCATCCGCTTGCCCACGTCGTAGGTGCGCCGGCCGACGAGCAGGGCGCCGGCGGCCGCCGCGTTGCCCTCGAACATCTCCGGCGACACGATCTCGAAGATCCAGTCCATGGCGTCGCCGGGACCGGCGATGAAGCCGTCGAGCGACATCGCCCGGATCACGACGACCTTGCCGTGACCGCTGCTCGCTCCACTCAAGCCGCTCACCTTCCTGCTCCGGGCCCGCTCGGACGCGGCGCCGCGTGCGTGCCCTGGCATTGTCCTGGGGCGCGGGCGTGCGGGCCACTCCGCCACGCGACCGCGCGCCCCGTGTGAAAGGGTTCGTACGCCGAGCCGCGAGGGAAGGGACGTGCGGGATGGACAAGGTGACGTTGTCCGCGTGGCCGACGCCGATGGAGGCCGCGCCCCGGCTGGCCGCGGAGATCGGTCTGGCCCCGGACGACCTGTGGATCAAGCGTGACGACCTGACCGGCCTCGGCGGCGGTGGCAACAAGGTCCGCAAGCTGGAGTGGCTGGTCGCCGACGCCCTGCGGTGCGGCGCCGACACGCTGGTCACCACGGGCGGCCCGCAGAGCAACCACGCCCGGCTCACCGCGGCCGTGGGCGCCCGGGCCGGCCTGGACGTGGTGCTGGTGATGCCGGAGTCCGGCCGTCCCGAGCGGCCCGGAGGCAACCTGCTCCTGGACGCCGCCCTCGCCGCCCGGATCGTGTGGGCCGACGCCGCCGGACCCGCCGAGCTGACCGCGCACGCGGCGACGACGTGCGCCGAGCTGCGCGAGGAGGGCGCCGTGCCGTACCTGGTGCCGTTCGGCGGCTCCTCGGCCCTGGGGGCCCGTGGCTACCGCGAGGCGGGCGCGGAGATCCTCGCCCAGCAGCCCGGCGTACGGCACGTCGTCACCGCGCTGGGCTCGGGCGGCACGATGGCCGGCCTGGTCGCCGCGCTGGGGGCCGAACGCGTCCTGGGCGTCGACGTCGGCGCGCTCCCCGACCCCGCGACCGTCGCCGCCGCCTTCGCCTCCGAACTCACCGGCCGGGAAGTGACGGCGGGTCAGCTGCGCGTGCGGGGCGAGCAGGTGGGCACGGCGTACGGCGTCCTGCACGAACCCGTCCTCGCGGCCATCACCACCGTGGCGCGCACCGAGGGCGTCGTCCTGGACCCGGTGTACACCGGACGCGCCGCCGCGGGCCTGGTGGCCGCCGTGCGCGACGGCGGCATCCGGCCCGGCGAGCGCACCGTGCTGCTGCACTCCGGCGGCCTGCCGGGCCTCTTCGGCCACGCCGAGGCGGCGGACCGCCTCGGCCGGATGCTGCTCACCCGGCCCTGACCCCTCCGGGCACCCCCTCCGGGACCGTCCGGCCCGGCGTCAGGTGGACGCCTGGTCGCTGTCGCGGTGCGCGCCCCAGCCGTGCCAGCGCTCCACCTCGATCCAGGCGCTGAACCGGGTACGGACGCGGTCCGGGTACGGCTTGCCGGTGTAGTGGGTGGAGATGCGGTCGATGTCGCCCAGTCCCTCGTCCTCGTACGTCTCGACGACCCGGCCGATGAGCGTGACGTGGGTGTACCAGTCGTCCCCGTCCAGCACGGTCAGGGTCACCCGCGGGTCGCGGCGCAGGTGCTTCAGGCGGACCCGGCCCTCGTCGAGGCTCAGCAACACCCTGCCGTCCTCCCACACGTACCAGGTGGGGGTCGACACCGGGGCGCCGTCCGAGCGCAGGGTGGCCATCACGGCCGGGTTGGGGCGGCGCAGCAGCTCCTGGGCGTCGTCGGGGAGGGGCGGCTTGGACA
Source organism: Streptomyces lasalocidi (assembly GCF_005280215.1). Lineage (NCBI taxonomy): Bacteria > Bacillati > Actinomycetota > Actinomycetes > Kitasatosporales > Streptomycetaceae > Streptomyces > Streptomyces lasalocidi. The sequence goes on along the minus strand of NZ_SZNQ01000001.1, from coordinate 7,490,305 downwards.
TGGGGTCTCCGTTTCCGTCGGGGTGGTACCGGTCGACCGGGTACACCCCTCGAGGGTGTCGCACACCCCGGTTCCCCGCCCGTCAGGATCCCGCGCACGACAGCGCTTTCGCGCCCGTCGGCGTGTCCCGGCCCGGCTCACGGCCTGACCATGCGGTCCTGCTCCACCAGCGGGCTCCCGCCGTACCAGGGCAAGACCTCGCCGAAGCGGACCAGTTGGCCGTACAGGGCCGGGTCGGCGCCCTCCGTGAAGACCAGGTCGAGGACCGCCTCGGCGGCCCGCGCGGGCGTCTGGGCCTGGCTGTAGTCGCTGAACCAGGGGCGCGAGGTGGCCGTGTCCACCATGCCCGGGCACACGGCCGCGACGAGCGTCCCGGTGGCGAGGTCCCGCGCACGGCGCTCCGCGGCGACCGCGCGGACGGCCGCGACCTGCGCCACCTTCGAGGGCACGTTCAGCCACACCGGCCAGCCGGCCCGGGTCGCGGTGCCCTCGTGGACGGCGGCGCGCCAGGACTCGACGGCCTGCTCGACCTGGTCGAGGCCCACGCCGTCGAACAGGGGGTGCAGCCGGGCGTCGAGGTGGCCGAGGGTGCCGAGGCCGCTGGCCACGACGAGCAGCCGTCCGCCCGGCCGCAGCACGGGTCCGAAGGCGCGCAGCACGGCGTGCGTGGCGGTGTTGGAGACGTCGATGAACTCGTCCGCGCGCTCCGCCTGCGACTCGTCCGGGAGCACCCGGGCGACCGCGTTGGAGAGGACGACGTCGACACCGCCGTGCCGTGCCTGAAGCTCGGCGGCGAGACGGGCGATGGCCGCGGTGTCGGTGACGTCCAGGACCCGGCCCTCGACCCGGGCGCGGGTGCCGGGCAGCCGGCCGACCTCGTCGGCGGCGAGCCCGACCCGCTCGGGGTCGCGGCCGGTCAGCAGGACCAGGTCGGCCGGGGTCATCCGGGCGGCCAGCCCTTCGACGAGGGCGCGGCCGAGTCCCTGGTTGGCGCCCGTGACGAGCGCGGTGCGAGAAGCGTTCATGCCTGCCACGCTAGGAACCGCGCGGCCATGCGTCCAACGAGAGTTCAGCACGGGTAGCATGCGGAAACGTCATGGACTTCACCGATGTCTCACTCACCGCGCTGCGCGTCTTCCGCGCCGTGGCCGACCGGGGGACCTTCACCGCGGCCGCCGCGTCCCTGGGCTACACCCAGTCCGCGGTCTCCCGGCAGATCGCCGCGATCGAACGCGCGGCGGGCGCGGAGCTGCTGGAGCGGCGGCGCGACGGGGTACGGCTGACCGCGGCCGGCCGGCTCGTGCTGCGGCGGGCCAAGGTCGTGCTCGACGAGATCGACGCGACCGCGCGGGAGCTGTCCGGCCTGCCCGGGCCGGCCGGCACCGTCCGGCTGGGCTGGTTCCCGAGTGCCGGGGCCGTGCTGGTGCCACGCACCCTCGCCGCCCTGCGCGCCACCGATCCCGCCTTGCACGTCGTCGGCCGGGAGGGCACCACGCCGGCGCTGGTACGCGCCCTGCGCGCCGGCAGTGTCGACCTGGCCCTGCTCGCGTCGGCCCCGCCGTTCCGGCCGCCCGACACCGAGTCGCCGGCGCTGGTCCTGACGACGCTCACCGAGCGCCCCCTGCACCTGGCCGTGCCCGCGCACCATCCGCTGGCCCGGGGGGAGTTCGTCGACGTGGCGGACCTGCGCGGGCAGCGCTGGATCGCCAGTTCCTCCTCGGGCGAGGACCGGCTCATGGGGGTGTGGCCCGGCCTGGACGAGCGGCCGGAGATCGTCCACACGGCGCGCGACTGGCTCACCAAGCTCCAGCTGGTCGCGGCGGGCTGCGGCCTGACCACGGTGCCCGCCGCCCTCGCCCCGGCCGCTCCCGGGGGCGTCCGTGTCCTGCCCGTGCGCGGCGGCCCCCAGGAGCAACGGCGCCTGCTGCTGGCCCGCCTCCCCCAGGAACCGGCCGAGCCGGTCACCCGCCTGGCGGCGGCCCTGCGCGCGACGGCCCTCGGCATGGAGACGCCGGCCGGCCCGTGAGGGGCCCGCTCTCACGCCGTCACGCCGTCGCCGCCCGTCCGTGACAGCTCCGCCCCCACCCGCTGGGCCGTCTCGCGCAGCCAGATGTGGGCCGCGTCGTGGGTGTGGACGGGGTGCCACCACAGCGCCTCGCGCAACGGCACGGCCTCGCTGGTGGCGCTGCGGGGTGGCGGTGTCGTCGGCCACGGAGGACGGGGTCCGGGTGAATCGCAGCCGGACGCCGGGGGCCTCCGCGTGCACGACGCGGGCCGGTTCGGCGTCGTCCGGCCCCACACGGCCCAAGGGCCGTGGCGGGGGAATTCCGCCACGGCCCTCCGGTCAGGTCCGGCCATGCTCGCGGCGGCCGGCCCGGGGCGTCCTCAGCGCGGCGCCGCCCCCTGTGCCACGGGTACCGGGACCCGGCGGGAGGCGCTGTCGCGGATGCCGAGCAGGGCCAGGCCGCCCGTCAGGCCACAGACCGCCATGAAGAAGTAGGCGGTGTGGAAGGCCCCCAGGTCCGGGCGGGCGCCCAGTACGGCCGCCACGACCGCCGCGCCCAGGGCGAGCCCGACCTGGCGGCACATCGACACCAGGGCGGTCCCGGTGGCGAACCGCTCCGGGGGCAGCGGCAGTGTGGCGGCGCCGGACAGGCTCGGCAGGGCCAGCCCGGCCCCGGCCCCGGCGATGAGGCCGGCCGGCAGGAACGCGCTCACGTAGGCCACGTCGGTGGCCGTGGCGGTCGCCCACAGCACACCGCCCACCGCGAACAGCAGACTCCCGGCGAAACCCACCACGTAGTTGCCGTACTTGGTGGCCAGCAGGCCGCCGGGCACGGCACAGACCGCCGCCATGAGCGGGCCCGGCGCGATCTCCAGGCCGGAACGCAGCACCGAGTGGTGCCACAGGCCGGTGAGGAACAGCACCGAGGCGAGGATCATGGCGCCGAAACCGGCGAAGAACAGGACCGTCGCCACGTTGGCCAGCGCCACGGCCCGGATGCGCAGGATCGCCGGTTCGATGACGGGGGCCGGGTGCCGGACGGCCCGTACCGCGCTGAACACCACGCCCAGCGTGCCCAGCGCGAACATGCAGAGGACCCGCCCGCTGGTCCACCCCCAGCTCTCCCCCTGCACGATGGCCGCCACGACGGCGCCCACGGTCACCGCGAGGACCAGGGCGCCGAGCACGTCGGGGGGCGTGCTGGACTCGTCGCGGATCTCGCGCAGCGCCCACACGCCGACCGCGCAGGCGGCCACGCCGATGGGCAGGTTGACGAGGAACACCCACTGCCAGCCCGCCTGGACGAGGAGACCGCCGACCGGCGGTCCGAGAGCGGCTGCCGCACCGCCCATCGCCGACCACAGGCCGACCGCCGCGCCCCGCTTGTGCGGCGGGAACAGCGGCAGCAGCAAGCCCAGCGAACTGGGCAGCATCAGGCCGCCACCGACGGCCTGGAGCGTGCGCGCGGCCACCAGCGCACCCAGCGACGGGGCTGCGGCGCAGGCAGCCGACGCCAGCGTGAACAGGACGAGGCCCGCGAGGTAGGCGCGCTTGCGCCCGGCCCTGTCCGCCCACCGTCCGGCCGGCGCGAGGAACGCCGCGAACGTGATCGCGTAGGCGCTCAGCACCCACGAGAGGTCGCTCAGGCCGGCCGACGGGAACGCCCTCTCCAGGTCGGGGAACGCGATGTTGACGATGAACAGGTCCAGCGAGGAGACGAAGACGCCGATGAGGACGACGGCGATGCTCCATCCCCTCCGGGGCGTCGTCCCGCTCAACGGTGGCGCCATACGCGGCAGCTCCTCTCGGTCACGGTGGTCACCGCGGGTCGGTACGGGGCTCGGCGCGCGGATGGTCGGCGACCGCCCGGGCCCACTGGCCGTAGCCGTGGGCCGACGGGTGGAACCCGTCCCGTGCGAAGAAGTCCCCCGTGATCTGCATGATGTCGGTCGAGTTGATCCAGGTCACCTGGGGCCGCTCGGCACAGATCAGCTCCGAGGTCCGGTCCAGGCCGGCCGCGCGCTCGGCGCAGTACCGCGCGAGCGCGCCGGGCAGCGACGGGAAGTCGGCGAACGGCGGGGTCCCCACCACCACGACGGACGCGGCGCGCCGCGTCAGGTCGTCGACGATCGCCGCGAGGTCCTCCCCCCACTGGTCGGGACTGCGCCGGCCGAGCACGTCGTTGGCGCCCGCGAGCAGCACCGCCAGATCGTAGCCCTCGCCCAGCTGCGGCAACAGCTGGTAGCGGATCCTGCGTCCGGTGGCGCCGTACCGGCCGACCACCTTCCAGGTGACGGGGCAGTCGTACGAGGCGGCGAGAGCCCGGGCGAGGCTGCCCGGGAAACCCTCGTCGTGCGTCGCGACGCCGCAGCCCGCCGCGGTGGACTCCCCGAGCACGGCGACGCGCATCGGCGGTCCGGGCGCCTGCTCCGCGACCGTCCCGGTGTCGGGGCCCGCGGCGGGCGGCAGCACCTCGGTCCTGGCGCGCACCCACAGCCCCTGCGCGGCGATGACGGGGAGCAGCAGGGGATTCACCCGCGGCCCTCCCCCACCAGGCTGGGCACGCGGCGGCGCAGCTCCACGCGCGCGAAGTCGGCCGGCACGTTCACCACGATCCGGCTGCGGGCCCGCTGCGGCTCGGGGTCCGACACGTGCAGCTCGCACTGGGTCAGCACCTCGCGGATCACCGCCTTCATCTCCAGCAGGGCGATCCGGTCGCCGAGGCAGCGGATACGCCCGCCGCCGAACGGGATCCACGAGTAGACACCGGGCTTGACGTCGAGGAACCGCTCGGGCCGGAACGCGTCCGGCTCCTCGTAGAGGTTCGGGTCGCGGTTGAGCAGGAAGGCACTCGCCCACAGGTGCTGGCCGGGCTCGTAGCGCACCCCGCCGATCTCGATCGGCTTCTTCACCTCGCGGACGATGATCTGCGGGATCGACGGACGCAGCCGCAGCACCTCGTTGATCACGGCCGTCAGGTAGGTGTCCTCACCACGCGCGATCTCCTCGCGCAGCCGCTCGGTGACCTCCTCGTGGCGGGCCAGGTACACGAACGACCAGGCGATCGCGGCCGCGGTGGTCTCCGTGCCGGCCAGGAAGATGGTCGTCATCTCGTCGCGGATCTCGCTGTCCGTCAGCGGCGAGCCGTCCGCGTGGGTGACACCCAGCAGGGTGGACAGCAGGTCGTCGCCGCGGTACCCGGACGCGCGGTGCTCCTCGATGGTCTCGTGGATCAGCGCGTCCGCCTGATCGCGCAGCTTCAGGAAGCGGTCGAGTCCCAGCGGCCGGATCGCCCGCAGCACCTTGAACAGCCGCGGCGGCATCTTGTGCAGCAGCATCGGGGAGACCGGCCCGTTGTTGAACCGCATCATCTCCAGCAGCAGCGCGTGCAGTTCGTCCCAGCGCTTGGGCACCTGCGGCCCGTAGATCACCTCACGGATCACGTGCATCGTGAAGCCGTGGATGTACGAGTGCAGCGGGACGGGCCTGTTGCGGGGCCAGGCGGCGACGTCCCGCTCCGCCATCTGCGGGATGGCCGTGGAGATCCGCTCCAGTGCCGCCCCGTGGTAGCTGGGCATCATGGCCTTGCGCCGCTTCTTGTGCGCGTCCTCGTCGAGCCAGGCCAGGCCGGACTGACCGGTGTACTTCTCGATCGTCGCCGAGCCGTTGCCGGTGTGCAGCACGTCGGCCGGCGCGGTGAACATGGCCTTGACGTCCTCGGGGGTGGTCAGCACGTACACGGCGCGCGGAGGGAGCCGGATGCTGACCTGGAACCGGGGGCCGTACTCCTTGCGGCACTCCTCGATGTACCGCTGGGGCCGCGTCCAGTAGTTGAACAGCTGGATCACCGCGTGCTTCTTCGACCCCGGCAGCGCGGTGGCGGGTATGACGGTGCCCGTCGCGCCGGCACCGCCGTGGTCGACGGGGCAACGAGCCGCCTGGCCCGCCTGAGAGTTGTCCATGTCCGCTCTGTCTCCGCTCTTCTTGTTCGGGTTCACTGGGTGTGCTCCGGGTCGGTGTGCCGCAGCCACTGACGGGTGACCTCGGCGGTTTCGGCGGCCTGCGCCTCGATCAGGGCGAAGTGGTCCGCGGCGACCTTCACGTCGGTGTCGGCGACGCCCCAGGCCGGCCAGGTGTTCCCGTCCAGCGACACGTCGGCGCGGATCATGAGGCTGCGGACGGTGACGGGGTCCGGTGTGTGCGCGGCCAGCAGACGCATGTAGGCGCCCATCGCCAGCCAGTCGGTGTCACTGATCGCTCCGGCCTGCGGCTCGCGGCCGAGGATCTGCGTCATCACCGACGTGAAGACGCTTTTGGTCTCCGCCTCGGTTTCCGGCATCGGCGTGTCGATCATGACCACACCGGCCGGCCGCGCCCCGGCCGCCTCGAACCGGGCAGCGAGGGAGTGCGCGAGGACACCGCCGGTCGAGTACCCGACCAGGACGAACGGTCCGTCGCCGACCGCACGGACGATCGACTCCGCCAGCACCTCGATCGCCGCGTCCCACGTGGCGGGCGCGGGCTCCGCGTCCCGGAACCCGGGCAACGTGCAGGCGAACACGTCCCGTTCGCCGTCGAAGGCGTCGGCGAACCGCATGAACTGGTGCGGGCTCGAACCGACCACGAAGGACGGCACGCAGACCACCTTCGTCCGCTCGCTGCCCGACGCCAGCTGCACCACGTACGCCTCACCGGCCAGCTCGGCGGCCGACGCGAACGTCGGCCGGAACCGTGCCGCCCCCGTGAGCAGCGGCACGGCCTCGGCCATGGCGCCCGCCGTGTGCGCGTGCCGCAGCAGTGCGCCGAGCGTACCGCTGTCCCGGGTGCTTTCCGCGGCAGCCGGAACGGCCTGTTCGTCACCGCCCACTTCGTCGAGCAGGAGGCGTGTGATGGCGGCGGGGGTGGGATGGTCGAAGACGAGGGTGGTGGGCAGTCGCAGGCCGGTGGCCTGGGTCAGCCGGTTGCGCAGCTCCACCGCGCCCAGCGAGTCGATCCCCAGCTCGCGGAACGCGCGCTCGGGATCCACCGCCGACGCCGAGGCATGCCCCAGCACCGCCGCGACCTGGGCCACGACGACACCGACCACCATCTGCTCACGCTCACCGTCCGGCACACCGGCCAGACGCTGCGCCAGCGAACCACCACCACCGCCGGCCTGCCGCGCTTGCGTGCGCACCAGTCCGCGGAAGAGCGGTGGAAGCAGCCCGGCCCGCGCCTGCGACCGCAACGCCCCCAGATCCAGCAGGACCGGCACCTGCACCGCCGCATCCACCAACCTGGCCCGGTCGAACAACTCCAGACCCAGTTCGGTCGGCAGCGCGGCGGTGCCCATGCGCTCCAGGCGGGCGATCTCCGCCTCACCCAGCTCACCGGCCATACCACCGGCCGTCGCCCACAATCCCCACGCCAACGACGTCGCCGGCAACCCCGCCGCCCGCCGCACAGCGGCCAACGCATCCAAAGCCGCATTCGCCGCCGCATAGTTGCCCTGCCCCGGACTGCCGATCAACGCCGACACCGACGAGAACAGCACGAACGCCGACAACTCCATGCCCGCGGTCAGTTCGTGCAGATGCAGTGCGGCGTCGACCTTCGGCCGCAGCACCCGCGTCAGTTGCTCGGATGTCAGGGACTCGATCACGCCGTCGTCCAGCACACCCGCCGCGTGCACCACCGCACCCAACGGCCGCTCCAACGACCCGAGCAGCCCGGCCAGTTCCGCACGGTCGGCCACGTCACACGCCTCGACCCGCACCCGGGCACCCGAGCCCTGCAACTCGGCGACCAACTCCGCGACACCCTGGGCCGCCACACCACGACGGCTCACCAGCAGCAGATCCCGCACCCCGTACTCACGCACGAAGTGCCGGGCGAACGACGCACCCAGACCACCGGTACCACCCGTGATCAACACCGTGTCTTCCGGGTCGATCGGAGCCGGGACCGTCAGCACGACCTTGCCGACGTTACGGCCCTCACGCAGGAACCGGAACGCCTCCGCCCCCCGACGCACATCCCACGTCCGCACCGGAGAATGCCCCAACGCACCCCGCTCGAAGAGGGACACCAGCTCGCGGAGCATCTGCTGGATCCGGTCGGGGCCGGCTTCCAGCAGGTCGAAGGAGACGTACCGGACGCCGGGGCGGCCACCGGCCACCCCTTCCGGGGTACGGATGTCGGCCTTGCCCATCTCCAGGAACCGGCCGCCGCGCGGCAGCAGGTCCAAGGACGCGTCGACGAACTCCCCCGCCAGGGCGTTCAGTACGACGTCCACCCCCTCGCCGCCGGTGACCTCCAGGAACTTCTCCCGGAACGACAGGTCCCGGGACGAGGCGATCCGGTCGTCCTGGACGCCCGAGGAGCGCACCGCGTCCTGCTTGGCCAGGCTCGCGGTGGCGTAGACCTCGACGCCCCAGTGCCGGGCCAGCTGTACCGCCGCCATGCCCACACCGCCGGCCGCCGCGTGCACGAGCAGCCGCTCACCGGGCCGCACGCCGGCCAGTTCGGACAGCGCGTAGTAGGCGGTCAGGAAGACGAGCGGCATGGCCGCCCCCTGGGTGAAGGACCAGCCGGTCGGCATCGGCACGATCATCCGGTGATCGGTGATCCCGACCGGGCCGAACGGGTCCATGAGCAGACCCATGACCCGGTCGCCGGGCGCCAGATCGGTCACTTCGGCGCCGACCTCGAGGACGACGCCCGCGGCTTCGCTGCCCAGCGGCGCCTCGCCCGGGTACGTCCCGAGCGCGATCAGCACGTCCCGGAAATTCAGGCCCGCGGCCCGGATACCGACCCGCACTTCACGCGCGCCCAGGGGGCGGTCGCCGTCGGACGGCAGGAGCGCCAAGCCGTCCAGCGAACCCTTCCGTTCGATGCCCAGCCGCCAGGCACGGCCCGTCGGCTGCGCGGGGGTCCGCGCCAGCCGGGGCACGAGCAGGTCGCCACCGCGCAGGGCGACTTGCGGCTCGTCCAGGGAGGCGAGGACGTCCCAGTCGGGCTGTTCCTCGTCGCCCAGGTCGAGGAGTGTGATCCGGCCCGGGTGCTCGGACTGGGCGCTGCGCACCAACCCCCAGACCGGAGCCTGCGCCAGGTCCGGCGCCTGCTCACCCACGGCGACCGCGTTACGGGTCACCACGACCAGTCGGGACTCCCGCAGCACCTCACCGGCCAGCCACCGCTGCAACAACTCCAGCGTGCCCTGCGTGACTTCCCGTACGGCCCGTGCGGCATCCGACCCCGACGGCGAGTCGATCCCGACGGCCACCAGGTCGGGCACGTTGCCGCCTTCGGTCACCGCGCGCTCGAGGGCAGCGAGGTCCGGGTAACGCTCACCCGCGGCCGGCAACAGCCCGCCCAGCACCGCCACCGACACCGCCGACGGCACGGACGAATCCACCGCCGACACGTCCGTCACCGGCACCCACTCCAGCCCGAACAACGCGTTGTGCCCACCACCCTGCACCGCACCGGCCAACTGCGCCTGATCCACCGGCCGCACCGACAGCGACTCCACCGCCACCACCGGCACACCCCGCCCGTCCACGACATCCACCCGCATCGCAGACCCACCGGACCGCCCGATACGCACCCGCACCCGCGACCCCGCACCACCATGGCCCAACCGCACACCCGACCACGCGAACGGCAACTCCACACCCGCACCCGCATCCCGCTCCACCAACGCCGCATGCAACACCGCGTCGAACAGAGCCGGATGCACACCGAAGCCCGCACCCGTCACCCCCTCGGCGAGCTCCACCTCCGCATACACGTCCTCACCCGCACGCCACGCCGACCGCAACCCCTGGAACACCGGCCCGTACTCATAACCCGCCGCAGCCAACCGCGGATACAACGCATCCACAGCCACGGGAACCGCCCCGGCGGGGGGCCAGGCCGTGGGGAACGGCGCCGACGTCTCCGCCACCGTCGTCAGCCACCCACGTGCATGACAGACCGCCGCCTCCTCGGCCGCCTCGGGCCGGGAGAACAGCATGACCTCGCGACGGCCGGCCTCGTCCGGCGCACCGACCGTCACCTGCACCTGCCGGGCGGCGTCCTCGGCGAGGACCAGCGGCGCTTCGAGCACCAGCTCCTCCACGACCGGACTGCCGGCCAGCCGGCCCGCGCTCAGGGCCAGTTCGACCAGTGCGGTACCCGGCACGATGACCATGCCCAGCACCACGTGGTCCCGCACCCACGGCGCGGTGTCCTGGGACAGGCGGCCGGTGAAGACCCACTCGTCCCGGTCACCGACCGGCACGGCCGCGCTCAGGATCGGGTGCTCGATGCGCCCGAGACCAGCCGCTGCGGGGTCTCCGGACCCCGGGCTCTGGGAGACCCAGTAGCGGTCGCGTTGGAAGGCGTAGGTGGGCAGTTCGACGCGCTGGGCGCCGGTGCCGTTGTAGAAGGCGTCCCAGTCGACCGGGAGCCCGGCGACGTGGACGCGACCGAGGAAGGCCGCGAACGCCTCCGCCTCCGGGACTCGTGCGTTGAGCGCCGGTATGAACACCGCATTCTCGGCGTCCAGGGTTTGCTGGGCGAGGGCGGTGAGCACGGCGTCCGGGCCCACCTCGACGAAGCGGGTCACCCCTTCTTCCGCGAGCGCACGCACACCATCGGCGAAGCGGACCGCCTCGCGGACGTGGGAAACCCAGTACGTCGGGTCCGTCAGCTCGCTGGACACGAGCGTGCCGGTCACGTTCGACACGACCGGAATCCGGGGCTCGTGGAACGTCAACTCCTGTGCGATGGCCTGGAATTCTTCCAGCATCGGTTCCATGAGCGGCGAGTGGAAAGCGTGGCTGACCTTCAGACGTGTCGTCTTACGGCCGGCCTGCTGCCACTGCGGCAGCCACTCCTCCAATGCGCCGAGCTCACCGGACACCACGACGGCTGTCGGCCCGTTCACCGCAGCCACCGACACACGGCCCTCGAACCCGTTCAACGACTCGACCACTTCGGCCTCGGTCGCCTGGACCGCGACCATGCCGCCGCCAGCGGGCAACGCGCCCATCAGGCGGCCGCGTGCGGCGACCAGCGTGCACGCGTCCTCCAGGGACAGCACTCCGGACACGTGGGCACAGGCCAACTCGCCGACCGAGTGTCCGATGAGTACGTCCGGGCGAATGCCCAGCGACTGCAGCAGCCGGAACAGCGCCACCTCGACGGCGAACAGCGCCGCCTGCGTGAACTCCGTACGATCCAGCAGCCCCGCCTCCGGCGAACCCTCAGCCGCGAACAACAAGTCCCTCAGTGAACGCCCCAGCAGACCGTCCAGCCGACCACAGATCTCATCCAGCGCGTCCGCGAACACCGGGTAGGTCGCAGCCAGTTCCGCTCCCATCCCTGCGCGCTGGGCGCCCTGCCCGGTGAACAGGAAACCGGTCTTGCCGGACACCGGCCGACCCGTGACGACACCCGCGGCAGGCTGCCCAGCCGCGAGAGACGCCAGTCCTGCCAGCAGTCCGTCCCGGTTCGCGGCGGTCACTACGGCGCGCTCGTCGAACTGCGCTCGCGACATCACCGCCGAGAACGCCACGTCCACGACGTCCAGCTCGGCACGGTTCGCCACGTGCGACCGCAGCCGCTCCGCCTGGCCGGCCAGGGCGTCCGCGCTCTTGCCCGACACCACCACCGGCACCACCGGCGGACGGATCACAGGCACCTCGGCGGCCGGTTCCTTGACCGCCGGTGCCTCCTCGATGATCACGTGAGCGTTGGTCCCGCTGATTCCGAAGGAGGAAACACCCGCGCGACGCGGTCGTTCCGTCTCCGCAGGCCATTCATGCGGCTCGGTGAGCAGGGCGACGTCACCCGCATCCCAGTCGATGTGCGGCGAGGGCTCGTCGACGTTGAGTGTGCGGGGCAGCACACCGTGCTGCATCGCCTTCACCATCTTGATCACGCCCGCCACACCCGCCGCAGCAGACGTGTGGCCGATGTTCGACTTGATCGAGCCCAGCCGCAGCGGACCATTCACCCGCTCCTGACCGTAAGTGGCCAGCAGCGCCTGCGCCTCGATCGGATCGCCGAGCCGGGTGCCCGTGCCGTGACCCTCCACCGCATCCACGTCAGCAGGACTCAGCCCGGCGTTGGCGAGGGCCTGGTGGATCACCCGCTCCTGCGACGGCCCGTTCGGCGCGGTGAGCCCGTTACTCGCGCCGTCCTGGTTGATGGCGCTCCCGCGGATCACGGCGAGCACGCGATGACCGTTGCGCTGGGCGTCCGACAGCCTTTCGACCACCAGCAGGCCGAGCCCGTCCGAGAAGCCGGTGCCGTTCGCACCCGCCGCGTACGACTTGCAGCGCCCGTCGGGGGCGAGACCGCGCTGACGGCTGAACTCGACCAGCAGGTACGGTCCGGCCATCACCGTCACGCCACCGACCAGCGCCATCGAGCACTCACCGGAACGCAGCGCCTGGGACGCCATGTGCAGGGCGACCAACGACGACGAGCAGGCCGTGTCGACCGACACCGCAGGGCCTTCCAGCCCCAGGCTGTAGGCGATCCGGCCGGAGACCACGCTCGCGGTGGTACCGGTGAGCCGGAAGCCCTCCAGGTCGGGGGTCATCGAGCCGCCGTAGTCGGAGGAGACGACACCGCAGAAGACGCCGGTGTCGCTGCCGCGCACCGAGGCCGCGTCGAGGCCGGCGTTCTCCAGGGCCTCCCAGGACGCCTCCAGCAGCAGTCGCTGCTGCGGGTCCATGGCCAGGGCCTCGCGCGGGCTGATGCCGAAGAAGTCCGCGTCGAAGTCGCCGACGTTCTCCAGGAAGCCACCGCCGCGTGTGGTGAGCGTCCCGGTCTGCTCGGGGTCGGGGTCGTAGAGGCGTTCCAGGTCCCAGCCCCGGTCGGTGGGCAGGGGTGAGATCGCGTCCCGGCCCTCTGCCACCAGGCGCCACAGGTCCTCTGGGGACGTCACCCCTCCCGGGTAGCGGCACGCCATGCCCACGATCGCCAACGGCTCGTCCGCCGTGGGACGACGGCGTTTGGAACGCACCGGCGCAGCGGCCGGCTCCACGCCGCCCACTTCGTTGAGCAGGAGGCGTGTGATGGCGGCGGGGGTGGGATGGTCGAAGACGAGGGTGGTGGGCAGTCGCAGGCCGGTGGCCTGGGTCAGCCGGTTGCGCAGCTCCACCGCGCCCAGCGAGTCGATCCCCAGCTCGCGGAACGCGCGCTCGGGATCCACCGCCGACGCCGAGGCATGCCCCAGCACCGCCGCGACCTGGGCCACGACGACACCGACCACCATCTGCTCACGCTCACCGTCCGGCACACCGGCCAGACGCTGCGCCAGCGAACCACCACCACCGCCGGCCTGCCGCGCTTGCGTGCGCACCAGTCCGCGGAAGAGCGGTGGAAGCAGCCCGGCCCGCGCCTGCGACCGCAACGCCCCCAGATCCAGCAGGACCGGCACCTGCACCGCCGCATCCACCAACCTGGCCCGGTCGAACAACTCCAGACCCAGTTCAGTCGGCAGCGCGGCGGTGCCCATGCGCTCCAGGCGGGCGATCTCCGCCTCACCCAGCTCACCGGCCATACCACCGGCCGTCGCCCACAACCCCCACGCCAACGACGTCGCCGGCAACCCCGCCGCCCGCCGCACAGCAGCCAACGCATCCAAAGCCGCATTCGCCGCCGCATAATTGCCCTGCCCCGGACTGCCGATCAACGCCGACACCGACGAGAACAGCACGAACGCCGACAACTCCATGCCCGCGGTCAGTTCGTGCAGATGCAGTGCGGCGTCGACCTTCGGCCGCAGCACCCGCGTCAGTTGCTCGGATGTCAGGGACTCGATCACACCGTCGTCCAGCACACCCGCCGCGTGCACCACCGCACCCAACGGCCGCTCCAACGACCCGAGCAGCCCGGCCAGTTCCGCACGGTCGGCCACGTCACACGCCTCGACCCGCACCCGGGCACCCGAGGCCTCCAGCTCGGCGACCAACTCCGCGACACCCTCGGCCACGGCACCACGACGGCTCACCAGCAGCAGATCCCGCACCCCGTACTCACGCACGAAGTGCCGGGCGAACGACGCACCCAGACCACCGGTACCACCCGTGATCAACACCGTGTCTTCCGGGTCGATCGGAGCCGGGACCGTCAGCACGACCTTGCCGACGTTACGGCCCTCACGCAGGAACCGGAACGCCTCCGCCCCCCGACGCACATCCCATGTCAGCACCGGAGAATGGCTCAACACACCCCGCTCGAACAGCGAGACGACCTCGCGAAGCATCTCCTGCAGGCGCTCGGGGCCGGCGTCGAACAGGTCGTACGCCTGGTACTGGACGCCGTTGCGTGTCCGCCCCATCTCGTCGGCGTCACGGATGTCGGCCTTGCCCATCTCCAGGAACCGGCCGCCGCGCGGCAGCAGGTCCAAGGACGCGTCGACGAACTCCCCCGCCAGGGCGTTCAGTACGACGTCCACCCCCGCACCGCCGGTGACCTCCAGGAACTTCTCCCGGAACGACAGGTCCCGGGACGAGGCGATCCGCTCCCCGGCCATGCCGCGTTCGGTCAGCGCGTTCCACTTCGAGGGACTCGCGGTCGTGAAGACCTCCGCACCCAGGTGCCGCGCCAGCTGCACGGCGGCCATGCCGACACCGCCGGCCGCCGCGTGCACCAACAGGCTTTCGCCGCGCTGCAGTCCGGCCAGGTCGACCAGTCCGTAGTACGCGGTCAGGAAGACCACCGGGACCGAGGCGGCCTGCGAGAACGACCACCCTGACGGCATGGGCACGATCATCCGCCGGTCCGCGACGGTCACTGGGCCGAAGGCGTCGGCCATGAGGCCCACGACCCGCTGGCCCGGAGCCAGGTCGGTCACCTCGGGACCGACTTCGAGGACCACACCGGCCGCCTCCGTACCGAGCGGCACCTCGCCCGGGTAGAGGCCCAGCGCGATCAGTACGTCCCGGAAGTTCAGGCCCGCGGCCCGGACTCCGATGCGCACCTCACCGGCGCGGAGCGTGCGGTTCCCGTCGGAACGGACGAGGGTGAGGCTGTCGAGCGAGCCCTTGCGCTCCGTGCCCAGTTGCCAGAGGTCCGGCACCAGAGCATTCGCCGCATGCCCGAGGCGGGGCGCGAGCAGGTCATCGCCACGCAGGGCGAGCTGCGGCTCGTCCAGGGAGACGACGAGATCCCAGTCGGGCTGTTCCTCGTCGCCGAGGTCGAGGAGCGTGATCCGGCCGGGGTGCTCGGACTGGGCACTGCGTACCAGACCCCACACCGGAGCCTGCGCCAGGTCCGGCGCCTGCTCACCGACAGCGACCGCGTTACGGGTCACCACGACGAGCCGGGACTCCCGCAGCACCTCAATGGCCAGCCACCGCTGCAACAACTCCAGCGTGCCCTGCGTGACCGCATGTACGACCGACGCCACGTCGGTGCCTTCGTCCGGCTCGACTCCGACCAGGACGACGTCCGGGGCGGCAGCCCCCTCGGTCACCGCGCGCTCCAGCGCCGCGAGGTCCGGGTAACGCTCACCCGCCGCCGAGAGCAGCCCGCCGAGCACCGCCAGCCGGGCGGACCCGGTCGGCTCCCCCGTCACCGGGGTCCACTCGACCTGGTACAGAGAGCCGTCGCTCGCCTTCGTGCCCTGGAGCTGTGTCCGGTCGACGGGCCGGAAGGCCAACTTGGCCACGCTCGCCACCGGTACACCGTCCTCACCGGCGATGTCGAGGCGCAGCGCCGAAGCTCCGGCCGATCCGATCCGCACCCGGACCCGGGCCGCACCACGCTGCCCGAAGCGGACGCCGGACCACGAGAACGGCAGGCTCGCCGACGTGCCGTCGCCGGTGTCCAGCCAGTCCAGGCCACCGTGCAGCGACGCGTCGAACAGCGCCGGGTGGATGGCGAAGCCCGCCGCCGCGTCCACCTCGTCGTCCGGGAGCGCCACCTCGGCGTACACCGTGTCCTCGTCGCGCCAGGCGGCACGGACCCCCTGGAAGGCAGGTCCGTAGTCGAATCCGATGTCGCTGACCCGGGCGTAGAGCGCGTCCACGGCGACCGGTTCCGCGTCGGCCGGCGGCCACTGCGCCGACCAGTCGACAGCCGCGTCGTCCGCCGTGACCAGGGTGCCACGGGCGTGGCAGACCGCCTGCCGTCCGGCTTCGCCCTCGCCCTGGCCCTCGGGACGGGAGTAGAGGCCGACTTCGCGTCGGCCGTCCTCGTCCGCTTCACCCAGCTTGACCTGGAGGTGGACCGAGGTGTCCACGTCCAGGATGAGCGGCGCTTCGAGCACCAGCTCCTCGACCACCGGGCTGCCCGCTTCCCGGCCGGCCGCACCGGCCAGTTCGACCAGGGCCGTGCCCGGCACGATGACCATGCCCAGCACCACGTGGTCCCGCACCCACGGCGCGGTGTCCTGGGACAGGCGGCCGGTGAAGACCCACTCGTCCCGGTCACCGACCGGCACGGCTGCGCTCAGGATCGGGTGCTCGATGCGCCCGAGGCCGGCGGCGGTCGGGTCGCCCGCTCCGGCGCCCGGCGCCACCCAGTAGCGCTCGCGCTGGAAGGCGTAGGTGGGCAGTTCGACGCGCTGCGCGCCCGAACCGTTGTAGAAAGCGTCCCAGTCGACCGGGAGCCCGGCGACATGGGCACGCCCGAGGAACGTCGCGAACGCCTCCGCCTCCGGGACACGAGCCTTCAGCACGGGTGCGAACACCGCGTCCTCGGCGTCCAGCGTCTGCTGGGCGAGGGCGGTGAGTACGGCGTCCGGGCCCACCTCGACGAAGCGGGTGACGCCCTCTTCCGCGAGCGCACGCACGCCGTCGGCGAACCGGACCGCCTCGCGGACGTGGGAAACCCAGTACATCGGGTCCGTCAGCTCGCTGGAGACCAGACCGCCGGTCACGTTCGACACGACCGGAATCCGAGGTTCGTGGAACGTCAACTCCCGCGCGATGGCTCGGAACTCATCCAGCATCGGTTCCATGAGCGGTGAGTGGAAAGCGTGGCTGACCTTCAGACGTGTCGTCTTACGGCCGGCCTGCTGCCACTGGGGCAGCCATTCCTCCAAGGCGCCCAGTTCACCGGACACCACGACGGCTGTCGGGCCGTTCACCGCGGCCACCGACACACGGCCCTCGAACCCGGCCAGTGACTCGACCACTTCGGCCTCGGTCGCCTGCACGGCGACCATGCCGCCGCCTGCGGGCAATGCGCCCATCAGGCGGCCGCGTGCCGCGACCAGCGTGCAGGCGTCCTCCAGGGACAGCACACCCGCCACATGGGCACACGCCAACTCGCCCACCGAGTGACCGACCAGTACGTCCGGGCGAATGCCCAGCGACTCCAGCAGCCGGAACAGCGCCACTTCTACGGCGAACAACGCCGCCTGCGTGAACTCCGTACGATCCAGCAGCCCCGCCTCCGGCGAACCTTCCGCCGCGAACAACAGCTCCTTCAGCGAACGCCCCAGCCGCACATCCAACTCGGCACAGATCTCATCCAGAGCGTGGGCGAACACCGGATACGCAGAGGCGAGTTCCGCTCCCATTCCCGCCCGTTGGGCGCCCTGTCCGGTGAACAGGAAACCGGTCTTGCCGGACACCGGCCGATCCGTGACGACACCCGCACCAGGCTGCCGACCCGCGAGAGACGCCAGACCCGCCAGCAGACCGTCCCGGTCCGCGGCCGTCACCACCGCGCGCTCGTCGAACTGCGCCCGCGACGTCACCGCCGAGAACGCCACGTCCACGACGTCCAGCTCGGCACGGTTCGCCAGGTGCGACCGGAGCCGCTCCGCCTGACCGGACAACGCAGCCGCGCTCTTGGCGGAGAGGACCACCGGCACCACCGGCGGACGCCGCACCACGGCCACCTCAGCGACCGGCTCCTCGACCGCCGGTGCCTCCTCCAGGATCAAGTGCGCGTTCGTCCCGCTCACACCGAACGACGACACACCCGCCCTACGAGGCCGCTCAGCCCGCACAGGCCACTCATGCGGCTCGGTCAGCAGCGTGACGTCACCCGCATCCCAGTCGATGTGCGGCGACGGCTCATCCACATTCAGCGTGCGCGGCAGCACCCCGTGCTGCATCGCCTTCACCATCTTGATCACACCCGCCACGCCCGCCGCAGCAGACGTGTGGCCGATGTTCGACTTGATCGAACCCAGCCGCAGCGGACCGCTCACCCGCTCCTGACCGTACGTCGCCAGCAGCGCCTGCGCCTCGATCGGGTCACCCAGGCGAGTGCCCGTGCCGTGGCCCTCTACCGCATCCACGTCAGCAGGGCTCAGGCCGGCGTTCGCCAGCGCCTGGCGGATCACCCGCTCCTGCGACGGCCCGTTCGGCGCCGTGAGCCCATTGCTCGCACCGTCCTGGTTGACCGCACTGCCCCGTACGACACCGAGAATCCGGTGACCATTGCGCTGCGCATCCGACACGCGCTCCAGGACGATCAGGCCCAGGCCATCGGAGAAGCCGGTGCCGTCGGCGCCAGCCGCGTAAGACTTGCAGCGCCCGTCGGGGGCGAGACCGCGCTGACGGCTGAACTCCATGAGCAGGGTCGGTCCGGCCATCACCGTCACGCCGCCGACCAGGGCCATCGAGCACTCGCCGGAGCGCAGGGCCTGGGACGCCATGTGCATCGCGACCAGGGACGACGAGCAGGCCGTGTCGATCGACACCGCGGGGCCTTCAAGCCCCAGGCTGTAGGCGACCCGGCCCGAAACGACGCTGGTAGTGCCGCCGGTCAGTCGGAATCCTTCGAGTTCCGGCAGGGAGCCCGCCGGGGTCGCCGCGTAGTCGGAGGGACCCACACCGCAGAAGACGCCGGTGTCGGTGCCGCGCAACGAGACCGGGTCCAGTCCGGCGTCCTCGATGGCTTCCCACGCGGCTTCCAGGAGGAGCCGCTGCTGCGGGTCCATCGCCGTCGCCTCACGCGGACTGATCCCGAAGAACCCCGCGTCGAAGTGACCGGCGTCCTCCAGGAAACCGCCACCACGCGTGGTCACCGTCCCGGCATGATCCGGGTCGGGATCGTAAAGGCGTTCCAGGTCCCAGCCCCGGTCGGTCGGCAGACCCGAGACCGCGTCCCGGCCCTCCGCCACCAGCCGCCACAACTCCTCCGGGGACGTCACCCCACCCGGATAACGGCACGCCATACCCACAATCGCCAACGGCTCGTCCACCACAGCACGACGACGCTTCGCACGCACCGGCGCAGCAGCCGACTCCACACCCCCCACCTCAGCCACCAGCAACCGCGCCACCGCCGACGACGTCGGATGATCGAACACCAACGTCGACGGCAACCGCACACCACTGACCTGCGACAACCGGTTACGCAACTCCACCGCACCCAGCGAATCGAACCCCAGATCCCGGAACGCCCGATCCGCATCGATCACCGAACCCGACGCATGACCCAACACGGCAGCCACCTGCCCCCGCACCAGATCAAGAACAACCCGCTCCCACTCACCCCGCGCAACACCCGCCAACTGCCGCGCCAGCGAACCACCCCCACCAGCACGCCGCACCGGCATCCGCACCAACCCACGGAACAACGCCGGCAACAACCCCGCACGCGCCTGCGACCGCAACACCCCCAGATCCAGCACCACGGGCGCAACCAACGCCTCACCCGACCCCAACCCCCGGTCGAACAACTCCAGACCCAGTTCAGTCGGCAACGCTGCGGTGCCCATGCGCTCCAAGCGGGCGATCTCCGCCTCACCCAGCTCACCAGCCATACCACCGGCCGTCGCCCACAACCCCCACGCCAACGACGTCGCCGGCAACCCCGCCGCCCGCCGCACAGCAGCCAACGCATCCAAAGCCGCATTCGCCGCCGCATAATTGCCCTGCCCCGGACTGCCGATCAACGCCGACACCGACGAGAACAGCACGAACGCCGACAACTCCATGCCCGCGGTCAACTCGTGCAAATGCAACGCGGCATCGACCTTCGGCCGCAGCACCCGCTCCAGTTGCTCGGACGTCAGGGACTCGATCACACCGTCGTCCAGCACACCCGCCGCGTGCACCACCGCACCCAACGGCCGCTCCAACGACCCGAGCAGCCCGGCCAGTTCCGCACGGTCGGCCACGTCACACGCCTCGACCCGCACCCGCGCACCCGAGCCCTCCAGCTCGGCGACCAACTCCGCCACACCCTCGGCCGCCACACCACGACGGCTCACCAGCAGCAGATCCCGCACCCCGTACTCACGCACGAAGTGCCGGGCGAACGACGCACCCAGACCACCGGTACCACCCGTGATCAACACCGTGCCCTCGGCATCCCATGGCGAACGCTCGGCGACGCCGGACAGGGCGGCCCTGACCAGGCGCGGCGCGAGCATCCGACCGGCACGGACGGCCAGCTGCGGTTCACCGGTCGCCAGGACCGTTCCCCAGTCGGGCAGGTCCTCGCCGTCGACATCGAGCAGCAGGAACCGGTCCGGGTGCTCGGACTGCGCACTGCGCACCAAGCCCCACACCGGGGCCTGCGCGAGGTCCGGCGCCCCTTCACCTACGGCGACGGCGTTGCGGGTCACCACGGCGAGCCGGGTCCCGGAGAGCCGCTCGTCGGCAAGCCACCGCTGGAGCAGACGCAGGGTGTTCTCGGTGACCTCGTGCATGGCTGCCGCGTCGGCCCGCGCCGAGCCGTCGACCACCGCGACGACCATGTCCGGCGCGGCCGCGCCCTCGGCCAGCGCCTGCTCCAGGGCGTCGTCGAGGACGGAGACCCGGGGAGCCTCGACGCCGGCCTCGATCACGACCTCGGTCCAGTCGACGCGGAACAACGCGTCACCGTGCTCCCCTCGCGTGTCCTTCAGCTGCGACGGCTCGACCGTGCGGAACGCCAACTTGGTCACCAGGGCGACCAGTTCGCCTTCTTCGGAGGCGATGTCGACGCGCAAGGAGGAATCACCTGCCGAGCTGATCCGCACCCGGACCCGGGCGGGGCCGCCCTGTCCGAAGCGGACACCGGACCATGAGAACGGCAGTCGCGCGGACCCGTCACCCAGATCGAGCCAGTCGAGTCCGCCGTGCAGCGATGCGTCGAACAGGGCCGGGTGGATGCCGAAGCCCTTGGCCGACTCGATGTCCTCTTCGGGCAGCGCCACCTCGGCGAGGACCTGGTCGCCGTCGCGCCACGCGGCCTGCAGGCCCTGGAAGACAGGGCCGTAGTCGAAGCCCAGCTCGGCGAGCCGTGCGTAGAGCCCGTCCACACCGATCGGCTCAGCGTCGACGGGAGGCCACTGGGCCGGCACCCACGACGGGTCCGCCGGGGTCTCGTCCTGCGTGAGGAGGCCACGCGCGTGGCAGGTCCCCTCGCCCTGCCCTCCCTCGGGCTGCGAGTAGATCGCGACCGGGCGACGGTCGTCCTCGTCCGGCTCTCCGACCGTCACCTGCACACGGACGGCCGTGTCGGAGTCCAGGATCAGCGGTGCCTCGAGGACCAGTTCGTCGAGCAGCGGGCTGCCCGCTTCCCGGCCGGCCGCACCGGCCAGCTCGACCAACGCCGTGCCGGGCACGACGATCATGCCGAGGACGCCGTGGTCCTGCGTCCACGGCGCGGATCCCTGCGACAGGCGGCCGGTGAACAGCCACTCGTCCCGGTCACCGACCCGCACCCCGGCTGCCAGCACGGGGTGGCTGATGCGTCCGAGGCCTGCGGCGGCCGGGTCGCCCGCTCCAGCGCCCGGCGCCACCCAGTAGCGCTCGCGCTGGAAGGCGTAGGTGGGCAGTTCGACGCGCTGGGCGCCCGAACCGTCGTAGAAAGCGTCCCAGTCGACCGGGAGCCCGGCGACATGGGCACGCCCGAGGAAGGCCGCGAACGCCTCCGCCTCCGGGACACGAGCCTTCAGCGCCGGTATGAACACCGCGTCCTCGATGTCCAGGGTTTGCTGGGCGAGGGCGGTGAGCACCGCGTCCGGACCCACCTCGACGAACCGGGTCACACCCTCTTCCGCGAGCGCACGCACGCCGTCGGCGAAACGGACCGCCTCACGGACGTGGGAAACCCAGTAGCCCGGGTCCGTCAGCTCGCTGGACACCAGCGTGCCGGTCACGTTCGACACGACCGCTATCTGCGGCTCGCTATACGTGAGTCCTTCCGCCACCGCACGGAACTCGTCCAGCATCGGTTCCATGAGCGGCGAGTGGAAAGCGTGGCTGACCTTCAGACGCGTCGTCTTACGCCCGGCCTGCTGCCACTGCGGCAGCCACTCCTCCAACGCGCCCAGCTCACCGGACACCACGATCGCCGTCGGCCCATTCACCGCAGCCACCGACACACGACCCTCAAAGCCGACCAGCGACTCGACCACTTCGGCCTCAGTCGCCTGCACCGCGACCATGCCACCACCGGCTGGCAACGCGCCCATCAGACGGCCCCGGGCCGCGACCAGGGTGCAGGCATCCTCCAGGGACAGCACACCCGCAACATGGGCACACGCCAACTCGCCCACCGAGTGCCCCACCAGTACGTCCGGGCGCACTCCGAGCGACTCCAGCAGCCGGAACAGGGCCACCTCGACCGCGAACAACGCCGCCTGCGTGAACTCCGTACGATCCAGCAGCCCCGCCTCCGGCGAACCCTCGGCCGCGAACAACAACCCCCTCAGCGAACGGCCGAGCGGCGCATCCAGCTGGGCGCAGACCTCGTCGAGTGCTTCGGCAAACGCCGGGTGAGCAGCAGCCAGCTCCGCTCCCATCCCCGCCCGCTGCGCACCCTGTCCGGTGAACAGGAAGCCGGTCTTGCCGGACACCGGCCGACCCGTGACGACAGCCGCGGCAGGCTGCCCAGCCGCGAGAGCCGCCAGACCCGCCAGCAGTCCGTCCAGGTCCTTCGCGGTCACCACCGCGCGCTCCTCGAACTGCGCCCGCGACACCACCGCCGAGAACGCCACATCGACAACATCCAGCTCGGCACGGTTCGCCAGGTGCGACCGGAGCCGCTCCGCCTGACCGGACAACGCAGCCGCGCTCTTGGCGGAGAGGACCACCGGCACCACCGGCGGACGCCGCACCACGACCACCTGAGCGGCCGGCACCTCCGCCTGCGGCGCCTCCTCGATGATCACGTGAGCGTTGGTGCCACTGACGCCGAACGACGACACACCTGCCCGACGCGGGCGTTGCCCGTCTGCGGTCCACTGCGTGGCCTCGGTCAGCAGCTCCAGCTCACCGGCCGACCAGTCGACGTGCGGCGAGGGTTCGTCGACGTTGAGTGTGCGGGGCAGCATCCCGTGCTGCATCGCCTTCACCATCTTGATCACACCCGCCACACCCGCCGCGGCGGACGTGTGGCCGATGTTCGACTTGATCGAGCCCAGCCGCAGCGGACCATTCACCCGCTCCTGACCGTAAGTGGCCAGCAGCGCCTGGGCTTCGATCG
Source organism: Streptomyces lasalocidi (assembly GCF_005280215.1). Lineage (NCBI taxonomy): Bacteria > Bacillati > Actinomycetota > Actinomycetes > Kitasatosporales > Streptomycetaceae > Streptomyces > Streptomyces lasalocidi. The sequence continues at coordinate 7,466,934 of NZ_SZNQ01000001.1, read as the reverse complement.
GATCACCGAGGCGGGTGCCCGTGCCGTGGCCCTCCACCGCATCCACGTCAGCAGGGCTCAGGCCGGCGTTGGCGAGGGCCTGGCGGATCACCCGCTCCTGCGACGGCCCGTTCGGCGCCGTCAACCCATTGCTCGCACCATCCTGGTTGACCGCACTGCCCCGGATGACCGCCAGCACGCGATGGCCGTTGCGCTGGGCATCCGACAGCCGCTCCACCACCAGCAGGCCGAGCCCGTCCGAGAATCCCGTCCCGTCCGCCCCGGCCGCGTACGACTTGCAGCGCCCGTCCGGCGACAGGCCGCGCTGGCGGCTGAACTCCTGCAACAGGAACGGCCCGGTCAGGACTGTCACTCCGCCGACGAGGGCCATCGAGCATTCGCCAGACCGCAGCGCCTGCGCAGCCATGTGCATCGCGACCAGCGACGACGAGCAGGCCGTGTCCACCGACACCGCTGGGCCTTCCAGCCCCAGGCTGTACGCGATACGTCCCGAGACGACACTCGACGTGGTACCCGTCAGCCGGAAGCCCTCCAGCTCGGGCGGCGTCGACGCGCCGTAGTCGGAGGTCACCACACCGGTGAACACGCCGGTGTCCGAGCCGTGGAGCGACGTCGGGTCGATGCCGGCGTCCTCGATGGCTTCCCACGCGGCTTCCAGCAGCAGCCGCTGCTGCGGGTCCATCGCCGTCGCCTCACGCGGACTGATCCCGAAGAACCCCGCGTCGAAGTGACCGGCGTCCTCCAGGAAACCGCCACCACGCGTGGTCACCGTCCCGGCATGATCCGGGTCGGGATCGTAAAGGCGTTCCAGGTCCCAGCCCCGGTCGGTCGGCAGACCCGAGACCGCGTCCCGGCCCTCCGCCACCAGCCGCCACAACTCCTCCGGGGACGTCACCCCACCCGGATAACGGCACGCCATACCCACGATCGCCAACGGCTCGTCCACCACAGCACGACGACGCTTCGCACGCACCGGCGCAGCAGCCGACTCCACACCCCCCACCTCAGCCACCAGCAACCGCGCCACCGCCGACGACGTCGGATGATCGAACACCAACGTCGACGGCAACCGCACACCACTGACCTGCGACAACCGGTTACGCAACTCCACCGCACCCAGCGAATCGAACCCCAGATCCCGGAACGCCCGATCCGCATCGATCACCGAACCCGACGCATGACCCAACACGGCAGCCACCTGCCCCCGCACCAGATCAAGAACAACCCGCTCCCACTCACCCCGCGCAACACCCGCCAACTGCCGCGCCAGCGAACCATCTCCACCAGCACGCCGCACCGGCATCCGCACCAACCCACGGAACAACGCCGGCAACAACCCCGCACGCGCCTGCGACCGCAACGCGCCCGCATCCAGCACCACGGGCGCAACCAACGCCTCACCCGACCCCAACCCCCGGTCGAACAACTCCAGACCGAGGGAGACCGGCAGGGCTCCGACGCCCTGCCGGGCAAGACGGGCCAGCTCGTTTTCGTCCAGGGTGCCGGTCATTCCCGTTGCGTTGGCCCAGAGGCCCCACGCCAGCGAGGTAGCGGGCAGCCCGTCGGCCCGGCGGGCGGCGGCGAGGGCGTCCAGGAACGCGTTGGCGGCAGCGTAGTTGGCCTGGCCGGAGCTGCCGACCAGCGCCGCGACGGAGGAGAACAGCACGAACGCCGACAGCTCCATGTCCGCGGTCAGCTCGTGCAGGTGCACCGCCGCGTCGAGCTTCGGCCGCAGCACCCGCGCCAGTTGCTCCGACGTCAGCGACTCGATCACACCGTCGTCCAGCACACCGGCCGCGTGCACCACCGCACGGAGCGGGCGCTCCAGCGAGCCGATCAGCCCGGCGAGTTGCTCCCGGTCGCCCGCGTCGCATGCCTCGACGCGTACCTGGGCCCCTGACGCCTGGAGTTCGGCGACCAGTTCACCGGCGCCGGCGGCCGCCATTCCGCGACGGCTGACCAGCAGCAGGCTGCGCGCCTGGTGCGCGTCGACGAGATGCCGTGCGACCAGGGCGCCCAGCCCGCCGGTACCGCCGGTGACCAGGACCGTGCCGTCGGAGAGCGGTGCGCCGGAGGGCGCTGCACCCACCCGGGCCAGTCGCGGGGCGAGCAGCCGGCCGTCGCGCACCGCGAGCTGCGGTTCGTCGGCGGCAGCCAGGGCGGCCCACCGCGGCGCGTCGCCTCGGGACGTGAAGTCGAAGGCGGCGACGGAGGCGGGCTCGGACTCGGACTCGAAGTCGAAGTCGGCCAGGAGGAACCGGCCCGGGTGCTCGGACTGCGCGCTGCGCACGAGCCCCCAGACGGGTGCGACGGTCAGATCCGGTGCCTCGTCACCGACCGCGACGGCGCCTCGGGTCGCCACCACCAGGCGCGCGCCCGCGAGGGTGGCATCAGCCAGCCATTCCTGCACCAGCCGCAGGGTGCGCTCGGAAACAGCGCGTGCGGCGGTCGCCACCGGCCCGGCGGCCGAGCCGTCGATCAGGGCGACGACGAGGTCCGGGACCGCTGCGCCGTCCGCGACGGCACGGCTCAGCGCGGCGAGGTCGGCGTGCCCGTCCGGGCGGCCGAGCACCTCGACGGCCACCGGCTCGGGGGTGGTCTCGGTGGGGACCTCCGCCCAGTCGACGCGGAACAGGGCGTTGGTGGTCCCCCGCTGAGCGCCGGCCAGTTGCTCCTGGTCGACTGGGCGTACGGCGATGGACTCGACAGAGACCACTTCGGTGCCGGATTCGTCCACGGCGTCGAGCCGCAGCGCGGAGTCGCCGGTCGCGACCGTGCGCACGCGCAGCCGGGTCGCTCCGCGCTTAGCGAGCCGCGCACCGGACCAGCTGAACGGCATCTTGCGTGCGCCGTTCTCACCCTCCAGCAACAGGACGGCGGCGCCGCTCTGCAGGGCGGCGTCGAACAGGGCGGGGTGGATACCGAAGCCCGCGGCGGCCGCCCCGTCGGGCAGCTCCACCTCGGCGTACACGTCGGCGCCGTCGCGCCACAGCGCGCGCAGGCCCTGGAAGACGGGACCGTAGTCGTAGCCGATGTCGGAGAGGCGTGCGTACGCGTCCTCGACCGAAACGGCCTCGGCTTCACCCGGCGGCCATTCGGCAGGCCAGTCCGCCACCCGCTCGGTGTCGGCGGCGAGCGTGCCCCGGGCGTGGCAGATCGCTTCGTGCCCGGTCGCGTCCCCGGCTTCGGGCCGGGAGTAGATCGCGACGGGCCGACGGCCTTCCTCATCGGGCTCGCCGACCGTGACCTGGACCTGGACCGGCTGGTCGTCCTGCAGGATCAGTGGCGCTTCGAGGACCAGTTCCTCGACGACCGGACTGCCGGCCTGACGTCCTGCGGCCAGGGCCAGTTCTATGTGTGAGGTGCCGGGAACCACCATGTTGCCCAGCAGCACGTGCTCGGCCGTCCACGGCTGCGTCTCGGTGGACAGGCGACCGTTGAACAGCCACTCGTCCCGGTCACCCACCCGCACCCCGGCCGCGAGCACGGGATGGTCCACCCGTGCCAGGCCGGCGGCGGCCGGGTCGACCGCTCCAGCCGTCCCGGACGGCAGCCAGTAGCGTTCGCGTTGGAAGGCGTAGGTGGGCAGTTCGACGCGCTGCGCGCCCGAACCGTTGTAGAAGGCGTCCCAGTCGACCGGGAGCCCGGCGACATGGGCACGCCCGAGGAACGTCGCGAACGCCTCCGCCTCCGGAACACGAGCCTTCAGCACGGGCGCGAACTCCGCGTCCTCGACGTCCAGCGTCTGCTGGGCGAGGGCGGTGAGCACGGCGTCCGGACCCACCTCGACGAACCGGGTCACGCCCTCGTCCGCGAGCGCACGCACACCATCGGCGAAACGGACCGCCTCACGGACGTGAGAGACCCAGTAACCCGGGTCCATCAGCTCGCTGGACACCAGCGAGCCGGTCACATTCGACACGACCGGGATCCGGGGCTCGTGGAACGTCAGCCCCTGCGCCACCGCACGGAACTCCTCCAGCATCGGTTCCATGAGCGGCGAGTGGAAGGCGTGGCTGACCTTCAGACGTGTCGTCTTACGGCCGGTCTGCTGCCACTGCGGCAGCCACTCCTCCAACGCGCCCAACTCACCCGAAACGACCACCGCGCTCGGCCCGTTCACCGCAGCCACCGACACCCGGCCCTCGAACCCGGCCAGCGACTCGACCACTTCGGCCTCGGTCGCCTGCACCGCGACCATGCCACCACCGGCAGGCAACGCACCCATCAACCGACCACGCGCCGCAACCAGCGTGCAGGCATCCTCCAGGGACAGCACACCCGCCACATGGGCACACGCCAACTCGCCCACCGAGTGCCCGACCAGTACGTCCGGGCGCACACCGAGGGACTCCAGCAGCCGGAACAAGGCCACCTCGACCGCGAACAACGCCGCCTGCGTGAACTCCGTACGATCCAGCAGCCCCGCCTCCGGCGAGCCCTCCGCCGCGAACAACAGCTCCTTCAGCGAACGCCCCAGCCGCACATCCAACTCGGCACAGATCTCATCCAGAGCGTCGGCGAACACCGGATACACCGAAGCGAGTTCCGCTCCCATGCCCGCCCGCTGGGCGCCCTGCCCGGTGAACAGGAACCCCGTTCTGCCGGACACCGGCCGGCCCGTCACGACACCCCCACCAGGCTGCCCAGCCGCAAGAGCCGCCAGGCCCGCCAGCAGACCGTCCCGGTCCGCAGCGGTCACCACCGCACGCTCGTCGAACTGCGCCCGCGACACCACCGCCGAGAACGCCACGTCCACGACGTCCAGCTCGGCACGGTTCGCCACGTGTGACCGCAGTCCCTCCGCCTGCCCCGCCAACGCGTCCGCGCCCTTGCCCGACACCACCACCGGCACCACCGGCGGACGCAGCACCACGGCCACCTCAGCGGCCGGCTCCTCGACCGCCGGCGCCTCCTCCAGGATCAGGTGCGCGTTCGTCCCGCTGATGCCGAACGACGACACACCCGCCCGACGCGGGCGTTCGGCCTCCGAGGGCCACTGCACCGGCTCGGTCAGCAGCTGCACGTCGCCGGCCGACCAGTCGATGTGCGGTGACGGCTCGTCCACGTTCAGCGTCCGCGGCAGCACCCCGTGCTGCATCGCCTTCACCATCTTGATCACACCCGCCACGCCCGCCGCAGCGGAGGTGTGGCCGATGTTCGACTTGATCGAGCCCAGCCGCAGCGGACCGCTCACCCGGTCCTGGCCGTACGTGGCCAGCAGCGCGTGCGCCTCGATCGGGTCGCCGAGCCGGGTGCCCGTCCCGTGACCCTCCACCGCGTCCACATCGGCAGGGCTCAGGCCGGCGTTCGCCAGCGCCTGGCGGATCACCCGCTCCTGCGACGGCCCGTTCGGCGCCGTGAGCCCGTTGCTCGCGCCGTCCTGGTTGACGGCGCTGCCCCGGATCACGGCCAGCACGCGGTGGCCGTTGCGCCGCGCGTCCGACAGCCGCTCCATGACGACCAGGCCGACGCCGTCGGAGAAGCCGGTACCGTCCGCGGACGCGGCGTAGGGCTTGCACCGTCCGTCGGGGGCAAGACCGCGCTGACGGCTGAACTCCTGCAGCAGGAACGGGCCGGCCAGGACCGTCACGCCGCCGACGAGGGCCAGCGAGCACTCGCCGGAGCGCAGTGCCTGCGCAGCCATGTGCATCGCGACCAGCGACGACGAGCAGGCGGTGTCCACCGTCACGGCCGGACCCTCGAAGCCGAAGCTGTAGGCCACCCGGCCGGACACCACGCTGGACGCGGTGCCGGCCAGGCGGAAGCCCTCCAGCTCGGGCTGGACAGTGCCGCCGTAGTCGGACATGACCGCGCCGGCGAAGACGCCGGTGTCGCTGCCCCGCAGCGAGGCCGCGTCGAGGCCGGCGTCCTCCAGGGCTTCCCAGGACGCCTCCAGCAGCAACCGCTGGATCGGGTCCATGGCAGTCGCCTCGCGCGGGCTGATCCCGAAGAACCCGGCGTCGAAGTCGCCGACGCGGTCGAGGAAGCCGCCCCCGCTCGCGTAGACCTTGCCGGCCTGGTCGGGGTCGGGGTCGTAGAGCCGTTCCACGTCCCAGCCACGGTCGGCCGGCAGGGGGGAGACCGCGTCGCGGCCCTCCGCCACCAGCCGCCACAGCTCCTCCGGCGAGTCCGCGCCGCCGGCGTAGCGGCAGCTCATGCCCACGATCGCGATGGGTTCGGTGGCCTGGGCCAGCAGCCGGCGGTTCTGCTGCCGCAGGCGCTCGGTCTCCTTCAGGGACTTGCGGAGCGCTTCGACCAGCTCGTTCTGGTTGGCGGGCATCGCCTTGGTTCCCCCGTCCGGTCGCGTTCCCGCGGCCGTGTTCGCAACTGACTTCTTCTCGGGCGTGGGTGGAGCGTCTGTCATTCCACGTCGTCCTGGGTCATCCGGATCAGTGCCGCGACGTCCATCTCGTCGATCGACACGGCGTCGCCGTCCGCGTCGTCGGACCGGGTGTCGGCGGGTTCGCCGTTGGCCAGGTCGAGCAGTGCGTCGAGCAGCCCGGACTGGCGCAGGCGGCCGATCGGGATGGTGACGAGCAGGTCGCGGATCTCCTCTTCCTCCGAGCGCCGTCCGGTGTCGGCCGGTGCCGAGTCGGGCAGGGCGGCGGGGATCAGGTAGCGGGCCACCGCGAGCGGGTTCGGGTGGTCGAAGACGAGGGTGGTCGGCAGCCGCAAGCCGGTGGCCGACGTGAGCCGGTTGCGCAGCTCGACCGCGGCGAGCGAGTCGAAGCCCAGCTCCTTGAAGGCGCGGTCGGGGTCGACGGCCTCGGCCGAGGCGTGCCCGAGCACGGAGGCCACCTGGGCGCGTACCAGGTCCAGGGTCACGCCCTCCCACTCCGAGGGTTCGACGGCGGCCAGCCGGTCGGCGAGGGAGCCGCCGACGGTCTCCGTGCGCCGTGCCGGTGCCCGGACGAGTCCTCGCAGCAGCGCGGGCAGCCGGCCCGCTTGCGCCTGTGCGCGCAGCGCCGCCTGGTCGAGGCGTGCGGGGACGAGGAGGGCCTCGCCGTGCCATTGGGCGGCGTCGAAGAGCTGGAGGCCCAGCTCGTTGGGGAGTGCGGCGACGCCCATGCGTTCGAGGCGGGCGAGTCCGGCTTCGCCGAGTTCGCCGGTCATGCCGGTGGCGTCACCCCACAGGCCCCACGCCAGTGAGCCGGCGGGCAGCCCCTGGGCGCGCCGGACGGCGGCGAGTGCGTCGAGGGTGGCGTTGGCTGCCGCGTAGTTCGCCTGGCCGGGGCTGCCGATCAGTGCCGCGAGGGAGGAGAAGAGGACGAACGCCGACAGGTCCATGTCCGCGGTCAGTTCGTGCAGGTGGAGGGCGGCGTCGACCTTGGGCCGCATCACCCGCTCGACCTGTTCCGGGGTGAGTGACTCGACCACGCCGTCGTCGAGCACACCGGCCGAGTGGATCACCGCGCGCAGCGGGTGTTCCAGTTGGTCGAGCAGCCGTCCGAGTTGGTCGCGGTCGGAGACGTCACACGCCGCCGCGCGTGCCTCGGCGCCGAGTTCGGCGAGTTCGGCGAGGAGTTCGGGGACGCCGTCGGCGGCGGGCCCGCGCCGGCTGACCAGCAGCAGGTGCTTGACGCCGTACCGCCGGGCGAGGTGTTTGGCGAAGAGTGCGCCGAGGCCGCCGGTGCCTCCGGTGATCAGGACGGTGCCGTCCTGGTCCAACGGTGCGGGCACGGTCAGGACGACCTTGCCGGTGTTGCGGCCCTCGCGCAGGAACCGGAACGCCTCCGCGCCGCGGCGCACGTCCCAGGTGCGGACCGGCGCGTGCTCCAGCACCCCCTGCTCGAACAGCGACACGATCTCGGACAGCATCTCCTGGATACGGTCCGGGCCCGCCTCGACGAGGTCGTAGGACCGGTAACGCACCCCCTGGTGGTCGGCGGCGACGATGTCCGGGTCGCGCAGGTCGGCCTTGCCCATCTCGACGAACCGGCCGCCGCGCGGCAACAGGTCCAGCGACGCGTCGATGAACTCCCCGGCCAGGGCGTTCAGTACGACATCCACCCCCGCCCCGTCGGTGACGTCGAGGAACTTCTCCCGGAACGACAGGTCGCGCGACGATCCGATCCGCTCCCCGGCGACACCCAGCGCACGCACCGCGTCCCACTTCGGCTCGCTCGCCGTGGCGAGCACCTCCACGCCCCAGTGCCGGGCCAGTTGCACCGCGGCCATGCCCACGCCGCCGGCGGCCGCGTGCACCAGGAGCCGTTCACCGCGCCGCAGTCCGGCCAGGTCCACCAGGCCGTAGTAGGCGGTCAGGTAGACCACGGGCAGGGCCGCCGCCTGGACGAACGAGAAGCTGTCCGGCATCGGGACGATGGTGCGCCGGTCGGCGACGGCCACCGGTCCGAAGGCCTCCAGCACGAGGCCGAACACCCTGTCGCCGGGCGCGAGGTCGGTCACTTCGGCACCGACCTCGAGGACGACGCCGGCGGCCTCACTGCCCAGCGGCGCCTCACCGGGGTACGTCCCCAGGGCGATCAGCACGTCCCGGAAGTTCAGGCCCGCGGCCCGGATGCCGATCCGGACCTCGTGGACACCGAGCGGCCGGTCGGCGTTCGAGGGCAGGATCGCGAGGTCCTCCAGCGATCCCCGCCGCTTGCTTCCGAGGTGCCAGGCGCCGTCGACCGGGGCCGTCTCCGTCCGCGCCAGCCGGGGGACCAACAGGGTGCCGCCGCGGACCGCGATCTGCGGCTCCTCGGCACCGAGCGCGGAGAGCGCGGCCCAGTCCCGGTCACCGTGACGGTCACCGTCGCCATCGCCAGCGCCATCGACATCGACATCGGCATCGACATCGACATCGACATCGACGAGCGTGAACCGGCCCGGGTGCTCGGACTGGGCGCTGCGCACCAACCCCCAGATCGGAGCCTGCGCCAGGTCCGGCGCCTGCTCACCCACGGCGACCGCGTTACGGGTCACCACGACGAGGCGGGACTCCCGCAGCACCTCACCGGCCAGCCACCGCTGCACCAATTCCAGCGTGCTCGCGGTGGCCGCGCGGGCGGCCGACGCGACGTCGGTCGTCCGGTCCGGCTCGACACCCACCAGGACGACGTCCGGGGCGGCGGCACCTTCGGTCACCGCGCGCTCGAGGGCCGCGAGGTCCGGGTAACGCTCACCAGCCGCCGGCAACAGACCGCCCAGCACCGCCACCGACACCGCCGACGGCACGGACGAATCCACCGCCGACACGTCCGTCACCGGCACCCACTCCAGCCCGAACAACGCATTGTGCCCACCACCCTGCACCGCACCGGCCAACTGCGCCTGATCCACCGGCCGCACCGACAGCGACTCCACCGCCACCACCGGCACACCACGCCCGTCCACGACATCCACCCGCATCGCAGACCCACCGGACCGCCCGATACGCACCCGCACCCGCGACCCCGCACCACCATGGCCCAACCGCACACCCGACCACGCGAACGGCAACTCCACACCCGCACCCGCATCCCGCTCCACCAACGCCGCATGCAACACCGCGTCGAACAGAGCCGGATGCACACCGAAGCCCGCACCCGTCACCCCCTCGGCGAGCTCCACCTCCGCATACACGTCCTCACCCGCACGCCACGCCGACCGCAACCCCTGGAACACCGGCCCGTACTCATAACCCGCCGCAGCCAACCGCGGATACAACGCATCGACGCCAATGGCCTGGGCGCCGGACGGAGGCCACTGGGTGCCGAACGGGCGCGCCGGCTCCGCGTCGGTGCCGAGCCAGCCCCGCGCGTGACAGACCGCCGTCTCGGCCGTCTCCGCCGCCTCGGGTCGGGAATACACCGCGATCTCCCGGCGACCGTCCTCGTCCGGCGCACCGACCGTCACCTGCAGCTGCCGGGCGGCGTCCTCGGCGAGGACGAGCGGTGCCTGGAGCACCAGCTCCTCCACGACCGGGCACCCGACGTCGGCCCCGACGGTCAGGGCCAGTTCGACGAGGGCGGCGCCGGGCAGGAGCACGGTGCCGAGGACGGCGTGATCCTGTGTCCACGGTTGGGCGTCCTGGGACACGCGTCCGGTGAAGAGCCACTCGTCCCGGTCCCCGACCCTTACCGAGGCGGTGAGCAGGGGGTGTTCGAAGCGGGCCAGCCCGGCGGCCGCCGGGTCGCCGACCGAGCCCGGCATCATCCAGTACCGCTCGCGCTGGAAGGCGTACGTGGGCAGCGGAACGTGGCGGGCGCCGCTGTCGGCGTAGAAGCGGGCCCAGTCGACGGCCGTGCCGAGGGTGTGTGCCTCGGCCAGTGACGTGGCGAAGCGTTCGAAGCCGCCCTCCCCGCGGCGCAGCGAGCCGAGCACGGTGGCACGGTCCCCGGCGTCCAGCGCCTGGACGGCCTCCTCCACCGGAACCTTCAGCACCGGGTGCGGCGACACCTCGATGAAGCAGTTCATGCCGTTGTCGATCAGTGCGCGCACGCCCGACTCGAAACGGACCTGGCCGCGCAGGTTCTGGTACCAGTAGGACGCGTCGAGTTCGGTGGTGTCCACGAACCGGTCCCGCAGGGTGGAGTAGAACGGGATCCGGCCGGTTCGGGGCGTGATGGGTCCGAGCACGTCGAGCAGCTCGGCCTCGATCTCCTCGACCTGCGCCGAGTGCGAGGCGTAGTCCACCGACACGCGGTGGAAGCGGATCTCCGCTCGCCCGCAGTCGGCGGCCAGTTCGTCCAGGGCCTCCGGCGCACCGGAGACGACCACGGCCGCCGGGCCGTTGACCGCCGCGACCGAGACCCGGCCGCCGTACGGCTCGATGAGTTCCTCGACCCGGTCCACCGGCAGCGCCACGGACGCCATGCCGCCCTTGCCCGCGAGGTGTTCCCGGATGGCGCGGCTGCGCAGCGCGACGACCCGGGCGGCGTCGTCCAGGGACAGGGCCCCGGCCACGCAGGCGGCGGCGATCTCCCCCTGGGAGTGCCCGAGCACCGCCTCCGGCACCACGCCGTACGACTGCCACAGCGCCGCCAGTGACACCATCACGGCGAACAGCGCGGGCTGCACGACGTCGACGCGCTCCAGTGTGGGCGCGCCGGGCGTCCCGCGCAGTACGTCCTCCAGCTGCCAGTCGACGTACGCGGCAAGTGCCTTGCCGCAGGCGGCCAGTTCGGTGGCGAAGACCGGCGAGGAGTCCAGCAGGTCCACCGCCATCCGCTCCCACTGGGCGCCCTGGCCGGGGAAGACGAACACGGCCCGGTTCCCGGTGACGCGGCCTTCCAGGACGTGCGCGGCGGGTTCGGCGGCGGAGAGCGCCTTGAGTCCGGACAGCAGGGCGCCGCGGTCGGTGGCCACCACGGCCGCCCGCCGGTCCAGGTGGGCCCGCAGGGTCGACGACGACAGGCCGAGGTCGAGGACCGACAGCCCCGGCCGGGCGATCATCAACGCGCGCAGCCGGTCCGCCTGCGCCCGGAGCGCCGCGTCGCTGCGCGCGGACAGCAGCACCGGGACGGCCTGCGGGGGCGCGCCGCCGGCGTCGGGCGTCTCGGTGGACGCCTCCGCGTTGCCGAGGGGCGCGGCCGCCTGTCCGGCGGGCTGCGCCTGCTCGGCGGGCGCCTCCTCGAGGATGACGTGTGCGTTGGTGCCGCCGACGCCGAAGGAGGACACGCCCGCGCGGCGCGGCCGCTCCCCGGACGGCCAGGGCTGCGCCTCGGTCAGCAGACTGACCTCGCCGGCCGTCCAGTCGACGTTGGGCGACGGGGCGTCGACGTGGAGGGTGCGCGGCAGCGTCCCGTTGCGCAGGGCCATGATCATCTTGATCACGCCGGCCACGCCGGCGGCGGCCTGGGTGTGACCGATGTTGGACTTGACCGAGCCCAGCCGCAGCGGGCCGTTCTCACGTTCGCGCCCGTACGTCGCCAGCAGCGCCTTGGCCTCGATCGGGTCGCCGAGCGGGGTTCCGGTGCCGTGGCCCTCGACCGCGTCGACGTCCGCGGGACGGAGGCCCGCGTCCGCGAGCGCCTGCCGGATCACCCGTTCCTGCGAGGGGCCGTTGGGGGCCGTCAGGCCGTTGCTGGCGCCGTCCTGGTTGACGGCGCTGCCCCGCAGGACGGCCAGCACCTGGTGGCCGTTGCGGCGGGCGTCGGACAGCCGCTCCAGTACCAGCAGCCCGGCGCCCTCGGCCCAGCCGACGCCGTCCGCGGCGGCCGCGTACGCCTTGCAGCGGCCGTCCGGTGAGACTCCGCGCTGCCGGCTGAATTCGACGAACACGTTGGGGCGCGCCAGTACCGTCACGCCTCCGACCAGCGCGAGCGAGCACTCGCGTGCGCGCAGCGCCTGGGCGGCCAGGTGCACCGCCACGAGCGAGGACGAGCAGGCCGTGTCCACGGTGACCGCGGGGCCGGTGAAGCCGAAGGTGTAACTGACCCGCCCGGAGGCGACGCTGCCGGCCGACGCGATCGACAGGTAGCCCTCGACCTCGGGCCGCCGGTCGCTGGTTCCGGCGACGAACCCGTAGTCGGAGTACATGACCCCGCAGAACACCCCGGTGTCGCTGCCGCGCAGACGGGTGATGTCCATACCGGCGTCCTCGAACGCCTCCCAGGCCGACTCCAGCAGCAGCCGCTGCTGCGGGTCCATGACCAGGGCCTCGCGCGGGCTGATCTCGAAGAAGTCCGCGTCGAAGTCGGCGGCCGCGTCCAGGAATCCGCCGCCGCGGGTGTAGGACGTGCCGGGGTGGTCAGGGTCCGGGTGGTAGAGGTTCTCGACGTCCCAGCCGCGGTCCGCCGGGAACTCGTCCGCGGTGCCGATGCGGCCCTCCGCGACGAGCTGCCACAGCTCCTCCGGCGAGGTGACTCCGCCCGGGTAGCGGCAGCTCATCCCGACGACGGCCAGTGGCTCGTGCGCGCGGTCCTCGTACTCCTTGAGCCGTGCCCGGGTGGCGTCGAGATCGGTGGCCAGTCGCTTGACGTAGCGGACGAGCTTCTCCTGCTGCTGGACGTCGTTCACTTCAGTGCATCCCCCGTGTGTCCTGTTCGGTCCACCGTGCGTCGGGCGTCTGGCGGTGGGCATTGGGCGTCGCGGTCGGGCATGGTGCGTGGACTGTCGTGCGCCGGCGGCCGTGCGCTGTACGCCGGGACCCGCACCTCGTGCAGGGGGCGCCGGGCATCGACGGTGACGCTCGGCGCGCGCGCTGCTGCGGTTCGTGCTCGTGGGTGGTGCCAGTGGTAGTGCCGTTGGTGGTAGTGCTGGTGCTAGTGCTAGTGCTAGTGCTGGTGCTGGTGCTGGTGACGGGAAGGTGTCAGGCGTCGCCGAACTCGGCGTCGAGGAGCTCCAGGACCTCGTCCATGGTGTTGGCCGCCTCGATGCGGTCACCGGTGCGCCCCGGACCGTGGTCGGTGATGGTGCCGAGCAGCAGCCTCAGCCGCCCGGCCACGTGTGCCTTCTCGGCGTCCTCCAAGCCGCTGACCAGCGCCTCGAACGCGTCGAGCTGCTGGTCGACGGACGACTCCCCGCCCGTGTCACCGTCCAGTTCGGACAGCAGCAGTTCGGTGACCGCCGCAGCCGTCGGGTGGTCGAAGACCATGGTCGGCGCGAGCCGCACCCCGCTGGCCTGGATCAGCCGGTTGCGCAAGTCGACCGCGGAGAGGGAGTCGAAACCGAGGTCCTTGAACGCACGCGTCGGACTGATGCTGCCGGGCGAGGAGTGCCCCAGCACCGCCGCGACCTGCTGTTGCACGAGTTCGAGCACGGTCCGTTCCCGGTCGGCCGCCGGAATACCGGAGAACCGCTGGGCGAGCGGAACGCCCGTGACCCCGCTGCGTCGCGGCGGCACGGGAGCCAGCGCGCGCAGCAGCGTCGGCAGCGTACCCGCGCGCGCCCCCGCCCTCAGCGCACCGAGGTCGAGCAGCACCGGAGCGAGCAGGGCCGCGTCGAACTGCGCCGACCTGTCGAAGAGTTCCAGACCGAGGCCGGTGGGCAGCGGTCGCACGCCGGTCCGGGCCAGCCGCGCGCGACCGGTGTCGCTGAGCTCACCGCCCATGCCGGCCGACTCGGCCCACAGGCCCCAGGCAAGGGAGACCGCGGGCAGCCCGTGGGTGCGGCGCGTGGCGGCGAGGGCGTCCAAGAATGCGTTGGCCGCAGCGTAGTTCGCCTGCCCGGGCGTACCGATCAGGGCGGTGATCGACGAGAAGAGCACGAACGCCGACAGCTCCGTGTCCGCGGTCAGCTCGTGCAGGTGCACGGCCGCGTCTATCTTCGGCCGCATCACCCGCTTCAACTGCCCCGGTGTCATCGACGCGACCACTCCGTCGTCCAGGACGCCGGCGGCGTGCACGACCGCTGTCAATGGCTGCTCCAGCGAGCCGAGGAGCTGCGCGAGCTGCTCGCGATCGGCGACGTCGCACGCCTCGATCCGTACCTGCGCACCCAACGACTCCAGCCTGGCCGCCAGTTCGGCGGCGCCTTCGGCCGCCGGGCCGCGCCGACTGACCAGGGTGAGGTGCCGAGCGCCGTACTGCTTGACGACGTGCTCGGCGAGCACCGCGCCGAGACCACCCGTACCGCCGGTGATGACGACCGTTCCGTCGGGATTCCACGGGCACTCCGCTCCGCCGGACGCGAGTGGCCGACCGTCCGCGTCCGGAGCACCGGCCCGGACCAGGCGTGGCGCGAGCACCCGTCCCGCACGGACCGCGAGCTGGGGCTCGTCCAGTCCGGCGAGCGCGCTCCAGTCCGGCTGTTCACCGGCGTCGAGGTCGAGCAGCAGGAACCGGTCCGGGTGCTCGGACTGCGCACTGCGCAGCAGGCCCCACACCGGCGCCACCACCGGCTCCGCGTCCTCGTCACCGACCGCGACCGCACGGCGGGTGACCACCACGAGCCGGCCGGCCGCCAACGGCTCGGACGCCAGCCACTTCTGCACCAGTGCGAGCGTGTCCCGGGCGACGGCATGGGCTGCGGCAACGGTCGGCCCCGCCGGCGTGTCGAGCCGTACGACCACGAGGTCCGGCACTGCTGTTCCGCCGGCCACCGACCGCTCCAGTTGGTCGAGTTCGGTGCCGTACGCCGCCCCGAGGGTGACGACTCGCGCGGAATGCCCGCCGTCCCGGCCGACCGGCGTGACGGGCACCCAGTCGATCCGGAAGAGAGCGTCGCCCTGGTCACGCCGGGCGGCCTCCAGCTGCCCCGGCTCGACGGAACGGAACGCCAACTCCCTTACTTTTGCTATGTGTTCACCTGCCTCGGAGGCGATGTCGATCCGCAGGGCGGCGTCACCGACCGAGCGGATCCGCACCCGGACGCACCCCGTGGCCCGTCCTCCCACGTGGACGCCCGACCAGGAGAACGGGAGCCGCGCCGAGCCGTCGCCCGCGTCCAGCCAGTCCAGGCCGCCGTGCAGGGACGCGTCGAGCAGCGCCGGGTGAATGACGAACTCCTCTGCCGCATCGGCCTCTTCCTCGCGCAGCACCACCTCGGACCAGACGCTGTCCCCGTCTCGCCAGGCGGCACGAACGCCCTGGAAGGCCGGTCCGTAGTCGAAGCCCAGGTCGGCGAAGCGGGAGTAGACCTCGTCCACGGCGACGGGCTCCGCCCCGGCCGGGGGCCACTGGGCCGGCCAGTCGGGGAGCACCTCCGCCTCCGCGGCACCGAGGGTGCCGCGGCCATGGCAGACCGCCTGCTGCACGGCGTCACCCTCGCCCTGCGGGCGCGAGTAGACCGCGACCTCCCGTCGCCCGTCCTCGTCGACCTCCCCCAGCTTGACCTGGAGGTGCGCCGAGGTGTCCACGTCCAGGACCAGCGGCGCTTCGAGCACCAGCTCCTCGACCACCGGGCTGCCCACCTGGCGTCCGGCGACAACCGCGAGCTCGACCAGCGCCGTTCCCGGGAGCAGCACCGTACCGAGGACGGCGTGGTCCCGGACCCAGGGTGCGCTGTTGAGCGAGATACGTCCGGTGAACAGCCACTCGTCCCGGTCGCCCACGGGTGCGGCAGCACTGAGGATGGGGTGCTCGACCGGCTGAAGGCCCGCGGCGGTCAGGTCGGTGGAGCCGGCGTTCGACGGCAGCCAGTAACGCTCGCGTTGGAAGGCGTAGGTGGGCAGTTCGACGCGCTGCGCGCCCGAACCGTCGTAGAAAGCGTCCCAGTCGACCGGGAGCCCGGCGACATGGGCACGCCCGAGGAAGACCGCGAACGCCTCCGCCTCCGGAACACGACCCTTTAGCACGGGTGCGAACACCGCGTCCTCGGCGTCCAGGGTTTGCTGGGCGAGGGCGGTGAGCACGGTGTCCGGGCCCACCTCGACGAACCGGGTCACACCCTCTTCCGCGAGCGCACGCACGCCGTCGGCGAAACGGACCGCCTCACGGACGTGGGAAACCCAGTAGCCCGGGTCCGTCAGCTCGCTGGACACCAGCGTGCCGGTCACGTTCGACACGACCGCTATCTGCGGCTCGCTATACGTGAGTCCTTCCGCCACCGCACGGAACTCGTCCAGCATCGGTTCCATGAGCGGTGAGTGGAAAGCGTGGCTGACCTTCAGACGTGTCGTCTTGCGGCCGGCCTGCTGCCACCGCGGCAGCCACTCCTCCAACGCGCCCAGTTCACCGGAGACTACGACGGCCGTCGGCCCGTTCACCGCGGCAACCGACAAACGACCTTCGAAGCCGACCAGCGACTCGATCACTTCAGTCTCAGTCGCCTGGACCGCGACCATGCCACCACCAGCGGGCAACGCGCCCATCAGCCGACCACGCGCCGCGACCAGCGTGCACGCGTCCTCCAGGGACAGCACACCCGCCACATGAGCACACGCCAACTCGCCCACCGAGTGCCCGACCAATACGTCCGGGCGCACTCCGAGGGACTCCAACAGCCGGAACAGCGCCACCTCGACGGCGAACAACGCCGCCTGCGTGAACTCCGTACGATCCAGCAGCCCCGCCTCCGGCGAACCCTCCGCCGCGAACAACAACTCCCTCAGCGAACGGCCGAGCGGCGCATCCAACTCGGTGCAGACCAAGTCAAGGGCGTCTGCGAACACCGGATACACAGAAGCCAGTTCCCCACCCATCCCCGCCCGCTGCGCACCCTGCCCGGTGAACAGGAAACCGGTCTTGCCTGACACCGGCCGACCCGTGACGACACCCGCACCAGGCTGCCGACCCGCGAGCGCCGCCAGACCCGCCAGCAGTCCGTCCCGGTCGGCGGCGATCACCACCGCACGCTCATCGAACTGCGCCCGCGACGTCACCGCCGAGAACGCCACGTCCCGGACATCGAGTTCGCCCCGAGACAGCAGGTGCGACCGCAGTCCCTCCGCCTGCCCCGCCAACGCGTCCGCGCTCTTGCCCGACACCACCACCGGCACCACCGGCGGACGCCGCACCACGACCGTCTCAGCGGCCGGCACCTCGACCGCCGGCGCCTCCTCCAGGATCAAGTGCGCGTTCGTCCCGCTCACACCGAACGACGACACGCCCGCCCTGCGAGGACGCTCAACCCGCACGGGCCACTCATGCGGCTCGGTGAGCAGGGCGACGTCACCGGCCGACCAGTCGATGTGCGGTGACGGCTCGTCCACGTTCAGCGTCCGCGGCAGCACCCCGTGCTGCATCGCCTTCACCATCTTGATCACACCCGCCACGCCCGCCGCAGCCGACGTGTGGCCGATGTTCGACTTGATCGAGCCCAGCCGCAGCGGACCGTTCACCCGCTCCTGACCGTACGTGGCCAGCAGAGCCTGCGCCTCGATCGGGTCGCCCAGCCGGGTGCCCGTCCCGTGACCCTCCACCGCATCCACATCGGCAGGACTCAGACCAGCGTTGGCAAGGGCCTGGCGGATCACCCGCTCCTGCGACGGCCCGTTCGGCGCCGTGAGCCCATTGCTCGCACCGTCCTGGTTGACGGCGCTCCCGCGGATCACGGCGAGGACGCGATGGCCGTTGCGCCGGGCGTCCGACAGCCGTTCGACCACCAGCAGGCCGAGCCCGTCCGAGAACCCCGTCCCATCCGCACCCGCCGCATACGACTTGCAGCGCCCATCCGGCGCAAGACCACGCTGACGGCTGAACTCCTGCAACAGGAACGGCCCCGCCATCACCGTCACACCACCCACCAGCGCCAGCGAGCACTCCCCCGACCGCAACGCCTGCGCAGCCATGTGCACCGCCACCAACGACGACGAACACGCCGTATCCACCGTCACAGCCGGACCCTCGAACCCCAAGCTGTACGCGATGCGCCCCGAGACGACACTCGACGTCGTACCCGTCAGCCGGAAGCCTTCCAGCTCGGGCGGCATCGTCAAGCTGTAGTCCATGGGGACGACACCGGCGAAGACGCCCGTGTCGCTGCCCCGCAGCGACACCGGGTCGATGCCGGCGTCCTCCAACGCCTCCCACGCGGCCTCCAGCAGCAGCCGCTGCTGCGGGTCCATCGCCGTCGCCTCACGCGGACTGATCCCGAAGAACCCCGCGTCGAAGTGACCGGCGTCCTCCAGGAAACCGCCACCACGCGTGGTCACCGTCCCGGCATGATCCGGGTCGGGATCGTAAAGGCGTTCCAGGTCCCAGCCCCGGTCGGTCGGCAGACCCGAGACCGCGTCCCGGCCCTCCGCCACCAGCCGCCACAACTCCTCCGGGGACGTCACCCCACCCGGATAACGGCACGCCATACCCACAATCGCCAACGGCTCGACGTCGCGCTGCTCCAGGTCGCGAATCCGCCGGTTGGCCGTGCGCAGTTCGCCAGTCACCTTCCGTAGATACAGTCGGAGCTTCTGCTCGTCCGTGCTCGAGCCGCTCCCCGTACGGTCCCCCGCGGCCTGGTTCATGCCAATCCGATCTCTTTGTCGATCAACTCGAATATCTCGTCGTCGGAGACCCCTTCGAGGTCGTCGACGTCTTCGACCAGCGTGTCGTCGCGGCCGCCGCCCGTGCCGCCCATGGCGCCGAGGACCGACCGGAGACGGTTGCCCAGGGAGCGCAGACGCAGCTCGAACGCGGCGAGTTCGCTCTCGTCACCGGAGGCGAGCAGCGCTTCCATCTGCCTGAGTGCCTCGTCCATCGGGGAGGGGCGGTCGTCCTGGCGGCCGCCGACCCGGTCGTGGAGGAGTCCGGCTACGGCGGCCGGGGTCGGGTGGTCGAAGACCAGGGTGGTGGGCAGTCGCAGACCGGTCGCCTTGGTGAGCCGGTTGCGCAGTTCCACCGCGGCCAGTGAGTCCAGCCCCAGTTCCTTGAAGGAGCTGTCAGTGTCGATCATGGACGCCGCCGCATGGCCGAGCACGGCCGCGACGTGCGTCCGGACCAGTTCGCGGACGACTTGCGTCCGGTCGGCCTCGGGGACCCTTACGAGTTGCTCCGCCAGTGTGCCGCCGCCGGTCGGCTCGGTGCGCTGCCGGGCGGGTTCGCGGACGAGGCCGCGCAGCAGCGCAGGCAGTGTTCCGGCGCGTGAAGAGTCGCGCAGGGCAGCCGAGTTCAGCCGTACGGGGACCTGGACTGCCATGTCCAGCAGCTGCGCGGCGTCGTACAGCTCCACGCCCAAGTCGTTGGACAGGGGCTCGATGCCCATCCGGGCCCACCGGGCCCGGCTTCCTTCGTCGAGCGTGCCGCCCATGCTGCGGGCCTCGGACCACAGGCCCCAGGCCAGTGAGGTGCCCGGCAGGCCCATGGCCCGGCGCTGCGCGGCGAGTGCGTCGAGGGTGGCGTTGGCTGCCGCGTAGTTCGCCTGGCCGGGGCTGCCGATCAGTGCGGCGACCGAGGAGAACAGGACGAAGGCCGACAGTTCCATGTCCGCGGTCAGTTCGTGCAGGTGGAGGGCGGCGTCGAGCTTCGGCCGCATCACCCGCTCGATCTGCTCGGGGGTCAGGGACTCGATCACCCCGTCGTCCAGCACGCCGGCCGTGTGGACGACGACGGTCAGCGGCTGTTCCAGCGTACGGATCAGCTGACCGAGCTGGTCGCGGTCGGCGACGTCACAGGACTCCACCCGGACCTTCGCGCCCAACGCGCCCAGTCGGGCGAGCAGTTCGCCCGCGCCGTCGGCGGCGGGGCCGCGTCGGCTGACCAGCAGCAGGTGCTTGACGCCGTATCGCCGGACCAGGTGTTCGGCGAACACCGCGCCCAGGCCGCCGGTGCCTCCGGTGATCAGGACGGTGCCGTCCTGGTCCAACGGTGCCGGGACGGTCAGGACGACCTTGCCGGTGTTGCGGCCCTCGCGCAGGAACCGGAACGCCTCCGCGCCCCGGCGCACGTCCCAGGTGCGGACCGGCGCGTGCTCCAGCACCCCCTGCTCGAACAGCGACACGATCTCGGACAGCATCTCCTGGATACGGTCCGGCCCCGCCTCGAACAGGTCGTAGGACCGGTAGTGGACACCTGGGCGGTCCTGGGCCACCTGCTGCGCGTCGCGCAGGTCGGCCTTGCCCATCTCGACGAACCGGCCGCCGCGCGGCAGCAGGTCCAGCGACGCGTCGATGAACTCCCCGGCCAGGGCGTTCAGTACGACGTCCACCCCAGCCCCGCCGGTGACGTCGAGGAACTTCTCCCGGAACGACAGGTCGCGCGACGATCCGATCCGCTCCCCGGCGACACCCAGCGCACGCACTGCGTCCCACTTCGGCTCGCTCGCCGTGGCGAGCACCTCCACGCCCCAGTGCCGGGCCAGTTGTACGGCCGCCATGCCCACGCCGCCGGCGGCCGCGTGCACGAGCAGCCGCTCGCCGCGCCGCAGTCCGGCCAGGTCCACCAGGCCGTAGTAGGCCGTGAGGAACACCAGGGGCACCGACGCCGCTTCGGTGAACGACCAGTGTCCGGGCATCGGCACGACCATCCGGCTGTCCGTGATGGCGACCGAGCCGAAGCCGTCGGGCACCAGGCCCATCACCCGGTCGCCCGGACGCAGGCCGTACGTCTCGTCCCCGACCTCCAGGACGACGCCGGCGGCCTCACTGCCCAGCGGCGCCTCACCGGGGTACGTCCCCAGCGCGATCAGCACGTCCCGGAAGTTCAGGCCCGCGGCCCGTACCCCGATCCGCACCTCGCCCGGCAACAGGGCGCGGTCGGCGGCCGAGGGGACGATCTCCAAACCGTCGAGCGACCCGGGCCGTTCGATCGACAGCCGCCACGCACCCTCGGGGAGGGCCGCGGTCTGCCGGCCGCGCACGAGACGTGGCACGAGGACCCGCCCCCCACGGACCGCCACCTCACTCTCCCCGGAGGACAGAACGGCACTCCACTCGGCCTCGCCGACGGTGTCGTCGACGTCCACGAGGATGAAGCGTTCCGGGTGTTCGGACTGGGCGCAGCGCACCAGACCCCACACCGGTGCCAGAGCCGGTTCGGGAGCGTCGTCGCCGACCGCGACACCGCCGCGCGTCACGATCACCAGGCGCGAGTCCTCCAGCCAGGTGCTCGCCAGCCAGCGCTGGACCAGGGCCAGCGTGTCAGCGACCACGGTGCGGGCGGCCGAGCAGGTGTCGGCGGTCTCCGCACCGTGGACCTGGACGACGACGGCATCGGGTACCGCGGCACCGCCGGCCACGGCGTGCTCCAGCGCGTCGAGGGAGGCGAACCGCGGTACGGCGAGCGGGAGGTCCCCGAGGGCCACGATGCGGTGCCCGCCCGGGTCCAGGGTGCCGGTGACGGCGCTCCATTCGATCTGGAACAGCGAGTCGTGCGCCGGCGAGCGTCGGCCGCGCAGCTTCGCCCGCTCGGCGGGACGGAAGGCCAGCCGTTCCACGCCGCCGACTGCTGCACCGTGATCGTCCACGAGGTCGATGCGCAGAGCGCCGGCGTCCACCGGCGTGATGCGGACCCGGACGCGGGAGCCACCGGACGCCGTGAGCCGGACGCCGGACCAGGAGAAGGGGAGCTGGGTGACCGCCTCGTCCCCACCGGCCAACCCCTCGAGGCCGCCGTGCAGCGCCGCGTCGAACAAGGCCGGGTGGATACCGAAGCCCCGCCCGTGCTCGACGAGTTCGTCCGGGAGAGCGATCTCCGTGTAGACCACGTCCCCGTCACGCCAAGCGGCCTCGACCCCTTGGAATGCCGGTCCGTAGGCGTAGCCGAGGTCGGCGAGCCGGACGTACAGGTCATCAGTGGCGAGTCGCCGCGCACCGGCCGGGGGCCACTGCTCCGGCCACTCCACGACGGCCTCCGTGCCTTCCCCGAGCCCGAGCCCGAGGGCGCCACGGGCGTGGCAGACCACCTGCTCCAGGCTGTCGCCGTCGCCTGCGGGGCGGGAGTAGACCGCCACCTCGCGACGACCCTCGTCGTCGCCCGCGCCCACGGTCACCTGCACACGGACCGCCGTACCCTCGTCCAGGACCAGCGGCGCCTCGAGCACCAGCTCCTCGACCACCGGGCTGCCCACCTGGCGCCCGGCCGCAGCGGCCAGTTCGACCAGCGCCGTCCCCGGGAGCAGCACCGCACCGAACACGACATGGTCGCGCACCCAAGGCGCACCGTCCTCGGATATTCGCCCGGTGAAGACCCACTCGTCCCGGTCACCGACCGGCACGGCCGCGCTCAGGATCGGGTGCTCGACCGGCTGGAGACCCGCGGCGGCAGGGTCCGCGGAGCCGGCGTTCGGGGACAGCCAGTAACGCTCGCGTTGGAAGGCGTAGGTGGGCAGTTCGACGCGCTGGGCGCCGGTGTCGGCGTAGAAGGCGTCCCAGTCGACCGGGAGCCCCGCGACATGGGCACGCCCGAGGAAGGCCGCGAACGCCTCCGCCTCCGAAACACGGGCCTTCAGCACGGGTGCGAACACCGCGTCCTCGGCGTCCAGCGTCTGCTGGGCGAGGGCGGTGAGCACGGCGTCCGGGCCCACCTCGACGAAGCAGGTCACGCCCTCGTCCGCGAGCGCACGGACACCGTCGGCGAAGCGCACCGCTTCACGGACGTGAGAGACCCAGTAACCCGGGTCCGTCAGCTCGCTGGAGACCAGACTGCCGGTCACGTTCGACACGACTGCTATCCGCGGCTCGCTGTACGTCAGCCCTTCCGCCACCGCACGGAACTCGTCCAGCATCGGTTCCATGAGCGGCGAGTGGAAAGCGTGGCTGACCTTCAGACGCGTCGTCTTACGGCCGACCTGCTGCCACCGCGGCAGCCACTCCTCCAAAGCGCCCAGCTCACCCGAAACGACCACCGCGCTCGGCCCGTTCACCGCAGCCACCGACACCCGGCCCTCGAACCCGGCCAGCGATACGACCACTTCGGCCTCGGTCGCCTGCACCGCGACCATGCCACCACCGGCAGGCAACGCACCCATCAACCGACCACGCGCCGCGACCAGCGCGCAGGCATCCTCCAGCGACAGCACACCCGCCACATGAGCACACGCCAACTCGCCCACCGAGTGCCCGACCAGTACGTCCGGGCGAATGCCCAGCGACTCCAACAGCCGGAACAGCGCCACCTCGACCGCGAACAACGCCGCCTGCGTGAACTCCGTACGATCCAGCAGCCCCGCCTCCGGCGAACCCTCCGCCGCGAACAACAACTCCCTCAGCGAACGCCCCAGCCGCACATCCAACTCGGCACAGACCTCATCCAGAGCGTGGGCGAACACCGGGTACGCAGAGGCGAGTTCCGCTCCCATCCCGGCCCGCTGGGCGCCCTGTCCGGTGAACAGGAAACCGGTCTTGCCGGACACCGGGCGACCTGACAGCACTCCTGCCGCAGGCTGCCGGGCCGCCACCGCAGCAAGTCCTGCCAGCAGACCGTCCAGGTCCTTCGCGGTCACCACAGCCCGCTCGTCGAACTGCGCCCGCGACGCCAACGCCGAGAACGCCACGTCCACGACATCCAGCTCACCGCGAGCCAACAGATGCGACCGCAGCCGCTCCGCCTGGCCGGCCAACGCGTCCGCGCTCTTGCCCGACACCACCACCGGCACCACCGGCGGACGGATCACGGCCACCTCGGCGGCCGGCACCTCCGCCTCCGGGGCCTCCTCCAGGATCAAGTGCGCGTTCGTCCCGCTCACACCGAACGACGACACACCCGCCCTGCGAGGACGCTCAACCCGCACGGGCCACTCATGCGGCTCGGTGAGCAGGGCGACATCACCGGCCGACCAGTCGATGTGCGGTGACGGCTCGTCCACGTTCAGCGTCCGCGGCAGCACCCCGTGCTGCATCGCCTTCACCATCTTGATCACACCCGCCACGCCCGCCGCAGCAGACGTGTGACCGATGTTCGACTTGATCGAACCCAGCCGCAGCGGACCGTTCACCCGCTCCTGACCGTACGTGGCCAGCAGAGCCTGCGCCTCGATCGGGTCACCCAGCCGGGTGCCCGTCCCGTGACCCTCCACCGCATCCACATCAGCAGGACTCAGACCAGCGTTGGCAAGGGCCTGGCGGATCACCCGCTCCTGCGACGGCCCGTTCGGCGCCGTGAGCCCATTGCTCGCACCGTCCTGGTTGACGGCGCTCCCGCGGATCACGGCGAGGACGCGATGACCGTTGCGCCGGGCGTCCGACAGCCGTTCGACCACCAGCAGGCCGAGCCCGTCCGAGAACCCCGTCCCATCCGCACCCGCCGCATACGACTTGCAGCGCCCATCCGGCGCAAGACCACGCTGACGGCTGAACTCCTGCAACAGGAACGGCCCAGCCATCACCGTCACGCCGCCGACCAGCGCCAGCGAGCACTCCCCCGACCGCAACGCCTGCGTAGCCATGTGCACCGCCACCAACGACGACGAACACGCCGTATCCACCGTCACAGCCGGACCCTCGAACCCCAAGCTGTACGCGATGCGGCCCGACACCACACTCGACGTCGTACCCGTCAGCCGGAGACCCTCGGCCTCCGGGGGCATCGAGCCGCCGAAGTCAGGTGAAGTGCCGTAATCCATCGGCATCACGCCGGCGAAGACGCCCGTGTCGGTGCCCCGCAGCGACGTCGGGTCGATCCCGGCGTTCTCCAGCGCCTCCCACGCGGCCTCCAGCAGCAGCCGCTGCTGCGGGTCCATCGCCGTCGCCTCACGAGGGCTGATCCCGAAGAACCCCGCGTCGAACTCGCCGATGCCGTTCAGGAAGCTGCCGCCGCGCATGTATATGGTGCCGACTCGCTCGGGGTCGGGGTCGTACAGGCGTTCAAGATCCCAGCCCCGGTCGGTCGGCAGACCCGAGACCGCGTCCCGGCCCTCCGCCACCAACCGCCACAACTCCTCCGGCGACGCCACCCCACCCGGATAACGGCACGCCATACCCACGATCGCCAACGGCTCATCGGCGTGCGCCCGTTGTGACCTCGGTCCGGGCTTGGCCGCACGGTCGGACCCTTCGACCTCCGCGAGCAGCAAGCGGGCGATCGCGGCGGAGGTCGGGTGGTCGAAGACCAGCGAGGTCGGCAGGTGGAGACCCGTGGCCTCCTTCAGCCGGTCGCACAGTTCCACGCCCGCGAGGGAGTCGAAACCAAGGTTCTTGAAGACCCGGGAAGGGTCGATTCCCGCCCCGGACGGCTTGCCGATGACCGCGGCCACCTGTGCGAGGACCAGGTCGAGCACGGCCTGCTCACGCTCGGCCTCGGGCACACCGGCCAGCCGCTGCTCCAGCGCACTGGCCCCGGGCCCGGTCCCCGTGGTTTCCGACTCCGCCGGTTCCGCCCGAACGGCGACCGGATCGGCGGCTTCCCCACTCTCGGACAGCCAGTACCGCTGGCGCTGGAAGGCGTAGGTCGGCAACTCCACGCGCCGCGCGCCCGAACCGGCGTAGAAATCCGCCCAGTTGACCGCGATACCGGCGACATGGGCGTGCCCCAGGAAGCCCGCGTACGCCTCCGCCTCCGGGACACGAGCCTTCAGCACGGGCAGGAACACCGCGCTTCGGCCGTCGAGGGAGTCCAGGGTCTGACGGGCGGCCGGGGTCAGCACGGCGTCGGGGCCCACCTCGACGAAGCGGGTCACGCCCTCGTCCGCGAGAGTGCGCACACCGTCGGCGAAGCGGACCGCTGCCCGCACATGAGCGACCCAATATGACGGGTCCGTCAGCTCGCTGGAGACCAGACCGCCGGTCACGTTCGACACGACCGGAATCCGGGGCTCGTGGAACGTCAGTCCCTCCGCCACCGCACGGAACTCGTCCAGCATCGGTTCCATGAGCGGCGAGTGGAAAGCGTGGCTGACCTTCAGACGCGTCGTCTTACGCCCGACCTGCTGCCACTGCGGCAGCCACTCCTCCAACGCGTCCAGCTCACCCGAAACGACCACCGCGCTTGGCCCGTTCACCGCAGCCACCGACACACGACCCTCGAACCCGGCCAGCGATACGACCACTTCCGCCTCGGTCGCCTGCACCGCGACCATGCCACCACCAGCAGGCAACGCACCCATCAGCCGACCACGCGCCCCGACCAGCGCGCAGGCATCCTCCAGCGACAGCACACCCGCCACATGAGCACACGCCAACTCGCCCACCGAGTGCCCGACGACCACGTCCGGCCGAATGCCCAGCGACTCCAACAGCCGGAACAGCGCCACCTCAACGGCGAACAACGCCGCCTGCGTGAACTCCGTACGATCCAGCAGCCCCGCCTCCGGCGAACCCTCCGCCGCGAACAACAACTCCCTCAGCGAACGCCCCAGCCGCACATCCAACTCGGCACAGACCTCATCCAGAGCATGGGCGAACACCGGATACGCGGCAGCCAGTTCCGCTCCCATCCCCGCCCGCTGCGCCCCCTGCCCGGTGAACAGGAACCCCGTTCTGCCGGACACCGGCCGGCCCGTCACGACACCCCCACCAGGCTGTCCAGCCGCAAGAGCCGCCAGGCCCGCCAGCAGACCGTCCCGGTCCGCAGCGGTCACCACCGCACGCTCGTCGAACTGCGCCCGCGACACCACCGCCGAGAACGCCACGTCCACGACGTCCAGCTCGGGACGGTTCAGCAGGTGCGACCGCAGCTCCTCCGCCTGCCCCGCCAGCGCGTCCGCGCTCTTGCCGGACACCACCACCGGCACCACCGGCGGAGTGACCCGTGGCTCGGGACGTGGCGCATCCGCGGACGGGCCGGCGGTGAGTACCACGTGGCAGCAGTTGCCGCCGATGCCCAGGGACGTCACCCCGGCCGTGAGGGCGGACTCCGTGGTGGGCCACGGCTCGTTGTCCGTGACGACGCGGAGTCCCCACTCGTCCAGGGGGATCTGCGGGTTGGGGTGCTCGAAGTTGAGGCTGGGGACCAGTTCTCGTCGGTTGATGCAGAGGGCCGTCTTGATGAGGCCGGCGATGCCCGCGGCACCCTCCAGGTGGCCGATGTTGGTCTTGATCGAGCCGACGGCGAGCGGACTCGCGAGGGGGCGCGAGGAAGCGAACACGGAGGCCAGTGCCCGGGCCTCGATCGGATCGCCGACGCGGGTGCCCGTGCCGTGCAGTTCGACGTACTGCACCTGGGAGGGGTCGATCCGGGCGTTGTGCAGCGCCTCGGTGATGGTGCGCGTTTGCACGTCGGCGCTGGGGACCGTCAGCCCGCCGTCGCCGGAGCCCGTCGCGGTGGCGCTGCCCTCGATGACCGCGTAGACGTGGTCGCCGTCCGCGAGGGCCCGGTCGAGTGGCTTGAGTACGACCAGGCCGCCCCCTTCTCCTCGGACGTAGCCGTTGGCCCGCTCGTCGAAGACGTGGCACTTGCCGTCCGGTGACAGTGCGCCGGCCGCCTCGACGACGGCGCTGCTGAGGGGCGAGACGTTGAGGTGGATGCCACCGGCGAGCGCGACCTGGCTCTCGCCCCTGCGCAGGCTCTCGCACGCGAGGTGGACGGCGACGAGCGAGGACGACTGACCGGTGTCCACGGTGATGCTGGGGCCGTCCAGGCGGAGCCGGTGGGAGATCCGGTTGGCGACGATCGCGCGCGCCGTACCCGTCAGGGTGTGGCGGGAGATGCCCGGTGCGCCCGCCATCGCCACGAGGTCCGCGTAGTCGGCGGCCATGACTCCGAGGAAGACGCCCATTCCGGTCGATGCGTGGGGCGGGAGGACGATGCCCGCGTCCTCCAGGCCGTGCCAGGCCAGTTCGAGCGCCAGTCTCTGCTGGGGGTCCATGGCGGCTGCTTCGCGTGGCGTGATGTCGAAGAATTCCGGATCGAACTCGTCCACGCCGGCGACGAAACCGCCCCGCTCCGGGCCGAAAGGACGGTGGGTGGCGCGTGGCCGGGTGGCGTCGGCCCCGTCACGCAACAGGGTCCAGAGTTCCTGAGGTCCCGTGGAATCCGGGAAACGGGCCGCGATTCCAATGATCGCAACCTGATGACGACACACTTCAGTCAAGACATTCCCCCGTGTCACTGACAGCCCCCGTTGACCATGCACAAACTCGCGAATTTCCCGTACACCGGATCACGAGGTCATGGCCCGCAGGACGCTAGCAGTCACGAGAGGCAAAATCTCGCCATGTGATCCAAATCACACCTGAATTAACTTGCCAGTAACCTCAGGACCGCTCTCGCATTCCGTCGCTCCAACCGGTTTTTGCGCGTCACCAGCCGTCCGCACTGTGGCGTAAAACCGATTGGCTTCCCGAGGGAATGCACGTATTCGGCCACGGGGCTACGCGCACCAGGCACGTGGCAATGACTTCGCGCGCCGGTGCGCCCTCCGCCCAGGTCAACGGGTCACGACGGCCTCGCCCTCGCCCCGGACCCCCGCGCGGTCCGGGGGTCGCGTCCATGTCCCCGTGGCCGACGACTTCTGGCCACCGCGTGGTGACAGTGCGTGGTGACAGTGCGTGGAGGAGTCTGCCCCCGGTGCCCCGCCGATCCGTTCGGCGGCGGCGCACGGCGGGCGCGGGGGCGGCTCCTCTCGGACAACTGGTGGAGGGCCGCTGGGACACGGGTGGAGGCCGACTCGCGTCGTGGCCGGGCTCGGTGGCGGGCGCTCTGGGACCCTGGGGGCGCCCGACCCGACCGCACCGTGGAGGACGAAGCATCCGTATGGAACCGACCGACCCGACGTCCGGCCTCCCCTTCATCGACGAGCACCAGGTACGTGTGGCGGCGCCCGCGCCGAGGACCTGGGACGCCCTGACCGCCTGGATCGCCCACACACACCTCGGGGTCAGCAGCGGATTTGCACACCTCGTGGGCACCGAGCCACGAGGCGCCGCCGGCACACTGCCGCAGCCGGGTTCGACGATTCCCGGGTTCGCGGTGGCCGAAAGCGTGCACGGAAAACGCCTCACCCTCGTGGGAAGACACCGTTTCTCGCGCTACGCGCTCATTTTCTCGCTGGCGGAGCACTCCGACGAAACGCTGCTCAGCGCACGTTCACACGCCGTGTTTCCGAAATTGCCCGGGGCGCTTTACCGAGGGCTCGTCATCAGTTCCGGCGGCCACCGCGTCATCGTCCGCCGAATGCTCCGCGATATCGGCCGGAGCGCGGAACGCCGATAAGCACGCCCCCACATAGTTGAGAGACGTACGGTTTGCTCGTGCGAGGCGGGGAACTGCGAGGGGGCGTCGTGGCGGAAATGACATCGATGTCTCGCACCTACGGCGCTCTTTCAACTGAGAGATCCCCGCCGCTCCACGAGCGCGGGGACCTTCCACAGCAGGCGCTTGCCCGGCGCCCCACTCACTGCCCCCCGAGCCCCGTGGTGGCCACCGACTTCACGATCTGGCGTTGGAAGAAGAGGAAGACCACGACCAGGGGCAGGGCGGCCAGGACCGCCGAGGCCATCGTCTGCGCGTACTGGATGCCGTACGCGTCCTTCACGGACGTGATGCCGACCGGGAGGGTCATCAGGGCGGGGTCGGACGTGGAGACGAAGGGCCACAGGAAGTTGTTCCAGGCGCCGATGAACACGAAGATCGCGACGGCGGCGAGCATGGGGCGGGACAGCGGGAGCAGGACCGACCAGAAGATGCGCCAGTGGCCGGCGCCGTCGATGCGGGCCGCCTCCTCCAGTTCGCGGGGCAGCGAGTCGAAGTGCTTCTTCAGGATGAACACCATCACCGGCGCCACCGTCTGCGGCAGGATGACCGCCGCGTAGGTGTCAACCAGGTGCAGCGTGAGCATCTGCCGGAACCACGGCACGATGAGGATCTGCGGCGGCACCAGCACCGCGGCCACGGTCAGCGCGAACAGCACCCGCCGCCCCGCGAACAGCGTGCGGGAGAAGGCGTACCCGGCCATGGCGGACACCAGCACGGTGACCACGGTGACGGCCGCGGCGATCAGGAAGCTGTTCAGCATCCACAGCGGCAGGTCGCCCCGCTCCCACACGGTGCTGAACCCCTTGAGCGTCAGCCCGTGCCGCGGCCACAGCCAGTGGTCCGGGTCGCTGGCGTCCTGCTCGGACTTGAAGGCGGTCAGTACGGCCCACAGCATCGGCACCAGCCAGACCAGCGCCAGGACCGCGAGGACGGCGAGCGCCAGGACGCGCGCGAGGCGGCTGTCGCCGAGGACGTGGTGGTTGCCGCGCAGCCGGCTGCGCGCCGGCGTCGTCCGGGCGGCCCGTGGGGCGCGGGAGGCGGAGGGCGTGCGGACGGACAGGTCGGTGGACGTCATGTCACTTCTCCCGGCGGCGGAGGGCGGCGTACTGGGCCGCGGAGGCGAGCAGGACGAGGGCGAAGAAGATGTAGCTGATGGCGGAGGCGTAGCCGAGCCGGTAGCCGGTGAAGCCGACGTCGTAGACGTACTCGACGACCGGGCGGGTGGAGCCGTTCGGGCCGCCCTTGGTGAGCAGATAGATCTGGTCGAACACCTTCAGCGAGGCGAGGACCTGGAGCACCGTCACGACCACGGTGATCCGGCTGAGCTGGGGCAGGGTGATCGACCACAGCCGCCGCCAGGCGCCGGCCCCGTCGATGGCGGCCGCCTCGTACAGGTGGTCCGGCACGGCCTGCAGGGCGGCCAGGTAGAGCAGGAAGTTGAAGCCGACCGTCCACCACAGGGTGGTCAGGGCGATCGCCCACATCGTCACCGACTCGTCGCTGAGCCAGCCGACGGATCCGATCCCGACGGCGTCGAGGAGGTGGTTGAGCAGGCCCAGGTCGGGCTGGTACAGCCAGATCCACAGCAGGCTGACCACGCCGACGGGCAGCAGGTAGGGCGCGAAGAAGGCGAGCCGCCACACCCACTGGCCGGGCAGCCCGGTGTGCACGAGCAGGGCCATGCCGAGGGCGAAGACGACCAGCGGGACCGTCGACAGCACGGTGAACCAGACGGTGTGCCCGAGGGCACGCCACATCTCGGCGTCCTGGAAGGCCTCGGTGAAGTTGTCAAGGCCGACGAAGCCGGGGGTGTGGGCCGACAGCGAGGTGT
The DNA here is from genome assembly GCF_005280215.1 of Streptomyces lasalocidi. Classification (NCBI taxonomy): domain Bacteria; kingdom Bacillati; phylum Actinomycetota; class Actinomycetes; order Kitasatosporales; family Streptomycetaceae; genus Streptomyces; species Streptomyces lasalocidi. The sequence goes on along the minus strand of NZ_SZNQ01000001.1, from coordinate 7,435,731 downwards.
CGGTCAGGCTCATCCACAGGCCCTGGGCCAGCGGCCAGACCATGAAGAGGGCGAACAGGACGAGGAAGGGGAGCGCGAACAGCAGACCCGGGGGGAGCAGCCGGCGCACCGACGGGGCCCCGGAGCGGGGCGAGGCGTGGGGAGAGGACATCGTCGTTCCTCCTGCGCGGAAGGTCGTGGCCGGGTCAGGCCGGGCTGGGCTGGGACAGGAAGGTGTTCAGGCGCCGCACCATCGCGCGCGCCGCACGGTCGGGCGGGAGCCCGTCGAGGAGGGCCTGCTGGAGGACCTGGGACATGGAGTTCTGGAAGTCGGAGCCCGCGCCGGCGAACCACACCGCCGGGTCCAGGACGACGTGCTGCTGGGCCTGGGCGTAGTGCGACTGCGGCTGGAGCGCGGCGTAGGCCTTGGTGCGGGTGACCGGGCCGTAGGCGGGGATGTGCCCGGCGGTGGCCCAGATCTGGCCCGCCTTCAGGAGCGCGGCGACGGCCTGGTGAGTGCGGCGGCGGCGCCCGGGGTCGGGGTCGGGGTGGTGCGGCAGGACGAAGGAGTGCGAGTCGGCGTAGACGGCGGGGGTGCCGAACACGGTCGGGAAGGGTGCGGCGCCGACCTTGGGGTCGGCCGTGCGGAAGGTGCCCAGTTCCCACTCGCCGGAGAGGATCATCGCGGTCTGCCGGTTGGCGAAGGCCGCGATCGCGGCCGGGTAGTCGAGACGCCGGGGGTTGACCCGCCCGTCGACGATCTTCGCCATGAAGCCGATCACCTCGGCCATGCGGTCGACGTCGACCTCGGCGGGGCCGCCCTCCGGCAGGTCGAAGCGGCCGCCGGTCTGCCGGTAGAGGCCGTAGAACAGCCGCCAGCCCTGCGCGGTGTCGGTGACGTAGCCGAAGGCGATGCCCTGCTTGCCGGAGGCCTTGGCCAGTTCCCGACCGGCTGCGAGGAAGGCGTCCGGGGAGGAGAAGGCGTCGGTGTCGAGGCTGCCGTCGGCCTTCAAAAGTCCGGCCTTGCGGGCCGGTTCGGGGTGGTAGAAGACGATGAACGGGTGGGTGTCCAGCGGCACGGCGTAGGTCTTGCCTCGGTACTGGGTGCGGTCCCGGACGGGCCGGGTGAAGGCGTCCTCGGTGATGCCGTACTCGGCAAGCACGTCGAGGTCCCAGGGGTCGAGCAGCCCGGTGGGGGCGTAGCCGGCGAGGCGGGACATGTGCGCGACGGCCACGTCGGGGCCGCGCCCGCCGGCCGATGCCATGGCGAGCTTGGTGTAGTAGGGGGTGCCCCACTCCAGGACCGTGCGCTCGATGCGGCTGCCCCGCATGTCGGGCCGGGCGGCCTCGACCATGTCGTTGAGCAGGCCGCCGTCGGCGCCGCTGAAGAGGTCCCACAGGCGGACGGTCGAGGTGTCCGCGGCCTGGGCTGAGCCGCAGCCGCTGAGTGCTCCGCCGCCGAGGACCACCGCCCCGGAGGCGAGTCCGGCGGCGAGCAGCCGGCGGCGTGTCGGGCCCCGGTTCTCCCTGGTGTCCGGCCGGTCGGTCATACGGCTCCTTCCCTGACCCGGGGGTGCGGTCCGGGCGCGTTCCCGCGCCGCCCGTGACCGGACCACCCTCTCATTTACATCGTTGTAATTCGTGCCTGGAAGTGTCTGGAAGCGTGCGGTCCGGACCCGGGGGGCCGGACGGGTGCGGTGGTGCCCGGAGGTGTCAGCCCCTCTCGTAGGCCGCCGGGCGGGTCTGGGCGCGCCGGATCCGCTCGACGTCGAGCTTCTCGGAGCGGTCGAACCGGTAGAGCCCGTTCTGCTCCTGGAAGACGTCGGTGAGCTGCGTGTAGCAGTACCCGAACATGTCCGGGTCGTCGAGCAGCACCCCGGTCAGCCCTTCGAAGCGGGTGAGGAACTCCTCCTCGGTGCGCGGCCGTTCGCCGTAGCCCCAGGAGGCGTCCGCCTCGTTGCCGGACGCCCGGGCGGCCTCCTGCGGGTCCCACCAGATGCCGCCGAACTCGCTGCAGAAGTACGGCTGTCCGCGGTACGGCACCGACCAGGGGCGCCCGTCGGGGGCCGCGTTCACGTAAGGCCTGCCCTCGGCGACGCCGGACATCGTCTTGGCGAAGGCGGCCGGGTCCTGCTCGTAGCAGTGGGAGTCGTACACGTCCGTCTCCGGGACGCGGTGCGCGTAGCCGGAGGCGTCGATGACGGGCCGGGTGGGGTCGGCCTGCTTGGTGGCCAGGAACATCGCCCGGGTGACGTCGTCGAGCTGGGTGATGCGGTCGTGCAGGTGCTGGTAGGTCTCGTTGAGCGGGCACCAGCCGACGATCGAGGGGTGCGAGTAGTCGCGCTCCACCGCCTCCAGCCACTCGGCGACGTAACTGGCGTCCGGGCGCTGGTTGTCGTCCCGCTCCCCCGTCTCGCAGCCCCAGTCCCCGAACTCGCCCCAGACCAGGTAGCCGAGGCGGTCCGCGTGGTAGAGGTAGCGCTCCTCGAACACCTTCTGGTGCAGGCGGGCGCCGTTGAACCCGGCGGCCAGCCCGAGTTCGATGTCCCGCACCAGGGCCTCGTCGCTCGGGGCGGTCATCAGGCTCTCGGGCCAGTAGCCCTGGTCCAGCACCAGGCGCTGGAAGACCGGGCGTCCGTTGATCAGGACGCGCCTGCCCCGGACCGCCACCGAGCGCAGGCCGGCGTAGGAGTCGGCCGCGTCGACGACCGTGCCGTCGGCGTCCAGGACTTCCAGGCGCAGCCCGTACAGGTGCGGGTCCTCCGGCGCCCAGAGGCGCACGCGCTCCTCGGGCACGGTGAGGACGAGCCGGGGCGCCAGGTCGAGGTCGGCGCGGGTCCCGGCGGCGGTGACCTCCCCCGACGCGTCGCTGAGCACGGCGCGCACCCGGTGGCCGGGCAGGTTGACGGTGAGGGGGATCTCCAGGAAGAAGCTGCCCGAGGCGACGTCGGGGGTGATGCGGGGCCGCTTCAGGGCGACGGAGCGGGGGACGGGCTCCATCCACACCGTCTGCCAGATGCCGGTGGTCCGGGTGTAGTGGCAGTGCGAGTTGGCGTACCAGGTGGCCTGCTTGCCGCGCGCCTGCGGGCCGTGCCGGGTGTCGCGGGCGCGAACCACGACCGTCGCCTCGGCGCCGGGTTCGGCGACGCCGTCGAGGTCGGCGGTGAAGGGGGTGAAGCCCCCGCGGTGCCGGGCGACCTCGACGCCGTTCACCCAGACCGTGGTGTCGTGGTCCACGGCCCCGAAGTGCAGCAGGACGCGGGAGCCGGCCCACTCGGCGGGCACCGTCACGGTGCGCCGGTACCAGACCGCCTCCAGGAAGTCCGTGTCCCCGATGCCCGACAGGGCCGACTCGGGACAGAAGGGCACGATGATGGTGTCCGCGAGCGCGCGCCCGGTCAGCCCGCGCTCCAGACCGCTGTCGGAGCGGTCGGTTTCGAACTGCCAGGTGCCGTTCAGATTGAGCCACGCGTCGCGGACGAACTGGGGCCGGGGGTACTCGGGGCGCGGCAGGTCCGACGGGTGCGGGACGGGCATGGGGCTCCTCGTGTTGCCTGGTGCGTTGCGGTGCGGGCCTATGGCACCACGCCGATTACATCGATGTAAATATGTCGGTGAGGGGGAGGATCCGGCCGCAACCTTTTCGTGACAGTCGATAGGATCACGCCAGCTGCGAGAACGAGGAGGAGCGTGGCCCCCCGACCCCGGATCAAGGACGTCGCCGAGTACGCGGGCGTCTCACCGAAGACCGTCTCGAACGTCATCAACGACTACGAGCACGTCTCGGAGAAGACCAGGAGCGCCGTGCGCGAGGCCATCGAGGCCCTCGGCTACCGCGTCAACATCGCCGGGCGCCAGCTCCGCAAGGGCCGCACCGGGATGATCACGCTCGCGGTCCCCGAGCTGGACGTGGCGTACTTCGCGGAGCTGGCCAAGCACGTGATGGCGGCGGCGGACCGGCGCGGCCTGACCGTGCTGCTGCACCAGACCGGTGGGGTGCGCGAGCGGGAACTGGCCGCGCTGCACGGCTTCGACGCGCAGTTCACCGACGGGACGATCCTCAGCCCGCTGTCCCTGCTGCCGCGCGACCTCGCCACGCGGGACACGCGCCTGCCGGTCGTCCTGCTGGGCGAGCGCTCCCAGCCGGGCTCCGCCGACCACGTGGGCATCGACAACGTGGCGGCCGCCCGGGAGGCCACCGAGCACCTGCTGGCCCGCGGCCGGCGCTCCATCGCCGTCGTCGGCGGGGCGCTGACCGGCCGGCAGGGCACCGACCGGCTGCGCACCCGCGGCTACCGCGACGCGCTGCGCGCGGCCCGCGTCCCCTTCGACGCGGACCTGGTCGTACCGGTCGACGCGTTCCACTGGCAGGACGGCGCCCGGGCGGTGGGCGCGGTGCTGCGCAGGGACGCGCGCCCCGACGCGCTGCTGTGCCTCAACGACCACCTGGCCCTGGGCGCCCTGCGCGCCCTGCACGAGGCGGGGCTCGCCGCCCCGCGGGACCTGGACGTGGTGGGGTTCGACGACATCGAGGCGGGCCGCTTCAGCGTGCCCAGCCTGACGACGGTCGCCCCCGACAAGGCGGCCATCGCCGACTCCGCGGTCTCCCTCCTGCTCGACCGCGTCGAGGGGCACGGCACCGAGGGCGCCACCGACCACGTCGTCGAGCACCGGCTCGTGGTGCGGGAGAGCAGCGGGGGGTGAACGGGCGGTGGCGGCAGGCGGGTCGAGTGGATCACGGACCGCGCCGCCGACTGCTGCGGCGACCCTTTACACCGTCCTTGCAACGATGTAAAACCGGGGTCGGATCGACGCTTCCAGCCGCCGCGCAGCACCCCTGCTCCTCCGCGCGGCGGCCTCCTCGGCGTCCCGTCCGCCATGCCTTGTCTTGTCTGTCATGTACCTGCCAGCGCACCCGTCAGCGCTCCGCCCCCACCGCCCCCGAGGAGCAGCCCATGGGCTCGTCACCGCAGCCGGACCCGCACACCGCCCGCCCCCGCACCCTGCGCTCCACCGCGGCGGCCCTGTTCACCGCCCTGACCCTGCTGTGCGTGGCCGCGCTGACCTCGGCCGGCACCGCCGCGGCGCAGGCGGCCGCCTGGACCCCGAAGCCCTCCCCCATGACGACGCCCTGGACCGCCCAGGTCCCCGTCGACCACCCCTTGCCCGAGTACCCACGCCCCCAGCTCACCCGCTCCGACTGGCTGAACCTCAACGGCCTCTGGGACTTCGCGGTCACCGCTGCGGACGCGGGCCAGCCGACGGCCTGGCCGCAGCAGATCCGCGTGCCGTTCGTCGCCGAGTCCGCCCTCTCGGGCGTCCAGCGCAAGATCACCCAGGACGACAGGCTGTGGTACCGGCGCACGGTCACCGTCCCGGCCGGCTGGAGCGGCCGCCGGGTCCAGCTGAACTTCGGCGCGAGCGACTGGCGCACCACGGTCTGGGTCAACGGACGGCAGGCCGGCACGCCCCACAGCGGCGGCTACGACGCGTTCTCCTACGACATCACCGACCTGCTGACCTCCGGCACCAACACCCTGGTCGTCTCGGTCTGGGACCCCACCCAGAACGGCGACCAGGCCATCGGCAAGCAGCGCATCAACGACGTCACCCCGCACTCCGGGGGCGGCATCTTCTACACCGCCGCCTCCGGTATCTGGCAGACCGTGTGGCTGGAGCCCACCCCGGCGGCGCACATCACGCGCCTGGACCTGGTGCCCGACCTGACGAACAACCTCCTCCGGGTCACCGTCCTCGGTGCCGGGGTGAACGGGCACACCGCACGGGTGACGGTCTCGGCGGGCGGCAGCGTCGTGGGCACCGCCACCGGACCGGTCGGCAGCACCTTCACCGTGCCCGTGCCCGGCCCGCACCTGTGGACACCCGACGACCCGTACCTCTACGACGTCCGGGCCGACCTGCTCGCCGGCGCCGCGACCGTGGACTCCGTGGGCAGTTACACCGGCATGCGCTCCATCGCCCTCGCGAAGGTCGACGGCGTGCTGCGCCCCGTCCTGAACGGCCGGTTCGTCTTCCAGACGGGCACCCTCGACCAGGGCTACTGGCCCGACGGCATCTACACCGCGCCCACCGACGACGCCCTGAAGTACGACCTGCAGAAACACAAGGACCTCGGCTTCAACATGGTCCGCAAGCACATCAAGGTCGAACCGCAGCGCTGGTTCTACTGGGCCGACCGGCTCGGACTGCTGGTGTGGCAGGACATGCCCGCCATGGACCTGCGCACCCCGAACGCCGCCGCCCGCACCCAGTGGGAGAGCGAGTTCCACCGCGTCGTCGACCAGCACCGCAGCTCCCCCGCGCTCGTGCTGTGGGTCGACCAGAACGAGGGCTGGGGCCAGTACGACCAGGCCCGCATCGCCTCCGACATCAAGGCGTACGACCCCTCGCGGCTGGTGGACAACATGAGCGGCGTCAACTGCTGCGGCGCCGTGGACGGCGGCAACGGCGACGTCGTCGACCACCACGTGTACGTCGGCCCGGGCGTGACCTCGCCGACCGCGACCCGCGCGGCCGTCCTCGGCGAGTACGGCGGCCTCGGCTACCGGGTGGCCGGCCACGAGTGGTACCCCGGCGGCGGGTTCAGCTACGAGGACCAGGCCACCACCGCCCGGCTGAACGACCGCCTGACCGGCCTTCTGGACGCCCTGCGGCTCCAGCAGATGCCGGCCGGCCTGTCGGCGTCCGTCTACACGGAGATCACGGACGTCGAGAACGAGGCCAACGGCCTGCTGACGTACGACCGTCAGGTGGTCAAGGTCGACCAGGCCCGGGTCAGGGCGGCCAACCAGGCCCTGATCGACGCCTCACGCTCCCCCGCGGCGCGGGTCACCCTGCCGACCGGCGCCTACAAGTCGCTGCGCGTCACCACCCCCGGCTTCACCGACCGCTACGCCCGCCACCGGGACGGCCTCGGCTACACCGAGGTGGTGAACGCCTCCAGCGCCGACCTGCTGAAGCAGGACGCCACCTGGAGGATCGTGCCCGGGCTCGCCGACTCCTCCTGCTACTCCTTCGAGTCGCGCAACTACCCCGGCGAGTACCTGCGCCACCGCGACTTCCGCGTCCGCAAGGACCCGAGCGACGGCTCGGACCTGTTCCGGGCCGACGCCACCTGGTGCGCGGTGCCGGGCAGCGGCGGCGTGCGGCTGATGGCGTCGAACTTCCCGGGCCAGTACCTGCGCCACATCAATGCCGAACTGTGGCTGGCCACCCCGGGCGGCGCCCACGCCTGGGACAACCCGGTGTCCTTCACCGAGGACACCACCTGGGCCGTGGAGAATCCCTGGGCCCCGTGACCCCGTGCCCCTGTGACCCTGTGAGCAGGGACCTTTGACAAAGCGGAACGTCGCTCCGGATACTTCCGGAACGACGTTCCGCTTCGAAGGGATCTCCTCGCCATGAGCGCACCCACCATCCACTCCGCCGTCCCCGGCACCCCCTCCCGGCCCGTGCTGTCGTACAGCCCGGTGGTGCTGCCCGTGCCCGGGCGGCCCGTGGACCTCGAGGTCCGGGTCACCGTGCCGGTCACCGGGACCGCCCTGCCCGTCGTCCTGCTCTCGCACGGGCACGGCGGTTCGCACCACCTCTCCTCCCTGAACGGGTACGCGCCCCTCGCCCAGCTCTGGGCCGCGGCCGGGTTCGCCGTCCTCCAGCCCACCCACCTCAGCTCCCGCACCCTGGGCCACCGGCTCGCCGGCGCCCCCGGCGCGCCGTTCTTCTGGCGCTCCCGCGCGCGGGACATGAGCCACCTGTTGGACCGGCTGGACGAGATCGAGAAGACCGTGCCCCAGCTCGCCGGGCGCGTCGACCACGACCGGGTGGCGGTCGCCGGGCACTCGCTCGGCGGTCACACCGCGAGCCTGCTGCTGGGCGCCCGGACCACCGACCCGGACACCGGCGAGGTGGTGGACCTGACCGAGCCCCGCATCGGCGCGGGCGTGCTGCTCGCCGCGCCGGGCAGGGGCGGCGACGTCCTCACCGGGCCGATGGCCGAAGCGGTGCCGTTCTTCCGCTCCACCGACTTCTCCACGATGACCACACCCGCCCTGGTCGTCGCCGGTGACGAGGACGACTCCCGGCACTTCACCGACGTGGGGCCCGACTGGCACGCCGACCCCTACCGGCTCGCCCCCGCACCGAAGACGCTGCTCACCCTCTTCGGCGCCGGTCACCTGCTCGGCGGGATCTCCGGGTACGACGCCGCCGAGACCACCGACGAGGACCCCGCGCGGGTCGCCGCCCTCGGCCGCCTGACCTCGGCCTGGCTGCGCAGCCGGCTCCAGCCGGGTGACCCCGCCTGGCGGACCGTGAGCGAGGAGCTGACGACCGGGGACGGCGCGGTGGGACGGGTCGAGTCGAAGTAGGCCGCGGCTCCCCGGGAACCCGGGGGTCCGGAACCACATACGACCGCGACCCATGGGGAGCCACATGCGTTACCGCACACTGGGCAGCTCGGACCTCGAGGTCTCCGAGATCTCGCTGGGGTCCTGGCTCACCTACTCCGGCGGCATCGAGGCCGACCGGACCCGGGCCTGCACCGAAGCGGCGTTCGACGCGGGCATCACCTTCTTCGACACCGCCAACGCCTACGGGCGGGGCGCCGCCGAGACCGCGTGGGGCGAGATCCTCTCGGCCCACCCCCGCGACTCCTACGTCCTCGCCACCAAGGTGTACTTCCCGATGTCGGACGACCCGGCCGACCAGGGCCTGGCCCCGGCGCAGCTGGCGAAACAGATCGACGCGTCCCTCACCCGGCTCAGGACCGACCACGTCGACCTGTACCAGGCGCACCGCTTCGACCCCGGCGTCCCGGTCGAGGACGTGGTCGAGGCGTTCCAGAAGGTCGTGGACCAGGGCAAGGCCCGCTACATCGGGTTCAGCGAGTGGACGCCCGAGCAGATCCGGGCCGCCCTCGACGTCGCCGGACCGGACCTGTTCGTCTCCTCCCAGCCGCAGTACTCGATGCTGTGGCAGGCACCGGAGGCCGAGGTCTTCGAACTGTGCACGTCCCACGGCATCTCGCAGGTGGTCTGGTCCCCGCTCGCCCAGGGCGTCCTCACCGGGAAGTACAAGCCGGGGCAGCCCGTGCCGGAGGGCAGCCGGTTCGCCAGCGCGGACATGGCGGTGTCGCAGGACCTCGTCTACAGCGACGCCACGCTGGAGGCCGTCCAGCGCCTGGTGCCGCTCGCCGAGGAGGCGGGGATGAGCATGCCCACCCTGGCGCTGGCCTGGGTACTGCGCCGCAGCGAGGTCGCCTCGGCCATCACCGGCGCTTCCCGGCCCGAGCAGGTGCACGCCAACGCCGCCGCCTCCGGGGTGGAGTTGTCCGACGACCTGCTCGCGGCCGTGGACCGGGCCCTGGGCGACGTCCCCGTGACCGAGCCCACCCTGGCCCCGGGCGCCCGGCCGGGCGTCAAGCACCGCTGACCGGCGGCGGGCGCGGGGGACGAGCAGCGCGGAGCCCGCGCCGGGAGGCCGGCGCGGGCTCCGCGCGAGCGCCGTGAAAGGGCCGTGAGGAGGGCCGTGAGGGGGCCGAACCGCCGAGGACGGCCGACCGGCACGCTCGGTCGACGCGGTCAGTCGGTGAGCGCCCCGCTCACGCAGGTGAGGTACTGCTCGCTGATGTTGACGCCCGGCCCGGCCCACGGGGCGGGGCACGGCACCAGCGCTTCGACCAGCGGTTCGCCGACCGCCCCGACCGCCCCGGCCACGGGCTCGCCGACCACCGGCGCGGCGATGCCGGCGAGGCCGCTCGTCGCGGCGTCCGCCGACTGCGGGGCCGCCGTGGCCGTCGTACCGCCGCCCAGCATCGCGGCGCCGGCCAGCAACGTGACCGCTCCCAGCTTCGTCCCACGCATCAAGATCGCTCCGTTCGTCTCGTGTCGGCGCCGGAGGTGGCGCCGCTGGGAGAACGCCCACGGCCCGGCCCGGGTAACGGCGGTCCGCCACGGGCCACGCTCCTGCCCACCGAGCGGGGCGTACGATCGTACGCCCGGAGTGTACGATCGTACGCATGGCGACCGACCACTTCGCGGGTGATCCGCGCACGAACCTCGAACGCATGCGGGCGGGCGACCTGTACATCGCCGACGACCCCGAGATCGCCCGCAGGCAGCAGCAGGCCGTACGGCTGGCCGCGCGCTACCAGGCGGCCTACGCCGAGGACGCGGACGCCGCCCGGCCCCTCCTGGCCGAACTGCTCGGCGCCCTCGGCGAGGAGGCGCAGGTGCGGCCCCCGCTGTACGTCGACTACGGCAGCAACATCCGCATCGGCGCCCGCACCTTCGTCAACTACAACCTGACCGCGCTGGACGTCGCCGACATCGTCATCGGCGCCGACTGCCAGATCGGCCCGAACGTCCAACTGCTGACCCCCACGCATCCGTTGGAGCCCGGGCCGCGGCGCGACAAGCTGGAGGCCGCCCGGCCGATCACGATCGGCGACAACGTCTGGCTCGGCGGCGGCGCCATCGTGCTGCCCGGTGTCACGATCGGCGACAACGCCGTCATCGGCGCGGGCGCCGTCGTCACCAAGGACGTGCCCGCGAACGTCGTCGCCGTCGGCAACCCCGCCCGGCCGGTGCGGAGCCTGTAGCCCGCCGCGATGACCACCGGACACACCGACCCACGGCGTCGTGAGCGCATCCTCGACGCCACCCTCGACCTCATCGCCGACGAGGGCATCGCCCGTGTCTCCCACCGCAGGATCGCCGCGCGGGCCGGTGTTCCCCTGGGTTCGATGACGTACCACTTCGACGGCATCGACGACCTGCTGCGCGAGGCGTTCGGCCGCTTCACCGATCACATCGCCGCCGTGTTCGACGCCCACCTCGCGGGCCCGGCCGATCCCGACCAGGCCCGCCGGGCCGTGGCCGACCTCGTGCACGCGCTGTCCGGGGGCAGTCGGCGCGACCTCGTCCTCGCCCAGGAGCTGTACACCCTGGCGGCTCGCCGGCCCGCGTACCGGGAGCTGACGCAGGCCTGGATGCACCGCAGCCGCGTCCACCTCGAGCGGCACTTCGACCCGGACACGGCGCGTCAGCTCGACGCCCTCGTCGAGGGCCTGACCCTCCACCGCGCCCTGACCACCGACCCCCACGACCGCGCCCTGACCCTGGAGGCCGTCACCCGCATCACCACGACCGGCCCGCACGCGCCACGCCGTACCGCCGAGCCCGCCACGGACGACTCCACACCGTGAGGCGATACAGTTGTCCCGCGACAACTATCTGACGTCCGACCGGCCGTCAGGCGACGACGTGGGAGAGGCAAGTGGCGCTGCTCGCGCTCGAGTTCCCCTCGGCGGCGAGTCGACGCGCCCAGGCGCACCGCCCCGCCCGCACGAGTACGGCTGCCCGCTCGCTGACGAGGCGGGTGACGCATGACTGAGGGGGCGTGGGAGAGCGAGGTTCCCCCGCACCTCGTGCCGCCGACGGCGGCCGGCAGGGCGGCGGCCGCCGACACGGAGGCGGCCCGGATCGAGGCCGTGCGCCGCTACGACATCCTCGACACCCCGCCCGACGGGGCCTTCGACCGCATCGCCGCGCTCGCCGCGCGTCTGTTCGACGTGCCACTGGCGACGGTGACGATCGTCGACGTGGACCGCGTCTGGTTCAAGGCCGCGCACGGCCTGGAGGGCGTCCGCGAGGTCGGCCGTGACCCGGGTCTGTGCGCGTCGGCGGTGCTGAAGGACGGCACCCTGGTCATACCCGACACCCTCCTGGACGACGTCGCGCGGGGCAATCCGCTCGTCACCGGGTCGCTCGGGATCCGCTTCTACGCGGCGGCCCCCCTGGTGACGCGGGACGGGCACCGGCTGGGCACCCTCGACATCCTCGACACCGTGCCGCGTTCGATCAGTCCGCAGGACACCGCGCTGCTGACCGAGCTCGCCGACATCGTCATGGACGAGCTCGAACTCCGCTTGTCCGCCCTGCGGGCCGTGCGGGAGGAGCGGGAACGGACGGCCGTGCAGGAGCAGTTGGCGGAGGTGGAGCGCGAGGCGCGGATCCGCGCGGAGCGGGACGCATCGTCCATCGCCGCGTTCGCCTCCGCCCTGCAGCGCACCCTGCTGCCGCCCGCCCTGCCGACGGTGCCGGGCCTCGAGCTGGCCTGCCACTACCACACCGCCTCCGCCCACGAGGTCGGCGGCGACTTCTACGACCTCTTCGCGCTGCGGGACGGCGAGTGGGCCTTCTTCCTCGGCGACGTGTGCGGCAAGGGCCCCGAGGCCGCCGCCCTCACCTCGCTGGTGCGGCACACCCTGCGGGTCGCCGCCCAGCACACCGCCGACCCCGTCGCGGTCCTGGACGTGCTCAACAAGGCGCTCCTGGAGGACGTCACGGCCGGCAGCCGCTTCTGCACGGCCGTGGTCGGCACCCTGACCGCACGGGACGACGGTGGGTTCGACGTCCGGCTCGCCACCGGCGGGCACCCCCCGGCCTACCGGCTGCGCCCCGCCGACAGCGCCGAGGACACCGGCACGCCCACCGTCGTCGAGGCGGTGCGGCCGGCCGGCGGCATGCTCGTCGGGGCGTTCCCGCAGGCCCGGTTCGCGGCGACCGCCCTGCGCCTGGACCCCGGCGACACCCTGTTGCTCTACACCGACGGGCTGCCCGAGGTCCGCACCGGCACCGACCGGTGGCTCGGCTGGGAGGGGCTGGAGGCGTTCCTCGCGGCCCGTCCGGCGGCCGGCGGAGCGGCGGACCTGGTGGACGACACCGTCGAGCTGCTGCGGACCCAGACGCTGGAAGGGGCCGAGGACGACGTGGCGCTCCTGGCGATGTCCGTGCGCGGGGGTCCGGCTGGTCCCCCGCACCGGGTGGCTGCCGCCACGACGACCTCAGCCGGGGCCGCCGCGGCGGGCGGCTGACGGGGGGTCAGTCAAGGCCCACGTGCAGGCGGACCGTCGTCGCCTCCCGGTCGGTGTGCACTTCCAGCAGGTCGCAGAGGGCGCGGACGGCCCACATGCCGTGGCCACGCGGCTGCCGGGGGTCGGGGGGAAGGTAGCCGAGGTACCAGGCGGCCTGTGCCTCGCCGGTGTTGACGACGTCGGCGACGATGCGCGGGCCGCACCGCCGCAGGACCAGCCGTCCGGTGCCGCCGCCGTGCTGGACGGCGTTGGTGGCGACCTCGTTCACCGCGAAGACCAGCGTCTGCGTCTTGTGCGGCGCCAGCCCCAGAGCCGTGGCGGTGTCCGCGACGAAGGTCCGTACGTCGGTGAGGTCGGCTCCGAAGGACAGCACGGCTTCCTCCCCCTCTGCCCGGACGGGCGCGAGCGGCCGGTTCCAGACGCCGTCGGCGTCCACCGGGTCCGCGTAGTGGTCACTGACGAGGGCGGCTCCGGCCGTCGCCAGCTCGGGGTGGGTGCGGCGGGCGTCCGCGACCACGCCGGACGGCAGGACCCGGGTGTCGTAGGGGCAGATGATCCAGGCGGGGCAGTCGGCGAAGGCGACGTTGATGGCGGACTCGTAGCGGGTCCACTCGGTGCTCTCCAGCGCGTCCCGGCCGTGCCACACGGGCTCGCCGATCACCCGGACCCGCTGGTGGGTGCCGGTGGCCGTACATCGGTCGACGTAGCGGTGGTACGCGCCGAGCGTCGCGCCGGGGTGGCGGTACCAGTCCTGCGCGTCGACGTACTCGACCTGGCCGCTCACGTCGGCGAGGGCGTGGCGCAGCAGTCCGATGTTGGTGCCGGTGGTCACCGCCAGCACGGCGTCGCCGCGGGTGAGCCCCTCCCGGCAGAAGGGGACCGTGGCGGCGAGGAACTCCTCGTCGCTGCCGTAGACCAGGCCCTGGTGCGTCAGTCCCTCGTGGGGACGGTGCAGGACGGGAGCCGTCACGCGGTGGCCTCCGCGGTGTCGACGCTCAGCGCGGGGATCCCGTCGAAGCCGACCAGGCGCACCACCTGGGCCATCAGGGGAGCCAGGTGGACGACGTGCAGGCGCCGGCCGGCGGCCATGCGGTCGGCGGCGTGCGCGAGGGCCCGGACCCCGGCCAGGTCGATGAACTCCAGCTCCCCCATGTCCACGTACAGGTCGCCGGGCCGGCCCAGGAGGGTCTGCAGCGCGGCCGCCAGGGTGGCGGTGCCCTGGTGGTCGACCGTGCCGATGACCCGCAGGGCGTGGTGGCCGGAGCGGAAGGCGGGCACCAGGCGCAGCCGGGCGTCCTGGTACAGGGGGCGCAGTTCCGCGGCCGAGGGGTGGCACCGGTCGAAGCCGTGCAGCTCGTCGGGACCGAAGAGGCGGGCGTCGTACTGGCAGACCGCCGAGGACCGGCCCTCCGCGAACACGGCGTTGACCTTGGTCTCGTACTCGGCCAGCCGGTCGGCGCCGGGCACCTCGCGCAGCGCCCAGCCCATCTCCCCGCTCACGCGGAACCCGGTGTAGCCCGCCGCGAGGGACGCGGCGACCTCCTGGCGCAGCACCGCCACCATGGCGTCGGGGTCGAAGGTGCCCGACGCCAGGTAGCTGTCGTCCGCGGTGGTGACCGCCAGCTGCCCGCGGGATATCAGGGGGCCGGGGTCGATGCCGACCGCCGGGAGCCAGCCCAGCACCTCGTCGGGGGCGTTCCGGTCGGCGAAGTACAGCACCCGCTCGCCCTGCCGCAGGCCGTCGGCCAGGTACTGCGACAGGACGTGCCGCTGTTCGGCGTCGTCGGCGAAGGCCAGGCAGACGTGGTCGCCCCGCCCGATGTCCTGGACCGGTAGGTCCCTGCACGTGTCCGTGGCCACCTCAGCCCCAACGCTCCCCGCCTCTGGGGCGGCCGACCTCGGCCCACCGCCCGGAGGGTCGATCCTACCGGCGTGCCGACGCGCCCCGCCAGGCCGCCCCCCTCAGGCCTGCGTACGGTCCAGCACCTCGTCGACGGTGGTGTGCAGGGGGATGACCAGGTCGATGCCCGCGATCTTGAACACCCGGGTGAGATCGGGGTTCAGGCCCACGATGCTCAGCGTGGTGTCCGCCGCGGTGGCCAGGTGGTAGCTCGTGATGAGCACCGTCAGCCCGGTGGAGTCGCAGTACTCCAGACCCGACAGGTCCATGATCACGGGGGTGTCCGCGCTGAAGGACGTCTCCGCCAGCGCGTGACGCAGCTCGGGCGCGGTGTGGTGGTCCAGTTCCCCGTCCACGCGCACCACGAGTGCTCCGCGCGGATCGGACTGCTGCGTGATGGTCAGAGTGCGCTCTGTCTCGGTCACCGATCGTTCTCCTGTGGGGGGCGGTTGCGGGCCTGGGCACGTCCACGGTACGTACCCCTGCGCCGCGGCTGCTGCTCTTCGTCGACGAGGCCGGACCACATGCCCCGCCCTGCCGCCGCACGGCGACCGGGGCTGCACCGGTCCCGCGCCCGCGCAGGTCGGGTACCCGGATCAGCTGGATTATCCTACGGAGTCGTACGGCCTCGCAGGAGCCGGTGCTGCGGGCCGAGGGCGTCGCAGCCGGTCCGACCAGTACGAGCGGCAGGAGAGCACAGTGACCCGCGTGGACGGGAGGACGTGGCGTGATGTACTCGGGGAAAGCTGAGCACGAGGGGCCGGCAGCCGGGACCGACGGATTCACCGACGGGACCGAGGTGTTCGCCGCCGACCGGGAGATCGGCCGGGACCTGGCCCTCGTGGACTGGGCGTCCACTCCGCTCGGACCGCCCGCGAGCTGGCCGCAGAGCCTGCGCACCGCGGTGAGCATCCTGCTGTCGTCCCGGTTCCCGATGTGGATGGCCTGGGGTCCGGAGCTGACCTTCTTCTGCAACGCGGCCTACCGGCGCGACACGCTGGGCCGCAAGTACCCCTGGGCGCTCGGCCGGCCCGCCAGTGAGGTGTGGGCGGAGATCTGGGGCGACATCGGTCCCCGCATCGACCGGGTGCTGGCCACCGGGGAGGCGACCTGGGACGAGGCCCTGCTGCTGTTCCTGGAGCGCTCCGGCTACACCGAGGAGAGCTACCACACCTTCTCCTACAGCCCGCTGCGCGACGACGACGACACCGTGGTCGGCATGCTCTGCGTGGTCAGCGAGGACACCGAGCGGGTCATCGGCGAGCGGCGCATGGCCACCCTGCGCGACCTCGGCTCCGACCCGAGCGTGATCCGCACCGAGCAGGAGGTGCTGGAGTTCGCCGGCCGGCAGCTCGCCCGCAACGACAGGGACCTGCCCTTCACGCTGACCTACCTGTTCCGCGAGGACGGCTCGTCCCGGCTGGCCGGCTCCACGGGCCTGCCCGAGGGCCACCCGCTCGGCGTCCCGGTCCTGCGCACCGAGGACGCGGACGCCCTGTGGCCCGCCGCGGAGCTGGCCGGGGGCGGGACGGCGGTCGTGGACCTGGAGGGCGGGCGGTTCACCGGCCTGCCCGACCTGCCGGAGGGGGGCTGGGAACTGCCGCCGCGGCAGGCGCTGGTCGTCCCGCTGCTGCAGCAGGGCAATGCCCCCTACGGCTTCCTGGTGGCCGGCCTCAACCGCTACCGGGCCCTGGACGACGGCTACCGCGGCTTCGTCGAGCTGACCGCCGGGCACCTGGCGTCCGGCGTCGGCTCCGCCCGCAGCTACGAGACCCAGCAGCAGCGCGCCGAGGAACTCGCCGAGCTGGACCGCGCCAAGACGACGTTCTTCTCCAACATCAGCCACGAGTTCCGCACCCCGCTGACCCTGATCATGGGTCCCCTGGCGGAGCTGCGCGGGCGGCTGGCGGACGACCCGTGGGCCCGCAGCGAGCTGGACATCATCCACCGCAACGGGCTGCGGCTGAGCAAGCTCGTCAACACGCTGCTGGACTTCTCCCGCATCGAGGCCGGCCGCATGCAGGCCCGCTACGAGCCCGTCGACCTGGCCGCCGTCACCGCCGAACTCGCCAGCGTCTTCCGCTCCGCCATGGACAAGGCCGGCCTCGCGTTCCGCGTCGAGTGCCGCCCCCTGGGCCGTCCGGTCCACGTCGACCGCGACATGTGGGAGAAGGTGATCCTGAACCTCCTCAGCAACGCCCTGAAGTTCACCTTCGACGGCTCGGTGGGCGTCACGGTGGGCGAGGAGGACGGCCGGGCGGTGGTCACCGTCGAGGACACCGGCGTCGGTGTGCCGGCCGCGGAGGTGCCGAGGCTGTTCGAGCGGTTCCACCGCATCGAGAACGCCCGCTCCCGGTCCAACGAGGGCAGTGGCATCGGTTTGGCCCTGGTGCAGGAGCTCGTCACGCTGCACGGGGGCATGATCACCGCCCGGTCCGCCGAGGGCCGGGGCACCTCCTTCACCATCCACCTGCCGTTCGGCAGCGCCCACCTGCCTGCGGACGCCGTCACCCCCGCGGCCGGGGCCGGCGTGCCGGCCGGGGTGAGCAGCGCGGACCCCTACCTCCAGGAGGCCCTGCGCTGGCTGCCCCAGGGCACGGCGGACCGGCCGGCCGACGCACCCCAGGAGCAGATCCTCCCCGACGGTGTCGCGGCCGGGCGTCCCGCCGACGTGGGTGCGCCCGCCCGGGTGCTGATCGCCGACGACAACGCCGACATGCGCGAGTACCTCGGCCGCCTGCTGGCCGGCGCCGGCTACCACGTCGAGGCGGTCACCGACGGCCGGGAAGCCCTGGAGGCCGTCCGGCGCGACACCCCCGACCTGCTGGTCAGCGACGTGATGATGCCCCGCATGGACGGCCTGGAGCTGGTGGCCGCGCTGCGCGGCGACAGCCGCACCGCTTCCCTGCCGGTGCTGCTGCTGTCCGCACGCGCCGGGCAGGAGGCCTCCATCGAGGGGCTGCAGGCCGGCGCCGACGACTACCTCGTCAAGCCGTTCGCCGCGGCCGAACTGCTGGCCCGCGTCGAGGCCAACGTGAAGCTCGCCCGGCTGCGCACCCACCACGCCCGCTGGCGCAACGCCCTCGTGGACTCCCTCCAGGAGGCGTTCTTCGTCTGCGACGAGCAGGGCGCCGTCATCGAGATCAACGCCGCGTTCACCGGCATCCTCGGCTACGGGCCGGAGGGCCTGCCGTACGCGCCGGTCCACCCCTGGTGGCCGGACGAGCAGAGCGACCCGGAGGCGCACCGGGCGGTCAGCGAGGCGTTCGACCAGCTCCTGGGCGACCCCCGCGGCTCGTACACCATCCCCGTCACGCACCGCGACGGCCACCGGTTGTGGGTCACCGCCAGCTTCGCGCACGCCCAGGATCCCGACTCGGGGCGCCGGGTCACCGTCGGCACCTTCCGTGACGTCACCGCGGAGCACTACGCGATCCAGCGCGAGAGCGCCCTGGCGTCGCTGAGCACCCGGCTGTCGCGGGCCACCAGCCTGCCCGAGGCACTCTCCGGCGCGCTGGAGGAGCTCCAGGCCCTGTGGCGCGCCCGGTCCGCCCTGGCCGCCGTGTTCGACGGCGGCGCGGAGCCGTCCCTCACCACCACCGACACCTCGGCCTGGCAGGACCTCCCGGCCGAGCAGCGCAAGGCGATCAGCGAGGTGCGCCGACAGCCGGCGCTCACCTCCGTGCCGCAGCCGACCGGGGCCGGCATCACCGTCGAACACCCCACCGGGCCCATGGTGGTGTGGATCGACCTCGGCGAGCAGCGGCCGTTCACCGAGGAGGACCAGCTCCTGCTGACGCTGCTGGCCGGTCACCTGGCGCAGGGGCTGACCCGGGCGCACCAGATCGACCAGCAGCGCGAGACCGCCATCGCCCTGCAGCGGGCCATCCTCGGCCCGTCCAACCTGCCCGAGGGCTTCGCCGTCCGCTACGAGCCCGCCACCCAGCCGCTCGAGGTCGGCGGCGACTGGTACGACACCATCGCGCTGCCCGACGGGCGGATCGGCATCGTCGTCGGCGACTGCGTCGGGCGCGGCCTCGAAGCGGCCACCGTGATGGGGCAGTTGCGCAGTGCCTGCCGGGCGCTGCTGCTGCAGGACGCCAACCCCGCGCAGACGCTGATGGCACTCGACTACTTCGCGGCCACCGTGCCCGGGGCGCTGTGCACCACCGTGTTCTGCGGCGTCCTCGACCCGGACTCCGGCCGGCTGACCTACTCCAGCGCCGGTCATCCCCCGGGCATCCTCGCCCACGCGGACGGCACCACCCACCTGCTGGAGGAGGGGCGTTCGCTGCCCCTCGCGGTGCGGCCGGGCAGGGAGCGTCCCGAGGCCGAGTACGTCATGCCGGCCCGCGGCACGCTGCTGCTGTACACGGACGGCCTGGTCGAACGCCGGCGCCGTCCGCTGACCGCGGGCATCGACCAGGCCAGCGAGGCGGTCCAGGACGGCCGGGACACGGCCGTCGACGACCTGGCGACCCGCATCATGACGCGGCTGGCGCCGGCCGGGGGCTACGACGACGACGTCGCGCTGCTGCTGTACCGCCACCCCGCGCCCCTGGACATGGCCTTCCCCGCCGAGTCGGCCCAACTCGCCCCGGTGCGCAAGGCGTTGCGCAGCTGGCTGGACCAGTGCCAGCTGCCGCCGCACACCGTGCAGAACGTCCTGGTCGCGGCCGGCGAGGCGTGTGCCAACGCCATCGAGCACGGCCACCGGGACGCCCCCGGGGAAACGGTGCGGCTGCGCGCCGAGGCCTTCGTGCAGGACCTGCGCGTGACCGTCACCGACACCGGCCGCTGGAAGGCCCCGCAGCCCGAACTCAACGCCCACCGCGGCCGGGGCCTCACCCTGATGCGTTCTTTGATGCAGCAGGTCACCGTCACCCCCGGCGCCGCCGGCACCACCGTCCACCTGCACACGAGGATCGCCTGATGACCACCCCGCTCACGCTCGTCCCCGGCCGGCGACCGGACGGCACGCACCACCTGGCCGTCTCGGGAGAGATCGACATGAGCAACATCGACGCGCTCGCCGACGCCCTGTCCACCACCCCGGGCCCGCTCGTCCTGGACCTGACGGACGTCGAGTACCTCGACAGCGCGGGCCTGAGCGTGCTGTTCGCCCACGCCGACCGGCTGGAGCTGATCGCCACTCCCCTGCTGGCGCCGGTCCTGAGGGTGTCGGGCCTCAGCGACCTGACCACGGTGCACGGCCTCGACTGAGGGCTCGCGCGCTCTTCCGGTGACCTCCTGGCGCACCCCGTCGGGGCCTGCGCCGTACAGGACTTGACGAACGCTTGACATGAGACGGCTCCGGAGGGGCATTCGGGTGTCAAGTCAAGAGCAAGGAGAGTGCGGCCCGTTCGGTCCGTGCCATCGGCAACCGGGAGTATTCCATGACGAGTT
The DNA here is from genome assembly GCF_005280215.1 of Streptomyces lasalocidi. Lineage (NCBI taxonomy): Bacteria > Bacillati > Actinomycetota > Actinomycetes > Kitasatosporales > Streptomycetaceae > Streptomyces > Streptomyces lasalocidi. The sequence continues at coordinate 7,415,551 of NZ_SZNQ01000001.1, read as the reverse complement.
ACGGCAGCTCTTCTGCCGCGTCCTCCGGATCGCGCACGAACGGTCTGGCGATCGCAAGCCTGTGCTGCGGCATCGTCGGCCTGTTCCTCCTGAACATCGTCCTCGGCCCGCTGGCGATCGTCTTCGGTGTGATCGCCCGGCGTCAGGCGAGTGTGAAGAACGGCGGCGGCATGGCGACGGCCGGCATCGTCCTCGGTGTCATCGACGTCGTCCTGTGGCTCGTCCTCCTGGCGGTCGCGGCCAGCAACGGCGGCATGAGCTGGTACGTGGGCGGCTGACGCCCCCCGTCCCCCGACACGTGCGGGTGTGCATCCCGGAACCACCGGGTGCACACCCGCACGTGTCGTTCCACCGGACCGGCCGGTGGTGTCAGCCGCGCGGCGGGACGGCGACGAACGCCTCGCGCGGGGAGTCGGTCGGCGTGTAGCGGGTGACGCCCGGCGTGGTCGGCACCAGGGCCTTGTGGACCGCCTTGGCCACGTTCTGGATCGTGGTGACCCCGTAGTCCATGGTGCTGTTGTCCTGGGTCAGCACACTGATCATGTAGTCGTGGCCGGCACCGTTGAAGGTGCCCAGGCTGTGCACCCGCCAGCCGTGCGTGGAGCGCTGCAGCCAGCCGTTCTTCACGTGCACGGCGACGGACGAAGGCGCTCCCGCCGGCGTGCCCCAGCGCTGGTCCGCGATGACCTGGCCCATCAACTTCAGCATGTAGGCGCGGGAGTTGTCGCTCAGGACGGTGTTCTTGGCGGTGATGAGCTTGAGCAGCTTCTGCTCGTCCTCGACGTTCTCCTGGGTCAGGCCCCAGTAACCGTCCGCGCCCGGCACGGTCTTCGTCATGCCGGCCGCGGTCAGGAAGCCCTGGATCTTCGCCACGCCCAACTGCTTCCACAGCGTGCTCGTCGCGTCGTTGTCCGACGCGGTGATCATCGCCTTGGTGAGGTCGGCCTCGGTGTCGGTCAAGTACCGGTTGGTCTTCTTCGCGTCCCACAGCAGCGTGGCGAGCACGGTGACCTTCACGGTGCTGGCCGAGTCGAAGGCCGTGGTGCTGTTGAGGCTGCACGTGGTGCCGGTGGAGCGGTCGTACACGCCGAGGGCGACGGTGCCCTGACGGTTCGCGAGGGCCGCCGTGATGTCCTTCGTCAGCTTCTCGGCGAGGCCGGCGGTGGCGGACGTGCAGTGGACGGCGGCCGTCGGTGCCGCCGCGGCCGGGAGGGCGGTGGCACCGACGAGCACCGCCGCACCGAGGGTGGTGGTGAGGGCCCCGGTTCGGCGGGATATCCGGTGGGTCATGAAAGGTTCCCCCTGTGACGTTGGACGGACGTCCTGTGGGTACGCATGTTCGCAGTACGGCAGTTGACCCGATCATGCGGGGTCGGCCACCGGAGCCGACGGCCCGTCGACTGCCCGCACGGCCCTCGTCGCGTTCACCCGGGAACGAGATCTACGCGCGTTGCATAAAGGCCGGTTAAAGACCTCTGCCTTAAAGGAAGAGAAACGCTCGAGAAACAGTGCGGCGTGACTCTTCCGTGCAATCACCCGGGGTCACCCGGGTCGTCCCCAGGGCTGGGAAGAGGGAATGCCGTGACGGAGATCATCGACCGGGAAGCACCGCCGGCGACCACGGGCGGACGGACGTACAACAACTGGGCCCAGAACGACACGTTGGAGGACTACTCGCTGCGTTACGCGCCGAAGTCCTTCCGCCGCTGGTCCCCTTACGTGGTGGCCACCACGGCGCTCGGGGGCATCGCCTACCTCGCGGACTTCGCCATCGGCGGCTCCATCGCCATCTCCCACGGCTTCTCCAGCGCCCTGGTCGCGATCCTGGCCGCGGCGGTGGTCATCTTCCTGACCGGCATCCCGATCTCGTACTACTCGGCGAAGTACTCCATCGACATGGACCTGCTGACGCGAGGCGCGGGCTTCGGCTACCTCGGGTCCACGCTCACCTCGGTCATCTACGCCAGCTTCACCTTCATCTTCTTCGCCCTCGAGGGCTCCATCATGGCGCAGGCCCTGGAGTTGGGGCTGCACATCCCGCTCGCCGTCGGCTACCTGGTCTGCTCGCTGATCATCCTGCCGTTGGTGATCTACGGCATGACGGCGCTGTCGACGATGCAGGTGTGGACGCAGCCGGTGTGGCTGGTGCTCATGGTCGCGCCATTCGTGTCCATCGCCGTCCAGGAGCCGGAGAAGTTCTCGCAGTTCACGCACTTCGCCGGCAACTCCCCCACCGGCTCGGGCATCAGCATGCTCGGGATCGGCGCGGGCGCCGGCGTAGCCCTCTCGCTGATCGCCCAGATCGGCGAGCAGGTCGACTACCTGCGCTTCATGCCCGACAAGACGTCGCAGAACAGCAGGCAGTGGTGGGGCGCGGTGCTCTCCGCGGGCCCGGGCTGGGTGGTGCTCGGCGCGGCCAAGCAGATCGGCGGGGCCTTCCTCGCCTTCTACATCGCCGGCAGCGTGGGACTGGCCAAGGCCAACGAGCCCATCCAGCAGTACGTCCACGGGTTCAAGACCTTCGCCGCGCCGGTCGCGCTGGGCCTGGCCACGTTCTTCGTGATCCTCTCCCAGGTGAAGATCAACTCGACGAACGCGTACTCCGGTTCACTGTCCTGGTCGAACTTCTTCTCCCGGCTCACCCACCGCCACCCCGGCCGCGTCGTCTACATCTTCCTCAACGTAGGCATCGCGCTGGCCCTGATGGAGGGCGGCGTCTTCGGCTTCCTCAACACCGTCCTCGGCTTCTACTCCAACGTGGCGATCGCCTGGATCGGCGCGGTCGTCGCCGACCTCGTCATCAACAAGCCGCTGGGGCTCAGCCCCTCGTACATCGAGTTCAAGCGCGCCCACCTGCACCACTTCAACCCGGTCGGCTTCGGCTCGATGCTCATCGCCTCGGCCGTCTCCATCGCGGCCTACTTCGAGGTGTTCGGCGACTACGGCAAGGCGTACTCCCCCTTCATCGCCCTGTTCCTCGCGATGGTCCTCTCACCGCTGTTCGCGGTGCTCACGAAGGGCAGGTACTACATCGCCCGGGTGGACGACTTGGAGGAGCCGCTGCTCGCCGCGGACGGCCTGCCCTCCGCGGCCCTGCTGACCTGCACCGTGTGCACGACCGACTTCGAGCGTCCGGACGTGGCGAACTGCCCCTTCCACGCCGGGGCGATCTGCTCACTGTGCTGCAGCCTGGAGAAGGACTGCCACGACTCCTGCAAGAGCGGGAGCGGATCCGGCCCGGGACCGGTCGCCCTCGCCCCGCCCACCATACGGTCCGCGGACTGAGGGTCACGACGTGATCGGGATGATGCCCAGCGGCTTGGTGGTCGGCTGCTTCGAGCCGCTCGCCGGCTCGAGCGTGATGCCCACCGCCACCGCCTCGTCCGGAGGGCCCTCCAGCACGTGGGCGGCGTGGCGCGCATTCCCGGGGACCAGGCCCGCAGGGCGCAGGTCGCCGCTGCCGTAGGCGTACCAGAGCTCGTAGGTCTTGCCGCTGCCCGGTGCCGGGAGGCCCTGGGCGGCGAAGACCGCCTTGCGTCCGCCCCGGGACACGGCGACCGCTCCTCTGGCCCCGTCGGCGAGCTCGGCGGTGTACACGGTGACGTCCGGTGCCACGAGGAGGTCCGTGAGCGCCTGGCTCGAGGAGCGGGCCTGGGCCGCCTGGGTGCGGGCGTGCTCGGCCTCGGTGTACTGCCACGCCGTGGTCCCGGCCAGGAGGACGGCCGCCGCGATGCTCGCGGCGAGCAGGAGAGCCGGCTTCCGGCGTCCCGTCGTGCGGGTCGCCCGGACGGCGCCTTCCTGCTGCACGCGGGTGATGGCCTCCAGCGTGGCGGCGCGCAGGTGCTCGGGTACCGGGGCGCTCTCGGCGGCGGCCAGCTCGGCGACGACCTCGCGGAGCGCGGGGAGTTCCGCACGGCAGGTGGCGCAGCCGGCGAGGTGGGTCTCGAACGCGGCCTCCTCGGCCGGTGGCAGGGCGTGCAGCACGAAGGCGGCGAGCGCCTCGTGCGGGTCTTCGTCGGCTGTCACCTGCCGGCCTCCATGCAGGCCCGCAGCTGCCGCAGGGCGGCTCGCATGCGGGATTTCATCGTGCCCACCGGTGTGGAGAGGGCGTGGGCCACCTCCAGGTAGGTCAGACCCTGGTAGTAGGCGAGCACCAGGGGGACGCGCTGACTGCGGGACAGCGAAGCAAGGCAGCGGTAGACGCGGCGCTGTTCGTCATGGTGTTCGGCGGTCTCCGCCACCACGTCGAAGGCGCCCTCGGGCAGCAACGCACGGGCGCGTTGTTCGCGCTCGCTGCCGGCGTGGGCGGCGCGCACGCGGTCCACGGCCCGCCGGTGCGCCAGCGTGAGCACCCAGGCCTTGGCGGACCCCCGCTCGGGGACGTAACGGTCCGCCGTGCGCCAGACCTCGATCATGACGTCCTGGGTCACCTCCTCGGCCTGCGCCGGATCCCGAAGGATTCTGCACGCCAGGCCCATGACCGCGCGGGAGAAGGCGTCGTAGACCCCGGCGAACGCGTCCTTGTCGCCGCGGGCCACGCGGACCAGCAGATCCTCGGCCCTGTCCTGCGGTCCGGACCTGTGCAGCACGCCCACTCCCGTCATGCTGTGCGCCGCGGTCCGGCGGGACCCGCGACGCGTGACGAGCCCGACTCTTCCATCCTCGGCCGCGCGGTGCAGGGCGGCCGTGGCACGGGGGTGACGGGCACGGTGTCACTCGCTCCGCCGGGCGTCGGGCCCGGGGCGCAAGGGCAGGACGACGTGCACCGTCTTGCCGCCGAGCCCGGGGACCACGGTCATGTCGCCCCCGAGCTGTTCGATGATGTTCATGCCGAAGCCGCCGCCGTGCGCCGTGCGGCCCGCGTGCCGGTCGATCTCGGGCAGGTCTTCGCTGTGGTCCGCGACGGCGATGTCCAGGCGGCCGTTCTGCAGGCTGAGCGCGAGCCGGCAGGACGCTCCGGTGTGGCGGACGGCATTGGTCACCAGCTCGGACACGATCAGGACCGCGTCGTCGAGGCGGTGGGTCTGGTCGGCCGTCTCGAGCCAGCGTTGGGTGATGTGACGGGCGACGGCCGGTGTGTGCAGGCCCCGGGGCAGGTCGACGGCATGGCGCGGGGCGGTGGGGGACGGTGCTGTGGCCGGCATGACGGCTCCCTCGGGTACTGCCGTTCGGGCGGATGGGGGCACAGGGGATTCGGAGCCGAGGTGTCGGCGGATGGGGGCCGTGACGCACGTGAGGGCGGAGTTTCTCCGTCCCGCCGTCATCCGTCGCGGCGCCCGCTTCGAATACCTCGCATCCGGCCCGTGAGCCGGGGATGCATTCGACCACCGCCTAGGAGACAGAGTGATGCGTACATCCATACGAGTGCGGCAGCTGCTGGCCGGAGCGGCCACGACGGGCCTCCTGGCCGGCGGTGCCGCTGTCGGCCTCGCGGGCACCGCGAGCGCCTCTCCCGCGCCGGCATCCGTCGTCAGCGGTACCCAGCACCACGCCACGTGCCAGTGGCACAAGGGCCACTGGGAGAAGAAGTGGGTGAAGGCCCACTGGGAGAAGAAGCCGGTCCACCACAAGACCTGGCATCCCGGCCACTACGACCACCACGGCACGTGGCACAAGGGCTACTGGGAGGACAACTACTCCTACACGTGGGTCTACGTGCCCGCCCACTGGGAGCACCACTGGGTCAAGGGTCACTGGGACTGCCGGCACCGGTGACCGCGCGGGCATCACGGGGGGCCGCGGTGGCCCGGGTCACCGCGGCGGCCGGCCCGCGGATCAGCTCCGGCGCGGCAGCCGGGGGAAGAAGCCGCTGGTGCGGGCGGCGTGCGCATCCCAGCCGGGGCGCGCGGCCATGTGCCGTTCCAGGAGCCGTTTGCCGCTTCCCCCGATCAGGAGGACGCTCATCACCAACGGCGGGACGAGGGACACCGCCGCCGCCTGCCGACCGCCGTCGCAGGCGATGAGGAACAGTCCCCACCAGACAGTGACCAGCCACCGCCTGCCCGGGTCGCCGTGGCCCTGGGAGAGGCCGAAGGTCACCACGGCCACGGCGGCGAAGGCGGCACCCCCGGCGACGTCGACCACCCGGTGCACGTCCAGGTTGAGGGCGAGGGCGAAGGTACCGAGCATCACCATCAGCGCGGTCGCCGCCGTCCAGCCGAGGCCGGCGGCGAAGGCGTCCCAGGCGAGCGCCGCACTCACCGCTCCAGGTGCCGATGCCAGCCGGCCGCTTCCGTCCCGGTCATGCCACTGTCACCAGTGGCGCCCGGACGCACGGCGAGGAACTGGTCCGCCCCCATGCGCCCTTCCGCGAAGGCCAGGGCACCGCCGACCAGGTACAGCCGCCACACCCGGGCCGTCTCCTCCCCCACCATGCGGACGAATCGCGCCCAGTGTTCCTCCTGCGTGCGGTGCCAGGCGTCGATGGTGCGCACGTGTCGGCGAGCCGGTGCGCGGCACCGGAACGGGCGGGGGCGCGGACGGTGGTCATCGGGCCGGGTCCTCCTTGGTGGTGTCTCCCTCCCCTGACACGTGAACGGCATGCTCAGAGGGCTGGTCGGCGTGCCGTGGGGTCCGCCGACCAGCCCTCTGGCGAGGGGCATCCGTCAGGCCCTACCGGTAGGGCCTGACGGATGCCCCGCTGGAAGGACGCACGCCGCCCGGGCCGCTCCCGTCACGGCGGCCGGGTGGGGCGTGCGTCCTCCGGTCCCGGTGGTGTCAGCTCTGGGGCATCAGGACCGTGTCGATGATGTAGACGTTGGCGTTGGCGGTCTTGACGTTGCCGCAGACGACCTTGGCGGAGTCGTTCACTGTGTAGGACTCGCCCGAACCGGCCGTCGTGACCTTCGACTTCTCCAGCGTGTCGAAGGAGCCGTTCTCCAGGTCCTTCGGAGTGAGCTTCTGGCCCACGACGTGGTAGGTGAGGATCTTCGTCAGCTGCGCCTTGTCGTTCAGGACCTTGTCGAGGGTCGCCTTCGGGATCTTGGCGAAGGCGTCGTTGGTCGGCGCGAACACGGTGATGTCCTGCGCGTTGTTGAGGGTGTCGACCAGGCCGGCCTTCTGCACGGCGGTCACCAGCGTGGACAGGGCCGGGTTGTGGGAGGCCGCGGTGGCGACCGGGTCCTTGGCCATGCCGTCGAAGGAGCCGGCGCCGTCCTTCGGCACGGCGGAACACGCGGGGCCGAACGGCTGGTCCATACTCGCGGAGGCCGTCGAGCCGCCCATGTCGTCGCTGCCCCGGGTGGCGGACGCCGACGCCTTGCTCGACGAGCCGGACGCGTCGGAGTCCTTGCTGTCGCTGGAGCACGCGGTCAGGGCCAGGGGCAGCACGGCGGCCGCGGCGACGAGACCGGCGGTACGACGGATACGGGTGTTCATCATGATCTCCTGTGGGAAGTGCAGCCCGATACGGCTGCGTCGGGGGTGTTGCGGACAGGTGGTTCCGCGGGCGCGAGGGCCCTTGGGAGGGGGAAGTTCAGTCCACGGTCACGACGACGGAGTGCCATCCACTGGCCCCGTCGGGGACGGTGCGGGCGCGTCTGTCGGTCTGCACCGCACCGGTGCGGTCGGTGGCGCGGACGGTGAGGGTGTGGCCGCCCTTGGTGGACCGCCAGGGGAACGACCACTGGCGCCAGGTGTCGCGCGTGTCCTCGGCGGCCAGGTCGGCTTCCTGCCACGGGCCGTCGTCGACGCGGACCTCGACCTTGTCGATGCCCCGGTGCTGGGCCCAGGCGACCCCGGCGATCATCACCGTGCCCGTCCTGGGACGGGCGAACGGCTTGGGGGTGTCGATCCGGGCAGCCGTCTTGACCGGGGCCCTGCGGGCCCAGCCGCGCTTGACCCAGTAGGGGTCGTAGGAGTCGAACGTGGTCAGCTCGATGTCCTTGATCCACTTGCAGGCCGAGACGAACCCGTACAGGCCCGGGACGACCATGCGGACCGGGAAGCCGTGGTCGAAGGGCAGCGGCTCGCCGTTCATGCCGAGGGCCAGCAGGGCGTCGCGGCCATCCATGACGTCCTCGACGGGGCTGCCGATCGTCATGCCGTCCACCGACCTGGACACCAGCTGATCGGCCGGCCCGCCACGGGACGGGGGCTTCACCCCGCACTCGGCGAGCAGGTCGGCCAGCCGTACGCCGGTCCATCGGGCCGTGCCCACGTACGGGCCACCGACCTCGTTGGAGACGCACGTCAGGGTGATGTCCCGCTCGACCAGCTCCCTGCGCAGCAGGTCGTCGAAGGAGTAACTACTGGGCCGTTGCACGCCCTTGCCGTGGATCCGCAGCCGCCAGGCGGTGGCGTCCACCCGGGGCACCACCAGCGCGGTGTCCACCCGGTAGAACTCCGCGTTGGGGGTGACGAAGGGGCTGAGGCCGGGGATGCGGAGCCCCGCCCCGCCGGGGAGCGGCCGCGCCGGTGACCTGGGCGACGGCAGCACGATGTTCTCGCGGGAAGCGATCGCGTCCTGGCCGCGCGAGGTGGTGAGGGTCCGACCGACCGTGCCCACCGCGGCGGAGGCCGCTGCCGCGGAGGCGGCCGCGAGGACGAACCCCCGCCGGTCCCAGCCCGCGGGGACGGACAGCCCGTCCCCCGTCTCCTCGGCGGAGTCGGATGCCGGCGTCGCCGACCGCCCCGCCGCGGTCAGGCGCCCCACCAGCACGTACAGGAGCAGCGCCCCCGCCACGGCGCCCACGACGGAGGGCAGCGCGTCGACGGGGCCGGTGGAGTCCGGCCGGCTGACGGCGGCTGCCGCCCCGACGGCTCCGAAGAGGAGGACCCCGGCGGCTCCGACCCGCCGGTACCGCAGCGCCAGTACGCCCAACGCCAGGGCCAGCAGCGCCAGCACGGCGAGGATGCCGAGCTGCAGGACGAGTTTGTCGTCGGTGCCGAAGTGGCGGATCGCCCAGTCCTTGACCGCGGCGGGCGTCGCGTCGATGGACGCCCCGCCCACCGCGATGACCGGACCGGACTGCGGACGCACCGCCGCAGCCACCGGTTCGGCCACCGCCAGCGCGGTGAAGCCGGCCAGCACCCCGCTCAGCGCAGCCAGCGCCGGACGGGGCCACCCTGGCCGTACTCGCCGGTCCTTCTCTTCGTTCCTCACGCGGGGAATCCGGTTCTGCCCGCGCGGCGGATTGGTCGCAGACCTGATCGGGTGGAAAAAGATCGCAGACCAATCCGCCCGGTGTTCCGCCTCGGATCACCCAGTTGGCCACGGATGGTCGCCGTGTCGGCCGGTGAGGCGGCGGAACGGGCACACGGAAGTCCGGTGTTGGCGCGCACCGGGCCGTTCAGCCGTGATGCAAGCCGCTGACCTGGGGTACCGGCAGTACATGAGACTGTTGGACCAAGTACGCGACACCGACCGGAAGCTGACCAAGCGGGCGGCTTCCCGTGTCCCGGCCGGGCCGGCGAAGGTGCTGTCGGCGGTCGAGGAGGCCGCGGAGAGATCGAAGTTGTGGTGCGCTGCGGCCGGGGTGATGGCCTGGCGGGGCGGCCCGCGGGGTCGCAGGGCGGCAGCCGCCGGCATCGCCGCGGTCGTGGTGGCGCAACTGGTGTCCAACGGCGTGTGCAAGCAGGTGACCGGCCGGCGCCGGCCGCCCAAGGAGTGGATCCCGCACGACGAGGTCGAGGACCGCCCGGACTCCTCGTCCTTCCCCTCCGGACACACCGCGGCCGCCGTGGCGTTCACCGGGGCCGTCGCACCGGCGTGGCCGGTGGCCGGTGCCCTGTGCGCGGTGCCGGCGGCAGCGGTCGCCGTCGAGCGGGTGCAGAGCGGCGCTCACTACCCCAGCGACGTCGTGGCCGGCGCCGCCATCGGCCTGGCCACCGCCTGGCTGGTCCACCGTGCTCCGCACCTGCTGCGCCGCCGGCTCCTCAACGGGCTCTGACGACCCCGCGACTCCAGCGGGTGGGGCCGCCGCGGCCTCACATCCGGGATCTCAGCGCGTCGACCTCACAGCCCGGCGCGAAGGGGTCGAAGCCCTGCTCGATCAGCGGGCGGACTGCCAGCAGGCTCCGCAGCGACGACCACCCGTGGATCACGTCGAGGTCGACCCCGGTGCCGTAGCCGGCGAGGACGTCGCCGAGGTGTTCCTCGTGGCCGAGGACGAAGGTGGCGAGGTCGTACAGGGCGTCCCCCCGGCCCGCCTCTGACCAGTCGATGATGCCGGTGACCTCGTCGCCGTCGAGGAAGACGTGCGCGATCTGCAGGTCGCCGTGCGTGAACGCGGGAGGGAACGGCCGCAGCGCGGCCTCGGCGACCTGGCGATTGCGGGTGACCAGGTCGGCCGGCAGGACGCCGTTCGTCACGAGCAGCTCGCACTCGTCGGCCAGCTCCTTCGCCCACGCGTCGATGCTCCGGCCCGCCCGGCCGGGCCACGGCGGCGGCGGAGCGTCGTGCAGCTTCCGGAGGGCGGCGCCCGCCGCGGCCCACGCCGTCGGCGACCCGGTCACCGGCCCGCCGAGGCGCCCGAGCGTCGTCCCCGGGAGTGCGGCGGTCGCGAGCACGGGCGGCTTGCGCCACAGGACCTCCGGGGTCGGCACCGGCGCGAGGGACATCGCCTCGACCTCGACGTCGAGGCGCGCCTGATCGGCGTCCACCTTCAAGAACACGTCACCGACGCGCAGCGTCGCACGCTCGGCATGGGCCACGACGACCTCGACCTCGTCCATGGGCGACCAGTATCCCGAGGACGATCGCCGACGTCGCCCCGTTTGTCGCGTGCGATCAGGCAGCTGACCGTTTCTCGCCGTCTCGCCGTCTCGCCGTCTCGCCGTCCCGGCGGCCTCGGTGCCGCCGGGGCAGGCCTACCGGCGGTCCACCACCGTTCGGGCGGCCCGACGCGCGGGGGCGCGGCGCGGGTGCGAGCGTGGAGGGACACAGGCACCCGCGCCGGCAGCGGGGCGGACACGGCACACCCGCGGCCGGGCGGGCGGACAGGACGGAGCGGCGGCATGGCTCGGGCGATCTGGACAGGTGTCATCACGTTCGGACTCGTCACCGTGCCCGTCGGCCTGTACACCGCCACCCAGGACCACGCGGTCCACTTCCACCAGCTCCAGCGCGGCACCTCGGACCGCGTCCGCAACAAGCGGGTCAACGAACGCACCGGCGACGAGGTCGACTCAAAGGACGTCGTCAAGGGCTACGAGATCGACGACGGCCAGTACGTCGTGGTCGAGCCCGACGAGCTGGACGAGATCGCCCCGGGCCGCTCGAAGACCATCGACATCAGTGACTTCGTCGACCTGGACCGCATCGAGCCGGTGTACTTCGACCGCACGTACTACATCGCGCCGCGCGGCAAGGAGTACACCGAGGTCTACGAGCTGCTGCGGGCCGCGCTGGCCGAGGCGGACAAGGTCGGCATCGCCACCTTCGTCATGCGCAACAAGCAGTACCTGACCGCCCTGCGCGCCGAGGACTCGGTACTGGTGCTGCAGACCCTGCACTGGGCGGACGAGGTCCGCGACCCGGGACAGGAGCTGCCCGAGCTGCCCACGTCGCGGGCCGGACGCGGCAAGCAGATGGACATGGCGCTCCAGCTGGTCGACGCCCTGAGCACCGACTGGGAGCCATCCCGCTACCGGGACACCTACCAGGAGAAGGTGCGCGAGCTGGTCAGGGCCAAGGCGGAGGGCGAGGAGATCACCGGTGGGGAGGAGCCGCCGCAGGCCACCAACGTCATCGACCTGATGCAGGTGCTGGAGGGCAGCCTCGAGTCCGCCCGGTCGGGCCGTGCCGGACGGTCCGACCGGGCCGAGCGCGCCGGGAACGGCGAGCGCGACACGTGTGACGACCGCGGCGACCGCGGCGGGCGGGAGTCGGCCCGCGACGAGGGCGGGAAGAGCGGCGGGCGCACGGCCGGCCGGGCGTCGTCCGGCACGAAGAAGAAAGCGCCGGCGAAGGCCCCCGCGCGCCGCCAGGCCCCGCCCCGCACAGCCGGTGCCGCCTCGGCACGGGCCCGCGGCCGCACCCCCGGCACCAAGAGCGAGCTGCGCAAGCTCAGCAAGGCCGAGCTGTACGAACGCGCCACCGAGCAGAACGTCGCGGGCCGGTCGAAGATGAGCCGCGACGAGCTCGTCGACGCCCTCGCCCGCGGCGGCACCCGCCGTAAGAAAACCGCCGCCTGACCCGGGTCCTCACGTTCCGGCGCCGTCCGCCGCGTCGGGGGTTGCCCGGCGCCGCCGCACGAGCAGCTCCGCCGCGGACAGCCAGGCGATGGACGCGGTGATCAGCCAGACCTGGCGGACGGCCGACTCGGAGTCGGCGGTGGCGGCCACCACGGCGCACAGGGCCAGTGCGGGCAGCACGCCGACCAGCAGCCACCTCCCGGCCCGGGGCGCCGTACGGGCCCGTACCGAGGCCGCGATGACGACGTACACGCCCGCGCCGGCCGCCATGACCCAGCTGCTCTGCTCGTGCAGCGGCCCGTCGAGGCCGGCGACGACACCGCCCAGACCCGCGGCCAGCGCCGCCAGGGATGCCGCGGTGCAGCAGTGCAGGGCCAGGACGGCGGCGGAGACCGGAGTGCCGGGGGGCAGAAAGGGCACGCCATCGTGGCCGCGGCGCAGGCACAGCGACCACAGGAGGGTGAGCGTGAGGAAGGCCGCGGGCGCGGTGAGGTGCAGGTCCCGGTCCCAGGGCGTGTCGGAGGCCTCGACGAGCTGGTAGACCCCCTCGCCCAGGACGATGAGGATGAACAGCCCGAGCCGTTCGGCGAGGTGTTCGTTGTCGAGGTGGGCCGTGGTCACGGGAACGGGACCCGCGGCGCCGTGGTGCTGCCGGGACGGCGGACGCCGAGGCGCGGGAACGACGTGCCGGATCCTCCGGCCGACCGGGACCGCCAGCGAGATCACGAGGTCCAGCAGCAGGCCCACGGTCCACAGCCACAGGCGCGCGCGTTCCTCGACGGCCCACAGGGAAGCGATCCACGGTGCCACGCCGACGGTCAGACGGGCGGCGGGCCAGCCCTCCACCCGCTGGTGCCGCTGCTGCCAGACCCGGTTGGCGAAGAGCCGAGCGACGACGTAGGCGAGGGCGAACGCCCGGGCGTGCTCCCCCTCCTGCACGCCGTGCACCGCCGCGGCCATCACGGTCAGCCCGAACATGCCGAGCAGCAGCGTGCGGGTCCTGGTCTTCTCGGCGGCGACGTCGCCGTAGAGGGTGTTGGAGATCCACGCGGTCCAGAAGGCGGCGAAGAGGACGGCGTAGACGGCCACGTCCTGTGCGTCGGGTCCGCCCCGCAGCAGCCGGGCCAGCTGGGCGACCCCGGCGACCGCGACGAGGTCGAAGAACAACTCGAGCCACGAGGCGTGTCGGGCACCGGCCGGCGGCACCAGGGGGAGGGACGACGTCCGTTGCATGGCCCGACGGTAGTTCCTGGGGCGGTACCGTCCGGGGCGGCGCGACACCGGCCTGCGCGGTTCGGCGCGCCGTGTCGGCCGGTCCCTCTCCTGGCGCGGTCAGCCGCTTCCCGATGGCGGACGCACGCCGCCGCACGTTGGACACATGCCCCGCACCTCGGACGCACGCCGCCGCACATCAGACGCACGCCGCGCACGTCACGCGCAGCCCGCCGCGCGTCAGGCGCTCTCCGCGTCCGTCGTGCGCGGTGCGGGCCGGCCTGGCCGCTGCGGGGTGTCGCGGAGCCGGCGGGCGTGGGCGACGGCTTCGTCGAGGGTCACGGTGATCAGCAGGACCGAGTCGAGACCCAGGATGCCCATGCGCCAGCGCAGGTGCTCGTCGGGCACGGCCAGCACCAGCGCGCCCCCGATGTCGTTCAGGCGGTGCCAGAAGGTGAGCAGCACGGTGAGGCCGCTGGAGTCGACGTAACACTCCGGCGAGGCGGCGAGGACCAGGTAGCGGCAGCCCGCGTCCAGCAGGCGGTCGCCGGCGGCACGGACGTCGGAGCTGGTGAACAGGTCGACGTCGTCGGGCAGCGCCGCGACGACGAGGTCGTCGCTGCGGTCGATCAGGCGAAGTTCCACCAATCCTCCTCTCGTGCTCGGTCCGCCCCACCCTAACCACCGTTGCGGCTGCGGCGGCCACGGTGTCCGCGGTCGGGCACCGCGGCTTCTCATTCTGGCGGATACCCGGCACCTCGCCCGTTGCACCCGGTACAGTGAAGCTTCTCAGCTCCAGGGATCGAGGGCGTGCTTGCCGCGGGTGCGGCCCGCCGCGAGGAGCCGCAGCACCTCCGGCCCCTCGGCCAGGGGGTGGACCTGGGGGGTGCCGGGCGGGTAGACGCCCCGGGCGATGAGCCGGGTGAGGTCGTCGAGCAGGGACCGGTGGAGGGCGGGGGCCGCCGTCGCCAGCGCGCCGATGTGCAGGCCCTTGATCTGCACCTGATGCGTGAAGACGAGGTCGTGCGTGCTGACGGTGACGTCGCCGGACGCGGCGCCGAACACCACCACGCGCCCGGTGAACGGCTTCGTGACCGCCAGACTGGCCTGGAACGTGGCGCGTCCCACCGACTCCAGGACCAGGTCGACGCCGCCGGTCCGGCGGAGGATCTCCTCGGCCAGGTCGGGCCGCGCGCCGTCCAGCACCTCGTCGGCGCCGAGCGCCCGGACGGTGTCGTGCTTGGCCGGTGACGCCGTGGCGACCACGCGGGCGCCGTAGTGCCGGGCGAGGCGGACAGCCGCCTGTCCCACGCCGCCGGCCGCGGCGTGGACGAGCACCACGTCGCCGGCCCGCACCTCGCCCAGCGGCTTCAACGCGGCCAGCGCGGTGGCCCAGTTGAGCACGAGACCGAGCGCGGCGGCGTCGCTCCAGCCCGCGGGGACGGGGAACACGCCCTCGGCCGGCATCGTCATGTACTGCGCGAAGGCACCCGGCCCGGTCCCGACGACGTGGGTGCCGAGCGGCAGGGCCCCGCCGATGTCCGGGCCGGCCCCCACGATCTCACCGGCGGCCTCGAAGCCCGCGACGTACGGCGCCCGCGGGCCGGACCCGTAGGTGCCGTGACTCTGCATGACGTCCGCGAAGTTGACCCCGGCGGCGCCCACCCGGACCAGGTACTCGCCGGGTCCCGCCGTGGGACGCGGCAGTCCGGTCCTCAGCGCCAGGTCCTGCGGTCCCCGGTGCGAGTGCTGGACCAGGGCCCGTACGGTCTGCTCGGCGGCCTGCCGCCGCTCATCGTTCTCCATGCGCCGCACCGTAGGACCCTGACATCCGCGTGAAGGTCAAGTCGGCCCCGCGGCCGGGTGCTTCACGGCTGTGGCGCCGCCCTCCGCACCTCGCGCAGGTAGGCGTCGAGGGCCGCGCGCTGCTCCTCGAGTCCGGCGATGCGCGCGGCCAGACCGTCGCGGTAGCGCTCCACCTCCCGCACGAACTCCGCGCACACCGCGGCCGGTTGCCCGACGGCCAGGTGCGGCAGTACGTCCCGCACCAGCCGCAGGGGCAGCCCGGACTCCAGCAGCGAGCGGATGACGCGGACCCGGTCGAGGGTGGACCGGCAGTAGTCGCGGTACCCGTTGCCGCGGCGGCCCGGGACGATCAGCCCCTCGTCCTCGTAGTACCGCAACGACCTGGCGCTCACGCCGCTGACCCGGGACGCCTCACCGATCCTCATGCTGGGCACAACACCCGTGCGCCGCGGGGTCTTCCGGCTCCGGGACGCGGGCGGCGGGCGGCCCGGAAATTGGCGGGTCGCCCTTCCAGCTCCCCTGCTACGGTGCCCCCATGGCAGCGATCAAGAAGGTCCAGGTCACCTTCGACTGTGCGGAGCCCGAGCGCGTCGGCCGCTTCTGGTGCG
Organism: Streptomyces lasalocidi; assembly: GCF_005280215.1. Classification (NCBI taxonomy): domain Bacteria; kingdom Bacillati; phylum Actinomycetota; class Actinomycetes; order Kitasatosporales; family Streptomycetaceae; genus Streptomyces; species Streptomyces lasalocidi. Next base: position 7,399,790 of record NZ_SZNQ01000001.1, on the reverse strand, counting down.
AGGTCCTGGGATACGTCCCGCCGTCACCGCCGGAGGGGTTCGCGACCTGGGACGAGTACAACGCCTCGCTGCCGCCCGAGGAGCGGGGTGCGTCGTTCTCGTGCAGTGACCCCACGGGGGTGGGCTCGCGGCTGTACTTCCAGCGGGTGCCCGAGGGGAAGGTCGTCAAGAACCGGGTGCACCTCGACGTGCGGGTCGGCACGGGCCTGGTCGGCGACGAGCGCGTGGCCGCGCTGGAGGCCGAGTGCGCCCGCCTGGTCGCCCTCGGCGCCACCCGCTTCCAGCTCCTCCTGGCCGACGAGAACAACGAGTCCTGCCTCGTGATGCAGGACGTCGAGGGCAATGAGTTCTGCCTGGACTGAGCTGTCTGGCATGAGCCCCGCACCCTCACCGGACCGGGCGTCGCGCGCTCGCGGCGCCCGGTCGGCCGTTGCTTGCCTCAGCCGCGGTCCAGCCCCCACGTCTGCAGGGCGAACGGCCGGCCCTTCTCCTCGCCCGTGATCAGCGGTACGTCCAGCAGCCGGAAGCCCGCCTTGGTGGCGACCGCGACGCTCGCCGCGTTCTCCGCCTCCAGCTCCAGGACGACCCGCTCCGCGCCCAGTTCCTCGAAGGCGTACGCCGCCATGACGCGCACCGCCCGGACCGCCAGGGCCTGGCCGCGGTGCGCCGGGCCGATCGCGTAGCCGAGCTCCGTGCCCTCCGAGGCGCGCCGCAGCATCACCTCGCCGAGGGGCGCCCCGCCGTCGACGGTGACCGCGAGCAGCATGGCCGTGCCGTCCGCGCGCAGTCTCCGGTCCCGGTCCAGACGGGCCCACGCGGCCTCCTCGTCGAACGGGGAGACGATCGGGGTCCAGTACGCGATGTCGGGGTGGTCGAACAGCGCGGGCATCGCCGGCACGTCCGCCTCCGTCCAGTCCCGCAGGACGAGGCCCTCCCCCGTGAGCCGGATCCGCTCGGGGAACGGGGACGCGGTGCTGCTCATGCTGGGGGACCTCCCTGGCCGGTGTGAACGAGGCAGGATAACCGGGGGGCGGGTGGGGGGCCGCCGCCCGGTCCGCGGCTCCGGCCGCGGTCAGCTCCCCGGCGCCCGCACCGGCGACGCCTCGGCGCCCTGCCGCGCGCCGCCCTCGATCTTGTGCAGCAGCCCCAGCAGTGCCTCCCGCTCAGCTGCCGTGAGCGGTTCGAAGCACTCCGCGAGCACCGCGTCCGCGACCTCGTGGCCGTCCCTCAGGCGCCGTTCGCCTTCGGGGGTGAGGTGGTGCGCGATGCGGCGACCGTGTCCGGCGCGGCGGTCCACGAGCCCCTGGGCCACCAGTCGTCCGGCGAGCGTGCCGAACGCCTGCTCGCTCTGGAACGTGGCCGCGGCCAGCTCCCGCGCGCTGGCACCCGGCGCCCGGCTGATCGCGCGCAGCGCGTCCCACTGGGCGAGCGTGCTGCCGACGGACGCGAGACGGCTGTCCAGCGCCCGGTGCTGGCGGTACTGGACGGCCTTCACGGCCCGTCCGAGGATCTGCAGTTCAACGGCCATGGAGTCAGGCTAACACTCCGACTAAACTTGCTTAATTAAATATGCTTAGTTACTGTCGCCGACATGACTCCACTGACGCTCACCTCCCACGGCCCCGCCACCGGCCGCCCCGTCCTGGTCCTGCACGGCGGGGGTGGCCCCACCACCGTCGCCCCGCTGGCCGAGCACTTCGCGGCCACCGCGCAGGTACTGCTCCCCACCCACCCGGGCTGGAACGGCACGCCCCGGCCCGGCCACTTCCTCCGCGTCGCCGACCTGGCCGCCGCCTACCTCGACCTCCTGCGGGAGCGGGACCTGTCCGACGTCCTGGTCATCGGCTCCTCGCTCGGCGGATGGATCGCCGCCGAGATGGCGACCGCGGACACCGGGAGCCGGATCAGCGGGATCGCCCTGGTCGACGCGGTCGGCATCGACGTCGACGAGGCACCGGCCCAGGACTTCTTCGCCCTGGACGCGCGAGGGGTGGCCGAGCACGCCTACCACGATCCGGACCGCTTCTACCGGGACCCGGCGACCGTGCCCGCCGAACAACGCGCCGTCATCCAGGGCAACATGGCGAGCCTGCGCCTCTACTCCGGCGGCCCCGCCATGAGCGACCCCACACTCCGGGCCCGCCTCGGGGCCGTGACCGTCCCCACGCTCGCCCTGTGGGGAGAGAGCGACCGCATCGTGACGCCGACCTACGGCAGGGCGTACGCCGCGTCGTTCCCGGAGGCCCGGTTCGAACTCGTCGCCGAGGCGGGCCACTTGCCCCACCTCGAACAGCCGGAGCGCACGTTCGCGCTCCTCGACGCGTTCGCCGCGCGGTCAGCCCTGCTCCACCCCTGATCCGCCGGACGCGACCCGGCCCACGCCCCCGACACCCACCAGCACCGCCCCCGCCACCACGTCGAAGAGGCGGTCGGCCCTGGGCGCGAGCGACGGCTGGTCGCCCAGCCACGCCAGCATGGCGATCAGCGCGAACAGGTCGTCGCCGTCGAGGTCGTCGCGCGCCAAGCCCGCGGCCTGGGCGCGGTGCAGCAGCCGGGCGCCGGCCGCGCGCAGGGTGACGCACGAGGCGTGGAGCGCGGAGTCGGGGTCCTCGATGGCGGCGGCCATCAGCACGGTCGCGCCCCGGTATTCCGTCGTCCACGCCACGCAGTCCCGCACCCACGAGACGAGGGCGTCCTCGGGCGAGGCCGACGCCTCCAACTCCCCCGCTTTCGCGGTCATCCCCTCGAAGCTGGTGCGCAGCAGCGCGTCGAGCAGCGCCTCGCGTGACGGGAAGTGGCGCAGCAGGGTCGCGAGGCCGACGTCGGCGCGGCGCGCGATGTCCCGCAGTGACACCTCCACGCCCTGCTCAGCGATGGCGCCGGCCGCCACGGCGAGCAGGTGGTCGCGGTTCTTCCTGGCGTCGGCACGCATCGTTCCCCCAGTCCTCTCGATCCCTCTTGCTGTCCGGATCAGTGGTCCATATATTCGGATCAGTGGTTCACTTATGTGGACCGCCGATCCGGATGAGCGTATCCCCGTATCCCGTGCAGGAGGAAACCATGTCGAAGTCCACCATGAAGGCCGTCCGGCTCCACGCCCACGGCGGTCCCGAGGTGCTGCGGTACGAGGACGTGCCGATCCCTGAGCCCGCGCCGGGCGAGGTGCTGGTTCGAGTGCACGCGGTGGGCGTCAATCCCCCGGACCGGTACCTGCGCGACGGACTGACCAGCGTGCCCGGTTCGGACGCGACGGTCACCCTGCCCGTGATCCCCGGGACCGATGTGTCGGGCGTCGTGGAGGCCGTGGCCGCGGACGTGGACGGCCTCGCCGTGGGCGACGAGGTGTTCGGACTGCTGCGCTTCCCCGGCTTCGGGGGCAGCGCGTACGCCGAGTACGTGGCCGCGCCCGCCGCGCACCTGGCGCGCAAGCCGGCCGGCGTCGACCACGTGCACGCCGCCGGGGCGCCCATGGCCGGGCTGACGGCGTGGCAGTTCCTGATCGAGGGCCACGACCGTCCCTCCCCCTTCCAGGACGCACCGCACCGCCCGGCGCGGCTCGACGCGGGCACGACCGTGCTCGTCAACGGCGCCGCGGGCGGTGTGGGGCACATCGCCGTACAGCTGGCGAAGTGGCAGGGGTCCCGGGTCGTCGCCGTGGCGTCGGGCGGCCACGCGTCGTTCCTGCGCGAGCTCGGCGCCGACCGGTTCGTCGACTACACCGAGGAGCGCGCCGAGGACGTCGTCCACGACGTGGACCTCGTGCTCGACACGGTCGGCGGCCCCGGCAGCCGGCGGTTCCTGCGCACGCTCCGGCGCGGCGGCTCCCTGTTCCCCGTCCTGCCCGGGGTCTTCGACGAGGCGGAGGTCGACGGGCTCGGCGTGACGGTCTCCAGCGCCCAGGTCCGCTCGGACGGCGCCCAACTCGCCGAGCTGGGGCGGCTGCTGGACGCGGGGACGGTCCGGGTGGCGATCGACAGCACGTACGCGCTCGCGGACGCCCGGGCGGCACACGAGCGCGCCGACCGGGGTCACCTCCGGGGCAAGATCGTCCTCACGATCGCCTGAACGCCCCGGACCTGCTCCCCCGCCGGACCTACGCCTCCTCCGCTCCGGCGCCTCCGGCCGCGCTCCCCGTGCCCCCCGACGGCAACCGCTCCCGGATCTCGTCCATCACCGAGGAGTCCGTGAGGGTCGTGACGTCGCCGAGGGCGCGGTTCTCGGCCACGTCCCGCAGCAGACGGCGCATGATCTTGCCGGAGCGCGTCTTGGGGAGCTCCGCGACCAGCAGGATCTGGCGCGGCCTGGCGATCGGACCGATCTCCCGGGCGACGTGGGAGCGCAGTTCGGCGGCCACTTCGTCCGCGCCGGCCGAGCCGTCGGTGCCCGGAGCTGCCCCGTCGCCGCGCAGGATGACGAAGGCCACGACGCCCTGCCCGGTCGTCGGGTCGGCCGCGCCGACCACGGCCGCCTCCGCGACCCGGGGGTGGGAGACGAGCGCCGACTCGACCTCCGTGGTGGAGATGCGGTGCCCGGAGACGTTCATGACGTCGTCGACCCGGCCCAGCAGCCAGATGTCGCCGTCCTCGTCCTTCTTGGCGCCGTCCCCGGCGAAGTACAACCCGGGGAAGCGGGACCAGTACGTGTCGACGTACCGCTGTTCGTCGCCCCAGATGGTGCGTAGCATCCCCGGCCACGGCTCGGTCAGGACCAGGTAGCCGCCGGCGCCGTCGGGCACCGGTGTGCCGGTGTCGTCGACGACGTCGGCCGCGATGCCGGGCAGGGGGCGCAGGGCCGAGCCCGGCTTGCACACGCTCACCCCGGGCAGCGGGCTGATCATCTGGGCGCCGGTCTCGGTCTGCCACCAGGTGTCCACGACCGGACAGCGTTCGGAGCCGATGTAGCGGCGGTACCAGACCCACGCCTCCGGGTTGATCGGTTCCCCGACCGAGCCGAGCAGGCGCAGCGACGACAGGTCGAACTGGGCCGGCACGTCGGCGCCCCACTTCATGAAGGTGCGGATCGCGGTCGGGGCGCAGTAGAGGATCGACACGCGGTACTTCTCGACCAGCTCCCACCAGCGGCCCTGGTGCGGGGTGTCCGGTGTCCCCTCGTACATCACGGAGGTGACGCCGTTGGCCAGCGGGCCGTAGACGATGTACGAGTGGCCGGTGACCCAGCCGATGTCGGCCGCCGTCCAGAACACGTCCCGGTCGGGCTTGACGTCGAACACCGCCCAGTGCGACCAGGCGACCTGGGTGAGGTAGCCGCCGGTGGTGTGCAGGATGCCCTTGGGACGGGCGGTCGTACCGGAGGTGTACATGATGTACAGCGGGTGCTCGCTGTCGAACGCCTCGGCCTCGTGCTCGGCGGGCTGGGCGTCCACCAGGTCGTGCCACCACACGTCCCGGCCGTCGGTCCAGTCGACCTCCTGCCCGGTGCGGCGGACGACGAGCACGCTGCGTACGTCGGGGCACTCCCGCACCGCCTCGTCCACGGCGGGTTTCAGCGCGGAGGGCTTGCCCCTGCGGTAGCCGCCGTCGGCGGTGATCACCACGTGGGCGTCGCAGTCGAGGATGCGGCCGCGCAGCGCGTCGGCGGAGAAGCCGCCGAACACCACGGTGTGCGGGGCGCCGATGCGGGCGCAGGCCAGCATCGCCACCACCGTCTCGGGGATCATCGGCATGTAGACGGCCACCCGGTCGCCGGTGCGCACGCCGAGTGCGCGCAGCGCGTTGGCCGCCCGGCAGACCTCGGCCGTCAGCTCCGCGTAGGTGATCGTGCGGGTGTCGCCGGGCTCGCCCTCCCAGTGGAAGGCGACCCGCTCCCCGAGGCCGGCCGCCACGTGCCGGTCCAGGCAGTTGTACGCCGCGTTCAGGCGCCCGCCGGTGAACCAGCGGGCGAACGGGGCACGGCTCCAGTCGAGCACCTCGTCGAAGGGCCGCGCCCACTCCAGCCGGCCGGCCGCCTCGGCCCAGAAGGCCAGGCGGTCGGCGTCGGCGCGCGCGTAGTCCGCCGCGGTGGCGTTCGCCGCGTCGGCCAGCTCCGGGGGCGGCGGGAACCGCCGCTCCTCGTGGAGCAGGTTGGAGAGCGTCTCGCCACCGGAGCCGGTCATGCGTGGGCTCCGAAGGGTCCGTGGTGGCGCGTGCGTCGGGAGCGCAGGAGGTCACCGAGGTTCGGGAAGACCGGCAGGACGGCACGCCGGTACGTGGAGTTGGTGACGCCCGCGAAGGAGGCGTACCAGGCGCACACGGCCGTGATCAGACCGAGCCAGCCGCCGGCCTTCACCGTGTTGGGCGACTGCGCGAACTCGGCGACGCACAGCACGACGAACGTCGCGGACAGCATGACGAACACCGCGAGGATCGCCCCGGTCGTGCGGGTCGCGGCGACGGTCATGTAGACCGTGAAGACGGCCCACACCAGCAGGAACAGCCCCGTCGCCTGGTGCGCGGTGGACACCGGCAGGCCGGGCGCGACGAACTTCGCGTAGGCGGCGTACGACAGCCAGAAGGCGCCGAAGGAGCCGAACGCGGTGGCGCCGAAGGTGTTGCCCTTGCGGAACTCCCACATGGCGGCGAGGAGTTGGGCGAGTCCGCCGTAGAAGAGCGCCAGCGGCAGGACGACGGCCACCAGCCGCTGGTCGGTGATGAGGTGCGCGTTGAACGTGCTGAGGACGAACGTCGTCGCGGCGAAGGCGGCGAGACCCAGAGGGCCGGGGTCGCCGATGGTTCCTTGGTCGGTGGTCGGGGTGCCCATGACACCTCCTCCTGTGATCCACGTCACAAGACGATCGATTCCATTGTAGGCACCACCCAGCCGTGCCGATCCCTCCCGCAGGCCCGCTCATCAGGCCCGGACCGCGGGTCGGGCGGACGCGCCGGGCGATCGTCTCGGACAGAGGTGCGACGGGTGAAGTGTCACCGGTCGGGCCGGCTGTTCCCACCGGCGCTGGCACCCTGGGGGAAGTGGCCGCAGCAGGGCGGTGAGCTGCGGTGTCGTCGTCATGGGGGGGCGGTCATGAGTGTGCGCAGGACGCCTCGGCACGTCGCCTGTGTGATGGACGGCAACGGGCGGTGGGCCGCGCAGCGGTCCTTGCCCCGGACGTCGGGGCACCGCGCGGCCGAGGCCGCGGTCATCGACGTGATCGAGGCGGCCCGCTCGGCCGGCGTCGGATGGCTCAGCCTGTACGCGTTCTCCACCGAGAACTGGAGCCGTCCCAGCACGGAGGTCGGCTTCCTCATGCAGCTGGTGCGCCGCGTCGTCCGCAAGCACGCGGCGCTGTTGCACGCGCGCGGCATCCGCTGCCGCTTCCTCGGGGTCGGCGACCCGCGCGTGCCCGAGCCTCTGGCACGGGACTTCGCCGACCTGATGACCCTCACGCGGAACAACCGGGGCATGACGCTGACCGTCGCCTTCGACCACGGCGGGCGCCGGGACATCGTGGCGGCCGCGCGGTCCCTGATCCGCAGCGGAGTCCCCGCCGACGCCGTGACCGAGGAGAGCTTCGCCGCACACCTGCCCTTCCCCGACACCCCCGACGTCGACCTGGTCATCAGGACCTCCGGCGAACAGCGCATCTCCAACTTCATGCTCTGGCAGGTCGCCTACGCCGAGTGGGTCTTCCCGCAGGTGCTGTGGCCGGACTTCCGCGCCGGGCACTTCCTCGACTGCCTGCACACCTACCAGCGGCGCGAGCGTCGCTTCGGCGGCGTCCTCCCCGCGCAGGGCCATGGCCCGGGGGAGGGATCGAGGCGGGACGGGGGCCAGGGCCCCGGCCGCGGCCAGCCACCGGGCCCCGCCCCGGACCAGCCCCCCTACCAGCACCAGAACGGAGCAGACCGAACGTGACCCACGCAGACGACGGTTCCCCCGACAGCCCCGGTGCCGACACGACGGACCACGACCGCGGACCGTCGGGCCCCGGCGCCGGGGAGGCGACGCACCCGCTGTTCGGACCCGGTTCGGAGTTCCACGAGTTCTTCCACGATCCGCGCTGGGCCCTGGCCATGATCCGGGCGACCGTCCTGGAGGCCGCCCACCCGCAGGTCGGCGCCGCCCTGATCGACAACTCGACGTTCGTCGCGCACCCCTGGCGGCGGCTGCGCAACACCCTCGTGAGCCTCCAGCGCATGTGGGGCGCGGACGAGCAGGCCCGCCAGCGGGAGGCGGCACGGCTCAACCGCCTGCACGCCCGCATGAGCGGCGCCGACGACCGGCACCGCCCGTACGACGCGATGGACCCCGCCGCACGCGCGTGGGTGGTCGCCACCCTGTTCGAGAGCACCGTGACGATGTGCCGGCTCAGCGGCCAGCCCCTCGAACAGGACGTGATGGAGCGCCTGTACCGGGAGTTCCGCGGGTTCCTCGCCGCGCTGGAGGGCCACGCCGACCACCTCCCCGCCTCGCTGACCGACTTCTGGCGCTACTACGACCGGATCGTCGAGGAGGAGCTCGAGAACACGGAGGCGATGCGCATCGTCCTGTACAAGCTGTTCGACCACCTCCCGGCCCCCGCCCTGCTGAACGGACTGCCCACCCTGTGGGCGGCGGGCCGTGCCGTGGTCGGCCCGGTCGTCGGAGCGGTCACCGTGGCGTCGCTGCCCGAACCCTTCCGCCGACGCGCCGGGCTGCCCGAACTCCCCGGCGCCCCGACCCTGATGCAGGGCGCCTACCTGGCCGCCGGCCTGGCCCGCGTACTGCCCGAGAGCTGGCGCAAGCCCGAGGCCATCACCGATCTGCTCGCCCTCTCCCCCGGCAGCGACGACCCGCGCGCCCGCACGGTCGGCGCCCTGCGCGACGCGATGAACCGGGCCGGTGCCCTCATCCGGCTCATCAGCCCCCTGCCCCCCGACCCGGAGCCGACGGCGGCGGACGGCGGACAGCGGCGCGGCGCGGAGGAGTTCTTCGCCGAGGTGCTGGACCAGACCGGCAACGGCTACCTCGACTGGCCCGACCTCGCCGCCATGGCCCGCGAGCTGTCCACCCGCCTGGACCTGGACGAGCCCGAGGAGAACCGGCTCTACGACGCCTTCGCCGCGTGGTGGCGGGAACTCCAGGCCGCCCTCGACACCGACGGCGACGGCCGGGTGAGCGCCCAGGAGTACGCGGCCGCCGTACCGTCCCTCGCGGGGCCGGCGCTGATCAAGGTGGCCGAGGTCCTCTTCGACGTCACCGACAAGGACGGCAACCAGACCATCGACGCGGAGGAGTACCGCGCCCTGTTCCGCACCGCCTTCCACCGCGACACGGCCGCCTCCGGGACGACGTACACGCGCAGCGCCTTCGTCAAGGACTTCGTGTCCTTCATGACCGGCCGCCGCCACTCGTCACCGTACGACCCGCTGCTCGCCCAGGCGTGAGGCACCCGACGGGACCGGTCCGGGCGTGAGATGCGGCGCGGCCGGTCCCGTCGGACGCCCCCGGCCGGGCCGGGCCGTCAGTACTCGGCGGCCCGGACGCCGGCCACCTGCCGCACCTGGACGCCGGCGGGGGCGGCCGGCCGCAGGCGGGCGGCGGCGTACCGGTGCAGGGTGGCACGCAGGCGCCGGTACTCCCGCAGGGTCGTGACCTCCACGGCGCTGGGCCCCTCGCTGTCCCGCACCCTGAGGTGCACTCCGCCGGTGCAGCGGGAGGCGAGGTTGTAGAAGTACGCGGCGGCGGTGGCCAGGGCCGTCCCGAGGACCACCTCGACCATGAGGGTGACGGCGAGGAAGGTCAGCCCCCAGACGGGCGAAGGCCCCGCCTCCGGCTTGGGGTTCAGGAAGTCGATCACCACCCAGGTGAGAGAAGCCGCCACCGCCAGGCACACGCCCAGGGCGAGACAGACCAGGGCGCTGGTGGCCGCCACCGACCACAGGTCGAGCTGCGTCAGCTGCCGGCCGGACCGGGAGGGGTGGGCGGTCGTCCCGCTCGGGGGCGCGAGGGGCAGGGCCGGGTCCCGCACGGGGAACGAGTCGGCCGCAGGAGCGGAGTCGGGAGCCACCACCCGTACGGCCGGGGCGACGTGCGCCGACCGGGCCACCTGAGCCGGAGGGGTGACCCGGGGAGCCGGTGCGGCCGGGGCTGCCGTACCGGGCGGCCGTGGGCCGCCGTGGGGTTCGGGCCGGGCGCCGGATCCTTTCGGCTGCCTGCGCGTGTTCCTACCGCGGGCGCTCTTGGCGCGGCCCATGCCGGTCTCCTCCCGTGTCGACGCCCCAGCCCGACCTCTTCACCGGCGGGACGGTTCGACGGTAGGTGCGGGCGCCGGGTCCCGCATCCCGGCCCACGGCTCCGCCGGCCCCTGGGTCCACCGTGTGGGTCAGCCCGGGGCGCCTGCCCGTGCTCCCCTGCCCGCCCAGGGGCGGTTCAGGTCGTGGAACCGGGCCCCGGCGGCAGGTGGACCGTCATGACGAGGTGACAGGTCCGATCGCCCGCACCGCGGTACGTGTGGGACGTACTTCCGTCGAAGGTGGCGGTCTGTCCCGCTTCCACGGCGTGCTCCGTGCCGTCGACGAGCAAGGTCATCCGGCCGGCGGTCACACTGACGGTCTCCACCACCCCGGCCTGGTGCGGGTGGCTCGGGTACTCCTCCCCCGGTTCCAGCCGCCAGCGCCACACCTCGACCGGGGCCGGCCCCGAGGTGGTGAGCATCAGCCGTGCCTCGCTCCCCCGCTCCCCCGTCCACAGCGGCGCCACGGCGTCCGCGGCCACCACCCGGACGCGTCCCTCGGGAGGCCCCTGCATGAGGGCGGACACCGAGATCCCGAGGGTGTCGGCCAGCCGGACCAGGGTGGCCAGGTTGGGGTTGCCCTGGGCCTTCTCCAGCGCCACCAGCGCGCCCTTGCTGACCTGGGCCCGCCGGCCGAGTTCCTCCAGCGACAGGCCCGCCCGGGTGCGCGCCGCCCGGACGTTGTGCGCGACCGTCCGCAGCGTCGCGGCCGTCTCCGCCACCTGGTCACCCCTCCTCGGTCCTGCATGTGTGCGGACCATTCCACTGCACCGCCCGGTCGTTCGATTGTCAGGCGGCGGTCGTTCTGTTGTACGGTCTGGTCGTTCGGATGGATCGTACGGGATGGACGGCAGGGAGGAGCGCGGCATGCTGGTTCACCCCTGGGACGCGAGCCTGGACGACGGCGAGTGGCAGCGCTGGATCGCCGACGGCCACGACTTCGGGCTGCTCGTCGTCAACGGGACGCCCGGCCGGCCGCCGCACACCGTCCCCACCCACTTCGCCTGCGACGGACCGCGGCTCCTCGTGCATCTCGCCCGCCCCCACCCCGTCTGGGAGGCGATCGAGCACGACCCGGACGTCGTCCTCACGGTCATCGGCGACTACGCCTTCGTGCCCGGCCCCTGGCGCGCCCCGGCGGACACCCCGCCGGCCGACGGCGTGCCGACCAGCTACTACTCGGCCGTCCGGTTCACCTGCCGCGCCCACGTCGTCGACGACCCGGAGGACAAGGCCGACCTGCTGCGCCGCCAGCTCGCGCACTTCCAGCCGGACGGCGACCACGCCCCCGTCGCCGTGGACCGGCCCCCGTACGGCCGGATGCTGTCCGGCATCCGCGGGCTGCGACTGGACGTCATCGACGTGCTGGCCAAGTTCAAGTACGACGACCACAAGCCCGTCGAGCACCGCACCGCCGTCGCCGACCACCTCACCGCCCGCGGCCAAGGCCTGGACGTACCCGCCGCCCGCCGGCAGCGCCGCCGCCTGGACCGCATCGGCCGCTGGACGTCCTGAACCGCCCCGCGACACCCGCGACCTGCCCCCCTGCTCGGACTCCCGCACCCCTCCGACCCGCACGGAAACGGAACGCCCCCATGCCCGCCTTCCGCCTCGGCACCGCCGTCGCCGACGCCTTCCCCGGCACCCTCATCGCCCTCGTCACCGCCACCGGCCTGCGCGGCCGGGAAACCCTGGCCCCTGACCGCCGCCGCCGTCGAGGAACTGGAACAGGGCCTGGCCGACGGCTCCTGGGCCCCCGCCGACGAGACCGACCCCCGCATCGAGGCCTGGCACACCGCCTACCGTTCCTTCGGCACCAACCCCCGGCGCGTGAGGCCCAGCGTCGACGCGCTCGGCCGCCGTCTCGCCAAGAAGGGGTCGCTGCCCCGGATCAACCCGGCCGTCGACTCCTACAACGCCGTCTCCGTGCGGCACGGCCTGCCCGCCGGCGCGTTCGACCTCGACCGGGTCCAGGGCGACGTCGTCATCCGCCCGGCGGACGGCACCGAGACCTTCACCCCGCTCGGTGAACCCGACACCGTGGAACACCCCGGGCCCGGCGAGGTCGTCTACGTCGACGCGGCCGGTGTCCTCACCCGCCACTGGAACCACCGCGACGCCCACCGCACCCGGGTGACCGAGGACTCCACCCACGTGGTCTTCGCCCTGGAGACCCTGCACGCCGAGCGCGACGGCGGCCTCCTGCGGGCCGCGGCCGAGGAGTTGCGGGCCCTGCTCGCCCCGCACGCCGGCACGACGGCCGTGCACCACCTCGACCCGGCCCGCCCGGAGGCCGTCGTCTGACTCCGGCCCTCCGGGCGCGCGGACGACCGACCTCCCCTGGTCGAAGGGCTGCGGCGACGCTCGGTTACGCTCCCGGTGCCGAAGACGCCGGCGTCGCGTCGTCGCGGTACAGGGGCACCGGGGAACAGGGGGCGGCGGCGTGGGCGAGTGGGAGACCGTGCGGCCGTACCTGCGCGGGTACGCGGAGATGCTGACCGGGGTCTCCGCCACCGGGCGCCGTCCCACCCGGGAGGAGCTCGACGAGCGGCGCGCCCTCGGCGAGCGGGCAGCGGAGGACGGGCACAGCCTACGCGCCCTCGTACGGCACCACCTCGCGGCCACCCGGGCCGCCTGGCGCACGGCCCCCGACTCGGCCGACCGCGTCCTGGCCGCCGTCGAGCAGGCCGTCGACGCCTTCGCCGAGGGGTACGAGCGGGCGCAGCGCATGGCCGTGCGCGAAGAAGAGGCCGCCAGGCGGGAGTTCATCGACGACCTGCTCTACGGACGCAGCGACCTGGGCCGCCTCGCCGAACGCGCGGAACGCTTCGGCCTCGTCCTGTCCCGGGCGCACGCGGTCGCGGTCGCGGAGGGACCCGAGGCGTACGACGACACCGCACCGGTGACCCGCCACGTCGAGGCGGCCCTGCGGGCGCGCTTCGGTGACCGGCACATCCTGCTCGCCACCAAGAACGGGCGGCTGATCTGCGTCGCGCCGGGCGACCAGGACGACGTGCTGGCCCACTTCGCCAAGCAGGCCCACGCCGCCACCGACGGCAGCCGGGTGGCCGTCGGGCGCCCCCAGCCGGGCGCGGGCGGGGTCGTGCAGTCGTACGAAGAGGCGCTGAGCGCCCTGGAACTCGCCGGGCGGCTGGGGCTGGAGGAGCCCGTGGTGCGCGCCGCCGACCTGCTGGTCTACCCCGTCCTGGCCCGTGACCGGCAGGCCATGGCCGACCTGGTGCGCAGCGCGCTGGGTCCGCTGCGCGGTGCGCGGGGCGGCCCGGAGCCGCTGCTGCGGACGCTGGAGGTGTACTTCGCGTCGGGCTGCACGGCGGCGGAGGCGGCCCGCCGCCTCGCGCTGAGCGTGCGGGCCCTCACCTACCGGCTGGAGCGCATCCACCGGCTGACGGGCGCCGACCCGGGCGATCCCACGCACCGCTACACCCTCCAGACGGCCGTCATCGGGGCGCGCCTGCTGGACTGGCCCGCGCAGGAGCTCTGACGCGGGCCGGTCCGGCGGGAAGGCCCCGGTCCACCGGCCCGTCAGCCGGTGATCTCCACCTTCCCGTTGAGCGGCGCCGTCCGCTACCGCCACCGGGGGTGCCGACCCGCTGCGTCACGCCCTTGAGCAGTTCCGCGAGGTCGACCCCCGTGGTGGAGCCCAGCAGTTCCAGCCCCTGGGCGACGTTGTCGGCCACCGCACGCGGGATGCGGCTCGCCCCGTCGGTGGAGATGATCGTCATCTTCTCCACCGCGCTCAGCGGCTCGGACGCCTTGGCCACGACCTGCGGCAGCACCTCGACGAGCATCTGCAGGATGGCCGCGTCGCCGTACTGCCCGAACGCGTCGGCCTTCTTGCGCATGGCGTCCGCCTCGGCGGCGCCCTTCGCGCCGATCGCCGACGCCTCGGCCTCGCCCTCCAGCCGCACCGCCTCCGCGATCGCCGCGCGCCGGGCGCGCTCCGCCTCACCCTGCTTCAGGCCCTCGACGGCCCCGGCCTCGGCGAGGGCGCTGCGGCGCTGCTTCTCGCCCTCACCGGTCAGCCGGGCCCGCTCGGCCTCAGCCTGGGCGGCGGCGATCGCGGCCGCCCGCTCGGCCTCGGCCTGCTTGACGCGGGCCACGCGCTTGGCCTCGGCCTCCTGCTCGGCCGCGTACCGCTGGGCGTCGGCCGGCTTGCGGACCTGGGTGTCGAGCTGGCGGTCCGTCAGGGCGGCCTGGCGTTCGGCGACCTTCTCCTGCTGGGCCAGGATCTCCTGCTGCCGTGCCGCCTCCGCCAGCGGGCCGGCGGCCGCCGCGCGGGCCGCCGCCTCGTCGGTCTCGGCCTTGATCTCGGCCTGCTTCAGGTAGAAGGTCCGCTGGGCGACCGCGATCTCCTCCTCGGCCTTCAGCCGGGCCTGCTCGGCCGCGCGTCGCGCCACCGCCTCGGCGATGTCGGCCTCCTGCTTGGCACGGGCGGCCTCGGGACGGCCCAGGTCCTCCAGGTAGGAGCCCTCGGTGGTGATGTCCTGGATCTGGAAGGCGTCCAGCACCAGGCCCTGCCCGGACAGGCTCGCCTCGGCCTCCTCGGCCACCTGTCCGGCGAACGCGGCACGGTCGCGGATCACGTCCTCGACCGACATCCGCCCGACGATGGCGCGCAGCGCGCCGGACAGCACCTCCTGGGTGAAGCCGACGATGCCGTCCTGCTGCATCAGGAACCGCTGGGCCGCCGCCCGGATCGAGTCCTCGGTGCCGCCGACCTTGACGATGGCAACCCCGTCCAGGTTGGCCTTCACCCCCCGCAGGGTGACCGCGCCGCGCACCGCGACGGGGATGTGCCGGGAGGACAGGTCGAGGGTGAACTTCTGCTGCACGAACGGCACGACGAACACGCCGCCGCCGACCACGACCTTCTGACCGCTGTTGTCGGTGAACACCCGGCCGGTCTCCGGGTCGGTGGCCTTCTTGCCGCGCCGCCCCGTGACGATGAACGCCTCACTGGGGCCCGCGACCTTGTAGCGGGTGATGACGACGAGTGCCAGCAGCACGAGGAGTACGACGACCCCCGCGACCGCGACGACGACAGGACTCATGACGATGCCCCCGAATCGACCTAGGACTGGAGAAGAGGAACACAGAGGGAAGGAGAAGAAGGAGTGACGGTCCGGGGCGGCTCAGCGGTCCCGTTCCACCGGGCGGACCACGACCGAGGTCGCCGACGGGGCCGCCTCCACCCACACCTCGGCGCCCCGGGCCACCGGCACCGCGCTGCGAGCCGCCCGTTTCACCGGCTGGCCCGCGAGTGTGAGCAGCACCTCGCCGAAGCCGTTCGCCGGGATGGCGGTCACCACGTTGCCCGAGGTGCCCACGAGGTCGTCGCCCCGCGGGGTGACGGCGGTCCCGCCGTCCATCAGGGCCCGGCTGAAGCGGTACGTCAGCCAGGCCGTGACCAGGCCGCAGACGGCTCCGGCCGCGGTGGCGGCGACGGGGCCGGCGTCCGCCGCGCCGGTGGCGATCGCGCCGCCGAAGCCGGTCATGGCCGTGAACCCGGCCGCGACCGGCAACGACAACCACCCGTCCAGGACGCCGTCCAGCGCACCGTCGAGCACGCCCTCCAGCACCCCGTCGAAGGCCAGCGACAGGGCGAGCAGCACGACCCCCGTGATGCCGATTCCGAGAAACCAGGCCATGCGTGCGTCCCCCTCCCGCCCGTCGCCGACCTCCGACGTGCCGAGATCCTGGCATGCGGGGAGGCGTCGTTTCATTGCCGTGTTCCGGCAATCTTCACGCCGTTCCGGTGCCGCGTTCGCTCACCCGGCCCGGCCGCCCGTCCGGCCCCCTCCGGCCGGCCGTGCGGCGCCCGTGCCCGCCCCGGCGCCGGTCATGACGGTCAGCAGTGGGGCCCTCGGCGGCCCAGGGTGTCGACCGGGGTCGCGCCGGGGCGGGTCCACTGGGGTACCGGGCGGCTGGTCGGGCCCCAGGTGGGGTTGCCGTCGGCGTCCGACCGCCAGTACCAGCACGGCTCGTGGCCCTGCGACCGGCCCTCGGGGTGGTCCTCCCACGCCTCGCCGCGGCCGTACGGCGTCATGTCGAGCAGGCCGAAGGTCGCGTTGAACGCCTCGTTGCCGCGGCCCGTCGTGGAGTAGGTGAGGAACGTGCGGTCGCCGTCGCGCAGGAAGCAGGAGACGTACCCCATGTCGCCGCCGACCGGCGGGGGCACGTCGCGCACCGAGTACCAGGGCTGGGTGTACCCCATGAACGCGACGAACGGCTCCACCTCCTCCCAGCGGCCGGTGGTCAGGATGGCGAACGACACCCCGCGGGCGTTGAGGTAGACGGCGTCCTTGAGGTGCCAGGCCGCGTTGGTGCAGCCTTCGCACTGGCCTTGGTGCGGGGCGCCGTCGTGCCACATGTGCTGGTAGACCACCAGCTCGTCCCGCCCCTGGAACAGGTCGAGGAACGGCACGGGCCCGTCGGCCCCGACGACCTCGACGCTGCCGTCGAACTCCACCATCGGCAGCCGCCGCCGGGCCGCGGCGATGGCGTCCCCCTCCCGGGTGTGTGCCTTCTCCCGCACCAGCAGCTCCGCCCGCGCGGCCCGCCAGGTGGCGATGTCGACGATGGGCGGAGAGCCGGGCAGTGCGCTGGTCGAGGGGTCCGGGGTGCTCGTCATGGTGTCCTCCGGTGTCGGCTGCGGGCAGCGGCGTACGCCGTGCCTACGACGGTCACGGATGGGGACTGCCGAGTCGACCGGAACTCATCGCCGCCGGGCGGGCCGACGGCGCCTCAGGTGCGCGCGACCCCGTCGAAGAGGTTGCCGACCAGGGCGACGACGAAGTCGTCCGTCACCGGTTCGTCGGGGATCAGCAGGCGGTGGTAGACCGCGCCCCACAGCTGGTCGACCAGGACCTGGACGTCGACGTCCGCCCTGATCTGCCCCAGTTCCCTGGCCCTGGCCAGGCGTTCGCCCGCGAGGCGCCGGCGTTCGGAGGAGTAGAGGGTGCGGAAGGCGGTGGCCAGGTCCTCGTCGGTCTGGGACTGGCCGACCAGCTCGGTCACCACGCGGCCGGCCGGGGTCGTGGTCATGATCCGCACGAAGGAGCGCAGCTGGTGGAGGAGGTCGGCGCGGATGTCGCCGGTGTCCTCGAAGGCCAGGGTCTGTTCGACGGCGTGGAAGTAGCCGTCGAGCGCCAGGGCGCCCTTGGAGGGCCACCACTTGTAGAGCGTGGTCTTGCTGACACCGGACAGACGGGCCACCCGCTCGAACGTCAGACCGGCGATCCCCTCGGTGAGGAGCACCTCGCCGACCGCGCGGAACACGTCCGCGCGGACCTCGTCGGCCGGGCGGCGCCCCCGCCCGCGGGCCGGGCGCTCGTCGGCGCCCTCGGCCTGCTTCGTCACGGTGTCCTCCTCGCTCGGTGCCGGAACCGGATCAGTCTAGGAAGCCCTACGGCGTCCCCTGGGCCGGGGCGGTCCTGACGTGGAGGAGCTCACCGAAGCCGAGCCGGGTGACGAAGTCCTCCTGGGCGCGGCGCAGGACCTCGTTGACCTCCTCGACACCGGCCTGGCTGAAGTCCACGACCGTGCGGAAGGGCCGGGTGCCGGCCGGGAGGGCCAGGACGCGGACGATCTCCTCGGCGACGGCACGCGGGTGCGCGTCGACACCGGGCGGGAACAGCCCTTCCGTGGCCTCCTCGTTGCGGGCCACCATCGGGTCCAGGGCGGCGTAGGCGCGGGTGCGTTCGTCGTCGTGGGCGCGGCCGGCGTTGGGGAAGTGCTCGGTCCCCTGGGTGAAGGGGCCCGGCATCACGACGGTGGTCTCGATGCCGAGCTGCCCGACCTCGTACGCGGTGACCTGGGCCAGCGCGTCCGCGGCGAACTTGGAGGCCACGTACGGGCCGAGGAACGGCGGTACGACGACCGAGGTCGTGCTGCCGACGTAGACGAGGGTGCCGGAGCCGCGTGAGCGCAGGTGCGGCAGGGCGGCGCGGTTGACGCGCTGGATGCCGAGGACGTTGATGTCGAGGAGGCGCTGGATGTCCTCGGGGGTGAACGCCTCGACGTAACCGACGTAGAGGTGACCGGCGTTGTGGACGACGGTGTCGAGCCGGCCGGCCTCCCCCAGGACGGTCGCGACGGCGGCCTCGGCCGACGCCTCGGACTGCACGTCGAGTTCCACGACCCGCAGGTCGTGGCCCTCGCGCCGACCGAGCGCGAGCAGTTCCTCCGCGCGGGCGGCGTTGCGGCCGCGCACGTCGCGCATGCTGGCGTAGACGGTGTGGCCGGCCGCGGCGAGGGCGCGGGCGGTGAGGTTGCCGATGCCGGTGGCGGCGCCGGTGATGAGGACGACGGATGACATGGGGGTCCCTCCAGGGGAACGGGCGCGGGTGCGGGCGGTGGGGTCAGGCGAGGCCGCCGTTGGTGAACAGGACCTGGCCGTTGACCCAGCGGGCGGGGCCGGCCAGGAAGGCCACCGACTCGGCCACGTCCCGGGGCTCGCCCAGGCGCTCCAGCGGTGCGGCCTTGCTGAAACGGGTGACGGTGGCCTCGTCCTTGCCCTCGAGGAACAGCGGGGTGGCGATCGGCCCGGGCGCGACGGTGTTGACGGTGACGTCCCGGCCGCGCAGCTCCCGCGCGAGGATCAGCGTGAGGCCCTCGACGGCGGCCTTGCTCGCGACGTAGCCGCCGTAGGTGGGCAGCTGGGTGCGGGTGACGGAGGTGGAGACGTTGATGATCGCGCCGCCGTCGCGCAGCCGGCGGGCGGCCTGCTGGGAGACGACGAAGGTGCCGCGGACGTTGGTGCGGATCATCCGGTCCAGGTCGTCGAGGTCCAGGGTCGCGACCGGCGACAGGACCATGATCCCGGCGGTGTTCACCACCACGTCGATCCCGCCGAACGTCGCCTCGACGGCGTCGAACGCGGCCTCCATCGCGTGCTCGTCGGCCACGTCGCCGCTCACCGCGACAGCCCGGCCGCCGGCGGCGGTGATCTCCTCGACGAGGGCCTCGGCCCCGTTCTTGTTCCCGGCGTAGTGCACGGCGACGGCGAAGCCGTCCGCGGCGAGCCGCTCGACGACGGCCCGGCCGATGCCGCCGGAACCACCGGTGACGAGGGCGACGCGGCGGGTGGTGCTGGGTGCGGTGGTCATGGGGGTTCCCTTCCGGAGCCGTAAATGAACTCTGAGTTCATTTAAGCAGAATATGAACGCTGCGTCCATATCGCTCGGGACGACGATCCGGATCCGTTTTCTCCCGCACCCGATCTGCCCCTTCCCGCACCCGCCCGGAACCGGACGGGCCCCGCGCGGCATCATGACCACCGGACACACCGGACGCCCACGGGGGAATCATGGACAGCCGCACCACCGCCATCGCGCTCACCGCCGCCGCGCTCCTCGCGCTGACCGCCTGCTCGTCCTCCGACGACGACGCGGCGCCGGCCAGCGACAGCGGCACGCCCGTGGCGGAGCCCACGGTGAGCGTGCCGGCCGAGCACGAGAACGACGACCTCCAGGCCGCGATCGCCGTCTACACCGCGTCGTACTTCTCCGGCGACGCCGACACGGCCTACGGCATGCTGTCCAAGCGCTGCCAGGGGACGACGACGCCCGCGTCCTACAAGGCGGTCGTGGCGAAGGCCGCCGCCGACTACGGCCCGGACCACCAGGCGACGGACGTCCACGCGAAGGTCTCGGGCACGCGGGCGCAGGTCGGCTACAAGGTGAGCGGCCTGCCGAAGTTCGACCAGCAGGGCCAGCCGTGGACCCTGGAGGGCGACGCCTGGCGTTACGACGCCTGCTGACCCTCACTCCCGTGCCGGTCGCGGTCGCCCTCCCGGGGTGCCGACGACCCGGGTCGCGAGGCGGTACGCCACGGTGACGTCGTCGTAGTCCCGGCCCGGCTCGACCGGGCGGGGCAGGCGCGACCGCTCGCTGTGGCTCGTCGAGTCCCGCTCCCCGGTGCCGGGGAAGCGGACGTCCGTCGACGGTTCCTCCTCGAAGCGCAGCCGGTCGGCGTGGACCGTCGACTCGAACGCGATGTCCCAGGCCGCCGGCTCCGGCTGCCGGGCCGCGGCGTCCGTCGTTCAGGGCGGCTCTTCGGCCTCCCCGGTGGTCCGGCGGCGGCGTGGGCGCGGAGGGAGTTTGCCGTCCTGGGTGCGCTTGCGGCGCGGGCGCGGGGCCGGCTCAGCCTCCGCCTCCGCCTCCGCCTCCGCCTCCGCGGGGACGGCCTCGTCCGGTGGCTCGTCCGCGGCCCTGGCGGCCGCCGCCTTCGAGGCCGTTCGCCGGCCGGTGAGTTCGGAGCGGCGGCGCGCGGGGCCGCCCGCCGCCTTGCGGGCCACCTTGCCGGCGGTGCCGGTGGTCTCCTCGCCGACCGTCCCGACAGCGGCCGTGGAGGCGACGTCCCCGACCGCCTGCCCGGCCTCGCCGCCGAGGTCCGCGACCGTCTGCTGCGCAGTTCCGCCGACGCCCTCGACGGCTCGTCCCGCGCCTCCGCCGACCTCCTCCACGGTCCGCCCGACGCCGCTGCCGACGTCCCCGATGGCCCGTCCCGCGCCACCGCCGACGTCCTGCACGGCCGCTCCGGCGCCGCCGCCCACGTCCTCGACCGCGCGCCCCGCGCCTCGGCCGACGTCCTGCACGGCCGCTCCGGCCCCCCGGCCTACGTCCTGGACGGCGGCCCCGGCGCCCCGGCCCACGTCCTGCACCGCCGCCCCGGCGCCCGTGCCCAGCTCGCCGACCGCGACACGGGCTCCGCTGCCCACGTCCTGCACCGCGGAGCCCACCCCGCGGGCCAGTTCGTGCAGGATCTCGGGGTTGCGGTCGAGCGTGGTGAGCACGCGGTTGATGATCGTGGCGACGTTGTCGAGGCGGACCCTGAGCTGGGCCTGCGCCTCCACGCCCGAGATGCCGAGGTGGACGCGGCCCAGCGAGACGTCGGCGCCCACGTTGAGCCTGAGCAGGTCCAGTACCTCGGCCTGGAGGGAGACGTGGGCGCGCAGGTCCTCGACGTCCAGGTCGATCTCGTCGACCTTCAGCAGGGGGACGTCGAGGAAGACGTCGGGGTCCGCCCGGAGGGCCGCGGCGTCCCCCGCGTCGGCGTCGGCGTCGTCGTACACGTCCTCGCCCTCGTCGTACCCGGGATCGGCTTCCTCGTCGTACGGGTCGGGCTCCGCGGGCTCTTCCGCTGCGCTCTCGGTGTTGTCGTGCATCACCGCACCCTTGCGATCGAACGGGACCTTTCGCGTCATTCTGGTGCGGATCGCGGATCGGTGCTCGTCCACAGCCCCGCCGCCAGTACCGCGACCGGGCGGGAGAGCGCGGCCAGGTCGGTGAACGGGTCCCCGCCCACCAGCAGCAGATCCGCGTCGAACCCCCGCCGCACGCGGCCCTTGCGGTCGGCGAGGCCGCACGCGTCCGCCGCCAGGGACGTGGCGGTGGCGAGCGCCGCGTCCGCCGGAACGCCGCCCTCGGCCAACTGGGCGACGGCGGCGGGCAGGACGCCGTGCGGCTTGCCGGAATTGATGCCGCTGTCCGCGCCGGAGACCAGCCGGACGCCCGCCCGGTGCATCCGGGCGGCGTGCTGCTGCCGTTGCCCGAGGCCGAATCCGAAGCGTTCCATGACCGCCCGTACGTTCGGCGGCGGTACGGCCTGCGGGGTCGTGCCGAGCGTGGGGCAGACCCGTACGCCCTGCCGTACGAGGCGCTCCACCAGGCCGTCGGTGATCACCACGCCTTCGGCGGTGAGGCAGGTGCAGTGCTCGATGCCGTCGGCGCCCGCGTCCAGGGCCTGTTCGACGGCCGCGAGGGCGTGCGCGTGCACGGTGACCGGCAGGCCGGCGGCATGCGCGGCGTCGACCACCACGCGCAGCTCGTCCAGGGTGAACTGGCAGCGCGCGACGTCGGTGCCGGGCGTGTGCACGCCGCCGCTGCCCATCACCTTGACCACGTCGACGCCCCGCTCGGCCCGTTCCCGCACCGCCGCACGCAGTTCCCGCTCCCCCCTCGCCGCGCCGCTCATGAAGGCGCAGTGCCCGTCGGGGGTGGTGATCGGCGGACCGGCGGCGACGATCGTGGGGGACGGCGGCCCGGCCGTTCCGGTGGACCGGGCCCGGTCGCGGCGCCGGACGACCGTCCAGTCCCGGTCACCGAGGTCGCGCACCGTGGTCACTCCGGCGGCGAGCTGGCGGCCAAGGGAGTCGTCGATGACCACTTCCAGCCGGGCCGCTTCGTCCGTGGCCATCCGCTCCAGGGCCCCGTCGTGGCTGTCGGCGCCCAGGTGGCCGTGCATGTCGACGAGGCCGGGCAGCAGCGTGGCGCCGGGGAAGTCCCGCACCTGCCAGCCCTCGGGGGCCGGGGCCCGGCCGGGTTCCGTACCGGTGATCCGCCCGTCCTCGACGAACACGGTCAGCCCGCCGGGCAGCGGACGTACCCCGTCGAAGGCCCGGTCGGCCCGGATCGCCTGGCGCGTCGGCTGCATGGAACCTCCCGCGGAGTCGGTGCCGGTGAGCGTAGCCACCGCGGTCCCGGTCCAGAAGGGCCGACACGGCCGCACACGCGGAGGCCGCGCCGGAGGGAATCCCCCGACGCGGCCTCGGCGAGCGGTGCGCGGTTACGCCGCCAGCGTCTCTTCCTCCTGGGTGACGGCGCTGCGGCGGTTGACGCAGTAGCGGTCCAGCAGCGCGTCGGCCGCGGCCAGGGCGTCGTCGGCCGTACGGGCACCCGTCATCACACACAGCGTGTAGGTCGCGTCCTCCAGCACACGGCTCGTGTCACCCGTGGGACGCCGGTCGTGCTCGATTCGCGCCTGGGCGAACCGAGCCAGCGCAGCACGGAGTTCCTTCTCGGCCGGAAGCAGCATGACCATCCCTCTCCCCTGCAAACACCTCGCCCGCCGGCCCTGAACTCCCACCAGGAGCAGGCCGTAGCAGTGGACTTCAGCGGCCACCGCGTTGGCGCCGAACTACGCCGGGCACACACCTACGCCTGCCCGCGGTTCACAGTCGTATACCGAATACTTTTGGCCTTTCGCCGATCATTCTCGGCCGCGGAGGCCGAGCGGGGGCGATCGAGGGCCGGCCGGGGACCCGCCGGCCGGCTCCGGCCTGCCCGACGCGACGGTGGGCGTGCCGTCGAGGTCGGGGAGAGATTCACGTCGGCGAAACCGCCGGGGGGCGGGATCGCCGGACGGAAGGGTTCAGCGGTGGCCCAGTACGTTGACCACTCGGCCGTTCGGGTCGCGGACGAAGAAGCGGCGCACTCCCCACTCCTCGTCCTGCAGCGGGTGCACGATCTCCGCGCCCGTCTCCCGCACGGCCGCGTAGGCCGCGTCCACGTCGTCCACCTCGACGCTCATGTCCGGCACCACCGGCGCCGTCTTGTCGTACGCCATGAAGCTCACCTGCGCCGCCGGCTGGGACGGGGACGCGAGCGTGGTGATCCAGCCGAGGTCCATGACCTCCTCGAAACCCAGCAGGCCGTAGAAGGCGCGGGTCTCCTGCGCGGCGTCGGACGAGATGTTGGGCACGACACGGCGAACGACCACGGACGGCTCCTCCGGACGACGGCTACGGCAACGTTCTCATGTCGGTCTTCCGGTCCGCCGGCGCCTCACAGCACCCGCAGGACCCCGACCACCTTGCCCAGGATGCGCGCCTCGTCGCCCGGGATCGGGTCGTACGCCGGGTTGCGGGGCATCAGCCAGACCCGTCCCTCCTGGCGGCGCAGCACCTTGACCGTGGCCTCGTCCTCCAGCAGGGCCGCGACGATGTCACCCTGGTCGGCGCTGTCCTGGCGTCGTACGGTCACGATGTCGCCGTCACAGATCGCCGCCTCGATCATGCTGTCGCCGGAGACGGTCAGCGCGAAGAGCTCGCCCTCGCCGACGAGTTGGCGGGGCAGCGGGTAGACGTCCTCGACCATCTCCTCGGCGAGCAGCGGCACACCGGCGGCGATCCGGCCCACCAGGGGCACGTCCACGGCCGACGTCCTGCTCGGCTGCTCGACCGCACGCACGGCGGGCTCGGACAGGCCGGGGAGCTCCGACAGCCCCGCCAGTTCGGCGAGTTCCGCCTCGCGGACGCGGTAGGCGCGCGGGCGGTGCGGGTCGCGGTACAGGACTTCCTTGCGTTCGAGCACCATCAACTGGTGGGCGACGGAGGAGGTGCTGGCCAGGCCCACCGCCTGGCCGATCTCGCGCATCGACGGCGGGTACCCCTGCCGCTGCACCGTGGCCGTGATGAACCGGACGATGTCCTGCTGCCGAGCGGTCAGCCGACCCTCGACAGGCCGGATGCCCGGCGGCCGCCCACGGCGTACCGGCGTGTTGTTCTCCATTTCGGGCACCTCCATACAAGATCTCGCCGAGTGTGACCTTAGCCTGCCTCCCTCCACAAATGGAACACCGATTCGACCGGAGGGACCGGGTTCGGGCTCGCCCGGGCCCAGGGGGCGTCCGCGGGGCCGCCGTTGACGTCGAGGGGGGAAGCCGTTCCCGGTCGGACCCTCAGCGGTGTCCCTGGGTGCGCCAGGCCGGTCGGCGGTGTTCCCGGGTGCGCCGAACAGGTCGGCGGGCGCTGCCCCGCCGCTCGGCGGCCCACGCCGTGCCGCGCCGTACGCCCGTCGCCGTCGCGCGGCGCAGCCTCGTGCGCAGGGACGGCCGGGCCGGGGGCAGGGGCAGCCGCTTCCGGCGCGCGTGGGTCTGCCAGTCCTCGTAGAGGCCGGGTGCGAACACCGCGGCGAGCAGGAGCAGGGGGATCACGACAGCGGATATCAAGGCAGCTCGTCCTTCCCGGTCGCTCGTGTCAGGAGTGGTCGACGCGGGGCCGGCCCCCGTCCGCGGCAAGCGTCTGTTCCCTCATATAAACCGCACGCGAGGGGGGCGGCCACCTCAGGGTTCCCGCGCTCCCCGCCGCGACCGCGGGTGTGTGCCGCTGCCCTGTGGGGGAACCTGGTGGCCGGGTCCAAGCCGGTGGGAGGAGCGAGTGTGAGCACGTCGACGGCATCCGGGGGCGGTGGGCAGCCCGGCGCTCGGAACGACGGCTACGAGCCGGACCCGCACCGGTGGCGGGCCCTGTGGGTCACCCTGGTGGCGGGGTTCATGAGCCTGCTCGACGTGACGATCGTGGCGGTCGCCCTGCCCACCGTCCAGCGTGAGCTGCACGCCTCCCCCGCACAGGTGCAATGGGTGGTGTCCGGGTACGCCCTGAGCTTCGCCCTCGCGCTGGTCACCGCGGGACGCCTCGGCGACGCCCTGGACCGGCGCCGCATCTTCCTGCTCGCGCTGAGCGGGTTCGTGCTGTTCAGCGCGGCCTGCGGAGCCGCCCCCAGCATCACGCTGCTCGTGGTGGCCCGCCTGGCCCAGGGTCTCGCGGCCGGTTTCATGGCCCCACAGAACTCGGCACTCATCCAGCAGATGTTCCGCGGCGCCGAACGCGGCCGCGCCTTCGGCTTCTTCGGCGCCACCGTCGGCGTCTCCTCCGCCGTGGGCCCCCTGGCCGGCGGCGCCATCCTGGCCCTCGCCTCGGGCCCCCAGGGCTGGCGGTGGATCTTCTACGTCAACGTCCCGATCGGCATCCTCGCCGTGCTGCTCGGCCGCCGTCTGCTGCCCCGCACGAAGCGCTCGGGACGGGGACACGTGGACGTGCCCGGCATCCTCCTGCTGGGCCTCGGCGTGCTCGCCCTGATGTACCCGCTGGTGCAGGCCGACTCCGGTGGCCTCCGCGGCCTGTGGTGGCTGTTCCCCGTCGGCGCCGGACTCCTCGCCGCCTTCGTGTGGTGGCAGCGCCGCCTGGTCGCCCGGGACACCCAGCCGCTGCTCGACCCGAGGCTGTTCACCACCGTGCGCGGTTACGCCGTCGGGGCGGGCGTCGGCACCTTGTACTTCATCGGCTTCAGCGGCGTCTGGCTGGTCTTCGCGCTCTTCTACCAGCACGGCCTCGGCTTCTCGCCGCTGCGCTCCGGTCTCGCGGTGACCCCCTTCGCCCTCGGTTCGGCGTGTGCCGCGGTGATCTCGGGCCGACTGGTCGACCGGTTCGGCCGGCTGCTGACCGTGTGCGGGCTGTCCGGGGTGATCCTCGGTCTGGGCGGCACCGCCGTACTGCTCCGCCTCGCGCCGCTGGACACCGCCCCCTGGATCGCCGCCCCGGTCCTGTTCGTCGGGGGGCTGGGCAGTGGCTGCGTGGTCTCGCCCAACATCACCATGACCCTGCGCGACGTCCCCGTCCGCATGGCGGGCGCGGCGGGCGGCGCCCTGCAGACCGGCCAGCGGCTCGGTGCGGCCGTCGGCACCGCCGCGCTGCCCGGCCTCTTCTACGTCGTCCTGGGACGCGGCCACGACTACCGCGGGGCCCTCGTCACCGCGTTGAGCGCCGCCCTCGTCGGCATGGCGGCCTCGCTGGCGCTCGCGACGCACGACTGGCTGCACGACCGGCGCGCGCGGTCCTCCCGCGGCGCCTGCCCGGACGAGGTCGCGCACAGTCCGGTGCACGCCCGCCACTCCTGACGCCGCCCCCTCGGCACACCGCGCCGGCACCGATGACCAGGCGGTGTGCCGGTGCCGGGCCGCCGCAGGTGCTGAACGCGCGTCCGGGCAATCGGCGTCATGACCGGGGTACTCCCGCGACTCCCGGGTACGCGTGGAGGAACGCCCCCCTCCCCTTGGGCGCCGTCCGACGCCACCCCCCCGTGACGCAGTAGGAGATGACATGAGGCTCCGCCAGTCCGCCTGGTGTTCCGAGCGAGTACTGGGGGGACGGTATCGCCTGGACGCGCTCATCGGCTCGGGCGGCGCCGCCGACGTCCACCGCGCTTTCGACGACCGGCTGAAGCGGCCGGTGGCCGTCAAGATCTTCCGCACCGGCACCGACCTCGACATGGAGGAGCGGTTCCACAACGAGGCGGTCATCCTGGCCCGGCTGCACCACCCGGGCCTGGTCACCGTCTACGACGCGGGACGCCACCAGGGCACCGCCTTCCTGGTGATGCAGCTGATAGAGGGCCCCACCCTCAAGGACCGGATAGCCGCCGGCCCCCTCTCCCCCGCCGAGACCGCGACGCTCGGCGCCGGCCTCGCGCACGCCCTGGACCACGCGCACGCCGCCGGGATCGTGCACCGCGACGTCAAGCCCTCGAACATCATCCTGGACCGCTCGGGCCGTCCCCACCTCACCGACTTCGGCATCTCCCGGCTCCTCGACTCCACCTCCCGCACGGCGACCGGCGCGCTCATCGGCACCGCCGCCTACCTCGCCCCCGAGCAGGTGCTGGGACGCCCGGTGGGCCCCGCGGCCGACGTGTACGCCCTCGGACTGGTCCTCCTCGAGTGCCTGACGAGCCGTCTGGAGTACGACGGCGTCCCCCTGGAGTCGGCGATCGCGCGCCTGCACCGGGAGCCGGTGCTCCCCGACGGCCTGCCGGACGAACTCGCCTCCCTGATCCGGGAGACGACCGACCTGGACGAGTGCAACCGCCCGTCGGCCCACGCGTGCGCACGACGGCTGGCCGCCCTGGCCGACACCCTCGGCCCCGCGGCCGCCCCGCTCCCGGCCGGCCTGACGAGCGTGGTCCCCCGGGGCACGCAGGAGGCGGACCCCCGCCCCACCCACCACGACGTACCGCCGGCCCCCGAGCGGGTCGTGGCGGCAGTCGCGGCGGGCGCGTCGACACCCGCGGGAGCGACCACCGGCGGGCGCACGCGACGGCGTCTCCTGACCGTCGGCGGAACGGCCGCGGTCGCCACCGTCATGGCCGCCACGCTCGCCGTCACCGCCGGTTCCTCGGACCAGGCGTCCGGCGACCGGGCGTCCCGCACGGACAGCCGTTCGGCCACCGGCACCGACGCCCCGGCCACCCCCGGGGCGAAGACCGGGACGGCCCGCACCGCGCCGAGTGCCCCGGCCACCGCCCAGGCCGCCGGCTCCTCCCGCGCCTCCGGGTCCTCCGGGTCCTTCGACTCGTCCGGCTCCGGCACCCAGCTCCGCGACGCCCGCCTCGCCCAGCAGCCCGGTGCCCCGGCCGCCCGGCCGAGCCACGACCACGTTCCCGGCCAAGGCGCCACCCACGGGAAGGGCAAGCCGTCGACGACCCCCGGCCGGGGCCCGGCCCGCGGCGCGTCGCACCCCCCGGCCACCGGCGCCCCCGAACCGACCACGCCCAGCGCGTCCGCCACCACCGAGTCGCAGTCCCCGGACCCGACGCCCGACACACCGGACGCATCCGAGCAGGCCCAGGACGTCACCCGGGCGGAGAAAGACAAGTAACTCGCGTGCTGCCACACAACTCGCCCGACTTCTGGGCTGGTTGATGCTTCCGCCTGCCCATCCCGCGAGGTCGGACCCCTTGAAAGGGAACCAACTACTCCGCCGATGCGTACTATCGCTTCCCACGGCACACGGCACCCGTCAGGTCGCCCTTCGCCGCAACGAGAGCCACGAGACGCCCAACGCCTCGTCGGCCCACCGAGTTTTCAGCGGTCCGGACGGACACTGCCGGCCGAGGCCGCGGAGAGGTCAGCGCCATGTCCGAGAACACCACGGCCACCACCCGACTCGCATCCCAGTACGCCTCGCAGGTGACCACCGACCTCGAGCGCAACGTCGAGGAACAGGCCCGCCTCAGCGCCGAGATCGCCGCGCTCCAGGAGCAGTTGACCACGCTCCAGCACGACCACACCGTGCTCGTGAACCTGCAGCAGGCCCTCGGCCTCGCCCCGTCCGCCCCCGCCGGACCGACCACCACGCCCACGGTGCCCGCGCCCCGCAAGAAGGCGGCCGGCCGCGCGAAGGGCACCAAGTCCCCGGCGCCCGAGGCTGCTTCGTCCACCGCGGCCAAGGCGACCAGGGTGACCAAGGCGGTGAAGCCTCCGGCCTCCACGGCTTCCGCCGCGTCCACCGCGTCCACCGCCTCCGCAGACAAGAGCGCCAAGTCCGCCGCACCCGCCGCGGGCAAGGCCGCCAAGGCCGCCAAGTCCCCGGCGTCCGCCGCATCCACGGCGGGCAGGAGCGCCAAGTCCCCCGCGTCCGCGCCCGCCAAGAGCCGCAAGGCAGCCGCCGCTCCCGCGGACCGGCCGACGCTGGTCGACCTGGTCCGGGAACACCTCGCGGAGCAGTCCGAGCCGCGCTCCGCGGCGGAGATCGCCACCACCCTCGGCCGCGCCCACACCGACCGTGGCGTCAAGCCCACCGTCGTGCGCACCACGCTGGAAGCGCTCGTCGCCAAGGGCCAGGCGCAGCGCACCCGTCAGGGCCGCTCGGTCTTCTACACCACGCCCGACGCCCCCGAGCAGCAGACCGGCCGGGCCGCACAGGCCGACCGGACCGACCCGACCCCGGCGGCCTCCGAGTCCCGTTCCGAGGACGCCGCCTGACGACGGGCGGGTGTCGGCTCAGGACGCCCGCGCCGCCGTACGACCGCGCAGGAACCGCTCGGTGAGTGCGCAGCAGTCCTCTTCGCCGAGTGCTTCAGCCGCGCTCGGCCACGTACAGGCTCTGCGTACCGCGGCCGAGCGGCCCCTTGGTGTCGTGCAGGGCGGACTCGGCGAGGCCGACGCCCCCGCCGTCCACCATGGTCCGGGCGTCCAGGCACACCCAGTCGCCCTCGGGGTGGCGGTGCAGGCTCACGGTGAGGTCGGCGTTGACGAAGACGTAGCGGTGGAAGTCGAGGGCGGCGCTCACGCCGTTGCCGGAGTCGGCCGCGGTCAACACCCGGCTGAGCGGGGTGATCCCCTCCCCCGCGACCAGGGGCACGCGCATCCGCATCCAGGCGGTGGCCGGGCCGGTCTCCAGGAAGGAGCCCGCCGCGAAGCGCACCTCCATGGCGGTGTGGTAGCCCTGCTCCCACGGCACCGGGAAGAACTTCGCCGCGGAGGCGTCCTCGGGTCCGGGCACCTCGGGGGCCGGTGACACGTCCGGCACCGAGCCGGGCACGGCGCGCATCGACAGGGCCGTCGCCCGCATGACCTCGTCGCCGCCGTCGGGGGTCAGCGCGACCTCCACCAGCTCGACGCTGCGCCCGGAGCGCAGCACCCGGCGGGACACGGTCAGCGGCCGCAGCGGAACCGGCCGCATGATCTCGTACGTCAGCCGGGCGACCCGCATCCCCGGCCGCGGCGCGACGGCCAGACCGAGCAGCGCGGCGGGCGGCCCGGCGTGCTGCGCGTCGGCGTCCCAGGGACCCCGGGCGTACCCGGTGGGCAGGAACCTGGTGTCGTCGGCACGCTCGTAGAACGCCTCGACGTCCGACACCGGCATGGTGGGCCCTCCTCGCGGCAGATGCACGTGGAGGTCATGTTACTGAGCGCTTGCTCATCCGTCGCGGCAGTTGTCGTACCGGACCGGTCGCCCCGACGGCCGCTAGCGGTCCGCCAGCGCGATGCGCACGGTGATCCGCTTGCCGACCGGCTCGCGCTGCACGTCGAACCCCTCGGCGACGGCCAGCACGATCTCCAGGCCGTGCTGCCCGACGCGCCCGACGTCGGCGGCACGGGCCACCGGCAGCACCGGATCGGAGTCCCACACCATGATCTCGACGGTGTCCCCGGCGAGCCGCAGGTCCAGCAGGACCGGCCCGGGCGCGTACTTCCGGGCGTTGGTGACCAGCTCGCTGACCACCAGCTGCGACACGTCCATGGCTCGCTGCGAGACCGGCACCCCGTGTTCGTCCCGCATCCGGGAGAGGAAGTCCGCGGCCAGGTGGCGGGACTGCGCGATGCAGCTCCCGTCGCCCTCCAGGACCAACGTGGTCTGTTTCGTCGTCACGTACGGCGCCGCATCGTCCCCGCCCATGGGCGCGGGTTCCACTGTGGTCGCCTCAGTTACCCCGTTCACACCGGTCGTTTACCCGCGATCCCACGGAGCAGGCCTACGAGTTCCCGGACCCCTCCCGAACACCGGGTCGATCCGGGGGATCGCCCGTCCGGACCATGCAGGACCAGGCCGTTTGCGGGTAGAGGGACGGCGTTGGATCGACCAGAACTTCTCCCGTGAGGAACCGAGGAATGACCGATGACGCCTACCTCGCCCTGCTGACCGGTCCGGGCGCGACGCTCGGCGTGCCGCCGGCGGCCGTCGGCGAGCTGGCCTTCATGGACACGCCCGCGGTACGGGCGTGGCTCGACGCGCAGGGGGTCACCCCGGCGTCCCCCGAGCTGCGCCTGCTGCCCCCGGAGCAGACCGCCGCGCTGCCGGAGGACGCCGAGCGGCTGCCCGTGCCCCTCGGCGACGAGGAGTTGAGCCGTCTGCGCCATGAGACGGCCCCGCAGGACGTGGCCCGGCTGGAGGAGGAGCTGCTGGCCTACCGTGACTGCGCGGACGGCCGTGAGGCGCTGCTGGCCCGTGCCGTCTCCGCCGGCGTGCCGCCGTACCGCATCGCGGAGCTGACCGGCGAGGACCTGGCCGCGGTGGAGGCCGTGGCTGGCTGACGCCCCGCGGGTCCCCGCCACGGGGGCCCGCCACGTCCCTTCCCGCTCCCGCGCCCCCGTCAGGCGGGCTGCCGTTCCTGCGGCCGCCGCACGACCAGGTTCTCCACCGTGTACGACAGCTCGGTGGCGGAGGCGTCGGGAGGCGGGTGGTAACGGCCCGCGCAGACCGACAGGTTGACGATGAGGTGGGCGTGCCAGTCGCGTCCCACGCCGCGTCCGTCGGAGAAGACCGCCGCGCCGTTCAGTGTCCAGACCACGTCGCGCCGGCCGAACGTGACGCCGAGGTCGACGAGGCCGCCGGGGCGGACCGCCTCGTCCCGCACGTACTCGCCCGCCTGCCGCACGTGGTTGGTGAGTTCGAGCAGGTCGGGGTTGTCCGGGTGGTACTCGAACAGGTCGACCTCGTTGTCGCCGTCCCGCCAGGTCCAGATCGCCGGCCAGGCGCCGAGGCCGACGGGCAGGCGCACCCGGGCCTCCAGCCGGTCCCCGGTGCGGACCTCGAAGCCCTCGGCGCTGCCCTCCGTGGTGAGCAGGCCGGTGTCCCACAGGCCGTCGGCGCGGCGCGTGGCGCGGAACGTCCCGGTGCGGCTGTGGTCGGGGGCGTCGGTCAGGTGGTCGAGCTTGTTGTCGCCCGGGTTGGTGGGGCCGCCGTCGGGATAGGCCCAGGACCGCCCGGCGACCCACTGGTGCTCCGACGCGAAGTCGGCGGTGAAGACGACCTGCCACACCGCGGCCCCCTGGCTCGACGGGAACGTCATCGGACAGGGCGGTTCTCCCCGCGGGCGCCCGGTCCATGCGGCGGGCCACGGGATGGCGGTCGTCCTTCACGCGTGTGAGTGAGCCTGTCACGCGTGTGAGTGAGTCGCCCGTCACGCGTGTGAGTGAAGGGCGGAGGGGCCGGGCCCCGGGTCAGCCCTCCGAGTCGATGCCGGTGACCGCCGCCGGTCCCAGGGGTGCGCGCGACTCGTCCAGGCCCACGGCGCTCAGCGCGGAGGCGGCGATGCGCTTGGCCTCCCGTTCGGCCTCGGGGCCACTGCCGGCGTCCACCGTCAGGCGCAGGGTGAAGGTGTCGTCGTCGTTGACGGTGAGGACGTCGAGGTCCTCCTCGGTCCCCAGGTGGGTGCGGTGCGGGTCCTCCGGGCGCAGGGCCCGGGCCAGCTCGGTCCGCGTGTCCGGCCCGGCTCCGCCCGTGAAGGTCCCGGGCACCGAGATGACGTACGTCGTCATGGCATTCCTCCCTCGGTCTCCACGCGCCTACCCCGCACCGGCCACAAGATCCCGGGAAACCCGGGACGTTACGACCGTTCGGCGGGTGCGCTCGCGGCGGCGGCCGCGACAGTCGCGGTGCCCGCGGCCGTGCGGCGTGCCGTGGCCTCCCACAGGCACCAGGTGGACCAGAGCAGCAGGACGAGGAAGGCGGCCAGCAGGACGAGCAGGACCACCGTCTGCCGGGCCGATCCCTCGCCCCAGACGCTGCTCAGCAGCAGACTGAGGGTCCAGGCGAGCACCCCGCCGGCGTACACGGCCCTGAGCTGTCGCAACTGAGTCACCGAACGCATCGTCACCCCTCCGAGCACATCTGCCACGCGTCCCTCTGCCCGTACCCCCGCGGGGCCGCTTCACCGCACCACATTCCGGACGGATTCCGCGCGGGATCCGGCCACCCGCCCCGACGCGGCGGCCCGGTGCTCCGATCGCATGGCGTGCCCGGGGGCCGGACCATGGCAGGAGGAGGCACAGCCGGCGTCCCCGTACCGAGCCGGCGTCATCCGTACGCCGAACCGGGAGGTGGCCCCCGTGCTGGCCCTGCTCTCCGTCGTCTTCGCCCTCGGGGCGGCCTTCAGCAATGCCCTGGCGACGGTGCTCCAGCGCAAGGCCGCGCTGACGGTGCCGCGGTCCCAGGGGCTGCGCGTGGGGCTGTTGTTCGACCTGCTGCGGCGGCCCGTCTGGCTGGGCGGGATGCTCGCGGTGGTCGGCGCCGCCGTCTGCCAGGCCGTGGCGCTGGCGACCGGGCCGCTGACCGTCGTGCAGCCGCTGTTCGTGCTGGAGCTGCCGCTCGCGCTGATGATCGCCACCGTCGTGCTGCACCGGCGCCTGCCGCCGCGGGGCTGGCTGACGGTGACGGCGGTGGTGGCCGGCCTCGCCGTCGCGCTCGCCGCGGCGTCCCCCCACGGCAACCTCACCCAGGTGGCCCCGCACCGCTGGATCCTGGCGCTCGCCGTGTCCGTGGGCGCGGTGGTGGCCCTGTCCCTGGCGGCCCTGCGGCGGCCCGAGGGGCGCGCGCGGGCCGCCTGTCTGGGAGCGGCGACCGCGATCTGCTACGCGGTGACCGCGGCCCTGATGAAGGCGTCCACGCACACCCTCGACAAGGACGGGATCGTCGCGTTCTTCACCGCCTGGGAGACGTACGCGTTCGCCGCGGCCGGGGTGTGCGCGCTGTTCCTGCTGGAGAACGCCATGCAGGCCGGGCCGCTGGTCGCCTCCCAGCCGGCGCTCACCCTCGGCGACGCGGCGGTGAGCCTCGCCCTCGGCATCACGCTGTACGAGGAGGAGGTCCGCTCCGGCTGGTGGCTGCTGCCCCAGCTGTTCGGAGTGGTCCTGATCGCAGCCGGCGTCCTCGCGCTGTCCCGCATTCCGCTCACGCAGTCGCTCGTGGCACCGGACGAGTCGGAGCGCGGGACGCGCGTGCCGCCCGACGACGCAGGACGCTGACGGACGGGAGACCGGATCCGGTCACATCCTGGTGCCGAAGTCCTGGGTCCAGTACGGGCCGCCGTCGCCCTGGTGGACGCCCACGCCGAGGTTCTTGAAGGCGCAGTTGAGGATGTTGGCGCGGTGGCCGGGGCTGTTCATCCACGACGTCATCACCGACCGGGCCGTCTGCTGGCCCTTGGCTATGTTCTCGCCGTAGGTCGACCAGCGGTACCCGGCGGCGGTGATGCGGCGGCCGGGGTCGGTGCCGTCCGGGTTGACGTGGTCGAAGAAGTCGCGGGCCGCCATGTCGTCGGAGTGGGCCTGCGCGGCGTCGCGGAGGCGGTCGTTCGACGTGAGCGGGGCGCAGCCCGCCGTCGTGCGCTCCTGGTTGACCAGGGCGAGCACCTGGGTGGCGACGTCCGAGGAGGCCGGCGGCGCCGCCGCGCGCGGACTGGCGGCGGCGGTCTTCGGCGCGACCGGCCGTGGGGCGGGAGTGGGGCTGGTGGTCCGGGCGCTCGGGGTGGGGCTCGCGCTGGGGGACGGCGATGCCGAGCGGGAGGGACGGGCGGACGGCGAGGGGGACGGCGGGGCGTCGGAGCCGGGGGCGGGGGTCGGCGGCAGTGCCGCCGGGGATATCTCCGCGCCGCGCGCGGCGGTCGGCTCCTCCGTCCCCTCCCCCGGCTGGGTGATGACGTAGGTCAGACCGCCGCCCGCCAGACAGGCCGCCACGACCGCCCCGCCGACCGCCCGTCGGCGGGTCCGGCGCCTGCGCCGGGCCGCGCCGCGCGACAGGCCCCGGTCCGCGGCGGCGTGCGCGCCCGGCCGCGAGGACACCAGGTGTTCGGCGCCGTCGGCCGGCGGGACGACGGATCCGGCGGCCACCAGGGTGTCCGTGGCCGTGCGGACGCGCTCCAGGAGCAGGGGCGAGGCCGCGACCAGCGCGAGGCCCGCCAGGAGCCCCTCCGCGGGCACCAGCCCGCTCCACAGGCCCGAGCAGCGGGCGCAGTCGCGGGCGTGCCGGGCGATGCGCTTGCGCCACAGCGCGGAGGGAAGGCCGTCCCACCCGGCGAGCGTGGTGCGCAGGTCGGGGCACGGGGGCTGGGCGTCCAGGGCGCGCACGACCACCCGTGCGGCCTCCAGCTGGGCCTTCATCCGCTGGACGCGGACCGCCGTGTGCTCGGGGGTGAGTTCGAGGGCCGCGGCGACCTCGGCGCGGGTGAGTTCGCCGGCGGTCTCCAGCCACCACAGCGACAGCAGCGCCCGGTCGGCGGGCTCCAGCCAGCGCGTGGCGCGTGCCGTCTCCTGCCGCTGGCCGGACAGGTGCAGCCGCACGATGGTCAGGTCGACGAAGTCGGCTCCCGGGTCGGCGACGTCCCAGGCGTCCTCCACGGGTCCCCCGGCGGGGGTGCGGCCCTGCCAGTGGGCGCGCACCTGGTTCATCACGATGGCCACCAGCCAGGGACGGAAGCTCTCGGGCGCGCGCAGGGTGTCCAGGGACCCGAGGGCGCGGAGCATGCTCTCCTGCACGACGTCGTCGACGTCCACCGAGCCGTTGAGCGCCCGGCCCACGATGTTGTAGACGAGCGGGAGGTACGCGCCGACGAGCGCGTCCTGGGCCGCCTGGTCGCCCGCTCGCGCGGCGTTCACCAGTGCCGCCGTGTCCGTGGTGCTCGTCTGCGCTGACCTCATGTGCCGTTTCCCTGTCGTCGACGCCGAATGCTGCTTGTCCGTCGTAGGGGAGATCCCTGGGGGAGCACCGCATAACGGTTTTCGGCTGAGCGTTCGACGACAGGGGAACCGCATCGGCGTCCCGCGCGCAAGGAGGGGGATCACACCGGGGGCCGTCCGGTGGACGCGCGCGGGCTGCTCGCGTCCGTTCGAGTGGGGTCGGGGCCGGGACAGAAGCGGGGTGGGCGGGGCGGGCGTTGAGGTGTCGTTGGGCACGACCATCCACCGCTGTCGGAAGGACCACCACGATGCGACGTACCGCTCTGCTCGCCCTCTGCGCCCTCATCTCCGCCGGAGCGACCGGCTTCTTCGCCACCAGCGCGCTGCGCAACCGCTGAGAGGGCCGCCCGCCGCCCGCGGACCGACCACCCCTCGCCGGCTGCTGTCCGGTCAGCCGGCGAGGGGGGGACGGCGGGGCGGCCGCGTTACGGCAGCGGAGTCCCGCCCGTGGCGTTGAGGACCTCGGCCGTCACGAAGCTCGCCTCCTGCGAGGCGAGGTACACGTAGGCGGGGGCCAGTTCGGCCGGCTGGGCCGGGCGGCCGAGGGGGCTCTGCTTGCCGAACTCCGACGTGTCGGGCATGGTCGCCGGGATCAGGGGCGTCCACACCGGGCCGGGCGCCACCGCGTTGACGCGGATGCCGCGCTCGGCGACCATCTGGGCCATGCCCTGGGTGAAGGTGACGATCGCGCCCTTGGTCATCGCGTAGTCGAGCAGGTGGGGGCTGGGCTTGTACGCCTGCACCGACGTGGTGTTGATGACGCTGCCGCCCTCGGGGATGTGCGGCAGGGCGAACTTGGTCAGCCAGAACATGCCGTACAGGTTGGTCCGCAGGACGCGGTCGAACTGCTCGGTGGTGATGGCCTCGATGCCGTCCGGCTGGGACATCTGGTAGGCCGCGTTGTTCACCAGGACGTCGATGTGCCCGAACTCCTCGACCGCCCGGTCGATGAGGGCGCGGCAGTTGGCCTCCTCCCGGATGTCGCAGGAGACGGCGACCGCCTTGCGCCCGGCCTCCTGCACCAACCGGGTCGTCTCCTGGGCGTCCTCCACCTCCTCGTCGAGGTGGGTGAAGAGGACGTCGGCGCCCTCGCGGGCGAAGGCCAGGGCGACGGCGCGGCCGATGCCGGAGTCGCCGCCGGTGATGACCGTCTTGCGGCCCTCCAGCCGGCCCGAGCCACGGTAGGAGTCCTCCCCGTGGTCCGGCGGCGGGTCCATGGGCCCGGTCCAGCCCGGGTGCGGCTGGTCCTGGGACGCGAAGTCCGGCTGGGGGTGCTGTGTCGTCGGGTCCTGCTGAGCGTGCTGCTCGTCGCCCACGTCGGCCTCCTGGTCTGGTCGTGCGGTGTGCCGCTCGACGGGTTCCCTGATCACCCCGGTCGAAAGCCCCCGTCACCCGCACGGACCGCCCCGGCGCCAGGGGGCGTTCAGGGGCGCACCTCGCCGTCCGTCTCCGGGTCCGGCACGGGACGGAACTCCACGGCCACCACGCCGTCGACGGCCCCGCACAGCTCCTCCAGCTCGGTCACCGACACCCCCGGGGACAGGCGGCCGCTGAGGACCACCTGGCCGTTCGTGACGTCCACCTGAACGGCCGAGGGTGCCTCGCCGAGCGTCTTGACCAGCACCTCCTCGACGATCTCGGTGCGGAGCGCCTGGTCGGTACGCAGGAAGATGCGCAGCAGGTCGCTCCTGCTGACCACGCCGATCAGCCGCTGTTCCTCGTCGACGACCAGCAGCCGCTTCACGCCGTGCCCGGCCATGACCCGCGCGGCGTCGACCACGCTCCAGTCCTCGTACGCGCACACGGGCGGGGAGGTCATCAGTCCGGCGGCGTCGGTGGCCGACGTCTTCGCGGGCGGCGGTGCGGCGCCCGTCGCGCCCGCCTCCTGCCGGCCCCACATCTTGTGCAGCAGGTCGGCCTCGGAGACGACGCCCACGGGACGGTCCCCGGCGTCCACCACGGGCACCGCCGTGATGTCGTACTCCAGCAGCAGGTGGGCGATCTCCTTGAACGGGGTGCCGGCCTGGACCCGGACGACCGCGCTGCTCATCACGTCGCGCACCGTCTGGTGGTTCATCACAGGGCTGCCTCTCTGCTCACCGGCCACGACCGGTCGGCCGCGCACACCGCCGCCCTCGCCCTCACCAACGAACGGGCACCCCGGAAGTGCGCCCGGCGTCGCCGCCCGGCCGGCCGACCCGTCAGTTTCGGAGAAGCCGCCGCCCGCCGCCTCCCCCTAGGCTCGGAACAGCCCCGACGGGGGGACGGTCCGGCGAGCGGGAGACGTGTGATGGGTGAGACGGGGTTCACGGCGGAGGAGCGCACCGCCATGAAGGAGCGGGCCCGGGAGACGCGCGGAGCCCGTCGCGGGGGCGGGAAGGCGGACGCGGAGAAGGAGGTGCTGGCGAAGATCGCCGAGATGGAGGACGGCGACCGGGCGCTGGCCGAGCGGGTGCACGCCCTGGTCACCGCGGCCGCTCCGCAGCTCGCACCGAAGCTCTGGTACGGGATGCCGGCGTACGCCAGGGACGGCAAGGTCGTCTGTTTCTTCCAGTGCTCCGGGAAGTTCAAGGCCCGCTACTCCACGCTCGGCTTCAACGACGCGGCACGCCTCGACGACGGCGCCCTGTGGCCGACCGCGTTCGCGGTGACCGCCGACCTGACGGCCGACGACGAGGAGTTCATCTCCCAGCTGGTGCGCCGCGCGGCGGGCTGACGACGACCGGCCTGCGGGGTGCCGTTCACGGGATCTCCTGCTCGGCCCAGATGACCTTCCCGGTGGCGGTGTAGCGCGCCCCCCAGCGGTGGGCCAGCTGGGCCACCAGGAACAGGCCCCGGCCGCCCTCGTCGGTGGAGCGGGCGTGCCGCAGGCGGGGTGCGGTGCTGCTCGCGTCGGACACCTCGCAGGTCAGGCGGGAGTCACGCAACAGGCGCAGCCGCACGGGGGGTTCGGCGTAGCGGATGGCGTTGGTGACCAGTTCGCTGACGATGAGCTCGGTGGTCATGACCAGCTCGCCCAGCCCCCAGTCCGCCACCTGACGGGTCGCCCGAGCGCGCAGGTCGGCGACGGCGGCCGGGTCGGCGGGCACGTCCCAGGAGGCGACGTGGTCGGCGCCCAGCGCGTGCGTGCGGGCCAGCAGCAGGGCGACGTCGTCGGGCTGCGGATCGGGCAGCAGCCGCCGTACCGCGGACGTGCACAGCTTGCGCAGGTCGGGCTCCGGGCGGGACAGGGCCTCCGCGAGGCGGGCCATGCCGTGCTCCATGTCCCGGTCGCCGCCCTCGACCAGGCCGTCGGTGTACAGGCCGAGCAGGCTGTTCTCGGCCAGTTCGATGGTGGCGGCCTCGAAGGCCATGCCGCCCAGGCCCAGCGGAGGGCCCGCGGGGGGCTCGGGGAAGGAGACCTGTCCGTCGGGGGCGACCACGACCGGCGGCGGGTGCCCGGCGCGGGCCATGGTGCAGGACCGGCTGACGGGGTCGTAGACGGCGTAGAGGCAGGTGGCGCCGAGGAAGGCCGCGGAGCTCTGCCGGGCCGCCTCGTCGTCGGTCATCTCCTCGCTCAGCCGGAGCACCAGGTCGTCGAGGTGGGCGAGGAGTTCGTCGGGCGGCAGTTCCATGTCGGCGAGGGTCTGCACCGCGGTGCGCAGCCGGCCCATGGTGGCCGCCGCCGTGATGCCGTGGCCGACGACGTCCCCCACGACCAAGCCGACGCGGGCCCCGGACAGCGGGATCACGTCGAACCAGTCGCCGCCGACGCCGCCGCGGGGGTCGGCCGGCAGGTAGGAGGACGCCACGTCCAGGGCCGTGCCGCCCTTGAGGGCCTGCGGCAGCAGGCTGCGCTGGAGGGTGACGGCGGCACTGTGTTCACGGGTGTAGCGGCGGGCGTTGTCGACGCACAGCGCGGCCCGCGCCACCAGCTCCCGGGCCGGCAGG
Source organism: Streptomyces lasalocidi (assembly GCF_005280215.1). Taxonomy (NCBI): domain Bacteria; kingdom Bacillati; phylum Actinomycetota; class Actinomycetes; order Kitasatosporales; family Streptomycetaceae; genus Streptomyces; species Streptomyces lasalocidi. Next base: position 7,359,838 of record NZ_SZNQ01000001.1, on the reverse strand, counting down.
ACGTCGTCGGGCTGGAACGACATGGGGTTGACCGACCGCATGAAGGTGGTCAGGCCCAGGACGGTGTTGCGGGCGCGCATCGGCACGCAGATCAACGAGTGCAGGCCGAACGCCCGCAGCCGCCGCGCCCGCTCCGGCTGCTGGGTGACCCACAGTTCGTCCGCGGGGTCGAGGACCGGCAGGAGGACCGGTTCGCCGTCGATGAGGAGCCGGGCGTCGTGCGGCGGCGGGAGGAAGTCCACCGTGTCCCCGAGCCGCGCCACGGCCTCCGGGCAGCCCTCGCGGACCGAGCGCAGACCGGCGCGCCGCATCACGGCCCGGGCCGGTGCCGGTCCGGCGTCGGTCAGCCACGTGCCGTGCCCCTCGGTGCTCAGGACGTGTTCCAGGAGGTCCACGACGACGAAGTCGGCGAAGCGGGGCACCGCGAAGTCGGCCAGCTCCTGGGCCGTGCGCATCACGTCCAGGGTGGTGCCGACGCGGGTCCCGGCCTCGTTGACGAGGGACAGCAGCTGGCGGGCGTTCCACCGCTCGGTGACGTCCAGGACCATGTAACAGACGCCGGTGACGGTGCCGTCGGCGTCGACGAGCGGGAAGAACGACGTCGACCAGGCGTGCCGGCGGTACGGGTCGGCCCAGCTCCAGCCGCCGTACTCGTAGTCCGTGACCGGTGCGCCCGTCTCCAGGACCTTGCGCATCATGCCCTCCAGCGGCTCGGCTTCCAGGCCGGGCAGCACTTCGCTGAGCCGCCGGCCCAGCCGCTGTTCGCGGGGCACGCCGCCGAGGCGTTCGAGGGTGTCGTTGAGCCAGACGAAGCGCAGGTCGCGGTCGACGACGGCCATGCCGACCGGGGAGCGGACCAGGAAGCCGTCCAGGACGGACCGGTCCATCGTCCAGCGCTCGCGCCGCTCCCGGGCCGAGAGCAGGAAGCACTCGCCGCCGCCCATGCCGAACGAGGCCGACACGCGCAGGTCGACGTCGAGCCGGCGGCCGTCGCGGTGGCGCAGCGCGGCCACGCCGCTCCAGCCCACACCGGACCGGCACCGCTCGGCGACGCCCGCGGCGCGCAGCGGCTCCACGGGTGCGTCGAGCAGCCGCGCGGCGGGCCGGCCGACGACCTCGGCGGCCGGGCGGCCGAGGAGCGCCTCGGCGGCCACGCTCCAGCCCAGCACCACGCCGGCCGTGTCCACCACGGCGGCCGCGTCGCTGGACGCGTCGAAGGGCTCGTGCGGTCCGGCGGACGCCGGCGGGTCGCAGCGTTGTCGCGGAGCATCCATGGGCGCCGTCCCTCGCAGGACTGGTACAGGACCATGTTCCTGCCTGGCCGCCCGATCCGCACGGTTCGCCGCCCGTCGGGGTTCCCCAAGCCGCCGGCCCGGCCCCTGACTGGGCAGGGCGCGGCGGCGGGGGCAGCATGGAAGGACCGGCGGGCGGCCCCGGCCCGCGCGCGGCACGACGGACGCGGGCGGCACGGGCCCCGAGCCGGTACGGGAGGTCGTCCATGACAGCCGAATCGTTCGAGTACGGCGACGACGCTCCCGGTGCGCTCCAGGCGTCCCGGCCGACGGGGCTGCTGGACGTCCTCAGCGTCGCGGCGGTCGTGCTGGACAGCGAGGGGCGCATCGTGTTCTGGACCCCGCAGGCGGAGGACCTGTTCGGCTACACCGCGCAGGAGGCGCTGGGCACGTACGCGGCCCGGCTGTTCGTCCACCCCGAGCACCTGCAGTCGGTGGTGAGCCTGTTCGCGGAGGTGCTGGAGACCGGCCGCAGCTGGGCCGGGACGTTCCCGATCCGGCACAAGGACGGCAGCACCCGGCTGACGGAGTTCCGCAACATGCGGCTGCAGGACGACCTCGGGGACATGTACGCGCTGGGCATCGCCGCCGACCACGCGCTGCTGCAGCGCGTGGAGACCGACCTGGCCCTGTGCGAGCGGCTGATCAACCAGTCCCCCATCGGGCTTGCGCTGCTGGACCCGGACCTGCGCTACCTGCTGGTCAACCCCGCGCTGGAACGCATCGACGGGATCCCCGCCGAGGACCACGTCGGCCGTCACCTGCGGGATACGCTGCGGTTCCCCGACGTCGACACGATCGAGTCCGCGCTGCGCCAGGTGATCACCACCGGGACGCCGTTGCTGGACCAGTACCACGTGGGCCGGCCGGCCGCCGATCCCGACCAGGAGCGGGCCTGGTCGCTGTCGTTCTACCGGCTGGAGGACCCCGGTGGCCGGGTGCTGGGTGCGGCCGCGTCGGTGGTGGACGTCACCGAGCGGCACCGCGCGGCCGCCGAGGCCGACCGGGCGCGGCGCCGGCTGGCCCTGATCGCGGACGCCTCCACGCGGGTGGGCACCACCCTGGAGGTCGACCGGACCGCGCACGAACTGGCCGAGATCGCCGCCGCGGAACTCGCCGACGTGGTCGCCGTGGACATCCTCGACTCGGCCCTGGCGTGCCGGACCACCCGTCGGCCGGACAACGGGCCCGAGCTGTTCCGGGCACTCGCCCTGACGGCGGCCCACCCGACGGTCGCGCTGGAGGCCGCCGACGCGCCCGGCGACCTCACCGCCTACGACGGGGACCGGCTGGTGACGCTGTGCGTGCACACGGGCCGGCCGGTGCTGGTGCGGCACGTCGGCGACCGGGACCTGGCCCGCATCGGGCGCGACGAGGAGGCGTCCGGTCTGCTCGCCCGGGCGGGCGTGCACTCCTACCTGGCGGTGCCGTTGATCGCGCACGGCGAGGTGCTGGGCGCCCTGGACCTGAAGCGCACCCGCAATCCGCTGCCGTTCGACCAGGACGACGTGGTGCTGGCCGGGGAGCTGGCCAGCCGGGCCGCCGTCGCCATCGACAACGCCCGCTGGTTCCAGAGCGTGCGCAACACCGCGCTGACGCTGCAGCGCAGCCTGCTGCCCGAGCACGCCCAGCACCGGACCGGCCTGGAACTGGCCTCGCGCTACCAGCCCGCGCAGGCCACCAGCGAGGTGGGCGGCGACTGGTACGACGTCATCCCGCTCACGGGCGACAAGACGGCGCTGGTCGTCGGCGACGTGATGGGCAACGGCATCGACGCCGCCGCCACCATGGGCAGGCTGCGCACCGCCACCTGCGCCTACGCCGACCTGGACCTCGACCCGGGCGCCGTGCTGGAGCACCTGGACCACATCACCTGCGACCTGGAGCACTACATCGTCACGTGCCTGTACGCCGTGTACGACCCGCACACCCGGCAGTGCTGCATCGCCAACGCCGGCCACATGCCGCCCGCACTCGTCGGTCCCGGCCGTCCGCCGAGGCTCCTGCGGCTGCCCTCCGGGGCGCCGCTCGGGGTGGGCGGCGTCACCTTCGAGGCGACGACGGTGACGCTGGAACCCGAGGACCTGCTGGTCCTGTACACCGACGGCCTCGTGGAGACCCGGCAGCACTCGATCGACGACCGGCTGGACGTCATGCTGAGCTTCCTCGACGAACCGCGGCGGCCGTTGGAGGAGACGTGTGACCTGCTGCTGCACGGCCTGCGGCACCCGGACGACCACGACGACGTGGCGCTGCTGATCGCGCGGGCGCGGTAGGACCCCGGGTGCGGTGGGAGGTTCCCGGACGAAGTCCGCGCCGGAGGGGTTTCCGGGCGCCGGCGAGTACGGTGGAAGGACCCGCACCCGTCGGCGCCCCCGCGTCGGTGCCCGGGTGCGTTCCTCGCCGGGCCGCACGGTCACGGCCCCCGCACACCCTTCGACGGAGCAGACATGCCGTACCCCTCCGTGGGGCCGGACAGCAGCGGATCCGACACCCTGTTCGACCTGGACGCCCTAGGGCACCCCGTCCCGGCCGAGGGCGGCGGCGGTCCGTCCCCGCGGCCCGCGGCCACGGAGGGCGACCCGTTCCGGGACAGTGCCGCCGCGCGCCGTCTGCTGCCCGTGCGGACCGTCTACGCCGAGCCGGCGGCCGCCGCGTCACCGCGCGGCCGTGAGGTCCTCGCCCGCTTCCCGGAGGCGGAGGTCATCGAGGTCGACTCGCACTGGCGCATCCCGGGGCTGTACGGCAACGAGGGCAACCTCGAACGCTGGGTGCGCGTCAAGGGCGAGACGCTGGTGCTGGGCGAGCGGAAGTCCCTGGCCACGCGGCCCAACGGCCGCTCCGCGGACTGGATCGCCCCCGGCCCGTCCAACGGCTGCGCCCTGGCCTGCGCCTACTGCTACGTGCCGCGCCGCAAGGGCTACGCCAACCCGATCACCGTGTTCACCAACATCGACCGGATCATCGGGCACCTCGGCCGGCACCTCGCGCGCCTGGGACCCAAGCCCGAGGCCAACCAGTGCGACCCGTCGGCCTGGGTGTACGACATCGGTGAGAACGGCGACTGCTCGGTGGACGCGCTGGTCTGCGACAACACCGCGGACCTCGTCCGGGCCTTCCGCCGGTGGCCCACCGCCAAGGCGTCCTTCGCGACCAAGTTCGTCAACCCCGACCTGCTCGCGCTGGATCCGCGCGGCCGCACGCGCGTCCGCTTCTCGCTGATGCCGCCGCAGGACTCCCGCCTGCTCGACCTGCGCACCTCCCCCGTCGACGAGCGGATCGCCGCCGCGGCGGACTTCCTGGACGCGGGCTACGAGGTGCACTTCAACCTCTCCCCCGTCGTCCTGCGCCCCGGCTGGGAGGAGGACTGGGCCGAGCTGCTGCGCCGGCTCGACGACGTGCTGCCGGAGCGGGTCAAGCGGCAGGCGGCCGCCGAGGTCATCATGCTGACGCACAACCGGGAGCTGCACGAGGTCAACCTGGGCTGGCACCCGCGCGCCGAGGAGCTGCTGTGGCAGCCCGCCCTCCAGCAGGGCAAGCGCTCGGAGAACGGCGCCCTGAACGTCCGCTACCGCAACCAGGTCAAGGCCGACGCCGTGCGGCGCCTGCGCGAGCTGGTCGCGGCCCACTCCCCGTGGCTGCGCATCCGGTACGCCTTCTGACGCACCCGCGACCTGAGACCGAGCGAGACCCAGCGGGGCTCAGCGGGCCCAGGACTCCGGGCCGCCGCCGCGCCACTCGATCCACTCGGCGTCGACGACGTCCCGCGGCTCCACGTCCTCCAGACCGGCCGAGCGGAGGAACTCGACGACGTCGAGCGTCGTGTACGCCATGCCGACGAAGTGCTCGCCGACCCGGACCCGACGGCCCCCGTCGGCTGCGGGGGGATGCACGACCACCTGGGGCATGACGCCCACCCTCGCCCGGGCCGTAGCCCCACGCACCCGGGAGGCGCCCGTACGGGTCGGGACGGGCGGTCCCGCGCCGTGTGCCCCGCCGGATCGCGACGCGGAGGACTAACCTGCCCGGAGTTGGATACGCACTGGCCACCACTGCCCCGCCGCGTGAGGACACCGATGGCCACACACACTGAACCGGCTGCCCCGGTACCCGCGGCCGCGCGCCCCTCGGGCGGCCCGGGCCGCATCGTCATCAGCTGGCTGACCACCACCGATCACAAGAAGATCGGGCACCTCTACCTGATCACCTCGTTCTGCTTCTTCCTGGTGGGCGGGGTGCTCGCCATGGCGATCAGGGCCGAACTCGCCCGGCCCGGACTGCAGTTGCTGTCGCAGGAGCAGTACAACCAGGCGTTCACCATGCACGGCACGATCATGCTGCTGCTGTTCGCGACGCCCACGTTCGCGGGGTTCGCCAACGCGGTCATGCCGTTGCAGATCGGCTCCCCCGACGTCGCCTTCCCGCGGCTGAACATGTTCTCGTACTGGCTGTTCCTGTTCGGCGGCCTGCTCGTGCTGACGAGCTTCCTCACCCCGCAGGGCGCGGCCGACTTCGGCTGGACCGCGTACACCCCGCTCAGCGGCGGGGAGCGCACCGCGTACGTCGGCGGCGACCTGTGGATCATGGGGCTTGCGCTGGCGGGCTTCGGCACCATTCTCGGCGCGGTCAACTTCATCACCACGATCATCTGCATGCGCGCGCCCGGCATGACCATGTTCCGCATGCCGATTTTCACCTGGAACGTGCTGCTCACCTCGGTGCTGGTGCTGCTCGCCTTCCCGGTGCTGGCCGCGGCCCTGTTCGCGCTGGAGGCGGACCGCAAGTTCGGCGCGCACGTCTTCGACCCGGAGAACGGCGGTGCGCTCCTGTGGCAGCACCTGTTCTGGTTCTTCGGGCACCCCGAGGTGTACATCCTGGCCCTGCCGTTCTTCGGGGTGATCACGGAGATCATCCCGGTGTTCTCCCGCAAGCCGATCTTCGGCTACATGGGGCTGGTCGGCGCGACCATCACCATCACCGGTCTGTCCGTCATGGTGTGGGCCCACCACATGTTCGCCACGCAGGCCGTGCTACTGCCGTTCTTCTCCCTGCTGAGCTTCCTGATCGCGGTGCCGACGGGGGTGAAGTTCTTCAACTGGATCGGCACCATGTGGAAGGGCTCCGTGTCCTTCGAACCGCCCATGCTGTGGGCGGCCGGCTTCCTGGTGACCTTCCTGTTCGGCGGGCTCACCGGTGTGCTGCTGGCGTCCCCGCCGATGGACTTCCACGTCACCGACAGCTACTTCGTCGTCGCCCACTTCCACTACGTGCTGTTCGGCACGATCGTCTTCGCCATGTTCGGCGGCTTCAGCTTCTGGTGGCCCAAGATGACGGGCACCATGCTGGACCCGCGCGTGGAGAAGGTCCACTTCTGGACGCTGTTCGTGGGCTTCCACACGACGTTCCTCGTGCAGCACTGGCTGGGCGCCGAGGGGATGCCGCGCCGGTACGCCGACTACCTGGCCGCGGACGGGTTCACCGCGCTCAACACGGTGTCCTCCATCGGCGCGTTCCTGCTGGGGCTGTCCACGCTGCCGTTCCTGTACAACGTCTGGAAGACGGCCCGGCACGGGGAGCGGATCGAGGTCGACGACCCCTGGGGGTACGGCCGTTCGCTGGAGTGGGCGACCTCCTGCCCGCCGCCCCGGCACAACTTCACCGCGCTGCCGCGCATCCGTTCCGAGTCGCCGGCCTTCGACCTGCACCACCCGGAGATCGCGGAAGCCGAGTACGGGGAGCACGGCGGCCGCCGGGACGCGGTGGACGCCGAGGGACACCGGGGCAGGCCGCGGTGAGTCCCTGAGGCGACGGACGGCCCACGGGCATGACGGCATGCCGAAGGCCCCGGCGGGAACTCCCGCCGGGGCCTTCGGCATGCCGTCGCGGGGTCAGGAGGAGCTGCCGTGCGCCCGGTGCGCGCCGGTGCTGCGGCCCTTGAAGTGGGGCATCCAGCCGTTGGCCGACCGCGGGTCGTCGCGGCGGAGGCTGATTTCCACGTGACCGTCGACCTCCCGGGCGTCGAAGGCGGGCTGCGGGGCCGTCGCCGGGCCGCGGACGTTCCAGCCGTCGGAGAGGCGGAAGACGCTGCCGTGCCAGGGGCAGGTGACACAGCCGTCGGCGACGGTCCCCTCGGCCAGCGGACCGGCCAGGTGGCTGCACCGCTCGGCCAGCGCGTGGATGGTTCCGCCCGCCTCCCGCACCAGCAGGACGGGCACGTCATCGACGACGCGGCGCACGGGACGGCCGACGGGGAGGTCGGCGACGGCCCCGACCCGGTGCCAGCCCTCGCGCACGACGTGCGGGACCTCTTCGGCGTGGTTGGCGCCGGACGCCTGCCGGTAGGCCAGGTGGCCGCCGAGCAGGCCGCCGAGCGACACCGCGGTCATACCGAGGAAGCCGAGGGTGCGACCGGCGGCGTCCCGTCCCCGCAGCCGGCAGGTGAGCGAGGCGGCGTACAGGCCGACGCCCGCGACGTTCGCCAGAGCGTGCACCAGTCCGACGCGGGCCTGCTCGGGGCGCAGCTCCGCCCAGTCCACCGCGCCCGCCGCGGCGGCGGGGGCCGCCGCGGCCAGGCCGACGCCCACCAGCAGCGTCGCCTCGCGCGACCGGCCCGGTTTCATGTCCAGCACCGCCGCCGACAACCAGCTGCCGATCGGCACCTGCACCATCAGCGGGTGGACGGGGTGCCCGAGCCACCGGCCGTGGAGCAGGTCCCGGCCGGCGCCGAGCGGCAGCTTGTGGACGCCCGACCGCAGCGCGTCGATGAACGGGTCGGCGCGCGGCTGCCGTTCCAGGCGGTCCAACAGCCACAGCATGCGGTTCTGCTTCATCCGGCGGCGACGTACCGATGCGCTCATGCGCCCCTGTGTTCCCCGCCCGACCTGTACAAAACGGGCGGGGTGGGAGGCGTGCGTCCGGCGGTGTCGGAGCGCCCGGAGTGTCCGCCGGGACGAGGGGGGCACTCGGCGGCCATGCTGACTCCCCGTCGCCCCTGGGCGGATCACACGCTGCCCCTGCTCGCCGAGGGCTACGCCTGGTTGCCCAACCGCATGCGGGAGAGCCCGGACCACGTGGTCCGCACCCGTCTCATGGGGCGTCCCGCCCTGGCCGTGCGCGGTCCCGAGGCGGTGCGGTTCTTCTACGACGAGCGGCACGTGCACCGGCACGGCGCCCTTCCGGAACCGGTGCGGGGCACGCTCTTCGGCAAGGGCGCGGTGCACACGCTCGACGGGGACGCCCACCGGGCCCGCAAGTCGCTCTTCCTGCCCCTGCTGCAGGTGGAACGGATCGCCGGGCTGGTGGAGGAGGTCACCGCGGCGTGGGACGAGGCGGTGACCTCCTGGGCCGGGCGTCCCGGTGTCGTCCTCTTCGACGAGGCCGCCGTGGTGCTCACCCGCGGCGTGTGCCGCTGGGCCGGGGTGCCCCTGCGCGACGACGAGGCGGAGCCCCTGGCCGGCGACCTGGTCGCGCTGGTCGACGGCTTCGCCACCGCGGGCCCCCGCCACTGGCGGGCCCGGCGCGCCCGCGGCCGGCAGGAGGCGCGGCTGGCGCGGCTGGTGGAGGACGTCCGCTCTGGCGCCGTGACCGCCCCGGCGGACTCGGTGCTCGACCGGGTGGCCCGGCACCGCGAGGCCTCGGGTGAACTCCTCGAGCCGGGTACGGCGGCCGTGGAGCTGCTCAACGTCATCCGTCCCACCGTCGCCGTGAGCTGGTTCGTCGCCTTCGCGGCGCACGCGCTGCACCGGTGGCCGCTGCACCGGGAGCGGCTGCGGGCCGGCGACGCCGCCTACGCCGCCGCGTTCGTGCACGAGGTGCGGCGGTTCTACCCCTTCGCCCCGTTCCTCGGCGGCCTGGCCGTGACCGACCTGACCTGGAACGGCGCGGAGCTGCCCCGGGGCGGGCTGGTGCTGCTGGACGTCTACGGGCAGAACCACGACGAGAAGCTGTGGGGCGACCCGTACATCTTCCGCCCCCAGCGGTTCCTGGAGCGTCCGGTCGGGGCCGACGAGCTGATCCCGCAGGGCGGCGGCGACCCGCGCACCGGGCACCGCTGCCCCGGCGAGGGACTCACCATCGGGCTGCTGGAGGCCCTGGCGGTCCGGCTGGCCCGCCTGGAGTACACGGTGCCCGCCCAGGACCTCACCATCTCCCTGCGCCGCATCCCGACACGGCCGCGCAGCGGCTTCGAGATCACCTGCGTCCGTGCCCCGGCGCCCGTGGGCGACTGAGAGGGCCGGTCGCGCGTCCCGCGTCCGCCGCTGGGTACGCGGAAGGCGTCCGGTCACCAGCAGGAGCTCGCCCACGAGCCCCCTGAGCGCCCTGAGCCCCCGTGGGGAGGCCGCCGCCATGACCAGCCACCGTCCAGGCCTGGAAGGTCACACGGGGCTGGACGTGCGCACGGGCCGGCCCACCCCCGACAGCCGTCTGATCACCGTGTCCGGGGAACTGGACCGGGGTACGAGGGACCGCTTCGACCGGGTCGCCCGCGCCGTGCTCGCCGAGCGGCCCGCCACGGTGCTGGTGGAGCTGTCCGGCACCGGCTTCATCGACTCGTCGGGGCTGACGAGCCTGATCAACGCCTACCGCACGGCCCGGCGGACGGGTGTGCGGCTGGCGCTGGTCGCGCCGTCCGAGCCGGTCGCCCGGATCCTGGCGCTGACCGGGATCGACCAGGTCATCGACAGCTACCCCACCTCCGAGGCGGCACTGCGCGCGTGAGCGGCGGGGAGTCGCCGTCCCCGCGCGGCGTCGCCGGTCCGTCGCGGGCGGCGGCCGGCGGCCGTGTACCAGCCCACGGCCAGCACCAGCGCGAGGGCGACCTCCACGGCGTCGCCGCCGTAGTACATGACCTGCGCTCCCGCCCGCAGGTCGGCGGCGGCGAAGGCCGTGCCGGGCGGCCCCGTCGCGTACAGCGTCTTGGCCAGCACCGCGTGCGCCGTCCCGGCGACGAGCAGGGTGGTCGCGCGCAGAGCGGTGCTCCGGCGCCGTCGTACCGGGTCCAGCTGGCAGATCGCCGTGCTGAACAGCAGTCCCGCGGCGGCCAGGTGCAGGTGGAGGGCGCCGTCCAGCCAGGGGCGGTGGTGGGCGGCGGCCATCAGGCCGGTCCGGTACAGCGCCCAGAGACCACCGACGTCCACCACGGCGGCGACGGGCGGGAGCAGCAGCCAGGCGGCGGGCGGGGAATGCGCGGCCCGCAGCAGTCCGCGCCGGACGCCGCCCGGCGGCAGGAGGCGCAGCGCCAGCGTGAGCGGCCGGGCCAGGACCAGCAGGGCCGGGCCCGCCATGCCGACGCACACGTGGCGCAGCGCGTGCCCGGTGAACGGCCCGCCCGGCAGTGGGCCGGCCAGTCCCCAGGCGAGCACCGCGGCACCGGCCGTGACCGCGCAGTCCCGCGGCCACGGCCAGGCGTCGCCCCGGCGCCGCAGTCGGAGGGCGCCCGACAGGTACGCGGCGCATGCCAGGGCGCAGGCGAGGACCGCCGCCGGCCCGAAGGGCGGGTCGGCGGCGGTCACGGGAGCCGCTCCCCCGGCGCACCGGCCCGCCCGGCCCGGACGGCCAGTACCGCGCCGACCAGCAGCAGGGCGACCCCGGCGAGGTTCCACGCCCAGTCGTACGGCGTCACGTCGACGCCGTAGCGGATCTGGTGCACCCGCAGCACCTTGTGGTCGACGAGCCCGTCGACCACCTGGAAGGCGCCCAGGCCGAGGAACAGGCCGCTCCACGCGTGGGCCGGCGACAGGGCGCGGCGCCGCCGCAGGTCGGCGAACAGGAAGAACCCGGCGACCAGCGCGAGCAGTTCGGCGGTGTGCAGCAGGCCGTCCGACACCAGGCCCGCGGCGGTCGTGGAACGGTCGTAGAAGTGGTGCCAGTGCAGGATCTGGTGGAAGACGATCTCGTCGAGGGCGGCCATGACGGCGGCCCCCAGCAGGGCGCACACCAGCAGCGACCGCCGTGCCTCGGGGTGCTGCGGGTCCGCGCCCCGCTCGGGTGTGCCCACGGTCGCCGCCCCCTCAGCCGTTCTTCATGGCCTTGCGGACGGCGTCCTTGGTGCGGTCCATGAGGGCGGCGACGGGGCCTAGGGGGTGTCTCGTCGATCAGGCCGGGCTCGCGGCGCCTGGCACCGCGCCTCGCCGCGTTGTCGTCGGTTGGCGATGCTCCGCATCGCCGCCCTCCTCCGCCTTGCGATGCACGGCACCAGACGCCGCTCTCTGATCCGGCCTGATCGACGAGACACCCCCTAGGGCCACGTTGGCGGTGGCGGACTCGACGCCGGGGTGGGGCCGGGTGGGTGCCATGGCCTCGGCGGCCTTCACCGCCTTGGCCATGGTGGCGAGGTTGGTGACGTCGGTGCTGCGGCGGATGTGCGTGAACTCGTAGCGCTCCTCCGCACGGGCGTGCTCCTGCACGTCCGTGCGCAGCGCCCGCAGCTTCGGCAGGAACTCCGGGTCGTCGGTGTCCAGGTCGTCCAGCGCGGAGAGGGTCTCCTTGGCCGCCCGCTCCTCGGCGAGTCGGTCCTCGACGACCTGCTCACCGCCCTCGAACGCGCGCCGGGCGAAGGGGTGGACGACCTCCTCCTCGGCGGTCTCGTGCACGGCCAGCAGCCGCACCAGGCGGTGGAAGGCGTCGCGGCGCTCGTCGCCCTTGCTCTGCTCGACCTCGTCGAAGAGGTTGCGGATGTCGCCGTGCTGGCGCATCAGGAGGCCCACGACGTCGAGATCCGGGGCGTGGTCGTCGCCGGCCTGGGGGGTGTGGAGTTCGGACATGGTCGGCGGCCTCACTTCTCGCGCATCGCGGGGTCGGGGTGCTCGCCCTCGAACTGCACGCGGTACTCGCGGCCGAACATCTCGTCGTGCTCGGCCATGACCCGGTCGCTGGGCGGTTCCTCGCCGCCGTGGATCTGCTCCTGCATCTTCTCGAACCGCTCGTGGGCCTCGCGGACGTAGCCGGCGCCCAGCGTGGTCAGGTCCATCTGGGTGTCCAGCAGGTGGCGCAGGTACTGCTTGTTGGGCTCGAACGTGAGCACGTCGGGCAGCTCCGGCGCCAGGACCTCCTGCGGCTCGCGCCCGTCGTGACGGCGCATCAGGTCGCAGGCGATGTGCAGGTGCTCCAGCTCCATGTTCAGGTGCAGCTCCCAGACGGCCTTCACCTTCGGGTCGCTCTCCTGCTCCATGAAGGAGTAGTAGAGGTAGCACTCGTTGTACTCGTGGTTGACGAGCTGCTCCCACCAGGTCTCCCCCGGGTCCACCAGGGACTCGTAGTGGCATCGTGATGATGCGGCATCGGGTGTACGGGTCGCAGCGGTCGGGGTCGATCGGCAAGACGTTGAGCTCGCGCCAGCTGCGGAGCTGGCGGTCCAGCGGGATGCCCCGTTGCTCAAGGGGGTTGAACGTCATGGGCGGTGCCTCCTGGGGGTGTGGAACTCGCGCGTCCGCGGAGTACCCCGCCGAGGACGACGAGCACAGGTCCGACACCGCAGTCTGTGCCGCTACGGCGGTTCCCAGCCACCGCACGGGGCGGCGGGCGGCAGGTTTCCCCCGGTCGGCCCGTCCGGCGTGACAGTGCGCTCGGCATGGGGCATGGCCCGAAGACGCCCCCCTTCGTCGCCCTTTCGTGTCCTGCTGCGCACACCCGTGCGCACCCGGTACGGGCAGCTACGGGAACGTATGACGCATTCCGGACCGGGTACCCGTCGGCCAGGCGGGTGACCGCACAGGTGATCGGAGGCCGCGATGCTGTCCCACACACTCGACCGGGACGTCCTCGTCCTGACGGTGCACGACGACGCGGACGTCGGCGGTCGGGGCACGCTGTACACGCGCATCAGCGGCCTGGTCGAGGGGTGCAGGCCGTCCGCCGTCGTCATCGTCCTCGACGCGCGGACCGCGCTGGGCGCGACCGCCGGCGTGGTCCTGCGCGTGCAGCGCCTGTGCTGCCGGCTCGGCATCCTCCTCTCCGTGGCCGCGGCCAGCGCACCCGTCCGGCGCCTGCTGGAGGCGAACGCCGAGGCGTGCGGCATCCACCTGGTGATCCACGCGCGCACCGCCACCGCCGTGGCGACCGCGTACACGGCGGTGGCGTGACGCCGTGACCGGCCGGGGGCGCCCGGCGCGGCCACCGGCTATCCGGCGAACCGCACCGGCAGGCTCTGCGGGCCGCGGATCATCATCCCCTGCCGCCAGGTGAGCGCGGCCGGGTGGACGTCGAGGGTGAGGTCGGGGCAGCGCTCCAGCAGGGTCCGCACGACGATGCGGGCCTCCAGACGGGCGAGGGGTGCTCCCAGGCAGTAGTGGATGCCGTGACCGAAGGCCAGGTGGCCGCGGGCGTCGCGGGTGATGTCGAAACGGTCCGGGGCCGCGAAGCGCGTCGTGTCCCGGTTCGCGTCGGCCAGTGCGACCAGGACGAGTTCGCCCCCGCCGGGGATCTCGGTGCCGCTGAGGGTGACGGGGCCGGTGGTGAAGCGGTAGGTGGGGGTCTCCAGGGGGCCCTCGTAGCGCAGCATCTCCTCGACGGCCTGCTCGGTCAGGTCCAGGTCGGCACGCAGCGCGGCGAGTTGGTCGGGGTGGGTGAGCAGGGCCAGGACGCCGCCCGCGATCAGGTTGACCGTGGTCTCGTGGCCGGCGACCAGCAACAGCCAGGCCATGCCCACCAGTTCGTCCTGCGACAGGCCGTCCGGGTCGTTGCGCGAGCCCTCGATCAGCGCGCTCATCAGGTCGTCGCCCGGGTGCCGGCCCTTCTCCTCCACCAACTCCCGCATGTACTGGGCCATCGCCTCGGCGGCGCTCCTGCGCACCTCGCGGTCGGTGGCGCTGAGCGCGTCGTTCGACCAGGCGCGGAACGGTGCCCGGTCCAGGTCGGGCACCCCGAGGAGGTCGCAGATCACCGTGATGGGCAGCGGGAAGGCCAGCGCCTCCACGAGGTCGGCCCGCCCGTCGGGCGAGGCGAGCATGCGGTCCAGGAGCAGGTCGGTGGTCTTCTGGATGCGCGGGGCGAGGTCGTCGACGCGGCGCGGGGTGAACTCGCGCGCGACGACCTTGCGCAGGCGCGTGTGGTCCGGCGGGTCCACCCGGAGCATGTGCCGGCCCGCCGAGACCGTCCCCAGTCCGAGGTGCGGGGACGCCTTGTCCCAGTCCTTGGACAGCCGGGGGTCGGTGAGCGCCGCGCGGCCGGCCTCGTGGCCGACGACGAGCCAGGCCTCGGTGCCCCCCTCGGGCATCCGGATGCGGTGCACGGGGCCCTGGGCCCGTAAGCGGGCGTAGACGGGGAACGGGTCGCGGGTGAAGGACTCACCGAGTGCGGCGAGATCGACGATGCTCATGCGCGCAATCACCTCTCGGGCGGGAACCTCCGCCCATGGTGCCTTTGCCCCGGCGCCGGTCCCGCACGAACGGCGCACATCGGCCGACTCGGGACGAGGAGTTGGCCGATCGGTGCCGGGCACGGCCGATCGCGGCACGGCACGGCACGGCCGGCCTGCGCGGGCCCGGCCGCAGGGCAGCGGCAGGCGACAGGCGGCAGGCGGCAGGCGGCAGGCGGAGCCGCGCACCGTCTCCCGTGCTCCGTCCGGCCGATCCCGCTCCCCCCTTCGAGGCACGCGGCAGGGCCTCCCCCTGCCGACCCAGGCCGATGATCAGACGATCGTCAAGCAGCAGCCGTACCTGCCGCCCGGCGCCACGGCGTTCCTCGACGGGAGAGTCCATACGTGAACTGGGTACAGATGGCCGCCGCGGCCGTCACCGGGGTCTTCGCCCTGCACGGAGCCCCCGGGCCGGCCGTGCCGTCCGACGGTCCCCGCCCCGTCGCCGCGCACAGCCAGACACGTGCGGTGCCCGTCGCCCTCGACCAGCGCGACGCCGACGTCCGGCTGTCCGAGACGCGCCCCTTCAGCCTGCTCGGCGTGACCTGGGACGACCCGCGGGCGCGGCTCACCGGCACGGCGGAGTTCCGTACGCGCAGCGCCGTCTCGGGCCAGTGGTCCGGCTGGTCGGTACTCGACGCGGACGACGGCCCCGGGGACGCCTCGGCCCGCCGGGGCGGTACGTCGGCGGTGTGGGCCGGCCCGTCCGACGGCGCGGAGGTCCGCATCGTGGCCGACCCGGACGCGACGGCCGTGCTGCCGGCCGGGCTACGGCTGGACCTGATCGACCCCGGCCAGGGTGCCCCGGGCACCCCGGGCGCCCCGGGCGCCCCCGTCCCTCCGGCCGCCGGCAGCCCGGCGGAGCCCGCCGACGGCGGCACGGGGACGCTGGGCGCCGTGCGGCCGGCCATCATCTCGCGGGCCGGATGGGGCGCCGACGAGTCGATCAGCCCGGCGGCTCCGCAGTACCTCCCCGGCGGCAAGGTCAAGGCGGTCGTGGTCCACCACACCGCCGGCAGCAACGCCTACGCCTGCGCCGACGCCCCCGCCGTCGTACGGGGCATCTACGCCTACCACGTACAGCAGTTGGGCTGGCGGGACATCGGCTACAACTTCCTGGTCGACAAGTGCGGCACGCTCTACGAGGGCCGCAAGGGCGGTGTCGACCGGCCGGTGCTCGGCGCCCACGCGTACGGCTTCAACACCGAGACGTCCGGGATCGCGGTGCTCGGCACGTACACCACCGCGGCGCCGGGCGAGGCCGTGACGTCGGCGGTGGCCCGCCTCGCCGCCTGGAAGCTCGGCCAGTACGGCGTCAGCCCGACCGGCACCACCACGCTCACCGCGGGCGCCGACGGCACCAACTACTTCGGCAAGGCGTGGACCCTGGGCACCCGGATCAGCCTGCCGACCATCCACGGCCACCGCGACGGCTACAACACCCAGTGCCCCGGCGACGCGCTCTACGCCGAGCTCACCCGCATCCGCACCCTGGCCGCGCAGGCGGCGGCGGGCTGACCCGATCCCTCAGGTGCTGCTGCCGCAGGACGACGAACTCCCGCAGGACGAGGAGCTGCTGCCGCACGAGGACGGGCCGCCGCCGCAGGACGACGCACTGCCGCACGACGACGGGCTGCTGCCGCAGGACGAGGAGCCGGAGCCGCACGAGGAGTGGTGCGAGGAATGGTGCGAGGAATGGTGCGGGTGGTGCCCGTGGTGGGACCCGTAGAAGGAGCCGCCCCCGTGCGTCTCCGCCACGTACCAGGACGTCCCGAGGACCGCTCCCGTGTCCCCGCCCGTCCCGGGCGTTCCCCCCACCCGTGGCGCGTCCGACGGCCAGCCCCGGCCGCTGCGGAAGGCGCTCCCGGCGCCCGCCGGCCCGGCGTGCCGGCCGGGGTCCGTCCAGGCCCGCCGCCGGGCCCTGCGCACCAGCCGAACGGTCCAGACGACGGCCAGGACCGCGGCCGTTCCCACCAGTACGAGCGTGACCACCATGACGTCTCCCCCCTCCGCCGGGCGTCCGCACCGGCTGCTCCGAGGGTGCCCGCCCCGGTGACCGCCCCAAGCCCATCTTGAGCAAGCCCAGAGGTTCGGGAGCGCTCAGGCGTCGTCGCCGCCGCTGCCCGTCCCCGGCTCCGCCTGATTGCGGTGCATCGCCGCCTTGGCGCTGTCCGGGAGGACCCGGCCGGCCAGGCCCTGGGCCTTGGTCTTCAGGGAGCCGGTGACGATCTTCTTGCGGCCCTTCATGACGGCGTCGAACGCCTGCCGCGCCACCTGGGCCGGGTCGTCCTTGTCCATGGTCCCGATCTGCGTGTCCTGGTCCATGTCGGCCCGGCGGAAGAAGTCGGTGTCGGTGGGCCCCGGCATGAAGGACGTCACGGAGACGCCGGTGTCCTTCAGCTCGTTCTGCAGGGCTTCGGCGAAGGACTGCACGAAGGACTTGGAGGCGTTGTAGATCGGCTGGAAGGGGCCCGGCATGGTGGACGCGACCGACGAGGTGAACACCAGGTGTCCCGCGTCGCGGGCGACCATGTCGCGCAGCAGCGGCTTGGCGAGCCGGACCGTGGCGGTCACGTTCAGGTCGATGACCGACTGGTCGTCGGCGAGGTCGGTGTCCACGAAGGCGCCGCCCTGGCCGACCCCGGCGTTCAGCGCGGCCACGTCGAGGCGCAGGCCGGTGGTGGCGGCGACGAGCCGGTCCACCTCGGCGGGGACCCGCAGGTCCGCCCGTACGGCCCGCACGGCGACGCCCGTCTCGCGCAGTCGCCCGGCGGCGAGCTCGAGACGGGCGTCCTCGGCGTTGATCACCAGGTCGTAGCCGTGCTCCGCGAACTGCCTGGCCAGTTCGTACCCGATACCGCTGGATGCCCCGGTCACCAGGGCGAGGGGCCTGTTGTCGTCCATGGGACCGGGGTAACCACGAGGGGCGGGCCCAACCGCCCGGCGGGGCGGCGCCGGCCTACCGCGTGACGACGTGCCGTTCGTCGGGGACGCAGTGGGTCATGGTCAGGCCCTCGACGTCGCGCGGCGGGTTCTCACCCAGGTTGGCGAGCCGCTTGCGGTCCTCCTCGGAGAGGTCCTGGCTGGCCAGCGGCTCCAGGTGGGCGACGTCGGACGGGGCGATGCCCAGGCCGTCGCCGACCCTGCGGCCCAGGTCGTTCTCGACCAGCAGGAAGTGCCAGACCATGCGCTCCTGCACCGGCCGGTCGCACTGGGACAGCATGGCCGTGAGGTTCTTGACCAGGTCGTCGCGCTCCCAGTCCTCCATCAGCAGGTAGCGCTGGCCGGCCTGGAGGTAGTCGTTGGTCAGCGGGATCCGCTTGCGGGTCAGCCGGCCCCGGATCTCCGGGCCCTGCTCGTCGTGCGTGGGGTACTGGGCCTCACGCAGCCCGCCGGTGATCGACGGCTCGTAGTTGACGATCGGGTTCTCCCCGGCGCCGTCGACGTGGTAGGTCATCTGGCCGTCGCGCTGGTTGGTGCGCACCTCGGCGTTCTTGGCCTGGTTGACGGGCAGCTGGAGGTAGTTCGGGCCGACCCGGTAGCGCTGGGTGTCGCTGTAGGAGAAGGTGCGGCCGACCAGCATCTTGTCGTCGGAGAAGTCCAGGCCGTCGACGAGGACGCCGGTGCCGAAGGAGATCTGCTCGTTCTCGGCGAAGAAGTTCTCCGGCATCCGGTCCAGCACCATCCGGCCCACGGCCTTGGGCGGGAAGTCCTGCTCGGGCCAGGTCTTGGTGTCGTCCAGCGGGTCGAAGTCCAGCTCCGGGTGCTCGCCGTCGTCCATCACCTGCACGAGCAGTTCCCACTCGGGGAAGTCGCCGCGGGCCACGGCCTCGTACAGGTCCTTGGTGGCGTGGCCGAGGGAGTCGGCCTGCACGTTGGCGGCGTCCTCCTCGGTCATGCTGCGCACGCCCTGCTTGGGCATCCAGTGGTACTTCACGAGCTTGGTGTCGCCCTGCTCGTTGACCCACTTGTACGTGTTGACGCCGAAGCCCTGCATGTGGCGGTAGTCGGCGGGGATGCCGCGCGGGCTGAACAGGTTGACCAGCATGTGCATCGACTCGGGGGTCTGCGACATGAAGTCGAAGATGCGCCGGGGCTGCTGCTCGAAGGTCACCGGGTCGGGCTTCAGGGCGTGGATGACGTCCGGGAACTTGATCGCGTCCCGGATGAAGAAGACGCCCAGGTTGTTGCCGACCAGGTCCCAGTTGCCGTCCTCGGTGTAGAACTTCACCGCGAAGCCCCGGGGGTCACGGGCGGCCTCGGAGGAGTCCCGGCCGCCGATCACGGTGGAGAAGCGGACGGCGAGGTCGGTGCGCTTGCCCCGCTCCTGGAACAGCTTGGCGCGCGTGTAGCGGGCGATGGGCTCGTCGCCCCAGGCGCCGTACGCCTCGAAGTAGCCGTAGGCGGTGACGCCGCGGGCGTGGACCACCCGCTCGGGGATGCGCTCGCGGTCGAAGTGGCTGATCTTCTCCAGGAACTGGTAGTTCTCCAGGGTGGCGGGGCCCCGGGCGCCGACGGTGCGCTGGTTCTGGTTGTCGTAGACGGGGTGTCCCTGCCGGTTGGTGAGCACCTCGCGGTCGTCGCCGGGGGCGGGACCCTGGCTCGATACGTCCGTCATGACTGCGGACTCCTTCGGCTCGTCCCCACGGGCACGCGGGGTGCGGGGCCACTGGGGCAGTGGCCGCCGCCTGGTCACAGAGGGAGTCACGGGTACCCGATCGCCACGGGCGAGTCACCTCGATCGGCATATTCCACGCGTTCGGCGGGCGGGCCGGGTCGCGTCACGCCTCCAGCGCCTCGCCGAGGGTGGGGTAGCTGGGGATGATCATGTCCAGGCCGACGAGCTGCATGGTCCGCAGGACCGCCTCGGTGGGGGCGGCCAGGCGCAGCCAGCCCTGGGCGCCGCGGGCCGCCTGGTCCGCGCCGATGAGGAGGTTGATGCCGGTGGAGTCCATGAACGTGACGCCGCTGAGGTCAATCACGGTCCGGGGGGCCGTCACCTCGCGGGGCACCACCAGGGCCCGCGCCAGCGGTGCGCAGCTGTTGAGGTCGATCTCACCGCGGGCGGCGACGATCAGCACGCCGTCGCGGCTGCGGCGGGAGACGGTCAGACCGTTCGCGTCCGCCCATTCGTGGTTGTCTGCCACACTTTCCTCGTCAACGACACTCGGTGAATCCCCGGCCGGCACGTGCCGGTCGTAAGACTGCCCCCATCGGGGCGGAGATGCACCTGGGTGGCCGCGCCTTTTGCGCGGGACGCGACAGGGAACGTGCGCGGCACGTCGGCGGCAGGGAACGGGGTGACGAGGCGGTGGGGATGGAGCCGGTTCTGCTCGGAGGGGACAGGGCCCCGGAACCCGGTCCGCCGCGGCTGACGGCCGACCTGGAACCGGGCGGCGGCCGCATCGCCCACGCCCGGCACCTCACCGCCGGGTTCCTCGACCGGGTGCGGGACGAGCACGGCGTCCCCGTGTCCCCGCGCGTCGCGCAGACCGCGGTGCTGGTGGTCAGCGAACTCGTCACCAACGCGCACAAGTACGCGCCCGGACCCGTCCTGCTGGACCTGCGGGTCACCGGTGACACGGTGGACGTGGCGGTGTGGGACAGCGACCCGGTGCTCCCGGTGGCCCGCGCCGCCGATCCCGGCCGGGTGGGCCAGCACGGGCTGGAGATCGTACGGGCCGTCGCGGACGACTTCGAGGCGCGGCGCGAGGGGGCCGGCAAGCGCGTGGTCGCCCGGATCCGCCTGGCCGAGGACGCCGACGGGGGCGGGGACGGCGGCACCGCGCGGTGACGCACCGCGCTCGTACGGCTCGTGCGGTGACGGCGGTCCGCGGGCCGTGCGGCGTCGCGCGGGACGACGGACCGCGGCCGTGCGGCCCCTGCCGCGTCGCGCGGGACGATGGACCGCGGCCGCCCGTACGGCCCGTGCGGCGCCCCGCGCGGCGGGTACCCGGGGCGTGAGCCCGGGGCCGGGACCGGCCCCGTGGTCCGCCACGACGAAGGGGCACGCGATGACGGCCGAGCAGTCCTCCCGTACCGCCCACTCGGACCGCACGCACGACGGTGGTCCCGCACTCCTGAGCATCTACCTCAACGACCACCTCATGGGCGCCACCGGCGGCGTGGAGCGCATCCGCCGGCTGGCCCGCACGGCGCGCGGAACGGACCTGGGCGCCGCCCTGGAGCCGGTCGCCGCGGAGATCGCCGAGGACCGGGCGGCGCTCCTCGCGATCATGCGGGACCTCGGCCTCCCCGTACGGCGCTACAAGGTCGTGGCGGGCTGGGCGGCCGAGAAGGCGGGCCTGCTGAAGACGAACGGCCGTCTGGTCAGCCGGTCCCCGCTCAGCACGGTCGTGGAACTGGAGGTGCTGGGCGCGGCGGTCGAGGGGAAGGCGGCCGGCTGGCAGGTCCTGCGCCGGCTGGCCGAGACCGACGGCCGCCTGGACGCACACCGTCTGGACACCCTCCTGGAGCGCGCGGCGCGCCAGCGGAAGACCCTGGAGGACTGGCGCGTCCGCCGCGCCGTGGAGGTCTTCGGCTAGGACGCCGACCCAAGTCGCCCTCCCCCGCGAAGACTTCTGTCTGCGGACGCGTCCGCTGGGCATACGGGTCTCACATGAACGACCTGTAGTCCCCTACCGCTCGTCCGAAAGGAGCCCGTGATGCTCGGCATCGTGGCCGCAGTCCTGTTCTTCGTCAGCTTCCTGATCAACGCCGCGGACATCAGCACCAACGACACCTTCTCTTCCGTGAACATCATGCTGCTGGGGCTGACCGCGCTCGCCCTGCACGTCGCGGGGATCGGCTCCGGCTGGGCCCGCAGACGGTGATCCGACGTGGAACGGCGGCCCGGATGGTGCACATCCGGGCCGCCGTTCCACGTCGTGCCGCGCCTCCTTGCGGCGCGCGGTGTCAGCGTCGTCCGGACGCCGTCTCGCTCGCCCGGTACAGGCGCCCGGAGGTGGTGATGAGCTCCTGGCGCTCCTGCTTCGAGCCGACCATCGGCGGCGAGCCCTTCAGCGGCACCTGGGCGCTCTCCGGGAGGAAGCGGACCGTCACCAGACCGATGATCCCGGCCGCGATCAGGTAGTACGCGGGCACCAGGTCGTTGCCGGTGACGTCGACCAGGGCCGCCGTGACCAGCGGGGTGGTGCCGCCGAACGCGGCGACCGCGATGTTGAAGCCGATGCCCATGGCGGCGTAGCGCACCGCCGTGGGGAACAGCGCCGGCAGCGTCGCGGCGCTCGGCGCGGCGAAGCCGGCCAGCAGCGTGGCGAGGATCAGCACGCCGAGGATCGGCAGCCACGTCCCGTGCGCCTTGAGCAGCAGGAACGACGGGACGGCGAGGAGGATCATGCCGATCGCCGAGACCGCGTACACCGGGCGCCGTCCGACGCGGTCGCTGAGCCGGCCCACGAAGGTGATCAGCACCACGATCCAGACCATCGCCACCAGCACCAGCACGTCGGCGGAGCCGCTGGAGCGGCCCAGGGTCTCCGTCTGGTAGGTGGGCAGGTAGCCGGTGACCATGTAGTTGGTGACGTTGTAGAGCAGCACCAGCCCCATGCAGACCAGCAGGGGCCGCCAGTGGTCCTTGACGATCGACCGCAGCTCGCTGCCCGCGGACGCCTGGGCGAGGCTCTTCTCGTGCGTGTCGAGCTGCTGCTGGAAGGCCGGCGACTCCTCCAGCTTGAGCCGCATGTAGAGGCCGATCACGCCCAGCGGACCAGCGATGAGGAAGGGCACGCGCCAGCCCCAGGCCAGCATCTGGTCGTCGGTGAGCGCGGCGTTCAGCGCGGTGACCAGGGCCGAGCCGAGCGCGTAGCCGACGAACGTGCCGAAGTCGAGCCAGCTGGAGAGGAAGCCGCGCCGCCGGTCCGGCGAGTACTCGGCGACGAAGGTGGTCGCGCCGCCGTACTCGCCGCCGGTGGAGAAGCCCTGCACCATGCGGGCGACCAGCAGCAGGATCGGCGCGGCCACGCCGATGGTGGCGTAGCTGGGGATCAGGCCGATGGCGAAGGTGCCGGCCGCCATCAGGATCATGGTGGTGGCGAGCACCTTCTGGCGGCCCAGCTTGTCGCCGAGCGGCCCGAAGACCAGACCGCCGAGCGGACGCACCACGAACGCCGCGGCGAACGTGGCGAAGGACGAGATCACCTGCGCCGCGGGGGACGCCCCGGGGAAGAACACCTTGCCGAGGGTGGCGGCCAGGTAGCTGTACACGCCGAAGTCGAACCACTCCATGCAGTTGCCGAGCGCCGAGGCGCCGACCGCACGGCGCAGCAGGGGGCGCTCCACGACCTGCACGTCGTCCTCGCGGAAGGCGCGCTTGTGGCGCCTCAGCCTGCGCAGGAGGTCGGTGCGTACCTGTTCGGGGAGTTCCGCCGGATGTGCGTCGGCCACAGCATGGTGCCTTTCGTGTGGGGTCAGGGGCGCGTCGGCGCGGGCCGTGGCACCGGCGGGGGGCCGGTCAGGGCCGCGGGGCACGCGAGACCGCGTGCGAGCCGACGACAACGGGGGCGGCGCAGACCTCCCCAGGCAGCGCCGCCCCCATCTCCGTTCGTGCGTGTGCCCACGCGTGACCGGACCACACCTGTGTCGGTGATCACATGACCCGGGTCACCCCTGGACGGCTGCCGGGAAGCGTTCCCAGACACGGTGGGCGCCGAGCAGGCCCACCACCTGCCGGAGCGTGTCCGTGCCGCTGCCGGCCAGGACCACACCGGGAGCGTCGGCGGGCACGCCCGCCGCCTCCAGGACCGCCTCGGCCCCCTGCCAGGCGCCGATCGCCTTGCCATGCCGGAAGGCCTCCGACAGCAGCAGCCCCACCCGCGGGTCGGTCACGCCGGGCGCGCCGACGCCGAAGCCCGCCTTGGCGTCCCGCGCGCCGTACGCGTCGGCGCCCGCGCCGGGCACGCCCGCGACCAGCAGCGCGTCGAACTCCACGGACCGCGCCGTGGCGTAGGTGCGCTGCACGGTCAGGGCCTCCTCGCCCGAGCCGAGCTTGCCGCCGGCCGGGGCGATGACCAGCGGCACCATGTCCGCGGCCAGGACGGCCTCCCGCACGGCGCGCACTCCCTCCAGGTCGCCGTCGGGGCCGGCGACGATGCCCACGATCCGGCCGTCGACCGGCCAGGTCTGCCCGACCTGCGACAGCGCCGGGCTCGGCTCGACGTCGACGAGCGGCACGGTGGGCTCGGGCGCCGGCAGGCCGAGGCCCGCGGCGACCTCCGAGCACAGCACCGGGTCGATGTTGGCGAGGACCTGCAGCGTGCGCTCCTTGACGGCCTGCTCGTAGCACTTGCCCAGCTCGAAGGTGTACGCGGCGATGATGTGCTCGCGCTCGACCGGGGTCATGCTGAGCCAGAACCGGCGCGGCTGGCTGAAGTGGTCCGCGAACGACTCCGGCGCCGCGCGGACCTTGGTCGCCTCCGGCACGCGGACCGGCGTCTCGACGTACGCGCCCATGTCGGCGCCGGCGGTGAACGGGCAGCCGCCGTCGAGGGAGTTGGGCCGGTAGGGCGCGACTCCCCGGTGGACGGCGGTCTGGTGCATCCCGTCGCGCAGCATGTCGTTGACGGGCGCGTGCGGGCGGTTGATCGGCAGCTGCGGGAAGTTGGGGCCGCCGAGCCGGGTGATCTGCGTGTCGAGGTAGGAGAAGAGCCGGCCGGCCAGCAGCGGGTCGTCGGTGACGTCGATGCCGGGCACCAGGTGGCCGACGTGGAAGGCGACCTGCTCGGTCTCGGCGAAGAAGTTCGACGGGTTGCGGTTCAGGGTGAGCAGGCCCACCGGCTGCACCGGCGCCAGCTCCTCCGGCACCAGGTTGGTGGGGTCGAGCAGGTCGATGCCCTCGAACGTCTGGTCGGGCGTGTCGGGGAACGTCTGGATGCCGAGCTCCCACTGCGGGTAGGCCCCGGCCTCGATGGCGTCCGCGAGGTCACGGCGGTGGAAGTCGGGGTCCACGCCGTTGATGATCTGCGCTTCCTCCCACACCAGGGAGTGCACGCCCAGCTTGGGCTTCCAGTGGAACTTCACCAGCGTGGTCCCGCCCTCGGCGTCCACCAGCCGGAAGGTGTGGACGCCGAAGCCCTCCATCGTGCGGTACGAGCGGGGGATGCCCCGGTCGGACATGTTCCACAGCGTGTGGTGGGTGGCCTCGGTGTGCAGGCTGACGAAGTCCCAGAACGTGTCGTGGGCGCTCTGCGCCTGCGGGATCTCCCGGTCGGGGTGCGGCTTGCCGGCG
This sequence comes from Streptomyces lasalocidi, assembly GCF_005280215.1. Taxonomy (NCBI): domain Bacteria; kingdom Bacillati; phylum Actinomycetota; class Actinomycetes; order Kitasatosporales; family Streptomycetaceae; genus Streptomyces; species Streptomyces lasalocidi. The sequence goes on along the minus strand of NZ_SZNQ01000001.1, from coordinate 7,334,946 downwards.
TGCACGATGTCCGGGAACTTGATCGCGTCCTGGACGAAGAACACCGGGATGTTGTTGCCGACCAGGTCGAAGACGCCCTCGGTGGTGTAGAACTTCGTGGCGAACCCACGGGTGTCACGGACGGTGTCGGACGAGCCGCGCGAGCCGAGGACCGTGGAGAACCGGACGAACACCGGCGTCTCGGCGTCGGGGGCCAGGAACGCCGCCCGGGTGACGGTGGCGGCCGTGCCGTAGCTCTGGAAGACGCCGTGCGCGGCGGCGCCCCGGGCGTGGACGACCCGCTCCGGGATGCGCTCGTGGTCGAAGTGCATGACCTTCTCGCGCAGGTGGTGGTCCTGGAGCAGCACCGGGCCGCGCGGTCCCGCCTTCAGCGAGTGGTCGGTGTCGTACAGGCGGGCGCCCTGGGCGGTGGTGAGCCGGCTGCCGGACTGGGCGACGTCGGCCTGGTCGGCGCCGGTCGGGTGGCCGGTGGGCGACATGGTGGCCGGGCCGCTCTGGTCGGGCTTGGGCGGCAGCGGGTCGCGCGGTTCGGTGGGCTCCGCCACCGGCGGCGACTGCGGTCCCGGCTTGCCGGGGATCCCCTCCTCGGGCCCTGCCATGCCCTGCAGGGTGTCCGAGACCTTCCGTACGGCTCGCTTGAGCGGGTTCTCTTCGGTCATGGCCGTGGTTACCTCACATCACATGCGCTGGGGGGACCCGCGACGCGTACCCGAGTCGCGTTGATCGAAGCATCGCGAGGGCACAATCACCCGACCGCCCGCCCCGGCTTGCGCAGTCGGCCCGCCATATTCGGCCGTGCCGACCCCTGGCTCTCACTACATACCGGCCGGTATACATGCGCAGTCGACGTGCGTGAGCCGCCCCCGCGTCCCGGGGGCGTGCCGCGCCGTGACCCGATCGAGGGGGAGGACTGCAATGGCGTACGGCACAGCGGACGCGGGCGGGCGCGGACGGGGCCGACGGGCCGCCACCTGGGCGGCGGCGCTGGGGGGCTGCGCCCTCGTGGCGGCCTCGACCGCACCGGCGGCGGCCCACGGCTCCGGCCGGACCACCGACTACGCCGCCCTCGGCGACTCCTACACCTCCGGGCCGCTCATCCCCCGGCAGGTCGACGCGAACTGCGCGCGCTCGGACCACAACTACCCGTCGCTGGTGGCCGCGACGCTGCCCGGCGTGGTGTTCAAGGACGTCAGCTGCGCCGGCGCCACCACCGAGCACATGTGGAAGGCGCAGGGCACCAACGGCCCCCAGCTCGACGCCGTGCGGCGCGACACCGACCTGGTGACGGTGCAGATCGGCGGCAACGACATGGGGTTCGGCTCCATCATCGCCACCTGTGCCCAGGTCGCCGCCCAGGACCCGGCCGGTGCCCCCTGCCGGCAGCACTACGGCGCCGACGGCGTCGACGAGCTGACCGTCGCCATCGCCCGGACCGCGCCCAAGGTCGCCCGCGTCCTGCGGGCGGTCCATGCCCGCGCGCCGCACGCCCGGGTGCTGCTCGTGGGCTACCCGGACCTGCTGCCCGACGACGGCAGCGGCTGCGCCCCCACGGTGCCGTTCGCCACCGGCGACTTCCCCTACCTGCGCGACACCGGCAGGCGCCTGAACCTGATGCTCCAGCTGGTGGCGCGCTGGAACGGCGCCGAGTACGTCGACACCTACGGCCCCACGGTCGGCCACGACATGTGCAAGGCCCCCGGGGACCGCTGGATCGAGCCGCTGCGGCCCACCTCGCCCGCCGCTCCCGCCCACCCGAACGCCCGGGGCGAGGAGGCGATGGCGGGCGCCGTGCTGGACCGCCTGCGCACGGGCCGCGGACACCACTGACCGGGCCGTCCGCACGCCGGGGCCGACCGCCGCGCCCCGGCACCGGCTCACCCTGCCGGGTGGTGGGCACGTCCCCCTGACGTGCCCCTCCCGTCACGCCGGCACCGCACGACGGTAGGTTGAACGGCATGAGCGAGAACGTCTACTTCGACATCACCATCAACGACGAGCCGGCCGGCCGGATCACCTTCAAGCTGTTCGACGACGTGGTGCCCAAGACCACCAGGAACTTCCGCGAGCTGGCCACCGGCCAGCACGGCTTCGGCTACGCCGGCTCCTCGTTCCACCGGATCATCCCCCAGTTCATGCTCCAGGGCGGCGACTTCACCGCGGGCAACGGCACCGGCGGCAAGAGCATCTACGGCGAGAAGTTCGCGGACGAGAACTTCACCCTCAAGCACGACCGCCCCTACCTGCTGAGCATGGCCAACGCGGGCCGCAACACCAACGGCTCGCAGTTCTTCATCACCACGGTCGTGACCAGCTGGCTGGACGGCAAGCACGTGGTCTTCGGCGAGGTCGTCGAGGGGTCGGACATCGTCGACCGCATCGAGTCCCTCGGCTCCAGCAGCGGCTCCCCGAAGGCGAAGGTCACCATCGCGGCCAGCGGCACGGTCTGAGCAACGGTCACCGGGGGGCGTGACGGGGGCTACCGCTCCTCGTCCGCCTCCCGGCACCCCAGCGCGCGGAAGAGGCGCAGGGCCTCCTCGCGCAGCGCGCGGCCGGTGCGGGTCGCGCCCCGGCGCAGTTCCGCGGTGCCCAGGTCGTGCAGGGTGCGGGCGCGCCACTGCGGCAGCTCCAGCTCCTCCCACAGGCCGAGCGCCCGGCGCAGGTCCTCGATGGCGGACTCCTCGTCCCGGACCGCCAGGTGCCACTCCCCGCGGGTGCGCAGCACCAGGGCCTCACCGAACAGGTCCCGGCGCTCCCGGGTCACCGCCAGGCAGCGGTCGAGGCGGGCGCGTGCCGGCGCCGTGCGGCCCCGGCGCAGCTCCACCTTGGCGAGCGCCTGCTCGGCGTACACGACCCCGAAGGCGTCGTCGGCCTCCTCGAACAGGTCCAGCGCCTGCCGCAGCACCCGTTCCGCGGCCTGCAGGTCGCCGCGCGCCCGGTGGCACAGGCCCAGCCCGCGCAGGGTGAGCGCCTCGCCGTGCCGATCACCGGCGGCCACGTACAGCCGGTGGGCGCGGGTCAGGGTGTCCCACGCCTCCTGGTGGCGCCCCTGGTCCCGGTACACGCTCCCGACGCCGTACAGCGCGTACGCCGTCGCGGCGCCGTCCTCCGGCTCCCGGTACAGGGCGAGGGCGGACTCCAGCAGGGTCAGGGCCTCGTCGAAGGAGGCCTGCTCACGGCGGGCGGAGCCCATCCCGGCCAGCGCCTGCGCCCGGCCCGGCCGTACGTCCCGCTCCTCGAACAGCCGCAGCGCCGCGGCGAAGAAGGCGTGGGCCTCGTCGAACCGGTCCTGCTCCAGCCGGAGTTGACCGAGCCCGTGCAGCAGCCACGCCTCGCCCTCCACGTCGCCGCCGCGGCGGACCGCGGCCAGGGCCACCTCGTGGGAACGGGACCAGGCCTCGAACTCGTTGTAGAGCGTGGCGGAGGCGGCCATGAGGGCGGCGGCCAGGTCGCGGGCGGCCTCGAACAGGCCGCGTTCCGCGCAGTGGGCCACCGCGGCGAGCAGGCAGCCCTGTTCGGCGGCGAACCAGGCGGTCGGATCGTCCTCCAGCGCGCAGGGCCCGTCGGTGCCGACGGCCGGCAGCAGGCGGGACGCACCGCCGGGGCCCCGGGCGGCGGCGGAACGGGCCATCGCGCGCCAGCGGTCGACCAGCCGCAGTATCGCCGCGTGCCGCTCGTCGCGGACCTCGTCGGCGAGGCCGCGCTCACGGGCGTACTCGCGGGCCAGGTCGTGGATGCGGTAGCGGGTGCGGCCGGTCTCGTCGGTGCGCACGACCTCGAGGAAGTGGTAGTCGACGAGTCGTTCCACGGCCTCCTCCGCCTCCTCGGAGGTGACGTCGAGGAGCGGGGCGGCCACCCAGGCGGCGAAGTCGGGCAGGTCCATCAGGGCCAGGCGCCGCAGGGCGCACTGCTCCTGCGCGCCGAGGTCCGCGTAACCGAGCCGCAGGCTGGCCCGCACCTCCAGGTCGCCGGCCTGGAGTTCGTCGAGGCGGCGGCGCTCGTCGCGCAGCCGTGCGGCCAGGCGGGAGGGGGTCCAGTGGGGGCGGGCGGCGAGGCGCGCGCCGGCGATGCGCACGGCGAGCGGGAGCCGTCCGCACAGGGTGACGATCTCGGCGGCCTGGGCGGGCTCGTCGGAGGGGCGGGCCGGTCCGGCCACCCGCGCCAGCAGGTCCAGCGCCTCGGTGGGGGACGGGACGTCCAGGTCGAGGTGGGCGGCGCCCTCCAACGCGACGAGCCGGCGGCGGCTGGTGACCAGGGCCGCCGAGCCGCCGCCCGGGGGCAGCAGGGGGCGCAGCAGGGCCTCGTTGACAGCGTTATCGAGGATCAGCAGGACGCGGCGGCGGGCGATGTGGGTGCGGTAGAGGCCGAGCAGGTCCTCCTCGTCGCGGGGCGACGGGTCGGGGTCCACGCCGAGGGCGCGCAGCAGCCGGGCGAGGGCGTCGGCGGTGCGCACCGGGGCGGAGTCGGAGGCACGCAGGTCCACGAAGAGGCGGCCGTCGGGGAACAGGCCGGCGGTGCGGTGGGCGACGTGGACGGCGAGCTCGGTCTTACCGGTGCCGGAGCGGCCGGAGATCACGCCGATGGGCGGCGCCGTGCGCCGCGGGTCGCGGACCTCCCCCAGCAGGGCGGTGGCCCAGTCGATCTGCTCGGCGCGTCCGACGAAGTCGGCCACGTCGGGCGGGAGGTGGGAGGGAGCGGGAGGGTGGGTGGTCAGGTTCGGCGGGTGCTCGGTCGCCCTGCGCGGCGAGGGCAGCAGCGGGACCGCTCCCCCGCCGCGCCCGGGAGCGGATCCCCGGGGCGGGTCCGCGGGTCCGGCGGCGGGGCGCGGCGCGGAGGGCGGGCCGCCCGGGGTGCCGAGCACGGCGGTGTCGGACCGCAGCAGGGCCAGGTGCAGGGCGCGCAGTTCGGGGCCCGGGTCGACCCCGAGCTCCGTGCGCAGCAGCCGGCGGCCCTCTTCGTAGCACCGCAGGGCCTCGGCGACCCGGCCGGTGCGGAACAGCGCGGTCATCAGCTGGCCGCGCGGGCGTTCGCGCAGGGGGTGGGCGGCGACGTGGGCGAGGAGTTCGGCGACGAGGTCCGCGCGGCGGTCCAGGTCCAGTTCGGCGGCGAAGCGGAACTCCTGCGCCTCCAGGCGCAGTTCGGCGAGGCGCAACGCCTCGACCCGGGCGAAGGACTGGCCGAGGCCCTCCAGGGCGCCGCGTCCGCGCCACAGGCCAAGCGCCGTGTCCAGGACGGTCACGGCGTCCTCGGCGCGTCCGGCGAGCACCGCGTCGCGCCCGGCCGTGAACGCCTCCTCGAAGCGCCGGGCGTCGACGGCGGACGGGGGCAGGTCCGCGACGTAGCCCGGGGAGCGGGTGCGGACCAGGTGCTCGGCCCCCGTGCCCGCGAGGGCGCGGCGCAACCCGGACACGTGCGAGGCGACGAGCGCGCGGGCGGTGGCCGGGGGCTCCTCCTCCCACACCAGGTCCACCAGGCGGTCCACGGACAGCACTTCCCCGAGGTGCACCACGAGGGCCGCGAGGATCGCCGTCGGCCGGGCGCCGTTCAGCGGGAGTCGGCGGCCCGCGCTCGACACCTCGACCGGTCCCAGAAGGCGAACGTCCACCGTGTCCCCCCGCAAGTCGCGTTGCCGCACGTCGGGGACAACATACCGGCGGCCGTGGACCGGCACGCCCGGCTCCGGACCGCCCTTCCGTACGGCGGTCCGGTGGGCGTGGCGGGGTGGCCGGAACGCGTCGGGTGTCCGGTGGACGGTCCGCCGTTCGACGCAGCGGGCGCACGCCTCCCGCCCCGGGACGGGGCGTGGCGGGTCGCCGTACGAGCGGGGTGCGGACGGCGTCGCCGTGCGCCGTCACCCGTTCGAGTACCGGGAAGAATGGCGCGAAAGGCCGTCACCGGGAAGGGTGAACGGCCCTCTCCCCGGCAGGCGGCCGTTCTGCAGGACGGCCGGGTCGCGCCTGCAGAGGATCTGCGTCGTTCCTGCAGGAGTCCGGTCCACGCTGTCGGGGGTGGCGGACGTCACCACGGCGGCGGGCTTCGTCACCTGCCGACCCGGAGGAACCGCACGGCGGGTGCGTCCGGCAGCGGGCGGAGCCGCCACGACGAGTCGCCGGCGCGACCACGCCGCGCGACGGAGCAACGGGGGAACACACCGTGGAGAGCACCTGCGCCGCGGCGACCACGACCACGTCGCCGACGGCTGGACCCACCTTCCCGACCGGACGGGGCGCGTCGTCGGCCGGGCACGCCGACCTGACCGCCGACGAGTTCGACGCCGCGTTCACCGCCCTCATGCCGAGGCTGCGGCTCCGGCTGATCGCCCTGACCGGCAATCCGCACGACGCCGACGACCTCCTCCAGGAGACCTACCTCCGGCTGTCCCGGCGCGCCCGCGCCCGCACGCTCGCCCGGCAGCAGCAGCCGTACGCCTACGCCTGCGCGACCGCGCTGAACCTGCTGCGGGACCACTGGCGCCGGCCCGCGCGCCGGGAGCGCTGCACCGACCGGCTGCCCGAGCCGAGCTGGGACGGCGGCTTCGCACGCAAGGAGGCCGAGGCGGTGGCGACCGCGCTGCTGAGGGCGCTGTCGCCCAAGGAGGCCGCCGCGGTGATCCTCGTCGACCTCGAGGGGCTCACCCACGACCTGGCGGCGGCACGGCTCGGCGCCCACCGCGGCACCGTGCAGCGCAACCGCATGCGTGGCCTCGCCAAGATCCGGGCGGCGGTCGGCGCACACGGGGACCGTCCCGCCGCCGTCTCCCCCACGTGACCAGGGCTCACAGGGGGCACCTGACGACGCGCTTGACGAGGTGTCAGTCGCGGGCCACCACGCGCAGCGTCTTCACCGTCGGGTCGGCCGCGTCCGAGATGAGGAAGCCGTGGTCGACGCCGCTGCGCAGGTAGTCCACCACCTCGGCGGTGATCACCTCGCCCGGGGCCACCACGGGCACGCCGGGCGGGTAGGGGCTGATCGTCTCCGCCGCGATGCGCCCCACGGCCTGTTCGGCGGACACGTGTTCCACCGTCGCGAAGAAGGCGTCCCGGGGCCGCATGGCCTGCTCCAGTTCGAGGACGCCCGGCTGCGGCAGGCGCACCTCGGGCAGCTTCTCCATCTCGTCCGCGTGCTCGGTCAGCGTGCGCAGGGCGTCGGTCAGCCGCTTCTCGGTGATGTCGTCGTCGGCGTAGGTGATCGACGCGCTGATCCGGCAGGTGTCCGAACCGCCCACGTCGATGTGGCAGTTGGCGCGCAGCCACTCCGCGGCCTGCATGCCGCTCACACCGAGCTCGCGGACGTCGATGACGATCTTCAACGGGTCGAAGGAGGCGGCGAGGCCCTCGTCCACGATCTCCTGCCCCATCACGCGCAGCCCGGGCAGCCCGTCGGCCAGCTCGCGGACCCGCTTCGCCCGCACGATGGCCCCGTCCAGCAGGTCGTGGCCCTGCTCGACCATCTGGCGCCGCCAGCCGTCGAGCGACGCGTAGACCAGCGAGGAGGCGCTGGTGGTGCCGAGCAGGTCCTCGCGCTGCTTGAGCACCTCGGGCGCCACCCGGTCGTACTGGAGGTGGAAGACGGAGCTCTGCTCGACGGCCCCGCCCATCTTGTGGACGCTGGTGACCACGAGGTCCGCGCCCGCGTACATGCCCCAGGGCGGCAGGCCGGGGTGAAAGGGCAGGTGGGCGCCCCACGCCTCGTCCACGATGAGGGGCACGTCGAAGGCGTGGCACGCCTCGGCCACCCCGGCGACGTCCGCGCACGTGCCCCAGTCGGTGGGGGTGATCAGCAACATGCCCTTGGCGTCGGGGTGTTCCCGCAGCCGCCGGCGAACGTCGTCCGGCTCGGGCGGGTGGGCCAGGTGCCGTTCGCCGTCGAACTTGGGGTGGACCCAGACCGGTTCGACGCCGTTGATGATGACCGCCGCGATCACCGCCTTGTGGGCGTTGCGCGACAGCAGCAGCTTCTCCCCCGGCCCGGCCACCGACAGCATCGCCGTCTTGACCGAGAGGGAGCTGCCGCAGGTGGAGAAGAACGCCTGGTCGGCGCCGACCGCGTCGGCCATCAGCTCCTGCGCCTGGGCGAGCACCCCCTGCGACTGGCGCCGGTCGTCCAGGCCGTTCAGGCTGAGCACGTCGGAGCGGAAGACGTCGATGCCGAGGACCTCGGCCACGCGGGGGTCCGTGCCCCGGCCCTGCTTGTGTCCCGGCGGCCCGTAGGCGATGTCGCCCCGGCGCCGGAACTCCTCCAGGGCCTCGAGTACGGGTACGCGTGAATGATCCATGGTGCCTCCCGGGCGGACTCCGTCGTGGGCCGCACCGCCCCCGCGGGGACGGTGCGGCCCAGCCACCGTGTTGCACCGGGCGCCCGGTCCAAACCCCGGGGCGGTGTCGGCGCCGCGTCGTGTCGGCGCCGCGTCGTGTCGGCGCCGCGTCGTGTCGTTGCGACGTTCGGTGGAACCCGGACGGTGCCGAAAGCCGCCGACCCGAGGAGGCCCGTGTGTCGTCCACGCCCGATGCCGTGCACCACCGCGTCCGCCAGGAGGTGGCCGCCCGGACGGACCTGCTGTGGGAGGTCGCGAGCGCGCTGCACGCCGACCCCGAGTGCGCCTTCGCCGAGCACCGCGCGGCGGCCCTGCTGACCGGCGAGCTGCGCCGGGCCGGGTTCGACGTGCGCCAGGACGTGCCCGGACTGCCGACCGCGTTCACCGCCCGCGCGGGCGGTGGCCGGCCCACCGTGGCGCTGCTCCTCGAATACGACGCCCTGCCCGGCCTCGGGCACGCCTGCGGCCACCACCTCATCGCCGCCGCCGGGCTGGGCGCCGCGCTCGCCGCCCACGCGGCTCGGGGCGACGCCCCCGGGACGGTGCTGGCGGTGGGCACCCCCGCGGAGGAGGGCGGCGGTGGCAAGGCCCTGGAGGCGGAGGCGGGCGTCTTCGACGAGGTGGACGCCGCGCTGATGTTCCACCCGGGCGTGCACGACTGGGTCCGCGCGCCGCTCACGGCCCAGGAGCAGTACCGGGTCGGCTTCCACGGCCGGGCCGCGCACCCGACGGGCAACCCCACCGAGGGCATCGACGCGCTCGCGGCCCTGATCGAGCTGTTCAACGTGCTGGCGGGCCTCACCCACCGGCTGCCGGAGGCGTCCCACGTGCAGGGCATCATCACCCACGGCGGCACGGCCACCAACATCGTCCCGGAGTACGCCGAGGGCGTGTTCGGGCTGCGGGCGGCGACGACCGGGGCGCTGGACGACCTCGCCGGGCGGCTGCGCACGGCGGCCGCCGGGGTCGCCCAGGCCACCGGCACCACGGTGACCGTCGAGCGGGCGACCGTCCGCTACGAGCACTTCCGCGACAGCGAGCCGCTGTCCGCCCGTTTCGCGGCGCACCTCTCGCGCGCCGGGATCGACCTGACCCCGCCCACGCCCGGCGTGTACCTGGGCTCCTCGGACATCGGGAACGTCAGCGGGCTGGTGCCGGCCATCCACCCGTTCGTCGCCATCATGGACGCCGACGGCTCCGACCACACACCCGAGTTCGCCGAGGCCGGCCTGTCGGAGCGGGCCCGGGGCGTGCTGGCCTCGGTCACCGAGGCGCTGGCCTGCACGGCCGTCGACGTCCTCGCCGACGACCCGCTGCGCACCGCCGCGTGGCGGGCGCACGGCCCCGCGCCCGTGGCCGTGCGCTGAGCGGTCCGCGTGGACCGGCCGCCGTCCCGGCCGCAGTCTGGAGGAGGAGCGGGACGGCCCGACCCGGAGGTGAACACCGTGGAAGGCAAGCAGTGGACCGTGCGGGTCCACATCACCGAGGACGGCGACGAGACGCGGGCGCGGGCCGTGCTGTCGGGCCGGGACACGTCGGGTGTCACGGGGACCGGCGTCGCGCACCGCAACCCGGACGATCCGCCCGCGCCCGAGATCGGCGACGAACTCGCCGTCTGCCGCGCCCTGGAGGACCTCGCGGCCCGGCTGCGCGCCCTGGCCGCCGACGGCGCCGCGCGTCCCCCCGCGCCCGCCCGGGCGTGGAGCGTCGACTGACCCGCACCGCGGGGCCGGGCCCACGAGCGGGTGCGTGTCTGCAACCGCTCCGGCCGAAAGCGTGTCTTCCTCCCCGTGGTCCACCGCGCCACGCACCACGCGGCGGTGACGCGCCACGGCAGGGGGGACGGCTGTGAACGCATGGGCGGTACCGGGGTACTCCGAGTCGCTGGAACTCGGCTTCGGGGCGAGCGGGCGGGTGGTGCTCGCCGTGCACGAGGAGACCGGTGTGCCGGTCGCCGTGAAGTACCTGAGCGAGGCGCTGCGCACCCGGCCCGGCTTCGTGCACGGCTTCCGCGCCGAGGCGGAACTCCTGGGCGGCCTGGAGAGCCCGTACGTGGCCGGATTCTACGAGTACGTCGAGGCGCCCCGGGGCGCGGCGATCGTGATGGAGCTGGTCGACGGCGTCTCCCTGCGCACGCTGCTGACCCGGCAGGGCCCGCTGGCGCCGGAGGCGGCCCTGGTCGTGCTGAAGGGGTCGCTGCTCGGGCTGGCCGACGCGCACCGGCTGGGCGTCGTGCACCGCGACTACAAGCCGGACAACGTGCTGGTCACCACGGACGGCCTGTCCAAGCTGGTCGACTTCGGCATCGCCGTCGACTCCGGCGTCGACGCGGGGATCGCCGGGACGCCCGCCTACATGGCGCCCGAGCAGTGGACCGGCGCGCCCGCCTCGCCCGCCGGAGACGTGTACGCCGCGACGGCCACCTTCTTCGAGTGCCTCACGGGACGCAAGCCCTACCCGGGCGGCAACCTCGCCGAGCTCGCGCTCCAGCACCTCGAACACCCAGTCCCGGCCGACGAGGTGCCCCCGGCGCTCCGGCCGCTGCTGCGCCGGGGGCTGGCCAAGGCACCCGGGGAACGGCCCGCGGACGCCGCCGCGTTCGTCGCCGACCTGGAGCGGGCCGCCGTCGGCCGCTACGGGCCCGACTGGGAGACGCGCGGCCGCGCCCGGCTGGCCTCGCTCGTCGCGCTGCTGCTGTTCCTGCGGCCCCCGCGGCACCAGCGGACGGCACGCACCACCACCGACACCGCCCGCACCGTCCTGGGTTCGGGGCACGGGCGGCTCACCGCGTGGCGGCCCACCTGGCCGGGTCTCGCGGTGGCCGCGGCCGCGCTGCTCCTGGCGGTCCTCGCGACCCAGGGCATCGGTCCGATCGCCGGTGCGGACACCGCCGGGCGGGTGACGGACGTCCTCGCCACCACCAGCGCCGACCCGGCCGTCACCGGCGCGGACGCGGGTCCGACGCCGAGCGGACCGGCCACCCCGACGGCGACCCCGTCCGGCACGGCCGCGGCCACGCCCTCGCCGGCCGAGTCGGTCCCCGGCCCCTCCCCGTCCCCCGCGGCCTCCGGCCCGGACACCGCGTCCCCGGCCGCGCCCACCACGAGCCCGGGCACCGGCACGACCTCCGCGCCGGGCTCCCCCGGCCCGTCCGCCGACACGTCCTCCCCGCCGGCCGCGCCCGCGGTGAAGGACGTCTCCGTCAGCGCGTTCCGGCAGACCGGTCCCACCACGGCGACCGCGACGCTGACCGTGACCACCGACGGCACCGGACCGGTCACCCTGACCGCCGCCTGGTTCGGGGGCGACGCCGCCGGACAGCCCGGGGCGGCCGACGGGGCCGCCACCTCGTTCCGGCGCAGCGGTGCCACGCAGTACATGGTCACCGTCGACCACACCTTTTCGTCCACCGGCTGCTACTGGACCGTCCAGGCCACGACGAGCCCCGCCTCCGCCGACGGCGGTGCCACGCAGCAGCTCCTGATCCGGCAGTGCGAGATCCGATGAGCGCCCCCCAGGACCCCCGCGCCCTGCCCGGCCCCACGGCGCCGGACGACGACTACAGCGCGACCGTGCTGGCCAGCCACTGGATCCAGCGGCCGGTGGGCGACCCGCCGCCGGAGGACGCCACACCGGTCGACACCACGCTGGTCGACACCACGCTGGTCGACCCCACGGTGCCGGTCGGGCCGGCCGGGCCCGGCGAGGAGACCGTGCTGCGGTTCGGGCCGGGGGTCACCACGGCCCTGGCCCACCGGGTCGACGTCCCGGCGGCCGTCGGGGCGGCTCCCGCGCCGCGGCGGCGCGGACGGTGGCGCCGGCACGTCGTACCGGTGTGCGTGCTGGCCGTCGTGCTGGTGTTCCTGTGGTGGCGGGACCACTCCTCGGCGCCGCTGTCGGTGCGCGGGGTCGCGGTGCGGGCCGACCGGACGCACCTGGTCTGCGACGGCACGGCGGACGTCGTCGGCGTCGTGCGGACCGACGGGCACGAGGGCACCGTCACCTACCGGTGGGTGCGCGGCGGGGGATCCACCTCACCGGTGCGGCACGCCTCGCTGGACCAGGGTCAGCGCACCGTGCGCGTGCACCTGCGGTGGACGTTCCAGGGGCACGGCCGGCAGAGCACCACCGCCACGCTGCGCGTCCTGTCCCCCGCCCCGCACACGGCGAGCCTGCGCCTGGCCTACGACTGCCCCTGAACGGCGCCGCCCTGGAGCCGCTCCAGGTCCGACGGGCGCACCTGGATGACGAGCAGCGCGATCACCGCGGCGACCGCGGCGAGCACGGCGGCCGTGACGAAGGCGCCGGAGACCCCGGCCGTCAGGACCTCGTCCGACCAGGGCGGGGGCAGCACGCCGGTGCGCTGGAAGCGCAGCCGTTCCAGCGGGGTCGCCTGGGACAGGAACGCCGGGATCTGGCGGTGGGCCTCGTTGGTGCTGGCCGTACCGAACACGGTGACCAGGATGGACAGACCGAGCGAACCGCCCACCTGCTGGGTGGCGTTGAGCAGCCCCGAGGCCGCACCCGACTCGTGGACGGGCACGTTGGACAGGGCCATCAGCGTCAGCGACACGAACTCCATGCCCATGCCGAAGCTGAACACCAGCATCGGGCCGAGGATGCTGCCCGCGTAGGTGGAGTGGACGTCGGTGAGCGTGAGCCAGGCGAGGCCGGCCGCCGCCAGCAGCGCCCCGACGACCATGAAGGGCTTCGGGCCGTACACCGGCAGGAAGCGGGAGGCGAGGCCCGCGCCGACCGCGATCACCGCGCTCACCGGGAGGAACGCGAAGCCCGCCTTCAGCGGGCTGAAGTTCAGCACGTCCTGCACGAACAGGGTCAGGAAGAAGAACATCCCGAACATGGCGGCGGCCAGGCAGAGCATCATGCCGTAGGTGCCGGCGCGGTTGCGGTCGGCGAACATGTGCAGCGGTGTGATGGGTTGCTTGGAGCGCCGTTCGGTCAGTACGAACAGGCCGAGCAGGACGATCGCGGCCGCGAACGACGCCAGGGTCCAGGCGTCCCGCCAGCCCTCCTGGGCGGCGCGGATGAAGCCGTAGACGAGCAGGACCATGCCGGCCGTCGAGGTCAGGGCGCCCGCGATGTCGAAGTGGCCCGGGTGGCGTTCGGACTCCTTGATCCAGCGGGGCGTGGCCAGGGCGATGAGGATGCCGATGGGGACGTTGACGAAGAGCACCCACCGCCAGTTCAGCCACTCGACGAGCATCCCGCCGGCCATCAGTCCGATCGCCCCGCCGCCCGCCGAGACGGCCGCGAACACCCCGAACGCCCGGTTGCGCGCCGGGCCTTCGCGGAACGTGGTGCTGATCAGCGCGAGGGACGTGGGTGACGCGATGGCCCCGCCGACGCCCTGGAGGGCGCGGGCGGCGAGGAGCTGGCCGCTGTTCTGCGCGAGCCCGCCGAGCAGGGAGGCGACGACGAACAGCAGCACGCCGAACACGAAGACGCGGCGTCGGCCGAGGATGTCACCGGCCCGGCCGCCGAGCAGCAACAGGCCGCCGAAGGTCAGAGTGTAGGCGTTGACCACCCACGACAGGCTGGTGGTGGAGAAGTCCAGCGAGCGCTGGATGTGCGGCAGCGCGATGTTCACGATGGTGATGTCGAGGACCACCATCAGCTGGCACGAGGCGATGACGAGCAGCGCCATCGCGTTCCCGCCACCGCCTGGTGCCGGGGCGGTGGTCGTGGGGGCGGACGTGGGCTGCGGGCTGCTGCTCATATCGGTTCCACGCTCGGGGACGGGCGTCGGGGCGGACCGGGAACCGGGGCGCCCACCGGCGCGTACACCGTTCGACCGTACGCCGGTCGTGGAGGGGTCACCACTCGGGTGCGGGAAGGCTCCGCGGGCTGCCGGAAGGGGCGGGGGGCGGGGTCAGCGGGTCTCGCGCGGGCGGTGCGCGCCGTGGTCCGGGCCGTCGTCGGCGTCGAGGAGGGGCGCATCGGGGCCGGCGCGTCCAGGGTGGGGACCGCGGCCGTCCCCCTGGTCGGCGTCGTACGTCTCCTCGGCGGGGCGGGGTGGTGGGGGTTCGCCCGCCGTGAGGTGCTCCAGGACCTCGACCAGTTCCTGGCAGGCCCGCTCCACCGAGCGCCTGGTGTTGCGCTGCTCCGTGATCACCGCCGACAGCAGCAGCGCGGTGAGGGCCATCGCGCCGTTGAAGGCCTGGAGCTTCGCCATCACCTCGATGCGGCTCAGGCCCGCGAAGGGCCCGGTGCCGTCGGTGGCAGCGAGGGTGGCCAGCACGGAGGCGAGCAGGGCGCACAGCATCGTCCCGGCGAGCTGGAAGCGCAGGGCGCCCCAGATCAGCAGCGGGTAGACGAGGAACAGCAGGCTGACGCTGCTGTAGGTGGCCAGCGGCACCAGGGCGGCGACGGCGATGACGAGCGCGGTGGCCTCCTTCCAGCGCCACCGGGCGGGGTGCGGGTGCCACCGGGCGTTGTACAGCAGCAGCAGGACCGGCGTGACGATCAGGACGCCCATCGCGTCGCCCACCCACCAGGCGAGCCACACCGGCCAGAAGTCCCCCGCGGCGAGCCGGCCGGTCAGGACGGGGATCCCCACCCCGGTCGTCGCGCTGATCGTCATGGCCGCCAGCGCGCCGAGGAAGACCAGGGCGAGGCCGTCCCGGAGCCGGCTGAGCTCGGTGCGGAAGCCGACGCGGTTCAGCAGCAGGTACGCGCACAGGGGCGCAAGGGTGCTGCCGGCCAGGGTGCCGATGACGGCCGGGGTCAGCGAGGTGGTGATCGACAGGATGACGAGGAAGGCCCCGAGGGCGATACCGGGCCAGCAGCTCAGCCCGAAGACCAGCAGCGCGGCCACGGCCACGCCGGTGGGCGGCCAGATGGGGCTGAACACCGCTCCCTCGACCACCAGGTGCCGCAGCAGGCCGAGGCGTCCGGCGCCGTAGTAGCAGGCGGTGACGGCCAGCGTCCGCAGCAAGAAGACGGCTGGTCGGCGCAGCTGCTCGGTACCCACCACAGAGCCATCAGACACCGTCGCGCCGGGGACGGCGAGGCGAGGACGGCCCTCGTCCGGCCCTCCGGCTGAACACCCGCCCGGCTCCCCGGCTCCACGACGGGGGTCCGGGCTCCGGGTGCCGCCCGGCGGGAGCGCGCGCGTCCGGCGTTACGGCCGTGGTCGCCCGTCGGGGCCGTACACGTCGCCGCTGTCGTCGCTGCGGCGGCCGTCGGGCCGACCAGGGCGGTCGCGACCGCCGTGGCCGCCGTCGCCGTCGCCGTCGCCGTCGCCGCCCAGCGTGGCCTGACCACCGTCCCGATCGTCGTCGCCGTCCCGATCGTCATCGTCGTCATGACCGTCGTGGCCGATGACCAGGACGGCCGCGTCGTCCTCGTGGCCGACGCGTGCGGCGCCCTTGATCACGGCCGCGGCCAGGGAGGACGCCTCGAGGCCGGCGACGGCGGCGATGCCGGCGAGCCGCACGACCTGGTCCAGGCCCTCGTCGAGGTTCATGGAGGGCCCCTCCACGACGCCGTCCGTGAGGAGGACGAACACACCCCCCGTGGTGAGGCGGAAGCGGGTGACCGGGTACTCCATGCCCGCCACGACGCCGAGCGGCGGCCCGCCCTCGTCGTCGGCGATGCCGGACTTGCCGTCGGCCGTGGCCCACACGCACGGTATGTGCCCGGCGCGGGCGCTCTCCAGGACGCCGGTGACGGGGTCCAGGCGCAGGAAGGTGCAGGTGGCGAAGAGGTCGCCGCCCAGGGACAGCAGCAGGTCGTTGGTCCGTGAGAGGAGTTCCCCGGGGTGGCTGGTGACCGAGGCGAGGGCGCGCAGGCCGACGCGGACCTGGCCCATGAAGGCCGCCGCCTCGATGTTGTGGCCCTGGACGTCGCCGATGGACAGGCCGATGCCGCCGTCGGGCAGCACGAAGGCGTCGTACCAGTCGCCGCCCACGTTCAGGCCGTGGAAGGCGGGCGCGTACTGGACGGCCAGGTGCAGGCGGGGGGCGACGGGCAGGTCGCGGGGCAGCATGCCCCGCTGCAGGGCGATGGCCAGTTCCACCTGCGTGCGCTGCAGCTCCGCCCGATGGCGGGCCTGGGCGGTGAGCGAGCCGAGTCTGGCGAGCAGCTCGTCACCGTCGTCCGTGGGGCGCTTGCGGGGCATCGGTCACTCCGGCCAGGGCTGTCACCCGTTTCGGGACAAATCGCTCGATTTTATCGCGTTACCGGCCATACCGGTTGTGATCACACCGGCTGCGGACCCCGAGCGAGGGTGTGGTTAGCATATGAGCGCCACCTAGCTCGAAAGATGGATCCGTGACTGTCAACGACGACTCGTTCACCAACTGGAAGAACCGCGAGGAAACCGCGGAGGCGATGATCCCGATCATCGGGAAGCTGCACCGGGAGCGGGACGTCACCGTCCTCCTGCACAGCCGCTCCCTGGTGAACAAGTCGGTGGTCAGCATCCTCAAGACCCACCGCTTCGCCCGGCAGATCGCCGGCGAGGAGCTCTCGGTCACCGAGACGATGCCGTTCCTGCGGGCGCTCACCACGCTCGACCTCGGCCCCTCGCAGATCGACATCGGCATGCTCGCCGCGACCCACAAGGCGGACGACCAAGGCCTGTCGGTCGAGGAGTTCACCGCGCAGGCGGTGGCGGGCGCCACCGGCAGCAACAAGATCGAGCGCCGCGAGGGCCGCGACGTCGTCCTCTACGGCTTCGGCCGCATCGGCCGCCTCGTCGCCCGCCTGCTCATCGAGAAGGCCGGCTCCGGCAACGGCCTGCGCCTGCGCGCCATCGTGGTGCGCGGCGGCGGCGAGCAGGACATCGTCAAGCGGGCCTCGCTGCTGCGCCGCGACTCGATCCACGGCCAGTTCCAGGGCACCATCACCGTCGACGAGGCGAACAGCACGATCGTCGCCAACGGCAACGCGATCCGGGTCATCTACGCGAACGACCCCAGCGAGGTCGACTACACGGCGTACGGCATCAAGAACGCCATCCTGATCGACAACACCGGCAAGTGGCGCGACCGCGCGGGGCTGTCGCTGCACCTGCGCCCGGGCATCGACAAGGTCGTGCTGACCGCGCCCGGCAAGGGCGACGTCCCGAACATCGTGCACGGCGTCAACCACGACACCGTCAAGCCGGACGAGCGGATCCTGTCCTGCGCGTCCTGCACCACGAACGCGATCGTGCCGCCGCTGAAGGCGATGGACGACGAGTACGGCGTCCTGCGCGGGCACGTGGAGACGGTCCACTCGTTCACCAACGACCAGAACCTGCTGGACAACTACCACAAGTCCGAGCGGCGGGGCCGGTCCGCGCCGCTCAACATGGTCATCACGGAGACCGGCGCGGCCTCCGCGGTCGCCAAGGCGCTGCCGGACCTGAAGGCGCGCATCACCGGCAGCTCGATCCGGGTCCCGGTGCCGGACGTGTCGATCGCCATCCTGAACCTCCAGCTCGCCCGCGAGGCGTCTCGCGAGGAGGTCCTGGACTACCTGCGCGACGTGTCGCTTACCTCGCCGCTGCGCCGCCAGATCGACTTCATCAGCGCGCCGGACGCCGTCTCCAGCGACTTCATCGGCTCCCGCCACGCCTCGATCGTCGACGCGGGCGCGCTGAAGGTCGAGGGTGACAACGCGATCCTCTACCTCTGGTACGACAACGAGTTCGGCTACTCGTGCCAGGTCATCCGGGTCGTCCAGCACGCCTCGGGCGTCGAGTACCCGACGTTCCCGGCCCCGGCCGCCTGACCCGTACGGCGCCCGTACGGCATCCGTTCCGCACACGCCCGTCGCCCCGGTGAGCCAAGTGCCGCCGGGGCGGCCGGCGTTCGCGGTTCGGACGGCGGCGTTCGCGCTTCCGGACGGCGGGCGTGCGCGGTGCCCGGCGGCGGTCGGGAAGGTGCCCGCCGTCGCTTGTGGGAGCGCTCCCCCGGCGGGATGATCGGGGGCATGAAGCCGATGCCCTTCGTGCGGCCGTACCGGGTGTCCGATCGTCCGGCGCTCGGGGAGGTCTGCGTCCTGACCGCCCACAACGGGCAGGACTCCTCGGGGATCTACCCCGACCGGGAGTTGATGCCCACGCTGTTCGCCTACCCGTACGTCGACCACGAGCCGGAGCTGACCCGGGTGCTCGACGACGGATACGGGCGGGCCGTGGGGTACATCGTGGGGACGGCCGACACACCCCGGTTCGTGCAGTGGTTCCGCGACGCGTGGCTGCCCGCGGTCGCCGACCGGTACCCCCGGCCCGGCGGGGCGCCCCGCACGCCGACCGACGAGATGACCGGCCTGCTGCACGACCCGGAGCGGATGGTGCAGCCCCAGCTCGCGCCCTTCCCGGCCCACCTGCACATCGACCTGCTGCCGCCGTGGCAGGGCCGGGGGTACGGGCGCGCCCTGATGGAGGCGTTCCTCGACGCGCTGCACGAGAAGGGGGTGCCCGCGGTGCACCTGTGCATGGCGCGGGCGAACACCCCGGCGCGCGCCTTCTACGACCGGCTGGGGTTCCGGGAGATCGACGTCCCGCAGGAGCAGGGGCCGGTCTGGTACCTGGGACGGCCGACCACGCGGTGACGGCGTCCCCGGTCCGCGGCGAGGCGCGGACCGGGGCGGCCGTCGGCCGGTCAGCCGGTGGTGAGCAGCGCCGCCAGGGCCTCCCCCGTGGCAGGGTGCTCGCTCAGCAGCACGGCGCCCCGGGTCGTGGCCGCCGGTGCCGGCCGCCAGGGGTCGTCGCAGCCCAGCAGCCCGGCCAGCGCGTCGCAGGCCGCGGGGTGCGCGGCGAGGAGCGCGACGCCCTGCCCGGCGTGCGGGCCCGCGGCCCCCTGCTCCCCCACCGGTGACGGTGGTGCCTCCCACGGCGGCGTCCAGGAGTCCAGTGCCGCGAGCCGCCCGGGGAACAGCCGGTCGGCCTCGCGGATGAGCAGCGGGGCCAGCTCCGTGCCGCCGGAGCGCAGGGAGGTGATCAGGCTCGGCAGCCACGGCAGCAGCACCTGGTCGGGCAGGCGGGCGAACGCCTGCGAGACGGCCTCCACCACGAAGTCGGCCAGCGCCGGCACCGGTTCCAGCGCGTGCAGGAAACCACTGAGGTAGCGGGGGTACGACGGCACGACCAGCGGGTTGCCGAGCAGGTCGGCGCAGCGGGCGCGCAGCTCCGTGCGCGAGAGCGTGCCCAGGTGGGTCCGGGCCGCCCAGAGCAGGGCGGTCTTCGCCGGGTCCTCGGGCCGCGACTGGGCGACGGCGAGCTCCAGTTGGGTGCGGTCGCAGCCCAGGGACAGGGCCAGGCCCTCCATGCTGAACAGGAAGCCCAGCATCGCCCCGACCTGGCGGACGGTGGCGTCCTCGTCGGTGAACGCCGTCGGCAACAGCGTGCAGTAGTGCGCGTACCCGGTGGTGACGAAGGACTCGATCCACGCGGGCAGCGCGGGCTCGTGCGTGCGGTGGTACGCGAGCAGCCGGCGCACCCGGCGCAGCACCTCGGGGGCGCCGTCGACGCTGCGCTCGCGGGAGAGGACCTCCAGGGCGCGGGTGCCGAGCTCGTCGGCGAGGCGCCGGCTGCGCAGGTGGAGCAGGGCGTCCTCGACGGTCTCCAGGACGGCGCCGGTGGTCGCCCGGGGGTCGTAGGCGGTGCGGCGCAGGCGCTGCTCCAGCACCTGCTCGATGCTGACGCCCTCGTAGCCGAGCTCGATCAGGGCCCGCTGGTGGGTGCCCAGGGCCAGGTCCCAGGACTCCTGGATGGGGCGTTCGCCGAGCCGCCGCTCACCCATGATCGGCCGGGCGGCGCCCTGGGGCAGCAGGCGGCGCAGGATCCACAGGACGTCGGAGCAGGCCTCCAGCTCCGGGCGGGAGGCGACGTCCAGCAGGGCGCGCTGGACGCCGCGCTGCTGGAGCCTGAGGGCCAGCGGGGCGAGCCGGTCGTGGACGTCGCGGGCCAGGGGCGGCAGCGCGTCGTAGCCGACCTGGCCGACGCGGTCGCCGCCCATCATGCTCTCGACGAGCCGCCGCACGTCCCGCCGGCCCGGTACGACGTCCTTCTCGATGCAGGTGACGGCCGCGTCCTGGAAGTCGTACGGCGTCGGCTTGGCGCGGTCGCGCATCCCCGCGAGGAGGATGGACGTCTCGAACACGGCGATGGCGTCCGCGGTGGAGGCGAGGTAGCCGTTGCGGCGGGCGGCGCGCACGATGTCCACGGACCAGCCCAGCAGTTCGGCCTCGTCGAGGCGGTCCAGGGCGGGCGGGCGGCCCAGGAACCCCGAGAGCTTGTCGGCGGGCGCCCCGGACGGTGCAGGTGACGGCAGTCGAGCCTTGCGGCCCTGCTTCTTGGTGCCGGCCTGGCCCTGGAGCCGGAACGGCTTCACGCCGGTGCGCCGGACGTTCTTGGCCCATTCGGCGGCGGCGATCGACACCGAGCCGCCGGCCAGGCCGAACTGGGCCTCGATGGCCGCGTGGCTGGAGGGGATCAGGCCGTGGCGCCACCGGGTGCCGCTGGGCGGGGTGATGGTGAAGGTGTCGGTGCCGTGGACGCCGAACTCCTCGACGCGGCTGGCCGCGTGGAAGGCGCCGCACACGTAGAGGCAGTCGCCGGGGTCGGTGCCGGTGGCGGTGAGGTGGCCACGGATGCGGGTCCACATGTACCGCTCGCGGTCCTCGTCCACGCGGACCCGGCGCGGGTCGCCGGGGGCCAGGCGGCGGAAGAGGCTGCCGATGAGCAGCATCACCTGGCGGTAGGTGTCGTGGTCGCCGTCACCGAGGGGCACCTCGACGTACTGGTGCCACCACTCCGACCAGTGCCGCACCCGGCCGTGGCGCAGCAGGTGCTCCTCCAGCTCGGCGAACCGCGGGCGCAGGTCGCCGATCTCCACGCCGACCGCGTCGCCGTGCAGCGCGGCACCGTCCTCGCCGTGCGGAGCGTCGGGGTCGGCGGGCTCACCGGGGGCGGGCGGGTGCGCGTCGCGGGCCTCCCACTGGAAGACGTGGTCGGAGGAGCGGTCGACGAGGACCAGCTCGACGCCGGGGGTGTCCAGGGCGTAGGCGATGGCCTGGTACTCGGCGGACGCCTCGGTGATCGGGGCGACCACCGAGAGCGGCGACCAGTCGGCGGGGAAGCCCACGACCTCGCCCGCGAACGCCTGCACCGCCACCGGCAGGCGGCAGTTGCGCAGCTCGGTGAGCAACGGGGCCATGTCCTCGCACAGTTCGAGGTAGACCACCTTCGGCTGCTTCGCGCGCAGCCGCCGGGCCATGGCGAGGGCGGAGGCCGGCGAGTGGTGGCAGACGGGGAAGATCTCCAGGGGTTCGCCCAGGGCGCGGTCGACGTCGTCGACGATGCCGCGCAGGATGCCCTCCAGCGCACCGGGGCCGTCGGCGAACGCGGTGGCCGCCTCGTGGAGTTGGCCGCGCAGGGCCTCGAAGGTGCCGGCGCTCACGACAGGGTCGCGATCGCGTCGCGGCCGCCCTCCAGGAACTCCGGCCAGGAGCCCCCCTCCTCCTTGCTGCGCGGCTCGACCACGCCGTGCAGATACTTGTTCAGCAGGGCCAGGTCCTCCGGGTCGCGGCGGGCGAGCGAGCCCACGAGGGAGGAGGCGAGGGTGTGGGCGCTCAGGGTGCGCTCGCCGAAGAAGGTGCTGTGCAGGACCGCGTCCTCCAGCACGCCGATCTGCTCGGCGGTGGACAGGGCCGACTCCAGCTTCTCGTCGTCGCTGGTGGCGGCGGCCGCGGAGGCCCGCAGGTCGGCGAAGCTCTGCAGCAGCACGTCGAGCAGGGTGGGCGGCACCTCCAGCTCGATGCGGTGCCGCCGCAGCAGCTCCTCGGTGCGGAAGCGGACGATCTCCGCCTCGCTCTTCTTGTTCGTCACCACCGGGATGCGCACGAAGTTGAAGCGGCGCTTGAGCGCCGAGGACAGGTCGTTGACACCCCGGTCGCGGCTGTTGGCGGTGGCGATGACGGAGAAGCCCGGCTGCGCGAACACGATGTTGTCGCTGTCGCTGTCGAGTTCGGGCACCGAGATGTACTTCTCGGACAGGATGGAGATCAGCGCGTCCTGGACGTCGCTGGTGGCGCGGGTCAGCTCCTCGAAGCGGCCGATGGCGCCGCGCTCCATCGCGGTCATGATCGGCGAGGGGATCATCGACGCCCGGGACTGGCCCTTGGCGATGACCATGGAGACGTTCCACGAGTACTTGATGTGGTCCTCGGTGGTGCCGGCCGTGCCCTGCACGACGAGCGTTGAGTTGCGGCAGATGGCGGCCGACAGCAGCTCCGCGAGCCAGCTCTTGCCGGTGCCGGGGTCGCCGATCAGCAGCAGGCCGCGGTCGGAGGCGAGGGTGACGATGGACCGCTCGACGAAGCTGCGGTCGCCGAACCACTTCTGGGAGATCTCCCGGTCGAGCCCGTCGGCGCGCTCGGAGCCGAGGACGAACAGCCGGACCATCTTGGGCGACAGCCTCCAGGAGAAGGGCTTGGGGCCGTCGTCGACCGACTCCAGCCAGTCCAGCTCCTCGGCGTACTTGATCTCGGCGGGGGCGCGCAGCAGGTCGGACATGCGGGGGCCTTTCTGAGGTACGGGTGAGGTCGGTACGTGCGTGCTCGTGCGGTCCCGCTACGAGGCGAGGAACGTCTTCAGTTCGTGGACGAGCTTGCGGATGTGGCCGGAGAGCACCGGTGTGCCGAGGTCCTTGAAGCGCTCCCGGAACCACGGGTTGACGCTGCCGCGGCCGGAGCTGGTCACCGAGCCGACCGGGATGAACCGGGTGCCCGAGCGGTGCAGGGCGGCCATGCTGTCGAACAGCGGCTGGCTCTGCCACTCGTAGAAGTCGGAGATCCACACCACGACCGTGTTGCGCGGCTCGGCGATCTTCGGCTGGGCGAGGGCCATGGCGACCGTGCCGTCGGTGCCGCCGCCGAGGTTCGTGCGCAGCAGCGTCTCGAACGGGTCGTGCACCCACGGCGTGAGGTCCAGCGCCTGCGTGTCGTACGCGATGAGGTGGACGTCGACCCGGGGCAGCCCGGCGAAGATGGACGCCAGGATGGTGCAGTTGACCATGGAGTCGACCATCGAGCCCGACTGGTCCACCACGACGATCAGCCGCTGCGGTGTGGTCTTGCGCGCGGTGTGGCGGTAGTAGAGGCGGTCGACGTAGAGCCGTTCCTCCTCGGGGCTGTAGTTGGTGAGGTTCTTCCAGATGGTGCGGTCCAGGTCGAGGTTGCGGAAGACCCGCTTGGGCGGGACGGAGCGGTCGATCGCGCCGACCGACGTCTTCTCCACCTGGGTGCGCAGCACCTGGGCGACCTCGTCGACGAAGCGGCGGATCAGCGCCTTGGCGTTGGCGAGGGCCACTCCGGAGAGGTTGTTCTTGTCGCGCAGGAGCTGCTCGATCAGCGACATGCTGGGGGTGAGGCGCGCGGCCAGCTGCGGGTCGGCCAGCACCTCGCGCAGCCGCATCCGCTTGACCAGGTCCGCTTCCAGCGCGCCCAGTTCGGGCCCGATCTGCGGGATCAGCCGGCTCAGGTCCGGTGTGGCGCCGCCGAGGCCGGTGCCGGTCGGGGCGACACCGCCCGGGACGCTCGTCCGGCCGCCGCGCAGGTCGCCGGGGGCGCAGCCGAGGGCGCGCTCCAGCCAGCCGGCGTCGGACTGCCAGCGCGCCAACTGCCCGGCGCTGACGGCTCCGGAGCCGGTGGCGAAGACGTTGAGCAGCACCTTGGAGACGAGGGCGGCACGACGGACCTCGGCGGCACGGTCGCGGCGGTCGCCGTCGGTGGTGGTGTCGTGGGGGGCGGGGCGGCCGGGGCTGTCGCCGTCGGCGGTGTCGCCCTGCCGGCCGGTGCGGTCGTCGCCCTCGCCGGTGTCGCCCTGTCGGTCGGTGCGGTCGTCGCCGTCGGCGGTGTCGTCCTGCCGGCCGGTGCGGTCGTCGCCCTCGCCGGTGTCGCCCTGTCGGTCGGTGCGGTCGTCGCTGTCGGCCGTGTCGTGCTGGGGGTCGGCGCCGTCCGGGGTCATCAGGCCGTCGAGTTCGGCCGCCAGGTCCGGGTGGCGCTGCACGATCGAGTCGATCGAGACCTGCGGGTCGAGCAGCGTGGCCGGCAGGCTGATGTCCTCGACGACGGCGAGGCTCGCGGCTTCCAGGGAGGCCCGCTCCTCGGGGTCGAAGAGGCGGGCGAGCAGGCGCCAGTAGAGGACCTGGCGGCGGTGGTCGTGGGCGTCCGGGGCGGGTGTGGTCTCGGTCATTTCCGCAGCAGCCTTCCGGCGCGCTCGCGCAGCACGGTCACGGCGTCCGTGGCGGCCTTCTCCGCCTTGACGGCCGCCTTGTCGGTGGTGCCGCCGGCCCACGCACCCGCGTGCACGGACACCGTCCTGCGGCGCACGGTGCTCTCCACGGCGAGCGGCTGCAGGCGGTGCGTCCCGGCGTCCCAGCGCAGCAGCGCGATGCAGGCGGCGGACGCGGCGACCGTGTCGGGAGTGAGGGGACCGGCCGCGGGTGCCCGGTCGGTGTCGACGGCCAGGGTGTGTCCGGCGACGGTGAACGCCACGGTGTCCTCGTGCCGTTGGACGGTGTAGCCCTCCAGGAACACGGGGACGGCGAGGCCCGCCGGGTGCCGGTCGAGCGGTGCCGTCACGGCGGCGGTGGCGGTCGGCAGGGCGACGCGGGCCGTCGCGAACGGGTCGGCCGGTTCGCCCGGGCGGGCGTGCGCGTCGTCCCAGAGGAGGTCGCCGTCGCTGGTGGCCGGCATGTCGGTCAGCTCCATCGCACGGCCCTCCCCGGCGGCGGCGAGGAGCGTCATGTGCGGGCGCAGCAGCTGCCAGACGCCGGCGCCGACCACGGTGTCCGGCTTGGGGGCGGACACACTGGCGCGCACCAGGCGGGACGGGCCGCCGTCGGCCGGCTCGAACACGGCGTGCACCTGGGCCTGGACGGCGGTCGCGTGTTCGTGCAGGTCCGTGCCCAGGGGCAGCAGGCGGCCGGTGAGCCGGTCGGGGGCGGCGGTGCCGAGCGCGCCCGGCAGGGTGAGCAGCAGGGCCCGTGACCACAGGTCGCCCCAGCGGCGGGCCGGTATGCGCTCCAGCGTCGCTCCGGGGCAGGAGGCGGCGAGCTCGGCGGCGAAGCCGTCGAGGAGGACCGCGGGGCGGCGCAGCGCGGGGTCGGGCAGCAGCGCAGAGACGATGGGCGCGGCCCCGGCGACCAGTTCGTGGTCGATGCCCTGCCAGCCGCTGCGTGCCAGGTCGCACAGCCAGGAGCGGGCGGCGGCGAGGACGTTCGCCGCGTCCGGCGCGTCGGCCGCCGACGGCTCCCGCTCGGCGGGCGTACGGCCGGTGAACTCCTGGACGCGGTCGGAGAGGGCGTCGTGGACGGCGCCGAAGAGCGCGGCGCGGGCGGCGGCGAGCGCGACGAAGTGCTCCTCCCCGGCGGCTCCGGCCGACGCCTTGTCGGCGGCCTCGGCGACCCGGGAGGCGAGCGGGGACGCGGCGGCGGCGTGCGCGAGGTGCGTGAGGTCGGCGGCCTGCTCGGGCCCGGGGCGCAGGAGGCCGCCGGTGAGGGCACGGTCGAGTGCGTCGACGGCGGCCAGGGCGTCGTCGAGGCCGTCGACGGGCTGGGCGAGGGGGTGCGCGGACGCCGCCTCGTCCGGGGCGGGCCCGGTCCCTGCCGCGTCCGCTCCGGCCGCGGCCCCTTCCGTCTCCGTCTCCGTATGCGTCTGCGCCTGTGTCTGTGTCTCGGGTGCGGCCTCGCCCTGCCGGGAGGGCGGGAACCAGTGCATCTCGGGCAACGGTGCGGTGGCCGGGGCGAGTTCGAGGTAGGCCAGGTGGCGCAGGAAGCGGCTGAAGACGGCGGCGGCCGCCGTGCGGTCGGCCTGGGGCGGGTGGCCGGCGGTCATCGCGCCGGTCAGGGCGGGTGCGTCCGCCGCCGTGTCACCGGTGTCCACGCGCAGGTAGCGGGCGACGCGCAGGCCGCCGTACTGGAGGACCGCCTCGGTGATCAGCGCGCGGATGTGGTTGCAGAACCCGCCGCGGGCGCCGCCGCAGGGGCGGTTGTTGTTGGTGCTGCACGCGAAGGCGAAGGTGCCCGCGGCGACCGACGAGACGTAGACCCGCTCGATGTCCGAGCCGCTGGACACGACGCCCTGCAGGCGTCCGTCGGCCAGTTCGACGAACGGGACCTTGGCGAGCTTGCGGGGCCGTGCGGGTGGGACCACCCGCGCGGCGCTCGACTTCTCCCAGAGCGACAACGCACCAGCTCCTTTGCAGCAGCACGAGGGAATGCCGTCGCCGGATCGGCGAGACGTGATCGAACTTAGTGGCGACCACTGACAACGCCGTGCGGAGCGGGTGCGCGGGCCGGGCGGGTTGACTCACCCACTGTGCCGTGGCGTCCAGAAGGGCGCGCACGTACATCCTCGACGCCTCGGCCGCCGTCGACCCGGTGGGGCGGTCCTGGGTGAACACGACGTAGCGGCCGGAGCCGCTGATCCGGGCGCCGGACGGGCAACCCCCGGCGAAGCCACCGGGGTCGAGGTCCTACGGCTTACGGGAGACGTAGGCGTACAGCACGCCAAGGCCGGTGACCGTCACCGCAGTTGCCGCCACGACGGCGGCGGCGCGGGTGCGGTGGTGGGTGCGCCAGGACAGGGCCGCGCCCGACGAACGGGCGGACAGCGCCGAGCCCGTGCTCAGCCAGCTGCCCACCGAGGCGAAGGACGCGGCGGAGCCGACGGAGCCCACGGACAGGAAGCTGCCGACCGAGGCGACCGACAGGGCACTGCCGACGGAGCCGATCGACAGGAACGAGTCCACCGAGCCGATCGACAGGGCCGAGCCCTTCGACCACAGCGAACGCCACGAGCTGTGCGAGCCGTGGGGAACGGACGGAAGGCGCATCAGGCCGGAGGGGAGACGCTGGACGCTCATGCGCCGATCCTGCCAGAGCGCGCCGCGCTCCTGGGGGCGCGGCGTCAGGAAGTCGGCGTGCGGCGCAGGGCGGAGGGGGCTCCCGCCGCCTGGGCGCCCTCCTCGCCGAGCGTCATGGTGTCGTCGCCCGTGAGCCGGACGACGTACACGTTGCCCGTCGGGCACGAGAGTCCCGGGGCCGAGCGGTCGGTGGGATGGCTGGTCACCGCCTCGAACGTGGCGGTGGAGCCGTGGACCTCCCGCACTTCCAGCGCCTCGGTGCAGCCGACCTCCCGGCCGGTGCCGACCTCGCTGACGTTGCTGACCTGTTTCCCGGCGAGCTCTCCCCGGGCCGCCGTGTGCAGGGTCAGGGTGACGCGGAAGGAGCTGGTGCGGGGCTGCAGCCGGCCGTCGGCGTCCGGGTTCCCGGTGCCCTCGCCGGTCCAGGTGCCGGCCCAGGCCGTGGAGAGGGCGGCGGACGCGGACCCGGGCGTCGAGCCGGACGCGGGCGCGGAGGTGACGTCGTCGTTCCGGGCGTCGTCGCCGTCGTCCGGGCCCAGGAGGTTCACCCACAGGACCGTCGCCACGGCGACCGCCGTGACGACTCCCGCGGCGCTCCACAGCAGGGCGCCACGGGAGCGCCGGGCGGGGGGCGGCCCGGCGGGCGGCACCGGCGTGGGGGGCCACGTACCCGAGGGGGCCGGGGAGGTGGCGAACGACGGGGCCGTGTGGGTCGGGGGCAACGGCGGGGCCGCGTGCGCCGGGGGCAGCGGCGGGACCGCGCGTGCCGGGGGCGACGGCGGCGCGCACAGCCGGGCCACCTCGGCCGCGCGGGCGTCCAGGTCGGCGGTGAGGCCGGGCGGCAGGGCGTCCTCCCAGCCGGCTCCGGTGCCGCGTCCGGGGCGGGGCCACAGCGCGGTCAGTTCCGCAGTGGTGGGCCGCTGCCCGGGGTCCTTGGCGAGACACCGTCGTACGACCGGCAGCAGGTCCTCGGGTACGCCGTCCAGGCGGGGTTCCTCGTGCACGATCCGGTAGAGCAGCGAGGCCGCCGAGACCTGCTCACCGGGGTGTTCGAACGGGCCACGGCCGGTGGCGGCGTACGCCAGCACGGCGCCCAGCGAGAACAGGTCGCCTGACGGGCCGGCCGCCCCGTGGGACGCCTGCTCGGGGGCGAGGTAGCCCGGGGATCCGACGACCCCTCCGGTGCGGGTGTGCCGGGACTCGTCGGCGGCGCGGGCGATGCCGAAGTCGATCAGGACGGGGCGTTCCCGGGCCGGGAGCACGTTCGAGGGCTTGACGTCGCGGTGGGCGAGGTCGCACGCGTGCACCGCGGCCAGGGCGGCGGCGAGTTCGGCGGCCAGGGCGCGGACCGCCGCGGGCGGCAGGGGGCCGTACGCGGTGACCCAGTCGGCGAGGGAGGGCGCGGTGACGTACTCGACGGCCAGCCACTGCGGGTGTCCGCCGGGCGGGCTGAAGTCGACGACGGAGGCGGTCCACGGGGTGCGGACGCGGTCGCTGTTGCGGATCTCGCGGGCGAAGCGCGGCCCGAAGTCCGGGTCGGCCGCGAGGTCGGGCCGGATCGTCTTCAGCGCCAGGGGCCGCCCGGCGGGCGTGCGCGAGAGGTAGACCTGTCCCATGCCGCCGGCGCCGAGCCGGGCCAGCAGGGGGTAGCCGCCGACCGCGTGCGGGTCGCCGGGTTCCAGTGGTCGCACGTACGGTCTCCCCCTCGTCGCCAACTCCCCCACGGCCCCGGCCCGTCGGCCCGCGGGGGCGCCAGCAGGATACGTCCCGGCCGGTGTGCCCGGCGCGGCTGCTCAGCCGACGTCCCACAGGAAGCGGTGGGTGTGGATGCCGAAGTAGGGGAAGGACTGGACGCCGCTCACGCCCTCGACGGTGCGGACGACGTCGTTGACGAAGTCCAGCAGGTCCTTGGCGCCGGGCGCGACGACCTCGGCGAACAGGTCGAAGCCGCCGGAGGTCAGCACCGAGTACACCACCTCGGGGTGGGTCGCCAGGGCGTCGGCGACCGGGCGGGGGTCGCCGTCGACGGTGATGCCGAGCAGCGCCATGGCCTGGCCGCCCATCGCCATCGGGTCGGTCACTCCGACGACCTGCACGGCCCGGGAGTCCAGCAGGCGTTGCAGGCGCTGGCGGGCGGCCGAGGCGGACAGGCCGACCTTCGGGCCGAGGTCGGCGTACGCGATGCGTCCGTCGGTCTGGAGCTCCCGCAGGATGGCCCGGTCGATCTCGTCCACGGGTGGTCCTCTCCGCCGGTCAGCCGGCCAGTGCCGCCAGGGCGGCGGCGAACAGCTCGGTGTGCCGGTCCACGTCCTGCTCGGTGGTGTCGGGGCACATCAGCGCCATGTTGTGGAAGGGGGTGAGCAGGATGCCACGGTTGGCGAGGTAGAGGTGGAGGAAGTCCTCCAGTTCCGTGTCGCCCGCGGCCGCCGCCTCGGTCCCGGTGCGGGGCGCCGGGGAGCTGAACCGGTACTCGGTACGGGCCCCCAGCCGGCTCACCGACCAGGGCAGCGCGTGCTTCTCGATGCCCGCGCCGACGCCCGCCTCGAAGCGCTCGGCGAGCTGGTGCATGTGGGCGAACGCGCCGTCGGTCAGGACGTGTTCGAGCGTGGCGCGCATGGCGGCGACGGACAGGGCGTTGCCCGCGAGGGTGCCGCCGACGCCGCCCATGTCGACCAGGTCGAGGTCGTCGCGGCCGAGCAGCCGGTCGGCGAGCTCGGCGGACAGTCCGTAGGCGCCGGCGGGGATGCCGCCGCCGATCGCCTTGCCGATGGTCAGGACGTCCGGCTCGAGGCCCCAGGCCGCGGTGCAGCCGCCGGGTCCGGCGGAGAAGGTGTGCGTCTCGTCGTTGATCAGCAAGGTGCCGTGCCGGCGGGTCAGTTCGCGGACGCCGTCGAGGTAGCCGGGCTCGGGCAGGACGATCCCGATGTTGGTGAGGGCGGGCTCCATGAGGACGGCGGCCACGTCGCCGTGGGCGAGTTCGCGCTCCAGCTGGTCCAGGTCGTTGAACTCGGCGACGCGGCTGGTGAGGGTGACGTCGTAGGGCGCGCCGACATTGCCCGGGCGGGCGGTGCCCGCACCGTCGGGGCCGGTCACGATCAGGGACTCGTCGACGCTGCCGTGGTAGCAGTAGCTGTTCACGAGGATCTTCGGCCGGCCGGTGACCGCGCGGGCGAGGCGGATGGCCCAGCGGTTGGCGTCGGTCGCGGTGAGCGAGAAGCTCCAGCGGGTGAGGCCGAACCGGCAGGTGAGCTCGGCGCCGACCCACTCGGCGTCCTCGGTCGGCAGCATGGCCGTCGCTCCGCCCAGCTCGGCGAACCGGTGCTGCACGGCGGCGGTGACCGCGGCCGGCGAGTGTCCCGTCATGGCGCCGGTGTCACCGAGGCAGAAGTCGACGTACTCGTGCCCGTCGATGTCGGTCACCCGCGCGCCGCGCGCGGTGGCCAGGTAGCGCGGGAAGGCCCCGGCCGTCTTGTTCATCCAGGTCATCGGCACGCGGCCGAAGAGGTGGTCGGCGCGGGCGTAGGCGGCCTGCGAACGGGGGTTGCGCGCCTCGGCCTCCGCGCTCTCGCGGGCCAGCAGGTGACGCAGTCGGGCTCGGTCCATGGCGCACCCCGATCGGAGGGAAGGAGAAAGCGGAGAGGAATGAGGGAAACGTACGATCGGATGCGTGATGGAAGCAAGAGTGGACGCTCGATTCGGTTGTGAGGACGCGTGAATCGAGCGAGGCGTTCCATGTCCGGCCGACGGCCGTCCGAGTGACCCTCGGGCCTCAGTGGGCTCTCCGGGTGCGGCCGCCGGAGCAGGCGTCGTGCCTCAGCGGCTGCCCGTGCGGCCGTCCGAGTGCGCCTCGGGCCTCAGGGGCTCTCCGTGCGGACGCGGGTGACCGCCGCGGCGAGCTGGTCCCGGACCTGTTCGCGGGGCTCACCGCCCTCCGCGGTCGAGACGATGTCCCGGGCCAGGTGGTGGAGCTTGGTGTTGGCGTGCTGGGAGGCGGTGACGAGGACCCGCCACGCCTCCTCGGAGCTCAGCCCGAACGACGCCATCAGGATGCCCCGGGCGAGGTCGATCACTGGACGGGTCTGCATGGCGCGCCGCAGCTGGACCACCTCGACGCGCAGCTCCCGCAGGGCCTCCCCGTCGGCGCCCTGCTCCGTCGCGCCGTCGGGGTCCGCGAACAGGGACCGGGTGCCGGTGAGGTCGAGGACCCGGTCGACGGTCGGGGCGGTCGCCCTCAGGTCCAGCGTCTTGCCTTCCGCCAGGGCCCGCCGACGGGCCGCGAGCAGGACGTTGAGCGCGGAGCAGTCGCAGAAGCCGACCTCCGACAGGTCCAGGTCGACACCGTGGGCCGACGAGACGAGGGCGGTGCGCAGGCCTCTCTCCAGCGGCCGTGTCGCATCCAGGTCCAGGTCACCGCGCACCCTGACGACGGCACGGTCACCCTCGGGGCGGACGTCGATCACCGGTCCGGGCGCGGCCCGCACCGCCGACACACCATCCACCTCTGCCCGCACGGCGGCCTCCCTGCTCCGGGGGTCGTGTCGTGCGCAGGCTCTGGCATGACCGCCTCCCCCGGTCTCTTCCGTTCTCAGCTCAAGCGTGGCTCGGTTACCCACAACACGTCAATCAATACATGAACAGTAGTTCCGTCTTTTGAGTTCATGAACAAGAGGCCATAGAATCCCCTCCATGGAGGGAGTGCCCGAGTCGCACACAGGATGGACGTTCCTCACCAACCACGCGCGCGTCCTGGCGGCCATCGCAGACAATCGCACCGCCCGGATCCGTGACATCGCCGCGCACTGCCGGCTCACGGAACGCGCCGTTCAGAAGATCATCGCCGACCTGGAGCAGGACGGCTACCTGTCCCACACCCGCACCGGGCGCGGCAACACCTACATCATCGAGCCCGCCAAGGTCCTGCGCCATCCGGCGGAGGCCGGGCTGACCGTGGCCGCACTGCTGTCCCTGCTCGTCCACGACGAGGCGGCCCGCCGACAGGTACTGGACGCCCACCCCAAGGGGCCCGACCCGCTCGCCACTTGAAACCGCACGAGACGAAGGTCACGAAAACGTATCGGACATTCGAGGCGTGAATCTTCACACCAGTCACACAAGTTGGCTAGGTTGACGCCCGGGCCGCACGACCGACTCCGGCGAACCCCGCCGGACCGCGCGACCCCCACCGAGTCCGCGGCACCCTGACGGGTGCGGGTACCGCTGGTACCGCCTTGCGCTGCCGGCACCACCCGCACCGCCGGCACTGCGGGGACGTCTCCCCCGCACCGCGCCGAACGCTCGACCGGTGGAGCACGGAAGGAGCACGTCCGCCATGCCGACGGACCGCAGCCAGGACCTCATGGGCACCGACCTCGTCGGCCTGAGCGGCTCCGCCCCCGCCGTGACGACCCTCCCCTCCGTGCCGGCCCAGCCCACCGGCTCCACCCTCCTCGAGGAGCTCGTACCGCCCAGCCGGGCCGAGGTCCAGCAGAGGGTCAACGCCCTGTACGACCGCGCCGAGTCCGACACCGGCACCTTCAACGCCACCCGCGCCATGGCGTCCGGCGCGCGCCGCGGCTCCCCTGCCGGGCGCACGAGCGACGCCGACGTCAGCGCCGTGGCCCGGCAGTGGTTCGACTCGGCCCGCAGCGCGTTCGGGCCGATCGTGCCGGCCGTCCTGCCCCGCGACCGCACACCCGAACGCCCCGCGGTGGCGCCGCGTCCGCCACGGGCCGTGGAGCCCGCGGGCGCACGGGCGTTGGAGTCCGCCGAACGGCACGTCCCCGAACTGACCGCACGCACCCTGCCCGCGCTGCCCCCGGCACCTTCGGCGGACGGGCTACGCGCGTCACACGACGACGGCATCGAGCTCCAGGGCGCCCGGGCCCTCAGCCCCGCACCTGCGGCCGCTTCCGCCCGGGCCGGGTTCCCGCCCCCCACCGCGCCGGCCCCCGAACCGCTCCCGGCCGAACCTGCTTGGGACACCGGGCAGTTGCCGACGTACGGCACCGGAGCCGTGACCTGGGGGACGCAGGACACCGGCACGATGACGTGGGGCGCGCAGGACACCGGGGCCACGGCTTGGGGCGCGCAGGACACCGGGGCCACGGCTTGGGCAGCCCAGGACGCCGGGACGACAGCTTGGGGCGGTCAGGACGCCGGCGCCGCGACCAGGGCGACCGGGGGGATGCAGGACGGCGGCTCGATGCAATGGGCAGCGCCGGACACCAGCGCTACGACCTGGGGCGCGCAAGACACCGGTGCCACGGCCTGGGCAACCCAGGCGACACAGGACACCGGTGCCATGACTTGGGGCATGCAGGAGACGGGCGCCCACAACTGGGACGCACTCCAGATGGGCACCACCCCCTGGGCAGCCCAGGACACCGGCGGCTTCTCGGCCCCGTCCGCGCTGACGGACACCGGCGTTTACGCCAGCCCGTCCGCGCTGACGGACACCGGCGCGTACGCCGTTCCGTCACCCCTCACGGACACGGGCGGCTTCGCCACGCCCCTGCCCCTCACCGACACCGGCAGCTTCGCCGCCCCGTTCGCCCTCACGGACACCGGGGGCTTCGCCATCCCCTCCGCGTTGACGGACACCGGCGCCTTCGCCGCCCCCTCCGCGCTGACGGACACCAGCGGCTACGCCGTCCCCTCCTCCGCACCGGACGCCGTGGGTTTCGCCACCGCCCCCGTCGCGCCCCCCGGCACCGCACCCGAAGGCCTCGTCACCGCTCCCGCCGCCCCCGCCACGGTCGACCCCGTCCCCGCTGCCCCCGTCGCCCCCGTCGCCCCCGCCACGATCGGCTCCAGCCCCGCCGCCCCTGTCCACACGGCCAAGGCCGACAAGGCCGTCGCCTTCGCCCGCGCCCAGCTCGGCAAGCCCTGCGTGTGGGGCGCCAAGGGTCCGGGCTCCTACGACTGTTCGGGCCTCACCCAGGCCGCCTGGACGGCCGCGGGACTGCCGCTTCCCCGGGCCACCGCCGACCAGGCGGGCGCGGGCACGCCGGTCGAACTGGCCGACCTGCGACCGGGCGATCTGATCTTCTTCTTCGACGGCCTGCGGCACACCGGGCTGTACACGGGCGACGGCCTGATGATCCACGCGCCCGGCCCGGGGGCGTTCGTCAGCGAGGAATCGATCTTCCACGCGGGCGAGGACGCCATCCGCTGCGCGGTGCGCCCGGCGTGAGAGGGCGCGCCGGACGACCGGCGCGCTCATCCCTGCCGCCCGGGTCAGCGCATGGCTGAACTCGGGCGCCCCAGGCCTCTTCTGGCGTTGTTGTAGATGCGCGCCAGATGCTTGGCCGCGGCACACGGGACCGTGTCGACGGCACACTGCCGGCACGTGCGCAGGTGGTCCTCGTACGCGGCGCGTGCCTGGTGCAGGGCGTCCTCGGGCGAGTGCATGGGGGGCCTCCGAGTGAAGGGGTCAACGAGTCGGGGATGGAACGTTGCCTGTACAGACCATCCAAAGCGACAAGTTGATCATGTTACTGACGGTAGCGGAAGCCGCACCTCCCCCTTGCCCGATCGCGAGTGGGGAAGGTCACCCATCGGCACTCGCCGCAGCATCTTCCTTTCAGACATGGCCAGTTGGCGCCCTTGCGCGGATAGGCGCCTCCCGCCGCCTCCTCTTCACGCAGGGTGATGGGAGCGCGCCCACCCGTCACTTCCTTGACGCGCCACCCCTCGCCCCGGCGACCGCCAGCACCGTCGCGGCCGCCCCCGTCCCGAGAACGGCACCGGCTATCACGTCCCCCGGGTAGTGCACTCCGGTGTGGATCCGCGAGTAGCCGACCGCGACGGCCAGCAGGCCCAACGGGATGGTGGCCGCCGGCAGGACGGGGCTCACGGCCGCCGCGAACGCCACGGCCGACGCGGTGTGCCCCGACGGGAACGACGCCGACTCCGGCATGGGCACATGGCGCCCCGGGAACGGCGAGTCCACCGCCCGGTGCGGCCGGGGGCGGCGTACGAGCTTCTTGCCCAGCAGATTGGCCGTCGCCGAGGCCACACCGATCGCGGCGACCCCCACGACGGCGGCCCGGCGGCTGCGGCCGGGCCGCAACGCCAGCAGCGCGGCGGCCGCGAAGGACAACTTGGAGTGGTCCGCGGCCGTGGACAGGCGCCGCAGCGCGCTGTCCATGGTGGGTGTCCGCGTGACGGTCACCGCCTCGTACAGCGCCCGGTCCAGTGCCATGAGGTCACGCCCCAGGCTGACCGCGGTCGTACGGGCCGAGGGACGGTGGTCAGGCATCGCCCGCCTCCTTGCTGCTCGGGGCCGGGGCACGACGCTCCACGGTCGTCGTCCTCCGTGCCGGTCGGGTTTCGGAAGGGTCGATCACGCCCCTGTCCTGTGGGTCCTCGCCGTCGGGGTCGCGCCAGGGCCGGTTGAAGGCGAGGTCCACGATGTGCCGCCAGTCGACGGAGGGCGGAGCATACGTGGCCCCGGGGCGCCGGCGCGGCACCCGGACCCGCAGGACGCCCGGGCGCAAGGTGCACACCACGGGGGTGGGCAGGACGAGCGCCTCGCCGTCGACAGCGACCGGTATCCGGTCCTGGTCGGCCGCCACGTCCACGCGTCGGGAGGTGACGGAGGTGATGCTGCCGGCCCGCTCCCCGCGCAGGGCGAGTTCCGCGGCCCTGGCCGCGCCCTCGACGCGGATGCCGATCACACCGAGCGTCCCGGAGTCGAGTCGCGGTCTGCGTCCGCCGCCGAGCGGGTCGGCGCGCGCGTAGGGGTTGTTGCTGACGAGGACCGCCTGCGGGTCGTGCAGGACGGTGTCGTCGACGCGGACGTCCAGCGTGGCGCCCGCCTCACCGGCCAGCAGGTCGGGGAGGTGCTCCAGCGCGGTGGCCGTCTTGGCGTCCCGGTACTCGGGGCTCTGCACGATCTCCGCGTACGCCCCGAAGGACACCGTGTTGACGAAGGGCCGGCCGTCGACGTCGCCGAGGTCGACGCGCAGTTCCACGCCGTCGGTCAGTGCGTCGAGGCTCCGCACCGGGTCGGCGCGGTCCAGGCCCAGGTCCATGGCGAAGTGGTTGCGGGTGCCGGCGGGGACGACCAGGAACGGCACACCGTGTGCGGCCGCGACCGCGGCGACCTGCGCCTGGGTGCCGTCCCCGCCCGCGACGCCGAGACAGTCGGCACCGGCGGCCAGGGCCCGCGTGGCCTCCAGGCCCGGGTCGGTCGGGGCGTCCGGGTCGATGAGGATCACCCGGCAGCCCAGGGTCTCGGCGCGCGTCACCAGGTCGTGGCGCTCGACCTTGCCGCCGCCGGAACGCGGGTTCATGATCAGGACGGGCCGGCGCGGCCGGGGTGTCCTGCGGGTGCGCATGGCACGTGGCCTGCGCAGCTTGCGCAGGGCGGACCGCGCGCTGGCCAGGGCGGCCGCCCACAGGGACAGCCCGCCGACGGCGACCGGCCACAGTCCCGACGCCGCGTACATCACGATGACGCCCACCGGCGCGCCCACGGCCACGACGGCGCCCAGGAGTCGGCCGAGCCGTCGGTGGGTCAGCGCCCACCACAGTCCGGCACCCGCGACGGCCAGCCCGACCAGACCGCCGACCAGCACCAGCCAGCCGCCCGAGCCGGCGCCCAGCGTCACCACGAGGGCCGCGCCGACGACCATCAGGAGAGCGACCCGGGCCCAGTGGCGCGCCCGGCGCACGTCGCGGTCGGCGGTGCCGTGCCGCCCGGTGCCATCGGTACTGCCCGTACTGCTCATGTCGTGTCCGCCATGTCGCGTCGTCCCCCCACGGTTCCCTCCCGATCCCTGCTGTGTGCTGCCGTCCCTCGGTCCGCTCCTGTCCTGCTCCTGCCCATCGTCGTGAAGCGCACGCCGGACGGCATGTCGGGGCGGAGCGGAAGACATCCGTCGGTCCCCGTCGGCCCTTCGATCGATGAACGTCCGCGGTGGCGCCGCGGTGCCCATCCTCTCCACGATCAGCCGTTCGAGTGACGTGCGGGTGTCGCGGGGGCCACGATCCGAGCGCAGCGCGACGCGGTCGAAGGTCGCCGGAACGCCGCAGGCCCGCTCGGACACCCCGGGAGGTGCGTCCGAACGGGCCTGGCCTGCAGTGCGCCGGGTGTCCCGAGCAGCGGTGTCAGAAGGAGCGGCTCCCGCGGCGGAACAGCAGGACGACGCCGGCCAGTACCAGGACCGCGCCCGCGGCCGCCGGCCACAGCTGCGCTCCCGTCTCGGCCAGACCGCCCTGGCTCGCCTGCGGTTCCGTGCCGGTCGACGTGTCCTGGGCGATGGGGGCCGGCGTGGAGACGGAGTCCGCGGCCGCCGCGTTGCCACCGGCGGCCTTGTCGTTCGACCCGGTTCCGTTCGCGCCGTTGTCGTTCGTCCCGGTTCCGTTGCCGCCCGCGTCCTTCGGGGCGGGCGAGGAGGTCGCGGCGATCGTCGGCTTCGAGTAGACGCGGGGCTGGTCGCCCAGGGTCGCGGTGCCGCCGCCGTCGCCCGCCTGGGGAGCCGAGTCGGAGGGCTCGTCCTGCGGTGCCTCGGCGGTCGCGCTCGCCGGGGGCTGCTCCTGGGCGCCACCGGCGGAGCCGTTGTCGGCGCCGCCGGTGGTGCCGTTGCCCGCGTCGCCGTCGCCGGTACCGGTGCCGCCGCCGGCGCCGTTGTCGCCGGTCCCGGCTCCGTCGCCCGCGCCGCCGCCGTTGCCGCCGCCGGTGTCGCCGCCGGTGCCACCGTCGTTGCCGGAGCCCCCGCCGTTGTCACCGCCGTTGCCGTTGTCCGCGCCGCCGCCGCCCTGGCCACCGCCGCCCTGGCCGGCGCCGCACTGGCGGCCCTCGTTGATGCAGCCGACCATCTGGCGCATCAGGCCCTCGTCGAAGACGTTGATGAAGTCACCGTGGTCCGTGACCGGCTTGTGCAGCTGCTCGGGGAAGGAGTCCACCGAGAACAACGGGGTCGTACGGCCGCCGTCGTCGAGGCTGGGCGCGTCCACGTCGTAGACGATGCGCTGCACGAGCTGCGGGATGGCGCGGAAGCCCTCCGGGCAGCTGCCGTCGGGGGCGGCGAACGCCACGTGCGTACGGTGGTTGGCGCTGTCGATGTTGCGGCCGTCCCAGCAGCTCTGGAAGTGGAAGGTGCGCACCACGTCACTGCCGGACGGGCAGAGCGGGTACTTGTCCTTGAGCTGGCGGTCCTCGAAGCCGGTGCAGCTCCACGAGGCGTTGGCGTTGGCCGGGCCGTTGACGAAGGCCTTGGCGTCGCCGGTGATGATGCGCAGCAGCCGCGGCATCTCGGTGACCTCGGACCGCGCGTTGCCGACGAAGGTCAGCGTGACGTCCTTGGGGGTGACGATCTGGCCCGCGTTGCCCTCGATGCCGCCGCCGGGGCTGTTGGCGTCCCGCTCCTGCGTACCGTTCTGCAGGCGCAGCACGGGCCAGTAGTAGGTCGACTTGTCGCCCTGGTCCACGCAGCTCGTCTTCGCCTTCGCCAGGTCCTCGTCCGAGGCGAAGGCGGTGTTCGACTGGTTGCCGACGTAGTCGTGGAAGTGGTGCGCGCCGTTGCTCACGCCCGGGGCGACGATGACGTTGTCCGAGTTGAACAGGCCGTCCTTGTTCACACCGCAGCTGGTGGCGAAGGTGCCGCGGGAGGGGCCTGAGGCCGGGTCCGCGGGTTGCTGCGTGGGCTGGACGGTGGTGATGTCCACGTAGTCGGCGGGCACGGGGCCGTTGCCGGCCTGACCGCCGTTGCCGGCCTGACCGCCGTTGCCGTTCTGGTCGCCGTTGCCGGCCTGGCCGCCGTTGCCGTTCTGCTGGTCGCCGCCGTTCTGGTCGCCCTGACCGTCCTGGCCGCCCTGGCCGTTGTCGCCGTTCTGACCGTTGTCGCCGTTCTGCGGCTCGTCGGTGCGCAGCGTGCACTCGGCGAGGTCGTCCAGGCCCTGCGGGCGGTCGCCCGTGCGGTCGACGGCGACGGCGATGCGCTCGATCGTGGCGGCCCGCTTCTCCTTCAACGGCTTCATGACCGCGTTGTCCGCGAAGGAGTCGTCCTGCCGTACGGCCTGGGCGTTGTCCTGGAGTTGCTGGTACGCGGCGGCTGTCTGCTGGTCCAGCTGGGCCAGTTCCTTGTCGACCTCGGCCCGCGCGTCGTCCGGCACGGTGGTCAACTCGCTGCCGACGTCCGGGCAGTCGATGGTGACCGCGCCCGTGGTCCAGGGCTTCCCGTCGGACCCCGAGCCGCCCTCGGTGGCGGAGGCATAGACGTTCGCCGCCATCAGTCCCCCGCCGCCCAGGATCAGGGCGACTGCCGCGAAGGTCGCGCGTCGTCCGCCGGTCGGGCGTCTGCGCCTGTTGTGTCCCAAGAGTGCTCCTACGCTTCGTGGGCGGCTCGGCCTGAAATCCCCCCGGTCCCATACGGAGTCGGACGACGGTGTGTTCAACCGTCACTCCCATTCACAGAGATTTCTCATCGGTGTCGCCGAAGGATCACTCCGGCGAGGCTCGGGCACGGGGGCTGACCAGTACAGTTGCAGACCTGTTCGATTCAGTGCCCGACCGGCCGGCCGGACCGGCGGGCGGGGGTCCGGGGAGGAGGTCCTCGGTGGGCGGTTTCACCGAGGCCGTGCAGGAGCGGGTGCGAGCGGCGCGTGCCGCGCTCGCGGCCGCCCTGGAGGCCGACGACGCGTATCAGGTCGCCGTGGCGCAGGACGAGTTGGACGACGCGGTGCGCATCGCCCGCGCGCACGGCATTGACGACGACCCGGGGTCCGAGGTCGGTGCGGGCGACGGCACGGGGGCCGACGGGGGCACGGTCACGAGTACGAGCGAGAGGTGACCGGCGGGCCGTCGGCCGCGATCAGCTCGTGACGCGGGTGGGGCCCGACCCGGCCGAGGGGCCGACGCACGGCTCGGGGGTACGGGCCCGGACGACGGCGGCGCGCGCCACGCCGGGCGTCATGGCGGGCGCCCCTGTGGACCTCATGGCGGGCGCCCCGGTGGACGTCGTGGCGGGTGCCACGGTCGACGGGGTGCCGGGGGCCACGGCGGGAGCCGGGGCCGCAACTGCGCTGGAGGCCCCGATGGGGCCCGTCGCGGCAACGACCCGACTCATCTGCGTCCGCCCCCGCCACGGCCACAGCGCCCGCAGCCGCCGTCGTACGCTCTCGCCCCGTCCGTGCAGCAGGCCCATGACGACCGCGGCGGCCACCGCTATCAGGTGCTCGCGGCCCGCCAGGTTGGGCTTGGCGATCGACTCCCACACCATCGAACCGCCGGTCAGGGTGAACACCACGGGCGCGCGGCGGACGACCGACATGTACGTGAACAGGCCGACCACGGCCGCCGAGGGGCCGGTGTCGAGCACCTGCCCGGCCTCGGGCGGCAGGCCGAAGCCCCACCAGCCGGGACCCACGGCGATCATCACGCGCGCGGTGAGGGTGCCGGCGAGGGTCGTCACGTAGGCGACGAGCAGGGTCCTGCGTCGGCCCAGGGCGACCTCGGCCAGCGCGAAGGCGAGGAACAGCTGGGTGATGCCGGCCCACACCGGCAGGTCGAGCGCCGGGACGTAGAGGGAGACGGGCGTGCGCAGCAGCGCCAGCCACAACGGCAGGTCACCCCGCACTCCCCCGACGAGCCGTACGACCGTCGCACCGGTCGGGTGCTGGGCGATGGCGTGGAAGAAGATCACGCCCGCGCAGGCCACGAAGGCGAGGGACAGCGCACCCGGGCCGCGGCGGAACAGCTCACGCACCGGGTCGACGATGATGCCCCGCCACTCGCCCCACACCGTGCGCCCGACCCAGCGGACGGCACGGCCCAGTCCGGCCCGGCTCAGCCCGGCACGGATCACCGCGGCGCGGCCGGACGTGGCGTGGCTGGGCACGGCACGCGTACCGCCGTCGTCGTCGCGCCGCTCCGGTTCTGGACGCACAGTGCCCCCATCGTTCTCGTCGCCCGCCCTGTCGTACGGAACGACGTGCCCCGCGAGGGCGCCGTCGAACACGGGCACCTCGGCAAACGTGAAAGCCGACGTACAGGTTGCTCGCGTGACGGGGCACACACCTGGCGAGCGGAAGGCCACCGCCCCGCCCGCGGGAGCGCGCGAAGGTCCGAGCCAGTCGGGAAGAATACGCAGGTCAGTGCCACCACGCCAGAGCAACGGGAAGCCGGGGCCGCGGCGTCCACCCGGCCGTCAGCACCATCGGCCGTCGCCGGGCCACGACGGCTCCCGTGACGCACACGGCGGGCAGCAGGCGCGCCGTCAGCGGGATCCACAGCCCGAGTCGCCCGTCCCCCGGCTCGGTTACAGTTCTCGGCCGGTGCCGAGGGGCGGCATCCAGGAGGGGGCGACACGGTGCGGTTCGGGGTGGGGTCGAGGACCGTCGGACGCAGCGGCAGGTCGCTGGGCGGCGGACTGGTGGTGGCCGTCGCCGGATGCCTCGCGGGGGCGCTGACGGCCTGTGGGGCCGGCGGCGGCCACGGTGCGGTGAAGCCGACGGCGTCCGGCGCGGGTGCCGGGGCGAGCAGTGCCGTGGCGGCGCGCGGCGGGACGATCGGCGCCCCGGGCTCCGCCTGCCGGCTGCCCGTCACCTTCGCCCTGGCCAAGAACTGGAAGCCCGAGTCCACCGTCCCGGACTCCACCGGATCCACCAGCTCCCCCGGCTCCCCCGGCTCCACCGGTTCAACCGGCTCCACCGGCTCCGCCGCTCCCGACGACGACCTGGCCGCCGAGATCGCCGACGCCCTGCTGCACCAGGGCCCGGTCACCGCGGTCTGCGAGGTCGACGCCAAGCCCGCCGGGCACATCGGCTTCCTGCGGGTGTGGACCGGT
The DNA here is from genome assembly GCF_005280215.1 of Streptomyces lasalocidi. Lineage (NCBI taxonomy): Bacteria > Bacillati > Actinomycetota > Actinomycetes > Kitasatosporales > Streptomycetaceae > Streptomyces > Streptomyces lasalocidi. Next base: position 7,292,963 of record NZ_SZNQ01000001.1, on the reverse strand, counting down.
GAGCCCGGTGCCGTCGACGCGCGGTCCGTGCTGGCGTCCTTCGTCGGGGCGGAGAAGGGCGTGGCTCACGCCACGTACCGGGCCTTCACGACGGGCGGGCTGTCCGGCACCGAGGTGGAGTACCGGGTGACCAGCGAGATCCTCGAGGAGACGAAGACCGAGCGGGCCCTCGCCGTCACCACGCCCGACGGACCGGTCGTCGTCCACCTCGGCGGGCTGGACGACGAGGAGCACCGGGCGATGCTCCCCGCGTACGAACTCGCGAAGAGCACCCTGCGCGTCACCGCGCACTGACCGGCTCGCATCAGACGCGACCGGCACGCATCAGACGCGACCGGCTCGCAATGGACGCCCCCGCGTCCCCCACTCTCCCGCCCCCGCTCCCCCGCCTCCCACAGGGCGCGCACGCCGCGTCCCCCACCGCACCGCTCCCGCCCCGCAGATGCACGACGACGCTCGCGTGGCGCATTCTTGCTGTGTCGCCGTGCGGCGGCGCACGGACGAGGTAAGGGCCGATGACTGGGCCGATGACTGGGAGCGTCGGGGACGAGCGGGAGCCGCCCGGGCGGCTGACCGCCCTGCTGACCGGGGCCGCGGTGGACGCGATGCGTACCGCGGGCGGCCACGCCGGCGGGGTCTACCTGCGCTCCAGCACGTCCGGGATGCTGCGGCTGGCCACGCTCACGGGGCTGCCGGGGCCGTTGTTCCAGCCGTGGTGGCGGGTGCACGTGGACCGGCCGTTCCCGGTGGCCGAGGCGCACCGGCTCGGGGTGCCGGTGGTGCTGGCCAACGCCACCGAGGCGATGCGCCGCCATCCACAGCTCGCGGCGGGTCTGCCGTTCGCGTTCGGCTGTCTGTGCGTGCCGGTGGTGTCCAGCACGCACGCGTACGGCGTGCTCACCGTGCTGCGCCCGCCCGTGGACGACGCCACGCGGATCGCGGCGGAGGTGGAGCGGCTGACGCTGCTGGCGGACGAGCTGGGCGCGGCGCTGGAGCGGCTCGAGGGTGAGGGGACGGCCGTCGTCTGGGACGGCGGGCCGCACTGCGTGCGTCCGCCGGCCACCGGACCGGCTCCGGCCCGCGCCGGGCGCTTCACCTGGGACCCGGTGACCGACACCGTGCGCGCGGACGAGCACGCGCACGCCCTGCTCGGGCTGGAGCGGGGCGCGTTCCCCCGGACGCTGGACGCGCTGGCCCGGGCGGTCACGCCGACCGGGGCGCTCGAGATGCCGACGCTGCTGCGGGAGGCCGCCGCGGGACGCCCGCCACCGCTGCCGGTGTCGGTGTGCACCGGGCACGGGGCGCCGCGGCTGCTGACGCTGTGGTCGCCCGACCTGTCGCGGCCGCCCGCCGCCGTCTCCGGGTTCCTGGTGGACCCCAGCCCCGGCGCGCTCGGCGACGCGGCCGCCGACCTGTTGCCGCAAGGCGTGTTCTGCGTGGACCGCCTCGGGCTGGTCGTCTACGCCAACCCCCGGGCCGCCCACCTGCTCGGTGTGCCCCCCGGCGGGCTGCTGGGCCGGTCGCTGTGGGACGCCGTGCCCTGGCTGAACCAGCCGGCCTGCGAGGACCACCTGCGCTCCGCCCTGCTGACGCCCGAGCCGGCGCACTTCCACGTACGGCGGCCGCCCCCGGACGCGCAGCCGTACGAGGGCGACTGGCTGAGCTTCTCCGTGTACCCCGGGCCGGACCGGCTGACCTGCACCGTCGTCCCCGAGAACCGGGTGTCCGACGGCACCGGCGGTGCGACCGCCGCGGACGAGCCGGGGTCCGGCACGGCGGTGCCCGCCTACCGGCCCATCGTGCTGGCGATCGCCCTGACGGAGGCGGTGACCGCGCGGCAGGTGTCGGAGGTGGTGATGCGGGAGCTGCTGCCCGCCTTCGGCGGCAACCGGCTCGCCATCTACCTGCTGCAGGAGAGACACCTGTACCTGGCGTGGGAGTCCGGGTTCCCGAAGGGCTTCCTGGCGCCGTTCCAAGGGGTGGCGCTCGACGCGCGGCTGCCGGGCGTGGAGACGCTCACCACCGGCCGTCCCCTGTTCTTCGACTCGATGCGGCAGCTGGCGGCCGCTTACCCGGGCATCCCGCTGGACGCCGAGGAGGGCACCCGGGCCTTCCTGCCGCTGATCGCGTCGGGTCGCCCGGTCGGCTCGTGCATCCTGGGCTTCGACCGCCCGCGCAGCTTCGGCGCCGAGGAGCGCACCGTGCTCACGGCGCTCGCGGGCCTGATCGCCCACGCCCTGGAGAAGGCGCAGCGCTACGACACGGAGGCGGCCCTCGCCCGCGGCCTGCAGCAGGCGCTGCTGCCCCGGCGGCTGTCGTCGCACCCGTCGGTGGAGACCGCGGGCCGCTACCTGCCGGGCACCGAGGGCATGGAGGTGGGCGGCGACTGGTACGACGTGGTGGAGGCCGGGGACGGGCTGGCGCTGGTGATCGGGGACGTGCAGGGGCACGGGGTGCAGGCGGCGGCCACCATGGGGCAGCTGCGCACCGCGGTACGGGCGTTCGCGCTCGGGGACCGGCCGCCCGAGGAGGTCATGGCCGGTACCAACCACCTGCTCATCGACCTGGACCCGGGCCAGTTCGCGAGCTGCTGCTACGTCCGGCTGGACCCGGCGCGGGGCGTGGCCCGGGTGGTGCGGGCCGGCCATCCGCCGCCGCTGCTGCGCTCGCCGGGCGGGCGGACCCGGGTGGTGGACCTGCCCGGCGGGGTGGTCCTCGGGGTCGACCCGCGCGCGCACTACCCGGTGACCGAGCTGCTCCTGGAGCCCGGCGCGATCCTGGCGCTGTACACGGACGGGCTGGTCGAGCGGCCGGGCCGGGACATCGACGAGGGGATCACCGCGCTGCGCCTGGCCCTGGAGCGGGCCGCGGAACCGGGGGTGCGTAGGCTGGCGGAGGTCGCCGACCGGCTCACCGCGGTCGCCCGGCAGGCCACCGACCGGCCCGACGACATCGCGCTGCTCCTCGCCGCACGGCACGGCGACGCGGACGCGACGGACCTTGCGCGAGGTGCTTCCCGTGACCTTCTGTGACCCCCCTCGCCCCGTGGGGCGGGGCGGTGTAGACATGGGCACATGGCCCGACCCCTGGGGCGCTCGGATCCGTCGTCGGCCCGTCGTCCCCGCGGACCGCGTGACCGGCCCGTGCCCGGGCGCGCCCGGCCGCCGCGTGAGCGCCAGGTGACCCGGGAGCGGGCGTCCGTCCGCGCGGCACGGCTGGCCGAGCGCACCCGGCCGGACGACACCGGGCGGCGGTCGCGGCTCGGCGGGCTGAGCCTGGCCGCGCAGGTGTTCGTGCTCCAGGTCGTCATCGTGCTCCTGTTGATCGTGGCGGCGGTCGTGGCGCTGGTGCTCCAGGTCCGGCACGACAGCACCCAGGAGGCCCGCAACCGCTCGCTGGCGGTCGCCGAGACCTTCGCCAACTCCCCCGGGATCGTGCAGGCGTTGGCGAGCCCCGACCCGACGGCGCTGCTGCAGCCGAAGGCCGAGGCGACGCGCAGGGCCGCGCACGTCGACTTCGTCGTGGTGACGAACACCGACGGGATCCGCTACACCCATCCCAAGCCGGACCGCATCGGCAAGAAGTTCGTCGGCGACATCGCGCCCGCGCTGGCGGGGCAGTCGGTGGTGGAGGAGGTCGACGGGACGATCGGTCGGCTGGTGCAGGCCGTCGTCCCGGTGCGGGGCCCGGGCGGCCGGGTGGTGGGACTGGTGTCGGCGGGCATCACCACCCAGCACGTGGGGGGCACCGCCGACCGGCAGATGCCGCTGCTGCTGGGCGCCGCGGCCACCGCGCTCGCCCTGTCGATCGGGGGCACGGCGCTGGTCAGCCGGCGGCTGCTGCGCCAGACGCACGGGCTCGGGCCGCGCGAGATGACGCGGATGTACGAGCACCACGACGCGGTGCTGCACACCGTGCGCGAGGGCGTGATCATCGTCGGCGGCGACGGCCGCCTGCTGCTCGCCAACGACGAGGCGCACCGCCTGCTGGACCTGCCCGACGACGCCGAGCGTCGGCACGTGCGGGAGCTGGGGCTGGATCCCGGCACGGCCGACCTGCTCTCCTCGGGCCGGGTCGCCACGGACGAGGTGCACCTGGTCGGCGACCGGCTGATCGCGATCAACCAGCGGCCCACCGACCTGGCGGGCGGCCCGCCCGGCAGCGTGGCCACGCTGCGCGACTCCACCGAGCTGCGTGCCCTGTCCGGGAAGGCCGACGCGGCCCGTGAGCGCCTGGACATGCTGTACGCGGCGGGGGTGGGCATCGGCACCAGCCTGGACGTCACGCGTACCGCCGAGGAGTTGGTGGAGCTGGCCGTGCCCCGGTTCGCGGACTTCGCGACGGTGGACCTGTTCGACGCGGTCCTGGACGGGGACGAGCCGGAGCCGGGCAGTGTGCTGCGGCGCACGGCCGTGACCGGCGTCCGCGAGGGGGCGCCGCTGTACGCGGTGGGCGTGCAGATCCGGTTCGTCGAGACCTCCCCGCAGGCGCGGGGCATGGCCCAGGGGCGTGCGGTGCTGGAGGCCCGGCTGGCCGAGTCGCCGGGCTGGCGGGCGCAGGACCTGGAGCGCACCGAGCAGGTCGTGGACTTCGGCATCCACTCGCTGATCGCGGTGCCGGTGCGCGCGGGCGCGCTGGTGCTGGGCGTGGTGACCTTCTGGCGGTCGGAGCGTCCCGACCCGTTCGACCGGGAGGAGGTGGCGCTGGCGGAGGAGCTGGTGACGCGGGCCGCGGTCACCATCGACAACGCGCGCCGCTACACCCGTGAGCACGGCATGGCCGTCACCCTCCAGCGCAGCCTGCTGCCGCGCACGCTGCCCGAGCAGAACGCCCTGGACATCGCCTACCGGTACCTGCCCGCGCAGGCCGGGGTCGGCGGCGACTGGTTCGACGTGCTGCCGCTGTCCGGGGCCCGGGTGGCGCTGGTGGTCGGGGACGTGGTGGGGCACGGGCTGCACGCGGCGGCCACGATGGGCCGGCTGCGCACCGCGGTGCACAACTTCTCCGCGCTGGACCTGGCGCCGGAGGAGCTGCTGGGGCTGCTGGACGAGCTGGTGGCCCGCATCGACCAGGACGAGACGGCGGACGGCACCACCGGCCCGGTCTCCGGGGCGACCTGTCTGTACGCCATCTACGACCCGGTGTCCCGGCGGTGCACGGTGGCCCGGGCGGGGCACCCGCCGCCCGCGCTGGTGCGTCCGGACGGGCGGGTGGAGTACCCGGAGGTGCCGGCGGGCCTGCCGCTGGGCCTGGGCGGGCTGCCGTTCGAAACGGCGGAGCTGGAGCTGGACGAGGGCAGCCGCCTGGTGCTGTACACCGACGGGCTGGTGGAGGACCGGGAGCGGGACATCGACGCCGGGCTGGCCCTGCTCAGCGGGGCGCTGGAGCGGGGGTCCGACGCCTCGCCCGAGGAGACGTGCCGGGTGGTCCTGGACGAGCTGCTGCCGCCCCGCCCGAGCGACGACATCGCCCTGATCGTGGCCCGTACCCGGGCGCTGGGCCCGGACCGGGTCGCCGAGTGGGACGTGCCGATGGACCCGGCTGCGGTCGGCGAGGTGCGCGCCGCGGTGGTCCGGCAGCTGGCGCGCTGGGAGCTGGAGGAGCTGTCGTTCAGCACGGAGCTGATCCTGAGCGAGCTGGTGACCAACGCGATCCGGTACGGCGGTGCGCCCGTGCGGGTGCGGCTGCTGCGGGACCGGGCGCTGATCTGCGAGGTCTCCGACGGGAGCAGCACCTCGCCGCACCTGCGGTACGCGGCGATGACCGACGAGGGCGGGCGCGGGCTGTTCCTGGTGGCGCAGCTCGCGGAGCGCTGGGGGACGCGCTACACGCCCACCGGCAAGATCATCTGGGCGGAGCAGACCCTGTCGTGAGCGGTCCGACACACCCCCAGGGGCCCTTTGGGCAGCCATAAAACATGCTTATGACCTCATAGACCGGACCCGCGTACCGACTTAGGCTGCCCTTAGCTTAGGCTTCCCGACGAGCGATCTTTCGTCTCTCGAAGGGAACCTGTCATGCCCCGCCCCCTGCGGGTAGCCATCGTCGGAGCCGGCCCGGCCGGGATCTACGCCGCCGACGCGCTGCTCAAGTCCGATGCGGCCACCGACCCCGGTGTGTCCATCGACCTCTTCGAGCGGATGCCGGCCCCGTTCGGACTGATCCGCTACGGCGTGGCCCCCGACCACCCCCGCATCAAGGGCATCATCACCGCCCTGCACCAGGTGCTCGACAAGCCGCAGATCCGCCTCTTCGGCAACGTCGACTACCCGACCGACATCACCCTCGACGACCTGCGCGCCTTCTACGACGCGGTGATCTTCTCCACCGGCGCGACGGCCGACCGCGAGCTGCCGATCCCGGGCGTCGAACTGGACGGGTCCTACGGCGCCGCCGACTTCGTCTCCTGGTACGACGGCCACCCGGACGTGCCGCGCACCTGGCCCCTGGACGCCGAGAAGGTCGCGGTCCTGGGCGTCGGCAACGTCGCCCTCGACGTGGCCCGCATCCTCGCCAAGACCGCGGACGAGCTGCTGCCGACGGAAATACCGCCGAACGTCCACGAGGGCCTGAAGGCCAACAAGGCGCTGGAGGTCCACGTCTTCGGCCGCCGGGGTCCGGCGCAGGCCAAGTTCAGCCCGATGGAGCTGCGCGAGCTGGACCACTCGCCGAACATCGAGGTCGTCGTCGACCCCGAGGACATCGACTACGACGAGGGCTCGATCGCCACCCGGCGCGGCAACAAGCAGGCCGACATGGTCGCCAAGACGCTGGAGAACTGGGCGATCCGCGACGTCGGCGACCGCCCGCACAAGTTGTTCCTGCACTTCTTCGAGTCGCCCGCCGAGATCCTCGGCGAGGACGGCAAGGTGGTCGGCCTGCGCACCGAGCGCACCGAGCTGGACGGCACCGGCAACGTCCGGGGCACCGGCAGGTTCACCGACTGGGACGTCACCGCCGTCTACCGCGCCGTCGGCTACCTCTCCGACAAGCTGCCCAAGCTGCCCTGGGACCTGCGCACGGGCACGGTCCCGGACGAGGGCGGCCGGGTCATCGAGGAGAGCGGCGCGCACCTGCAGTCCGTGTACGTCACCGGCTGGATCCGGCGCGGCCCCATCGGCCTCATCGGCCACACCAAGGGCGACGCCAACGAGACGGTGTCCAACCTGCTCGACGACCACGCCCACGGCCGTCTGCAGGTCCCCGCCTCCCCCGAGCCCGAGGCCGTGGACGCGTTCCTCGCCGAGCGCGCGGTGCGCTACACCACGTGGGACGGCTGGTACCGGCTGGACGCCGCCGAGCGCGCGCTGGGCGAGCCGCAGGGCCGCGAGCGCGTGAAGCTCGTCGAGCGCGAGGACATGCTCCGCGAGAGCGGCGCCTGACCCGGCGCGGTCCGCACGTGAGCACGACGGCCCGACCGGGCACGGGTGCCCCGCCCGCCCCGGTCAGCCGCCGCGCGGATAGGTGTTGGTGACCTTGCCCCGGACCGTCGCGGACAGGTGGCCGGAGCCGTAGGCGTCGGCCAGGTAGACGCCCAGGTAGGGGTCGGTGTCGAACACCGTGGAGGCCGGCTGCACCACGACGTAACGGGCGGTCGGTGACGGCACCTTGAGTGTGCGGGCGGCCTTCGCGAGGAGGGCCGGGACCGCGTCCCAGTCGTAGATGTCCGGGTCCACCGGGACCTCCCCGCTCATCACCGTGCCGCCCGGTCCGCTCTTGACGGCGACGTCGGCGCCGGCGTCATAGCGGTAGGAGTCGTACAGCTCCGGGTTGCCCTTCACCGGCACCCCGGCGATCGCGTACTCGCCGTACACGGCGAGGCTGGTGAACTTCTCGCCGCCCGACGCCGCCTTGATCTTCGCCACGGTCGTGCGCAGCCCCTCGGCGGTCAGCAGGTCGGCCGGGGCCGTGCCCTCGTCGTCGGCGGCCGGGGTGGCGCCGCCGGTGGCTCCCGCCGTCCCGCGGCCCGTTCCTGGGCCGGCACCCGTCGTGCGGCCGCCGGCCGAGGTGCTCGCACCGCTGCCGCTCGACCCGGGACCGCCCGTCCCGTCGTCCGGGAGCAGCGTCCACACCAGGGCGCCCGCCAGGGCGACCCCGGCGACGGACGCCGCGACGGCCGGCATCCGCGCGCGCCGGGCGGGACGGCGGTCCGCGGGCACGCCGACCGTGACCACCGGCCCGCCCGGCGAAGTTCCGGGACCGGGCGGCGTCAGGTGGTACGAGGTCGGCGCGGCGTCCGCGGGAACGGACGGGCCGTACGGGGAGCCGTGGGGCGCGGGGCCGTACCCGGGCCCATGAGGCGCGGAGCCGTACCCGGGGCCAGGGGACGGCGCTGTGGTCGCCGGGGGCGGGACGGCACTCGGAGCCGGGCCCGGACCGGTGGGGGTCCCGCCCGCCGCCGCCTGTCGTGCCTCGGCGAGCATCCGGTCGACCGTCTCGGCGTCGGGGCGGGCCTGCGGGTCCTTGACGAGCAGGGCCGACAGGACGGGGGTCAGCGGACCGGCCCGCCGGGGCGGGGGCACCTCCTCGCTGAGGACCGCCGCGAGCGTGGCCAGGGTGGAGGAGCGGCGCAGCGGGTGGTGGCCCTCGACGGCGACGTACAACATCATCGCCAGGGACCACAGGTCGGCCGCGGGGCCGCCGTCCTTGCCACTGACGCGCTCGGGCGCCATGTAGTCCGGTGATCCGATGACCGCACCGGTGGCGGTGAGGCTGGTGTGCTCACGGATCGCGGCGATGCCGAAGTCCGTGAGCACGGGTCTGCCGTCCGGGCGCAGCAGCACGTTCGGCGGCTTCACGTCCCGGTGTTCGATCCCCACCGCGTGGGCCGCGCGCAGCGCCGCGAGGACCTCGCGCCCCAGGCCGGCCGCCTCCCCCGGGGTCAGTGGCGCGCGCTCCAGGCGGTCCTGGAGGGAGCCGCCGGTGACGAGTTCCATCACGAGCCAGGGGAACGTACCCTCGCCGCCGTCGACGACGTGGTGGATGGCGACCACGTTCGGGTGGTGGACGCGGGCCAGCGCACGGGCCTCGCGCAGCACGCGCTCGCGCAGCAGCCGGGCGGCCTGCGGGTCGTGCTCGGCGAGGCCCGGGTCCGAGGGCCGGACCTCCTTCACGGCCACCTCGCGCAGCAGGACCAGGTCACGGGCCCGCCACACCAGGCCCATCCCCCCGCTCCCCAACCGCTCCAGCAGTTCGAAGCGGCCGTCTATCACCCGTGCGCCGGATCCCCCTGTGCTCATGGAGGGAGCCTAGAGCGCGCCGCGCGCGGACGCGTACCCGGATCGGGTAGGGAACGGACCCGTACGTGCGCGTGTGCGGGGAACGAGAACGGGCCGGTCTGCTGTGAAGCGGGGTTTCTCCGGGTATCTCTCCCTCAGCGCACCTGCGCGCAGCACTCCCGACGACAAAAGGACACATGGCCTTGGCTCTCGCGTACCCTGACGCTCCCTCAACTCGCCGCCCGGGTCGGTCGTGGACGATCCGGGTGACGGGGCACCGCGACCGGAGCGCCTCCGTCACCTGCTCCTCGGGCTGTCGCATGCCCGCCCGTTCGCGGGACGTCGCCGCCCTGCGCCGTTTCGCCGAAGCCCATGCCGCCGCGCACGCCCGGGCGGCCACCGTCCGCCCCGACGCGTCCTGCGGCTGCCGGCAGTCCAAGTGTTCCGCGCACGAGGGCGCCCGCGTCACCTGTGCGGGCACGGTGGTGCTGGTCCTGCGGCACGACCCCGCCGTGGGCCAGGTCTGGACGCTCACCGAGGTGTGCTCCGCGTGCGCCCCGCTGATGACCCACGCGCGCGTGGTCGCCCTCGCCACCCCGCGCGCCCGACAGGAGGTGCCGGAGTCGCCGCAGCCGGTCGTCGAACGCCCGGTCGCCGGGCCCGAGGTGGTGGCGGCTGGCGCGGAGGCCCGGGCCGTGCCCGGCGGGTTCAGCGCACCGGCCGCCGTGGCCGCCGTCCCCGCCGAGGATGCGCGCCGGGGTGGTGGGCTGCGCCGTCGCCGCGGCCGGTGACGCGGAAGGTCGTCCCGCACGGCCCCGGACCGGCCGTGCGGGCGAGCGGGCAGGACCCGCCCCGACGCGGATGGATGGGCGGGCCCCGTCCGCCCGGACGATTGTGGTGAGCGCGCGCCGCCGTCGACACGGGTGCGCGCGCCCCGGCTGGAGTGCGCCGCGCGCGCCCCGCACGCACCGTGCACACCCCGTGTGTGCGGTACGGGCGTCGCCACCGCCCGGGTCCCCTGCGTGCGCGGCGCCGTGGCCACCACCCGGGCCCCCGCTCCGGCCGGGCCCGCCCCCCGCGTGATCGAGTGCGCGTGACCACGAGCAATACTGGAACGCGCACGCCGCCCCCTTTCCCAGATGGACTCATGCCGACCTCTTCCACCGCCCTTCCCGCGACGCCCTCCACGGTGTGGCTGGCGCGGGGCCGCCACACCGGATCCGCCCCGGCGCAGGAGCTCCTGGAGAACCTCCGGCGCCTGAAGGACGAGGGCGGGATCCAGGACTTCATGGAGCTGTCCGAGGACGAGCGCGCACCGGGCCTGCGGGTCTTCGAGGCCCGCTGGCTCGTCCCCGACCAGGTGACCGTCCGCGCCCGGCTCGAGCTGGCCGAGACCGCGGGACTCCAGAAGGACCACACCTGGACCCTGGCCGCCGAGGCCGAGGCGCCCTGGGGCCGGCGGTGGCCCTCCCCCGCCACCCAGTTCTGGCCGGCGGAGACGGGCGCCGGGGCGGACGGCGACTGGGACCACGCGCCCGGCCCGGGGCTGCGGTTCCGGCACGTCAACCCGCTGCCCGACGACGACAAGGAACTGCGCCGGGTCCTCAGGGGCGCGCTGCGCGACGACTGGAACGTCCACCTCGTCGTGCACGAGGCGATGACGCCGGACGCGCGGGGCCGCAAGCCCCTCGTCCGGTTCCTGCCGCCCGGCGTGCGCGACCGCGTCGTGGAGCACCGCGCCGCGCCGCACCAGCTGCGCGCGGTCAACTGGGCGCTGCGCGACTCCGGCGCGGAGGTGCCGCGGGGCGGGGCCGTAGTGCTGCCCGGTACGACCGGTGCCCTGGACACCGGTGCCGCCGACCCCGCCGACTTCGCCGTGCGGACCGTGTTCCTCGACGGGTCGGAGCCGTCGGAGCTGGTGGAGGCGGTCAGCCGGTTCGCGGCCGTGGTGAAGCCGCTGCCCGAGGGCGCCGGGGAGGTGCTGACCGCGCTGCGCGAGGAGTGGCACCTGCTGACGCTGGAGGAGGAGCTGGCCCGGCAGCGGCAGTTGGTGACGATGTACGCCGAGGCGCTGGAGGCGATGACGAGGTCCCGCGACCTCTACCGGGACGCCGCGGAACAGGCCCACGAGGCGCTCGCGATCTACCGGGAGCACGCCGAGACCCCCCTGTACCAGCCGCGGGGCGAAGAACCGCAGCCGGCCGTGCGCTCCGGCGGCTCCCCCTTCCAGCAGCTCACCCGCACCCTGGAACGCCTCAGGGACTCCGCCAAGTCCCTGCGGCCCCCGGCGGAGGGGAAGCCCACCGCCGAGAACGCCGGTCCCGCCGACCCGACGCCGTCAACACAGCGCTAGGGCTGGCGGGTTCAGGAGAACAGCGGGAAGCGGTCCGCGTCGGCGCCCAGGGCGGCCCGTTCGGCGTCGGTGAGCGGGGCCCGGCCGGTGCCCACGCGCGCGTAGTGCTCGTCCGTCCACTCCACGGGTGCGGGCCGTCCGAGCAGTCCGTCCAGGGTGGCGCGCACCGTCGTCAGGGCGGCCGGGGCCGGGCGGGGGGCGTCCGGCAGGTGGACGACCAGGTCGAGGTGGTGCACGGCGGCCTCGACGGCGAGCGTCGCCATCAGGTCGCCCACGGTCAGGACGTGCCCCTGGGTGGCCACGCACCGGTCGGAGGGCGTCGCCGCCGTGGCCCGTACGGTGGCCGCGGCCGTCTCCAGGTACAGCGCGCGCAGCTGCCGGAAGTCCAGGAACATGCTCGCGGCGACCCGGTCGAAGCGCCGCCCGTCCGCCGCGCCGACGGGATCGTCCCCCCAGTCCCGCCAGTACGTCACGGCGTCCCGGTCGGGCGGCCCCTCGGCGGGGGTGTGCAGGGCGACGAGGGCGCGCCGGGCGTCTCCGACGCAGTGGAAGACCAGGTCACGGACGGCCCAGCCGGTGCAGCCGCTCGGTGCCCAGGACTCCTCGTCGCCGAGCCCTCCGACGACGGCCGCGAAGCCCTGGTAGGCGGCACGCAGGGCCCCTGCGGCGCCGGAACGGGGGTGCGGGGGCGTGGTCATGACGGCCAGGGTAGACCGGGGCGGAGCGGACCCGCCGGGGTCGGGGCCGAGGCGGACGGAGGACGGCCCCCGCCGGCATGGCGGGGGCCGTCCTCCGTGCGGCGTGGGTCAGCGTGTCTCCGCGGGGAGTTCGGGGCGGACCGGCACGGCGCGCGGCAGGGGCTGCTGGAAGGCCAGCAGCAGGGCCGACAGCGCGGCCAGTGCCGCGCACACGGCGACCGCGCCGGCCAGCCAGGGCGGGGCGGCGGTGACCCGCACCACGTCGGACAGGGCCGACGGGCCCATCCGGTCCACGAGGAGTTCCCCGGCGGCCAGGACCGCGGCCACCACCACGGCGCCGGCGAGCACCGCGAGGGCGGGCCGGACCAGCAGGACCATGGCCAACATCCCGCACAGCACGGAGGCGCCGAGGGCGATGCCGTAGGCCTGGCCGGTCGCGCCGACCGCGTGCAGCGGCAGGAACGCGGCGCAGCACAGCACGAGCAGCGCCCCGGCGAGCCGGCCGGGCCACAGCGAGGTCTCCTCGGCGCCCCGCGCGGGCCTCGGGGCCGCCGCCGTACGCTCCCGGCGCGGGCGGACCTGCGGCGGGTACGGCTCCTCCGCGTGCATCGCGGGGAACAGGTCGTCGTCCTCGGGGGCGGGGAACGGCCCGACGGTCCGCTGCGGCGGCTCCGGACGGCTCAACCGGCCGATCAGGTCGACGAGTTCCCCGACCGGCCGGCGGGTGGCCGCCGCCCGGACGGCCTCCTGCTCGCAGTGGGGCTCCAGCGCGGCCCGGCGCAGCAGTTCCATCAGCCGGGTGACGTCCTCGACCGGACGGCGCTCGGCCGCGGCGCGGATCACCTCGTCGGCGCCGTCGGCCGGCCGGGGCGGCTGGGTGAGCAGGGTCACGAGCCGGGCGACGTCGTCCACGGAGCGGTTCACCCCGGCGGCGCGCAGCGCGTCGCCCACGGCCCCGGCGTGCTCCGGGGACTGTTCGAGCAGGGTGATGAGTTCGGCGACCTCCTCCAGCGGCCGGTCCACGACGGCGGCCCGGACCAGCCCGTCGACCGTGTCCGCGCCCGCCAGGTCGAGGGGGCCGCGCACTGCGTCGGCGGCCGGGAGACCGTCGGGCGGGGAGGAGGGGAGGGAGGACACCTCGCTCGCGGGTATGGCGGCGGGATACGAGGGGACTGACGGTGAGCGGGTGGTCATGGTGGCTCCATGGGAGGTTGCGGTCGGTCCTGCGCCCCCGGTGTGCGGTACGCGACTACGCCTGCCATGGGACGTCCCCGCACGGCACCGCGCCACTCGGGTGCGCCACAAGGATGAGGAGTGCCCGAGCGGCACTGCGGCCGGGAGCACGCTTCACCGACCGTCAGAAACGGCCTTCGCGACCCCCCGACGGGTGGAGTACGGCGGCCCGTGCCATACGGGGGCGGAGCGCGGGTACTTCCTCAATGGGGCCCGCGACCGGCGGTGCCCACGGGGTGCCGCCGCCGGCGGCACCCGGACTGGGGGGAGGGTCCCGTGGACACGACCACCATCGTGCTCGTCATCGCCGCGCTCCTCGCGGCCGTCGTCCTCGCCGTCGCGGTCCGGCTGGCCGTACGGCTGGTCCGCACCCGGCGCGACCTGCGCCGGGCCGGGCTTCCGACCGGGCGACGCTGGGTCTTCTGGGGCGCGCTCCTGTACCTCGTGCTGCCGACCGACCTGGTGCCCGACCCCGTCTACCTGGACGACATCGGGGTGCTGCTGCTGGCCCTGCGCAGTCTGCGCGCCCCGCTCGCCCCTCTCGCCGAACCGGAGCCCGAGCGGCGCCGGACGGTGCGCGCCACCGCGCCCGGCCACCGGCCGGGCCGCTCCCTCTGACGTCGAGTCAACCTCCGCGCCCCCTTCCGCCGTCTCAGGACCGGGGCGTCGAACGCGTCGTGATTACTCAGTGTAAGGAAACCAATCACCCGTTCGATTCGTATAAGTAAGAGGAAGCCCAGAAGATCAGCGGGCGAAGCGGCGACACGGCAACGACGGCTCGGTCGGCGCAGCACCGAAAAGGGAGAGACGATGCAACCGTTCGCGCTCAACTACGCACGCCCGGCGGCGGAGTTGGAGGTCACCATTCCGTACGCCTACGACTCCGGTCTGCAGTTGAACGTACTCCTGGACGGCCGGATCGCAGCCTCGGACCACGCCCTGCTCCGGGAGCTGGGGACCACCACCTCCACCGCGGGTTCGAAGACCCACTTCGACGACTGAACGCGGTCCGGCGTCGATGACGGTGCTGATCCTGACCAGTGAAGAAGACGTGACGGCGGACATGGTGGTGGTCCACCTCAACGCGTCCGGGGTTCCCGTGGTCCGGCTGGACCCCGCCGACCTGACCGGCGGGGTCGCCCTCTCGGGCGAGTACGTGCACGGGGCCTTCCGCGCACACCTGTGGGCCTCGGGACGGCTGGTCGGCATGGAGGGGCTGCGGTCGGTGTGGGTGCGCCGGCCGGGTGTGCCCGCATCCCGGGTGCCCGAGCCCTCCGGCTGGCTGAGCGAGGAGTCCTCGCAGGCCCTGTACGGCATGCTGCGCGGGACCGACGCGCGCTGGATGAACCACCCGGACGCGTCCCACCGGGCCCGGCACAAGCCGTGGCAGCTGCGGCTGGCGCAGCGCTGTGGGCTGCCCGTGCCGGCCACGCTCATCACGACGTTCCCGCAGGCCGCGCGGGACTTCGCCGCCCGGTTCCCGGACCTGGTGGTCAAGCCGGTGTCGGGGGCGCACCCGCAGGAGCCGCCGCGGGCGGTGCCCACCAGCCGGGTGGCGCCGGACACGGACTTCACGGCGGTGGCGTTCGGGCCGACCCTGCTGCAGCGGCGGGTCGCCAAGCGGGCGGACGTCCGGCTGACCGCGGTCGGCGAGCGGCTGCTGGCGGCGCGCAAGGCGACGCCGCCGGACGCCGATCCGGACGAGGTCGACGTGCGCTTCGCCTCGGCGGCGACGCCGTGGACGCCGGTGGAGGTGCCCGCGCGGGTCGCCGAGGGGGTGCGGGACTATCTGCGGCAGGCGGAACTGGCTTACGGTGCCTTCGACTTCGCGGAGGACGCGGACGGCACCTGGTGGTTCCTGGAGTGCAACCAGTCGGGCCAGTTCGGCTTCGTGGAGGTGGAGACGGGCCAGCCGATCGCCCGCACGATCGCCGAGTGGCTGGCGGGCCGGGAACCCGAGGCGGGAACGGCCTGCGGGGGCGGCACCAGCGGCGCGCTGTACCGCTGAGGGACGCGGGGTCCGTGGCGGCCGTGGGGTCGGCCGTGGCGTCCCGGCCCCCTCCCCCGCCGCCTCAGGCCACCTGCCCGCCGTGCAGCGCCGCGTACGCACCGCCCCGGCGCAGCAGGTCCTCGTGGGTGCCGACCTCCCGGATGCGGCCGTCGTCCATGACGACGATGCGGTCGGCGCCGCGCACCGTCGACAGCCGGTGGGCGACGACGAACGTGGTGCGCCCGCGCAGCAGCCGGCCCAGGGCCTCCTGGACGAGCGCCTCGGAGCGGGTGTCCAGCGCGCTGGTCGCCTCGTCGAGCACGAGGACCTTGGGGTCGCGGATCAACGCGCGGGCGATGGCGAGGCGTTGGCGCTGGCCGCCGGACAGGCGCGCGCCGCGCTCACCGACCAGGGTGTCCAGGCCCTGCGGCAACCGGTCGACGAACTCCAGGGCGTTGGCGTCGCGCAGTGCGGCGCGCACCGCCTCCTCGTCGGCCTCGTCCTCCATGCCGTAGGCGACGTTCTCGCGGATCGTGCCGTCGAAGAGGATCGACTCCTGCGGGACGACGGAGACGAACCGCCGGTAGGTGCGCAGGTCCAGGCCGCTCATGTCGGTGCC
Organism: Streptomyces lasalocidi; assembly: GCF_005280215.1. Classification (NCBI taxonomy): domain Bacteria; kingdom Bacillati; phylum Actinomycetota; class Actinomycetes; order Kitasatosporales; family Streptomycetaceae; genus Streptomyces; species Streptomyces lasalocidi. Next base: position 7,276,852 of record NZ_SZNQ01000001.1, on the reverse strand, counting down.
GTCCAGGAGCAGCCGGCCCGAGGTCGGCCGGATGAAGCCGATGACCAGGTTGAGCACGGTGGACTTGCCGGCGCCGGACGCGCCGACCAGGGCGACCGTCTCGCCGGGAGCGACCTCCAGGGTGAAGTCCTGCACGGCCGGGCGGCCGTCGTCCTCGTACGCGTGGCCGACGCGCTCGAAGGCGACGGCTCCGTGCACGGCGGTGACCTTCGCCTTGCCCTCGTTGTCCTCGAGTTCGGGCGCCTGGAGCACCTCGCCCACCGAACGCACCGACTCCAGGCCCTTGGTGATGACCGGGGCCAGACTGGTCAGCGTGGTGGTGGAGTTGGTGAGCGTGGTCAGGAAGGCGCTGAGCATGACGACGTCGCCGGGGGTGACGCCCCAGGCGCCGTAGTACGACACCAGCGCGGCCGCGGTGAGGACGGCGACGCCGATGACGTTGAGGACCACCCAGGCCAGCGAGCCGAAGCGGCCGTTGACCAGGTCCAGGCGCATCCCGGAGGTGAGCAGCCGGCTCAGGGTGCCGTCCATCCGGCGCAGCGCCTTGCCCTCCAGGCCGTGGGCGCGGGTGACGGGGATGAGCCGGGTCATCTCGGTGACGCGGGAGGAGAGGGTCTCCACCTCGTGCCGGAAGTGCTCGTTGTGGGCGCGCAGCCGGGACCTGAGGCGGGCCACCAGGAGCGTGGCGGCGGGGACGACGACGAGGAACACGGGCACGAACTCGGGGGTGCGCACGGCGATGATGACGAGTCCGCCGATCAGCACGGTGGTGGCGCCGAGGCCCTGTTCGGCGGTCTGCTGGACCATCTGCTCGACCGTCTCGACGTCCCGGACGACCTTGGCCTGCAGGACGCCGGCGCTGACCCGGGAGTGGTAGCCGATGGACAGTTGCTGCATGCGGGTGCACAGCGCGGAGCGCAGCGTGGTGCCCATGCGGCGGACGCTGCCGTAGAGCAGGCGGACGTACAGCACGTGCAGAGGGTAGTTGACCAGCAGGATCACCATGATGACCCCGGTGGCCGTCCACAGCCGGGAGACCGGCTGGTGCTGGACGACGGTGTCGATGATGGACGCGGTGATCAGCGGCAGCAGCCAGATCGGGCTGTGCTTGACCGTGAACACGACGACCGCCGCGACGAGGTGGCGGCGGTCGGCGCGCAGCAGGTAGGCGAGTGTGCGGATGGGGTGTTCGCCCCGGTAGCGGTGGTCGAGCGGGCTGGCCGGCGTCGACGCCATGAGCGGTGGTCCCTCCCCGGGTGCCAGGTGTCGGCAAGGGCTTTCCCCGCCCGCCGGGGCTCACCGTGCACCTGGCGGGGGCGGTGCCTGCCGGGCTGTCAGACGGCGTCCAGCTCCGCCAGTTCCGCGGCGTCGAGCCGCAGTTCGGGCGCGGTCGCCGAGTCGCGGATCGTCTCGGGCCGGCTGGCGCCCGGGATGGGCACGACCACCGGTGACTTCGCGAGCATCCAGGCGAGGCAGACCCGCTGCGGGCTCACCCCGTGCGCCTCGGCGATCCGGGCGAACGGCGCGTAAGCGGAGCCGAGTTCGGCGGCGCGGGAGATGCCACCGAGCGGGCTCCAGGGCAGGAAGGCGATGCCCAGCTCGTCGCACAGGCGCAGCTCCGGCTCGCTGGAGCGGAAGGCGGGCGAGAACTGGTTCTGCACGGAGACCAGCCGGCCGCCGAGGACGTCGTTCGCCTCGCGGATCTGCTCGGGGTTCGCGTTGGAGACGCCGGCCATGCGGATCTTGCCCTCGTCGAGCAGGTCCCGCAGGGCGCCGACGGACTCGGCGTAGGGCACCCGGGGGTCGGGCCGGTGGAACTGGTAGAGGCCGATGGCCTCCACGCCGAGCCGCTTCAGGGACTCCTCGCAGGCCCGCTTGAGGTGGGCGGGGCTGCCGTCGAGGGTCCAGCTGCCGTCGCCGGGGCGCAGGTGGCCGCCCTTGGTGGCGACCAGCACGTCGCGGCCCCGGTCGTGGCCGGCGAGGGCCTTGGCGATCAGGGTCTCGTTGTGGCCGACCTCGTCGGCGTCGCGGTGGTAGGCGTCGGCGGTGTCGATGAGCGTCACTCCGGCGTCCAGCGCGGCACGGATCGTGGCGAGGGAGCGCTCCTCGTCGGGCCGTCCCTCGATCGACATGGGCATTCCGCCCAGTCCGATCGCGCTGACCTCCACGTCACCGATACGGCGGGTGTGCATGGGCTGTCGACCCCTCTCGGCTCTTTCGGCTGTCGCACGGACACGGTGAAGTCCCCCGCGCCCCGCGGGCGTCTCGGGACACCGGCCCGCGCTCCAGCCTCTCGCCGCGCCGCGCACAGGTCCAATGGAGGAATCCGAACGCATTCAGCACGCACACTGCTGAATCCCGGCCCGTGTGAGGGACACGGGCCGGGACACACCCCCCTCGTCGGCGGCTCAGGGGGGAGGTGGTGGTCAGCGGCTCGCCAGGTACTCCTGCGCTCCGGGAACGTCGTGCGCCTGCTCGACCTCGACGAGGCCGCCGACCGCCTGGGCGTCCGGCTTGAGGACGTACGTCTTCAGGCTCGCGGGCCGGTCGACGTCGGAGAAGTCCTGCGGGGTGCCGAGGCCGGTGTCGGCGTTCTTCTGCGACCGGTGCGCCTCGACCACGTCCTCGCGGGCGAGGCTGCCCGCCGCGCACGCCTTCTTGAGGTCGGCGCCCAGCAGTTCGGCGGCGTTGTACCCGGACAGCACACCCGAGTCGACCAGCGCGCCCGGGTACTTCTTCTGGTAGGCGGCGACCATGCGGCGCACCCCGGGCAGGTCCGAGCTGACGGCGGGCGCGGCGCTCACCACGTTCAGCAGGCCGGCCAGCGCGGGCGCGGCCGGGGTCTTCATCAGCTGCGGGGCGAAGCCGGGGGCGCTGCTGACCACGGGCACCTTCAGGCCCTTGGACGCGGCGACGCCGACCAGCGACGCGGTCTGCGCGGGTCCGGCGCTGATCAGCACGGCCTTCACGCCCGCCGCGCGCAGCGCGGAGACCTGCGCGGACAGGTCGGTGTCGGTGGCCTTGATCTTCTGTCCGACCACCTTCAGGCCCGCCTTGCGCGCGGCCCAGGTGGAGCCCGCCAGGGCGTTGGAGCCGTAGTCGCCCTCGAAGTAGACGTGGCCGATGCTGTCGCCCTTCTTCAGGCCCTTGGTGCGGGTGAGGAAGTCGACGGCGGCGATCATGTCGACGTCGTAGGTGGTGCCCAGCACCTGCACGGACGAGTGGCCGAGCAGGGAGGCGGCCCACGCCTGCGGGAAGGTGAGCAGGTGGTCGCGCTCGACGTCGTCGAGGAGGGCCGCGACCACCGGGGAGCCGATGACCTGCGGCAGCGCCACGACGTCCGGGGCGATGTCGGCGTACGCGGTGACCGCCTTCTGCACGTCGTAGCCGTGGTCCTTGACGACGATCTCCACCTTGCGGCCGCAGATCCCGCCGTCGGCGTTGGTCTGGTCGGCCCACATCTGCTGGGCCTGGACGATGCTCTTGCCGAGGGTGGCGTAGGGGCCGGTCAGGTCGGTGAGCGCGCCGAGCCGGACGGTCTTCGCGCTCACGCCGGGGCCGCCCTTGACGCCGTCGGCGCCGTCGGACGTGCCGCTGTCGTCCGCCTTGGAGCTGCATCCGGTGGCCGCGAGGAGCAGCGCGGTGAGGGCCGAGGCGAGGGCGAGGCCCGGGGTGCGGTGGGTGACGTTCACGGGGTGTGCTCCTTGGTTCGTACGGCGGAGGCGGACGGGGTGGGGGCCGGGGCGGGGCCGGGACCGGTGGCGGACGGCGGCCGGTCCGGGCCCGTCCGGCGGCGCAGGCGGGCGCGCAGCCGGCGGACGAGGCCGTGCAGGCCGTCGGGGGCGAAGAGGAGGATCACGACGATGGCCGCGCCGTACAGGTAGCGGGCCGCCTCGGTCGGGCCGACCCCGCCGTCGGTCGTGCCGGGCGAGGCCACCAGGGGCAGTTGGTCGGCGTAGCGGGTCATCAGCAGCGGCAGCGCGGTGACGAACACGGCACCCGCGGTCGCGCCCGCGACCGAGCCGAGACCGCCGATGACGATCATCGCCAGGTAGTCCACGGAGAGCGTGAGGCCGAAGTAGTCCGGCACCACGCGGCGGAAGGCCAGCGCCAGGAACGCCCCGGCGAGCCCTGCGTACATGGAGGAGACGACGAACGCGGCCGAGCGGTAGCGGGCGACGTCGACGCCCATCACGGACGCGGCGGTCTCGCTGTCGCGCAGGGCGGTCAGCGCCCGGCCGGGTCGGCCGCGCAGCAGGCCGCGCGCGGTGCACCAGGTGAGCGCGAACAGCGCCAGGCCCAGGTACCACAGGCGTTCCTCGGCGCCGAACGGCACGCCCAGGACGACGAGTTGCGGCTCCAGGTCGAAGGCGAACGACCCGACGGTGAGCGGTGGCACGGAGCGGCCGTTGAAGCCGCCGGTCACCGAGTCCGCGGTGAGCAGGACGTGGTGGCCGAGGAAGACCAGCGCCAGGGTGGCGACGCCCAGGTAGATGCCCTTGACCCGTCCGGCGACGGGGCTGAACAGCCCGCCGGCGGCACCGGCCAGCAGCACGGCCAGGAGCAGCGCGAGCAGCGGCGGCAGCCCCAGGCCGGGGTCACCGGCGAACCACGTGTAGCCGTACGCGCCCACGGCAAGGAAGAAGGCGTGACCGAGGGAGAGTTGGCCGGCCGTCCCGCACAGCAGGCCGAGACCGACGGCGCCGATCGCGGCGGCCATCGAGAACAGGCCGATGCGCAGCCAGAACGCGTCGAGGTAGAACGGCAGGGCGACGAGCAGCAGGGCCGGCGGCAGCAGCCGGGCCGTGGTGCGGATCGGGTCAGACACGGACCGCTCCCTTCGCGCCGAACAGCCCGGTGGGCCGCACCAGCAGCACCGCGATCATCACGGCGTACGGGGCGACGTCCCCGACGCCCTCGCCGAGGACGTGCAGGTCGGACTGGTAGCCCGCGACGAACGCCTCGGTCAGTCCGATGACGAGGCTGCCCGCGAGGGCGCCGGCCGGGGAGGCCATCCCGCCGAGGATCGCGGCGGGGAACGCCTTCAGGGCGATCTGCCCGGTGGTGCGCTCCAGGCCGGGCGCCGGGAACGCGGCGAGGAACACCGCGGCCAGCGCGGCGAGCGCACCCGCCAGGCACCAGGCGAGCATCCGCACCCGGCTCAGCCGTACGCCCATCAGCGCGGCCGCCTCGGTGTCCTCGGCCGCCGCGCGCAGCGACAGGCCCCACGGGGTGAACCGGAACAGGGCGAACACCGCCCCGATCACCACGGCGGAGACCGCGATCGCGGCGATCCGGCTGTCGGCGACGGTGACCGGGCCGACCTCCGTCACCGCGTCGCCCCAGGGGTCGCCGAGGGACAGCAGGTCGCCGCCGATGCGCCGGGACAGCTCGGTCACCAGGACGATGTCGATCCCGATGGTGACGATGGTCTGCACGGGGGCGGCCGCCTGGTCCGGGCCGCCGCGCTGGAGCAGCAGCCGGTCGACGGCGCCCGCCAGGACGCCGGTGGCGAGGACGGCCACGGCGAGGGCGCCCGCGAAGCCGAGGTCGTCGTGCAGGACGGCGACCAGGTACCCGCCGAACAGCAGCAGCGAGCCCTGGGCGAAGTTCAGCACCCCGGACGCCTTGAAGATGACGACGAAGCCGAGGGCGACGAGGGCGTAGACCGCGCCGAGGGCGAGGCCGCTGAGGGTGTTGTCCAGGAATGCGGTCATGCCGCGTCCTCCTCGTCCGCGCCGGTGCCGAGGTAGGCGCGCAGCACCTCGGGGTGGCGGCGGACCTCGTCGGGGGTGCCGTGGGCGATGGAGCGGCCGAAGTCGAGGACGGTGACCTCGTCGGCGAGGCGCATCACCAGGCCCATGTCGTGCTCCACGAGGACGACGGACAGACCCAGTTGCTCGCGCACGGTGCCCACGACCTCGGCGGTGCGCGCGCGTTCGGCGCCGTTCATGCCGGCCACCGGCTCGTCGAGCAGCAGCACGCGCGGCTCCAGGCACAGGGCGCGGGCCAGTTCCACGCGCTTGCGGTCGCCGTACGACAGCAGTGCCACGGGCGCGTCGAAGTGCGCGCCCAGGCCGACGAGTTCGGCGATCTCGCGGGCGCGGGCCAGGTGCTCGCGCTGCTCGCGCCGTGCCCCGGGCAGGCACAGGGCGCTGGCGGTGAACCCGGCCCGCGACAGGGCGTGGCGGCCCAGCATGAGGTTGTCGGCGACCGTGCCCGCGGTCGTGACGATGTTCTGGAACGTCCGGGCCACGCCCAGCGCGGCGATGCGGTGCGGTGGGCGTCCGGTCAGCTCCGTGTCGCCGAGCAGGACGCGTCCCGCCGCCGGCCGGCACAGGCCGGACAACACGTTGAAGCAGGTCGACTTGCCGGCGCCGTTGGGGCCGATGAGCGCGTGCACCGAGCCGGGGGCGACGGTGAACGACACGGTGTCCAGGGCGGTCAGTCCGGCGAAGCGCACGGTGACGTCCTGCACGGCCAGGGCGGGCGGCGGTGCGGTGGTGCGGTCGTTCACGCGGCCCCCTGGTCGCGGTCGCGGGTGGGGTCGGTGACCGGGCGGCCGGCGTCCGGGGCGGCGGCGGCAGCCGGTGCGGTGGTCGTCCCGCCCGTCGCCCCGCCCGTCGTCCCGTCCTTCGTCCCCTCCGTCGTCTCGCCGAGGTAGAGGCGGCGTACGGCGTCGGTGCGGGCGAGGTCGTCGGCGGACCCGGAGAGCCGGATCTCACCGACCTCCAGGACGTGGGCGTGGTCGGCGAGGGAGAGGGCCATGCCGGCGTTCTGCTCGACCAGCAGCACGGCCGTGCCCTGGGCGTTGATCTCGCGGACCACCTCGGCGATCCGGTGCACCATGAGCGGGGCGAGCCCCAGCGAGGGCTCGTCGAGGAGCAGCAGGCGCGGCGCGGCCATCAGGGCCCGCCCGATGGCCAGCATCTGCTGCTCGCCCCCGGACAGCAGCCCGGCGGCCTGGCGGCCGCGTTCGGCGAGCACCGGGAACAGGCCGAACACGCGGTCGCGGGCCTCGCGGACCTGCGCGGGCGCGCGCCGGCCGAGGCCGAGGCCGCCGCTGCGGAGGTTCTCCTCCACGCTGAGCCCCGCGAACACCCGTCGTCCCTCGGGGACCTGCACGACGCCCGCACGGACGGCGGCGACCGGGTCGCGGCCGTCGAGCGGGGTGTCGCCGTAGCGGATGCGGCCGGCGGTGACCGTGCCGCGGTGCAGCCGCAGCGTGCCGGAGACGGCGCGCAGGAGGGTGGTCTTGCCGGCTCCGTTCGCTCCGAGCAGGGTCACGATGCCGCCGTACGGGACGGTCAGGGACACGGAACGCAGGGCCGACACGGCCTGTCCGTACATCACGTCGACGTCCTCGACGTGCAGGGCCGGCCGTTCCTGCGGTGGTGCTTGGGGCATCGCGGCTCCTCGGGTCCGTGCCGGTGCGGCACGGCGCTTCGGGGGGAAGGGGTGCTCACGACAGCACGGCGGCGCGGACGGCGACAGATCGCGGGGCGGGATCGCTGCGCGGGCCCAGCGGCCGGCGGGGCGGGCTGTGCGGGTGCCCAGGGGCCGAGGGCGGGTGCGGGCAGCGGAAGAGGGCCGGGGGCGCCGGTCGGCGCCCCCGGCCCCGGGTGTGGCTCACCGGGTGCGGGCGCCCGTCGGCACCCGCCGGTTCACCGGGCGCGCAGGCGCCGGGCCGTCAGCGCGAGGCTGATCTCGACCATGTCGGCGGGGCGGGTCAGGGAGCGGCCCGTGAGCTGCTCGTAGCGGCGCAGGCGGTTCAGGACGGTGTTGCGGTGGCAGTAGAGCCGTTCGCCCGCGCGCTGGGCGGAGCCGTCGCACTCCAGCCACGCCTCCAGCGTCTCGAGCAGCACCTCGGCGTCCGCCGGTTCCAGGGGCGCGAGCGGTCCGAGGACCCGGTCGGCGAGGGCCTGCCCGAGTTCGGGTGCCGCCATGACGAGGGCGGCGGGCAGGTGCTCGGTGAGCCGGACCGTGCCGCCGGACGGCGGGCACATCCGCAGCGCCGTGTCCGCGAGCCGGCGCGCGTCGCCGACGGCCGCGAGGCCCGCGACGGCCGTGCCGATGCCGACCCGTGCGCCCGGCACCGGGTCGTCGGCGCCGGGCAGGCAGCGCTCCGGGTCGTCGTCGTCCCCCAGCAGCACGATGCCGTGGTCCACGTCGACCCCGGTGTGCCAGTGCACCCGGGCGTCCCGGGCGACCGCGGCCCGCGCGGCGGCGCCGTCCGCCGGACCGGCCGCGGCCACGGCGACCACGACGTACCGTCCCTGCTCGGGCAGTTCGAGCGCCTGGGCGGTCTCCGGCAGGTCGGCGATGCGGCTGCTGCCGTCGAGGAGGGCGCCGGCCAGCATCCGCAGCCGGTTCTCCCGCCGCCAGGCCAGGCGGCGCTCGGTCTGCCGGTAGGCGTCGGCCACGAGCGTGCAGTGCTCGTCGACGAAGTTCCACACGTCGGCGGCCACGTGCACGAGGAGCCGTACGTCCTCCGGGGCGGTGCGGGAGGTCTCCTCGACCAGCGCCTGCCAGACCATCGAGCCGCCGAGCCGGAAGGCGTGCAGCAGGGCGTCCAGCGGCAGGCCCTGCTCGGCCCGGGTCGCGCCGATCTTCCACGAGCAGCGGCGGGCCGCCTCGCGGCTGGCGCGCGGGTCGAGCAGCGAGGCCACGCTGTGCCGCAGCGAGCGGTGCACCTCCTGCCAGGTGGCGCCGCTGTCGTGGTCGACGGTGGCCCGGTAGGCCGGCTCCTGCTCCTGCAACGCCACCACCAGCCGGTCGGTGAGGTCGGCCAGGTCGTCCAGCAGGACCCGGGCCGCGCGGTGCAGGACGTCCAGGGCGTCCGCGTCGATCAGCGAGCGGCCCCGCCGCGGGCGCGGCCGCACGGCCGGCACGAATGGGGCGGGGCGCACGGCGGCGCGTGGCCGTACGGCGTACTGCATGGCTGTCCTCCCCGGGGATCGCCTGCGTCGTCCTGCCCCGCAGGATGACATACCGTCCGGTCGGTCCCTAGGGGTGTGCGGGGGTCTTTTCGGTCTGTTCGACCAGCCGTGCCAGTTCGACGCGGGAGCGCACGCCCAGCGCGGCGAACACCTTCCGCAGGTGGTAGTCGACGGTGCGGGTGCTCACGGTGAGGGCCTGGGCGATCTCCCGGTTGGTGGCCCCGCCGGCCACGTGGTGGACGATGCGCAATTGTTGCGGAGTGAGCGCGGACAGGTCCCCGGCGCGCGCGCCGCCCGCGGACGCCCCGTTCGCGCGCAGCTCCGCCCTGGCCTGTGCGGCCCAGGCCCGCGCGCCGCAGCGCTCGAAGCCGACGAGCGCCGCGCCCAGGCGGTCGCGCGCCTCCCGCAGCCGCCGCCGACGGCGCAGCCACTGCCCGTACAGGAACTCGGTCCGGGCCCGCTCGAAGTCGCCGCCCGCCGTCTCGTGCAGGGCGAGGGCGCTCTCGTAGAGCCCGTCGGCGCGGTCCGGCGGGGCCAGCAGGGCGCGGCAGCGCAGCAACTGGGCCGGGGCCTGGGGGTCCGCGCCGAACCGGGCCCACTCGGCGAACTCCTCCACGACCGGGCCCGCGCTGCCGCCGCGCCCGGCCCGTGCGGCCGCCTCCACGAAGCACGGCACCGCCAGCATCCACACCGCGAAGTGCCCGCGCCCGGGTCCCGGACGCACCAGCGGGCCCAGCCGGTCGGCGGCCTCGGCCGGCCGGCCCTCCCCCAGGTCGACGCGGGCCAGCGCCCACTCGGCCAGCGTGGCGGCCTGGACGAGGCCGTGCCGCAGGGAGATCTCCTGGGCGTGGCGCACGTGCCGGGCAACCGCGTCCGCGTCGCCGTCGATCGACGCGGCCAGCGCCTGCGCCGCGTGGTGGTGGGCGGCCGTGTTGCGCTGCCCGGCCCGGTGCGCGGCCCGCAGCCCCTCCTCGGCGTGCGTACGGGCCAGCCCGTGCCGTCCGGCGCGCAGTTCGGTGTACGCCAGGTACTCCAGCGCCGGGCCCAGCGCCGCCGCCTCGCCCTGCGTCCGCGCGGCGACCAGGGCCGCGGTGGCCGCCCCGCGGGCACCGACGAGGTCGCCCATGAGCAGCGCCGCGGCGGCCGCCCGCAGCAGCGTCTCGACCCGGTCGCCGGGCGCCGCACCGTCCACGACCCGCCGCAACGACCGTACGGCCGCCTCGAACCGTCTTTCGAGCAGGGCGAGCATGCCCCGCCGGTGTTCACGCAGGACGTCGTCGCCGGAGGGGAGGGAGGCGGCGGGGCCCGCGGATCCGGCGCCGGGACCGGCGGGGGCATCCGCGCCGGGGCCGGCGGGGGTCCCGCTGAGTCCGTCCCGGCCCTGCTTCCCGCGTCCCTCCGCCAGTGCTTCCAGACAGCCCGGTACGTCGCCCGCCGCCCAGGCCGCGTCGGCGGCGCCGAGGGTGGCGGCCAGGGCCGCGGCCGGGGCGTGCGCGGCCAGCAGGCTCTTGGCCAGCAGCAGGGTGGCCCGGGCCTCGTCGACCGGCCCGTCGCGCAACAGGGCCGCGCCGCGCAGGAGTTCGGCCCGCCCCCGCAGCTCCGCGCCCGGGGCGCCGGTCCGTACCGCGTCCAGCAGGCGCAGGGCCCGGTGCGGCTGCCCGGCGAGCAGCGCCTGCTGCGCGGCGGCCAGGCGGTGGCGGGCCCGGTCCCGGCCGTCGCCGGTGAGGTCGGCGGCCCGGGCGAGCGCGGCGCACCGCAGCCGGGGCGACGCCGGGACGGCCGGGTCGGCGGCGGCCGCTGCCAGCCCGGTCGCCAGGGCAGCGGCGGCGCCGTCGGCCGCCGTGGTCGCGTCGGCCGGTACCGCCCAGGCCCGGTGCAGCAGGCCGGGCAGGCCCGCTTCCTGCGCGGCCAGCGCCCGGTGCGCGGCCCGCCGTTCACGCTCCCCCGCGCGCGCGTACAGCGCCCTGCGCACCAGCGCGCTGCGGAACCGGAGCCGTCCGTCGCTCAGGGCGAGCAGCTCCGGGGGCGGGTCGAGGCGGGCGGCGGGAGCCCCGCCGGTGAGCCGGGCGAGGGCCCGCCGTACGGGTGCCACGGCCGCGGAGCCGTCCTCGGCCTCGCGTACGGCGGCCGCGGCCGTGAGCAGGACCTGGTCCTCCTCGGCGGTGAGGGCGCTCAGGCAGCCGCCGACCAGCCCGGTCAGGATCTCGTCGTCGGCCAGCGGCCGGGGCAGCGGGGCACGCCCGCGCAGCTGGGCGGGGGTGAGCGAGCGGAGCAGGGCGAGCAGCAGGGCGGGGTTGCCCTCCGCCTCGGCCACGAGGTCGTCGCGGACGCCACGGTCGACGCTCCCGCCGGACTCCTCGTCCAGCAGCGCGGCCGACGCGGCGGCCGTCAGCGGGTCGAGGCGCAGCGGCGGGATCCCGGCGAACTCCGGGTCGACCGGGCGGTGTCCGGGTGCGGTGAGCAGCAGGCTGACGGCGCCGGCGGCGCGCGGGTCCCGGCCCAGGCGGCCGAGCGCGGCCCGGGACGCGGGGTCCCACAGGTGCGCGTCGTCGACGCACACCAGCAGCGGGCCGTCGGCGCAGGCGGCGCGCAGGGCGGACCGCAGGGCCGCGTCGGCCGACGGCCCGTCGAGACCGTCCAGCCCGTCGAGCCCGTCGAGCCCGTCGAGCCCGTCGGGGGGCGGTACGGCGGGCCGATGGGCGCGCGGCTCGGCCGACAGCCGCAGCAGGGCGCGCAGTCCGGCGTGCGGCACGGTGGCGGAGTCCGGGTCGGCGCGGACGTGCACCACGGGTCCGGCCGTGAAGGCGCGGGCGGCCCGGTCCAGGAACCGGCTGCGGCCGCACCCGGGTTCACCGGTCACGAGCCGCGCCTCCCCCTCGGCCACGGGCGCCCCGGTCCGCTCCGGGACGGCGGTCGGCCGGTCGCGGCGCACGTCCGGCGGAGCTGTGTGACGCACGGTCGTCTGTCCGGTCATCCCCGTGACGTTACGAGCGCGTGACGTGGACCGGAAGCCTTCCGTCCGTGCCGGTCCCCCGCGGGTCCCGGGCCCGAGCTGGGAGTTGGCGGGCCGTCCCGTGCCGCGGACTGTGCCGTCGCCCAACGCCGGACCCCCGCCGCGGTGCGCCGGCACAGCCGCGCGGACACGGCGCGGCGGACGCGCCCGATCGCGCGTCCGCCGCTGGAGGGTGCCTGGCCGGGGGCACCTGTGCGGTGCCCCCGGGGGGTCAGGAGGTGTGCGGGCAGTTGCCCCGGTACTCGTCGATGGTCAGGCTCGGCCTGGGCAGCGGGCAGAGGAACTGCTCGTAGCGGGTGTCGTTGTCGATGAAGCGCTTCAGCCACGAAATGCTGTACTTCGCGATCGTCGTGTTCGACGAGTTGGGCGTGAAGTGCGTGGCGTTGTTCAGCTCCAGGTAGGCGCGGTCCAGCGAGGACGGCAGGGTGGAGTAGAACGGCTCGGCGTGGCTGGCCACGGGGGCGATGGTGTCGCCGTCCGCGCCGAAGATCAGGGTGGGGGTGGTGATCTCGGGCCAGGTCTTGTCGAGGTTCCACGGGGTCAGCGGGATGGCCGCCTGCAGCGAGGGACGCGACTTGGCGGCCTCGAGGCTGCCGCCGCCGCCCATCGAGTGGCCCATCACGCCGAGCCGGGAGCTGTCGATCCGGCCGCGCACGGAGCTGCGCCCGGTCAGGTAGTCCAGCGCGGCGAGGAGCTGCCGGCCGCGGGAGTCGGGCTGGTCGAGCGTGGTGAGGGTGTCGATGGTGAACACCACGAAGCCCTGCGAGGCCAGGCGCGGACCCAGCCAGGCGATGGACGACTGGGTGCCGGTGTAGCCGGGCGAGACGGCCACCGCGCCGAACGTGCCGTCGCTGGTGCTGGTCGGGTAGTAGATCGTGCCGCCGCCGAACCCGGTCACGGCGAGCGAGGACACCGAGTCCTCGGAGACGGCGTACGGGCCGCGCAGGGCCTCGATGCTGGACGTGGTCGGCGCCGGGCCGCGCTCGTACGGGTTGTCCGCCGCGTGGGCGCCGGGCCCGCCGAGGAGGGTGAGGCCGACGGTGGCGGCGATCGCCACCGCCGCGCCGGCCAGACGCCGGGCCCCGCGCCGGGTCGATCCGGGGTGGACCGGGGCGCGGTGGGGAGTGCCGGTGCGGGTGTGCTGCTGCACGGAGGGTGGTCCTCTCGGTCGAGGCGTGCCGCCGGGCCGTTCACGCCGGACGGGGTCCCGTGGGGGTGGGCTCCCGCCGTCCGGCCGGCCGGTGGAGCACCGCCGTTGGGATGGCCGTGCCACTGTGGGCCGCCGACCCGGGGGCGGGGACCGGCAATGTCACCGGTCTCGTCACCGCCCCCGTCGCCGTCGCCGTCGCCGTCGCCGTCGCCGTCGCCAGGGTGGCCGTACGTCGGCCCGGGCGGGTGTGCGACGCTCGCTCCACAGCGGCCGGTGTCCGTCGGCCGTCCTGTCGTACGGCAGCGAGGAGAGTCAACGGCATGCGCATCGGTCTGCTCGGCACCGGCCCTTGGGCGCGGATGGTCCACGCCCCGGTTCTCGCCGCCCACGGCGGCCTCGACTTCGTCGGTGTGTGGGGGCGGCGCGCCGACGCCGTGAAGGAGCTGGCCGACCGGCACGGCACGCGTCCCTACGACGACGTCGACGCGCTGTTCGCCGACGTCGACGCGGTGGCCGTCGCCCTGCCCCCGGACGTCCAGGCGCCGCTCGCGGAGCGCGCCGCGCGGGCGGGGTGCCACCTGCTGCTCGACAAGCCGCTGTCGCTGACGGTTGACCAGGGGCGTGCGGTGGTGGACGCGACGCGGGCGACGGGGGTCGCGTCGGTGGTGTTCTTCACGACCCGGTTCCAGCCGGAGACCGAGGCGTGGATCGCGCGGCAGGCGGACGAGGGCGGCTGGTTCACCGCGCGGGCCGAGTGGCTGGGCGCGGTGTTCACCGGGGACAGCCCGTTCGCCGCGTCGCCGTGGCGGCGGGAGAAGGGCGCCCTGTGGGACGTCGGCCCGCACGCGCTGTCCGTGCTGCTGCCGGTGCTGGGCGACGTGTCCCGGATCGCGGCGGCGGTGCACGGCCCGGGCGACACGGTCCACCTGGTCCTGGAGCACGAGGGCGGCACGACCAGCACGGCCACGCTGAGCCTGACCGCCCCGCCGGCCGCCGCGGGCGCCACGGTGGAGCTGCGGGGAGCGTCCGGGGTGACCCGGCTGCCGGACACCGCCGAGGGCGCGACCGAGGCCCTGACCCGGGCGGCGGACGCGCTCCTCGCCACCGCCGCGTCCGGCAGCCCCCACCCGTGCGACGCGGCCTTCGCGCTGCGCGTGACCGAGATCCTGGCCGCGTCGGAGTCGGTCCTGGACGGCCCCGCCCAGGGAGTGCTGGACACCCCCTAGGCGGCGATCGCCCACGAGGGGCCGCCCGGACCGGCCGGTCAGGCCGCGGCGAAGTGCACCCGCTCGCCGAGGACCGGGTAACCGGCCCGCGCGAAGTGGGACACCATCGGTGCGTTGCCCTGGTCCGTGGCCGCGGCGACGGACTCGGCGCCGTGGGCGGCCAGGTGGTGCGTGCACTCGGCCAGCAGGTCGAACCCGTAGCCGTGGCCGCGGTGTTCGGGCAGCACCCCGACGAAGGCGACGCACGGGCTGTCGGGGTTGTGGGCGGGGACGTGGATGCCCGCCAGGTCGCCGTCGGGCGTGCGGGCCACCTGCCACCACGCGCGCGGGGACGGGAACCAGTGGAGGAAGTCCAGCTCCTCCCGGGCGGCCCGCTCGCTCCCGCCCCCGGCGATCGCCGCACGGGCGTGGGCGTCGAGGGTGCCGGCGTGGATGCGGCGCAGGGCGTCGAGGAAGACCCCGTCGTCCGGTTCAGGGGCGAACCGCAGTCGGCCGGGCCGTTCGGGCAGGCCGCACGCCCTGGTCCAGCGGTAGCGGTAGCGCTCGACGAGGAGCGCGTACCCGGCGGCGCGGGCCGCGGCGAACCGGGCCTCGGCGGCGGCGCGCCGCACCGGGTCGTCCCGCCAGCCGGTCGGCAGGGTCAGCTCCAGGCCGACCCGCCAGGGCGCGGTGCGCAGGAGTTCGGCGCCCGCCTCCTCCTCGCCGTCGGCCACGTCGAACCAGTCGACGGTGAGCGGGCTGCGGTCGTCGGGCCCGCCCCACCAGGCGCCGCGGGCGACGACCCGGCCGGCGCGCAGGGCGACGCGCTTCCAGTCGGGCCGGTGCCGGGTGAGCCGGTGCGCCCCGCGCTGGCCGAGGGGGTCGGGCAGGGTGTCGAAAAGGGGTGCGTCGCGCTCGTCGAGGGCGCGGATGACCAGATCGGTCACGGATTCCTCCGGGAGGTGCGGGTGGTGCGCGCTCCCGGTCGGTCAGACCTGGCACGCCGGAACGGCGGGGAGGGAGCGCGACGTTGGGGTGAGGTCCATGGCGCCCGCCTCCTTCCGTTCGCTGTCCGGCGTGCACCGAGGAGGCTAGGGGGCACCTGCGGAGCACGGCCACCGGTTTTCCCGCACGGCGCTTTCGTGGCGCCCCACGCGGCCTTCTCCCCCGCCCGCCCTCCGCATGCGGCCCGGCTGCCCGTGGTGGAGCCTGGGGGCGTGGGCAGAGTGGGTGGTCCGGCGGTGCGTCCGCCGCGGGACGGGGAGCGGCGCGGCTGGCTGCAGGGAGCACCGCCGCCGCTGTGGGTGCGGGCCCTGCCGCTCGCGCTGACCGTGGGCGTGGGGGTGGCGGCACTGCTGACCACCGACGCCCAGGACCTCGGTTTCCTGCTCGGCGCCATCCCCCCGCTGGCCGTGCTGTCCTACGGGCCGCTGGCGACCGCCGGACTCGGCGCGGCCGTGCTGGTGATCCTGACGTCGTCGGTCTTCCACCTGAACCGGCCCGGTCAGGCCGATCTGCTCACCGTGCTGTTCGTGGCGCTGCTGAGCGTCTTCGTGTCGTACGTGCGCAGCCGGCGGGACGTCCAGCTGGACACCGAGCGCACCATCGCGGAGGCCGCGCAGCGGGCGGTGGCGCCGCCGGTGCCCGAGCGGGTCGGTCCCGTGCGGTGCGCGGGCCTGTACCGGGCGGCGGAGCGCGGGACGCTGGTGGGCGGCGACTTCTTCGACGTGCGGCAGAGCCCGTACGGGGTGCGTGCGGTGCTGGGCGACGTGCAGGGGCACGGGCTGGCCGCGGTGGCGACGGTGGCCGGGCTGCTGGGGGCGTTCCGGGAGGCGGTGCTCGACCTGCCGGACCTGGCGGCGGTGGCGGCGCGCCTGGACCGGCGGCTGGTGGTGGACTCGGCGCGCAGCGCGTACGCGGAGCTGTTCGCGACGGCCGTGCTGCTGGAGTTCGCGCCGGACGCGGCCCGGGTGCGGGGGGTGGCGTGCGGGCACCCGCCGCCGGTGCTGCTGCGGGACGGCACCGCCACGCAGATCGAGGCGGTGCCCTGCCTGCCCCTGGGCGTGGGACTGTCCGAGGTGGTCGGGTCCGGCGTGTTCACGCTGGACCTGCGGCCCGGTGACCGGCTGGTGGTGGCGTCGGACGGGGTGTGGGAGGCACGCGACGCGACGGACGTGTTCTACCCGCTGACGGAGCGGCTGCCCGCCCTCGCGGACCCCGACCCGGCGGCGACGGCGGACCGGGTGTGGGCGGACGTCCTGCGGTACGCCACGGAGGTCCGCGACGACGTCACGATGCTCGTGCTCGATCCGTTCCCGCCGCAGCCCCGCTGACCCCGTCCCCGGCCGATTCGCCCTCCCCCTCGGCGTCGATGTGCGGCAGCAGCCGGTCCAGCCACCGGGGTGTCCACCAGGCGTGCGGGCCGAGCAGGGTCATGACGGCGGGCACCATCAGCAGCCGCACGACGGTGGCGTCGATGAGGACGCTGACCGCGAGGCCGAGGCCCAGCATCTTCACGACGATGTTGTCGCTGACGATGAACGCCGCGAACACGCTCACCATGATCAGGGCGGCGCAGGTGATGACCCGCGCGGTGATCTCCAGGGCATGCGCCACGGACGCCTTGGCGTCGCCGGTGCGCAGCCACGCCTCGTGGACGCGGGAGAGCAGGAAGATCTCGTAGTCCATGCTCAGGCCGAAGATGATCGCGAACATCATCATCGGCACGTAGCTCTCGATGGGCACCTTGCCCGAGACGCCGAGCGCGGGCCCGCCCCAGCCCCACTGGAAGACGGCCACCACCACGCCGTAGGAGGCCGTGATGGACAGGACGTTGAGGACGGCGGCCTTCACCGCCACGAGCAGGCCGCGGAACACGGCGAGGATGATCAGGAAGGCGAGGGCCACGACCACGCCGATGATCAGGGGCAGCCGGCTCGCCACGATGTCGCGGAAGTCGACCTGGGCGGCGGTGGTGCCGGTGACGTAGCCGTGGGCGGCGGTGCCGGAGACCGCGTCGGGCAGGGTGTGGTCGACGAGCCGGTTGGTGAGGTCGGTGGTGGCGGCGTCCTGCGGGGACTGCTTGGAGTAGACCGTGCCGATCAGCACGTCCCCGTCCTTGGTGGGGGTGAGCTGGGTGACGGTGGCCGCCCCGGGGACGGCGCTCAGCGTCTTCTGGGCCTGGGAGGCGAGGGCCGAGCGCTGGTCGGACGGCACCTTCGTCTGGTCGACGACCACGGTGAGCGGGCCGTTGGAGCCCGGTCCGAAGGCGTCGGTCATCAGGTCGTAGGCCCGCCGGTCGGTGAAGGACGTCGGGTCGGCGCCGTCGCCGATGTGGCCGAGCTGGATCGAGAACACCGGGATCGCCAGCACCGCGATGGTGGCGACGCCGGCGGCGAGGAAGCTCCAGGGCCGGCGTTCGACGCGCTGGGCGTAGCGGTGCCAGGTGCCGTGGGGCGTGCTGCCCGGCGCGGCGTCGGTCTCGGCGACCGGGCGGCGCACCTTGTAGCGGTCGATGTGCCGCCCGATCAGGCCGAGCAGGGCCGGGACGAGCGTGAGGGCGCCGACGACCGCGGAGACCACCGTGACGGCGGCGGCCAGGCCCAGTTTCCCGATGAAGCTCACCCCGGAGGCGTACAGACCGGCCAGGGCGATGATCACCGTGGTGCCGGAGACCAGGACGGCGCGTCCGCTGGTCGCGGTGGCGTGCCCGGCGGAGCGCACCGGATCGGCGCCGTCGATGAGGCCCTGGCGGTGCCGGGTGATCAGGAACAGGGCGTAGTCGATGCCGACACCGAGGCCGATCATGGTGGCGAGGGTCGGGGAGACGGTCGCGAAGGTGGAGGCGGCGGCGAGCAGGCCGAGGCAGGCCAGTCCGCCGACGACGCTGATCAGCGCGGTCAGCAGGGGCAGTCCGGCGGCGATGACACTGCCGAAGCCGACCAGCAGCACGACGATCGCGACCGCGAAGCCGATCAGTTCGCTGACCCGGTCGTCGGCGGCGGGCCGGGCCAGTTCGCCGAGCGGTCCGCCGTACTCGACCTGGGTGCCGGCCGCGCGCAGCGGCTGCACGGCCTGGTCGACGCCGTGGAGGTAGCCGTCGCCCAGCGTGGACGGCTGGACGTCGAAGCGGACGGTCAGGTAGCCGGTGCGCCCGTCGCCGGAGAGCGGGCCGACCGGGGACGCGGGGGTGGACAGCGGGTTCTGCACGGCGAGCACGTGCGGCAGCTTCTGCAGGTCGCCGACCGTGGTGGACATCTGGGAGCCCAGTGCGGTCAGCGACTGCTTGTCGTCGCGCAGGACGATCTGGCTGCTGTAGCCGCCGGCCTGCGGGTCGTGCTGCTTGAGGACGTCCAGGCCCTGCTGCGACTGCACGCCCGACAAGGCGAAGTTGTCCGAGTAGGTGCCGCCCCAGGTGCGGCTGAGCACCTGGAGCGCGACCAGGGCGACCAGCCAGGCGATGATCACGACGAGGAAGTGCCGGGCGCACCATTCGCCCAGCCTGCGCAGTCCGCCCCTGGGCGCCTTTCCCCGCCCGTCCGTCGGGGCGCCGGTGGTGGCGTTCATGGGCCCACCGCCCTCTCCGCCGGAGCGGGATCTCCGACCCTTCCATTGCACGCCAGGCGGTGCGGCCCGGCATCTCGGGTCGTCGGGAGGCCGTCCCGCGGGGGGCGGGGCTACCGTGGTGGTGGGGAGGCAGCGGCTCCGGGCGGCTCCGGCCGTTTCCCGGATGCCCGGTGCGCTCCCGCGGTGAACGGCGATGGCGAGCCCGGTGACGGCACCGGGCGCGAGCGCCATCCGGACCCGAGGAGCCCAGATATGTCGACGTCACAGCCCTCCCAGGACCGCGCCACCCCGGACAACCTGCTGCACACGTGCAATGGCACCGATGTGTCGCCGGAGGACGTGGTCATAGCCTCGGGCAGGGACCTCACGCCGCACAACCTCGAATGGGCCCGGCGCAAGCTGGCCGAGGACCCGAACGCGGTCGAGAAGCTGCTGCCGTAGGCCTCGCGGGACACGGCCGATCGACGCGCCGAGGGGCCGGGCGGGAAACCGCCCGGCCCCTGGGGCACCCCTGCGGAGGGACGAGACACCCCCTAGGGCATGTCCTAGTACCTCCCCGACTCGCGCTCCTCCGGCAGGTCCGCGTCGTCGACGATGTGGACCGCCGCCTCCTCGGCCCCCGCGGCGCCCGCGTCGATGCCGACGTCCTGGGCGACCTCTTCCTTGGTCTCGTCGGTGTGGGCGCCCTCGTCGGGGGCCACGAGCCGGCCGGCCCGCCGCGTGCCCGCCTCGGGGTCGACGGGTTCGCCCTCGCCGCCGGGCAGGTCGCCCACGTCGTCACCGAGGGGCTCGGTGGCGTCCGGGACCTCCTGGGCGAGGCGCTGGTCGAGGGACTCGCCCTCGTGCTGCTCGGCCGCGGTGGTGCCGTACTTGGTCACGCCCAGCGGCTTCTCCGGCGGCGAGTAGCCCTCGTCGAGGGCGTCGTCGTAGGTGCGCTCGTCGACCGCGTCCTGCAGGTCCAGCGGGGACGCGTCCTCCTGCTCCTCGTTGGTTCCGGTGGGCTGGTAGGCGTCGTCGCCCATCGTCCCGGGCTCGGTGCCCATGGGTGCCTCCTTCGCTGGCCGGGGGCCTGATCGTCCTGGTCCGCGTTTCCCGTCAGCGGCCGCCCAATCACGGCACTTGCCGGGAGCGCGCGCGTGAGGGGCTCGCGGCTCACAGCGCCCGGCGCCGGATCAGCGCGCCCAGCACCAGCAGGCCGGGCAGCAGCGGCAGCCACGCGGTGAGCAGCCGGTAGCCGAGGACGGCGGACGCGGCGGCCGCGCCGGGGCTGCCCGCCGCGGTGAGGGCGAAGGCCAGCACCGCGTCGAGGGAGCCGAGGCCGCCGGGGGTGGGCAGCAGGGCGGCGGCGCTGCTGGCGGCGAGGTAGAGCAGGGCCACCCGGGTCGGCGCGAGCGGCAGCCCGACGGCGTGGCCGACGGCGACCAGCACGAGCGCGTGCAGCACCGCGAAGGCCAGCGAGCCGCCCCACAGGGCCGCCGCCCGGCTCGGCCGGGCGTGCACGGCACGGATGTCGCCGAGGACCGCAGCCGCCACCCGCCGGCAGCGCGGGCGCAGCGGGCCCCACAGCAGCGCGGTGAGTACCAGCGCCGCCCCGCCGGCCACGGCGAGGGTCGTGCCGGAGACCTCCGGCGGGCGCAGGACCCCGGGGCAGCCGAGGGCCAGGACGGCGACGAGGGCGCCGCGGGCCAGGGCCGCGGCGGTGCCCTTCAC
This sequence comes from Streptomyces lasalocidi, assembly GCF_005280215.1. Taxonomy (NCBI): domain Bacteria; kingdom Bacillati; phylum Actinomycetota; class Actinomycetes; order Kitasatosporales; family Streptomycetaceae; genus Streptomyces; species Streptomyces lasalocidi. Next base: position 7,256,269 of record NZ_SZNQ01000001.1, on the reverse strand, counting down.
GGCGAGCGCGGTGGCCGAGCGCCCGGCGGGCACGCCGCAGCGCAGCAGGAAGCGCAGGTTGACCGCGCCCGCGCCGAGCCCGGCGGGCAGCAGGTGGTTGGCGGCGGAGGCGGCGAACTGGGCGGCGAGGAGCCGGGCGCGGGGCAGCGGCCGGGTCACCGCGCCCTGCTGGGCGAGGGCGGCGCACAGCCAGGTGGCCGGGGTGAGCGCGGCGCCCAGCAGCAGCCAGCCGTGGTCGGCGTCGGCGAGCCGTCCGGCGCCGCTCTCCAGGACGGGCCAGTGCCGCCGGGCGACGTAGGCGACGGCGGCCAGGACGGCGAGCGCGAGCGCGAGGTGCCAGCGGAGGCGGCGTAAGGCGGGGACGGGGGCGGGGGCGGGCTGTTCGGCGACGGGGGTGGGCGGCGCGCCCAGTTCCCTGGTCGTCGGCGCCGCCGGGGGCAACGGCGTCATCGGCGTCACGGGCGTCACCGGGATGCGTCCTGACGGGCCGTCGGCGCGACCTGGACGCTGACCTTGCCGATCCGGTGGTCGTCCCACGCGTACGCGTAGGCGGGCGTGGGGTGGCCCGGCCCGGTGAGGTGGGCGACGGGGATGCGCTCGGCGGTGGCGCGGATGCCCGCCTCGGTGGTGCTGGTGTCCGGGCCCCGCGTCGCGGCGGACGCGCAGCCGGCGTAGTAGGCGACGGGGATCGCCTGGTCCCCGGTGAGCAGGCAGGGCGGGCGGACGCCCAGGCGGTGCAGCCCGGTGGCGGTGCGGGCCCAGGCGACGCGGTCGGCGGTGCTCCGCTCCACGGTGCGGTGCAGGACGGCGTACTGCACGCCCAGGTGCCCGGCCAGCGCGCAGGCCACCAGCACGACGGCCACCGGGCGCCACCGGCCGTGCGGCCCGCGGACCAGGTGCAGCGCCGCGTCGGCGACGGGCAGGGCCAGCAGCGCGTAGGCGGGGAGCAGGAAGCGGGGCGCGGCGTACCCGATGAGGAACAGGTACGGGAAGGCCGCCGTGACCGCGCAGGCCAGGGGCACCAGGGTGCGCGCGGTGCGTCCGGCGCGGACCGCGACGACGAGGCCCAGCACGGCGAGCAGCGGCAGGGCGAACCACCACAGCGTCACCACCGGGTGGGGCATCGGCGCGGTGCACGGACGGCACAGGGTGCGTCCGACGAGGCTGCGCATCTGGTCGCCGACGGCGACGTGCCAGCCCAGGCCGCCCTGGACGCGGGAGCCCTCCGAGAGGCGCTCGGCGAGGCCGCCGTAGCGGACGTACGCCTCGACGACCCACTCGGCCGCGCCCGCCGCGAGGCCCGCCACCAGCGCGGCCAGGAGCCGCGGGCGGCGGGTCACGGCGGCGAGGACGAGCAGGGGCGCCGCCACCCACACCGCGTCGGTGGGCCGCATCCACGCCATGAGCGCGGCGCCCGCCACCACGCCCCACGGGGCGGCCCGGTCGGAGCGGTCGGCGCTCCCCCGCAGGAAGCAGCCGACGCAGATCAGCGCGCCGAGCGCGACCCACAGGTTCGGCATGACCTGCGGGCCGTAGAAGAGCGTCACCCACAGGGTGGCGAACAGCGCCCCGGCGCCGGCCAGGACGCTGGCCGGGAAGAGGCCGCGCCACTGGCGCAGCGCCAGGTAGAGGACCAGCCCGGACAGCAGGGCGAGGTAGATCCGCAGCAGGGCGGTGGACGTCGACCAGGACGCCACCGGGGCGGCCAGCAGGGACACGCCGCGGGCGCGCGGGGCGCTGAAGGAGGACGCCGGGGCCTGGGCGCCGACCTGGCTGACGTATACGGTCTCGTCCCAGCCGAGGCCCAGTCCCGGTCCCACCAGCAGCAGTTGGGCGAGGGTGAAGGCGCCGGCGACGGCCGCGAGCAGCGCGTCGTCGCGGGCCTGCCAGGTCGTGCCGGCGAGCGTCCGCGGCTCGCGCCGCCGCACTCCGGTGAACAGGGCATCCACGCCGTAGACCATCGTCCGACCTTCGCCTCCGCCCGTCGCGGGGTCACAGGACCCCGCGGCCCGGAAGGATGAGCGGGCGCCGGGACAACACGGTCAAACTAACCCAGACCCCGACCGGCCGCCGTGCTGGACGGGGCCGGTCGGGGGGGCGGGCGGTCAGCGCACGTGCGGGGCGCGGTGCGGCGGCTGCTCGGGCGTCGGCCGGGCGGGGAGCGACGGCACGTCCCGCACCACGGGACCGTCGCCGTCGACGGTGAGCGGTGCGCCGTGGTGGTGGATCGTCAGGGGTGGCCCGGACAGCAGGCGGTAGGCCGCCTTGCCCGGGGTGATCTCCACGTGCAGGCGGCGGTCGCGGAACTGCAGGCTGAAGGCCAGCCGGCTGAACTTCTCCGGCAGGCACGGCTTGAAGCACAGCGTCCCGCGCTCGTCGCGCAGCCCGCCGAACCCGGCGACCAGGGCCATCCAGGTGCCGGCCAGCGACGCGATGTGCAGTCCGTCGCGGGTGTTCTGCTCCAGGTCGTGCAGGTCCATCAGCGCGGCCTCGGCCGTGTACTCGTAGGCCAGGCGCAGGTGTCCCGCCTGGGCGGCGATGACCGCCTGCACGCACGCCGACAGCGAGGAGTCCCGCACGGTCAGCGGCTCGTAGTAGGCGAAGTTGCGGGCGACCTGCTCGTCGTCGAAGTGCTCGGGGCAGGTGTACATCGCCAGCACCAGGTCGGCCTGCTTCACCACCTGCTTGCGGTACAGGTCGAAGTAGGGGAAGTGCAGCAGCAGCGGGTACTGGTCGGGCCGGGTGCCGGCGAAGTCCCAGCGCTGGTGGCGGGTGAACCCCGCGTGCTGCTCGTGCACCCGCAGCTCGTCGTTGTACGGCACGTTGACGGCCTCGGCGGCGTCGCGCCAGGCGGCGCTCTCCTCGTCGTCGACGCCGAGCCGGGCGGCCTCCTTGGGGTGGCGTTCCACGGCTTCGGCGGCGGCGAGCAGGTTCGCCCGGGCCATCAGGTTGGTGTACGTGTTGTCGTCGGCGATGGCGCTGTACTCGTCGGGGCCGGTGACCCCGTCGATGTGGAAGGCGCCGTGCGGGTCGTGGTGGCCGAGCGAACGCCACAGGCGGGCGGTCTCCACCAGGAGTTCCACGCCCGTGTCGCGTTCGAAGTCGGTGTCGCCGGTGGCCACCACGTAGCGCTTGACGGCATCCGCTATGTCGGCGTTCACGTGGAAGGCGGCGGTGCCCGCGGGCCAGTACGCGGAGCCCTCCGAGCCCTCGATGGTGCGCCAGGGGAACGCCGCGCCGCGCAGGCCGAGCTGGGCGGCGCGTTCGCGGGCGGCGGGCAGGGTGTTCTGCCGCCAGCGCAGCGCCTCGGCGACCGCCTCGGGCGAGGTGTACGTCAGCAGCGGCAGGACGAAGGTCTCGGTGTCCCAGAAGGCGTGCCCGTCGTAGCCGGAACCGGTCAGTCCCTTGGCGGGGATGGCGCGCTGCTCGGCGCGGGCGCCGGCCTGCAGGACGTGGAAGAGCGCGAAGCGCACCGCCTGCTGGATCTCCTCGTCGCCCTCGACCTCGACGTCGGCGCGGGCCCAGAAGTCGTCGAGGTAGTCGCGCTGCTCGTCGAGCAGTCCCTGCCAGCCGCTGTGCCCGGCCGCCGCGAGCGCCGCCTCGACCTGGTCGCTCATCGCGGGCCGGGAGCGGGCCGCCGACCAGCCGTGGGCGACCAGCTTCTCCACGCGCAGCGTCTCGCCGGGCTCCAGCACGGAGGTGACGGTCAGGCGGGCGACGTCGACGTTGCTCTCGCTGGCGGTGGTGGTCCGCTCGGGCCCGCTGACGACGTGGTCGGCGGCGACCGCGACGCGCAGTCCGCTGCGCCGGGTGCGGTGGACCAGGCGCAGCCGCCGGCCGGCGGTGAAGTCCTCCTCGGGCTCCAGCGGCGACTTCAGGGCGCGCGCGGCGCGCGGGTCGCCGTTGGGCTCCGGGAGGCTCTCGTTGGCGACCAGCTCGGACTGGATCACCACCCGGCTGCGGCTGCCGACGGCCTCCACCTCGTAGGCGATGGCGGCCACGGCCCGCTGGGTGAGCGACACCAGCCGGGTGGAGCGCACCCGGACCGTGGTGCCGGCCGGCGAGGTCCACTCGCAGGTCCGCTCCAGCACGCCCCGGCGCAGGTCGAGCACGCGCTCGTGGGAGACCAGGCGCCCGTAGCGCAGGTCGAACGGCTCGTCGTCGACGAGGAGCCGCAGCACCTTGCCGTTGGTGACGTTGATGACGGTCTGGCCGGACTCCGGGTAGCCGTAGCCGGCCTCCGCGTACGGCAGCGGGTGGACCTCGTGCACGCCGTTGAGGTAGGTGCCGGGCAGGCCGTGCGGCTCGCCCTCATCGAGGTTGCCGCGCCAGCCGACGTGCCCGTTGGACAGGGCGAACACCGACTCGCTCTGGGCGAGGACGTCCAGGTTCAGCTCGGTCTCGCGCACGCACCACGGCTCGACCGCGTACGCCCCTTCGGTGATCACGCCTGTCCCCCCAGTTCGTCCAGGTCCTTGACGACGACGTCCGCGCCGTGCGCGTACAGGGCGTCGGTCTGGCCCACGCGGTCGAGGCCGACGACGTACCCGAAGTGTCCCGAGCGGCCCGCGTCCATGCCGGCCAGGGCGTCCTCGAAGACGGCCGCGCGGGACGGCTCCACGCCGAGGTCGCGGGCGGCGGCGAGGAAGGTGTCCGGGCGCGGCTTGCCCGGCAGCCCCCGTTCGGCGGCCACCACGCCGTCGATGCGCACGTCGAACAGGTCCTCGGCGTGGATCGAGCGCAGGACGTCACGGGTGTTGGCACTGGAGGAGACGATCGCCGTGCGAAGGCCCGCTGCGCGGACCGCGTCGAGGTAGCGCAGGGTGCCCTCGTACGCCTCGACGCCGTCGGTGCGGATCCTCTCCAGGAGCAGTTCGTTCTTGCGGTTGCCGAGGCCGTGGACGGTCTCGGCGTCGGGCGGGTCGTCGGGGGTGCCCTCGGCCAGCTCGATGCCCCGCGAGGCGAGGAAGCTGCGCACGCCGTCGGCGCGTGGCCGTCCGTCCACGTACTGGCCGTAGTCGTCGTCGCTGAAGGGCCGGAAGGAGTCGCCGTCGCGGGCGCGCAGGAACGCGTCGAACATCTCCTTCCAGGCGGCCGCGTGGACCACGGCCGTGCGCGTGACGACCCCGTCGAGGTCGAAGAGGCAGGCCTGGATCGTGTCCGGTAGACCGAGCTGCGTCGTCATACAGGACACCGTTCCCCGCTCCGGGCCCGCGCACCGGGTGGCGCACGCCACAACACCCCACGGGATCAGTCGTGCGGGAAGGAGTGGTGCTCGTGGGCGATCAGCCAGCGCCCGCGTTCCTTGCGCAGTCCGAACGTCAGCCGCAGCCGCGGCGCGGGCGGCCGTTCGGCCGGGTCGCCGGGGGTGTCGCAGCGCACCAGGGCGTGCGCGAACGCGACCTGGGCGCCGGCGGTCACCTCGAGGGTGTCGAGGTCGAAGCGTGCGCCCTGGGACTGCCAGGCGAAGAACGGCGGCCACAGCGCCCGGTAGGCGGCCAGGCCGCGGAAACCCCCGTCGGGCGGGGGCACGTAGTACAGGACGAGATCCTCGGCGTGCCCCGCGAGCACGCCCTCCAGGTCGCCGCGGCGCACCGCGTCGGCCCAGCGGGTGATCAGGGTGCGGATCTGCGTCTCGTCGTCGGGCACGGGCGTCCTCCTCCTCCCCGGCGGGGCCGGGGCTGCTCGCAGTACCTCACCTGGGCGGTGCCACACTGTGCGGTGTGTCCGTGAGTGCTGCGTCTGTGGTGTTCGACGATCTCCTCCTGCGTGCGCGTTCCCTGGTCCGCGACGGCCACCGCGCCCTCCTCGGGATCGCCGGCAGCCCCGGCGCGGGCAAGACGACGCTCGCCGAGCACCTGGTGGCGGCGCTGAACGACGGCGGTGAGCCGTGGGTGGCGCACGTGCCCATGGACGGCTTCCACCTCGCGGACGCGGAGCTGGACCGGCTCGGGCTGCGCGACCGCAAGGGGGCGCCGGAGACGTTCGACGCGGCCGGGTACGCGGCGCTGCTGCGCCGGCTGCGCGACGACGAGCCGGACACCGTGTACGCGCCCGGCTTCGAGCGGGACCTGGAACAGCCCCTCGCGGGCGCGATCCCGGTGCCGCCCGCCGCCCGGCTGGTGGTGACGGAGGGCAACTACCTGCTGCTGGACACGGGCGCGTGGGCACGGGTGCGCCCGCACCTGGACGAGGTGTGGTTCTGCGACCTGGACGCCGAGGAGCGGCTGCGCCGCCTGGTGGCCCGGCACGAGGAGTTCGGCAAGGGCCACCAAGAGGCGGTGGCGTGGGTGCACCGCTCGGACGAGGCCAACGCCGAGCTGGTGGCGACGACCCGGGAGCGGGCGGACCTGGTGGTGGGTGAGGTCGCGGGGCTGCGCCGGGACATCGCCGGGACTGAGACCGGCTCGGCCGGGTCGCACTGAACCCCGGCGGGCACCGGGCCGTACCTGTGGACAGGGCGGGAGGTCCGCCGGGTACGACCCCTGGGGAATGATGGCGCGCACACTGCACTCGGTCCCGGCTCCCCGGGAGGACGCGCGCGCATCCGCCCCCGCGCGGGCGCGCCGCCGTCGGCTGGTCCCGCTGCTCGTGGCGGTGCTGCTCGGTCAGATGGCGGTCGCGATGGTCACCACGGCCGTGCAGCAGACGCCGACCATCGACGAACCGGTGTACGTGGCCACCGCCGCCGACTACCTGCACGCGCACCGGGTCCGCTACAACGCGGAGCATCCGCCGCTCGGCAAGCTGGTGATCGCCGTCGGCGTCGCGGTGGCCGACCCGCGCGTCGACCCGTCGTTCACCGGGGACCAGGGCGTGGCGGGACGCAGGCTGCTGTACGGCACGGGCAACGACCCCGGGCGGCTGATGCTGTGGGCGCGGCTGCCGGTCGTCGTGCTGACCCTGCTGTTCGGGCTGGTGGTGTTCGCCTTCGCCCGCGACCTGGCCGGCACCGCGGCGGGAGGGGTGGCGCTCGCCCTGTACGCCTTCTCCCCCGACGTGATCGCCCACGGTTCGCTGGCCACGCTCGACGTGCCGATGGCGGGCTTCCTGCTGACGTCGGTGTGGCTGCTGTGGCGGGCCCGCGAGCGTCCGCGCCGCTGTCTGCCGCTCGCGGGGGCCGCGCTGGGCGCGGCCCTGGCGACGAAGATGAGCGCGCTGCCCGCCGTCCCCGTGCTGATGGCCCTGGCCGTGCTCGCGCTGTGGCCCGCCCGCCGGTGGCGGGCCCTGGCCGGGGCCGGCGTCGTGGCGGTGACCGCGGTCGCCGTCGTGTGGGCGGCGTACCTGGCCGTGGACCCCCGGCTGCGCTGGGACCCGGGCGCCGCCCACGTGCCCGTGGTGCACGGGCTGCGCGGTCCGCTGGTCGAGCTGCTGCCCTTCCCGCCGGCCTACCGGGACGGCGTGCGAATGCAGTTCGGGCTGGAGAACCAGCCGTGGCAGGGCTTCCTGTTCGGGCACCTGTACACCGGCTCGCGCTGGTACTACCTGCCGGCCGCGCTGCTGGTGAAGACCCCGCTCGGGCTGCTCGCGCTCTGGGCGGCCGGGGCCGTGGCCCTCCTGGCGGTACGGCGGCTGCGCCCGGCGGCGCCGTACGTGCTGCTGCCGTCCGGTGTGCTGCTGGCCGCGGCGATGACCGGGGCGCGGGACTTCGGCACGCGGTACGTCGTGTTCCTGCCGCTGTTCCTGGCGGTGGCCGGCGGGTGCGTCGTGGCGCTGTGGACCGGGCCGCCCGGCCGGGCGCGTGGCCGGGGCCGGCCCGGCGCCGGAGTGCGGGCCGGGGTGCGGGTCGGGTGGGTGGTCTGGACCACAGGGCTGCTGGTGGCGTGGGTGGCGGTCAGTTCGCTGCGGACGTTCCCCTACTACCTGCCGTACGCCAACGAGGCGTTCGGCGGGCCGGCCCGCACGCACGTGTGGCTGCACGACTCCAACGTGGACTGGGGCCAGGACCTGGGCCGGCTCGCGGACCGGCTGCGCGAGCGGTACCCCGGTCAGCGGGTGTGGCTGGTGTACAAGGGCAGCGGGGTGCCGTCCGCGTACGGCATCCACGCCGCGGATCCGCTGCGAGTTCCCGTCGGCGAGGTGCGCGGGCTGCTGGTCGTGTCGGACTCGGCGGCGGCCAAGGCGCGGGGCCGGCTGGCACGGCTGCTCGACGACAGCCGGCCGGTGGACGAGGTGGGCCACTCGATCACCCTGTACCGCCGGTAGCCCGAAGTCCCCGGGATCTTCCCGGGGCCGCGGGGACCCGGCGGCCCCGGCAGTGGGACGCCCGCGCGGCGGTGCAGGTCGCGCGGCTCGTGCGGCGCCCGACGGGTGTGCTCGCGGCCCCGGTTCGGGCGCGGTCCGTGGGCTATGTTGAGTGTTCGTGGGAGACAAAGGAGGCGCACCCGTGCCATCGCCGCAGCAGGCACGTGCGCAGGCATCAGCGATCACCTCGGGCCGGACCGCCCCGGAGGCCGAGGGCTCTCCGACGTCCCGGCTCAGGGAACTCTTCGACCGGCCCCAGCTGTCCCCGGGACAGCGCCGCATCGCCCAGTACCTGATCGAGCACATCACCGAGGCGGCGTTCCTGTCGATCACCGACCTCGCCGAGCGGGTGGGCGTCAGCCAGCCCTCGGTGACGCGGTTCGCGGGCGCGGTCGGCTTCAGCGGCTACCCGGCCCTGCGGGAGAAGCTCCAGGCGATCGCCCTGGGCGCGCTGGCCGGTGGCCCGGCGACGGACGAGGTGAACCGCAGCAACGAACTGCAGTCGGCCGTCGACGCGGAGATCGAGAACCTGGAGAACCTGCGCCGTGACTTCGCCGATCCGGACCGGGTCATCGACGTCGGCCGCAGCCTGTCGCAGTCGACGCCGCTGACCGTGCTCGGGCTGCGCATCTCCGCCTCGCTCGCCGAGTACTTCGCCTACGCCGCGCGCCGCATCCACCCGGACGTGCGGGTGGTGACCCGCGGGGGCAGCGTCGCCTACGACGCGCTGCTGCAGTCCCGGGAGGCCGGGGGCACCTGGGTGCTGGCGTTCTCGATGCCCCGGCACGCGCAGGAGACGCTCACCGCGGTGCGGGTGGCGCGCGGCGCGGGCCTGAAGGTCGCCCTGGTCACCGACCTCGCGCTGGGGCAGCTGGCCGACGAGGCCGACGTCACCTTCGCCACCGGCACCGGCTCCCGGCTGGTGTTCGACTCCTACGCGGCGCCGGGGGTGATGTCCGCCGCGCTGCTGCAGGCCATGACCGACGCCGGCCCGGAGCGCACCCAGGCCCGGCTGGAGGAGTACGAGCAGATCGCCGAGCAGCACCACTTCTTCCTGCGGGACTGAGCCGGCCACCGGCGCGCGGGCCCACCCCCTCCCCCCTGGAGAACTGACGAGGGATCACTGCGCGCCCAGCGCACATGAATGTTTTCATACGCCTTGCAAAGCGGACGGCATATATAAATACTGCTCACGGCCGCACCCGCCCGACAGGGCTCCCGTACGGACATCCCGAGCCGCCGTCCCCTACCCACGCCGGCGCGGAGGTGCCCGGGGCACCGCCCGGCGCGCGTGCCCGTGGCGGCCCCGGTCATCCCCTGGGCCGGGGCCGCCCCGCCAGGTCGGACCACCCGTCCCGACGCCGTACACCGGAAGCGATGATCATGCCCACGACGACGACGCGCACCAGCCCGGACTGGCCGTGCCAGGTGAAGAGCCCCGGCAGCTACGACTGGGAGCGCTCGGCGACCAAGTGGCTGCGCGAGCTGGTGCCCGCGCGCTACGCGAGCTACCCGGCGCTGCTGCGCCACCCGGTACTCCTCGCCCGCCACGCCCACATCCAGGTCCAGCAGGAGATCCGGGTGGCCCGCACCGCCCTGCAGACCGCCCGCGCCGACCTGCCGCGGCTGGGCCTCGCCGAGTCGGTCATCGAACACACCATCAGGCTGTACGCCGCCGAGATCATGCAGCTCCAGCACATCGCCCGCAGCGTGCGCGCGGTGACCGAGGCGCTGGTGGAGCACACCTCCGGACGGTGATCGAAGCGCGCTCGCGGTCTGCCCCGAGACCGCGATCGAACAGCACGGGCTGTGTCATGCTCGTCCCGTGACGAGCGAACCCGCGGTGCCCGGAGAGTCGGGCGGCGCACCCGACCTGGCCGCGCTGACCCGGGTGGTGGCGCGCCAGCGCGCCGAGATGGACCGGCTGCAGGACGTGGCGGCCACCTCGGCGGTGATCGAACGCGCCAAGGGCGCCGTCATGGCACAGCTGGGCTGCACCCCCGACGCCGCCCACGACGTGCTGCTCCAGCGGGCGAAGGCCGCGCGGCGCACCCTCCTGGAGGAGTGCTGGACCACGCTCGGCACGCTGGCCCCGCCCCGCGCCCCGGCACCGGGACCCGGACCGTACGACGTCGACGCCGCCGACCCCCCGCCCGCCGTCCCGCCGGCCACCGCCGAGGACGTCTCCCTCGCCCTCGCCCGGCTCGGTCGGGCCCTGGTCCGGGTGAGCACCCCGCAGGACCTGGCCCGCTGCCTGCTGGAGCACGTGACGCCGGGGGTGGGCGCCGACGCGGTCCTCCTCTACGCCCGCCTGCCCGCCGGAGGCCTCGAACTCATCGGCCACGCAGGCATCGACGACGCCCTGGCCCGGCAGTGGCAGCAGGTCCCGCCGCTCACCGGGATCGCCCCGTTGGAGGCCCTGCGCAGCGGCGAACCCCGCTGGCTGGAGGACTCGCGCACCGACCGCGAGCGCTACCTGCTCATCGGGGAGCCGCCCGAGCGGTGGGGGTCACGCGCGTGGCTCCCGGTCCTCGGCGGCGCACGTGACTCCGGCGGCTCCAGCGGCTCGGGGGACGAGCGGGCCGCGGTCGTCGTCGGGTTCCTGCGCCGCCTCGGCGCGCCGTTCCCGCAGCGCACCCGCGAGCAGCTGGAGGCGGTCGTGCGGCTGTGCGCCGGCCCGCTGGCCATGTTCGGCACCCGCCAGGAGCCCGCGCTCGGCTCCGCGGTGGACGCCGTGCAGGCCGTGTTCGACCGGCTCCCGGTGCAGGCGGTGCTGCTCACCCCGGTGCGCGCGCCGTCGGGCGCCGTCGAGGACTTCCGCGTCGACGCGGCCACCGCAGACACCGTCGACTCGACCGGCCGCAGCGGACGCCGGCTCATCGGGCTGCGGCTGCTGGAGTGCTGGCCGGCGATCACCCGCGAACCGCTGTGGCACGGCTGCCTGGACACCCTCACGCGGGGCACGGCCTTCACGAGCGAGCCGTTCGCCCGGCAGCGGATGGTGGACGGCGAGGCCGAACTGTCCACGTTCTGCGCGCACGTGGAGCGGCTCGGCGACGGACTGGTCCTCAGCTGGCTGCCGCACGACCCCTCGGACCGGCAGGAGCAGCGGCTCGCGGACGTGCAGCGGCTCGGCAACCTGGGCTGGGCCAACTGGAACCTCGCCACCGGTGAGGTCAGCTGGTCGTCCCAGGTGTTCACCATATTCGAACGCGAACCCGCGCTGGGCGCGGTGCACTTGACCGACCTGCCCGAGCTCGCCCTGCCCGAGGACGTGCCCGCGCTGACCAGGGCGGTCGGGGAGCTGGTGCGCCTCGGGCGGCCGTGCGACGTGCCGTTCCGCATCGTCACCCGCCGCGGCGTCCGGCACCTGCGGGCCGTCGCCGAGGCCGTCTCGGACCAGTACGGCACGCCGGTGGAGGTGCACGGCTTCGTGCAGGACCTCACCGCGCAGCGCAGCGCCGAACTCGCCCTGCTCGCCAGCGAACGCGCCATGCTGACCCAGCACGGCGTCCTCCAGGCCGAGCGGACGGTGGCCGCCCGCCTCCAGGACGCGCTGCTGCCGCTGCCGAGGAAGCCGGTGCAGCTGGCCGGGCTGCGCGTCGAAGTCGCCTACCTGCCCGCCCAGTCGGGGCTGAACGTCGGCGGCGACTGGTTCAGCGCCATCCAGTTGCCCGACGGCGACGCCCTGTTCGTGCTCGGCGACGTCGCGGGGCACGGCATGGACGCCGTGGCCACCATGGCCCAGCTCCGGTTCACCGCCAAGGGCATGGTGATCACCGGCTCCTCGCTGACCGGCGCCCTGAGCCGGCTGAGCGCCCTGCTGCTGCACTCCCGCGGCTCGCACGGCACGGCCACCATGGTGCTGGCCCGCTACGACCCCGCCGAGCGACGCCTGTTGTGGGCGCAGGCCGGGCACCCGCCGCCGCTGCTGGTGCGCGACGGTGCGGTGCGCTACCTCGACCGGCCCGCCGGGATGCTCCTCGGCGCGTCCGACACGCCCCGCTACGGCGAGGCCGAGTGCCTGCTGCGGCCCGGCGACCGCGTGGTGCTGTACACCGACGGGCTGGTCGAGCGGCCCACCGAGAACATCGACCGGGGCCTGGAGCGCCTGGCCGGGGCCGTCGCGGCCCAGGCCGCCGCCGGGACGGCCTCGCTCGACCGGCTCCTCGGCGCCGTCCTGGAGGCCGAACAGCGCGACGACGTGTGCGTGCTGGACATCCGCGTCCCCGAGGACGACACGGCACGCTGACGCGCCGGGCACCGCTCCGCGGGGCGTCGAGAGGGCCCGGGCGGCCCTCACGTCCGTGACTCCAGGTCGCGCCGGGTGTCGTCGCCGTACACGCCGCTCTCGTCGCCGCGGATGCCGTACCAGAGCTGGAAGCGGGCGACGGCCTCGGCGAGGACGGTGCCGTAGCGGCCGTCGGTGGGGCCGTCGTCGTAGACGTCCGGGACGCGGCGCAGGCGTTCCTGGAGGTCGGTCACCTCGGGCCCGCTGTCGCCCTCGCGGAGGGTGCCCGGCCCGTCGGGGTCGGCCGGGGCCGGGGCCGCAGCGGTGGCCGTCGGTGGCGTCCGCGCGGCGGCCCCGCCGTCCGTGCCGGGCAGCAGCAGGGCGCAGGCGAAGCCGGCCAGCGCGGCGGCCGCAACGCCTCCGGCGACGGCGGCGCGACGCGGGCCGGGGCGCGCCGGGCGGGAGGCGCCCGGGGCCGGTCCGCCGGGCACCGGCGGGAGTTCCTGCGTGTCGGCCTCCGTGTCGGCCCCGCCGCCGGGGCGGCCGGCGCCCAGGGCGACGGGCTCGTAGCCGGTGGGCGGGCGGTCCTCGGTCAGCTCGCGGAACAGCTCCGCCAGGGCGTCGGTGCGGCGGGGCCGCAGCACCCGGATCGGTTCGAGCACCGGGCGCTCGGGGGACTCCCCCGGTTCGGGCGGTGTCGGCACGCTGCCTCCTTCGGGGCGTCATGTCCCCGGGGAGTGGTACGGACGGGCCGCCGTCCGGGTTCAGTGCGAGGGCACGTCGTCCAGGAAGCGGTGCAGGGAGGCGGCGAAGGCGGTCACGAAGGCCTCCCGCCGGTCCTCGTCGAGGGCGTCCAGGGACAGGTAGGGGTTGAGGTCCTCCAGCTCCACCAGCAGCAGCCCGCCGTCGGGGGCGCGGCAGGCGTCGACGCGCTGGATGCCGTGCCGCAGCCCGTTCCAGTCGATGAAGCGGCGGGCGAACTCCAGGTCCCGGACGGTGGGTTCGTAGGGCACGAGCTCCCAGCGCCGGGCCGGGTCCGGGGCGTACAGGGCGTACTGGAAGGCGTCGTCGACGAAGCAGAAGGAGACCTCGTAGGCGAAGTCGACGTGGGGCTGGACCAGCACCGTGCCGTCGGCGAGGGCGGGCAGTTCGGCGCGGGTCACGACCCGCAGGCCGATCGAGTCCGCGCCCAGGCGGGGCTTGACGACGTAGCGGTCGGCCCCGGGCAGCCGGTGCAGGTCCTCGGCGCGGTCGACGGTGGGGATGACGGGCAGGCCCGCCGCGCTCAGGTCGAGCAGGTACTGCTTGCCCGCCATGTCCGCGCGTCCGGTGAGCGGGTTGTACACGCGGGTGCCCTGCCGCAGGGCGCGCTCGCGGAAGGCGTCGTACTCCGCCCGGTAGCCGAGGACCGGGCCGCTGTTGCGGACCACGACGGCGTCGAAGGCGTCCATCAGCGCGGCCGCGTCGCGCGGGTGGCACAGGGCGAGGTCGAACTCGGCGCGCAGCCGGGAGGTCAGCAGGATGTCCTCGTCGCAGTAGCGGCGCCCGCGGGCCGGGTACGCCAGATCGCTGACGTACAGGATGCGGGGGCGGGCGTCGGCCATGCGGTCTCTCCAGGTCACGGCGGGTCGGGCCCCGACAGGGTACGGCGTGGCGGCGACGGCCCCACGCGCGGGCCGGACGGACCTCCGCACACCCCGGATGGGGGCACTGAGTGCCAGGCCTGCGCATCGGTGACTACCTCGTCGGTCGAGGAGCACTTGAGGTCCTGTACGGGCTCCGTCTCTCCCTGCTAGGAACCCGGTTCCTTTTTCGTGGTACGCAGTATCTTTACGCCTGGCACTGAGTGCCATACATTGAGCGGGTGCGCGGCGGCACGGCGGCCGTGCGGACGGGTGCGCGGCCGGGCCGTGCGCGTGGATTCCGGCGTAGTGCAGGGAGTTGACCAGCGTGTACCACTTCGCAGGAGACGGCGTTCAGCAGAGCACGGGCGCCCCGGCGGGCGTCCTGGACCGCCGCGGTCCCGACGGCGAGGCGATCCTGTTCCAGCGCTGCACCTATTGCGGCACCGCCGTGTACCACCGGGTGCTGTGTCCGGTGTGCCGGGGCAGCGAGCTGCGCACCGAACGCAGCCAGGGCACCGGCACGGTCCGCCACTCCACGGTGGTCCACCGCAACACGCCCGCCGCGCGCAACGTGTCGCTGGTCGAGATGGCGGAGGGGTTCGTCGTCCGGGGGCGGGTCATGGGGCCGCCCATCGGCATCCACAGCGGTGACCGCGTCCGGCTGTCGACGGCCAAGGACCCGGTGCGCGGCGAGCCGGTCTTCCAGCTCGTCGACGAGCCGCTGCGCGCCTGGACCTGAGCCACCGTCACGGCCCCTCCCCTCCTCCCCGGTCACCCGTCTCCCTTTCCCCCGGTGGCCGGATTCAGGTGCCGCGCCGCGCCGGACCGGCGGGTCACAGGCAACCCACAGACACCGCCTCGCATCCTCCGGGGCGCGTGAGGCTCCCGTGACCGACGGGTCGCCCGCGCGCCACGTGCGAGGAGGGGACCATTGATCCGTGCCCGGCACATAGGTGTCACCGCCGTCGCGTTGCTCGCGACACTGGCGGGCACGCCCGGCCTGGCGGCGGCCCAACAGCCGCCCGGAACACGACCGTCGACAACGCTGTCCGACACCGAGCTGCCGCCCGGCTGGCAGCTCTCCGCGCAGGGCGGCCGGCGTGAGCTGATCTGGCACGCGCCCGCGCCGGTACCCATGGGCGACGCGCGCGTGGAGTTCCACGCGGGCGGCCGGCTGCTCGGCGTCCCGGTGGCGGGCCGGGACGGCCGCACCTTCCGGCTCGCCCTCGAACGGGGCCGCCCCTCGGACCTGGAGGACGTCCGGGCGCTGGCCGGCGGACGCCGACTGGACGCGCCCGCCGAGCACCGGGCCCCCGGCCGCCGCACCGCGCCGCCCGTCACCCCGCCGACCGCCGCCGTGCCCGCCGTACCGGCACCGGCCGGCGCGGTCGACCCCGGCCGGCCCGGCGCGTACCGCACGCTCACCTCGGCCTACGACCTGGACCCGGTGACGCTGCCCGGCCTGCCCCGGCCCGTGGAGATCAAGGCCGTCGTCGTCGCGCCGAAGAACGCCGCGGGCAGGCGTCCGCTGGCGCTCTTCCTGCACGGCCGGCACTCCACCTGCTACAAGCCGGGCGCCGAGGACGACGTCACCGGTGACTGGCCCTGCGCCGACGGCTACCGGCCGATCCCCAGTCACCGCGGCTACCTCCGCGACCAGCAACTCCTCGCCTCCCAGGGCTATGTGACCGTCTCGATCTCGGCCAACGGCATCAACGGCCAGGACTGGCAGGCCGAGGACGGCGGCGCCGAGGCCCGCTCGTCACTGGTGCGCCGCCACCTGGCCGACTGGGCCGACTGGGCCGCCCACCCGGGCCACGCCCCGGCCGCGCTGCGCCGCGTACCGCGGGCCGACCTGTCGCGCGTGCTGCTCGTGGGCCACTCGCGCGGCGGCGAGGGCGTCAACCGGGCCGCGATGGACAGCCTCTACCCGCCGCCCGCCGACCAGGACGGCTCCCGCGGCCCGGTGCGCTGGACGATCCGCGGCACCGTACTGATCGGACCGACGATCTTCGGCCAGAATCCCGTCGCCGACGTCCCGTCCGCCACGATCCTCCCGGGCTGCGACGGCGACGTGTCCGACCTCCAGGGCGAGGTGTACGTCGACGGCACCCGCGGCATCAGCAGCGGCACCGCCCTGCACAGCGCGGTCTACGTCGTCGGCGCCAACCACAACTTCTTCAACAGCGAGTGGACGCCCGGCCAGGCCGAGGCACCCGCCTCCGACGACTTCTGGGACGACGAGCAGGAGCGCGACCCGGTGTGCTCCCCCGGCAGCGCCACCCGGCTGACCGCCGACCAGCAGCACCGGGCCGGCGCCACCTACATCGCCGCGGCGGCCCGGCTGTTCGTCGCCGGTGACGACCGGGCGCGACCGCTGCTGGACGGCACGGGCCTGCGCGCGCCGTCCGCCGCTCCGGCGCGTGTCCTGACGCACGCGGTGGGCGCCCGGCGCGGCGGGGGGTTCCTGCCGGACGGGCCGGTCACGGTGACCGGCGGCCGGCTCTGCTCGGCCGTCGACCCCGACCCGGCCGTTTCCTGTCTGGACCCCGAAGTCCCCGGTTCCTCCCCGCACTTCGCGGGCTGGGAGACCGGCCGCCGTGCGGTGGCGCTGGCCTGGACCGCGCCGGGCGGCACGACCGCCGCGCTGCGGCCCGGGGCCGCGGTGTCCCTCGCCGGCGCGCGCAGCCTCGCGCTGCGGGTGATCGTGCCGCCGAACAGCGGGAGCACCCCGTTCGACGTGGCCGTCACCGACGCCTCCGGCCGCCGGGCCGCCCTGGGCCGGGTCACGGTCGACGCACTGCCCGGCAGCGGGCGGACCGCCTCCTACTGGGCGCGTGAGGTCCGCGTCCCGCTCACCGCGGCCACCCGCGCCGGGCTGGACCTGCGGCACGTCACCTCGCTCGCGCTGACCCCGCGTTCGGGCGCCGGACGGGCTTGGCTGGTCGACGCCTGGGGCTGGCGCCCCGGCACCCCGGCGGTGCGGGCGGCGGCGCTGCCGCGCGTCGACGTGGGCCGTACGACGGTCAAGGAGGGCGACAGCGGTGTGCGCACCTACACCGTCCCGGTGAAGGTCTCCGGGCACGGCTCCGGGCAGGTCCGCGTCTACGTCCTCGACCCCGCCACCGGCCGCGCCCAGGGCCGGGTGGTCACGGTACGGCCCGGCGGCCACGACATCGACGTGCCGGTGACGGTGCGCGGCGACACGTCGTTCTCCTACGACGTCCAGCACGACATCGCCGTCAAGGCGGTGCACGGCGCCGTGGTCGGGGCGCACCGGGGCGGCGTCACCGTCCAGAACGACGACCCGATGCCCGCGCTCACGGTGACGCCGACCGCCGGCCGGGTGACCGAGGGCCGGCCCCTCGACTGGCGGCTGTCGCTGTCGGAGCCGAGCGCGGTGGACATCTGGCTGCCGTTCCGGATCGTGCCGGTGACCGAGGGGGCGGAGCTGTCCACCAAGGACGTCGACCCGCGGTGGCTGAGCGAGTGGACCGGCGAGGAGCCCGACCCGGAGCGCGCGCTGTCCGCCACGGGCGCCTGGGTGTGGATGGAGTTCCCGGCGGGCTCGACCCGTTACGACCTGAGCCTGCCGACGCTCACCGACCAGGTGGCCGAGCCTGCGGAGTCGGTGCGGTTCGAGCAGACCGACGACGACGGCCGACCGGTGCCCGGCGGCGTCGCGTTCACGGGAACGGTGACGGACGCGCCGTAACCGCACGGCGTGCGCTGTGGCCGCACGGTGTGACGGACGCGCCGTGGCCGCACGGTGTGAGGGGGCCCGGACCGGCCGACCGGTCCGGGCCCCCGTGCGTCAGGCCGTCGCGCCAGTACGTCGCCTCAGTCGGTCGCGTCGTCGCCCGCGCCCGGTGTCACCCGGATGCCGACCGTGCCGTCCAGGCCGCGGCGCAGGCGGCTGCCCAGCAGGGTGAGCCGGCCGGTGAGGCCGTACTTGCGGGCGATCAGCTGCCGGTAGCGGCCCACGGTCGCCGCGTCGACGATCTCCGCGGTGGCCGGGAGCTGGTCGCCGGTCGGGTGCCCGCGCAGGTCGCAGGGGCCCACGAGGACACCGGGGCGGGCCCTGATCCGCTTGACCTTCCAGGAGTCGGCGGTCGTCCAGACCCCGAGCGCGTCCCCGTCGCGGACCACCCACACCGGGGTCGCCACGGCCGTCCCGTTCTTCCGGTAGCTGGTCAGGAGCAGGTACTTGCCCGCTCCGAGCCGGTCGAGCAGCGTCTCGTCCATCCCGGCAGTCTAGGGGCGACGGGCGCCGGAGGACCCCCTCCCGATCTCCCCCGCCTCCCCGGCGGGGCGGCCTTGAACGCCACGCCGCCCGGGCCCGTATGGACGGTGGGTGCTCGACGACCGGAGTGCCCCGCGGTGTCGACGCCGCGCGCGTTCGGGTTCGGGAGCGATGCATGAGGCACGTACGACGGCGGATCGTCCGGCGAGTGACACGACTGGCGGCCGTCGGCGGACTGCTCCTGGGCGGCGCCATGGTCGCGCAGTCCGCCATGGCCGGCGAGCCGGACGGCCACGGCGCGCAGCGGGGCGCGGCCCGGACGCTGTCGGCGACGGGCGCGGACCTCGTCGGCCGCCTCGGTGCGGCCCGTACGGCGGGCAGTTGGGTCGGCGACGACGGGCGGACGGTGGTCGCGGTCACCGACGCGGGCGCGGCCGAGGAGGTCAGGCGGGCCGGCGCCGAGGCGAAGGTCGTCGGCCACAGCTTGAACGAACTCAAGTCGGCCGCGTCGGCGCTGCGTTCGGCCCCGCGCGTGGCCGGCACGGCCTGGGCGCTCGACTACCGCACCAACCGTGTCGTGGTACGCGGCGACAGCACCGTGTCGGCCATGGACTGGGCCCGGCTGACGCGGGTCGCCGACGGCATCGGCAGCTTCGTGCGCATGGAGCGCACCCCGGGCACCTTCACGCCCCGGCTGAACGGAGCGCAGCCCATCCTGTCGACCGGTGGCCGGTGCTCCGCGGGCTTCAACGTGACCGACGGACAGCGGGACTTCATCCTCACCGCCGGGCACTGCGGTCCCGCGGGCGCGCAGTGGTTCGCCGACAACCAGGGCAGCCGGCCCGTCGGCCGGACCGTGAGCTCCACCTTCCCCGGCGCGGACTTCTCCCTGGTGCAGTACGCGAACGGCGCGGCGGGCGACGGCGCCGACGTCGTGGCGATCGGCAACGGCAACGGGGTCCGCATCACCGGGCTCGCCGACCCGTCCGTCGGGCAGCGGGTGTTCCGCAGCGGAAGCACCAGCGGACTGCGCGACGGGCAGGTCACCGCGCTCGACGCGACGGTGAACTACCCGGAGGGGACGGTCACCGGGCTGATCGAGACGAACGTGTGCGCCGAACCGGGCGACAGCGGCGGCCCGCTGTTCTCGGACGGGATCGCGCTCGGGGTCACCTCGGGCGGCAGCGGTGACTGCACCACGGGCGGCACGACGTTCTTCCAGCCGGTGACGGCGGCGCTGACCCGGCTGAACGTGAAGCTGATCGTGTCGGCGCAGGCGGCGGGCGGGGCGAGTGCGTCCCCCTCGTCCGGGGCGGCCCCGTCGGCCTCGCCGACCCAGGCGGCGATCGCGCCGGGCGCGGCCTCGCCGGGCTCGACGGCTCCGGTCGCGGGCGGCACGGGGACGGGGCGGACGCTGGTAGCGCGGCTCACGGACCCCGGTGCCGTCGGTCCCGGCCTGCTGGTGATCGCGGGGAGCCTGGTGGCGCTGGTCGCCACCCGCTACCTGCGCGCGGAGCGGGACCGCAAGGCGTACCAGCGGTACTACTCGACGACGTGGAGCTGAGGGGCCGCGCGAAGCGGCCCTCGGATGGCGCGAGGACGCGGTGCTACGGGGATCTCCGGGGGGTGCGGCGCGCGGTGGCCGCCCGGTGTGCGGACCGGCGGTCAGGCCGCGTCGGCCCGCTGCTGGGCCACGGCGGCCCACTCCAGGACGAGGCGCTGGTACTCCGCGCGCTGCTCGACGCTCAGTGTCCCGCCCGACCGGAGCCACAACGCCCGGATCTCCTCGTTGACCTCCGCGGCCGATCGCTCGGAAACGGGTTCAACACTGGTGGACATGCTGTGAATCTTACGGTGTCCAAGGTGAAGGCCGCGTGAGTTAATACGCGATATTCCGGGCAAATCGGACCGTGTCACTGATCACGTCCATCTCGCCGGAAACAGGCCCGCGGAACTGCCCGCATCCGGCCGGGAGTCCGCCGTGGCCTGCGCGAACGCCCGCACCACGACGACCGGGCGGCCCCCTGGGGAGCCGCCCGGTCCGCGTGTGTCACGCGCCACGTCCCGCCGCGCCGGTCAGGTGCCCGGCTTGCGGCCGTAGACGAAGACGTCGTCGCCGGTCTTCAGCAGCGACCAGTACTTCTTGGCCGTCGCGGTGGTCATGTTGACGCAGCCGTGCGACCCCGGCGGGTTCCACATGCTGACGCCGACCGAGTGGAAGGCCTGCCCGCCGTCGAAGAACTGGCTGTACGGCATCGGCACGTTGTAGATCGTGGAGACGTGGTTGATGTGCTTCCAGTAGATCTTCTTCAGGCCGGTGCGGGTCTCGTAGCCGTCACGCCCGGTGCGCACCGGGACCGGCCCGTAGACGAGCCGGCTGCCGTCCTGGATCCAGCTGATCTGCAGCGTGAGGTTCACGCAGGCGATCCGGCCCTTGTTCGTAGGGCACTTGTGGTCCTTGTTCGGGTTGCTCCCGACCGCCTTCTGCTTGTTCATCAGGTCCATCACGCCCCAGGTGACGGGCCCGGCGTAGCCGATGTTCGGGGTGATGCCGTGCTTGTTCTGGAAGGCCTGGATGGCCCGGCAGTCGGTGGTGGACTGCTTCCCGTCGACCGGCCGGCCGAGGAACTTCTCCACCTGCTTCTGGTACGGCCCGGCCTGCGTGGTGCAGCTGCCCGCCGCCTGCGCCGGTCCCGCGCCCAGTGCGAGGGTGAGCGGCGCCACCAGCGCCGTCATCCCCAGGGCGACCACCCCTCGTCTGCGTATGTCCCCCATGTCCGCCCTCTCCCTGGCCCCGTGTGTGGTGTGCGTCGTGTGCGCCGCTCTCGATGAACTAGACACGATCACGCGCCCTTGGGTTGTAGCAGGGTGGGAGCTGTGACGAAACAGTGAAGTTCGGCCGTGACGGTCGTCACGTACGCGGACCGGCGTCGTGACGCCGGGCCTCGGTCCGCCTCCGGATCAGTCCTCCTCGGTGCGGCCGGTCGCCCGCCGGAAGCCGGTGTTGACCGCGGTGATGCCGCCGTCGACGACGACCGAGGTGCCGGTGATCCAGGCGGCGTCGCGGGAGGCGAGGAACGCGACGGCGGCGGCGATGTCCTCCGGCTCTCCCACCCGACCGAGCGGGTACAGCGTCCGGATCTCCTCCAGCTCGTCGTCACGGCCCTCCCACGCGGTGGTGCGGACCGTGCCGGGGACGACCATGTTGACCCGCACGCCCCGGGCGGCCGCGTGCCCGGCGAGCGTGCGGGTGAGCGAGCCGAGGCCGGCCTTGGCGGCGCTGTAGGCGTGGTTGCCGAAGTCCTGCAGGCCGTTGACCGAGCCGATGTTCACGATGGCGCCGCGTCCGCCGGCCGCCAGGTGGGGCAGCGCGGCCCGGCTGCACCGGTAGGCCCCGGTCAGGGTGAGGTCCAGGTCGTGGGCCCACGCCTCGTCGGGTTCGTCCTCGAAGAGCGGGGCGTCGGGAGTGCAGCCGTAGGCGTTGTTCACCAGGACGTCGAGGGCGCCGAAGGTGGCCACGGTGTGGGCGACGGCCGCCTCGACGGAGGCGCGGTCCGTGACGTCGCAGGCGTACCCGGCCGCGGCGAGCCCCTCCTGGTGCAGCGCGGCGGCGGTCCGCCGGGCCGCGGGCAGGTCGACGTCGGTCACCAGCACCCGTGCCCCCTCCTCGGCGAGCCGGCGGGCGACGGCCCGGCCGATCCCGCGGGCGGCGCCGCTGACGAGGACTGCGTGGCCTTCGAAGCGCTGTGCGTGTGTCATGGCTGAGACGGTAGGTCCCGACCGGCCCGGCGGGACCGGTTCAGCGGTAACCCGTCGCGTCCGCCGGCTTGCCCGCGTCCTGCACCTCCACCAGGTACCGCCACGCGTCGGGGCGGCTGCCGTCGAGGTCCGTGAAGCCGTACTCCCGGGCTAGGCCGCCGCTGGACAGGGACCGGCCGTTGAAGCGGGCCACGTCCGGGTCGGCGGCCAGTGCGGCGACCGCCCGGCCGACGTAGCGTGGCGTCTCCGAGATGGCGAAGTGCGGGACCTCCCCCAGCGCGTCGCGCCAGTTGTCCTCCCGCACCCCGAACGCGTCGAGCATCATCTCCGAGCGCAGCCAGCCCGGGGTGAGGGCGAGGGCCGTGGCGCCGCGCGGGCCGAGTTCGTGGCCGAGGGCGAAGGCCATGCGCAGCACGGACGCCTTGGCGAGGTCGTAGAAGAAGGAGTTGCGGTAGCGGTCGCGGTTGTACTCCGCGGTCCCGTCGGTCATCTCGACGACCAGGCCGCCGGGGTGCCGCAGCAGCAGGGGCAGGGCGTGGTGGCTGGTGACGGCGTGGGTCTCGACCGCGAGCCGCAGCAGGCGCAGCCCGTCGTCGAGGTCGTGTTCCCACAGGGGGGTGTCGAAGGCGAAGAGGTGCTCGCCGCCCCAGACGTCGTTGACGAGGACGTCGAGGCGGCCCCGCTCGTCGGCGATCCGGTCCACCAGCGTGCGGACCTGGGCGGGGTCGAGGTGGTCGGTGGGGACGGCGATCCCCTCGCCGCCGGCCCCGGTGACCAGGTCGGCGGTGTCCTCGATGGTCTCGGGGCGGTCGTACTCGGAGCGGTGGGCGCGGGTGCTGCGTCCGGTGACGTAGACGGTGGCGCCCGCCGCGCCGAGTTCCACCGCGATCCCGCGGCCCGCCCCGCGTGTCGCGCCCGCCACCAGCGCGACCCTGCCCCGCAACGACTCCGGCATGTCCGGCCTCCCGTGTCCCTCGTGCGTACCGTCGCCCCACAGCGTGCCGGGGAAGCCGGACATCCTCTGTCGTCTTTTCGGCGGGATCCTCCGGAAGACCCCTGCGGGGCGGGGCGGGGACACCCGGCCGGGGTCAGTGCCCCTTGTCGATCCACTCCTGGAGGTGCGGGGCCTCGGCGCCGATCGTGGTGGTGTCCCCGTGCCCGGTGAGGACCTTCGTGTCGGGCGGCAGGGTGAGCAGCCGGTCGCGGATCGAGGTGATGATCGTCGGGAAGTGGGAGTACGACCGCCCGGTGGCGCCGGGGCCGCCCTGGAACAGGGTGTCGCCGGTGAACAGGGCAGCGAGTCCGGGGTCGTGGAGGCAGACCGCGCCGGGCGCGTGCCCGGGGGTGTGCAGCACGGTCAGGTCGGCGCCGGCCGCCTCGATGACCTGGCCGTCGGCCAGGTGCGCGTCGGGGTCGCGGTCGGGGTGGGTCAGCCTCCACAGCGGCAGGTCGTCGGGGTGCAGCCAGATCGTCGCGCCGGTCAGGTCGGCGAGGGCGGGGGCGGCGTTGACGTGGTCGTTGTGGGCGTGGGTGCACACGATCGCGGTGAGGCGCCGCTCGCCGACGGCCTCGGCGATGGCCTGCGCGTCGTGGGCGGCGTCGATGACGACCACCTCGTGGTCGTCGCCGACCAGCCAGACGTTGTTGTCGACGTCCCAGGTGCCGCCGTCGAGGCTGAACTGCCCGGAGGTGACGAGGCGTTCGATGCGGGCGGCCATCACAGCACCACCACCGAGCGCAGCACGTCGCCGTGGTGCATCCGCTCGAACGCCTTCTCCACCTCGTCCAGTTGGATCGTCTCGGTGACGAACGCGTCCAGCGGCAGGCGCCCCTGGAGGTGCAGGTCGATCAGCATGGGGAAGTCCCGCGAGGGCAGGCAGTCGCCGTACCAGGAGGACTTCAGCGCGCCGCCGCGTCCGAAGACGTCCAGCAGCGGCAGTTCCAGCTTCATCTCGGGGGTGGGCACGCCGACCAGCACGACGGTGCCGGCGAGGTCACGGGCGTAGAACGCCTGCCGGTAGGTCTCCGGCCGGCCCACCGCCTCGATGACGACGTCGGCGCCGAAGCCGCCCGTCAGCTCGCGGATCGCCTCGACGGGGTCGTTCTCCCGGGAGTTGACGGTGTGGGTGGCGCCCAGGGTGCGGGCCTTGTCCAGCTTGCGGTCGTCGATGTCCACGGCGATGATCTTCGCGGCGCCCGCCAGCCGGGACCCGGCGATCGCCGCGTCGCCGACCCCTCCGCAGCCGATGACGGCGACCGAGTCGCCGCGGCCGACGCCGCCGGTGTTGATCGCCGCGCCGATGCCGGCCATCACTCCGCAGCCCAGCAGGCCGGCGACCGCCGGGGAGACGGACGGGTCGACCTTGGTGCACTGCCCGGCCGCGACCAGCGTCTTCTCGGCGAAGGCGCCGATGCCCAGCGCGGGGGCCAGTTCCTGGCCGGTCGAGGCGAGGGTCATCCGCTGCCGGGCGTTGTGGGTGTCGAAGCAGTACCACGGGCGGCCGCGCAGACAGGCGCGGCACTGGCCGCACACCGCACGCCAGTTGAGGATCACGAAGTCACCGGGCGCGAGATCGCCGACGCCGTCGCCGACCGACTCCACGACGCCGGCCGCCTCGTGCCCGAGCAGGAACGGGAACTCGTCGTTGATGCCGCCCTGCTTGTAGTGCAGGTCGGTGTGGCAGACCCCGCACGCCTGCACACGGACGACGGCCTCGCCGGGCCCCGGGTCGGGTACGACGATCGTCTCCACCCGTACCGGCTCGTCCTTGCCCGGTGCGATCACGCCGCGCACTTCCTGCGCCATGGTGCTGCCCCTTTCGTCGCGGTCGTCGTGGTTCGACATCCGGCTCCGACCCTAGACGCAACGGATCACCGGACGCACCGGATCACGCCGCGGGGCGGTCGTGCCGTGGGGCGGTCGTGCCGTGGGCGGTCGTGCCGTGGGGCGGTCGTGCCGTGGGGCGGTCGTCCCCTGGGACGGTCGTGCCGCGGGGGCGGGCCGGTGGTGTTCCCTACCTCGCCGGGGCCGGACACGCCGAGGGGGCCGCCCGGTGTGCGGGCGGCCCCCTCGGGCGGCGGTGCGGTGCTCAGGCGTGCACGGACGGCAACAGGCCGGTGAGGGGGGCGACCAGGCCGGCGACTTGGTCCACCGGTTCCTGCAGCCGCCGCAGCTGCTTCACCTTGTTGAGCTCGTTCACCTGGCTGGAGACCGGGGGCAGCGCGCCCTGCTGCTCCGCGGGGAGCTCGCTCGCGGCGAGCGAGTCGAGGAGGGTCAGCGGGCTCAGCCGACCCGAGTCTTTGGCGTCGGCCGCGTTCGCCATGGGCGCGGCGAGACCCGTGACCCCGACGGCGAGACAGGCGGCGGCGACGATGCGTCGAGTGGAGATCATGCCCTCAGCAACGCCCCCGGGCGCCCCGGGGACACGGCCACGGGGCGCCGCTCACCCGTGAGGCGCAGGACCGACCGAGGGCTTGCCGGGTCGTGCGGGGCGGAGGACGCTCGAAGGTGAGGGCCGCACGGCCCGATCCCCTCGGTCCGCGGCCCTCCGAGGAGGTCACCATGGACACCGCGACCGGCTCCGGCTTCGACGCCGACACCCTGCGGCGGGGACTGGAGGGCAACACCGGCAACACCCTTCTCTCGCTCTACGCGGACGACGCCGAGCTGCGCATCGTCGACCACACCGCCCAGCCCAGCCACCCCAAGGTGGTGCGGGGCCGGGCCGCGATCGCCGAGATGCTCGACGACGTCTACAGCCGGGACATGACGCACAAGCTGGACCAGTGCGTCGTGCAGGGCGACCACGCCGCCTACTGCGAGTCCTGTGAGTACCCGGACGGCGTCCGCGTGCTCTCCGAGTCGATGATCACGCTGCGCGACGGCAAGATCGTCGACCAGGTCATGATCCAGGCCTGGGACGAGTGACGGCACCCGCGGGCCGGTCCCGGGCCACCGCCCGGCCGGTCCGCACTCCCGCGGGGGCACCGCTCCCGGTCCGGCCGGAGGGGGGCGGGGGCCCTCGGTTACGCTGGGGGCGGGCCGTGACTGGCGCTGAGGTGGAGCACCACCGGGGAGCGGCCCGTCCACACCGACATGCCGTGCGCCTGGGCGACACCGACCGATCGGCCCAGGAGGACACCCATGTCGCAGGCCCGGCTCATGGACGGCACCGCGCTCGCCCGGCGCATCGTCGAGGAGACCGCCCGGAGGAGCGCCGACCTCACCGCACGCACCGGTACGACGCCCTGTCTGGCGACCGTGCTGGTCGGGGAGGACCCGGCCTCCGTGACGTACGTCCGGATGAAGCAGAACCGCTGCCGCACCGCCGGCATCGCCTCCCGGCACGTGGCGCTGCCCGCCGACACGACCACCGGGGACCTGGTCGGCACGCTGCGCGCGCTGTCCGCCGACCCCGCCGTGCACGGCATCCTGCTCCAGCACCCGATGGGCCACCACATCGACGAGCGGGCGGCGTTCGAGGCGATCGCGCCCGAGAAGGACGTCGACGGCGTGACCTTCGCGTCGTTCGCCACGATGAGTTTCGGCCTGCCGGGCTTCGTCTCGTGCACGCCCGGCGGGATCATGCGGCTGCTCGACGCGTACGGCGTCGACCCGGCCGGCAAGCGGGCCGTGGTGGTCGGCCGCAGCGCGATCCTCGGCAAGCCCGCCGGGATGCTGCTGCTCGCCCGGGACGCCACGGTGACGTACTGCCACTCGCGCACGGCGGACCTGTCGGCGGCGGTGCGGGAGGCGGACATCGTGGTCGCCGCCGTGGGCCGTCCGCGGCTGATCCGGGGGCAGGACCTCAAGCCGGGAGCGGTCGTGGTCGACGCCGGCTACAACGCGGGCAACGTCGGCGACGTGGACTTCGACTCTGCCGTGGAGCGCGCTTCGCTGATCACGCCGGTGCCCGGCGGTGTCGGTCCGATGACCATCGCCACGCTGCTGGAGCAGACGGTGACCGCGGCGGCCCGGCAGCTCGGCGTCTGAGCGGAGCCCGTCCCGCCGGCGCACCGGAGCCGACGGGACGGGCCGTTCGGGAGCCGGGACGTCGACGCAGGGGTCGGCGGCCGGTTGTTCCTCATGTCGAACACGGCACGAGTCACCGAACCTCGGCGCGCGCCGACCGTAGAACCGCCCGGGGGCGAAGTCAACGCCCCCGGCAAGGGCCCTTGGTCGTGGTCGCCGTCCGGAACGCTCCGCCGGCGGCGGCCTGGGCCGTGGAACCGTCCCCGGCCCGCGGACGTGCACATGAGGGGGCGCCGGACCGCTGCGCTCCCTCGGGACGGGCCCGCGGGCCGATGGACGGATACGAGTACGGAGCACATGGCTGCAGTTCACGATGGGGTGGCGGAGTTCGCGTTGCTGCTCAGACGGCTCAAGGAGCGCACCGACCGCAGCTACGCGGCGCTGGCGCGGCGGCTCGACATGCACGCTTCCACCCTGCACCGCTACTGCACCGGAGAAGCGGTCCCGCAGGACTTCGCCGGTGTCGAGCGGTTCGCCGTGCTGTGCGGTGCGTCGGTCGAGGAACGCACCGAGCTGCACCGCCGGTGGGTCGTGGCCGACGCGGCCCGGCGACAACCCCGTCCGCCGGAGGGGCGGACGGTTCCTTCGGGCGACGACAGCGGTCCAGCGGTCGTCGCCGACCTCGCGCGTCCCGCCCCCGCGGTCGTCGCCGATCTCGGGCGCCCCTCCCCCGCGGCCGTCCCCGACCGACGGCCCCGGCCCCGCCCCCGGCACCGGCCGCGGCCCCGCCGCTCCCCCGTCCGGTCCGTCGCCCTCGCCCTCTCCCTCGTTGCCGCGCTCCTCGGGCTCACGGCGTCCACCGCCGGTCACCTGCCCGCACCGGGCGCACACCCCGCGCCGCACCGGGCCAGGGCCGCCGCCCCCGCCCCCCTCACCTGGACCGCCGACGACCACACCCCCGGGCTCACCAACTGCGGCGAGGACTACGTCGTCGCCCAGCCGCCGAGGAAGGTCCCGCCGCCGCCCCACCCCGAGGACATCGCCGCGTGGGCCACCTCCCAGCGGGCGGTGCACGCGGGAACGACCGGTGTGCGGATCACCGTGCAGGGACGCGGCTCCGCGGCCGTCGTCCTGGAGGCGCTGCACGTGCGCGTCAGCAGCCGGACCACCCCCGCCGCCGGCCGGGGCACCCTCTACTCGCTGAGTGACGGCTGCGGCGCCGGCATCATCCCCCGCTTCTTCTCCGTGAACCTCGACGCGTACCAGCCGGTGGCCCGTTCGATGCCCGGCGACGACGGGGCGGGCACGCCGGTCCCGGCGATCGGCTTCCCCTACCGGGTGTCCCTGCAGGACCCCGAGGTCCTGATGGTGTCCGCGCGCACCGAGTCCTGCACCTGCGACTGGTACCTGGATCTCACCTGGTCCTCCCAGGGCCGCACCGGCACGGTCCGCATCGACGACCACGGCCGCCCGTTCCACAGCACCAGTTCCACGGGGCTGCCGGGCTACCGGTACGACCGCGTCTCCCACCGCCCCGGCCGCTGGGTCCCGATCCCCGCCGCGAACACGAACGCCACCGCCGACTGACGGAGGGACACCGCCGGGCCCGCCCCCGGACGCAGCCGGAAGGGGGCCCGACGGGGCATCCGTACCGTCAGCGGGCGCCCACGGCGCGGCGGATGTCGGTGACATCCCCGGACGTCGGCTCCAGCACGACCACCAGACGGGTCGTCACCGTCGGCGACTCCCCGCCGCCGAAGGCGTGGGTGACGGCGACCTCGCCGGTGCGGGCGCCCTCGGTCACCGTCCAGTCCACGGGCACGTTCCGGGCGCGCAGGACGCCGTCCACCCCGTTGGTGCGCTCCCAGGCCGCCAGCCGCTCGGCGCAGGCCGGGGTGAGGTAGTGCGCGCGCAGGGCCTTCGCCAGCGCGGAGTCAGGGCCCGCGGGGGCGTCCTCGGCGTCGACGTACGCGCCGTAGAAGTCGGCGACCCGGGTCACCGAGTCGCCCGTCCTGCCGCTGACCGACCGCGCCGCGGCGGGCGCCTGCGCGCGGGCGGCGCCGGTGACGCGGATGCCGGTGATGCCGCCGGCCGCCGCCTGCTCCACGACGAGCCTGGTGGTCGTCGTCGGGGACTCGCCGCCGCCATAGGTGAGGGTGACGACGGCGTCGAGACCGGTGGTGCCCTCGGTCACCGTCCACTCCACGGGCGTGTTGTGGCCGCGCAGGACGCCGTCCACCCCGTTCGTCCGCTCCCAGGCCGCGAGCCGCTTGGCGAAGGCGGGGGTGAGGTAGTGCGCGCGCAGGGCCTTCGCCAGCGCGGAGCCCGGGCCGGCCCCGTCGTCCTTGGCGTCGACGTACGCGCCGTAGAAGTCGGCGATCCGGGTCACCACGTCGCCGTTGTAGCCGGTCACCGACCGCCCCGCGGCGGAGGCGCGGACGGGGGTGGTCGCGGGAGCGGAGGCGGCCTGTGCCGTCACCTGTCCCGATACGCCGAGCCCGATCGCCAGGAGGAGCCCTGCGGCGACGGCCGCGCGGCGGCCCGGACGACGGCGGGCGTGGGTGCTGCTGCTCATGGGGTGACTTCCTTCGTGTCGTGGTGCATCGAGGCCGTCGGTCATCCGGGCCCTGCGGGCATGGGGATGCCCGGTACATGGGCTCGGGACCCGGTACATGGGCTCGGGACGGACGTCGTCACCGGCCCGCTACGGGGTCCTCGGATCGACCCGGCCGGTGCGACACCCACAGCTTCGAAGACGCCGGGAGACCACCGCAACAACCCCGGTCCCATCCGCGACGACGCACCTGTCCCACCCGCCCTGACGTGCAGGGACGTGGTCAGCATGAGATGCCGTCCTGGGATGCGGAGACGCCGGCGTGCGGCGGTGGAGGCACCAGGGGAGGCCGACCCCGACGGCTCGCAGGGATGCTCACCCACCCTCCGAGCAGGGGGAGATGGGGTGCGGTGGGTCAGGCGGGCTGCCGCGCCTGCGGGGAGGCAGGGCTCGGGAGGGATTCCTTCGGCCGTGCTGTGCGGGCCAGGAGGAGGAGCAGTCCGCCGCAGGCGGCGACCAGGGCCCAGCCGGGGCGGGACGCGTGGGCGAGCCCCGCCGGGGTGACGGCCGTGACCAGCCCGCCGGCGAGGGCGATGCCGAGGGCGGCGCCGAGTTGCCTCGCGGTGGAGGTGATCGCTCCGGCCACGCCGGCGCGGGCGGGCGGCAGTCCGTTGACCGCGGTGTTGGTGATCGGAGCGTTGGCGAAGCCGAACCCGATGCCGATGAGCAGGTAGGCGGCCAGCAGCAGGAGCACGCTCGTGTGCGGGGTGAGCCCGACCAGGCAGAGGGCGCCGGCCGCGATGAAGGCGCCGCCCAGGAGCAGCGGCAGTCGCGGTCCCGTGCTGCCGACCATGCGGCCGGACAAGGGGGCGCAGACGGTCGCTCCGACGGCCAGGGGCAAGGCCGCCAGGCCGGCGGCGAGCGGCGTCCATTGCCGGGTGTGCTGCAGGTAGAGGGTGTTCAGCAGCAGCGTCATGTTCAGGGCGACGAACACGGCCACCGCGCCCACGACGGCACCGCTGAAGGCCGGGCGCTTGAAGAGCCGCAGGTCCATGAGCGGCTCAGCCCGGCGGGACTCCACCCGCACGAACACGGCTGTCGCCGCAGCGGCCCCCGCGCATCCCGCCAGCGCCACTGGCGATGTCCAGCCGATGCGGGGTCCTTCGATCAGCATGCCGACCACGGCGGTGAGGACCACGGTCAGCAGGACCTGTCCGGGCAGGTCGAGCCGCCGGTTCCGCGGTGCCCGGGACTCCGGCACGAACACCGCGCTGAGCAGCAGGGTGGCCGCGATGACCGGGGTGTTGACCCAGAACAGCGCCCGCCAGTCGAGCCAGTGGAGCAGAGCGCCGCCCGTGACGGGTCCGGCGGCCATGCTCAGTCCGAACACCGACGCCCAGATGCCGATCGCCTGCGCCCGTTCCTTCGGGTCGGTCATCGCGTTCACCACGATCGCGAGTGCCACCGGGCTGAGCATCGAGGCGCCGATGCCCTGCACGGCACGAGCCGTGATGAGCAGGCCGGCCGACGGGGCGAGGGCGCAGAGCAGTGAGGCGGTGCCGAAGAGGGCCAGTCCGCACTGGAACACCCGGCGGCGTCCGAAGCGGTCCGCCAGGGCGCCGGCGGAGATCAGACAACTGGCCAGGACGAGGGTGTAGGCGTCCACGATCCATTCCAGTCCGCGGGTACCGACCCGCACACCGTGTCCGATGGCCGGCAGGCCCACGTTGACGATGGTCGTGTCCAGCCCGACCAGGAACATGCTCAGGCAGCAGACGGCCAGGACCGTCCAGCGTCTGCGCGCACTGAGCGGGGAGGGAACAGGGTGTGTCGTCGCGGTCATGTCTGCCTCTGCTGTCCGGGAACCATGCCCGGCAAGGCTCCGGCCGCGCCCTGGCCACGGCCCAGCACTTTTGCGGACACTGCAAAATGGAGGCATGAGCACAGGAGCCGGGGACGCGGAGCTGGAGCAGATCCTCGACGGCATCGGGCCCAGGCTGCGCAGGCTGCGCCGGGACCGGGGACTCACGCTCGAGGCACTCGCCGCCGCGACCGGGATCTCCGTCAGCACGCTGTCACGGGTGGAGTCGGGCAGGCGCCGTCCGACGCTCGATCTGCTCATCCCGCTGGCACGGGCGCACCACGTCGCGCTCGACCAACTGGTGGCGGCACCGGCCAGCGGTGACCCTCGGGTGCACCTGCGGCCCGTGCACAAGGGGCGCGGCAGCGTCCTGGTGCCCCTGACGCAGTACCCGGGCCGGGTGCAGGTCTTCAAGCAGGTGTTGGCGCACCGCGAGCCGGAACTGGTCACCCACGAGGGCTACGAATGGCTCTACGTCCTCGCCGGCCGGCTGCGCCTCGTCCTCGGGGCGCGGGACTTCACGCTGCGGCCCGGCGAAGTGGCCGAGTTCGACACCACCGAACCCCACTGGTTCGGCCCCGCGGACGCGAGCGCCGTGGAGATCCTGCACCTGTTCGGTCCTAGGGGGGACCAGCCCACGGTCCGCACCGGGCCGCCCACCACGGACCCTGCCCCGCCTGACGCCGTGAACCCACCGGCGACAACGGGGTGACCCGCGCACCCGGAAGCCAGCTGGTTCGTTGGCTGCCGGGGCCAGTACGACAAGGCGCGGGCGGAGTGACGTCGGCTCGGGGAGCTCTGTCACAGTGCGGGAGTTGTCCGGCCGCGATCGTCCTGGTGACGCTGCGGCCGGCTCACGTCATCCGTTCACTTTCCGAGGAGCCCCGTGGGGAGCAAGGTCTTCGGCGAGCCGGCCGGGTGGCCGATCTCCAGCGCACCCAGCAGGTCGTTGAGGAAGGACACTCCCGGAGCCCCGGCGGACGGACGGGGAAGCGGGGCCGCCTGAGCAGCGGGAGCGGCGGCGAGGAGGGCGGCGGCCGCGACGGAGAGGCAGGCGATTTTCTTGATCATGCTCGACCTAACGACGACCGCTCCCGCCGGACACGCTCACCGGCCCCGCACCGGTGACTCGATGGCCGGTCGGCAACGGGTCACCCGAGCCGCGCCATCTGCCCATCCGCTCATCCGCTGATGCGGTGTCACTGCGGACACTGGTGATTCTGCTGATGGCGGCCGCGCTCCCCGCCACGACGCTGGCCGAGACAGACACCCCACGTCTCACTCCCCTCAGGAGCACCCATGCGTCGTCGTTCCCCACGTCGGCTTCTCGGCCTTCTCGCCGCCTCCACGGTCGCGCTCACCCTGTTCTCCTCCGCGCCGAACGCCGCCGCCGACCCCGCCCCCGCTCCGGTCGCCCGGACCGCCGGTGCGACCGCTCAGACCCTCGCCACGAGCACACCGGTCGTCTTCGTGCACGGCTACACCGGCAACGCCTCCAACTGGGTCACCGCCATGAGCGTCTTCCGGGCCAGCGGCTGGTCCAGCTCCAACCTGTTCGCCTACGAGTACAACTCGTACGGCAACAACGTCACGAACGCGCAGGGCCTGGCCGCCTTCGTCAACAACGTCAAGGCGCGGACCGGCGCCAACAAGGTGGCCATCGTCAACCACTCCATGGGCGGCCTGGTCAGCCAGTACTACCTGAAGGTGCTGGGTGGCAACACCAGCGTCAGCCACCTGGCCTCCATCGCCGGCGCCAACCACGGCACCACCTACGCCGGCGCCTGCCTGATCTACACCACCTGCCAGCAGATGTACCCCGGCTCGTCCTTCATCGCCCAGATCACGGCGGGCGACGAGACACCCGGCGACACCAGGTACGCCACCTGGTACTCGGCGTGCGACGGCATCATCCTGCCGTACACCAGCACCCGCCTCGACGGCGCCGTGAACAACAACGTGCCGTGCCAGACCCACATCGGCTACCTGACGGACACGGTCGTGCTGGGCGCGATCGCCCGCTTCGTCGCCTCCTGACACCCCCTGGGGCTGCGGGCGCAAGGGCCGGACGGGGCCGCTCCATGGCTCCCGTCCGGCCTCACCGCGCTCGGTTGCCGACTTGTCGGCTGCCGGTGGGAACTGGTCGAGCCGCTCATCGAGGAGCGGTTGAGCCCGGCGCGGGGCGCCCGCCACGGTCTACGACATGGCCTGCCGGCCCTGGCAGTTCCCGACCCTGGGGCTCAGTCGCTCTGGGGCGTGGTGTCCGAGCCTTCGCGAGTGCGGGGCCCTTCCGACTCGTCCTCTTCGGCGGCCAGGTCGGCTCGGTCCGGAGCGCCACTGTTCCATGCGACGGGCGGTGTCGGCGCCGTGATCGTCTGCGGCTCGTCGGAGCCCGGTCGGACGCTCGGCTGGGATCCCGGTGCGTGGGTCGTCTGCGCTTCATCATCGGAGTTCGTCATGACTTCTGTGTTCCCGTCGTTCTCGATCCAATCCTCGATCGAGTCCAGTCGGCGGTGGGGGCTGCTGGCCTGTACGGGTCGGTTCCCCTGCCATCAGCGGCGCGCTGCCGTGTCCCGACGTGGCCGCCCCTGTGAAGCGGCACCCCGACAAGGACCGCACCGGATAGCCTGAGCTGGTGATCGGGCTCAAGGATCCGTTGGCCGTGGCGGGGATCCGCTGGCTACCCGAATCGCTGGGGGGCCGCAGCTCGGGCCCTCCGACCGCACCGGTGTACGCGGCGACGGCCATGTTCCCTGGCTCTCAGACGGCTCTGCTCAGCATCCTGCTACAACACATAGGCGCCCAGCCGGACGGCTCGGCCCTCGTCAACATCGGTTTCCTCGTCCCCGACTTGGCCAGACCGCACCTCCACCTCGGAACCGAACTGCTGATCACCGAGGGCCCTACGATCGTCGCTCACGCCATCATCCGCGAGCTGCTGCCCGCCGGAGCCGTAGCCGGCCCATGAGTCCTCCCGCGACGCGCTCTATGACGGACGCCCGCCGAACTGCCAGTTGTGCACCTCGATGTCGGCGTAGCGCTCCGCGGTCAAAATGGCGCGTGCCGCTGCCGGGTCCGGCGCCCGGACCAGCGCCGCCGTGCCCAGCCAGGCGGCGCCGTCGTCGGACAGCAACGGCCCGTAGGCGATCAGCTCGTCCCGGTCAGGTGGCACCGTGAGGTCGGCGGCCTGCCCCGCGCCGAGGCCGAGCACCAGGTACCGTTTGCCGCCGCTGCGGCCGCCAGGGAAGTCCCACATGGTGCGCCCCAGCACGTTGCGCCACCGCCGAAGCAGCACGTCCCGGTAGACACCGGCCTGGTAGTTCGGCTCGTCGAAGGCGAACGCACGGGCAGCGGCGGGATCGGGCAGGCCGAGGATGTGCACGCTTCCGGTAGGTGTGTCGCCGTCGTCGGCGAAGGTCGGGCCCCGGGCGATCATCTCCTCCGCGTACTGGTCCATGTAGCGCCAATGCTCTTCCCCCAGCTCGCGGCGCAGTGGCAGGGAGGCGGGCCGGTCACGGTGGTAGCAGAGGAACTCCATGCCCAATGATCTCGTCAAAGAGGCGACCAGGGCGAGCGGGTTTCACTGCGAGGGCTGCTCGGCGGCGGTCTGTTCGTCGATCCCGAAGACCTCGAGCGAAGCTGACGCACTGTCGGGCTCCGGGACCAGGGCATGTCGCAGCAGGCGCGGGACGGTGCGAGCACGAAGGAGCTGCGGCATGTGGCCCGGGTCGCGCTGAGCGCCTGACCGCGACCGTCCGCCCGAGCGGGCGCTCGCGACCGTGACGCGGCTGGTCCGGCCCGCCCCGGTCAGCCCTGCTCGCGCTGGATCGTCTCCGCGATCCGCCTGATGCGCTGCAGTCGCGCATCCCATGCCGCTCCGACCGAGGACAACTGCTCGACTGCGCGGGCGAGTTGCGCTTCGTCCACCCCGTAGCGACGCTCGCGTCCCGAGGGCGTGGCGTGGACGAGTCCTACCCGGCCGAGCACGCCGAGGTGTTTGGCCACCGCCTGGCGGGTCACGGGGAGGTGCTCGCTGAGGGTGGTCGCCGTTCCGCCGTTCCCGGTGAGCAGCAGGTCCAGCATCCGCCGGCGCGTCGGGTCCCCGACCGCCGACCACAGCTCGTCGTCGACGGCGGCGCCGCTCATCGCGTCGCCGCCTTGGCCGCGTAGTCGACGAGCCGGGGCAGTAAGTGGTCCCAGCCGCGGACGTGGTCCTGGTATGCCTCCTCGAGCGTGGCGGCCTCCCAGCCTCGTTCGCGGAAGCCCGTTTCGGTGAACCGCAGCAGCGTGCCGGTGCCGGCGGGAACGAGTTCGAAGGTCACCAGCAGCGAGTTGCCGGGAGCTGCGCTCTCCCCGTCGTCGACGACCCAGCGGAAGGCGAACCGCCGGGGCGGGTCGGCCTCCACCACGGTCAGTACTTCGATCTTGGCCTGCGGGCCGTGCCCGAAGCGCACCGTGGTCATGCGAAATGAGCAACCTTTCGCTGCGCGTGGACCGTCGCCCTCGGCCGTAGGGAAGTAGGCCTGGTTGCTGACCGGGTCACCGCTGGTGAAATCGCCGCTGTCCCCGCGGTGCAGGGACACGGAGTCCGCGTCGAGCGTGATCCCAGGCCGCGCCGCCGCCCCGATTGGCGCCCTGGCCGGTACGCGCCCCCGTGCGGCCCACCGGGCGGTGAACGGCATGTACTGTCCGTGCGACGCGCTTTCGACGACCTCGGGGGTTCCATGCACCGACACGCGGACTCGGTCGAATCGATGGAACAACTCGCCCTGGTCTGGCGGACCATGGTGCTCGACCGTGACCCGGGGGCCGACGTCCGCGACCTCCCGGGGATCGCGGTGCGCTGGGCCGACTGCCGGTTCGCGTTCTGGAACTGCCTCACGCTGACCGACGTCGGCGCGGACGCCGGACTGGTGAAGCAGCGGCTCGGCGAGGCGGCGGAGGTGATGCGCACCAAGCGGCGGCCCGGCTTCCTGTGGGTCTTCGAGGACCTCCTCGACGAGAAGGCCCGTGCCCGGCTCGACGAGGCCGCCGACGCGGCAGGGCTCGCATACGCCTTCCCCGGCACCGGCATGGCGGCCGACCTGCCGTCCCTGGCCGAACCGGCCCACGACGAGCTGACGTTCAAGCGCGTCACCGACGACGAGCTGCTGCGGGCCTACGCCGACCTCAACTCACGTGCCTACGGCTTCCCTCTGGAGGACGGCCGCGACGGCCTGGCCGGCTCCACGCTGTGGAAGAGCGACGTCCACGCCTACCTGGGACTGCGCGACGGCGTCCCCGTCACCTGCGCCGCCACGGTGGAGGCCGACGGACGCCTCTTCGTCGCCCTGGTCGCCACCGACCCGGACTGCGAACGCCGCGGCTACGGGGAGGCGGTGACCCGCAAGGCCCTCTACGAGGGCGCCAGGGTCACTGGCCTGACCCGCGCGACCCTGCACGCGACGGCGGCGGGCGCACCCGTGTACCCGAGGATCGGCTTCGAGCCGAACTCGCCCATCCGCTTCTACGGGCTCAAGGGGTAGCCGGACCGGCCCGAGCCCACACGCATGGCGGAAGCCGACCGATCCGATCTCGCGCCTCTCGCCGGCCGCCCGCGGAGTCGGCACGACGGCAAGCCTCTTGCGCGGACGGCGGTGTCCACTGTCACGGTGGTCCTGGCTCAGGCGTTGTCTGCGCTGCAAGAGAGGTTCTGCGCCGTAGGCGGCTCGCAGATAGATTCGGGACACGCTCAGCGACGGGATTTCGAAAGCCGCAGCAAAAGCAGGCCGCATCCTGCAGCAACAAGAGGAGCTATGTCAATAAATATGAAGTTCGCTCCCGCGAAAAGCATGACGATGACCGAAAGAGCCATGATGCATGCGCATCCGAGAAGGACGTAAGCAAGTATCTTCACCATCACCTTGGTTTCGTCGGCCACTATCACGCCTCACTTTTTCCTTCGCCAACGCGCGACCACGATCATGATTACCACTATGACCAAGGAACCGAAAAATAGGGGACCCCTCCACCCCTCTGGTGCCCAGGATCCTTTGCCGACGCCTTCTGCTATCTGCCACATCTAACCTTTCACCTCCTGCTTACGAGTGATCCGAGGGGGTGGCCGAGATGTGCCACCCCCTCGGATCGCCCTATCTGATTACGACCATGCGTCCGTCGTTTTTTCTTCTGCGAAGTTGCCTGCCATGTCACCCGCCACAGAGCACGGAACCGACGCGGCAGCACCCACTACCGGACCGCCGAGAATGGTGGCGCCCGCCGTGCACGCCGTGCCGACGGCGTTCCCGAAAGCCCATCCGAAACTGATTCCGGCAGCCTTCCCCCATTGATGGTTCTTGAGTGCCCCACCGAACTCCATGGCCGTCTTTATGTCGCCCAGTGGGGTGAGTGCCTCACCAACATCCCCGAGAGACAGCGTGCCCATGGGGTCGATGCGGTTGACCGGGTCGCCTTCGGCGTAGAGGTAGGGATTCTGTTCCTGGCCGGAGGGGTCGGGCTGGGTAAAGCGGCCAATGTTGGCGTCGTAGTAGCGGGCGCCATAGTGGTAGAGGCCGGTGGGGTCCTGGTAGCCGCCGGCGAAGCGGTAGGGCTGGGCCACCGGTTCGGACGACTGGGCCAGGATGCGCACCCCGCGGGGGCTGTAGGTGTAGGTGTCGACCTTGTTGCCGTCGACGTCCACCAGGCCGATCACCGAGCCGATCGCGTCGGTGAGGTAGTAGTACGACTTGCCCCCACTCGTCATGGAGTTCAAGGTGCCCCCGGGCTCCCGGTTGAATCCCATGTCCACGCCCGCGGTGGTCTTGGCGGACAGACCGAGGGGACCGTTGTGGAAGAGCGTGTCGCCGAGCTTGATGCGTTCGCTCTGGTCGGTGGAACCGTACTGCCCGTCGTACGTTTTGCCGTTGACGGTGATCGACGACATCTGCGAGTAATCGGTCCACTTCTCGCCGGTGCGGACGTAGTCGTCGGTGGAGGCTGCGGCGGTCTCGTTGCCGATGGCGTCGTAGGACCAGGCGCCGGTGGTGGAGGACTTGCTGGTGAGCTGCTGGGCGTCGTTGTAGGTGTAGGTGGTGCCGCGGGGGCAGCCGGGGTCGGCGCCCTGCGAGGTGAGGTTACCGGCGAGGTCGTAGCAGTATTGCCAGGAGTCGGCGATGCTGCCGGACTTCTCCTCCTTGGCGTAGGAGAAGCGGCCCGCCCCGTCGTAGCTGTACGTCCGCTTCAGTCCGCTGACTTTGTCGGTAGAGGTGCGTATCTTGCTGCCGTCCGTCGCGCCACCGGTGCCGTAGCCGTAGGTGTAGGCGAGGTTAACCAGCATGCCCTGGGCTGAGGTGGTCTTGATGGTTTCGGGGCGGCTGGACTTGTCGACGGCGACCGTCTGCACAGTGCCGCCAGGGTAGGTGATGCTGGTGCGGACGTCGTTGTTGTTGTACGTGTACGTCGTGATCTTGCCCTGGGGGTCCTTGAGCTGCTTGAGCTTGTTGACCTCGTTCCAGGTGTAGTCGGTGGTTCCGGCGGGGTCGGCGTAGTAGTCGACGTTGCCGGCGGCCGTATAGGCGAGCAGGGTCTGCGAGCCGTCCTGGAGGGTGCGGATCGTTTCGCGCTGCAGCGGGTCGAAGGCGTACTTAATGGTGCCGGTGCCGTCCGAGCGCTGGGTGAGGTTGCCGTCGCCGTCGTACCAGTAGCGGACCGTGTCGTTGGTCGACGAGACGGTCTTGATGCGGTCACGGTTGTCGTAGACGTAGACGGTCTTCATGCCACGACCGTCCGTGACGGTCTCGGTGCGACCGAGCGCGTCGTAGGTGTAGGTGGTCTTGGCCAGGGGCGTCGGCGGGGTAACGGTGTCGAGGTTGCCCTTGGCGTCGTAATGGAAGTCGGTGGTGACCGTCCTCGTGGAGGTCATCTTCGTCTTCTGGGTGCAGCGCTGGCCCTCGAAGCCGCCACACGTCACCGAGGACGGGTTGTAGGTGTAGGAGACGTTGCCGCCGCCGGTGCCGGTCTGCGCCACCGACGTCGTGTTGCCGGCGGTGTCGTAGGTGAACTGCGTCTTCTCACCGTCGGGGTTGGTGGAGTCGGAGGGGACGTCGTTGCCGCCGGCGGTGGTCTGCCAGTGGTTGACGGTCGTTCCGCCCGTGGGCAGGGTGACGGTCTCGAGGTTGTTGCGGGTGTTGAAGCCGTAGTCGGTGGCGTTGCCGGGGGTGGTGCCCGAGCCCATCGCGTCGGTGGCGGTGTCGATGTTGTGGTTGGCGTCGAACTTGGTGGACCGCTTGTGGCCGAGCGCGTCAGTCACCTCGGAAACCTGCCCGTCGCCGTCGTGCGCGTACTTCGTGGCGTGGGACTCGGGGTCGGTGGCGGTGGTGGTGCCAGCCGCCGTCGCGGAGTCGCTGGTGTAGGCGTAGGTCCAGGTCGGACCGGTGTCACCGGTGCTGTTGAAGCCCGTGGCGCGCAGCATGGAGGTGAGGCGGTTCGCGTCGTCGTAGGTGAAGACCGTGACCCGGCCCTCGGCGGTGGTGATCTTGTTGATGCGACCCCAGTCGTCGTAGCCGAAAGCGACGGTCTTGCCCTCGGTGTCCGTAGTGGAGGCGAGGTTGCCGGCCGCGTCCACGCCGTAAGTGGCGGTGCGGCCGCTGTTGTCCTTGGCCTGCCACAGGGTGGCGCTGACCTTGTTCAGGTCGATGAAGCGGCCCGAGCGGGATTCGGTGAGCTTGAAGCCGCCGCCGGTGTTCTGGGTGACGGTGATGGTGCCGTGGTTGCGGTCGGTGACCTTCGTCAGCGTCCCGCTGGCGTTGTAGGTCTCCTTCGCGCCCGACTTCCACTTCGTCAGGGTGTAGGTGCCGTCGGAGTTCTTCTTCAGGTCCTGCGAGTAGCCCTTGGGGGTGGTGAAGGAGCCGTCGCTGTTCTTCTTGAAGCGGACCGTCGCGCCGGAGGCGTCGTAGAAGATGACCTCGGTGCTGGAGACGGACAGGTAACGCTCGTACTGCTGCCACCAGCGCTGCGAGACGCGGCCGAACGGGGCGTCCAGCGAGTTGTAGGTGCGGGCCAGTTGCAGGTTTTGGCCGACGCCGGCGACGTCGAAGTCGGTCGCCGTCAGCATCAGGTTGCCGGTCGAGTAGTCGATCTTCGCGGTGAGCGCGTCGGTGATGGCAAAGCTCGTGTAGCGGTGCCAGGGGACGTTGCCCTGCCCCTCCGGCACCACGTTCAGCACCGACGCGTTCGCGGCTACGCCGGCCGGCTTCGCCGCCTTGCCGGATACGGTGTTCTTGGCGTGCGCCCGCTGCTCGCGGAGCCACGGTACGTACACCTCGTCCGTCGGGTTCTTCGACGGCTCGGACTTCACCGGCCGGTTCGGTCCCACCTTCACCGCCGGCATCGTGAAGTGGGGACTGTCCTTGCCCCACGCCGAGACGGGCTTGCCGTCGTCTGCGGCCGCAGTCGCGGCCGGCAGGAAGGCCGCGGCCAGCGCGGCCGCGGTCACCGCCGCCATCGTCACAGCCGAGCTCGGTCGTTTCCGGGCGCGTCGAAGCGACGTGCCGGAGGCACGCGTATGCATGCTTCCCCCCGTAGGAAGTCAGACCACGGCAACCCCAGCGGTCACCGGGCCCGCACACGCTGTCACACAATTCGCACAAAAATCCGTGCTGTTCCCACCGAACCCGATCACACACGAGCTGGAATGCGCCCCTCCCCTTCAGTGTCGGAACAAGGGGCAATACATAGTCAATTGGTTCCAGGCAGCCTCCCCGAGGGACAATAGTCTTCGTCAACCCTGAAGCGAACGGCCGAAAACGGAGGAGCTGTTGTCCGCCATCCGACCGGATCTTCACCTGCCGCCTGCGGCTCCATGCGCAGCCAAGGAACAGACTGGCGTTTGCACCGTTCAGACCGGCATGACGTGGTCGTTCCCGCGACCGATGCTGACCGTGGACGTCTCCTCGTGGCGTGGAGCAGCTTCTTCAGTCCTGCCTCGAGGCTGCTGCGGATGGTCTGTTCGATGCGCTGATCCTGGCCCGGGCGGGCGGCAAAGGCCTCTCGCGCAGGGCTCGTTCGGCCTCATCGCGAAGCAGGCGGTCGGCAGCGATCAGGCCGCCGAGGGTGTAGCAGCACGGCTGAGGATGTCGGAGAAGCCTGCGCCTTGGGCAACCTCGCCGTAGGCCTCGACGGGGCTCAAGACCATGGGAATGGGGGGACCTACCGGTGCGCCGCGCGCGCCGACGTGACTATCCGGGTGCAGGGCAGGGGAACGGTCGGGGCAGGATCGCGTCCCTACCAAACGCTATAGGGACACGGCGGCCGCGGGCGCTGGGGGCGTGAGGCGGGCGAGCACTCAGCCACACCGGGGGGCACACCACCGAGACATGACCCTCGTGGTCCCAGTCTGACGAGCAGTCAGTCGTGAGACCCGGACCAGCCGGCTGGCCGTACGACATGCGGGCCTTCTGCCTGCCGAACCGAGCGATGCCTGGAGACCGCTCGCCAACTGCCAGGTGCAGGCGCCGTTGACGTTGTGCTTCTCGCGGCCGAGCAAGCTGGAGCAGTGCCGACCGTGGCAGGATGACGGGATTTTGATCCGAAGGGCCGATGTCGCGTAGGCGTCCGAAGGGGCTGCGCGCGGAGCCATCTGCTGTGGATCAGCGATCAGAACCAGCTCACCGTGTCCTTCAGGAGACGGGCGAGCTTCGCCCGCTTCGTCGCGTTCGCTCGCCAGGCCTTCTCGGCTTGGACGCTGGCGGTCGTGACCCCCGCATGACCGGCTGGGTTTTCCGCCGGTATCAGACGGCGGTTGACGATGAGCACTGCGACGCGGAGCAGCGTGACGCCCAGGTGGCGTGCGGCTTCTGGCTGGGACAACCAGGCGGCGTCCTCGACGGTCTCCAACTTGAGCAGCACGTAGCCGCGGTTGCTTCGCGGCCCCGACCACTCCGGTCGGCGCCTTTCGTGCATCACGCCGCCGCCTTCAGCCGCGCGTCCAGGAGGCCGCGCCCCCAGCGCACGCGGAAACCGTCATCGCTGCTCCCTCACGAAGGGCAAGTGGCGGAGATGACGTAGTCGATGACGTCGTGCGTGCTGGAACGGTTCCGGTAGGCAGCGCGCTGACGGTCGGCGCCGTTTCCCTCGGTGCGCAGGCGCTGCCACTGCTCACGCACCAGGTCGAGGTCTTCGTGCCGGCGCAGTGCCGGGGTGATGGTGTGCAGCAGCCGCTCCACCAGCCCGGTCTGCAGTGCCAGGCGGCCGGTGAGCGGGTCGATGCCGTGGCCGGCCAGTCCGTCGCGTGCCGCGCGCCAGCAGGCAGCCCGCAGGAGTTCCGGTGCCGGGCGCGGGGCGGGTTCTCCGGCCTGGAGAGCGGTGAGGGCGGTGGCGGTCAGGGCGCGGACGACGGCGGCGAGCAGGACGGTGTCGTCCGGGGTCAGGGCGGCGTCGGCGACGCGGATCTCGATGGTGGGCAGGTGGTGGGAGGGACGGATGTCCCAGTACAGGCCGCCGCGGTCGATGAGCGCCTCCGTTTCGAGGAGGGTGTGGACGACGTCGTCGAAGTGGGCGGGTGATTCGAAGTAGGGGGGCGGGCCGGCCACGGGCCAACGCCCCCAGGTGATGGTGCGCCAGCTGGCGTATCCGGTGTCCCGGCCCCCTTCGAACGGGGAGTTCGCGCTCAAGGCGATCAGGGTCGGCAGCCAGGGGCGCAGGTGGTTGCTGACGTGGACGGCGTCGCGGGGGTCGGGCAGGCCGACGTGGATGTGGCAGGCGCACGCGGTCTGTTCGTCGTCCAGGGCGCGGAAGTGGGCCGCGCTTCGTGCGTAGCGGGCGCCGGGGGTGATCGGGACGGGGGTCGTCTGGCTTGGTACGGGCGTGCCGGTGGAGGCGATGCGCAGGCCCAGGCGGGCGGCGGCGCGGGCGGCGGCCGTTCTGGTGGAGCGGATCTGGGCGTCGGCTTCCTTCAGGCAGGTGTGTGGGTCGGTGCGCAGTTCGACCTGGTAACCGGTCAGCTCGGTGCCCACCCGCTCACCGAGTTCACCGGCTGCTTCGCTCACCAGCTGAGGGCCGTGCGGGCTGAGGACCCGGCTGTGCGGTTCGATCAGGAGGAACTCTTCTTCGACCCCGACGGTGAGCGGGGCGAGGGCCTGACCTGATCCGAGGGTGCGGGCCGGCGTGGGGGCGTCTGTCGGGGCGGACTCGCTGGGGGGTTCACTCCTCATAGTGATGACACTGTGTCAGACAGTGGCGGGGTCGGGGGTGCGGTAGCGGTCTTCGCCGACGGTCGGGGAGCGCAGCGTGCGCGAAGAGACCGACGTCCAGGTGGTCGGCGGTCGCGGCGGCCCGGGTCCCGGTCAGCCGCATGGGGCGGGAACCTCTCCCCCTTCACCCCGTACGACCCAAAGACATCCCTCGTACAGCCCAACCCGGACAAGAAATCCCCTCGTTGAGGCGCCGGCATTTGACACCGCCCCTCCGCGCCCCCAACCTAAGCTCATGACATTCATTTTCAATAGGAGCCACTGACCATGCGCGTGGCCTTCGTCGGCAAGGGCGGCAGCGGCAAGACGACCCTGTCCGCCCTCTTCACCCGCCACCTGGCACGCTCGGGTGCGCCGGTCCTCGCGATCGACGGTGACATCAACCAACACCTGGCGTCCGCCCTCGGCCTCCACGAGACCGAGCCGTTCGCCGCACCTCCGCTCAGCACACGCACCCACAAGATCAAGGACTACCTGCGCGGGACGAACCCCCGGATCCCTTCCCCCGAGGCCATGGTCAAGACGACGCCGCCCGGACATGGCTCCCGCCTGCTGCGCCTGCTCGGCGACGACGAGATCCACACGCGCCACGTCCAGGAGGTCGACGGCGTACCGCTCATGGTGACCGGCGCCTTCCGTCGGAGCGACCTGGGCGTGGCCTGCTACCACTCCAAGCTCGGTGCGGTCGAGCTGTACCTGAACCACCTCGTCGACGGCCCCGGTGAGTACGTCGTCGTCGACATGACCGCCGGCGCCGACGCCTTCGCCTCCGGCCTGTTCACCCGCTTCGACATGACGTTCCTGGTCGTCGAACCGACCCTCAAGAGCGTCTCCGTCCACCGCCAGTACCGCGACCACGCCGCCGAGTTCGGCATCCCGGTCGCCGTCGTCGGCAACAAGGTGACCGGCGAGGACGACCTGCTCTTCCTCAAGGAGCACGTCGGCGACGACCTGCTCGCCCACTGCGAGCTGTCCCCCTACGTCCGGGCCCAGGAGCAGGGCCGCGGCCGGGGAGAGCTGGAGCCGCACAACGCCCACACCCTGGACCGGCTGCGCACGGCCGTGGACGCCCGCCCCAAGGACTG
Organism: Streptomyces lasalocidi; assembly: GCF_005280215.1. Taxonomy (NCBI): domain Bacteria; kingdom Bacillati; phylum Actinomycetota; class Actinomycetes; order Kitasatosporales; family Streptomycetaceae; genus Streptomyces; species Streptomyces lasalocidi. Next base: position 7,211,468 of record NZ_SZNQ01000001.1, on the reverse strand, counting down.
GGCGGCCTTCCAGAGGCACGCCGTGGAGTTCCACCTGCGCAACGCCACCGCCTGGGCCGACGAGGCCACCGGGCAGGACCTCGCCACCCAGGTCGATCCCGACTTCAGGCACGGCCCTGCGGCAGCGGCCACGCTCGCCTGATCCCCCGTCAAGAACCGAACGACAGAACAGGACAGCCCTACATGTCACTCGACGTATCCCCGCAGCTGCTCGCCGAGGCCGAGAACGGCGAGGTGCGGGAGCAGGACTTCGTGGAAACGATCCGCACCTCCCTGCCGTACGCCTACGACCTCATCGCCCGCCTGGCCGCCGAACTACGCTCCGACGCGGCGGAGTTCGCCGACAACCAGACCCCGTCGGCCTCGGAGCAGGAGCGCGGCCAGCTGCTTCGAGCCCTGTCGAGCGACGCGATCCGCGCCTCCCTGGAGCGGCACTTCGACATCGCCCTCGCCTTCCAGAACTGCCACCGCGTGGCCGCCTTCCGCCCGGAGGACCGTGCCGGCGAGGCCCACACCCGCTTCACCTCCGTGCGTGCGCAGATCCTCAACCAGTCACCGGAGTTCCGCGACTGCTGAGCACTGTCGTGCGGGCCGGGAGGCCCGGCCGTGAGGGCCGGGCCTCCCGGCCCGCCGCAACCCTTTTTCCCTCGTCTTTGCCAGGAAGCGCACTCTGCACCTGGAAATATTCCACTGTGATCGGCATCACATGTGCGTTTTCTGGACACGGTACCCGTGCGCCGATTCGATGGACCCGCGAGGCCGACGATCTCGGCCTCGGATTACGGGGGCAATACCCGAATCTTGTCGTTGGCAATGGCGCTGAACGAGAGGTAGGGGCGTGTCAGAGATCCTGACGTGCGCAAAAGAAGAAATCGATACGGCGGGCGCATGCTGAGCCGAGTGCTTCCGCCGAAGGGACCCGCTCGTCTGCTCTCCGGCATCACGCTGGTGCACACCCTGGGCCAAGGCTTGTGGATGGCGCTGAACGCCATCTACGCCATGACCGTCCTGCACCTGACGCCCGGACAGTTCAGCATCGGGGTGGGCGTGGCCGCAGGCGTGGCGTTGGCCGTGAGCACACCGACCGGACACCTGGCCGACCGGCTCGGCCCCCGCTCGGTGCAGATCTGGTCGTTCCTGGCCCTCGGGCCGCTCACCGCCGCCCTCCTCGCCGTGCACGGCTTTGGCATGTACCTGCTAGTGGTCTCCGCGCAGGCACTGGCGTACAGCGCCAGCCGCAGCGCCCGCATGGCCGTGGTGGCCGCCCTCGTCCCGCCCGAGCAACGCGTCGCGGTGCGCGCCTACCTCCGCGCCACCAGCAACATCAGCGTCTCCGTCGGCGCCGTCCTCGCGGGCGTCCTGCTCGCCCTGAACTCCGGCCCGGCCTACCGGGCCGCTGTCGCCTTCAACGCCACCACGTACCTGCTGACCGGCCTGCTCTCCCTGCTGCTCCCGGCCGTCGAGCCGCAACCGGCCCGCAGCGGACCGGCCCTGATCGTGCTGCGGGACCGGCCCTACCTGACGTTCGTGGTCCTGGACGGCCTGCTGTCCATGCACAACGTGCTGCTGGAGGTCGTCCTGCCCATCTGGGTGCTGCACCACACGGCCGCACCCCGCTGGATGATCGCCGCGATCCTGATCACCAACACCGTTGCCGTGGTCCTGTTCCAGGTGAGGGCGGCGCGCGGCACCGACGAGCCCTCCTCGGCGGCCCGGGCGTCCCGCTCGGGTGCCCTGTGCCTTGCACTGGCCTGCGGGGTCTTCGCCTTCAGCGGCCGGCCCTCCTGGCTGCTCGCCTCGGTCCTGCTCATCGCCGGCGCCCTGGCCCACGTCCTCGGCGAGATCCGGCAGTCCGCGGGCAGCTGGGGCATGTCGTTCGGACTGGCCCTCGACCATGCGCAGGGCCAGTACCAGGGCACCTACGCGATGGGCTCCGACCTGGGCAAGCTGATCGCTCCCGCGCTGCTGACCTGGCTCGCCGTGGAGCACGGCGCGCTCGGTTGGCTCGCGATGGCCGCCGGCTTCGCCCTGGTGGGAGCCGCCATGCCGGCCGTCGCGGCGTGGGCCGCACGCAGCAGGCACCTCGAGCCCGGACCCGTGGCGGTCTGAGCGTTCGGTGACGCTCGGCCGGCGCGTGCGTCGGCGATCCGAGGAAAAGTCTTTCCATATTCAACAGCTCGGGCCGGGCGCCTTCGCACCGGTCCGCGAAGAAATCTGCCGCCGTGGCGTGGAAACGCCATGCCCTCGTCGCCGGAATTCCGTTGCGTCGATCTTCCTGTACGACGCGACGGACGTGGCGACGAATCCCCCTGAAAAAGCGCTTTTCTCCAATGCAAGTGCAATACTTCGGCGTCCCGAAAACAGGACCGCTCCACCATGGAAAACGCCGAGTTCGCCCGTTTTTCGAATGTGACGTAAGGAAAAGGCTCATGGTGGACACACCTGCCGCCTCGTCCACCGTGATCTCGCCGGATGAGGCCCCCGCCCTGCACCTCCCCCTCCGGGACGGCGCCCGTCGGGCGGCACGAACGCAGCCGCCGACGACGTACACGTGGACCTGCGACCACCCCGAAGACCTCGCCGCACTCGCCGACCGGGGCGGCGTCCAGGTCCCGGATCTCCTGCACGCGGCGTTCACGGTGCTCCTGCACCGCCACAGCGGCCAGGACGACTTCGTGTCGGCGCGGGCGGGCGGGACGGACGGCGCACCCCTGGACCGCCCCGTGGGCGTACGGACGTCGCTCACGCCGGACGCCACGCTGTGCTCCCTGGCAGCCGCCTGGGCGGCCGGGTACCGGGCCGCGGCCGCCGACGGCGTCCCCGCGCCCACCGGGTCCGGCAGCGGTCTGCACGTGGGCTGCGTCGACCACGACGGCACCGGCAGCGCACCGGACGGCTTCGCGCTGCTCCTGGAGAGCGTACGAACCGACGCGGACCTGCGCCTCACCCTGCACCACGACAGTCACCTCTTCGCGCCCGAGTTCGTCTCCCGGCTGGCCGCCGGTCTCGACACCCTGCTCCGGGACGCCGTCCGCCGCCCCGATGCCGCGGTGGTCGATCTGAGCGTGCTCTCGGAAGCCGAACTCCGCCACCTCGTCTACGAGGTCAACGACACGGGCTTCCCCTACGTCGACGACATCACCGTGCACGCCCTGGTCGAGGCCCAGGCCGCGCGGACCCCCGGGGCGCCGGCTGTCGAGTGGCGGGGCACAACCCTGACGTACCGTCAACTGGACGCCCAAGCGAACAGATTGGCGCGCGCCCTGGCCGCCGCAGGCGTCGAACCGGGCTCCCGGGTCGGGGTGTCCCTGCCCCGCAGCCATCGCCTGGTCGTGCTGCTCCTCGCCGTCCACAAGGCCGGGTGCGCCTACGTCCCGCTGGATCCTGCCTACCCCGCCGACCGGTTGGGGGCCATCGCCGAGACCGCCGACATGACCACCGTCGTGCACGGCGACACGGTCGCACCCGGCTGGCTCGAGGACACCGGTGCGTCCGCGCTCCCGTTCACGGAGCTGTGGGAGAAGGCGTCCGGCGCGGACGCCGCTCCCCTCGGCCTCGCCGTCCCCGCGACGGCCGCCACCCACCTGATCTACACCTCGGGGTCGACCGGCCGGCCCAAGGGCGTGGTGATCAGCCACCGCAACGTGGCCGCCCTGCTGGCCTGGGCCGGACAGACGTACCACGACGACGAGCTCGCCCGGGTCCTGTTCTCCACCTCGCTCAACTTCGACCTGTCGGTCTACGAGCTGTGGGCACCGCTCACCCGCGGCGGCTGTGTGGTCGTCGTGGACAACGTCCTGTCACTGACCGAGGAGGAGGGGCTGCGCCCCACGCTGATCAACACCGTGCCGAGCGCGGCCAACGTGCTGCTCCAGCGCGCGGCGGTGCCGCCCTCGACCCGGGTGCTCAACGTGGCGGGCGAGCCCCTGTCCAAGGAACTCGTCAACGCCGCCTTCGAGAAGACGGGCATCGCCCGCCTCTTCAATCTGTACGGGCCGTCCGAGGACACCACGTACTCCACCGCCAAGTGCTTCACCGGCCCGACCACCACGGCCCCCACCATCGGTCGGCCGATCCACAACACCGTGGTCTTCCTGCTCGACGCATACGGGCGACTGGTGCCGAGGGGCAGCACCGGTGAACTCCACCTGGGAGGCCACGGCGTGGCCGCCGGCTACATCAACGACCCGGAGCGCACCGCCGCGGCGTTCGTACCCGCCCCCGCCCAGCTCGCCGGGCACACCGACGGGCTGCTCTACCGCACGGGCGACCTGGCCTGCTGGACCGAGGACGGCGAACTGCGCTTCCTGGGCCGCAGGGACCACCAGGTCAAGGTGCGCGGCTTCCGGATCGAACTGGGCGAGATCGAGGCGGTCCTGCGGGAGGTCGTCGGGCTGCGCGACGTCGCCGCGCTCGCCGTGCCCGTCGGCGACGACACCCGGCTGGTGTGCTACGTCGCCCGGGACGGCGGCACGGTGTCGGTCGCGGCGATGACCGAACGGCTGCGCGCCGCACTCCCCCACTACATGCAGCCCGCCAAGATCCTCGTGGAGGACCGGCTGCCCCAGCTGCCCAACGGGAAGGTCGACCGCAAGGCACTGGCCGCGCGGGAGGTGGACTGGGGCCTGCGCACCGTGGCCGATGCCCCGGGCGGTGACCCGGACACGACCACGGTCGCCCGGATCTGGGCCGACCTGCTCGGCATCGCGTCCCCCACCCCGGACCTGGACTTCTTCTCCGTCGGCGGCCACTCCCTGCTGGCCAACCTGCTCGCGGCCCGACTCTCCGACGCGGCGGGCCGCGCGGTCCGGGTGGCCGAGGTGTACGAGCACCGCACCCTCGCCGCCCAGACCGGGCTGCTGTCCCGCAAGCGTGCCCGGACACCTGGCGCACCTGGGACACCCGCGGCCACCGGCACCGCGGACACACTGCGCGAACTGGCGCGGACACTGCGGGAGTCGGGCCTCGGCCACGGGATGCCCGGCGCCGGGATGGCCGTCCACCTCGACGGCACGACCGAGTTCACCTACCACGGCGTGGTGGACGAGCGCACCGGGGACCCCTACGGGGCGCACACCCGTCAGCGGGTCACCTGCCTCACCAAGCCGATGCTCGCCTTCGTCGCCCTGCGCCTGGTCGACCGTGGCGCGGTGGGCCTGGACGAGCCGCTGCGCGCAGTGCTGCCGGAGGCGTTCCGGCGCCGTGACGGCGGTACCGTCGACGTCACCCTGCGCCAACTGCTGTCCCACACCAGCGGGGTGGACGACTCCTACGAGGTCTGGCACGACACCGACCTGCCCGGCCTCGCCGCCTACATCGACTCGCTCAGCGCGTACGGCCAGTTGTTCGAGCCGGGTGAGGTGTTCGCGTACTCCGCGGTCGGCACCTCCATCGTCGCAGCGCTCATCGAGAAGCTGCTCGGCATCCCCTGGCGCCGCGCCGTCAACGAGCTGCTGCTCGGCCCGCTCGGCATACGGGAGATCCCCGAGACCCTCGTCGAACACGGCCACTACGGGGGCGCCGTCTCGGACGGCTTCCTGTGGGACGAGGGCGCCAAGCGCTACCTGCGCCACGAGCCGCCCCGGCAGACGATCGCCGACGACGCCGCCGGCTCGTTCTCGGTCTGCCTCACCGTCGAGGACGTGGCGCGGATCGCCGCGCTCGCCCTGAACGACGGGGTGACCGGCGACGGCGAACGGCTGCTGTCGGCCGCGCTCGCCCAGGAGATGCGCACCCCGCAGATCCCCGTCCCGGGCCACCACTTCATGCACGCCTGGGGGCTGGGCTGGCTGATGTTCGGACCGACCGCCTTCGGCTTCAACTCCAACGGCAGCGGCCACCACAACTTCGTCCAGATCTTTCCCGAGACCGGGTCCTTCCTGGTGCTGCTCGCCAACGCCTACCCGGCATTCGGCCTCTACGAGGACCTCCTGCGCGTACTCACCGGGGACGGACTGATCCGCACCGGGCGGCCGTTCACCATGGCCCTCGCGGACTGCGTGGGCACGTACGCCTCCGACGGCTACCTGCTGAGGGTCGCGCCCGGCCGGGAGCACCTGCGCTACGCCTACTCCGAGCGACAGCCCGACGGAGCCTGGCGGCAGCTGGACGAGGGCGACCTCATCCTGTCCGGCGCCGGCGGGTTCAGCTCCATGTCGGAGAAGAACGTCCTGGCCGGCTCCATCTCCTTCATCCCGGCGCCCGGCACCGACAGCCCGGCGTACGTCCGCATCGGGCAGCGCTTCGCGAGGAGGACGGCATGACGAGGACAGCCACACACCGGGACGACGCACACGCCCCGAAGCACGTGGTGTTCGTGACCTGGAAGGCCGGCAACGCCCCGGCGTTCGAGGCGGCCAAGCGGCTCGGTCACCACGTCACCCTCATCCGCTCCCTGCGGATGGAGCAGTCGCAGAACATCGACTTCGAGTCCTCGCCCTACGCCAAGTACGTCGACCGGGTGCACGTCCTCCAGGACGCGACCGACATCGGGGCGCTGCGCCGCCGCATCCACGCCGTCCACGCGGAGCGGCCCGTCGACGGCTTCGTCGCCACCGTCGACGCGCTCGTCGTGCCGGTCGCGACGATCGCGGCGGAGATCGGCGTGCCCTTCACCGACGCGCGCGCCGCCGAGGCGGCCAAACAGAAGGACCGCTGCCGTGACATCCTGGCGGCGGCGGGTCTGGACAGCACCCGGCACGCGGTCGTCTCGGGCTTCGACGAGGCCGCCGCGTTCGCCGCCCGCACCGGCTACCCCGTCGTCGTCAAACCCGCCCGCGGGTCGGGCAGCGAGGGTGCCCACGTCGTGGCGGACCCCGAGCAACTGCGGGCGGTCCTCGCCGGGGAACCGGCCGGCGGCGCCTACCGGACGGGCATCCTGGTCGAGGAGTACCTGAGCGGGCGCTTCGTCTCCGCCGAGATCGGGCTGGCCCACGGCAGGTTCCTGCGCCTCGCGGTCAGCGAGCGCTCCACGTGGGACCGCCACGAGGCACTGGAGACGGGGACCACCATCCCCGCCGGCATCACTCCCCTCGAACACGACCGCGTCATGGAGTTCGCCGAAGCGGTCGTCGGCGCGATGGGCCTCGGGCTGGGCATCTTCCACGTGGAGATCATGATCGGGGCCGACGGCCGACCGCGGCTGATCGAACTCAACCCGAGGATCATGGGCTCCTGTCTGCCCAACCTGTTCCGGCTCGCCGGTGGCGGCGACATCTTCGAACTGCTCGTCCGCATCCATCTCGACGAGCACGTCGAGCGCGGCCCCACGGAGTTCACCCGCTACGCCACGGTCCGGTGGTTCGGTGCCGTGGACGCCGTGCCCCGGCCGCGGCAGGTGCCCAACCTCGGCTGGGCCGCGGCCGAGTACGGCGCCGACCTGCACGCCCTCACCGTCCGGTTCCCCGACGGCGACACGATCGAGCCCTGCCGCGGCAACCTCGGCAACTTCGGGGAGGTGCAGGTCGTGCACGCCGACCGCGCGACCTCGATACGGATCGCCGAGGACATCGTCCGGCGCACGGCCGAACTGCTCGGCATGGAGGTCACGCGATGATGCCCCCGACCGCTTTCTACGAGCAGACGCGCACGCAGCTCGCCCGGCTCGGGCTCCCCGACGGGGACGCGCACGGCTCCGCGTGCTCACGCGGGGCGTTCGCCGACGGCGGCCACTACCGGATCGAGGTGCCCACGGTGAACTCCGTGCGGGCCGCCGAGACCCTGCTCGCCGAGAGCCGCCGCCGCGGCTTCACCATCAACCGCATCACCGAGACGCGCGGCATGTACCGGCACACCGCCCGGGCGATCAGCGAGTACGTCGCCCTCGGCGAGGAGTACGGCGCCCAGATCCTGATGTCCGTCGGCCCGCGTGCCGGGTACGACATCGGCGCCAGCGTGCAGACGCAGGAGGGCGCGCGGATCGGCTACCGGCTGCGCGGCCAGGAGCAGATCGTGCGTGCCGTCGAGGACGTCAAGCGCGGCATCGACCTCGGGGTGCGCGGGTTCGTCGTCTACGACGAAGGGCTGCTGTGGGTGCTGGGCCGGCTGCGCAACGCCGGTGACCTGCCCGTGGACGTCCACCTGAAGGTCTCCGCCCACTGCGGCCAGGGCAATCCGGCGGCCGCGCAGATGCTGGAGATGCTCGGCGCGAACAGCTTCAACCCCGTGCGTGACCTCACCCTGCCGATGATCGGCGCGCTGCGCCAGGCCGTGGCCATCCCGCTCGACTGCCACGTGGACAATCCCCGCACGTCCGGTGGTTTCGTTCGCACCTACGAGGCGCCCGACATCGTCCGGGTCGCCGCGCCCGTCTACCTCAAGACCGGCAACAGCGCACTCGACGGCCACGGCACCAACCCCACCCCGGCCCAGCTCGAGGAGATCCTCCAGCAGGTCGAGATCGTCACCGAGTTCCTCGGCCGGCACTACCCGGCCGCACGGCAGAGCGCGGCGGACTGCGCCCGGGAACCCGTCGGTGCCCTCACGCGGACGGAGGCCTGACCGTGTGCCGCATCTACGGCTCCTTCGGCGGGGCGACGATCAACCCGCAGGTGTGGGACGACGTCGCGGGCATGATGCGCGAGGGCGGACCCGACGAGATGGGCCGCCGCTGCGGTGACGGCTGGACGCTGGGCAACAACCGGCTCGCCATCCAGGGCGTCCCCGACGGCCACCAGCCCTTCGAACGTCCGGGCCTGTCCTGCGTCTTCAACGGCGAGATCTACAACCACCGGGCGCTGCGCGCGGAGTTGACCACCCGGGGCTACTCCTTCACCGGCGACTGCGACGGTGACGTCCTGCTGCCGCTGTACGAGGTCTACGGGGACGCCTTCGTCGGCCGGCTGGAGGGCATGTTCGCCGTCGCGGTGGTCGACCGCCGCGAGGAGCCGTGCCTGAAGTTGTTCACGGACCACGCCGGCATGAAGTCGCTCTACTACTACCTCTCCGGCAGCGGCAGCCGACTGTGCTTCGCCTCCGAGCTGCGGGCGCTCAGCCGACTGCCGGACTTCCCGGACACGATCGACCCGCTCGCCGTGGACCGGTACCTCGGCGGCCGGGCGATCTGGGGCCCGGGCACCGTCCACACCCGGGTCCGCACCCTGAAACCGGGGTCGGTGCTGCGCTTCGCGGACGGGCGCCTCACGGTCGGCCAGACGCCCCTGGCCGAGGACCCCGTCGGACGGCCCGACGGGGAGCCGACCGTCGCCGCGGCGGCGGCCCGGCTCGACGAGATCCTCCGGGACGAGATGAGCCGCATGCTCGACGCGGACGTCCCGGTGTGCGTCATCACCAGTGGCGGTCTCGATTCCAGCTACACCACCGCGCTCGCCGCGGACCTGGTACCCGACCTCGCCTCCTTCAACATCGCCTACCAGGGTGAATGGCCCTCGGACGAACGGCACTTCGCCGAGGAGGTCGCCCGGCACTGCGGGACCCGGCACCACCAGGTCCTGCTCGACCCGGCCACGTTCCCCGCCCTGGTCGAGCGGTACGTCCGCCACCTCGACCAGCCCAACAACGCCCCGCACAGCCTCAGCACCTTCGCCCTGTTCGAGGCCGTGCACCAGGCCGGCTTCAAGGTCGCGCTGACCGGCGACGGCGCCGACGAACTCTTCGCCGGGTACGCCCGGTTCAGCAAGGCCGCCCAGGACGGCTCCCTCACCTGGCACCGCGCCTACCAGGACGCCATGGCCGCCGTGCACCGCACGGCCCTGGAGCGTCTGTACACCCCCGAGTACCTCCGGCTCGTCCAGGAGGCCGGCGGGTTCTTCGGCGACGGCATCGGCGACGACCTCGACGAGCGGGTGCGGTCCGGGCAGCACGGCAAGCTGGAGACGCTGCTGCGGTACGACCAGGTCGAGCGGTTCCCGTACTACATCCTGCGCCGGGTCGACCATCTCGGCATGGCCCACTCGGTGGAGGCCCGCATCCCGTTCCTCCAGCCGTCCGTGGTCCGGCTGGCCCACTCGCTGCCGGCCCACGTCAAGGTGGCCGACGGCGTCGTGAAGGCGCCCGTCGCCGAGGCCGCACGCCGCTGGGTGCCGCGCAGCGTCGTCGAGCGTCCCAAACAGCCCTTCACCCTGCCCATCACGGCCATGATCAAGCCAGGGGAGGCGCTGTACGGCATGATCGGCGACCTCCTCCTCGCGCCCGGCGCCCGCTGCCACGACTACGTCCGCACGCGCGCCGTCCGGGACTTGTTCCGTACCCAGACCGAGACGCCGACGGCGGACGCCGCCGAGACCCTCTGGTCGCTCCTGGTGCTGGAGACCTGGCTCTCCGCACGCGTTTCCTGACCACTCCACCCCAGAGAAGAGGCACCTGTGACCGACACCCGCGAAGGCGCGCCCGCGATCACCTCGCTGCTGGCCGGCGTCACCAAGGACGACATCCGCCGCGACCCGTTCCCGCACATCGTGATCCGCGACGCCCTGCCGGCGGAGCTGTACGACGCGCTGGCGAAGTCCATGCCGACGGCCGAGTACATAGGCGAGCGGATCGGCAAGCCGATCACCTCCAACGAGCGCTACAACTACATGTCCGAGGCGGTCCTGGGGGACGACACCATGGCGCAGGTCTGGAAGGACTTCGTCACCCGTCACGCGTCGCCGGCGTTCTACGAGGAGTTCCTCGACCTCTTCCAGGAGGACCTGCTCGCCAACCTGCCGGACGCCGAGCAGGGCATCGGGCGCCCGCTGCGCCAGCTGCGGGTGGGGCGGCGCAACCGGGACACCTTCGAGACGCACGACATCCTCATGGACTGCACCGCCGTCATCAACTCGGCGGTGACCGGCAGGCCGTCGTCGTACCGGGGTCCGCACGTCGACAAGCCGTACAAGCTGTTCGGCGGACTGTTCTACATGCGGCTGCCCGAGGACGACGCCACCGGCGGTGACCTGGTGCTGTACCGGTACCGCGCCGGGGCCCACAAGTTCCACACCAGCGAGTCCGAGTACGGGGACAACCGTTTCGACATCGACCCGAAGTACGTCGAGGAGGTCACCACCGTGCCGTACGAGAGCAACACGCTGGTGATGTACCCGATCAACCCCCTGGCGCTGCACGGCGTGTCGGTGCGCGCCGTCACCCCGCACCAGCGGCGTTTCGTCGCTCTCGTGGGCGACCTGCAGAACCCGCTGTTCGACCTGGCGCTCTGAGGGGGCCGCGGTGATCCCCTTCGACCAGCGGACCGGGACGATCTGGTACGACGGCGCAGCGGTCGACTGGCCCGACGCCACCCTGCACGTCCTCAGCCACGGCCTGCACTACGCCTCCAGCGTGTTCGAGGGCCTCCGCGTCTACGGCGGGGTCCCGTTCATGCTGGCCGAGCACGTCGCACGGCTGCGTGCGTCGGCCCGCATCCTGGACTTCGACCTCGAGTACGACGACGAGACCCTGCGCGCCGCCACGCTCGACGTGGTGCGGCAGGCCCGGATCACCGAGGGCTATGTCCGGATGAACGCCTGGCGCGGGTCGGAGGTCATCCAGACCGCGGCCCTGAAGACGTCCGTGCACACCTCGATCGCCGCGTGGGAACTGCCCAGCGGCTACTACGCGGCGGCGGACGCCGTGCAGAAGGGCATAGCCCTGACCATCGGGCGTTACCGCAGGCCGTCGCCGGAGTCGGCGCCCGTGAAGAGCAAGGCGGCCGGCAACTACATGATCGGCACGGTGTGCAAGAACGAGGCACTGCGGGCCGGTTTCGACGACGCCCTGCTCCTCGACGACCGCGGCAACTTCGTCGAGGCGACCGGCGCCCACCTGTTCTTCACCAAGGACGGCGCCCTGCACACGCCGACGACCCGGTGCACGATCGACGGCATCACCCGGGCCTGTGTGCTGGCGCTGGCCGAGCGGGAGGGCATCGCCTGCACGGAGGGCGACCTGGCGCCCGCGTTCGCGGGCGAGGCGGACGGCGCGTTCGTCTGCGGCACGGCCTGCGAGATCCTGCCCGTGTCGCGGATCGGCGAACACCGTTACGACGTCGGCGGCAACCGCGTCGTCCGGACAATGATCAGCGGTTACCGGCGCCTCGTCATGAGCGCGCCGTAGGGAACGAGGCCCCCTCCACGGGCGCCATGACAGCAAGGGCACATGCATGGGAGCGGTTGAGGCGCTGGAGAAGCTCGCGCCGGTGATTCTTGCCTTCGGCTGCGGGGTCGTCCTCGCGAGACGGAAGGTGGTGCCGGCCGAGAGCTCCAAGGTCTTCGCGGACTACGCCTTCCTCTTCGCGGTCCCGTGCTACCTGTTCGGCAACATCTACTCCAGCGACCTCGGCGCCCTGTTCAACTGGCGGGCGATCACCGGGTACGCGACCGCGGCAGGTGTCGCGGTGGTCCTCGTCGGCGCGCTGGCGTGGGCCTGCGGCATCCGCGAGCCGCGCGGCATCGCGCTGCGCGTCATGGCGGCCGTCCAGGTGAACACGGCTTATTTCGCCGTCCCCGTGTTCATCATGCTGTTCGGGAACGCGGCACCGATCTTCCCCGTGCTCCTCTTCCAGGTGTGCGTGCTGTCCCTCGTGGTCATCGCGGTGATGGAACTGGGGCGGGCGGACCGCACCCGCAGCCGGAGCCGGCAGCTCGGAGCGGCCGTGGGTGCCTCCCTGCTGACGCCCCTGGTCATCGCCTGCAACGCGGGCATCCTGCTCAACCTGCTGTCCGTGCCCCTGCCGCACGCCGTCCTCGACAGCTTCGCCTTCGTCGGCGACAGCGCCTCCCCGGTGGCGCTGTTCGCCCTCGGACTGCACCTGGGCGGGGCGGGGCTGTCCGTACGGGGCACCACCCTGGAGGAGGCGGCCCTCATCGCCTTCAAGTGCGTGGTCTTCCCCCTGCTGGCGTTCGCCGTGGCCCGCTACGGCTTCGGGGTGCGCGGCGACTGGCTGCGCTACCTGGTCCTGATCGCGGCGATGCCGGCCCCGCAGAACCTGTTCATCTTCGCCCAGCGCTACGACGTGGGCATCGACATGTCCGCCGCCCTCGTGATCAAGAGCTCGGTCGCGGCACTGGTCCTGCTGCCCCTGCTCCTGCAGTGGGCGCACCGGGCCTGACCGCCCTCCGCCACACCCGTCAAGCACCTCACCGACCCTCGAAAGGCACCGGCATGCCCACAACCCTCCACCCCCCGCAGAGCGGCAGGCTCACCGTCCGACGGGTGGCCGGCCGGATCGGGGCCGAGATCTCCGGCGTCGACCTCCGTGCGGAACAGGACGACGCCACCGTGGCGGAGATCCGCCGGGCCGTCCTGACCCACCGGGTGGTCTTCTTCCGCGGTCAGGACATCGACCACGCCCAGCACATCGCCTTCGGCCGCCGCTTCGGCGCACTCACCCGCCGCCCCGGCACGAAGCACGGCGTCCATCCCGAGGGCCACCCCGAGATCCTCACCGTCGACCCCAGGGCCGACACCGAGCGCTACGGCGCCGACTTCGAGGAGGCGTACCGCCGCAAGTGGGTCTCCCCGATCGCCGGCTGGCACAGTGACCTCACCCAGGCCGTCAACCCGCCCGACCTGTCCATCCTGCGGGCGGAGCGGACGCCGGAGTTCGGCGGCGACACCCAGTGGACCAACACGGTCGCCGCCTACGAGGGACTGTCCCCCGCCCTGCGGGAGTTCGTCGACGGGCTCACCGCGGAACACGCCTTCTTCTCGGCGGTGCACCTGCGTCATTCGGACGAGCGGGACCGCGGCATCCTCCGGATGTACTGCGACGACCCGCAGGTCGCGGTCCACCCCGTCGTGCGGGTCCACCCGGAGACCGGCGAGCGGGCCCTCTTCGTGAGCCCCGGGTCGACCACCCGCATCACGGGCTTCTCCGAGCTGGAGAGCCGGCACCTCCTGGAGTTGCTGTTCCAGCACCTGACGAGCGCCGAGTACACCGTCCGCTTCCGCTGGGAGCCCGGCGACATCGCCTTCTGGGACAACCGCAGCACCTGCCACTTCGCCCCCACCGACTTCGCCCACCTCGACGTCGACCGCGTGATGCACCGCGTCACCGTGCTCGGCGAACCCGCCCAGGGCCCCGACGGGTTCGTCTCCCGACTCGTCGCGGGGGAACCCCTCCAGGCCTGGTAGCCGACCGGACGCGCTGCCCGCCCCTTCCGCCCCGCCCCTTCGACGGGTCCGAGGTGGCCGCCAACGGATCCCTTCACACCGTGGCTTGGGCGCATCTTTCTCGGCGGCCGGCTCGTGAGCCGGCCGGTGTCGCGCGCTGTCGTTCCGGAACGTTCCGGATGCCGCGGTGCGCGTCACCACGGCTAGCTTCGGGGTCGTCCCCGCACCGAACCCCGGAGAGGAATGCCGTGCGTCTGTGTCAACGCGCCGGACTCGTCACGGCGGGCGCCGTGCCCTGGGCACGCCCTCTACGCCGTCGGCGCGGGCGAGGTCATCGCCTCCGGGCCCGCCAGCGGGTACGGGCAGTGGATCAGGATCCTGCACGACGACGGCACGGTGACCGAGTACGGCCACATGTACCAGCGGGACGTCACCGTCGGCCAGTACGTGCAGGCACCCACGTCCGTCTCCGCCCTCACCTGCACCGCTGGGCCGACAACACCCTCGAGCTGAAGAACCAGGCGACGGCGCGCTGCATCGACGACAGCAACCTCGGCTTCCGCACCCTCGGCTGCAACGCCGGGCAGTTCCAGAGCTGGTTCTGACCGTCCGGCCGCGCCGTCAGAGGTAGTGGCGGGCGAAGACGCCGGCCACCAGCTCGCGCCGGCTGTGCAGGCCGGTCTTGTCGAACACCGACTTGAGGTGGTCCTGGACCGTGTGCGGGGACAGCCCGGCGCGGCGGGCGATGTCGGCGGTGGAGTGCCCGCGCAGCACCAGCCCGGTGATGTCCTTCTCCCGCGGTGTCAGTCCGTAGGCCGCGGCGATCAGCCCGAAGTGCTCGCCGGAGCCCGCCTCCTCGACGACCACGGCGGTGCGGGCCCCCGTCGTGTCGGAGCGGCCGAGACGCCAGGCGTGCAACCGCACGCAGCCGTGGGCACGGCTGTGCATCCAGGACGTGTGGGTCCCGGGCGCGCCGGGCGTCCGGACCGCGGCCGCCACGGCGTAGACGGCGGGAGGCAACCGGTCATCCGCGGACGGGCTCGCGGCGTCGGCAGGTTCGTCGGCCAGGCCCTCGAACCACATGTCCACGGTGGGGGTGCGGTGCACCACCCGGTACTCCCCGTCCAGCAGCACCAGACCCGGCGCCGCCGCCGACGCGCCCGCCTCGGCGAGCCGGGTCAGGTGCAGCCGGCGCAGTACGGAGCCGAGCGGCCGGGCGAGCGAGGCCGCCACCGCCAGGTCGGACGGGGCGAACGCGGGAGCGTCCTGCGCACGCCCCATGATCAGCGCGCCCCATGCCCCGTGCCGGTCACGCAGCAGCACCCGCAGTTCGTCCCGGAACCCCAGTGGCCGCATGATGTCCCGGTAGCGCGGGCTGCGTTCAAGGCGGCCGCCCGTCTCGCGGCTCAGCAGGCCCACGGGCGTCGCCCTGGTCGCCAGCTCGGACAGGTCGTTGGCGTCGCCCTCCCGGTACTCGATGTCCAGCATGCGCGGCATCATGGACGGCGGCAGTGCGTCGCGGTAGTCACCGCCGGTGTTCATCAGGGTCTGCGGGTCCACGGTCACACCGGCGCAGATGTCGAACCGCAGCGCCGGACGCGTGTCCCGTTTGACCTTCTCGAAGAACTCCTCCACGGTCCGCGCGGACCGCGCCGCCCGTAACGCCGCGTCCGTGACCCGATCCGCGCGTACGTCTCCCCCGTTGCGCTTCATGGCCTCAGGCTAGCGCCCGGTGCCGTCGCCGGGCGCTGTTCGCGCAGGTGGGAGCCATGGCTCCGGTTGCCGCGCCGGAAGGAACCGCGGACGGCTCCGCGCGCCGGCCGTCCAAGGCCCCGGCCACGGCGCCGTCTTGCGAGGGCGCTCAGGGCGCGATGCCCACCATGGGCAGGCGGCTCCACTCCTTCTCCTGCCGTGCCGTCAGGGCGGGCCAGTCCAGGCCGCCGGGGCGGGCGTTCACCCGGGTCGCGTAGGACTGGGGGACGTAGGACGGACGGTAGAGGCAGCCCGTGCCGTAGCGGGCGTCGAAGGCGGGGCAGGAGGCCGCGACCGAGGCCGCGGTGGGCTTCTTGCCGCTGCGCACCCATGTGTCGAGGGCCGAGATGGAGTTGGCGTACTCGGACGTGCTCAGCCCGCTGTGCTCGTGCTCGTCGGTGAAGGTCTGCACGAGGTACTTGTCGCGCTGGGCACCGTGCAGGGTCGCGCGGTAGGCGGCCTCGTGCTCCACGAACGCCGTCGGGTCGTCGATCGCGTGGAGCGTGAGGACCGGGATCGAGACCTTGCCGGTGAGGTCGCTGTCGTAGGACAGGTCGCGCACCGCGCTCGGGTCCGCCGAGAAGCGCTCGACGCCCGCGTTGAGGGCGGCGTCGTCGTGGGAGCCGGAGTAGACGACTCCCTCGTTGGAGAACGGGTTCCGGTCACCCAGCCGGTTGTGCACCAGGTCCCGGAAGGTGAACGTGGCGAACCTCAGGTGCGCCTCCAGTGTCCGCTCGGGAATCCTCGTGACGGCGAGGATGTCGTCGAGGTTGCGCTGCTGCACCGCGGTGCGCTCCCCGGGCGGCGAGGAGAAGCCGGTGCACTCCTGGAGCCGCGCGCGCAGACCCGCCGTCGTCATCGTCGAGTCCGGGCGCAGCCCCTTCCACAGCGGGTACGGCACTTCGTCCGGCCTCGGGTGGTTGCGGCAGTAGTACTGGTAGACCACGCGCAGGTCCACCCGGTAGTCGTAGCCGCGTGAGCCGCCGCCGAGGACGCCGTTGGTGAGCAGCACCCCGTCGTACGGCCCGTTCTTCTTCGCGCCGTACACCTCGGCGGTCTTGGCGGCGACGTCGCCGCCCCAGGACTGTCCGTGCAGGTAAGTCCTCGTGGGCTGACGGAAGTTCTCCACGAAGATCCGCCGCAGGCCTTCCGTGTCGGCTGCCGCCATCCTCGTTCCGTAACCACCGCGGCGGTACGAGGAACCGGCCCAGGCGTAGCCCTGCTCCACCATGAACGACCACCGCCCGAGATCCCCGACGCTGCGCTCGGGGTCGGACTCCTCGCCGAGGTCCGGCCCACCGTGGGCGTGCACCACCAGGGAACCGTTCCACTCCTTCGGAACGGCGATCGCGTAGTGGGCGCCGTCCGCGCTCCGCCCGGTGTAGCAGGTCGCCGCATCCGCCAGGTCCGCCGGACAGGGCGCGGTCACCGGTACGCCGGCGGCGGTCGGCGTGGAGAACGCGGGAACGGCCAGGGTCGCGAGGAGGGCCAGGGTGAGCCCGCCCGTCACGGACGTACGTCGGCGGACGGCGGGGGCGGACGTGCGATTCCTGGCCCAGGGCATGTTCGACGGCACCCTCATCAGACGTTTCCCTCTTTTCCACCGGACACGACCTTCGCGCGGCGGGCCCGATGCTAGGGGCGGCCGGCAGGCAGCTGAACGCCCCGCGTACTTGAATTCATAATGGTCGCGACGTGCCGTGCCTGGCGTTCCCGGCGAGCGTCGCCGCGGCGGTTCGTGTCGCGTCGCGTGAGAAGGACGTTCGACGACCTCGAAGGGCAGCTGGCCGCCCCGCCCAGCGCCGCGTGTGCGGCCACTGCCCCGGCGCCCACGCTCATCGCGGAGAGCGCGTGGTGAGCGGGGCACAGCGGCCACCGATCGCCACGCCGATCCGGCTGCGATCATGCCGGGCTGGACCGGCTTCCGGTCGGCCGCGCTGCTGGGTCGCGGTGGTCGTCCCACAGCGCCTTGCACACGGCCGGTTCGGGCAGGCTGCGGAACAACAGCCAACTGAGGGCGGGCATCAGGATGAGGGGCGCCAGGGCGGTGCGCAGAGAGGTGGCGTCGGCCACGATGCCGATGACGGGGCTGGTCAGGCTGCCGACGCTGACCATGAGGCCGAGGGTGATGCCGCCGGCCGTTCCCACGCGCGTGGGCAGATAGTCCTGGGCCAGCGTGACCTGCAGTGAGAACGGGACGTAGAGGCCGATCGAGGTGAGCGCCACGAACAGGTAGACCGCCGGGCCTGGTACGAACACCACGCCGGCGACGGCGGCCACCGTGATCAGGTACGACGTGCTCACCACGGTGACCCGGTCCCAGCGGCGCACCAGGCGGCTGCCGACCACGGTGCCGACGGCGCCGCCGAGGTAGAGCACCAGCAGTGCGGCCGTCCCCGATGCCGTTCCGCCGTGCGTCGCATGCCGCACCTGGAAGGCGACGAAGGTGCTCAGCCCGACGAAGGCGACCGATCGGCACACCACTGCCAGCGACAGCCGCACGAACGACGGCCAGTCGTCTCGTCCCGCCGCGGGCTGCGCGCCGCTTCCCGCGCTCGGCGTCCTCTCCAGCGCTCGCAGCACCGGCAGTGTCAGTGCGCTGCCGGCCAGTGCGGGCAGGATCAGCAGCGGAGTGCATCGCAGCCCGCCTGCGGTGGTCACCAGGACGACCAGAAGCGGAGCCACCGCGAAGCCGGCATTGCCACCCAGGGAGAACCACCCCATGGAGCCGTGACTGCCCCTGCCGGCCATGCGCGCGACACGGGCGGACTCCGGGTGGTAGGCGGCGATCCCGAGGCCTGACATCGCCACGCACAGCAAGGTGAGCGGGTACGAGCCGCTGATTCCGCTCAGGGCCACGCCGAGTCCGCCGAGCACGGTGCTCACCGGCAGCAGCCAGGGCACGGGGTGCCGGTCGGTGAGTGCGCCGAAGACGGGCTGTGCCAGCGAGGACAACAGACCAGCGGCGAGCACCACGCCCGAGGCCGCCGCGTAGCTGTAGTGCCGCTCGGCGACGAAGAAGGGGAGCAGAGCCGCTACGGCGCCCTGGTAGACGTCCACGCAGGCGTGTCCGACCGACAGCAGGGCGATCGACGTGTTCCTTCGCATGGCGCCATGATGATCCGCGGTCACCCTGTCGCACTTCCGATAATCTGCCGAGCGATGAAGGTAATCCGCCATGTGTCGGTGGCGCCGACGAGCGCCCGCCGGCTGGCCCCGGGCACGGGCATCGACGCCCATCGGCATGACGACCACCAGATCGTCTTCGCGGGCCGGGGCGTGGTCGCCGTCACCACCCGCGCGGGGTCGTGGACGGCCCTTGCGACCCGGGCGATCTGGATCCCGGCCGGCACCGTGCACTCCCACCAGGCGCACGGCGAGGTCGAGTTGCATCTGATCGGTCTTCCCGCGGACACCAACCCGCTCGGTCTCGACGAGCCCGCCGTGCTGAGAGTCAGCCCGCTGCTGCGGGAGTTGATCCTCGTCTGCACCCGCGAGCAGACGGACGACACCCCGGAACAGCGGCGTCTGCGTGCCGTCCTGTGCGACCAGCTGCGGATCTCGGCCCAGGAGCCGCTGCATGTGCCGACGCCGACCGAGCCGCGCCTCCGAGCGCTGTGCGACATCCTGCACGCCGACCCTGCCGACAACCGCACGCTGGCGGCCCTGGGCAGACAGGTGGGCGCCAGCGATCGCACGCTGTCGCGCCTGTTCAAGGCCGACCTCGGCATGACGTTCCCGCAGTGGCGCACGCAGTTGCGGCTCTCCCACGCCCTGGTGCTGCTGGCCCAGAACACGCCGGTGACGGTGGTGGCACACCTGTGCGGCTGGTCCTCGGCGAGCGCGTTCATCGACGTCTTCCGCCGTGCCTTCGGCCACACGCCCGGCCGCGCCACGGACGTGGTTCAGACGGACGACCGAACCGGTGGCGTTACGCCGACAAGCTCTGCGGCGAACACGCCGCCCCAAGCGCAAGGAGAAGTCAACTGACCCCGCATTCGCTTGAGTTCTACGTGGACGTCGTCACGTCCGGGACGGTGCTGGGCGCCAGGCCGACGGACGGTCCGGACCAGGTCAGCGCGATCCTGGGTTCCGATTTCGCCGAGAACTCCCTCAGTGACCACAGCATGTGGCGCGACTACGGGCTGGTGGAATTCGCCTGGGTCCGGGAATCGCCGGACCACCCCTGGGCGGGACACCACTTCTCCGTGCAGGTGCACCGGCTTTCGTACGGGGGCGGGGGCGGCCGCATCGTCAACAAGGCGATCCGTGAGCGGTACGGCCGCTTCGACCGTCACCTCCGCTCCGACAAGTTGCAGCGGCTGCTGGGGAACCGCGGCGTGTGCCTGGAGGACGTGCCGGACGCCAACGGCCCCGCCTTCAGTCTGCATTGGCAGCCTGCTTCGCAGGTGTCCGTCATGGTCCTCCGGAAACGCGAGCGGGAGCGGACCCGGCGGCGCGGCACCCTCCTCATCGGCGACGTGTGCCGGATCTCTTCGTCGATGACCGCGGAGCAAGTGGTGTGGAACAGGGCGCGCTACGGATGAAGCGGCCGCCACACCCGTTGTCCGATCATGGCACTGCCCATCGGGGGTAGTCGGCCCGGGGCGCCCGGCCGGGCACCCACGGTGGTCCAGGGTGGCGGGAAGGGCGGGTTGTACTGATGACGAGCGCGGACGCGGTCTTCGCGTGGCTGGGGGTCGGCGCGTTGCTCGCCGCCGTACTCCCCCGGGTCCTGTCCGGACGACCGCTGTCGATGCCGTTGGTCTTCCTGCTGTGCGGCATCGCCGTGTACCTGCTGCCCCTGCCGCTGCCCGCGATCGACCCGGTGGACGATCGGGTGGTGGCCGAGCACGTCACCGAGGTCGTGGTCATCATCTCGTTGATGGGTGCGGGGCTGGCGCTGAACCGGCCCGTCGGGTGGCGTCGGTGGGGTGCGACCTGGCGACTGCTGGGTGTCACCATGCCGTTGACGTTCCTGATCACCGCAGCGGTCGCCTGGTGGCTGCTCGACTGGCCACCGGCCGCCGCGCTGCTGCTGGGGGCCGTCCTCGCGCCCACCGACCCGGTGCTCGCCTCGGAAGTACGGGTGGGCGAGCCCACCGACGACGAAGACGACGAGGACGACGTACGGTTCGCCCTGACCAGCGAGGCGGGTCTGAACGACGGGCTGGCGTTCCCGCTGACGTACGCGGCCGTGGGGCTGGCGGCCGCCGCGGGCAGCGGCTGGTCGGCCGAGTGGATCGGTCCCTGGGTGGCGCAGGACCTCGGTTACAGGTGCGCCGTCGGTGTGCTGGTCGGGCTGCTGATGGGCAAGCTGCTCGGCTGGCTGTTCTTCCGGGCGCGCTCGAGGACGCTGCGGCTGTCCCAGCACCGGGAGGGCTTCGTCTCGCTCGGCGCGACCTTCCTGGCCTACGGAGTGACGGAGCTGGCCGGAGGGTACGGCTTCCTGTCCGTCTTCGTCACCGCCTGTGCCATCCGGGCCGCCGAGCGCGCCCACGGCTACCACAACGTCCTGCACGACTTCATGGAGCAGGTGGAGCGCCTGCTGACCGCCGCCGTGCTGTTCCTGCTGGGTGCCTTCATCGCGTCGGGCGGCCTGTCGGCCCTGACGTGGCGGGGCGCGGTCGCCGCCTGCGCGGTGCTGCTGGTGATCAGGCCGCTGGCGGGGTGGGCCGGCCTGCTGCGCAGCCCCCTGGGGAGCCGGGAACGCTGGGTCGTCGCGGCCTTCGGCGTCCGCGGGATCGGCTCCCTGTACTACCTCGCCTACGCCTTGGGCCACCACGGTCTGGCTGTCCCGCAGCGGGAGTTGTGGGCCGTGGTGACGTTCACCGTGCTGGCCTCAGTGGTGCTGCACGGGATCACGGCAGGCCCGGTCATCGCCCGCCTCGACCGGCTTCGGGACGGGGAGCAGCCGCGCGCCGTCGCGGAAGTGCGACGGTGAACCCGGTGCGCAGGGCTCCTGGTCCTTGAGCGCTCCCGCTCCCGCTGCTGCGCCGCGCTGCGGTGCGCTTGCGCGGCCCCGGCCTGCGGGGGTGGCGGCGTGCCGGCGTGCGCCGGTGGCCCAGACGATCAGCGCGCAGGTCGCGAACGCCGCCCCGAGGAGGCTGGAGGCGCCCCAGCCGTGGGAGGAGAAGACGGAGGTGGTGGTGGCTGCGCCGAGGGCAGAGCCGAGGGAGTAGAAGACCATGTAGCCGCCGATGACGCTGCTGGTGCGCTCCGGGTGCGCGGTGGTGAGGACGTGCTGGTTGCTCACGTGCACGACTTGGACCGCGAAGTCGAGCACCACGATGCCGAGGGCGAGCAGCCACAGGGACCAGGACAACTGCGCGGTGGCGGCCCAGGAGACGACGAGCAGCGCCAGGGCGAGGCCGCTGACCGGGAGGGCCGGTCCGGCGTCCGCCCACCGCCCCGCACGTGCGGCGCCCAGGGCGCCGGCGAGTCCGGCGATGCCGAACAGTCCGGTCTGGCTTTCGCTCAGGTGCCAGGGTGCGTCCGCGAGCGCCAGGGAGAGGCCGCTCCACAGGGTGCCGAACGAGGCGAACAGGAAGAACGCGATGAGGCCGCGCGTCAGGAAGAGCCGCTGCCCGAACAGCCCGCTGAGCGAGACGAGGGCCTGTCGGTAGCCGACGGGCGTGCGGGAGCTGCTCTCGGGCGGCAGCGCCCTCAGCACGAGAGCGGCGAGGGCGAGAGCGAGTGCGCCGAGCATGGCGTACATGCTGCGCCAGCCCCAGGCTTGCGCGAGCACGCCGGTGACGAACCGTGCGCCGAGGATGCCGACCACCACGCCGGAGGTCACGACACCGATGGTGCGTCCGCGTTCGGCGGGCGGTGCGGCCGTCGCGGCGTAGGCCACCGTGGTCTGGACGACGACGGCGAACATGCCGGCGAGGGCGAGTCCGGCGAAGGCCGTCCAGGCGGCCGAGGCCGCGGCCGTCACGAACAGGCCCGCCGCGGTGACGGTCAGGTGCACCGCGATCAGCCGGCGCCTGTTGACAACCACGTCGCCGAGCGGCACGAGCAGCACCAGGCCGACCAGGTAGCCGAACTGGCCGGTGGAGACGATCCACCCGGCGTGTCGTGCCGACACACCGAGGCTGTCTCCCATCGACGGCAGCACCGTTTGCGCCGAGTAGACGCTCGCCACCGCGACACCGCACACGGTCGCGAGGAGCAACCGTCGCCAGACGTTCATCGCCGCACTCCAGAAATGAGTAGCAAAGTGAAACCGATTCGACCGTAGGACATAATGGTTTCGATCCGCAACTCATGGGGAGGTGCCATGCCGCGTCCTTCCACCGGCACGCCGAGTCCGGCCTGGACCGATCCCGACTGCCCGGTGGCCCGCGCGCTCGACCTCGTCGGCGACCGGTGGAGCCTCCTGGTCGTCCGGGACGCGATGGACGGGGCACGGTCCTTCACCGAGTTCCAGCGACGGACCGGCATCGCCCGCAACATCCTCACCGACCGCCTGCGCAGGCTTACGGCCCACGGGATCCTGGCCCAGCAGAGCGCGCCCTCCGGCCGCCGTCTGCAGTACGTCCTCACCGACGTCGGCCGCGACCTCTTCCCCGTCCTGCTCACCCTCCGCCAGTGGGGGGAACGCCACGCCTTCGAACCGGGCGAGCGGCACTCCACGCTGGTCGACCAGCACGGCGCCCGCGTGCCGGACGTCAGGCCCACCGGTGCCGACGGTGCTCCCCTCGACGCCGACACCACCCACGTGCGGAAGACCGGCGGCCCGTCTCACCGGTGAGGCGACGGCCGGCGAGACAGTCAGGGCGCGCGTGGCGACGCGGTCTGCCTGCTTGGTTCACGGGCGGCTCCCGCCGGCCGGACGACGTGCACGGCAATCAGCGGCGCCCTGCGACCGCAGCCGGGCAACCGTCATTGTCAGACCCAGGTGGCAGTATCACTGGAGTGGACGTCCTGAGGCGTCCTCACCTCACGGCCCCAGCAAACGAAGAGGAGCATTCTTCTTGCGACTGCATCGCGTAGCGCCCGGCATCGCCGCGGGCATCATCGCCCCGGCCCTCCTGCTCGCCACCCCGTCCTTCGCCGCCACGGCGGCACCGACCGCGGTGGCGGTGCCCGCAGTGCCCTCCTCCGCGGACGATCCGGACGCCGACGACCTGAAGGTGGCCATAGCCCGGATCCTCGCCGACCCGGACAGCGGCCGGCGCGTGACACGAGAAGCCAACGCCCTCCTCGACGCCAACGACCCCGAGGCCATGCGCGCCTGGCTGGAAACCGGCTACCGGCTCGCCCAGGCCGAGGACGACAGCGTCGCCATCGCCCGCACCCTCGCGGACCCGGACAGCGGCCGGCGCGTGATACGAGAAGCCAACGCCCTCCTGGACGCCAACAACCCCGAGGCCATGCGCGCCTGGCTGGAAACCGGCTACCGGCTCGCCCAGGCCGAGGACGACCGGGTCGCGATCGCCCGCATTCTCGCCGACCCGTCCATCAGCCCGGCCCTGCGCGCGGCGGCCAACGCCGCCCTCGACGACAACACACCCGAAGCACTGCGCCACTTCCTGGAAGTCGGCAGGTACCAGGTCGCCTGACCGGCACGGCGCCGCACCACGGCGCGTCGTCCGGGTGGGGCCGCCCGCACCTCCGAGTGCCGGCGGCCCCATCCGGCAGACCCTGTGCGACCTCGGTGCCCTCCGCAAGGCTCTGCGGTCTCGCCGCCCAGTGCGGCATGGGCCACTGACACGAGGCAGCCGAGACGATGACAAGGACCACGTCAGCCGACTGATTGGCCCGCCCCTGCACGCCTCACGGCCGCCAGCCCGGCGGTCGCAGGATGCCCAGGAGCTGGCGGACCAGTTCCTCGACGACCTCGTCCAGGGCCGCCTCCACCCAGCCCGCGCTCCAGTCGTGGAGCAGGCCGTTGACGCCGCCGATGAAAGCCGTCGCCGCCAGGCGGTAGTCGCGGGGCGCCGCCTCCCCGCGGGCCGCCGCTGCGGTGGCCTCGGCGCAGATCAGGTCGACCCAGCGGGAGCGGCGGGCCAGGCGCTGTTCCTCCAGGCGGGGGCTGACGCCGATGATCTCGACGAAGGTGATGCGGATGCGGCGGGGATCGGCGGTGACGTTGCCCGCGTAGGCACGGAAGACGGCGGTGACCCTTTCCTCCAGCGGCAGGTCGCGGGCCGCGGCGAAGGCGGTCAGGACGGCTTCCTCCGCCCAGTCGTTGACCTGGAGGTGCAGGGCGGCGAGCACGTCCTCCAACGTGCGGAACGCCTCGTAGAACTGACGGGTCGACAGTCCGGCGGCCTCGCTGAGCGCCGCGACCGTGGTGGCGCGGTACCCCGGGGTGCCGCCGAACAACTCCAGTGCCGCGTCCAGGAATCTCCGGCGCCGCTCGGCCTGCCGCTCGGCGGCGGACTTCCCGGCGTAACGGCCGGTCGGGGCCCTGAGCCTGCCCGCCACTGGTCCTCCCTCGTCCGTCCGACTCCCGATTTTGTCCTGCACGCGGTCTTGTGGCGAAGGCCGCCCCTTCCTTACTTTCCAGTAAGTCCACTCTGAACGCAGCGGTGTTCAGATTCGGACCGAGCCGCTGTGCCCTGCCCCGCTCCTGCCGCCCCCCAGAGGAAGAGAGCACACATGCCTGCCTTCAGACCCAGGCACCTTTGCTCCGTGGCCGCCGCCCTCGCCCTGACCGTCGCCGCCCCCGCGACCGCCGCCACCGCCGCCGGTGCCGCGTCCGACACCGCCGCCTTGCGCGAGGTGCTGTTCGTCGGGAACAACTGGGACGGCACCGCCGACGTCATCAGGTCCACCGGCGACTTCGCGAAGATCGGCCGCATTGACGTCATCCCCGACAAGGCCGCGCGGATGGCCGAGATCAACGCCGACCCGATCAAGTGGATCTACTTCCAGGCCATCCGTAACGGAGTCGGCGAGGGACACGACCAGTTCGCCGACGACATGTATTCCACGCCGGACGGGACGTCGGTGGTCGTCTCACGGCCCAGCTTCGCCGACGTCGTCTCCCTCGACCTGGCCACCGGCGCCGTCAACTGGCGCTTCCCGGTGTCGGGTTACCGCGCCGACCACATGGCCGTCTCCCCCGACGGCAAGCGCGTCGCGGTCTCCGCGTCGACCGCCAACACCGTGCACGTCCTGGACATCGTCACCGGCAAGCAGGTCGGCTCGTTCGCGACCGGCGACAAGCCGCACGAGAATATCTTCACCAAGGACGGCAAGTACCTCTACAACATGGCGATCGGCGACGTGAACACCTCGCTGGACGCCCCCTGGCTGGACTGGACGAAGGGCGACCGGCGCATCACGGTCGTCGACGCGACCACCTTCCAGCAGGTCAGGACCATCGACATGCGCCAGCGGCTGGACGCTATCGGCCTGGGCGACTACTCGGACGCGGTGCGCCCGGCGGTCTTCTCGCCCGACGAGTCCAAGCTGTACTTCCAGGTGTCGTTCTTCAACGGCTTCTTCGAGTACGACCTGGCCACCGACAAGATCACCCGGACGAAGACGCTGCCGAAGAACCCGGCGACCAGCGACGACCGCACCACCTTCGTCAACGACTCCCGCCACCACGGCCTCTCGATGAAGCCCGACGGCAGCAAGCTGTGCGTGGCGGGCACGATGGACGACTACGCCGTGGTCGTCGACCGCGCCACGTTCCAGCAGGGCCCGCTGGTCAGCGCCGCCAAGCCGTACTGGGCGACGGTCAGCGGCGACGGGCGGGACTGCGTGATCTCCGAGAGCGGCGCCGACCAGGTCACCGCGATCGACTTCGCCACCGGGCAGAAGGTCCTCTCGGTGCCCGTGGGCGACCACCCGCAGCGTGTGCGGCTGGGCCACGTGGCCGCCGACTGGACGGGACCGCACGCTTCCTAGACGGCCGAGCTTCCGGTTCCGGAGCGGTGCGGCGGGTGCTTCCTCACGGAAGCGCCCGCCGCACCGCTGTGTCCGGGCTCCCACGGCACGGCCCGGCGCGTCCGATGAGTTCGCCGCTCGCGGCCGGTCCAAGCTCGTGACACCCACGGAAAGGACACCGCCATGTCGGAGCTTCTGGTCGACTTCATCACCTCCCTCGACGGATGCGCGTCGGGAGAGGGCTGGCCCGGGTTCTGGGGCCTCGAGGGCCCGGAGTACCTCGCGTGGCTCGGCGAACAGCCCTCGGCCACCTATCTGATGGGAGCGAACACCTACCGCCTGATGTCGGGCTTCGCCACGGGCGAGATCCCTGTCGGCGAGGACGGCTTCCGGCCCGAGGAGGAGGCGTCCCTCGACGAGCTCGCACGAGCGTCCAAGGTGGTGTTCTCCTCCTCCCTCAAGGAGCCGCTGACCTGGGCCAACTGCACGCTCGTCCGCGACGACGCCGTAGAGGCGGTCCGCGCCATGAAGGCGAGCGGCTCGGGACTCCTCAGCACGCTCGGCAGCGTCAGCCTGTCCCGGTCGCTGCTGCGAGCGGGACTCGTCGACCGCTTCCGGGTCGTGATGTTCCCGGTGATCACCGGCGCCACGGGCGAGGAACGCATCTACGACGGCTATCCGGACGTAGCCCTCGAGATGACCGAGCACCGCACCTTCGACGGCCGCATCCAGTTGGTCGAGTACCGGCCGCTCGTGCTCGACCACCCCCCGCTCGGCGCCCCGGCGTGACGTCCCCCCGCGTCAGCGCGTGTGCCGGGTCCACGCCTCCAGCTCGCCGAAGGCCGTGACGAAGGACGGCAGCATGGGCTGGAGCGTCCGCGGGGCGAGGGGAACCAGCCCGTCGGTGTGGGTGCCGCCGGCGACGAGGACGTAGCGGTGCAGGGCGGCGCGTCCGGCGTCGGCGACCATGCGGTGGTAGACGTCGCCGAAGGCGGACGGCGGGGTGAGGACGTCCAGGGTGCCCTGGATGCTGATCAGGGGCCGCCGGATGCGCCCGGTCAGCGCGATCCGGTCCATGGCGCGGTGGACCGCGGCGGGGCGGGAGGCGAAGTCGTAGTCGGTGTCGCAGCCCGCGCCGGTCCCCGCCGGGCAGAACGGGGTCCCCGCCTGCGCGGCACCGTCGTACCCGGGGTCGACCTCCTCGCGGATCACCCGCTGCAGGAAGTCCCACTGGGTGCGGTAGTGGAAGTCCCACAGCGCCTCCGAGCCCGCGGGATAGCCGGCCGCGAGCATCTCGGCGTGCGCGTCCGGCTCCCCCGCCCGGTAGCGGGGGTAGGCGCGCAGCGCGGGCGGGAGGGTGGTGAGGAGGCTGCCGTTCCGGGTGAAGGTGAGGGCGTTCCAGTCGATGCCGCCGGTGTACAGCCGCGGGTAGTGCTCGAGCTGCCAGCGGACGAGGTACCCGCCCGCGGAGAGCCCGGCGGCGTACGTGGTGCGCGGGGCGTGGCCGTAGTACCCGGCGGCGGTCTGCTGGGCCGCCCGGGTCAGCTCCGCGAAGCGGCGGTGCCACTCCAGGATGGCGTCGCCCGGGCGTTCGCCATCCCGGTAGATCTCGGCGCCGGTGTTGCCCTTGTCGGTGGCGGCGTAGGCGTAGCCCTTGGCGAGCACCTGGTCGCTGATGATGCGGTCGTTGGCGTACTGCTCGCGCACCCCCGGCGGACCGGCGACGACCAGGCCGCCGTTCCAGTGCCGGGGCAGCCGGAGGACGAACTGGCTGTCGTGGTCCCAGCCGTGGTTGGTGTTGGTGGTGGAGGTGTCCGGGAAGTAGCCGTCGACCTGCACCCCGGGCACCCCGGACGGGGTGACGGTGCCCGGCGCTTCCAGGCCGGCCCAGTCGGCGGGGTCGGTGTGGCCGGTCGGCACGGTCCCCGTGGTGGTCAGGTCGGCCAGGCAGGCGGAGACGGCGTAGGCGGCTCCCGGGACGGGCACGTCGGCGCAGCCGGCCGGGGCGGGGGCGGGACGGCGGGGGGCCGCCGCGTCGGCGGTCGCCGCCGGGGCGGCGAGGCAGGTGGCGAGCAGCAGCGGGACGACCGCGAGACGGCGGAGCACGCCGGTCTCCTCTCGGTGGGTGACGGGACGCGGCCGAATCTAGGAAGCGCGGGTCGGTGGGGGTAAGTGCCCGACGGCCACAGCGCGTTGGCCGGAGGGCACATGACCTGTGGCCAGGATGTGGGACGGCGGCTTCCGGTCAGGTTGCCGCTGCGTAGGCTGCCCACGGTGGGAGTGGGGAGACGCGTGAGCCCGTGGGGAGGCCCGATGACGCGACCGGTGCCCTGGATACCGTCCGTCCTGTACGGCGCCGTGCTGCTCGGGGGTCTCTACTACGCCGCGATCGGGCCGGGGCCGGGGGTGCGGTCGGCCGGGTTCGCGGGTCTGCTCTGCGCGCTGACCGTCCTGGACGCGCGCGAGTGGCCGGTCGCGTCGGGGGCGGTGTTCCCGCCGGGGGCGGTGTTCGCGCTGAGGGCGGTGCTGCTGGGCGCTGTGGCGGCGCTCGATCCGTCCGGCCTGTCCCGGGTGCTCTTCGTGCTCCTGCCGTTCCTGGCGTTCTTCGTCTGGGGACGCACGGTGTCCGTGGTGCTCGGCGCCGGCTGCGTGGCCGCCCTGGCGGGGGTCTTCACCGTCCGGGTCCCGCACTGGGAGGTCCGGGCCGAGTACATCTCCGACCTGCTGATGTTCGCCCTCGGGGTGGTCCTGGCCATCGCCATGGCCGCGGTGGCCGTCCGCGAGCAGCAGGCCCGCGCCCGTCTGGAGGGCACGCTCGCCCAGGTGGCGGAGTTGTCCGCGGCACGTGAGCGCAACCGGCTGGCCCGCGACATCCACGACAGCCTCGGCCACCACCTGACCGCCATCGGCATCCAGTTGGAGAAGGCGGAGGCCTTCGCCTCGCTCGATGCGGCCGGCTCGGCGCAGGCGGTGGAGCACGCCCGGTGGTCGGCGAACCGGGCCTTGGACGAGGTGCGTGCCTCGGTGCGGACCCTCGGCCCCGAAGCCGAATCCGGGCCGGCCGGCCTCGGGCGGGCGCTCACCGACCTGGTCCACCACCTGGACGGCGGCAGCGGCCGGATCACCCTGGAGGTGTCCGGCACCGAACGTCGGCCGCTGCTGGTGCTGTACCGGGCGGCGCAGGAGGGACTGACCAACGCCTGCCGGCACTCCGGGGCCACGCAGATCCGTGTGGACGTCGCCTACGAGGAGCAGGGGGCCGTGCTGCGCGTGGCGGACAACGGGGGCGGGTTCGGCACCGCCGAGGAGGGGTTCGGGCTCGCGGGCCTGCGCGAACGGCTGCGCCTCGCCGGCGGGTCGGTGGAGCTGCGCAGTTCGGCGACCGGCACCGTGCTCACGGTGAGGGTCCCGTGGTGAGCGGGGAGGAGGACCCGGCCACGCGGGTGCTCGTGGTCGACGACCAGGAGCTGGTGCGGGAGGGCATCTGCGCGCTGCTCGGGATCCAGCCGGGCATCGCGGTGGTGGGCAGCGCCGGTGACGGCGCCGAGGCCGTGGAGACGGCGCAGGCCCGCCGTCCCGACGTGGTGCTGATGGACGTCCGGATGCCCGGTCTGGACGGCGTGGCCGCTACCGCCCTGCTGCGGCGGGTCCTGCCCGCCTGCAAGGTGGTGATGCTCACGACGTTCGCCGACGACGCGTACGTGACCCGGGCGCTGCGTGCCGGGGCGGTCGGGTACCTGCTGAAGAACCTGCCCGCCGCCGCCCTCGCCCAGGCCGTCCGCCTGGCGCACGCGGGCGTGGCCCAGTTCGACCAGAGCGTCACCGCGGGCCTGACGGCCGGCGGTTCGGCGCCGGAGCTGCTCACTCCGCGCGAGACGGAGGTCCTGCGCCTGATCTGCGCGGGCGCCACCAACAAGGAGATCGCGGCCCGCCTCTACCTCAGCGAGGGAACGGTCAAGAACCACATCTCCCGCGTCCTGAGCCGCCTCGGCCTGCGCGACCGCACCCAGGCGGCCCTGTACGCCAGGGAGAACGGGCTGCTGTGACCCCCCGGACGGCGCCCTCCTGGAGGCCGGCACCACCTCCATGCGTGGAAGGCCGAGAGGCCGGGCTCCGGGGAGCGCGGCCTCTCGGGTGGTGACGTGGCGCCTACCAGTAGGTACGCGTGATCGCGTCGGGCAGTTTCCCCTGCCGCTCCCCTTCCTGGAAGATCGCCGATGCCACGATCAGGAAAGCACGGCGCAGTTTCGGGTCCGGGTCGGGATTTTCCACATTCCCGATGTTCTTGTCGAGGAGCATGTCACCGAGGGGTATTCCCTCCGGTGTGCAGGGCCGGGCGACTGATCCCTCCGGGTCGATCAGGATGTTCCCGGTGACGCCTTCCGCGGTTTCCCAGGCGTAGACGGATCCCGATTCCAGGGAGTGGATCTTCCTGCACGTCAGTGATGCTGTCACGGGGATTCCCACCAGTTCGCTCGCGCCAGGATTTCGATCACCTGAACCCTATACCGTCCGCCGCAGGCGCATGTTCGTCCCAGGTGTGGCCGGCGTCCAGGGTCGCTTGATGGGCGCGGCGGTAGTTCTGGTCACCGTGCTGGCGCATCCAGTTCGACTCGTACAGTTCATGTGCGAGCAGGTCGAAATCGCTGGGGTGTGGATTTCCGTTCTGAAGGCGTTCCCAGGCCCTGGCGATACGCGGATTGGCGTCGAATCGCAGCATTCCCGCGTCGAGTTGGTGCGTTTCGATGAACAGGTGGTTGTAGATCTGATCGATGTCGGCCGCGGAATAGCCGTGCGACGCTGCGGTCTGCGCCACCCGGTCGAGCTGGGCGTCGGCACGGATCGCGTCATAGGCGTGGTCCGCCCATTCCAGCTCGAAGTCCATCTCGCTGCGCGGCCGCCGGAAGGACGAACCGCCGGACTGCAGCTCCCGCTCCGTGGCCACCGCGGTCCGCCGCCACCCGGTCAGCCCGCCGACCCCGGTGAGGACGAGCTGCTGGGCGAGTTCGTCGGCGGTTTCCGCGTACAGATCGGCGAGCGCGTCGCAGCCCTGCTGCCGGAGCATGTACTCGGCGCGGTAGAGCCGGTAGGCGGGGCGGACGGGGAGGTACTTGTCGACGAAGGCGCCCGCGCCGCCGTTCTCACCGGTGAAAGCGTCCTCCAGGTCCCCGAGGAACACGAAGGGGGACTTGGCGACGTCGACGAAGGCGTCGCCGAAGATGCCGAGCGCCTCGCCGAGGCTGTCGACCCGGTCGTTGTTCGGGTCGTGGGGGCTGAGACCGCTGGGGTCGGTGAGCACGCTGGGCACGTTGTCGGCGTAGGCGTACGCGGAGACGTACGGCGTCGACAGGTCCCGGGCGGCCGGATCGGGCCGCGTGAACCGACCGGTGGCGGTGTCGTACTGGCGGGTGTGCAGGTCGAGGTTGCCGGTGCTGGTCTCGTAGCGGGCGCCGGTGTACGACGGGGTGCTCGCGGGCGCGCCGCTGGTGGTGGTGTTCAGGACGCGGGTGCCGAAGGAGTCGTAGGCCCAGCGCTGGTGGAGGGTCCCAGTGCTGCCGGCGACGTCGACCGGGGAGCCCTGGGTGTCGTGGTGGTAGTAGAAGAGCGCCCCGGCGCCGGTCTTCGTGGCGGTGGGCTGGCCGAGCGGGTCGTAGCGGTAGGACTGCTTGACGGCCCAAGCGCTGTCGTACTCGGTGGCCAGGATCGGCAGCGGGGCGTTGGGGTCCCACTGGGTGCGGTTGGTGACCGCGCCGTCCTTCAGGGTGGTGACCTGGTTGCCGCTCGCGTCGTGATCGTAGGTGTAACCGACGCCCCGGACGGTGGCGGCGGAGATCTGTCCGGCCAGGTCGTAGGTGTAGGTGTCGGCGCCGGCCTTGGTCCGGTTGCCTTCGGCGTCGTGGTCGTAGGCGGTGGTCGTGGTGCCGGTGGTGGTCGAGGTGAGTTGGTCGGCGGCGTCATAGGTGTAGCTGGTGCTCGCCGTGCCAAGGGTGGAGGTCAGCCGGTTGCCGACCTTGTCATAGGTGTAGGACGTGGTGCGGCCGGCGGCGCAACCGGTGACCCAGGGCTGCGGCGCGCAGCCGGAGGTGAGCCGGCCGGCCTCGTCGTAGGAGAGGTCGTAGCCGCCGGTGCCGACGCCGGCCCGGGTGACGTCGACGCGCAAGGGCAGGCCCGCCGCGGACAGCGTCAGTGCCGTCCCGGTGACGGTGGTGTCCGCCTTGGTGGCGGTCACCGCGGTGATCCGGCCCGCCCGGTCGTAGGTGCGGTTCTCGGTCTCGGTGTCGGGCAGGGCCGATGTGACCAGGTTGCC
This sequence comes from Streptomyces lasalocidi, assembly GCF_005280215.1. Lineage (NCBI taxonomy): Bacteria > Bacillati > Actinomycetota > Actinomycetes > Kitasatosporales > Streptomycetaceae > Streptomyces > Streptomyces lasalocidi. Next base: position 7,178,512 of record NZ_SZNQ01000001.1, on the reverse strand, counting down.
CGCCGGGTCCCAGGTGTACGTGGTGGTCTTGCCGTCGGCGGCCATCGTCGCGGTGCGGCCGTCCGCGTCGTACGTGTACGTGATCGTGTTGCCGTCGGAGTACTTGCGGGTGAGCATCTGCCCGGCGGCGTCGTAGGTGTAGGCGAAGCCGCGGGTTTTGGTCAGGTTGCCGACCGCGTCGTAGACGAAGTCCTCGGAGACCTTGGAATTGGCGCGGCCGGTCAGCTGCCCGGCGTCGTCGTAGCCGAAGGTCGCGTCGGGGGTGGCGTCCGAGTAGTCGATCTTGGTGAGCAGACCGCGCGGGTCGTAGGTGTACCCGGTGGTGCCGCGCGGCGTGGTCTTCCCTGTGACGTTGCCTTCCGCGTCGTACGCGTAGGTCGTCTTGCGTTCCAGCGGGTCGGTGACCGAGGTGAGGCGGTGTGCCGCGTCGTAGCCGAACGCGGTGACGTGGCCGTTGGCATCGGTGCGCTGGGTGAGGTTGCCGAGCTTGTCGTGACCGTAGGCGGTGACCGCGCCGTCGGGCGCGGTGACCTTGGTCAGCTGGTCCAGGTCGTCGTAGCCGTAGGAGGTGCTGCGTCCGTCGGCATCCTTGCGCCCGACGACCCTGCCGAGGGCGTCGTAGGCGGTGGAGGTCACTCCGCCGAGTGGGTCGGTGGCTTTGGTGGGGTTGCCCGCCGGGTCGTAGTCGTACGTCGTCGTGTACTGGGCGGGGTCGGCGCCGGTGGCGTTGCCGCGCGGATCGACCGCGGTGGCCCGGCGGCCGTCGCCGTCGTAGGTCCAGCTCGACTTGTGGCCGAGCGGGGAGGTGCGGCTGAGCAGATTGCCGTCGGCGTCGTAGGCGTAGGTCGTGGTCTTGCCCAGCTGGTCGGTGCTGCTGCTGAGGCGGTTGTTCTTGTCGTAGGCGGCGGTGGTCGTCCTGCCTGCGGCGTCGGTGGTCCTGGTGATGTTGTCGTTGGCGTCGTAGGTGTAGCCGGTGGTGTGGCCCAGCGGGTCGGTGACCACGAGCGGCCGGTTGATCGCGTCGTAGGTCGTCTTCGTCGTCGCGCCGGTGGGCCCGGTGGTCGCGGTGAGGTTGCCGGCAGCGTCGTACGCGTAGGACGTGGTGTGGGCGGCCGGGTCGGCGCCGGAGACGTTCCCGCGCGGCGAGACGCTGCTGAGCAGCCGGCCCGCCTTGTCGTACGTGTAGGTGGTCCGGCCGCCGGCTGCGTCGGTCTGGGAGGCGAGCCGTCCGCCGGCGTCGTAGGTGCGGGTGAGGGACTTGCCCGCCTGGTCGGTGGTCCGGGTGAGGTTTCCCGCGTCGTCGTAGCCGAGCGTGGCGGTGTCGCCCGCCGGGTTGCGCACCGACGCCAACTGTTCGGCGCCGTTGTACTCGTAGGTCGTCGTACGGCCCAGGGCGTCAGTGACCGAGCTGAGCAGACCACGGCCGTCGTAGGTGTACTTCGTGGTGTAGGCGGCCGGGTCGGCGCCTGACACGTTTCCGCGTGGGTCGGTCCTGGTCAGGACGCGGCCCGCCTTGTCGTAGGTGAACGTCGTGATCTCGCCCAGCGGCGTGGTGACCGACGTCCGGTTGCCCATGGCGTCGTACCCGTACGAGGTGACCTTGCCGCGGGGGCTCGTCACGGTCTTCAGGGAGCCGAGCGCGGTGTACGTGTAGAGGGTCTTGCCGCCCGTCGGGTCCGTCGCCGACGTCAGCCGGTTCGCGGTGTAGGCGTACGTCGTCTTGTTGCCGCGGCCGTCGGTGTGACTGGTGAGGTTGCCCGCGGTGTCGTAGCCCCAGCTCTCCTTGTAGCCGAGCGCGGCCGGCGCGGTGCGGCTGAGCATCCGCCCCGCGGTGTCGTACGTCATCTCCGTGGTGTTGCCGCGCTGGTCGGTGATGGCGACGGGCCGCAGGTAGCGGTCGTAGTCGTAGGTGATGCTCTTGCCGTACGGATCGATCGTCTCCATCAGGACGTTGCTCGCGTAGGAGTCGGTCCACACGCCGCCGTCGGGCGCGGTGGTGTGCGACTCGCTCTTGCCGTCCCAGGTGAACGTGGTGGTCTTGCCGTTCTGGTCGGTCTGAGACTTGATGCGACCCGCGCTGTCGTAGACGTTGCCGATTTTGCCGCCTGCCGGGTCGGTGTAGGACGACAGCCGCTTGGCCGTGTCGTACGTGTACGAGGACGTCCTGCCGGCCGGGTCGGTGACCGAGGTCAGCAGATTGTCGGTGTAGCCGTACGAGACCGATGTCCCGTCCGGCAGGCTCACCTTGGACAGCAGTCCGTCGGCGCCTGGTGTGAAGGAGGTGGTGCGGCCGGCGGCGTCCTTGACGGAGGCGAGCTTGCCCGACGCGTACGTCAGGCTCAGGCCCTTGCCCGCCGCGTCGGCCACGGAGGTCAACAGACCGGTGCTGTCGAAGGTCCGCACCGTGTGGTCGGGGGTGGTGACCGTGTACGTACTCGTTCCCTTGACCAGCTTGGCCGTCGTACCCGCCGGCGCCGTGTACGTGCCGTCGCTCGCCTGGGTGAACACGAACGACGCCCCGTCGCCCGTCCGGTACGTCGCCTTCCCCGTCGCGAGGATCAGCCGCGCGTCGAACGGCGTCACCCAGCCGCGTCCCAGCAGACCGGTGGAGGTCGAGTCCGACCGATAGGTGCGCTCCAGGGTCAGCGGCACCCCCGGACCGGTCAGCGAGGCATCGGTGAGCTGCTCGTAGAACATGCCGGTCGCCGTATTGACCGGGTCGGCGCGGTGGGCCTGGGCGTAACAGGTGCAGATGCCCGCCGCCGCACCGGGGATACCTGGCGTGTAGAAGGCCTCCACCAGCGGCGAGGTGGTACCGCCCGGGCTGGAGCCGTCGGCGTTGTTCAGGAAGACCCAGGCGTAGTACTTCTTGCCGTCCGCCAGGATTCCGCCCAGCTCACTGCCGGCCCACCAAAAGCACTGGTCGGTGGGGTAGGAGTTGCTCGACCACCAGTCGTAGCACCAGGCGCCGGTGTCCGGGGTGTCCCCGCTGGGGTCGTCGGTGGACTTCTTGATCTCCTGCTGGACGACGGGGGAACCCGCCTCGTCCATGACGTACAGCCACAACCCGGTGTACGCCGATCCCCGCTGCGGCAGCTTCACCTGCCCGCCGATCGACAGCATGCCGGGGTACGCGGTCGCCCAGGCCGACACCGAGACCGGGTTTCCGGGCGCCGCCGCGAGGCGCTGCGCGGCCGCGCCCGTCTCGGCGGCGGGACCACGCTCGATGCGCTGCACATCCGGCCGGCCGTGAGGCGTGCCCTCGGCTTTCCGTTCCGGCGCCGTCATATAGCCGCGCATGGGCGACGGTTCACGCCTGTCCTTCGCGATCTGCTTGCGACGCTCGGCCAGCGTCATCGCCTTGGGCGGATCGGGCAGGTCCTCGGCCGTGCGGGCCCGGACCTGGGCGACGCCGGCGGCCCCGGCCGGCCGATCCCGGGGCGACGCCCAGGACGGGGCAGCAGCCGCTATCACTAGGAGGATGAAGGCCAGGAAGGCCGTGACGAGTCTTCGCGCTTGTGCGCGCATGGTGAATCACCTGGGAGGCATCGCGAACAGGGACTCAGTGATGTTGATCCACGAAGCGTGCGCAGTAACCCACGGTGCGGAATGCGGCTGGATCGTGCCGACGGGACTCACGTGATGAGAGGGAAGCGCCTGGCCACGAGGGTGAGGTGGGGCTGGCGGCTGCTCAAGTTGGCGTGGACGCGATCATGTTGACGGCCTCTGCGATCTGCCCTTGCGCGAGGACAACCAAAAAGGGACAAATCGGTTGCCGCAGGAGGGTTGGGTCCCTCCCCGACGGGTATGCGGCGCTTGACGGACGAGACATGCATGTCGGTCAGTCCTTCGTCCCCCACCTGTGGGAAGGAGGTCCGTGACAGCGCACACTCGCAGCATCCGGGCCGTTTCCGGAGAAGACCAGCCGGGACGGCCCGGTCTCCTGCCAGGGGCGTGGTCACGGCCGGCGGGGCGGCAGGCGGTGCAGGACCACGTCCGTGAGCCGGCCGTCCGTGACGGCGGCGGTCAGGTAGGTGCAGTGCGGCTGGCGCCTGCGGTCCGTCGGTGAGCCGGGGTTGAGCAGGCGCAGTCCGGTGGACGCCGTGGTGTCCCAGGGAATGTGGCTGTGCCCGAAGACGAGGACGTCCAGGTCGGGGAAGCGGGCGGCGCAGCGGGCCTCGCGGCCCTGGGCGGGCCCGGTCTCGTGGACGACGCCGAAGCGCAGGCCGCCGAGGTCGGCGTACGCCACCTCGGGCAGCCGGGCGCGCAGTGCGGGTCCGTCGTTGTTGCCGTACACCGCGACGAGCCGGCGGCTGCGCTCCTCCAGCAGGTCGAGGGTGGCCGTGTCCACCCAGTCCCCGGCGTGCACGACGACGTCCGCGCGCGGGAGCTCGTCGAGCAGCGGGGCGGGCAGGACCTTGGCGCGCTTGGGCAGATGGGTGTCGGACACCAGGAGCAGACGCACGGCCCCAGCCTACGGCGGGCCCGGCGGGGGCCGGGCCGCGAGGTGAGCGGCGCGGCGCGCGGCGTTAGCATCGCTGCACGCGCAGCACCCGCCCGCCGCACGCCGCAGGCAAGCGACCGAAGGGGGCCAGCACACCGATGCCGGTCAAGGTCAGCGTCATCGTCCCGGTGTACAACCCGGGTGCCTGCATCGAGGAGTGCGTGGCGTCCCTGCTGCGCCAGTGGCTGCCGCGCGACGCGTACGAGGTGATCTTCGTCGACGACGGCTCGACCGACGGCACCCCGGCCCGCCTCGACGGGCTCGCGGCCGCGGACGACCGGGTCCGGGTGATCCACCAGGAGAACTCCGGCTGGCCGGGCAGGCCCCGCAACGTCGGCATCGACGCCGCCCGCGGCGAGTACGTGATGTTCGTCGACAACGACGACCACCTCGGCGACGAGGCGCTGGAACGGATGTACGCCTACGGGGTGGCGAACGACGCGGACGTGGTCGTCGGCAAGACGGCCGGGCGCGGCCGGAGCGTGCCGGTGGAGCTGTTCCGGGTGAACCGGCCGCGGGCCACCGTGGAGAACGCGCCGCTGATCGACAGCCTCACCCCGCACAAGATGGTCCGCAAGGCCTTCCTGGACCGCACCGGGCTGCGCTTCCCGGAGGGCCGGCGCCGCCTGGAGGACCACGTCTTCGTCACCGAGGCCTACCTGCGCGCCGGGAACGTGGCGGTGCTCGGCGACTACGTCTGCTACTACCACGTGCGGCGCGACGACGACGCCAACGCGGGCTTCCAGCGGTTCGACCCGGTCGGCTACTTCAAGAACCTGCGCGAGGCGCTGGACGTCGTCGAGCGGTACACCGAGCCGGGGCCGCTGCGCGACCGGCTGTTCCGGCGGTGGCTGCGCGTGGAGATGACGGAGCGGCTGCGCGGGCGGCGCTTCCTGGACCTGCCCGACGACTACCGGCGCCGGCTCTTTCAGGAGATCCACGAGGTGATCGTCGAGCGGTTCGGGCCGGGGGTCGCGGAACCGCCCCAGCCGGCCCAGCGGATCGTGGCCGAGCCGGCCGCCGCCGACCGCTACGACGACGTGCTGGCGTTCGCCGAGTGGGAGTCCGCCGTCGCGCTGCGGGTGACACCGGAGGACGTCGCCTGGCGGGACGGCGTACTGCGGGTGGCCTTCGCCGCGGAGTACACCCACCGGGGCGAGCCGATGACCTTCCCCGCCGCGCCGGGCAGCTCCGTGCCGTGGCCGCCGCGGGACCTGGACGGGGCGCTGCGGTGGCTGGCCGCCGGCACCGTCGGCCGGTTCGGCCGGGCCGGCGCCGACCTGGTGCTGCGCCACCGGGACAGCGCCGCGCAGTACTTCCAGCCGGTCGACGTGGTCCGGGAGACCGTGCCGACGGGCGACGGCACCCGGGTGCGGCTGGTCGTACGGGCCACCGCCACGGTCGACCCGGCCGGGCGGGACAGGCGCGTGCTGCGTCCGTCGTTGACGCAGATCTCCAGGTAGTTGCGGTTGCGGGTGACCTCGTGCAGGTGCCGCAGGAACTCATGACGCTTCACGCGGGGACTCCTCCCGGATGAGGAGCAGGGCCTCGGACAGGGCGGTGCGCCAGTCGCTGGGCGCGCCCAGCCCGGCCTCGCGCCAGCGGCCGTGCGCCAGGACGCTGTACGCCGGCCGGGGCGCGGGTCGGGGGAAGGCGGCGGAAGGGGCCGGGCGGACCCGGTCCGGATCGGCCCCGGCGCCGCGGAACACCGCGCGGGCCAGGTCGTACCAGGTGGTCTCGCCCGCCGCGGTCGCGTGGAACACCCCGTGCAGGGCGGGGCCGAGACGCGGCCCGAGGTCGGCGATCCGGGCGGCCGCGTCGGCGCTCCAGGTGGGCTGGCCGCGCTGGTCGGCGACGACGTCGACGGTGTCGCGGCGCCGCTCCAGGCCGAGCACGGTGCGCACGAAGCTGCTGCCGGGGGCGTCGTAGAGCCAGGCGGTGCGGACGACGGACGGTGTCCCGGCCGAGCATCCCGGCGGCCCCGGTGACAAGCCACTTCATGGCGTGGGGGCCACCCGCTTCAAGGGCTCCCACCAGTCGCGGTGCTCGCGGTACCAGGCGACCGTCGCGGCGAGGCCGGTGCTGAAGTCGTGGCGGGGCCGGTAGCCGAGTTCGGTGCGGGCCTTGGTCCAGTCGACGCAGTAGCGCAGGTCGTGTCCCTTGCGGTCCTCGACGTACTCGACGCGGTCCCAGCCGGCACCGCAGGCCTCCAGCAGCAGCCCGGTGAGCTCCTTGTTGGTCAGTTCGGTGCCGCCGCCGATGTTGTAGACCTCGCCGGGCCGGCCACGGGTGCGGGCCAGGTCGACGCCCTGGCAGTGGTCGTCGACGTGCAGCCAGTCGCGGACGTTGCGGCCGTCGCCGTACAGCGGGACCTTCTCGCCGTCGAGGAGACGGGTGACGAACAGCGGGACGACCTTCTCGGGGTACTGGCGCGGCCCGTAGTTGTTGGAGCAGCGGGTGATGCGGACGTCCAGGCCGTGGGTGCGGTGGTGGGCGAGCGCGAGCAGGTCGGAGGACGCCTTGGAGGCGGAGTACGGGGAACTGGGGCGCAGCGGGTGGTCCTCGGGCCAGGCGCCGGTCTCGATGGAGCCGTACACCTCGTCGGTGGAGACGTGCACGAACGGTCCGACGCCGTGCCGCACGGCCGCGTCCAGCAGGGTCTGGGTGCCGAGCACATTGGTGCGCACGAAGTCGGCCGCGCCGTCGATCGAGCGGTCCACGTGGGACTCGGCGGCGAAGTGGACGACCTGGTCGGCGCCGGCCATCAGCCGGTCCACGAGGGCCGCGTCGCAGACGTCGCCCCGCACGAACGTGAGGCGGGGGTGGCCCGCCGGCAGGTTGGCGGGGCTGCCGGCGTAGGTCAGCTTGTCGAGGACGGTGATGTCGGCCGTCCCCTCGGCCAGCAGGCGGTGGACGTAGGCCGAGCCGATGAAGCCGGCGGCTCCGGTGACGAGGAGGTTCATGTGTGGCTTTGCACCTTGCTGTGGTCGCCGAGGACGAGCCGGTGGGCGCTGGGCACGACGGGGGCGGGGGTGACCTCGACGTGCCGGCCGATGAGGGACTCCTCGATGCGGCCCACGCCCTCGATGGAGGACTCGCGCAGCACGATGGAGAACTCCAGCTCGCTGTCGGCGATCCGGCAGTTCTCCGCGACGGAGGTGAAGGGGCCGACGTAGACGTCCAGGCCGAAGGCGGAGCCGTCGCCGACGGCCGCGCGGATCTCGTCGGCGGTGTCCCCGACGATCACACCGACGTCGGTGATGCCGGCCGCCGCGATGGATTCCAGGCCGGAGAACAGGACGGCCTTGTTGGCGACGGGCACGAGTTGCTTGGCCGAGGTGTGGGTGATCGGCCGCAGTCGGGTACCGGCTCCGCCGGCGAGCACGAGAGCCTTCATCACGCCTCACCCTAGCTACGGTCCACCGGCTCGGCCCGTCGTACGGCCGGTCCCCGGGGACGTGCGCCGAGGCGCTCAGGGCCTGTCGTTGGATCACTCCGGCGTCGCAGGCTCTGGTCGGCGACAAGGCGCCGTGGGCCGGGCTGGACTGATCCGAACGACAGGCCCTAGTCGTCCCCCCTGACGATGTTCCACTCCGCGCCGCCGCGCGTGCCGGGAGCCGCGCCGGACTCCAGGACGGCCGGGACGCAGGTGCGCACGGCGACGCGCCCGCGGCGCAGCCGACGGGCGCGTGCCCAGCCCGTCTCGGGCCGGTGGACGGACGTCGGTATCGGCGGGTCGGTGTCCCCGGTGGCCGAGGGGTACGTCGTCACGAAGGATTCATCGCCTCTCTGGTGGGCGGGTCAGCGGGCACCCGGTCCGCCACTGCCGAACCCGCCGCTGGAGCCGTCGGTGAAGCGGGGCGGGGTCTGGTCGGCGCTGTCCCGGCCGCCGGTGGGGTTCAGCTCGTGCGGGGTCAGCCGGCTGCCGTCCTCGCTGCGGGGCATCTCGTTGGGCTCGCGCACGCGGCTGCTCTCCTGCACGGGGCCGTCCACGGGCCGCTGCGGCTGCTCGCTCGGGGCGGGCGGGGCGGGCTCGTTCTTGCGGACCTTGAACCCCAGGCGGAAGGCCCAGATCAGGCCGCCGACGAGCGCGAGGCCGACGGCGATGAAGGCGACGGTGGCGAGGGCGGACCGTCCGGAGGCCGCCAGGTAGGCAGTGGCGAAGGTGTCCATGGACAGCGGGTACCCGGCGCGTCCGTGAGAACACGTCCCGGTACGGGACGAGCCCCGTTCGGCGGCACGGGCCGACCGGTGACCTCAGCGGCTCAGCCGGCGAGCTGCAGCTCGCACCACACCTGCTTGCCGCCGCTGACGGGCACGGTCCCCCACACCTCCGCCATCGCCTCGACCAGCAGGATGCCGCGGCCGCCGGTGGCCTCCCAGCCGAGGGAGGTCGGCTTGACCGGGGTGCGCGGCGAGGAGTCGGTCACGGCGACCCGCAGCCGGTGGTTGATGAGCGTGAGGTCGAGCCGGACCCGGCCGTCGGTGTGCACGAGCGCGTTGGTGACCAGCTCGGACACCACGAGCAGGGCGGGGTCCATGACGTCCGGCCGGACGCCCCAGGTGAGCAGGGTGCGCCGGGTGAAGCGGCGGGCGTGGCGGGCGGCCTCCGGCACGCGCCACACCGTCCAGCCCTCGCGCAGCGGCCGTACGGCCATGCCGTCGTAGCGCATGAGCAGCAGGGCCACGTCGTCGCTGCGCGGGGCGTTGCCGAGCAGGGCGTCGGCGACCAGGCCCAGGTGGGAGGGGTCGGAGACGGAGAGTTCGTGGGCGAGCCGGTCCAGGCCGGTGTCGATGTCGGACTGGGCGGTCTCCACCAGCCCGTCGGTGGTCAGCGCGATCACCGTGCCGCGCTGGAGCCGCAGCGGGGTCATCGGGAACTCGGCCTGGGTGAGCACGCCGAGCGGGGGGCCGCCCTCGGCCTCGGCGATCTCGGTGGAGCCGTCCGGGTGGCGCAGCACCGGGGGCGGGTGCCCGGCGCGCACGCACCAGGCGGTGCCGGCCTCCATGTCGACCTGGACGTAGGCGCAGGTGGCGAACAGGTCGGTCTCCAGCTCCAGCAGCAGCCGGTTGGCGTGCGAGACCACCACGTCGGGCGGGTGGCCCTCGGCGGCGTAGGCGCGCAGCGCGGTGCGCATCTGGCCCATCAGGGTGGCGGCGGCCGTGCTGTGGCCCTGGACGTCGCCGATGACGAGGGCGACCTGATTGTCGGGCAGCGGGATCACGTCGTACCAGTCGCCGCCGACCTCCAGGCCGGCCGTGGCGGGCAGGTAACGGGCGACGGCGACCGCGCCGGGCAGCTGCGGCAGGCGGCGCGGCAGCAGCTGGCGCTGGAGCATGCCGACCAGCTCGTGCTCGGCGTCGAAGGCGTGGGCGCGCATCAGGGCCTGGCCGACGAGACCGGCGGAGGCGGTGAGCAGGGTGCGCTCGTCGGGACCGAAGTCGTGCGGGGTGTCCCAGCCGATGAGGCAGGCGCCCGCCATCCGGCCGCCGGCGGGCAGCGGCAGGACGGCGAGGCCACCGGGGCCGACCTCGGCCAGCGCGGGCTCCAGCGCGGTCCCGGCGGGCCAGATCTGCGCCCGCCCCTCACGCAGGGCGGCGGCCAGGGTGGGCATGGCCCGCACCGGCGCGTCGGGCCACTCGGTGCGCCACTCGGTCTGCCACAGCTCCGGCCACGCCTCCGCCTCCGGCGGGTCCAGGACGGTGACGACGAGCCGCTCGTTCTCCAGCTCGGCGAGCGCGATCCGGTCGGCGCGCAGCGGCACCCGCAGGGCGGCCACCACGGCCTGGCTGACGTCGCGCACGGTGCCGGCGGTGGCGAGGGTCGCCGCCAGGCGCTGCACCCGGGCCACGTCGGTGATCCCGCTGCGCAGGCTGGAGGCGTCGGCGACGGTGCCGACGAGCCGCGCCGGGTGGCCCTCCCCGCCGGGCAGCAGCCGGCCGCGCAGCCGCAGCCAGCGGGGCGGTCCGGTGGGCTGGAGCACGCGGAACTCCAGCTCGCGCTCCCCGATGGTCATGTGGTCGGCCTCCACGACCGACATCAGCGAGGGCAGGTCCTCGGGCACGGTCAGGCCGAGCAGGGACTCGACCCGGCCGTCGAACTCCTCCCGGGTCAGGCCGAACAGGTCCAGGATCGCGTCGCCGACCTCGACCCGCCCGGTGTCCATGGCCAGGGCGAAGGCGGTGCCGCGCAGTTCCTCGCCCTGCTCCACGGCGGTCCGGACGGGGCACACGACGGCCTCGGCGACCAGTTCCAGGCAGTCGCGTTCCTCGGGGCCGAAGCCGTCGGGGTTCTCACTCACCGCGAGCAGGCAGCCGCCGGTGCCGTCGGCGACGGGCAGTGCCGCCAGGTGGACGTCGCGGGAGGTCATGCGCCGGGCGTCGGCCTCGTCGGCCAGGTCCTCGGGGCCCAGCCACACCGGGCGCCGGGCACGGTAGGCCTCGGCGGCGGGCGAGTGCCCGTCGCGCGGGTAGCTCTCGCGCAGCCCGTACGCGGTGCGCGGCACCCCGGCGGACTCCACCAGGCGCAGCAGGCGCTCGCGGTCGTCGGGCGTGTACACCGCGGCGAAGGACGCGCGCGCGAAGACGAGGGCCTGTTCCAGGACACGACGGGTCCGTTCGGGTGAACGGGGGTCGGTGCCGATCGTCTTGAGGGCGACCTCCGCACGCACCGTTCTCGCTCCGCGTCCCGCAGCGCCCTGACTGACCACGTGGGTATTACAGCGCTTGTGGGACGTCCGCGCAGCCCCTGGGACCGCTTCACGCGGGGCGGAGGGCGCTCGCGGGGAGCCGACACGCCGGGCGCGGGGCCGCCGGGCCGGGGGTGCTCGCCCGCCGGGGGTCCTGGGCCGTCCGGGGCAGAGGGGCGGGGCCCTCCCCCGTCGCCGCCCGCCCCCGCGACGGCGGCGGTCCGGTCCTCCCGCCGGAGGACCGGACCGTTCCACCACCGGGCCGCGGCCGCCGGTGGGGCTTGATGGGCCCGCGCGGCGGTACGCGCGGGCCCGTGGCGGGTCAGTGGGTGTCGGTCAGCCCCGAGCGGCCGGACCGCCCGGCGTTCCCGCCGCCGGAGCCGTGGCCCGTGCCGGAGGCCCGACCGTTCGTGGCGTCCGCCCCGGACTGGTCGTCGGCCGCGCCGGAGCCGTCCGCGGAGCCGGCGTCGGAGCCGTCACCGGCGCCCGCGCCGGCCTCCTGGCCGCCGCCGATCCGGTCGCCGCCCGCCTGCTGGTCGTTCCCTGCCTGCTGGTCGCCTCCGGCCTGCTGGCCGTCGCCCGCCTGCTGCCCGTCGCCCGCCTGCTGGCCGCCCGCGCCCGCGTCGCCGAGGGTCGCGCCCGTCGCCGCCAGGGCGGTGGTGACCGGCTGGAAGAACGTCTCGCCGCCGGACGTGCAGTCGCCGCTGCCGCCGGAGGTCAGCCCGACGGCGCCGCCGTCCTGGGTGAACAGCGAGCCGCCGCTGTCGCCGGGCTCGGCGCAGACGTCGGTCTGGATGAGGCCGGTGACGGTGCCCTCGGGGTAGTTGACCGTGGCGTCGAGGCCGAGCACCTGGCCGTCGTGCAGGCCGGTGGTGCTGCCCATGCGGAACACCTGCTGGCCGACGGTCGCCTCGGTGGCCTGGAGGATCTGCACGCTCTGTCCGCCGCCGACGTTCACGTCGCTCGGCGCCTGGGTGTTCGGGTCGTCGTACTTCACGAGCGCGAAGTCTCCGTTCCCGGGGAACGTCGCCTGGTCGACGGTGGCGATCGGCGCGCCGTTCTGCGCGTCGGACCACTGCTGGGCGGCGACCCCGCAGTGACCGGCCGTCAGGAAGGCCGGGGAGCCGTCGCCCGCGGTGACGTTGAAGCCGAGGGAGCAGCGTGCCCCGCCGCCGAAGATGGCGTCGCCGCCGGAGACGAAGGTCCTGAAGGTGCCCGCGGACTTCTTGACGGTGGCCATGCCGGAGCCGAGGCCGTCGACGGTCGACTCCAGCCGGTCCCACCGGGTGCCGGTGACGGTGGAGTCGGCGGTGACGAGGATCTTGTTCGTCCGGGGGTCGACCGCCCAGGCGGTACCGGGGATGGTGGCCTTCGTCCGCAGCGTCCGCGCCGCGGCCTGGAGTTCGGCCGTGCTGTTGTCGACCTCGCGTACCTCGGCGCCGGCCTTCTTCGCCTGCACGATCACGTTGTTGTCGTCGCCGGAGACGTCGGTGACGTTGACGACGAGCTGCCGGTTCGCGGAGTCGTAGTACGACCCGGCGAAGGCGTCACCGAGCAGCTTCGAGAGCCGTGCGGCGAGGTCGTCGGCGTCGTCCGCCTTGAGGGTCCGGGCGGTGGAGGCGCCGCCCCGGGCGCCGCCGTCCTGGGACGCGTTCGCCTGGGGGAGCAGGAGGGCCGCCGCTCCGAGCGCCGCCACGCCGCCGACGGCTATGGCGGCCTTGCGCTTCGGAATTCGCTTGTGACTCAACTTCTTCGACCTCCTGGGGGGACGGGGTCTCGTGCTGCCCGTGCGGCAGCCCGTACAGCGGCGCCTGGTTGGCCGTTGGTACGCACGCGCCGGGCGGTGCGTTCAAAGCCGCCGGGCGGCGTCCGACGCGCGCGGCCGTTTCGGCCACGGTCCGCGTCCGGGGGCCAACACCGGGGAACAATCGCCCATATGACGATGACGACCGCCGAAGCCGACACGATCCTCGCCGACAACTTCGCGCCCTGGGTGCTGGCGCTGGGCCTGTCGGTCACGTCCCTGGGCCCCGACCGGGCCGTGCTGCGTCTGCCCTGGTCGGGGGCGCTGGCCCGGGAGGGCGGCGGGCTGTCGGGGCAGGCGCTGATGGCGGCCGCGGACACCGCCACGGTGATCGCCGTGGCGTCGGCGCGCGGCGCCTACGGGCCCATGACGACGGTTCAGCAGTCGACGTCGTTCCAGCGGGCGGTGACGGAGTCGGACGTCCTGATCGAGGCGGTGCTGACCAAGCTGGGCCGGCGGATGGCGTTCGCCGACATCACGATGACCGCCGAGCGGACCGGTGAACTCGCCGCGCGGGCGAGCACGGTGTACGCCCTCCTGGGCTGAGACGCACGGTGACCGACGCCTGACGCTGCGTCGTGGAGCGGGGGCCGGACCTTCGCTCCAGAGAATCTGCACAGCGAATGCCCACAGGGGTCACCGTGCGCGGGGCTTCTGCACAACTCCCGGGCGGTCCGGCACGCCTTTGGGGCGGGAGTGCCGGATTCGCCGCCCGGGCCGCCCCCGCGCCGGGCCGCCATTGCCGCACGAGCTGTGAAGGACTTGCCGGAAAGCCGTGGGCACGCCGTCACCGTTTGCTGCCCCGGAGCGCCAAGTTCGCAGGTGAGGGGCTCGGTTGAGTGGCTGCGCGGGGCGTGGACCTGCTTACATCCAACGCACCGCGGGAGCACCGCTCAGCGCTCCGGCGGCCCTTGTGAATATCCATAGGAAGGGACGTTCCCCCATGAACTCCACCCCCCAGGTCGAGACCGTCGAGATCTCCGACGCCGAGCTCGACAACGTCTCCGGCGGCCTGTCGCTCAACACCCTGAACACCGTCACCGGTGCGGTGGACGGCATCGCCCCGGTCACCGGCCTGGTCGACACCGCCGTTTCCACGGTCGAGGGTGTCACCGGCCTGAACGTGGCCCCGGTCACCAACCTGGTCGCCGGTCTCTGATCGCACCCGGTAGCCCTGTGGGTCCCGGAGCCGTCCGCGGTTCCGGGACCCACGGGTGCCCCGACCGCGTCACCCCCGGGGTGAGGGAAGGTCCATGCAGTTCCGCCAACAGGCCCTCGCCAGGCTCCAGTCGCCCGAGGAGCTCGACCTGCCGGTGCGCTTCGCGCGGCCGCAGGGCTGGCTCGTGCTGTCCGTGACGGTGGTCGTCATCGCGGCCGCGTCCGTGTGGGCGGTGACCGGTTCGGTCGCCTCCACGGTGAGCGCGCCCGCCGTCCTCACCCACGGGGAGGGCAGTTACGTCCTGCAGAGCCCCGCCGCCGGGCAGGTCACGGCGGTGCCGGCGAAGGAGGGCGAACGGCTGCCGGCCGGCGCGCCCGTGCTGAAGGTACGCACGGCGGACGGCGACACGGTCGTACGGACGGTCGCCGCGGGCCGCGTCACCGCCCTCGCGGTGAGCATCGGGCAGATCATCTCCACCGGCGCGGACGTCGCCGCCGTCGAGAAGGTCGCCCACGCCGACGACCCGCTCTACGCGACGGTGTACGTCCCCGCGGAGAACGCCGCTTCGATCCCCGCGGGCGCGCCCGTCGACCTGACCGTGCAGACCGTCCCGGCGCAGCGCTACGGCGTGTTGCGCGGACGGGTGAAGGCGGTGGACCGCACCGCGCAGTCGGCCCGGCAGATCGCCGCGTTCCTCGGTGACGGCCAGCTCGGCGAGCAGTTCACGCGCACGGGCCGCCCGGTCGCGGTGCTGGTCCGGCTGGATGCCTCCCCCACGACGAAGAGCGGCTACCGCTGGTCCTCGCAGGACGGGCCGCCGTACGCGCTGACCTCCATGACCCTGGCCACCGGTTCGATCCGGCTGGCCGACCAGCGTCCCGTCGATTGGCTGCTGCCGTGACCACCGCCCAGGAGACCCGCGGCCGGCGCCGCGCCGCACCGCCCCGGCGATCGGTCCCCCGGAGCCGCGAGAAGACGGTCCGCACCCCCACCGTGCTCCAGATGGAGGCCGTCGAGTGCGGCGCCGCCTCCCTCGCCATGGTGCTCGCCCACTACGGCCGCCACGTCCCGCTGGAGGAGCTGCGCATCGCGTGCGGCGTCTCCCGGGACGGCTCGCGCGCGAGCAACCTGCTGAAGGCGGCCCGCGGTTACGGACTGACCGCCAAGGGCATGCAGATGGACCTGGCCGCCCTGGCCGGGGTGCGGGCCCCGGCCATCCTGTTCTGGGAGTTCAACCACTACGTCGTCTACGACGGCATGGGCCGCCGCTTCGGCCGGCGCGGGGTGTTCGTCAACGACCCCGGCAAGGGGCGGCGGTTCGTGCCGATGGAGGACTTCGACGGCAGCTTCACCGGCGTGGTGCTGGTGCTGGAGCCGGGCGAGGACTTCGCGCGGGGCGGGCGCCGGCCGGGCGTGCTGGGGGCGCTGCCGGCCCGGCTGCGCGGCACGGCCGGCACCCTGCCGGCGGCCGTGCTGGCCAGCCTGCTGCTGGTCGTGGTGGGCGCGGCGGTGCCCGCGCTGAGCCGCACCTACATCGACCTGTTCCTGATCGGCGGCCAGACCTCGCTGCTGGGCGTGCTGTTCGCGTCGATGGGCGCCTGTGTGCTGCTCACCCTGGTGCTGACCTGGCTCCAGCAGGCCAACCTGCACCACGGCCGGATCATCTCCTCCACGCTGTCCAGCGCCCGCTTCCTGCGCCACCTGCTGCGGCTGCCGGTGACGTTCTTCGCCCAGCGCAGCCCGGCCGACCTGGTGCAGCGGCTGCAGTCCAACGACGCGGTGGCCGAGACGCTGGCCCGCGACCTGGCCTCGGCGGGCGTGGACGCGGTCGTCGTCGTGCTGTACGCGGTGCTGCTGTACAGCTACGACCCGCAGCTGACGTTCGTCGGCGTGGGGGTGGCCCTGCTGAACGTCGTGGCCATGCGGATCGTCGTACGGCTGCGGGCGACGCGGACGGCGAAGCTGCGCGCGGACACGGCGCGGCTGACCAACACGGCGTACACCGGGCTGCAGTTGATCGAGACGATGAAGGCGACCGGCGGGGAGGACGGCTACTTCCGCAAGTGGGCGGGACAGCACGCCACCACGCTGGAGGAGCAGCAGCGGCTCGGGGTGCCGAGCGCCTGGCTGGGTGTGGTCGCGCCGACGCTGGCCACCGTCAACAGCGCGCTGATCCTGTGGATCGGCGGGCTGCGGGCGATCGAGGGGCACCTCTCGGTGGGCCTGCTGGTGGCGTTCCAGGCCCTGGTCACCCGCTTCACAGCGCCGCTGACCCGGCTCAACGGGGTCGCGGGCCGCATCCAGGACTTCGCGGCGGACGTGGCCCGGCTCAAGGACGTCGAGGGCTTCCGCGCCGACCCGCTGTACGACCGCCCCGGCGGCGCGGACGCCACGCGCCGGCTGCGCGGGCACGTCGAGCTGGAGAACGTCACCTTCGGCTACAGCCCGCTGGACGCGCCGCTGCTGACCGGTTTCGACCTGACGGTGGGGCCGGGCCGCCAGGTGGCGCTGGTCGGCGGCTCGGGCAGCGGCAAGTCGACCGTGTCGCGGCTCATCTCGGGGCTGTACGCGCCGTGGGAGGGCGTCATCCGCATCGACGGACGGCGGCTGGAGGACATCCCGCGCGGGGCGCTCGCCGCCTCGGTCTCCTTCGTCGACCAGGAGGTGTTCCTCTTCGAGGGCACCGTCCGCGACAACGTGGCGCTCTGGGACCCGTCGGTCCCGGACGACGCGGTGGTCGAGGCGCTGCGGGACGCGGCACTGTACGACGTGGTGGCGCGCCGGCCGGGCGGCATCCACGGCCGGGTCGAGCAGGACGGCCGCAACTTCTCCGGCGGCCAGCGCCAACGCCTGGAGATCGCGCGGGCGTTGGTGCGCCGGCCGAGCATCCTGGTGCTGGACGAGGTGACCAGCGCCCTGGACGCGGAGACAGAGCAGGTCGTGATGGACAACCTGCGCCGGCGCGGCTGCGCGTGCGTGGTGATCGCCCACCGGCTCAGCACCGTGCGGGACAGCGACGAGATCGTCGTCCTCCAGCACGGCACGGTGGTCGAGCGCGGGCGGCACGAGGAGCTGGTGGCGCGCGGCGGCGCGTACGCGGCGCTGGTGGGGCAGCGGTGATGACGACCGTCCACGAGGGTGACCTGGTGCTCGCCGCGCTCGGGCAGCTCGGCGCGCGCGTCGACTGCTCGGGCCTGCCGCGGCTGGACCTGGAGGGGCCGCAGGTGCTGTGGCTCGTGGCGTCCGGCGCGCTGGACCTGTTCGCGGTGGACGCGCGGCAGGAAGGTCACTGGCACCACCTGGGCCGGCTGGAGGCGGGCTCGCTGCTGCTCGGCCCGGTCACCGGCGCGGAGCACACGCTGGTGGCCCGCCCGTTGCGGGACTGCGTCGTGCACCGGATCGGACTGCGCGAGCTGTACCAGCCGGCGCAGACCCAGACCTGGGCGTACGACGCGTACGGCAACCCCCCGTACGTGCCGCCGGAGTCGAACCCGCTGGAGTACGCGCTCGCCCTCGGGGTCGGGCGTGGTCTGTCGGTCCTCTTCCAGGCGCCGATGGGCGCGGAGCGGCCCGCGCACACCACGGACGACGACGTGTTCTGGATGCAGGTGCCGCCCGGCAGCGTCCGGTACGGCGCGCTGTACGGCGCCGAGGCGGCGGCGGACCTGCTGATGGACCCGGCGGTGTGGCAGGGCATGGTCGAGCAGCAGTACCGCCTGCTGACCACGCTGGACCGCTGGATCGAGCAGCTGGAGCGCACCCACGAGACCCGGACGGCCGAGGGCATCAAGGCCGGTGAGGCGGTCCGCGCCCAGGCCGACCGGACGCTGCTGGCGGCGATCGGGGGGCCGGCCGGGAAGCGGGCGACGGCCGCCGACGCGGACGCCACGTACGCGGCCTGCAAGCTGGTCGCGGACGCGGCGGGGATCGCGCTGGCCGCGCCGGAGCGGACGGGCGCCGGCGGCGACCGGCTGGACCCGGTGGAACGGATCGCGCTCGCCTCGCGGGTGCGCACCCGGGCCGTACGCCTGGACGGCCGCTGGTGGCGGGACGACGTGGGCCCCCTGGTCGGCCACCGGGCGCTGTCCGGGGCACCGGTGGCGCTGCTGTGGCGGCGCGGCGGCTATGTCGCCGTGCATCCGGCGACCGGGCGGGAGACACCGGTCGAGAGGGCCAACGCGCCGGAGTTCGAGCCGCGCGCGGTGATGTTCTACCGGCCGCTGCCCGACCGGGCGCCGAGCCCCCTGCGGCTGCTGCGGTTCAGCATGCGCGGCACCGGCGGCGACCTGGCGAACCTGCTGCTGAGCGGCCTGGTGACGGTGGCGATCGGCGCGCTGGTGCCGCTCGCGACGGGCCGGGTGCTCGGCGCGTACGTGCCGCGGGCCCAGGAGGGCCCGATCGTGCGGGTGTGCCTGGCGGTGATGGTCGCCGGTGTCGTCGCGGCGGCGTTCATGCTGCTGCAGAACCTGACGATCCTGCGTCTCGAGGGCCGGGTGGAGGCGACGCTCCAGCCCGCCGTGTGGGACCGCTTGCTGCGACTGCCGACGCGGTTCTTCGCCGAGCGGTCGACGGGCGAGCTGGCGAGCGCCGCCATGGGCGTCAGCGCGATCCGGCGGCTGCTGGCGGGGCTCGGGCCTTCGGTGGTGCAGGCGTCGACGGTCGGCGCGGTGAACCTGGGGCTGCTGCTCTGGTTCAGCGTGCCGTTGGCGCTGGCGGCGGTCGGGATGCTGGTCGTCGTCGCCGGGGTGTTCCTGGGGCTCGGTCTGTGGCAGGTGCGCTGGCAGCGGCGGCTGGTGGTGCTCAGCAACAAGCTGAACAACCAGGCGTTCCAGACGCTGCGCGGGCTGCCGAAGCTGCGGGTGGCGGCCGCCGAGAACTACGCCTACGCGGCCTGGGCGGCGCAGTTCGCGCGCAGCCGGGAGCTCCAGCAGCGCCTCGGCCGGATCAAGAACCTCAACGCGGTGCTGGGCGCGGTGTACCTGCCGCTGTGCTCGCTGCTGATGTTCATGCTGCTGGCCGGTCCGGCGCGCGGTGCGCTGTCGGCGGCGGACTTCCTCACCTTCACCACCTCGATGACGATGCTGCTGACCTCGGTCACCTCGCTGACCGGGGCGTTCGTGGCGGCGGTGGCGGCGCTGCCGCTGTTCGAGGAGATCAGGCCGGTGCTGGAGGCGACGCCCGAGGTGCGGTCCGGGAGCACCCGGCCGGGTCCGCTGTCCGGTGCGGTGGAGGCGCGGCGCCTGTCGTTCCGCTACGCCGACGACGGCCCCCTGGTGCTGGACGACGTGTCCTTCGAGGCGCGGCCGGGCGAGTTCGTGGCGGTCGTCGGGCCGAGCGGCTGCGGCAAGTCGACGCTGCTGCGGCTGCTCATCGGCTTCGACCGCCCGGTCTCCGGGAGCGTGCTGTACGACGGTCAGGACCTGGCCGCCCTCGACCAGTCGGCGGTGCGCCGGCAGTGCGGGGTGGTGCTCCAGCACGCGCAGCCGTTCACCGGCTCGATCATGGACGTCATCTGCGGCACCGGGGCGTACACGCCCGAGGAGGTGATGGCGGCGGCGGAGCTGGCGGGGCTCGCGGAGGACATCCGGCGGATGCCGATGGGGCTGCACACGCTCGTCTCGGGCAGCGGATCGGTCTCGGGCGGTCAGCGCCAGCGCCTGATGATCGCGCAGGCGCTGATCCGCCGGCCGCGGATCCTGTTCTTCGACGAGGCGACCAGCGCGCTCGACAACGAGACGCAGCGCACGGTCATCGACAGCACCCGCAAGCTCGACGCCACCCGGGTCGTCATCGCGCACCGCCTGTCGACGGTGCTGGACGCGGACCGCGTCGTGGTGATGGAGAACGGCAAGGTCGTCCAGCAGGGCACGCCGGCCGAGCTCCTCGCGGACCCGCGGGGCCGCCTGCACGAGCTGGTGCGGCGGCAGTTCACCTAGGGCCTGTCGTTTGGATCAGTCCGGCCCGGCCCACGGCGCCTTGTCGCCGACCCGAGCGGGGTCTGGTGCGTGCAGCTGCAAGGCGGAGGAGGGCGGCGACGCGGAGCGTCGCCAACCGACGACAACGCCGCAGATGCGCGTGCCAGACCCCGCGACGCCGGAATGATCCAAACGACAGGCCCTAGTCGGCCGGTCGTCGTCCACCCGCACCGCGGCCGATGTTCATTCCCATGTCACAGGCATGGAAGGGCGTGTCGTGGGTAACCCGCCAGGCCATGAGAATCAGCGTGGTGGACGTGGGATCGAACGCGGTCCGGCTCGTGGTGGCCGACGCGGCGGGCGGGGTGCCGCTGCCGGTGCACACCGCCAAGTGGCGGCTCCGGCTCTCCACGGAGGTCACCCCCGGGCTGCCGCTGCCGCAGGAGTCGGTGGAGCGGCTGGTCGAGGCGGTGGCCGCGGCGGACCGTACCGCCGCCGAGTGGGGCGCCGCCGGTCCGCTCGCGTTCGCGACCGCGGTGGTGCGCGGCGCGCCCAACCGGGACGAGGTCCTGCGCACCGTGCGCGACCGCACCGGCGTCGCCCTGTGCACCCTGCCCGGCGAGGTGGAGGCCGAGCTGACCTTCCTCGGGGCACGGCGCTGGATGGGCTGGCGGTCGGGACCGCTCGCCATGCTGGACATCGGCGGGGGCTCCTTCGAGGTGGCCTTCGGACGCGGCAGGCTGCCCGACTTCGTCGCCTCGCTGCCGCTGGGCGCGGGCCGGCTGACGCACGAGTTCCTCGCCCACCAGGACCCGCCCGGCCCCGAGGCCGTCAAGGCGCTGCGGCGCCGGGTCCGCCACCAGCTCAGGGACGCGGCGGCCCGCATCCGCTGGGAGGGACCCCGCACCGCCGTGGCCACCTCGCGCACCTTCCAGCAGCTCGCCCGGCTGTGCGGGGCGGCGCCCGGGCGGCACGGGCCGTTCGTCGAGCGCACCCTGCACCGCCGCGACCTGCGCACGGCGATCGACCGGCTGGCTCCGCTCACCGTCGCCGAGCGAGCCGAACTGCCCGGCATCTCGGCCCCGCGCGCCGCGCAGAGCCTGGCCGGCGCGGTGATCGGGCACACCGCCATGAAGCTGACCGACCTCAAGTCGGTCACCGTGTGCCCGTGGGGCATCCGCGAGGGCGTGCTGCTGCGGCACATCGAGGACGGGCCGTCCTGGTGGGCGGAGATGATCCGGCGCTCGGACGGCGCCTCACCCGAGGAGCCCGTTCCACTGCGCGTCGCCGGGAAATGAGCCGGGCACCGCCCCGGAGCGGTGCAGCGAAGATCCGATGGACCTGATGAAGGGAGACCCCGTGTCCGACACCGACCGCGAGCAGTCCCGTGAGCCCGAGACCGCCGTGCAGGAGGTCGTGCGGGAGGTCGAGGACGCCGAGACCCGCGTCACCGACCACGACGACCGCCACGGCGCCCGCCGCGCCGGGGACGGCGACACCGGCGAGGCGGGCGAGGCGATCACTCCGAACACCCGGGCGCAGGAGGAGTCGCAGGGCGAGTGACGGGGCGGGGCGCCGTGCGCCCCGGATCCGACCCGTCGGGCGCCGCGTGCGCCGAGCCGGCCGTGGGTGAGCCTCGGCCGGCTCGGCGGTGACCGGAGCGACAGGTGCGCTCCCGGGCTGTCCGGGGTACCCGCGCCCCATGGCACACGATCACGCGGAACCGCGGCTCCCGGCCGCCCGGGGCCCCTTGTCGGCGGCCGTCCAGGAGTACCTGCTGGGCGCGGGCCCCCTGCCGGCCCCCGAGGCGGCCGCGGACGCCGACCCCTACGGCGACGACCTCCAGCTGGCCCTGTACCTCTGCTACGAGCTGCACTACCGGGGCTTCGCCGGGGTCCCCGCCGACGCCGAGTGGGACCCCGACCTGCTACGGGTGCGCGCCGCCCTGGAGGAGCGCTTCCTCGCCGCGCTGCGCGCCGACACCCGGGTCCCCGACACCGTGGACGAGGCCGTGGAGGCCCTGCTGGTCGAGCCCGTGGAGGGCAGCGGCGTGAGCCACTTCCTGCGGGACGAGGGCGAGCTGTGGCAGCTGCGGGAGTACGCCGCGCAGCGCTCGGTGTACCACCTGAAGGAGGCCGACCCGCACGGCTGGGTGCTGCCGCGGCTGTGGGGCCGGGCCAAGGCCGCGATGGCCGCGGTCGAGTTCGACGAGTGGGGCGGCGGGCGCGCCGACCGCGTCCACGCCCGGCTGTTCGCCGACCTGATGGCCGACCTCGACCTGGACACGGCCTACGGCCACTACCTGGACGCCGTCTGCGCGGAGGCCCTGGCCACCGTCAACCTGATGTCCCTGTTCGGTCTGCACCGGTCGCTGCGGGGCGCGCTGGTGGGCCACTTCGCGTCCGTGGAGATCACCTCCTCCCCCGGTTCGCGACGGCTGGCCGAGGCGCTGCGGCGCACCGGCGCCGGCCCGGCCGCCGTGCACTTCTACGACGAGCACGTGGAGGCCGACGCCGTGCACGAGCAGGTCGTGCGCAACGAGGTGATCGCCGGTCTGCTGGAGGCGGAGCCGCACCTCGCGGCGGACGTGGCCTTCGGCATCGCCGCCACCGACACGGTGGAGGACCGGCTGGCCGCCCGGCTCCTCGGGGACTGGCGGGCCGGGCGTTCCTCCCTGCGCACGCCGCTGGATACCCCGCACCATGCGTCTCGAACTTCCCATAGTTTCTGAGTGCCCGGGTACTTGGTCGCCGTGAACCAGCTCGTGCTACCGGGCGTGTACGCCCCACAGGAGGACACGGCCCTGCTGGTAGGGGCCCTGTCCGAGGAACCGCTCCCGCCGCACGCCGACGTCCTGGACGTGGGCACCGGCTCCGGAGCCCTGGCCCTCGAAGCCGCCCGGCGCGGCCTGCGCGTCACCGCCGTCGACGTCTCCCGCCGGGCGGTCTGGGCGGCGCGGCTCAACGCCCGGCGCGCCGGACTGTCCGTACGCATCCTGCGCGGCAACCTCTTCGATCCGGTGCGCGGGCGCACCTTCGACCTCGTCCTCGCCAACCCGCCGTACGTCCCCGCCCCCGACCGCGGCGCGCCGCCGCGCGGGCGGGCCCGGGCGTGGGACGCGGGGCAGGACGGGCGGCTGGTGCTGGACCGCATCTGCCGGGAGGCGCCGGGGATGCTGCGCCCCGGGGGCGTCCTGCTCCTGGTGCACTCCTCGCTCAGCGACCCGGAGCGCACCGTGACCTGTCTGCGCGAGCGCGGCCTGAAGGCCGCCGTGACCCAGCGCCACCACATCCCGTTCGGGCCGGTTCTGCGGGAGCGGCAGAACTGGCTGCGGGCGCGGGGACTGCTCGCCTCCGACGACAACAAGGAAGAGCTGGTGGTCGTCCGTGCCGAACGCCCCGTCTGACCGGCCGCGCCGGATCAGCGTCCAGCGTCAGGGACCGGTGCTCGTCGAGGGCCCGGTCGAGATCGAGCTCGAGGACGGCACCACCGTGTCCTCGGACCGCTTCCGCGTCGCGCTGTGCACGTGCCGGCGCAGCCGCCGCTACCCGTGGTGCGACACCAGCCACCGCAAACGCGCCTAGACCGTCCGGCACGCGCACGTGCGGCATCCCCGGCAGCTTCTCCTTCTGCCGGGGATGTCGCACGTGCGCCGAAGATGACCCCAGGGGCCGGCGGGCGGCCCCACTCCGCCCTTCCGGCCCCTGGGCAACGAGATCGTCGCGGTTCCGTGGACGGGCTCGCACTCCCCAGTCACGAGCCCTCGCGGCGGCCACGGGTCCACACGATCCCGGTCCTAGAACGCGAAGACGCTGCTTCCGCTGGCGTTCTTCACGCACTCGTTGGCGAAGGTGCGCTCGTAGGAGACGCGCTTGCCCTGCCAGACGCCGTCGACGGTGATGACGACCGGTGCGTACTGCTTGGTACACACCGTGTCGGTCGGTCCGGCGAGGGCGTCCAGGTCACCGCCGGCGGCCCGCAGCTCGGCGCACGCGAGGGCGGGCGCGGGGTGCGTGCCCGAGGCCGACGGCGCGCAGTTCAGCGTGACGGCCCGGGCCGGGCTCACCAGCGCCGCGCTCTCGCCGTGGCCCATGGTGAGCACCAGGGCCGACGGCGCGTAGAGCGAGGTGGGGGCCGACGGGGCGGCGAGGGCGGGTCCGGCCAGGGGGGCGCAGACGGCGGTGGCCGTGAGGCCCAGGGTCGCTGCCCAGCGCGCGGTGTTCCGCATTGTGTGCATCCTTCCGCTCGATTCGGGGGGGTGCCGTCCAGCACCGGTGGGTGCCCGGAGCGGCGACCGCGAGTCTGCCGATTCCGCCGCCGAAACTCACATCGACCCCACGGGTTTCAGTAACCTTGCGTATTGAATCAGTGGCGTGAAGTCACGGAATTCGAACGTTCCAACGCCGAAAGCAGGCCTCACCGCGGCCCTCGGATCGGCCAGTTGGCCGGTTTACATATGTTCGTTAATCGTCCTGAAACATTCCGCGCGCTGCCTGGTTCTGCCCCTGGTGGATCACTTCCGGACCCCTTGTGTTCATCGATCCGCACGTGGCCGCCCCGTTGACGACCTCGCTGCGGCGGCCGGAGCGGCAGGTTCTCGACAGCCCGGGCCCCTGCTCCTCGGCCCGTACCCGCCGGTAGGGTCGGCCCCGGCGCAGGCTCGACGACGAGAGGCGGGAGGCCCGATGGCCAGGCACTGGGCGGACTTCCAGTACGAGATCTACCTCAACGGGATGTCCGGGACGGTTCCCCGGCTGCCCACCGACCTGACCCGGCTGGAGGCACTGGCCGAGCACCGGCTCGGCCCCGGCCCGGTCGGCTACGTGGCGGGCAGCGCGGGCGACGGCAGCACGGCCCGCGCGAACCGGGCCGCCCTGGAGCGCCGGCGGATCGTGCCGCGCATGCTGCGGGACGTCCACGAACGGGACCTGTCGGTGGAGGTGCTGGGCCGTCCGCTGCCCGCGCCGCTCGCCCTGGCCCCCGTCGGCGTGCTGTCGATCATGCACCCCGAGGCCGAGCCGGCCGCCGCGCGGGCCGCCGCCGCGCACGGGGTGCCGTACGTGCTGTCGTCGGCGTCGAGCACGCCGATCGAGCAGGTCGCCGAGGCGATGGGCGACGCCGAACGCTGGTTCCAGCTGTACTGGTCCAAGGACCGCGAGGTCACCCGCAGCTTCCTGGACCGGGCGAAGGCGGCCGGGTTCACGGTGCTGGTGGTCACGCTGGACACCCCGATGCTGGCGTGGCGGCCGCGCGACCTGGACCAGGCGTACCTGCCGTTCCTGCACGGGGTGGGCACGGCCAACTACTTCACCGACCCGGCGTTCCTCGCGGGGCTGGCCAAGCCGCCGCAGGAGGACCCGAACGCGGCGGTGCTGCACTTCCTCGGTCTGTTCGCGGACCCGGGCAAGACCTGGCCGGACCTGGCGTTCCTGCGGGAGCACTGGGACGGGCCGATCGTGCTGAAGGGGGTGCTGCACCCGGACGACGCACGGGAGGCGGCCGACGCCGGGATGGACGGCGTGGTGGTGTCCAACCACGGCGGCCGGCAGGTCGCCGGGTCCATCGCTGCCGCCGATGCGCTGCCCGGGGTGGCACGGGCCGTGGGCGACCGGCTGGCCGTGCTGTTCGACAGCGGGGTCCGCACCGGCGACGACGTGTTCAAGGCGCTCGCCCTGGGCGCCCGGGCCGTCCTGCTGGGCCGCCCGTACGTGTACGGACTCGCCCTGGACGGACAGCCGGGCGTGGACCACGTGATCCGCTGTCTGCTGGCGGAGCTGGACCTCACGCTGGCCCTGTCCGGGCACGCCACCCCGTCGACCGTCGGCGCGGCCGACCTGGTGGCGGACCCGGGGTGACGGCCGCCGTCAGGCGTCGTGACCAGGGGCGCGGGCCGGGCGGGCGGCCGGGCCCCCGGTGCCGCTGACCGACAGCGAGCCGCGGCGCGCCGCGCCGGCGTCGGTCAGCCACCGCTGGCCCGGTGTGCCGTCGCGCACCTTGACCACCAGGTCGGCGCCGGCGTTCCGGCCGGCCGTCGTCAGGGCCAGGTCCGCGTCCCAGCGGGGCAGCAACTCGCCCTGCGCGGTCAGGTCGTAGCGGACGTCGTCGGTGCGCGCGTCGGCGCCCTCGGTGCACGCGCCGAGCACGACGACCCCGGCGTCGGCGTGCGAGTCCACGCACAGGCGGGGCTCGGCGGTGCTGCGCAGCTGCCCGTCGTCCTCGTACCGCCACTGCTGGGCCGGGTTGGCGGAGCACGCGGCCAGGGAGAGCGGGGCGCCGTCGCGCGGAGTGCCCTCGACGGCGAGGCAGAGGTCGGCGGCCGCGTTGCGCAGCCGGGTCCCCCCCGGTGCGGTGGGCAGGTGCGCGGAGCCGGGGACGGTGCCGCCGCCGCTCGCGCTGGTGGAGGCCGCCGGGTCGGCGCCGCCGTCGTCGGACCACATGCCGGCGGCGAGCAAGGTGGTGAGCAGCCCGGCCGAGGCCAGGCCGACGCCGGTGAGCAGGGTGCGCGAGGAGCGGGTCCCGGGCAGGCGGTCCAGCAGGCGCAGGGCGGCGCGGCGCGGGCGTCCGCCGCGGTGGCGGGCCGCGCCGCGCAGCCGCGCGGACTGCTGCCGGGACCGGCCGGGCCGGGACTCGAGGTAGCGGCCGGCGCCCCAGCCGAGGACCGCCTCGGCGAGGAGTGCGCCGAGGCGTCCGTCGAAGTGGCCGAGCTGCTCGGCGGCGGCCCGGCAGTACCGGCAGGCGTCCAGGTGCCGGCGCACGTCGGGCAGGAGCTGGGCGCCGCGCCGCAGGGGGACGTCGAGGAGCCGGTTGTAGAAGCGGCAGTCCCTGCTCGGCGCGAGCTCGCGGTGGGCGCGGACCAGGCCCTCGCGGAGTTTGTCGCGGGCCTGGTCGAGGGCCGCGGCGGCGGTGTCGGCGTCCACGCCGAGCAGGGCGGCGGCCAGGCCGAGCGGCTCGGCCTCCACCTCGACGTGCCACAGCACGGCGCGGTCGACCGAGGACAGGCCCTGGTAGGCGCGCTCGGCCAGGACCCGGTTCTCCGGCACGAGCGTCTTGGCCGCCCGCATCCCGCGCGCGCCGGACGGCTTGCCGAGGGCGGGCAGCACGCCCGATATCCGTTCGGTGCCGGACCAGAGCAGGGCGGTGTCGCGCACGGTGACCAGCAGCCGGGGGCGCAGCGCGGTGCCCTGCTCGCCCAGCTTGAGCCGGTCGAAGACCTGGTGGAAGGCGGCCCCGGTGACCATGGCGGCGACGCTGCCGGAGGAGGCGAGGCAGATCACCGCGTACGCGTGGACCGACCGCCAGTGCCGGGCGATCAGCAGGGCGGTGGACTCGGCGACCTCCCCGTCCGGGCCGCCGCGCACTCCGGCGGCGAGCGACTCGTCGGACTGTCCGGAGTCCCCGCCGGGCGGCGGGTACGGGGGACGGGGAGGGCGGGGGGTGAGCACTGAGCGGTTCCTTCGGGGGGCGTGACCGGGTCGGCGTGGCGGGGAGCGCGGTCGCTCCGGGCGACGTGGGCCCCGCTCGCAGACGGATGCCCCTGGTTCCCCGTGATGCACGGTGATCCCGGCCGTCACCCCCCGCACGGGTGTTTCACCCTCGCACACCTCACGAGCGCGCAACAAGGCACAAGAACAACTTCGGCCTTATTGAAAGAAAGTCGACAGGGCGGCCCAACTCGGACCCGCGGCCGTGGTGTTCGTTTCGTTCGCGCCCCGTGTGAACACCGCGCACGCGCCGGGGCACGTCGCACGCTCCCCGTGCCCACGGGGCCGTAGTGCACTGGGAGCGGCCCTTCCTCGGAGGCCCCGCGCGGGACGGCGGCTCCCCCGCGCGACACCGGCCGCCGGCCTTGATCCTCCCGCCCTCGGCCGGCGGTCCCGGGGGCCCTGCGGTGTCGGGGGTTCCGCGGGCGGGACCGGTGCCTCAGATCTGCCAGGAGCGCAGCCGGTCGGCCGCGCCGTAGACGTCGGCCTTGCCGGACATCAGGTCGCGGGCGAGGTCGACCAGCGCGCCGTAGGGCGGGTCGATGCCGACGCCGCTGACGAACATGTAGGCGACGGCGGTGGCGCACGCGAAGCGGGCGTTCGCGGACGGCAGCGGCTTGAGGACGGCCAGGGTGTGCAGCAGGGCGGCGGCCCGCCAGGCGGGGTCGGAGTCCACGCCGAGCCGGGGCGGGTCGACCCGGTGCCGGGCGACGGCGGCGACCAGCGCCGAGAAGTCGTTGACGGTCGGCTGGTCCGGGAGGACTTCCTCGTGGCGCTGGAGCAGCCAGGGGACGTCGATGTGGAGGACGGGGGTCATCGGTCAGGCGACCCGCCCCTCGCCCCGGACGGGCGCCTCGTCGTCGGGGAACGCCGCCGCGAACTCGTCGGCGTGCGAGGCGAAGAAGCGCCGGAACGCCTCCGCCCCCTCCTGGAGCGCCCGGTGGCGCGCTATGTCGGCGGCGGCCGCCTCCCGCACGAGCGCCTTCATCGACGTACCGCGTTCCTTGGCGATCTGCCGCAGGTCCTCCAGCTCGCGGTCGCTGAATTCCACATTGAGGGCTGGCATGTCCTTCACGGTACCGCTCGGGTACTGACCCGTAAATAGCGCCAGGTCAGGGGCGTACCCGAGCGGTACCCCAGGGTGTCGCCGGGTCAGCCCTGGTCGGCCGCGAAGGAGGCCATGCGGGCCAGGGCCGCGTTCCAGTTGATCGCGGTCTCGTTGGTCGACCACGACTGGATGTCGTCGATGTAGCAGAACTGGCCGACGCAGCCCGTCAGTTTGGACTGGGCGTACGGGTCCTGGATGCTGGAGTTGGGCCCGCCGGCGAGGGTGCCGGACGGCGGGTTGGGCAGGGTCGGGTCGAGCTCGTGGGCGTACCAGCGGCTGTGCTGGTTGTGGGAGCTGACCTCGCCGTAGCCGGTGACGTAGGAGATGTTCAGGGCGTTGCGGCCGAGGACGTAGTCCATGCCCTGCAGGGCCCCGTCGCGGTACTTGCGGGCGCCGGTGAGGTCGTAGGCGGTGGCGATGACCACGGCGTTGTTGAGGACCTGGTGACTGGAGCCCCAGTCGTAGCGGTTGCCGGCCGGCGCGTACGGCATGCCGTACGGGTGGGCGGTCAGCGTGGCGAGGTAGGTGTCGGCGGCCTTGACCACCGAGCGGCGCACCTGGTCGCGGCCGGGCAGCCGGCTGGGCACGAGGGCGAGGTCGAGCCGGCCGGCGGCGGCCGTGTGGCCCCAGTCGAAGCCGGTCGGGCCGAAGACGTCAGCGGTGTGGACCGGCGAGTCGAGGACGTGGTCGGCGAACTGCCGCTCCCCCGTGGTCAGGTAGAGCTCGGCCGCGGCCCAGTAGAACTCGTCGGTGACGTCGTCGTCGTTGTAGGCGCCGCCGCCGGTGCCGTCGTTCGGGTCGGCGTAGAGGTCGGGGTGGGCGAGGGCGGCCTGCCACGCCGTGCGGGCGGCGGTCAGCGCCCGGGCGGCGAACGCCTTGTCGTAGGGCCGGTACAGCCGGGCGGCCTGGGCGGCCGTCGCGGCCAGGTTGAGGGTCGCCGCGGTGGTCGGCGGGTGAAGCTCCCGCTTCTGCGGGTCCTGACCGGGCAGCAGGGGCAGACCGGTCCACTGTTCGTCGTGGACCTTGTGGTGGGCCATGCCGGCCAGCGGCTGCCCGGCGGGCACCTGCATCTTCAGCAGGAACTCCAGTTCCCAGCGGGCCTCGTCGAGGACGTCCGGCACCTTGTTGCCGCTCTCGGGCAGCGCCAGGGTGCCGTCGCCGAGGGCGGCCGGGTGTCCGGTGCGGGCGCGCAGCGAGCGCTCGTAGGTGCTCAGCAGTTCCCAGGTGGCGATGCCGCCGTTCACGACGTACTTGCCGTGATCGCCGGCGTCGTACCAGCCGCCGGTGACGTCGAGGCTGTAGTCGCACACGCCCGGCTGGCAGGGGACGTTCGCGTCGCCCTGGTTGGGGGCGACGTTCAGGTGGCCGGCGGCGCGGCCGTAGCCGGGACGCAGGTCGTCGCGGATCGCGATGCCGCTGCGCTGCGTGTAGTAGTACTTCACGGAGTCCAGCCGCAGGCGGCGGTAGGCCGCCGCGTCGACGTCGAACGGGTGGCTGGTCTCGCCGTCGGCGACGAGGGTGTAGCCGGTGCCGTGCCCGCGGTAGGAGCCGAAGTCGATCGAGTGGACGTTCTGCCCGGAGGAGGCGTCGACGCCGCGCGGCACGGTGAGGCCCCGGGCGACCGTCGTGCCCTTGGCGTCCCTCAGCTGCCAGGGCAGCCGGGTGGTGGCGTCGGTGACGAGGGTGGCGTTCTTCGGCCCGGCGGGCAGGTAGGCGACCTGGTTGACGCGCACCCGGGGCCCGGTGTCCGGCTCGTAGACCTCCGGGGGCACCCCGCCGAGCAGGGACACGTCGTCCACGCAGAACCGCCAGGCGTCGGTGCTGCCGCCGACCTGGAAGGCGACCTGCCCCTGGGTGGTGTCGACGGGCGCGGTGAAGGTGTAGGAGTACGAGCCGTCGGCCTCGGTGAGCACCGGGCTCGCCTCCTGCCAGGTGTCGTACGGCGACACGGCCAGGCCCACGATCGCCCGGACCACGTGGCCCTCGGGGACGCCGGAGGCGTGGAAGGAGAACCGGTACGTCTCCCCCTTCACCAGCGTGATGTCGTTCTGGCCGATCGCGGAGTCCCAGCGGTTGGTGGTGCCGCCGGGCACGTCGGCGCACAGCCGGCCGTCGCTCAGGCCGGCGGTGACGTTGCTGGTCCACCAGGGGTCGCTGGTGGTGTCGAAGGTGCCGTTCCTGACCTGCTCGGCCTCCTCGGCACCGGCCTGCTGCAGGGGCAGCGCGGTGAGCGCCGTGCCCAGCAGGGCGGTGAGGGTCAGCAAGGCCGTTGTGCGTCGTTTCACGTCTGGGCTCCTCGGGACGTGCGGGTGCGCCAGGTGCGTGGGAGCGCTCCCAAAATTCGGACGCGAGACATGCTTGCTGCGGTCATGACACCCCGTCAACGGTCACGACAGGACGGATTTCGCGGCACGGCCGCCGCAGGTCCCCTCGGCCGGAAATCGCCCTTGACCCCGGGCGGACCGGGCGTCCAGCGGCACCGGGGGTTCCGGTCCGTGCACGGGCCGGACGCACTACGCTGGGACCAGGTGCGCGTCTGTTCACTGTGAGTGTCCGCGATGGAGTGGCGAGGATGAGCCCGGTCTATCCGTTCGACGAAGCCGCGACGGCCCGGGTCGTCGTCGGCGACGACGGCACCCTGGTGGACTGGGGCCCCGGCGCCCGCGCGCTGCTCGGCTGGGAGCCGCAGGACGTCGTCGGCTCCCCCGCCGTCCGGCTGCTGGCCGACGGGACGCCCCCCGCACCGATCGGCTCGCGCTGGTCCGGGACGCTCACTTTGCGCCACCGGGAGGGCCACCCGGTGGCGGTGTGGCTGCTCGCCCACCGCCGACGGCCCGACGACGGCGGGCCGGGTCACTGGCTGGTGGTCGCCCCGCTGCCCGAGCCCCCCTCAGCCCTCGACACGTTCCTCGCCGTGGAGGGACCCCTCCAATCGCCCTGCGCGATCGCCGTGTACGACGAGCGGCTGCGCCTGAGCCACGTCAACGACGCCATGGCCGAGCTCCTCGGGCTGCCCGCCGAGCACCTCCGCGGGCTGCGGCCGTCCGAGATCGGCGGGGAGCCGCAGGGCGAGGCGCTGGAGCAGGACATGCTGCGGGTCCTCACCTCCGGCCGCGCCGAGGACGTGCAGACCAGCCCGCACCCCGGCGGCGAGGACCGCGCGTACGCCTGGCCGGCCCGGCTGACGCCCGTCACCGACGACGCGGGCCGGGTGCGGGGCGTGACCATGGCCGCGCACGACTTCACCGAGCACCACCGGGCCCGCGAACGCCTCCAGCTGGTCAACGAGGCGAGCGTGCGCATCGGCACCACCCTCGACGTGGCCCGCACCGCGCAGGAGCTGGCCGACGTGTGCGTGCCCGCCCTCGCCGACTTCGTCAGCGTGGACCTGCTGGACCCGCGCGGCGGCGAACCGCCGGCCCCGCTCACCGCCCCGCTCAGCCTCCGCCGGGCCGCGCACCAGTCGGTGAACCCGGGCGTGCCCGAGGCCCTCGCCGAGTCCGGCGAGGTGCTGACGTACCCGACGGGATCGCCGCAGGCCGACTCGCTCACCAGCGGGCGCACCGTCGCCGTGACACTGCCCGACCCGGACATGGAGCAGTGGCTGGCCGTGGACACCGTGCGCCGCGACCGGATGCGGGCGTTCGGCATCCACTCCAGCATGGCGGTGCCGCTGCGGGCCCGCGGGGTGACCCTCGGGGTGGCCGTGCTGCGGCGGTTCCGGCGGCCGGAGCCGTTCAGCCCGGACGACGTGCTGCTCGCCGAGGAGGTCACCGCGCGGGCCGCCGTCTGCGTGGACAACGCGCGCCGCTTCTCCCGCGAGCGCGAGACCGCCCTCGCCCTGCAGCGCAGCCTGCTCCCCCGCTCGCTGCCGCGCACCGCCGCCGTGGACGCGGCCTCCCGCTACCTGCCGGCCGCGCGGGCCGGGGTGGGCGGCGACTGGTTCGACGTGATCCCGCTGTCCGGGATGCGGGTGGCGATGGTGGTGGGCGACGTCGTCGGGCACGGCATCCAGGCGTCGGCCACGATGGGCCGGCTGCGCACCGCGGTGCGCACCCTCGCCGACATCGACCTGGCGCCCGACGAACTGCTCACCCACCTCGACGACCTGGTGGTGCGGCTGTCGGAGGAGGCGGGCGGCGAGGGCAGCCCCGGCGAGGTCGGGGCGACCTGTCTGTACGCGGTGTACGACCCGGTCTCGCGCCGCTGCACGCTCGCCCGGGCCGGTCATCCCGCACCCCTGATGCTGCCGCCCGGCGGCGCCCCCCGGACCGTCGAGCTGCCGGCCGGTCCCCCGCTGGGCCTGGGCGGGCTGCCGTTCGAGTCGGCCGAGCTGTACCTGTCCGAGGGCAGCGTGCTCGCCTTCTACACCGACGGGCTGACCGAGTCCCGGCAGCGCGACGTGGACGCGGCCCGTGACGACCTGTGCGCGGCGCTGGCCACGCCGTCCGGCTCCCTCGACGAGACCTGCGACCGCATCCTGCACGGGCTGCTGCCGCCGGGCGGTGCCGCCGACGACGTGGCACTGCTGCTGGCCCGCACCCGGGGCCTGCCCGCCTCCCAGGTCGCCACCTGGGACATCCCGGCCGACCCGGCGCTGGTCGCGCCCATCCGCAAGCAGGTCCTCGCCCAGCTCGACACCTGGGGGCTGGGCGCGGTGTCGTTCACCACCGAGCTGGTCGTCAGCGAGCTGGTCACCAACGCCATCCGGTACGGCTCCCACCCGATCCGGCTGCGGCTCATCCATGACGCGGCCACGCTGATCTGCGAGGTGTCCGACACCAGCCACACCGCGCCGCACCTGCGCCGCGCCAAGACGTGGGACGAGGGCGGCCGGGGGCTGCTGCTGGTCGCGCAGCTCACGCAGCGGTGGGGCAGCCGGCACACCGCCGACGGCAAGACGATCTGGGCGGAGCTCGCCCTGGTCGAGGAGGAGTGAGCCGTCCGGAGCACGGGCACCCGCGGTCCCAGGGACCGCTTTGGACCACCGGGAAGGGTGGACGGACATGGTGCACGGTCGCCCCTGCGGGCTGCTCGTGAGCGCTCTGGCGGTACTGGGTCTGGTGAGCGGCTGCGGCAGCGGCCACGGCTCGGGCGCCGCATCGGCGTCCGGCGCGGGCGGGACGTCCACGGCGCCAGGGACCTCGGCGTCCGCCCCGGGCCCGTCGCCGTCCACGCCCCCGCCCGCGACCACCACGACCGTGACGGCGACCGCTCCGGAGCGCGGCGCGTCGGCCGCGGCGCCGGCCGGCGCCCGGTGCCACACCTCCGAGCTGCGCGCCTCCGTCGGCCGCAACGACCCGGGGGCCGGTCAGGAGAACTTCCCGGTCGTGCTCACCAACGCCTCCACCCGCACCTGCACGGTGTACGGCCATCCCGGCGCCGCCTTCCTCGACGCGTCCGGGCGGCAGCTGGGCGCCGACCCCGAGCGCAGCACTGCCACGCGGCCGCTGCGGGTCACGCTCGCCCCCGGCCGCAGCGCGTGGGCCGGACTGAGCTTCTCCAACCCGGAGGTGAGCGGCGCCCGGGCGGCGACCCCGGTGACGCTGCTGGTGACCCCGCCCGACGAGCACGACCCGCTGCGGGTGCGGTGGACGGGCGGCCCGGTGCCGGTGTCCGGCAACGCGTCCACCGTGCGGCTGACGGCGTTCGAGGCGGGGACCGGGCCGTGAGACGGGCCACGGCGGGCCGGCCTTCGTCACCGGGCCGGCGCGTGGGGTGACGGCACGGGCGATCGCGTGACGGTGGCTGACCGATTGAGCGATTGAGCGATTGAGCGATTGAGCGATTGAGCGATTCTTACCCTCGCCTGTTTTGATGTGTGCCCCTGTCCGACCGATCGTGCTCCCGAGGATCCACCCTGAACGCCCCGCTCGCCGAAACCCTGTCCGTCGCCCTGCTCGCCGCCTCGCTGGTGTGGGCCGTCCTGCGTCCCCAGGGGCGTCCGGAGGCGCTGGTCGCGGTGCCGGCCGCCGCCGTGGTGCTGGTGGCCGGAGCCATCTCCCCGCAGCACGCCCTCGCGGAGGCCGAGCGGCTGGGACCGGTGATCGGCTTCCTGGCCGCCGTCCTGGTGCTCGCCCACTTCTGCGCCGTCGACGGGCTCTTCACGGCGTGCGGGGCGTGGATGGCCCGGCGGGCGGCGGGGCGCCCCCGACGGCTGCTGACGGCGGTGTTCGTGCTGGCCTCGGTGATCACGGCGGTGCTCAGCCTGGACGCCACGGTCGTCCTGCTCACCCCGGTCGTCCTCGCCACCGCGGCCCGCATGGGCGTGCGGGCCAAGCCGCACCTGTACGCGTGCGCCCACCTGTCGAACACGGCCTCGCTGCTGCTGCCGGTGTCCAACCTCACCAACCTGCTGGCCTTCACGGCGAGCGGGCTCAGCTTCACCCGGTTCGCCGCGCTGATGACGGCGCCCTGGGTGGTCGCCGTGGGCGCCGAGTACCTGGTCTTCCGCCGCTTCTTCGCCGCCGACCTGCCGGCGGCCGAGCCGGAGCCGGACACCGGCCCCGCACCCCAGGTGCCGCTGTTCGCCCTGATCACCGTGGCCTGCACGCTCGCCGGGTTCGTGGTGGCGTCGGCCGCCGGGGTGGAACCGGCCTGGGCGGCGTTCGCCGGGGCGCTCGTCCTCGCCGTACGGGCCGTGGTGCGGCGGCAGGCGGGGCCCGTGGAGGTCGTGCGGTCCGCGGCGCCGGGGTTCCTGGCGTTCGTGCTGGCGCTCGGCATCGTGGTCCGGGCGGTCGTCGACAACGGCCTCGCCGACGCCCTGCGGCACGTCCTCCCGGAGGGCTCGGGGCTGCTCACCCTGTTCGCGGTCGCCGCCCTGGCCGCCCTCCTGGCGAACCTGATCAACAACCTGCCCGCCGTGCTGGTCCTCGTGCCCCTCACCGCCCCGGCCGGGCCCGGCGTGGTCCTGGCCGTGCTGCTGGGCGTGAACATCGGCCCGAACCTGACGTACGCCGGGTCGCTGGCGACCCTGCTGTGGCGGCGCGTGGTGCACGCCCAGGCGGACGTCTCCGATCACGCCCAGGTGGGTGAGTTCACCCGGCTCGGCCTGCTCACGGTGCCCGCGTCCCTGGGCGCGGCGGTGCTGGCGCTGTGGGGGTCGCTCCAGCTGCTGGGGACCTGACGGGCGCGCCGGGGACCTGACGGGCGCGCGGGTCAGCGACGCCCGTGGCCGGTGCCTCCACGGCCGTAGTCGTCGTAGCCGTCGTAGTCGCCGTAGCCGCCCGATCCGCCGTGTCGGCCGTCGGCGCCCCGGTCGCCCCACGAGCACGCGTACCAGGTGGCGGACGTGCAGGTCGGCGTGGCGGACGCCGACGCGGTGGGCGTGCGGGCCGGCCGGGTGGTGCTCGGGGCGGGGGCCGGGGGCCGCGCCGCCTTCGGGGTCGGGGACGCGCTGGGCCCGGTGCCGCCGTCGGCGCCCCAGTTGACGGTCTGCAGGTGCGGGTCGGGCCGGGAGGTGTCGATCACCCAGCGCTGGACGGCGCTGTCGGCGCGGTTCTTCGCCACGAGGGTGCCGGAGCCGTCGGTGGCGGCGGGGGTCAGGGCCAGGTCCTGGTTCCAGCGCGGGACCAGGGTGCCCTGGAGGGTGAAGTCGTAGCGCAGGGCGCGGGCGGCGTCGCCGGTGCTCGCGCACGGGGTGAGCCGCACGGAGTAGCCGAGGCGGGAGTCGAGGCAAAGGGTGGGGGCGGCACCGTTGCGCAGCAGCCCGTCGGGCTCGTAGGCCCACTGCTGTCCGGCGGCCGAGGAGCAGGGGGCGAGGCCGGTCTCGGCGCCGCTCACCGCCTTGCCGCCGAGGATCCCGACGCACAGCCCGGAGGCGACGTTGTGCAGCCGGCCGCGCAGGGTGCCCGCCGCGGACTCGCCCGCGCCCACCCAGGAGGGCCCGGCCGTGCCGGTGCCGGTCCCGGTGGAGGTGTCCGGGCCGGGGCCGCGGCCGGCGCCGTCGTCGGTGCCGAGGAGGGCCCACACCACCAGGGGCAGCGCGATCAGGCCGCTGACGGTGAGCGCGGCGACGGCGAGGTGCCGGCGGCGGGCACGGCGGGCGGCCTTGCGCGCCGACCGGGGGCGGGGCGGGGGTGCGGTGGCTCGGGGAGTTCCGGTGCCTCCGGTGCCTTCGGCGCCTTCGGCGCCTTCGGTGGTGAACGCCTCCCCCGCCGACGGGGTCGTGTCCTGCGGGGCGGTGTGCGGGGCCGGGGGATGGTCGGGCCGCTCGGGGAGGGTCATGCGCGAGGCGAGGTAGGCGCGGGCGCCCCAGCCGAGCACGCCCTCGGCGAGGGCGAGGCCGAGCCCGTCGACGCAGTGGCGCAGCTGGTCGGCGGTGTGCGCGCAGTGGCGGCAGTGCCGCAGGTGGGCGCTCAGGTCGGGGTCGACGTCGGCGCCGCCGCGCCGGCAGGTGACGTCGAGCAGCCGGTGGTAGCGGTGGCAGTCCTCGTCGACGGCGAGTTCGCGGTGGAGCTGGAGGCACTCCTCGCGCAGTCGCTCGCGGGACCGGCGCAGTTCGACCAGGGCGCCCTCGTCGTCGAGGCCGAGCAGGGCGGCGGGCGCGGACGTCGGTTCCGCCTCGACCTCGGTGTGCCAGAGCAGGCAGCGGGCCGTCTGGGGCAGGCGCTGGTAGGCGCGGGAAAGCAGGCGGCGGTTGAGCGGCGGCAGGAGCCGCGCGGCCAGGCGCTCGCCGTCGCCGTCGGCGGCGCGCAGCTCGGGGTGCAGGAGTTCGCGGCGGCCGTCGCCGTCCCACTCGGCGGCGACGCGCCGCACGGTGACCAGCAGATGGGGGCGCCAGGCGGCGGTGGGGCCGTTCTGGCGCATCGACTCGCCGAAGACGCGGGTGAAGGCGGCCGTGGTGAGCATGCCGGCCGCGCGCTCCCCGTCGGTGCACAGCCGGGCGTAGGCGAAGGCCGCCCCCCAGTGCCGGTCGAGGAGTTCACCGACGGGGTGCAGCGCGGGTGACGCACCGGTCCAGTTCTTGAGTTCGGCACTCAGCTGTTCGTCCGTCGCCGCGAAGCGGCGTGCCGAAGTCGTTGAATCTGACCGACCGGCGTCTTTCACGACTGAATTCCTCCCGGGGACACGCGTCAGAAAGTCCATACCAAGCGGTATGGCAACCCGCCGGTGAACCGCCGGGTTTTCTCGCACAGGGTTCGGCTTCTCGAACGTCCGCCAGGGGCAGCTCTGGTGCAACGTGGGGGGTGGACGGGAGCGGCCTCCGCGCACAGGGGAGCGGACCTCGTTGTCTGTGCGCCGACACGCACACCTTGGCACAGCCGCGGGATCAGGAACAAGCGATTCCACGGTTTTGTGCGAGGGGTGCGGGCACGGCGCTATTGACACGTGTTCAATTCGCTCGGCTATTCGAGGACGCTGCCGTTATTGGTGTCCCTTTCGTGAGGTGACCGGTGTCCGCATTTCACGCAATGGGGTGTTTCAGTGACCGGCGACGGGGTGCGGGGCGTAGGGCCGCTCCAGTTCCTCCCGTTCCTTTTCGGTCAGGTCCAGTTCCACGGCGGCCACCGCGTCCTCGAGGTGCCCGGGCTTCGAGGCGCCGACGATCGGGGCGGTCACGGTGTCCTGCTGCAGCAGCCAGGCCAGGGCCACTTGGGCGCGCGGGACGCCGCGCTCGGCGGCGATGCGGCCGACCGCCTCGACCACGGCGCGGTCGCCCTCCTGGTACAGGCCGCTGCCGAAGGCGTCCGTCGTGCTGCGGTCGGTGACGGTGCCCCACTCACGGGTGAGCCGTCCCCGGGCGAGCGGGCTCCACGGCAGCACCCCGACGCCCTGGTCGGCGCAGAGCGGCAGCATCTCGCGCTCCTCCTCGCGGTAGAGGAGGTTGTAGTGGTTCTGCATCGAGACGAACTTCGTCCAGCCGTGCCGTTCGGCGGTGTACTGGGCCTTGGAGAACTGCCAGGCGTACATCGAACTCGCCCCGATGTAGCGGACCTTGCCCGCCTTCACGAGGTCGTGCAGCGCCTCCATGGTCTCCTCGACCGGGGTGTGCGGGTCCCAGCGGTGGATCTGGTAGAGGTCCACGTAGTCGGTGCCCAGGCGGCGCAGGCTGTGGTCGATCTCGGTCATGATCGCCTTGCGGGAGAGCCCGGCGCCGTTGGGCCCCGGCCGCATCCTCCCGTGCACCTTCGTGGCGAGCACGACGTCGTCGCGGCGGGCGAAGTCGCGCAGCGCCCGCCCGACGATCTCCTCGCTGGTGCCGTCCGAGTAGACGTTGGCGGTGTCGAAGAAGGTGACGCCCGCCTCCAGCGCCTGCCGGATCAGCGGGCGCGAGGCGTCCTCGTCCAGGGTCCACTCGTGCGTGCCCCGGTCCGGGACGCCGTAGGTCATGCAGCCCAGGCAGATCCGCGACACGTCGAGACCCGTCGTGCCGAGCTTCACGTACTCCATCGTTCCTGCTCCCCGCGGTCGGTGGCGGTACCGGTCCGGAGCCTACGTCGTGCCCGGCCGGTCAGTCGCGGTCCTGGAGCAGGTCGAGCGCCCGCTCCCAGCCGAACCGCGGCCGGCCGCCGTCCTCCCCCGCCTGCCCCCCGTACGGGTCGGCGAACCGCACGCCCATGCCCCGCAGCCGGGCCACGCTCTCCCGGTACGCGGGGTGCGCGGCCAGCGCGTCGGCCACGCAGGGCAGGACGGCTATCGGCACGCCGAGACCGGCCACTTCGCACAGCGTGCCCAGGGCGAGGGTGTCGGCGATCCCGGCGGCCCACTTGTTGACGGTGTTGAAGGTCGCCGGGGCGAGCACGAGCGCGTCGGGCGCGGGGAAGGGCCGCGGCTCGTCGGGGCGCCGCCAGGCCGAGCGCAGGGGCCGGCCCGTCTGCGCGCGCACCGCCTCGGTGTCGAAGAAGCCGTTCATGGCGAGCGGGGTCGCGATCACGCCGACCTCCCAGTCCCGCTCCTGCGCGGCGGTGATCAGCGTGCCGACGTCGACGGCGATCCCGGCGGCACAGACGACGACGTAGAGGAACGGTTTGCGGTCGGATTCGGTCACCTGTGCACCCTACTGAGGCGGGCGCGGGGGACCCCGAGCGGCGGTGCCACAGGGACGTGGCACCGCCGGAGTCGAGCCCTCCTCAGGCGCCGGAGCGGCGGCGGGCGCGGGTGCGGCGGCTGTCGTGGGCGTAGCGGCGGGCCAGCGCGTGGAACGCTTCCTTGGGCTCCCAGTGCCAGTCGGAGTCCGGGTCGCCCGGGCGGTCCTGGATCGCCTTGGTGAGGGCGTAGCTCGCCAGGTCGAGGTCGTGGCGCGGGTCGTCGGGGCGGTGCGGGCTGTCGGGGGTGACGAACTCGAAGGCCATCGCCGCGTAGAGGCCCATCGAGGAGAAGACGTCGACCAGGTCGGCGACGTAGGCGGCCTGGGTGCGCTCGCTGCGCACGAGTCCGGCCCTGACCTCCCCCGTCTCCGGGTCGACGACGTCCCAGCCCATGCCGCCGGCCTCGGGTGCGCCGACGTAGGCGCAGGTGCCGAACTCGGTGATCGCCAGCGGTTTGCCCCAGCGCAGGTGGCGGCGCAGCTCTCGGCGGTGCGCGGCGTGGTCGCGGAAGGCGGAGTAGTAGTCGACGCCCACCACGTCGAACAGCCGCCAGTCGACCTCGTCGTCCTGGGCGGCGGCGTACCCGAGCCGGCCGTGGAACACCGAGCGGCCGACGGCCGCCGCCCGGGCGGTGAACGCCTCCAGCCGCCGCTGCACCGCGACGGGGTCCACGTGGCCCTCCAGCAGGTTGCGCACCCGCTCCAGGACCGTGGCGCCGGGCACGATCCCGGGCACGAACAGCCAGAACTCGCAGCCCACGCTGAGGTCCACGCTCGCGCCCTGCCGGCGCAGCCGTTCGGCGAACCGCCCGGTCTCGGCCAGGTGGTCCAGGATGTCGCGCTGCGGCAGGTCGCCCAGCGTCGGCTGGAGCCAGACGTGCAGCCCCAGTTCGGCCGCCTCGGCCGCGGTGGCCGTCAGGCGGGCCACGCCGTCGCCCGTGACGTCGACGGTGTCGGCGTGCAGCGCGTCGCGGATGACGCGCAGGTCCGCGCGCATCCGGGCCGCGCGGAAACCGGTGGCCGGCGTCCCGCCCGCGCCGACGGTGTACACGACTCCCCGGTGGTGCAGCCCGTGCCGCGGCCCGCCCGCTCCGGCCGCCGCGGCCTCCGTGGTTCCTGCGGCCGCCGTGGCCCCTCGAGCCTGCGCGACCCCCGCGGCCCGGCCGGTGGGCAGCAGCGCCGCCGACCCTCCGACGGCCGCCGCCGCGGCGAGGAACCGTGCCCTGCTCATCCCGTTGCTCGTCTCCATGCCGTCACTGTCCCGGGACGGCGCACCCGGTGCCGTCGCCCGAAGGTCCACGGCACCGCGACCAAGGGATGACGTCCTGCGCCGAAAGCCGCCCGGGAGTGCGTGTCGGTACGGGCCCCGGGCGGAACCCGGTGCGGATGATCCGTAGCCGTACCGGTGTTGACGCACGGTGCGAGTCAGTCCGTGACGCGAGGAAAGGACATGCCATGCCCCTCGAAGGCGAGTACGAGCCGAGCCCCGAGCAGTGGGTGCGCGACCAGGTGGAGCTGTACGAGGGCTCCGGCGGCACCGAGGGAACGACGCTGCGGGACACCGGGCTGCCGGTGATCGTGCTGACGACCCGGGGAGCCAGGAGCGGGAAGATCCGCAAGACGCCGCTGATGCGGGTGGAGAACGCGGGCCGATACGCGGTCGTCGCCTCCCAGGGCGGCGCGCCGAAGCACCCGGTCTGGTACCACAACATCAAGGCCGATCCGCACGTCGAGCTGCAGGACGGGCCCGACCGGCGGGACTACCGGGCCCGTGAGGTGACGGGCGCGGAGA
Source organism: Streptomyces lasalocidi (assembly GCF_005280215.1). Lineage (NCBI taxonomy): Bacteria > Bacillati > Actinomycetota > Actinomycetes > Kitasatosporales > Streptomycetaceae > Streptomyces > Streptomyces lasalocidi. The sequence continues at coordinate 7,137,031 of NZ_SZNQ01000001.1, read as the reverse complement.
AGGCCGAGTGGTGGGAGCGTGCCGTCGCGGCGTACCCGCCCTACGCCGACTACCAGACGAAGACCGACCGGGAGATCCCGGTGTTCGTGCTGGAGCCGCTGGCGGAGTGAGGCGCGCCGGCTCCTGAGGAACGCTCAGGAAAGCCGGTCCCGTTCGTGCCCGGGGCGCATGGACCGCGTCCCGGGCACGCGGACGTCAGGCCCCGCCGCGCTCCCCCGTCGCGGCGGGGCTCTCGTGTGTGTCCCGCCCGCCGCGGTCGGTGACGTCGAGGAAGATCTCCCCCGCGTCGGGGACCGCCTCGGCGACGGAGCGCTTGATGCGGTCGGCGACCTCCTCGACCTGCTCGCTGTCGAGGCCGGGCATGAGGTCGATGCGGGCCGCGACCAGGATGGAGTCCAGGCCCGTCTTCATGGTGAACAGGGCCTCCACACTGTCGATCTCCGGCTGCGAGACCAGCAGTTCCCGGATGCGGTCGCTGGCCTCGGGGTCGGCCGCCTCGCCGATCAGCTGGTCGCGGGCCTCCCGGCCCAGGCGGTAGGCGACGTAGACGAGCAGCGCGCCGATCGCGATCGACGCGGACGCCTCCCAGACGACCTGCCCGGTCACCATGTGCAGCGCCATGCCGGCGGCCGCGAGGGTGACGCCGAGCACCGCGGTGCCGTCCTCCGCGACGACGGTGCGCAGCGCGGGGTCGCGCAGTCCGGCCCTGCCGCCCTGGCGGCGGACCTGCTGCAGGGCGCGGAACAGCGAGGCGCCCTCGGCGAGGAAGGCGACCCCGAGCACGATCAGGCCGGCGATGTAGCCGCTCAGCTCCTCCTCGGCGCCGTTCCTGAGCGCCTCGACGCCCTGGAAGACCGAGAAGCAGCCGCCCATGACGAAGATGCCGACGGCGGCGAGCAGCGACCAGAAGAAGCGTTCCTTGCCGTAGCCGAAGGGGTGGCGGCGGTCGGCCGGGCGCCTGCTGCGCCGCAGGGCGGCCAGCAGGAAGACCTCGTTCAGGCTGTCCGCCACGGAGTGCGCGGCCTCCGACAGCAGGGCCGGTGAACCGGCGAGGAGGCCGCCCACGGCCTTCGCGGCCGCGATGACCAGGTTGGCGGCGAGCGCCACCAGCACGGTGACGCGTGTCCGGTGGTCCGCCGCCTCCTCGCTGTGCTCGTCCGTCCCGTCCGTCTCTGTCTGCGTCTGCGTCGCTGTCCCGCTCACCCTGGCCGATTGCCCCGGCCGGCCCCGCTCACACCGTGCCGTCGGCCGAAAACGGGGAACGCGTAGCGCGAACGGGAAACGCGCGGCGCACGAGGCGCACCAGGCAACGGGAGGCGGCATGAGTGGTGGGGGCGACGGCAACGAGGCGTACGGCCACCGGGCGTTCAAGCGGTCCCGCAGCCACTTCACGGACCGGATCACCGCGGACGGCCGGGACGGCTGGCCGGTGGAGGCCGGCCGCTACCGGCTGGTGGTCAGCCGGGCCTGCCCCTGGGCGAGCCGGGCGGTGATCTCCCGGCGGCTGCTCGGCCTGGAGGACGCGCTCCCCCTCGCCGTCACCGACCCCGTCCAGGACGACCGCAGCTGGCGGTTCACGCTGGACCCCGACGGCCGCGACCCGGTGCTCGGCATTCGCTACCTCGCGGAGGCCTACGAACGGCGCGAGCCGGGCCACCCGGGCGGGGTGAGCGTGCCGGCGGTCGTCGACGTGCCGAGCGGCCGGCTGGTCACCAACGACTACCAGCAGCTCACCCTGGACCTCGCCACCGAGTGGACGGCGCTGCACCGGCCGGGCGCACCGGACCTGTACCCGCAGAGGCTGCGCGACGAGATCGACGCGGTGATGGCCGACGTGTACGAGGACCTGAACAACGGGGTGTACCGGGCCGGGTTCGCGCACGAGCAAGCGGGGTACGAGGCGGCGTGCACGGGCGTCTTCCGGCGCCTGGAGCTGCTGTCGGAGCGACTGGCCGGGCAGCGCTACCTGGTGGGTGACACGATCACCGAGGCGGACATCCGGCTGTTCACCACACTGGTCCGTTTCGACGCGGTCTATCACGGTCACTTCAAGTGCAACCGCTGGAAGCTGACGGAGGACCCGGTGCTGTGGGCGTACGCGCGTGACCTGTTCCAGACGCCCGGCTTCGGCGACACCGTCGACTTCGACCACATCAAGCGGCACTACTACCAGGTCCACGCCGGCATCAACCCGACCCGGATCGTGCCCCTCGGCCCGGACCTGTCCGGCTGGCTCACCCCGCACCGCCGGGAGGAGCTGGGCGGGCGGCCGTTCGGCGACGGGACCCCGCCCGGGCCGGTACCCGCCGGCGAGGAGGTCCCGGCGCGGGGACGGCCCTGACCGATCGCAACACGTACACAACCAGGAGGCGCACGTGGCCAAGAAGAAGCGGAAACTCCCCCTCGTCTACCAGCCCGTCGGATTCGTGTTCAGCTGGGCGAGCGGTGCCCTGGCGGGATACGCCTTCCAGCAGGTGTGGAAGGCCGTGCGGCACGAGGACAACGCTCCCGACGCGCTGGACCGCGAGCGCGGCTGGGGTGAGATCCTGCTGGCCGCGGCGATCCAGGGCGCGATCTTCGCGGCGGTCCGCAGCGCGGCCGACCGCACCGGCGCGAAGGCGATCGAGCGGTCCACCGGGACGTGGCCGGCGAAGGACAAGAAGGGCCGCGACTGAGCGGCGCGCCGTCACGGGCCGGGGAGGTCACGCCGGCCGGTACGACATCGAGAGGGGCTGGGCCGTGCGGCCCAGCCCCTCTCGTCCGCCGCCCCGCCGGGCGTCGTGCGGTCAGCCCTGCTTGGGTGCCGGTGCCGGGACCTTGCGCAGGGTGAAGGAGTGGCCCGCCGGGTCGGAGCAGGAGCGCTCCTCGTAGGGGCCGGGTGCGGACTTGGCCTCCAGGGGGCGGCCGCCGAGGGAGACCACCCTGCGCTCCGCCTCGTCGAGGTCCGTGACCACGAAGTCCAGGTGCGCCTGGAGCGAGTTCTCCGGGCGCGGCCAGCTCGGCGGGGTCGCGTTGACGTCCCGGCGGAAGGCGAGCCGGGTGCCGCCCGCACCGGTGATCTCCACCCGGTTGGCGTTGACGTAGGTCTCCTCGCCGTCCAGCAGCGCTTTGTAGAACTCCGCGAGCTGCTCGGGCTCCGCGCAGTCGAGCACGACGACGCCCGCTTCCACCAGTGCCATGACTCCTCCGTGTCTCCGGTCGGACCCTTCTGATACCCCGGATTCAGGCCCCCACCGGCCGCCTGCCGGCGCCCCGCCGGTGCCCCGGCGGTCGTCCGACGCTCACGCCGCGTGGCGCAGTCCCGCGACCAGGAGGGCCGCCAGGCGGCGCGCGTCGTAACGGGGGTCGCTGTCGGCGCCGATGCAGAGGTTGCCGACGCCCCGCATGAGCGCGTAGGGCTCGATGTCGGCGCGGATCTCGCCCGCCCCGGCCGCGGCGTCGAGCAGTTGTCCGCACACCGGCACCAGGCGGTCGAGGAAGTAGGCGTGCAGCGTGTCGAAGCCCGCGTCGGGCTGGAGGACGGCGGCCAGTCCGTGCTTGGTGACCAGGAAGTCGACGAAGAGGTCGATCCACCGCTCCAGCGCGGTGTGCGGGCTCGGACCCTCGGCCAGCAGGCGTGGGCCCGCCTCGGCGCAGGCGTCGACCTGGTGCCGGTAGACGGCCACGATGAGGTCCGCGCGGGTCGGGAAGTGCCGGTAGATCGTGCCCACTCCGACCCCGGCCCGCGCCGCGATCTCGCGCACGGGGGCGTCGACGCCCTGCACGACGAAGACCGCGGCGGCCGCGTCCAGCAGGTTCGCCTTGTTGCGCCGCGCGTCCTTGCGCCGGCTGACCGGCTCCGCTCCCTGGTCGCCGTCGTGCACCGCGCCGCTCCTCTCCTGTCACCGGGTCGTGGCTGCCGCCGGACCTGCGCCGTTGGCAAAACGGAACGACGTTCCGTATGGTCGTAACGGAACGCGGTTCCGCTTGTTCATGATGCCAGAGCGCGCGCCCCGCGACCACGCCCCGCGCTGCCGCCACCCCCGGCAGGCAGCCGCCTTCCCTCGCAGTGGAGGAGCACGGTCATGCAGTACCGCACCTTGGGCCGCACCGGTGTGCAGGTCAGCTCGCTGGCGCTCGGCGCCATGAACTTCGGCCGGATCGGCCGCACCACCCAGGAGGAGGCCACCGCGCTCGTCGACGCCGCCCTGGAGGCGGGGATCAACCTCATCGACACCGCCGACATGTACGGCGCGGGCGAGTCGGAGGAGATGGTCGGCAAGGCCCTCGCCGGCCGCCGCGACGACGTCGTCCTCGCCACCAAGGCCGGTCTGCCGATGGGCGACGACCCCAACCACCGCGGCGCCTCGCGCCGTTGGCTGGTCCGGGCACTGGACGACAGCCTGCGCCGCCTCGGCGTCGACCACGTGGACCTCTACCAGATCCACCGGTGGGACCCGGCCACCGGCGACGAGGAGACGCTGTCGGCCCTCACCGACCTGCAACGGGCGGGCAAGATCCGGGCGTTCGGCTCCTCCACCTTCCCCGCCCACCGCATCGTCCAGGCCCAGTGGGCCGCGCGCGAGCACCACGTGGGCCGGTACGCCACCGAACAGCCCGGCTACTCCGCCCTCCAGCGCGGGGCCGAGGCCCACGTCCTGCCGGTGGCCGAGGAGTACGGGCTCGGGGTGCTGGTGTGGAGCCCGCTGGCCTCGGGCTGGCTGTCGGGCGCGATTCGCCGGGGCCGGGACATCGCCACCCACCGCGCGGGCTTCCTGCCGGACCGCTTCGACCTGTCGGTGCCCGCCAACCGGGCACGGCTGGACGCCGTCGAGCGGCTGGCGGAGATCGCCGAGGAGGCGGGGCTGACCCTGATCCAGCTCGCGCTGGGCTTCGTGACCGCGCACCCGGCGGTGACCAGCGCGCTCGTCGGCCCCCGCACGCTCGACCACCTGCGCGACCAACTGGCCGCCGCGGACACCGTGTTGTCCACCGACGTGCTGGACGCGATCGACGCCGTCGTGGCGCCGGGCACCGACCTCGCCCCCGGCGAGAAGCACGACACCCCGCCCTCGCTGCTCGACCCGTCCCTGCGCCGCCGGTGACCCCTGGACTTCCTGGACAGGTGTCCCGGTACAATGGACACCTGTCCAGGAAGTCGGGCCCGGTGGAGGCCGGGAGGAAAGGGGCCGTCATGGGAACCGTCGCGAACGTGCTGGTGGCGCTGGTCGCCGCCGAGCACGTCTACATCCTGGTGCTGGAGATGTTCCTCTGGCAGCGCCGTCCGGGCCGGTCCCTGCACGGCTTCGACCGGGAGACGGCCCGCACCACCGCGCCCCTGGCCGCCAACCAGGGGCTGTACAACGGCTTCCTCGCGGCCGGGCTGGTCTGGGGCCTGCTCGCCGCCGACCCGACCGGCTCCGACGCGCAGGTGTTCTTCCTGTGCTGCGTCGTCGTCGCGGGCGTCTACGGCGCCGCCACCGCCAACCGGCGCATCCTGGTCGCCCAGGCCCTGCCCGGCGCCCTCGCCCTGGCCGCCGTCCTCCTGGCGCGATGACCCGCCCGGCCCCCGGGGACCCCCGCTCCGCCCGCACCCGGGAGCGGCTGCGCTCCGCCCTGCTCGCGGAGTGCGCCGAGCGTCCCCTGGAGGAGGTGGGCGTGGCCGCGCTGGTGCGCCGCGCGGGCGTCGGCCGCGCCACCTTCTACGTGCACTACGCCGACCTGGAGGCGCTGGCCGTCGACGCCTGCGCCGATGTCGTACGGGAGGCCGTCGAGGCGCTGCACGCCTGGCGGGGGCGGCCCGATCCGGTGCGGGCGCCGGACGCGCTGGCCGGGTTCTTCGCCTCCCTCGCCCCGCACGCCGGCCTGTACCGCTCGCTCCTCACGCCCGGCGGGGGCGGTCCGCTCGGGCGGGTGCTGCACCGGGACCTGCGGGAGTACAGCCTGCGCGAGCGCACGCGGGCGGGTGCGGCGGACGCCCCGCTGGTGGCCTCGGCGGTGGCCGCCACGTTCGCCGGGGTGCTGGCCGACTGGCTGCACGGCCTGCTGGAGGCCTCCCCCGCCGGGATCGCCGACCAGGTCTGGCAGTTGCTGGTGGCGCTGCACGCGAGCCGGTGAAGTGCGGGAGCAGCGGGGGCAGGTGCGGGAGCAGTGGGGGCGGGTGCCGGGGAGCCCTCGGCACCCGGGCCGGCACGTCTTCCGCGAGCCGCGTTCGGTGCTTCACCGGCAACCCGCCCCGTCCCGCAGCGCGGGCCAGGCCTCCACGCCGTGCGGGGTGCGGACGTAGGCCGTCGTAGGGTCCGCGGTGAGCCACAACTCCTGTTCCCCGTACCGGCGTCCGGTGTCCCGGGCGGTCGGCGGCAGGCGGACGTCGGCGCGGTACGGGGCCGTCAACATGTCCGGGCCGAGGACGCCGTCGGAGTCGCGGGCGTAGGTGCGCGCGTCCTCGTAGCGGCCCAGGGTCAGGAAGTGCGCGCGCTGCCAGCCGCAGTGCTCGGGACCGGCGGCGCTGCTGATCTCGGCGACGGGCAGTCGGCGGCCCGCGCGGTCCGTCCAGATCTCGTACCCCGGAGTGGCGCTCGCCGGGAGTTCCGACGGGTCGCAGGCGGCGGTCGTCTCGGGGCCCCAGCCGGGCCGGTGCTCCTGGTCCTCGGCCACGACGACGGCCACCTTGGTGCGGCCCGCGACGTCGTAGGAGTAGAGCACACGGCCGGCCTCCCGGCGCTCCACCCGGTAGCCGTGCCGCGGGAGTTCGGGTGCGTCCCGGTCGAAGTACAGCCGCAGGCCGTCCTCGGGGGTGTCGCCGCCGTCGCGGCGGCTCCAGCCGTCCGGTGCCGAGCCCGCGAAGACCGGCCCGTCGCACTCCAGCGCGCGGCCCGCGGCGCCGGACGCCAGGAGCAGGTCGCGGGCGGTGTGCCCGTCCACCTCCCGGGTGGGCACGAGCAGCGGGCCGTCGTACGGGGTCGGGGGCGGGGTGCCGTCGACGACCACGTCCGGTTCGTTCCCGCCGGCACCGCACCCGGCGGTTCCCGCCGCGAGCACCGCTGCCCCTGCCATCACGGCCACCGTCACCGCGCCTGTGCGCATACGCCCGCCCCCGTTCCCTCGACCCGCGTCGTGTTCCTCCGACGCGGGCGGGCGGGGAAACGTTCGGTCGCCGCAGGGCGGGTCAGCGGGTCTGCTGGAAGGTGCGCCGGTAGGTCTGCGGGGACACGCCGATGGCCGCGTGCAGGTGCTGGCGCAGGGAGGCCCCGGTGGCGAAGCCGACGTGCCCGGCGATCTGATCGACGGACAGGTCGCTGGCCTCCAGCAGGTGCCGGGCCCGGACGACGCGCTGCTGGATGAGCCAGCGGCCGGGACTCAGGCCCACCTCGTCCTGGAAGCGCCGGGCGAAGGTGCGCCGGCTCATCCGGGCGTGGGCGGCCAGGTCGGCCAGGGCGAGGGGCTCCGCCAGGCGCTCCAGGGCCCAGGCCCGGGTGGCGGCCGTGCTCGCGGGACCCTGCTGCGGGACTGGCTGCTCGATGTACTGGGCCTGGCCGCCGTCCCGGAACGGCGGGACGACACAGCGCCGGGCGACCTTGTTGGCGAGTTCGCTGCCGTGGTCCTGGCGCACGAGGTGCAGGCAGATGTCCACGCCGGAGGCCGCGCCCGCCGAGGTCAGCATCCGGCCGTCCTCCACGAACAGCACGTCCGGGTCGAGCTCGACGCGCGGGAACATCCGGCGGAAGGCGTCCGCGACCTGCCAGTGGGTGGTGGCCCGGTGACCGTCCAGCAGTCCGGCCGCGGCCAGCACGAAGGCGCCGGTGCAGATGGACACCACGCGCGCACCCGGGCGGATGCGGGCGAGGGCCGCGGCCACCGTCTCCGGCAGGTCGGCACTCACCCGGCTGGGCGAGACGGCCGCGACGACGACCGTGTCCGCGCTCTCCAGCGCCTCGGGCCCGTGCTCCACGGTGATGCCGAAGTCGGCGCTGGTGCGCACCGGCCCGCCGTCGACGCTGCACGTCAGCACCTCGTAACGGCCGTCGGCGGCACCCAGGATGCGGCTGGGCATGCCCAGCTCGAAGGGGTAGACGCCGTCGAGGGCCAGGACGACGACGCGCTCGGGGTGCCGGGCGCCGCGGTCGGTGTCGGTGTCGGCGCACCGGGGAATTGCCATTGCCATGGCACGATCCTATCGAAGGGTGACCATCATGCCATTGTCCGGGCGCGCGGCCCCCGGCAGGCTGGGTCACCATGAGCACTGTGAACACGATGCGCGCCATCCGCCAGGACGTCCTGGGCGGCCCCGAGGTCCTGCAAGCGGTGGAGGTGGAGCGGCCCGCCCCGCGTCCCAACGAGGTACTGGTGCGGGTGCGCGCCGCCGGCGTCAACCCGACCGACTGGAAGCACCGTGCCACCGGCGGCTTCCTGGGCGAGCCGCCCTTCGTATTGGGCTGGGACCTGTCCGGGACCGTCGAGGCGGTCGGCGTCGGCGTCGCCACCTTCGCGCCCGGCGACGAGGTCTTCGGCATGCTGCCGTACCCGTGGGGCCACGGCTCGCACGCCGAGTACGTCATCGCCCCGGTCCGCGCCCTGTGGCACAAGCCGGCCGCCCTGACGCACGTCGAGGCGGGCGCGCTGCCACTGGTGTCCCTCACCGCCTGGCAGGCGCTGGTGGAGACGGCCGGCCTGGAGGCGGGACAGCGGGTGCTGGTCCACGCCGCGGCCGGCGGAGTCGGCCACGTGGCCGTCCAGATCGCCAAGGCGCGCGGCGCGTACGTCATCGGCACGGCGAGCACGGCCAAGCACGACTTCCTGCGCGGGCTGGGCGCCGACGAGGTGATCGACTACCGGGAGACCGACGTCACGGAGGCGGTCAAGGACGTCGACGTGGTACTGGACACCCTGGGCGGCGACACCTCGACGGCCTCGCTGCGGGTGCTGCGGCCGGGCGGGATCGTGGTGTCCATCCTGCCCGTGGGCTCGCCGGAGTTCTTGACGGAAGCCGAGCGGCTGGGCGTGCGGGCGGTGCGGATGCTGGTGGACGCCGATCGCGCCGGGATGCGCTCGATCGCCGAGCTGGTCGAGGCGGGCGAGCTGCGGCCGACGATCGCGGGGACGTTCCCGCTGGCCGACGCCGCCGAGGCGCACCGCATGGGCGACACGGGTCGGACGACCGGCAAGCTGGTGCTGGTCGTCGACTGAGCCGTCGACCGAGCCGGCCCGGTCGGGCGGTGCGGGGCGCTCCCGCACCGCCCGTCGCCGACTCCGGGGGGGCGGGTCGCCGCCCCTGCCCGGCATGACTTCGCTCACGTCACGAGATAACTCCGGCGCGTTTCCAAGACATATGTCAATCGAACATGCTGGAATTCACTCGATCGAGGGTAACTTGCTGGGGCGGGGCCTGAGTTGGAGTCGGCGGGAGGCGATGTCGTGGTGCAGCGGGAGCCCGCCGCGGAGTCCCCCTACCTGCGCGTCCGCCGGGAACGCGGGTACACGGTGCTGGAGTTCGCCGGCGAGATCGACATCTCCGCGGCCGCGGAGATCGCCCCCCTGCTCGACGCCGCGACCGAGGAGCCCGGCGCCCGGGTGGTGATCGACCTGGGCGGGATCGAGTTCTTCGACTGCTCCGGGCTGCGCCTGCTGTACCGGGCGCGCGGGCGGGTCCTGGACCGCGGCGGGGACCTGCGCCTGGTGTGCACCCACCGGCTCACCCTGCGCGTGCTGCGGGTCACCGGGCTGTCCCGGCTGCTGCCCCCCTCCCCCAGCCTGGAGACGGCCCTGAGCCGGCCGCGGGCAGCCTCCGGCTCCCGCTGACCGGGCCCCGACCGTCACGGAACGTCGACAACTCCAAACGGGCGGTCTGCCACCGGATTTGACGGGCATCCGTCCGGTAGGAAGGAGGACCGTCGACATGACGACTTCGGTCAGGACGCCATCCCAGGAGAAGCAGGGCCCGCCCCGGCGCGTGCCCGGCTGGGCCAAGGCCCTCATCGCCGTCGTGGTGGTACTGGTGGTGATGTTCGCGGGGATCCGGCTGAGCCTGCTGCCGGGACTGCGCGACCTCTTCGGCACCGAGACGCAGGACCGGACGGGACCCGCCCTGCTGGAGTCCATCCAGGACATGAGCCGCTACGAGGCCGCGTCGGGCAACTTCCAGGTCGTCGTGGACCTGGAGAAGGACGCCAAGTTCCTCCCGGACGCCGTCCGCGGCACCCGGACCCTGTACGTCGGCGCGGGCACCGTGGACGCCTACGTCGACCTCGGCAAGGTCGGCGACAAGGACGTGGTGGTCGACGACGACCGCACCACGGCCACGATCCGGCTGCCCCACGCCCGGCTCGGCACCCCCGCCCTCGACCCCGACCGCTCCTACGCGGTCTCCAAGCAGCGCGGTCTCCTCGACCGGCTCGGCGACCTGTTCTCGGGCAACCCCAACAGCGAACAGGCCGTCCAGAAGCTCGCCGTGCGGCACATCGGCGACGCCGCGAAGGAGAGCGGCCTGACCGCGCGGGCCGAGACCAACACCACCGGCATGCTCAAGGGCCTGCTGCGCTCCCTCGGCTTCAAGGAGGTCCACGTGTCGTACGGGACCCGGTGACGAGGCGCCCCACCGCCCCCGGCCCACCTTCTGAAGGCCCCCCGGCGACTGGCCGAACGGCACCGCATCCCGGCTGCTTCTCGGGGTAACCGCTCCGGGACGCAGGTAAGTTGAGAACTGGAGGACCGCATGGCCCGGCTGGCACTGAGCCCGCGTACCGCTTTCCGCCAGCGCACGAGCAAGTCCGAGGAGCCGGACGCGGTGGACAGGTCCGCCGACGCCCGGGCGGCGCGGGCCGACCGGCCGCGACCGCTGCGGGCCCTGGTCCGGTGGACGGCGATGCTCTGCGCCTTCGTGTTCATGGTGGCGTTCGCCGTGGTGCTCGCCCGGCTCACGCTGGAACCGTCGCCCGCGTCGAAGGCGCTGGTGCACACCAACCTCACGCCCGGCCACTCGCTGCGGGCCTACCTCGACCAGCCCGAGCTGCGCGACGCGGTCAAGCAGATCGGCGGGAACATCCTGCTCGGGGTGCCGTTCGGCATCCTGCTGCCGGTCGTGGCACCGGGCACGCGCGGCTTCCTGCGCATCCTGCTGCTGACCGCGGTCGTGATGCTGATGGTGGAGTTCGCGCAGGGCGCGCTGGTCACCGGGCGCGCCTTCGACGTCGACGACGTCATCCTCAACACCACGGGCGCCCTCATCGGTTACCTGCTGCTCGGGCGGCGCCTGAGCCGCGCGGTGCACAAGCGCGCCTGACCCGGGCGCGTCAGGCCGCCCCGCGGCCGGCACCGCGCCCACGATCCGCCCGGGCCCGGGTGGGCGCCCCGCGCCCGCCCGGGCTCAGTGCACGGTCCAGGTGTAACGGTCCCCGCCGACCCAGCGCACCACGTCGGGGTCGTCCAGGTCGTGGACCGTGATGCCGAACGCGGCGGCTGTCTCCAGGACGTCCGTGACACCCCGCGCCTCGCCGACCACTTCGCCGTCGATCTCGACGATGCGGAAGGGCGGGTGTCCCGGCTGCACCCGGAGCACCATGATCCGCGGCTGGGAGATGTAGGGACTCGCGATTTCGGTCATGTCTCTCAGCGTAGATCGGCCCGATCGCCGAGGGGCAGGCGGAGCGGGCCGGGAGCGGTCAGCCCCCGCGTCCGTCGAGCAGGTCCAGCACGGCCTGCTCGACCGCGCCCTGGGTGGCCGGCCGCCCGAGGTCCCCGTGCTCGCCCAGCCGGGTGAGCGCGGGCGCGATCGTGATCCCCTGGTCGAACAGCTCGAAGACCAATGGGTCGATGTAGGAGGCCCGGCACACGGCCGGCGTGTTGCCGAGGTAGTGGCTGACCTCCCGCACGGCGCGTGCCGTCTGGCGACGCCGGGCCGCCGCGGTGGCGCCGGCCTCCTCGGCGGTGACCGACAGGGCGACCGCCGCGAACACGGTGGCGTGCCAGGTGCGGAAGTCCTTCGCGGTGATGTCGGTGCCGGACAGTCGGCGCATCGCCTCGTTCAGGTCGGCGCCGTGCAGCTCGTGCCAGGACCCGCTCTCCCAGTACGCCATCAGGCGTGGCCCGCCGCGCGGGCGGCGCAGCAGGGCGCGGACGACCGCGTGCGCGTCCTCGTCGACGAGCGCCCGCACGAGCTCGATGCCGCCCTTGGCCGGGTAGTGGAAGGCGATCTCGCCCTGCCCGCAGTGGACGTGTTCGCGCAGCATCGTGGTCAGGCCGTACGTGCCGTTGGCCTCGGTGTGCCGGTCGCTCCCGATGCGGAAGAAGCCGAGGTCGAGCAGCCGGACCGCGCAGGCCGTGACCCGGGCGCGGCTCAGCCCGCGCCCCGCGAGGTCGGCGGCCACCGCCTAGCGCAGGTCGGGCAGGGCGCGGGCGACCTCGCGCACGTGCTCGTGCTTGGCCTGGTCCTGCCGCGCGCGGAACGCGTCGTGGTACCGGTACTGGCGGCGCCCCGCGTCGTCGGTGCCGACGGCCTGGAGGTGGCCGTCGGGCCAGGGGCAGATCCACACGTCACGCCAGGCGGGCGGGATGACCAGCGCACGGATGCGGTCGAGCTGCTCCGGGTCGGTGAGCGGCTCGCCGTGCTGGTCCTCGTAGCGGAAGCCGCGGCCGCACCGCATCCGGCGGTACCCCGGGCCGTCGCACGAGCTGGTTCGCAGTCTCATGACAGGTCACTGCCGGTACCCCTGCGGTGACGGCGCAAACGCGGGTGCGCACCGGGAGGTCCTGGGGAACCCTGGTGGCAGGAGTGACCAGGAGGTGACGATGGACCCCGTGGAGGCGCTGGACCGGATCGCCTTCCTGCTGGAGCGGTCGCTGGCGCCGACGTACCGCGTCCGCGCCTTCCGCACGGCGGCCCGCGTGCTGGCCGCGCTGCCGGAGGACGAGGTCGCCGCGCGCGCCGCCGCCGGGACGCTGGAGTCCCTCAAGGGCGTGGGCCCGAAGACCGCCCAGGTGGCGCGGGAGGCGCTGGCCGGAGGGGTGCCGTCGTACCTGGAGAAGCTGGAGGGCGAGGCCGGCCGGCCGCTCACGGAGGGCGGCCGGGCGCTGCGGGCGCTGCTGCGCGGCGACTGCCACGTGCACTCGGACTGGTCCGACGGCGGCAGCCCGATCGAGGAGATGGGCCGCGCGGCGGCCGGGCTGGGACACGAGTGGGCCGTCCTCACCGACCACTCCCCCCGGCTGACGGTGGCACGGGGGCTCTCCCCGGAACGGCTGCGCCGGCAGCTGGACGTGGTCGCGGAGCTCAACGCGACGTGGGCGCCGTTCCGGCTGCTGACCGGCATCGAGTGCGACATCCTCGACGACGGCTCGCTCGACCAGGAGCCGGAGCTGCTGGAGCGGCTCGACGTGGTCGTGGTGTCCGTGCACTCCAAGCTGCGCATGGACGCCCGCTCGATGACCCGGCGCATGGTGGCCGCGGTGCGCGACCCGCACGCCGACGTGCTGGGGCACTGCACGGGACGGCTGGTGACCGGGCGGGGGCGGCCGGAGTCGGCGTTCGACGCGGACGAGGTGTTCGCCGCGTGCGCCGAGTCGGGGACCGCGGTGGAGATCAACAGCCGTCCGGAGCGGCTGGACCCACCGCGCCGGCTGCTGCGCCGGGCCGTGGAGGCGGGGGTGCTGTTCTCGGTCGACACCGACGCCCACGCGCCCGGCCAGCTCGACTGGCAGGTGCTGGGCTGCGCCCGCGCGGAGGAGTGCGGGGTGCCGCCCGAGCGGGTGGTGACCACCTGGTCGGCCGAGGAGCTGCTCTCCTGGACCCGGGAGGGCCGGGTGCCGGCCGGCGTGGACGGCGGCTGACGTGGTACCCGCGCACGGCGGCGCCCGCGCCGCGGGAGGAGGGACCATCGGGCCGTGTACGACGATCCGGCGCACCTGCTGGCCTCGCCGGCGGAGAGCCCGTTCGGGACGTGACGCGGGTACGGCGGGCGGTGCGGTGACGCACGTCACCCGAAAGTGGCGTCGGCCGGGGAACACCGGTGGGTGGTTCTCCGTTGAACCAACCGTGGGTGCGGACGGGACAGTGTCCCCGGGCCTCACCTTTTGCCCACAGGGACGATCGTTCGGCTGAAGCCCTGTGGAGCGTCTCGCCGAGAGGCGACCGCCGTTCGCGCCCACCACGAACCGCCCCGACCGTGGCACCCCCCCCCCCCCCCCGCCCGGTCGGGGCTTCTCCATGTCGACTCGGAACTTCGTCGCTTCATCGCTTCATCGACTTCGTTGATTGCGTTGATTTCGTTGACTAGGACGACTCGACTGACTCGGTTGACTTCGAGGGCACTCCAATTCGTAGCGTTCAGGGCATGGACAACAGCGTCACGAACGGCAGCGGCATGGACGAACAGCACACCCCACAGCGCCGGATCGGTTCCGGATTCGGCGCCACCAGCACCGCCGACGACGTCCTGCGGGGCGTCGACCTCACCGGGAAGCTGGCGGTCGTCACCGGCGGCTACTCGGGCCTCGGCCTGGAGACCACCCGCGCGCTCGCCGGGGCCGGCGCCCACGTCGTCGTCCCGGCCCGCCGGCCGGACGCCGCCCGGGAGAGCGTCGCGGACCTCGGGGGCGCCGTCGAGGTGGACGAGCTGGACCTCGGCGACCTGGCGAGCGTACGGGGCTTCGCCGAGCGGTTCCTGGCCGGCGGCCGCACCGTGGACATCGTCATCGACAGCGCCGCGATCATGGCGTGCCCCGAGACCCGGGTCGGGCCGGGCTGGGAGGCGCAGTTCGCGACCAACCACCTGGGGCACTTCGCCCTGGTCAACCACCTGTGGCCCGCCATCGAGCCGGGCGGCGCCCGCGTCGTGTCGGTCTCCTCGCGCGCCCACCACTTCTCCGGCATCCGCTGGGACGACGTGCACTGGCGGCGGGACTACGACAAGTGGGGGGCGTACGGCCAGGCCAAGACGGCAAACGCGCTCTTCGCGCTGCACCTGGACCGGCTGGGCCGGGACCGGGGCGTGCGGGCCTTCTCGCTGCACCCGGGCGGCATCCTCACGCCGTTGCAGCGGCACCTGCCGAAGCAGGAGATGGTGGACCGGGGCTGGATCGACGAGGACGGCACCCCGCTGAACCCGCGGGGCTTCAAGACCCCGGAGCAGGGCGCGGCGACCCAGGTGTGGGCGGCGACCTCCCCGCGGCTGGACGGGATGGGCGGGGTCTACCTGGAGGACTGCGACGTGGCCGAGCCGGCCGTCGAGGGCGACTCGAGCGGCGGGGTGCGGGACTGGGCGACCGACCCCGAGCAGGCGGCGCGGCTGTGGGCCCTGTCGGCGGAGCTGACGGGGGTGGACGCGTTCGCCGCGTAGCAGGGTGCCACGTGCCCGTGTGCCACGTCCGGTGCGTGCCGTGCGTGCGGTGACCGGCGGCCGGGGTACTCGGTCGGCTCCGCAGGGGCGACGCGGGGGGTGACCCCGGTCGCCGGGGAGCAACGGGAGGAGACCGACGTGAGCGGCAAGGTGGTCGTCACGGGTGCCACCGGCAACGTGGGCACGAGTGTGGTGCGCCTGCTGGCGGAGGACCCGGACGTGGAGTCGGTGCTGGGACTGGCGCGGCGGGTGCCCGACTGGTCGCCCCCGAAGACCGAGTGGGCGGCGGTGGACCTGTCGTCCGAGCAGGCCCAGCTCGCGGGCCTGCTGGCCGGCGCCGACGCGGTGGTGCACCTGGCGTGGGCGTTCCAGCCGACGCACGACCCGGCGACGACCTGGCGCACCAATGTGCTCGGCAGCATCCGGCTGTTCGAGGCCGTCGCGGCGGCCGGCGTGCCGGTGCTCGTGCACGCCTCGTCGGTCGGCGCGTACTCGCCGGGGCCCAAGGACCACGCGGTGGACGAGTCGTGGCCGACCCACGGCTGGCCGGACGCCGCGTACTGCCGGGAGAAGGCGTACCTGGAGCGCGCGCTGGACACCTTCGAGCGGGAGCACCCCGAGGTGCGGGTGGTGCGGATGCGGCCGGCGTTCCTGTTCAAGCGGGAGTCGGCCAGCGAGCAGCGGCGGATCTTCGGCGGCCGGTTCCTGCCGGGCCAGCTGGCCCGCCCGGAGCTGCTGCCCTTCCTGCCCGACATCCCGGGCCTGCGGGTGCAGGCGCTGCACACCGACGACGCGGCCGAGGCGTACCGGCTGGCCGTGCACACCGATGTGCGCGGCCCGTTCAACCTGGCGGCCGACCCGCCGGTGGACGCCCGGCTCCTCGGCGAGCTGCTGGACGCCCGCCCGGTCCGCCTGCCCCGCAGCGCGGCCCGCTCGGCGATCGCCGCCGCCTGGGGCCTGCACCTGCTCCCGGCCTCCCCGCACCTCTTCGACGCGGTCCTGCGCCTGCCCCTGATGGACTGCACCCGCGCCCGCGTCGACCTCGGCTGGAGCCCCCAGCACGAGGCGACGGACGTCCTCAAGGAGTTCCTGGACGGCTTCCGCACGGGTGCGGGGGCGGAGACGGCTCCCCTGCGGGGGCGCAAGGTGGGCTAGGTCGAAGTCTGCGGCAGCGGCGCGTTCGGCGTGTCTCCCGGACCGCTCGGCGCGTTGGGGGTTCCTCGGTCGGCTCCTCAGTCGGCGGGCTCGTCCGGGGTGGGGTGGTCCGAGTGCGCGGTGGCCGCCGTCGGGGCGCCCTGGCGTCCGGTGCCGGCCTCGTCGGTGTCGGGGACCGAGGTGTCGGTGCCGGTCTCGTCGTCGTCGCCGGTCGACTGTCCGGAGGTGGTGCGTTCGGCCTGCTCCTGGGCCCGGGCGGGGCTGCCCTCCCAGGGGTCCTCGCCCGTGTCCGCCTGCTGGTCGGGCAGGTCGCGCGGCACCGGTGTGCCGTTCTCACCAGGGCCTTCGAGGCGGTGGTCGACCACGGCCGGCTCCCTTCGCGTCGTCCGCACGCCGTGCGCGGCACGGCGACCCGGGGCGCAGATCGCCCGGGCGGGACGCGAGTACCGCACGGCCGGCCGGCGAAACCCACGGGCGACGCGCCGCGCGCCGGAGCGATCGTCGCCCGTACGCCCCCCGTTCAGTGCGTGGCGCGTTCCTCCAGCACCGTCCGCCAGACCGGGGTCGGTCCGGTGGGGGCGGGCTCCGGGCGGCGGCCGCCGCGGGCGAAGAAGTCGGCGAGCGGGAGGATCGCTGCGCCGACCGTGACGGCATCGGGTCCGAGCCGGCCGAGGTCGACGGTGACCTTCTCCGCCGGGTGGCGCAGCGCGTACGACCGCGCGTGCCGGCGTACGGCCGGCAGGAAGCGGGTGCCGAGCTGGAGGCCCGCCCAGCCGCCGATGAGGATGCGCTCGGGCTGGAAGAGGTTGATCAGGTCGGACAGGCCCGCGCCCAGGTACTCGGCGGTCTCCTCCAGGACGGCGAGGGCCACGGGGTCGGGCGCGCCGCCGTCGGCCGGGTAGGCGGCGGCGAGCATCGCGGTCAGCGCGGTCTCCTCGTCGGCGTCGCGCGGCGGCCGTCCGCCCTCCTCGCGCCAGCGGTCCAGCAGCGCCTCGGCACCCGCGTACGCCTCCAGGCAGCCGAGCGCGCCGCAGCGGCAGCGCCGGCCCCGGACGCGCACGGTGAGGTGGCCCCACTCGACGGCCCGGCCGTGCTCCACCTCGGGGGTGACCAGGCAGGCGCCGACGCCGGAGCCGAACAGCACGACGACCGCGTTGCGGGCGCCGCGGCCGCCGCCGAACCACATCTCGGCCTGGCCGAGCGTCTTGGCGCCGTTGTCGATGAAGTACGGCACGGTGCCCGGCAGCTCGGAGCCCTCACGCAGCAGCGCCTCCAGCGGGACGGCGTCCCAGCCGATGGTCTGGCCGTGCACGACCGCGCCGCGCTCGGCGGTGCGCTCGACGATGCCGGGAACGCCGATGCCGACGCCCAGCAGCCGCTCGGGGGCCACGCCCGCGACGGCCAGCACCTCGGCGATGCCGCCGCGGATGTGGCCGACGATGCCCTCGACCTCGTAGCGGCGCTGCTCCAGCGGGCGCTCGGCGCGCGCCAGTTCGGTCAGGGTGAGGTCGAACAGTTCGATCCGGACCCGGGTCTCGCCGACGTCCACGCCGATCAGGTGTCCGCTGCCGGGGGCGACGCGCAGGAGCGTGCGGGGGCGGCCGCCGTCGGAGTCGACGCTGCCGGCCTCCTCCACCAGCCCGTCCCCGACCAGGTCGGCGACCACGTTGCTGATGGATCCCGAGCTCAGGCCGGTGGCCGGGCCCAGCTCGAAGCGACTGAGGGGGCCGTCGAAGTAGAGCCGCTGGAGGACGGCTGTGCGGTTGGCCCGCCTGAGATCGCGTACCGTACGCCCGTTCCGCCCCGCCATGTGGCTCCCTTCCGCACCCGCCCGACCTGCAACATACCGCCCCGGGGGCGGTCCGCGCGACTTTCTTCCAACCCTTAGTTCACGATGTGAGCTAAGCGGGTGGGCCGGAAGGGCCAGTTCACCGCCCTGATCGAGGGGAGGCGGGCCCGCCCGCGGAGGGAAATTCGGTGGCCCCGCGGGCCCCCGCGACCTAGCCTGGAGCCGAAACCTAGACCCCCTAGGTTTCGGTCGTCGAACGACGAACGACGAGAGACGACCCCGGCGACGACTTCGGAGGCCCCCGTGCGCCCGCTCACCGAGCAGGAGATCCGCGACTCCTTCATCAACTGTTCCAAGGGGGAGGCCAAACGCCTCGCGGTGCCGCGCGACCTGGACGAGCGCCCCTGGGACGACCTGGACTTCCTCGGCTGGCGCGATCCGGGCGCGCCCGACCGCAGCTACCTGGTGACCGAGCGGCAGGGCCGGCACGTCGGCGTGACCCTGCGCTTCCCCGCCTCCCAGCGCGGCTTCCTGCACCGCAGCATGTGCTCGCTGTGCCTGACCACGCACCCGGGCGGCGGCGTGTCGCTGATGACCGCCCGCAAGGCCGGCGCGGCGGGCCGCGAGGGCAACTCCGTCGGGCTGTACATGTGCACGGACCTGGCCTGTTCGCTCTACGTGCGCGGCAAGAAGGTCCCGGAGAGCGGCGGGCGCTTCGAGGAGAGCCTCACCCTGGAGGAGCAGATCGCCCGCACCGCGGGCAACCTGGCGGCGTTCGTCGAGAAGTTGTACGACTGACCCGCCGGCCCGCTCCCCCGCGGTGCGCCCCACCGGGGACGGCGGGGACGGCTCCGGGGACGGCTCCGCCGCTGGTGCGGGCGGGTTCGAACCCCGTCGACACGTTCGAGCCACCGGATGAGCGGGAACAGGCCAAGGGATGTCCAATGCACGTGAGGAAACCCCGCCGCTGGAGCGGCTGCTGAAACGGCGCCGGGATCCGGTGGTGGTCCAGGCCCTGCGGTCCGCCTTCGCGGCCACCGTCGCCTACGTCGTCGCCCTGCGGCTGAGTCCCGAGGCCGCCCCGCTGACCGCTCCCCTGACCGCCCTGCTGGTCGTCCAGGTCACCCTCTACGCCACGCTCACCAACGGCATCCGCCGGGTGAACGCGGTGGTGGCGGGCGTCCTCGTGGCGATCGCCTTCAGCCTGCTGGTGGGGCTCACCTGGTGGAGCCTCGCCCTGCTCATCGTGGCCGCGCTGGGCGTGGGCCACCTGGTCCGCGTCGACGAGTACGTGCCCGAGGTGGCGATCAGCGCGATGCTGGTCCTCGGGGTCACCGCCGTCGGCGACTACGCCTGGGCGCGGGTCGTGGAAACCTTGATCGGCGCGGTCGTGGGGCTCAGCTGCAACCTGCTGCTGCCGCCGCCCGTGTGGGTGGACGAGGCCGGCGAGTCGATCGAGGACCTGGCCCGGCGGGTGCGCCAGCTGATGCTGCGGATCGGCGAGCAGGCCGGGGGCCGTACGCCCCCCGAGGTGGCCGCCGCCCGGCTGCACGAGGCCCGCCGGCTCGACCACGACATCGCCGAGGTGGACGCGGCGCTGCGGCAGGCCGAGGACAGCCTGCGGCTCAACCCGCGCGTCCGGGAGGGCGTACTGCACCGCGTGGTGCTGCGCACCGGCCTGGACACGCTGGAGATCTGCACGGTCGTGCTGCGGGTGCTGGCCCGCTCGCTGACCGACCTCGCCAAGGAACGCGAGCCCGAGCCGCTGTTCCCGCGCGAGACCGGGGAGGTGGTGGAGGCGCTGCTGTCCGAGGTGGCCGACGCGGTCGTGAGCTTCGCGGTGCTGGTCACCACGCACGTCAGCCTGAACGCCGACGCCGCCGAGGCCCGGCTGGCCAACGAGCTGCACCAGGCCGCCGCCACCCGCGACAAGCTGGCCCAGCTGCTGCTCGAACGGCTCCAGCACGACGCCCGCCAGTGGCAGCTGCACGGCGCGGTGCTCACCGAGGTCAACCGCATCATCGACGAGCTCGACACCGAGCACCGCTCGCAGCGCCTGCTGGAGGAGCTGGACCGCTCCACTCGCGAGCAGCGCGAGCGCCTGCCGCGGCTGACCGCGCTGCGGGGGCGTCTTTCCGGCCGACCCTGGCGGAACCGCCGGCGGTCGGCGCATCGTTCTAGGTGAGGAGCCGTCCGCCGCCGGCGGCGCGGACGGACACGCCACGGCACGGGCCGTGCGGACGACGAGGGGGACGCGGATGACCGACAGCACCGTACGCATCGACGGGAACACGCTCCGGCTGCCGGGCGGGGTGGCGGTGCGGTTCGTGCGCACCCTGCGGCTGCCCGAGACGGGCACCCACCCGCTGCCCCCGGGCCTGGGCGAGTTCCCCGTCCGCCGCGTCACGGACTACCCCGACACCGCGCCGGCCGACTGGCTCGCGCGCGGGGGCGTGATGCTGCCGGTGTACCTGCGCGAGGCGATGTGGCTCAGCTTCGCCGGGAGCACCGAGCCCGCCGCGCTCCAGGTCGGCGTCGGCAAGGTCTGCGCGGTCTCCGGCAAGCCCTGGAGCGACCGGCTCTCGCGCCGCCCCCAGAACTACGTGGTGCTCCCCCGCCAGCCCTGGCTGGACGGCATCAACTCGGGCAAGGGCACGGTGCGCCAGTTCGTGGCGGTGCCGCTCGGGCTGGGCGCGACCGTCGAGGGCCAGGTCACCGGTGAGGAGGTCTGGGGCGGCGTCCAGCTCCAGACGTTCCCGCTCAACGAGGACCGGCTCGCCGAGTGGCGCGAGGCGCAGCGGCGGCTGGAGGAGCAGCGGCGCCGGTCGGCCTCCCGGTTCACCGGGTACGGCGGCCCGCCGGTGACCGGCGCGATGCCCGCCCCGATGGCCGCACCCGGGGCGGCACCCATGGCCGCGCCCGGCGCGGCCGCGCCCCGGGCCGCCGCGGCCATGGGGCTCGGCGTGGGAGGTTCGATGCGGCAGGAGGTCTACCAGGACGACCGGTCGCTGAAGGACTGGGCGGCGCGACCCGCCGGGCGGGTCTTCGTGCACCTGGTGACGCCGCCGGAGTGGCGCCGCATCACCGGCGAGGCGCCGCCGCCCTCCCCCGTGGACCGCGCGGCGTACACCCGGGCGGGCCTGCCCTGGTTCGACTACTACGACGAGGACGGCCAGGACCTCGCCCCCACCGACACCCTGGGCACGGTCAAGCCGGTCGGCGACTGGCTGGGCGACGACCTCGACCCCTGGGCGCCGCCCGCGCCGCAGCAGGTGAAGCCGCTCGCGCCGGGCAAGCCGGTGACGGACGGGGACTGGTAGCGCCCGGCGCCCCCGCGGGTTCGTGCGGCGTGCTTTTGCCTCCGGCGCGCCGTCCGCGTCAAGGTGGTCGTCACACGAGCGACCGGCGACGACGCGAGGTGCGGACATGACGGGTGGGACGGACGGGGTGCGCGCGCGGTGGAGCAGGCGCCGCTTCGTCGGGGCGCTCGGCGCCGCGACGGCGGGCGGGGCGCTGGCCGGCTGCGGCGACGGCTCGTCCCGGGCGGCCGGATCGCCGGCGCCGGGATCCGCGTCCGGCTCCCCGGCTCCGTCCGCCGACCGGGGCCGCTCCGCCGGGTCCGCGCCCGCCGCCTCGCCCACCGCGTCGTCGAGGGCCGCCGCCGCGCGGCCGCTCTTCCTCGGCACCTACACCTCCGCCGAGGGCGGCGGCCGGGGCATCGGCCTGGCCACCTACGACCCCGGGTCGGGGCGGATCACCGGGACGGGGACGCTCACCGGGGTCCCCGACCCGTCGTACCTGGCCGTGCACCCCGACGGGCGGACGCTGTACGCGGTGAACGAGCGCGAGCGCGGCTCGGTGACCGCCGTGCGGATCGGCGACCGGAAGGTCCTCGGCAGCCGCCCGACCGGCGGCGCGCAGCCGTGCCACCTGTCGGTGCACCCGAGCGGCCGCTGGCTGCTGAGCGCCGACTACGGCTCGGGCACGGTGGCCGTGCACCCCGTCGACGCCTCCGGCGCGCTGGGCGAGCGCACCGCGCTGGTCCGGCACACGCGGCCCGCCCCCGGGCCGGGGCAGCAGGGGCCGCACGCGCACCAGGTCGTCACCGCGCCGGACGGCGAGCATGTTCTCGCCGTGGACCTCGGCACGGACACCGTCTACAGCTACCGCCTGGACGACCGGGCCGGCACGCTCACGGAGGTCGCGCAGGCGCACACCCGGCCGGGCGCGGGGCCCCGGCACCTGACGTTCCACCCGGGCGGGCGGTACGCCTACCTGGCCGACGAACTCGACGACACGGTCGCGGTCTGCGCCTACGACCCGGAAACGGGGCGGCTGAGGATCGGCGCCCCGCAGTCGACGGGGTCGGGCACGAAGGGGGGTCCGGGCACCAACTACCCGGCCCAGTTCGTGGTGTCGCCGGACGGCGCCCACGCCTTCCTCGCCAACCGGGGGGCGAACACCCTCGCCCGGTACGCGGTGGAGGCGGACGGGGCCCGGCTGCGGCTGCTCGGGACGGTGCCGGTGGCCGGGGACTTCCCGCGGCAGGTCGCGCTGGCGCCCGGCGGCCGGCTGCTGTTCGCGGCGAACCAGCGCAGCGGCACCGTCAGCGTCTTCCACGTGGACCCGGCGGACGGTGGACTGCGCCTGGCGGGCGAGCCGTTCGCGTCACCCGTCGCGGTCTGTGCGCTGCCGCTGTAGGGCACGCGGGCAGGACGCGGCGCTCGCCCGGCCGAGCAGCACGTGCATCCGCTCGGTGAGCTGTCCCGTGTCGTCGGCGGGGCGGTGGAAGGGCAGGCGTACGTCGCCGTGGCCGCGCAGGCGTTCGATGCGCAGGGTGAGGCCGTGGCGGTCGACGGCCAGCGGCCGGACCCGGACGGCACCGTGCAGGCTGTCCTGCCCGACGAGCCGGGTCAGGCGCTCGACGGCGTCGGGATGGGCGTCGGCGAGGTGGGTGAGCAGGTGCGCCTCGGCGGTGACGTGCGGGTCGGGCGCGGCCGCGGCGAACTCCTCGGGGCCGACGAGGACGGCCCCGCAGTGCTCCTTGAGCACGATGCGGGTGGGGTGCAGCGCAAGGCGGTTGTCCTCGGGGGCGAACCAGCCGGCCAGCCAGAGGCGGGCCCGCACGCGGTGGCGCACGGGGACGGGGGCCACGTCGGCGAACTCCAGCACGGCGTGCGGCTCGCCGCGGGGAGCGCAGAGCGCGGCGGCGCGCAGGGCGCTGTCCGGCCTCGGCGCGAGCAGCACGCGGCCGTCGTCGGTGACGGTGTGCGCGCCGACGAACTCCTCGCGTGCGCCGTCGGCGGTGACCGCGCAGGACCACGCGGCGGCCAGCACCGACCGGGCCCGTTCGGCCGTGGCAGGCATGGCCGACCAGCTCTGACTGACACCCATCCCGTTCCTCCTTAGGTAAGGCTCACCTAACCTATCGAAGATCGCGGGGTACGCCAACCACACGGCGCTGCGGCCCTACGCCAGGACGCCCAGCAGCGCCCGCGCGCACAGGTCCCGTACCTGCTCCCGGGCCAGGTCCCCGCCGCGCAGCCACTCCAGGCTCACCGCGGTGGTGAACGCCAGCCAGCCGCGCACTGCCAGGCGCACCTCGGGGCGCCCCTCCACGGCCGGCCCGAACTCGGGGTCGGCGGCCAGGGCGGCCAGTACCTGGCGCTCCTGGGCGGCGAGCGCCCGCTGGTAGACCCGCCGCACCGTGCGGTCCCCCGCCGCGTCGGCGCGGTGGAAGGCGCGGTAGCCGTGGGCGTGCGCCCGCACGTACTCCAGGTACGCGTCCAGGCCGGCGGCGAGCTGGGCGCGGACCGGGACGCCGGGCGCCGGTGCCGTCATGGCGAGCATCCGCTCGCTCTCGCGCTCCACCACCGCGGCGAAGAAGTCCCGTTTCGTCGGGAAGTAGTGGTAGAGCAGCCCGCGCGAGACCCCCGCGATCTCGGCGACCTGCTCGATCCACACGTCGTCGTAGGGGCTCTCGGAGAACAGCCGCGCCCCGACCCCCAGGAGTTGTTCCCTGCGCTCCCCGGTGCTCAGCCGACGGCGCACGCGCTCCCCGTGGTTGGCGGTCATGGCCGCACTCTACTTGACGCCGGTTCAGCAACGGGACGAGACTGGACGCGCTGTTGAACCCACGTACAACACCGCGGGCGACAGCGCGTGCGCCACCGCAACGGGCCGCTGGACCGAGGGAGTTCGCGTCATGGCAGGGACGACGACCGGGCACGCGCCCACCGGCGACGTGCGGCCGAGGGGCTTTCGCAGCGCGGAGGACGGCTGGCCGGAACTGCGCCGGATCCCCCACCCGCCGTACCGGCTGCCGCTGCTGGGCGACCTGGTCGGCGCCAGCCGGACCACGCCCTTGCAGGACTCCCTGCGGTACGCCCGCCGGCTGGGCCCCGTCTTCCGGCGCCGGGCCTTCGGCAAGGAGTTCGTGTTCGTCTGGGGCGCCGGGCTGGTGGCCGACCTCGCGGACGAGGCGCGGTTCGCCAAGCACGTGGGCCTCGGCATCGCCAACCTGCGCCCGGTGGTCGGCGACGGGCTGTTCACCGCGTACAACCACGAGCCCAACTGGCAGCTCGCCCATGACGTCCTCGCCCCGGCCTTCAGCCGCGAGGCGATGGCCGCCTACCACCCGATGATGCTGGACGCGGCCGCACGGCTCACCGACCACTGGGATCGCGCGGCCGGCGCCGGGCACGAGGTGGACGTGCCCGGGGACATGACCAAGCTGACGCTGGAGACGATCGCGCGCACCGGGTTCGGGCACGACTTCGGCTCCTTCGAGCGCACCCGGCAGCACCCCTTCGTCTCCGCGATGGTCGGCACCCTCACCCACGCCCAGCGGCTGAACACCGTGCCCGCCCCGGCGCTCGCGCTGCTGCGGGGCGCGCGGCGGCGCAACGAGGCGGACATCGCCCGGCTGCACCGCACCGTGGACGACCTGGTGCGCGCCCGGCGGGCCTCCGGCGGCGGCGCGGGGGACCTGCTGGACCGGATGCTGGAGACCGGCCACCCGGACACCGGCGAGAAGCTGTCCGACCAGAACGTACGCCGCCAGGTCATCACCTTCCTGGTCGCCGGGCACGAGACGACCTCCGGCGCGCTGTCGTTCGCCCTGCACCACCTCGCCCGGCACCCGGACGTCGCCGCCCGCGCCCGGGCGGAGGTGGACCGGGTCTGGGGCGACGGCGTCCCCGGCTACGACCAGGTGGCCCGCCTGCGGTACGTCCGCCGGGTGCTGGACGAGTCGCTGCGGCTGTGGCCGACGGCGCCGGCGTACGCGCGCGAGGCGCGGGGGGACACCGTGCTGGCCGGGGAGCACCCGATGCGGCGCGGGGCGTGGGCGCTGGTGCTGACGCCGATGCTGCACCGCGACCCCGCGGTGTGGGGAGCGGACGCGGAGCGGTTCGACCCGGACCGGTTCGACGCCCGGGCGGTGCGCGCCCGGCCCCCGCACGTGTTCAAGCCGTTCGGGACCGGGGCGCGGGCGTGCATCGGCCGGCAGTTCGCGCTGCACGAGGCCACGTTGGTGCTCGGCCTGCTGCTGCGCCGCTACGACCTGGTGGACGACCCGGCGTATCGGCTGCGGGTCACCGAGCGGCTGACGCTGATGCCCGAGGGGCTGCTACTGCGCCTGGAACGGCGCACGCCCGGCCCGTCGGCCCCGGACACCGGGACCGACGAGGCGGTGGCGGACGACGCGGGGGCGGGCGACGCGGGGGCGGGCGACGCGCCCTCAGGGGCGCGGTGCCCAGTGCGCCGGACGCGTGACTGAGTCCGGCAGCCGGGTGCCCCCGCTCCCCCGGGCCGCGTTCAGCTGCGGCTGGGTCAGGAAGAACGCGCCGGTCAGATCGGCGTCCGTGAGGTCGGTGTCGCGCAGGTCCGCCCCGATGAGGTCCGCGCCGCGCAGGTCGGCGCCGGTCAGGTCGGCCGCAATCAGGTAGGCCCCGCGCAGGTCGGCGCCGCGCAGGTCGGCCCCCTTGAGCCGGGCGCCGATCAGGTCGGCGCCCCGGCGCTTCGCCCGGCGGCCCGGGACCCCGGTGCGCACCAGCTCGCTGGTGCGCAGCAGCAGGACGTTGACCTCCTGGCGGTGGGCGCCGACGTCGAGGGCGGCCAGGTCCTCGGCGCTCCCGAGGGTCAGGGCCTCGGTCCGCTCCAGCGCGCGGCGCAGGTCGCCGTGGACGGGTCCGGCCGCGGGGAGGGTGAGGGCCTCGGTCAGGTAGGCGAGCAGCTCCTGGAGCTGGCGGACCACCGGGAACACCTCGACCATGCGGCGGGCGTGCCCGGGCGGGCCCGTGCGCCAGTCCCGGCCGCCGAAGGTGATCTGTGAGACCTTCTGGCCGGCGCCGAAGCAGTCGTAGACCGTGCAGCCGGTGAAGCCCCGCTGCCGCAGCCGCGCGTGGATGCCGCAGCGGTGGTCTTCGGCGAGGTTCGGGCAGGGGGTCCCGGCGTCCTTGTCGAACGCGAAGTCCGCCGACGCCGCGAAGGGCAGGGCCACGCAGCACAGCCCGAAGCACCGGGAGCAGTCGCCCCGCAGGTCGGCTCGCTCATCCGTTCGATCTCCCATGGCGTCCAGCATAGGCCCGGCCCTGGCTCAGGCACCGCGTCCGTCGAGGTCACCGGGGCTGCCCGGGTCGTCCGGCGCGGTGGGGTGCGCCGGTTCGAGGGACGCCAGGTCCGGGACGTCGAGGGCGGCGACCCGCTCCTCGTCGGCCAGGATGTCCAGCGCCACGACCCGCCCGCCGGCGACGGTGACCGCCATGACGGACACCAGCCGGCCGTCGACCACGTTGACCACGCCCACGGCGTCCCCGACCAGCGCCACGCGCGCGTAGGGGGCGAAGTGGCGGAAGAGCAGCGACTGCCCGGCGACCTCGCGTGCACCGCGCACCAGCTTGGAGACGGCCAGGCCGCGCACCTTCTCCCCGGCGTCGGCGCGCAGGACCACGTCCGGGTCGAGCACCGCGACCAGCGCCTCGAAGTCCCCGGCGCGGCTGGCCGCCAGGAACGCGTCGACGACGGCGCGCTGCCGGGCGAGGTCGCGCTCGGCGGAGGGGGTGGCGCCCTGGACCCGGCGCCGGGCCCGGCTGGCGAGCTGCCGCGCGGCGGCCGGGCTGCGCTCGACGATGCCCGCGATGTCCTCGAAGGGCACGGCGAACAGGTCGTGCAGCACGAACGCGAGCCGTTCGGCGGGCTCCAGCGTCTCCAGGACGACCAGCAGGGCCAGCGCCACCGCGTCGGACCGCAGCGCCTCCTGCTCGGGGTCGACGGCCGACAGGGGCCGTACGACGGGGTCGGGCACGAAGGTCGAGTCCTCCCCGATCGGCTGCTCCCGGCGGGCCGTCCGGGAGCGGAGCAGGTCCAGGCAGATCCGGCCGGTCACCGTGGTCAGCCAGCCGCCCAGGTTGCGCACATCGGCGGTGTCGGACCGGCCGAGCCGCAGCCAGGTCTCCTGGACGGCGTCCTCGGCCTCGGCCAGCGAGCCGAGCATGCGGTAGGCCACCGCCTTGAGGTGGGGCCGGTGCTCCTCGAACCGGTCCGCCAGTGTCTCGTCCGTGGTGCGCACACGTCCCCCGTGGTCGTCGGTCATGGCCGCAGCGTACGCGGACGCGTCCTCAGGCCTCGTCTCGGGCCAGAGCGAGCAGGCGGTCGAGGACGCGGGGGCCGCCCGCGCGGACGCCGTCGTGCTCGAACTCGTCGGTGACCCAGGTGCGCAGACCGCGGATGCTCCGCGCGGTGGTGAGGGCGTGCGCGGTGTCGACGTACATGTCGTCGTGGTAGACGGCGGCGGCCACCGGGACCTCGTTGGCCGCGAGCCGGGCGGGGTCGTACAGGGGCGTCCAGGTGCGGGCGGCGAGCAGTTCGGCGGTCTCGCGCAGCGGGCGCAGCGCCGGGTCGCAGCCGAACATCCAGGGGTGAATCGATTCTCCGGTGAACAGCAGCGGCCCGTCGCCCGCCAGCGCCTTGGCCGCGTCGAACTGCGGGAACTCGGCGCGGACGCGTTCGGCGGCCCAGGCGGTGGGGCGGTCGTCCTGGCCGTAGACCGCCTCGTGGACGAGGGCGTAGAGCGGGTGCCCGGCGAACGACAGCAGGCCCCGCACCTCCTCCTGGAAGGCGTCGGACAGCTCGGGGCCGTGCGGGGTACGCACGAAGGCGTCCTCGAGGAGGTGGTGCAGCCGGTGGCTGCCCTCGCCGCCGCCGAGCAGGATGCCGAGCGACTGGAACGCCTCGACGGTCAGCAGGTGGCCGCCCGGCAGGGTGACCTCGTGGGCCAGCAGGTGGTCGGCGACGCGGCGGACCCGCTCGACGTCCTGCGGGTAACGGGCGTAGTGCGCGGCGACCTTGCGCTCGATGCGCGGGTAGGCGGCGCGGTAGACGTCGTCGGCGTGGGCGTCGAGGGAGGGCAGGCCGCCGGTGATCAGGGCGGCGGCCAGGCCCTCGGGGGCGAGGGACAGGTAGGTGACGGTGCAGAAGCCGCCGAAGCTCTGCCCGAGGACCGTCCAGGGGGCGCCCCCGGTGACCCGGCGGCGGACCAGCTCGCAGTCGCGGACGATGGAGTCGGCGCGGAAGTGCGCCAGGTACGCGGCCTGTTCGGCGGGACCGCCGCGCAGCGGGAGCGTCTGGCGGTTGGCGGGCGTGGAGGCCCCGGTGCCGCGCTGGTCCAGGAGCAGCACGCGGTACTCCTCCAGGGCGCGGCCGAGCCAGGCGGGCCGCCCGATGAAACGGTTCGCCCCGAAGCCGGGGCCGCCCTGGAGGTACACCAGCCACGGCAGGTCGTCCCGGTCGGCCTTCTCGCTCGCGACCACCTCGCGCGCGTACAGCTCGATCGTCTCCCCGGCCGGGTCGGCGTGGTCGAGGGGAACGGTGAAGCGGTGGTCGGTGAGGACGACGCCGGGCTGGCGGTAGGTCGTGGTCAACGGGGCTCCCGGGACGGAAGGGGTGCGGGCCGCGACCCAGTTCAGCACATGCGCCGCCGCAGGTCGCGCGCGGGGACGGCGCACCCGCGCCCACCTGCTGCTGAACGGCCGGTCAGCGCGGCGCCAGGCTGGAGCGCCGGACCACGAGCTCCGGCTGGAGCACCACCCGCCGGTGCTCGTGCGGCCGCGCGCGGCCGCCCTCCTCGGTCTCCTCCAGGAGCAGGTCGGCGGCGAGCGCGCCCATGGTGACGGCGGGCTGCCGCACGGACGTCAGCGGGACGGCCGCCGCGGCGGCGAACTCGATGTCGTCGTAGCCGACGATCGCGAGATCGTCCGGGACGCTGACGCCGGCCGCGTACATCGCCTGGAGCACGCCGAGGGCCAGCAGGTCGTTGGCGCAGAACACGGCGGTCGGCCGGTCGGCGAGGCCCAGCAGCCGGGCGCCCGCGTCCCGTCCGGCGGCCACGTCGAGGCGCTCGGTGGGCAGCTCGCGCAGGTGCTCGGGGCCGAGGCCCGCCTCGGCGAGCGCGGTGAGGGCGCCGGTGCGGCGGTCGCGGACCTGGTTGAAGCCGGGCGGGCCGCTGACGTAGGCGATGGAGCGGTGCCCGGCGTCGACCAGGTGGCGCACGGCGAGCTCGCCGCCGGCGACGTCGTCGACGGACACCGAGCACTCGCTGGTGCCCTCGGCGACCCGGTCGACCAGCACGAACGGGATGCCGTGCCGGCGGAAGGAGTCGATGTTGCGGCCGGTGGCGTCGGCCGGGGTGAGCAGCACGCCCCGCACGCGCTGTTCGGCGAAGAGGGCGAGGTAGTCGGCCTCCTCGCTGACGCTCTCGGCGCTGTTGCAGACCATCACGCCGAGCCCGGCGTCCCGGGCGGCCCGCTCGGCACCGCGGGCCACGTCCACGAAGAAGGGGTTGCCCATGTCGAGGACGAGCAGCCCCATGATCCGGCTGCGCCCCGCGCGCAGCTGGCGCGCCGACTCGCTGCGGACGTAGCCGAGCCGGTCGATCGCGGACTGCACCCGGGCCCGGGTCTCGGTCGCGACGGTGTCCGGACGGTTGATGACGTTGGACACGGTGCCGACGGATACTCCGGCGGCGCGGGCGACGTCCTTGATTCCCACCGACTGTGCCATCGGGCGGAGACCTCCAGGTGAACGGGGTACGGCGGGGAGGGCTTCACAGTACCGTCCGCCTCGTGCGGTGCTCCGCCTCAGGCGAGGTGGAACACTTCGGTGAGCGGTGTCATCGCCTCGTCGGGCCGCTCGCCGTCCAGCGACGCGAAGAACGGGGCCATCTCGGCCTGCCAGCGGGCGTTGACCTCGGTGGCCTCCATCGCGGCCCGGGCGGCCGCGAAGTCCTCGGTCTCCAGGTAGCCGACGAGCAGGCCGTCGTCCCGGAGGAAGAGGGAGTAGTTGTGCCAGCCGGTGGCCGAGAGCGCGGCGCGCATCTCGGGCCACACGGCGGCGTGGCGTGCGCGGTACTCGGCGATCCGGTCCTCGCGGACCTTGAGGAGGAAACAGACGCGCTGCATGGAGTACCGCTCCGCCCTCAGAAGTTGAACCGGTCGATGTTCTCGGCGTCGAAGACCGTCGGCTTGCCGAGGCTGATGACGCCGTCCTTGCCGATGCTGTAGGTGGTGCCGCCGGCCTGGAAGGACTCGCCCTCCTTGCCGGTGATCTGTCCGGAGGACAGCGCGACCGCGGTGCGGGCCGCGAGGTCGCCGAGCTTGGCCGGGTCCCACAGCTCGAAGGCGTCGACGGTGCCGTTCTTGACGTACTTCCGCATGTCGTTGGGGGTGCCGAGGCCGGTGAGCTTGACCTTGCCCTTGTACTTGGAGCCCGACAGGTACTGGGCGGCGGCCTTGATGCCGACCGTGGTCGGGGAGATGATCCCCTTCAGGTCCGGGTACTCCTGGAGCAGGCCCTGGGTCTGCTGGAAGGACTGCTGGGCGTCGTCGTTGCCGTAGGCGATCTTGACGAGCTTGACGTCCTTGTACTTGGGGTCCTTCAGCTCCTCCTTCATGTAGCCGATCCAGGTGTTCTGGTTGGTCGCGGTCTGCGCGGCGGACAGGACCGCGATCTCGCCCCGGTAGCCGATCTGCTGGGCGAGCAGCTGGACCTCGGTGCGGCCCAGGTCCTCGGCGGACGCCTGGGAGACGAAGGCGTTGCGGCACTGCGGGGTGGTGTCGGAGTCGTAGGTGACGACCTTGATGCCGTTGCCCATGGCCTGCTTGAGCGCGGTGCACAGGGCGCCCGGGTCCTGCGCGGACACGGCGATCGCGTCGACCTGCTGCTGGGTGAGGGTGTTGACGTAGCTGACCTGGCCGGAGGTGTCGGTGGCGCTGGAGGGGCCGACCTCCTTGTAGGCCGAACCCAGTTCGGCCAGGGCCTTCTCGCCGCCCTTGTCGGCGGTGGTGAAGTAGGGGTTGTTGACCTGCTTGGGCAGGAAGCCGACGGTCAGGCCCTTCTTCAGCGCCGCGCCGGGGTCGGCCTTGCCGGCGGAGGCGGCCGGGCCGGCGCCGTCGTTCTTGACGTCCTCCTTGGTGGTGCCGCCGCACGCGGTGGCGGCGAGGGCGAGCGAGGAGACGGCGGCGAGGGTCGCACAGGCACGGCGGAGCGAGGACTTGCGCATGGACGGTCCTTTACGGGGCGGGAGGGAGAGGGGTTACGACGTCTGTGCCGAGGTGACGGCCCTGCGGCCCGCCCTCGCGACGGCGATCTGGCGTGCGACCCGCGGCCCGAGCACGGAGACGACGAGCAGCACGCCGGTGACGACGATCTGGGACTGCGCGGAGACGTTGAGCAGGCTCATCACGTTCTGGAGCGCGCCCAGCAGGAACACGCCGGCGACGGCGCCGCCCAGCGTCCCCTTGCCGCCGTCGAAGTCGATGCCGCCGAGCAGCACCGCGGCGACGACGGAGAGTTCGAGGCCGGTGGCGTTGTCGTAGCGGGCGCTGGCGTAGTGCAGGGCCCAGAACACGCCGGTCAGGGAGGCCATGAAGCCGGTGGTGACGAACAGCCAGAGCTTGGCCCGCTTGACGCGGACGCCGGCGAACCGGGCGGCCTCCTCGCTGGCGCCGATCGCGAACAGCGACCGGCCGAAGGGGGTGGCGTGCAGGACGACCACGGCGATCGCGAGCAGCACCAGGAAGGGCAGGAACGCCTGCGGCAGGAAGCTGTCCCCGACCCGGCCGGCCGCGAAGTCGAGGTACGGGGACGGGAAGTCGGTGACCGCGTCGGAGCCGAGCACGATCTGTGCGATGCCCCGGTAGGCGGCGAGGGTGCCGATGGTGACGGCGAGGGAGGGCAGGCCGAGCCGGGTCACCAGCAGGCCGTTGACCAGGCCGCAGACCACGCCGAGCAGCAGGCAGACGGGGATGATCGTCTCGATCGTCATGCCCTCGTTCCACAGCTTGCCCATCACCGCGCCGGACAGGCCGGCCGTGGAGGCCACGGACAGGTCGATCTCGCCGGAGACGACCAGCAGGGTCATGGGCAGGGCGATGAGGGCGATCGGCAGGGTGTTGCCGAGGAGGAAGGACAGGTTCAGGGCGTTGCCGAAGCCGTCCACGAAGGAGAAGGAGAGCAGGAGAAGGACGATCAGGAGCGCGCCGACGACCGTGTCCCAGCGGATGGCACGCGAGAGGGAGTCAGGCATGACGGGCATTCCTCTTCTTCAGGGCCGACGCCACCCGCAGGGCGACCACACGGTCCACCGCGATGGCGAGCAGGAGCAGGATGCCGTTGATGGCGAGCACCCAGACGGAGCTGACGCCGAGGGCGGGCAGCACGCTGTTGATGGAGGTCAGCAGCAGCGCGCCGAGCGCGGCACCGTGGACGCTGCCGGAGCCGCCGGTGAAGACGACGCCGCCGACCACCACGGCGCTGACGACGGTGAGTTCGTAGCCGGTGCCGGTCCCGGAGTCGACGTTGCCGAACCGGGCCAGGTAGAGGGCGCCGGCGAGTCCGGCGAGGGCCCCGCAGACGGTGTAGGCGAACAGGACGCGCCGGCGGACCGGGATGCCGGCCAGGCGGGCGGCCTCGGGGTGGGAGCCGAGCGCGTACAGCTCGCGTCCGCTGCCGAAGTGCTTGAGGTAGTACGCCGTCGCCACCAGCACGGCGAGGGCGATCAGGGCGAGCCAGGGCACCGCCCACAGGCCGTGGGAGCCGAAGTCCACGAAGGAGTCGGGCAGGTCGGCGGCGGTGATCTGGCGGGAGCCGACCCAGATGGAGTCGATGCCGCGGATGATGTAGAGCGTGCCGAGCGTCACCACCAGGGCGGGTACCTGGCCGAGGCTGACCAGCAGGCCGTTCAGCAGTCCGCAGCCGATGCCGAGCAGGACGGCGAGCGCGACGGCCACCACGGGGTCGCCGCCGCCGTGCAGGTGGGTGCCGGCGGCGAAGGCGCTGATGCCGAGGGTGGAGCCGACGGACAGGTCGACGTTGCGGGTGATGACGACCAGGGACTGGCCGGTGGCGACCAGGACCAGGATCGTCGCGTTCAGCAGCAGGTCCTTGATGCCCTGTTCGGTGAGGAACTGGCTGTTGCCGAGCTGGGTGACGACGATCATCACCAGGAAGACGGCCAGGATGGCGAGTTCGCGCATCCTGAACACGCGGTCGACCAGGCGGGTGCCGCTGGACTTCGCCACGTCGGTGGCGGGGGCGTGGGGCGGAGTGGCCACGGTCATGCGGCGGCCCTCCCGGTGGCGGCGGCCATCACGGTTTCCTCGGTGGCTTCGGTGCGGGGGATCTCGGCGGTCAGGCGCCCCTCGTGCATCACCAGCACGCGGTCGGCCATGCCGAGGATCTCGGGCAGGTCGGAGGAGATCATCAGGACGGCGACGCCGTCGGCGGCCAGTTCGCTCAGCAGCCGGTGCACCTCGGCCTTGGTGCCGACGTCGATGCCGCGGGTCGGCTCGTCGACGATGAGCACCTTGGGGCCGGTGGCCAGCCACTTGGCGAGGACGACCTTCTGCTGGTTGCCGCCGGAGAGCGTCGAGACGGCGTCGGCGATGCGGGCGTACTTCACCTGGAGCCTGACCGCCCAGTCGAGCGAACGGCTGCGCTCGGCGCCCCGGTCCACGAGCCCGGCCCGCACGCTGGTCCGCAGACCGGTGAGGCCGATGTTGCGCTCGATGGACATGTCCATCACCAGGCCCTGGGCGCGCCGGTCCTCGGGGACCAGGGCGAGGCCCGCGGCCATGGCGGTGGAGGGGGCGCCCCTGGTGAGGCTGCGGCCGTCGACCACCACCTCCCCCGCGTCCCAGCGGTCGACGCCGAACACGGCGCGCGCCACCTCGGTGCGGCCGGCGCCGACGAGTCCGGCGAGGCCGACGATCTCACCGCGCCGCACCTCGAAGGAGACGTCGGTGAAGACACCCTCGCGGGTCAGGCGGCGGACGCTGAGGGCGACGTCGCCGGGTGTCACCGCCTGCTTGGGGTAGAGCTCGTCGAGGTCGCGCCCGACCATGCGGCGGACCAGGTCGTCCTCGGTCATCCCGTCGACCGGCTCGGTGGCGATCCAGGCGCCGTCGCGCAGGGTGGTCACCCGCCCGCAGATCTCGAAGATCTCCTCCAGCCGGTGGGAGATGAACAGCACGGCCGCGCCCTGTTCGCGCAGGGTGCGCACCACGCCGAAGAGGCGGGCCACCTCGCTGCCGGTGAGGGCGGCCGTCGGCTCGTCCATGATCAGGACCCGGGCGTCGAAGGAGAGCGCCTTGGCGATCTCGACGATCTGCTGGTCGGCGATGGACAGGCCGCGCGCCGGGCGGTCGGGATCGAGCTCGACGCCGAGGCGGTCCATCAGGGCGGCGGTGGCGTCGCGGGTGGCGCGGTGGTCGATGCGGCCGAGGGTGCGCCGGGGCTGGCGGCCCATGAAGATGTTCTCCGCGATGGAGAGGTCGGGGAAGAGCGTGGGCTCCTGGTAGATCACGGCGATGCCGGCGTCGCGGGCGTCGCCGGGGCCGTGGAAGACGACGGGACGGCCGTCGAGCAGCACCTGCCCGGCGTCCGGGCGGTGCACCCCGGCGAGCGTCTTGATCAGTGTCGACTTGCCCGCGCCGTTCTCGCCGGCGAGGGCGTGCACCTCTCCGGCGTACAGCTCCAGGGAGACGCTCCGCAGGGCGCGTACGGCGCCGAAGGACTTGGCGACGTCCCGCAGGGCCAGCACCGGGGTCGGTCCCGGGTCGGACGGGTGGGTCATGTCAGGCTCCTCGACGACGTCGGCGACAGCGGCGGCAGCGGCGCCCCGGCGTCGTGAAAGGTTTCAACTGGATGGCCGGGACGTTAGGCATGGCGGGCATGTCACGTCAATGGGTCCGTGTCGAAAACTTTTCGATACCCGAAGGTCACGCGGCGATCACGAGAAGTGGGGACCGGTAGAGGGGTTGACACTGCCCTGGCGGCCTCATAGCTTCCCGTTCTGAATCGTTTCACCCTTCCGATGTCCCAGGAGCCCGAAGTGACCGACCTCGCCGCGGTGAAGGCCGCGCTCAAGACCCAGGCCGTCGAGACGCCGTCGTGGGCGTACGGCAACTCCGGGACCCGGTTCAAGGTGTTCGCCCAGGCGGGGGTGCCGCGCACGCCGCGGGAGAAGATCGAGGACGCGGCCAAGGTGCACGAGGTCACCGGGGTCGCGCCGACCGTCGCCCTGCACATCCCGTGGGACACGGTCGACGACTACGCCGCGCTGGCGAAGTTCGCCGAGGAGCGGGGCGTACGGCTGGGAGCCGTCAACTCCAACACCTTCCAGGACGACGCCTACCGGCTCGGCAGCATCTGCCACCCCGAGGCCACGGTGCGCCGCAAGGCGCTGGACCACCTGCTGGAGTGCGTCGACATCATGGACGCGACCGGCTCCGCCGACCTGAAGCTGTGGTTCGCCGACGGCACCAACTACCCCGGCCAGGACGACGTCCGCGGGCGCCAGGACCGGCTCGCCGAGGGTCTCGCCGCGGTGTACGAGCGGCTCGGTGACGACC
This sequence comes from Streptomyces lasalocidi, assembly GCF_005280215.1. Lineage (NCBI taxonomy): Bacteria > Bacillati > Actinomycetota > Actinomycetes > Kitasatosporales > Streptomycetaceae > Streptomyces > Streptomyces lasalocidi. Next base: position 7,100,870 of record NZ_SZNQ01000001.1, on the reverse strand, counting down.
AGCGGATGCTGCTGGAGTACAAGCTGTTCGAGCCGGCCTTCTACACGACCGACGTGCCGGACTGGGGCACGGCCTACGCGCACTGCCTGAAGCTGGGCGCCAGGGCGCAGGTCGTGGTGGACACCGGTCACCACGCGCCGGGCACCAACATCGAGTTCATCGTCGCCACGCTGCTGCGCGAGGGGAAGCTCGGCGGCTTCGACTTCAACTCCCGCTTCTACGCCGACGACGACCTGATGGTGGGCGCCGCGGACCCCTTCCAGCTGTTCCGGATCATGTACGAGGTGGTCCGCGGCGGCGGGTTCGGACCGGACGTCGCGTTCATGCTCGACCAGTGCCACAACATCGAGGCGAAGATCCCGGCGATCATCCGCTCGGTGATGAACGTCCAGGAGGCGACCGCCAAGGCGCTGCTCGTGGACCGGACGGCGCTGGCCGCGGCCCAGCGGTCCGGGGACGTGCTGGAGGCCAACGCCGTCCTGATGGACGCCTACAACACCGACGTACGGCCGCTGCTCGCCGAGGTGCGCGAGGAGATGGGGCTGGACGCGGACCCGATCGCCGCGTACCGGCGCTCGGGGTGGGCCGAGCGGATCGTCGCCGAGCGGGTGGGCGGACAGCAGGCCGGGTGGGGCGCGTAGGAGGTCCCCTCCCGTCCCACTCCTGCCCCCGGCGGGGCGCACTTTCGTCACTCGAGAAGGAAATGAGGCTCATGGCCACGCATCCCGAAGCCGCCGCGCTGCTCGCCCGGTCGCACCGGCTCGGCTCCGACCCGCGCAACACCAACTACGCCGGCGGCAACGCGTCCGCGAAAGGCGTCGACCACGACCCCGTCACCGGGGGCGACGTCGAGCTGATGTGGGTCAAGGGGTCCGGGGGCGACCTGGGCACGCTGACCGGGGCCGGGCTCGCGGTGCTGCGGCTCGACCGGCTGCGCGCGCTCGTCGACGTCTACCCCGGCGTCGAGCGCGAGGACGAGATGGTCGCCGCGTTCGACTACTGCCTGCACGGCAAGGGCGGGGCGGCGCCGTCCATCGACACCGCGATGCACGGCCTGGTGGACGCCCCGCACGTGGACCACCTGCACCCCGACTCCGGCATCGCGCTCGCCTGCGCCGCCGACGGGCAGGAGCTGACCGCCGAGTGCTTCGGGGACACGGTGGCCTGGGTGCCCTGGCGCCGGCCCGGGTTCCAGCTGGGCCTGGACATCGCCGCCGTCAAGGAGGCCAACCCGCGGGCGATCGGCGTCGTCCTCGGCGGCCACGGCATCACCGCCTGGGGCGGCACGGCCGAGGAGTGCGAGCGCAACTCCCTGCACATCATCCGCACCGCCGAGGCGTTCCTCGCCGAGCGCGGCAGGCCGGAGCCGTTCGGCCCGGTCCTCGACGGCTACGGCGCCCTGCCCGAGGCCGAGCGCCGGGAGCGGGCCGCCGCGCTCGCACCGTACGTGCGTGCCCTGGCCTCCCAGGACGCGCCGCAGGTCGGCCACTTCACCGACACCGAGGTGGTCCTGGACTTCCTGGCCCGCGCCGAGCACCCGCGCCTCGCCGCCCTCGGGACCTCCTGCCCCGACCACTTCCTGCGCACCAAGGTGCGGCCGCTGGTACTGGACCTGCCGCCGGCCGCGCCGCTGGAGCAGGCCGTGGAGCGGCTGCGGGAGCTGCACGCCGCGTACCGCGAGGAGTACGCCGTCTACTACGCCCGGCACGCCGCGCCCGACTCCCCCGCGATGCGCGGCGCGGACCCGGCGATCGTGCTGGTGCCGGGCGTGGGCATGTTCAGCTTCGGCAGGGACAAGCAGACCGCGCGGGTGGCCGGCGAGTTCTACGTCAACGCCGTCAACGTCATGCGGGGCGCCGAGGCGGTGTCCCGTTACGCGCCCATCGAGGAGGCGGAGAAGTTCCGCATCGAGTACTGGGCGCTGGAGGAGGCCAAGCTCCAGCGGATGCCGCAGCCCAGGCCGCTGGCCACCCGCGTCGCGCTGGTGACCGGCGCGGGCAGCGGCATCGGCCGGGCCGTCGCGCACCGGCTGGCCGCCGAGGGCGCCTGTGTGGTGGTCGCCGACCTGAACGGCGAGAACGCCGGGAAGGTCGCCGAGGAGCTGGGCGGCGCCGACCGGGCCGTCGCCGTCACCGTCGACGTGACCGACGAGGAGCAGATCGCCGCGGCGTTCCGGGCGGCCCTGCTCGCCTTCGGCGGGGTCGACCTCGTCGTCAACAACGCCGGGATCTCGATCTCCAAGCCGCTCCTGGAGACCACGGCCCGCGACTGGGACCTCCAGCACGACATCATGGCCCGCGGCTCGTTCCTCGTCTCGCGCGAGGCGGCCCGCGTGATGATCGCCCAGCGGCTCGGCGGCGACATCGTCTACATCGCCTCCAAGAACGCCGTCTTCGCCGGTCCGAACAACATCGCGTACTCCGCCACCAAGGCCGACCAGGCCCACCAGGTGCGGCTGCTGGCGGCCGAGCTGGGCGAGCACGGCATCCGGGTCAACGGCGTCAACCCGGACGGCGTGGTGCGCGGCTCCGGGATCTTCGCCGGCGGCTGGGGCGCCCAGCGGGCGGCGGTGTACGGGGTGGAGGAGGAGAAGCTGGGCGAGTTCTACGCCCGGCGCACCCTCCTGAAGCGGGAGGTGCTGCCCGAGCACGTCGCGAACGCCGTGTTCGCGCTGACCGGCGGCGACCTGACCCACACCACCGGACTGCACGTCCCCGTCGACGCCGGCGTCGCCGCCGCGTTCCTGCGATGAGCACGGTCACGCGCTCGTACGCCGCGGTCGACCTGGGCGCCTCCAGCGGGCGCGTCATGGTCGGCCGCGTCGGCCCCGACACGCTGGAGCTGACCGAGGCCCACCGCTTTCCGAACCGGCCCGTGCGGGTGCCGGAGGGGCTGCGGTGGGACGTGCTCGGGCTGTACGCGGGGGTGCTGGACGGCCTGCGGGCGGCCGGCGCGCTCGGTGCGGGCCGGCTCGACTCGGTCGGCATCGACGGCTGGGCCGTGGACTACGGCCTGCTGGACGCCGACGGGGCCCTGCTCGGCAACCCCGTGCACTACCGCGACGCCCGCACCGAGGGCGTCGCGGAGAAGGTGTGGGCCACGGTCCCCGCGCCCGAGCTGTACGCCGCGACCGGGCTGCAGTACGCGCCCTTCAACACCCTGTACCAGTTGGCGGCGGCCCGGGACAGTGCCCAACTGGCGCAGGCGCGGCGGCTGTTGCTGATCCCCGACCTGATGTCGTACTGGCTGACGGGCGTGCAGGGCACCGAGCTCACCAACGCCTCCACCACCCAGCTGATCGACCCGCGCACCCGGACCTGGTCGGCGGACCTGGCCCAGCGGCTCGGCGTCGACCTGGAGTTGTTCGCCCCACTGCGGCAACCGGGCGACCCGGCGGGCCTGTTGCGGCCCGAGGTGCTGGAGGAGACCGGGCTCGTAGGTCCGGTGCCGGTGACGGCGGTGGGCTCGCACGACACCGCCTCCGCGGTGGCCGCGGTGCCCGCCGCCGGGGAGCGGTTCGCGTACATCTGCACCGGCACCTGGTCGCTGGCCGGCCTGGAGCTGACGGCGCCCGTCCTCACCGAGGACAGCCGCGCCGCCAATTTCACCAACGAGCTGGGCCTGGACGGCACGGTCCGCTACCTGCGCAACATCATGGGGCTGTGGCTGCTCCAGGAGTGCGTGCGCGCCTGGGGCGGCCCCGGCCTGGACGGTCTGCTGCGCGAGGCGGCCGCCGCGCCCGCGCTGCGCTCCGTGGTCGACGCGGGGGACGCCGCGTTCCTCGCGCCCGGGCACATGCCCGAGCGGATCGCCGAGGCGTGCCGGGCCTCGGGCCAGCCGGTGCCGCGCAATCCCGGCGAGACCACGCGCTGCATCCTCGACTCGCTGGCGCTGGCCCACCGGCGGGCGGTCGAGGACGCCCAGCGGCTGGCCGACCACCCGGTGGACGTGGTGCACGTCGTCGGCGGCGGCGCCCGCAACGCGCTGCTGTGCCAGCTGACCGCCGACGCCTGCGGCCTGCCCGTGGTGGCCGGCCCCGCCGAGGCCGCCGCGCTCGGCAACGTCCTGGTGCAGGCCCGCGCCCACGGGCCGGCCGGCGACCGCGGCGCGCTGCGCGACCTGCTCGTCCGCACCCAGCCGCTGACCCGGTATACCCCCGGGGGCGACCCGGGGCGGTGGCGGGAGGCGCAGGCCCGGCTCACCGCCCCGCGCTGATCCCGGCGTGATCGGCGAGACACCCCCTAGTCTTCTGAGTCAGGAATTCTGCGTAAATAACTGGCGAGGCGTTCGAGGATCTCGTCTGCGGTCCTGGTCCAGACGTAGGGTTTGGGGTCGGTGTTCCATGCGGCGATCCAGGTGCGGATGTCCTTCTCAAGGGCCTGGACGCTCTTGTGGGTCCCTCGGCGTATCTGCTTGTTCGTCAGTTCTGCGAACCACCGCTCCACGAGGTTGAGCCAGGACGAGCCGGTGGGCGTGAAGTGCAGATGGAATCGAGGGTGGGCGATCAGCCAGGTCTTGACGGCCGGCGTCTTGTGGGTGGCGTAGTTGTCGAGGATCAGGTGCACCTGAAGATCTGCCGGGATCTCCTGGTCAAGCTTGAGCAGGAACTTCTTGAACTCCTCGGCCCGGTGCCGGCGGTGCAGGGATCCGATCACTTTCCCAGTGGCGACCTCGAGTGCCGCGAACAAGGTGGTGGTGCCGGCCCGGACGTAGTCGTGGGTGACCCGCTGAGGAACCCCGGGCATCATCGGCAGTACCGGCTGGGAGCGGTCCAGGGCCTGGATCTGCGTCTTCTCGTCCACGCAGAACACCAGCGCCCGCTCGGGCGGGTCCAGATACAGGCCCACGACATCGTGCACCTTGTCGACGAAGTACGGGTCCGTCGACAACTTGAAGGTCTCCGAGCGGTGGGGCTGCAGCCCGAAGGCACGCCAGATCCGCGACACGGTCGACTGGGACAGGCCCACTTCCTTGGCCATCGCCCGCGTCGACCAGTGCGTAGCGTTCCTCGGTGTCGACTCCAGCGTCCGCTTCACTACTGCGGCGACCTGCTCGTCGCTCACCGAGCGGGGACCGCCGGATCTTGGCAGGTCACCCAGGCCGGCGATCCGATGCTCGTTGAAACGCGCCCGCCAGCGGCCCACCGACTGCCCCGTCATGCCCACCAAGGCACCGACATCCTTGTTCGACATGCCGTCTGCGCAGGCCAGGATGATCCGGCACCGCACCGCCCAGGACTGAGGAGTTGAGCGACGCCGCACCCACCCCTCCAGCGCCGCCCGCTCCTCTACCGACAGCACCAACTCGGCCTTCGGCCGCCCCGTACGAGCCATACCGCAAGCCTACAGTTATATAAGGAACTTCTGACTCAGAAGACTAGGGGGTGTCTTGTCGATCGGGCCGGATCAGGGAGCGGCGTCTGGTGCCGTGCATCGCAAGGCGGAGGAGGGAGTCGATGCGGAGCATCGGCGAGTGACGACAACGCGGCGAGGCGCGGTGCCAGGCGCCGCGAGCCCGGCCTGATCGGCGAGACGCCCCCTAGGCTTGACCCATCCGATGATCACCGAAGGAGCCGCGATGCGTGTCGCACTGTTCCTGACCTGTGTCAACGACACGCTCTATCCGGACACCGGCCGCGCCGTGGTGAAACTCCTGACCCGACTGGGCGTCGACGTCGACTTCCCGATGGCGCAGACCTGCTGCGGCCAGGCGCACTACAACACCGGCTACCGGCACGAGGCCGAGCCGCTGGCCCGGCACTTCGCCGAGGTCTTCGGGGAGTACGAGGCCGTCGTCACGCCGTCCGGGTCCTGCGGGGCGATGGTGCGGGAGCTGTACCCGCGCATGGGTGAGCGGGCCCGGGCCGAGGGGCGGGGCGACACCCTGGCCCGGACGCTCGCGCCGGTGGTGCCGAGGACGTACGAGCTGACGGAGTTCCTGGTCGACGTGCTGGGCGTGACCGACGTGGGCGCGTACTACCCGCACACGGTCACCTACCACCCCACTTGTCACGGCCTGCGCGCCCTGGGCCTCGGCGACCGGCCGCGCCGACTGCTTCAGGCCGTGCGGGGCCTGGAGCTGGTGGAGCTGCCCGGGGCCGACGAGTGCTGCGGCTTCGGCGGCACGTTCGCGGTGAAGAACGCCGACGTCTCGGCCGCGATGGGCGCCGACAAGGTGCGCAACGCCGCCTCGACCGGCGCGGAGGTGCTGTGCGCGGCCGACAACTCCTGCCTGATGCACATCGGCGGGACCATGACCCGGCTGAACAGCGGGATGCGGCCGGTGCACCTGGCGGAGATCCTGGCGAGCACGGAGGAGGAACCGGCCGTATGAGCGGGACGTTCGTCGGGATGCCGGCGTTCCCGGAGGCGGCGCGGGACGCCGTCCGCGACACGACACTGCGGGGCAACCTGCGGCACGCCACGCACACCATCCGCGCCAAGCGCGCCAAGGCCGTCGCCGAGGTGTCCGACTGGGCGGCGCTGCGCGAGGCCGGGAAGCGGATCAAGGACCACACGCTGCTCCACCTCGACCGCTACCTGGAGCAGTTGGAGGCGGCGGTCACCGCGGCGGGCGGCACCGTCCACTGGGCGGCCGACGCCGAGGAGGCCAACCGGATCGTGGCCCGGCTGGTCAGGGAGACCGGCGAGTCCGAAGTGGTCAAGGTCAAGTCGATGGCCACCCAGGAGATCGGGCTGAACGAGGCGCTGGAGGCCGAGGGCGTCCGCGCCTATGAGACCGATCTCGCCGAGCTCATCGTGCAGTTGGGCGAGGACCGGCCCTCGCACATCCTCGTCCCCGCGATCCACCGCAACCGGGGCGAGATCCGGGACGTCTTCCGGTCGGAGATGGGCAAGTGGGGCCGCCCCGCGCCCGACGGGCTGACCGACACCCCGGCCGAACTCGCCGAGGCCGCCCGGCTGCACCTGCGGGAGAAGTTCCTGCGCGCCAAGGTCGGCGTCTCCGGCGCCAACTTCATGGTCGCCGAGACCGGCACCCTCGTGGTCGTCGAGTCCGAGGGCAACGGCCGCATGTGCCTGACCCTGCCCGAGACGCTGATCTCGGTCGTCGGCATCGAGAAGGTCGTACCGTCCTGGCAGGACCTGGAGGTGTTCCTGCAGACGCTGCCGCGCTCCTCCACGGCCGAGCGCATGAACCCCTACACGTCCACCTGGACCGGCACCACGGACGGGGACGGACCCCGGGTGTTCCACCTGGTCCTGCTCGACAACGGCCGCACCGACACCCTCGCCGACGAGGTCGGCCGCCAGGCGCTGCGCTGCATCCGCTGCTCGGCCTGCCTCAACGTCTGCCCGGTGTACGAGCGGGCCGGCGGCCACGCCTACGGCTCGGTCTACCCGGGGCCGATCGGCGCGATCCTGAGCCCCCAACTGCGCGGCACGGCCAGCGAGATCGACGCCTCGCTGCCGTACGCGTCGAGCCTGTGCGGCGCCTGCTACGAGGTGTGTCCGGTGGCCATCGACATCCCCGAGGTGCTGGTGCACCTGCGCGAACGGGTCGCGCAGGGCGGACCGGTCACCCGGGAGGGCAACAAGGTCGTGCTCAAGCCGGCCCGGGGACACGGTGCCGAGCGGGCGGCGATGCGCGCGGCGCGCTGGGCGTTCCGTCACCCCGCGGCCCTGCGCACCGGGCAGCGGCTCGCCTCGCGCACCCGGCGCTTCCACCCGCGCACCCTGCCCGGCCCCGGCCGGGCCTGGACGGGCAGCCGGGACCTGCCGCCCGTCCCCGCGGAGCCGTTCCGGGACTGGTGGCAGCGCACGCACGGCGGCAAGGACGGTGCCCGATGAGCAGCAGCAGGGAGCGGATCCTCGGCCGGGTGCGGCGCGCGCTCGCCGACGCCCCGCGCGACGACGCCCCGATCGCGCGCGGCTACCTGCGCCGGCACGGGGAGCGCACCGTCGAGGAGACGGTCGCGCTGCTCGCCGAGAACCTGGCGGACTACCGGGCCCTGGTCCACCGCTGCACCCCGGCCGAACTGCCGTCGCTGATCGGCCGGTTGCTCTCCGGGCGAGGGTCGGCGTCGGTGCTGGTCCCGCCGGGCCTGGACGCGTCCTGGCTGGCGGGGACGGACGTAGCCCGCGTCGCCGACCGCGCCGGGAGCACCGCGCACGAGCTGGACCGGGTCGACAGCGTGGTCACCGGCTGCGCGGTCGCCGTCGCGGAGACCGGCACCCTCGTCCTGGACGGCTCACCCGACCAGGGCCGCCGGCGGATCACCCTGGTCCCGGACCACCACATCTGCGTGGTCCGGGTGCCCGAACAGGTGGTCTCCTCGGTCCCGGAAGCCCTCGAACGGCTCGATCCCGTACGCCCGTTGACGTGGATCTCAGGCCCCTCGGCCACCAGTGACATCGAACTGGACCGGGTGGAGGGCGTGCACGGCCCGCGCACCCTGGAGGTCGTGCTGGTGGGCTGAGCGGTCCGGCGCGCTGAACGCGCACCGGACCGCTCAGGACGGGGGCTGCTCCCCCGCCCGCCGGGTTCACAGCTCGCGGCGCTCCAGCGGGCGCACCGCCGGACCCTGGACCACCTTGCCGTCGGGGGCGAACCGGGAGCCGTGGCAGGGGCACTCCCAGGCACCCTCGGCCCGGTTGAACGCGACCAGGCAGCCCAGGTGGGTGCAGCGGGCGGACACCGCGTGCACCTGGCCCTCGGCGTCACGGTGCACGGCGCACCGCTCGCCGTTGACCCGGACGATCGCGCCGTCGCCCGGGGCGATCTGGTCCACCGAGGAGGCACCGGGCGTGGAGACGCGGTCGCCGACGAAGTGCCGTGCCACCTCCGCCTGCGTCTTGAGGAAGGTCCCGCCCTCCCGGACGACCGAGGCGATGCGGCGCGGGTCGTACAGCTCGCTCCACGGGCACTCACGGCCGGTGATCTGCTCGGCCAGCAGTCGGCCGGACATGATGCCGGTCGCCATGCCCCACCCGGCGAACCCGGTCGCCACGTAGGCGTGCCGCGCACGCGGGTGCAAGGGCCCGACCAGGGGCACGGAGTCGGTGGGGTCGTTGTCCTGGGTGGCCCAGCGGTGCGAGAAGGTCAACGGCCCGAACCGCTCCGTCGCCCAGCCGGCGAGACGGTCGAAGCGCTCCTCCACGTCACCGCCGGCGCCCGGGGTGAAGTGCTCACCGGTGACGATCAGCAGCCGCCGGCCGTCCGGCAGGGGCGCGGTGCGCACCGAGCGGGTGTTCTGCTCGGGCGTGATGTACATGCCGCGCGGTGCGCGGGCCGCCTCCACGGGCGCGGCCAGCACCAGTTCGCGGCGCGGCGACAGCCGGGTGAAGAGCAGGGCCCGGTCGAACACCGGGTAGTGGGTGGCGACGACGACGTCACGGGCGGTGATCTCCGGCCCGTCGCTGCCGCCGTTCCCCGCCTGCCCGCCGTGCAGCACCTCCGTCGTCAGCACGCACGGCTCGCCCTCGCTGAGGCCGGTCACGCGGGTGTGCTCGTGGATCACTCCGCCGAGCCGGCGGATGTCCTCGGCCAGCGCCAGCAGGTACTTGCGGGGGTGGAACTGCGCCTGGCCGGCGACCTTCACCGCGCCCGCGACGGGGAACGGCAGGTCCGTGTCGGTGACGAACTGCGCCTCCAGGCCGGCCTCCCGGGCGGCGCTCGCCTCCGAGCGCAGCTCCTTCACGCGCCCGGGGTCCTCGGCGTAGGTGAACGCCTCGGTGTCCTCCCAGTCGCAGTCGATGCCGAGCTCCTCGGCGGTCTCGGCCGCGTGCCGGATGGCGTCCATCTGGGAGTGCGCGTACAGGCGGGCGCCCTCGGGGCCGCGGGTGCGGCGCAGCTGGTCGTAGATCAGGGTGTGCTGCGCGCTCAGCTTGGCGGTGGTGTGCCCGGTGACGCCGGCGGCGATCCGGTCCGCCTCCAGCACGGCGACGCTGCGGCCGCGGCGGGCCAGTTCCCAGGCCGTGCTCAGGCCCGCGATGCCCCCGCCCACGACGGCCACGTCGACGGTCACCGGGCCCTCGGGCGGGGGTGCGGGATCCGCCGGCGGGGCGGTCTCGAGCCAGTACGACCCGTGGATGTACGCCTGATCGTCCATGCGGGCCGAGTGCCCGCGCCGGGGCGGATCACACGGCGGGGGTCGGGGCGGGCGGGCCCTGGTGGCAGGTGCCCCCGCCGGGCCCGCCCTCCCCCTGTGGACCTACTGGTTCGGCCGGGCCACGCTGATGTCGCCCAGCGCCGAGTCCGGGTCGCGTTCCATCGCGAGGTCGGCCAGGGCGACCATGCCGACCGGGTGGCCGCCCTCGTCGACGGGCAGGCGGCGCACGGCGTGCTCCCGCATCAGCCCGACGGCCCGGTCCAGGTCGTCGTCGGGGGTGACCGTGACCAGGTCGTCGCTGCACGCGCCGGCCACGGTCGTCCGCTCCGGGTCCCAGCCCTCGGCGAGGGCGCGCACCACCGGGTCGCGGTCGCTGACCGGGCCGCGCAGCTCGTCGTGGTCGGCGACCAGGACGGCCCGACGTCCTCGTCCCGCATCGGCCGGGCGACGGCCGTCAGCGAGGTCTGCGGCTCCACCGTCACGGGCCCACCGGTCATGGGCCGGGTGACGGAAACGTGGGCGAGCGTGGAAGGACCGTGGCGGCGCTCGACGCCCGGCTCGTCTTACGGGACGAGGGCGGATTGTTCGGACTCCCTGGACCGGGTTATGGCACCCGGATCGCCTCTTGGACCGGCTCCGCCTGCGGAGAGTCGCGTCGCTGCCCGCCCGCGATCACGCGGTAGGCGGACGGGGGCCGCGCGGTGGCGCGGAACTGGTGCGAGCGTGGACCAGCGCACGGAAGCGCCTTGGTTCAGGTGGTCAGGCGGACGAACGGCCGGTGATACCCGGCAGAGTTGTGGTCCTGATCCGGCGGTAAGTCCTGAACCCGTACACGGTCAACGCTGCCCAGATGACGGCACTGACCAGAGGCCACCACAGATCCCGGCCCTGCTCGCCCTGGACGAGATTGACGACCCAGTTCACCGCCCAGCTGACCGCGAGAACAAGTGCTGCCCACCTGGCCCACCGCCACATCCGCATGGTTCCTCGTGCACGAGTCTCCTGTGCGCTCTGATCATCCTGTCGAAGTCGTGTGCCATCCATACCTACCGCCTACCCCCTGCCGGCTCCTCGCCTCCCAGCCCCCAGAAGACGGCCGAAAAGGGACTGTCCAACCAGTGGCGGAGATACTCGGAGGCGGTCCGGGAAGTTGACCGGGTCGGCCCTCCGGTCGCTTCTCACGCCTCCTGCTGGGTGCGTTCTTCGAATGCGCGGCGTACCGCTGCGCCTTGGTCCTCGACCAGCCCCGCCGTGTCGGGGAGGTCCAGGACGGCGCCGCAGTGGTTGCACAGTTTTCCGTCCTCGGCCGGCGTGCCGCACGCCTTGCAGAACCGGTTCCCAGTGGTCTGTGTCATCACTCTCTCCCGAAGGGTGGACAGGTAGGCGCGGAGTACCCCGGACGTCTGCGCTGAATCCCTGCACGTCTGCTTCAGCGCCAACACCCCTGTTCCCATGACCTTTCAAGCCTGGGGCGCTCTTCCCGGTCGGCCGCAGTCTGCGGAGCGCGGTGCTGCGTTCGATGTACTGCGGTTAGATGTCCTCATGCCCTCCGCAGAAGACGAGCGGTTGATGCGCGCCAACCAGGCGAACTGGGACGCGCGCACTCCGGTACACGTCACCAGCCGCTTCTACGGCCTGGACGAGGACCTGCACCCGGAGCGCTGGTTCGCCGCGTTCGAGTGGGAGGACCTCGGCGAACTGTCCGGCCGGGACGTGTTGCACCTCCAGTGCCACCTCGGCACGGAGACACTCGCCCTCGCCCGCCGTGGAGCCAGGGCGGTCGGCCTGGACTTCTCGGCGGCGTCCGTGGCGGCCGCGCGGGACCTCGCCGCGACGTCGGGCCTCGACGTCACCTACGTCCAGGCCAATGTCTACGACGCCGTGACGGCGCTGGAGGGCCGGCAGTTCGACGTCGTCTACACCGGCAAGGGCGCCCTGTGCTACCTGCCGGACCTCGATCGGTGGGCGGATGTCGTGGCCGAACTCCTGCGGCCGGGCGGGCGCTTGTACGTCGTGGAGTTCCACCCGCTGCTCAACGCCCTCGGCCCGAAACCCGAGCCGGGCGAGGGACCAGAACTGCTCCTGCGTCACGACTACCTGAGGGGCTCCGGTCCGGTGCATCGGGACGGCACCTACACCTATACCGACGGTCCGGCCCTCGAGGGCGCCACGGACAACTACGAATGGATGCACGGGCTGGGAGAGGTCCTGAACGCGTTGACCGATGCGGGCATGGGCGTCCGGCGGCTGCGGGAGAGCGACGAGCTTCCCTGGCCGCGATGGCCGCGGATGGTCCAGACGGACTCCGGCTGGTGGCGGCTGCCCGAGCCGCGGATCCCCCTCTTGTACAGCCTGCTGGCCGTACGCTGAACCTCCCTCCGGCCGGTCGCGACACGGTGTGATCAGCACGCGTGAGCTCGGGCCAGGTCTCCGGTCGGTGGAGCGGGATTCCGGGCCGTGCTCGGGCGGCCGACCGTTGACGCCGTGCTTGGCCACCTGGACCGACCGCACCACCGGCCGCTCCTACGCCCTGGTCAGCCGGCGCAACCACACACCCCGGCCGACCGGTGCCTGCTCCGCCACCTGTCGGCGTGACTGATGGCTGAGCAGCATCGATCGGCCCCGCCTGGTCGAAGGGGCCGGATGACTCGGAGAGTGACGACAACGCGGCGAGGCGCCAGGCCGTACGCGGTCTTCTGCTCGTTGATCTCGGCCTGGTCGACCGAGAACACGGGCCGCACTTCCGGCTCGGTGATGTCGGTGAGCGGGCCGCCGGGCTTGTCCCGGTCGATGCGGTAGATGCGCAGCCGGTCGCTGCCGCGGTCGCTGACCACTGCGACGTCCGCGCGCCCGGTGCCCAGACGCAGACCGTGCACCAGGTCGACGTTGTTGAAACGACCGGGCTTGTCGTCAGCGCCCGGGCCGGCCGGGGCGCGGACCGACTGCACCTGGCGCGCGTCCAGGTGGTGGACGCGCAGGCCCCCCTGCTTGGCGGTTGCGATCACCAGGCTACGGCCCGGGCGGCGGGATTGCGCCAGATCGCCGGGTCGTCCGCGTTGGCGTCGCCGCCGGCTTCGCCGTCGAACAACGGCACGGTCTCGGCCCTCGGCCGGACCTCATCGATCCCGGGGGCCTGTGCCGGGAGGGCGAAGGAGGTCGCCAGTGCCGTGCAGAGAACGAGTGCAGGTGCGACGAGCGGGGCCGGTCAGCCGATGGCGATGTCGTCGACCAGGAGCACGGTCGACAGGCAGGCGTCCTCGGTGCCGGCGAACTCCAGCTTCACCGTCTGGCCCTCGAAGGCGGACCACCGCTGGCCGCGCCGCCGCCGGCAGGGCCGCGAGCTGCGGCTTCGACCGGATCACGACCGTACGGAGCGAGGGGCGGCACCGCTGCGGACCTGACCCGACCTGTCCGCCAGAACGTGAGCCGGGCGAAGGCTCGTTCACCGACCGCCCGGCCCACCCCGTGACAGCGGCGGTGAACAAGCGCTTAGATAGATGCTCGTACACCCCACCGCACCCGCCGCCGGGAGGCCCCGTTGTTCACGTCCGTCGACGACGTCTCGGCCCGTCTCGCCGAGACCGGCTACCTGGCCTCCCCCGCCGTGGCCACCACCGTCTTCCTCGCCGACCGGCTCGGCAAGCCGCTGCTGGTCGAGGGCCCGGCGGGGGTCGGCAAGACGGAGCTGGCCAAGGCCGTCGCCCAGGTGGCGGGGGCGCGGCTGGTGCGGCTGCAGTGCTACGAGGGCGTCGACGAGTCCCGGGCGCTGTACGAGTGGAATCACGCCAAGCAGCTGCTGCGGATCAGCGCGGGCCGCGACGAGACCTGGGACGAGACGCGCACCGACATCTTCAGCGAGGAGTTCCTGCTCCCCCGCCCGCTGCTCACGGCGATCCGCGGCGACGACCCGAAGGTCCTGCTGATCGACGAGACCGACAAGGCCGACGTCGAGGTGGAGGGCCTGCTCCTGGAGGTGCTCAGCGACTTCCAGGTCACGGTCCCCGAGCTGGGCACGATCACCGCCGCCCGGCGCCCGTTCGTGGTGCTCACCTCGAACGCGAGCCGGGAGCTGTCCGAGGCGCTGCGGCGCCGCTGCCTGTTCCTGCACATCGGCTTCCCCGACGAGGAGCTGGAGCGGCGCATCGTACGGCTGAAGGTGCCGGGCGTCGACGAGGCGCTGGCCGCGTCCCTGGTGCGGGTGGTGGGCGCGCTGCGGGCGATGGACCTGCGCAAGGTGCCGTCGGTCGCCGAGACCATCGACTGGGCCCGCACCCTGCTGGCGCTGGGCGCGGACACGCTGGACGAGACGTTCGTGCGGGACAGCCTCGGCGTGATCCTCAAGCACCAGGAGGACGTCTTGAAGGCGTCGGCCAAGCTGGACCTGGACGCGCTGTGACCGCGGACGCGGCGACCGCGGACCTGGCGTCGCGGCTGACGGGCTTCGTCTCCGCGCTGCGGGCGCACGGGGTGCGGATCGGCACCGGCGAGACGGTGGACGCCGCCCGCGCCGTGGCGGCGCTGGGGCTGGCCGACCGGGCGGTGCTGCGCGAGGGACTGGCCGCCACCCTGCTGCACGAGACGGGCCAACGGCCGGTGTTCGACGCGGTCTTCGACCTGTACTTCCCGCACGCCGTGGGCGGCCCCGCGACGGAGGCCGCCGGCCGGGAGGAGCTGCGCGACCGGCTCGCCGAGGCGCTCACGGCGGACGACCGGGCGATGCTGGCCCGGCTGGCCGTCGAGGCGGTGGACGGGCTGGGCGGCTACGGCGGCGCACCCGGTACGGACGGCTGGTCGTCGTACCAGACGCTCGAACGGCTGCGCCCGCAGACCCTGTTGACGAGGGTGCGGGACGAGCTGCGGGCGCGGGGCGCCGGCGCGGGCTTCGCGGACCGGCTGCTGGAGGACGAGATCCGGCGCCGCATCGAGGCCTTCCGCGCGCTGGTGGCCGCGGAGGCGCGGCGGCGGGTGGCGGAGCGGCGGGGCCGGGAGGAGATCGCCCGCCGGGCCGTTGCGCCCACCGCGGACCGGGTGGACTTCCTGTACGCCGGGAAGGACCGGCTGGCCGAACTGCGGCGCACCGTCCAGCCGTTGGCCCGCAAGCTCGCCACCCGGCTGGCCGCGCGCCGACGGCGGGCCGCCCGGGGCTCCATCGACCTGCGCCGCACCGTGCGCGGCTCCCTGTCCACCGGGGGCGTGCCCATGCGGCCGGTGCTGCGCCGGCGCCGGCCGGCCCGTCCCGAACTGGTACTGCTGTGCGACGTGTCGGGTTCGGTGTCCGGGTTCTCGGACTTCACGATGCTGCTGGTGCAGGCGCTGCACGACCAGTTCACCAAGGTGCGCGTGTTCGCCTTCGTCAACCGTGTCGACGAGGTGACCCCGCTGCTCGTGCACGGCGCCGCCGACCCCGAGGGCCTGAGCGCCCGCATCCACGGCGAGGCCGCCGTCACCGCCTGGCACGGCAGCAGCGACTACGGCGCCGCGCTGGGCGAGTTCGCCGAGCGGTACGCCAGGACGCTCACCCCGCGCACCACCCTGTTCGTCCTCGGCGACGCCCGCACCAACCACGGCGACCCGAACCTGGCCGCCGTCCGCGCGATCGCCCGGCGCTGCCGCCGCGTCCACTGGCTGAACCCGGAGCCGCGCGCCCAGTGGGGCACCGGGGACTCGGCGGCGCTCGCCTACGCCGACCTGGTCCCCCTGCACGAGTGCCGCACCGCCCGCCAGCTCGGCACCCTCGTCGAGCGCCTGCTGCCGGTCTGACCCGTCCCGGGAGGCGCCGGGGCACGCCGCGGGGCGGGAGAGGGTGGAGGCCCTCCCCCGCCCCGGTGGGTCGGGTGGTGCGCCACCGGGTGTGGCGCCGTGCGGTCAGTCCCCGGCCTTGGCGTAGTCCCGGGCCATGGCGCCGGCGAAGTCGTACACCACGACCTGCTCGTCCCCGACGACCCAGGCGTCGTGACCGGGCGTGCAGACGAACACGTCGCCGGGGCCCACCTCGCTCTCGCCGCCGTCGTCCATGTGCAGGTGCATGCGTCCCTGCACGACGTAGCCGTTGTGGTGGACCTGGCAGGTCTGGGTGCCCGCGATCGGCGCCACGGACTCCGACCAGCGCCAGCCGGGCTCGAAGGTGGCCACGGCGAAGTCCAGCCCGCTGAGGTGGACGGCTTCGAGGTGACCGCGGGGGAAATCGCGCCGCTCGTCCGGCTTGTCGAGCGTCTTCACTTCCAGCATGACGCTCCTCCCTTCCGGCCGTGCCTCACGGCCGGGGCCGGTCTCCCCGGCGGCCCTGGACGTCACCGATGGGGGACCGCACCCCATCCCTTCATCCTCCGCCCGTCCGGGGCCGCCCGCCATTCGACGGCCCGGGACGGGCGGCGGAGGGCGTGCGGGGCAGGGGAGGGCGTGCGGGGCGGCGGAGGGGGAAGGCACGATCATCGCCCGGTCCCTCCAAGTCCCGCTCCCCCACGATGTATTGTCGGTCGCGCCGGTCCACGGCGCGGGTGTCTGGGGGAAGAGATGCAGCCTGGAGAGCAACTGTCCACGAAGATCGACGCGTCGGTCCCCACGGCCGCGCGCATGTACGACTACTACCTGGGCGGCAAGGACAACTACGCCGCCGACCGCGCGGCCGTCGAGGAGCTGGACAAGGTCGTCCCCAGCACCCGGGCCCTCGCGCTGAACAACCGCCGCTTCCTCCAGCGGGTCGTGCGCACGCTGACCCAGGAGTACGGCATCCGGCAGTTCCTGGACCACGGGTCCGGCCTGCCGACCCAGGACAACATCCACCAGGTCGCCCAGCGCATCGACCCCGGCGTCCACGTGGTCTACGTCGACAACGACCCGATGGTCATGGTCCACGGCCGGGCGCTGCTGGAGCAGGACGAGCGGACCACGGTCATACACGCCGACCTGCGCGAGACCGACGCCATCTTCGGTCACGAGGACACCCGGCGCCTGATCGACTTCGACCAGCCGGTGGCCGTGCTGTTCAACTCGGTGTTCCACTGCATCCCGGACAGCGAGACCGACGGCCCGCCGGCCGTGGTGCGCCGCGTCGTCGAGCGGCTGGCGCCGGGCAGCTACCTGGTGATGTGCCAGCTGGTCAGCGACGACCCGGCGGTCCGTGAGTTCGTCACCGACTTCATGGACAAGGCGACCCAGGGCCACTGGGGCCGGGTGCGCGAGGAGAAGGACGTCGAGGCCTGGTTCGACGGGCTGGAGATCCTCGAACCGGGTCTGGTCGAGGTCTCCACCTGGCGCCCGGACACCGAGGTCTCCCCCCGCCAACAGACGCAGGAGTGGATCGAGTTCGGCGGAGTGGCCCGTCTGGGGTAGTCCGGGGCGAGGGTGCCGCGCCGCGGCGCCCTCGCCGGTCCTCGTGGTGGTCGGCCGGCGGCACTACTGCGCGTAGCGCTGCTTCATCGTGTCGCGCAGCAGGTCCAGGGACTCCCGCGGGTTGAGCGCCTCGTCGGCCAGCCGGTCGAGGGCGACCCGGTACTCCTCGGTCTCGTCCTGGTCCTCCAGGAACGTCGCGCTGCGGATCTGCTCCAGGTAGACCACGTCGGGCAGGTCGGAGCCGCCGAAGCGCAGGTAGGTGACGGGGATCACCGGCGCGGAGGCGTGGGTGACGTCCAACGGGACGATCTGCAGGGTGACGTGAGGCTTCTGCGCCATCGTCACCAGGTGCTCGAGCTGTTCGCGCATGACCTCGCGGCCGCCCAGCACGCGCAGCAGCACCGACTCGTCGACGACCGCCCACAGCTGCGGGGCGTCCGTGCGCTCCAGGAGCTGGCGGCGGCGCATGCGCAGCTCCACGCGCCGCTCGACCTCCCGGGCCGGCGCGGCGGGCAGACCGCGCTCGACGACGGCACGGGCGTACGCGGACGTCTGGAGCAGGCCCGGCACGTACTGGATCTCGAAGGTACGGATCGCGGTGGCCGCCTCCTGGAGGCCGACCAGCCGGTCGAACCACTCGGGCATCAGCCGCTTGTCGTAGCGCTGCCACCAGCCCGGCTCGTTGGCCCGCCGCAGCAACTGCAGGAGCAGCGACGCCTCGTACTCCCCGGTGCCGTACAGCCCGAGCAGGGCGCGCACGTCGGCCTCGGTCGGGGGCTTGCGGCCCTTGCCCGCCTCGATGCGCGACAGCTTGGCCGGGCTGAAGCCCAGCAGTCGCGCGGCCTGCTCCTGGGAGTGGCCCGCGTCCTCGCGGATGCCCGCCAGCTGCACGCCGACCAGCATCTTCAGCAGGGTCGGGGCCGGCTCCGAACGGCTCAGATACGGTTCGAGACGGGAGACCCGGGGCTTTTCGACAGACATCCTGACTCCCGCTGGTCCGGCAGACGACCCCCGCAGTATCGCATCCGGCCGCCGTCCACCGCACGGGGTGCGGGAGCTGAAACCTCCTCAGTTCCCGTCAGCGGGTGACCCCTTGGGGCCGTACGGCCGAACCGCGAGGTCACACGAGGTGGTCGAACTCCCCGTCCTTGGCGCCCGCCAGGAACGCGGCGACCTCGGCCGGCGTGTAGACCAGGGCGGGACCCTCGGGATCACGTGAGTTGCGCAGCGCCACGCCGCCGCCGTCCAGCGCCGCCACCTCGACGCAGTTGCCCTCGGCGGCGCTGTGGGTGCTCTTGATCCAGCGGACGCCCAGCGAGCTCGCCCGCACTCCGTTCCGTATCGACACCACGGCACTCTCCTCGTTCGTGCGCGCAATTTCCCGTGAAATTGCACGAGGCCATCCTCAGCGTGGATAATAGCCGTGCCGTCAACCGCCGTTCCGGCGCCCCGTCCTGACGTCGCTTCAGGGAGATGCCGTGTCATCACCTGCACAGTTCCGGAGTCGAGAGTCCGTGCACGACTCGGCCCGAACAGCCACCTTCCGCATCACCGGCAGCCGGGAGGGGTTCGCCGAGGCGCGCGAGTTCACCCACCGCACGCTCGACCGGTGGGACGTGGGCGAGTGCGCCGACGACGCGGTCACGGTCGTCACCGAACTCGCCGCCAACGCGGTCCTGCACGCCCTGCCGGACGTGCCGCCGGGCGGCGCCGACGTGCGGCTGCGGCTCACCCTGCGCCGGGCCCACCTGGTCTGTGCGGTCAGCGACCAGTGCGACACGCCCCCGGTGTACCCGTCTCCCGGGGAATCGCTGCTGGAGCACGGCCGGGGGCTGCACATCGTGGAGGCCCTGTCGGCCCACTGGGGCTGGACCCGCTGCGCGCCCCTGGGCAAGACCGTCTGGGCGATGCTGCCGACGCGAGTGCAGGCCTGACATGACCACGGTGAAGAGAACGCTCGCCGACCTGGCCCTGGTGCCCTGGCCCGAGATCAAGGACTGCGCGGGTCCGGCCTCGGCGATCCCGTCCCTGCTCGCCACCGTCGCCGGGGGCGACGAACCGGCCGCCACCTCCGCGCTCGCGCAGCTCCGCGACCGCGTCTGCCGCTACGGCTTCGTGGTCGACCAGGCCACCGCCCCGACGGTGCCCTTCCTGTGGGAGCTCGTCCAGCTGCCCCACCTCGGCTGCCGGGCCCGGGTCCTGCGCCTGCTGACCGACATCGCCCACGCCCGCCAGTGGGAGACCACGGCCGCGACGTACCCGAAGCTGCTGCACTACCCCGAGGACTACGTCGGCTGGGAGCGCGCGGCCCGCGAGGCGGTGCACGCCGGGCGCGACGTCCTCGGCGCGCTGCTCGCCGACCCCGGCACCGCCTCGGACCCGGACCTCGTCCGGGCCGCCACGGACCTGGCCGCGACCCTGTCGGACTGAAGGCCGGCCCACCGCGGGCCTCGCGGCGACCCGGTCCGGCTGGAGACCCGGCCCTCCGTGCACCTCGCCGCGGTCCCGTCCGGCTGGAGGCTCGGCCCACCGCCCCGGCGGCCACGGCGACGGCCCCGGCGACGCCGCACGGCGCCTTCCCCCGCCGTCGCCCGCCACCCGCGGTCGCCCTGCCGTCGTGCGCCGGCCGCCCGCCACCGCGAAGTCCGCCACCCCGAAGTCCGCCACCGCGCCTCGCCGCGAACCGGCCGGAGGGCCGGCTCGGCGAGTGTCTCGTCGAGCCGGCCCTCCGGTGCCGGAACGGGCGGAGCCCGTCGGTGGTGGCTCGGGCGGAGCCCGTCAGTCCGTGCCGGACTCCATCGCCGCGCGGTCGAGCAGCGCGTCCTCCTCGGAGACCTCGCCCCGCGAGGCGATGGCCTCGGCGCCGCCCTCGGGCAGTTCGGGCATGGTGCCGATGAGCCCGGTCGCGGCGGCCTGCGAGGCCCCGATGGTCGGGGTGGCGGTGCCGATCAGGCCGAGCCCGACGTACTGCTCCAGCTTGGCGCGGGAGTCGGCGATGTCCAGGTTGCGCATGGTCAGCTGGCCGATCCGGTCGACCGGGCCGAACGCGGAGTCCTCGGTGCGCTCCATGGACAGCTTGTCGGGGTGGTAGCTGAACGCCGGGCCGGTGGTGTCGAGGATCGAGTAGTCCTCGCCGCGCCGCAGCCGCAGGGTGACCTCGCCGGTGATCGCCGAGCCGACCCAGCGCTGCAGAGACTCGCGGATCATCAGCGCCTGCGGGTCCAGCCAGCGGCCCTCGTACATCAGGCGGCCCAGGCGCCGGCCCTCGGTGTGGTACTGGGCGAGCGTGTCCTCGTTGTGGATGGCGTTGACCAGGCGCTCGTAGGCCGCGTGCAGCAGGGCCATGCCGGGGGCCTCGTAGATGCCGCGGCTCTTGGCCTCGATGATGCGGTTCTCGATCTGGTCGGACATGCCGAGGCCGTGGCGGCCGCCGATGGCGTTGGCCTCCATCACCAGGTCGACGGCGGAGGCGAACTCCTTGCCGTTGATCGTGACGGGGCGGCCCTGGTCGAAGCCGATCGTCACGTCCTCGGTGGGGACCTCGACGGCCGGGTCCCAGAACCGGACGCCCATGATCGGCTCGACCGTCTCGACGCCGGTGTCCAGGTGCTCCAGGGTCTTGGCCTCGTGGGTGGCGCCCCAGATGTTGGCGTCGGTGGAGTAGGCCTTCTCGGTGCTGGCGCGGTAGGGGAGGTCGTGGGCGAGGAGCCACTCCGACATCTCCTTGCGGCCGCCGAGCTCGGTCACGAAGTCCGCGTCCAGCCAGGGCTTGTAGATCCGCAGCTTGGGGTTGGCGAGCAGGCCGTAGCGGTAGAACCGCTCGATGTCGTTGCCCTTGTACGTCGAGCCGTCGCCCCAGATCTGGACGTCGTCCTCGAGCATCGCCCGCACCAGCAGCGTGCCGGTGACGGCGCGGCCCAGCGGCGTGGTGTTGAAGTACGCGCGTCCGCCGGAGCGGATGTGGAACGCGCCGCAGGTGAGCGCGGCCAGGCCCTCCTCGACCAGTGCGGCGCGGCAGTCGACCAGGCGGGCGATCTCCGCGCCGTAGGTCTCCGCGCGGCCGGGCACCGAGGCGATGTCGGGCTCGTCGTACTGGCCGATGTCGGCGGTGTAGGTGCAGGGGACGGCACCCTTTTCGCGCATCCACGCGACCGCGACCGAGGTGTCGAGGCCGCCCGAGAAGGCGATGCCGACGCGCTCGCCGACGGGGAGGGAGGTGAGGACCTTGGACATAGGAAGAGTATGCACCCTCTCGCATGGTCATGCAAAGCGGGTTCGTGCGCGGCCGGACACACGCGCACGGGGCCCGGCCCGACGGCCGTGCCCCGTGCGTCTGCGGTGGGCGGGTGCGGGTCAGCCGGACACCGCGGCGTCGCGGGAGACCGCGGCGTCGCTCTCCCAGCGGTAGAAGCACTGGGCCATGGCGTCCTTCGGGCCGCGCCAGGTCTCCGGGTCGTAGGCGGAGACGAACGGCGTCAGCCGCTCGCTGACCTCGCGGAACTCGGGGTGGTCGGCGAGGCGGGCGATGGCCGGACCCGGGTCGTTCTCGCTCTCGATGAGGTGCAGGTACACATCACCGAACTGGAAGAGGCTGCGCCGGGTGACGCCCACCAGGTGCGGCAGGTCACCGCTGTCGGACTCGGCGAAGACCCGCGCGATGTCGTCGGCCGCGCCGGGCTTCATCCGGGCGACGATCAGGGTGTGGTGCATCGGTGTGCCCCTCACTCGCTCAGGACGGCGGCGGGACGCCGCTCGCCCGCGGCCTGCTCGATGCGGTCGCGGATGAGGGCCAGCTGGGTACGGGAGTTGCGGTTGATCATCTCCTCCATGCCGGCGTCGTCCACCGGGGCCTCGGGCTTCATCGAGAAGTCCTGCACCCAGCGCATCCGCGTGCCGGCCGGGGTCTCCTCGTACTCCCAGTGGATCCGCATGAACGCGAACGGCCCGGTCTCGACGCGGTGGGCGTCGACCTTGCGGGCGGCGCGGTCGGCGGTGCGCTCGGACACCCAGCTCCACACCCGGCCCTGCTCGTCCGGGTGCATGGTGAGCCGGAACGTGGTGCGGTCGCCCTCGCGCTCGAGGATCTCGACCGAGGCGTACTCGCTGAACAGCTGCGGCCAGTTCTCGATGTCGTTGGTCATGTCCCAGACGAGATCGAAGGGCGCGTCGATGACGATCTCGTTGTCGGTGTGCGCGGGCATCTCAGACTCCTGTCGTCAGCGCGCTGTTGATCAGCGCGAGGAACTCCGCGGGCGACTTGCAGCGCTCGGCGTCCGGCGGCATCGACAGGCCGTAGCGCTTCTCCAGCTCGGCGACGATGCCGAGCAGGCCCAGCGAGTCCAGGCCGAAGGTGTCGAAGCCGGCGTCGGCCTGCCGGGCGAACTGGTCGGGGTCGACGGAGACGCCGGCGGTGCGCTTCATCAGCGCGGCCAGGTCCTCCAGGGTGACCTCGTAGGAGACTTGGTCGGTCATGGGGTGCGCTCCTTCGGTGGTGCGGATCGGTTACTGGTGCGTGCCCCGGACGCCGCCCTTGCGCAGGACGAGCGCCGCGTTGCAGCCCATGAGCCCCCGGCTGAGGACCAGGGCCGTGCGGGCTTCCACGGCACGGGCGGAGCCGGTCACCAGGTCCAGGTCGTGGCAGGGGTCGGTCACGTGCGGCGTGGGCGGGATCAGCCCGTGCTGCAGGCCGAGCACCGCCGCCGTCACGTCGAGCACCGGCGCGGCGCAGTAGGCGCGGCCGGTGCCCGTCTTCGGGGCGGTGACGGGGACGCGCCGGGCGTGCGGCCCCAGGGCGTCGGCCAGCGCCCCCGCCTCGGCCCGGTCGGCCTCGGGCACGCCGAGGGCGTCGGCGTAGACCACGTCGACGTCCTCGGGACGGCAGCCGGCCTCCCCCAGCGCGATGTCGATGGCGTGGGCGAGCCCGTCGCGGGACTCGGCCCAGCGGGAGGCGCCGGTGAACGTCGCGCCGTGCCCGGCGACGGTGGCCCGGACCTCGGCGCCGCGGGCGCGTGCCGCGCGCTCCTCCTCCAGGACCAGCACCGCGCCGCCCTCGGCGGGGGCGAAGCCGCAGGCCTCGGAGGTGAAGGGGCGGTAGGCGCGGTCCGGTCGGGTGGCCCGGCTCAGCTCGGGGTAGCCGAGCTGGCAGACGATCGAGTACGGCGCGAGGGGTGCCTCGGCCGCGCCGACGACCACCGTGTCGGTGCCGTGCCGCACGGTCCGCGCGGCCTGCGCGAGGGCGTCGAGCCCGCCGGCCTCGTCGCTGGCCACCACCCCGCACGGCCCCTTGAAGCCGTGCCGGATGGAGATCTGGCCGGTGCTGGCCGCGTAGAACCAGGCGATCGACTGGTAGGGGCCGACGTACTTGGACCCCTGCCCCCACAGGTTCTGCAGTTCGCGCTGGCCGAACTCGCCGCCGCCGGAGCCGGCGGCCGTGACCACGCCCACCGAGTACGGCGAGTCGAAGTCGGCGTCCGCCAGCAGCGCGTCCTCCAGGGCCAGCCTGGCCGCGGCCATCGCGAAGTGGGTGAACCGGTCGGTCTGCACGAGGAACGTCTCCTCGACCAGCGCCGCCGGGTCGAAGCCGCGCACCTGGCCGGCGACGCGCAGCGGGTAGCCCTCGCAGCCGCCGCGGTCCAGGGCGGCGAGGCTGCTGCCGCCGCCGACGGTCGTCTTCCAGAACACCTCGGTCCCGATGCCGTGCGGGGTCACCGCACCGATGCCGGTGACGACCGCCCTTCGGGGTTCTCGTCCGCTCATCGCCTCACGCCTTCCGCTCGGGACCGGTCAGGACGACCGCCGACTGGAACCCGCCGAACCCGCTGCCCACGGACAGCACCCCGCGCAGCCGGCGCTCACGTGCCTCGCGCGGGACGTAGTCGAGGTCGCACTCGGGGTCGGGGGTCTCGTAGTTGGCCGTGGGCGGCACCACCTGGTGCGTCAGCGCGAGGACGCACGCGACGAGTTCGATGGAGCCGATCGCGCCGAGCGAGTGGCCCACCATCGACTTGATGGAGCTCATCGGCGTCGCGTACGCGTGCTCGCCCAGGGCGCGCTTGACGGCCGCGGTCTCGTGCCGGTCGTTCTGCTTGGTGCCCGAACCGTGCGCGTTGACGTAGTCGATGACCGTGGGGTCGAGGCGGGCCTCGTCGAGGGCGGTCTCGATGGCGCGCGCCATCTCCAGGCCGTCCTTGGTGAGCCCCGTCATGTGGTGGGCGTTGCCGAAGGTGGCGTAGCCGGCGACCTCGCAGAGGATCTGGGCCCCGCGGGCGCGGGCGTGTTCCAGTTCCTCCAGGACGAGGACGGCGGCGCCCTCGCCCATGACGAACCCGTCGCGGTGGGCGTCGAACGGACGCGAGGCGTGGGCCGGGTCGTCGTTGTTCGGCGAGGTGGCCTTGATCGCGTCGAAGCAGGCCATGGTGATCGGGGAGATCGGCGAGTCGGACGCGCCGGCTATGCACACGTCGACCCGGCCGTCGGCGACCGCCTGGTGGGCGTAGCCGACCGCGTCCAGGCCCGAGGTGCAGCCGGTGGACACGGTCTGCACGGGGCCGTGGGCGCCGAACTCCTCGGCCACGGCGGAGGCCAGGGTGCTGGGCGAGAAGGCCCGCTCCAGGGCCGGGCCCGCCTTGCGCGCGTCGACGTCCCAGCGCGCGCCGCGCTCGCTGACCAGGACGTAGTCCTGCTCCAGCCGGGTGGTGCCGCCGACCGCCGTGCCCAGGCTGACGCCCGTGCGCCAGGGGTTCTCGCGCGCCATGTCCAGCCCGGCGTGCTGCACCGCCTCGCGCGCGGCGACCAGCGCGAACTGCACGTAGCGGTCGCAGCGTTCGACGGTCGTCGGGTCCAGTCCGTGCGCCGCCGGGTCGAAGTCGCACTCGGCGGCGATCTGCGAGCGCAGCCCGGCCGGGTCGAACAGGGAGATGCGCCGCGTCGCCGTGCGCCCCTGGGACAGCAGGTCCCAGAACCGGGTCACACCCGTGCCGCCGGGGGCGACGACGCCTATGCCGGTGACCGCGACCCGCCGGCTCATGAGACCGCCTCGGCCGCGAGGCCCTCAGCCGTGACGTCCCGCGGGCCCTCCTCGGTGTCGACGTGCCCGAGGTCGGGGCGGGGGGCCAGCGGGCCGAGGTGGAAGACGAGCCGGGCCTCACGGTCGCCGACGTTGCGGAACCGGTGCCGGACGTCCTTGGGGATGAGCAGGCCCTGCTCGGCGCGCAGGGGCTGCGGCTCGCCGTCGAGGTCCACCTCGAAGGCGCCCTCGATGACGTACACGAACTCCTCGGAGTACGGGTGGTAGTGCTCGGCGATGCTCTCCCCCGGCCGGACGATGGCGACGCCCATGAAGCCGCTCGTCGAACCCACCGTGGAGGGCGTGAGCAGGGCGCGCACGTCGCCGCCGCGGCGGCGGTTGGGTGCGACGGAGCCGAGATCAACGATGCCGAAGCCTGCCTGCTGCTGTTGTGTCATGTCGGTCACTCCGGAAACGGTCGTGGGTGGGGGCGGTGAGGGGGCGGGTGGTCCGGTGGCGGCGGTGGGTCAGGAGGCCGCGGCGCGGCGGTCGGTGAGCGGCTGCATCCGGGCGTGCGCGAGCAGCCGCCGTACCGCCCGCTCGTCGGTCGGCGGGCCGTCCAGCCCCAGGGCGGCCGCGTCCAGCAGGCGCCCGGCCTCGGCGGCCGACGCCGCGTCGGCCAGCGCCAGGACTGGCCCGGGCGCGTCCTCCGGGTCACCGTCCACGTCGACCAGGCGTACGACGATGTCGTCGCGGTGGAAGACGGTGGCCGCGAGGACGGGGCCGTGCGCGGGGGCGGTGACGGTCTCGTCCTGCCGGGCCAGCAGCCGGGCGAGCTCCTCCCCGCGGCCGGGGAGGGCCGGGAGGAACAGGGCGCACCGCGTGGCGGCGGAGCCCTCCGGGCGCCCGGAGGCCGTGTGGTGCACGGCGGGCAGGGCGGCCCGGGTGAAGAACACCCGCGCGGACTTGGGGTCGGTGAGGTCCCGTTCCTGTTCCAGGTAGGGGTCGATCGCCTGCTCCACGGCCCGCACCTCCGGCTGCCGGGAGACGTGCCGCAGGGCGTCCTGGAGGTCGCCGCGCACCTCGACCGCCCGCACCACGCGGTTGCCGTGCAGGAACAGCGAGGTGCGCAGCAGCCGGGTGGTGTCGTTGACGACCGGCTGCGGTGAGGCGTAGCCGGAGAGGATCTCGGCGACCTTGGACTCGCTGCCGGGGGTGACGGTGAACGTCAGGGCGTGCCGGACGACGTTGTCACCGGTGCGGGGCGCGGACTGCAGCGCGACGGACCCGGGGGCCGGGGCGGTGTCGGTGCCGGTGGTCTCGCGCAGGACGGTGTAGCGCAGCGACCGGGTGTCGCGGACGCAGTCGGCCAGCGGCTCGACCATGTCCAGGTGCTGTTCGCTGTTGACCCAGGCGAGGAAGGGCGGTGCGCTCTCCCATTCGCTGGTGAGCAGCCACTGGGTGGGGTTCTCCAGGGACTGGCACAGCTGGTCGCTGAGGTGGCCCGGCACGGCGGCGACCCGGTGGCGCATCCGCTCGTAGGCGTCCAGGAACTGCTGCTGGGCTCCGTCGTGGACGTCCAGCATCAGCAGGACCCGCACACGGGACCCGTCGAACGCGGTGCTGGACACACCGCCCGGGACCGTCTGCGGATCGGGGGAGACCGTCATCCGGCACACCTCTTCCTCGTGGTCTTCCACATGGCTTCCTCGCGGTACGTCCACGCCTGTCGCGGACCTGTGGGGCGGACGCGGCCCCCCGTGGCCCCTGCGGGGCCCCCGCGGACCGGGACGGTGGTCCCGGAGCGCGCGCCGGGCGGCGTCGGTCGCGTCGTCAGGTCGATCGTGGGCGCTGCCGTGCGTCACCGCGAGGCGGGCGGGTTAAGCGGGTGAAGCCTGAGCCGCGGAGCCTGCCGCGGGGCATGGATGAAGGCCCCGGCCGGATTCGCCCGAGCCGGTGGTCACGACGCGTGTGGAGGCGAGATGAACGCACAAGCCGGGCGGCCCGACCTGGAGGTTCCGGTACTCATCGTCGGAGGTTCCCTGGTCGGTCTGTCGACCTCCCTGTTCCTCGGCCGGCTCGGCGTACGGCACACCCTGGTGGAGAAGCACGCGGGGACGTCGATCCATCCGCGGGGCCGGGGCAACAACGTCCGCACGATGGAGCTGTTCCGGGTGGCCGGCGCGGAGGACGGGATCCGCAGGGCGGCCGCCACGCTGGCCGAGAACCACGGCATCCTGCAGACCCCGGCGCTGGCCGGCGGCGAGGGCGAGTGGCTGTTCCGGGAGATCGACCCCGGCGGCGGGCTGGCCCGGTTCAGCCCGGCCTCGTGGTGCCTGTGCAGCCAGAACGACCTGGAGCCGGTGCTGCTCGACCGGGCCGCGGAACTCGGCGGGGACCTGCGGTTCTCGACCGAGCTGCAGTCGTTCGACGCGGACCCGGACGGGGTCACCGCGTACCTGAAGAGCCGGGAGACGGGCGAGCACACCGTCGTGCGGGCGCAGTACCTGGTCGCCGCCGACGGTCCGCGCAGCCCCGTGCGCGAGCAGCTGGGCATCGGGCAGAGCGGCCCGGGCGACCTGTTCCACAACATCAGCCTCACGTTCCGCTCGCGCCGGCTGGCGGACGTGGTGGGCGACCGCCGGTTCATCGTCTGCTACCTCACCCGTCCCGACGCGGACGGGGCGCTGCTGCCCGTGGACAACCAGGAGCGCTGGGTCTTCCACGCGCCGTGGCACCCCGAACGGGGCGAGACCCTCGAGGACTTCACCGAGGAGCGGTGCGCGGAACACATCCGCCGCGCGGTCGGCGACCCGGACCTCGACGTGGAGATCACCGGCAAGGCGGCCTGGCACGCGGCCCAGCGGGTCGCCGAGCGCTACCGCGCCGGCCGGGTCCTGCTCGCCGGTGACTCGGCGCACGAGATGTCCCCCACCGGGGCGTTCGGCTCCAACACCGGTATCCAGGACGCCCACAACCTGGCGTGGAAGCTGGCCGCGGTCCTCGGCGGCTGGGCGGGCGACGGCCTGCTGGACACCTACGACAGCGAGCGCCGCCCCGTCGCGGAGGCCACCAGCGCCCGCGCCGCAGCGCGCTCGGTCGAGCACAGCCACCCGGGCTACGCCCCGGCGCCCGAGGCGGGCGGGGGCGGCGGCCGCGCCGGCGGCATCCTCAACGTCGCGCTGGGCTACCGCTACCCCCAGGGTGCCGTCGTCGGCACCGACCCGGCGGCCCAGGTCGTCCCGGACAAGCTGGCCCTGACCGGTGAGCCGGGCAGCAGGGCCCCGCACCTGTGGGTCCGGCACCGGGGCGAACGGGTCTCCACCCTGGACCTGTTCGAGACGTCCCTGGTGCTGCTGTCGGGCGGCCCCGGGCCGGGCCCGGCCGGCGTGGACTGCGACTGGCACGGGGCGGCCGTGCGCCTGGCCGAGCGGCTGTCCGTGCCGCTGGTGTCCCTGCGCCTCGGTCCCGACGCCGAGCTGGTCCCCGACGACGACACCGACTGGGCCGGCCGGCTCGGCATCTCCCCCGCCGGGGCGATGCTGGTCCGCCCCGACGGCTTCGTGGCCTGGCGCTCCCCGGACCCGGCCGCGGACCCGGAGGCGACCCTGCACGAGGTGCTCTCCACGGTGCTGTCGCTGTCCTGACCCACCGACAGCACGACAGGTCCCCGTCCGGCAGCAGCGGTCCGCGGGCGGGGACCTGTCGTGCGTACGAGTGGGTCCGCGCGGGATGCCGCCTCCTGACGGGCGGCGGGGCCGGCCAGGGCCACCGCTCCCGGCCCCCGCCGCTGCCGGCGTGCGGCTGACCGGCCGGGTCAGGTGCCGGGCGGCGCGGGGGGTGCCGTGGTGCCACGCACCTCCAGGGCCGGGGCGGCGAGCTCCACCGCGCCGGGGCGGCCGGGGTCCCCGATGCGGTCCAGGAGGCGCTGGGCGGCCCGGCGGCCGACGTCGTGGCCCGCGTGGTCGACGGAGGTGAGCCACAGGTGGCGCAGCCGGGCGAGGGAGGTGTTGTCGTAGCCGACCAGGGAGAGGTCCCGGGGCACTCGCAGACCGCTCTCCTCGGCGGCCGACAGCGCGCCGACGCAGGTCACGTCGTTGACCGCGAAGACGGCGGTGGGGCGGCGGGGGCGTCCCAGGAGCCGCACGGTGGCCCGGTAGCCGCCCTCCTCGGTGAGGTCGCCCTGCTCCACGGTCGCCGTCGCGGCCAGACCGTGCTGGCGCATGGTGGCCTCGAAGCTGCGGCGGCGCAGCTCGCCGACCGCGCCCCGGCCGGCGATGTGGGCGATGTGCCGGTGGCCGAGGCCGATGAGGTGCTCGGTGGCCAGCCGGGCCCCCAGCTCGTCGTCCCCGGCGACGATGTCCACTCCGGGCAGGACGGGCTCGCGCGTGCCGGCGACCACGGTGGGGACGCGGCCGGCGGCGGTGCGCAGCGCCTGCGGGTCGTGCAGGGTGCCGACGGCGATCAGACCGTCGACGCGCAGGTCGGTGAAGGTGCGGGTCAGGTCCTCCCCCAGGCGCCGGTTGAGGTGGCCGTCGGCGAGCAGCACGTGCAGACCGCTGTCGTACAGCCGCGTGTTCAGGCCGTCGAGCAGGTCGACGTACCAGGGGTTGCGCAGGTCGTTCAGCAGCACGCCGACGGTGCGGGTGCGGCGTTCGCTGAGGCTGCGGGCGGCGGCGTTGGGCCGGTAGCCGAGTTCCTCGACGGCGGCGAGGACGGCCGCCCGCTTCTCCGGGCGGACGCTGTCCGACCCCCGCAGGACCAGGGAGACCAGGGACTTCGACACGCCGGCGCGCGCGGCGACGTCGCGGATGGTCGGGGCGGTCATGGTTGGACCGTTCCACAGTGCGCCGCACGCTGTAAAGACCCTTGACACCTGGTGCGGGTGCCGCTCATCGTGTGCCGCAGGTTTTGGATCGGTCCAAGAGCGGGCCCGGCCCGGCGGTCGCGAGCGACCGCCGGGGCTGCCGGCCCTCGACGAAGGGGCTGTCATGGGGAACACGCTGGGCGTCGCCGTCGTGGGCTTCGGCTGGATGGGACGCGTCCACACGCAGGCGTACGGCCGCCTGCCGCACCACTTCCCCCGGCTGCCGGTGCGGCCGGAGCTGGTCGTCGTGGCCGACGAGGTGCCGGGGCGGGCCGAGGAGGCGGCGGGGCGGTACGGCTTCGCGTCCGCGACCCGCGACTGGCGCGAGGTGGCCGCCGACCCGCGGGTGGCCGCCGTGAGCGTGACCGCCCCCAACTTCCTGCACCGCGAGATCGGCGTCGCCATGGCCGAGGCGGGCAAGCACCTGTGGATCGAGAAGCCGGTGGGACTGACCGCCGAGGACGCCCGCGCGGTCGCCGACGCCGTCCGCGCGGCGGGCGTCCAGGGCACGGTCGGCTTCAACTACCGCAACGCGCCCGCCGTCGAGACCGCCCGCCGGATGGTCGCCGCCGGGGACATCGGCACCGTCACCCACGTCCGCATCCGCCTGTTCAGCGACTACGCGGCCCACCCGGACGGGGCGCTGACCTGGCGTTACGAACGGCGGCGCGGCGGCAGCGGGGTGCTGGGCGACCTGGCCTCGCACGGCGTGGACCTGGCCCGCTTCCTGCTCGGCGAGATCGTGTCGCTGACCGCCGACACCGCCGTGTTCGTGCCCGAGCGGGCCCGCTCGGCCGGTGCCACCGCGGGACACGCCCGCGCGACCGGCGGCGCACCGGGCCCCGTGGAGAACGACGACTACGTCAGCTGTCTGCTGCGCTTCGCCTCCGGCGCCCGCGGCGTGCTGGAGGCCAGCCGCGTCTCGGTCGGCGAGCAGAACGCGTACGGCTTCGAGGTCCACGGCACCACGGGCGCCCTGTTCTGGGACTACCGGCGCATGGGCGAGCTCGGCGTCAGCCGGGGCACCGCCTACCAGGACCAGCCGGTCAGCACCGTGTACGTCGGCCCGGGCGACGGCGAGTACGCGGCCTTCCAGCCGGGCGCGGCGAACAGCATGGGCTACGACGACCTGAAGGTGATCGAGGCCCACCACTTCCTTCGCTCGGTCAGCGAGGGCACGCCGTACGGCCCGACGCTCGCCGATGCCGTGGCGAGCGCGACGGCGCTGGACGCCATGACCCGGTCGGCGCGGCAGCGGGCGTGGGTGGACCTGCGGTGAGGGGCGGTCAGACGGCGCTGAGACCGCCGAGGTCGGGGAACGCGCCCGCGGTGTCGTTGAGTTCGGCCCAGACCGTCTTGCCGACGCGGGTCTGGCGGGTGCCCCAGCGCTCGGCGAGCTGGGCCACCAGGTGCAGGCCCCGGCCGCCCTCGTCGTAACTGCGGGCCCGGCGCTGGTGCGGGGCGGTGCTGCTCGCGTCGCGGACCTCGCACAGCAGGGACCGGCCGTGGGTGGCCCCCGGCCCGTCGGGCGGCTCGGGGTCGGGCAGGACGAGACGCAGGTGGATGGGGGGCCGTCCGTAGCGGATGGCGTTGGTGACCAGTTCGCTGACGACCAGCTCGGCGGTGAACTCCAGGTCCGCAAGGCCCCACCGGCGCAGTTGCGCGGCGACCCGGGAGCGCACCCGGGACACCTCGGCGGGGTCGGCGGCCAGGTCCCAGCCGGCCACCCGGCCGTCCCCCAGGGCGCGGGTGCGGGCGAGGAGGAGGGCGACGTCGTCGGCGGGCCGCTCGGGCAGCAGGGTGTCCATTACCGTGTCGCAGGCGGCCTCGAGGGAGCGGGCGGGCCGGGCGAGCACCTGCCGGAGCCGGGTCAGACCGGCCTCCACGTCGTGGTCGCGGGCCTCGATCAGGCCGTCGGTGTACAGCGCGAGCAGGCTGCCCTCGGGCAGGTGGACCTCCACCGCCTCGAACGGCAGCCCGCCCAGCCCGAGGGGCGGACCCGGGGGCAGTTCCAGGGCGCGGTGGACGCCGTCCGGGGTGACGACGGTGGGCAGGACGTGCCCCGCCCGGGCCAGGGTGCAGCAGCAGCTGACGGGGTCGTAGACGGCGTACAGACAGGTCGCGCCGATCTCCGCGGCGTCGTCGTCGGGGTCGGTCGCGGCTTCGGCGGACAGGCGCAGGACCACGTCGTCCAGATGGGTGAGCAGCTCGTCGGGCGGCAGGTCGATGTCGGCCAGGGTGCGCACCGCGGTCCGCAGCCGGCCCATGGTGGCGGCGGCGTGGACACCGTGCCCGACGACGTCACCCACCACCAGGGCGACCCGCGCCCCCGACAGCGGGATGACGTCGTACCAGTCGCCGCCCACGCCGAGCCGGTCGCCGGCCGGGAGGTAGCGGTAGGCGACGTCCACGGCGGACTGCGCGGGGGTGCGGGCCGGGAGCAGGCTGCGCTGGAGGCCGAGGGCGGTGGCCCGGGCGTGGGTGTAGCGGCAGGCGTTGTCGACGGCGACGGCCGCCCGCGCGGCGATCTCCTGCGCCAGGAGCAGGTCTTCGCCGTCGTACGGCTCGGCGCCGCCGTCGCGGGAGAACTGGGCGACGCCGAGGGTGACGCCGCGGGCGCGCAGGGGCACGACCAGCGTCGAGTGGCCTTCCCCCGGGGACCCGTCGGCGGGGAGCCGCGCGGGCTGCCCGGTGGCGAGGACCCGGGCGGGCGGGGAGCCGTCCGGGTAGGTGTGGAGCTGCTGGGGGGCGACGGCCGGGTGCGGGGGGTCGCCGTTCGCGCTGCCGTCCGCATCGCGGGGGTGGTCCGGGCCGTCCGCGCCCTGCGGGCCGTACGGGTCGTTCGGGGGGGCGCCGGTCTTCGCGCGTTGGGCGATGCGGCGGAGGACGGGAGGTTGCCGGTGCGGGTCGCGGCCGTGCAGCAGCGCGTCGAGCAGGTCGACGCAGGCCCGGTCGGCGAAGTGCTCGGTGGCGAAGTCGGCCAGCTCCTGGGTGGTGCGGGCGATGTCCAGGGTGGTGCCGATGCGCATCCCGGCGTCGTTCACCACGCACAGCCGCCAGCGCAGCCGCCGGTCCCGCTCCTCCTGGTAGGCCAGGACACCGCGTTCGGAGTTGCGGTCCACGTAGCCCGTGGCCACCTCGGTCAGCCGGCGTGCCGCGGCGCTGATCAGCTCCGGGTCGGCGGTCAGCCGGGGCAGGGCGGCAAGCACGCGGTCCAGGGCGATGGCCTGGGCGAGCCGGTGGGCGCGCAGGACGGCGGTGACGGAGACGCCGCCGCGGGCGAGCCGGCGTGCCCGGTCGAGGTCGGCCGCGGGCGGGGGGATGCGGTCCGCCTCGACGCCGTGCTCCAGGCCGGCGAGCGCCGCGGCGATGTGCTCGGCGATGTTCCGCGTGGTCACCCGGGCGATCTCCGGGTCGGCCCACAGCTCGGGGACCTCCCGGCGCAGGCCCCGTTCCACATCGGCGACCAGCTCGTCCGCGTCGGCGCTCAGCTCGCGCGCGGCCCGGGCCACCAGGCTGTCCGCGGTGACGTCCACAAGAACGACGGTACGCCGATCGGCGGGGCGGGCCAGGCGAGGGGACGGGGGACGCCGGGGAGGGGTGCGGTGGGCGGGGTGGGGCGTACGGCGGTGGCGGCGGGCGGCGGGCGGCGGGAGGCAGGGAGACGCGGCGGACGCGTCAAGCAGCGGCGGGCTGGCCGCGCAGCGGTCGCGTCAGGTAGCGGTGGGGAGCGTGGCCAGTGTCTCGCCGATCAGGGCGATGCCCTCCTCGATCTCGTGGGCGGCGCCCGCCGCGTAGCCGAGGACCAGGCCGGACGGGCCGGGGGTGAGGCGGTGCCAGGACAGGGGGTGGGCCTTGACGCCCCGGGCGAGCGCGGACGCGGCGAGGGCGGTGTCGGGGACGCGGCTGCCGGGCCCGTCGGCGAAGGTGACCATGAGGTGCAGGCCGGCGGCCGCGCCGTGGACGCGGGCGCCGGGCAGGTGCGCCTCGACGGCCCGGAGCATGACGTCCCGGCGCTTGCGGTGGCGGCGCCGGACGTGGCGCAGGTGCCGTTCGAGTTCGCCCGAGTCCATCAGCCGGGCCAGGACCAGTTGGGTGAGGACGCCGTTGCCGAGGTCGGCGTACCGCTTGGCGGTGACCAGGGCGTCGCGCAGGTGGGGCGGGACCAGCAGCCAGCCGACCCGCAGCGCGGGGGCGAGCAGCTTGGAGACGCTGCCCGCGTAGCAGACCCCGTCAGGCAGGAGGGAGCGCAGCGCGGGGACGGGGGGCCGGTCGTAGCGGTGCTCGGCGTCGTAGTCGTCCTCGATCACGACGCCGCCCCCGGCCGCCCAGCGCAGCAGCTCGCGCCGGCGTTCGCCGTCGAGGACCACTCCGGTGGGGAACTGGTGCGCCGGGGTCATCAGCACCGCCCGGGCGCCGCAGGCCCGCAGGGCGTCGACGTCCAGGCCGCCGGCGTCCACGGGGACGGGGACGGTCGTGTGGCCGCCGTACTCCAGCTGCTGGCGCGCGCCGAGCGAGCCGGGGTCCTCGACGGCGACGCGATCGACGCCGTCCGCGCGCAGCAGTTGGGCGAGCAGCCCCAGGGCCTGCGCCACCCCGGCGACCACCACGACCTCGTCCGGTTCGGCGCGGATGCCGCGGTTGCGGGCCAGCCAGCCGACGACGGCCCGCCGCAGCGCGGGCGCGCCTTGGGGACTGCCGTACCCGAAGTCCGCCGGAGTGGCGGCGGCGAGGACGGCGCGTTCGGCGCGCAGCCAGGCGGTCCGGGGGAAGGCGGCGAGGTCGGGTACGCCCGGGGACAGGTCGATCCGGCAGGGCAGGCCGCGCAGGGCGTCGACGAGGCCGTCGCGGTGGGGCGAGGCGGTGAAGAACGCGTCGGGGGTGGTGGGGGTGCGTGGGGTGCGGGGACGGGAGGCTCGCTGCCCCGCAGCGGGGGACGACGGGGATGCAGGACGGTCGGAGGCCGAGGGAGCCGTGGGCGGCGTCGCGGGCGGAGCCGGGCGCGCCGGGGCGGCGACGACCACCGTGCCGCCCCTGCCCCGGCCGGCGATCTGGCCGGACTCGGACAGGCGCCGGTACGCCTCGGTGACCACGCCCCGGGTGACGCGGAGTTCCTCGGCGAGCACGCGGCTGGCGGGGAGCCGCGTCCCGACCGGCAACCGACCGTCGGCGATGGCCGACCGTAGCCGGTCGGCGAGCCAGGCGGTCCGCCCGCCCGGGGGTGCGTCGGCGATGTCGAGCTGGAGGAAGTCGGAGCCGAGGTTGACGCCGGGCCGTGGGGAACGGCCGCCGGCCCCGCTTTGCGCGGCGGCCGACCTCACCATCGCTGTCATAGCGGCCGTAGCGGGCATTATGGACCCCTCGATCGACGTCTCTCTGGACCTGCCCATGACGTCCATTGTGCGGCCAGGGTGGAGACATGGACACCCCTTCCACCTCTTCCACGCCTTCCGCCCCTTCTACTTCCTTCGCGCCCCTGGTCCCCGGCATGGTCGGGATGGTGCTGGTCGGCAGCAGCGTCGGCATCTCGCACGCGCTCGTCGACGCCCCGCTGTTCACCGCCCAGGCCGTGCGCTACGCGGCCGCGACCGCGATCCTGCTGCTCCTCGCCCGCCTCGCCGGTGCCCGCCCGGTCCGGCCGCGCGGCCGGGAGTGGCTGTGGCTGACGGGGCTCGCGGTGACGGGGCTGGTGCTGTTCAACGTGGCCGTGGTGCGGGGCGTCGCGCACGCGGAGCCCGCGGTGATCGCGGTCGCGGTGGCGTCGGTGCCGGTCGTTCTCGGAGTCCTCGGCCCGCTACTGGAACGGCGTACCCCGAGCCGGCAGGTGCTGCTGGCGGCGCCCGTGGTGGTGGCGGGCGCGGTGCTGGTGGAGGGCACGGGCCGTACGGACGCGACCGGGGTGGCCTGGGCGGCCCTGGCCCTGGGCTGCGAGGCGGCGTTCACGCTGCTGGCGGTGCCGGTGCTCGGCCGGCACACGCCGTGGGGGGTGTCGGTGCACGCGTCGTGGCTGGGCGCGGCGCTGTTCGCCGTCCTGGGCGTGACGTACGAAGGCCCCACGGCCGCGCGGGAGGTGACGCGGGTGCAGTGGGCGGCCGTGGGCTACCTGGCCCTGCTGGTCACGGCGGTGGCCTTCGTGCTCTGGTACTCGACGGTACGCACCGTCGGCGCCGGCCGCGCGGGCCTGCTCACGGGCCTCGCCCCGCTCGCGGCGGCAGCGGCGGGCACGGCGACGGGCACCGGGGTGCCGGGCACCTGGGTGTGGCTGGGGATCGCGGTGGTGATCGGGGGGTTGGTCGGGGGGTTGCGGGCGCGCCGCACCCCTGCCGTCGACGCGGCGTCCGCGAACGCACCGTCCGTCCAGGCACCGCGCGCCGACGCACCGCCCACATACGCACCATCTGCCGATGTACCACCTACCGACGCACTGTCAGCCGGCGCGTCGTCAGTCGGCGCTCCGCCCGCCGACGCGCCCTCCACGGCACCGACTCGACGCTGAC
Source organism: Streptomyces lasalocidi (assembly GCF_005280215.1). Classification (NCBI taxonomy): domain Bacteria; kingdom Bacillati; phylum Actinomycetota; class Actinomycetes; order Kitasatosporales; family Streptomycetaceae; genus Streptomyces; species Streptomyces lasalocidi. Next base: position 7,064,100 of record NZ_SZNQ01000001.1, on the reverse strand, counting down.
CCGTCGCGCCGCGGCTCCCGCCTATCGTGACTGGCGGTGATCACGACGAGGGAGTCGATGTGAGCGAGAAGGAGCCGGGCGCCGTGTCCGTGCCCGAGGAACCCGCGTCGGTGCTGAGCGAGCGGCTCAAGGAACGCATCTACGCCTCCCTCACCGTGCTGGCGGTCCTCATCGGTCTGGTCGAGGGACGGCACGTCGACCACACCGGGGCCGTCCTGGCGGTCGCCGTGACCGCGCTCGGCCTGTGGTCCGCGACGCTCGTGGCCGACCTCCAGGCCCGCCCCGTCGCCCACGGGCGCCGCCTCGACCGCGACGACGTACGGCACGTGCTGTTCACCAGCAGTCCCCTGCTGTCCGTGGCCGTGGGACCGATCGTGCTGGTCGGCCTGTCCGCGGCCGGGGTGCTCGAGCTGCGCACGGCTCTGTGGGTCGCGATCGGCACCGAAGTCGCGGCGCTGGCGGCCTGGGGGTACCTCGGGGGCCGGCGCATCGGCTCGGGTCCGCTGCGCGCCACGGTCACCGCGGCCCTGAACACGCTCATCGGGCTGGTCGTGGTTGCGGTGAAGCTGCTGGCGGGTCACTGAGGGTGCCGTGCGCCGGAGGCGGGCGTGGTCGTCGCACGCCCGCCTCCGGCCTCGCAGCCGGAGCCGGATCAGGACGCCGGCACCGTGTCCTCGAACGCCCTGCCCGTCGACCGGTACGCCGCGACCTTGGCGTTGACCTGGGCCGGGGTGAGGACCTGGTCCTTGACGTGGAGGACGTAGTCGACCTGCTGCTCGTAGGCCCGTGGGGTGGTCGACGTCTGGCCGTTGAGGTCGATCAGCCACTGGTTGAAGTTGATGGACATCGGGCGTTCGGGCAGGTAGGCGGCGTCGTGGGTGCCGAACAGCTGCCCGTCGATGTAGTACTTGATGGACGAGCCGTCGATGGTGAGGACGAGGTCGTGCCAGCCGGCGTAGCTCTGGCGGCCCTCGGTGTGCTGGTTGACGGCCTGCCAGGGGTCGGGGTTGTAGGTCTCCCAGGACGTCGTGTAGAGGATGTTCGACGGCTCGCCCCAGCCGCCGTTGGGGAGGTACTCGAAGTCGTACTCGGCGTAGTCGTCGGCCATCGGCGCCTTGAGGTCGTTGATGGTGAAGAAGGTCTGCACGAGGTGGTCGCCGTCGGGGCCGGAGCGCGGGGCGTCGTTGAAGCGGACGCGGGCGGCGTAGGTGCCGTTCTGGAACTTGGTGGCCTTGGTGAGGACTTCGGCCTGCTCGGTGGTGCCGGCGGTGCCCGCGGTCGAGGTCTCCAGCGTCATGACGGTGTTGCCCGCGCTGGTGGCGAAGGTGACGTTGGAGGGGTCCCAGGTGGCGCCGGGCACGCCGGGGCCGCCGGAGTTGGAGCGTACGGACCAGCCGTTGGCGGAGATCTTCGGGTCGGAGTACGACGTGTAGCTGAAGTCGTCCCACAGCGTGCCCGATCCGCCGGGCGGGGGTGTGGTCGGCGGCGGGGTGGTCGGCGGGTCGGTCGGGGTGTTGCCGGCCGGGGCCGTCCCCCAGACCAGGCTGCCGGCCCGGGTCGCGGTGACCTTCGCCCAGTCGCCGTACGCGGTCCGGCTCGCGTCGAAGGAGTAGTCGTCGCTCTGCCGCAGCGGCTGCCAGGTGGACTGGTAGAACCGCAGCTGCATGTCGCCGGTGTCGGTCCCGGGCGCCAGGGAGCCCGCGCCGGAGGTGAAGCCGACCTCCAGGTAGCGGTCCGCGGTGTCGGTGGGGCTGGCCAGGGTGCCGAAGGTGCCGGTGATGTTGGCGCAGCCCTTGGTCGCCCAGGAGCAGGCGAAGCGGTACGTGGCGGTCGGCGAGTCGGACTTGAAGTAGTAGCGCAGCTTGACCTCGCTGAGCGGCAGCGCGGTGGTGGCGGTGTTCTTCACCTTGAACCAGGGCTCGCTCTGGTCGGCCGTGGCGCCGGTGGCGCTGGTGCGGTACTGCACCGTCAGCCCGCCGGCCGCGTTGGCGGTGCCGGGCAGGGCCGCGAGGGCGGCGGCACCGAGCGCGGTGACGGCGGCCGTCGCGAGGAGGGCGCGCAGCCGGGTGGTGCGGCGGCGCTGTGCCGCCGGGTGGTCGTGACTGGTCACGGTCGGGTCCTCTCCGTGGTGGGGTCATCCAGTGGGGTGGGCCGGGGGATCACCCAGGGGGCGATTCCGTCCGGCGGATGTCATGCGGAGGGTGCTGTGCGGGCCATCGCCCTGGGGGCGGGTGCCGCCCGGGGGATGTCAGGGGGAGGTGCTGTGCGGGCCATCGCCCTGGGCGTGGGGTGCCGCCCGGGGGATGTCAGGGGGATGGTGCTGTGCGGGCCGCGGTCGCCTCGGGGGGCGCCGCGGGCGTGGGGTGGCGGCGCACGCCGAGCGCGTCCAGCCGTCGCGTGTGCGCGGTCAGCCGGCGGGTGAAGTCGGGCCAGGGCGTGGGCCCCGACCAGGCCCGGTCCGCGAGGGCGCACAGCCGGGGGTAGGCCAGTCGGTCGAGGTCGGCGGCGGTGGGGGCGAACTCGGTCCACAGCTGTGCCTGGGTGCCGAGGACGCGTCCGGCGCCGGGCGCGGACGTCCTGGGGTCGGGGTCGCCGCGGTGGACGGTGCGCAGGTCGACGACGGGGCCGGGCTGGACGGGCGGGCCCCCGGGTGCCTCGTCCTGTGCGTAGTCGAGGTAGGTGGTGCGGTGGTGGGTGAGGACGACGTCGTGTCCCCGGGCCAGGGCCTCGGCCGCGTGGGCGGTCGCGCGCCAGCTCATCGCGGTGAAGCCCGGCGGGAGGACGGTTCCGGTCTCGGCCCACGCGACGGGGTGGCGGCCGCGGTCCCTGAGGTGCGCACCGGCCCGTCCGAGGAGCCAGCCGTGCAGGTCGGCCGGCCCGGACAGGCCCTCCGCCGCGACCCGCGCGCGGGCGGTGGCGCTCTGCTGCCACTCGGTGGTGGGGCACTCGTCGCCGCCGAGGTGGACGTACGGCGAGGGGAAGACGTCCATCACCTCGTCGAGTACGGCGCGCACGAAGTCCAGTACGGCGTCGTGGACGCCGAGCACGGTGTCGCACACCCCCCAGCGGGTCCACACGTCCAGGACGCGGTCGGGATGGTTGCCGAGGTGCGGGTAGGCGGCGAGGGCGGCGCGCACGTGGCCGGGCATCTCCACCTCGGGGACGACGGTGACGCCCCGGCGCGCCGCGTAGTCGACCAGTCCGGTGAGGTCGGCGCGGGTGTAGGCACCCGCGTGCGGGAGCGGGCCGCGGCGCGAGGAGCCGGGAGCGCCGGGGGGACCTGCGCCGTCCGGGCCGGCGCGGTGCGCGCCGATCGTGGTGAGGCGGGGGTAGGCGGCGACGGGCATTCGCCAGCCCTGGTCGTCGGTGAGGTGGAGGTGCAGGACGTTCAGCTTGTGCAGGGCGAGCAGGTCGACGTGGCGGCGCAGGGTGTCGACGGGGTGGAAGTGGCGCGCGACGTCGATCATCAGGCCGCGCCAGGAACGGTGGGGGACGTCGGTGATCTCGGTGCAGGGCAGTTCCCAGCGGTCCGGGCGGTCCCGTTCGCGATTCCGTTCCCGTTCCCGCTCTCGCTCCGTCGCGTGCCCGAGGTGGCCGCCGGTCACCGGCACCAGGGCTTCCTCGGGCAGGAGTTGGCGCAGGGTCTGCACCCCGCGCAGCAGCCCCGTCGGATGGGCGGCGCGGAGCAGGACGGAGTGCGGGGAGACGGTCAGGCCGTACCCCTCGCGGCCCAGTCCGCGCAGTCCGGCGTCGACGGCGAGGGTGACGGTCCCGGACGGCGAGGTCGGTAAGGGCAGGCCGGTGGCGGGCCTCAACAGGTCGCGCAGCAGGTCGGCGGCGGCCTCGGCGCCGGGTGTGGCGTGCAGGGCGGTGGTCGCGTCGAACGTGAAGTGGCCGGAGCGCAGGGAGACTCGGGTGGGCCGGGGCAGCAGGGCCTGGTCGCGGCGGGGTACGGGCACGGGGATGGCCTTCCGGGAGAGGCGCCGGGGGGCTTGAGTGCGGGCGCGGGGGCGGTGGGTGAGCGCGGGTGCGAGGGCTCCCGGCCGTCACGCGCGGTGCGGGTTCAGCCCTTGACCGCGCCCGAGGCGAGTCCTGACGTGACGTGGCGCTGGAGCAGGAGGAAGACGGCGAGGGCGGGGAGCGCGAAGAGGGTGGAGGCGGCCATGGTGGCGCCCCAGTCGGTGCCGAAGGTGTTCTGGAAGGACGACAGCCAGACGGGCAGGGTCCGTTGGTCCTGGTTCTTGATGATGAGGAAGTTGGCGTAGGCGAACTCGTTCCAGGCGGTGATGAAGCCGAACAGGGAGGTGGCCATCAGCCCGGGGGCGAGGAGCGGCAGCGCCACGCGGCGGAACGCGCCGGGCCGGGTGCAGCCGTCGACCTGTGCCGCCTCCTCCAGTTCGGGCGGGATGGTGGCGATGAACCCGCGCAGCACGATCACGGTGAAGGGCAGGGTGATCATGAAGTAGACCAGGGTCAGCGTGGCCAGCCGGTCCAGCATGTCGGTGTCCCGGGCGATGATGTAGACCGGGATGATCAGTGACTCCCACGGGGCCATCTGGGCGATGAAGACGGCGAGCACGAACTGCCGGCGGCCCCGCCAGCGCATCCGGGCGACGGCGAAGGCCGCCGCGAGGGCGACGACGAGGGACAGCAGCACGGCGCCCGCGGTGACCAGCAGGCTGTTGCGCCAGAACTGGGCGAAGCCCGGTGCGTCCACGGCGGTCCGGAAGTGGTCCAACGTCCAGGCGTGCGGGACGAGTTGCGGCTCGGACGACTGGATGTCACGGGACGGCTTGAGCGCGGTCGTGATCATCCAGTACACGGGGAACAGGCAGACCAGCACGGTCAGGGCGGCACCGGCGTGCAGCGGGAGCCGCCGCAGCCGGGACGGACGGAAGCCGGGGGCACGGAAGCCGCGGGCAGGAAAGCCGGGGGCAAGGAAGCGGGGGCCGTGGAAGTGGGGCCGGCGGACGCGGTCGCCGCGCACGGTGCCGCTCACCGCTCGTCCTCCTGTCGGAACATCTGGCGGAAGTACAGGACGAGCACGCCCGACATCAGGACCACCGTGATCATCGAGGCCGCCGAGCCGAGGTCGTAGCGCTGCTGGGAGAGGGCGGTCTGCACGGCGTAGACGGGCAGGATGGTGGTGGCGTCGCCGGGGCCGCCCTTCGTCATCACCCAGATCTGCACGAACGCCTTGAAGGTCCAGATGACTTCGAGGCAGAGCACCAGCATCACGATGGGGCGGATCAGCGGGAGGGTGACCGAGCGCAGGATCCTGAAGGCGCCGGCTCCGTCGAGACGTGCGGACTCCTGGAGTTCGGCGGGGACGGTGGTGAGCGCGGAGTAGAGGGTGATGGCGGCGAACGGCACGGACTGCCACACCACCAGGACGACGAGGATGACGAAGGCGGCCGTGCCGTGGGCGAACCACGGGTACCGCTCGAAGGAGTGGGCGCCGAGCGAGGTCAGGGTCCAGTTGACGATGCCGAACTCGGAGTGGAACAGCCACTGGAAGACGGTGGTCGCCGCGACCACCGGCATCGCCCAGGCGAGGACGAGCGAGCTGAGGACGACGCTACGCCACACCCTGCCGAGCCGTTCGGTCATCAGCGCCACGAGCAGCGCGATGACCATGATCAGGACGACGTTGACCGCCATGAACAGGAAGGTGCGGCGTACGACCGTCCAGAACCGCGGGTCGGTGAGCAGGGCCCGGTAGTTCGCCAGGCCGACGAACCGCGCGTCGCCGGAGATGAGTTGGCGCAGCCGGAAGTCCTGGAAGGAGATCAGGACGGCGCGGGCCAGCGGGTAGAGCAGCAGGTAGGCCATGCCGAGGACGGTCGGCGCGATCAGCAGGTAGGGCCAGGGTCCGGAGCGGCCGCCGGCGCGGTCGCCGCCGCGACGACGGGACGCGGGGGCGGGCGCCGGGACGGGCCGGGGCCGCGGCCGGGCCCGTTCCTCGGTGGTCGGCACGGCTCCTCCTCTCGTACGGGGCGTGGGGGACGGCGGTGCTCAGTGACGGGCGTGGGCGCGCGGGCGCCGGGTCACGAGGCGGTGTTCATCGCCCGGGTGATCTCCGCGGAGGCCTCGGCCGCCGCCTGCCGCATGTCCCGGCCGGTGAGCGCGGCCGTCATGTAGTCCTTGATCGGGTTCTCCGCCTCGACGGCCGCCCAGCCGGGCGTGTTGGGCGTGGCGCGGCCCTCGGCGGCGCCGACGGCCATGGTGGCCGCGCCGGGGTCGGAGGCGACGGCGGGGGCGAGGGAGGTCTTGTTCGGTACGTAGCTCATGGCGAGGGCCAGCTTCTTCTGCCAGGTGTCGCCGGTGAGTTCCTTGATGAAGGTGTAGGCGGCGTCCTGGTGCCGCGAGGCGGCCGGGACGACGAGGTCGGAGCCGCCGGTGAAGACCGCGCCGGGCTTGTCGGCCGTCTTGCCCGGGATGGGGAAGAAGCCGAGCTTGCCCTTGAGCCGGGGGTTGTGCTGGGCGATGACGTTGGCGCCGCCGGGGACGGAGATGATCTGGGCGACCTTGCCCCCGGCCATCACTTCCGCCTGCGGCGGGTTGGCCTCGTCCGCGTCCTTCGGGCCCTTGCCGAGCGCCTGGAGCTCCTTGTAGAACCGCATGCCGGCCAGCGCCTCGGGGGTGTCCAGGGCGCCCTTCCACGTGCCGCCGTCCCGGACGGCGAGGTCGCCGCCCTCGTCCCAGATGAACCCGGCGAGGGCGTACCAGGTCTGACCGGTGAGGTAAATGCCCTGCTGGTCACCGGTGTTGAGTCTCCGGGTGGCGGCGAGCCACTGCTGTCGGGTCCTGATGGCGGCGGGATCGACGCCGGCCCGCTGGAAGAGGTCCTTGCGGTAGACGACGACGCGGTTGGCGGCGTAGTAGGGGATGCCGTACTGCTTGCCCTCCCAGGCGCCGGGCTCGGCGAGCCCCTTGAGCCAGGTGCCGCCGCCGAGGTCGGTCTTCTTGCCGGTGAGGTCGACCAGTCCCCCGCTCTGGGCGTACTGGGCGACCTGGGTGTTGCCGACCTCGATGACGTCGGGGGCGTCATTGCTGGCCAGGGCGGCGGTGACCTTCTGGCCGATGCCGTCCCACTCCTGGATCTGCACCTTCAGGTGGATGTCGGGGTGCGCGGCGGTGAAGGCGTCCGTGAACTCCTTCTGGAAGGCGGCGGAGACGCTGTCCCGCATGAGCCAGACGGTCAGTTCGGAGTCGCCGTCGCTCCCGCCGGAGCCGGAGTCGGAGCCGGAGGAGCAGGCGGTGAGGAGGGTGGTCAGCAGGAGGAGGGAGGACGACGCACCGGCGAGCAGGCGGAACTTCACGGTTCACCTCGAAGACGCTCAGGGATGGCGCGGGGCAGGGGAACGATGCCCCGGAGACTTGACCAGTTGCCTCGCTGACCGCCACTGGACAAGTAACCTGTTGGTGGTGGAAGAAAATGGCATGGACCAATGAGGCCGTCAACCCCCTGCGTGAGTACGGGGTTTGGGGCGACCGAGAGCGGTACGTCCGGCACACCCGGACACCCGCGTCGTAAACTGGTCCTTTACCAGTGGTCTCTTGTGGTCGCATCACGGAAGCTGGTCAGATGCCTCCGCACGACAAAGGCGCGGGGCGCGCGGGGGAAGGGGACGGTGCGGATGGCCGAGAACGAACCAGGGGCGGGCACTGCGGCGCGGACGACGGGCGGGGTCCTCAAGCGGGAGCGGGTCCGTGACGCGGTGCTCACCATGGCGGAGGAACGCAGCCCGGGGGACGCCATCCCCTCCGAGCGCGCCCTGTGCGCCCAACTCGGCGTGTCGCGGCCGACGTTGCGAGCGGCGGTCGCCGAGCTGGTCACCGCCGGCATCCTGGTGCGCGAGCACGGCCGGGGCGTCTTCGTGGCGCCGGAGAAGATCACGCAGGAGCTGGTGCAGGACCGGCAGTCGCTCAGCGTGCCGCAGGCCTCGGGGACCTGGACGAGCCGGCTGCTGGAGTTCACCACGATGCCGGCGGGCGCCCGGGTGGGCCGCAAACTGCGCCTCTCCCCCGCCGCCGAGATCTTCTACGTGGCCCGGCTGCGGCTGGTCGACGGCGCCCCCATCGCCATCGAGCACCTGCACATCCCGGCCGCCACCGTGCCCGGCCTCACCGCCCGCGAGCTGGAGCAGGGCGATCTCTACCAGCACCTGCGCACCCACCACGGCGTGCACGTGAGCGAGGCGACGCAGGCGATCGAGCCCACGGTGGTCACCCGGGCGGAGGCGGAGGTGCTGGACGTGCCCGAGCTCTTCCCGGCCCTCCTCTTCGAACGCCTCACCAGCGACTCCACGGGCCGGCCCGTCGAGTACGTCCACTCGCTCTACCGCGGCGACCGCTACCGCATCGTCTCCCGCCTGCGGCTGGCCGCGGACGCGGAGCCCGCCGGGCCGTCCGCCGGGCACCACCCCGGCATCCCGCCCGGCGACTTCGCCGACGGCGGGCCGGTCACGGCCTCGACACTCGGGGACGTCCAGGGGTAGCGGCGACCGGTCGTGGGCCCCGGGCCGACCGGGCCCGCACGGGACGTCCGGCACAGCGGCGGCCGGCTCACCCGGGAACAGCTCCACCGGCACGCTCCGGCCGCGCCCGGCCATCTTGCCGACGACCACGTCCGCGTCGTTCGCCACCCCGTAGGCGGCGACGGGTCCGGCGCCGCGCGGACGGACCCACCCGGGACGCCCTGGGCACGGCCGTCACCCGCCCGGCCGGGCCGGACCGCCCCGGGTCGGTGCCGCGCGGGACGGATATACCCGCCGTCCGAGGGAAGCCGCCCCTACAGGGTGGCTGACTCGACGGCAGGAGGCTGATCGAAGTGACCGTGGCACGGCAGCAGGGCGGCGGCGGGGGCTCCAGCGGCCTCTACGACGTCCTGGAACTGATCCTCGACCGGGGTCTGGTGATCGACGCGTTCGTGCGGGTCTCCCTGGTGGGCATCGAGATCCTCAAGATCGACATCCGGATCGTGGTCGCCAGCGTCGACACGTACCTGCGTTTCGCCGAGGCGTGCAACCGCCTCGACCTGGAGGCGGGCCCGCGCAAGCCGGCCGGCCTGACGGAACTGCCGGAGAAGCTGATGGAGGGCGGCGCCCGGGGCAAGACCAAGGGAGCCCTCTCCGGCGCCGCGCAGACCATTTCGGACGCGTTCCACCAGGCGCGCGACGAGAAGCGCTCCTAGCAGCGCCACCGGTCGGCCCGCCGGGCCCCGAAGACCAGCGAGCCCGTCCTTCCACCGCTCCCCCGCCAGGGAACCGACCCCTCGGCCGGGAGGGAAGGACGGGCTCGCTCCCGTCCGGTCGGGCCCCGTACCGCCGCCTGGCGTTCCCGCCGTCGTCGCCGCGCCCGTCCCCCGGCCGCTCCGCCCGGGCCGGGTGCGACGGAGCCGTCGGGTCAGGAGGGCGGGGCGCCCAGCGGGTTGGCGGCCAGCGCCCGTGCGGTGCCGTACAGGTTGGCGGCCATCGCGCGGCCGGTCTTGTGGGCCCAGTCGTGGCCGCGCTGGTCGTCGAGGTAGTCCGGGCCCGGGCCGGGTCCGAGGTGCCAGTAGGTCCACGACTGGCCGGGGACGGTGTAGCCGAGGTCGCACAGGGCGCCGTTGATCTCGCTGATCACGTGGTGCGCGCCGTCCTCGTTGCCGGTGACGACGACCCCCGCGACGCGGTTGTAGGCGACGGGTACCCCGTCGTCGTCCGTTTCGGAGAGCATGGCGTCCATGCGTTCGAGGACCCGCTGGGCCACCGAGGAGGGCCGGCCGAGCCAGGTGGGGGACGCGATCACGAGGATCTGCGCGCCCAGCAGTTTGTCGTGGACGGCCGGCCAGTCGTCCCCGGCGGCGACGGCCTCACTGACCACGCCGGGGTGCAGGTCCAGGTCGACGGCCCGGACGTACTCCACCTCGACGGCGCCGTTCTCCGTCAGCCAGTCGCCGACCACCTGGGCCAGTGCGGCGGTGTTGGAGGGCTCGGGGGACTTCTTGAGCGTGCAGTTGATCACCAGTGCCTTCATGCTCCAGGGGTACCCGGTCGCGGCGCCCCGCCCCCGTGGTGCACTCGGGCGGCCGTAGCCGGGTACTCATGCGGAACGGGGCACCTGGCGGACCGATGGGTGGAGGTGACGGCGATGCGGACCGGAGGACTGCGGGTCCAGGGGGCGGCGACCTTCGCCTACGGGGTCGCGACGGCGTACCGCCCGGCGTTGCTCGCCCGGCCCGCCGGGCTGGTCGACGCGGACGGCGCCGTGGAGCCGCACACCGCGCTGGTGCTGCGCTCGATGGCGTGGCGGGACGCGGCCGTCGGCCTGGCGATGCTCCTCGCACCGCAGGGGCCCGCCCTCACCGCGGCCGGTGCGGTGCGCATCGCCTCGGACGTGGGCGACGCCCTCTTCTTCGGCCGGGCGCTGCGGGGCCGGCTGCGGCGGGCCGGGGCGGTCGTCAGTGCGCTGGGCTGGGCCGCCGTGACGGTGGCGGGCCTGGCCGCGGGACCGGAACGACGGGTGAGCGCAGGCAGGCGCACGTGAAAGTGCCGCCCGCCACCCAGCAGGTGCGGTCGGGCCGCGTGGGTCAGAGGTGGCCGGTCGGCGTCCTGGTGCGCTCGGACTCGTCCTGCACCAGCAGGGAGAGCAGCGACGCCACCGTGAGCCCGGCTTCCGCCGGGTGCCGCAGCACCCTGTCCGGATCGATGCGGTAGGTGTTCGTGCGCCCCTCGCGGGTGTGCGAGAGGTAACCGTCCTGCTCGAGGTCGGCGATGATCCGCGCGACGGCCCGTTCCGTGAGCCGGCAGCGCGCGGCGATGTCACGGACGCGGATGTTCGGATTGTCGGCGATCGCAGCCAGGACGCGCGCGTGGCTGGTGATGAAGGTCCATCCGGTGTGTGGTGCGGGCACTCCAACCATGAACGGCATTCTAGGGGACAGAGCTTGCCAGAATCGATTTACATGACATAGATTTCATGCAACCGAAGACTGGCACTCCCGGCAGGGAGCCACAGGGAGGAGCCGACAGTGCCCTGGGACGAGGCCGCGGTGCCCACCCTCACGAGCCCCGCGGGCGGGACACCACTGCTGGAGCGGGCCGGTGCCCACGGACCGCACGGGTCCGGCGTGCCGCAGTACGAGCGGCGCGGGGCGTGGGTGATCGCCCCGCGCGGCGCCTACGACATGGACTCGGTCGCGCCCTTGGCGCAGGCGCTGGACAGGGCGGCGCGGGAGTACCCCGTCGTGGTCCTCGACGCCTCCGGCATCACCTTCGCCGACTCGACGTTCCTGACCCTGCTGATCCGCGCCCACCGGTCGGGCGGGCTGCGCCTGGTCGCACCGTCCCCGCAGGTCCGGCAGATCTGCGAGATCACCGGGGTGGACGGCTACCTGGACATCCGGGACACGGTCGACGACGCCGTGGCCTGACGGCCTCCCCCGTACGCCGGGCGGTTCAGCGCACCCGGCCCCGTGGCTTCAGCGGCGTCACCGGCAGCTCCGGGGCCCGCAGCGGGGCGCCGTCGTAGCCCTTGACCTCGCCGAAGCGGGTGCCCGTCATCCAGTCGTGGCGGGCCTGTTCGATCTCCTCCTGGGTGCGGCCGATCCAGTTCCAGAACATGATCAGCTCCTCCTCGAACGGCTCGCCGCCCAGGAGCATCAGGCCCGCGTCCGACTCGGCGCGGATCGGGAGCTCGGTGCGCCCGCAGCCGAGGTAGAGCATCGAGCCGGGCAGCACCGGGACGCCGTCGACGTGGGCCTCGCCCGCCATGGACAGCACCGCGTACTCGAAGTCCGGCTCCAGCGGCAGCCGTACGTCCGCCCCGCGGGCCAGGGTCAGGTCGGCGCCCACGATCGGGGTGTACGTCGTCCCGGGCGACGTCGCCCCGTCCAGCGAGCCCAGGATGAGCGTGGCCTCGAGGCCCGGCGCCGTGACGACCGGCAGGTCGCCGTGGTGCTCGAAGTGCGGGTCGGTGTGGCGGTGGCCGTCCGGCAGCGCGACCCACAGCTGCGCGCCGTGCAGGAAGCGGGCGTGCGACGTCGGGCTCTCCTCGGAGTGGCTGATCGCCCGGCCCGAGGTCATCAGACCGAGTTCGCGCGGGCGGATCGTCTGGAGGCTGCCGGTGGAGTCGCGGTGCAGCACCTCGCCCTGGTGCAGCCAGCTCACCGTCTGCAGGCCCATGTGCGGGTGCGGGGGGACCTGCATGCCGGGCTCGTCGGCGATGTCGTCGGGTCCGTAGTGGTCGACGAAGCACCAGGCGCCCACCATCCTGCGGCCCAGGTTGGGCAGCAGCCGGCGGACCTCCGTCGACTCGCCCAGCTGGACCGTGCGGGGGCTGAGGAGCTCGCGCACGGGCTCCGCGACGACGAATCCGCGGCCGCCGCACGCGGCGGGCACCGGCTGCCGGTCAAGGTTGCTCATCCCCACAACCTAGCTCCGCCGGACGCCGCCCGTCAGTTCCGTCCCCGGCCGCCACCCCTGAACTGTGGAATTTTCAACTACCCGGTCGGGTTGAGCGCATCGAAGGAGGTCACGAGTGGACATGACATACGACACCGCGTACTACGCCCACGGGGAGCCGGCGGAGCGCTGGGAGCGCGCCCGGATGTTCTTCGACGCAAAGGACTACACCGCCGCCGCGCGCGTCCTGGACGGGCTCGTCGCCGAGGTGCCGGAGCAGACCGGGCCGCGGCTGCTGCTGGCCCGCTCCTACTACCACTCGGCCCAACTGCGCCGCGCCGAGGCCGAGCTGCGCGTCCTCGTCGAGCGCGACCCGGTCGAGCACTACGCCCGGCTGCTGCTCGGCCGCACCCTCGAACGCCAGGGGCGCGCCGAGGAGGCGCAGTCGCACCTGCGCATCGCATCCGCGCTGGCGGGCGAGTTCGACACCGCGTCCGCGCGGGTCTAGGCGGGGCCGGACGGCCGAGGCGCACGGGCCCGGTTCCCTTGGAGGAGCCGGGCCCGTGGTCCGTTCGTCCCCGCCCCACCGCCGTGGCATCCTGGCCGAATGGCATCTCCCCGCAGTCGTCCGCCCCTTGCCGAGCGCGTCGAGGAACTCCTCTCCGCGGGCGGCCCGTTGCCGATCGTCGCGGCCGGCGACCCCGTGCTGCGCGCCGGGACGGTGCGCTACGACGGCCAGTTGGGCCCCGCGCTCCTGGCCCGCTTCGTCGAGGCACTGCGCGTGACCATGCGCGCCGCCCCGGGCGTCGGCCTCGCCGCGCCGCAGGTCGGCGTGGAGCTGCGGATCGCGGTCGTCGAGGACCCGGCACCGGTCCCCGAGGAGGTGCGGGTGGCCCGTGGCCGGGTGCCGCTGCCGTTCCGGGTCCTGGTCAACCCGTCGTACGAGCCCGTCGGCACCGCGCGGGCCGCGTTCTTCGAGGGCTGTCTGAGCGTGCCGGGCTGGCAGGCCGTGGTGGCCCGGCCCGCCGAGGTGCGGCTGACCGGCGCGGACGAGCAGGGCCGACCGCTGGACGAGGTCGTCACCGGGTGGCCCGCCCGCATCGTCCAGCACGAGACGGACCACCTCGACGGCACCCTCTACCTCGACCGCGCCGAAACGCGCTCGCTGTCCTCGCAGGACGCCGTGGCCGAGCGCTGGGCCCAGCCCACCCCCGAGCGCGCCGCCCGGGAACTGGGCTTCGACCTGCCGTGAGCCCCCGGGGGGCTACCCCCGGTACGCCTCCAGCAGCCGCAGCCACACCTCGCTGATCGTCGGGTACGACGGGACCGCGTGCCACAAGCGGCTGACCGGGACGCGGCCGGCGACCGCGACGGTGGCGGAGTGGATCAGTTCGCCGACGCCGGGGCCGACCAGGGTCACCCCGAGGACGATCTCCTCCTCCAGGTCGACGACCATCCGGGCGCGGCCCTGGTAGCCGTCGGCGTACAGGCCCGCGCCGGCCACCGACGCCAGGTCGACGTCCACGGCGCGTACCCGGTGGCCGGCCTGCTCGGCCTCCGCCAGGGACAGGCCCACGGCCGCCGCCTCGGGGTCGGTGAAGACGACCTGCGGGACGGCGTGGTGGTCGGCGGTGGCCGCGTGGGCGCCCCACGGGTCGGTCTCCAGCAGGGGCACGCCCGAGGCGCGGGCGGCGATGGCGGCGCCCGCGATGCGGGCCTGGTACTTGCCCTGGTGGGTGAGCAGGGCGCGGTGGTTGACGTCGCCGACCGCGTACAGCCAGTCGGTGCCGGTGACGCGCAGGCTGTCGTCGACGTCCAGCCAGGAGCCCGGCTCCAGGCCCACCGTCTCCAGGCCGATGTCGTCGGTGCGCGGGGCGCGGCCGGTGGCGAAGAGGACCTCGTCGGTCTCGATCCGTTCGCCGCCCCCGGTGGTGACGACGACCGAGCCGTCGTCCGCGCGGGCGACCGAGGCGACGGAGGTGCCGGTGCGCACGTCCGCCCCGGCCTCGGTGAGCGCCTCGGCGACGAGTTCGCCGGCGAAGGGCTCCATCCGCGGGAGCAGGCCCTCGCCGCGCACCAGCAGGGTCACCCGTGAGCCGAGGGCCTGCCAGGCGGTGGCCATCTCGACGGCGACGACACCGCCGCCGACCACGACGAGCCGGCCCGGCACGGTCTGCGAGCTGGTCGCCTCGCGGCTGGTCCAGGGGGTGATGTCGGCGAGGCCGGGCAGGTCGGGCAGGGCCGCCCGGCTGCCGGTGCAGACGGCGACGGCGTGGCGGGCGGTGAGGACCTTGTCGCCGACGCTCACCGTGCGGGGGCCGGTCAGCCGGCCCTGGCCGCGGTAGAGGTCGGCTCCGACGCCCTCCAGCCACTGGACCTGGCCGTCGTCCTTCCAGTGCGAGGTCTCGTAGTCCCGGCGGGCGAGGACCGCGGCGGCGTCCAGGGGGCCCTGGACCGCCTGGCGGAGGCCCGGCACGCGGCGGGCGTCGGCGCGGGCGATCGCCGGGCGCAGCAGCGCCTTGCTCGGCATGCAGGCCCAGTAGGAGCACTCGCCGCCGACCAGCTCGCTCTCCACGACCGCGGTGGACAGACCGGCCGCACGGGTGCGGTCGGCGACGTTCTCGCCCACGGGGCCGGCGCCGAGCACCACGACGTCGTAAGCGATGGTTTCCGTTTCCGTCATGGGGTCAGTCTGGAGGGTGAGTGTGCTGCCCGGCCACACGGGTAGGGGCGCGGAATACGCGATCCGCCGGCCGCGTTGTGCGGACGGCTTCGGCCTGCCAGGACCCACCTGGCAGGAAGCACCGGGAAGAGGGAATGACGTCATGAGCAGCACCGTGGAGCTCACCAAGGAGAACTTCGACCAGACCGTCACGGACAACGAGTTCGTCCTGATCGACTTCTGGGCGTCCTGGTGCGGGCCGTGCCGTCAGTTCGCACCGGTGTACGAGAAGGCCGCCGAGGACAACCCCGACCTGGTGTTCGGCAAGGTGGACACCGAGGCGCAGCCCGAGCTGGCCGCGGCCTTCGGCATCCAGTCGATCCCCACGCTGATGATCGTGCGCGACCAGGTCGCGATCTTCGCCCAGCCGGGTGCGCTGCCCGAGGCCGCGCTCACGGACGTCATCGGGCAGGCCCGCAAGCTGGACATGGACGAGGTCCGCAAGCAGATCGCCGAGCAGCAGGCGGCGTCCGGTTCCGCCGAGGCGCCCGGGTCCGCCGAGTAAGGTCCCCCACCGCGCCCCCGGTCAGAAGGGGTACGTCGCCACGTCCCCGCGCACCGTCGTCCAGCGCACGTCGGTGAAGGCCTCCAGGTTGGCCTCGCCGCCGAAGCGGGCGCCGGTGCCGGAGGCGGCGACCCCGCCGAAGGGGGCCACGGGTTCGTCGTTGACCGTCTGGTCGTTGATGTGGACGATCCCGGTCGGGACGCGTTCGGCGAGGTCGAGGGCGCGTGCGGTGTCGCGGGTGACGATGCCGAGGGCCAGCCCGTAGCCGCTGCGCGCGGCGAGGGCCGCCGCCTCCTCGGGGGTGCGGAACGCCCGTACGGGCGCCACGGGGCCGAAGACCTCCTCGGCGTAGGCCGGGGTGTCGTCGTCCACGCCGGCCAGCACCGTCGGCCGGTAGAACAGCCGCTCGTGCGTGCCGCCCGCGACGAGCTTCGCGCCGGCCGCCGCGCTGGACCCCACCAAGGCGTGCACCTTGGCCAGTTGACCCTCGTCGATGAGCGGTCCGAGGTGGACGGGGTCCCGGTGCGGGTCGCCGACGGTCAGCGCGTCGGCCTTGGCGGCCAGCCGCTCCACGTACTCCTCGTAGAGGGAGGCGTGCACCAGGTGGCGGCCGGTGGTCATGCAGATCTGGCCCTGGTGGAAGAACGAGCCCCAGGCGGCCGTGGAGACCACCGCGTCGAGGTCGGCGTCCTCCAGCACCACCAGCGCCGAGTTCCCGCCGAGTTCGAGGTGGGCGCGCTTGAGGTGGCGTCCGGCGGCCTCGCCGACGGCCCGGCCGGCCGTGGTGGAGCCGGTGAAGGAGAGCACGGGGACGCGCGGGTCGGCGACCAGCGCGGCGCCGGTGTCCGGGCCGCCGGGCAGGACGTGCAGCAGACCGTCGGGCAGGCCCGCCGCCGCGAAGACCGCGGCGAGCGAGAGGCCGCCGCACACGGCGGTGCGCGGGTCGGGCTTGAGGACGACGGCGTTGCCCAGGGCCAGCGCGGGCGCGACCGAGCGGATGGACAGGATCAGCGGGAAGTTGAACGGCGCGATCACCCCGACGACGCCCACGGGCACCCGGCGGGTGTACGACAGCCGGGGCGCCTCGCTGGGCAGGACGTGCCCGGCCGGGCGGGAGGCGAGCGCGGCGGCCTCGTAGCACTCCTGGGCGGCGACGTGCAGCTCGAAGTCGGCCTTGCCGGCGACCGAGCCGGACTCCCGGACCAGCCAGGCGCGCAGTTCGTCGGCGTGCTCGGTGAACAGGTCGCCGGCCCGGCGCAGGACCGCCGCGCGGACGAGGTGCGGGGCGCGGGCCCACTCCCGCTGGACGGCGACGGCGGCCTCCACGGCCGGCCCGACGTCCTCCGCGGCGGCCAGGGCGACCGTCCCGAGCGCCTCGCCGGTGGCGGGCTCGGTGACGGTGTACGCGGATCCGCTGAGGGGACGGGGCTGCCAGGTGGCGCGGTCGAGCATCGGCATGCGGCTCTCCGTTCGGTGACCACTGGTCGAGCCCACACCATGCTAGTCGTGCTCCGCGAGGGCCCGTCCTGGCCGGACTAGCCGGACGGGCCGGACTAGCTGGACTCGCGTCCCACCACCGTCGCCGCGAGGAGTTCGCGGGCCTCGGGTGGGGCGCCGGGGTTGCGGACCGCTCGGTCGACGAGTTCGGCGAGGTCCCGGCCGGCGGGCAGCCGGATGTGGACGGTGCTGAGCCGGGGGCGCACCAGCCGGCCCAGGAGGAGGTCGTCGGCGCCGATGACGGCCGTGTCCTCGGGGACGCGGACGCCCTGGTCGGAGAGGGCGCTCAGCACCAGCACGGCGTACTCGTCGTTGAACGCGAACACGGCGTCGAGGCCGAGTTCGCGGCAGCGGGCCGCGAGGGCGCGCGCGGACTCCTCGGTGTAGGCGAGGGACAGCTCGGTGACGGTGGCGTCCGTGCCGTCCAGGGCGGCGCGGACCCCGGCCAGCCGCGGCCGGGAGAACATGTCCAGGCCCCGCTCGCGGGGCACCACGACGCCGACGCGCCGCCGGCCGCGGTCGTACAGGTGCCGGGCGGCGGCCCGGCCGACCCGCTCGTGGTCCAGCAGCAGGGCGTGGGCGCCGTCGACCCGGTCGCAGCCCAGCGTGACCACCGCGCGGGCGCCGGACCGCTTGAGGACGGCAACGCCCTCCGGGCCGATGCCGGGTCCCGGCACCAGGACGGCGACCGGTCGCAGCTCGGCCCAGGCGCGGGCGGCCTCGTCGCCGCGCAGCCCGCTGGCGCCGTACTGGACGACGGTGTAGTCCAGGCGGCTGAGGGCCTGCTGGAAGTCGTGGACGAACTGGCTGTAGAGCGGGCCGGCGGGCACGGGCGGGGCGGGCATCAGGACCATGCGGCTGTGGCCGGCGCGCAGGCTGCGGGCGGCGGCGTGCGGGACGTAGCCGAGTTCGCGGGCGGCCTCGTGGACGCGGCGGCGGGTGGGTTCGCTGATGCGTACGGCGCCGGCGTTGTTCAGCACGTAGGAGACGGTGGCGCGCGAGACGCCGGCCAGGCGGGCCACGTCGGCGCTCGTGGGCACGGGGCGCGACGCCGGCGACGGCGGCGCGGGCGGGTCGGGAATCTGCACCATGACGTACGGCATCTTGGCAGAGGGCCGCCGCTCGCCTCCGACCGGGGGCGTCAACCTCCGTCCGTCAACACCCTTCCCGGGGTCAGGAGTTGGGGCCCGGGGCCGGTGCCGCGGAGGTGTGGTGCTCCGGTGCGGTCACGCGGTCGACCAGGTCCGTCCAGCCGGCCTCCAGCCGCTCCAGCGGCATCCCGCACTGGCGGGTGAGGTGGTGGATGAGGACGGGGTTGAGGTACCCCATGAGGGTGTGCGCGACCAGCTCGGTGTCCGCGTCCGGGACCGCCTGGCGCAGCAGCAGGGCGACGTGGCCGTGCAGCACGCGCAGCGGGGGCGAGGCGAAACGGCGGTCCGCGCTGGGCTCGGCCGCCAGCTGCAGGTCGAGCTGTTCGGCGGAGCGCCGCAGCATGGCGCAGCCGAACGCGCGCAGCCGCTCCACGGGCGGCGCGCCGGGTCCGAGCGGGGGCGGCCCGCCGAGGAAAGCGGCCTGGAACTTCTTCTCGGAGTGGTCCAGCAGCGCGGTCAGCAGGCCGGTACGGTCGCCGAAGCGGCGGAAGACGGTGCCCTTGCCGACGTTCGCCGCGGTGGCCACCGCCTCCATCGTGACCCCGGCCGCGCCGTGCTCCGCGACCAGCCGGGCGGCGGCGTCCAGCAGCCGGGCCCGGTTGCGGGCGGCGTCGGCCCGCAGGCACGCGTCGGGTTCGTGGGCGGTGGTGTCGAGCTGGAGCAACTCGGTTCGGCCGAAGGGCTCCTCGGTGTGCGGGAAGGGGGGCAGCGCGGCGGACATGAAGACAGCGTAAAGCACCGGGAATCAAACTGGACCGCGGTCCGGTTACAGTGCTAGAAATTAAACGGACCTCGGTCCGGATCGTTACCGCAATGTTTCAGCCTCCCTGGGAGTACCCCCATGTCTGTTCGCATCCTCGCGCTCGTCGGCAGCCTCCGCGCCGGTTCGCACAACCGCCAGCTCGCCGAGGCGGCCGTCAAGCTCGCTCCGGAGGGCGCCGAGGTGGTGCTCTTCGAGGGCCTGGCCGAGATCCCCTTCTACAACGAGGACCTCGACATCGAGGGCGCCGTGCCGGCCCCGGCCGCCAAACTGCGTGAGGCCGCCCAGGCGTCCGACGCCTTCCTGTTCTTCTCGCCCGAGTACAACGGCACCATCCCCGCCGTGCTGAAGAACGCCATCGACTGGCTGTCCCGCCCCTACGGCGCCGGCGCCTTCGGCGGCAAGCCGGTCGCCGTGGTCGGCACCGCCTTCGGCCAGTACGGCGGCGTGTGGGCGCAGGACGAGACCCGCAAGGCCGTGGGCATCGCCGGCGGCCGGGTCATCGAGGACATCAAGCTCTCGATCCCCGGCTCCGTGACCCGCTTCGCCGAGATCCACCCGGTCGACGACGCCGAGGTCGCCGCGCAGCTCACCGAGGTCGTCGCGCGCCTGCACGGCCACGCGGGCGAGACCGTCGCCGCCTGATCGTCGCTGACGCACGGGGAGGGGGAGGGTGCCGTGGGACGGCGCCCTCCCCCTTCCCGTGTGCGGCCCGGCCCTCAGAGCAGGCTCTCGTCGACGACGGTGAAGTCCCCGCCCAGTTCGCCCCGCAGGGCCTCGAACGCCGCGCGCGCTTCCTCCCGGAAGGCCTCGTGCTCCTCCTCCGTCCACGGCGACAGACCCGCCGGGTCGCTCCAGTCGACGGAGGTCTGGTAGCGCTCGCACAGCCGGACCAGTTCAGCGCGGGTGGCCGGGCCGAGCGGCAGGCGGTGCAGGTCCGTGGGGTAGCCGTACGGGCTGTCCAGGGCGAAGGGCCACAGCGGCGTGTGCGGGACGCCGAGCTCGAAGAAGTACCGGAGCTGTTCGGGCATGCCGCACGGTCTCACGGCCCCTCTCCCCCGCCGCCCCCGGGGCGGGTCAGGCCCGCGCCACCGGGGCCCCGCCGGGCTCGCCGGCCGGGTCCGACGCGGGTCGCAGCGGCTCGGCCCGCACGGCGGGGATGACGGCCGCGATCGCCGCGGAGACCAGCGCCAGACCGCCGCCGATGAGCAGCGCGGTGCGGAAGCCGCCCTCGGAGGCGAAGGTGTACCCGCCCCTCGTGGTGGTCATCTGGGCGAGGATCACGCCGATGACGGCCGAGCCGATCGACGTGCCGAGCGAGCGCATCAGGGTGTTGAAGCCGTTGGCGGCGGCGGTCTCGGACAGCGGGACCGAGCCCATGATCAGGGCGGGCATCGCCCCGTAGGCCAGGCCCACGCCGCCGCTGGTGACCAGGGTGACGAGCATGACGCCCCAGGCCGTGCCGATCAGGGCCTGCGCGAGCGCGTACCCGGCGGCCAGCACGAGCGCACCGCAGACCAGGGTGAACTTGGGGCCGCGGGCGTTGGTGAGCTTCCCGCCCAGCGGCGAGACGACCATCATCATGATGCCGCCGGGCGCCATCCACAGGCCGGCCGCGAGCATCGACTGGCCCAGGCCGTAGCCGGTGGCCTCGGGGAACTGCAGCAGCTGCGGCATCACCAGCATGCTCGCGTACATGCCGAAGCCGACGAACACCGAGGCGACGTTGGTGAGCAGCACCCGGGGGCGGGCCGTGGTGCGCAGGTCGATCAGCGGGTCGGTGGTGCGCACCTCCCACAGGCCCCAGGCGAGCAGGACGGCCACGGAGGCGGCGAACAGGCCGAGCGTGGTGGCCGAACCCCAGCCCCAGTCGGCGCCCTTGGACACCGCGAGCAGCAGGCACACCAGGCCGACGGCGAGGCCGAGCGCGCCCGCGAGGTCGAAGCGCTGCCCCTGGGCAGCGGCCGGCACGTCCGGGATCAGGAACCAGATCAGCACGCCGATGGCGGCGGCGAGGCCGGCCGAACCCCAGAAGAGCACCCGCCAGTCGGCGTACTGGGCGATCGCGGCGGCGATGGGCAGGCCGAGGCCGCCGCCGATGCCCATGGAGGCGCTGACCAGGGCGATGGAGGAGCTGAGCTTCTCCGCCGGGACGACGTCGCGCAGCAGGGCGATGCCCAGCGGCACCATGCCCATGCCCATGCCCTGCAGCCCGCGTCCGACGATCATCGGCACGACGCCGGAGGCGAGGGCGCACACCACCGAGCCGGCGACCAGGGGCACGGCGCAGGCGAGCAGCATCCGGCGCTTGCCGACGAGGTCGCCGAGCCGGCCGGAGATCGGCACGCAGACCGCGGCCACCAGCAGGGTGACGGTGATGACCCAGGCCGCGTTCGAGGACGAGGTGTCGAGGATCTGCGGCAGCTCGGCTATCAGCGGGGTGACCAGGGTCTGCATGATCGCGGCCGTGGTGCCGGCCAGCGCGAGCGTGGCGACCACGCCGCCGGTGCGCGCGGGGGGCTGGGGGGCGTCCATGGAGGACTCCTCGACTCTCTGTCGGTGGACCGGGGGAAGGATGACGAAGGGATGTGCATCATACATGTGACGTGTATGACGCATGCCTTGTGGCTGATGCACGCCCGTGTGCAAGGATGGGAGGCGCACCACGAACAGGAGGCCCGCGCATGGAGAGGCCGACGCACGACGTCGAGTACGAGCAGATGCTGCTCAGCCGCCACACCTTCCTCAGCCGGCGCGGGGGGCGGCGCCAGGACGGCGTGCTGGAGCGCAGTGCCTACATCCTGCTCAGCCGGATCCGCGTCCAGGGCCCGATGACGATCGGCGAACTGAGCGACGCCTTCGGCCTGGACGCCTCCACCCTCAACCGGCAGACGGCGGCCGCCACCCGCGCCGGACTGCTGGAGCGCATCGCGGACCCGGGCGGCGGGATGGCCCGCAGGTTCCGCATCACCGCGGAGGGTTCCCGTCTGCTGGACGAGGAGCGCGAGGGCATCGTCGAGGTGCTGGACCAGGTGATGGCCGACTGGTCCGACGACGACATCGCCGCCTTCGCCGGCTACCTGCGCCGCTTCAACCACGGCATCGAGCGCATCGGCGGCCGCCCCTGGCCGCGCCCCTGACCCCTCGGAACTGTTCGAACGCCTGACCAGGAGCCCCGCCTGGGCTAGCCTCGTGACCCTTCTGCGAGCGAACTGGCGTACGGCGAACATCACTTCGGGAGTTCCGTGTCCGACCGGACCACACCACCGAGCCCCACCGCGCACGAATCGGCGGCACTCCGGCAGACCGGCGCCGCTCCCCTGCGGCCGGGCGACCCGCTCCGGGTCGGCCCCCACGTCCCCCTCGCCCTGCTGGGCAGCGGCGGCATGGGGCGCGTCTACCTGGCGCGGTCCGCCGACGACGGGCCCGGACTGTTCGCGGTCAAGGTGATCCGTCCCGAGTACGCGGAGGACCCCCGCTTCCAGCGGCGCTTCGCCCACGAGGCGGCGGTGCACGCCCGCGTCGGCCCGCCGTACGCGCCCCGGCTGTGCGGCACGGGCCTGGACGACGACCTGCTGTGGATGGCCACCGAGTACCTGCCCGGCGTGGACCTGGCGGCCGTGGTCCGCGAGGACGGCCCGCTGGCGACCGCCGCCGTCTGGCAGCTGCTCGCGGACCTCGGGCGCGCGCTGCTCGCCCTGTCCGCGGCCGGCGTCGTGCACCGGGACCTCAAGCCGTCCAACGTCCTGCTCTGCCCCGACGGCGCCCACGTCATCGACTTCGGCATCTCCAAGGCCGTCGACGCGAGCGCCGTCACCGGCACCGGCAACCGGGTGGGCACCCCCGCCTACATGTCCCCGGAGTACCTGCGCACGGGTCACTGCGACACCGCCTCCGACGTGTTCTCGCTCGCCGGGTCACTGGTCTACGCGGCGGCCGGGCGCGGCCCGTTCGGCGACGGCACCGGCGTCGACGTGATGCACCGGGTGGCCTTCGAGGAGCCCGACCCGGACGTGATCGGCGCGGTCGCGGTGGGCGACCCCGCGCTGGGCACCCTCCTGACCCGCTGCCTGGCCAAGGAGCCCGCCGACCGGCCGACCCCGCAGGACCTCGTAGACGCCGCGGAGCCGCACGTCCCGGTCGCCGGCTGGCCCGAGCCCGTGCGCAGCCGGGTGCTGGCGCGGCAGCGGGCGTACGACACCCTGCACCGGCTCCCCGTGGCGCGGGCGGCCCTGCTGTGGCCGCCGGCGGTGCGGGCACGGGCCGGACTGCTCCCGGCGGCCGCCGACGGGCAGGGCCCACGGGCGGAGACGTACGGGCGCGCCCTGGAGCGGGCAGGTGCGCACTCCCCCGGCGCACGGCAACCCGACCCCGCCCCCGGGCCGGCCGCCGGGGTCACCCCCGCGGCGTTACGGGTCCGGCGCCTGCGGCGCAAGCAGGCGCTGGCCGTCACCGCGGGCGTCACCCTGTCCGCCGTGGCCGCCGGGGTCCTCGTCCTGACCCGCGAGGACGGTCCGGCGACGGCCCACTCGCCGGACGCGGTCGCCACGGCGTCCGGCGCCCTGCCGGGCGGTACCCGCGGGGGCGGCGCGTCCCCGTCCGCGTCCCGCGTCTCCGACGGGGCGTCCGTCGCCGGTGAGCCGGGCGGGCGGGCCGTCACCGGGTCCGGGGGGACCGGACGTCCGACCCCGCCGGCCGTGGCGGGTCACGCCACCGCCGCCCCGCCGGGTGCCGCGTCGCCCGCGGCGAGCGCCGCGGACCCCACCGGGCCCGCGCCCGCGTCGAGCGCCCCCGCGTCCGAGCCGGCCGGCCGACCGTGGAACAACGACTGCACCTACTACCGGGGCAGCGGGCGCACCGCCTTGGGCGACAGCGGCAACCGGGTGCGGCAGGTGCAGTGCATGCTCACCGCGCGCGGTTACGGCCTCGCCGGCAGCGATCCGGACGGCGAGTTCGGCACCGGCACCGAGCAGGCGGTCCGCGCCTTCCAGGGCGACCGGGGCCTCACGGCGGACGGCGTCGTGACCCGCGGGACCTGGACGGCGCTGCGCGCCGCCGAATGACCTCCGAACAGGGGCGATAGCCGCACGGGCGCGGGGTACCCGGGGACGCCGAACACGCTCCAGGAGGTGCCATGACGACCAACCCCGTCCACGAGGACGGCCACGACGACCGCGACGGCCACGAGACCCACCAGGGGTACGGCGCCGCGGACGCGACGCCCCTCGTCGGGTACGCCGTGCTCGCCGGCGTCTTCACGGCGGGGATCGGCACGTTCACCGCGGTGGCGCGGCGGCGCGGCGTCCGGCTGCCCGACCGGGTGCCGCCGTGGGACGTCGCCCTGCTCGGCACGGCGACGTACAAGATGTCCCGGGTGCTGACCCGGGCCAAGATCACCAGCTTCGTACGGGCGCCGTTCACCCGCCGGGCGGCCCAGGGCGAGGCCGCCGAGGTCATGGACGAGCCGCGCGGCTCCGGGGTGCAGCGCGCGGTGGGCGACCTCGTGGCCTGCCCCTTCTGCACCGCCGCCTGGGTGATGGGGGCCCTGGTGTGCGGGTACGCCGTCGCGCCGCGGGCCACCCGGCTGGCGAGCGCGGGCCTCGGCGCCCTGACGGTGTCGGACTTCCTGCACTACGCGTGGACCTGGACCCAGCAGTCCACCGAGGGCTGAACGACGGCACCGTGTGACCGTCCGGGAGCGGGGCACTCGACAGGCCGCGGTGCGCCCGCCAGGGGCCGCCGCGATCGGCATGGAGGTGAAAGGGCATGGGACACGGCGGGAACGTCATCGACGAGCTGATGACCGATCATCGTGAGGTCGAGGAGCTCTTCGGCAAGATCGAGGCGCTGCCCTCCGGTGACAAGAAGCGGAAGGTGTACGCCGAGCAGGCGGTCATGGAGCTCGTGCGGCACTCGGTCGCCGAGGAGATGTACCTGTACCCGGCGGTGCGCGAGCACGTGGCGGGCGGCGACGCGCTGGCCGACAAGGAGCTGGAGGACCACGCCGAGGCCGAGCAGCTGATGAAGGACCTGGAGGGCTGCGAGGCGGACGACCCGGAGTTCGACCGTCTCATGACCAGGCTCATGGCGGAGATCCGCGCGCACGTGGCCGACGAGGAGGGGAACCTCTTCGTGCGGCTGCGGGCTTCCTGTCCCCCCGAGGCGCTGGACCAGCTGGGCGACAAGGTGCGGCAGGCGAAGAAGGTCGCGCCGACCCGGCCGCACCCGGCCGCGCCGGACCACCCGCCGGCCAACAAGATGCTGGCGCCGGGAGCCGGTCTGGTGGACCGGCTGCGCGACGCGCTCTCGGGACGCGGCAAGACGGACTGACACGGCCGTCACGGAGGCGTCCGTCCGCAGGACGGCGTTCAGGCGAGAGTGCGAGAGTTCAGGCGAGAGGGCCCCTCACCGCGGGTGAGGGGCCCTCGCCCGTGCCCGGGTCTCTTCTCGTCAAGAGTCGATGACGATGCCGTCCGTGCTCGCCGCCTTGGCAGGGGCCCGGATCGGGGGACCTGGCCGGTGACCCATCGGGCGTCATCGGAGGCAAGGAAGGCGACCACGTCGGCGACGTCCTCGGGCCGGCCCACCCGGCCGAGCGCCGAGAGCTGGGTGGCGGACTGCTCGGCGGCCTCGTTGCCGCGCAGCCAGGAGGCGTTCACGTCGATGTCGATGATGCCGGGGGCCACGGAGTTGACCGTGATGCCGCGGCCGCCGAGCGCCTTGGCCAGCTCCCTGACCTGCCGGGGCAGGACCAGCGTCCGGCAGGTGCGCCCTGTGCCGGCCGGGCATGGCAGTTGGTCACCGGATGGCGCCCTGGGTGCGACTCCGACTTACCGAAAGCCGAGGTGCGGATCGGTGCCGGCCAGCTCAGCGCTGGCGGCCCAGAGGCGAGCGGCGACAGCCGGGTCGGCCATGTGAGAGGGGACTGGCTCACGCCGTGGTGTGCCGCGCAGGCCGAAGATCCTCGGCCCCCACAGCTGTCCTCCCTGCACCTCCGGGTCGAGGACGGCACGGACGACGGGCCATGCTCCGGCGTCCTTGCCCTGCACCAAGAGCCCGGTGGGCAGGGCTCGCAGCCGCTCACCGGGGCTTGTCACGTGTACCGGCGGGCGGGACGGGGTGAGGGAGTCCAGTGCGCCGCCGGGGTGAGCCACCACGCTGAGCACCGTGCTGCCGGCAGCACGCAGGCGGCGATCGAGTTCGAAACCGAAGCACATCTGCGCCAGCTTCGATCGGCCGTAGGTGCGCTTGGGCCGATAGTCCTGGGTCGACTGCAGGTCTCCCAGGTCCAGTCGCTCGGACCGCGCCGCGAAGCTTCCGACGGTCACGATGCGGCCCGCCGGGGCCGCGGACAGCAGGGGGGCCAGCCACTGGGTGAGCACGAAGTGGCCGAGGTGATTGGTGCCGAACATCAACTCGTGGCCGTCCTTGGTCTCTCGGCGCGGCAGGTCGTCGAGCGCGACCCCTGCGTTGTGGACCACCGCGTCGAGTTGATCGAGGTCAAGCCTGTCCACGGCGGTCTTCAGGGACGACAGGTCGGCGAGGTCCAGTTGCAGGTGCTGCACATGCGCGCCGCAGACGCGCGAGCGGATCGAGGTGATGGCGGCACTGGCCTTCGCGGCGTCCCGGCTGCCGAGTACGACGACGGCGCCGGTGGCGGCGAGCTGCTCCGCGGCGAAGTAGCCGATCCCGGCGTTACCCCCGGTGACCAGAAAGGTCATGCCCTCGGCGGACGGCAGCCGGTGAACGTCCCACGGTCGACTCTGGGATGCGGAAGACACGATGACAGGCTCCTAGCGCTCCGGGGCAGCGTGCTCATGGAGAGCACCAACCCGCCCAAGGTCGCAATCTCCACCGACATGCCGCCGACAGATCACGGACACTGCTGACAGACTCCCGACACCCCTCCGGAGACGGCGGGCAGCAAAGAGCCGAGCACCATCGGCGGGTAGCAGTTCGTCGGCGACATGTCCAGCGGGCCGACGGAGCCTGGGAGCCGTGGAGGTGCCACGAGGCGACTGTGAACAAGCCAGCCCTCCTGCCGCTGGTGATCGCGTGTGTGCTGCTCCAGCGGTTCTGGAACTCGGGGCTACTGGCGGACCCGTCAAGTAGCCTGGCGCTTCGGCATGATGGTGGGGGCGGCCGTCGATCGGCCGGGACCCGAGGGCGGACCACCCGCGGGTGCGCGGGGTAAAAAGCGGGCTCTCGCTCCATGCAACGGAGGCACTTCGTGTTACGCATTCACTTCACGACGGCCGACCTGGAACGCATACGCTTCGCCCCGACCGTCGGAGTGGCTGCGGAGACCTGCTACGCACTGGAAACAGTCACGGGCAGACGGCCGAGGGTGTCCCATGAGACCCATGCGGGCCGACGTGATCGGGAAGCCGACACCCGCCCCCTGACCTCTCTCCTCGAGGGAGGCGGGATCGGCCCGGACCTGCTGGCCCTGGCCGGAGACACACCGTTCATCGACCACGCGGTCGACAACCTTCTGCAGGTTTCCGATTCCCGATGGCAGGCCGAGTTCAGGAACATCACCGTCCGCCGGCGGTACGTGTCGTGGGCGCACACCGTCGCAACGGGGCGGCTCAAGGAGAGACAGGAACTCGTCGCCGCACTGCGCGCCTGCCATCGCCTCCTGGTCGCCCCCTCATGGAACAGGGCCCGCAGCGAACTGGTGGTGACGTCGACCCGGCACTCCGACCTGATGCTCGGCGGCGGCGTCGACGCCTTCTTCCGGGAACTGGAGCCGAAACTGATCCGGTGGCGCCGACCGGTCCTGGAAGCCTCCTATCCACGGCAGGTGGAGGTGCGTCTGCAGGGCAGGGGGCTGGTCATCACACCCACCCTGTTCGCGGGCAACGCCGTCAGCTTCCTGTGGGACCCGCTGGACATCACTCAAGCACCCCGCCTGACGGTGCCCGCCGTCCACGGCACGCCCACCGCACCAGGCTCGGCCGGATCGGAGGGTGCCCCTGCCAGTCTGGGCGCCCTGCTGGGACGTACCCGAGCCGCCGCTCTCAGGGAGACGGTGGAGGGCGCCTCCACCACGGAGTTGGCGCGAAAGTTGGGCATGTCGGTGGCGGCGGCCAGTCAGCACACGGCAATCCTCCGCAACGCGCGCCTGATCACCACGAGCAGACGGGGTGGATCGGTACTTCACCTGATCACCCCGCTGGGCGTCGCCCTGCTGGGCGGAGGCACACCTCCGACACCCGGGGCCCCCGACAACCCCACGCGCCGCGGTCCCCGCGCCTGAGCGGACGGCTCAGCAGAGCCTCCGCTCGGCGGACTTGACCTTGTTGCCGGTCGAACTGAGGGTCTCCGTGAAGTACGTGGCGTTGCCGTCACAACCGGCGATCACGCTCATGTTGCCGTTGCCGAAGAGAGCATGCGTACGCGATCCGACGGTGACGTCCGACTGCAGAGTCCTCTTCTTCTGCACCCTCACAGTGAGCGTCACACGGCTGGAGCCGCAGTCGAGTCGACTACCCACTCCGACGATGGTGCCGTTGGCCCCCGCGGTCGGCGGATTGGCACCCAGACTGCACGCGAGCACCCCGGCTTGGTCCGCCACCGCCGGACTCGCCACTGCCAGCCCGGAAACGGTCAAGGATCCCGCCACGGCACACGTGCCCAGGACCCGAGAAATTCGGCGCATGAACATGCCTTTCTCATCGAAGTGACCCATCCATTGCGCCGCTTGGAGCTGTGAACCGCCCGCAGCGCGCTGCTTGGAACACATTGGCAGGCGCCATCGAGCCCAACAAGCCTCTAAGTGAGGCCTTAAAAGCGCAGGTCATGTGGTTGAACCCGGTCGGCGAAAAAGGGAAGGCGCCGCGCAGAAAACCCAATTTCGTTGTGCGTCCACGCGCCCGATCATGTGCGGCCGATCGATGGCGTCGACTTGTCGACGTGCAGCTCCTGGCCGGCCGCGGCTGGCGGTGGCTCGAGTGGGGAGCCTGTCGGACCGACAGGATCGGCTCGGAGGACCGGAAGGAAGCCAGCTCCTTCACGTCTCAGGGTGCCCGAATTCGCGTATTCTCCTACCAATCTCTGGACAGGTGACAGAAAGGACACGGGGATGAGCGGGGGCGGCAGCGGAGCACCGTGGAATCCGTATGGAGGAGGACACCCACCGGATCCTGCTTGGCCGCCCGGGTCGCCCGGAGGCCCACGGCCATCCGGTCCGGTGCGCCGACTGACCTTCGGACGTCTCTTCAACCCGATTGCCGTGGGGCGCGCCGTGTTTACGCCCTCCCGGCCGGACCGGGTGCACGACTCGGCGGTTAAGAGGCTGCAGATCTTGCGGACGATCCTCGGTCTGGTCGCGATCTCCTGGATGCTGTTGTCCTACGGGGTGGCCTCGGACGCAGATGCCGTGGTGGATGAACGATTCGCTCAAATCCGAACCACGCTCGTCATGCTTGGGGCGACTTTCCCGGTTGCCGTCGCCGTCTTCATCGCGGCATCCCGCCCGCCCAACCGGCGTGTGTTCCTGCGCCGGGCAGCCAAGCCCGCCGGGGCCTTGTTCGCCCTGGTGGTCACGCTCGCTGCGCCGAGACTGATCACAGGGCTGGGCTACGTGGACGAGAAGACGGACTGGACGGCATCGGCAGGGAGAGTGGTGATGCTGTTCGCCCTGGGTGCGTTCCTGTTGTGGCTCGCTCCCTTCGCCCTCTACGGAATCGCACAGTCACTCGTGCACGTCTTCCGTACAGCGGATCTGCATGAAACGGTTCCGCCGATTCTCGCTACGCTACTGGTCTGGGAAGTCGCCGTGTTCGACGTGTTCCGAGGTGCCTATGACACCGTGCCGTTCGCGGTGCGCATGGCGTTCCTCCTGGGAGCTCCCGTGTCCGTCACCGCTGTGTCGCTGTGGGAGTTGCGGCGGCTGCGCGCTCAACACGGTATCTCCGTGCGTGGAGCGCTGCTTCGCTGAGCGCCGCGACGGACTCCAGCGCGGCTGCTGCGGTGTTCTGGCGGGGCAGTGGGGCCGCAGCGCAGCAGCCCCGCGACCCGGCGGCTCCCAGACCGAGGCCATCGCGATCCTCGCCGACGCCGGCCGCGCCAAGCGGTCTGACATGTGCCGAAGAAGTGGGGACCATCCCCGCGGGCGCGGGGAGCACCGTCCCGGAACCCGGTTACGAAGGCAGCGTGCGGGGACCTGGCTATGTCGACGACAAGTGGCAGCGCGTGCCAATGAGGTCTGACATCGGTTCCTGCGCCGTGGGCGCGAGCATGTCGGTGCAGTGTGACACCGCTTGACGCGGGTCAGAAGTGCGTGGCGATCCTCGGCGGACAAGCACGGGATGGCCATCCCCTGGATGGTGCCCGTCACGAAGCAGGAGGGGGGGTAGGCGAAAGGACGTTGCGGTTCGGGCGACGCCTGCACTGCTGAGCCGTCATCGCTGAAGACCAGCGGATGAAGGTCGATCTCCCGGCCGTCCGGCGCCGTCACGACGAGTCGGATGGGCCTCCAGTCCAGGCTCTCCACGAAACCTGCCGCGGAGAGAGCCGCCAGCACGACGGATTCCTGGTCCTGCCGGTGCATCAAGTCCAGGTCGCGATGGTCTCGGGTCTGCTCGCCGATCAGAGCGTCGATCCCCCATCCGCCACCGACCCAGACGTCGGCCTCCGCCCGCTGCAACAGGGCCAGAACGAACAACACGTCATTGGCTGTCATCACCCTACGCAGGCTAGAAGCGTCGGCGGCAGCGGACGAATCCTCCCGGGAGAGGCAGGCAGGCTCCGTCCGGGTCGCGCGTCGCTCACGTACGGGCTCCGAGGACCTGCCACCCCTCGGTCATCATGACGCTGACCGTGCAATCACGAAAAGCTCACGCAGCATACGCACCCTGCCCCATGGTGGCGCGCAGCTCGACAGGGACGGCCTCCTCCACCTCCCAGCGGGCGGCCAGCGCCTCCCAGGAGTTCCCCGGGTTGCGGCACTGAGCGACCGCCCAGACGGTGAGCTGCCGCGCCTCGGCCTCCTCGTGCCCCAACAAAGGCTGCGGAGAACGGGGGGTGCCCCTGATCGCCGGGGGCGTCCAGTGCGCCCTGCGCCAGCTTTCCTTCACTCATCAGAACCGCGACCCGCTCCACGATCACACCATCATCCCCGGCCACTCCCGTACGGGGGACGATATGGCTCACTATCACCTTTGTTCAGTTATGCGTGCTGTCCTCTCGATCGGGGGACACGTTCTCCCAGTACTCGGCACGGTTCGGGATCAACGTCTACAAGCTGCTGTGGGACAACAGCAGTTTGTTCTCCGGCGGACCGAACGACCCCGTGCCGCCGGGCAACCTCGTCTACATCTGCCCCTGAACAGCCGCCGGTTCCCTGGCCCCTGAGGGGCGCGGAGCACAAGCGCCGCAGCAGCTGGATGGCGTGGGCGTCTACATGACGTCTGCTTCCCTGAGATCCGCGCGGCGGCCGTTGAGCATCCGCCCGCAGACACCGGTGTGGCCGGCGAGCTGGTGCTGTGGGAGCACGGCCGTCGGCGATGCTTCGACCGGGAAGGTTCGCCGGGTCGGCAGGTCATTCCTGTGCGGAGGCAGCTGCGAGGCGGTGGCGGCAGAGGTCGGCAGCCGTGTTCAAACCCTGTTGTGAGCAAGGCCACTTGGTGCGCCAACTGCGCTCAGCCCGACCGACGTTGACGCGTCGGACCGGGCGGGTGCGGCGTGCGTCACGCCGGCACCGGCCGTCCCGTCTGCCACGATGGTCCGCGCCCTGAACGACTGGGCTGGAACGGCCGCGCAGCGCAGCCGGTGTCTCTTCGGTTCCGCCAGTCCCCTCCCCGCCTGGCTGTCGAGAACCGGACCGTGTCTGCTGCCCCTCCCCTGTCCTCCCCCGCCCCGCACACCGCCGCCCGGCCGGTGCCGCCCGCGTCCCGCTCGCCGTGGCGCTCCCTGCGCCACCGCGGCATGCGCTGGTGGTCCGTCGCGAACTTCGTGTCGAACGCCGGCACCTGGATGCAGCTGACGGTGCAGAACCTGCTGGTCCTGCAGATCACCGGCTCCGCCGCCGCGACCGGCCTGTCGATGTCCGTGCAGGCCGCCCCGGCCCTGTTCGTCAGCCTGCTGGGCGGCACCGCCGTGGACCGCTGGCCGCGCAAGCTGACCGCCGCCGTCAGCCAGGCCCTGCTCGGCGGGGTCGCCCTGGTGACGGCCGTACTGGTGGCCGCGGACCGGCTCGACATGACCTCGCTGCTGGTGCTGGCCGCCGTGACGGGTCTGATCGCCACCGTCGACGGACCGGCCTGCGCCCTGCTCGGCAACGACCTGGTGCCGGTCGAGGACGTCCCCTCCGCCATCGGTGTCGGCGCGCTCGTGCACAACGCGGGCCGGCTCGTCGGTACCGCGCTGGCCGGTGTCACGGTCGGCTTCCTGGGCACGGCCGCGGCGTACGGGGCGAACGCCCTGTCGTTCCTGTTCGTGGCCTCGGTCATCCCCTTCCTGCGCCCGGCGCGGGGCGCGACCGAGGTCCGGCCGGCCCCGGCGGCCGCCCCCGGCGCCCCTCGGCCCGACCTGAGCGTCCGTGAGGGGCTGGTGTTCTTCGCGCGGCGGCGCCGCCTGGTCGCGCTGGCCGGGATCACCGGGGTCAGCGCCGTCTTCGGGCGCAACTACGGGCTGACGCTGGCCGTGCTGGTCACCGGGCCGCTGGCGGGCGGCGCCGGGTCGTTCGGCACGGTGTCCACGGTGCTCGCGGCCGGCGGGATCGTCGGCGCGGTGCTCGGCGCGCGGCTGCGCAGGCCCTCCGTCCGGCTGGTGGGGTGCCTGGCCGCCGCGGGCGGTCTGCTCCAGGTGGCCGCCGGGCTGTCGCCGTCGCTGGCGGTGCTGCTGGTCCTGGTGCTGCCGATGGCCGTCGTGGAGTCCGTCTCGGACACCGCGGGCACGGCCGTCCTGCAGACCGACCCGCCCGCCCGGCTGCGCGGCCGGGTGCTCGGGGTGTGGAGCAGCGTCGGCACGGTGTGGAGCCTCGGTGGCCCGCCCGCCCTGGGTCTGCTGATGGAGCTGGCCGGGGCGCGCGGTGCCCTGGTCCTGGGCGGTCTCGTCGTGTCCGGCGCGATCGGCGCCGGCCACCTCGCCCGGACCCGCCGCACCGCCGACACACCGGTACTCCTGCCCACCCTCGACGGCGACGTCCCGGACCGCGGGGCGCTGAGCACGGCGGCGTGAGGACGGCCGGACCGGGCGGGGTGGCGTGAGGGGGCTGGAGGCGTCGCCGGACCGGGAGCGGTGGGGACGAGCACCCCTGGGGCCGGGCCTGGCAGGCGAGCATCGCCGGGCTGCGGGCCGCGAAGGAGCGCCACCAGGCCACACCCGGTGGCCGAGCACGCGGGCGAGCGGGCGCGACGGCGTACGTCTCCCGGTGCCTACACCCGCACCCGCACCCGTACCCGAGCCCAGCCGTCAGGCGATGAGCGCCTGGCCCGGGGTCAGGCGGGCCAGGAGCTGGGCGTGGTGCAGGTCGGCCACCGGGGAGAGCAGGTCGGGGTGGCGCAGGAGGGCCGCCGCCGAGCGGTCGCCGGCGTCCGGGGCGAGCAGGCGCCGGAACTCCACCGGCAGGCCGCGCGCGGGACCGCCGCCGTGCAGGGCACCGACGGCCTCCTCGGCGAGTCCCGGGTCGGCGAGCAGGCACGCGGCCCAGCTCGCCACGACCTCGTCGACCCAGGTGCGCCAGGCCACGGCGTCCTCGTCGGCGTCCTCGTCCGGCCCCGCGCCGGTGATCCAGTCCAGGCGGGCGCAGCCGCCGGGGCCGGCCATGCCGACGAGGGCGGCGTCCATCGCGGTCGGGTAGCGCAGCCACGCGGCGACGGTCACGGCCTGGCGCGCCTGCACCTCGCACAGGGCGGCGGCCAGGGCGCCGCCGGACGCCGGGTAGGCACGGACGAGCCACTGGGTGGTCGCCGCGATGAGCGGGGAGAGGTCTGCGAGCACGGCCGGCCGTCCGGGGGTCGAGCGGGGGAACAGGGAGGTCCGCACACGCTAGCCGCCGCTCCCGGGTCCGGGAACCCGGCTGTGACCGGCGTCCCTGAGTGTCCTCGGCCACACCGCCCGCCCCGCCCGCCTCAGGACGAGCCGTGCAGCAGGCCGCACACGACGTTCTCCTGGACGGTCCGCAGCCGCTTGAGCAGGTCCGGCTTCTGGGCCTCGTTGATCTGCGTGGTCGTGCTGAAGGTCAGGGAGCGGCGGCCGTCGGGGGTGGCTGCCATCAGCTGGGTGTAGCCCGGCATGTTGCCGGTGTGGCCCAGCACGACGCCGCAGCGGGTGGTGTAGCGGAAGATGCCGAGGCCGGCGTCGTTGCGTCCGGGCCCGGCGGGCTCCGACGCGCCGGTGACCCAGCGGCGCTGCTCCTTCGCCACCCGGGGCGCGAACAGCGCGCTGCCCGTGTAGCCGCGGACGAAGCGGGTCACGTCGGCGGGCGTGGAGATGATGCCGCCCGAGGCCCAGATGCCGGAGGCGCTGAGCAGTTCGCTGACGTCCTGCGGCGCGGCGGGCGGGTCGACGTCGTAGCCGTGCAGGTAGGGCGTGGGGATGCGGAAGTCCTGCGGCAGGCTGGTGTCGTGCAGGCCGAGCGGCCCGTACACCCGCTGGTCCAGCAGCTTCTCGTACGGGGTCCCGGTGGCGGCCTCGGCCATCAGGGCCACGGCGATGTTGTCGGAGTTGGAGTACTGGTACCGCGTGCCGGGCCGGAAGCGCAGGGGCTGGTCGGCGACGTAGTCGAGGAGCCGGCGCGAGTCGAAGCGGTGGTGCGGGTCGGCGGTCACGATCTTCTGGAACGCGGGGGCGCGGATGTAGTCGGGCAGGCCGCTGGTGTGGTTCAGGAGCTGGCGCAGCGTCACGGCCCCCCACGCCTTCGGCAGCTTCGGCAGCCGCTGGTGCAGGGTGTCGTCCAGGCGCAGGTCCCCGCGGGAGACGAGGGACAGCGCGACGGCCCCGCTGAACGCCTTGGCCGCGCTGGCGATGCGCATGTGGTCGTCGGCGCCGGGCGCGCGGTGGGTCCCGGTCTGCGCGACGCCGGACCGCAGCACCCGGGTCCGCCGGCCGTCGCGCAGGACGGCGATGACCCCGGGCGGCCCGCCGGGCGCCCCGACCAGGTCGTCGAGCTGCTGCTGGAGGGTGCGCGCGGAGGACGACGGCGACGGGGGCGCGACGGCCACCGCGGCGGCCGTGGACAGCACGGCCAGGCCGGCCACGACCAGCGCGAGGCCGACCGGCCGGTGGAGGAGGGGGGAACGTGCGGGCATGCGGGCTCTCCCGGGGACGGGGCGGTGAACGTCCGGGTGGCGCGATGTGCCGCCGGACCGGCGTCCAGCTTCACCCGGCGCGACGCGCGCCCGCCGCGCACGCTGCTGCATACGGCCCAAGGCGCGGTCACCGGCCGGGTCCCGGGGGGCTCGGGGCGGCGGCCGTCGTGACGGCGGGGAGGGGAATCCACCCGGGCGACGGGCGCCCGGCGACCGCGCCCCGGATGCTGGTAGGGGGAACGCCGGTCCGGCCGGCGTGCCGGCGGACGGGCACCCGGTGCACCGGACCGGCCCTGTGGAGGTGCGCCTCGTGAAACGGCAGCTGCGACAGCTCGGGCACGGGTGGCACCGGCTCGGCGTGGGCTCGCTGCTGCGGCAGGGGCGCCGGCTGGAGCTGATGCACCGTGCCATGGGGTTCGCGACGCTCGCGCTGGTGACGCTGGCGCCGCTGCTGATCGTGGTGGCGGCCGCCGACCCGCTGCGGCGCGGCGGTTTCGCGCCCTGGCTGGCGGACGGCATGGGGCTGTCCGGCCGCTCCGCGCGGGTCCTGACGGAGATCGTCAGCCCGTCGCGCGAGGTGGTCAGCAGCACCAGCGTGTGGAGCGGTCTGGCGCTCGCCGTGTTCGGCGTGTCCTTCGCGGCGAGCGTGCAGAACGGCTACGAGCGCATCTGGTGCCTCGGTCCCGGCCCGTGGCACCGGATCTGGCGGCAGGCCACCTGGATGTGCGTGCTGACCGCCTACCTCTACCAGGAGGTGCAGACGCGCACCGCCCTGCACGGCACGGCGCGCGCCGTGCTGGCCGCGGTCACCGGGGTGCTGTTCTTCTGGTGGGGCCAGCGCTTCCTGCTGGGCGGGCAGGTGACCTGGCTGAAGCTGCTGCCGGGCGCGCTCGCCACCATGGTCGGCCTCGGCGGCCTGCGCGCCTTCTCGCACTTCGTGTTCGCGCCGCTGATCGTCACCAACGCGATCAGTTACGGCGCGGTGGGCACGGTCCTCATCGTCGAGTCGTGGCTCATCGGGGTGGGCTTCGTGGTGTACGGCGGCGCCCTGGTCGGCAAGTGGTTCGACGACCACCGGGACGCCCGGCGGGAGGACGAGCCGAGCGACCCGGCACGTGAACGGGCTTCCTGAAGGCCGGCCGGATCAGACCGCTGCCGACTCCGCCAGCGCCGTGACCGAGGCGAGCGGGTCCTCGCGGAAGAGGGCGCGGCCGCGGTCGCGCCGCAGGTCCCGCTCGGGGCCCGCCTCCAGCACCCGTTCCAGTGCGGACAACAGCCCGGCCTCGTCGGGGGCGAACTCGGACACCCCGAGCCCGGCCATGTGCCGCACGCCCTCCTCGCCGTGGCCGGGCAGCGGGCGGTAACCGATCACCGGGAGTCCCGCGGCGAGGGCCTGGACGGCGGTCTGGCCGGCCGCGTTGTCGATCAGGGCGTGCACGGCGCCCATGAGGCCGGGAAGGTCGCGGACCCAGCCCAGCGCGAGGGCGCCCGGGACGGCGGTGACGGCGCTGCGCAGCTGGTCGTTGTGCCCGCACAGCACGACCGGCAGGTAGCCGGTGCGGGCCAGCAGCCGGGCGGTGGCCGACGGCCGGGACGCGGCTCCCCAGGCGCCGGCGGACAGCAGGACGGGCGGCCGGCCGGGGACGTGCCGGGCGAGCGTGCGCCGCCAGTGGGCCGCGCCCGCAGCCGGCGCGAGGAAGTCGGCGGGCACGACCGGGCCGGTCACCCGCACCGGTGCCGCCACGCCCCGGCGCAGCTCCCCGGCGGCGTCCTCGGTGAGGCACAGGTACTGGTCGTTGCCCGGGTGGACCCACTGCCGGTGGACGGCGAAGTCCAGCACGAACACCGCGCTCGGCACGCGCAGCGCGCCCCGCTGCCGCAGGTGCCCGGTCAGCTGGGCGGCGAGGTGGAACACCGACACCACGACGTCGGCGTCGAACCCGTCTGCCAGCTCCGTCAGGCGGTGCCCGGCCAGCCGGGCCAGCGGCACCCCGCTGGGGCGGTGCCCGGGGCCGCTGCGCAGGAACGTGTCGTAGACGGCGCCGTAGGCCCACGGGAAGTGCCGCACCGACGCCTGGTAGGAGCCGCGCAGCGCGGAGCCCAGGCCGTAGGGCAGCAGGCCGAGGACGTCGGCCACCAGTGGCTCGTGGCCGTCGGCGCGGGCACGGCGGGCGAGCTCCCCGGCCACGGCGTCGTGGCCCGCTCCCATGCTCGCGCTGAGCACCAGGATCCGCCGGGGCGCGCCCGGTACGGCCGCACGTCCGCGGGGCGCGGAAGGAGACGTTCGCACGGGTTCCGGTTCTCCTGCCGTTCGCCACCCAAACGCCACGTTTGCTGGGCGTTTGCCGCATCCCGTCCGGGATACTCCATGCATCCGGGCCGCCCCGTCGGCCCCTCCCGGCACCGTGCCACGGCCCATCGGATGACGCCATGTCTCATGCCATGTCCGGCCCCCGCTCCGCACCCGCCGTCCCCCCGTCCGAGCCGCTGCCGGCGTCCGGTCCCGCGCCCGCCGCCGGTGCGGGGGTGTCCGGGTACCGCGGTACGGCCCTGGTCACCGGCGCCTCCTCGGGCATCGGCGCCGCCGTGGTGCGGCGCCTCGCCGCGGAGGGCGGCTGGCGGCTGGTGCTCAGCGGGCGGGACGAGGCGCGGCTGGCCCGGGTCGCCGGCCAGGCGTCGGGCACGGCGTTCGCCGCCGACCTGACCCGGCCGGGTGCCGAGGCCCGGCTGACGCGGTTCGTACTGGACCGCACGGGCCGGGTGGACCTGCTGGTGGCCGGCGCCGGGATCGGCTGGGCCGGCGCGTTCGGCACGATGCCGGCCGCCGACCTCGACGAGGTGATCGACGTCGACGTACGGGCCACGCTGCGTCTGGTGCGGCAGGTCGTGCCGCACATGATCGCGGCGGGCAGCGGGCGCGTGGTGCTCATCGGGTCGCTGGCGGGGGTGGTGGCCGTGCGCGACGAAGCCGTGTACTCCGCGGCCAAGGCCGCCCTCGCGGCGTTCGCCGACGCCCTGCGCTACGAACTCGCGCCCACCGGCGTCCGCGTCACCCATGTGGTGCCCGGCGTGGTGGACACCCCCTTCTTCGACCGGCGGGGCACCCCCTACCGGCGGGCGCGCCCCCGGCCGGTGCCGCCGGAACGGGTCGCGGACGCCGTGTGGCGGGCGGTGGCCCGCGACCGCGACGAGGTCTTCGTGCCCGGCTGGCTGTCCCTGCCGGCCCGGGTGCGCGGCGCGGCACCGGGCCTGTACCGGCGGCTCGCCGCCCGCTTCGGATAGGCGCGCGGTGAGCGGCCGTTCGAGGAGGGGCGGGCGGTGAGCGGTCGTTCGAGGAGGGGCGCGCGGTGAGCGGTCGTCCGAAGCCGGTACGACGGGTGCCCAGGAGGTGAGCGGGGGTGAGCGCGGTGACCGTGGTCCTCGCCCTGCTGGCGGCCCTCGCGAACGCCTCGGCGTCCGTGCTGCAACGACGCGCCGCGACCGACGAGCCCGACGGCGGCCGGGGCGCACGGCAGGCCCTGCGGCTGCTCGCGCGCCTGCTGCGGCGACCGTACTGGCTGGCCGGTGCCGCCCTGCTCGCGGTGTCGACCGGGCTGCAGGCGGCGGCCCTCGCGGCCGGCGGCCTCGCCCTGGTGCAGCCGCTGTTGGCGAGCGAGCTGCTGTTCACCCTGCTGGTCGGCGGCGTGGTCTTCGGCCACGCGCCGGACCGCCGCACCTGGTGCGCGTTCGTGGCCCTCGCCCTGGGCCTGGCGCTGTTCCTGGCCGCCGCCGCACCGTCGGAGGGCCGGGAGACCGCGCTCTCCGGGCGGTGGCCGGTCACGGGGGTGGTGCTGCTCGCCGTCGTGGCCGCGCTGACGGCGGCCGGGTCGGCCGTCCGCGGCGCGCCGCGCGCCGGACTGCTGGGGCTCGCCTCGGCGGTGTGCTTCGCGGGCACGGCGGCGCTGATGAAGGAGGTCATGGGCCGGCTGCAGGACGGGCTCGGCCGGCTGCCGGCGCAGTGGCCCCTGTACGCGACGGTCGCGCTCGGCGTGGTGTCCTTCCTGCTGTTGCAGGGGGCGTTGCGGGCCGGGACGCTCGCGGTCTCCCAGCCCGCGCTGACCCTGGGCGACGCGCTGACCAGCGTCGCGCTGGGGTGCGTGCTGTTCGAGGAGCGGATCGGGCTCGGCGGCCGGGTGCTCCCGGAGGTGATCGGCGTGCTGCTGATCGGCGCGGGCACCCTCGGCCTGGCGCGGGCGCCGTCGATCAGCGGGGCGTGGGACCGGGCGCGGCCGGGTCGCGGGGCGGTTCCCGGGACCTCCGGCGCCTCCGGGAGCGCGGGGAATTATGCAGGCGCTGAGGACTCCGGGAACTCCGGGCCGCAGCAAGGAGCAGCCCGCCGATGAGCCACCCCTCCGCGCGCCGCCCGCTGCCGCCGCCGTTCCTCGCCGACGCCCCGCCCCTCCGTCCACCGGTCGTGCGCCCGTCGATCCGGGCCGTCGGCCGACGTGCCGGGACGGTGCTCGCGCCGGTGGCGGTGCTCGCCGCGGCCCACATCGTGCCTGCGGCCACCTGGCTGCCGGGGCTGCGGCTGCGGTGCTTCCCGTCCCTGGCGGGCACGGGGCGCCCCGGCCACGTGGCGCTGACCTTCGACGACGGTCCCGACCCGGTGTCGACCCCGCGCTTCCTCGACGCCCTGGACCGGCTGGAGGTCCGGGCGACGTTCTTCGTGCTCGGCGAGCAGGTCGTGCGCCACCCCGGGGTGGTGCGCGAGACGGTCCGGCGGGGCCACGAGGTGGCCGTGCACGGCTGGTCCCACGACCGGCCGTGGCTGCCGTCCCCGGTCCGCGACCGCCGGGACGTGGCGCGGGCGGCCGCCGCCGTGCGCGAGACCACCGGCCGCTCCCCGCGCTGGTACCGCCCGCCCTACGGCATCCTCACCTCCGGCCGCTGGGCCGCCGCCCGGAGTGCGGGGCTGCGGCCCGTGCTGTGGACGGCCTGGGCCCGGGACTGGGCGGCGGAGGCCACGGCCGCGTCGGTCCGCGCGACGGCCGCGGCGGAGCTGCGCGGCGGCGGCACCCTCCTGCTGCACGACACCGACCTGGCCTCCGCGCCCGGCTGCTGGCACGCGACCCTCGCGGCCCTGCCGGAGATCGTGGGCGACTGCCGGGAGGCCGGCCTGCGCGTGGGGCCGCTGGCCGAGCACGGCACGGGCTGACGACCGACCTCCCCGACAC
Source organism: Streptomyces lasalocidi (assembly GCF_005280215.1). Classification (NCBI taxonomy): domain Bacteria; kingdom Bacillati; phylum Actinomycetota; class Actinomycetes; order Kitasatosporales; family Streptomycetaceae; genus Streptomyces; species Streptomyces lasalocidi. The sequence continues at coordinate 7,023,607 of NZ_SZNQ01000001.1, read as the reverse complement.
ACCGGCCCACTGGCGCAACCGCCGGCAACGTCTGGCATGTCCCTGCCCTTCAAGCAGGGACGCACGCCTCACCCCGGGAGACACGTCCCCCTGCGGAGACCCGGCCGACGAGGCCGACAAGGTCGGCTTCCTCTACACCCGCCGCTGAGCCGCGCGGGACGTCATCCGCGGGGGTGTCCCGGACGCGCGGGACGGCCCCGGTCTGGGAACCGGGGCCGCCTTCCGCCGACGAGGACAGGCAGGTCAGGTCCGCTGCCACAGCGCCGGCGTGTTCGGGGGCTCCCAGCCGGGCTGGGCCTGGTGGGTCTGCAGGCAGCGGTACGTGGCGCCGCCGTACGTCACCGTCGCGCCCGCCTGGTAGACGGTGCCCACGGCCCAGGTGCCGCCCGGGTCACCGGGATCACCGGGGTCACCCGGGTCGCTGGGGCCGGACGTGGTGGTCTTCAGGGTGAGGCCGTAGTTCTGGAGGATGGGGTTGATCGGCTGGAAGTAGGTCGTGCCGCCGCTCGTGCAGTTGCCCGAGCCGCCCGAGGTGACGCCCTGCGCCTGGCTGCCGGAGATGAACGAGCCGCCCGAGTCGCCCGGTTCGGCGCACACCGAGGTGCGGGTGACGCCTGCGACGGTGCCCTCCTGGTACGTCACGCTGGAGTTGAGCTGCTGCACCGTGCCGCAGTGCCAGCCGGTCGTGGAGCCGGAGCGGCACACCGAGGAGCCGACCGCGGCCTGCGTGGACCCCGCGACCTGCGCACTGGAGCCATTGACGTACGGCGTCGCCGTCCAGTTGGCGTTGGTGGCCACCCACGCCATGTCGTTGCCGGGGAATATGGACGCCTGGAACGTGCCCTGCGCGACCCGGTTGGAACCGCTGGTGGTGCTGCCGGCGCGTCCGCAGTGGCCGGCCGTGGCGAAGCCCTGCTGGGTGCCGCGGGTCACCGGGAAGCCGATCGAGCAGCGGCTGCCACTGCCGATGTAGTAGGCGTCGCCGCCACGCAGGTCGTAGAGCGGGCGCGGCCGTTCGGTGGTCCGGACGATCCGGGCGAGGGAGGTGTCGACGCGCGCCGCGTGGAGCAGGGAGCGGGCGGATTCCGCGCTGATCGCCTCCACCGTCAGCGTGTTGGTGCGGACGTCGACGTACCACACCGGCGCGTCGGTGGCGGCGTGGTGCGCGGCGGCACGGTCGAGGCGCGCCTTGGCGGCGTCCAGCGCGGACAGCGAGTGGTCCACGACCACGGCGTCGGCGCCCCGGGCCCGGATGGCGCGCACGTCGGCTGGGTCGGTCGTGGCCACGGTGAGGTTGTCCGACAGCGTGCCGCTCACCCAGGCCCCCGCGTAGTGCGCGCCGACGGCGGCGCGCAGCCGGCCGGTGGTGGCGCCCGCCTCGGCCTCGTTGGCCAGCCGGGCCGCCGCCTGCTGCCGGTCCAGGCCGAGGTCCCGCTGGAGCGCGGCGAGGAGGCCGGGCGGGACCGCGTCGGTGCGCAGGGTCTCGGCCGCCGTGGGGGCGCCGGACGAGGAGGGCGGCAGGGCGCTCGCGGAGCCGCTGAGCCCGGCCACGAGCAGGGCGCCCGTCGCCGTGGCGGCGGCGCACGCGGCCCTGAACTGTCGATGGAGCATGGGGAGTTCTCCTCGGGTTCGGTGGGGTGGCGCCACCGTAGGAAGGCTCCGCCGCGCTCCGTAAGACGTCAGCCGACCCCCTGCCCCCGTGTTATGGAAGCCGCCGGAGGGGGTGGCGCGGCACCGGTCGGCGGACGTCGTCCGGTGCGTCCGGCCGGCGCTGCGCCAGCCACTGCGCGTAGCTGTCGCTGCGGGCCGCAGCGCCCGCGTGCGCCTCGCGGGCCTGGGCGAGCACGGTGTCCGCGGTGTCCTGCCGCTGTCCGGCGGGGTGCCGACCGAGCAGGTGGCGCCACATCAGGGGCGTCCCGGCGAGCGGCCGGACGGCGAGACCGGGGGTCGGCGGGAACGTGGCCCGGCACAGGCCCACTGCCCGGCCCACCTGCACCAGGTGCACGCAGGACGCGGTGTCCGTCTCGTACATGCGGCGCGGGGTGAAGCCGGCGCGGGCGCAGGCCGCGGTGAAGCAGTCCGCGAAACAGCCGTCGCCGGGGACGCAGGCCCACTCCTCGTCGGCGAGCGCGGCCAGGTCGACCTCCGGCTCGGCGGCCAGCCGGTGGCCGTCGGCGAGCATGACGAAGACGGGGTCGACGGCGATCTCCTCCCAGACGAGGTGCGGCGGGTCGGGCGGCGGGGCGGAGCCGCAGGTGCCGGTGAGCGCGAAGTCCAGGCGCCCCTCTGCCAGCAGTTCCGCCAGTTCCCGCTCCGACCAGGAGGCGCAGGTGGTCACAGTGGTGCCGGGTGCGGCGTCGGCCAGCCGGTCGACCAGCGCCCCGAGCAGCGGTCCGTGGGTGCCGCCGAGGCGCAGCCGCTGTCCGACCCGCCGGGTGCGGGCGAACCGGGCGGCCTCCCGCTGGAGTTCGCTCACCGCGGGCAGCACGACCCGGGTACGTTCCAGGACCAGCTCGCCGAGGGCGGTGGTGCGCACGCCGTGCCGGCCGCGCTCGAACAGGGCCCCGCCCAGGGCGTGTTCGATGCGCCTCAGCTGTGCGCTGAGGGCGGGCTGGGCGAGACCGAGCGCGGTGGCCGCCCTGGTCAGGCTGCCCGCGTCGGCGATGGCCCGGATGGTTCTCAGATGCCGCAACTCCAGCTCCATGCAGGGAGCTTGCGACGCCTCGGGGCGGGGGGCAAGGGGTTGGTGCAGACCAGAGCGGGAACGGATGTGCGCGACCCGGCCCGATCGACGAGACACCCCCTGGGAAGGAGTGCGTCCCATGCGCAGCACCACGGTCTTACCAGGAGTTCCGAGCCCGCCCCCCGGCGCGGGGGACGTGGCGCTGCACCGGCTGGAGGTGGCCCGGCCGGACGCCCCTCCGTTCGCGGCGGGCTCCTTCGAAGAGGTGGGGCCGCTGTCCCGCTGGGACCGGCCGCACCGGCACACGTTCTACGAGCTGGTGCACGTCACCGCCGGTTCGGGTGCCCACGTCGTCGACCTCGCCCGGTGGCCGGTGCGTCCTCCGCAGCTGACCGTGGTCCTGCCGGGGCAGGTGCACCACTGGGAGGGCGGCCGGGGCCCGGAGGGGTCGCTCGCCCTGTTCACCGACGACTTCCTGGTGGACCACCCCGGCGACCGGGAGGTGCTGCGGGAGCTGGGGACGCGCTGCCCGTTCGCGCTGGACGCGGAGCACGACCGGGCGATCGGGTGCCTGTTCACCGAACTGCTCGCGGAGCACCGGCAGCGCGCGGCGGGACACGAGAGCGTGCTGCGGTCCCTGCTGCACGTGCTCGTCCTGCGCGCCGCCCGGCTCCCCGGCCCCGCCGGACAGCGCGCCGGACGTGGCACCGGACCGCAGGCCCAGGGCCGTTCGGCCGCCGTGGCCGAGGCGTTCACGGAGCTGGTGGCCCGGTCCGGGGCGGCGGGGTGGAGCGTGCGGCAGTGCGCCGAGCGGCTGGGGGTCACGCCTGGGTACCTCACCCAGGCGGTGCGGGCCGCCACCGGCCGCCCGCCCGGCAGGCTGCTGATCGAGGCGCGCGTGTACCGGGCCCAGCAGCTCCTGGCGCACACCCGGCTGTCGGTCCGGCAGGTCGCCGCGCGCACCGGGTTCGACGACCCGGCGTACTTCGGCCGGTTCTTCCGGCGGGAGACCGGGAGCAGCCCGGGAGCCTTCCGAAAACACCACAGCCGGCACCACCAGTCCCTCGAAGCCCCGTCCGGGCGCGCCTAGTTTCGTTGCCCACCAACCCCCCACGAGGAGGAGACATGGACGGAGCAGGCAGGCACGGCGCGGGCCCGGACGACCCCGGGGCCGAGCCCGGCACGGGGTCCGCCCGGCTCGTGCGCCGCAAGACGGTGCTGCGCGCGGCGCTCGCCGCCACCGCCGCGATCCCCGTCGCCCTGGCCGGCGGCCCGGCCCTCGCCCGCACCGCGGCGGCGAGCGGTACGGCCCCGGAACTCACGCCGTCCTGCGACGACGGCGACCACCCGACCCCGGAGCAGACCGAGGGCCCCTACTTCAAGCCCAACTCGCCCCAGCGCACCAGTCTGCTGGAGCCCGGCATGCCCGGCACCCCACTCACCGTGACCGGCTACGTCTTCGGCCGCGCCTGCCTCCCGGTGGCCGGCGTGCTGCTGGACTTCTGGCAGGCCGACGCCAACGGCGCCTACGACAACACGGGGTTCCGGCTGCGCGGGCACCAGTTCACCGACTCGCGCGGCTCGTTCGCGCTGACCACCATCGTGCCGGGCCTGTACCCCGGCCGCACGCGCCACCTGCACGTCAAGTTGCAGGCGCCCGGCCGTCCGGTGCTGACGACGCAGCTGTACTTCCCCAACGAGCCGCGCAACAACACCGACACGATCTTCGACGCACGGCTGCTGATGACCGTCAGGGACGCGGGCGGCGGCCGGGAGGCGGCGTTCGACTTCGTCCTCGACGTCCCCCAGGACCCCGGTCCCGGCCCCGGCCCCTCCCCGTCGCCGGGCGGGACCTGGGCCGTGGGCACGGCCTACCGCGCGGGTGACCGGGTCACCTACGCCGGCCGTGCCTACGTCTGCCTCCAGGCGCACACGGCCCAGCCGGGCTGGGAGCCGCCGTCCGTCCCGGCCCTGTGGCGAGCGGCCTGACGAGCCACCGGGCACCCCCGCCGCCCGCGCACCGAGGACCACGGCACCGGGGGACCCCAGGGGGGCGGACCGCCGTCCGCCCCCTACGGGACCTCGTGCCACGGGCGGCTGTGCGACGCCGTCGCCGGAGCCGCACCGGGGGTCCTCCTCAGCGCAGCCTGCGCACCCGCAGGACGAGGTCGTCCGTGTGGTGCGCGCCGGCGCCGCCGGGAGGGAGGTCGCGTGGCCGCCGCTCGTCCACCTCCACCGACCAGTCGTCGTCGAGCAGCGCCGCGACCGTCGAGGGCCAGATGTAGTCCGCCGGGTCGAAATCGCCGTCGTGCGCCTGCCGGGTGTCCATCCCCGCATGGTGCACGAACAGCAGCACGCCGCCCGGGGCGACGGCGGCGAGCAGGGCACGCTCAGCGACCGCGTCCGGGGTGCGCAGCAGGGCCGGGTACTGGGCGGATACGAGGTCGAACGAGGCCGGCGGGAGGGCGGCCTCGGCGAGTCCGGCGTGGACCCAGCGCACGGAGAGGCCGGCGTCCCGGGCGTGTCCGGCCGCGCGGTCCAGCGCGACGCCCGAGACGTCGAGCGCCGTCACGTCCCAGCCGCCGCGCGCGAGCCAGAGCGCGTCAGCGCCCTCACCGCAGCCGACGTCGAGCACGCGTCCGGGAGCCAGCCCGGCGGCCTCGGCCACGAGCGCGCCGTTGGGCCGGCCGCTCCACAACTGCTGTCGTTCGGCGTAGCGGTTGTCCCACTCCGCCCGTACCGCGGGATCACCGACGTACCCCCCGGAGGGCGCCGGGAGGCCGGAAGCGGGCGTTCGGGCTGCGATGTCATCGGTCACGGGTCCACCGTCGCCCACCGCTTCCCGGACCCGCCACACCTGTTGCCGGTTCGGCAAACGGCTGCGTGCGGGCCCGGCAGTCGGCTCTCCGGGCTCCACACGACGGACCGCCGGAGGTTACTGTGCGGTAGACGCCGTCGTCCCGGAGGTGCCCGCATGACGCCCGACCGTGCCGCAGGGCTGGCCGAGACCGCCCGTGCGCTCGCCGAGGGCGAGGTGTCCTCGCGGGAACTCGTCGAGCGGACGCTCGCCCGGATCGAGGGCAGCCGGGGCACCCTGAACGCCTTCCGGATCGTGCGGGCCGAGGCCGCCCTCGCCGAAGCCGACGCCGCCGACCGGGAGTTGGCCGCCGGAGCGCGCCGTCCGCTGCTCGGGGTGCCGGTCGCGGTGAAGGACGACATGGACGTGGCCGGCGAGCCCACCGCCTTCGGCTGCGCCGGCGCCCACCCGCCCGTCGCCGAGGACGGTGAGGCGGTACGGCGGCTGCGCGCGGCCGGTGCGGTGATCGTCGGCAAGACCAACACCTGCGAGCTCGGCCAGTGGCCGTTCACCGAGGGGCCCGCGTTCGGCGCGACCCGCAACCCGTGGCACCCCGGGCACACCCCCGGCGGCTCCTCCGGCGGATCGGCGGCCGCGGTGGCGGCGGGCCTGGTCCCGGCCGCGCTCGGCTCGGACGGGGCCGGCTCGGTGCGCATCCCGGCCGCGTGGACGCACCTGGTCGGCGTCAAGCCGCAGCGCGGCCGCGTCTCCACCTGGCCGCGCGGCGAGGCCTTCCACGGCATCACGGTCAACGGCACCCTCGCCCGCACGGTCGCCGACGCCGCCCTCCTGCTCGACGCGGCGAGCGGCAACCACCCGCACGACCCGCACCGGCCGCCCGCGGTCGACGCCCGCGCGGCGGCCGGCCGCGACCCGGGCCGGCTGCGCGTGGCCCTCGCGCTGAAGCCGCCGTTCACGGCGGTGCCCGCCCGGCTGAGTCCCGCCGTGCGGGCCCGGGTCGTCGCCCTCGCCGAGCGGCTCGCCGCCCTGGGGCACACCGTCGAGGAGGCCGACCCGCCGTACGGGCAGATCGGGCTGGCCTTCGTGCCCCGGGCGACCGCCGGGATCGCCGAGTACGTCGCCGAGGCACCCTTCCCGGCGCTCCTCGACCGGCGCACCCGGGACGCCGCGCGTATGGGCCGGCTGCTCGGCGGGGCCCCGCTGCGGGCGGCGCGGCGCGCGGAGGCGGTCCTGCACCGCCGTATCGGCCGCTTCTTCACCTCGTACGACGTGGTCCTCGCGCCCACCACCGCCACTCCCCCGCCGCGCATCGGCGCGATGGCGGCGCTCGGCGGGTTCGCCACCGACCGGGCGATGATCGCCGCCTGTCCCTACGCCTGGCCGTGGAACGTGCTGGGCTGGCCCGGCGTCAACGTCCCGGCCGGGTTCACCGCGGACGGCCTGCCGGTGGGCGCGCAGCTGCTCGGCCCGGCGCACGGCGAGCCGCTGCTGTTGTCGCTGGCGGCCCAACTGGAGGCGGACCTGCGGTGGCACGAGCACTGGCCGGCGCCGATCGCCGCCGACTCCCCAGCTCCGTAACGGGCTTCGGCCGTACCCTGGGGTCATGGACGACGCGCCGATGGTCGGGCTCATGGGACGGGTGACCGGGACGGTCGGGCCGGGACTGGTCGGCGAGGTGATCGTCCGGGTGCGCGGCGGCGCCGAGCACTTCCTCGCCCACCCCGCACCCGGCACGGGGCGCATCGAGCCCGGCACGGTGGTCATGGTCGTGGAGTACCTGCCACCGCGGACGGTCTACGTCACGGGCGCCTACGACAGCTGAGCCCGCCCCGGCGCGGATGACGTGGGCCGGGGACGGCCGAACCCCGTTGCGTCCGGCCAGGACCGCACGCCCCGCGCCACGCCCGCGTCAAGGTTGCGACAAGGATCCGCCGGTGTCTTCACCTGCGGCCCGCGCGGGCGCACACTCCCTTCGTCCGGTGCCGAGGGGGCACCATCCCAAGGGGGCGTATGCCGATGGTCGTCGGCGTCGTAGCGGGGGTGGCGGTCGCCGCCGTCCTCGTACTGATCGGTGTGTTCAAGATGATGTGGCGCGTCGCGGAGCCGAACGAGGCGCTGGTCATCTCCGGTTCGAAACACCGGACCGAGGGCCTCGAGGAAGGCATGGGGTTCCGGATCGTCACGGGGCGCGGCACGCTGGTGCTGCCCGGGGTGCAGGCGGTGCGCAAGCTGTCCCTGGACCTGAACGAGACCGAACTGCACGTGGACTGCGTGACGCACCAGGGCATCCCGCTGAAGGTGCGCGGCGTGGTCATCTTCAAGGTGGGCGACGACTTCGTGTCGATCGCCAATGCGGCCCGCCGCTTCCTCGACCAGCAGAAGCTGATGGCGGAGCGCGTGCACAACGTCTTCGCCGGTCACCTGCGGTCCATCGTGGGCGGGTTGACGGTGGAGGACATGATCCGCGACCGGGAGAAGCTGACCGGGCAGACCCGGGCCGCGTGCGGCACGGAGATGGAGAAGCTGGGCCTGATCGTCGACTCGCTGCAGATCCACGAGATCGAGGACCCGACGGGGTACATCCGGAACCTGGCCATGCCGCACGCGGCGGCCGTCCAGCGGGACGCGCGCATCGCCCAGGCGGAGGCCAACCGGCTGGCCACGGAGGCCGAGCAGCAGTCGTTCGCGCGGATGGCGGAGGCCACCCGGGACAGCGAGATCCTCCAGGCCGGCTACCAGGCCGAGCGCGACAAGGCCGCCGCCAAGGCCCGCCAGGCCGGACCGCTCGCCGAGGCGGGCGCCCGCCAGGAGGTCGTCGTACAGGAGACGCGGGTCGCGGAACTGGAGGCGCACCGGCGCGAGCAGCAGCTCCAGGCGGACGTCCGCAAGCCCGCCGACGCGCAGGCGTACGAGAAGCGCACCCTGGCCGAGGCGGAGCGCGACGCGCGGATCTCGGCGGCCCAGGCCAAGGCCCGCGAGACGGAGCTGGCCGCCGCCGCCGAGGCGACCCGGGTCAAGGCGGCCGCGGGCGCCGAGGCGGAGGCGACCCGCACGCGCGGCACCGCCGGGGCCGCCGCGACCCGCGCCACGGGTGAGGCCGAGGCGGCCGCCGCGCAGGCCCGCGGTCTGGCCGAGGCCGAGGCGGTCAAGGCCCGGGGCCTCGCCGAGGCGGAGGCCATCAAGGCGCGCGCCGCCGCCCTCGCCGAGAACCAGGAGGCGGTCGTCGCCCAGCAACTCGCCGAGAACTGGCCGGAGATCGTCCGGGCCGGCGCCTCGGCGTTCGGCAACGTGGACAACATGGTGCTCCTCAACGGCGCCGAGGGCATGTCCGAGCTGTTCGCCAAGGCGCTCACCATGGGCGGCACGGGCCTGGGCCTGGCCCGCCAACTGCTGGCCTCCATGAACCAGGAGGGCTCACCGGACCGCAACGCGCGGACCACCGCCGGGACTTCGTCGCTCAACGGCCTCGCGTCGCCTCCCCCGGCGCAGAGGGTCCCGGTGGACGAGAAGTAGGGCGGTCGGAGGCGGTCACGGGGGCACGCTCTACAGTGCCCCCGTGACCGCGTACGAAGACGAGCACGTCCCGGGCCGCTACGGCCCCACCGCCACCACCGAGGCCGACCCGCGGGAGGTCGGCCGGGTGCGCACCGCGTACGCGCCCGCCCACGACGGCGACCCCGATCCCGGCGAGATCGTGTGGACCTGGGTGCCGTTCGAGGAGAACGACGGGCGGGGCAAGGACCGGCCCGTTCTGGTCGTCGCCCGGGAGGCCGCGGGCACGGTCCTGGCGGTGCAGCTGTCGAGCAAGCGGCACGACGACGACCGGGAGTGGGTGCCGATCGGCAGCGGCCCGTGGGACCGCTCGGGCCGGGACTCGTGGGTGGCCGTGGACCGGGTGCTGCGCCTGCACGAGGCGGGCATGCGCCGGGAGGCGTGCGCCCTGGACCGCGGCCGCTTCGACCTGGTCCGCCGGCGCCTGCAGGAGCGCTACGGCTGGAGCTGAACCTCCGCGAAGGTCCGTTCGAACACCTGGCGCACCCCGGCACCCGGGGTGCGGTCCAGCACCCCGAACACCACGTGCGCGAAGGTCCCGGCGAACCGCCCGCCCGGCCCGAGCAGTGCCCGGAAGGCCCCCGCAACCTGCGCGGGGTCGTTGCGGAACACCCCGCAGCCCCAGGCGCCGAGCACCAGCCGCCGGTACCCGTGCGCGGCGGCCGTCTCCAGCACCCGCTCGGCGCGGACGGCGAGGGCGCCGGGGAGGTCGCCCGCCCGCTCCGGGGCCGTGCGCAGCACGACGCCCGCGTTGGGCGCGGCCGCGGTCAGGAATCCCGCCCGGTACGGCTCCTCCAGCAGCCGGCCGCGGTCGTCGCGGAAGACCGGCACGGCCGGGGAGTGCACCACCCGGTCCGAGTAGAACGGGTCGCGGTGGGCCCGGTGGTGGGCGTAGTACTCCGGGACCCGCAGCAGGCACGTGTACAGCGCGGAGGCCCGGCACAACGCCTCCTCCTGCGCCTGGGCGCCGTTCAGGTATCCCCCGCCCGGGTTGCGGGCGGAGGCGAAGTTCAGCACCGCGACCGGCCGGTCGGCGAGCCGGCGGGCGGCGGCCAGGCTGCTCTCGCCGGTGACCTCGACGACCGTCGCGGTCGGCTCGGTCCGCGGCACGGGCACCGGAAGCGGTCCGCTGACCGCCGTGGCGCTCCGGGCCGCCTCGATCTCCGCCCGCAGGGGCACCTCGCGCCCGTCGGGCAGGCGGTATGCGCCCGCCGCCACGATCCGTTCGGTCTCCTGCGCGATGTTCCGGAGCCGGGCGCTCATGGCGTCACCCCCGTGCACGCCATGAGCGCCCCGGCCGTCCGTTCCCCCGTCGTGCTCATGAACGCATCGTGAGCGATGCTGGTCCTGCACCGCAACGCGATTTCTCCGGGCCCCGTCGCGTACGGGAGACGGACACCGACGGATGTGACGGGTCCGGAACGTCCGGTTGTGCACCCTTGTGCGAACGGGCGCGAGGGGTTTGGGTGGGACGAGTGTGCCGCGCCCCGACCGGGGCCGGCGACATGTCGCGACCACAGGAGGATCCTGACATGTCCGACGCGTCGACTGACTCGGCGGGCGACTGTACGGAGCACCGCACAGTCCTCACCGAGGCCGATGTGGAGGCCCTCATACGGGGCATCTGTTTCAAGACCGGGCCGCCCCGCACCGTCGGGGTGGAGCTGGAATGGCTGGTCCACGAGCTGCGTGATCCGCGGCTCCCCGTCACACCCGAACGACTCGCGGCGGCCTACGCCGCACTGCGCACGGTGCCCCTGGAGTCGGCGCTCACCGTCGAGCCCGGTGGCCAGCTGGAGCTCAGCTCCCCGCCCGCCGCCTCCCTCACCGCCTGCGTGGAGACCGTCTCGGCCGATCTGGCCGCCGTCCGGTCCGTGCTCCGCGGCCAGGGCCTCGCCCTCGCCGGACTCGGCACCGATCCCTGGCACCCGCCCCGCCGCTTCCTGCACGAGCCCCGCTACGACGCGATGGAGACCCATCTCGACCGCGCCGGGCCGGCCGGCCGCGCCATGATGTGCAGCTCGGCCTCGGTGCAGGTGTGCCTGGACGCGGGGCACGAGGAGCCCGGCCCGCTGGGGCACGGGCGGCGCTGGTGGCTGGCGCACACCCTGGGCGCGGTCCTGGTGGCCGCCTTCGCGAACTCCCCGGTGCTGGACAACCGGCCGACCGGCTGGCGTTCCACGCGGCAGCTGCTGTGGACGGCGATCGGCCCGGGACGCGCGGGCGCCCCGCCGCTGGACGACGAGCCCCGCACCGCCTGGGCACGGCACGTCCTGGACGCGCCGGTGATGTGCCGGCGCCGGGAATCCGGCCCCTGGGACGTGCCGGACGGGCTGACGTTCCGGGAGTGGACCCGCACCGGGGCCCCCACCCGGGACGACCTCGACTACCACGTCTCGACGCTGTTTCCGCCGGTCAGGCCGCGTGGCCACCTGGAACTGCGCATGATCGACGCGCAGCCCGGCGAGGACGGCTGGATCGTGCCGCTGGCGGTGACGACCGCCCTGTTCGACGATCCGGAGGCCGCCGAGACCGCCTACCGGGCGGTCAAGCCGCTCGCCGAGCGGGCCGTGCCCCGGCCCGCCCCGCACAACCCGCTGTGGCTGGACGCGGCCCGCGCGGGCCTCTCCGACCCCGAGCTGCGCGAGGCGGCCGAGGTGTGCTTCACGGCGGCCCTGGAGGCCCTGCCGCGGCTCGGCGCGGGTCGCGCGCTCACCGACGCCGTGGCGGCGTTCCGGGAGCGCCACGTCCTCGCCGGCCGCTGTCCCGCCGACGACCTCCTCGACCGCCTCGGCGGCACGGACGGTCTCCCCGACCCCGACGGCCACCCCCACGGGAAGGACATCCCCTCATGACGGAACCCGCCTTCGACGCCGAGACCCTGCGCGAGCGGGCTCTGACCACGCTCGTCACGGCCCGTGAGCGCACCACGCTGCTCACGAGCTGCGTCGAGGAGCCCGACCTGACCGCACAGATCTCGCCGCTGATGTCCCCGCTGGTGTGGGACCTGGCCCACATCGGCAACCAGGAGGAGCTGTGGCTGCTGCGCGCGGTCGGGGGCCGGGAGGCGATGCGGCCGGAGATCGACGGCCTCTACGACGCCTTCGAGCATCCGCGCTCCGCGCGCCCGTCCCTGCCGCTGCTGTCGCCACAGGAGGCCAGGGCGTACGCCGCGGAGGTCCGCGGACGGGTCCTGGACGTGCTGACGTCGGCCGACTTCCACGGCGCCCGGCTCACCGAGGCGGGCTTCGCCTTCGGGATGGTCGCGCAGCACGAACAGCAGCACGATGAGACCATGCTGATCACCCATCAGCTGCGGCGCGGCCCGCAGGCCCTGACCGCGCCCGACCCCGACCCGGCGCCGCTGTTCAGCGGCCCGGCCGAAGTCCTCGTGCCCGGCGGCCCGTTCACCATGGGCACCTCCGCCGAGCCGTGGGCGCTGGACAACGAACGGCCCGCGCACCGGGTCGACGTCCCGGCGTTCCACATCGACACCACTCCGGTCACCAACGGCGCCTACCAGGCGTTCATCGCGGACGGCGGCTACGACGACGAGCGCTGGTGGACGCCGGAGGGCTGGGCGCACGTGCGGCGCGCCTCCCTCACCGCGCCGCTGTTCTGGCACCGCGACGGCGGGCAGTGGCTGCGCCGCCGCTTCGGCGTCACCGAGGTGGTGCCGCCGGACGAGCCGGTGCTGCACGTGTGCTGGTACGAGGCCGACGCCTACGCCCGCTGGGCCGGACGCCGGCTGCCCACCGAGGCGGAGTGGGAGAAGGCGGCCCGCTTCGACCCCGCGACCGGCGGCTCGATGCGCTACCCGTGGGGCGACGCCGACCCGGCGCCCGAGCACGCCAACCTCGGCCAGCGGCACCTGCGCCCGGCCCCGGCGGGCAGCTACCCGGCCGGTGCGTCGCCGCTCGGCGTACGGCAGTTGATCGGTGACGTGTGGGAGTGGACGGCGAGCGACTTCCTGCCGTACCCGGGGTTCCGGGCGTTCCCGTACAAGGAGTACTCGGAGGTGTTCTTCGGCCCGGAGTACAAGGTGCTGCGCGGCGGTTCGTTCGCCGTGGACCCGGTGGCCTGCCGGGGCACCTTCCGCAACTGGGACTACCCGGTGCGGCGCCAGATCTTCTCCGGGTTCCGCACCGCCCGCTCGGCAGCCGCCTGATGTGCCGTCACGTGGCGTACGTGGGAAGCGAGGAGCGGCTCGGCCGGCTCCTCGTCGAGCCCCCGCACGGCCTGTACCGGCAGTCCTGGGCGCCGCGCCACCAGCGGCACGGCACGGTCAACGCCGACGGCTTCGGCGTCGGCTGGTACGCCGGGGACGACCCGGTGCCGGCCCGCTACCGGCGGGCCGGGCCGATCTGGGCCGACCTGTCCTTCGCCGACCTGGCCCGGGTGGTGCGCTCCCGGGCGCTGCTGGCCGCCGTGCGCGACGCGACGCTGTCCGGGGCGGACGCGGAGGCCGCGGCGGCGCCGTTCGCCGCGGGCCGGTGGCTGTTCAGCCACAACGGCGCCGTCCCCGGCTGGCCCGGCTCCCTGGCGCCCCTGGCGGGCACGCTGACGGCGGCCGACGTGCTGTCGCTGGAGGCCCGCAACGACTCGGCGTTCGTGTGGGCGCTGGTCCTGGCCCGGCTGCGGGCCGGGGACGACGCCGGGCGGGCACTGGCCGACACGGTCGCCGAGGTCGCGGGGGCGGCCCCGGCGGCCCGGCTGAACCTGCTGCTCACCGACGGCGACACGATCACGGCGACCGCCTGGGGCGACACCCTGTGGTACCTCGCCGGGCCCGGCCGCGGGACGGTCGTGGCCTCCGAACCGTACGACGACGACCCCGCCTGGCGGGAGGTCGCCGACCGCACCCTGCTCACCGCGAGCCGCACCGAGGTGCGGCTCGCCCCCCTCAAGGACCCCGGCACCCGGGACCCCGGGGGCACCCCCGGCCCGGCCGACGACGCGGCACCCGTACCGACCGAGGAGCACTGGACGTGAGTCCGTTCCACATCACCCGCACCCTGCCCGAGGACGCCACGGACGCGGCGCTGCGCGCCGACGTGCTGCACGGCCTCACCACCACGCCCAAGACGCTGCCGCCGAAGTGGTTCTACGACGCGCACGGCAGCGCCCTGTTCGAGCAGATCACCGACCTGCCCGAGTACTACCCGACGCGCGCCGAACGGGAGATCCTCGACGCCCGCGCCACCGAGATCGCCGCCGCGTCCGGCGCCCGCACCCTCGTCGAACTGGGCTCCGGGTCCTCCGAGAAGACCCGGCTGCTCCTCGACGCCCTCACCGGCCTGCGCGCGTACGTCCCCGTCGACGTCAGCGAGAGCGCGCTGACCGGGGCCGGGCAGGCCCTGGCCGCCGAGCGGCCCCGCCTTCAAGTGCACGCCCTGATCGCCGACTTCACGCGGCCGCTGGAGCTGCCGGACACGCCGGGCCCCCGGCTGGTGGCGTTCCTCGGCGGCACGATCGGCAACCTGCTGCCGGCCGAGCGGGCGCGGTTCCTCGCCGCGGTGCGCGCGCTGCTCGCGCCCGGCGACGCCCTGCTGCTCGGCACGGACCTGGTCAAGGACGAACAGGTCCTGGTCCGGGCCTACGACGACGCCGCCGGGGTGACGGCCGCGTTCAACAAGAACGTCCTGGCGGTCGTCGACCGGGAACTGGGCGCCGACTTCGACCTCGACGCCTTCGACCACGTCGCCCTGTGGGACGCGGAGCAGGAGTGGATCGAGATGCGGCTGCGGTCCCGCACCGCCCAGACCGTGAAGGTGCCGGCCCTCGGTCTCGCCGTGGACTTCGCGGCGGGCGAGGAGCTGCGCACCGAGGTCTCGGCGAAGTTCCGCCAGGACGGCGTGCGCGCGGAACTGGCGGAGGCCGGTCTGGAGTTGACCCACTGGTGGACGGACACGGAGGGCCGCTTCGCGCTGTCCCTGAGCACGGTGCGCTGACCGGGCACCGGCCTCCCGGTCGGGGCTCCGTGCCCCGGCCGGGGACCGGGCCCCGGCCGGCCCCGGTCAGCCGGCGTCGACCGTGAGCGCCTCCGTGATCCGCTCGGAGGCGCGGCGGGCCTCGGTCGCCGGGTCGGAGCCGGTGAGCACCTTCGTCATGTAGGCCTTGATCGGGTTGTCCGCCTCGACGGCGGCCCACTCGGGTGTGCTGGGGGTCGCCCGGCCCTGCGCGGCTCCGGCCGCCATGGCCGCGACCCCCTCCTCACCGGCCACCGCCGAGGCCAGCTTCGCCTTGTTGGGCACGTAGTTCATGGTGCGGGCCAGGTCGGTGTCCCAGCGGGCGCCGGTCAGCGCGGCGACCACGGCGATCGCGTCCTCGCGCCGGTCGGTCGAGCGCGGGACGACCAGGTCCGAGCCGCCGGTGAAGACGGCGCCCGGCTTGCCGGCGGCGTGGCCCGGCACCGGGAAGAACCCCAGCTTGCCCTTCAGCTCCGGGTTGCTGTCCAGGATCGCCCGGGCGAGGCCGGGCACGGCGACGATCTGGGCGGCCTTCCCGGACGCGAACACACCGGCCTGCGGCGGGTGTTCCTCGTCGGCGTCGGCCGGTCCCTCACCGAGGGCGTGCAGCCGCCGGTAGAAGTCCATGCCGCGGAGGGCGGCGGGGCTGTCCAGGGCGCCCGACCAGCGGCCGCCCTCCTCGGTGGCGAGTTCGCCGCCCTCGTCCCAGATGAACCCGGCGAGGGTGTACCAGTCCTGTCCCGCGAGGTAGATGCCCTGCGTGCCGTCGCCGTCCAGCCGCTCGGTGACGTCGAGCCACTGGGCGCGGGTGCGGGGCGGCGCGGTGACGCCGGCCCGGGCGAAGAGGTCCTTGCGGTAGATGACCACGCGGTTGGCGGCGTACCAGGGGATCCCGTACTGGTGGTAGCGGAGTTGGCCGGGCTCGGCGAGGCCGGGCAGCCAGTCTTTGCCGCCCCAGTCGCGGGCCGACTCCAGCGTCAGGTCGAGCAGCCGGCCGCCTTCGACGTACTGCGGGACCTGGGTGTTGCCCACCTCGATGACGTCCGGGGCGTCGGGGTGGTTGCCCTCCTCGTCGCCCGGCCGGCCGCCCGCCAGGACCTTCTGCACCTTGTCGCCGATGCCGGTCCACTCCTGGATGCGGATGTCCAGGCGGAGGTCGGGGTGTTCGTGCTCGAAGTCCTTCGTGAAGCGCTCCAGGAACTCCTGGGAGGCACTGTCCTTCATCAACCACACGGTGACCGTGTGCCGTTCGGACCCTCCGGGCAGCAGGCCGCAGCCGCTCAGGAGGGATGCGGACACGCACAGGAGGGCGAGGAGGCGTCGTCGTCTCACGAGGGTCCTTGTTCTGCCTGGTGGACAGGGGCGAGGGGCCCGACGTGGGGGACCGAGCGCAGCGCTCGTACGGGTGACCTGGATTTTGGTATGGACCAATCCGGAGGTCAAGGGCTGCGCGGGGATCTCGCGCCGACGCCTCGCGCCGCGCCGCAGCTTGCGGCACGGTGGAGTGACGCGTGCCACATCGCGGGACGCGGCCGTCTCCCGAGAGGAACAGCCATGACGAACCACACCTACCGGGTCACCGAGATCGTCGGCACGTCCCCGGACGGCGTCGACCAGGCCATCCGCAACGGCATCACCCGCGCCTCGCAGACGTTGCGCAACCTGGACTGGTTCGAGGTGACCCAGGTGCGCGGCCAGCTCGAGGACGGCGACGTCGCGCACTGGCAGGTGGGCCTGAAGGTGGGCTTCCGCCTGGAGGAGGGCGACAGCGCGGGCGAGTGACGGTGCCGGGGACCGCGGGGGCTCCCGCCGGTCGCGGGCCCGGGTCCGCTCCGGGGCTCAGGTCCGGCCGTCGCCCTCCTGGGCCTGGCGCAGCGTGCCCGACGGGGTCGCCCAGGTGGCCCGTACGACCGTGAAGCCGGCGTGCTCGGCGTCGTCGCAGACCAGAGGGTCGTCGTCCACCACGACGCGGACGTCGCGGGCGCGGGCCAGCCGGCCCAGGATCTCCAGCTTGGTGCGGCGCGCGGGCCGGCGGTCGCCGTCGCGCCGCATGTACACCCGCCCCTCGGGGCACCCGTGCGCGGCGAGCCACTCCAGGGTGTCCCGGCGGCAGCGCTCCGGCCGCCCGGTGAGGTAGACGACCTCGCAGGCGGCGGCGCTCTGCACGGCCAGCGCGATGCCCTCGGCCAGCGGCGGGTCCTGCGGGGCGGCGGCGAAGAAGGCGTCCCAGTCCCGTGGCCGCCGCTCCAGGAAGCGCTGGCGGTGCGCGGTGTCGGCGAGCGTGTTGTCCAGGTCGAAGACGGCGAGCGGCCGCCGCGCACTGTCGGTCACGCGGCCAGCCTAGGCGGGCCCCCTGACAGTCGCTCCCGCGCCGGGGCCGTCGGAATGCCGGGGGCCGGAGGGCGTTGAACCTCGTGTGAACCCGTCGAACCCGTCGAACCCGTTGACCGTGCGTACCCGCTTCTCCGTCCTCGACCGCTCCCGCATCCGTGAGGGGCGCCCGCCCGGGGAGGCGCTGCGCGACACCGTGCGGCTGGCGCGGGAGGTGGAGGCGCTCGGGTACCACCGCTTCTGGGTGGCCGAGCACCACGGGGTGCCGGGCGTGGCCGGGTCGGCGCCGACGGTGCTGGCGGCGGCCGTGGCGGGCGCCACCGAGCGCATCCGGGTCGGCACGGGCGGGGTGATGCTGCCCAACCACCGCCCGCTGGTCGTCGCCGAGCAGTTCGGTGTGCTGGAGTCGCTGTTCCCGGGCCGGATCGACATGGGGCTCGGCCGCTCCGTCGGCTTCACGGACGGGGTGCGCCGGGCCCTCGGGCGGGACAAGGAGGACGCCGAGGACTTCGCCGCCCAGATCGAGGAGCTGCTCGGCTGGTTCCGGGGCACCTCCCCCACCGGTGTGCACGCGCGGCCCGCGGAGGGGCTGGGCGTACCGCCGTTCGTCCTGGCGATGGGCGAGGGCGCGGACGTCGCCGCCCGGCTGGGCCTGCCCCTGGTCATCGGCGACCTGCGCGGCCGGGACCGGATGCGGCGCGGGATCGACCGCTACCGGGCCGCCTTCCGCCCCTCCCCCTGGGCGCAGCAGCCCTACGTGGTCGTCTCCGGCACGGTCGCGGTCGCCCCCACGCCCGAGGCGGCCCGGCGGCTGCTGGTCCCGGAGGCGTGGTCGATGGCGTACTCCCGCACGCACGGCACGTTCCCGCCGCTGCCGCCGGCCGAGGAGGTCGAGCGGCGCACGATGACCGACAAGGAGCGCGGCTTCTACGAGTCCGGTCTCACCGGGCACATCGCGGGCACGCCCGAGCAGGTCGCCGGGGAGCTGGAGGCCCTGCTGAAGGAGACGGAGGCCGACGAGGTGCTGGTCACGACCAGCACCCACGACCGCGAGGCGCTGCTGGACTCCTACCGGCTGCTGGCCGGCGTGGTGCGCTGAGCGGTCCCGCCCCGCATAGCCCGGGCCGGCCGGAGGTGCGGGGTGTGCGTGGACGCATACGCGTCGGCGCCCCGCGCGGCCGTCTCGGCCGCCGCGGCGAGATCCCGGCGGGTGCCGTGCGGCGCGAGCCGCGGCCGTACGTCCACGTCGGCCACCAGGCCGCGGGCCGTGACCACCCGCCACAGCGAGGCGAGCAGCGAGTCGTCGCCGATGAACGCGGGGGCGGTGCTGGCCGCTCCGCCCCCGGTGCGGTAGCGGATGCGCACCGGCTGCACCGGGACCCCGGCGTCGAGCGCGGCCTGGAACGCGGCCCGGCGGAAGCGGCCCTGGGCGCGTCCGCACCAGGTGCTGCCCTCGGGGAACACCGCCACGGCCTGTCCGCGGCGCAGCACGTCGGCGAGGTGGGCGACGGTGGCGGGCAGTGCGCGCAGCCGGTCCCGGTCGATGAACAGCACGCCGCCGCGCGCGACGATCCGGCCCGCCACCGGCCAGGTCCGGATCTCCTGCTTGGCGACCATCCGGGCCGGGCGGACGGCCGCGAGCAGCGGCACGTCCAGCCAGGAGATGTGGTTGGCGACCAGCAGCAGTCCGCCGTCGGGCGGGGCCGCCCCGGTGATGCGCACCCGTACGCCGGCCGCGCGCACGACCGCACGGGCCCAGCCCCGCACCCACCCGGCGGGCAGGCGTCCGCCGAGCGGGGTCAGGGCGATGCCGGCGAGCAGCAGCAGGACGACGGCGGTGAGCCGGGCCACGGCACGGGGCGCGGCCGTGGCCCGCGAGGTGGCGTCGATGCACGCCCGCGGGGTGCAGGGCGCGCCGGGCAGCCAGACGCTCATCAGGCCGCGGCGGGCACGAGGGAGAGGAAGTGCCGCAGGTAGCGCGGGTTGACCCGGCGCATCGACAGCAGCACGTAGAGGTCGGCCACCCCGAAGTCCGGGTCGTGGGCGGGCTCGCCGCACACCCAGGCGCCGAGGCGGAGGTAGCCGCGCAGCAGGGCGGGCAGCTCGGTGCGGGCGGCCGGCGCGGACCGCGCGCCCGGCGTCCAGGGCAGCAGCGGGCGGACCCGGTACTCCTCGGGCGCGAGGTGCTTGTCGCGCACCCGGTCCCAGGTGGCGGCCGCGAGGGAGCCGCCGTCGGCCAGCGGGACCGAGCAGCAGCCGGCCAGCCACTCGTGGCCGCCGTCGACCATGTAGCGGGCGATGCCGGCCCAGATCAGGCCGATGACGGCGCCGTCGCGGTGGTCGGGGTGCACGCAGGACCGGCCGACCTCGACCAGGCCGGGACGGATCGCGTGCAGCGGGGACAGGTCGAACTCGCTCTCCGAGTACAGCCGTCCGGCGATCGCGGCGCGCTCCGGCGGGAGCAGCCGGTAGGTGCCGACGACCTGCCCGGTCAGCGTGTCGCGGACCAGCAGGTGGTCGCAGTACGCGTCGAACGGGTCGACGTCGTGGCCGGGCTGCGGGCTGGTCAGCAGGGCGCCCATCTCCCCGGCGAACACGTCGTGCCGCAGTCGCTGCGCGGCCCGCACGTCCTCCTCGTCACGGGCCAGGCCGACGGTGTAGCGGGTGGGGGCCGTGCTCTGCGGGGGTCGGTCGAGGGTGGGAACGCCGGTCATGGCTCTCTCCTGGTCACGGGCCGTCGGCGGCGAGCGGTGCCGCCGGTCCTGTTCTTCCGACGGCGGTTGGCGTGTACGTGACCGTTGCCAGGAGCGTGGGTGTGAGGTTGTTGAACAGCCCGGGGAACCCAGACGGGGCCGGGGATGAGCACCACTCCCGGCCCCGCCCGTCCGCCCTGTGCGGCGAACGTCTCTGAGGGTTGTTCCCTAGCGCTTGGCGACCTTGCGGGTCGCGCGCAGCCATTCCTTGTTCATGCTGGTGATGGAGGTCAGCGGGATGCCCTTGGGGCAGGCGGTGGCGCACTCGCCGGCGAGGGTGCAGCCGCCGAAGCCCTCCTCGTCCATCTGCGCCACCATGTCGAGCACCCGGGTCTCGCGCTCGGGCGCGCCCTGCGGCAGCACGTTGAGGTGGTTGACCTTCGCGGAGGTGAACAGCATCGCCGCCCCGTTGGGGCAGGCCGCCACGCACGCCCCGCAGCCGATGCACTCGGCGTGCTCGAAGGCGAGGTCGGCGTCCGGCTTGGGCACCGGTGTGGCGTGCGCCTCCGGCGCGGACCCGGTCGGCGCGGTGATGTACCCGCCGGCCTGGATGATCCGGTCGAACGCCGACCGGTCCACCACGAGGTCCTTGATCACCGGGAAGGCGGACGCCCGCCACGGCTCGATGTCGAGGGTGTCGCCGTCCCGGAAGGACCGCATGTGCA
Source organism: Streptomyces lasalocidi (assembly GCF_005280215.1). Classification (NCBI taxonomy): domain Bacteria; kingdom Bacillati; phylum Actinomycetota; class Actinomycetes; order Kitasatosporales; family Streptomycetaceae; genus Streptomyces; species Streptomyces lasalocidi. The sequence continues at coordinate 7,002,836 of NZ_SZNQ01000001.1, read as the reverse complement.
GCTGGCAGGCGGTGGTGCGCTCGGGGCCGTGCGCGTCGCCGTTGATCACCAGGGAGCACGCGCCGCAGATGCCCTCGCGGCAGTCGTGGTCGAAGGCCACGGGGTCCTCGCCCTTGAGGATGAGCTCCTCGTTGAGCGTGTCGAGCATCTCCAGGAAGGACATGTCGGGCGAGACGCCGTCCACCTCGTACGTGGACATGGCGCCGTCGGCGTCGGCGTTCTTCTGCCGCCAGACGCGCAGGGTGAGCTTCATGCGTAGCTCCGCTGAGTGGGGTGGACGTACTCGAAGGCCAGGTCTTCCTTGTGCAGGACGGGGGCCGCGCCGGTGCCGGTGAACTCCCAGGCCGCCGCGTAGGAGAACTCCTCGTCCCGGCGGGCGGCCTCGCCGTCGGGCGTCTGCGACTCCTCGCGGAAGTGGCCGCCGCAGGACTCGGCGCGGTGCAGCGCGTCGAGGCACATCAGCTCGGCGAGCTCCAGGTAGTCGACGATCCGGTTGGCCTTCTCCAGCGACTGGTTGAACTCCTCGCCGGTGCCGGGCACCTTGATGCGCCGCCAGAACTCCTCGCGGATCTGCGGGATGCGCTCCAGGGCCTTGCGCAGCCCCGACTCCGTGCGGGCCATGCCGCAGAACTCCCACATCAGCTCGCCGACCTCGCGGTGGAAGCTGTCCGGCGTGCGGTCGCCGTCGACCGACAGCAGCAGGTGCAGCCGGTCCTGCGTCTCGGCCACCGCCTCCTGTACGACGGGGTGTTCGTCGTCCACCGGGTCGAGGCCGGGGTTGCGGGCGAGGTAGTCGTTGATGGTGGCCGGCAGCACGAAGTAGCCGTCGGCCAGGCCCTGCATCAGCGCGGACGCGCCGAGCCGGTTGGCGCCGTGGTCGGAGAAGTTGGCCTCACCGATCGCGAACAGGCCGGGGATCGTGGTCTGCAGGTCGTAGTCGACCCACAGGCCGCCCATCGTGTAGTGCACGGCGGGGTAGATCCGCATCGGCACCCGGTACGGGTCCTCGTCGGTGATCCGCTGGTACATGTCGAAGAGGTTGCCGTACTTGGCCTCGACGGCCCCGCGTCCCAGGCGCCGGATCGCATCCGCGAAGTCCAGGTAGACGCCCTGGCCGCCGGGTCCGACGCCCCGGCCCTCGTCGCAGACGTTCTTCGCGGCGCGGGAGGCGATGTCCCGGGGGACGAGGTTGCCGAAGGAGGGGTAGATGCGCTCCAGGTAGTAGTCGCGCTCGTCCTCGGGGATCTGGTGCGGGGGCCGGGTGTCGCCCTTGGCCCGGGGCACCCAGATCCGGCCGTCGTTGCGCAGCGACTCGCTCATCAGCGTCAGCTTGGACTGGTGGTCGCCGGTGCGCGGGATGCACGTGGGGTGGATCTGGGTGAAGCAGGGGTTGGCGAAGTACGCGCCGCGCCGGTGCGCCCGCCACACGGCGGTGGCGTTGGAGTTCATGGCGTTCGTCGACAGGTAGAAGACGTTGCCGTAGCCGCCGCTGGCGAGGACCACCGCGTCCGCGAAGTACGTCGAGACCGTCCCCGTGACCAGGTCCCGGGCCACGATGCCGCGGGCCCGCCCGTCGACGACGATCAGGTCCAGCATCTCGGTGCGCGGGTGCAACTCCACGGCGCCGGCGGCGATCTGCCGCGACAGGGCCTGATAGGCGCCGAGCAGCAGCTGCTGGCCCGTCTGGCCGCGGGCGTAGAAGGTGCGGGAGACCTGGACGCCGCCGAAGGAGCGGGTGTCCAGCAGGCCGCCGTACTCGCGGGCGAACGGCACGCCCTGGGCCACGCACTGGTCGATGATCTCGACCGAGATCTGCGCCAGGCGGTGCACGTTGGACTCGCGGGCCCGGAAGTCGCCGCCCTTGACGGTGTCGTAGAACAGGCGATGGACCGAGTCGCCGTCGTTGCGGTAGTTCTTCGCCGCGTTGATACCCCCTTGGGCGGCGATGGAGTGGGCCCGGCGCGGGGAGTCCTGGTAGCAGAACTGGACGACGTGGTAGCCCTGTTCGGCCAGGGTGGCGCCGGCCGAGCCGCCCGCGAGGCCGGTGCCGACGACGATCACCGTGTGCTTGCGGCGGTTGGCGGGGTTGACCAGCTTCGCCTCGAAGCGGCGGGTGTCCCAGCGCTCGTGGACCGGGCCGGAGGGCGCCTTGGTGTCGGCGACCGGGGCGCCGGTCGTGTAGGTCACGTAGTCGGTCATGTCAGCTCACCACTCCGGTCATGACGCCCACGGGGACGGCGACGAAGCCGGCCGTGAGCAGCAGCGCGAGGACGTCGGCGACGGCCCTGAAGGCCCGGTTGCGGGTGCGGCTGCCGGCGCCGAGGGTCTGGGCGGCGCTGAAGAAGCCGTGCCGGACGTGCAGGCCGAGGGCGAGCATCGCGACGATGTAGACGACGTTGCCGTACCAGGTGGAGAAGGTGTCCACGACGTTCTGGTACGGGTGGCCCTCCTGGAAGCCGCCGGCGTGGACGGTGCCGGTGGTCAGGTCCAGGAGGTGCCAGACGATGAACAGCCCGAGGATGACGCCGCCCCAGCGCATGGTGCGCGTGGCGTAGCTCGCCCGAGGCTTCTTGTGGACGTACTTGCTCGGGCGGGCCCGCAGGTCGCGTCGGCTGAGCTGGTAGGCGGACACGGCGTGGGCGACGACCGCGGCGACGAGCACGACGCGGATCAGCCAGAGCGTCCACTCGTAATGCATGAACGGCTCGCCGAGCGTGCGCAGCCAGTGGGCGTAGTGGTTGAACTCCCCGGGGCCGAAGAAGATCTTCAGGTTCCCGATCATGTGGACGACCAGGTACAGCAGCATGACGATGCCGCTGACGGCCATCACCGCCTTCTTGCCGACGGAGGAGTCCCACACGGTGCGCGCCAGGGAGGGCCGTCGGTCCGTCCGCGTTGCCAGTGCCATGGCACCTGACGCTAGGCGGCCGACCCCCCATCGGTCCAAGACATGGTCCGGCTTGATTCCATAGGCACGGACTATCGGGGCCTTATGCTGGCGCCATGCAGTTCCAGCAGCTCCAGTACTTCGTCGCCGTCGCCGAGACCCGGCACTTCACCCGGGCCGCCGAGCTGGTGCACGTGGCCCAGCCGTCGCTGTCGCAGCAGATCAGGGCGCTGGAGCGGGACCTCGGCGCCGACCTGTTCGTGCGCGCCCGCGGCAACATCGCGCTCACCGACGCGGGCGAGGCGCTGCTGCCGCTGGCCCGGCGGATCCTCGCGGACGCCGAGACGGCCCGCTACGAGGTGCAGGAGCTGGTGCAGCTGCGCGGAGGCCGGGTGCGGCTGGGCGCGACCCCGAGCCTGTGCACCGGCCTGCTCCCGGACGTGCTGCGGGCCTTCCACGACCGCTACCCGGGCGTCCGGCTGCTGATCGAGGAGAGCGGCTCGCACGACCTGATCAGGGAACTCGCCCGGGGCGCGCTGGACCTGGCGCTGGTGGTGCTGCCGCTGCCCGCGCCGGCCCCCGCGCTGACGACCGTGGAGCTGCTGCGGGAGGACCTGGTGGTGGTGTCCTCGCCGGACGCGCCCCGGCCCGGCGGCGGGAAGCGCACCGTGGACGTCGCCGACCTGGCGGGCGAACGTCTGGTGATGTTCCGGCACGGCTACGACCTGCGGGACCTCACCGTCGCGGCGTGCCGTTCCGCCGGGTTCGAACCGTCCTTCGCGGTGGAGGGCGGCGAGATGGACGCCGTGCTGGGCTTCGTCCGCGCGGGGCTCGGGGTGGCCGTGGTCCCGCGCATGGTGGCGGCCCGGTCGGGCCGGGGCCTGCGGGTCACCCCACTGGCCCGGCCCGGACTGCACCGCACGATCGCGCTGGCCCACCGCAGTGACGTCGCTCCCCCGCGGGCCGCGCGCGAGCTGCAGCGGATGCTGCTGGAGCGGTGACCTCCGGTGCGGCCCGCGGCGCGGAGCCGCGCCGGGCAGGTTCAGCCCGTGGCGTCCACCAGGGCCAGCTGGTGCAGGCGCTCGGGCGGGCCCGGACGCGCGTAGTACCAGCCCTGGGCCGTGTCGCAGCCCAGTATCCGCAGCTGCTCGGCCTGCGCCCCGGTCTCCACGCCCTCCACCGTGACCGCGAGGTCCAGGCTGTGGGCCAGGGAGACGATGCCCTCGACGATCTTCAGGTCGACGGGGTCGGCCGGGAACTGCTGCATGCTCTGGGTGAAGGAGCGGTCCAGCTTGAGGACGCTCACCGGCAGCCGGCGCAGGTTCGCCAGGTTCGAGTAGCCGGTGCCGAAGTCGTCCAGCGCGATGTCGACGCCCATCTCGGCCAGCCGGCGCAGCGGCTTGAGCAGGTCGTCGTCCGCTCCGATCAGCGCCGACTCGGTCACCTCCAGGCACAGCGCCTGCGGTGTGACGCCCGCCCGCTCCAGGATGTCCACCGTGTCCTGCACCAGGCCGGGGTGGGTGAGCTGGCAGGGCGAGAGGTTCACGTTGATCCGCAACGGCGCGCCGTCGCCGTACCGTTCGCACCAGTCGCGCGCCTGGCGCACCGACTGCTCCAGCACCCAGCGGCCCAGCGGCACGATGAGCCCGGTGTGTTCGGCGAGCGGGATGAACCGGTCGGGACCGAGCACGCCGTGCTGCGGGTGCAGCCAGCGCACCAGCGCCTCCGCGCCGCGCACACTGCCGTCACCGAGGTGGACCAGCGGCTGGTACTCGATGAAGAACTCGCCGCGCTCCAGCGCCGCCGGCAGTGCCGTCGTCAGGCCGTGCCGGGTGATCGCGCGGGCGTCGGCCTCCGGATCGGCCAGCTCGAAGCGGTTGCCGCCCGCCGACTTGGCCCGGTACATCGTGATGTCGGCGCTGCGCAGCACCTCCGCCGCGCTGCGCTCGCCCGCCGCGCCCTCGACGATGCCGATGCTGCCGCGCACGGTCAGCTCCCGGCCCTCGATGCGGACCGGGGCGAGCAGGGCGTTCATGATGCGCGCGGCCAGCTCGTCGACCTCGTGCCGGGCGTTCGGGCCGGTGGTCAGCGCGACGAACTCGTCGCCGCCCAGGCGGGCCACCATCTCGCCGGGCGCGGTGGCGCAGGACTGGAGGCGGTCGGCGACCTCGACGAGCAGCCGGTCGCCGGCCGCGTGGCCGAGGCTGTCGTTGATGGTCTTGAAGCCGTCCAGGTCGAGGTAGCACAGGCCGAAGCGCTGGCCCTCGCCGGCCGCCAGGACCTTCTCCAGCCGCTCGAAGAACAGGGTGCGGTTGGGCAGTCCGGTGAGCGCGTCGTGGGTGGCCTCGTAGCGCAGCCGCAGGTTCAGCAGCCGCCGCTCGGTGGTGTCCTCCATCAGGGCCAGCTGGTACTGCGGCCGGCCGTCGGCGTCGCGCAGCAGGGACACCGTGAGGTTGGTCCACAGGACCGTGCCGTCGGGCCGGTAGAAGGCCTTCTCCACGTGGTAGTGCTCGCGTTCGCCGCGCACCAGCTCGTCGTAGAGCTTCCAGACCTGGGGGGCGTCCTCGGCGTGCGTCCAGTCCTTGACGTTGCGGGCCCGGAAGGCGCCCTCGCCACCGCCGAACATGCGCTGCAGCGCGCCGTTGACCTGGAGGACGTTGCCGTCGAGGTCCGCGATGCCGATGCCTATGGCGGCGCCCTCGAACACCGCGCGGAAGCGGGCCTCACTGGCGTGCAGCGCCTGCGCGACCACGCCCTGGGCCTGCAACGCCGCCCGGGCGATGGCCTCCTGCTCGCCGAGGGTGCGCTCGCGCAGCGCCTGCGCGAACCCGGCGGCCATGGCGTGCTGGAGCCGGGAGGAGCGCAGCCGCAGCTCCTCCTGGGGGCCGTCCTCGCCGCAGTACAGCACCAGGTACGCCTCGACGCAGTCCAGCGCGCGGCTGAGCGCCTCGGGGTCGGTGCAGTGCACCCGGACGAGGGCGGCACCCACGGCCCGGCCCTCCTCGGCGTCGAACGCCCGGGCCAGCAGCGCCACGCGCAGGCGCCGGGCCAGCGGCAGCAGCAGTTCCTCGAACTCCGGCCGGGTCAGCGACGTGGAGGTGACCGGGAAGACCGCCCGGCTCCAGATCGTCGCGAACCGCCGCAGTCTGTCCTCCGGCCCGTCCGGCTCCGCGCTCACGCCCTGGTCCCCACGCCGGCGAACCCCGAGAAGGCGAAGGGGTCCTCGTCCTCCGGTGCCGTCTCCGGCCGCCACCGCGGCATCGGCACCAGTCCCGGTTCCACCATGTCGTACCCCTCGAAGAACCGCGCGATGTCGTCGCGCGAGCGCATGATCAGCGGGTTGCGGATGTCCTTGTACACGTCCACCGCGCCCTCGGCCCGCTCCGGCGGCAGCGGGATCCCCTCGTACGAGGCGTGCGTGAGGACCAGCATGCTGCCCGGCGCGCAGGCGTCGCGCAGCTCGGCCACCGCCGCGTACGGGTCGTCCTCGTCCTCCACGAAGTGCAGTATGGCAACGAGCAGCAGGGCGACCGGACGCTCCGGGTCGATCAGCCGCTGCACCTGGGGACTCGCGAGGATCTCCCGCGGCTTGAGCAGGTCGGCCGCGACGACGTCGGCGTGCTGGTTGCCCTCCAGCACCGCCTGGCTGTGCGCGACGGCCACCGGGTCGTGGTCGACGTAGACGACCCGGGCGCCGGGACTGGCCTCCTGGGCGACCTCGTGGACGTTGCCGAACGTGGGGATGCCCGAGCCGATGTCGAGGAACTGGGTGATGCCCTCGGCCGCCGCGTACCGCACCGCACGCCGGGTGAACGCCCGGTTCGCCTGCATGATCTTGGGCAGTCCCGGCATGAACTCCATGGCCCTGCGCGCCGCTTGGCGGTCCACTTCGAAGTTGTGGGAGCCGCCGAGGAAGAAGTCGTAGATGCGCGAGACGCTGGGCACCGAGATGTCGATGCTCCGCGGGGCCCAGGCGGGACGCTCCATCTATCTCTCCAAGGCGTAGGCGATCCGGTGTTCGAGCAGAGGCTACTGATCGCCCGCCAATGGAGCGAGTGGAACCGGAAATTGACCGTCCGTTCCCGGTCACTGCCTGCGGCACGTGCCGCGCCGCGGGCGCCGACCGGTCCCTACGAAACGTACCGGAGGCATCGCGGAGCGTTCCGGTTCCCGAAGGGGCGGCGTCCGGTTCCCGTACACAAGGTGAAACGACGACGACGCTCCGTCCCGCGGGCGCCGGCCGGGGAACGCAGAGGTCCGCCCCCTCCGTGCGGTGCGGAGGGGGCGGACGGGGCCGGACGCGTGAGCAGGGGCGGATCAGCCCTGGGGAGGCGACCGTTACTGCTTCGGCGCGCCGACCGGCTTGCCGTCGGGGGCGACGGCGTACCAGGTGCCGCCGACTCCCTGGCCGTTGATGTCCCCGGGGGCCTTGTCACCGGAGAAGGTGTAGATGGGCCAGCAGTTGACGGTCTGCTGCTTCACCCCGTCGGGCCGGCTGAAGCTCATCAGGCCCTTCTTCTGCACGCCCTTGACGTCGTCGCCGACCGGCGCCACGGCCGGCCACTTCTCCAGGCAGGCGCCGGTGCAGGCGGACACGGGCTTGGGCCAGGCCTCGTCCTTCATGAAGCGGTAGACCGTCATGCCGTTGCGGTCGACGATGATCTCGCCGAGGTTGGGGTCCTTGCGCACCGACAGTCCGGCCAGCGCGCTGACCTTGGCCTTCTTGCCGTCGGGAGCGAGCGCGAACCACTTGTTGCCGACGCCCTGGCCGCTGGTGTCACCGGCCGTGGTGTCCTTGGCGTAGTAGTAGGCCGGCCAGCCGCCGACCGTGAGCTGCTTGGTGCCGTCGGCGCGGGTGACCTCGCCGAGCAGCGACTTGTCGATGCCGTCGCTCGCGGTCACGCCGTCGGCGGGCACGGGCGGCCAGGCGGTCGCGCAGTCGCCGGCGCAGTTGGACTTCGGCGGTTCGGCGGTGTCCTGGTCGAACCGGTACAGCGTCTTGCCGTTGCCGTCGGTCAGGATCTTGCCCAGCTCGGCGTTGGCGGAGACGGCCAGCTCACCGGCGGTGCCGCCCTGCGCGCTGGCGCCCGCGCCGGCCCCGGCGCCGGGGGTGGCGCTCGCGTCGACGCCGCCGTAGCCGCTGCCGGCGCCGAGGCCTCCGGTGGCGGCCGGGGCGGTGGCGCCCACGTTCTGGCTGCCCGCCGCGCTGCCGGCACTTTCCTGACCGCACGCCGTCGTCAGCGCCAGCACAGCCGCGGCGCTCGCCACGAGAGAGGCGCTCCGCCAGGAGGTCTTCATCGTCAACTCCCTGATCCTCGCAAGGGTGTTGCAGCGCCCTGCTGCGCCGCCGCACGGCATGGGGTACGCACGGGGCGGGGTGTCGTGTTCAACGGCGGCACGAAAAACTTTCCGCCGCCTGTGCGTCGGGGGCGCTCCGGCGCGGCCGTCGGCCGTCTCGCCACCGGGTTTCGGACACCTTTCGTACGGGTGTGCGTGAGATCACCCGGACGGCTGTCACCGGATCAAACCGACGCCCGCAGATTTCCTTCGTTCGGGCCAATCACGGTCGCCCGCGGGCCCGCACGCGGGCGCGAGGACCGATGATCTGCCTCGTGCATGGACCCGAAACGACCCGATCCGCTCCCGCAGCGACCCGCCGCGCGCTCGTCGCCCGGACGGCCGCGGTGGCGACGGCGGCCTGGATCCTCGCGGGCGTGCCGGCCGGGACGGCGTCGGCCGACGCCTGCGCCTGGGCGTCGACGGGCCCGGGCGGCATCGAGGCCGTGGCGATCGCGGGCGGCCACCACTGGCCGGACCCGCCGTGCCCGAAGCCGACCCCGCCCCCGTCGAAACCGCCCGAGCCCCCGAAGCCCAGCCCGACACCACCGCCGCCGAAGCCCACGCCCCCCCCCCCGCCCCCCCCGCCGAAGCCCACGCCGACCCCGCCGCCCAAGCCCCCGCCCCCGAAGCCCCCGCCGCCGAAGCCGGCCCCGCCCGCCCCCGCGCCGCCCCCGCCGCCCGCGGCCCGGCCGGTGCCCGTACCCGTCCCGGCACCCAAGCCCAGGCCGACACCCAAGCCGACGCCTCCGCCCAGGCCGGCGCCCCCGCCGAGCCCGTCCGCGGCCCCCGTGCACTTCCCGGCGTACCACGCGGCACCGCCCCGGCACGTCCGGCACCACGGACCGTCGCCGGTCACCTACGTCCTGCTCATCACCGCGCCCGCCATCGTCGCCGTCGCCGCACTCCGGCCCCGCTAGCGCACCCCTGGAGGTACCTCTTGCCGGAATGGCTTGTTCTCACCCTCGCGATGCTCGCCGCCTGCGCGGTGGTCGTCGTCATCACCCTCCTGCGCCACCGCACGGCGCGGGTGGACGAGGATCCCTCCGAAACCCCGGACGTCATCGAGTACATGACGATGTGGATCGGCGTCGTGTACGCCATCGTGCTGGGCCTGGCCATCGCGGGCGTGTGGGAGGCGCGCGGCGCCGCCGAGGACCACGTCCAGGCCGAGGCGCAGGCCCTGCACGAGGTCTCGGAGCGGGCCCGGGTGTACCCGGCCGACGTCCGTGACCGCATTCGGGAGGATGTCAACGCCTATGTCGGACAGGTCGTCACCGTCGAGTGGAAGCGGATGGCCGACCACGGCGAACTGACCCCGCGCGGCGACCGGCTGCTCGAGCGCCTGCGCGCCGACGTCACCGACTACCAGCCCCGCAACGACTTCGAGGCGCAGGCCTACCAGCCGCTCGTCGACCAGGTGGCCACGGTCGACCAGGCACGCGCCGCCCGCGCCAACTCCACCGACCCGACCATGCCGGGCGTGGTGTGGTTCGGACTGATCACCGGCGCGGTGATCACCATCGGCATGATCTTCGCCCTGCAGATCCGCCGTACGCCCCGTGAGCTGATCCTCGCCGGGCTGTTCTCCGCGCTGATCGCGTTCCTGCTGTTCCTCATCTGGGACTTCGACGCGCCCTACAGCCGGGGCATCGCGGCGTCGGCGGAGCCGTTCCTGCAATTGTTCCCGCACGCCAAGGGCTGAGCGGGGACGGCGCACAGACAGTTCGACCGCCTTCCGGACGGACTTCGACCCGGGCTCCCTGTCAGGGAGCCCGGGTCGAAGTCCGTTGTGCGTATGGGGAGATGACGAGGGGCGTGGGCCGTGAGGGCCCGTGGTCAGGCGCGGCGTTCGGCGCGACGGCGCATCCAGAACACCCCGCCGCCGACCAGGGCGGCCGCGACGAGCCCGCCGCCGATGGCCATGTCGGTGGGCGTGGCCCCGCTGGTGCTGCCGCCGCCGAGACCGCCGCGCACCCCGCCGATCACGGTGAAGGCCGCCGGGCGGGTCAGCGAACCCGTGCCGGTGCAGGTGACGGTGATGTCGTAGGGACCCGGACGGGCGTTGCTGTTGACCGTGGCGGTGCCCTTGGCGGTGTGGTTGGCGCCGTTGATCGGGGTCAGCGTGGTCGTGGGGAAGGCGGCGGACGTCATGGTGCCGCCCCGGGGGCAGTTGTCGACGGTGACCGTCAACTGGCCGCCGCGGGCGATGACGCTGGGCAGGGCGACGATGTTGCTCGGGGAGAGGTTGCTCTGCCCGCCGCCCATGCCACCACCGGGGCCACCGCCCATGCCACCACCAGGGCCACCGCCCATGCCACCACCAGGGCCACCGCCCATGCCACCACCGGGGCCACCGCCCATGCCACCGCCAGGGCCACCGCCCATGCCGGCGCCGGAGCCACCGCCCATGCCATCGGCGAGGGCGACGGGGGCGGCGAGCCCGAGGACAGCGACCGCGGCGGCCGAGGCGGCCAGGATGCGAGGGTTGCGCATGTGATCCTCCGCGGGAGGCGCCCCGGGGCCCGTCCCCGGTCTGTCGGCGAGGAAGCACCTCCCGGACCGACCCTCGGCCGCCCCGCACGGGCCCGCATGTCGGCGCTGGTCCGTCCTGGTGAGGCAACACGCCGACCGAGCACCACACCATCGGATATCGCCGCAGGTCACGGACCGTCAGAAATATTCTCCGCGCGGCAACTCGGATGGCGCACCGCCCCTCGCTCCGGCCACCCGTTCGCCGCCGTGCCGTCGCCGGGCACGGGCACTGCGCTTAGCGTGCTGGTACGCGCGCAAGGACGGGGCGACGGCCGCGTCGAAAGGGGATGGCGAATGCCCGGTTACGAGCTGTCCGCAATGCCGGAAGAGGAGGAGCGCCCGAGGAAGCGCGCCCCCTGGGGCGTGATAGCGCTCGTCCTGCTGACCGGCCTCGCGCTCATCCGGAACGGTTCGGGAGAGTTCGACGTCGGCCCGCCGCAGCCCGCCCCCGCGGCGGCCGCGGACAGCCGCAGCGTCCCGGGCGCCGCCTTCGGGCAGGCCCCGGCCGCCCTGCCGTTCTCGCTGGTGGACCGGATCCGGATCCCCGCGATCCGGGTGGACGCGCCGGTCATGCCGGTCGGTCTGGACGCCGACGGCTGGGTCGGCGCGCCGCCGCCCGAGGACCCCAACCTCGCGGGCTGGTTCACCGGCGCGGTCTCGCCCGGCGAGAAGGGGACGGCGGTCGTCGTCGGCCACGTCGACAACACGCAGGGCCCCGCCGTGTTCTACGGTCTCGGGGCCCTGAAGAAGGGGAATCGCGTCGAGGTCGCCCGCCAGGACGGCAGGACGGCCGTCTTCGAGATCTACGGCGTCGAGGTCTTCGCGAAGGCCGACTTCCCCGGCGACCGCGTCTACGCCTCCAAGGGCGAACCGGAGTTGCGCGTCATCACCTGCGGCGGCGGCTTCAGCAAGCAGAACGGGTACGACGGGAACGTGGTCGTCTTCGCGCGTCTGGTCGGGGTCCGCTGAGCGGACCCCGACCAGGGGGCGGGACGGGAGCGCGCGCTACGCGTACTGCCGGTGCGGCACGGTGATGTGGTAGCCGGAGTCCAGCAGGCGCGGCAGGTAGCGGCGCAGCGCCTGGACGCTCTGGGAGCGGTCGCCCCCGGCGTCGTGCGAGAGCACCACGACGCCGGGGGCGGCGCCGCGCTGGACCCGTTTCACGATGGCGCCGGTGCCCGGGGTGGTCCAGTCGAGGGTGTCGACCGTCCAGGCGAGCGGGTCCATGCCCATCTCGGCTCCGAGTCGGAAGGCGGTGCGGTTCCAGGCGCCGTACGGCGCGCGGAACCACTCGGGCCGCTCGCCGTAGGCGTCCTCGATGACGTCGGAGGTGCGCTCCATCTCCGAACGGATCGCGCTGCGGCCGAGTGTGGTCAGCAGGGGGTGGGACCAGGTGTGGTTGCCGACGACGTGGCCCTCGTCGGCCATCCGCGCCAGCAGGTGGGGGTTGTAGGACGCCATCTCGCCGCACACGAAGAACATGGCGCGCACGTCGTACTCGGCGAGCGTGTCCAGGATGCCCGGGGTCCAGCGGGGGTCGGGGCCGTCGTCGAAGGTCAGCACCAGGGTGCGGCCGCGGCCGTCGATGCGGAGCAGCGGCTCGTGGCGCAGCAGCGTGCGGTGCGGAGCGGCGCGCGGCGGGCCGTACCCGGCGAGGGGCTGCAGGCGGTAGGCGGAGGGCTTCAGCGGGAGGCGATGGGCCGGGGCGCCCGCGGCCGGGGTGGCGGGGCCCGCGGAGGACCCGCCGGTGGGGCGGGCGAGCAGACCGGCGGTCCCGGCCGCCGCGCCCAGTGCGCCGGCTCCGACGAACAACAGGCGGCGCCGCGTGAACAACTGATCCTTCTTCATGTGTCATCAGTCGCCCGCCGACGACCCGCCGCACCCCCACGACACCTCAGCAGCGGCACGATTCCACCCGCCCGGCGCACCTCCGGTCGCGGCGGCCCGCGTTCGGCGCGAAGCTCCTCGCGGGCCGGTGCGCGCGGGGCCGGTCAGCGGCGTCGGACGAGCGGGAACGGCAGCGTCTCACGGATGGTCAGGCCCGTGAGGAACATGACCAGTCGGTCGACACCGATGCCCAGGCCGCCGGTCGGGGGCATGGCGTACTCGAGCGCGTCGAGGAAGTCCTCGTCGAGTTCCATCGCCTCGGGGTCTCCCCCGGCGGCGAGCAGCGACTGCGCGGTGAGCCTGCGGCGCTGCTCGACCGGGTCGGTCAGTTCCGAGTAGGCGGTGCCGAGTTCGGTGCCGAAGGCGACGAGGTCCCAGCGCTCGGCGAGCCGCGGATCGGTGCGGTGCTGGCGGGTCAGCGGGGAGACGTCGGTGGGGAAGTCCTTGTAGAAGGTGGGCAGCTGGGTGCGTTCCTCGACGAGCCGCTCGTACATCTCCAGGACGACGTCGCCGCGTCCGTCGTCGGCGGTGTACGGCACGCCCGCGCGGTCGCACAGCAGGTGCAGCCGGGCGAGCGGGGTGTCGGCGTCGATCTCCTCGCCCAGCGCCTCGGAGAGGGCCCCGTGGACCGTGCGGACCGGCCAGGTGCCGGAGATGTCGTACTCCTGGCCGCCCTTGCGGACCAGGGGCGTGCCGTGGGCGGCGGTGGCGGCGCCCTGGATCAGTTCGCGGGCGAGGTCGAGCATCACGTCGTAGTCGGCGTACGCCTGGTAGGCCTCCAGCATCGTGAACTCGGGGTTGTGCTTGTAGGAGACGCCCTCGTTGCGGAAGGTGCGGCCCATCTCGAAGACCTTCTCCAGGCCGCCCACGCACAGCCGCTTGAGGTACAGCTCGGGCGCGATGCGCAGGTAGAGGTCGAGGTCGTAGGCGTTGATGTGGGTGGTGAAGGGGCGGGCGTTGGCGCCGCCGTGGATCTGCTGGAGCATCGGTGTCTCGACCTCGAGGTAGCCGCGGTCCAGCAGCCCCTGGCGCAGGGCCTGCACGGCGGTGGAGCGGGCGCGCACCGTGTCGCGGGCGGCCGGGCTGGAGACGAGGTCGAGGTGGCGCAGGCGGACCCGGGCCTCGGGGTCGGTCAGGCCGCGGCGCTTGTCGGGCAGCGGGCGCAGGCACTTGCCGGTCAGCTGCCAGGACTCCACGAACACGGTCGGCTCGCCCCGGTCGCTGCGCCCGGCCGTGCCGGTGGCGGTGATGTGGTCGCCGAGGTCGGTGTCGGCAGTGAACCGGCGCAGCGCCCCGGGCGACGCGTCGCGGGTCAGGGCGAGCTGGTGGTCGCCGGACCAGTCGCGCAGGGTGACGAACACGATCCCGCCGAAGTCCCGTACGCGCAGCACGCGTCCGGCGACGGTGACCCGCTCGCCGGGCGGGATCGCGGCGAGGGCGTGGGTGGGGCGCGGGGCGTCCACCGGGTAGGGGTCGGTGCCGCCGGCGCGCAGCCGCTCCAGGGTGCGGTGCCGGACGCGGACCTGTTCGGGCAGGCCCGCGTCCGGCGTCCGGGTCCCGGCCCCGTCCCCTCCGTCGAGGTCGAGCGCCGCCGGGGACGGCAGCCCCTCCGTGGTCGCCGGCCGGTGCGCCCCGGGGTGCCGCCGGCCCCACAGGGTGCGCAGGGACGGTACGGACACGAAGCCCTCGGCGATGCCGGAGGCGAGGCCGACCCGGGCGAGGGCGGCGGCGTCGCCGTAGCACAGGAAGCGCGGGAACCACTCGGGGCGGTACTTGGCGTTCGACCGGTACAGCGCCTCCAGTTGCCACCACCGGGACAGGAACAGCAGCAGCCGGCGCCACAGCCGCAGCACCGGTCCGGCACCGATGCGCGCGCCCTCCTCGAAGACGGAGCGGAAGACGGCGAAGTTGAGGGAGATCCGGCGCACGCCCAGCTTGGGCGCGGCGGCGCACAGGTCGGCGACCATGAACTCCATGACGCCGTTGGGCGCGGACCGGTCCCGGCGCATCAGGTCCAGGGAGATGCCGTCGCCGCCCCAGGGCACGAAGGAGAGCAGCGCGAGGAGCCGGCCGTCGGCGTCCAGGGCCTCCACGAGCAGGCAGTCGCCGTCGGCGGGGTCGCCGAGCCGGTCCAGGGCCATGGAGAAGCCACGTTCGGTCTCGGTGTCGCGCCAGGCGTCGGCGCGCTCGACGACGTCCTCCATCTCCTGGTCGGTGAGGGTGGCGTGGCGGCGCACCCGGCAGGTCGCGCCGGTGCGGCGGACGCGGTGGACGGCCTGGCGGGTGACGCGCATCTCGCGTCCGGACAGGTCGAAGGAGGCGACGGGCAGGATCGCCTCGTCGCCCAGTTCGAGGGCGCCGAGCCCGGCGCGCGCGTACGCCCGTGCGCCGTCCTCGGAGGCGCCCATCACCGCCGGGACCCAGGCGTGCCGGCGGGCGACGTCCAGCCAGGCGGCGATGGCGTGCGGCCAGGCCTCGCGGTCGCCGACGGGGTCGCCGCTGGCCAGGCAGACGCCCACCTCGACGCGGTAGGTGACGGCGGCCTTGCCGCTGGGTGAGAAGACGACGGCCTTGTCGCGCCGGGTGGCGAAGTAGCCGAGGGAGTCCTGCGTGCCGTAGGCCTTCAGCAGGGCGCGGATGCGGGACTCCTCGTCGCCGTGCAGGGCGGCTTCCATGCGCTGGGAGCGGAAGAGGGTGGCGGCGGCGTTGAGCAGGGCCAGGGCACCGAACAGGCCGAGGAAGAAGTACAGGGGGCGGGGCGGGCGCCCGTCGAAGGAGCGCGCGGAGACCAGGCCGCCGAGGACGCGGTTGGCGGCCCACGGCAGCCGCTGGGCGGACGGCAGGGTGCCGGGGAACAGCTCGACCAGGCCCCAGCCGGCCAGGATCGCGAGGGCGAGCCCCGCCAGCAGCACGACGAGGGCCCGCCGGACGGCGCCGTGCCGGGAGGCGGCGTAGAACTCGGCGCGGGCGACGACGAGCAGGGCCAGGGCGAGCGTGCACACCACCAGCGACGGGACCGACTCCGCGTACAGCCCCACGGCCACCCCGAGGACGTCGGTCAGGACCAGCAGATCCAGGTAGACGACCACCAGCCACCAGGCGACCTTCTTGCGGGCGGCGAGGGCGCCGGCGAGCAGGACGAGGAAGACGGCGTAGGCGAGGTTGGCGCTGACCGGGACGATCAGCAGGTCGAGGAAGCGGACGACGGGACGCAGCAGGACGCGCAGGGGCGGGATCACGGCCAGCAGGACGCAGAGCGCGGCCAGGGCGCCGAAGAACGTGGCGAAGCCCTGCGGGACGTGGCCGAGCAGCCGGCGTGCGGGGGCCGACGGTCCGGCGCCCGGCACGTCACGGGTCCCGCGCCCGGCCCGGGCGGCCTCGGGGGTGGCGCTCATGTTCCGACTCTAGGAAGGGGAGGGCCGGTTCGCCCGTCGAGAGGTCCGGGATAGCCTCGGACCGTGACGGAACAGCACTCCCGGCAGCCCGCGCAGGGGTTCGAGCGGGGCACGGACGGGCCCAAGGTCATCCTCGTCGGCGTCGACGGGTCGGACACCTCCATGCGGGCCGCGGCCTACGCCGGGGGGCTGGCCCGCCGGCAGAACGCGCTCCTCGCCGTGGTGTACGTGCAGCCGGTGATGGCGGCCGGGGCCGCGCTCGGGGCGCCGGTCGCCGAGACCACCGACGGGATCGCCGAGGACCTGGTGGCGGAGATCCGGGTCGCCGCCGAGCGGGTCAAGGGGATATTCGACGTGCGCTGGGAGTTCCACACGTTCCGCGGCGACCCGTACAACGGCCTGGTGAAGGCCGCGGAGGAGCTGAAGGCGGACGCGGTGATCGTGGGCGCGTCCGAGCAGGCCGGGCACCGGTTGATCGGCTCGGTGGCGGTACGGCTGGTGAAGGCGGGGCGCTGGCCGGTGACGGTGGTGCCGTGACGCGTGCGCTGACGCGTGCGCTGGCACGGGTGCGGTGACGCGTGCGCTGGCACGGTGCGGTCACGCGGGTGCGGTTACGCGGGTGCGCTGACACGCGGTGCGGTCACGCGGGTTCCGTGACCCGACGGGTCGGCGCGGCGGCCGGGTTACGGGGTGCCGCTCGGCCGTGGCGGGGGCGGCCATGTCGCCCTCCGGGCGCACTCGGCCGATGGGTGCCGCGCTCCCGCCCCGGAGTACCGCTCGCCCGTGGCGGGCGCGCCGGCTTCGCCTGCGTGCGCTCGGTCCGGCTGGCTCGGCGCCTCCGCCTCCCTGGTGGTGCGCTCGGCTCCGACGGACGCGGTGGCCCTGCCTCCCGGGCGCTCGGTCCGGCGGGCTCGGTGGCCCTGCCTCCCGGGCGCTCGGCTCCAGGACCCCGCCTCCCGGGTGCGCTCCGCCGTGGCGGACCCACGCCGCCAGGGCCGCCCCGGTGTCGTCCGCGGCGGGCGCGGTGCCGCAGTTCCGCGCCCGGGTGCCGTGCCGCTACTCCCCCATCACCAGCCCGTCCGCGGCCGCGCCGCGGCTGAGGACGACGTCGCGGATGCGGTCGCGCGCGCCGCGCAGTTCGGCGCCCTGGGCGAGCGCCCGGTTGAGGTCGACCACGCGGCCGGCGTCGACGTCGTACAGCAGGGGCACGAACTCCGCCTTCACGACCTCCCAGCGGGCGCCGGGCCGGGCGGGCGGGGCGAAGGTGAAGCGGGCCACGGTGGACTGGTGGCCGCGCGGGTCGGTGGCGCCCTGGTCGTTCGTCGTCCCGCCGGCGACCTGGTCGCCCGTGCCGTAGACCACCCAGGTGCCGTTGACCTTCTCGTACGCCTGCGGGACGTGGCCCTGGGTGCCGAGGACCAGGTCGACGTCGGGCCGTCCGCCGGAGCGGGACGCGGTGAGGGCGCGGGCCAGGGCGAGTTGCCGCCCGTCGGGGGCGTCCTGCCATGCGGCGCCCCAGTGCACGGAGACCACGACGACGTCGGCACCGGCCTTCCGGGCGGCCCGGGCGTCGGCGACGATCCGGTTCTCGTCGGCCGGGGCGACCGTCCAGGGCGCCCCGGGCGGCGGGGGGCGGCCGTCGGTGCCGGCGGTGTAGGCCAGGTGGGCGACCTTCGCGCGGCCGCCCGACAGCAGGGTGATCGCGTTGGCCTCGGCCTCGGTGCGGGCGGTGCCCGCGTGGCGCACGCCGGCGGCGTCGAGCGCGTCGAGGGTGCGGCGCACTCCCGCGACGCCCTCGTCGAGGCTGTGGTCGGAGGCGGTGGAGCAGCCGTCGTAGCCGGTGGCGGCGAGGGCGCGGGCGATCTCGGGCGGGGACTTGAAGGCGGGGTCGCCATCGGCGCCCCGGACCGGTTCCGTCTGGCACAGGGCGACGTCGGCGCGCGAGACGACCGGCTCGATCCCGGCGAACAGGGGGCGGAAGTCGTAGCCGGTGCCGCCGGCGTCGAAGCGGGCGCGGTCGATGACGGAGCTGTGCGGGAGGACGTCGCCGGAGGCGACGAGGGTGAAGCCGCGGGCGGCGGCGGCGGGGGCGGGACGTCCGGGCTCGACCACGGGCACCCGGTCCTGGGCCCGGCAGGCGGCACCCGCCGCAAGGACGGCCGTCAGGGCGAGGGCCACCTGTCGTCTGCGCGCGATCACCACATCACCCCATTACGGATGGATTGTCATATTTACGCACCCCTCTCTCCTAACGCATGCGCGCCCACGAAGGCCCCCGGCACTCCCTGCGCGCGCCCACGATGCGCGCGATCGGCGTAGCGGCGGCGCGCGCTGGGGGCGGACGCGGGCGCAAAGCGCCGGACGTGGGGCGCCCGGGTGGCCGTGCGCGCCGGAGGCGACCGTTCGTCGTGCCGTTCGCCGACGCTTTCGACCGTCCGTCGCAGAGCCGTGCGTGCGGCCTGTCACCCGCGGGCGCCCTGCGGTGCCATACGCCCATGAGCGCCGCGACGACCCTGACGCATCGCCCGACGACGACCGCCGAGCACGAGCTCGCCGCGCTCCAGCGCGAGCACGGCCGGCCGCTGTTCGCGCTGCTGCTGAGGCTGTGCGACGGCGACCGGCAACGCGCCGAGGACCTGGTGCAGGAGACCCTGGTGCGGGCCTGGCAGCACCCCGAGGCGCTGCGCGCCGACGCCTTCGACTCCGTGCGCCCCTGGCTGATGACCGTCGCCCGGCGGCTCGCCATCGACGCGCGGCGGGCCCGCCAGGCCCGCCCGGCCGAGGTCGGGAACGCCGTGCTGGAGAACGCGCCGGTGTGCGCCGACCACGCCGAGCGGGCCGCCGCGGCCCTGGACGTGCGCGAGGCTGTGAAGACCCTCACTCCCGAGCACCGTGAAGTCCTGGTGCTGGTGTACTTCCAGGGGGCGAGTGTGGCGGAGGCCGCCGCAACCCTGGGCATTCCGCCCGGTACCGTGAAGTCCCGCGCGTACTACGCGCTGCGCGCCCTGCGCCGGGTGCTTCCGGGATACGCGGCCGACCTGCGCTGAAACCGACGGCCGAGTCAAGCCTCCGTAAAGCGCCTTGCCGACGACCCCGGTTGAGTAATCGGCTGTCCTCATCCGTGTTCCGGATGGGGGCCCCGGCACCGGGCGACGCGCACGCACCGGAGGAAGGCAGGAAGGGATGCAGCACAGAGGTCATCAGAGCACGGACGGCACCGACGGCGGTGAACTCACCGTTCCCATGGCCTGGTTGTACGCCGAGTACATCGCCGACGAGTTGCTGCGGACCGGCGATCTCATGCCGCCGACGTCCTTCGAGTTCCGCGCCGGGCGCGACGCGCTGGCGCTGACCATCTTCCTGTCCGACGCGGACGGCGAGCTGTCCGGGATCCGGGTGGTGACCCAGCTGGAGACCTGGCTGTCGCTCACCGCCTACGACCAGCCGTGGCAGGGCTGGGTGCGCGATCGGATGGCCCAACTCGCCGCCGCCGACGCGGAGTCCGGCCGGCCGTCGGTGGACCTGGAGCTGGCCGCGGCGGCCTGGCGCTGGCTGGAGGAGACGGAGCTGCTCGCCCCCGACCTGGACGCGGTGCCCGGCGGCGGCGCGCCGCCCGACGAGGACGAGGGACCGAAGGTCTGGACGCCCGCCTGGCAACTCGGTCTGCCCCTCGGTCACCTCGCGATTCACCTTTTTTAGATCCGCACCAATCCGCGGGGCCGATCGCTCCGAACGTCTCGGGTGATTCTCCGTGCGTCTTGAGTGATTCGGCTGTCTGGTCCGTACCGGTGGGAGCAAGGAGTAACCCCACCCGCACCCAACGGCACGAGGATTCGGCATGAGGTCCCTGGAAAGGCATGCGGACGTCGGCGCGTACGCGCTCGGCGTGCTCGACGAAGCGGCGGCCTTCCGCTTCGAGGACCACCTCATGGAGTGTCCTCGGTGCGCGGCTCAGGTCACCGAGTTCGGCCCCACCACACGCCAGTTGATGCTCTACCGGCGGGCGACGCCGCGGTTCGTGCACCCGTTCGCCGGGCCGGGTCCCCGGCTGCTGGACAAGGTGCTCGGCGAGGTCGCGGCCCGGCAGCGGGCCGGCCGCAGGCGCCTGGTGTTCGCGCTGGCCGCCTCCGTCGCCGTCGCGCTCGGCGGACCCGCCGTCGCGGTCCTCGCGGACGCCGGCGAGCAGGACGTACGCCTCACCGCGACGGACGAGAAGTCGGGGGTGTGGGCGCAGGTCTCGACCGAGGACCGGGTGTGGGGCACCGATGTGGTGCTCAAGGTCAAGGACGGCGCGGGCCCGCGCGACTGCCGGCTGGTCGTCGTCGGCCACGACGGCTCCGAGCAGACCGTCACCAGCTGGGCCGTGCCCGACCACGACGCCCGGCCGAACACCGTGCACGGCGCCGCGGCCCTGCACCCCGGGGACATCGCCCGCTACGAGGTGCGCACCGCCCAGGGCGACCGGCTGGTCACGCTCCAGTCGCGGTAGCCGTCCCCCGGGCGGAAACTGGAGTCGAGGACGCGGAGCCGCCCAGGACCCGCTCCGCGCCGCCCCCGCGAGCACCACCGGAGGGGCCGAGTCGTGGACGACCGACTGATGATCCTCGTGTCCGACGAAGACGCCGCGGCCGAACAGGTCGAAGAGCTCACCCGCCACCTGCGCGAGGAACTCCTGCAACTCGACGTGGACGACGTCACGTCCGTGCCCGCCGACGACGTACCTGACGGAGCCCGGGTCGTGGACCCCGTGACGGTCGGCTCCCTGCTGGTCACCCTCGGCACCTCGGTCGGCGCGCTCGACCAGGTGGTCACAGTGGTGCGCCGCTGGCTCGGCCGCTGCCGGGACACCCGCCCCTCGCTGCGGCTGCGGCTGGACGAGGACGAGCTGGAGATCTCGAAGGCGACCGACGACCAGGTGGCGCAGGCGTTCGACCTGTTCGTCCGGCAGCACTCGGCCGCGGGGGCCCCGCCATGAGCGGCTCCCGGCACGCGCTGATCATCGCGAACGCCGACTACGACGACCCGGGCCTGAAGGAGCTGGCCTCCCCGGCCTCCGACGCCTCGGCGCTCGCGCAGGTGCTCGGGGACCCCCAGATCGGCGACTTCGAGGTCGAGGTGGTCGCCGACGAGCCGTCCCACGTGATCCTGCGTCGCATCGAGGGCTTCTTCACCGACCGCCGCCGCGACGACACGCTGGTGCTGCACTTCTCCTGCCACGGGCTCAAGAGCGAGTCGGGCGAGCTGTACCTCGCCGCCCGCGACACCGAGCCCCGCTACCTGGACGCCACCGCCGTCCCCTCGTACTTCGTGCGCCGGTGCATGTCCCGCACCCGGGCCGGCAGCACCGTGCTGTTCCTCGACTGCTGCTACGGCGGCGCGTTCTCCAAGGGCTCGGCGGCCGTGCGTGCCGCCGGCGACGCGAACGTCCTGGACAACTTCACGGCCGAGAAACCGCCCAGGGGCCGGGGCTGGGCCGTCATCACGGCGTCCACCGCGATGCAGTACGCCATGGAGGGCGGCCGGCTCGCCGAGGGCGCCGGCCCGCCGCCGTCGGTGTTCACCCACGCGGTGGTGGAGGGCCTCCAGACGGGCGACGCCGACCTGGACGCGGACGGCGAGGTGTCCCTCGACGACCTGTACGACTACCTCTACGAGCAGGTCCGCGAGCAGAACCCGAACCAGACGCCCAGCAAGACCGTCGAGATGCAGGGCGGCCTCCAGCTGGCGCACAGCCGGCACCGCCGCATCAGGGTCGAACCGGCCGACATCCGGCCCGAGATGCGCTCCGCCGTGCAGAGCCGCAACACCTTCACCCGGCTGGGCGCCGTGCGCGCGCTGCGCGACCAGCTGGCCGACGACCGCCTGCCGGTCGCCGAGGGCGCCCGGCGGGCGCTGGAGGAGATGGCACGGGGCGACGTCGAGGACGTCGCCCGCGACGCCGAGGAGGCCCTCGCCGCGGTCCGGCTGCGGCCGTCCGCGACCCGGCTGGACTTCGGCCGGGTCGAGCGGGACTCCGTCGTGCCGCAC
Source organism: Streptomyces lasalocidi (assembly GCF_005280215.1). Lineage (NCBI taxonomy): Bacteria > Bacillati > Actinomycetota > Actinomycetes > Kitasatosporales > Streptomycetaceae > Streptomyces > Streptomyces lasalocidi. The sequence continues at coordinate 6,980,768 of NZ_SZNQ01000001.1, read as the reverse complement.
CGGACGGTCACCCTGGAGGGCGTCCCGCTGGCCCGCTGCTGCCTGGCCCACGCCACGGCCCCCTGGCTGCGGGTCGCGCAGGACGACGACGCCCTGGACGTCGGCGTCGACCCGGCCACGGTCGGCCACCTGAGCGGGGACATCGTGCTGAAGGGCGTCGCCGACGACGCGGTGGTCACCGTCGAGGTCGACGTGCGCGTGCCGGACCGGCCGCCCGCCCCCGCATCGCCCGGCCCGGCCGACACGGGGGCCGGGACCGTACCGGACGGCCGTGCCCCGGACGCGCCCACCGCCGTGACTGCTGCGCCGCCCGTCGTGCCTCCCCCGTCCGACCGCGTGGTGATCCGCCCGCAGGAGCCGCCCGGCGAGCCGCCCCCGGTGATCACCCACGACCCCGAGCAGGACGCGCCCCCGGTGACCGTCCCGCGACCGCCGCCGTCCCCGCCCCCGTTCGTCCCGCGCCAGGAACAAGCGACGGTCCTCACCGACCGACCACCGCGGACCACCGAACGCCCGAGCGGATCACACCGGTACGCGCCGCCCGCGGTACGGCCCACCCGGGCCCGGGGCGGCCCCGTGGCCGCGGTCGCGGCGCTGGGGTGCGCGGGGGCGTCGGTGGTGCTGTGCGTGCTTGCGGCGGTGAGAGGGCGGCAAGCCCTGCTGGGCGACCGGCACGACAGGAATCAGCAGGACATCGACTACTGGGTCCACCACACCGGTGCCTTCACCTTCCTGGTGGCATGTCTGTCCACGGCAGTGGCCGCTCTCGTCCTGGCCGGCCTGGCCCGCTACGTCGTCGACGCCCGCCGCACGCGATACACCGACGGCGCGCGCAGCGCGACGCAGACCCTGGTCTCGACCGCACGGCTCTTCGCGGTCCCGGTGCTGGTCCTGGCCGGCCTCGCGGGTCTCGCCTACCTCGTGGCCGGCCAGCACTGGTGACCCCAGCGTCCGCTACTTCAGCAACCGCGACATCCGCCGGTCCGCCAGCGGCTTCCCGCCCGTCTGGCACGTCGGGCAGTACTGGAGGGAGGAGTCGGCGAAGGAGACCTCCCGGATGGTGTCGCCGCACACCGGGCAGGGCTCGCCGGTGCGGCCGTGGACGCGCAGGCCGCTCTTCTTCTCCGCCTTCAGCCGGCCCGCCGCCACGCCCCGGGACCGCTCGACGGCCTCGGTGAGCGTGGTGCGCAGCGCCTCGTGGAGGACGTGGGTCTCCTCCGGGGTGAGCGAGGCGGCCAGTTTGAACGGTGACATCCGCGCGGCGTGCAGGATCTCGTCGCTGTAGGCGTTGCCGACGCCCGCGAGGAGGCTCTGGTCGCGCAGCGCGCCCTTGAGCTGCCGCCGCTCGCCCGAGAGCAGCGCGGCGAGGCGTGCCTCGTCGAAGTCGTCGGCCAGCGGGTCGGGGCCGAGCCGGGCGACGCCCGGGACCTCGTCCGGGTCGTGCACGACGTAGACGGCGAGCCGCTTCTGGGTGCCGGCCTCGGTGAGTTCGAAGCCCGCGCCGGTCTCCAGGGCGACCCGCAGGGCGAGCGGCCCCTTGCCGGGGCGGGGCAGGCCGTCCGGGAGGCGGTCCTTCCAGTGCAGCCAGCCGCCGCGGGCCAGGTGGGTGACCAGCCGCGGGCCGTCCTGGGTGCGCAGGTCGAGGAACTTGCCGTGGCGGAGCACCTCGACGACGCGGTGCCCCTCCAGGGCGGTGACGGGCGGGTCGTACGTCTTCAGGACGCTGATGGCGACGGGCAGGACCCGTACGATCTCGTGGCCGACCAGGTGCTCGGTGAGGAAGTCCTTGAGCGCCTCGACCTCGGGCAGTTCCGGCATACGTCCAGGGTGCCATCCGCGTCCGGGTCCGGCCCGGTGCCCGGGCGGGGGGGTTCAGCGGGCGCGGGGGCCGCGTGGGGGCACGACGAACTCGCACCACACGCACTTGCCGCCGCCGCGCGCCTCCACGCCCCACACGTCGGCCAGCAGGTCGACCAGGAGCAGGCCGCGTCCCGACACGCCCGACTCGCCGGCCTCGCGGCGGCGCGGGAGGGCGCTGGAGGAGTCCTCGACCTCGACGCGCAGCCGGCGGTCGGCGGCGCTGAGCACCCGCAGGGTGACGATCGCGGCGCCCTCGGTGTGCATGAGGGCGTTGGTGATGAGTTCGTCGGCGACCAGTTCGATCTCGTCGGCGCGCTCGCGGGCGCCCCACGCGCGCGTGGCGGCGCGGATCATGTGCCGGGCGTGGGTCAGCGCCTCCGGGTCGCCGGGGGCGACGTGCTGCTGGAGGCGTCCGCCGGGCTGCGGGGTGTCCTGGCCGCGCCGGCGCAGCAGGAGCAGGGCCACGTCGTCGTCCCCCTCCCGTTCGTCGGCCACCTCGATGAGCCGGTCGGCGAGGTCGCGCACGTCGTCGGGGCCGGTGGCGATGAGCGAGGCCAGGGCCCGCATGCCGTCGTCGAGGTCGGCGCCGGGCTGTTCCACGAGCCCGTCGGTGCACAGCAGCAGGGTGTGGCCGGGGTCGAGTTCGAGGGTGCCGACGGGGTACTCCAGGGTGCCGAACTCCGCCGACAGGCCGAGCGGCAGCCCGCCGGGCACGGGGACGCGACGGCAGCCGCCGTCCGGGGCGCGCAGCAGCGGGTCGATGTGGCCGGCCCGCACCACCTGGACGACGCCGGTGGCGAGGTCGGCCTCGGCGTACAGGCAGGTCGCGAAGCGGTCGGTGTCCAGTTCGTGCAGGAAGACGGAGGCGCGGGCCATCACGGTGGCCGGGGTGTGGCCCTCGGCGGCGTAGGCGCGCAGCACGATCCGCAGCTGGCCCATGACGGCGGCGGCGTGCGTGTCGTGGCCCTGGACGTCGCCGATGACGGCGCCGACGCGCCCGCCGGGCAGCGGGATCAGGTCGTACCAGTCGCCGCCGATGTCGCGGCCCGCGGAGCCGCCGATGGTGGCGGCGCGGTAGCGCACGGCGACGTCGGCGCCGGGCACGCTGGGGATGGTGCGCGGCAGCATGGCCTGCTGGAGGCCCTGGGCGATGTCCTGTTCCTCCTCGTAGAACATCGCGCGCTGCAGGCTCTGGGCGATGCTGCTGCCGAGCGCGACGAGGATGTTGCGCTCCTCGGGGGTGAAACCGCTGCGGTCGCTGTAGAGCAGGCCCATGGCGCCGATGGGGCGGGCCTGCACGATGAGCGGCAGGTAGGCCGCGGAGGTGATCGCGAGGTCGGTGAGGTGCGGCCAGAGGATGGGGTAGCCGGCGGCGAACTCCTCGGGCGACTCGATGAACCGGGGGCGCAGCGTGCGCACCACCTCGCTCATCGGGTACGGCTCGTCGATGCGGGTGACCAGGGTGCCGGGCACGAAGCTGCCGGCCGGTCCCTCGGCGACGAGCCGGATCCGGCCGGCCTCGACCAGGCCCATGACGAGGCTGGTCGCGCCGAGGTGGGTGAGGCCGTGGGTGTCCTTGAGGACGTCGATGACGTCCTGGACCGTGCGGGCGTGGGCGAGGGCGGCCGTGGCGAGCTGGACCACGTTGGTCTGCTGGCTGCGGGCGTCGTCGAGGGCGGCCTCCTGGCGGCGGTCGGCGAGGTCGCTGAGTTCCTCGGTGGCGTCGCGGACGATGCCGACGATCCGGCGGGGGCGGCCGGTGTCGTCGCGGCGGATGTAGCCCTGGGTGTGGGTCCAGCGCAGGGAGCCGTCGCGCAGGCGCATGCGGAAGTAGGCGCCGTAGTTCTCGCTGCCGTCCTTGATGGCCTGGGTGACGAGCGCGTCCAGGCGCTGGGCCTCGGCGGGCGGGACGCGCGGGGCGAGGTTCTCGGGGTGGCCGTCGTATTCGTCGGGGCGCAGGTCGAAGATCTCGCGGGCCCGGGCGTCCATGTGGAACAGGCCGCTGTCCAGGTCCCAGTCGAAACTGCCCATGCGGTTGAGCGCCAGGATCGGGTCCGGGTGGGCGGGCCAGTCGTCCGGGAGTGACAGGGCACTAGCTCCCCGATCAGCCATGGAGCCACCTTGCCAGCATTCGTCCGATTCTTCGACCGGTGGCGCGGGCGGGCACCGTGCTCAGCCGGACAGGGCGCCGGCGAACGGGTCCGCCGGGTCGCTGCCGCCGGGCGTGCCGCCGGGGCTCCCGTCCAGGGAGGTGTCCGCGAGGCCGTACGGGAGTCCGTAGGGGAGGTCGTCCGGGATGAGGCCGCCTCCGTCGGGGACGTCGGGGACCTCGGGCACCGTCACCGGGCCGAGGTCGTCGACGAGGTCCGACCGGAGGTCACCGGCCGGGTCCGGCGCGGTCTCGGACAGGTCGGGGACGGCCGGAACCGGCTGCTCCTGGGGGCGTCGGACCGGGGCGGCCGGGCTCAGCGGCTCGCGCATCGGCGGGGGCACTGCGCCGGCCCGCGGGTCGGGTGCCGGGGAGGCCACCGCCCAGGCCGGCGCCGGCACGGCGCGGTCGCGGGTGGTGTCCGGGCCGGAGCTGCGCTCGATCCAGGCGCGGGTGACGACGTCGACGAGCGTGAGGCGGGTGAGCGCGCGGGGCGCGGGGGTCACGACGACCACCCGCCCGGCCCGGTAGCCCGGCCACGGCAGGGTGCGCGGGCTCGGCGCCCCGGGCGTGGCCGTGGGCGGGCGCAGCGGGTTGCCGCAGGCGCAGCGCAGCCGGGGCACGCCGCGGTCGTCGACGAGGACGGCGGTGCCCGCCTGGAGCACGGCCTGGCGGGCGGTGGCGCGGCCGTCGCGGTAGCCGTGGTCGGTGACACGGGTGTCGGCGCGCAGCACGACCGGGGTGAGGGCGCGCACGTGGCCGGGGACGGCGGCCGCGGCGACGCCCTCGGCGCGGGCGAAGGCGGCGGCCTTGGCGCGGTCGGCGGTGAGCAGGGCGATCAGGCGTTCGACGTCGCAGCCGGCGACGCCCTGCACGCCGCCGTACAGGCCGGGCGTGCCGCCGGACACCGAGCGCGGCCGGTCGCCCGTCGTGGTGGCGGGTGCCGGGGGCGCGGACGGGACCGTGACCGTGGAGCGGGTGAAGGGGTCGGGGCCCTGGGCCGCGACGGGCTGGAGGACGACGTGTTCCGGCCCGGAGGGGGTGCCGCGGCCGCAGCCGGTGAGGAGGAGCGTGCCCGCGAGGGCGCAGGCGAGGGCGAATACTCCACGGGGTGGCCGCACGTCGCTCTCCTGCCCGTCCCGGGCCCCGCCACGGCGCGGACCACACCTTTCGACCGGTTCGGGATCATTGTCTGCTGTGATGGCCGTGGTTGCGCAAGCGCAGTCATGGAACACGCCCGGTGACGGGCGCAGGCGTCAGGAGAGGAGCGAGGCCCCCGTGGACTGGTTCACCGCACCCGGCTACTGGCTGAGCCGGCTGGTCTTCCAGCGGGCCCTCGCCGGGGTCTACCTGGTCGCCTTCCTGGCGGCCGCCCTGCAGTTCCGCGCGCTGCTGGGCGAGCGGGGCATGCTGCCGGTCCCGCGGTTCGTCGCGCGGGTGCCGTTCCGGCGGGCGCCGAGCCTGTTCCACTGGCGCTACTCCGACCGGCTCTTCGCGGCCTGCGCCTGGACGGGGTGCGCGGTGTCGGCGGCGCTGCTCGCGGGGGTCGACGGGTACCTGCCGCTGGGGGCGGCGATGGCGCTGTGGCTGGTGCCGTGGGCGCTGTACCTGTCGATCGTGAACGTCGGGCAGACCTGGTACGGCTTCGGCTGGGAGTCGCTCCTGCTGGAGACCGGGTTCCTCGCGGTCTTCCTGGGCAACGACGAGGTGGCGCCGCCGGTCGTGGTGCTCTTCCTGCTGCGCTGGCTGCTGTTCCGGGTGGAGTTCGGCGCGGGCCTGATCAAGATGCGCGGGGACGCCTGCTGGCGGAACCTGACGTGCCTGCACCACCACCACGAGACCCAGCCGATGCCGGGCCCGCTGAGCTGGTTCTTCCACCACCTGCCCGGACCGCTGCACAAGGTGGAGGTGGCCGCCAACCACGTCACCCAACTCGTGGTGCCCTTCCTGCTGTTCGCGCCCCAGCCGGTGGCGACGGCCGCCGCGACCCTGATGGTCCTCACCCAGCTGTGGCTGGTGCTCAGCGGCAACTTCGCCTGGCTGAACTGGATCACGATCGTGCTCGCCGTGCCCGCCCTGCGGCTCCCCCACGACGCCCCGTCCGTGCCGGACGCCCCGCTCTGGTACGAGGTGGTCGTGCTGGCGGTGGCCGCGCTGCTGCTGTTCCTCAGCTACCACCCGGTGGTCAACATGCTCTCCCGTCGGCAGGTGATGAACCGCTCCTTCGACCCGCTGCACCTGGTCAACACCTACGGCGCGTTCGGCAGCGTCAACCGGGTGCGCCACGAGATCGTCGTCGAGGGCACGCTCGACGAGGTGCCCCGCGAGGACGGGGACTGGCGGGCCTACGAGTTCCGCGGCAAGCCGGGCGACCCGCGGCGCTGGCCGCGCCAGTTCGCGCCCTACCACCTGCGCCTGGACTGGATGATGTGGTTCGCCGCCCTCTCCCCCGGCTACGCCGGGACGTGGTTCGGGGCGCTGGTGGAACGACTGCTGGAGAACGACCCCGACACGCTGCGGCTGTTGCGCCGCTCGCCCTTCCCGCCCGACCGGCCGCCGCGCCACGTCCGTGCCCGTCTCTTCCGCTACCGGTACACGACCTGGCGGGAGCTGCGGGAGACGGGCGCGTGCTGGGAGCGCACCTACGTGCGCGAATACCTGCCGCCCACGCGGCTGACCGCGCCCGTACGGGAGCCGTAGCCCTTCGGGTGCGGCCGTCACGCCGTCCCGGACGGCAGCAGGCCCGCCTCGCGCAGCTCCTGCCAGAACGCGTCCGGGACCGTCGTGGCGAACTGCTCGGCGCAGTCGATGACTTCGGCCGCCGAGCGGGTGCCCACCAGGACCGCGGCGACGGCCGGGTGGGCGGAGCAGAACCGCAGGGCGGCGGCGCGCAGGCCGACGCCGTGCCGCTCGGCCGCCTCCTTGATGTGCAGGGCGCGGTCCAGCAACTCCGGCGGTGCCGTCGCGTAGTCGTACGTCGCTGTGGGCCTCGGGTCCGCGAGCAGACCGGAGTTGAACGGGCCGCCGATGACGACCGAGACGCCCCGCCGCGCCGCCTCGGGCAGCAGCTCGGCGCCCGCCCGCTGGTCCAGCAGGGTGTAACGGCCCGCGCACAGCACCACGTCGACGTCCGTGTCGCGCACGAACCGGGTCAGCATCTCCGCCTGGTTCATCCCGGCGCCGATCGCGCCCACGACCCCCTCCGCGCGCAGGCGCTCCAGCGCCGGGTAGCCCTCGCGGAAGGCCTCCTCGGCGTGGTCGTCGGGGTCGTGGAGGTAGACCACGTCGACCCGGTCGAGGCCCAGGCGCTCCAGGCTCGCCTCCAGGGTGCGGCGGACGCCGTCGGCGCTGAAGTCCCACACCCGGCGGGAGGTCGCGGGGACGGCGAAGCCGTGGGCCAGGTCGTCGCCGCCCGCGTCGGAGGGCTCCAGCCGGCGGCCGACCTTGGTGGAGACCGTGTAGTCGGCGCGCGGGTGCGCGCGCAGGGCCGCGCCCAGGCGCCGTTCGGACAGGCCGAGCCCGTAGTGCGGCGCGGTGTCGAAGTAGCGGATGCCCCGCTGCCAGGCGGCGGACACCGCCTCGTGGGCCTGCTCCTCGGCGAGCGGGGTGTAGAGGTTGCCGATCGCCGCGGCGCCGAAGGCCAGCGCGCTGACCGGGACGCCGCTCCTGCCGAGGGTCCTCGTCGTGCGGGTGGGGGTCGGGGACACGGGGGTCCTTTCGCCGAGCGGGGAGCGGGGGTCGTCCTCCGCATACTTATCAGACCCCCTCGACGTGGCGGTCCGGCCGGTGCACAGTTCTCCCTACGTCCTCACCAGCACGACCGGCACGCACCCGAGGAGCCCCCGTGACCAGCTGGACCGGCCGTACCGCCGTCGAGATCGCCGCCGCCGTCCGCGAGAAGCGGGTGACGCCGCGGGAGGTCGTCGCCGATCACCTCGCCCGGCTCGAGCGGCTGGACGGCCGGATCGGGGCGTTCCGCACGGTGCGCGCCGAGGCGGCCCTGACCGAGGCCGACGAGGTGGCGTCCCGCGCGGACCTGGCGGAGCTGCCGCTCGCGGGCGTGCCGGTGGCGGTGAAGGACAACCTCGCGGTGCGCGGCGAGAGCATGCGCGTCGGCTCGTCCGCGACCCCGGACGCGCCGGCCGCCGTGGACCATGTGACGGTGGCGCGGCTGCGTGCCGCGGGCGCGGTGGTCGTGGGCCTGACGAACGTGCCCGAGCTGTGCGTGTTCGGGACCACGGAGGGCGTGCACGGCACCGCCCGCAACCCCTGGGACACCTCCCGCACGGCGGGCGGCTCCTCCGGCGGCAGCGCGGCCGCGGTCGCCGCCGGGTTCGTGCCGCTCGCGCTCGGCAACGACGGCATGGGCTCGCTGCGCATCCCGGCGGCCAACTGCGGTCTGGTCACGATCAAGCCGGGCCACGGTGTGGTGCCGGCCGGGATCGGCGAGGGCGACTGGTTCGGCATGTCGGAGAACGGTCCGCTGGCGACGACGGTGGCGGACGCGCGGCTGATGCTGTCGGTGCTCGCGGACGCGGAGGTCCCCCGCCCCGAGGACCCCGGTGTGCTGCGCGTCGCGCTGTCGCTGCGCAGTCCGCTGGCCGGAGTCGTGATCAGCGCGCCGTTCGCGTCGGCGGCGCGGGAGGCGGCGGGGCTGCTGGAACGGGCCGGGCACCGGGTGGCACGGGCGGAGCCGCCGTATCCGCTGTCGCTGGGCGTCACGGCACTCGGGCACTGGACGGCGGGCACGGCCGTGGACGCGCGGGGGCTGGACCCCCGGCTGCTGGCCCGGCGCACCCGGGTGCACGCGGCGGTGGGGCGCCGGTTCGTCGGGGCGGCCCGGGAGGGCACGGCGCGCGAGCGGCTGCGGCAGCGGCTGGAGCCGTTCTTCACCGAGTACGACGTGCTGCTCACCCCGGCGCTGGCCCGCCGCTCCCCGCGCTCGGTGCCGTGGCACGAGCGGGGCTGGCTGCCCAACGTGCTGGTGAACACGGCGTATTCGCCGCTCACCCCGCCGTGGAACCTGACCGGCTGGCCCGCGATGGCGGTCCCCTTCGACGCGCTGCCGTCCGGTGCGCCGACGGCGGTGCAGTTGGTGGGCCGCCCGGGCTCGGAGGCGCGGCTGCTGCGGCTGGCGGAGCAACTGGAGGAACTCCGGCCGTGGCGCCGTACGGCGCCCCTGCGCTGAGGTCCCCGCGTCCCGAACGACGCCGCCACCGGGGCGACTTCACCGCCCGGCGGCGGCCGTCCCGGCAGCGGGCGCCCGGCACGGCGGGAGCCGCGGCCGGTCGTCGGCCACGGCTCGTGCCACCGGCAGGACGTCAGTCGACGCTGGGCAGGATGTGGGGCTCGGCGAGGTCTTCCTCGTAGCCCGCGAGACGGATCGGGGCGGAGCGGGCCCACACGTCGAGGCTCCCGATGTCTCCGGGCCTCCGGCGGGCGCGCTCCGTGCGTTCCTTGGGGCGTTCTTCGCGATTCATCGTCTCCGGTGTCACCGCGCACTCCTTATGTGTCGGGTCACCCTGGGGGCGTGCCGGCCTCTGGACGGTCCGGCGACTGACGCACCCTCGGGACTTGCGTGAAGGCAGTTCGGTCGCGGTGGCGCCGGCAACTCCAGGGAGATCGAACCGATGTGAACCGGCGTGTCCCATGACGGACGATGGGTGCGGGTGGGACCCGTTGCTGCTGTCCGTCCGCTCCAGGTTAACCAAATGAGCAGAGGGCCGCTCGATAGCATTGAAAATTTGGGGTAACCATGGCAAGTCACCCGGATGTCCCCATGGGTGAAGTGTGCCGTTTCCGGAGCGTATTCACCTGTTCGGCATCACTCGAACGGCCTACGGGGTCGTACGGGGCGGCGAGTCGGCGGCGCAGTTCAGGTGGCGTTGGTCCGGGCGCAAGCTGACGATGATCTGCTGGGGGACCGCAACGGCTGCCCCGCGGGAGGACTGGCGCATGGAGCTGCGCAGTGTCGAGGAGCTGATGGACCTGCTGTCCGCGTGCCGGGGCGTGGCGGACCGGCCGGGCGACGGCCCCGGGACGGACCTGCACGACCACGCCCTGCGCACGGCGGCGCTGCTGCGCCGAAGTCGCCCCGCGGACAAGGAACTCCAGCTGACGGGCCTGGTCCGGCCCGTCGGTCACCTGCTGTGCCCCTCCGGGACCACCGGCCGCGCCGGCCTCACCGCCGACGCCGTACGGCCCCTGCTCGGCCCCCGCGTGGCCCGGCTGCTGGCGGCCCACCCGTGGTCCGGCCAGGACGACGAGGACCTGCTGAGCCTGCGCGACGCCGACGAGGAGGCCCGGGCCGCCGGCTTCGACGCGGGGGTGCTGGAGGACTGGCGGACGGTGCTGGAGCTCGTCGCCGAGCGCAACGCCCGCCTGGGCGCCGTCGACTGACCGGGTCGGCGTCAGACGACGCCGGGCGCCCCGGCACGCGGGTGCGGGCCGGGGGCCGAGGGGCGGGGGCGCCCGGGGGTCACCACTTGCCGGGCGCGTAGTCCTTGAGGAAGACGCCGTACACGTCGTCGCCGGCCTCGCCGCGCACGATCGGGTCGTACACCCGGGCCGCGCCGTCCACCAGGTCGAGCGGGGCGTGGAAACCGGCCTCGGCGAGGCGCAGCTTGTCGTAGTGCGGGCGCTCGTCGGTGATCCAGCCGGTGTCCACGGACGTCATGAGGATGCCGTCGGCGTCGAACATCTCCTGCGCGCTGGTCCGGGTGACCATGTTCATGGCCGCCTTGGCCGCGTTGGTGTTCGGGTGCCCGGCGCCCTTGTAGCCGCGGTTGAAGACACCCTCCATCGCGGAGACGTTGACGACGTACGCCCGTCCGCTCGCCGCCTTCTTCGCGGCGTCCGCCATCGCCGGGCGCAGCGCGCTGATCAGGATGAACGGGGAGGTGTAGTTGCACAGCTGGGTCTCGAGGAGCTCGACCGGGGAGATCTGGTCGATGGTCTGTACCCAGGTGTTGGTGTCGACGACGTCCGGGACGAGGCCGCCGGCGTCGATGGCGGTGCCGTCCAGGTGGCGGGCGACGCTGGCGTTGCCCGCGACGAGCGCGAGGTCGGCGACCCGCTGCGCGTCCAGGCCGCTCACGCCGACGGGCAGGGCGGTGATGCCGTCGACGGCGCCGGAGTTGAAGGCGCCGATGACGTGGTGGGCGGGGAGTTCACCGGCGGGCAGCGGGGCGCCCTCGCCCTCGACCAGGGCCGCGTAGGCGGACGGCAGGCGGCGGACGGTCTGCGTCGCGTTGTTGATCAGGATGTCGAGCGGTCCCGCCGCGGAGACCTGCTCGGCGAGCGCCACGGCCTGGGCCGGGTCGCGCAGGTCCAGGCCGACGACCTCCAGGCGGTGCAGCCACTCCCCCGAGTCCTCCATCGCCTTGAAGCGGCGGATGGCGTCCTTCGGGAACCGCGTGGTGACCGTGGTGTGGGCGCCGTCGCGCAGCAGCCGCAGGGCGATGTACATGCCGATCTTGGCGCGACCGCCGGTGAGCAGGGCCCGCTTGCCGGTGAGGTCGGCGCGGGCGTCGCGCTTGGCGCGGTTCAGCGCGGCGCAGTCCTGGCAGAGCTGGTGGTAGAAGTAGTCGACCTCGACGTAGCGCTGCTTGCAGGTGTAGCAGGAGCGCGGGCGCTGGAGTATGCCCGCGATCCGGCCGGTCTCGACCTTGGAGGACGGCAGGATGCCCTCCGTCTCGTCGTCGATGCGCTCGGCGGAGCCGGTCGCGGTGGCCTCGGTGACCGCGCGGTCGTGGGCGGTCTTGGCGGCCCGGCGCTCCTGGCGGCGGCGCTGCTTGACCGAGCGGTAGATGTGCGAGGTGGCCCGGCGGACCCGGATCGCGTCGGGGTGGTCGACCTCGATCGTGTCCAGCTCCTCCAGCACGCCGAGGCACACGGCGAGCCGCTCGGGGTCGATGCCCGGGCCGTACGCCTCGGGGGCGTCGGCCGCCGCCTCCTGCGGGCCCCGCGCCTGCGGGACGCGCGACTCCGCTTCGGGGGACGCCGGGAACGCCCCGTCCGCCGCCGCCAGGCCGTCTTCTGTCACCGTCATCGCGCTGCCGCTTCCCTGATCACCCGCGCAGCGCTCCGACCGCGCCCGCCTCCGAAGGCGGAATTTTACTTCAGCGGCGGCTCCGCCTCCGAACCGGCGACGATCATGCCCGGCAGGCCTCGATCAGCGCGGCCACCTCCGCGGTGAGCGCGTGGGCCAGCCGGTCGAGGTCCGGTACGGCCGCCGCGTCCGCGACGAGCCCGTAGTGGACGTGGCCGCGGTAGGTGGAGACCGCGACCGCCAGGGACTGGCCGCGGGCGAGCGGGGCGTAGGGGAAGACTGCGGTGACCGGGTTGCCGCCGAGCTTCAGGCCGAGGCTCGGCAGGGGCACGCTGGTGACCAGGATGTCGAACCAGAGCCGGGCGGCCTGGCTCACCAGGGGCCCGCCGATGCGGTGCCCGAGGGCGGGGACGTGGTCGGCGAGCAGGGCGACGGCGCCCGCGCCCCGGTGGGGGCCGGCGTCCTTGTTGCGGTCCATGGCCGAGCGGACCGCGGCCAGGCGGCGCAGCGGGTCGGGGTCGTGCACCGGGAGCCGCATCAGGTAGCCGGAGAGCCGGTTGCCCTGCGGGTGGGCGGTGCGCGGGCGGCGCCGGGACACGGGGACGAGGGCGCGCGGGGCGACGCCCTCGCTGCCGTCGCCGCGCTCGTCGAGCCAGCGGCGCAGCGCGCCCGCGACGACGGCGATCAGGACGTCGTTGACGGTGCCGCCGACGGTCTTGCGGACGCGGTGCACGTCGTCGAGGTCGATGACCACCCCGGCGGTGCGGCGGGTGCCGGTGGGTCCGGCGGTGAGCGCCCCGCTGGAGCGGGTGCCGAGGGTGGACACGGCCACGGACGCGCCGATGTCGAGGGCGCGGCCCACGTCGGACAGGGTGCCGCGCACCAGGTCGGGCAGCCGGCGCACGTCCGGCAGCAGGCCGCGGCGCGGCTCCTCGGGGCGTGGACGGGACGCGGGCAGGTCCATGGGGTCCAGGATCGCGGCGGCCAGGGTCAGCGCGCGCAGCCCGTCGCCGAGGGCGTGGTGGAACTTGAACAGCACCGCGAAGGACTCCCCGTCCCGGCCCGGCAGCACGTGCGCCTCCCACGGCGGCCGGCCGCGCTGCAGCGGACGTTCCATGAGGCGGCCCGCCTGGGCCTGGAAGTCGGCGGCCGGGGCGTGCAGCCGGACGTGGCGCAGCGGGTCGAAGTCGGGGTCGGGCTCGCGGGCCGCGCCGCCGAAGGCCAGCGGGCGGCGCAGGTCGAGGGGGCGGTCACGGTCGAAGGGCCGCCACACGTCCCGGATCCGCATGCGCAGTCCCGGCACCCCGGCCGCACGCGCGGCGAGCAGGTCGGCGGCGTGGGCGCCGGCGGCCGGCGAGTGGGCCTCGAACACCCCGAGCGCACCGAGGTGCATGGGGTGCTCGGGCGACTCGATGCTCCAGAACGCCAGGTCCAGGGGTGCGAGCAGATCATCAGCAGTCAAGGGGTGCCTCGCGTCGACAGCGGGTTGAGCCGGGGGAAGTCGACCCCCAGCATCCGCCATCGCGCCGTGGCGGCGCCCGTTACGACACGATCTGACCCTTCCCGAGGGCGATGACGCCTTCCTTGGACACGGTGTACAGCTCGGCGTCGCGCTCCGGGTTCACCCCGATGGTCGCACCCGGCGGCACCTGCACGTTCTTGTCCAGGACCGCCCCGCGCACCACCGCGCCGCGCCCGATGTGGACGTTGTCGTGCAGCACCGACCCCTGCACCACCGCGCCCGGGTCCACCACCACGCCCGGGGACAGCACCGACCGGGTGACCTGCCCGCGGATCAGGCACCCCGCGCTGATGATCGACTCGCTGGCCATGCCGCCGGCGTTGAAGCGGGCCGGGGAGAGCTGGCCGGAGTGGGTGTAGATCGGCCAGGAGCGGTTGTACAGGTTGAACGTGGGGCGCTCGGCGATCAGGTCCATGTGCGACTCGTAGTAGGCGTCGAGCGTGCCCACGTCCCGCCAGTAGCCCTGGTCGCGGCTGGTCTCGCCGGGCACGTGGTTCTGGCTGAAGTCGTACAGGTGGGCCTCTCCGCGCGCGGTCAGCTGGGGCAGGATCGAGCCGCCCATGTCGTGCACGGACTCCTCGTCCTCGGCGTCGCGCTGGAGGGCCTCGATGAGGGCCTTGGTGGTGAAGATGTAGTTGCCCATCGAGGCGAAGACGCACTGCGGGTCGTCGGGCAGGCCGGGCGGGTCGGCGGGCTTCTCCAGGAAGCTCTCCACCGTCTGGCCGTCCGAGCCGGGCTTGATCACCCCGAACGACGACGACTCCGTGCGCGGCACCCGGATGCCGGCCACCGTGACGCCGGCGCCGCTGTCGATGTGCTGGGTGAGCATCTGGCGCGGGTCCATGCGGTACACGTGGTCGGCGCCGAACACCGCGACGTACTCGGGCTGCTCGTCGTAGATCAGGTTCAGCGACTGCAGGATCGCGTCGGCGCTGCCCAGGTACCAGCGCGGGCCGAGGCGCTGCTGGGCGGGGACCGGGGTGACGTAGTTGCCGAGCAGGCTCGACATGCGCCACGTGGTGGTGATGTGCCGGTCCAGCGAGTGCGACTTGTACTGCGTGAGGACGCAGATGCGCAGGATGTCGGCGTTGACGAGGTTGGACAGCACGAAGTCCACGAGGCGGTACGTGCCGCCGAACGTGACCGCCGGCTTCGCCCGGTCCGCCGTCAGCGGCATCAGCCGCTTGCCCTCGCCGCCCGCCAGGACGATGCCCAGCACGGAAGGTCCACCACGACGCATGGCCCGCTCTCCTCACCCTGGTTGATGCATGGTTGCCCCGGGCGGGGCGAACTAAGCCTGCGAAACGCAGACCGGTGGTCCGAGGGCGCCTACGACGCCTTCAGGACCTCCTCGTACAGCCCGACGGTGCGCCGTGCCACGGCGTCCCAGCCGAACTCGTCCACGGCCCGCTCGCGGCCCGCCTCGCCCATCCGCCGGGCGCGCTCCGGGTCGCCGGTCACCTCGTCCAGCGCCCGGGCGAGGGCCGTCTCGAAGGCCTCCCCCGTGTCGTCGAGGTCGACGAGCAGTCCCGTGCGGCCGTCCTCGACGACCTCGGGGATGCCGCCGACCCGGGAGGCCACCACGGGGGTGCCGCAGGCCATCGCCTCCAGGTTCACGATGCCGAGGGGCTCGTACACCGAGGGGCACACGAAGACCGTCGCGTGGGTGAGCAGCTGGATCACCTCGGGGCGCGGCAGCATCCGGGGGATCCAGTGGACGCCGTCGCGGGTCCGGCTCAGCTCCTCGAACAGCTCGCGGAACTCGCGGTCGATCTCGGGCGTGTCGGGTGCGCCGGCGCACAGCACGACCTGCGTGGCCGGGTCGAGGTGCCGGGCGGCCCGCAGCAGGCGGGGCACGCCCTTCTGGCGGGTGATGCGCCCGACGAACAGCACGTACGGCCGGTTCGGGTCGACGCCGATCCGGGCGAGCGCGTCGGTGCCGTGGTCGGGCCGGTACAGGGCGGTGTCGATGCCGTTGTGCACGACGTGGACGCGGGCCGGGTCCAGGGCGGGGTAGCAGTCGAGGATGTCGGCGCGCATCGCGCCGGAAACGGCGACCACCGCGTCCGCGGACTCGACGGCGGTGCGCTCGGCCCAGCTGGAGAGCGTGTAGCCGCCGCCGAGCTGCTCGGCCTTCCAGGGGCGCAGCGGCTCCAGCGAATGGGCGGTCATCACGTGCGGGATGCCGTGCAGCATCTTGGCCAGGTGGCCGCCTAGGTTGGCGTACCAGGTGTGGGAGTGCACCAGGTCGCGGCCCTCCAGGGCGGCGGCCATCGAGAGGTCCACGGAGAAGGTGCGCAGGGCGTCGTTGGCGCCGTCGAGCGCGGACCACGGGCGGTGGCGCAGCACGCCCTCGGCCTTCTCGCGCGCGGTGAGCTCGCCCCAGCAGTGCACGTCCAGGTCGACCAGGGGGCGCAACTCGCGGGCCAGGAACTCCACGTGGACGCCCGCTCCGCCGTACACGTCCGGGGGGTACTCCCGGGTCAGCAGTCCCACTCGCACCCGGAACCCCCTGTTTCTCGTGATCGTCGTGGCCGGATCTCCATGGTCACCCAGACGGGGCCCGTGGGGAAGAGCGCGGCGGTCGTGTGAAGCAACAGTCACCACAGACGCCACCCGCGGGCACACGGTAGTAGAGGCAGCAGCTGCGCCGCCGGAAGGCCGTCCCGGTGAAGCTGCCGGTACCCGAGAGGTACGGGTGGGTGAACAGTCGTTCGACGGTGGTGGCGGTGCGCCGGGCCACCTCCGGGCGCCCGCGCTCGCGCGCCCAGCGGTCGAGCTGCCGGGCGGCGCCCGCGACCGCCGAGGCCGCGTTGCCCCGCAGCAGGCCCGGGACCAGGCGGTGACGGGCCGCCAGGACCCGCGCGAGCGGCAGGAGGTGTCCGTCGAGCAGCACCTCGGCGAGGTGCTCGGCGGGCCGGGGACGTACGTCCGTCAGCCACAGGTCGTCGGGCGCCGTCGCCTCGGGGTCCCACCGCAGCAGGCCGGGCCCGAGATCCGGTACGGCGCCGTGCAGCGCGGCACAGCCGAGGGCGGCCGCCGCGAGCCGGGCGGCGAGTCCCAGGTGGGCCACGGAGGCCGCGACGCGCTCCTCGGGCGCGCCGATGCCGGCCGCGACCCTGCGGACGCGGGCGGCCAGGGGGTCGGGACCGTCCTCCGCACGGTCCGCGTAGGCGTCGGCGAGCGTGGGGAGCGGCCGGGGCGGCCGGACGGCGGCGCGCAGCACGAAGAAGCCGCCGAGCGGGCGGAGCGCGGCGAGGCCGGCGTCGAGGGCGGGCACGGGGTCGCGGTCGGGAGCGGGGTCGCGGTCGGGAGCGGGGTCGAGGTCGGGAGCGGGGTCGAGGTCCACGACGTGCAGTCCTACCAAGGGGTCTCGGGGGCAGCACCTAGGGGGTCCCCGGGGGCGGATCACCGGGCGGGTGAGCCCCGCACCCGCCCTGGGGATGACGGGCGGCGCGGCGTACTCCATCGGCAGTAGGACCCATTGAGTGCTCAGGGACGACGACGGGAACAGGATCGGCAGGGCATCGTGTTGGTCATGGATGACGACCGTTCGCCGCGCCGGGCCCCGGGCCCCGGCCTCACGCAGAGGAGCAGCTCATGAGCGCCCTCGCGTTGTCCGTGCTCCTGTCGCTCGTGTCCGCCGTCGCCTACGCCGGTGGAGCGATCGTCCAGGAGCAGGTCGCGGTGTCGTCGCCCGACGGGCAGTACGCGCCGCTGCGTCGGCCGGGCTGGTGGGCGGCCCTCGCGCTGAACGGTCTCGGCGGACTGCTGCACGTGGTGGCGCTCGCCTACGGCCCCCTCAGCCTCGTCCAGCCGCTGGGCGCCCTGACCATCGTGTTCGCGCTGCCCATGGCGGCGCTCTTTGTGGGCCGCCGGGCCGGCGCGACCGCCTGGCGGGGCGCGATCATGGCGACCGTGGGCCTGGCCGGGCTGCTGTCCCTGGTCGGCGCCTCCGACGCGCAGTCGCTGAGCGGCGCCCAGCGGGTGTTCGTCGCGCTCGTCACCGGCGGCGCGGTCGTCGCGCTGATGGTGGCCGGGCGGGCCGCGCACCGGCACCCCGCGGTGCGCAGTGTCCTGCTGGCGACCGGCTCCGGCATCGCCTTCGGCATGTCGTCCGTGTTCACCAAGACGGTGGCCGTGGACTGGAGCGGCGGCGTGACGGCGTCCGACCTGCCGAGCCTCGCCGTGATCGGCGTGTTCGCGACCGCTGGCGTGCTGCTGTCGCAGGCGTCGTACAAGGACGCCGGGCTGGCCGCCCCCCTGGCCACGCTCACCGTGGTCAACCCGGTGGTCGCGGCGATCGTGGGGATCACGATGTTCGGCGAGACGTTCCGCTACGGCACCACCGGCACGGCGCTGGCGCTGAGCTGCGCGGTGGTGGCGGGGGGCGGTCTGATCCTGCTGACCACGGAGCGCATCGGCCACACGGAGACGGAAGCAGGCACGCGCCCGACGACGGCCGTCCACCCGGAGCCGTCCCCGGAGGGCGAGCCGACGGACGCGGTCACCGGGGTGGCGGTGCGCCCCTCGGGCGTGGCCGAGCCGGTCGCCGCGGTGATCCCCGCCGCCGAGCTGCTGGACGTGGTGGCGGAGCAGCCGGCGACGGCGGAGGTGCGGGTGCCGGCCCCGCGGTCCGCCCCGCAGGAGGACCGCGACGTGCCGACACCGCTGTTCGGGCCGTTCTACGGCGGCCCGTACGTGCCGATGCCGGTCGTGGACCGGCACCGCACGCGGGTCAGATCCTGACGCCGCCGGCCCGGAGGTAGCCCACCGGGTCGACGTCCGAACCGAAGCCGGGCCCGGTCCGCACCTCGAAGTGCAGGTGCGGGCCCGTGCTGTTGCCGGTCGAGCCCGACCGGCCTATGCGCTGACCGGTGTCGACCGACTGGCCCGAGCGCACCGAGATCGCGGACAGGTGCGCGTACTGCGAGTAGTGGCCGTCGACGTGACGGATCACCACCTGGTAGCCGAACGAGCCGCCCCAGCCGGCGCTCACCACCAGACCCGCGCGCACCGCCTTCACGGAGGTGCCGGTGGGCACGGGGAAGTCCACCCCGGTGTGGTAGCCCTTCGACCAGGAGGAGCCGCTCGCGTGGTACGGGGTGCCGGTCGCCGCGTCGACGGGGGCGACGAGCGTGGCATGGGAAGTGCGGGCGGTGGTGTGGTGCTCGGACTTCTTGGGCGCCGTCCGCTGTTCGGTCTTCCTCGGCGCGCTCTTGCGGGGCTCGGTCTTCCTCGGCGCCGTCTTCGGCCCGCCGCGCTCGGTCCGGTGGGGCGCCGTGGTGGCGGCCCGGCCGGAGAGGGAGAGCCGCTGTCCGGGCAGGATCAGGTCGGGATCGGCGCCGATGGTGGTCCGGTTGGCCGCGTAGAGCCGCTGCCAGCCGCCGTCGACCCGCTGGTCGCCGGCGATCCCGGAGAGCGTGTCGCCCCGGACCACCGTGTACATGGCGGTCTTGCCGGCCCGGGACTGGGGCGTGGCCTGCGGCTGGACGTCCCGTACGTCGGTCGTGACCCGGCTCGCCGGGTGGGCGCCGGTGGTGGACCGGCCCGCCGGGTGGACGTCGGGCGACGGGCCGCCCCGGGTGAGTCCGGCCCGCGGAGAGCACGCCGGCCAGGCACCGGGGCCCTGTCCGTCCAGCACCTTCTCCGCGACCGCGATCTGCTGGTCCTTGCCGGCCAGGTCGGCGCGTTGGGCGTACTTCAGGCCGCCGTACGCCTCCCAGGTGGACTGGGTGAACTGCAGCCCGCCGTAGTAACCGTTGCCGGTGTTGGTGTGCCAGTTGTTGCTCGACTCACAGGCCGCCACCTTGTTCCAGGTGTCCACGTCGGCCGCGTGCGCCACGCCGGATCCGATGAGCGGGAGCGCCATGCCGGCGCCGCCCACGGAGACGGTGAGCGAGGCTCTGTTGATCCGGTTCGGCTGGTACCGGCGGTGCCGGCCGCGTGCGGCCATGTCCGTGCCCCCTTGGCAGGCGTCAGGAGGGGCAAAAGTAAGCGCTGCGAACAGGCGGGGACAAGGCGTCAATCGGCCGCGTCACGTGCCAAGTGGCGTTGAACCGTCGTTGGTTGGCCGGAACAGTGGTGACGGGCCGTTCCGGGGGAGCGAACGGGGGCGCGAACCGGCGGCCGGCCCGGTGAGGCGGGGACGCCCGTTCGTACGTACTCACCCCCGTCGGACCGGATGTGCGGGCGGCGTACCGGCACGTCAGCATGGTCGAAGGACCATACTGGCGAGCACGACCGGCACGACCCCCGCACGATTGACGATTGTTCGAGGAGCAGGCGGTATGAGCACATCAGCGCAGATCGGCGTCACGGGCCTCGCGGTCATGGGCCGCAACCTCGCCCGTAACTTCGCGCGCAACGGCTACACGGTGGCGCTGCACAACCGGACGGCGGCGCGCACGCACGCGCTGGTGGAGGAGTTCGGGCACGAGGGCGACTTCGTCGCGGCCGAGACCGCCAAGGAGTTCGTGGCGGCGCTGGAGCGCCCCCGCCGTCTGGTGATCATGGTCAAGGC
The DNA here is from genome assembly GCF_005280215.1 of Streptomyces lasalocidi. Lineage (NCBI taxonomy): Bacteria > Bacillati > Actinomycetota > Actinomycetes > Kitasatosporales > Streptomycetaceae > Streptomyces > Streptomyces lasalocidi. The sequence continues at coordinate 6,960,664 of NZ_SZNQ01000001.1, read as the reverse complement.
GGGCGAGCCTACGGACGCGGTGATCCAGGAGTTCGCCCCGCTCCTGGAGCCCGGCGACATGATCATCGACGGGGGCAACGCCCACTTCGCGGACACCCGCCGGCGCGAGCGCGAGCTGCGCGAACAGGGCATCCACTTCGTCGGCACCGGCATCTCCGGCGGCGAGGAGGGCGCGCTGAACGGACCGAGCATCATGCCCGGCGGCTCGGCGGAGTCGTACGAATCGCTGGGCCCGATGCTGGAGAAGATCTCCGCGAAGGCCTCGGACGGCGCGCCCTGCGTCACCCACGTCGGGCCGGACGGCGCCGGGCACTTCGTGAAGATGGTCCACAACGGCATCGAGTACGCCGACATGCAGCTGATCGGCGAGGCGTACCAGCTGCTGCGCGACGTGGCCGGGTACTCCCCCGCGCAGATCGCGGACATCTTCCGCACCTGGAACACCGGGCGGCTGGACTCCTACCTGATCGAGATCACCGCCGAGGTGCTGTCGCACGTGGACGCGGCGACGGACGGGCCGTTCGTGGACGTGGTCGTGGACCAGGCCGAGCAGAAGGGCACCGGCCGCTGGACGGTCCAGATCGCCCTCGACCTCGGGGTGCCGGTGTCGGGCATCGCCGAGGCGGTGTTCGCGCGGTCGCTGTCCGGGCACGCGGCCCTGCGGGAGGCCTCGCGGGGCCTGGCCGGGCCGAAGGCGTCCCCGCTGCCCGAGGCGGAGGCGGCCGCGTTCGCGGACCGGGTGGAGCAGGCGCTGTACGCCTCGAAGATCGTGTCGTACACCCAGGGCTTCCACGAGATCGCCGCCGGGAGCGAGGAGTACGGCTGGGACATCGACCTCGGTGCGGTCTCCTCGATCTGGCGCGGCGGGTGCATCATCCGGGCGGCGTTCCTGGACCGGATCCGCGCGGCGTACGACGCGCGGGCCGACCTGCCGAGCCTGTTGTCGGACGAAACGTTCGCGCAGGAGATCGCCGGGGCGCAGGACGACTGGCGCGAGGTGATCGTCGCCGCGACCCGGCAGGGCGTGCCGACGCCGGGCTTCTCGGCGGCGCTGGCCTACTACGACGCGCTGCGCGCCGAGCGGTTGCCCGCGGCGCTCACCCAGGGACAGCGGGACTTCTTCGGCGCGCACACGTACCGGAGGGTGGACCGGGACGGGGCGTTCCACACGCTGTGGGGCGGCGACCGCTCGGAGGTGTCGGCCTGACGGCCTGACGGGCCCTGCGGTCCGGGGATGCGAGCGGTGGGCGTCGATCGGTCGACGCCCACCGCTGTCGTGTACGGCGGCTGTCCCTGGCCCCGGTCCGCGGCCGCCGCGGGTCAGGAGAGCGGCGGGCCCGGCTCCGGGCTGGGGACCGGTTCGGGACCCGGCGGGATGGGCGACGGGGCCGGATCCGGCACCGGGCCCGGGCCCGGCGGCTGCGGCGTGGGCTGCGGGCCGGGGCCCGGGGGCTGGGGCGTGGGCTCCGGGCCCGGGCCGGGCGGCTGCGGCGTCGGCACCGGGTCCGGGAACGGCTCCGCGGGGCCGGGTCCGGGCGTCGGGGGCGGCTGCACCGGGTCGGGGTACGGGTCGGTCATGGTGTCCTCCAGCCGGTCGGCGGACGGTGACTCTGGATCACTCCCCCGCCTACCCGGCGCACGTGCGGGCAGTCACCCTGCGGGGGCGGAGCGTGGTCCGCTTGGCGCAGGCAGCTGCTTGGCCGGGCCGCCGGGGATCTTGGGGGCGCCGCCCGAGACGGCGATCCTGCGGGGCTTGGCGTGGGCGGCCAGCGGGATGCGCAGGGTGAGGACGCCGTTGTCGTAGGCGGCTTCGGCGGAGGCGGTGTCCAGGGCGTCGGAGAGGGTCAGCCGGCGGGTGAAGCGGCCGGTGGGCCGCTCGGTGAGCACGGGCCGGGCGCCGGCCGGGACCGGGGACGGCCGCTCGGCGGTCAGGGTCAGGGTGTCCCGCTCAGTGATCAGCTCGATGCCGGCGCGGTCCATGCCGGGCAGGTCGAACTGGAGGTACAGCGCCTCGTCGTCCCGCCAGGCGTCCGCCGGGATGACGGTGCCGGCCGCGTCGGTGACCTGCGCGAGGTCCTGGGTGAGCCGATCGAGGTCGCCTGGTGCGCCGTTGCGCGCGAGCATGGCCCGGGTCTCCCTTCAGGTACGGGTCGTCTGCCACTCCTTCGTATGACGGAGGGGACGGCGCCTTGACAAGGGAAGACTGGATGAAGTTGACGACACCCGGCTCAAGTATGCGCACCCGTACGGCCGGTCAGCGGGTGCCGACCGGCCGCGGGGCCAGGCGTGTCAGCGGGACAGCAGCGGCGAGTTCTTCGCGGCGCGCAGCAGCTCCGGGTCGGCCGCGGGGGCCTCATCGGGGTGCCGGGCGGCCCACTTCACGACGTACGGGCACAGGGGCGCGACGGCGACGCCCTCGCGGGCCGCGATCGCGTAGAGCTCGCGGGCGAGGGAGCCGGCGATGCCCTTGCCCTCGTGGGCGGGCTCGACGATCGTGTGGACCGGGACGAGGGCCGTCCGCGGCTCGTCGAGCACGAAGTACTCGATGTGACCGACGACTTCACCGCCCTCGCCGAGGGCTTCGAGGCGGCCGCCGGCCCGGTCGTCGCGGATCTCGATGTCGCTCATGGCACGCTCCTCGTGCGTCGGTCAGGCCGACACGGCCTGCGGGCTGCGCTCCTGGTCGGTGCCGGGCACCGGCTCGGAGGGGTCCGCGCCGAGCGCGACGATCCGGTTGTCCCGGTCCACGTGCACCACCCGGGGCGTCAGCGCCCGCGCCTCGGCGTCGGTGACCTGAGCGTAACTGATGATGATCACCAGGTCGCCTGGGTGGACGAGGTGGGCGGCGGCCCCGTTGATCCCGACCACGCCGGAGCCGCGCTCCCCCTCGATGACGTACGTCTCGAGGCGGGCGCCGTTGGTGATGTCGACGATGTGCACGAGCTCGCCGGGCAACAGGTCGGCGGCGTCGAGGAGATCGGCGTCGATCGTCACCGATCCCACGTAGTGCAGGTCGGCCTGGGTGACGGTGGCGCGGTGGATCTTGGACTTGAACATGGTGCGCAGCATGTCGGTCTCCTGGAGGACAGCTCCCTGCCTGCTTCGTGCAGGTCAAGGGCGGTCATCAATGTACACCGGGGCAGGGCGGCGCGGGCGGCCCGCGCCCCCGCCGCCGGCCGGCCGCCGCTCTGCCCCGGGCCGGTCCTCAGGAGCGGGCCAGCCGGGTCGCGAGGTAGGGCGCGGTGGCGCTGTGGTGGGACTTCGCCACCTCGGCCGGTGGGCCCGCCGCGACGACCCACCCGCCCGCGTCGCCGCCGCCCGGGCCGAGGTCGACGACCCAGTCGGCGGTGGCGATCGTGTCCAGGTCGTGCTCGACGAGGACGACCGTGTTGCCGGCGTCGACGAGCCGGTGCAGCTGTCGCAGCAGCAGCGCGGTGTCCGCGGGGTGCAGCCCCGCCGTCGGCTCGTCCAGCAGGTAGAGCGCGTGCCCGCGGCGGGCCCGCTGCAGTTCGGTCGCCAGTTTGATGCGTTGCGCCTCACCGCCGCTGAGTTCCGTCGCGGGCTGGCCCAGCCTGAGGTACCCCAGCCCCACCTCCCGCAGCGTCTGCAGGCTGCGGGAGGCGGCCGGGACGGCGGACAGGAACTCGGCGGCGGCGTCGACGGACAGCGCCAGTACCTCCGCGATGTTCTTGCCGCGGTAGGTGACGTCCAGCGTCTCGGCGTTGTACCGGGCACCTTGGCAGGTCGGGCACGGCGCGTAGGTGCCGGGCAGGAACAGCAGTTCCACCGCGACGAACCCTTCGCCCTGGCAGGTCTCGCAGCGCCCCTCGGGCACGTTGAAGGAGAACCGCCCGGCCGAGTAGCCGCGCGCCCTCGCCTCGTCCGTCGCCGCGTACAGCCTGCGCACCGCGTCGAACATCCCGGTGTACGTGGCCAGGTTGGACCGCGGAGTGCGGCCGATGGGCCGTTGGTCGACGAGGACCAGCCGGTCGAACGACTCGATGCCCGACGCGTCCTGGACGTCGACCTCCAGCCGCGCCTCGTCGGGCTCCTCGGGCACGAGCCCCAGGTGGCCGCGGACGACCTCGGCGAGCACCTGCGTCACCAGCGTCGACTTCCCGGAGCCGGACACGCCCGTCACCGCCGTCAGGACGCACAGCGGTACGTCGACGGACACGTCACGCAGGTTGTGGCGGGACACGCCGCGCAGGCGCAGCCAGCCGTGCGGGGTGCGCGGGCGGTGCTCGAGCGGCCGGGCGCGCCCGAACAGGTACTGGCTCGTGGCCGACTCCCCGACCCGCTCGAGACCGGCGACCGGGCCGCTGTACAGCACGCGTCCGCCGCCCTCGCCCGCACCGGGGCCGATGTCGACCACCCAGTCCGCCCGCCGTACGACGTCCATGTCGTGCTCCACGACGAACAGCGAGTTGCCCGCCGCCTTGAGGCGGTCCAGCACCTCCAGCAGTGGTTCCGCGTCGGCCGGGTGCAGGCCCGCGGAGGGTTCGTCGAGGACGTAGACGACGCCGAACAGCCCCGAGCGCAGCTGGGTGGCGATCCGCAGGCGCTGCGCCTCGCCCGGCGACAGGGTCGTGGAGCGGCGTCCGAGACTGAGGTAACCGAGGCCCAGGCCGAGCAGTACCTCGACGCGCGCGACCAGGTCACCGCAGATCCGGACCGCGACCTCGGTGGTCTCCCCTGATCGGGCGGTCGACGTGGTGGCGTCGGCCTCGGACCGCTCCGCGACCGGCCGCAGCAGCGCCGCGACCTCGGTGAGCGGCATCGCGTTGAGCTCGGCGATGGAACGTCCGGCGAAGGTCACGGCGAGCGCCTCGGGCCGCAGCCCGCCGCCGTGACAGACGGGGCAGGGCACGCTCCTGACGAACCGGAGGGCCCGTTCGCGCATCTTCTCGCTCTTGGAGTCGGCGAGGACGTGCATGACGTGCTTGCGGGCGCTCCAGAACGTGCCCTGGTAACCGTGGTCGACGCGGCCCTCCTCCGGCTGGACGTACACGGAGGGCTGCTCGTCCGTGTACAGCAGCCACTCCCGGTCCTTCTTCCTGAGCCGGCGCCACGGCCGGTCGATGTCGATCCCCAGGCCGCTGACGACGCTGCGCAGGTTGGCGCCCTGCCAGGCGCCCGGCCAGGCGGCGATCGCCCCCTCGCGGATGCTCAGCGAGGGGTCCGGGACGAGCAGGTCCTCGGCGACGTCGTGCACGACACCCAGGCCGTGGCACTCCGGGCAGGCGCCGGCCGCGGTGTTGGGCGAGAACGACTCGGCCTCCAGCCGTGCGGCCCCGGGCGGATAGGTGCCGGCGCGGGAGTACAGCATGCGCAGCAGGTTGGACAGCGTGGTGAGGGTGCCGACCGTCGAGCGCGAGCTGGGCGCGCCGCGCCGCTGCTGCAGGGCCACGGCTGGTGGCAGTCCGGTGATCTCCCGCACGTGCGGTGCGCCGACCTGTTGCAACAGCCTGCGGGCGTACGGTGCCACGGACTCGAAGTAGCGCCGCTGGGCCTCCGCGTAGAGCGTGCCGAACGCGAGCGAGGACTTGCCCGAACCGGAGACGCCGGTGAAGGCGACCATGGCGTCCCGCGGCACGTCCACGTCGATGTTCCGCAGGTTGTTCTCACCGGCGCCCCGTACACGCACGAAGGGGTCGCTCATGTCCTTGTCCATCGTCACTGAGTACCCGATCACGCCGCGAACCGCGCGACGGGCGCGGTCACGGGCGCTCCTGCTCGGTGCGGGGCACTGCCACGCACCGTCGGTGGCTGCCAGTCCCCGTTGTCAGAATGACGCGTGCCGCTTGTGGTTGCTGCGGCCCGGGCGGAGTGCCGGGGCCGCAGTGAGGGGTTGCGGTGACGGGTGTTACTGCTTGGTGGTGGGTTCCGTCTGCTGGTTGTAGATCTCCTGGCCGGCTGCGTTGTAGGCGTGGACGTAGGGGGAGGGGGAGTTGCGTTCGGGGCCGGAGAGGGCCGCGGTGTAGACGAACGCGCCGTCTGCCATGAGGGCCGGGTACTGCGTCGGGTTGTCGCCGTAGCTGATGGTGATCTTGGCGACGTCGGGTGTGTAGTGTCCGGCGCCCAGGGAGAGGGTCTGTTCCCCGTGGGCCGGCTCGCTGAAGCTGTCGAAGAACTCGATCAGGTGGCCGGTGCCCCACAGGCGGTCGTTGATGAAGGTCGGCGGGACGGACATGCTGGTGCCCTTGTGGCCCTTCGTCTCGCACTGCACGTACTGGCGGGCGGAGTTGACGGCGATGACCACGCCGTCCGTGTCCTGGGTGGCGACGGGAGCGCGGACCGCGATCACCGCGTGGAAGTTCGAGGCGTCCTGGCCCAGGCAGGAGGCCAGGATCTTGGCGACGGCCCCGGCACCGATCGGGGACGTCCTCGTGCTGGTCACGGTGAACCCGGCCGGGGGGTGGGGGGAAGCCGGCACGGAGGAGGTGTCCGTGGGGGCCGCTCCGTGCCGTGGGCCGGGTGAGTGCAGCACGGACGGGAGCGCCAGGCACAGGGCTGCCGCGGTGCAGGCCGCGGTCGCGCCCAGGGCGTGCCGGCGGTGGCGGCGCCGGTCGGCGCGTCGGCGGATCTCCGCGGCGGGCAGGGTCGGTGCCGGCATCTGCGTGCCGAGCAGCCGCAGCCGGTCGCCCAGGGTGTCGTGGCGGGGGTCAGACATGGACTCGTCCTTCCTCGCTGGTCGGGGGCTGCTCGCCGAGCCGGGCCGCCAGCGCGGTCCGCCCGCGGGAGAGGCGGCTCTTGACGGCACTGACGCTGGCGCCGGTCTCGGCCGCGACCCGCTCGATGGAAAGGTCGCACATGTGGTGCAGGACCATGGCGGTGCGCTGCGCCTCGGGCAGGTCGCGGAGCGCGATGACCAGCATCAAGTACTCCTCAGTGGGCGGCTCGACGGTGAGGGGTTCATGATGGTGGCGTCCGGCCAGATGCAGACCCCGGGCCAGACGTCGCCAACGTGAGACGGCCAGCCGCCGGGCGGTGGTCCGGATCCAGGCTTCCGGGGCATCGCCGAGGTCGAACGTGCGCCTTCGGTCCCACGCCCGGATGAAGGCCTCCTGGACCACGTCCTGTGCTTCGGACCAGTCGCCGGTCATCGCGTAGAGCTGCCCGGTCAGGCGGGAGAAGGACGCTGCGTAGAACGCGTCGAACTCCTGTGGCGTCATCAACGGCTTTCTCTCCTGGTGCTGTCGATCGGCTCGCATCACAAGCGGTTCGCCGGAAGCACTCCTCGACCACGGCTGTGGAGCCGTGCCTCCCGGGCGGAGCCTCGCGCCGCTCAAGCCTGTACGCACGAGCGCAGTCCCCAGGTCGCGCCCACCTCCTGTGACATGGACCACGTGTCCGGGGCGCGACCCCACGGGCGCCGAGGGGCGTACAGGGGTGCGGGCATCAACCGGACGCCCGCAGGAAAGGACACTGACTCATGCGCACCCGCCCGATCATGCTCATCGCAGCCACCGCCACAGCCATCGCAACGGCGGCGGGAGTGGCCAGCGCTGCGACCGGCACTCCCCAGCACACCGCCACGGCTCACGGCAAGCCGTCCGGGAACCGCTTGACCGCCCCCCAGGACGGCTTCACTGTCACCAGCACGAGGACGTCCCCGATCGGTGCCGGGGCCGTCGCCAAGATCCTGGCCTCATGCCTGGGCCAGGACGCCTCGAACTTCCACGCGGTGATCGCGGTCCGCGCTCCCGTCGCCACCCAGGACACGGACGGCGTGGTCATCGCCGTCAACTCCGCCCGCCAGTACGTGCAGTGCGAGACGAAGGGCCACAAGGGCACCAGCATGTCCGTCCCGCCGACCTTCATCAACGACCGCCTGTGGGGCACCGGCCACCTGATCGAGTTCTTCGACAGCTTCAGCGAGCCGGCCCACGGGGAACAGACCCTCTCCCTGGGCGCCGGACACTACACACCCGACGTCGCCAAGATCACCATCAGCTACGGCGACAACCCGACGCAGTACCCGGCCCTCATGGCAGACGGCGCGTTCGTCTACACCGCGGCCCTCTCCGGCCCCGAACGCAACTCCCCCTCCCCCTACGTCCACGCCTACAACGCAGCCGGCCAGGAGATCTACAACCAGCAGACGGAACCCACCACCAAGCAGTAACACCCGTCACCGCAACCCCTCACTGCGGCCCCGGCACTCCGCCCGGGCCGCAGCAACCACAAGCGGCACCGGGCTGGTACGGCCACCCGGCCCCGGGAGAGCGTCCTGAACCGGGGCGTGAGCCCGCCCGGACGTCGAGAAGGACGGTGCGGCCGCGGCAGTGTGTCAGGGGGACGGCTGCCGGAAGGGCGAGGTCCTCGCCGCGCAGGACGAGGCCGGTCAGGCGGCCACGTCGCAGGCCGGCGGTGTCCATCAGCTGGTAGGCGATGCAGCCGGACGCCAACCTCATCGGCTGAGCTACGAACAGCTCTCCGGCCCGGGGCAGTCGGCCTCCCGATGCTCACCCTCGCAACTCCCGGCCCCATGGGCGCGACGTTGCCGGCGGGTACCTGAACGCATCCTGACTGCCACGCGGTTCTTCCGGCCCGCCCGGCACGGGCCGATCACGATGGGGCCATGCACACCCGCACCACGTCCTGGCTGCGGCACCGGCTCGGCCGCGCCGTCGTCCTGTCCTACGCCCTCGCCCTGCTCGTGCCCGGCCCCGGCCTGTGGCTGCGCCGCCCCCACCCCCTGCCGCCGGCGCACCTGACGCTGCACACCGCGCCGCTGCTGCTGTCCCTGGTGCTGTTCTCGGCCGGGCTCAAGGTCCCGGTCCGCCCGCGAGGGCGCCCCCAGCGCCCCCGGCACCGCCGACGTCCTCGCCACGCTGCGCCGCCTCACCCAAGACCCGGGCCTGCCACCCCACTTGACGGTCACCGCCGACGGCCCGCCGCTGGAGGCCGGAGTCCCGCCCGCCCTCCTCGAACGGATCGTCAGCCCCCTCCTGGCCAACGCCTGCCGCTACGCCCACGGCGAGGTCGCCCTGCGCGTCCACCGCTCGCCCGTCGGGGTGCGCATCGAGGTCACCGATGACGGCCCCGGGGTCCCGCCCGCGTTCGCCGGGCAGCTCTTCGAGCCCGGCCGGCGCGCGGAACCCGGCGACGGACACGGCGGAGCGGGCCTGGGGCTACCGTTGGCCCGACGCCTGGCCCGCTCGGCCGGGGGCGAGGTGACGTACGACCCCGGACACGCTCCCGGGGCACGGTTCGTGGTCACCCTGCCCGCCGGGTGACCCTTCCTGGGCGGTGCGGCGTCCCTCAGGGGCGCCCGGCGCGCCGGGGCGGGGTGAAGGCGTAGAGGTCCAGGACGTCCGGCAGCGGGGCCACTCCCGGGCCCCCGGCGCGCACCCAGGCGACGATGTCCTCCGTCGCCTCCGTGTCGTTGACGAGTCCGAGCCACACCGGTCGCGCACCGGCGGCACGGCCCGCGGCGGACGGCTGTACGACGATGACGTTGGCCTGGTCGCACACGTCGAGGCAGTCGGAGATGCGGACCGGCACCTCCGCCCGCAGCCGCGCGCTCTGCGCCGCGTGGTCCACCCCGGTCACCTTGGGGCTGCCGCAGCAGCAGTCCCGGCACACGACGACCCGGCACGGCACCGTCCCGCCGGGTGCTCCCCTCCGCCCTTTCGGCATGCCGCGTCACTCCCCTCCCGGGAGATCGGCCCCGGTGTCGTACGAGCGGATGCGCACCGGATTCCTCGGACCGCCCTCGCCCATGTCAGGGGCATCATTCCACCTCGGCCTCCTCCGCCACCGGGTGGGGGCGGCCGCGCCAAGTGCCCCGCGAGAGTCAGGGGTTCGGGCGGAGGGGCGGGGCCGCCTAGGCTGGCGCCGTCATGTGTGCGGGCCCCGTGGGGCCGCCCGTCGAGCGAGGCGGAGCGTTCCGGTGCCCTGACACCGCGGAGCGCCTCCGGTGAGGAGTCACGTGGATGAGCACGGACAGGAGCACGGGAACGGGTGCGCGGGGCGGCGGGGCGGGGGCCCGGGACAGCCTGTGGGTCCGGCGGTTCCACCCCGTCGAGGCGCCGGCGGCGCGGGTGGTGTGCCTGCCGCACGCGGGCGGTTCGGCGTCGTTCTTCTTCCCCTTCTCGGCGGCACTGGCCGCCACGGGCCGCGTCGAGGTGCTGAGCGTGCAGTACCCGGGGCGGCAGGACCGGCGTGACGAGCCGCCGCCGGCGTCCCTGCCCGAACTCGCGGACGGCGTCCACCGGGCGCTGCGCGGCTGGACGGACCGCCCGCTGGTGCTGATGGGGCACAGCATGGGCGCGGTCATCGCCTACGAGGTGGCGCGGATGTTCGAACGGGAGGCGGACGGGGTGCCGCTCGGTCTGATCGCGTCCGGCCGCAGGGCCCCGTCGGTGCACCGGGTGGAGACCGTGCACCGGCTCGGCGACGAGGAGTTCCTGGACGAGGTCCGCTCGCTGAGCGGCACCGCCTCCAGGCTCCTGGACGACGAGGAGATCGTACGGATGATCCTGCCGGGGCTGCGGGCCGACTACCGGGCGGTGGAGACGCACGAGCCGGCGCCCGAGCCGCCGCTGCGCTGCCCGGTCGGGGTGATCACAGGCGACGCGGACCCGCGGGTGACGCCGGAGGAGGCGCAGGCGTGGCGGCGGCACACCACGGGCGGTTTCCACTTCCGGGTCCTGCCCGGCGGGCACTTCTACCTCAACGACCACCAGGCGTCCGTGACGGACACGATCGGTGAGTACGTGGCGGCCTTCACGAAGGAGACGACGGCCACGGGCTGATGCCTCGCGCGGCCGAGTGGACGTCCGCGCCGATCACCAGGGCGTGCCCGCCGGGCACGGCCCCCGGCGACTGCGGCAGCCGAGCGGCCACCAGCGCGACGCACACCAGCCCCCGACAACCCCTGACCGGCGCTCCCGGGCACCCCTGGGGTCGTCGTCCGGGGCGGCCCCGGGCGGGTGTGCCGGGACTCGGGTGCCGCGGGCCGTGGGCGGGGGATACAGTGCGCGGAACGGCAGCCTGGTCAGGGAGGAACACGTGACCGACACCAGCAGCACCGGGCAGGCCCGGGGTGAGGCGACGGCGCCGCGCCGCAGGGCGCTGTACCGCCTGATGCGTTACCTCCCCCTGGTCGCCCCCGTCCTGCTGTGGGCCGTGCCGTGCTGGGTGCTCCTGTACACCGGCCAGCACTGGCCGCTCCCCGCCACCGCGGGCGGCACCGCCCTGTTCGTCCTCGGCCTGGTCGCGATGCCCCTCGGGATGGCGCGCGGCCACGGCCGGCGCCAGCAGGACGCGGCGGCGGTCCTCGGTGACACGCTGCTGGGCGTCAGTTGGGTCCTGTTCACCTGGTCCGTCCTGCTCGGCGTGCTGCTGCGGCCCGCCCTGGCCGTGGTCGGCGTCGGCGTCGGACAGGACCGCGCCCGCACCGTCGCCTGGGCCGTCCTCGGCGTCAGCGCCGCCCTGCTCGCCTGGGGGTACGCCGAGGCCCGCCGCGTCCCGCGCGTGCGCCGGCTCGACGTACGGCTCCCGCGGCTGGGCGCCGGGCTGGACGGGCTGCGCGTCGTCCTCGTGACCGACACCCACTACGGGCCCCTCGACCGGGCCCGCTGGTCGGCCCAGGTGTGCGAGACCGTCAACGCCCTGGACGCCGACCTGGTCTGCCACACCGGTGACATCGCGGACGGCACGGCCGAACGCCGCCGCGCCCAGGCCGCCCCGCTCGGCACCGTGCGGGCGACCCACGCCCGGGTCTACGTCACCGGCAACCACGAGTACTACAGCGAGGCCCAGGGCTGGGTCGACCTGATGGACAAGCTCGGCTGGGAGCCGCTGCGCAACCGCCACCTGTTGCTGGAACGCGGGGGCGACACCCTGGTGGTGGCCGGCGTGGACGACGTCACCGCCGAGTCCTCCGGGCTGCCCGGCCACCGCGCCCACCTCGCCGGGGCCCTGGACGGCGCCGATCCCGGCCTGCCGGTCCTGCTCCTGGCGCACCAGCCCGCGTTCGTCGACCGGGCCGCGGCCGCGGGCGTGGACCTCCAGCTCTCCGGGCACACTCACGGCGGTCAGATCTGGCCGTTCCACTACTTGGTCCGCCTCGACCAGCCCGCGCTGGCCGGCCTCAGCCGCCACGGTGCCCGCACCGTGCTCTACACGAGCCGCGGCACGGGCTTCTGGGGTCCGCCGTTCCGAGTCTTCGCCCCCAGCGAGATCACCCTGCTGGTGCTCCGCAGCGGGAACTGACCCGCGCGGCACCGGTGGTCACGCGCAAGCGCGCCCGGTGGCCAGCCCGGTGCTCACGCGCAGGTGCGCCTCGTGGCCGGCACGGTGCTCACGCGCAGGTGCGCCTCGTGGCCGACACGGTGCTCACGCGCAGGTGCGCCTCGTGGCCGACACGGTGGTCACACGCAGGCGCGCCTGGTGGCCGGCGGCCTCCACGACCGCCGGACCGATCGGCTCAGCCGCCGCTCTTGCGGCGGAACGACCGCTGGCTCGACGCCGGGCCGTGCGCCGCGCGCACCTTCGAGGCGTCCGGGCCGGCGGCCGCGTCGGCGGCGGCCGCCTGCGCGCCGCGCTTGCGCGCCAGGGCCTCGCGGAACTTCGCCTTCAGGTCGTAGGTGCCGTCGCTGTCCGGCGCGAGCGCGGACGTCTCGGGCGTGGCCGGTTCCGAACCTTCCGGGGTGGCGGGCTCTGCGGTCATGGTGACCTCCTGGGTTCGGGGATGGGCTGGGCAGGCACAGCTTGTCATGCCGGGCCCGGTGCGTGGCGCCGGCTCCGTCATCCCGCCCGGTTGCGGCGCACCGCGGCGGCCTTGCGGGCCTCGGCGAGCTTGCGGGCCTCGCCGCCCTTCCGGGACCTGCCGCCGGCGCCGCGGGAGGGGTCCTTGGTCGTGCCGAGGCCACGGAACGGGGCGTTGGTGTTCTTGGGCCGGGGGGTGGCGGGCGCGCCGTCCAACGGGACGCCGGAGGGCATCCTGGCGCCGGTGATGCGGCTCAGCTCCGCCTCGCCCGAGCGCACCTTGGTGACGGTCGCCTCGACCCCGGCCTCGGCCAGGACGCGGCTGGTCTCGCGGCGCTGGGCGGACAGCACGAGCGTCACCACGCTGCCGGACCCACCGGCGCGGGCGGTGCGGCCGGCGCGGTGCACGTAGTCCTTGGGGTCGGTGGGCGGGTCGACGTTGACCACGAGGTCGAGGTCGTCGACGTGCAGGCCACGGGCGGCGACGTCGGTGGCCACCAGGACGCTGATCTGCCCGTCCTTGAACTGCGCCAGCGTCCGCGTGCGCTGCGGCTGGGACTTGCCGCTGTGCAGGGCCCCGGCGTGCACGCCGTTGGCCCGCAGGTGCCGGGTGAGCTGGTCGACGGCGTGCTTGGTGTCGAGGAACAGCAGGACGCGCCCGTCGCGGGCGGCGATCTCCGTGGTGACGGCGTAGCGGTCGGGGCCGTGGACGACCAGGACGTGGTGCTCCATGGTCGTGACCGCGCCCGCGGACGGGTCGACCGAGTGCACGACCGGGTCGTGGAGGTGGCGGTGGACCAGCTGCTCGACGTCACGGTCCAGGGTGGCCGAGAACAGCATGCGCTGGCCGTCCGGGCACACCTGGTCGAGCAGCTCGGTGACCTGCGGCAGGAAGCCCAGGTCGCACATCTGGTCGGCCTCGTCGAGGACGGTGGTCCGCACCCGTCCCAGGCGGCAGGCGTTGCGCTCGATCAGGTCGTGCAGGCGGCCGGGGGTGGCGACGACCACCTCGGCCCCCTCGCGCAGCGCCGCGATCTGCCGGCCGATCGACAGGCCGCCCACGACCGTGGCCGTGCGCAGCCGCAGCGCCTCGGCGTACGGCTGCAGCGCCTGGGTGACCTGCTGGGCCAGTTCCCGGGTGGGGACGAGGATCAGCGCGAGGGGCTGCTTGGGCTCGGCGCGCCGCCCGGCCGTACGGGTCAGCAGCGGCAGACCGAAGGCGAGCGTCTTGCCCGATCCGGTGCGCCCGCGCCCCAGGAGGTCACGGCCCTGCAGGGCGTCGGGCAGGGTCGCGGCCTGGATGGGGAAAGGCTCGCGCACCCCGAGCTCGTCCAGGGTCCGCAGCACCTGCGCGGGCAGTGGGAGGTCGGCGAAGGAGGCGGCCGGGGGGAGGGCGGGGGTCGTGGTCCCGGACGGGGCGGGACCGCCGTGGGCGGCGCCGGAGTCGTCGGGGTGCTTCATGTAGAGCCTTCCGCAGCAGGGAACGTACCGAGGGAGGCCCGGCAGGTCGGCACGGCCCGCACCGGCGGCACCGAACAGACGGAACGGCCCACCGCGACGACCACGCAAACCCCCGACGCTAACACACGCACGGCTCCGGCCACGAAAGGGGCCCGTGGGCCCCGCGCATCAGTCCGCCCGCGCGACGCTCCGGAGGTGGTGGCGGGTGACCTTGGTGACCTCGTGCCAGAACGGCATCGCGGTCACGTAGAGGCCCAGCGCGCTGAGGATGCCCAGGGAGACGTCCACGCTGATCCGGCCCTGCTTGGCCCAGTACACGTCCTTGAGGTCGAGCAGCAGGGCGAACTCGTCGGCGATGAGCGCGGTGCCCGCGCCGTACAGGGCGCCGATCCCGGGGTGGCCGACGATGTCCTGGTCGCCCCGGACGGCCACCAGTCCGACGCCCGCGAGCGTGGCGATGCCGAAGTTGTAGTGGTGCAGGTGGGTCCGGCCGGCGGAGATGTTCCCCCAGGGAAGCCAGCCGCCCCGGATGCCGTGCGTGATCAGCCGGGCCGTGCCGAAGGTGCACCCGAAGCCGAGCCAGGCCGCCATGAGCGAGCGCTGCGCGGGCGCGGTGTGCTCGTCCAGCGCCCGGCGCCAGCGGTCCCGCAGGGCGGGGCGGGAACCGTTCGAGCGCCGCGGGTCCGGGGCTGCGGGCATGGTCGCTCCTCGTCGCTGATCACGGGTGCCCGGGAGGCCGCTGCCGCGCGGGGACACGGGTCAGGCCTACCACCGGGGAGGCGGACCGAAGCGGACACGTCACCCGGATGACCGGGACCGGGCAGCGCGGCGCGGCTGTTCGCCCTTGTGGGGCTTTCCGGTACGGGCACCGAACCCGCCTGGTGTAATCGGCGGCGGACGACCGAAGATCAAGGGGGGCCGCCACATGCAGGCCAAGGAAACGTTGTTCGCCGATCTTGTGCAGGGCCGCGCTCAGCAGTTTCAAGTTCCGCTCTATCAGCGGACGTACTCCTGGACCGATAAGCACCTCAAGCAGCTGTGGAGGGACATCCTGGAGCAGGCCGAGCTGCTCGAGGCAGCGGAGGAGAAGGCAAGCACCCACTTCCTCGGTTCAGTCGTGCTCGCGCCGTCGCCGCAGAACGAGGCGACGTTTCCCCGCTGGCTCGTCGTCGACGGCCAGCAGCGGCTGACCACGCTGTCCCTGGCCCTGGCCGCCATTCGGGACCATGTCGCGGCTAGCAACCCGGACGAGGCTGAGCGCATCAACGAGGAATACCTGATCAACAAGCGGAAGGGCGGCAACGACTACCTTCGCCTGCTGCCGACGCAGGCAGATCGGCCGCAGTTCGCCGCCCATATCCGTGGCTCCCTCACCGATCACGCTATTTGCAGCGGCATCGCCACGGCATATGCGTTCTTCCGTACTAAACTCGTGGAGGCGGACGATCCGGCAGCTCCGCAGAACGTGTTCCTCATCGAGCAGGCCATCACCTCCCGGCTCACGCTGGTCTCGGTGACCGCCGAGCGCAGCGACAACGTGCACCGCATCTTCGAATCACTCAACAACACCGGTCTCAAGCTGAGCCAGGCCGACCTGCTGCGCAACTACCTCTTCATGCGACTTCCGACGCGCGGCGAGCACATCTATGAGACTTACTGGCTCCCCCTGCAGGACAGCCTGAGCAACGACGAGCTGGAACAGCTCATGTGGCTGCAGCTGGTGCTCGACGGTGACGACCGGGTTCGTCGCCAGGACCTGTACGCGGCCCAGCAGAGGCGGTTCGAAGAGGGGACGACGGGCGAGGCGGAGATCGAGGCATACATCAGGCAACTCCATCGCCGCGGCGCTCACTTCCGTCGACTGCTGCATCCGGAGGAAGAGCCCGACCAGGCGGTGCGGACTGCCCTTCACCGCCTGGACGCCTGGCAGGCGGTCGTTACCTATCCGGCTCTCATGCTTCTCTTCGACCGACGCGAGCAGGGAGAGCTGGACTCCGCCGAGACCGCTCGCGCGCTGGCGTACATCGAGAGTTTCCTCGTCCGCCGAATGATCTGCCGGATCCCCACCAACAACCTCAACCGGATCTTCCAGTCCGTCCCTGGGCAACTCCCGCTGGACGTTCCCGTCACCGATGGGCTGCACCGGCTCCTCTCCTCCGAGAACCGCTTCTGGCCCGACGACGTTGAACTGCGCGAGAAGATCAGGACGGCGCCGTTCTATCAGTACGGCCGGTGGCAGCAACGCAAGCTGGTGCTCCAGCGACTGGAGGAGAGCTACGGGCATCCCGAACCGGTCGACTTCGCCGCCGCGCAGCTCACCATCGAGCACGTCATGCCGCAGTCGCCTGAAGACGCCTGGCTGCGCGCGCTGGCCGAGGACGCAGGCCAGGAGGAGACCGCCGAGCAACTGCACGCGCAGTACCAGCACACCCTCGGCAACCTGACACTCACCGC
The DNA here is from genome assembly GCF_005280215.1 of Streptomyces lasalocidi. Lineage (NCBI taxonomy): Bacteria > Bacillati > Actinomycetota > Actinomycetes > Kitasatosporales > Streptomycetaceae > Streptomyces > Streptomyces lasalocidi. Next base: position 6,944,029 of record NZ_SZNQ01000001.1, on the reverse strand, counting down.
GGTCAATGCCGAACTCTCCAACCACCCCTTCGGTCGTAAGCAGGACCTGCTGCGGGGCAGCCACCTGGAGATGAACCGCCGCATCGCTGCCACCGAGCGCTGGGGCGTGCGCGAGATCCTGGCCCGCGCCGACGAACTCGCCGACCACGCCATCGCATTGTGGCCCGCCCCGCTGCGCGGGGTCGGCCGCGCTGAGCGCAGCCGCGACTGGCAGCTCGCCCACCAGGCCCTCGCCGCGCTCCGGCACGGCATGTGGACCTCGTACGGCGACCTCGCCGCGTTCCTCGGCTCCGGCGCCCAAGCCGTGGGCAACCACCTCGCAAACACCCCCAGGGTGGTCAACGCGTACCGCGTCCTCACCTCGGACGGCAGAATCTCCGAGGGCTTCCGGTGGTCGACACCCCAGGAGGCGGGCAGCGACGACGTTCGTGCCCGGCTGGCGGCCGACGGCGTCCGCTTCACAGCCACCGGCGCCGCCGACCCAGCACAGCGGCTCACCGCCGAGGACCTGGCCGCACTGCTCGCCGGCTCGGACGACGACCGGGCAGACGGCGAGGACACCGCAGAGGACGCAGCCGTGGGCACCTCTCCAGGCCAGGAAACCCGCGCCGAACGGTTCTTCCGCCAGCTCAGCGCCGACGACTCCCCCGTTACGGTCGAAGCGGTGCGCTCACTGTTCGCCCATTGGGAGGCACTGGGCGGCTGGATCGGCCACGGCTCGGGACACGTCACCACGAGCGCGTACCTCATGCTCGGCGAGTCGGGCGGCCCCGGCCGCGGCATCTGGCCGATGACGCTCTATCCGGGCGGCGGACGCGGAGGCACAGCCGAGGTGGTGTTCCAGTACCTGGCCGCCCGGGAGCCGTTCACCGACCGCGCACTGCGCGCCCAGCTGTTGTCCCGTCTCAACACATTGGACGGCGTCGACCTGCCGGAGGGCAAACTGGAGCTCCGTCCCAACATCAGGCTCTCCCTGCTGGAGAAGGAGCGCAACAGGGAACTGCTCAGCGAGACGTTGACGTGGTTCCGGAACTGCTGGGTGAACCAGGGCTCGTCCTGATCCAAGGGCGCCGGTCGCGCTCCGCGTCACCGTCTTGCCGCCCGGCCGGTACAGCCCGCAGCGCCAGGCGTCCACGAGCGAGGTGACGAGGAGCGCCTGCGGCCGGGCGCGGCACGGGGCTGCGCTCACCGCGTGGAAGTCGCCACCGACGCCGCCGCCATACACGTACGGGACTCCAAGACGCGCCGCGGTCCCCGGCTCGCCTTCACGCGCGGCGCGTGGGCCGGGTGCGTCGCGGGTCTGAGGGCGGCCGGGGCTGACCCGTCGCGCGCCGCACCGGCCTCCCAGGGACTTCCGGGAGGCCGGCCCCGTCTCATCGCGTACCAGTAAGTGGGACGCCTGTTGGTATGGAGCCTCCGCTCCTGTACAAATGTGCCTCATGAATCCCGAGCCCCTCGTGCGACGCCTGGTCATCGACCTGTGCCGACGCCCGGGCTCGTGTTGTCGCTGATCCCAGCCCTCTCCCCTTCGCGCCCTGCCGTGCGGTGACGCCACCCGCACCGGGACGCCGCCCACCCCTGTCCTGACCCGGGGCCGCCCGCCCCGTCGTCGGTCGACCGCTACCGCGCGCCGTCGACGTCCCTTGGAGAACCCGCTGTGTCCACGACTCCGTCCCCGGCGAAGCCCGCCGCGCCCGCCGACGCCCCGCCGCCCGGCCGCCGCCCGCCCCGGCACCGCGTCCGGACGCGGGTGCGTCATGTCGCGCTGCCGCTCGGCTCGTTGCTGCTGTTCCTCGTCCTGTGGCAGGTGCTCGCCGCGAGCCACACCTGGAGCGAGACGCTGGTCCCGCCGCCCGCCAAGGTGTGGGACGCCTTCGTCGACGTGTCCACCACGCACGACGGCGTACGGGGCTACAACGGCACCACCCTCGTGGAGCACCTCGGCATCAGCCTGCGCCGCATCGCCATCGGCGCCGGTCTCGGCATCGTGGCCGGGGTGGTGTTCGGGCTGTTCATGGGCACCGTGGGCTGGCTGCGCTCGCTGTTCGAGCCGTGGATCACCTTCCTGCGCACGCTGCCGCCCCTGGCGTACTTCTCGCTGCTCATCATCTGGCTGGGGATCGACGAGGAGCCGAAGGTGACGCTGCTCGCGGTGGCGGCGTTCCCGCCCGTGGCCGTGTCCACCACGACGGCCGTCGCGGCGGTGCCGAAGAGCCTGGTCGAGGCGGCCCGCGCGCTCGGTGCGTCGCGGTGGGACACCGTCCGGGACGTCGTGGTGCCGTCCGCGCTGCCCGAGACGCTCACCGGGGTACGGCTTGCCGTGGGCGTGGCCTACTCCTCCCTGGTCGCCGCGGAGTTGGTGAACGGCCTCCCGGGCATCGGCGGCATGGTCAAGGACGCGGCCAACTACAACAACACCCCCGTGGTGTTGGTCGGCATCATCGCCATCGGCGTCTCCGGACTCGTCATCGACGGCCTGCTGCTGCGACTGGAACGCGTGGTCGTGCCGTGGCGCGGCCGCACCTGAGCCTCGCGCTCCCCCCCTTCTCCGCCCCCCTCTCCGCGTTCTCCGCGTTCTCCGCGCTTCTCCGCGTTTTCCCCTCGCATCGTCTGCCCGCATACAGAAACGGCTCCGTCATGTCTCCTGCCTCCCGCGGTCCGTCCCGCCGCCTCCTCCTCGCCGGTGCCCTGGCCGCCGTGTCCGCGGCCGTCACCGGCTGCTCCTCCGACAGCGAGGCGGCGTCGTCCGGCGGCTCGAAGCGGCTGCGCATCGGCTACTTCGCCTTCCCCAGCGGCGACTTGATCGTGAAGAACAGGAAGCTGCTGGAGAAGGCGCTGCCCGACCACAAGATCTCGTGGATCAAGTTCGACTCCGGCGCCAGCGTCAACCAGGCGTTCCTCGGCAAGTCCCTGGACATCGCCGCGCTGGGTTCCAGCCCGTTCGCCCGCGGGGTGTCAGGGAGTTCGCCCATCCCGTACAAGGTGGCGTGGATCCTGGACGTCGCCGGCGAGAACGAGGCGCTGGTGGCGCGCAAGTCGACCGGCGTCACCGATGTCGCCGGGCTGCGGGGCAGGAAGATCGCCACTCCCTTCGCCTCCACCTCGCACTACAGCCTCCTGGCGGCGCTGGAGGCGGCCGGTCTGAAGCCGTCCGACGTGCAGCTGATCGACCTCCAGCCGCAGCCGATCCTCGCCGCCTGGCAGCGCGGGGACATCGACGCCGCGTACGTGTGGCTGCCGACCCTGGACGAGCTGCGCGCGACCGGCACTCAGCTCACCAGCAGCAAGGAGATCGGCGCGGCGGGCAAGCCGACCCTGGACCTGGCCGTCGTGTCCGACGACCTGATCGCCAGGGACCCGGCGGCCATCGACGCCTGGCGCACGGCGGAGGCCGAGGCGCTGCGCCTGCTCAAGTCCGACCCCGACGGCTCGGTGAAGGCCGTCGCGGCGGAACTCGGCATCAGCGCCGCGGACGCCGCGGCGCAGCTGAAGCAGGGGGTGTTCCTCACCCCGGAGCAGGTCGTGTCCGCCGACTGGCTGGGCACGGAGGGCAGTCCGGGCAAGCTGCTCACCTACGTGTCCGACACCGCCGCGTTCCTGGCGGAGCAGAAGCAGATCGACGCCGTACCGTCGCAGGACGCCGTCCGCAGGGCCTTCTACTCGAAGGGGCTGTCCGATGTCCTCCGGTGAGGTCACCGCGGTCACCTCGGCCGCCGGGGCCACCGCGGAGGTGGACACCTCGGCCGCCGGTTCCGTCCGCATCGAGCACGTCACCCACCGGTACGGCCGCGGCGGCGAGGAGTTCACCGCCGTCGGACCGGTCGACCTGAGCGTCCCCGCGGGCGAGTTCCTGGTGCTGGTGGGCGCGTCGGGCTGCGGCAAGAGCACGCTGCTGCGGCTGATCGCCGGCTTCGAACGGCCCACGCAGGGTGCCGTGCGCGTCTCCGGCGCCGAGCCGCGCCCCGGCGAGGCGGCCGGTGTGGTGTTCCAGACGCCCCGGCTGTTCCCGTGGCGGACGGTGCGGGGCAACATCGACCTGGCGCTGCGGTACGCGGGTGTCAGCCGCTCCCGATGGCCCGAGCGGCGCGCGGAGTTGCTGGCCCGGGTCGGTCTGGAGGGCACCGAACGGCGCCGCGTCTGGGAGATCTCCGGCGGCCAGCAGCAGCGCGTCGCCATCGCCCGGGCCCTCGCCGCCGAGAACCCCCTCCTGCTGCTGGACGAGCCGTTCGCGGCGCTCGACGCGCTGACCCGGGAACGGCTCCAGGAGGACGTCCGCCGGGTGACCCGGCGGACCGGACGCACCGCGGTGTTCGTGACGCACTCGGCGGACGAGGCCGTGTTCCTCGGCTCCCGCATCGTCGTGCTGGCCAAGGGCCCCGGCACCGTCGCCCTGGACCTGCCCATCAGCCTGCCGCGGGACGACGTGGACGCCGAAGAGCTGCGCGGCTCACGGGAGTTCACGGAGCTGCGCGCCCAGGTCTCGCACGCCGTGAAGACCGCCGCGGCGGCCTGACCCCGCCGTCGGCCCGAGCGGCCCGAACCCCGTCCGACGAAGCGGCCCGAAACGCCGTACCCAGAAAGGAAGCACACAGGTGAGCATCCTCAGCGAACGGCCGGCCCCGGCCACCCTCCCGGTCACCGCGCTCGGCCCGCACTTCGGCGCCGAGATCCACGGCGTCGACCTCGCCCGCCTCGACGACGCCGAGGTCCTCGCCCTGCGCGAGGCACTCGTGGCGTACAAGGTGCTCTTCGTCCGCGGCCAGCACGGCCTCGACGACGCGGCGCAGATCGAGTTCGGCCGGCGCCTCGGCGAGGTCACCGTCGGTCATCCGGTCCACGACTCCGGCGACGTGGCCCCCGAGGTGTACGCGCTGGACAGCCAGGACAACGGGTTCGCCGACGTGTGGCACACCGACGTGACGTTCGTCCGCCGGCCGCCGGCGATCTCCGTGCTGCGCGCGGTGGTGCTGCCGCCCCACGGCGGCGACACCAACTGGGCGGACAGCCAGCTCGCCTACGAGTCCCTGTCGCCGGGGCTGCGGGCGTACGTCGACACGCTCACCGCCGTCCACGACGGCAGCCGCGAGTTCGGCTACTACCTCGCCCAGCGGCGCCAGGGCCGCGGGAACGTGTGGGAGGGCGAGGTGTTCACCGCACTGACCCCGGTGGAGCACCCCGTGGTCCGGGTCCACCCCGAGAGCGGCCGCAAGGGCCTGTTCGTGAACCCCGGCTTCACCTCGCACGTCGTGGGCGTCTCGGAGTACGAGAGCCGCGGCCTCCTCGACATCCTCTACGCCCACCTCACCAAGCCCGAGCACGTCGTACGGCACCGCTGGCGGCCCGGTGACGTCGCCCTGTGGGACAACCGCAGCACGGCGCACTACGCCAACCGCGACTACGGCGACCAGCACCGCGTCATGCACCGCATCACCCTGCGCGGGGACGCACCGGTCGGACCCGCGACCGGCCCGGCCTGACGGACCTGACCCTGACGTGCGGGTCGAGGGCCGGCGTCCGCGCGGCGTCGGACACGGCCTCGGCCCCAGCGTCACCCGACCGCGCCCCCGCCCTGCCCCCTGCCGGACGCCAGCCCCTACACCCCCACCGCGACCTCCGGGGCCCCCGGCTGCCCCGGCTCGCCCGACTGCTCGAACTGCGCCCGGTACAGCCCCGCGTAGCGGCCGCCGGCCGTCAACAGCTGTTCGTGGGTGCCCTGTTCGACGATGCGTCCCGCCTCCACGACCAGGATGCGGTCGGCCGAGCGCACCGTGGACAGGCGGTGGGCGATGACGACGGCGGTGCGGTCCGCCAGGGCCTCGGTCAGCGCCTCCTGCACGGCCGCCTCGGAGGTGTTGTCGAGGTGGGCGGTGGCCTCGTCGAGGACGACCACGCGCTGGCGGGCCAGCAGCAGCCGGGCGATGGTCATGCGCTGGCGTTCCCCGCCGGACAGCCGGTAGCCGCGCTCCCCCACGACGGTGTCGAGTCCGTCGGGCAGCGAGCGGACGAGGTCCTCGAGGCGGGCCCGGCGCAGCGCGTCCCACAGGTCGGCCTCGACGTCCGCCGCCCCGCCGCCGTCGTCCGGGCGGGCCATCACCAGGTTGGCCCGGACCGTGTCGTGGAAGAGGTGGCCGTCCTGCGTGACCATGCCGACCGTGGCGCGCAGGGAGCGCGCGGTGAGGTCGCGGACGTCGACGCCGCCGATGCGGACCGCGCCGGAGTCGACGTCGTACAGGCGCGGCAGGAGCTGGGCGACGGTGGACTTGCCGGCGCCGGAGGAGCCGACGAGGGCGATGGTCTGCCCGGGTTCGGCGCGGAAGGAGATGCCGTGCAGGACCTCCTCGCCGCCGCGGGTGTCGAGGGAGGCGACCTCCTCCAGGGAGGCGAGGGAGACGCGGTCGGCGGACGGGTAGGCGAAGCGGACGTCGTCGAACTCGACGGCCACCGGGCCGTCCGGCACGTCACGGGCGTCCGGCTTCTCCTCGATGAGCGGCTCCAGGTCCAGCACCTCGAAGACCCGCTCGAAGCTGACCAGGGCGCTCATCACCTCCACGCGTGCCCCGGCGAGCGCGGTGAGCGGCGCGTACAGACGGGTCAGCAGCAGGGCGAGCGCCACCACCGCGCCCGGCTCCAGGGCGCCGTGCAGGGCGAGCCGGCCGCCGAGGCCGTAGACCAGGGCGAGGGCCAGGGCGGAGACGAGGGTGAGGGAGGTGAGGAACACCGACTGGGCGGTGGCCGTGCGGACGCCGATGTCCCGTACGCGCGCGGCGCGGGCGGCGAACTCGACGGATTCCTGCTCGGGCCGGCCGAACAGCTTGACCAGGGTGGCGCCGGGCGCGGAGAACCGCTCGGTCATCCGGGTGCCCATCGCGGCGTTCAGCGTGGCCGCCTCGCGCTGCATGCGGGCCATGCGGCCGCCCATCCGGCGGGCGGGCACCACGAACACCGGCAGCAGGACCAGCGCGAGCAGGGTGACCTGCCAGGACAGGGTGAGCATCACGGCCAGGGTGAGCACCAGCGTCACGATGTTGCCGACCACGCCGGACAGGGTGTTGCTGAAGGCGCGCTGGGCGCCGATCACGTCGTTGTTGAGCCGGGAGACCAGCGCGCCCGTACGGGTACGTGTGAAGAACGCGACCGGCATGCGCTGCACATGATCGAACACAGCCGTCCGCAGGTCGAGGATGAGTCCCTCGCCGAGCGTCGACGACAGCCTGCGCCCGAGGATGCCGAGCGCCGCCTCCAGCAGCGCGATCAGCGCGATGAGCAGGGCCAGCCCGACGACCGTGCGCTCCTCCCCCCGCGACACGATCGCGTCGACGACCCGTCCGGCCAGGACGGGCGTGGCCACGGCGAGCAGCGCGGTCACCGTCCCCAGCAGGACGAAGACCGCGATGCGGCGGCGGTGCGGGCGGGCGAAGGCGCCGATGCGGCGCAGTGTCGCGCGGTCGAAGGGGCGGCGGTCCTGCTGGGCGTTGAGGACGCTGTGCAGCTGCATCCACGCGGTGGTCTCCATGCTCATGTTGAGGACGGTAGGACCTCGACCGTCGTTGAGGTCAAGGCGCGGTCGGTGTCCGCCCGTAAGCCGCAGTCCGTGATCCCGCCACCCGGTGTTGGCGCGGCGGGGAGAACCTTCCGTGGTGTGACCGCGGTAATCCTCCCCGAAGGGCCCCGTCCCCCGGGCCCGCTCCGCTCCCCCGTCCGGTCCGCGCGGCTCCCCCGTGCGCGGTCCCTCCCCGTGCGGCAGGCCCGGCACGTGCTGTGCCTGCTGCCGGTCCTGCTGGTCGCCGTCGTCGCGGTGCGCCACCGTTCCGTCCTCGCCGAGGGCCTCACGCTGCTGCGCTCGGCCGAGTGGCCCTGGCTGCTGGGCGCCGTCGGCGCGACCTGTCTGACCTGGGTGGCGGCGGCCGTCACCCGGCAGGGCGCCGTGGTGCAACGGCTGCCGGGACGGCGCCTGCTGGCCGCGCAGTTCGCGGCGGGCGCGGCCAACCACCTGCTGCCGACCGGGCTCGGCGCGAGCGCGGTCAACCTGCGCTTCATGACCGTGTGCGGGGTGCCGCCGGCCCGCTCGTCGGCGGCGCTGGCGCTGTACCTGCTCGCCGAGGCCGTGGCGCGGCTGGGCCTGCTCGCCGCGCTGCTGCTCGCCTTCCCGCACGCGCTGCGGCCGGGCACGCTGATGCCGTCCGGCGCGGTGGGTCCGCTGCTGGCCGGGCTCGCCGGTGTCGCGCTCCTCGCGGCACTCGCGCTGCTCCTCGTACGGCGGCTGCGCGCGGCCGTGTCCGGTTTCCTGCGCACGGCGCTCGACGAGGCCCGCTCGGTGCACGCCCGCCCGGCGCGGGCCCTGGCGCTGTGGGGCGGGTCGCTGGCGTTCCCGGCGCTGCAGGCGGCCGGCCTGGTGCTGGTGGGGCGGGCGCTGGGGCTGCCGGTGCCGGCCGCGCACCTGGCGGTGGCGTACCTGGCGGCGACCGCGGCGGTCGCCCTGGTGCCCACGCCGGGCGGGATCGGCTCGGTGGAGGCCGCGCTGGTCGTGGCCCTGGTGGCGGCCGGCGGGGCGGTGCCGGCCGCGACGGCGGTGGTCCTGGCGTACCGGATCATCACGGTCTGGCTGCCGCTGGTGCCCGGGGCGCTGACGCTGGGCGCGCTGGTGCGGTGGAAGGTGATCTGAACGGACGGGACGCGGGAGGGGCGCGACGGCCGTCGTCCCGGGCCACCGCGTTCGCCCCGCCCCGGGCCTTCACGCCCGCCCCGCCCCTTTGACGACCGACCGGTCGCCTGGGGTCAGCAGCCGTCGATCCCGCAGGCGTTGCCGGGGGCGTCGGGCGAGGCGGCCTGTTCCTCGAGGATCGCCTTGCGCAGGCGGGCCGCGTCGGGCACCCCTTCGATGCGGTACCGCTCGTTGACGATGACCGTGGGGACGACCGAGACGCTGTACGCCTCCGCGGTGCGCAGCGCCTCCTCGTGGGCCTTGCGGTACGTACCCTCGTTCAGGGCCCGGGCGTAGTCGTCGGCGTCCAGGCCGAGTTCGGCCGCGATCGCGGTGAGGACCTCCAGCCGGCCGATGTCCTGGTTCTCCTGGAAGAACGCCCTCAGCATCCGCGGGGTGTACTCGGCCGCCCTGCCGTGTTCGGCGGCGTACTGGTACCCCTCGAAGGCCAGCCGGGTGTACGGCTGCGGCGAGACGGTGGGCAGGGTGATGTCGACCCCCATCCGCCGGGCCATGGGGTAGACCGAACGCTCCCACACCGTGGGCAGGTAGGGGTCCTCGGGGCGCAGCGTCGGCTTCGGGTGGGGCCTGAGTTCGTAGGGCATCCACTCCACGTCGACGTCCAGGTCGTGGGTGGCCTCGTGCAGCGGCCCCTCGGCGAGCATGCAGTACGGACAGACGTAGTCGGACCAGACCTTGACGCTGATCCGGTCGGTCGCTGCCTGGTTCATCCGAGCCTCCTGTTGACCGAGCGGTACTCCTCGAACGGCTCGACCGCTCCCGGCACCTGCAGATGCGTCACTTCCACCGGCCAGTCGGCCGGGTCCTTCGCGAAGATCGAGTACGAGCTGGAGTAGTCGAAGCCGTACTCGGCGGCCGTCCGGCGGTCGACGGCGTACACGATCCTGCTGACGCCGAAGTGGAGCGACGCCATGTAGCACAGGGCGCACGGCTCGCCGGACGCGATCAGGGTGGCTCCGGCGGTCGCCCACACCCCTCGTTCGGCCGCGGCCCGGCGCAGGGCGACGATCTCGGCGTGGGCCGTGGGGTCGTTGTCCTCGCGGACGCGGTTGAACCCGTTGGCCAGGATCTGCCCTTGGTCGACGACGAGTCCGGAGAAGGGGATGCCGCCCCGGGCGACGTGTTCCCTGCTGATTTTCACCGCTTCACGGACATAGTCGGCCAGTCGGCTCTCGGTGGGTGTCATGGCTTCATCCCTGTCGGAGGACGGCGAGGCGGAGCGGAGGGCGAGGGCCGGAGGTCACCACCGGCGACGGCGCCGGTCCCGGCCGGGACGGCCTGCCCGCGCAGCGTGCCGGATCGTCCGGCACGTCCCCGCATATTTGCTTGTACGGACAACTTATCGCTTCGAAGAGGAGTCGGGAGGAATAAAAAGGCCGGGACAGAAGATTGCATGAACATGTATCTTGTTGTCAACGCTGCTCGGGAGGAGCCAGTACCCGGTATGACGACCATCCCCCAGGCGCCCACGGCGTCCTCTGACCAGGCCATGTGGAGCAGGCTGCTGACCCTGCACGCACACGTCGAACGACAGCTCACCCAGACGCTGCAGCGCAAGCACGGTATCGGTCTGTCCGAATACCGCGCCCTGGAGTGCCTGGCCCAGGCCGCCGACGGCGAACTGCGCATGCAGGACCTGGCGGACAAGGTGGGTCTCGGCCAGAGTTCGGTCACGCGCCTGGTGGCGCGCCTGAACACGGCCGGCTTCACCTTCCGCGACCTGTGTCCCGACGACAAGCGGGGCGTCTACGCAGTGATCACCGACGAGGGCCGGCAGCGCTACGCCGCCGCCCGCGGCACGTACGGCGACGTGCTGAGCGCCGCCCTGAACGCCGCGGGTGCCGTCCCGGAGCTCACCCGCACCGTGCAGGCCCTCCGCAGCGGGGGCTGAGCCGGACCACCCGTTTCACACACGCCGGCCCCCTGGGGGCCGAGCCAGGAGCCGCCCGTGCCACGGGCGGCTCTCGTCGTTGTGCGGGCGTTGCGGCGACCCAGGCTCGTGCGACGCCACATTTGAGGTAGAGCCTCACTTGAGCCTTGGAAGTGCGGGCGGCAGCCAATGTCCACCTTCGAATGAATTGCGCGCGAACCCCTGCCTCCATTTCAGCGTGACGTGAAATCCATCACACCGATCTTCGCAAGTACATGCTTGACTCTGCATGCACTCACGCTACGGTGAATCACCGAACGACTACGGGGGATGGTCGGAGCCGGCTCTCTCTGGTAGGCCGTGGCGCTCCGGATGACGTTCCCCGGTGCGCTCCTGCGCCGTCACCCCCCGAACGCACTCTTCCAGTCCGATTCGGGACGAACGAGGGGAACCATGCCATCCTTACGTCTCTGCGACGCGCTGGCCGGGCACGCACGACAGCGGCCCGAAGCCGTCGCCCTGGTGCAGGGCGGACGGCGAACGACCTACCGCCGTCTCGCGGACCTGGCCGACGAGCTCGCCTCGGCCCTGGACCGCCTGGACTTCGACCGGCGTCGTCCGCTGTGCGTACCGGCGCACAAGACGCCGGAGACGATCGCCCTGCTCATCGCGGCCTTCCGGTCCGGCTACGCGGTGCTCACCCCGTCGCCCGGGCTGGGTGCCGCGGTCCTGGGGACACTCACGGCGCAGGCCAGGTGCTCCGCGGTCCTCACCGTCGACGACCGGGGAGCGCTGCACCACGACGCCGTCCCGCAGGACGAGGCGGCCGCCGACGGATTCGACACCGTCGACCCCTCCGTCGCCCACCTGCTGCTGACCACCTCCGGGTCGACCGGAACGCCCAAGATCGTGCCGGTGGCCGCCGCGGCGTTCGACCGCTTCGCCGCCTGGGCCGGCTCGCACTTCCACCTCACCGAGCAGGACACACTGCTCAGTTACGCCCCGCTCAACTTCGACCTCTCCCTGCTCGACGTCTGGACCGGCCTCCGGCTCGGCGCCGCCGTCGTGCTCGTCGAGGAGGACTCGAGCACCGACGCCCGCCACCTGCGGGAGCTGGTCACCGCGCACAGGATCACCTTCGTGCAGGGCGTCCCCATGCTGTACCGGCTGCTCACCGGGGACGACGCCCGGTACCCGGGGGTCCGCACGGTCGTCCTCACCGGGGACACCGTGCCGCGCCCGCTGCTGGCCCGGCTCGGCGCGGCCTTCCCCGGCGCCCGCTTCCACAACGTGTTCGGCTGCACGGAGACCAACGACAGCTTCGTCCACGAGGTCGACCCCGCCACGGCCGGGGAGAAGACGCCGATCGGCCGCCCGCTGCCCGGCGTGCGAGCCCTGGTCCTCGACGACGAGGGGCACGTGCTGGACGGGCCCGGCACGGGTGAGCTGTACGTGTCGACCCCCTTCCAGACCGCGGGCTACCTGGAGCGCCGGCGCAACGAGGGGGTGTTCGTGCCCGCCCCCGACGGCAGTGCCGGGGTGTTCTACCGCACCGGCGACGTCGTCTCCCGGGACGCCGAGGGGCTGCACTGGCTGGAAGGGCGAACCGACTTCCAGGTCAAGGTCCGCGGGGTGCGTACCAACGTGCAGGAGGTGGAGAACGTCCTGGCCGCCCATCCGGACGTCGCCGAGGCCGCCGTGGTGGCCCTGCCCGACCCCGAGGCCGGCTACCGGCTGCACGCCCAGGTGACCCGGCGGCCCGGCACCGCACTCACCTCCCTGCGCCTGCGCACCCACGGCGCCGCGCACCTGCCCCGGCACGCCCTGCCCTCCTCGGTTCAGGTGGGCGACGCACCCCTGCCGCGCACCGCGACCGGCAAACCCGACCGCAACCTCATCAAGGCACTGCGCCAGAAGGGACACCACGCATGAGCACGCTCGTGGACGAGATCCGCAGCTACGTCGTCACCGACTTCCTCGACGGCGAGGACACCTCCGACCTGACGCCCGAGTTCGACCTGATCGCGAGCGGGGTCGTCGACAGCCTCGGTCTGGTCCGGATCGTCTCGCACCTCTCCAGCACCTACGCGATTCCCGTCGACGACATCCCGTTGAAGCCCGAGCACTTCCGCAGCATCGCCGCCATGGCCGCCTTCGTCGAGAGCGCGCGCCCCGCTGTCGTCTGACCCCCTCCCGATCACACGGAACGCATCCCGCGGATGCGCAACGCACACACCCGAAGGAGTTCAGTCATGATCGTTCGCAGCCTCAGTGACGTCGTTCCCGTCGAGTGGGGCAACGGCACCAGCCACCGCCTGCTGACCGAGGCCGACGGCATGGGCTTCACCGTCTGCGAGACGCTGGTCCGCAAGGGCACGACGAGCTCGCTGCAGTACCGGCGCCACCTGGAGGCCTGCTACTGCACGGGAGGTTCGGGCGAGGTGGTCACCGCGGACGGGACGCGCTTCAAGATAACGGAGGGCACCATCTACGCCCTCGACCAGAACGACGCGCACCACCTCGTGGCCTCCGACTACGAGGACCTGAGACTCGTGTCGGTCTTCAGCCCGGCCCTGCGCGGGGACGAGAAGCACACGCTGTCGGCGGACGGCTTCTCCCAGTACTGAGTTCCGTCATCACCGGGGCCCGTGCCGCCACGGGCCCCGGCGCTCCCCGCACCGCGTACCGGAAGGCCGACACCGCCATGACATCCGCACCCGTGCAGTCCGCCCCGCACGCCCCCGTCCCCGACCTCGACCCCTACGAGCTCGCCACCCCGTGGGCCGACGAACTCAACCGTGACGTCGACGCGTTCGACGCCCGCGCCGAATTCCCCTGGGAGAAGTGGAAGACGATCCGGCGGTCGGGCATCCTCACGGTCCCGTTCGACCCCCGCTACGGCGGCCGCGGCGGCACCCTGACCGACACGATGCGCGCCCTGGAAGGACTCGGGTACACCTGCCGCGACGCAGGTCTCGGCTTCTCCGCCTCCACCCAGATCGTCAGCGTCGGCGTGCCCCTGCAGAAGTTCGCCCGTGAGGAACTCAAGTCCCGGTACCTGCCGCGGATCGTCTCGGGCGAACTGGTCACGGCACACGCCATCACCGAGCCGGACCACGGCTCGGACGCCACGAACATCAGCACCACCGCGCGGCGCGACGGTGACGCCTACGTCATCGACGGGGGCAAGATGTTCATCACCAACGCCCCCATAGCCGACCTGTTCCTGCTGTACGTGCGCACCGGCGAGCCCGGGCCGTTCGGCCTGAGCGTGTTCCTCGTCGAGCGCGACACCCCGGGCCTGGTCGTCGGTGAACCCCTGGCCAAGATGGGGCTGCGCACCTCCCCGCTCAGCGAGGTGACCTTCGACCGGCTGCGGGTGCCCGCCGCCCACCGCGTCGGGCAGGAGGGCGCCGGCTTCCTGATCCTCGACCACGTGATGAAGCGGGAGATCCTGTTCTCCTTCTCCCTCACGCTCGGCGAGATGAGCCACCGGCTGGAGCGGGTGGTCCACCACGCCAGGACCCGCCGCCAGTTCGACCAGCCGATCGGCAAGTTCCAGGCCGTCTCGCACCGGATCGCCGACATGAAGATCGCGGTGGAGACCTCACGCAAGTGGCTCACCGACACCGGTGCCAAGGTCGAGGCCGGCCAGGACACGGCGATCGACATCGCCGCGACAAAGACGGTGGTCAGCGAGGCCAACAAGACCACCGCCCTGGACGCGGTGCAGATCTTCGGCGGCCAGGGCTACCTGACCGGCACGGGCATCGAGCGCGACGTGCGCAACGCCGTCGGCGGAACCATCTACTCAGGGACCAGCGAGATCCAGCGCAACCGCATCGCCGCCCTGCTGGGCCTGTGAGCGGACAGCGCTGACGGAAAGGTGACCATGAACGCCATCACGAGCGCGGAGCGCACCCGGCTCACCGCGCCCACCGAGTTCCTGGACTACGAGACCGACGCGGTCCAAACCTTCATCGACCACGCGGTCGCCGACCGGGCGGCCGACGAGCGCCGCCTCGCCGTCGAGCTGTACTACGCGGTCCGCGACGACGTCTTCTACGAGGTGTACGGGGCCGACCTGTCCCCCGAGGGGCTGCGGGCCAGCAACGTCGCGGCCGGCCGGAAGGGCTTCTGCCTGCACAAGTCCGTGCTGTACGCGGCGGTCTGCCGGGCGGTGGGCATCCCCGCCCGGCTGCACTACGGCGACGTGCGCAACCACCTCGCCTCGGACCGGCTGCGGTCCCACATCGGCGGGGACGTCTTCTTCCACGGCCTCAACACCGTGTACCTGAACGGCACCTGGGTGAAGGCCACCCCGGTCTTCAACAAGATCCTGTGCCGGCTGTACGGGATGAAGCCGCTGGAGTTCGACGGCACCGCCGACAGCGTGCACCACCCCTTCGACGAACAGGGCAACAAGAACATGGAGTTCGTCGCGGACCACGGCGACTTCGACGACGTCCCCTACACGTTCATCATGTCCCAGATGCGTCGCAAGCACCCCCGCTTCCTGGACGGCGACGGCACGGTCCGGGGCGGGTCGCTGGCCGCCGAGGCAACGGGCTGACCCCAGTGAGGAGAGCAACCACCATGCCCAACGTTCAGGCCGAGAGGGACGGCTGGGAGGCCGAGGCCCGGGTCGGTGTGGTCGTCCCGCACGCGGACGTCGGCCCCGAGTCGGAGTTCCAGGCCATCGCCCCCGACGACGTCTTCATCCACGCGTCCCGCGTGCACTTCGCGGCGATGCGGCCCGGCGGGGAGATGGACCCGAAGATCCCGCACGACCCGGTGCGGGCCTTCGTGGAACCGCCGCTCATCGACGACGCGGTCGAACTGCTCGCGGCGTCCCCGCTCGATGTGATCGCCCTGGGCTTCACCAGCTCCGCCTACGTGCTCGGCGCGAGCGGGGAGAAGGAGCTGTTCGACCGGCTGGCGCAGCGCACCCGGGGCATCCCGCTCACGGCCACGACCGCGGCCGCCGTCACCGGCTTCACGGCCCTCGGCGCCCGCAAGGTGGCGATCGTCAACCCGCCGTGGTTCGACGACCGGCTCTCCGGGCTGGGCGCCGACTACTTCACCGAGCAGGGCTTCACGGTCGTCCACCACGGCCCCTGCGGCCTGCCCAGCAACCAGAAGCTGATCACCCCCGAGGCGCTGTCCGACTGGATCCGCACCACGGTCGCCGACCACCGGCCCGACGCGGTCCTGGTCGCCGGCAACGGCATCCGCGCGGTCGGCGTCATCCAGGCCCTGGAGAAGGAGCTGGACTTCGCCGTCCTGACCGCCAACCAGGCGCTGTTCTGGCACGCCCTGCACCTGGCGGGGGCGGGCGGGGCAGCGGCCCGGATCACCGGGTACGGACGGCTGTTCGAGACGGCACCGCGGGACGGCACGTCATGAGCCTGGTCGCGGCCGACGGCCACGTCGCCCTGTTCGCCACCCCCGAGGGCGACTCCTACAATCTGCCGCTGGTCTGCTGGCGCGACGACGGCACCAGCGTGCACGGCCTGGTCCTCCACCGCGGCACGCTGCGCCAGGCGGAACTCGTCCCCGGCTTCCGCCGCTACGCGCACGGCAGCGAGGCCGCCCCGTCCTTCGCCGCCGGGGAACCGCAGCGGCGCCTGGCCCAAGCGGCCGGCTGACCTGTCGGGGCCCGTGCGGAAGCCTCCGTACGGGCCCTGCGGGATTGACAGCGAGATACTTGTTCATGCAAGCTTTATGTGTTCCCCTTCAGACCTGACGTGCGGAACTATTGCCCCAGTGAACATGCACGTACAAGCAAACAGAGGGCACGTTCCTTCGCTTTCCCGCTCCTTCGAAAGGACCGCCATGCAGTGGCTCTACCTCGCCATCGCGGACATCTTCGAGATCGTCGTCGCCATCGCGGCCGGTAAGGCAGAGGGCTTCAAGAACCGCCGGTGGACCGCCATCACCCTGGTCAGCGGTGCGCTCGGGACCTACTTCCTCAGCCGGGCCCTGCTGACCTTCGACGTCGGCGTCGGCTACGCCATCTGGACGTCGATCGCCGGTGTCGGCATCACGGTCCTCGGTGTGGTGCTCTTCGGCCAGCGGCTGAACTGGCGCAAGGCCCTCGGCATCGCCGTCATCATCGCCGGCGTCGTCGGGCTCCAGCTCAGCGGCGCCGCCTGAGCCGTCCCGCCAAGCCCGCACGCCTGCTTCTCATTCCCTCGAAAGGACCCAGGCACATGTCCCACACCGACCGTTCCTCGGCCAACTCCTGGCTCATGCTCCTCCTCGCCGGAGGCTTCGAGATCGGCTACGCGCTCTCCGTCGGCGGCAGCCACGGCTTCACCCGCCTGTCGTGGTCACTGGTCGCGGTCGTCTTCTTCCTCCTGACGCTCTGGGCGCTGAGCGTCGCCCTGCGGACCATCGACGTGGGGATCGGCTACGCCGTCTGGGCGGGGATCGGGGCAGCCGGTGCCGCCCTGCTCGGCCCGTTCTTCTTCGACGAGAGCCTCACGGTCACCCAGGCGGTGTGGCTGGGCGTGATCATCGCCGGGGTGGTCTGGCTCAAGCTGGCCGACCGGCCGGAGAACGCCCCGGCTGCCGCCCCCGAGACCCCGGACACCCGGGGGCTCGCCACGGAGGCGCGGGAGACCCAGGGCGCACAGCGCTGACGTCGTGCCCCACCCTGACAGCGCCGCCTCGACAGCGGGGCCACCTGGTGGTCCGGGCAGCAGCCCGGGCCGGAACCGCACCAGGAGGCCCCGCTGTCGAGGTGTGGGCGCTTCCACCCCGCGCCCGTCCGGCCCGCCCCGGCCGTCTCAGTGGTGCCAGGCCGTGCCGCCCGTGTTGCGGATGAAGCGCTGGAGGACCTTGAGCGTCGTCAGGTACTCCTCGTCGGAGATGCCCGCGTGCCGTTCCTCGTGGAGCTCCTGCTGGACGGCGGCCGCCTTGTCGAAGAAGGCCCGGCCCTCGGCGGTCAGGTGCAGGCGACCCGCCGCGTCCTGGTCGATCCAGCCGCGGGCGACGGTGTGGTCGATCTCCTCCTCCATGGCCTCGGGGCCCGTGCCGAGGTAGTTCCGCAGCAGCCGCGACACCTCGTCCCGGCTCTTGGCCGGGTCGGCGCCGGCGACCTGGCCGAGGACCCACCACTGCGGCTGGGTGGTCCCCAGCTCCGCGAGGGCGGAGCGGATGCGGGTGACGACGGCGTCGTAGGCCGCCCAGCTCCAGTAGCCGATCGGCTGCCGCAGCAGGTCCGCGTCGCTGTACGAGTACTCCATGGCCGGTGCCTCCGGGGTGCGCCTGGGTCGTTCGGACGCCACCGACGCTAGGAACTCAAGCGGACTTGAGGTCAAGGCCGAGCCGGTCGAGCACCGCGTGGGCCGCGTGGGCACCGGCGCGGGCGGCGGCCGGGGCGGAGGCGGCGGGGCGCACGAGGGCGCCCGCGGCGAAGACGCCGGGCCGGGAGGTGCGCAGGGCGGCGTCCACGTCGGGGCACCGGGTGCCGGTCGTGAGGCCGCCGCGCCGGGCGAGCGCCTGGTCGGGGACGAACGCGCCGGTGAACACGACCGTGTCACAGGGCAGGACGGCCGTGCGTCCGTCGCGGTGGCTGACCCGCACGCCCGACAGGCGCCCCTGGCCGAGGAGTTCGATGACCGTGGCGCCCGTCAGGAGCGGAAAGTCCTGCCGGGGACGGGAGTCGGCGACCCGGGCGCGGCCGCTCCGGGCCCGGGACAGGCCGGTGACCAGCGCGACGACCGTGGCGCCCGCGGCCCGGACGGTGGTGACGGCCGCGTGCTCGGCGTACGCGGCGGCCACGGCCTCCTCCGCGCCTGTCGCGGTCTGCGGGCCGGTCGCCTCCCCCGCGCACGCCGTGCCTCCCGCACCGACGATCACCACCCGGGTCCCGATGTGCTGCCCGAACTGGTGCACCGCGCGCTGGAGCTCACCCGTGGTGTACACCCCGGCCGGGCGGGTGCCGGGGACCAGGCGGGCGGCGCGCGGGCGTTCGCGGGCGCCGGTGGCCAGGACGACGGCGCGGGCGGTGACGGTCTCGACGCCGAGCGGGCCGACGGTCTCCAGGGCGAGGGGGCCCGCCCAGTCGAGCGCCGTCACGCCGGTGCGCACGACCGCCCCGGCACGCTGGGCGGCCGCCACCAGCCGGCGCGCGAACGCCGGTCCGGTCACCACGCGCGGCCAGGTGCCGTAGCCCCGGTGCGCGCCGTACCGGGGCGCTCCCCCGGCTCCCTGGTCCGCGTCCAGCACCTCGACGCGGCCCGCGCCGAGGGCGGCGAGGCGGGTGGCGGCCACCAGTCCGGCGGGCCCCGCCCCGACCACCAGGACGTCGACCTCCCGCGCGCTCACCGGTGGGCCTGCTCGAACAGCTCGCGCACGGCCGCGCCGCACGTGTCGCCCTGGCAGCGGCCGGCCCGGGCGCGGGTGCGGCGGCGCAGCCCGTCCAGGGAGCGCGGCGGGATCGTCCCCGCGAGCGCGTCGCGGATCTCGCCGCGCGAGACCTGCTCGCAGGGGCAGACGACGACGCCGTACTCGGGGTCGGCCGCGACCCGGTCGGGGACGCGGCACGGGCGGGGGGAGGTCCGGCCCAGCTGTGGCATGCGGACCGGTGCCAGGTCGCGGGCGGGCCCGAGGGCGAGGCCGGAGTCCGCCAGCAGGTCGCGCACGTGCGCGGCGATGGCGAGGGACGCGGTCAGGCCGGTGGAGCGGATGCCGCCGACGGTGACGTACGCCTGCTCGGGGTGGGCGGTGATGCGGTAGTCGTCGTGCTCGGTGGCCGCGCGCAGGCCGGCGTAGACGGCCGTGACCTCCTCCTCCAGCAGCGCGGGCAGGACGCGGCGGCCCTTCTCGCGCAGGCCGGCGAGTCCCTCGGCGGTGGTGCCGGTGGCGGTCCGGTCGTCCAGGTCCTCGGCGGTGGGTCCGAGCAGGACGTTGCCGTGGACGGTGGGCGCGACCAGGACGCCCTTGCCGAGGGCGGTGGGCACGGGCAGCAGGATGTGGCGGACGAGGTCGCGCGCGAAGGGGTCGAAGACGAGGAGCTGGCCGCGGCGCGGGGTCACGGTGAAGTCCTGGTGGCCGCGCATCCGGTCGAGGGTGTCGGCGTGCAGCCCGGCGGCGTTGACCAGCCAACGGGTGTGCAGGGCACCGCGGTTGGTGCCGAGCACCTGCGGTCCGCCGCCCGTGCCGTCGGTCACCGACTCCACCCGGCAGCCGAGGTGCAGGTCCACCCCGTGCCGCACGGCCTGGGTGGCGTAGGCGAGGGGGGTCGTCCACGGGCAGATGACGCTCTCGCCGGGCACGTGCAGGGCGCCGAGCGCGCCGGGGCCCAAGTGGGGTTCGCGGGCGTACAGTTCGGCCGCGTCCAGGGGGCGGACGCCGTCGTGGGCGTTGCGCCGCGCCTTGTCGGCGAGGCCGGGCAGGGCGGCCAGCTGGTCCTCGTCCCAGGCGACGAGGAGGGCGCCGACCGGTTCGACGGGGATGCCGGACTCGGCCGCGTAGGCCGACAGCAGGCGGTGTCCCTCGCGGACCAGCCGGGCCTCCAGGGAGCCCGGCACGGCGTCGAAACCGGTGTGCAGGATGGCGGTGTTGGCCTTCGAGGTGCCCTGGCCGACGTCGTCCTGCGCCTCCACGAGGGCGACCCGCAGGCGGGGGTGGCGGGCGAGCTCCCGGGCGAGGGCGGTGCCGACGACCCCGGCTCCGACGACGGTGACGTCGTACGGCCGCGCGGGCAGCGGGCCCGCGACGGTCACGGCGCCCTCGCGGGGGCCGGCGGCGGTCACGGAACCCCCACGCGCGCCGGGAGCCGTCATGCGGGGCTCCCCTCCAGCAGGGCCCCCACGGCCGTCCGGAAGCGGGCCAGGCGCTCGGCGGCCTCGTCGGCCGTCAGGCGCGGCTCGTACACGGCGGCGGGCTCCTGGTCCGGGAGCGCGGCCTCGACGCCCAGGCCGGGATCGGCGCCGAGCCGGGCCAGCGCGCCCACGCCGAGGGCCGTCGCGTCGGGCAGCGCGGACACCTCCACGGGGCGTTGCAGCAGGTCGGCCTGGGTCTGCATGAGGAGCGTCGAGCGGGTCAGGCCGCCGTCGACGCGCAGGACGGTCAGCGCGGTGCCGAGGTCGGACTCGGCGGCGTCGGCGAGGGCGACGACCTGGGCGGCGATGCCCTCGCACAGGGCGCGCACCAGGTGGCCGGGGGTGGTGTCCAGGCCGAGCCCGGTCAGGGAACCGCGCAGTTCGCCGCGCCACCACGGGGCGGCGAGTCCGGCCAGGGCGGGCACGAAGGTGACGCCGCCGCTGTCGGGCACGCCGCCGCCGACGGCGTCGAGGTCGGCGGCGTCGCGCAGCACGCCGAGATCGGTGAGCCAGCGCACGGCGGAAGCGGCGGCGAACACCTGGCCGTCGAGGCAGTAGTGGGTGCGGTCCGCGAGGCGCCAGGCGACGCAGGACACCAGCCCGGAGGTGCCCCGCCCGGGGCTCTCCCCGGTGTGCGCGAGCAGGAACGCGCCGGTGCCGTAGGTGCACTTGGCGGTGCCCGGGGCGGTGACGCGCTGGGCGAGCAGGGCGGCCTGCTGGTCGACGGCGAGCCCGGTGAGCGGGATCTCCGGGGACCCGGGCCCGAACGCCCGGGTGGTGCCGACGACGTGGGCGTTGTCGACGACGTCCGGCAGGCGCTCGTCGGACAGGCCGTACAGGTCGAGGGCGCGCGGGGACCAGGCGGCGCGGTCGAGGTCGAGGAGCTGGGTGCGGCCGGCGGTCGCCGCGTCCGTGACGAAGGCTCCGGTGAGGCGCCGTACGAGCCAGGCGTCGCTGGTCGTGACGACGCCCTCGCGGGTCAGCCGACGGCGGATCCAGGCCATTTTCGGCGCCGCGAAGTAGGGGTCGAGGGGCAGGCCGGTCAGATCGCGCAGTTCGTCCGCGTGCGGGGCGAGTTCGGCGCAGACGTCCTCGGCGCGGCGGTCCTGCCAGACGATCGCGTCGGTGAGCGGGCGTCCGGTGGCCGGGTCCCAGGCGAGGACGGTCTCGCCCTGGTTGGCCAGGCCGAACGCGACGACGGGTTCGCCGGCCTCGGCGAGCGCCCGCCGGCCGGCCTCGACGACCGATCCGTACAGCTCGGCGGGGTCGACCTCGACGCGGCCGCCGGGCAGGTGGCGGGGGCGCACCGACGCGAATCCGGTGCCGAGGACGCCGCGTTCGGGGCAGACCACGAGGGCCTTGGTGCCGGAGGTTCCCTGGTCGACGGCGAGCACGGGGCCTGTCATCGCACCCTCCCCCGCGGCCGCCCGCGTCCCGGTGATCACGGTCCGACAGCCTGCCGTCGGGTCCCGCGCCGCGTCAAGCGCGCCCGGTGCCGGGCCGGCTGCGGCCCGCCACCAGCCAAGATGGTTGAAAAATAACGGACTTGATTTGCTTCGTCCGGTCGTACCAGCCCCTCTATAGTGACCGCCGACCGACGTGATCTCCTCATCAACCGCCCAGAGGAGGGCTGTTGTTACTGCACCCCGCCGACCTGCCCCTTCGGCACCCCCGCGCGGACGGCTGATGGCACGCGAAGGAGCACGGCCGGCCTACGACCCCGCCGGCCCCGACGACGCGCTGCGGTCCGCCCTGCAGGAGCTGCGCACCGGGCGCTGGCTGGCGATGCGCACCCTGCTGGAGGACACGGCGGGCTGGGCGGCCTGGACGCGGCGCACCCAGGTGCTGGCCACCGCGGCCGCCGGGACCGACGTGGTGCGGGCCTGGCTCGCCGAGGAGCCGCACAGCGTCCCGGCCGTGGTGATGCGCGCCCGGGTCGGGGTGGAACGCGCCCTGCGGGCGCGGCGCGAGGGTCACCGTCGTACGCACGAACTGTGGATCGAGGCCTGGGACATGAGCCAGGAGGCCGCCCGGGTCGCGCCCCCGGACCCGGTGCCGTGGGTGTGCCTGCTGGCGCTGGCCCAGCTCGACCGGCAACGGCTGTGGGACGAGCACCGGGTGGCCGCCCCGGAACCGACGCTCCCGCCGGGGCCGTGGGGGCTGCTCGCCGAGGCCGACAAGCGCGACCCCGGCAACCGCGAGGCCCACCACCGCATGCTCCAGTTCCTCTACGCGCACGCGGCCTCCCCCCGGCCGGCGGAGGCGGAGGGCTTCGCCCAGCTCGTCGGCCAGGCGGCACCGCCGGGCTCCGCGCTGCACCTGCTGCCGCTGTACGTACGGGTCGAGCGCTACCGGCGCGAGGGCGGGCGGGACACGGCCCTGGACCTGTTCTGGGTGGCCGAGGACGCCACCCGGGAGGCGCTGCGGGCGTACGAGGCGTGGTTCGAGCGCTCCGACCCGGCCGAACGCTCACCGCTCGACCTCAACCACCTCGCCCACGCCCTGTGGGGCGCACAGCGCTTCCCGCAGGCGGCCCGGGTGTTCGACGCGATCGGGCCGTACTACACGCCCGTGCCGTGGACGGGCCGCGCCGGACGGCCGGGCGAACCCGCCGAGGCGGTGGAGGTGTTCCTGCGGGCCCGTGCCCGCAGCGGCGCCACGCCCTGACCCGGTCGCGCCCCCCGTTTCTCCCCGGTTTTCCCACCCCCCTCTCCCCCCGGAGGTCTCCGTATGTCCCGCACCCCCGAGCCACCGGCCCCCGTCGAGGCCGCCCGGCCCGACGAGGAGCAGCGGCTGCGCGAACTCGGCTACCGGCCGGTGCTGGCCCGCCGCATGGGCGGCTTCGGCAACTTCGCGATCAGCTTCTCGGTCATCTCGATCCTGTCGGGCTGCATGACCCTGTACGGCTTCGGCATGAACGCGGGCGGACCCGCCGTGATGCTGTGGGGCTGGGCCGGGGTCGGGCTGTTCGTGCTGTGCGTGGGCCTCGCGCTGGCGGAGGTGACCAGCGCCTACCCGACCTCGGGCGCCCTGTACTACATGGCCGACCGGCTCGGCGGACGGCGCTGGGGCTGGTACACCGGCTGGCTGAACCTGCTCGGCCTGCTCGGCGCGATCGCCGGCATCGACTACGGCGCCGCCCTGTTCGCGGGCGCGTTCGCCAACCTCCAGTGGGGCTTCACCCCCACCCCGGGGAAGACGATGCTGATCTTCATGGCGATCCTGCTGCTGCACGCCGTGCTCAACCTGTTCGGCGTGCGGCTGGTCAGCGTGCTCAACTCGATATCCGTGTGGTGGCACCTGGCCGGCGTCGCGGTGATCGTGGGGGCGCTGTGGATCGTGCCCGACCACCACCGCTCGGCGTCCTTCGTGTTCACCGAGTTCGTCAACGGCACCGGCTGGCACAACCCGGTGTACGTCGCCGCGATCGGCCTGCTGCTCGCCCAGTACACGTTCTCCGGCTACGACGCCTCGGCGCACCTGTCGGAGGAGACGGCGCACGCCTCGGTGTCGGCGGCGCGCGGCATCGTGCGCTCGATCTGGGTGTCGTGGCTGGCGGGTTTCGTGCTGCTCGCCGGACTGACCTTCGCCATCCAGGACTACGACGGCACGCTCGCCACCGCGACCGGGGTGCCGCCCGCGCAGATCCTGCTCGACGGGCTCGGCACGGACGGCGCGAGCGCGCTGCTGCTGGTGGTCATCGTGGCGCAGCTGTTCTGCGGGAACGCCGAGGTCGCCGCGGCCAGCCGGATGGTGTTCGCGTTCAGCCGGGACCGGGCGCTGCCGGGCTCGCACCTGTGGCGCACGGTCAGCGCCCGCACCCAGACGCCGGTGGCCGCGGTGTGGCTGTCGGTCGCCGTGGCCTGTGTGCTCGCCCTGCCGTCGCTGTACTCGGCCACCGCCTACGGCGCGGTCACCGCGATCAACGTCATCGGCATCACGCCCGCGTACGCCATCCCGGTGTTCCTGCGGCTGCGCGCGGGTGACCGGTTCACGCCGGGTCCGTGGAGCCTGGGCCGGTGGAGCAGGCCGATCGGCTGCATCGCCGTGGTGTGGGTGGCGTGCGTGACGGTGCTGTTCTGCCTGCCGCAGTCGTCGCCGGTGACGGCGGACACCATGAACTACGCCTCCGTCGCGCTGGCCGTCGTCCTGGTCCTGGCCACCGTGTGGTGGTTCGTCGCCCGCCGCTCGTACGGGACGCCCACCACGGCCGCGTACGGCTCGGACCGGGAGCAGGCCGAACTGGCCGAAGGCATCGTGTGAGGGACCCGGCCGGGTACGAACTGCCGTCCGGAATGCGGCAGGATGGGTGATCGCGCGGGCCGGCCGGGCCCAACACCCCGGCGGGGCCCGCGTGATCGCACTTCCCGGAACCGAGCAGGTGGACCACGTGACGACATTGCACATCCGGCCGTCGGCGGCCCCCCGAGCCGCGGATCGTCTCCCCGGAGGTGACCGGTGAACCGCGCGCTGACCCTGGACGACTCCCTCCTCGCCGGCATCGCCCTGGCCGCGGGCCTGCTGGTCGCCTTCCTCTCCCGCGGGCTGCTGCGCTGGCTGGCCAAGCACGCCAAGCGCACCAAGTGGGGCGGGGACGACGTGCTGGTGGACGCGCTGCGCACCGTCGTGCCGTGGGCGGCGATCGCCGCCGGCGCGGCCGCCGCGGCCGCGGTGCTGCCGCTGACGAGGGCCCTGCAGCGCACCGCCAACCAGTCCCTGACGGTGCTGCTGATCTTCGTCGTGACCCTGTCGGCGGCCCGGGTGGTCGCCGAACTGGTCCGCAGCGTGACCCACTCGCGCTCCGGCGTCGCCGGATCCGCCACGATCTTCGTCAACATCACCCGGATCCTGGTCCTCGCGATCGGCTTCCTGGTGGTGCTGCAGACGCTGGGCATCTCCATAGCGCCGCTGCTCACCGCCCTGGGCGTGGGCGGTCTCGCGGTCGCGCTCGCGCTGCAGGACACGCTCGCCAACCTCTTCGCGGGCATCCACATCCTCGCCTCCAAGACCGTGCAGCCCGGCGACTACATCAAGCTGAGCAGCGGCGAGGAGGGCTACGTCGAGGACATCAACTGGCGCCAGACCACGGTGCGGGCGCTGTCGAACAACCTGATCGTGATCCCCAACGGGCAGCTCGCCAAGGCGAACATGACCAACTTCATGCGCCCCGAGCAGCAGTTGACGATCCTGGTGCAGGTGGGCGTGGCCTACGACAGCGACCTGGAGCACGTGGAGGAGGTGACCATGGACGTGGTCGCCGAGGTGATGACCGAGATCACCGGTGCGGTCCCCGACCACGAGCCGGCGGTGCGCTTCCACACCTTCGGCGACTCCCGGATCGGCTTCACCGTGATCCTGGGCGTGGGCGAGTTCAGCGACCAGTACCGGATCAAGCACGAGTTCATCAAGCGCCTGCACAAGCGCTACCGCGCCGAGGGCATCCGCATCCCGGCCCCGGCCCGGAACGTCACCCTCCAGCAGGGCGCCCTGCCGTCCATCCCCCACCAGCGCACCAGCGACGACGTGACGGACCACGCGTTCGGGGGCTGACCGGTCCACGGTCACGGCGCCGTACGCTGGGGGAATCATGAGTTCCGCTCCCGACGTCCCGCCGCCCGCCTCGGTCCGTGCGCTCGACGAGCGGCTGGACGTGATCGGGCGCCAGCCGTTCCGGGCGCGGTTCCGGCTGCTCGGGAGGGAGCGGGCCCTGGCCGTGGAGCGCGGGCCCGCCACGATCCGGTGGCACGCCTACGACCTGCTGGCCCGTCGGCTGGCCCCCGCCGAGCCGTACAAGGACGGCAAGCAGACCCCGTACCGCGGTCATCCGGTGTTCGTCGCCCAGCACGCCACCGCGACCTGCTGCCGGGGCTGCCTCCAGCGGTGGCACGGGATTCCCAAGGGACGGGAGCTGAGCCGCGCCGAGCACGTGTACGCGGTGCACGTGATCTGCCGCTGGATCGAGCGGGAACTGACCCGGGGCGGGGCCGACGGGGCGGACGGGGTCTCCCCCGCCCGCCCGGTGTGACGGGCTCAGGTCACAGCGTCGCCGAGTGGTCGTGGGGACGCGTGTCCCTCCGGCCGTGCGGGGTGGCCAGGGACGGCGTGACCGGTGTGACCGTCCAGTCCGGGTGGCCCGGCATGCGCGGCGTCGTCGTGCCGTACAGCCAGTCCTTCAGGAACCCGGAGACGTCCTGGCCGGACACCGCGCTCGCCACCGCGATGTAGTCCTCGGTCGAAGCCGACGCGTTCCGGTACCGGGCCAGGAAGGCCCGCTCCACGGCGTGGAAGGCGTCCTCGCCGATCAGCTGGCGCAGCGCGTACAGCACGAGCACGCCGCCCAGGTAGCGCTGCGACTCGAAGAGGTTCGCGGCGGTGGGCGCGGCGACCGGTCCCCAGTCGTGCCGCCACTGGTCGCCGCGCGCGTAGGTGTCCTTCATCCGGGCCTCGAAGCTGGTCAGGCCCAGGGAGTCCGGCCAGCCGCGCTCGTAGCGGTACAGCAGCCCGTAGAAGTCGGCGTGCCCCTCGTTGATCCACAGGTCGGCCCAGGTGGCGGGCGAGACGCTGTTGCCGAAGTAGGAGTGGACCAGCTCGTGCATCATGTGCGAGCCGATCTTCTTCTCCTCCTGGAGGAGGAAGTTCGGCCGGTAGATCGTCAGGGTCTGGGTCTCCAGGCCGGTGAAGTCGAACGGCTCCGCCAGGTCGGAGTTGCACGGCAGCAGCCCGTACGTCTCGAACGGAAACGCGCCGAGGCGGTCCTCGATCCACTCCACCAGGCCGGGAGTGAGGGACAGCGCGGGTTCCAGGGCCTCGGCCCGCGCCTTCGGTACGACGTCCCGCAGCGGCAGCCCGTGCGGCCCGCTCCGCTCCTTGATCACGTAGTCGCCGACGGTGATCTGCACCAGCTCGGTGGCGATGGGCGAGCGGGACCGGTAGGTGACGGCCGTGCGCCCGTCGGGCAGCCGCTCGGTGCGGGTGCGGGTGCCGCTGGCGACCGCGGTCAGACCGTCCGGGACGGTGAGGCGGAAGGAGAAGTCCGCCTTGTCGGAGGGGTGGTCGTTGCAGGGGAAGACGGTGTGCGCCAGGTTCGGCTGGCAGGCCACCGCGAAGCCGTCCGGGGTGGGCACCCAGCCCGTGTGGGGCAGGGCGCGGCGCGGGTCGGCGCCGTACTCGACGCAGACGGTGACGTGGGCGCGGGCGGGCAGCCGGCGCTCCGGGGTGATCCTCAGCTTCTCGTCGGCCTGCTCGAAGTCGGCCGTGCGGCCGTCGACGCGCACCGACCGCACGTCCAGGCCGAGGGCGTCCAGGGAGAGGCGGCTGAGCGCCCGGGTGGTGCGCACCCGCAGCGTCGCCGTGGCCTCCACCAGGGCGGTCGTGGGGTCGTAGGCGAGGTCGAGGTGGTAGGCGCCGACGCGGTAGCCGTCGTTGCCGAGCGTGGGGTAGACGGGGTCGCCGAGGGTCTCCGGGCCCGGGGCGGGGCCGTCGCCGGTCCCCGCCGCGTACGCGCTCCTGCCCCCGGCCAGGACCGCGGTGGCGCCGATGAGGGCGGCCGCCGGTCCGGTCACTCTGCTGCGATATCTCATGGTCCGCTTCCGTCGGGGCGGCCGGGTGGTCACGCCGGCCGCCGTCACTGGTGACGATCACCCCCCATGACCGCCGGGGAGGCCCGTCCGGTTGCACCCCACCCCTGTCGAGCGGACCCCGGTCACGAGATATCTTGATGTCGAGCAATGTTGCAGACGTGGAGCGGAGCACCCGGTGACTGACTCGACCATCATCTATACGCACACTGACGAGGCCCCGGCCCTGGCAACGTATTCCTTCCTGCCGGTGGTCCAGGCGTACGCGTCGCAGGCGGGTGTCGCCGTGGAGACGCGGGACATCTCGCTGGCCGGACGCATCATCGCCCTCTTCCCGGAGTACCTGGCCGAGGAGCAGCGCATCCCGGACGCCCTGCACGAGCTGGGCGAGCTGGCCAAGACGCCGGCGGCCAACATCATCAAGCTGCCGAACATCTCGGCGTCCATCCCGCAGCTCAAGGCCGCGGTCGCCGAGCTCCAGGCGCAGGGCTACGCGCTGCCGGACTACCCGGACGAGCCGAAGACCGACGAGGAGCGCGAGATCCGCGCCCGCTACGACAAGGTCAAGGGCTCGGCGGTGAACCCCGTCCTGCGCGAGGGCAACTCCGACCGGCGCGCCCCCGCCTCGGTCAAGAACTACGCCAAGACCCACCCGCACCGCATGGGCGCCTGGACCGGCGAGTCGAAGACCACCGTGGCCACCATGGGCGAGAACGACTTCCGCTCCACCGAGAAGTCCGTGGTGATCGCCGAGGACGGCGCGCTGCGCATCGAGCTGGTCGCCGAGGACGGCACCACGACCGTGCTGCGCGAGTCGGTACCGGTCCGCAAGGACGAGGTCGTCGACGCCTCGGTGATGCGCGTGGCCGCGCTGCGCGAGTTCCTCGCCGCGCAGGTCGCCCGCGCGAAGGCGGACGGCGTGCTGTTCTCCGTGCACCTGAAGGCCACGATGATGAAGGTCTCCGACCCGATCATCTTCGGCCACGTGGTGCGCGCCTTCTTCCCGAAGACGTTCGAGCAGTACGGCCGGACCCTGGCGGCCGCCGGCCTGTCCCCCAACGACGGCCTGGGCGGCATCCTCAAGGGCCTGGAGTCGCTGCCCGAGGGCGACGCGATCAAGGCGTCCTTCGAGTCCGAGCTGGCCGAGGGCCCGGCCCTGGCGATGGTCGACTCCGACAAGGGCATCACCAACCTGCACGTGCCGTCCGACGTCATCGTCGACGCGTCCATGCCGGCCATGATCCGCACCTCCGGCCACATGTGGGGCCCGGACGGCCAGGAGGCCGACACCCTCGCGGTGCTGCCGGACTCCTCGTACTCCGGCGTCTACCAGGCCGTGATCGAGGACTGCAAGGCCCACGGCGCCTACGACCCGTCCACCATGGGCTCGGTCCCCAACGTCGGCCTGATGGCGCAGAAGGCCGAGGAGTACGGCTCCCACGACAAGACCTTCGAGATCCCGGCCGCCGGCACCGTCCGCCTGGTCGACACCGCCGGCAACGTCCTGATCGAGCAGCCGGTCGCCGAGGGCGACATCTTCCGCGCCTGCCAGACCAAGGACGACCCGATCCGCGACTGGGTCAAGCTCGCCGTCACCCGCGCCCGCGCCACCGGCGACCCGGCCGTGTTCTGGCTGGACGAGACCCGCGCCCACGACGCGGTGCTCATCGAGAAGGTCCGGCGCTACCTGCCCGAGCACGACACCGAGGGCCTGGACATCCGCATCCTCGCCCCGGTCGAGGCCACCAAGCTGTCGGTGGAGCGCATCCGCCGCGGCGAGAACACCATCTCGGTGACGGGCAACGTCCTGCGCGACTACCTGACCGACCTGTTCCCGATCCTGGAGCTGGGCACCAGCGCCAAGATGCTGTCGGTCGTCCCGCTGATGGCGGGCGGCGGCCTCTTCGAGACCGGCGCCGGCGGCTCCGCGCCCAAGCACGTCCAGCAGCTGGTCAAGGAGAACTACCTGCGCTGGGACTCCCTCGGTGAGTTCTTCGCGCTGGTGCCGTCCCTGGAGCAGTACGCCGACGCCACCGGCAACAGCCGCGCCAAGGTGCTGGCCGACGCCCTGGACCGCGCCACGGCGACCTTCCTCAACGAGGACAAGTCCCCGACCCGTCGCGTCGGCGGCATCGACAACCGCGGCAGCCACTTCTACCTGTCCCTGTACTGGGCGCAGGAGCTGGCCCGGCAGACCGAGGACGCGGAGCTGGCCAAGGCCTTCCAGCCGTTCGCGGAGGCGCTGGCCGCCGACGAGCAGAAGATCGTCGAGGAGCTGAACGCCGTCCAGGGCCGGCCGGCCGAGATCGGCGGCTACTACCAGCCCGACCCGGCGAAGGCCGCCGCCGTCATGCGCCCGTCGGCGACCTGGAACGAGCTGCTGGCGTCCCTGAGCTGACCCCGGCGCCCCGCGGCGCCCGCGGTGCGCCCCTCGTGCCCGCCCCGGCCGGACTCCCCGGCCGGGGCGGTCGCGCGTCCGCCCTTCCCGCTCCCTCCCGACCCCTCCCCCGGAGCCGCCGTATGAGCCCTGCCGTGCCGTCGTTCGAGCTGCTGCCCGGAGCCGGGACGTCACCCGTGATCCTGCACGTCCCGCACGGGGCGCGGGCGGTGCCGCCCGAGGTGCGCGCCGGGATCGTGCTCGACGACCGCGCACTGGAGCGGGAGCTCGACCACATAGTCGACGCGCACACCGCCGAGCTGGCCGAACGGGCAGCCGGGCTGGCACGGGCCACACCGTGGCGGTTCGTGAACCGGCTCTCCCGGCTGGTCGTCGACCCCGAGCGCTTCCCCGACGAGCGCGAGGAGATGCTCGCCGTGGGCATGGGGGCGGTGTACACGCGGACCACGCACCGGGAGGCGCTGCGGGACCCCGCGATCGACCCGGAGCCGCTGCTCGAGCGGTACTTCCGCGCCTACGCGCGGGCCATGACCGAGGCGGTGGCCGACCGCCTCGCGGCGACGGGCCGGGCCGTGATCGTCGACGTGCACTCCTACCCGACCCGGCCGCTCCCCTACGAGCTGCACGGCCACGGCCCGCGGCCCGCGATCTGCCTGGGCACCGATCCCTTCCACACACCCGGCCCGCTCCTCGCCGCCGCCCGGGAGGCGTTCGGGGCGTGGGGCGACGTGGGCCTGGACAGCCCGTTCAGCGGGACGTACGTACCGCTGGAGTACTACGGGTCGGACGCCCGGGTGCGGGCGCTGATGGTGGAGATCCGGCGCGACACCTACATGACCGAGCCGGGCGGCCCGGCGGGCCCGGGCCTGGGACGACTCGCGGAGTCCCTGGCGGCGCTGGTGGACGCGGCCGGGGCGCTGTAGGGGCTGTCTCGCCTCAGGCGCGCAGCCACTCCGTCACCACGACCTCGTCGCCCGTGCGCAGGCGCAGGGCGAACGGGCCTGCCGGTGGCGGGTCGCCGATGAAGCGGCCCAGGTCGTCGGCCGTGAGGCGGGCGCCGGCCTGGGGGCCGCTGAGCACCTCGATCGACGCCTCCTGCGGCGGCAGCAGCTGGCCCATCAGCCCGTGCGGGGTGACCTCCACGTCGACGGTCAGCTCGCCGGTGTGGAAGGTCAGCATCCGCGGCGGGTCCGCCACGCCCCGCACGGGGATGGCGTCCACCAGCGAGTCGAACGTCAGCTCCGCGATCCGCGCGTCCAGGTCGTGCAGCGCGTACGCCTCCACAGCGATCCGGCGCAGCTCGGGCGGCACCGGGTCCAGGATGGCGGCGGCCTGGCGCAGCTCGTCCTCCGTCCGGCTCTGCTCGACGGCGTCCTCGTCGGCGGTGCCCCGGTCGAAGGGCCCCCCGTCGAAGAGCTCGCCGGACCCGCCGGCCTCGTCGTCCCTCATGTCCTTCACAACGCTCCCCGTGCGATGAGTCGGGCCCGCAGGCGGCGCAGACAGCGCTGCCGCATCGGGCCGATGCTGCCGACGGCGATGCCCAGCGCCGCGGACACCTCCTGGTAACTGGGCGGCGGCGAGGCGATCAGCACCCGCAGCAGTTGCCGGCAGCGCTCGCCCAGCGCCTCGAACTCCTGCCAGAGGAAGCGGACGCGCTCGCTCTGCGCGGCCGCCTCCTCGGAGTCCAGCACCGACTGCTCCGGTGTGCGGTCCTCACTGACCCGGTCGAGCAACTGGGGGTCGTCCGTAGGGGTCAGCCGCTTGGCGCTCTTGATCACTTTCAGGCATTCGTGGCGCGTGGTGCTCGCCAGCCACGAACCCGCCTTGTCGGGTTCCCGGATGCGCCCCAGGTGCTGGGCGAACCGGAACCACGCCGTCTGGTAGACCTCGTGCCCGTCGGCGTCGGACAGCCGGTGCGCGCGCACCACCGACCAGACCAGCGGGCTCAGCCCTTCCACCAGCGCCTTCCAGGCCGCCGCGTCGCCGTCGACGGCGGACTGGACGAGCGCGCCGACATCACTACGGTCCACGGCCCCACCCCTCGTGTACGGCCTGTCATCGTACGCCGTGGGCGGGGTCACGGCGGACCTCACAGGGTCCGCACGGGCCGCTGCACCGGCACCGGACGCCAGGTGGGCGGCCGCAGCGCCTGTACGTGCGCCCCGCGCACCTCGGCGAACTCGGCGCACGAGTCGAGCAGTTGGCGGGCGGCGACCCGGGGGTCGCGCTCCTTGTGCGCCGTCATCCAGGAGGCGACCAGGCCGGCGGCCACCGGCGTCGCGAAGGACGTCCCGCTCCAGGACGCCAGGCCGTCGAACGTCACCCGGTCCGGCTCGCCCGTGCTGCCGTCGTCGCTCAACGCGCCGGTGTGGCGCGGGGACTGGCAGGTGCAGGTGTAGGTGAAGCCGTAGCGGCAGGCGTCGTACGTGGAGTGCTGGTAGACGTACGGCACGGGCGCGTCGAAGCCGGTGAGGGCGCTGACCAGGCGCTCCCCGGGGGCGTAGACGCGCACCCAGGGGCCGTGGTTGGAGAAGCAGGCGCCGAACTCGCCGTCGCCGCGCAGCGCGCCGACCGACAGGACGGCCTCGGCGTACTCGGGCAGGGCGGCGTAGGCGGCGGGCCAGAACGGGGTGGCGCTGGCGTTGTTGCCGGCGGCGGCCACCAGCAGGGTGCCGCGGTCGTTGAGTTCGCGCATGAAGGCGTCCAGGCCCAGCAGGCCGTCCACGCGCCCGTTGGAGGTGCCGGCGGAGAGGCTGAGGACGTCCGGCCAGCCGCCCTGCTCGACGGCGTCGAAGAGCCTGTCGCCGAACTCCGACTCCAGGATCGCCCCGGCGTCGTTGAGGGTGCCCCGGACGGTGACGTCCGTGTCGGGGGCGATGGCCGTGACGATGCCGGCGATGAAGGTGCCGTGCCCGACGTACTGCTGGAGCACGCCGTCGTCGTCCCGCTCGCGGGTCTGGAGGTCGCCGTCGGTGTGGGCGAACTGCGGGTAGGAGCGGTAGTCGCTGGTCAGGCCGGTGTCGACCACCAGCACCTTTACCGCGCCGTCCGGGTCGTGGGCGCCCTCGGCGACCGCGGGGTTGGGTGCCTCGGTGCGCGGGGCGGGCACGGGCTCGTCGCCCGGGCAGGCGTTGACCGCGATGGACACCACGTGGTTGCGGCTGACCAGGCGCCGGCCGGAGCGGCCCTCGGCCTGGCGCAGGGCGCGCAGCGCGCCCGCGACGGTGTGGTCGCCGCGCCGGTCGGTGTCGCCCGGGTCGCCGACCTGGATGCGGGTGATGCCGGAGCGGTTGGTCTCGGGGCCGGCGCGGCGCACGTGGTCGGCGACCAGCTCGGGGGCCTCGGTGAAGTGGGAGCGCACCGTGTCCTCCACGAGCGCGGCCTCCTCGCCGTCGCGGGCCAGCACCACGCCCCGCTCGTAGATGAACTCGGCGGAGTCGTCCGGACCCAGCGCCAGCGGGACACCCGGCAGCGCGCGCTGGATGTGGTCGAACTGCTCGTGGAATCGCTGTGGTGCCATCGCGTGGTCCTCCCCCTGAGGCGGTGGTTGTCATCAAGAGCCGCGGAACCGCCGTCTGATACAGGTGGTGCGACGGTACGGCGGGGTGGTGCGGTTCCCGCCGCACGCCCCGACCCACCGTACGGAACGCCCGCCGCGCGTCCGCGACCACTGTGGGGAACGCCCGCCACGGGCACCGCACGCCGCGCGAACCGGTGCGGATCGGGCCCGCACCGTGAAGATCCGGCACGAACCGGTAGGGATCCGGCACGAACCGGTGTGACCGCCTCCGCAGGCCGATAGCATCCGTGGAGTGACAGCGGGAAACGAATCGGTGCCCGAACTGCTGCCGATGGTGTTCGCCGCCCCCAACGAGGCTCTCGCGCGGGCGCGGGCCCTCCTCGACTCCGCCCCGCCGCCGGAGCACGCCTCCGTCGCCCACCAGGTGATCGGGATCTGGCAGCGCGACTGGGGCGACCTGCGCCTCGCCCTGGAGCACCTGCGGCGGGCCCGTGACCTCGCGGCGCGGGCCGAGTCGCCCGAGCGGGAGGCGGACGTCCTGGCCACCCTCGGCGTGGCCCTGGTGCACGCGGGCCGCACCCGGCAGGGCCTGGCCGCCTTCGAGCAGGGCGTGCGGCGCGGCAGCGGTCACACCCGCGCGCGTGTGCTGTACCGGCGGGCCTACGTCTGGTGGGTGCTGGGCCACCACCGCGAAGCCCTGGAGGACGTGCGGCGCGCGATCCCCGTGCTGCGGCAGACCGGTGACGTCATCTGGACGGCGCGGGCACTCACCCTGCGGGCCACGGTGCACCTGGCGCTCGGCGCGGTGGAGCGGGCCGAGGCCGACTTCACGGCGGCCGAGGCGCTGTGGGACACCACCGGCCAGGAGCACGACAAGGCCGACGCGGTGGAGAGCCGGGGTCTTGCCGCCTTCCGCGCCGGGGACATCCCGGCGGCGCTGCGGCTGCTGGACGAGGCCGAGGAGCGCTACGCCAAGCTGGGCACGCCGACGTTCATGCTGAACATCCGGCGCTGCGAGGTGCTGATGGCGGCCGGGCTGGCGCCCGAGGCGCTGGCCGAGGCGGACGCGGCGATCGCCGTCCTCGACGGGATCGGCGGGCAGTCCACGCGCAAGGCGGAACTGCTGCTGGCGGCCGCGCGGGCGGCCCGGCTGGCGGGCGATCCGGGAACCGCCATCGCGC
The DNA here is from genome assembly GCF_005280215.1 of Streptomyces lasalocidi. Classification (NCBI taxonomy): domain Bacteria; kingdom Bacillati; phylum Actinomycetota; class Actinomycetes; order Kitasatosporales; family Streptomycetaceae; genus Streptomyces; species Streptomyces lasalocidi. Next base: position 6,908,928 of record NZ_SZNQ01000001.1, on the reverse strand, counting down.
GCGCGGCGGTCGCCGTCCGCCTCTTCTCGGGGCAGCGGCGCGGCTGGTGGGAGGCGCACGCACGGCTCGTCCTCATCGAGGCGCGGTTCGCGTCCGGGCGCGGCTACGGACGGCTGGTCGCGGACGCCGCCCGGGTCGCCGAGCGGCTGGAGGGGTCCGGGGCGCCGGCCGCGCCCGAGGCGTGGCTGCTGGCGGGGCGGATCGCGCTGCACCTGGACTGGACGGAGGACGCCGAGCGCTACCTGCGGGTGGCCGCGCGCAGCCGGCGCAGCGGGCCGCCGCTGGCCCGGATCACCGGCTGGGCCGCGCAGGCGCTGCGGGCCCGGGCCGCCGGGTCGGGGCGGGGCGTGCTGGAGGCGTGCCGGCGCGGTCTCGCCGTCCTGGACGACCACCGGATGACGCTCGGCGCCTCGGAACTGCGCGCCCGGGCCACCGCGCAGGGCGCCGAACTGGCCGCGCTGGCCCAGGCGGTGAGCCTCGCCGGGGGCGGGCCGCGGCGGCTGCTGGAGTGGAGCGAGCGCTGGCGGGCGACCGTGCTGACGGCACCCCCGACCCGGCCGCCCGCCGATCCGGTGCTGCAGAGCGGGCTGACCGCCTTCCGCGAGATCGCCGCCCGCGCTGAGGAGGCCCGCCGCGACGGCCGGCCGGTCCCCGCGCTGGAGCGCGAACAGCGGCGCCTGGAGCGGGAAGTGCGCTCACGGACCCTGCACATACGGGGGGACGCGCCGGGCGGCGGGTACCGCTTCGACGTCGCCGGGATGCTGGAGCGGCTCGGCGACGGGCGGCTGGTGGCGCTCGCCGTGCTGGACGGGCGGGTGCAGGTGCTGCTGTGCGGCGGCGGACGGGTGCGCCGGTTCGCGGGCGGGCAGGTGGAGCGGGCGGAGCGGGAGGCCGAGCACGTGCAGGCCACGCTGCGGCGGCTCGCCCACCCTCGCGCGGAGGGCCGGCTGCCGCTGGTGGAGGCGATGGGCCGCCGTCTGGAGGAGGTGCTGCTGGGCCCGGCGGCCCGCCACCTCGGCTCCGGGCCGGTCGTCGTGGTGCCGCCGGCCCGGCTGCACAGTGTGCCCTGGGCGCTGCTGCCGTCGCTGCGCGAGCGGGTCGTCAGCGTGTCGCCGTCCGCGAGCAGTTGGCTGCGCGCGCGGGAGACCGAGCCGCCGACCGGCGGCCGGCACGTCCTGGTGCGCGGTCCGGGCCTGGCGACCGGCGGCGCGGAGGTGCCGGAGGTCGCCGACCGGTACGGCCGGGCCACGGTGCTGGAGGACGCCGACGCGCGCGTGCCGCGCGTGCTGGAGGAACTCGACGGCGCGGCCCTGGCGCACATCGCCGCGCACGGCGACTTCCGGGCCGACAGTCCGCTGTTCTCCTCGCTGCGCATGGTGGACGGCCCGTTGATCGTGCACGACTTCGAGCGCCTGGCCCGCAGCCCCTACCGGATCATCCTGTCCAGCTGCGACACCGCCCGGCTCGCCTCGGTCGGCGCGGACGAACTCCTCGGCCTGGTCACCGCGCTGCTGCCGCTGGGCACGGCCGGGGTGGTGGCCAGCAGCGCCCCGGTGAACGACGAGGCGGTGGTCCCGCTGATGCTCGCACTGCACAAGGGCCTGGGCGACGGGCTGTCGCTCGCGGAGGCCCTGCGCGACGCGCGCGCGGCGGTGCCCTCGGACGCCACGCACCAGGCGACCGGATGGGCGTTCACGGCGTTCGGCGCGGCGTGAGCCGACCGGGGTAGGGCCGCGGCAGCCGGAGGTCCGAGGGCCGCTCGAGCTGTCCTGTATCAAACCCGGGCGGACGGGCTCTTGTTGTCGTGACGATTCACGCACGGGTCCCGAAGGCCCTCGTCGAGCGGCCGGGGCGGGCCGCATGACCGCCCGCTACTGCTCCCTCGTCCCGGCGCCCGACCCCGCCGTCGCGCCGGAACTGGCAGCCGAGCGGCTGGGCGCGTTCCTCAGCGGGCGCCGGATGTGGGTCAACGGCACCGTCCTGCACTACTGCTTCTTCGACGGGGACGACGACGGCTCGGTCATCGCGGTGCCGGGCTGCGGGCGGAGCCGGTGGGTGTCGTGGGTGGGCGGCGAGGAGCAGCGGGCCGTGGTGCGTGACGCCTTCCGCGAGTGGCGGGACCTGGGCATCGGACTGGAGTTCCGCGAGGTCGCCGACCGGTCGGAGGCGGAGCTGCGCATCGGCTTCCAGCAGGGGGGCGGGTCCTGGTCGGCGATCGGCCGGGACGCGCTGCCGGCCGGGCGGGGCGAGCGCACCATGAACTTCGGCTGGGACCTCACGGCGCCCGGCGAGCGGGCCACGGCCCTGCACGAGATCGGGCACGTGCTGGGCATGCGGCACGAGCACCAGAGCCCTTGCGCCGGGATCCACTGGGACGACGAGGCCGTGTACGCCGACCTGGCGGGCCCGCCGAACCACTGGAGCCGGGAGCGCACCGACGCCAACGTGCTGCGCAAGCTGGACGCGGCCGAGGTCAACGGGTCGGTGTGGGACCCGCAGTCGGTGATGCAGTTCCCCTTCGACCCGGGGCTGATCCTGGAGCCGGAGCAGTTCCGCGGGGGTGTGCGTCCGCCGGGCGGACTGTCGCCGCTGGACAAGGAGTTCGTGCTGCGCTGGTACCCGCCGCTGCCGACGGGGGCGCCGCCGGCGCTGGTGCCGTTCCGTTCGGTGCCGCTGTCCCTCGCGCCGGGCGAGCAGGCCGAGTTCACCGTGGAGCCGCCCGAGACGCGCGCGTACACCGTCGGCACGTTCGGGGAGGGTGACTGCGTCGTCGTGGTCTTCGAGGAGCGGGACGGGGAGCCCCGGTTCCTCGCCGGCCACGACGACGCGGGCACCCCGGACAACGCCACGCTCCGGATGCGGCTCGTCAAGGGCCGCCGTTATGTCGTCCGCGTGCGCCTGTACTCCGGCTGGGGTTCGGGCGAGACCGCCGTCATGTGCTGGTGACGGCCCGCGGACCGGGACCACTGTCCGGGCGGGGGAAGGGCCGGGACCTGTCGCCTTCGGGGGAGGGAGACAGGTCCCGGCCCGCGCCTTGTACCGGGCTCCGGGGGGGCAGATCCCTCCAAGGCACCCCGGTGCGGAACTTGAACACGACGCCCTCCAGCACCTGGCGGTGATCCCGCCACCTGCCCCGGGCACGACCCGCGGGCGGCGACAACGGCTTTCAAGAGATGCGCTCCGGACTGGTACGGGGAGGTGTACGAGCAGCAGCGGAAGGCACGTTCCTCACGACGTATCCGCGTCGAGCAAGGCATCACTCACCTGAAGAACCGGCGAGCTCTGACCCGCCACCTCGGACGCCGCGAGCACGTGAGCGACGCCGTCCAGGCCGTCGCCGGCCTGCTGTCTCACCAGCTCCCCGCAGACCTGACGTCGGCGCGACAAATGTGAACACCGAGCCCCGCCGCCCTCCTCGACGCCTCACCGCCTACCGTGCGCGAACTCGTCAGGGACGCTGGCCCTCGCGCGCGGAGGAGGGTGCAGGGGTGGCGCGGATCTGCCGGCTGTCGAACCTGCCTTCAGTGATGTCCCGGGCCAGCTGCGACAGTTTGAGGTTGTGCGCACGGGCGTAGGCCCGCAGGGTGCCGAAGGTCTCGTCGACGCTCAGGTGCCAGCGTTCGGCGAGGACGCCTTTCACCTGCTCGATGATGATGCGGTTGGTGAGGGCGTACTGGAGCTGGTCACGTTCGGCTTCGGCGTGGGACAGGGTGCGTTGCTGGAGGATCGCGATCGTCGCGACGTCGGCCAAAGCCTGGGCGAGAGTGAGGTCTTCGGGGCTGAGGGGGCCGGGGACGGTATGGAACAGGGCGAGGGTCCCGATCACCCGGCCGCGCAGCCGCAGCGGCAGGACGTCGGTGTTCACGAATCCCGTTCCCCGCGCACTGCTGGTGAACTGCGGCCAGTTGACGGTGACCTGCGGGTTGGTGAGGTCGATGTCGGTACGGGCCTGGCCGCTGCGGTAGCACTCGATGCAGGGCCCCTCGTTGTACTGGAGGGCGAACAGTTCCAGCAGCCGGGTGTGCTCGTCGGAGGCTGCGAGGACGTGCAGGACATCGTCCTTGTCCGCGAGCAGGATGCCGACCGCCGCCACGTCCAGGAGTTCCACGCAGCGCACGGACAGCTTCTGCAGGAAGTCGATGACATCGAAGTCGGCCACCAGCGAGTCGGCGACTTCGACGAAGACCTCGGTGACTTGCTGTTCACGGGTGGTCATGGAATCAGTCCTTGTCTGCGGCGGGCGGGGGTGGGGCGGTGCCGGGGGCCGGTCGAAGCCGTCCGGCCACGATGTCGTGAGCGGTTTCAGTGAGGGTGCGGCCGCTGCCGTAGGCGTGGGCGCGCAGCCACAACAGGGCGTCGGCCAGGGGAACGGCGAGCTGGACGCTGGCCATCCCGGTCGCCTGGTGAACGACGGCGTTGAGCAGAGGCGGACCGTCCGACTCGCTGGAGAGCGCCAGCCCGGGAGGGCCGCGGTCCATGAGGCGCCTCATGAGGGCGAACGCCAGCGCCTGGGCCTCCTCGGTCTGTCCTCGGGTCAGTTGCCCCGGCGTCCGTCGCACAAGCGTGAGGACGCCCAGGACGATCGCGCCGATCCGCAGCGGGAAGCAGAACACCGCCCGCGCCGTCTGACCCGGCACCTCCGCGGCCAGAGCGGGCCACCGGCCGGGGCGCAGCTGTGTCAGATCCGGCACCCGCACGGCAGTGCCGAAGGCCAGACAGTCGACCCCCGGGCCCTCGCCGAGGGTCGCCTGCAGATCTTCGAAGCGGCGGGAGGCACCGTCCGAGGCCCACAGGGCTTCACCGTGGGCGGATCCCGAGACGAGGGCGACGGTGACGCCGTCCATGCCCAGTGCGGCGGCCATGGCCGCGACGAGGTCGGAACCCTCGCCGGCCGCGTCGCATCTCCGCAGCATGTTCAGGACCTCGGCCGTACGATCACTGATCATCCGGAACCACCGGTGGCTCCGGCAATGTATCGGCGCGCACTGCTCGATGGCGGAACCGAGGCTCCGTTCCGGGCGGCGTCGAGCAGGGATGCGGTGCCGGTGAGATCGAACAACCTGCGGACGGCGGGCGTCGCGTGACGAAGCCGTATCCGGCGGCCGCCGGCGGCCGCGTCCAGGGCCGCGGCGAGGAAGACGTTCAGGCCGCTGGCATCACAGAAGCTGACACCCGTCAGTTCTATGTCCACGACGGCCGTCACCCGGCGCAGGCAGTTCTCGACGGCGGCGCCCACCGCGGGAGCGGTGTCCGCGTCGATCTCACCCACCAGAAACACGGTCGCTCGACTTCCACTCCCGTAGAAGGTCGTCGCACGAATGCTGGTCATTCCTGCCTCGCTTCCCCGAACGGCCTGCCCGCCGGTGGATTGATGCCTGGCGGCATGCCCGTGCGACAGGTGCCTCGATGGTGATGCCGGTTCCGGGCTGTGCCCGTGAGGACGCACAGGCACGAGGTGGAGGGCCCGCGCCGGTTTCGGGGGACCGCGATGCCCGGCTACCGTCAGCGGCGTGCCAGTTGCCGTTCCCCGGCCGCGCCGGCCTGGTAGGGCAGGCCGTAGTGCCTGAAGATCGCTTCCTCCTGACCGGCGGGCAGCACGCCGTCCACGCCGATCGAAGGGGCCTGCTTCACCAGCGCTCTGGCGTAGCTGATCCTCAGGTAGTCCGGTCCGGTGACCGCGTCGTCGAGGGGTACGAAGACCAGACGGTGCCGGGTGGGCAGTCCGGTCCGTACCGTGGCCATGGCCGGCTCGTCGGTGGTGGTGTCCACGTAGACCGCTTCCAGGACACCGATCTTGTGTGACTCGGCGTCGACGACATCGCGTTCGCGCCATTCCCGCACGTCCGCTGCGTGAATCATGACTTCTCCCTGCCCCGCGGCCCATCCGGCCGCCGTGTGTTGCACTGCCGGCTCTGTGCATGAAAGGTGCGAAGCGCTCGTCGCAGCGCGCGCTGCATCCGGTCCGGGAGGGGTTGGCCCTCCCATGCGGCGACCACGGCCGCGGCCACCACGGCGAGTTTGGTGTCGCACTGCCGTGACACGTTCACAAGCAGACCTCTGGCCGCCCCGCGAGTGCAGGGGGTCAGGACCATGACCATGCCGCGGGCTTGGTCGATGACCGCGCGGCCGGCCAGCGCCCGCCGTAGTTGGTCGTTCTGGCTGCGCAGGACCTCGACGTCCTCTCCCGTCACCGGGTTTCCCCATGTGGCCTCCGCCCGCAGCTTCCACCAGTCCTCCTGGAGCAAGGTCGTACGTTGCATGGCATGCCTTTCGACGACGGATGGGCCGGTCCGGCGGAAGTGGTTCCGCAACCCTCCTGGCTGCCGTACCACTTCGGCTCACCGGCGGCGTTCGCGGTCCCGGCGGTCCTCGCGCCCCCAACGCGCCCGGTTCTGGCGGCTGTAGCGGCGGTCCCAGCGTTCCTGCCGATCCCGCCGGTCCCTGTAGTCCCGGTACTCCTCCGAGCCGCTGCCGCCACCACGGTCTCGGCCATGGCGCACAGCGGCGAAGACGAGCAGCGCGGCGGCCAGCCACCAGAACGGATGAAGGAAACCGAGGCCGAACAGCGGCACGATCAGAATGAGAAGCAGAACGAACACGGTGGGCCTCCCCGGGAGCTGGATGCAGCATCGATACCGGGGGCCGGGGTTTCACTCAACAGCCTAGCCCTGAACGAGGGTTATGGACACCGTACGAGGTCAGCGCACCGGGCGGGGCAGGGACGGGCGATGGCGGCGCGCCGGCACCGCTGGACATGCAGACGTACTCCAGTGCCCCGGGGGCAATGGAGTAGGTCTGCGAGGTGGGTGGTCATTCCTTCCCGGTGAGGCTCAGGATGTCCCTGGTGTCCTCGATGGCGGTGTCGGGATCGAACGTCAGGTCCGTGAAGGCAGCCGACCGCTCAACCGATGTCGACGGCCCAAAGGGCGGTTCATGTCCACTGGTCGACAGCCGGCCGGATGCCGTACGCCGGGCCTGGCCCCCATGGCACGGACGTCCTGCACCGAACCGGTGGAGGTGGCCCGTCGTCGACCGTCCAGGGCTCCTGGGCGAAGCGGTCGAACCTTCCCCGGGCACGACCCGCAGGCGGCACCAACGGCTCGATCACCGCCCACGCAGCGTCAGTCATCTCCCCATCCCTCACGACCCACCCGACGATCGGATGACGGGAATGCACTGCCTAGGAGGCCGCGCGGTGCTCGCCGGTCTCGTCGGGGTGGGCGAGGCCGAGGTGGTCGCGCAGGGTGGTGCCCTCGTAGTCGGTGCGGAAGACGCCCTGTTCCTGCAGGAGCGGGACGACCTTGTCGGCGAACTCGTCCAGGCCGGTCGGGGTGATGTGCGGGACCAGGATGAAGCCGTCGGAGGCGTCGGCCTGCACGTACTCGTTGAGGGTCTTGGCGATGGTGGACGGGGAGCCGACGAAGTTCTGCCGGTTGCCGGTGTGGATGACCAGGTCGCGGATGGACCAGTTGTTCGCCTCGGCCAGCTCGCGCCACTCGCGGGCGGTGGCCAGCGGGTCGCGGTACATCCGCACCTGGGCCCGGCCGCGCGCGATGTGGTCGGTGTCGACGTCCGGGTCGACGTCGGGCAGCGGGCCCTCCGGGTCGTAGGCGGACAGGTCGCGGTTCCAGACGAACTCCAGGTGCTTGAGCGCGGTGGCTCCGCTGACCTGCTGGCGGCGCACCTCGCGGGCCAGCTCCTCCGCCTCGGCGTCGGTGTCGGCGAGGGCGAAGGTGGCCGCGGGCAGGATGAGCAACTGGTCCGGGCGACGGCCGTACTTGGCGAGGCGGGACTTGACGTCGGTGTAGAACTCCTGGCCCGCCTCGAGGGTGCCGTAGCGGCTGAAGATGGCGTCGGCCTCGGCGGCGGCGAACTCGCGGCCCTCGTCGGAGTCCCCGGCCTGGAAGATCACCGGGCGGCCCTGGGGCGAGCGGGGCACGTTGAACCGGCCGTGGATGTCGAAGTGCCGGCCCTGGTGGACGAAGGCGCCGGCCCGCGCGTCGCGCAGGAAGGTGCCGGTGGCCTGGTCGGCGACGATCTCGTCACCCTGCCAGGAGTCGAACAGCTCGTGGGCGGTGGCCAGGAACTCCTTGGCGCGGGAGTAGCGCTCGTCCTGCGGCAGGAAGCCGCCGCGGCGGAAGTTCTCGCCGGTGAAGGCGTCCCAGGAGGTGACGACGTTCCAGGCGGAGCGGCCGTCGGAGAGGTGGTCGAGGCTGGCGAACTGGCGGGCCACCTCGTAGGGCTCGTTGAAGGTGGAGTTGATGGTGCCGGTCAGACCGAGGCGGTCGGTGACGGCGGCGAGCGCGGCGAGGACGGTGAAGGTGTCGGGGCGGCCGACGACGTCCAGGTCGTAGATGTGGCCGCCCTGTTCCCGCAGGCGCAGGCCCTCGGCGAGGAACAGGAAGTCGAACTTGGCGCGTTCGGCGGTCCGCGCGAAGTGCACGAAGGAGTCGAACGCGATGTGGCTCCCGGCGCGGGGGTCGCTCCAGACGGTGGTGTTGTTGACGCCGGGGAAGTGGGCGGCCAAGTGGATCTGCTTCAGCGGCTTGCTCATGGTCCGTGGTCCTCCGGCCGGTTCAGGCTGCGGCGTAGCGGTTGGCGGGGCGGGCGAGGCCGAGCAGGCCGCGCAGGGTGTCGGCCTCGTAGGCACGGCGGAAGGCGCCGCGGCGCTGGAGTTCGGGCACCAGGCCGCGGGTGATCGCGGGCAGGTCGTGGCCGGCGACGGCGGGGCGCAGCCGGAAGCCGGTCAGTCCTGCCGACTGCAACTCCTGCAGCAGGTCCGCGAGTTCCGTCGGGGTGCCGGTGAACACGAGGGCGTCGCTGGTGTACGGCTCACCGGCGAGCGCGTCGAGGCGCTCGTGGCGGGCGCGGGCGGCGCCGGGGTCGTCGTCGAGGAAGACCACCAGGTCACCGAAGATGTGCAGCGGCTCGGCGGAGCGGCCGGCGGCGTCCTGCTCGGCGCGGATCTCGGCGACGATCGCGCGGGCCTGGTCGGTGTCGTGCGGGGTGACGTAGCCGACGTCGGCGGCGCGGGCCACCAGCCGGTACGGGACCGTGGCGTGGGCGAGGGCCGTGACCAGCGGCTGGCCCTGCGGCGGGCGGGGCGTGATGGAGGGGCCCTTGACGCTGAAGTGGCGGCCCTCGAAGTCGATGTAGTGCAGCTTGTCGCGGTCGATGAACCGGCCGGTGGCCACGTCGCGGATCTCCGCGTCGTCCTCCCAGCTGTCCCACAGGCGGCGCACGACCTCGACGTGGTCGGCGGCCTCGTCGAAGAGGTCGCTCACCACCGGGGGGACCGGGGCGTCGTAGGAGTCGATGCGCTCGACGGTGCGGCGGCCGAAGTGCGCGGCCTCGTTGGGCCGGGCGGTGATCTGCACGCGCAGGCCGGCGCGGCCGGTGCTCACGTAGTCGAGGGTGGCGATCGCCTTGGAGATGTGGAACGGCTCGGTGTGGGTGGCCACGACGGTCGGCACCAGGCCGATGTGACGGGTGAGCGGGGCGACGCGGGAAGCGACGAGGACGGCGTCGAGCCGGCCGCGCACCTGGTCGGTGCGGTCGTCGGGGTCCAGGAAGTGGGAGGACTGGGGGCCGAGGCCGTCCTCGAGGGTGACGAAGTCGAGCAGTCCGTGCTCGGCCTCGGTGACGAGGTCGGCCCAGTAGCGGGCGCTGAGGAGTTCACGGGGGCGGGCGACCGGCTCGCGCCAGGAGGCGGGGTGCCAGCCGGTGCCGTCGAGGGCGACGGCGAGGTGCAGGGCGGAGGCGGGCTGCTCGGGAGAGATCGCGGAGGTCGGGGAGGAGGGGGACACGTCAGTGCCTTCCTGGAGGTCCGTACGGGGTCGCCGGCCGCGTGCGGGCTCGGGCGGCGCGGGGCGAGGGGGCGGAGGGAGTCCGGTTCAGGGGCGACAGAGGGCGCCGGGGACGCGGTGCGGGGCGGGGTGCGGCCGGGTGGGCGGGTGCGCGGCGTGCGGGACACCGGTCACGCCGTCACCTCCGTCCTCGGGGCGCCGGAGCCGTCCGGCGCGACCTCGCTCAGCGTGTCGTGGGGTGCAACACCCGTGCGGCTGCTGGGTGTTCCCGGGGTGCGCAGCACGACGATCCGCGAACTGCGGCGCAGGGTGAAGCCGAGGGACCGGTAGAGGCGGATGGCCGGGGTGTTGTCGGCGGCGGCGTGCAGGAACGGCACGTCGCCGCGTGCGCGGATGCCGGCGGCGACGGCGCGGACCAGCCGGGTGGCCAGGCCCCTCCCCCGGTGCTCGGGGTCGGTACACACCGCGCTGATCTCCGTCCAGCCGGGCAGCCGCAGCCTCTCGCCCGCCAGGGCGACCAGCCGGCCGTGGTGCCGGATGCCGAGGTAGGTGCCGAGTTCCACGGTCCGCGCGAGGAACGGGCCGGGCCGGGTGCGGGCGACGAGGTCGAGGATCTCCGGCACGTCGGCGGGTCCGAGCCGTACCGCCTCGGGCGCGGGTTCGGCGCGCAGGGCGGTGTCGACGAGCTGGACGCCGCGGCCGGCGCCGACGACCTCCCAGCCGTCGGGCACGTCGTCGACGGGCTTGACCCGTACGGTCGTTCCCGGCCCGGCGAGCGCGTGCAGGTCGGCCCACGCGGCCGGGTCCGCGGGGTCGGCGAGGGCGGCGAAGGCGTAGACGTCGGCCGGGTAGCGGGCGGCCCGGCCCAGGCGCTCGGCGAGGTGGGCGTGGGGGCCGGTGAGGGCCGCCCAGACGGCGTTGTCGAGGGGGTGCGGGGCGGTCACGGCGTTGGCGAGGGGGTGCGGGGCGGTCACGGGGAGGGCTCCGCCCCCGCGGAGGTCGGTCGGCTGGTCCACGGAGGCGGAGTTCCTTTCGGCTCGGACGGGTCGGAGACGCGGGTCAGGCGTTGTCGAGCGGCAGCCCGGGCGGGTTGACCTCCGACTTCGTGACGGCGTCACTGGTGAGGTTCCAGGCCGTGAGCCACTTGGCGTACTGGCCGTTGTCGATCAGGTGGTTGATCGCGTCGGAGAGCGGCTTGGCGAGGCCGCTGCCCTTCTTGGCGGTCGCGGCGATCAGGCCCTGTAGCGTGGCGCCGGCACCGGAGAACTGGCCCGCGAGGCGGGTCGGGCTGGGCGTGCCCGCGCTCTGGGTGACGTGATAGGCGAGGTTGGGGCTGGGCCCGAAGTAGGCGTCGATCTTGCCGCTGTTGAGGGCCAGGTAGGTGCTGTTGGAGTCCTGGAAGTACTTGACGGTCAGCTTCTTGCCCTCCTTCTCCAGCTTGCCCTTCCACTCCAGCAGGATCCGCTCCTGGTTGGTGCCGGCGCCGACCGACACCGTCCTGCCGGCCAGGGCCCGGTAGTCGCCGTCGAACGTCCACGGGGACTTCTTGAGCGTCTCGAAGGTGAGGTCGTCCTTGCGGTAGGAGGCGAACTCGTACTTCTGCTTGCGCTCCTCGGTGTCGGTGATGTTGGAGAAGCCGACGTCCACCTTGCCGCTGTCGATGCCGACGAAGAGGTTCTCCCAGGTGAAGCGCTTGACCTCGGGTTCGAGGCCGAGGACGGCGGCGACCAGGCGGGCCAGGTCCACCTCGGAGCCGGTGAGGGTCTTCTGGTCGCTGCCGGTGAAGCCGAGCGGCGGGGCCCCGGCCGGCAGGGTGCCCGAGCCGATCACCAGCTTGCCGCTCTTCCTGAGGGAGGCGGGCAGTTCGGCGCTGATGGACTTGACCTCGGAGACCTTCAGGCTGGTCTCCTTGGCGGCGCCGTTGGACAGTCTGCCCACGGTGACCGTGCCGGCGGTGCCGGTCGTGGTGGCGGCGTCGCTGTCACCACCGCAGGCGGCGAGCCCGGTGGCGAGGGTGGCGACCGCGGTGGCCGCGGTGATGCCGCGTATCAGGCTGCGTCGGGTGAAGTGGCGGGGCATGGCTGTTCCTTGTCGTTGCGGAATGCGTTGAGATGAGTGCAGAAAGTGACGGGAAGGGGGGTAGAAGGGGTGGTGCGGGGGCGGGCGGCAGGCGGTGGGGTCAGAGGACCTTGCTGAGGAAGTCCCTGGTCCGCTCGTGCCGGGGGTGGTCGAGGACCTCGGAGGGCGGGCCCTGCTCGACGATGCGGCCGCCGTCCATGAAGACGACCCGGTCGGCGACCTCGCGGGCGAAGCCGATCTCGTGCGTCACGATCAGCAGGGTGGTGCCGCTGGTCGCCAGGTCCTTGATGACCGCGAGGACCTCGCCGACGAGTTCGGGGTCTAGGGCGGAGGTCGGCTCGTCGAAGAGGATGACCCCCGGCCGCAGGGCGAGGGCGCGGGCGATGGCCACGCGCTGCTGCTGGCCGCCCGACAACTGCCGTGGGTACGCGGCGGCCTTGTCGGCGAGCCCGACCCGGGCGAGGAGGTCGCGGGCGAGGGCCAGGGCCTCGGGCCGGCTCAGCCTGCCGGTCGCCACGGGGGCGGCGGCCACGTTGTCGAGGACCGTCAGGTGCGGGAAGAGGTTGAAGTTCTGGAAGACGAACCCGATCCGGCTGCGCTGGGCGAGGATGGCGCGCTCGCTCAGCTCCTTCAGCCGGTCGCCGTTGCGGCGGACGCCGATCGGCTCGCCGTCAAGGCTGACGTAGCCGACCTCGGGCTTCTCCAGGTGGTTGACGACCCGCAGCAGCGTGGACTTGCCGGAGCCGGACGGGCCGAGGATGACGGTGACCTCGCCCGGCCGTACCGTCAGGTCGATCCCGTTGAGCACCCGGTGGGCGCCGTACCACTTGTGCACGTCGTGCACTTCGACGGCCGCGGCCGTCCGGTCGAGGGTCCCGGTGGTCATACGGCGGCCTCCCTGCGGATGCGGTCCCGCACGTCGGTGAGGCCGGCGCGCAGCCTCTGCAGCGGGGTCGGCGGCAGGGTGCGCGTGGCGCCCCGGGCGTAGTACCGCTCGACGTAGAACTGGATGACGGAGACGACGCTGGTGAGGATCAGGTACCAGACGGTGACCACCAGCAGCAGGGGCACGATGTCGCCGGGGTAGGTGGAGCCCATCGACTGCGCCGTGCCGAACAGGTCGAGCAGCGACACGTAGAAGACCAGCGAACTGCTCTTGATCAGGTTGATCAGCTGGTTGACGTAGTTCGGGGTGATGGAGCGCAGCGCCTGCGGGAAGACGATCCTGCGGAACTGGTAGCCCTTGGGCAGGCCGAGGGCGGCGGCCGCCTCGTGCTGGCCCTGGTCGACGGAGAGGATGCCGCCGCGCACGACTTCGGCGGCGTACGCCGACTCGTGCAGGCTCAGGCCGACGACGGCGATGGCCATGTCGGTGGCGAGCCGCGACTCGTCGAAACGGACGAACGCGGGTCCGAAGGGGACGCCGATGCTCAACGTCTGGTACAGGGCGCTGAAGTTGTACAGGAACAGCAGCACCACGATCAGCGGGACGGAGCGCAGCGCCCACACGTAGGTCCAGCTGACCGCCCGCAGCACCGGGCTGCCGGAGAGCCGGGCCAGGGCGAACACGATCCCGCCGAGCAGGCCGAGGACCGCGCTCCAGGCGGTGACCTCGAGGGTGATCAGCAGTCCGTCGAGGATGGTCGGGCGCAGGAACCAGTAGCCGAACCGGTCCCACTGGTAGAACTGGTTGGTGACCAGGCCGTGCACGAACTGGGCGGCCAGGACGAGGACCACGGCGGTGGCGATCCAGCGCCCGGGTCGGCGCAGCGGCTGAACGCGCTGCGCCGACAACGGTCTTGACGGTGTGTCGGTGGGTGGCGCCGTGACGAGGGACACGGCAGCCGGGGATTCGCTCATGGAGGGGCTCCGGCGGGAGTCGGACACCCCGGTCGGGGGTTCACCGTGGACGGTCGCGGCGCGCCGGCCGGGCGGCGGGGACCGCTCGGACGGCGCGGCGGTGGACGCGGCGCACGGTGGGATGAGGCGACCGGGGCGGGGCGGACAACGGCACACCGCTCGGGCGGTGTTCGTCGGGTACGCGGCTCGGGGGTGGTGTCAGCCCCGACAGCGGGCGCGGCCCGGTGCGGTACACAGTGCGCTGCTGACCCGGAGCAGATCGACGGCGCGGTCGGCCACGAGCGGGGCGGGCTGGTCGGCGGACGGCCGTACGCAGCCCCGGGAGCGGCGGGGGGCCGTCCTGTCGGCTGCGTACATCGTGGTCACCGTCTCTGTTCCGGCCCCCTGGTGCGGGGGCTGTCCCGGCCCCGTACGGGGCTCTCGCGCTTACCGAATCCGTCGTCCGGTCCGGTCGTCACCTGGGGCACCCCACCGCGGTGCGAGGGTTGCCGGTCAGCAAGCCAGGGCTTGTCGCTGACGCTCTTGACCGTTCTGGGCCGTAAGTTAAGACAGTCCCCGCCCGTGATGTCAACGCCGGTCCACGGGTTGGACCCGCTCAGGGCCGTTCGACCTGCGGCCGGGCGCGGTCGGCGTCCATGGCGAGGGCCGCCCAGTCCAGGATCTGGACGGCGGCACCGGCGGCCTCCAGGCCCCGGCAACGGGCCTCGTGGCGGCGGGCGATGCCGTCGAGGTCGAGGTGGCGGCCGAAGGCCGGGTGCGCGGTGAGGCGACGCGCGTACGCCCACAGGGCGGGGTGCCCGGCGACGCGACGCACGGCCGAGGCGTCGAGGTGGTGCCGGTGCACGGTGTCGAGCTGCACCAGCGTGACCCACAACTCGACGTCGGCAGCGGTGACTTGGTCGCTGATCAGGTACGACTGCGCGGCGAGTCCGCGCTCCAGCACGTCGAGGGTGTCGAGCAGGGTGTCCAGGGCTTCGGCACGCTCCCGCGGGTCGGCGTCGGCCGATCCGGCGCGCTGCGCGGCCTGTTCGACGCCCTGGGCGCACATCCGCTGCACGGCCTCGATCTCCGACTGGGCGCCGCACGGGTACAGCGAGGGCCGGCCGCCCCCGAAGTGCCGGGCGAGGTCGCGGGCGATGTCGGGCCCGTGGGTCGAGACGATCCGCCCGGACCAGTCGTCGCTGAGCACGGGGCCGAGGGCGGGCCCGGTGTAGTGGTGGGCGCTGGCCTCGTAGAGCGGGCGCAGCGCGGAGTGGCCGCCGTCGGGACAGTCGGGGACGGCGGGCAGGACCGTCACGGGACAGGCGGTGTCGAGGCCGAGCAGGCTGTGGGTGACGGCGATGCGCAGCCCGTCGGGGTCGGCGGGCGACAGGTGCAGGCGGTAGCGGCGCGGGACGGCGTAGTGGCCGCTGCGCGCGTCGCGGCCGATGCGCCCGCGGAAGGCGGGGCCGGGCCGGTCGGACGGGTGATGGGCGGCCAGTGGCGTGACGGACATGTCTCTCCCCGAAAGGCGGGCGCGACGCGAGGTACGCGCGGTGGAGGCGGCTGCGGACGGCTTCGGCGGCAGGGCGGCGGCGACGAGGGGCAGGCGGCTGCGGGTGACGGACGGTGCATGGACGGCAGGGCACGCACAGGACGGCCCCGGACGGCACCGGCGCGGGACGCGGACGCCCGGGACGGCGCGGACGCGTGACGGGATCGCTGCGGGAGAGGGTGGCAGGCCCGGACGTACCGGAGGAGGCCCCTGGTGGCGCACTGCGCGCGGCCCCCGACCGGCGTCGTCGTCCGGACGCGCAGCGGGCCCCGCGGTCACGGCCGGCCCCGCGGTCCCGGTCCTCCCGGTCCCCCGGGGCTTGTGTCTCGCCGCCCGCTCAGGGCGCGGCCGGACGGACCCGGGTCAGACCCGGGCGGCCCTGATGGCGCTGCACACGCGCTGCAGATCGATGTGGCGGCGGGAGGTGAGCAGGGGTGACGACCACGTCGTACGGCCGGTTCGGCTCGCCCGGGTGGTGACCGGCTCCGCGTGGCTCATGTTTCCCTACCTGTTCACTAGGATTCCCGCCTCCGAGTGTCGATCCGCCTCCAGGCCCCGTCAAGGGGTCGTCCACCAGCTGGTTGCAGGGCACCGCTGAACGCGTGCCGCGCGGCACGCTTCCCCGCGGCCGGGCGTGCCTGGTCCTGTCACCCCCAGGAACACGGGGGCACTGCCTCGGGACGCCGTCCGGCGCGAGGCTGGACGCATGACGACCACACTGATCACCGGAGCGAACAAGGGTCTCGGCTTCGAGACCGCCCGCCGGCTCGTCGCCGCGGGCCACACCGTCTACGTCGGCAGCCGGGACGCCGGGCGCGGCCGGGCCGCCGCCGAACAGCTGGGCGCCCGGGCCGTCCTGCTGGACGTCACCGACGACGCGTCGGTGGCCGCCGCGGTCAAGACGGTCGAGGCGGAGAGCGGCGGCCTGGACGTCCTGGTGAACAACGCCGGCATCGAGGAGCGGGGCGAGGGCCACGCGTTCGTCGGCCCGGCCGACCTGACCCCCGAGACGCTGCGGACCGTGCTGGAGACGAACGTCGTCGGCGTGGTCCGGGTGACCCGCGCCTTCCTGCCGCTGCTGCGCCGGTCCGCGGCACCGGTCGTGGTCAACGTCAGCAGCGGGCTCGCCTCGCTGACCCGGGTCACCACCGAGGGCGACCCCGCCTTCGCCTACCCGGGCGTCGCCTACCCCGCGTCGAAGGCGGCGGTGAACATGATCACCGTCCAGTACGCGAAGGCGTTCCCCGAGCTGCGCGTCAACGCCGTCGAGCCGGGCTTCACCGCGACCGACCTCAACGGGCACGCGGGCACCCAGACCGTCGAGGAGGGCGCCGAGGTCATCGTCCGCATGGCCCTGCTGGGCCCGGACGGTCCGACCGGCACGTACGTCGACGTGAACGGGCCGCTGCCCTGGTGACGCCCGGTTGCCCGGCCGCGTGCAGGTACACGGCCGGGGCGGCACTGAGGCAGGCGGCCGCCGCGATGCGCTGGGCCCTCAGGGCCGCTTCCTGACACGCCTTGGAACTTCAACGACTCCAGTGACGGAATCGGTGCCGGTGAGCACGCTCAATTCCTCGATGCCGGCCTCGTCGACACCCTGCATGTGGCGGTCTCGCCGGTGAAGCTCGGGTCCGGACTGCGACTTTGGGAATCCCCCGATGAGCTGCGCGACCGGTTCCACCTGGAGGTCGTGCTCAGCCCTGGCGGTGTGACGCACCACCTCTTCTGGCGAAGGTGAGGCGAGGGCCCACTCGAGTCCAGGCCGCCGTAGCGAGAAGGGCGTCCGCCCCATCGGGGGGCTTGCCCGCCCAGTTGTCGCACGAGGAGCGGCTCGCCGGGCGCCTCCCGGAAGGGCACAAGGTGGTCGGTCAAAGGGAGCCGCGTCCGGTGACGGCGCCGCCGGGGTCGTCGAGCAGGGCGATACGGACGGTGACGCGTTTGCCGACCGGCTCCATCTGGACCGCGTAGTCCTGGGCGACCGCCTTCACGATCTCCAGCCCGTGCCGGCCCACGCGGCCGGCGTCCGCGGTCCGGGCCACCGGCAGCTGTGACGCGGAGTCCCACACCATGATTTCGACGAGATCACCGACGATCCGCAGCTGCATCAGCGCCAGGCCCGGCGCGTGCTTGTGGGCGTTGGTGACCAGCTCGCTGACCACCAGCTGAGTCAGGTCGACGGCGCGCTGGGAGACAGGCAGCTCGTGGGCGGCCTGGGCCTGGGTGAGGAACCGCGCGGCAAGGTGGCGGGCCTGGGCAATGCTCGCTCCATTGCCTTCCAGAGCCATGGTGGTCTGCATCGCCTGCTCGTCCGGCGCATCCACACTGACCGGGACTGGTTCCATCACGGCAGCCTTTCGCTTCCCCGTTCACGGCCCCGGAGTACCCGGACCCGTGCGGGTACACGCCTCACACCGACCGGCCAGCTCCCCGCCGGCACGGCAGTGCGTCCAGCCACGGCCTGGAGGAGCCGCCCCTCCGCCTGTACTCACCCGACATACTCGTCCCCCTGCACTTCAGCCCGCGAAGACCGCACCGGGGGTTTTCATCACCGTGCCCTTGGCCTGGGACCTGATCGGCACGCTTAGCCTGCCACTCGGCGTCGTCCGCCACGTAGGCTCTACCGTCATCGTCGGCGTCAACGGCCCGCGCCTACTGCGCGAACGCGCCTGGGCGCACAACCTCCCCAAGGACATCTCATGAGCAGGCGTAGCCGACGCGACCGTACCGCTGCCCCCTCACAGGCGACCGGCGGCGCCCGGTGCACCGTCACCGTCTGCCGGGGATGCTGCTGCGGAACGACAGCCAAGGTGCCCCGCCTCGACCACGAGGCGCAGCTCACCGAGGTGCGGTCAGCACTGGCAGGGGTTGCCACGGTGCGGCGGACCGACTGCCTCGACGCGTGTGAGCGAGCCAACGTCATCGTGATCCAGCCCTCCGCTGAAGGACGGAAGGCCGGAGGCCGGCCGGTATGGCTCGGCCAGGTCAACGACCCGGGCGCCGTCGCCGACATCACTGCCTGGGTCCGCGAGGGCGGCCCCGGTCTGGCGGAGCCTCCCGGCGTCCTCGATCTGTATGCCTTTCAGCCCTCACGCCGCGTCCGCGCTGAACTTCACGACGCGTAGCACCCACACACCAGCGGCCAGGAGGAACTGAAGGCCTGCTGCCGGTGCCGGCCTCCCAGGGTGCCGACAGGGCCTCAGCAGGGCAGGAACACGGCCAGCAGCCGCTGCGCGGTCGCCGCGGTGTCCGTGGGCCGTGCGGGGTCGCGGGTCATCAGCAGGTGGTGGGTCGTGCCGACGAGGGCGAGCGCGATGGTGGCGGCGTCGCTGCCTGCGGGGATGCGGCCGGCGTGCTGTTCCGCCTGGAGGTAGGCGGTGACGTGCTGCTGGATCGCATCGAACGCGGGCACGCCGGACTGCAGGCCCTCGCGGGTGTGCGACGCGGCCGCGGGGCGGGTCATCGCCAGGCCCACCACCGCGGGAGGCAGGGAGTCCAGCAGGGCCCCGACGACCTCCTGGAGGTTCTCCGCGACCGTGGCACGGCCCACCTTGGCCTCCAGCGCCCCAGCCTGGCGGGCGCTGCGGGGGAAACGGTCCAGGACGAGTTCGGCGATGAACTCGTCCAGGCTGGCGAAGTGTGTGTGCAGCACGCTCTTGGCGCAGTCCGCCTCCGCCGTGACCGCGCGGCTGGTCAAGGCCGCGGCGCCGTCGCGGGCCACCACCCGTTCCGTGGCCGCGAATAGCCGCTCGCGCAGGTCCGGAATCGCCACACGGTCGAGCTGACGCTCCCTAGCAGACGACCAGACCCCCCGCGCGTCTTACGGAAGGGCGGCAGTCACTGTGCCTTCGTCGGTCCAGATCAAGGAACCCACTGGGCCTGAAGGCGGAGCCCTGACAACGTCAGCTCCAGCGCGGCGAGGAACTGGTCCCTGTCGTCGTGTCCCGCGAATTCGTCGGCGATCTGCTGTACGAACGGGAATGCGGCGCTGTCGAGCGACCGCCACTGCTCGGCGAAGCGGTCCAGGTAGGCGTCGCGGTCCATGTGGCCATTGAGGACTTCCTGCGGGAGTTCCGCGCCCAGGTCGGCGGCCGTGCCGATGACAACGCTCGTGATCGCGGACACTGCGTGGAAACGCTGCCGCGGGGTGAGGTGGAGGCGGAGGGTCTGCTGGCCGAGCTTCTCGTACAGCCGCAGCGAGTTGCCCTGCACGTCGGTGTTGCGCATGAAGTACGCCGCCAGCCAGGGCCGGTCGATGATCGCGTCGAACAGTGTGATGGCCATCGCACGGAGGTCAGCGATGGGGTCGTCACTCTGCGGCTGCCCTTCGACGAGGGCGAGGACCCCGCCGATCGCGTGGTCGGTGGCGCGGTCGAGCAGTTCCTCCTTGCTTGAGACGTACCAGTAGATGGTGCCGACGCCGGTGCCGAGGCGGGCGGCGAGCGCGCGGAACGTCAGTGCCGGTGCGCCGGCCTCGTCGAGCAGGGCCACGGCGGCGCTGAGGACCGCCTCCAGCGAGTGCGAAGCACGCTTGCGCCCCCGGGGAGAGCCTCTCGAGGAAAGCGTGCGCGGGCCTGTCATGGCATCCATCCAATCACAGCTTGCCTCCACATCGAACAACGTTCTAGCATCGAACGACGTTCTACTATCGAACGTCGTTCGTTACGGCGCTCGGAAAGGGGCCAGCCATGACCGCCGTCACCGATTCCGCTCCACCTGTGGGCCAGACCTATCCGTCGCTGCGCGCCGCCTGGATCCCCCTGGCCGCGCTCTGCCTGGCCTTCTTCGTCGAGATGGTCGACAACACGCTGCTCTCCATCGCGCTCCCCACCATCGGCCGCGATCTCGGCAGCGGCACGACCGCCCTGCAATGGGTCACCGGCGCCTACTCACTGACCTTCGGCGGCCTCCTCCTCACGGCAGGGTCACTCGCCGACCGGCTCGGTCGACGCCGCGTCCTGCTCGTCGGCCTCGCCGCCTTCGGGCTGCTCAGCCTCTGCGTCGTCGCGGTCAACTCCGCAGGGCAGCTCATAGCGCTGCGCGCCGGGCTCGGCATCGCCGCCGCTGCCATGGCACCTATCACCAACTCCCTCGTCTTCCGGCTGTTCGACGACCAGGCGCTGCGCATGCGCGCGATGACCCTGATGATCGTCGTCGGCATGTCCGGTTTCGTCCTCGGCCCGCTGCTGGGCGGCACGGCCCTCGCTCACGTGCGCTGGGAGTGGCTGCTCGTGGTCAACGCGCCGATCGCGCTGATCGCGGCCATCGGGGTGCGCCTCGGAGTAGCCGCCGACCAACCCGAGGACCTGACCAAGGACGGGCTCGACCTGCCGGGCGCCGTCCTGAGCGTCCTCACCATCGGCCTGGCCTGCTACTCCCTGACAAGCGGCGTCGAGCACGGCTGGCTCTCCTCGGCGACCATCACATCGATTCTCGGCGCCGTGGCCGCCGGCTTCGCGTTCGTGCGGCACGAGCGCCGCAGCGCCGCGCCCATGCTCGACCTCAGAGTCTTCTCCAGGGGAACCGTCCGCGGCGCGGCCATCGCTCAGATCGGCACGTCCATCGCGATGGCCGGCGTGATGTTCGGGCTGATCCTCCACTTCCAGTACGCCTATGGATGGAGCCCCGTGAGGGCGGGCCTTGCGAACCTGCCGATCATCGTGACCATGATCGTCGCGACGCCGCTGTCGGAATGGCTCGGCAAGCGCTTCGGGCACCGGGTCGCCTGCCTGGTCGGCGCGGCCTGTCTGGCCGCCGCCCTGGCCGGCCTGGCCTGGGTCGTCGACCACGGGTACGCCGCCATCGCCGTCTCCATGGTCGTGATGACGATCGGGCTGCGCACCGTGATGACGATCTGCGCCATCGCCCTGGTCGACGCGATGCCGGCCAACCGCACGTCGATCGGCACCGCCCTCAACGACACCGCTCAGGAGGTCGGGACCAGCGTCGGCACCGCTGTCGTCGGCACCCTGATCGCCGCACTGGTCACCACCCAGTTGCCCGCGGGCGTGTGGAGCAGCGACCTCGTGCACTCCTTCTTCCACGGCGAGCGGATCACGTACGCCGTACTCGCAGTGATCGTCGGTCTGATCGCGACAGGCGGTGCGCTCACGCTCACCGACTCCCACTCCGTCGAGGAGCCAGCCTGAACCATCGCAGCCAGGGCTGTTCAAGCGAGACGTCTGACGGCCAGACACCAGCGCGTCCGTCACAGCCGTATGTCGAACCCCGGTGTGCACGTTCCTCGGCGTCGGCGCGCCCGAATGTAGTGCCGCACATGGTCGGCGCCAATCCGGAACCCGGCTCCTACGGATACGACAAAAAGTCCGGCCGATGCCACGGGTACGCACACGCAAAAGCAGAGCGGGGGGGGGAACGTGTCGCTCCGCGGTCGACGCCCTGGGCCCTCGCGGTCCCTGGCCGTCATCCGGTGTCGCCCTCAGGCGTGCGCCCCAGCCTGTGCTCAAGGTCTCGGCGGGAGAGTGCACCGGTCTTGCGCATGGCGCGGGCGATGTGCTGCTCCACTGTCCGAGGGGAGAGGTGGAGGGTGACGGCGATCTCCCGGTTGGTCAGGCCGGAGACCGCGAGCTGTGCCACCTCCGCCTCCCGTGGGGACAGGGCGTCAGCGTGCGAGGGCCGACCGGGAGGGCGGCCCTTCTTCGCCGGCTGGCGCGTGCGCAGCAGGGCTCTGGCCCGCGCCGCGTCCCAGACGGCGCCCAGTTCGGCGAAGCATTCGGCGCAGCTCTCCAGCTCGGTGACCGCCCACGCGGCCGACAGGTGAGCGGGCACCGGGTCCGGCGGCGTGGCGATGACGCTGGTCTGCATGAGCGGGTCGGGCTCCGCTTCGGTGTCCGCTGCGAGCGCGCAGCGGGCGGCGCCCTCCATCGTCAGGGCCCGGGAGTAAGGGCGGGGCAGCTCGGTGAAGGCCGCTGCGGCCTGCCGGTACAGCTCAACGGCCCGCTGCCATGCTTCTTGCCGTACCGGGTCGGAGTTCTCCTGGGACGACGCTTCGGTTTCGGCGAGCACGGCACTGCTCCACATGAGCGCAGCTCGGGCGGCGGGCGCGTCGCGTTGCCCGAGCCCTTGGGAGAAGTCCCGGACCATGCCCTGCGCCGCGGCCCTGTCGTCCGTGCGTGCCAGGGCCTCCACTGCCCACGGCGCGAGTTCCGCTGCCCACGACCAGACCCCTTTCTCCGCGACGGCCGTCCAGGCGGCCCGGGCCTGCTCCGCCGCGACGTGGACGTCCTGGCGGGCCAGGGAGAGCCGGATCGCGGCGCCGGCCGCCGTCGCGGCCAGGGGCACCGGCAGATTCTCGGCCCGGGTCGTCCCGCGTTGGGACAGCCAGGACACCGCCTCGCCCCAGTCGCCCTGGGCGAGGGCGAGCAGACCTCGTACGACGTAGGCGTCGGAGGCGATGAACGGCATGTCGGCGGTCGCGGCGACGAAGTCCTCGCACCGCTTGGCCAAGCCCGGCCACTGGCCGGTCCACCACTCCTGGAGCAGCCGTGCCCCCAGCGCGGTGTGCTCCTGGTAGGGCGCGCCATTGCGCGCGGCCAGATCCAGTCCTTCTGCGAGCAGGTCCTCGGCCCGTTCGTGGAAGCCGAGCCAGACCGCGGAGTTGGCGGCGTTGCACAGGCCTCGCGCCGCCTGCCGGGCGCACGCGGGATCTGTGTCCTTCGCGGACAGCTCCTTGACCAGCTCCCACGCCCCCGGGTCGGCGCAGCTCAAGGCGAGGTCAGCCCGGTTGGCCAGGACCGCCGTGCGCATGACCTCGTCCCCGCTCGCGTCCGCGACGTCGACGGCTCTGGCTATCCATTGCCGGTCGGCGTCGATGGAGCTGCCCGGGAAGAACACGCTGGAGAGTGCCGCCATGGCACGCGCGGCCAGACCGGGCCGGACCTCGCACAATTCGGCGGCGGCGGTCTCCAGCGCCTGGCGCCCCTCGTGGCCCCGGCCCATCTGGTTGCACAGCATGAGACCCAGGTCGAGCCGTAGCTCTCCGCGGACAGCCGGGGGCAGGGACGCGTCGCGCACGATCTGCGCGAGCACCTCCACGGTCTGGTCCGAGCGCAGCCCGGTCACCGCGCTGCGGGCGAGGAGCGGCGCGAGGCGGGCCCGGCTCTGCGGCGGCAGGCCGGGCGTGGCCAGCGTCTTCTCCAGCAGGGTGATCGCCCGCTGGTGCTGACCGGACGCGGCCGCCGCTTCGGCTGCCTTCTCCACCGCTCTGAGCCATTTGCGGGTCTCGTCGGCCGCCCTGTGGTGCTCGGCCACGCCGGCCCAGGGCACGGGCTGTCTGCGGCTCAGCGCACGCGCCGCCCGCGCGTGCAGGTCCTGGCGGACGGGGCCGGGCACGGAGGCCCTGACGGCCGGTGCCGCCAGCGGGACGGCGAAGCCGTAGCGGCCTTCGGCCGGCTCGGCCAGGGCCGCCCCCTCCAGGGCCCGCAGCAACGCGCCGCTCCCCGCCGCTGCTCCGAGACCCGACGCCGCGATCAGCTCGTCCCGGCCGGCGGGATCACCGAGGACGGCGGCCGCCCAGACCACCGGCCGGTCCTCCGGCGACAGTGCGTGCGTACGGCTGAGCACCAGTTCCGCGAGACGGGTCGGCACACCGGCCGCTTCTACCTCGGCAACCGCGACGGTGGACGCCGGATGCCATTCCCTCAGTACGTCCAGGAGGTCGACGACCACCCCGGGCACTCCGCCGGTGAGTTCGTACAGTCTGCGCACCGCCCCGGCCGTGCACTTCCCGCCCAGCACCTCCGCGGCGGCCCGACCGACGCGTTCCTCGTCCCAGGGCGTCAACCGGTGCCGTAGCACCGTCAGCCGGGAGGGGTACGTCATCGGCGGACCACCTAACGGCAGTCCGGGGACGGGGAGTTCCTCGGGCCGGAAGGCCACGGCAGCCGCCGAGCCCGGCCCCAGTCCCTCGAGGACGCGGCGCAGCCGCCGCAGTGCGTCCTCGTCCGCCCGGTGGACGTCGTCCACCAGCCACAGGGTCGGCGTCCCCTCGTCCGATGGTCCGGTGTCGGCTCCGCACTGCCACCGCACGCGGACCGTGCCTGTCCTCCCCGGCAGGTCGGCCAGTTCTTGGAGCAGGTGACTCTTCCCCTGGCCGGCGGCGCCTTCGACGAACAGCAGCACGGGTTCCGCTCGCTCGTCGGTGAGGACGCGGGCCAGGGGCCGCAGAGCGGAACCACGCGTCTGCGTCACGTCCTCACCCTCGCTCTCCTTCTTCCGGGCGCGCCCCGAACAGGTCGCGCTCAGCAACTCGCCACCGGTGCGCGGGAGAAGTACGGAGTCCGCGTCACCCACGCGGGAGAATTCCGCCGACGCATTCCCGCACCCATGCCCGGATGACGGGTCCGCGCGAGTCGATTCCGGCACCGTACCAATACGGTGGTGCAGGAATACAGAGACGGAGCAGGACCTTCCCCATATCTCCCAGCTCGCAGAAGCGGAAGATTATGCGACGCGAATCACCGCCGCGGGCGGCGTGGATTCACAAGAGCCGAGGGCCGTGAAGCAAGGCCCGATGCCCCTACGAGCGGGTGAGCCACCAGGGTGCGCCCGACGGCCGTCTGACTCACAGCAGTTGCAGACCGAAGCCGTGGCACTGCGGCTCGAAGTCCTCCGGGCCGTCGGCCAGTCGGAGGTGTTCGTCTGCTCGATGACGCCCGAAAACGGGCTGCGTTCGACAGGTGGGTCACGAAGCCCATGTGCGGTACGGCCGACCGGCATGCCCTTGTGGGGCGGCCACGCCGGTCGGCCGACGACGTCGAAGGTAGTGCCGCAGGCTCTCGGCGCCCATCCGGAACCCGCTTCCTACGGATACGTCAAAAACCGGCCGCCGCCACGAAGGTACGAGGAGCCAGGCGCCTGCGGGAACGTGTCACTCCGAGCCGCAGGGGCTCGCTTCCCCGCCGCGGGCGGCGTGTCGTCGCCCGGCCTCCCTCACCGCTCCCGCCCCGTCGCGCACGACTCCGCCGGGCCGGCGTGGCTGAGCCGGCGCAGCAGTCGGTAGGCGGCCGGGGTGAGGGTCCAGCGGTCGGTGTGCCGCCTCGGCGCGCGCCCAGCCTCGGGGTGCGGATTCCGGCCCGCCGCGCCGGGCGTCTGCGGGATCAGGGACAGCACGGCGTAGCAGCGTTTCCCGGTGCCCACGGGTTCGTATCCGTGCAGCAGGCACAGGGCGTCGAGCAGGACGAGGCCACGGCCCTGCTCGGCGTACGGGTGCGCGGTCGCCCGGCGGGGCATGCGGGGGTCGCCGTCGGTGACCTCGATGATCAGGTACGGCTGGTCCAGCGTGATCTCGGCGGTCAGGCGCCCGCCCACGTGCAGGAGGCCGTTGGTCAGCAGTTCGGAGGCCACCAGCCGCAGGTGCGCGCACTGGTCGTCGTCCAGTGCAGCGCCCCACTCGCGCACGATCTCGGACATCCGGCCGCGCACGGTGCGCACCGCGGCGGGGGTGGCGTCGAAGGTCCAGAGGGCGTGGGGCATGCGGTATCTCCTCGGCGGGGGCGCCGCGGATGCGCGGCGCCCCCTGTCAGTGGTCGTTCCGGGGTGATCAGAACTGGAGCGACCAGGCGTTGATGTAGCCGGTGTCGTTGGTCCAGTTGTCGGTGACGCGCAGCTTCCAGGTGCCGTTGGCCACCTCACTGGAGGCGTTGACGGTGTAGGTGGCCTGGACGTTGTCGGCGCTGTCGTTGCTGTTGTAGTCCTTCAGCAGGTAGGCGGAGCCGTCGGGGGCGACCAGTTCGACCTTCAGGTCACCGCGGAAGGTGTGGCGGATGTCGACCGTGACGGACAGGGCTGAGGGAGCGTTGCCGCTGACGCCGGTCACCGAGATCGGGGAGGTGACGGTGGCGTTGTCCGAGACGGTGTAGTCGCTGGTGTTCTCGAAGCGCGGTCCCGTGGGCGGGGTGGTGGTGCCGCCGCCGATGTACAGGAGCTTGTTGGGCGATCCCTGCGTGTCGCCGATGACGCCGGACGTGGCGTTGTTGTTGAGGGCCGTCTGGACCTGGGCCGGGGTGGCGGTGGGGTTGGCGGACAGGTAGAGGGCGGCCGCGCCGGTGACGTGGGGAGCGGCCATGGAGGTGCCGGTCATGGTGGTGGTGGCGGTGTCACTGCCGGGGGCCGCGGAGAGGATGTCGGTGCCGGGGGCGAACAGGTCGGTGCACGAGCCGTAGTTGGAGTCGGAACGGCGCTGGTCGCTCTTGGTGGCGTTGTTCACCACGATGGCTTCCTTGATGTTGCCCGGCGAGTTCTGGCACGCGTCGCTGTTGGCGTTGCCGGAGGAGACCACCCAGGTGACGCCGTTGGCGATGGAGTTCTTGATGGCCTGGTCCTCGGCGGGCACGGTGGTGCCGGCGCCGCTGTTGATGCTCATGTTGACCACGGCTCGTCGGCTCGGGTCCTTGGCGGCCTGCTCGGTGATCCAGTTCGCCGCCTTGACGAGGTCGGAGTCGTAGGCCTGGTCGTTGCAGTTCAGGACCCGTACCGAGACGATGCTGGCCTTCTTCGCGACGCCGTAGTCCTTGCCCGCCACCGTGCCGGCCACGTGCGTGCCGTGGCTCATGCAGGTCTGGTTGTAGGAGTCGGTGGCGAAGTTGGCGCCGATCGACGCCCGGCCCTCGAACTGCGTGTGCCCGATCCGGATACCGGAGTCCACGATGTACGCGGTGACGTTCGAAGCCGTGTTGGGGTAGGTGTAACTCTGGTCGAGGGAGTTGCCGCGCTGATCGACCCGGTCGAGCCCCCACGACGGCGGGTTGAGCTGGGTACCGGAGCTGTGGGAGATGCCGTCCTGCTGGACGTAGGCGACACTGGGGTCGGCGGCCGTCTGGCGGGCGTCCTCCGCGCTCATCGCCGCCGCGTAGCCCTTCAGCACGGTCCCGTACGTGAAGCGCACCTGACCGCCGTGCTTGCTGGTCAGCTCCTTGGAACGCTCCTTGACGGCGGACTTCGTCAGCCCGGCGTCCTTGAGGACCACGATGTAACGGCCCGGTACAGGCTCGGCGGCGGCGATGAGACGGCCGGCGGCGGGGGTGGGCCCGGGCGACGTGGCGGCGAGGGCGCTGGGGGTGGCCGGCATCGCGCCGACAGCGGTCGCCGCGACACCGGCGGCTATGAGCAGCATCTTTTTGCGCACAGAGGCTCCATGTGAGGGGATATGGGCTTTTCCCGGACGGGATGGCGAGCGTTTACGCCAAGGCGTCTCACGCTTGGCCGGAACCCTAAGTTCGGGTGTGACGCACGTTCCATAAGGGAATGCGATTTACCTATACGCAGAAAAATCCGCGCCGGATAAGCCAGTTGCGCTCGTGCATTGCCACAGCCGGACCTGGAAGCGGCATCATCCCCGCCACTCCGACACGACCCATGGTCATGTCGGGTTGCACAATGAACTGGCCGAACTCGTCTGTAATGCCAGGACACCGACCGCCGCCGACCCGCTCCGGTCGTGGGGCGATCAGCCTGCGAAGCACCGCTGGCACGCTGCCCCTCACCGGCCAACCGCCCTCGACGCAATAGCTGTTCAGGGACGAGCAGCGGGGTGCGGGCGGCGGCGCGCCAGTCCGCCCGCATCCTCGGGGCCGTCGGTGCGGGTCCACGCGGCGGGGACGTCGCAGGAAAGGGATCGGCGCGGCCGGTGGATGGTCTTCTCTTCGAGGACGCGTCCTACAGACAACCGAACCCGATGTCGATACCGGGTCAAGGGGGGAGGCTGATGCCGAGATACTGCATGGCGGTGAAGGGGGGTCCGCCTTCGGAGCGTTCGGCGATGCGAGGCATGTCGGGCCAGGCCGGGCAGCGCGCGGAGAGGGAGGTGCGGGGAAGCGGCAGGGAGCGGTGGCGCGGTGATCGCAGGGCCGTCGGCGGGGTCAGCGACCGACCTGGTCGAACTGCATCTCGCAGTGCGGGACCCGCGCGCCCCGCTCGCCCTTCCCGCCGAGGGCGCGTTGACGCCCGCGACCGGCCGTGTTTGCATCGACCCATGCCGCGCCCGTCGCTGACCTGCCGACGCTGCGTCGACCTGGTCCGGGTCGCCGCCGCGCTCTGTTGCGCCACCGGTCACTGATCACCCCGCGACCCCGCACCTGGGTCCCCGCGACCGGCCGCGACCTGACGCTCCGGCACCTGACGTCTCGTCATTCGCTAGCCCACGCACGCCTGTTGCCCCTCTCCCCCGCCCCCCCCAGCGGGCCGCCCCGACCCGGTACGCCCGGTCCGTCGCCGGTCCGCTCGCCGGGATCACCACGCCGTGAGGACGAACGCCCTATGAGCACTCCCCGGATCACCTCCCTGGCCTTCCTGACACCGGGCAACTTCGCCGACGACGACCCGTACACCGGCCTGGAGGAGACGCTCCGGCTGTTCGCGTACGGGGAGCGGCTCGGCTACGACGGCGCCTGGATCCGCCAGCGCCACCTGGAGCACGGCGTCGGCTCGGCCGCCGTGTTCCTGGCCGCCGCCGGTCAGCGCACCACGCGGATCGAGCTGGGCACGGCGGTCATCCCCATCGGCTACGAGAACCCGTTCCGCCTGGCCGAGGACCTGGCCCTGGCCGACGTCCTGTCCCGCGGCCGGCTGCAGGCCGGGTTCAGCACCGGCATGCCGCACGCCGAGCTCCTCGGCGACGTCGTGCACGACGGCGACTGGCGCTCGCTGGACCTGTCGTACGGCAGGATCGCCCGCGTCGTCGACCACCTGCGCGGCGACTACCTCGGCGACCCGGACACGGTGATCCACTCGCCCGGCAACGTCCAGCGGCCCCGGCTCCAGCCCCACGCCCCCGGGCTCCTGGACCGGGTCTGGCACGGCGCGAGCAGCCTGCGCTCGGCCCGCTGGGCCGGCGGGAACGGTCTGAACCTGCTCACCGGCAACATCGTCGCCGGCGAGGGCGGCGACGACTTCACCACCGCCCAGGCGGCGCTGCTGGACGCGTACCGGGGCGCGCTGGGCGACGGCCGCCCCCCGACCCGGGTGGCGCTGGGCCGGGTGATCGTGCCGACCGACGGCGCCGACCCCGCCACCCGGGCCCGCTACCGCGCCTACGCCGCGAGCCGCCACGAGCGCACCCTCGCACCGCAGGGGCCGCGCCGCACCCTCTTCGCCCCGGACCTGGTGGGTCCCGCCGAGCAGATCCTGGAGCGGCTGGCCGCGGACCCCGTGGTCGGCACGGTGTCCGAGCTGCGCCTGGAGCTGCCGTACGAGTTCCGGCAGGCCGACTACGAGCAGATCCTGCACGACGTGCGCCACCTGATCGCACCGGAACTCGGCTGGCGGCCGGCCGGGGAGGGCGTGTCCGCCCCCCGGGCGCCCTTGACATCCGCCGGGGCCGACCACGTACGTTGAAGTACGTTGAAACGACAAGTTTCTGGCGGGTGGAGGCCCTCGATGGACGTACCTGGCGCGGCACCGCGCGGTGCGTGCACGGGTGCGCGGCTGATCATCCGGCGGCACGTGGACTACTGCCGCACCTCGTCCGCCGTCTGTCCTTCCGCCCGGGTCTGACCGCGTGCGCGTGACGCGCCGCGCCTGACCCCGACGTCCGCGTCCGCTTCCGACGCCTGGCGTCCCCCTCACCCCCGTCACCCCGTCGCCCCGTCACCCCGCAGCGTCCGCCCCGCCGCCGGCACGTCCCGTCGGCCGGCCGGCCGCCCCGTCGTGGCCCCGTACCGCCGAGTCCCCGCCCGCACCGGCGCGACTCGTGTTCCCGGAAGGAACCGCCTTGTCCGGACCCGCCCTGCACCTCGCCGTCGAGCTCGACGGCGACGGCGCCCACCCCGCGGCCTGGCGCCGCGCCGCCCACTCGCCCGGCCAGTTGCTCACCCCGCGCCGCGTGGCCCGCGTCGCCGCCGTCGCGGAGAACGCCGGGTTCACCCTGATCACCCTCGACGACGGCGTGCTGCCGCCCGGGAGTTCCCCGGACCCGGTGGGCCGGATCGGCGCGGTCGAACGTGCGGCGTTCGTCGCCGCGTCCACGAGCACCATCGGGATCGCGCCCGTCGTGCCGGTCACGTACGCCGAACCCTTCCACGTCTCCAGCCAGTTGGCGTCCCTGGACCACATCTCCGCCGGGCGCGCCGGGTGGGTCGTGACGGAGGAGGAGCAGCCCGGGGCCGCGCGCGCCTGGGGGCGCCCGCCGGTCGACGGCGCCGAGGCGCGGGCCCGGGAGTCACGGGACGGGGTGGAGGTGGCACGGGCCCTGTGGGACTCGTGGGAGGACGACGCGGTCGTGCGGTCGGTGGCCACCAGCCGCTACCTCGACCGGGACCGCCTGCACTACGTCGACTTCACCGGGGAGACCTTCGCCGTCAAGGGACCGGCGATCGTGCCGCGCCCGCCGCAGGGCCAGCTCGTCGTCCTGGGCCGCCCGGAGCGGGTGTCCGCCGACCTGCTCGACGTCGCCCTGGTGGACGGCCGCGACGTCGCCGCGGTCGCCGCGGCCGCCGCGGGCGCGGGCACGCCCCGGGTCCTCGCCGAGGTCGAGGTGGCACTGGACACGCCGGAGGCCACCGGGGCCGAGCGGGTCGCGGACCTGGAGCGGCACGCGCCGTGGACCGACCGGGGCCGGCTGCGGCACGTCGGACCCGCCGGGCAACTCGTCGCGCTCCTTTCCGACTTGAGCCGTCACGTCGACGGCGTACGGCTGCGGCCGCTGGTGCTCGACGAGGACCTGCCCGTCCTCTCCCGCCTCGTCCTGCCGGCCCTGTCGGAGCGGCGCCTGGTCGCCCGCCCGCTGCCCGGCACGTCCCTGCGCTCGACCCTCGGTCTGGAGCGCCCCGCCAACCGCTTCGCCGCCGCGGCCGCCCTGGAGGAAGCCCGATGACCCGCACCGACCCCCTCGACGTCCCCCGGCCGGACGCCCAGCTGCACTTCGGGGTGTTCTTCCAGGGCGTGAACCACTGGACCGTCTGGTCCGCCCCGGAGAGCGGCTCGCAGATCGACCCGGCCTCCTTCCGCCGCGTGGCGCAGACCGCCGAACGCGGCCTGTTCGACGCGTTCTTCCTCGGTGAAGGGCTGCGGCTGCGGGAGGTCGACGGCCGCATCCACGACCTCGACGTGGCCGGCCGGCCGGACGCCGTCACCCAGCTCGCCGCGCTGGCCGCGGTCACCCGGCGCATCGGACTGGTCTCCACCTCCAACTCCACCTACAACGAGCCCGCCGACCTGGCCCGCCGCCTCTCCGGCCTCGACCTGCTCTCCGAGGGGCGCGCCGGGTGGAACGTGGTGACCACCGACAACGCCTGGACCGGCGCCAACTTCCGCCGCGGCGGCTACCTCGACCACGCCGACCGCTACCGGCGCGCCGAGGAGTTCCTGACGGTGGCCCGCGCGCTGTGGGACGGCTGGGAGGACGACGCGGTCGCCGGTTCCGCGGGGGCGCCCGCCTGGTCACGGCCGGGCGCCGTGCACCGGGTCCGCCACCGCGGACCGCAGTTCGACGTCGACCTCGCCCCGACCCTGCCGCGCAGCGCCCAGGGCCACCCCGTGATCTTCCAGGCCGGCGACTCGGGTGACGGACGCGACTTCGCCGCCCGCAACGCGGACGTCATCTTCTCCGCCCACGGCGGCGACTTCGACGACGCGCTGGCCTTCGCCGAGGACATCCGGCGCCGGCTGCGGGCGGTCGGCAGACCCGACGACGACCTGCGCATCCTGCCCGGCACCGAGATCATCATCGGCGCCACCGAGGAGGAGGCCGAGGAGAAGAAGCGCTGGGTGCGCCTGCAACAGGTCACTCCCGCCACCGCGTTGGGGATCGCCGGACTGCTGTGGGGCATCGACCTGTCCGACCGGGACGCCGACGGGCCGCTGCCGCAGGAGGACCCGGTCGTCGCCGAGAACGACGGCTCCTTCGGCTCCCGGCGGATCGCCGACCCGCGCACGGTCGTGGACCGGTGGCGGGCCGAGGCCGAGGCGCACGGCTGGTCGCTGCGCGAGACGGTGATCGCGCTCGGCCCGCAGCGCGGACACGTCGGCACCCCCGCGGGCCTGGCAGACAAGTTCGCCCACTACGCGCGGCACGGCGCCGTCGACGGCTTCAACATCACGCCGTACCTGATCCCCGACGGACTGGACGACATCGTCGACCTGCTCGTCCCGGAACTGCAGGAACGCGGCGTGTACCGCACCGAGTACACCGGCACCACGCTGCGCGAACACCTCGGCCTGCGCGAGCCCCTCACCCACCGGTCGGCGGCCGACCGACGCCAGGCCGGGTGAGCGGCGTGACGGTGGGAGTGGCGCTCAACGCGTCCGACGCGCCCAACCAGGTCGACGCCACGGTCGAGCTGGCCAAGGAGGCGGCGGCCGCGGGACTGCGGTCGGCCTGGTTCGGGCAGACCTTCGGGGCGGACTCGCCCCAACTGGCGGCCCTGGTGGGGCGCGAGGTGCCCGAGCTGCACGTGGGCACGTCCGCGATCCCGGTCTTCGGCCGCCATCCCCTGCTGGTCTCCAGTCAGGCGCAGACCGCGCAGGCGGCGACCCACGGGCGCTACCACCTCGGACTGGCCCTGGGCACCAAGCCGCTCACGGAGACCGGCTTCGGCCTGCCCTACGAACGTCCCATCGCCCGGCTGCGCGAGTTCCTCACCGCCCTGCGGCAGTTGACCGAGCACGGCACGGCCGACTTCCAGGGCGAGCTGCTCACCGCCCGCACTCCGCTGCCGGCGCGGGTGCCGGGGGCCGAGGGCGGGGTGCCGCTGCTGGTCGCCGCGATGGGCCCGCAGGCGCTGCGGGCCAGCGGTGAACTGGCCGACGGGATCCTGCCGTACCTGGCGGGCCCGCGCGCCCTGGCCGACCACATCGTGCCCGCGCTGACCAGGGCCGCCGAGGCGGCGGGCCGTCCCGCTCCCCGGGTCGTGGCCCTGGTGTTCGGCGTGGTCACGGACGACGCGGACGCGGTGCGCGCCGAGGCCCTGGAACGCCTGGCGTTCTACGAGCAGTTCCCGTCCTACGCCCGGGTCATCGAGCTCTCGGGCGCCCGCCGGGCCGCCGACGTCGCCGTGATCGGCGACGAGCGGACCGTCGAGGCCGAGGTGCGGCGCTACCGCGACGCCGGTGCCACCGAGGTCGTGTTCGCGGGCACCGAGATCGCGGGCGACGCGGCCCGCCGGCGCACCTGGGACCTCCTCGGCGACCTGGCCGCCCGCTGACCACGCCGGCCGGCCGTACGCCCGTACGGCGCGGTCCGGACGCGAGGCGCGCCCTCGCCCGACACACCTGGCGCGGGGCTCAGGCCCCGCCCGACGAAGGAGAACGCATGACCACCGAGGCGACCACGACGGACCTGCACGCCTTCACCGAGACCTGGCTGGAGTGGTACCGCGCCCAGGAGGCCCGGCTCGCCGCACCGCACGGCTTCCTGGCGATCACCGGCCTGCACTGGCTGGACGAGCGGCCGCAGCGCTTCCCGGACGCGCCCGGCGCGTGGCACACCGGCCCCGAGGGGGTCGTCGTCCGGCTCGACGACGGGGAGGAACTGGTCGTCGACGGGACGCCCGTGCACGGCGAGCACCGCTTCGGCGTGCTGCCCGAGCGCGGGGGCGTCGACGCGGTCTGGGGCGACGCGGTCATCGAGGTCGCCCGGCGCGGCGGCAACGACATCGTGCGGCCCCGGCACCCGGACGCGCCGCTGCGCACGGCGTTCACCGGGACCCCCGCCTACGCGCCCGACCCGCGCTGGGTGGTGACGGGCCGTTACGTCCCGTTCGACACGCCCCGGCCGACCACCGTGGGTGCCGCGGTCGAGGGCCTGGAGCACGTGTACGAGGCTCCGGGGCGGGTCGAGTTCGAGTGGGAGGGGCGTGCGCTGTCCCTGACGGCGTTCCCGGGGCACGGCGAGGGTCGGCTGTCGGTGCTGTTCACCGACGCGACCTCCGGGGTGACCACCTACGCGGCCAACCGGTCCCTGTCCCTCGACCCGCCGGCGGCCGACGGCACGGTGGTCCTGGACTTCAACCGCGCCGCGAACCTGCCGTGCGCGTACACGGACCTGGCCACCTGCCCGCTGCCCCCGGCGGAGAACCGCCTGCCGGTGGCGATCGAGGCCGGCCAGAAGATCCCGCGGGAGCGCGGCGGGGTCTGACCGCAGGGGCCTGACGTGCGGCAGGGGGCTCCCCGTCCCTCACAGGTGGTGAGGGACGGGGAGCCCCCTTGCGTGGGCGCACCGTGCGGGCCGTGCGGGCCGTGCGACGGTCCCGGCAGGCGCCTCGGCGGAGTCAGCCGCGGGGCGTGGGACCCACCGGCTCACCGGACTCCACCGGCCGCACCGACCGCCCGGGCTCCGTCAGTTGGGGCATGGCGGGCCCGGATTCGGCGCGCGGTGCCTTCCCGGCCGGGCCGCCGGCGGCGCGGCGCACCGGGACCAGCAGCGCGGCCAGCGCCGCGGCCAGGCACAGCACGGCGAGCAGGGTGAATCCGTGGGTGTAGCCGGACTCGTACGGCAGGCCGGAGGGCTGGAGCCGGCCGGTGACCAGGACGCCGGTCACCGCGGCGCCGATGGAGCCGCCGATGGTGCGGATGTTGGCGTTCATGCCGGTCGCGGCGCCGGTCTGCTCGGCCGGGACGCTGCCCACGATGAGGTTGGCCATCGAGGCAAAGGCCAGGCCGATCCCGAAGCCGAACAGGCCCGCCACGACGGCGATCTGCCACTGCGCGTCGTGCCACAGGGCGAGGAAGGCGAGGGCGACCGCGCCGAACGCGGCGCCGGACACCAGCAACGCCTTGGCGCCGAGCCGGGGTTCGAGGCGGCCGCTGAGCACGCCGGAGACGAACATCGCGAGGAGCATCGGCAGCATCAGCAGCCCGGAGGCGGTGACACTGGCGCCGAAGCCGTACCCCGCGGCCGACGGCGTCTGCACGAAGCCCGGCAGGAACGACCAGATGGCGTACATGCCGGCGCCGAACAGCAGCGCGGCGAGGTTGGTGGTCCACACGGCGGGCAGCCGCATCACGCGCAGGTCGATCAGCGGGGTGCGCGAGCGGGCCTCGCCGGTCAGCCACAGCGCGAACAGGACGGCGGCGAGGGCGAACAGGCCGACGACTCGGGCCGATCCCCAGCCCCAGACGCCCGCCTGGCTGAGCGGCAGCAGCAGGGCGACCAGCCAGCCCGAAAGGAGCACGGCGCCGGACCAGTTGACCCGGCCGCCGGTGCGGCGCGGGGACTCGGGGACGTAGCGCACGGCGATCAGGGTCGCGGCGGCCACGATGGCGACCGGTATCCAGAACAGCCAGCGGT
Source organism: Streptomyces lasalocidi (assembly GCF_005280215.1). Taxonomy (NCBI): domain Bacteria; kingdom Bacillati; phylum Actinomycetota; class Actinomycetes; order Kitasatosporales; family Streptomycetaceae; genus Streptomyces; species Streptomyces lasalocidi. The sequence goes on along the minus strand of NZ_SZNQ01000001.1, from coordinate 6,873,410 downwards.
AGTCGAGCGCGGACACGATGGGGCCGGCGGCCACCATGCCGACACCGCCGCCGGCGGCGATCACGGCGGACAGGTTGCTGATGCTGCCGGGGACGCGGGAGGGCGCGAACTCGTCCCGGATGATGCCGAAGGACAGCGGGAACAGGGCGCCGCCGACGCCCTGGACGACGCGGGCGACGATGAGGACGCCGATGCTGGGGGCGAGCGCGGCGAGCAGACAGCCGGCCAGGACGGCGAGCAGCACCGCTACGAGGGTGCGCTTCTTGCCGATCAGGTCGCCGACCCGGCCGAGGATCGGGGTGAACACCGAGGCGGACAGCAGGTAGGCCGTCATCACCCAGGTGACGGTGGACTGCGAGGTGTGCAGGGCGTGCTGGACGGTCGGCAGGGCCGGCGCGATCAGCGACTGGAGCATGGAGAACACGCCGGCACCGGTCGCGAGGACCGCGAAGGTGAGGCGGGTGGAGGTGCGGGGCATGAGGGGCCTCTCCGGACGCGCGGGAGGCCGCGCAGGACGCGCCGGCCCTCCCGCACTGCTAAAGTGGAGGTACCCCTCCACTCTAACGGAGGCACCCCTCCGGTTCAACTCGTATCGGAGGACAGCCTCCGCTTTGACCGCAGACAGCCGTACTGTCCCTTGACCGCAGACAACCGTCCCGTCCGTAGACCCGTCCCGTCCGTGGACCCGTCCCGTCCGTGGATCCGCCCCTGGGAGGCACCGTGACGACCCCGTCGTTCCCCGTCAGCGCGATCGTCGCGGCCCAGCGTCCGCACCGCAAGGACGCCGCCCGCAACTTCGACGCGCTGCTGGCCGCCGCCCGCGAGGCGTTCGCGGAGAACGGCGCGGACGCCTCCCTGGAGGACATCGCCCGGCGCGCGGGCGTCGGCATCGGCACCCTGTACCGCAACTTCCCCACCCGCCGCGCCCTCTTCGAGAGCGTCTACGCCGACGAGGTGGACGCCCTGTGCCGGGCGGCGCTGGAGGTGGCCGACCGGGAGCCCTGGGAGGCCCTGGCCGCCTGGCTGGACCGGTTCGCGGGCTACATGGTGACCAAGCGGGCGGTGCGTGAGGCCCTGGAGGGCGAGTCGGAGATCCTCGGCGCGTGCCGGGACTCGATGTACGCGGCCGGCGGCCCGCTCTTCGAGCGCGCCCAGCAGGCCGGCGAGGCCCGCTCCGACATGGACTTCGGTGACCTGCTGCGCATGGTCGCCGGCATCAGCGCCACCCACTTCACCGACGACGCGCAGCGCGACCGCGTCCTCGCCATCGCCCTGGACGGCGTACGCACCCACCGCTGAAGCGGGCCGCGACGCCGCTCGCCGGTCGCCGGTCGCCCGGCGCAGTCGATCTTGCTTGTGTCCTGAGCGGTGTCTAGGCTTCCGTGCCCATGGACACGGGGGAAACGGGTGACGGCCACCGCACCTGGCGAAACCGGCCGGCCCGGCGTCGCGCGGCCGTGGCCGCGCTGGCCGGAGCGGCGGGGCTGGTCGTCGTCGGCGCGGTGTTCGTCGTCCTGCCGGGCGCGGTGGTCGACCACGACCTCGCCGGGGCCGGCGTCGCCGCACAGGAGCGGCTGAAGGCGGTGAACGACGTCCGCACGATGCTCCTGCAGGTGGTCGGCGGCCTCGTCGTGCTCTTCGGCGCGTACGCCACGTGGCGGCAGCTGCGGGTGAGCCAGGACGCCCTGCGCGCCACCCAGGAGGGCTACGTCACCGACCGGTTCAGCCGGGCCGTCGACCAGCTCGGCAGCGACAAGCCGGACGTGCGGATCGGCGGGCTGCACGCACTGTGGCGGATCGCCGAGCAGTCCGCCCGCGACCGGGAGGCCATCATCTCGATCCAGGCCGCCTACCTGCGCACCCATCTGCCCTGGCCGCCCGCCGGGCCGGGAGCGCCGGCGGCGGACGTGCCCATCAACGACATCGCGCCCCTGGAGACCCGCGCGGCCGACTCCCAGGTGGCATTGACGGCACTCGGCGTGCTGTGCGAGAAGCGGGAGCAGTCCTGGGTCAACCTCAGCGCCACCGACCTGCGCCGGGCCGACTGTGACGGACTGTGGTTCCCCGACGTCAACCTGGACCGCGCCTGCATGGAGGCGGCGGGCCTGTACCACGCCAATCTGAGCCAGGCCTCCCTGGTCTCGGTCAACCTGCGGCACGCCGACCTCACGACGGCGGTCCTGCGCCGGGCCCGTTGCGTCCTGGCCGACCTGCGGGGCGCGAAACTGGTCGAAGCCGACCTGCGGGACGCCGACTTCACCGAGACCGACCTGCGCGAGGCGAACCTGCGCAAGGCCGACGCCCACGGCGCGCTCTTCCACCGCGCCGACCTGCGGATGGCCGACCTGCGCGGCACCGACCTGAGCACCGCCGACCTCGCCGGAGCCCGGCTGACCGGCGCCCTGGCCAGCGAACACACCCGCTGGCCCGCCGGCTTCGACCCCGCGGCCGCCGGGGTCGTCGACACCGACGACCCCGGTCCCGAGCCCCCGCCCCTGCTCCAGCCCCCGGGGATGACCTGGCAGGCCCCGCCCCTGCGGTCCGCGCCGTGAGCGAGGACGACGGCGTGGCTCAGGCGGGCGCCGTCGGTGGCATGTTGTACGGCGTGACCACCTGGATCGCGGAGGGCAGTGACGGCCCGGCCTGCGGCAGCGCGCCGTGGGCCCGCATCACGAGGTGGCACGCCTCCCGCAGGTCCTGGCGCAGGTCGTGGTGGAGCACCGCGGACAGCCGGTGCTCGCGCAGCAGCCGCGTGTTGTCGTGGTCGAGGTCGTGCGCGACGAAGACCGCGCACTCGCGGCCCGCGTCCGCGAAGGCGCGCAGGGTGGCGATGTTGCCGCCGCCGATGGAGTAGACGGCGCGGATCTCCGGGTCGCGGGCGAGGGCGGCCCGCACGAGGTCGTACTGGGTGGCGTCCAGGCCCTGCCCCTCGGCGATCTCGACGAGGGCGCGCTCGGGGTGCCGGGCGCGCATCACCGCGCGGAAGCCCATCTCGCGCTCCTCCTCGTTGCGGAAGAAGCCGCTGCTGAGGCTGGTCAGCACATGGCCGGGCCGGTCGCCGAGCCACTGTCCCATCAGGTAGGCGGCGGTGGCCCCGGCGGCGCGGTCGTCGATGCCGACGTAGCCGACGCGGGCGCTCGACGGCAGGTCGGTGACCAGGGTGACGACGGGGATGCCGGCCGCCGCCAGCCGGCCGGCGGCCGCGGTCACCTCGGGCACGTCCGGGGCCTTGAGGATCACGCCCTGCGAGCCGCGCCGGGCGATCCGGTCCAGGATCCGCACGAGTTCCGCCGCCGGGGCGGTCTCCCGGAAGTGGTAGCGCGAGCGCAGCACCGCCGGGTGCAGCGACGGCAGTTCGGCCTCCAGGGCGGCGCGCACGGCGGTCGAGAACCGCTCCGGCGCCTGCATCACGATGTCGACCATGAACGTGCGGCCCACCAGCCGCACCTGGGTGCGCTGGCGGTCGAGGTCGGCGATGGCCCGGTGCACCTCCTGCGCGGTGGAGGCGCGGACCCCTCCCCTGCCGTTGAGGACCCGGTCGACGGTGGCCTCGCTGAGACCCGCCTGACGTGCGATCTCACGGAGAGGGAAGGGGTGACCCACGGCGGGCTCCTCGCTGGTGTGGTCCGTCGGCTTGAGGGGTTTTTGACGGCTCGCTGCCGGTTGTTCGAGGGGTTTGTACTGACAAGAATGACAGAGCCCGCACGGCCCCGTGGCCGTACGGGCCGCGTGACGGGACCGCTGCCGTGGGCGCATCGCTCCGGCTCCGCTCCCCCGACCGAAAGGACGACGATGTCCCGAGCCCCCGGCGCCCGGCTGTCCCGGCAGGACTGCTCCCTCGACACCTTCCGGTCGCTGGTCGAGCGCACCACCGACCCCGCCGACTACCCGCACGCCGAGTCCGCCGAGCAGAACGTGCTCGTCTACGACAGCGGGCGGCTGCGGTCCGCCGACGGCGACGCGGTGTCCGCCGAACTGGTGCGGGCGCTCTCCGACGGCCCCGGTGTCGTGGTCTTCCGGGGCGCCTTCCCCGACCCGGTGGTGGTGGACCGGATGTCGGCGGTCTTCGACGCGCTGATCGCGGACCAGCACGCCTCCGGCGCCACGGCCGGCGACCACTTCGCGCGGCCGGGCGCCAACGACCGCGTGTGGAACGCCCTGGAGAAGACGGCCCTGTACGACGCCGAGACGTTCGCCGACTACTACGCCAACGACGTCCTGGCCCTGGTCTCCACGGCCTGGCTCGGCCCCGGCTACCGGGTCACCTCACAGGTCAACGTGGTCAACCCGGGCGGTGCCGCGCAGACCGCGCACCGCGACTACCACCTGGGGTTCCTCTCCGACGAGGCCGCGGCCGCCTACCCGGCGCACGTGCACCGCCTCTCCCCCGTGCTGACCCTCCAGGGCGCGGTGGCCCACGGCGACATGCCACTGGAGTCGGGCCCCACCCTGTACCTGCCCTACTCCCAGCGCTACGAGCCCGGTTACCTGGCCTGGCGGCTGCCCGAGTTCCAGGACTACTTCGACGCGCACCGCGTCCAGCTGCCGCTGGCCAAGGGCGACGCCGCCTTCTTCAACCCGGCGGTGTTCCACGCCGCGGGCAGCAACGTCACCGCCGACGTACGGCGCACGGCCAACCTGCTCCAGGTCTCCTCGGCGTTCGGACGGGCCATGGAGACCGTGGACCGGGAGGCGGTCAGCAACGCCGTCTACCCGGTGCTGCTCAAGCGCGCCGACGAGGGCGAGGACCCGGCCCGGCTGGAGCGGGTCGTCGCCGCCTGCGCGGAGGGCTATCCCTTCCCGACCAACCTGGACAGCGACCCGCCCGTCGAGGGACTGGCCCCGCCGTCCCAGGCCGACACCGTACGGCGGGCCCTGCGGGAGCGCTGGACCCCCGAGGCCCTGCGGGACGCGCTGCGCGCGGGCGCGCGGCGCCGCGAGAGCCGGCACACGGACTGAGCGACGGGACCACGGCGGGCGGCCGGCCCACACGGCGGGACGCACCGGAGACGGCTGACAAGGGACTGGGGACAGGGGACAGGGGACACGGATGGCACTTCTCGACGACAAGGTCGTCCTGGTCAACGGCGGCAGCCAGGGCGTGGGTGCCGCGATCGCCCGGGCGGCGGTCCGCGAGGGCGCGGCGGTCGCCGTCAGCGGGCGCCGGCCGGAGCCCGGCGAGGCGCTGGTGGCCGAGGTGACGGCGGCGGGCGGCACGGCGATGTACGTACGGGCCGACCTCGCCGACGCCGGGCAGGCGAAGGCCGTCGTGGCCCGGGTGGTCGAGGCCCACGGCCGGATCGACTGCCTGGTGAACTCGGCGGGGCTCACGGCACGGGGCACCCTGCTGGACACCACGCCCGAGCTGTTCGACCAGCACGTGGCGGTCAACCTCAGGGGGCCGTTCTTCGCGATGCAGGCGGCGGTGGCCGACATGGTCGCGCGCGGGGCCCCGGGCACGATCGTCAACATCATCACCTCGTCGGCGCACGGCGGCCAGCCCTTCCTGGCGCCGTACGTCGCCGCGAAGGCAGGGCTGGCGGGCCTGACCCGCAACGCGGCCCACGCCCACCGCTGGGACCGCATCCGGATCAACGGCCTGAACATCGGCTGGACGGCGACCGAGGGCGAGGACGCGACCCAGCGCGCCTTCCACGGCGCGGGCGACGACTGGCGTGAGCGGGCCGCCGCCGCGCTGCCGATGGGCACGTTGGGCCGGCCGGACGAGATCGCGGACTTCGTGGTGTTCCTGCTGTCCGACCGGTCGGGCGTGGTCACCGGTTCGGTGATCGACTGGGACCAGAACGTACTCGGCGGCCTCGACTAGCGCGCCCCTCCGCGCCTCCCGGCCCCCGCCCCTCCCCCGTTTCCCATCCCCCGTCCGACCTCTTCGACCCGTACGCCCCGTTCGACCCCGCACCCAGGAGCCGCACCCCATGCGCATCGGAATCCTCGGCCTCGGCCGCATCGGCGCCTTCCACGCCGAGACCCTCTCCGGACTCGACGCCGTCGACTCGCTCATCGTCGCCGACCCCTTCGCGGACGCCGCCAAGGCCGCCGCCGAACGGTTCGGCGCCGAGGTCGCGGACTCCCCCGAGGCCCTGCTGGCCGCCGGCGTGGACGGCATCGTCGTCGCGGCGGCCACGGACGCCCACCCGGCCCTGATCCGCGCCGGCGTCGAGGCGGGCGTCCCCGTGTTCTGCGAGAAGCCCGTCGCCCGGACCATCGGCGAGGGCGTCGAGGTGCTGCGGGCCGTGCGGGACACGGACGTGCCGATCCAGATCGGCTACAACCGCCGCTTCGACGCGGGGTTCGTCGCCGCGCGGGCCGCCGTGCGCGGCGGTGAACTCGGCACGCTGCACACGGTGCGGTCCACCACGCTCGACCCGGCACCGCCGCCCGCCGCCTACGTGGCCGCCTCCGGAGGCATCTTCCGGGACTGCTCGGTGCACGACTTCGACATCATCCGCTGGGTCACCGGCCGCGAGGTCACCGAGGTGTACGCCGCCGGCGGCAACCGGGGCGCGGACCACATCCGGGAGGCGGGCGACGCCGACACCACCGGTGCCGTCCTCACCCTGGACGACGGCACCCTCGCGGTGGTGTCCAACTCCCGGCACAACGGCCGGGGTTACGACGTGCGCATGGAGATCCACGGTTTCCGGGACTCCATCGCGGTCGGCCTGGACGACAAACTGCCGCTGCGCTCGGTGGAGCCCGGCGTGACCTTCCCCGCGGGCACCCCGCACGACTTCTTCATGGACCGCTTCACCGCGGCCTACCGCGCCGAACTCACCGCGTTCACCGAGGTGGTGGCCGGCACGCGGCCCTCCCCGTGCACGATCGAGGACGCGCTGGAGGCGGGCTGGATCGCGGAGGCGTGCACGCTGTCGCTGCACGAGCACCGGCCGGTGACGATCGCGGAGGTGCGCGGAGCCTGACGACGCGCGGGCCGCCGCGGGCCGCGCTCCGCTCCTCGGCGCGGCCCGGCAACTCTCCCGGCGGGTACGGCCGTCAGTGGGCGGCCGGTTCCGCCGGCAGGTTGAACACGTGGCTCGGCGAGATGATCCGGGTGATCGCGTCGCCGAACACGGTGCTGGGCTCCTGGCCCTTGTAGTTGATGTCGGTGTTCAGCATGACCACCAACGTGGCCTGCGCCGACGGCAGGTAGATGGTCAGCGACTCGTAGCCCGGCAGCGATCCGTTGTGGCCGATCCACCCCTGGACGTCGAAGATCCCGAGGCCGTAGCCGGCGCCGGGGATGGACGTCGGGGGCGTGGCGAGCCGCTGCTTCTGCGTGGCCTCGCTGATCATCCGGTTCCCGTCGGGCAGTTGGCCGGTGGCGACGGTGCGCGCCCACACCCGCAGGTCCTGCAGCTGGGAGATCATGGCGCCGGCCGCCCAGGCCCAGGAGGGGTTCCAGTCGGCGGTGTCCTCGACCTGGCCGTTCGCGGTCTGGTCCGTGTAGCCCTGCGCGTGCGGATCGGGGAACTCGGCGCCGGCCGGGAAGGACGTGTGGTCGAGGCCGGCGGGCTCGAGGACGTGGTCGTGGATGTAGCCGGCGAGCTGCTGCCCGGACATCTTCTCGACCACCAGGCCGAGCAGGATCAGGTTGGTGTTGCAGTAGTAGAACTTCTCGCCCGGCGGGAAGAGCACGGGGTGCTTGAAGGCGTAGTCGAGCAGTTGCTGCGGGGTGAAGTGGCGTTGCGGGTCGGACGTGAGCGCCTTGAAGAAGGCTTCGTCCTGCGAGTAGTTGAACAGTCCACTGCGCATCCCGGCCAGCTGGCGCAGGGTGATCTTGTCGCCGTTGGGGACGCCCTCGATGTACTTGCCGATGGTGTCGTCCAGGCCGACCTTGCCCTGGTCGACGAGTTGCAGCAGCGCGGTGACGGTGAACGTCTTGGTCTCGCTGCCGATGCGCAGGTACAGGTCGGGCGTCATCGGACGGCCGGTGTTCTTGTCGGCGACGCCGAAGGACTTCACGTACTCGCCCTTGTCGGGGGTCCAGACGCCGACGCTGACGCCGGGGACGTTCGCCTCCTTCATCACCTGCTGGACGGCGTCGTCGAGCTGCCGCTGCACGGCGGGGGTCAGCTCGACCACGCCCCCGGACGGCGAGGGGGACGGGGACGGCGAGGACCGGTCGGCCGCGGCGAGGGACCCCGGCGGGGACTGGGGCGCCGCGGTGGCCCCCGCGAGGGGCACCACGAGCGCTCCCACCGCGGCGGCGACGACGATCCCCCGGCGCAGTCGTACGGACGCAGGCGACATGGGTGCACTCCCTGGCTGGACGCATGAGGGCCGGTCCCGCGTCGTCGTGGAGGCGGCGGGACGGAAGGCGGCGAAGCGCCGGACGATTCCCGTACCGACCAGCATAGGAGGGCCCCCGCGCGCCGTCCTGTCGGGAGCGCGCGGGGGCCCGCGGGCGCGGCTTCCGCCGCCGTGGCCCCGGCCGCTGTCAGGCGGTTCCCTCGGACGGGGTCGTCGTCGGGCCCGATGGGGTCGTCGTCGAGCCCGATGGGGTCGCCGTGGGCGCGGTGAGGTCCGCCTCCTCGGGGAGTCCCCCGGTGTCGACGCCGCGTACCTGGGCCAACTCGTGCTTCAGCGCCGCCAGTTCGGCGCCGCCGGCCATGTGGTTGGTCAGTTCCTCCAGGCTGACCTCGCTGCGCGCGGCGGACAGTTCCAGGGTGCCCAGGCGCAGGACGCTGAAGTGGTCGCCGACCATGTAGGCGTGGTGGGGGTTGTGGGTGATGAAGATGACGCCGAGTCCGCGGTCGCGGGCGGCGGCGATGTACTTCAGGACCACACCGGACTGCTTGACGCCGAGGGCGGCGGTGGGCTCGTCCAGGATGAGCACGCGGGCGCCGAAGTAGACGGCGCGGGCGATGGCGACGCTCTGGCGCTGGCCGCCGGAGAGGGTGCCGATGGGCTGGTCGAGGTCGTCGAGGACGATGCCCATGTTGCGCAGTTCCTCGTCGGCGGTCTTCTTCATCCGGGCGATGTCGAGGCGCCGTACGGGCCAGGGTCCCTTCGTCATCTCCGAGCCGAGGAAGAAGTTGCGCCACACCGGCATCAGCGGCACGGTCGCCAGGTCCTGGTAGACGGTGGCGATGCCGCGGTCGAGGGCCTCGCGCGGCGTGCTGAAGCGCACCGGCTCGCCGTCGACCAGGAACTCGCCCTCGGTGTGCTGGTGCAGCCCGGAGACGATCTTGATGAGGGTGGACTTGCCGGCGCCGTTGTCGCCGAGCACGCACGTCACCCGGCCCGGGTGCACCGTCAGGTCGACGCCGTGCAGGGCGCGGATGTTGCCGTACGATTTGCCCGCGCCGCGCAGTTCGACCAGGGCGCCGTCGGCGCTGCCGGGCACGCTGTCGTCGGCGAGGATCGCGCCGTGTGTGTCGTCGTTCGTCATCGCGGTCACCTCCGGGTCGCCGTGCGCTGGACCCACAGATTGATCAGGACGGCGCCGAGCAGCATCACGCCGAGGAACGCCTTGAACCAGTCGGGGTTCCAGCCGGCGAAGACGATGCCCTGGTTCACCATGCCGAACATGAAGGCGCCGAAGACCGGGCCGATGGCCGAGCCGGCGCCGCCGGTGAGCAGACAGCCGCCGATGACGGCGGCGGCGATGTAGATCAGCTCCTGGCCGACGCCCTCGCCGGACTGGACGGTGTTGAAGGAGAACAGATTGTGCATGCCGATGAACCAGGCGCCGAAGCCCACGGTCATGAACAGGGTGATCTTGGTGAAGGTCACCGGGACGCCGACGGCACGGGCGCTCTCCTTGTTGCCGCCGACCGCGAAGATCCAGTTGCCGTACTTGGTGCGCAGCAGCACCCAGGTGGCGAGGGCGGCGAAGACGAGCCACCACACCACGGTGATCTTCACCTGGACCCCGCCGACGTCGAAGGAGGAGGCGAAGACCTTCCTGGCCTGGTCGAAGCCGTCCATGTCGCTGATGTCGTCGGTGGCGACGTTGCCGGTGACCAGCTTGGTCACCGCGAGGTTGACGCCCTGGAGGATCAGGAAGGTGCCGAGGGTGACCAGGAAGCTCGGCAGTCCGGTCCTGACCACCATCCAGCCGTTGAACCAGCCGATGGCGAGGGACAGCAGGAGCGCCACCAGGACGCCGGTCCACACGTTCACCGTGAGCTGGAAGCTGAGCATGCTGGCGGTGAGCGCCGAGGTGATGACGGCGACGCCGGCCGAGAGGTCGAACTCGCCGCCGATCATCAGCAGGGCCACGGGCAGCGCCATGATGCCGATGGTGGAGGACTGGTAGAGGACCGTGGCCATGGAACTGCCCTGGCGCAGCGTCGGGGCCGCGATCAGGAAGAAGACGAGCACCGCCACGGCGCCGAGGAACACCCCGACCTCGGGGCGGGCCAACAGGCGCAGGGCGAGCGGGCGTCGGGTGGTCCGGCCGTCCTTCTCCCGGGGGCCGGGGGCCGGCGGTGTGGTCACCGCCGGCCCAGCCTGCTGGGTCATGCTCATCACCGGGTGCCCTTCGCGGCGAACTGGGCGACCGAGTCGACGTTCGACTTGTCGACGAAGGCCGGGCCGGTCAGCACCGGCTGCTCACCGCCGCCCATGTAGTTGCCGTTGTTCTTGTAGAGCCAGAGCGAGTCGATGGCCAGGTAGCCCTGGAGGTAGGGCTGCTGGTCGACGGCGAACTCGATGGTGCCCTTGGAGATCGCGCCGGTCAGGTCCTTGTTGAGGTCGAAGGTGGCGACCTTCGCCTTGCTGCCCGCGTCGGAGACCGACTGCACCGCGGTCAGCGCGATGGGGGCGCCGAGGGCGATGACGTGGTCCAGGGAGGAGTCCTGCTTGAGCTTCGCGGTGATCGTCGACTTCACCGAGGGCATGTCGGTGCCGTTGACGTAGAGGTTCTCCAGCGAGCCGGAGAAGGTCTTCTTCACCCCGTCGCAGCGCTGGGTCAGGCCGACGTTGCCCTGTTCCTGGACGACGCAGACGGCCTTCTTGGCACCGACCGAGTTGAGCTTGTTGCCGAGCGCCTCGCCGGCCACCGTCTCGTCCTGGCCGAAGAACTCCAGCAGGCCGAGCTTCTTCCAGTCGCTCACGCCGGAGTTGAGGCCGACGACCGGGATGCCCGCCGCCTTCGCCTTGCCGGCGACGCTCCTGAGGGCGTCGGGCTTGGCGAGCGTGACCGCGATGCCGTCGACCTTCTGGTCGATCGCGTTCTGCACCAGGTTGGCCTGGTTGCCGGCGTTGGGGTCGGCCGAGTAGACGAGCTTGATGTTGTCCTTGGCCGCGGCGGCCTCGGCACCCTTGCGGACGATGTCCCAGAACGTGTCGCCGGGCGACTGGTGGGTCACCAGGGCGACGGTCATCCGGGGGGTGTTCGCCTTGCCCGCGGAGGCGTCGGCGCCTCCCTCCTCGGCCTTCTTCCCGCCGGAGCTGCTGGAGCAGCCGGCGAGGGTCAGGGCCACCGCCGCGGCCATGGCCACGACCGGGGCGATTCTGCGGGAGCGGGAGGGAGAAGAGCGGTCCATCTTCCTGCACCTCACTGTGCGACGGAGAGAAACGGCGGGTTCCGATGAGGATCGCGGGGATCCGGGGCCCGGTGCGCTCGTGCGCTGTTGGGACGGAATCCAATTCCCTGGGGCGCCCTCTGTCAATACTTTGTTAGGACATCATTTCACAACAAGGTCAGAATGTAAGTACAAACCATTGACAGCCTCGGTCGGCCGGGCCTACACCTGAGGGGCCGGGTCCGCCCCGTCGACGCGGATGATCTCTACCCCCGGCGCACGCACGTACCCCTCACCACCCCCGCCCGAGGAGGTGCCCCGATGCCGAGCACCGGTGGCCGCGCGCGTGCCCTGGCGGGCTCCGCGGTCGACGCCCTGCGCTTCACCCTGGACCGCGTCAGCCCGGTCCCGCTCTACCACCAGCTCGCCCAGCAGCTGGAGGCGGCCATCGAACAGGGGGCACTGGCCCCCGGTGACCTCCTGGGCAACGAGATCGACCTGTCGACCCGGCTGGGCCTGTCCCGGCCGACGGTGCGCCAGGCGATCCAGTCGCTGGTCGACAAGGGCCTGCTGGTACGGCGCCGCGGAGTGGGCACGCAGGTCGTGCACAGCCAGGTGAGACGGCCGCTGGAGCTGAGCAGCCTCTACGACGACCTGGAGGCCGCGGGGCAGGGTCCGAGCACGCGCGTGCTGCGCAACGAGCACGTCCCGGCGAGCGCCGACGTCGCCGCCGCGCTGACCGTGCCGGAGGGCGCCGAGGTGGTCGTGCTGGAGCGGCTGCGCAGCACCCACGGCCGGCCGGTGGCGTTCCTGCGCAACCACCTGCCGGCCGGCCTGCTGGAGCTGGACACCGGGCGGCTGGAGTCGACGGGCCTGTACCGGATGCTGCGGGCCGCGGGCATCACCCTGCACAGCGCCCGGCAGACGATCGGGGCCCGCTCGGCCACGGGCGAGGAGGCCGCCCGCCTCGACGAGGCGGAGGGGGCGGCCCTGCTGACCATGCGCCGCACGGCGTACGACGACACCGGGCGGGCGGTCGAGTACGGCACGCACGTCTACCGCGCGTCCCGGTACGCCTTCGACTTCCGGCTGCTGGTCCGGCCGTGAGGCAGGACCGGCAGCCGGTCCGTCGGGGGGTCCCTAGCGGGGCGCCATGCGCAGGGCGCCGTCCATGCGGACGGTCTCGCCGTTGAGGTAGTCGTGGCCGACGATGGCCAGGGCCAGCTCGGCGTACTCCTCCGGCCGGGCGAACCGGTGCGGGAAGGGCACGCCCTGGGCGAGGGAGGTGCGGAACTCCTCGGAGACCGTGGCCATCATCGGGGTGTCCACGATGCCCGGGGCGATGGTGCACACCCGGATGCCGTACTGCGCCAGGTCGCGCGCGGCCGGCAGGGTCAGGCCGACGACGCCGCCCTTGGAGGAGGCGTAGGCGGCCTGCCCGATCTGACCGTCGTAGGCGGCGATGGAGGCGGTGTTGACGACCACGCCGCGCTGCCCGTGCTCGTCGACCGGCTCGGTCCGCGCGATGGCCTCCGCGGCGAGCGTCATGACGTTGAAGGTGCCGATCAGGTTGATCTGGATCACCTTCGCGTACAGCGCGAGGTCGTGCGGGCCCTTCTTGCCGAGGATGCGCATGGACGGGCCGATGCCCGCGCAGTTGACGACCGTGCGCAGCGGCACGCCCGCGCCGGCCGCGGCGGCGACGGCGGTGCGCACCTGCTCGGGGTCGGTGACGTCGGCGGCCAGGTAGGTGACGCCGGCCACCTCGGGGGCCCCGTCCACGGCGTCCTTGAGGTCCAGGGCGAAGACCCGCGCACCGCGCTCGGCGAGGGCCTTCGCGGTGGCCGCGCCCAGGCCGGACGCACCGCCGGTGACGAGGGCGGCGGTGTTGTCGAGCTGCATCATCACTCCTTGCCGAGGACGGTGAGCAGACCGCCCTCGCTCCGGTCCAGCGCACGAGAGATGATCATGCGCTGGATCTGGTTGGTTCCTTCGAAGATCTGCATGACCTTGGCCTCGCGCATGTAGCGCTCGACGGGGAAGTCGCGCGTGTAGCCGTACCCGCCGAGCACCTGCACCGCGTCCGTGGTCACCTTCATCGCGTTGTCGGTCGACACGAGTTTGGCGATGGCCGCCTCGCGCGTGAAGGGCAGCCCCTGGTCCTTCAGCCGGGCGGCGGCCAGCGCGATGGCACGGCTGGACTCGACGGCGGCGCCCATGTCGGCGAGGACGAAGGCCAGGCCCTGGTGTTCGATGATCGGCTTGCCGAAGGTCTCGCGCTCGCGGGCGTAGCGCACGGCGTGGTCCAGGGCGCCCTGGGCGAGGCCGGTGGCGACGGCGGAGATGCCGAGCCGGCCGCAGTCCAGCGAGGCCAGCGCGATCTTCAGGCCCTCGCCCTCCTGGCCGATGCGCCGCTCCACGGGCACCCGCACGCCGTCCAGCCGCATGGTGGCGGTGGCGGAGCCGGTCAGGCCCATCTTGCGCTCGGGCGGGTCGGCGCTCAGGCCGGGCGTGCCGGCCGGGACGAGGAAGCAGGACACGCCCCGGGTGCGGTCCTCCGAGGTGCGGGCCATCACCGTGTAGAAGTCGGCGTGCCCGCCGTGCGTGGTCCACGCCTTGGCGCCGTTGAGCACGTAGTGGTCGCCGTCGCGCACCGCGCGCGTGCGCATCGCGGCCGGGTCGGAGCCGGCGTGCGGCTCGGACAGGCAGTAGGCGCCGAGCAGCTCGCCGCCCAGCATGTCGGGCAGCCACTCGGCCTGCTGCTCGGGGGTGCCGAAGCGGGAGAGCGGGAAGCACGACAGCGCGTGCACGGAGACGCCGACGGCGACGCTGGACCAGACCGCGGCGATCTCTTCCAGCACCTGGAGGTAGACCTCGTACGGCTGGTCCGCCCCGCCGTGCTCCTCGGCGAAGGGCAGTCCGAGCAGCCCGCTGCGGCCGAGCGTGCGGAAGACGTCCCGGGGGAACGCCTCGTCGGCCTCCGCCTCGGCGACCCGGGGTGCGAGTTCCTTGGCGGCGAGGATCCGCGTGAGCTGGATGAGCTCGACGGCTTCCTCGGTCGGCAGGGCACGAGTGGCAGGCATGGTGACCTCCACGAAACGATACTGGAAGGAGTACGACAGTATCATTCAGCGTACGGCAAGGGGGCGCGGCGCAGTAGGGCCCAGGTCTCCCGGAAACCGGGGTCGGGTCGTCAGGACGAGACGGCGTGCACGATCAGCGAGGCCAGCTGTTCGTACGCCTCGGCGTCGCTCAGCCCGGTGCGCGCCTGGAGCTCGCCCTGCTGGATCTGCCGCATGGTGGCCGCGGCGACCTCGCCCACGAACGCGGTGTGCACGTCCCGGAAGGCGCCGTCCGAGACGCCCTCGGCGATCAGCCGCCGCACCCGCTCCGCCGCCATGCGCGTGTTGGCCTCGTACACCTCGCGCGCGGGCGGGAAGTCCGCCACGTCGTCCAGGAAACGGCGCGAGAGCGGCCGCAGCTGCTCGGCGACGGCGGTCAGGTAGGCACGCACCCGGTCGGACGGGTCGGCGGTCTGGGCGACCCGCTTCTCCACCGCCTCCGTGGCCCCCCGGAAGTAGTGCTTGACCGCCTCGACGACCAGGCCCTGCTTGCTGCGGGCGAGCTGGTACAGGGTCGTCTTGGAGCAGCGCAGCCGTTCGGCGAGGTCGTCGAGGGTGAGGTCGGAGAAGCCCTGGGCCGTCAGCAGTGCCACGAGTCGTTCCAGCAGGTCGGCCTGGCGGGCGGTACGGCGGGGGGACGGCATGGTCCCAGCCTATCGGCGCCCGGAAGCACCGCGGATCGTGGCCCCGGCGGCGCCTGGCCGCCCGCGGGCCCCCGCGACGTGCGCCTCGCCTGCGCGCGGACGTTGCCGCACCGGTCAGTCGTCGAGCGGCTCGTAGTCGAACCAGTCGACGTGCAGGGAGCCGGTCGCGGCGTACACGCCGAGGACGCGGCCGGTGAAGCCGCCGGCGACCTCCGTGGACAGGTACCGGCCGTCGAGGGAGGCCAGGGCGGCGAAGGTGCCGTCGGGTTCCTCCACGCCGAGCGTCACGGTGTCGGGGCCGGTGCGCGGGTCGGTGAGGTCGCGGGAGGCGGCCACCTCCACGCGCAGGACCACCGGTCCGGGCGGCACGGGCCGGGTCGCCACCACCGTGCCCAGCGGGCCGATGCGGGCCCGCACGCACACCTCGCCGGACGTGGCCTCGACGGCGTAGTGGTGCTGTTCGTCGAGGCGTACGGCCAGGCCGCCGTCGCCGTCCGCGAGGTCGACCAGGACGCGGGCCCGGCAGGACGGGTGCTGCTGGCGGCGGCCGACGAAGGTCACGTCGGTGGCGTCGAGCGAGCCGCCGCGGGCGCGCAGGGTGAGCCACCCGGGTCGTGCCCCGGTGGTGCAGTCCTCCGGCGGGCGGTGCCGCAGGGACACCCAGTGCGGGGCCAGTTCGGCGCGGTCGAAGTCGTCCCGGACGGGGAGGGCGGGACCCGGCCGCAGCGGCCACGGGGGCGCCGGTGCCTCCGGTGCCATCTCGCCGACCACCGGCCAGCCGTCCACCCAGTCGACGGGCGCCAGGAACGTCTCCCGGCCGAGGACGTGCCACCCGGGGGTTCCGCCGCCCGGCCGGACCCCGAGCAGCACCATCCACCACGAGCCGTCCGGGCCCTGGACCAGGTCGGCGTGGCCGGTGTTCTGGACGGGGTGGTCGGTGCCGCGGTGGGTGAGGACCGGGTTGGCCGGGCACGGCTCGAACGGTCCGTCGGGGGTGCGGCTGCGGGCCACGGAGACGCCGTGGCCGCGTTCGGTGCCGCCCTGGGCGATCAGCAGGTACCAGTGGTCGCCGATCCGGTACAGGTGCGGCGCCTCCGGGGCCTTGGCACCGGGCGTCCCGGACCAGATGTGCCGGAAGGGCCCGAGCGTCCGCCCGGTGTGCGGGTCGAGCCGGACCTGCCCCACGCCGGCGACGGTGCACCAGCAGGTGCCGTCGTCGTCCCAGGCGAGGTCGGGATCGATGCCGGGGACGCCGGGCAGCGGGACCGGGTCGGACCAGGGGCCCGCCGGGTCGGTGGCGGTGACCAGCAGGTTGCCGCCGCCGCTGACATTGGTGACGACCAGCCAGAAGCGGCCGTCGTGGTGGCGCAGGGTCGGCGCGTAGACGCCGCCGGAGGAGGGCGCGTCCGGCGGTAGCCGCAGCTGGCCGGGCCGGTCGAGGACGTTGCCGATCTGGGTCCAGTGCACCAGGTCCCGGCTGTGGAGGAGGGGCACGCCGGGGAAGTACTCGAAACTGGAACAGGCGAGGTAGTAGTCCTCGCCCACCCGGCAGACGCTCGGATCGGGGAAGAAGCCGGGGATCACGGGATTGGTGATGGTGGCGCCCGTCGCGGGCCTGCTCGACACCCTGATCGAGTCCTCTCGCTGGTCGGCACGTGCCCTGTCCGGCACCAGGGTCCGTGGGCGGCGGGCGGCTTGGCAAGATCGCGTCGCCGGGTTTCGTCGCCGGGTGCCGTCCGCGGCCGGGGCCCCGCCCCTGGACCGGGTCGCGGCACCGGGTGACCGCACCGGATCGCAGCACCGGATCGCGGCACCGGGTCACCGCACCGGACCGCAGCGCCGGGTCACCGCACCGGATCGCAGCACCGGGTCACCGCACCGGTGAGTTAGATCCGCGCCGCACGGCGGGATGGATAGCGTCATGGATCGTTCCCGTCCGCCCGCCGTCCTCTTCCGGTGCTTCCCCGCGGAGGCACGCAGCGTGCCGCTGGCCCGGCGGTTCGTGCGGTCGGCGCTGCGTGCGGACGCGCCGGAGGTGGTGGACACCGCCGAGCTGCTCACCAGCGAGCTGGTGACCAACGCGGTGCTGCACGCGCGTACCGAGGTCGAGGTGCGCGTCTGGGCGCACGAGGGACACGTACGGGTGCGCGTGGACGACAGCCGGCCGGACCGCCCGCTCGTGCCGCGGGAGCCGAGGCCCTACGCCGGTGCCGGACGGGGCCTCGCCGTGGTCGAGGAACTGGCGTCCAGCCACGGCGCCCACCCGGGCGAGGGCCGCAAGACGGTCTGGTTCGAGCTGTGGCCAAAGGCCCCGGCGCCCCCGACGTCCGGGTGGGAGTCCGCGCCGATCCGGGGCCGGACCGCGACCGTGAAGCTGGTCGACGTGCCCCGCGTGCTGTTCCGCGCGGCGCAGCAGCACGGGGACGACATGCTGCGCGAGCTGGCCCTCACCTCCGGCATCGAGGACCGCGCCGGGGTGTCGCGGGCCGAGCTGCTGGCCGCCGCCGACGTGGCCGGCGTCCTCAACGCGTGCACGGCGTCCGCGCTGGAGGAGACGGTCACCGGCGGCGCCACGGTGACCCTGGACATGGCGTTCCCGTTGGACGTCGCGCCGGCCGTGGACACGTTGCGGCACGTGCTCGAGCACGGCGACGCGGCGGCGCAGCTGGGCGCCCTGCTGACCCTCCCGGCGCCGCCGCACGTGCGGGGCCACCACCAGTGGGTGCTCGACGAGCTGGTCACCCAGCTCTCCGGGGGCACACCCACCGCGTGGACCCTGCTGCCCGGTGTGCCGGACGCCGCCTCGGCCGAACTGGCGCCGTGGGACGCCGGCGACCTGGAGGACAGCGGTGTCCCGACGGTCGCGGCCGACGACGCCGGCCGGATCATCGCGGCGAACGCCGCCCTGGGCGACCTGCTCGGCTGGCAGACCGACGAACTGATCGGCCGGCCGCTGACGGTGGTGATTCCCGAACACCTGCGCGAGCGCCATCGGGCCGGGTTCACCGCGCTCCAGCTGACCGGCCGGTCCCGCATCATGGGCCGGTCCATCCCGCTGCCGGCGCTGCACCGCGACGGCAGCCTGGTCCCCGTGCGCCTGCACGTGCAGAGTCAGGAAGCGGTCGACGGCCGCACGGTGCACGTCGGCCAGTTCATGCCCCGGGCCACGGCTCCCGGGGAGGAGCGGCCGGTGCCGCCCCCCGGTACCGGGCCCTCCCTACGGCTGCACACCGGTCCGGTGGCGGCGCCGCTGGCCGGCGGGGCGGAGGCGGCGCGGGCCTGGGAGCGGCTGAGCCTGCTGGCCGACACCACCAGCGCGCTGTCGAGCACCCTCGACCTGCGCGAGGGGCTCCGCCGGGTGTGCCACGTCCTCACCCAGCGGCTGGCCGACTGGTGCGTGGTCGACCTGCTCGACGAGTACGGCGACGCCGAGCGGATCTGCGTCGTGCACCGTGAGCCGCAGGCCCTCAGTGCCGGGGTGGACCTCGGCAGGCTGCCCCCGGTGTCCGAGAACGCCCGGGGACCGCTGGCCCGGGTGCTGAACGGCGCCGGACCCCTGCTGATCACCGACGTCCCCACGCCGGACCAGGCGGAGAGCGCCCTGGACGCCCGGCAGCTGGAGCTGTTCCAGCAGCTCGGCGCCGGCAGCACGATCATGGCCCCGCTGCGGGCCCGCCGCGAGGTGCTGGGCGCCCTGATCGTCGTCCGCACCGGCCAGGACGCCCCCTTCACCGAGCAGGACGCGCTCCTGGTCGCCGACCTCGTCCAGGGCATCTCGCTGAGCGTCGACAACGCGCGTCTGCACCAGCACACCCGTACCGCGGCCGAACGCCTCCAGCGCTCCCTGCTGCCCCGCCTCCCGCACATCCCGTCGATGGAGATCACCGCCCGCTACGCCCCGTCCAGTACGACCGCCCAGGTCGGCGGCGACTGGTTCGACGCCTTCACCCTGCCGGACGGCGACACGGCCCTGGTCATCGGGGACGTGTCCGGGCACGACCTGAACGCCGCCGTGACGATGAGCCAGCTGCGCAACATGCTCCGCGGCATCGCCGTCGACCTCCAGGACCGGCCCTCGGAGGTGCTGGGCCGCCTCGACCTCGCCACCCTCACCCTCTACCCGCACTCCACCGCGACCTGCGCCTACGCCGTCGTCACCGGCCCCCGCGACGGCCCGTGGGAGGTGCACCACTCCTCCGCGGGACACCTCCCCCTGCTGCTGACCTGTCCCAACGGCGACACCCGCTACCTGGACACCGCCTCCGGTCTCCTCATCGGCGTGGACAGCGGCTTCCCGAGGCCCACCGCCCGTGACGCCCTGCCGGCCCACTCCACCCTCCTGATGTTCACCGACGGCCTGATCGAACGCCCGGGGGAATCCCTCAGCGACTCGATGACCCGTCTGCGCCGGCACACCGCGGCCCTCGCCCGGGCGCCCCTCGACGTCTTCTGCGACGAGCTGATCCTCGGCCTGGGCGCCGGCAGCACCGACGACATCGCCCTCCTCGCCCTGCGCCCCACCCCGCCCGGTCCCTGAGGGGAACGGGGGGACGGGAGAAGCGAGAGAAGCGAGAGAATTGAGAGAACCGACAGAACCGAGAGAACCCAGAGAAAGCGGAGAACGCGGCCATGGCGCTCATCCTGGTGACCGGCGCCTCCACCGGCCTCGGCCGTGACACGGCACAGGCCCTGGCGGGCGAGGGGCACGACGTGGTCGTCCACGTCCGCAACCGGGCCCGGCTCGGCGACACGGCGGATCCCGGCCGGTGGGCGGGCGTGGTCGTCGGCGACCTCTCCGTGCCGGACCAGATCGAGGACGCCGCCCGCCAGGCCGCCGCGTTCGGCCGCTTCGACGTCGTCGTCCACAACGCCGGTGTCCTGAGCGGCCCCGAGACGGTCACCGTGAACACGGTCGCGCCGTACGTCCTGACCGCCCTGCTGGAGAAGCCGTCCCGGTTGATCCACCTCAGCAGCGGCATGCACCGCTCCGGCTCCACCGACCTGCGACGGCTGACGCGGGGCACGGCCTCCTACAGCGACACCAAGCTGTGGGTCACCGCCCTGTCGCAGGCGTGCGCGTCCCGCTGGCCGGGGACGACCAGCCACGCGGTCGACCCGGGCTGGGTGCCCACGCGCATGGGCGGCGCGGGCGCGCCGGACGACCTGGTCGCCGGACACCGCACCCAGGTCTGGCTGGCCACCCACCCCGACGTGACCCCCGCGACCGGCGGCTACTGGTACCACCGGCGGACCCGGGACCCGCATCCCGCGGCCCTCGACGAGGAGTTCCAGGACCGCCTGCTGCACGCGCTGGAGCACCACACGGGCGTGCCGCTCGGCTGAACGCGACGCGGTCAGGGACCCGGGCCGGCCCACCGGCCGGCCGGGCATGCAGAAAGGGCCCCCACGGGCTGCTGCCCGCGAAGACCCTTCGCACCGTCGGGACGACAGGATTTGAACCTGCGACCCCTTGACCCCCAGTCAAGTGCGCTACCAAGCTGCGCCACGTCCCGGTGCGCTTCCGCGGCCGGAGCCGCGTGATCGCGCGTACCGAACTCTACCCCACACCGGGCGGTGCGCCGAAAGGGGCCGCCGGGCGGGACAATCGCCGTATGAGCAGCACGAGGGCGACGGACGGCGACGCACGGGACCGGGACCAGGAGGGCCGGGCGCGCAGCGCGCGGCCCCGGGACGGGCTGGGGCGGCCCCTGCCGTACGGCGCGCCCGGGGTGGAGCGGCAGCCGGAGGGCGTGGTGCGCACCCCGGAACAGACGGTCGCCGAGGCGCAGGAACTGCTCGCGGCGGGCAAGCCGTTCCACGCGCACGAGGTCTTCGAGGACGCCTGGAAGTCGGGCCCGCAGGAAGAGCGGGCGCTGTGGCGCGGCCTCGCCCAGCTGGCCGTGGGCCTCACGCACGCGGCCCGCGGCAACCGCACCGGCGGGGCCCGGCTGCTGCGCCGGGGCGCCGGGGCGGCCGAGGAGTGGGCGGCGCAGGACGGGGACGCGCGTCCGCACGGGATCGACCTGCCCGGCGTGATCGCCTGGGCGCGGGCGCTGGCGAGCGAGGTCGAGCGCACGGACGCCCCCGTGGACGCCCGGGCCCGGGCGCCCCACCTGCGCTGACCCGCCCCGGCCCGCTTCCCGCGCGCGTGCGGGACCGGTGCGGTCACGGTCGGTGCCGTACGGCAGACTCGGTGCGTGCGAACCATTCATGTCATCGGCATCGGCGCGGGCGACCCGGACCAGCTGACCCTCCAGGCCGTCAGGGCGCTGCGCGACACGGACGTGTTCTTCGTCCTGGACAAGGGCGAGGTGAAGAGCGACCTCACCCAGGTGCGCCGGGACATGCTCACGACGCACGTGCCGGAGGGCACGTACCGGGTGGTGGAGGCCCGGGACCCGGAGCGCGACCGCACCGCGGGCGACTCGGCGTACTCCCCGGCCGTCGGGGACTGGCGCAGCGCCCGCGCGGACATCTACGAGCGGCTGATCGCCGAGGAGCTGGGCGAGGCGGAGACCGGCGCGTTCCTGGTGTGGGGCGACCCGGCGCTGTACGACAGCACGATCGGCATCCTGGAGGAGGTCCGGCAGCGCGGCACGGTGGACTTCGCGTACGACGTCGTGCCGGGCATCAGCAGTGTCTCGGCGCTCGTCGCCCGGCACCGCACGGGGCTGAACCGCGTGGCGCGGCCGGTGCAGATCACCACCGGGCGGCGGCTTGCGGAGGGCTTCCCGCCGGGCGTGGACGACGTGGTGGTGATGCTGGACGCCCACCAGGCCTTCCGGCGGTACGCCGACGAGGACATGGACATCTACTGGGGGGCGTACATCGGCACGCCGGACGAGATCCTGGTCGCCGGTCCGCTCGCCGAGGCCGCGCCCCGCATCGAGCGGCTGCGCGCGGAGGCCCGGGAGCGCAAGGGCTGGATCATGGACACGTACCTGCTGCGCCGCAACCCGGAACGCCCGTAGGGGCGCCCGCCGCGGGCCGTCCGGTCACCGCGCGGCGAAGCCCAGTCGCTCCAGGGCGCCGGCCACGTCCGGTACGGCGGTCACGCCGTCCGGGAGGGCGGGGCGGCGGACGACCACGACGGGCAGGCCCAGGGTGCGGGCGGCCGCCAGCTTGGGGGACGTGGCGGCTCCGCCGCTGTCCTTGGTGACCAGGACGTCCACGCGGTGGGTGCGCAGCAGGGCCAGTTCGTCGGCGAGGGTGAAGGGACCGCGCGCGAGGACGAGCCGGGTGTCCGCGGGGAGCGGCGGCTCGGGCGGCTCGACCGAGCGGACGACGAAGTGCACGTCCCTGACGTGGGCGAACGTGGCCAGGCCCAGGCGTCCCGTGGTCAGGAGGGCGCGCCGGCCCAGGGACGGCAGCAGCGCGGCCGCCGCCTCCAGGGAGGGGACGTCGTGCCAGCGGTCGCCGGGGCCGGGCGACCAGCCGGGGCGGCGCAGCGCCACCAGCGGGATCCCGGTGGCCGCCGCGGCGCGGGCCGCGTTCGCGGTGATGCCCGCGGCGAAGGGGTGCGTGGCGTCCACGACGGCGGCCACGTCCTGGTCGCGGATCCACGCGGCCAGCCCCCGAGCACCGCCGAACCCCCCGGTGCGCACCTCCCCGTCGAGCGCCCCCGGCCGGGACACCCGGCCCGCCAGCGAGGTGGTGACACGGACGCCCGGCCGGGCCGCGAGGACGGCGGCCAGCTCACGGGCCTCGGTGGTGCCGCCGAGGATCAGGACGTGCGGGGACATGGCGCCGAGCCTAGGGGGTGCCCTTCGGTGCCTCGGGGGTGGCCCGGGTCACCGGACGCGGGGGAAGGGCCGTGCGCGGCCGGTTGTTAACCTGTGCGCCGCGGTCCGGCGGCGAAGCCGGACCGTGGTCACGGCCGCACGTACACGACACGACACGAGGGACGGGAAGCGCACATCGATGGACGTCGTCGCCCCTCTCCCCCGCCCGGCCGCCGGTGACCTGCTGGACGGCTTCTCCCTGGAGATGACCGGCAAGGACGTGGCCGCGCTGGAGGCGGCCCGCCCCGCGATCCCGGACGGCACCCGCGTCAACGTCACCTTCCTCGGCACCGAGGACACCGAGCTGCGCCTGGCCGCCGTACGGGCCGTGCGTCGGCTCGGGCTCGTGCCCGTCCCGCACCTGTCCGCGCGCCGGCTGCGCTCCCGCGCGGAACTCGAGGCGTACCTGTCGGCCCTGCGGGACGCCGACGCGGCCGACCACGTCTTCGTCGTCGGCGGCGACCCGACCGTCCCGCTCGGCCCGTACGACGACGCGCTCGCCGTCCTGCGCTCGGGGCTGCTGCAGGAGTACGGCGTGCGGCACGTCGGCGTCAGCGGCTACCCGGAGGGCCACCCGGCGATCAGCGAGCCGGCGCTGTGGTCGGCGATCGAGGACAAGGCCGCCGTCCTGCGCGAGGAGGGCCTCGCCGGCAGCGTGATCACCCAGTTCGGCTTCGACACCGAGCCGGTGCTCGCCTGGCTGGAGGCCGTCCGCGCGCGGGGCGTGGACCTGCCGGTGCGGGTCGGCGTGCCGGGCCCGGCCGGGATACGGCGGCTGCTGCGGTACGCGGCGCGCTTCGGCGTCGGCACCAGCGCGGGCATCGCCAAGAAGTACGGCTTCTCGCTCACCAACCTGATGGGCACGGCCGGCCCGGACCGGTTCGTGCACACCCTGGCCGAGCGCCACGACCCCGGCCGCCACGGTGAACTGGGCCTGCACTTCTACACGTTCGGCGGCGTCGGGGCCACGTCCGACTGGGCCGCCGCCTTCCGCACGGGCACCCACGTCCCGGCACCGGCCCCCGCGACCGCCTGAGGCGCGGCAGGTCCGGAGGGCAGTCCGAGAGGAATCCAAGAAGAGGGGGGCGGACGGGCGTGGAGGCCGCGGAGGGACGGCGCGCGGTGGCCGCGGCCCGGGCGGCCGCCGTGTCGTGTGGGCTCACGGTGGAGGACGCGGCCGTCCTGCACGACTCGAACAAGCTCACGCTGCGGCTGCTGCCGTGCGACGTGCTGGCGCGGGTGGCGCCCGAGGCGCAGCAGGTCGCCCGGTTCGAGGTCGACCTCGCGGAGCGGCTCGCGGCGTCGGGCTGTCCGGTCGCCGTGCCCGACCCCCGGGTGGGGCCGCGGGTCCTCGGGCGGGACGGCTTCGTGGTCACGCTGTGGACGTACTACGCGCCCGTGGCGCCGGACGGGGTCGCACCGGGCGACTACGCCCACGCGCTGGAACGGCTGCACCTGGGCATGCGCACGCTCGACGTGCCGGTGCCGCACTTCACGGACCGGGTCGCGCAGGCGCAGCGCCTCGTGGCGGACCGCGACCGCACCCCGGCCCTCGCCGACGCCGACCGGGCGCTGCTCGCCGGCACGCTGCGCGACCTGCGGCGCACCATCGTCGAGCACGGCGGCGCCGAGCAGTTGCTGCACGGCGAACCGCACCCCGGCAACCTGCTCGCCACCGGGGGCGACCCCCTGTTCGTCGACCTGGAGACGTGTTGCCGCGGACCGGTCGCCTTCGACGTCGCCCACGCCCCCGAGGAGGTCGCCGCGCACTACGGCGGGCTCGACCAGGGCCTGGTGCGCGCCTGCCGGACCCTGGTCCTGGCGATGGTCACGGCATGGCGGTGGGACCGGGACGACCGGTTCCCCGACGGGCACCGCCTGGCCGGGGAGTGGCTGGAGCGCATCCGCGAGGCACGCTCCGACCGACCTGCCCGACGGCCCTCAGCGCAGCAGCAGTTGCAGTCCGCCCACCACCGTGGCGGCGATCACCAGTTGCTCGAACAGCCGTTGGTCGATGCGGTGCACCGCCCACTTGCCGAGGAGCGCGCCGGGGACGACGAACAGGACCAGCGCGGCGTCCAGGAGCAGTGAGCGGCCGTCGATGAGGCCGAGTCCGGCGCTGAAGGGCACCTTGGAGACGTTGACGATGAGGAAGAAGAACGCGGACGTGCCGAGGAAGCCGAGCTTGCGGAAGCCCGCCGACAGCAGGTAGAGCGACATCACCGGGCCGCCCGCGTTGGCGACCATGGTGGTGAAGCCGCCCAGGACGCCGTAGGAGCGGGCCTTGACGCGGCCGGCGCGGGTGACCACGGCGTCGGGGTCGTCGGTCCGCTCGGCCGTGCGGCGCCGCCAGACGGTCACGCCCGCCATCAGCAGCAGGATCGCGCCGATCGAGGTCCGTACGACCGCGTCGTCGGCCCACACCAGGAACAGCGTGCCGACGACCACGCCGGCCGCGACCGCCGGGAACAGCCGCCACAGCGTGGGCCAGTGGGCATGCCGGCGGTAGGTGAGGACGGCGAGGACGTCGCCCGCGATCAGCACCGGCAGCAGCACGCCCGTGGAGGCGCGGGCGGGCAGCACGGCCGCGAAGATCGCGAGGCTGACCGTGTTGGCGCCGCTGACGGCGGTCTTGGAAAAGCCGACGAGCAGGGCCGCGAAGGCCAGGGCGGCGAACTCCCAGCCGGTGATGTGCCACGAGGAGATGATGTTCATGCGGGCACCGATGCTATGCGCACGCATCCACCCGGGTCGCCTCCGTCTCGCCCAGTGGCCCCGTCCCCGGCTCGTCGGGGCCCACCGGGCGGCCGTTCCGGTGCGGAGCGGCGCGCCTCGGCGGTGGGGGCGGCTGCCGGGGGAGGATCGGTGGCGGACGGCCTCGCTCCGGGCCGTCCGCTCCCGCTCCCCCGCGCCTGGAGGCCCGGTGCCGCACTCCCCCGACGACGCCCCGGTTCGACGCCTGTCCCGACGGCGGAACGGCCGTCCCGGCGTGACGGCGGTCGCCCCGTGACCGCCGCCGACGGCGCGAGCGCGCCGGGCGGTGGCCGCTACGGCGAGGCCGTCTTCCGCCCCGACCAGGGCGGCGAGGGCGAGCGCATCGACTTCGGTGCCCTCGCCTACGACGACATCACCGTCGCACGGCTGAAGGCGCTCGGTGTGGGCCCGGGATGGCGCTGCCTGGACGTCGGTGCGGGCACCGGCACCGTGTCCTTGCGCCTGCTCCAGGAGTGCGGGGTGACGAGCGTGGTCGCCGTGGACCGCGACGCACGCTTCCTCACCGCGCGGCGCGTGCCCGGGCTCGACGTCCGCGAGGCCGACGTCACCGCAGCGGGGTTCGTCAGCGGACGGTTCCGGCTCGTCCACGCCCGTTTCCTGCTGATGCACCTGCCCGAGTACCGCCGCATGATCGCGGACCTGGCCGCACTGGTCGAACCGGGCGGCGTCCTGGTCCTCAGCGACGCGGTCGACCTGACCGGCGACCGGACGCCGGCCACGCCGCACACCACGGCGATGACGGCGATGTGGCAAGGGCTGAGGGACACCATCGGCACGGACGTCACGTGGGTGCCGTCCTACCCGCACCTGCTGCGCGAGGCCGGGCTCGGCGCCGTCGCCGCCGAGGTGCACGTACCGCCGCTCGTCCCGGGCTCTGCCCTCAGCCGGTTCTGGGCGGACACCTGGGAGCGGAGCAGGTCGGCCATGCTCGCCACCGGACTGGTCGACACGGCGGCCGTCGACGAGGCGGTCCGCTACCTCGGCTCGCCGGACTGTGCCGCACTGTCGGCCGGGATGCTCACCGCGTGGGGGTGGAAGCCCCAGGAGGCCCGTCCCTGAGCCCGGCGGGTGCGGGGGTCAGTGCCGCTCGACCAGCACCGCGCTGCCCTGGCCCACGCCCACGCACATCGTCGCCAGGCCGCGCTCCGCGCCCGTGCGGCGCATGCGGTGCAGGAGGGTCGTGAGGATGCGGGCGCCGGAGCAGCCCAGCGGGTGGCCGAGGGCGATCGCGCCGCCGGTCGGGTTGACCAGGTCCGGGTCGATGCCGAGCTGGTCGACGCAGGCGAGCGCCTGCGCGGCGAACGCCTCGTTGAACTCGGCCTCCTGGAGGTCGTCGACACCCCACCCGGCGCGGGCCAGCGCCTTGCGGGTCGCCGGGACCGGCCCGATGCCCATGACGTCCGGGTGGACGCCCGCGGAGGCACCGGCCACGTAGCGGCCCAGCGACTCCAGGCCCAGGTCGTTCAGCGCCTCCTCGCTCACCAGGAGCAGGCCCGCGGCACCGTCGTTCATCGGCGAGGCGTTGCCCGCGGTGACCGTGCCGCCCTTGCGGAACACGGGCTTGAGGGACGCCAGTTTCTCGTACGAGGTGTCCTCGCGGATGCCCTCGTCGGCGTCGACGACCACCCCGTCGGGGCGCTTCACGGGCAGGAGTTCGTCGTCGAAGTGACCGTTCTTGCGGGCCTCGGCGGCGAGCCGGTGGCTGCGCAGGGCGAACTCGTCCTGCCGCTCGCGCGGGACGCCGTACCGCTCGGCGACCTCCTCGGCGGTCTCGCCCATGGCCAGCAGGCCGTGCAGGTCCTTCATCGCCGGGTTGACCAGCCGCCAGCCGAGCCGGGTGTCGACGGTCTCGACGCGGTGCGGCAGCGCCTCGTCGGGGCGGGCGAGCACGAACGGGGCGCGGCTCATCGACTCGCTGCCGCCCGCGAGGACGACGTCCGCCTCGCCGGCGGCGATGGTGCGGGCCGCGGTGGTGACGGCCTCCAGGCCGGAGGCGCACAGCCGGTTCACCGTGGCGCCCGGCACGGACTCGGGCAGTCCCGCGAGCAGGGCGGCCATGCGGGCGACGTTGCGGTTGTCCTCGCCCGCCTGGTTGGCGGCGCCCCAGTACACGTCGTCGATGCGGGCGGGGTCGAGCGCGGGGACGTCGGCGACCAGCGCGCGGATCACGCCCGCGGCCAGGTCGTCGGGCCGCACGGACGACAGGGCTCCGCGCAGTCTGCCGATGGGGGTGCGGCGGGCGGCCGCGAAGTGGACGGGGCGCACGACAGGACTCCTACCGACGGTGCCCGGCCCGAGGGCCGGCCGTGATTAATTAGCGCTGCTAGTTTCGGACTATAGACCGCCCACGGGTCCGCTGGGAAGATCCCGGGGCGGCGCGCCCCCCGGTCCGGGAGGGCCATCGCGCACGGATGTGTTTGCACCGGTTGGCCCGGGACACCCGCGCCCGCATGATGTGGTTGACCAAAGCCGCCTGCGTGGGCGAGGACCCCGAGTTGTTCTTCCCCGTGGGCTCGACAGGACCGGCCCTGGAGGACGTCGCCGCCGCCAAGCGGGTCTGCGCGCGGTGCCCGGTGATCGCCGACTGCCTGGCCTACGCCCTGGCCGGCGGACAGACGACGGGCGTCTGGGGCGGCACCGACGAGGCGGAGCGCGCCGACCTGCTGCGCGCCACCGGCGGACGCCGGAGCCGTGCTGCGGCACGGAGAGCCGCTGCCTGAGGGTTCGTCAGGTACGGCTGTCCCGCCCGTCGTCCGCTGTCAGTCCGCCCACCGGGCCAGTGCCGCCGACACCAGCGTCCGTACGCCCGGCAGCAGGACCGACGGGTCGGGGGCGAACAGGGGGTTGTGGTTGGCGGGCACGTGGTCCAGCTTGGTCAGCAGGTCCTCGCCGGGCGCCGCGTCCCACACCGCCGCCGGTGTCGAGGTCACGAGCCAGTAGTCGTAGGGCACGCCCGCGGGGGCGAGCAGGGAGAAGTCCTCGCTGCCCATCACCGGGCCGACGTCGAACACCGTGCCGTCGCCGAACAGTTCGCGGTGGACGGCGGCCACCTGGGCATCCAGCGCTGCGTCGTTGACGGTGGCCGGGTAGCCGGACGCCACCGTGACCTCCGGCGGCCGGGGGCAGCCGGCGGCCGCGCACTCCCCCTCCACGATCCGCCGCACGGCGTCCAGGACGCGGGCCCGCACCTGGCGGTCCTGGGTGCGCAGGTTGAGCGCGAGGCGGGCGTCGGCGGGGATGACGTTGTGCTGCGTGCCGGAGTGGAACCGGCCGACCGTCAGCACCACCTGCTCCCGCGCGGCGACCTCGCGGGCCACCACGGTCTGCAGCCGGGTGACGACGTACGCGGCGGTGACCACCGGGTCGACGGCCGCCTCGGGTCGCGAGCCGTGACCGCCGAGCCCGTGCACGACCACGTCGACGTCGTCCGAGGCGGACATCACCAGGCCGGGCCGGTGCGGGTAGAACCCGGCGGGGCCGGGCGCCACGTGCTGCCCGAACAGCGCGTCGGGGCGCGGGAAGCGCTCGTGCAGGCCGTCCGCGACCATCGCCGCCGCACCGCCACCGGCCTCCTCCGCGGGCTGCCCGACCACGACCAGCGTGCCCGACCAGGCGTCCCGGCCGGCCGCCAGTGCCTCGGCGGCCGCCACGAGCCAGGTCACGTGCAGGTCGTGCCCGCAGGCGTGCATCACCCCGTCGACGGTGGAGGCGTACGGCAGCCCGGTCGCCTCGGACACCGGCAGCGCGTCCATGTCGCCGCGCAGCCACACCACCGGGCCGTCCCCGTTGGCGAGCACGCCGACCACGCCGGTCCCGGCGACGCCGTCGGTGACCTCGTACCCGGCGGCCCGCAGGCGTTCGGCGAGCCGGGCGGCGGTGCGGTGCTCCCGGAAGGCCGGTTCGGGGTGGCGGTGCAGGTCGCGGTAGAAGTCCTCCAGGTCCGCGCCGTCCAGCCCGTCGGTGAGGTCGCGGGTGAGGCGGGCGACGGCGGACGGGGCGCTCACGCGGCGTCCGTCCCGGCGCCGTCCAGGGGCAGGTCCAGGACGCGGGCGAGGGTGCGCAGGACGCCGTTGTCGTTGTTGGACGGCGCGAGGTGCCGGGCCCGGCGGATCACCTCGGGGTGGGCGTTGGCCATGGCGAAGGACCAGTCGGCGGCGTCCAGCATCTCCAGGTCGTTGAGGTAGTCGCCGAAGACCATCGTCTGGGCGGGCGTGATGCCGAGGTCGCGCTGGAGGCGGCGCAGGGCGGCGCCCTTGTTCGCGGTGCGGTTCATCACGTCCACCCAGTGCTCGCCGGAGACGACGACCTGGTGCGTGTCCGCGAACGGCGCGAGGGCCGGGGCCGTGGTCCGCTCGGCGGAGCCGAAGTCGAACAGGGCCACCTTGATGACGTCGTCGTCGACGGCGGTGACGTCCTCGACGATCTCGTGGCGCAGGTAGTAGCGGCGCACCTCGGCCAGGAAGGGCTCGTCGGACCGTTCCACGTACGCGGACCGCTTGCCGCAGACGACGGCGCCCACGTCGACGCCGCCCGCCGCGAGGCGTCGTACGGCCCGGACCACGTCGGCCGCGACGGCCCGGTCCATCGGGTCGGAGCTGAGTTCCTCGCCGTCACGCACCACGTAGGTGCCGTTCTCCGCGATGAACACCATGCCGTCGGCGACCTCGGCGAACTCCCGTGCCAGGGTGGCGTACTGCCGTCCGCTCGCCGGGCTGAACAGCACCCCGCGCTCCCGCAGCCGCGCCAGCGCGTCCCACAGGCCGGCGGGGACGCGCTTGTCGTCGTCGAGCAGCGTGCCGTCCATGTCCGTGACCACCAGCCGGATGTCGGCGGGCGGCGCGGACTCGGTCAGGGAGGCGGAGGGCTTCAAGGGCGAGACGGAGTAGGGCATGTCCTTCCTTCTGTGCGGGGCCTTCTGCCGGGAGCGGGCGCGGGGCGTCGGTACGGCACCCGAGGGAGCCCCGGCCACCCTACCGGGGGGCGTCCCAGGCCAATGCAGTTGCTTTTGAGCTGCGGAGACCGTTGCCCCGCGTGTGACGGGGTGGGGTGCGGGACAGCGGGTGCGGATCGGGAACCTGACGAAGGTGTTCACCTCTAAGTTGGTGGACGCGGCGATAGCCAAGCACGACCGAGTCGAGCGGCGCCGTCGTCTCCTGCCGGCTCGGCTGGTCGTGTACTTCGTCCTGGCCCTGTGTCTGTTCGCCCGGGAGTCGTACGAGGAGGTGCTGCGGGTGCTGACCGGCGGCATCCCGGGCAGCCGGGCCCTCGCGCGGGTGAACCGGTCGTCGTTGTGCCGGGCTCGTGCCGGCTCGGGGAGGACGTGCTGGTGACCGTGTTCCGGCAGGTGACCGGCCCGCTCGCCACTGCTGACACGCCCGGCGCGTGGTGGCGAGGGCTGCGGCTCCTCGCCCTGGACGGCACCCAATTCGATCTTCCGGATTCGACGAGCAACGGCGACACCTTCGAGGGCCCCTCCACCACCGGGGGCATTCCATTCGGGTTCCCCCAGGTCAGAGCGGTCGTACTGGCCGAGATCGGAACGCACGGAGTCCTCGATGCCCGCCTGGGCGGCTACCGCGACGGCGAACGTAGCCTCTGCTACCCACTGGCCGGCTCCACCGGCCCCGGCGACCTGGTCATTGCCGACCGCGGCTTCTGATCGGTCGAGTTCGCGCACGTCTTCACCGTGGCGGGCGCTGATCTGCTCGTCAGGCTCCAGTCCAACCACCTCGGCACCGCCCAGGAAGAACTACCGGATGGCTCGTACCTGTCGGTGGCGCGACCAGGCAAGGAGGTCCGGCTCCGCGCCGCGCGAGAGGGCCGGGCCCTTCCCAGTCATGTGATCTACCGCGTCATCGCCTTCGCCAAGGAGGGCAAGGTCGCCCATCTGGGTACGACACTGCTGGACCCCGAGCAGTATCCGGCCGCCGAGCTGGTCGCGCTCTACCGGGAACGCTGGGAGATCGAGCTCGTCTTCGGCGAGATCAAGAACCACCTCGGCCCTGGCGGGCCGATCAGGTAGCGGACACCAGAGGGTGTCCGGCAGGAGCTGTCGGCCTACCTCGCCGTCCACCACGCGATCCGCCAGTTCGCCCACACAGCAGAACTCGCCCGCCCGGCGGTGGACGCCGACCGCGTCTCCTACCTGAAGTGCGTCCGCGTCGCCCGCCGCAGCATCCCGTCCCAGCTCGGAGCCACCACCGCCAAGCTCACGCGCTCGTTCACCGAGGCAGGGCGGGAGGCGCGCAGCCGCCTTCTTCCGACCCGGCGCAACCGGGACTGCCCACGCGCGATCAAGAAACCGAACCGCTGGCCCGTCCTGAGAACCCGTGCCTGACGCGACACGGTCCAGCCCGGCCGATGGGCCCACAATCCAACCTCGAAGGCGAAGAGCAGCCGCAGGGCTGGACGGCCGGCACTGAAGGGAACACAGGCCGTTTCACCGCCCTGACCCCGTCATTTATTGCTGAGACCAGGCGGCGACCGTCTCCTAAGGTCTGGCCGTGGACGGATACCAGGGACTGACTGCATTGATCGAATCGGCCTGGGAGGAGCTGAACAGCTCCGATGCGGGCCGCCGGGACCTCTGCCTCGATGTCGTCAGCGACGTGCTGGAGACGGGCCGCCTGACGCCGGATGACGCCGAGCGGGCCGTCGAGCGCCTCGTCACGGTCGCGCTTTCTGATGAGAGCTACCCGGTGCGGGAGTCATCGCTGCACGCGGCCTGCACCGCCTCCATGCACTACGAACTTCCCTACCGGGTGGTGGAGCCGCTCGCCGTCGGTGCGGATGGCTTCGAACCCTTGCTCCTGGACTACGTGCTGGCAATCCTCGGTTCGACTCACGACCAGGCGGCACTGCCGATCGTCGAGCGGTTCCTTCACCACCCCCACCCCGAGGTCCGCAAGGAAGCAGCAGAGGCGGTGAACGAACTGCGCTGGAGCCAGAAGCCGACCGAGACAGCCCAGTAGCTCTGGGGCTCGGCCGTAAGGCAACTGCATTGGGCGTCCCAGGCCCCCCGGCCCGCCCGATTTCCCGGACATGCCGATCATCCGGGGGCACAATGGGCCGCGTGACCGGCGGGAACCCGGTGGACGGGAGCCCGGAAAGGGGCGCGTGCCCATGACCACCCTGGCCGATCCGGTGCCCGGCGGGCGCCCCGGCGACGTCGAGCGGGCGACCGCGCTGAGCGGGGAGCTGTCCGGGCGGGGCGTGCACGGGATCGTGCTGGCCTACGTCGACACCGCGGGCGTGGGCCGGGTGAAGACGGTGCCGACCGCGAAGCTGGCGTCGGCCGCGGCGTGGGGCGTCGGCATGTCCCCGGTGTTCGACACCTTCCTGGCCGACGACCGCAGCGTCACCACGGACGTGCTCGGCGGCCCGGACGGCGACCTGCGGCTGTACCCGGACCTCGACCACCTGACGGTGCTGGCCGCGCAGCCGGGCTGGGCGTGGGCGCCCGTCGACCGGATCGCGCAGGACGGCACCCCGCACCCCGGGTGCGGGCGGACGTTCCTGCGCCGGACCGTCGCCCGGGCCGCGGAGCTGCACGGGCTCACCTTCCGGACGGCCCTGGAGATCGAGTGGTCGGTGGGCCTGGACACGGCGCCCGAGGGCGAGTTCGTGCCCGCCGCGACCGGCCCGGCGTACGGCGCGACCCGGCAGGTCGAGCTGAGCGACTGCCTCGCCGACCTGCTCGCCGCCTGCGTGGCCCAGGGCGTGGACGTCGACCAGCTCCACCCCGAGTACGCGGCCGGGCAGTTCGAGATGTCGGTGGGGGCGCTGGACCCGGTGGCGGCGGCCGACCGCAGCGTGCTGGTGCGCCAGACGATCCGGGCGGTGGCCCGCCGCCACGGCCTGCGCGTGTCGTTCTCGCCCGCCGTGTCCGCGCGCGGGGTCGGCAACGGCGGCCACGTCCACCTGTCGGCCTTGCGCGACGGCCGCAGCCTGCACACGGGGGGTGAGCGCCGGCACGGCCTGACGGCGGACGCGGAGGCGTTCGCGGCCGGGATCCTGGGCCGGCTGCCCGCGCTGACGGCCGTCACGGCGCCCAGCCCGGCGAGCTACCTGCGGCTGAAGCCGTCGCAGTGGGCCGGGGTGTTCACGGCTTGGGGCCTGGAGACCCGCGAGACGGCCATCCGCCTGGTCCCGGGGACCGCGGGCCACGGCGAGGAACAGGCCAACCTGGAGGTCAAGCCGGTGGACCTGGCCGCCAATCCGTACCTGGCCCTGGGCTGTCTGATCGCCGCCGGACTCGACGGCGTCGGGTCCGGCGCGCGGCTCCCCGAGGAGACGACCGGCGACCCGGTGCGGCTCGACGCGGCGCGGGCGGCGGAACGGGGCGTGCGCAGGCTGCCGGGCTCGCTGGAGGAGGCCGTGGCCGCGTTCCGCGGGGACGAGGTGCTGCGGGCCGCGCTCGGCCCGGTGCTCGCGGACGCGGTGAGCGCCGTACGGGAGGGCGAGTCGGCCGGCGTGGCGGGGCTGGACGACGAGCGGGTGGCGGCGGCCTACCGCTGGCGGTACTGACGTGGGCGCCCCCGAGGGACCGGTCCACGAGGCGCTGGCCGCACTGGACCTGGTCGACCACCACTGCCACGGCGTGGCCACCGGCGACCTCGACGGGCCGGGGTTCGAGTCGCTGCTCACCGAGGGCGAGCGCTGGCCGGGCCTGTCCCCCTTCGACACGCCCGCCGGGGTGGCCGTCCGCCGCCACTGCGCGCCCCTGCTCGACCTGCCGCGCCACGCAACCCCCGAGGACTACGTCGCCCGGCGCGCGGAGCTGGGCGCCCGGGAGGTCACCCGGCGCTTCCTGACGGCCGCCCGCACCGGCGTCTTCTGCGTCGACACCGGGTACGCCCCGCTGCCCCTGACCCCGCCCGCCGCCCTGGCCCGGGCAGGGGGCGGCACCGCCCACGAGGTCGTACGGCTGGAGGGGGTCGCGGAGGCGGTGGCCGCGCGGGGCGTGGACGCGGGGGCGTACGCGGACGAGTTCCGCGCGGCCGCGCTGGAGGCGGTGCGCCGGCCGGGCGTGGTCGGGGTGAAGTCGGTGGCCGCCTACCGGACCGGCTTCGACCTGGACCCGGCCCGCCCGTCGGACGCCGAGGTCACCCGGGCGGCCCGGGCCTGGCTGGCGCGCGGCGGCCGGCTCGACGACCCGGTGCTCGTGCGGCACCTGCTGTGGACCGCCGTGGACCTGGGGCTGCCCCTGCAACTGCACACCGGCTTCGGCGACGCCGACCTGCGGCTGCACCGGGCCGACCCCAGCCTGCTCACCGACTGGCTGCACGCGACCGTCGGCGCCGTCCCGGTGCTGCTGCTGCACTGCTGGCCCTACCAGCGCCGGGCGGCCTACCTGGCCGCGGTGTTCGAGCACGTGTACCTGGACGTCGGGCTCACCCTGCACCACGTGGGTCCGGCGCGGGCGCGGGCGGTGCTGGAGGAGGCGCTGGAGATCACACCGTTCCGCAAACTGCTGTACAGCTCCGACGCCTACGGTGTCGCCGAGTTCTACCACCTCGGCGCGCTGGCGTTCCGCCGGGGACTGGGCGACCTGCTCCAGGACCGGGTGGACGCCGACGAACTGCACCTGTCCGACGCGCTGCGCCTCGCGCGCTGGGCGGGAGCGGACAACGCCCGCCGGGTCTACCGGCTCCCTTCCGGACACTGAAAGTATGATCAAGCAATGTCTGACATGACCGAGACCACGCCCGGTTGGCTGAGCCAGGACGAGCTGGAACTGGCCCGTGCCCGCATGCCGATCCTGTACGTCGAGGCCGTGCCCGTGCGCGTCGACGACAGCGGCGAAGTCACCAGCATCGGACTGCTGTTGCGCATCGGCCCGGACGGGACGGTCAGCCGCACGCTGGTCTCCGGCCGGGTCCTGCACCACGAGCGGGTCCGCGACGCCCTGCTGCGCAACCTGGAGAAGGACCTCGGTCCGGTGGCGCTGCCCCGGGTGCCCACCTCCCTCCAGCCGTTCACGGTCGCCGAGTACTTCCCCACCGTCGGCATCACCCCGTACCACGACCCGCGCCAGCACGCGGTGTCGCTGGCGTACATCGTGCCGGTGACCGGCGACTGCCGGCCGCGGCAGGACGCGCTGGACCTGGTGTGGTTCAGCCCGCACGAGGCGGCCTCGCCCGAGGTCCTGAGCGAGATGCCGGGCGGCCACGGCTTCCTCCTCCGCCAGGCCCTGGCCCACGTGGGCCTCGGCTGACACCGGGCCGACACCGGGAACCGGGCCGCCGCACCGACCGACCGACCACGGTGGCCGGGCGGCCGGCCCGGCTTCCGACCAGCCCGTTCGCGTCCAGGCGGCGCGGACTTCGCCGCGGGCGCGCTCGGACGAGCCCGTGTGGAGCACGCCGAGGTGGAGGCGGTGCGCCGGCTTGCCCGGATGTGGAGTGCGACGACCCGGCCGCCCTCGCCGAGGACGGCTACGACCAGTTCGTCCTGCGGCTGCCCATCGCGTTCAACCGCGATCGCGCCCGCGTCCTCCGCGCTCTGGCCGCGCGGCTCCGCAGGGCCAGGAGTTCACCCGGCGCCGTCGACTGTTCCGGCCGCTGTGCACCTGCGCGACCGCCCCAGAGGCGCACAACCCGCACCCTGGCCTGACCAGGCACGCAGGAGTATTCACTGCTCAGCCGCCACCTGGGTAGTACAGGTACAGGACAACCGAGTTGATCGGCGTGAAGTCCGTCCAGTACCCATCCTGCGGCCACATGACGTCGTCGCAGTCGCCCGTCCCGTTGTAGCCGGTGCACAGCTCGGCCAGAGCGTTCCAGCCGTACTGGTTGTTGAAGATGTTGTGGTGGTTGTACTGGCCGCTCAAGTTGTGTGCGCCGTAGCTGTACCAGATGTGCGTGGGCTTCGACGAGAGGGGTGCACCCTCACCGTAGAGACAGACGGCTCCGTCGGGACAGTTGTACCGGGTCGACTCGCTCCCGGCCTGAGCTGGACCGACCGCCGTCACGAGCGCAGTCGCGGCTGTCACTGCCATCACCACGGCTCGGCGAATACTTCCTGTCATGGATCCCCCTCCGCTGCCGGCCAGTCATGCATCGCACATGGGTGACCGTAGGTGCATCCCGTCGTCCCCAAGCACCAATGCGCGCACGCTGACTCCCCAGTTCGTGCACCGTGCGCGACGCGACGGTAACGATCAAGGCCCCGATCCACGTCTGACTATGGGGTGACCCGCACCCGCCTGCCTGAATCACTGAATGATCAGACTGAGCACCCCAGCAGCAGCTACGAGACAGATGCCGATCAGGATGAAGTTCACCGCTCGGCGCAACATCTGGAACTTCATGCTGACCACGCGCGACAGGAACAGAATCGTCTCCGGTCGTATCTCCGTGGCCAAGTGAGCGCGCAGCTCATCACGGTCCATCACCGTCCACCGTGACCAGCCCCACGAGGTGCCGGCGCGATCGGCTGCGTTCGGGCGAACAGCGATGAGCAAGGTGACCGTGGCGAACAGAAGGAAGGCCGCCCCGACCGCTCCGGTGACAAGCACCGCCATGGGCTGGGAGCTGTCGAGGTTGGCTGCGACAAAGCCCAGGCCAACGCTGTTGATGGCCAAGAGAATGCTCGCTTTCGTCTCCCCTCGGGTCAGTTCACTGGCGGCCGTCCTGAGGGCGTAGTCCAGGTTCTCCGACAATAGGTCCGAGCTGCCACGCTGCGGCTGACTCATTGGCGCGCTCCCTCCGTCGTGCCGAAGACACGGGCCAGTCGCGCTCCGGTTCCGCCCACCCACGAGTTGAGTGAACGGACGCGCTCGGTGCCGACATCACCTCGTTCTTCCGCGACTCCGCAACGACGGCCGGGAATCGTACCCGGCTCTGTGGGCCGGGGATCCCGCTGACGTAGGTTGACCCGATGTTCGAGGGGGTCAGGGCCACAGCACGGGACGACACGCGGGGCGACAGGCGGGCGGGGCGAGGAGGGGGCGGTGGGGCGGCGCGTTCCTCGCTTCTCATGGCGGCCGGCACGGTCGTGTCCCGGGCGACCGGGCTGATCCGGCAGGTGCTCCAGGCCGCGGCCCTCGGCACCGGCCTGCTGGCGAGCACGTACAACACGGCCAACACCGTGCCGACCAGCCTGTACACCCTGCTGATCGGCGGTGCGCTCAACGCCGTGCCGGTGCCGCAGCTGGTGCGGGCGCGCGCCACGCACGCCGACGGCGGCCGGGCATACGAACAGCGCCTCGTGACGCTCGTCGTGTCGGTCCTGGCCGTGGGCACCCTGCTCGCGGTGTGGGCGGCCCCCCAGATCGTCGGGCTGTACATGCGGGACACGCCCGCACGTCACGAGGCGTTCCGGCTCACCGTGGTCTTCGCCCGCTTCCTGCTGCCGCAGATCTTCTTCTACGGCCTGTTCTGCATGCTGGGCCAAGTCCTCAACGCGCGCGAGCGGTTCGGCGCGATGATGTGGACGCCGGTCCTCAACAACATCGTGCTGACCGCGATGTTCGGCCTCTACCTGGGGCTGATGACGGTGCCCCGGCAGGTCGAGGACGTCACCGGCGCGCAGGTGCGCCTGCTGGGCCTGGGCACGACCGCGGGCATCGCCGTCCAGGCGCTCGCGCTGGTCCCGTTCGTGCGCGCGGCGGGGTTCCGGTTCCGCCCGCGCTTCGACTGGCGCGGCTCGGGCCTGGGTTCGGGCGTGCGGGCCGCGCAGTGGACGCTGCTATTCGTCCTCGCCAACCAGGTCGCCCTGATCGTGATCACCGCATTCGCCAACGCCGCCGACCAGGCGCTGCCGCAGGCGGGCGTGGGCTACTCGGCGTACACCTACGCGCAGACGATCTGGATGCTCCCCCAGTCGGTGGTGACCGTCTCCCTGGTGACCGCGCTGCTGCCGCGGATGAGCCGCGCCGTCGCCGAGGGCCGGATCGCGGACCTGCGGGCCGACCTGGCGCGGGGGCTGCGGGTGAGCGGGGTCCTGGTCGTCCCGGCCGCGTTCTTGTTCCTCGCGCTGGGCCCGCGCATCGCCACGCTGCTGTTCGCGCACGGCGCCGCCGACGCGGCCTCGGCGCGGCCGCTCGGCCACATGCTCCAGGCGTTCGCACTCGGCCTGGTCCCGTTCTCGGCCCAGTACTTGCTGCTGCGCGGCTTCTACGCCGTCGAGGACACCCGTACGCCGTTCCTGATGGCCCTGTGGATCGCCGCGGTGAACATCGTCCTGGCCACCGCCTGCCACGTCCTGCTGCCCGCCCGCTGGGCGGTGACCGGCATGGCGGGCGCGTACGCGCTGTCCTACCTGGTCGGACTGGCGCTCACCGCGCGGCTGCTGCGCCGCCGGCTGGGCGGCCGCCTGGACGACGGCGCGGTGCGGCGGACGTACACGAAGGTGCTGGCCGCCGCGGCGTGCGCCGCGGGCCTGGCCTGGGCGGCCGACCGGGCCTGTGCCGACGCCCTCGGCGCGGCGTGCCGACCGCGCTCGCCCTGCTGGCGGGGACCCTCACCCTGGCCCTGGCGTACGCGGGCCTGGCCCGCCTGCTTCGGGTGGACGAGTTGCGGCGGCTGCGCCCCGGGCGCTGACGCAACCGCAACCGCAACCACGGCGGGCGGCGGCACGAAAAAGTCCGGCGGGCCTGTCGTTGTCGACAGGCCCGCCGGACCACACCGTCGGGACGACAGGATTTGAACCTGCGACCCCTTGACCCCCAGTCAAGTGCGCTACCAAGCTGCGCCACGTCCCGGTGCCGTCTGACCTGGGCTTTCCCCTGGCCGAACGCGCAGGGAAACAATACCGCACTCGGGTCGGTGGTCGCGCACCCGTTTCGGCCGTGCCGCACTTGACCTCAAGTTTGGTCGAGGTTGCACGATCGTCCGCATGACGATCACCGAGGAACGCCACCGGGCGTACAGCTACGCGGACCTGCCGGACCTCATGGGCAGGATGACCGGCGACGAGAAGCACGGCCCCGCCGCCACCTCCACGCTCGACGTGCTGTGGGTGCTCCACGACCGGGTGCTGCGGGTCGCGCCCGAGCGCGCGGACGACCCGGAGCGTGACCGGTTCCTGCTGTCCAAGGGCCACGGCCCGATGGCCTACTACGCGGTCCTCGCCGCGAAGGGCTTCGTGCCGGCCGCCTGGCTCCCGGACTTCGGCTCCTACGACTCGCCCCTCGGCCACCACCCGGACCGCACCCTCGTGCCGGGCGTCGAGATCGGCAGCGGCTCCCTCGGGCACGGGCTGCCGATCGCCGTGGGCACGGCGCTGGGCCTGCGTGCCCAAGGGCTCGCCGGACCCGCGGTGTGGGTGCTCGTCGGCGACGCGGAGCTGGACGAGGGCAGCAACCACGAGGCGATCGCCTTCGCCGGCCCGGCCGGGCTGGAGCGGCTGCACACCGTCGTCGTCGACAACTCCTCGGCCACGTACGCCCGGCCGGGCGGCATCGTCGCGCGCTTCGAGGCAGCGGGGTGGTCCACGGCGGCCGTCGACGGCCGCGACCACGAGGCCCTGTACGCCGCCTTCACCGCCCCGCACCCGGGCCGCCCGCACGCGGTCGTCGCCCGGGTCGAGCCCAAGTCCGACTGACGACACCCCCCTCCCCTCCGCCGACTCTGGAAGGCCTTCCATGGACACCATGCGTGACCGCTTCGCCCCCGCCGTCTCCCGGATGCTCGACGAGGACCCCCGGGTCGCCGTCGTCGTCGCCGAGATCGGCGCCGCCGCCTTCGACGGGGCACGGGCCCGCCATCCCGACCGGGTGATCAACGTGGGCATCCGCGAGCAGTTGCTGATCGGCGCGGGTGCCGGGCTGGCGCTCACCGGAATGCGGCCCGTCGTGCACACCTTCGCCAGCTTCCTCGTCGAGCGGCCCTTCGAGCAGGTCAAGCTCGACCTCGGGCACCAGGACGTGGGCGCGGTGCTGGTCAGCGCCGCCGCGTCGTTCGACTGGCCGGCCGGCGGCTTCACCCACATGGCGCCCGGGGACGTGGCCCTGCTGGACACGCTGGACGGCTGGACCGTGCACGTGCCGGGCCACCCGGACGAGGCCGAGACCCTGCTGCGGCACGCGGTGCGGCCGGGCGACCTCACCGCCGACGACAAGGTGTACGTGCGGCTGTCGGTGCAGGCGAACAGCACGGCGCTGCCCGTGGACGGGGAGCGGTTCCTGGTCGTGCGCGAGGGCCGCTGCGGGGTGGTCCTCGCCGTCGGGCCGATGCTCGACGCGGTGCTCGCGGCGACGGAGGGCCTCGACGTCACGGTGCTGTACGCGACGACCGTGCGCCCCTTCGACGCCGCCGCCCTGCGCTGGTCCGCCGAGCAGGCCACGGCGGACGTCGTGCTGGTGGAGCCGTACCTCGCGGGCACCTCGACGGCCGCCGCGAACGACGCCCTCGCCGACGTGCCGCACCGGGTGCTGGGCCTCGGCGTCGGCCGCCGCGAGCTCAGGCGGTACGGCACCGTGGAGGAGCACGTCGCGGCGCACGGCCTGGACGCGGGGTCGCTGCGGGAGCGGATCGGGGCGTTCCTCGCCGGGGGGCGGGTGCCGGTGGCCGAGTGATGCCGCCGACCGCCGACCGCCGGCTGCCGACCGCCGGCCGCCAGCCGTCGACCGCCGTGGGCCGGACCGGCCGCACGTGCCCGCCCGGCCCGGTGACGGCTCACCGCCCGTCGGTCACGCCCAGCTCCGGGTACGCCTCCAGCAGCCGCTGCGGTGCCGCCTGCCGCCAGGAGTCGGCGAGGATGTCGCGCAGCTCCGCCTCGTCGTCCAGCGCCGCCAGCCGGACCCGCACCCAGGCGAACTGGGCCTCGTGGGCGGCGATCCAGAACTTCCCCGGCTCGGCGAGGGCCAGTTCGTCGCGCTCCTCCTTGGGACAGCGCACGGCGAGGGAGGTCTCCTCCTCGGGCAGCGTGGCGAACATCTTGCCCGCCACCCGGAACGTGGGCATGCTCCAGGCGGTCTTCTCCGTCGTGTCCGGCAGGGACAGGGCGATACGGCGTACGTCTTCGGCGTCCGGCATGTGCCGCACCGTAGCCCCTGCCACTGACACTCACCCCTCGGCGTCCACCAGGCGCTTGTAGTAGAGGGTGGTGGGCCGCAGCACCCCGTCCGGGGCGGCCGCGTAGTCGGGGATCACCCCGGCCCGCGTCCAGCCCGCCCCGCGGTAGAGGTGCTCGGCGGGGCTGCCGGTCTCGGTGTCCAGGTGGAGCAGGGTGAACCCGTCCGCGGCGGCGGCCTCCTCGGCCACGGCCAGCAGCCGCCGTCCGAGGCCCCGGCCGCGGGCGTCCCGGTGCACCATCAGCTTGACCAGCTCCGCGCGGTGGCGGCTGTTGGGCTTGTCCGGGAGGGCGAGGCCGACCGTGCCGACGACGCGGTCACCGTCGTACGCGGCCCACACCGCGAGGCGTCCGTCGGCCGCGGCCGCCGCGCGCTCCGCCCACCAGGCCACGGCCCCGTCGCGGTCGAGCGGCGCGAGGAAGCCGACCGAGGCGCCGCCGGCCACCGTGTCGACCAGCAGGTCGGCCAACGCCCCCACCGCGGACCGGAGCCGGTCGCCGTGCAGCCGGGTCACCCTCACGGCAGCACCACCGCCAGCGCGTAGCGCGCCCCGGTGTCCCCGAGGCAGCGGAAGCGCGTCGGCCCCCACACCCGCAGCCGCAGGCAGTCCCCGGCGTCCAGGCGGTGCTCGGTGGCGTCGGCGGTGACGGCGAGCGCCCCGTCCAGCACCCAGATGTGCTGCTCCAGCCCGGCCACGGGCGGCCGGTCGTAGGCGAGGTCGGCGCCGGGGGCGAGCCGTCCCTCCACGAGTTCCCCGCGCAGCGCCGGGTGCGGCGGCGACACCGAGCGCCGTACGAAGCCGGAGGCGCGGTCCTCCCAGACCCGCTGGTCGGCGGCGCGCAGCACCGGCACCGGCGCGGAGGCGGCCTCGACCTCGCCGAGCAGCCGCGACATGGTGCGCCCGTACACGTGGCACAGGCGGTTCAGCAGGGCGGCGGTCGGGCTGATCTCGCCCCGCTCGGCGCGCGACAGGGTGGACCGGCTGACGCTGCTGCGCTCGGCCAACTCCCCCAGCGTCCAGCCCCGCTCGGCCCGCAACTCGGCCAGCCGGGCGGCGAGTCGGGCGTCGACGGCGTCGGGGTCCGGGCCGCCGCCGTCCGCGTACGGGTCCTCGGTGGTGAGTTCCTCGCTTCTCATATCCGGGAATCTATCCCTGATATGAGACAGCCGTGTTAACGGAAGCTCTCCGCGCGCTCCGTGCCCGCCGCCTCGCCGAGCGCGTCCAGCACCGGGCGGATCAGCGGGTGGTCCTCTGCGCCGCGGCGCACGGCGGCGAAGACCCGGCGGGTCGGCGCCACGCCGTCCACCGGGCGCACGACGACGCCGGTGAGGTCCATGCCGCGCAGGGCCGAGCGCGGGACGAGGGCCACGCCGGCATCCGCCGAGGCGAGGGCGACGACGGCGCGGAAGTCGTCCGAGGAGTGCTCCATGCGGGGCTGGAAACCGGCGTGCTCGCAGGCCAGGACGACGACGTCGTGGCAGGGGTTGCCGGGGTAGGGGCCGATCCAGGTGTCCTTCGCCAGGTCGGCCAGGGGCACCTCGGCCAGGTCGGCCAACCGGTGGCGCACCGGGACGACCGCGTCGAAGGGCTCGGCGTAGAGCGGCACGTGCGCGAGGCGCGGGTCGTCGGCCGGCGGCGCCCCGCGGTACTCGACGGCCACCGCGACGTCGACCTGCCGGTCCAGGACCATCGGCAGGCTGGCGTCGCCCTCGGCATCCTGGACCCGGATGCGGATGCCGGGGGCGGTCCCGGCGAGGCGGGCCACCGCCGGGGCCACGACCAGGGCGATGCCGGTCGCGAAGGCGGCGACCGTGACGGTGCCCGCCTGGCCCGAGCCGTAGGCGGCCAACTCGGCCTCGGCCCGCTCCAGCTGGGCGAGCACGGCGTTGGTGTGGCTGAGCAGGATCTCCCCGGCCGGGGTGAGGCGTACGCCCTTGGCGCCGCGCTCGACCAGGCGGTGGCCGGTCTCCTGCTCCAGGGCGGCGAGCTGCTGGGAGACCGCGGACGGGGTGAGGTACAGCGCGGCGGCAGCCGCGGTCACCGTACGGTGGTCGGCCACCGCACGCAGGATGTGGAGCCGCCGCGCTTCGATCATGCGATCGATTGTCTCAAATGCCCCCGTGTGCTCCCGGTCAGCCCTCCAGCTCGGCCCGGGCCGCCACGAAGGCGTCCACCGCGCGGTTCACGTCGTCCGTGGAGTGGGCGGCGGACAGCTGGACGCGGATGCGGGCCTGGCCCTGCGGGACGACCGGGTAGGAGAACCCGATGACGTACACGCCGCGCTCCAGCAGCAGCTCGGCCAGGCGGCCCGCCTTGGCCGCGTCGCCGATCATCACCGGGGCGATGGCGTGGTCGCCGGGGAGGACCTCGAAGCCCTCCTCGGTCATCCGGCGGCGGAACAGGGCGGTGTTCTCCCGCAGCCGGACCCGCAGGTCGTCGGCGGACTCCAGCAGGTCGAGGACCTTCAGCGAGGCCGCCGCGATCACCGGGGCGAGGGTGTTGGAGAACAGGTACGGCCGGGAGCGCTGGCGCAGCAGGGCGACGATCTCCGCGCGGGCGGCGACGTAGCCGCCGGAGGCCCCGCCGAGCGCCTTGCCGAGGGTGCCGGTGATGATGTCGACGCGGTCCATCACGCCGTGCAGCTCGGGGGTGCCGCGGCCGCCGGGGCCGACGAAGCCGACGGCGTGCGAGTCGTCGACCATGACCATCGCGTCGTACCGGTCGGCCAGGTCGCAGATCTCGCGCAGCGGCGCCACGTAGCCGTCCATGGAGAACACGCCGTCGGTGACGACCAGCTTGCGGCGGGCCCCGGCCGCCTCCTTCAACTGCCGCTCCAGGTCCGCGAGGTCGCGGTTGGCGTAGCGGAAGCGTCGGGCCTTGGACAGCCGGATGCCGTCGATGATCGACGCGTGGTTGAGGGCGTCGGAGATCACCGCGTCCTCCGGGCCG
This sequence comes from Streptomyces lasalocidi, assembly GCF_005280215.1. Taxonomy (NCBI): domain Bacteria; kingdom Bacillati; phylum Actinomycetota; class Actinomycetes; order Kitasatosporales; family Streptomycetaceae; genus Streptomyces; species Streptomyces lasalocidi. Next base: position 6,828,628 of record NZ_SZNQ01000001.1, on the reverse strand, counting down.
AGGAGGGTCTCGAAGACACCGCCGTTGGCGTCGAAGCAGGAGGAGTACAGGATCGTGTCCTCCTGGCCCAGGAAGGCCGAAAGGCGCGCCTCCAGCTCCTTGTGCACCTCCTGCGTGCCGCAGATGAAGCGCACGGAGGCCATGCCGTAGCCCCAGCGGTCCAGCGCCTCGTGGGCGGCGGCGACCACCTCGGGGTGGTCGGCCAGGCCGAGGTAGTTGTTGGCGCAGAAGTTCAGGACCTCACCGGGACGCCCGCCCGCGGTGACGTTCACGGTGGCGGACTGCGGGGTGCCGATCACCCGCTCCGGCTTGTGCAGCCCGGCGGCACGGATCTCGTCGAGGGTGGCGCGCAGGTCGTCGCGCACGGTGTCGAACATGGGGGACTCCAAAGGGGTACGTCAGGGCCGGGCGAACCGGGCCACGAGAACTGGGGCCTGTCCGACAGGCCTACGCCGTCCAGTCGAGGATGATCTTGCCGCCGGTGCCGCTCGCCGCGTCGGCGAACGCCGTCTCGAAGTCGCGGTAGCCGTAGCGGCCGGTGATCACGGGGGCCAGGTCGAGGCCGCCCTCCAGCAGGACCGACATCGCGTACCAGGTCTCGAACATCTCGCGGCCGTAGATCCCCTTGAGGGTGATCATGGAGGTGACGATCCGGGCCCAGTCGACCGGGAACTCCTGCGCCGGCAGGCCCAGCATGGCGATCCGGCCGCCGTGCGTCATGTTGGCGATCATGTCGCGCAGGGCCTCGGGCCGGCCGGACATCTCCAGGCCGATGTCGAAGCCCTCGCGCAGCCCGAGGACGCGCTGGCCGTCGGCGATCGAGGAACCGGCGACGTTCAGGGCGAGGCTCACGCCGATCTTGCGGGCCAGCTCCAGGCGCTCCTCGCTGACGTCGGTGACGACCACGTGGCGGGCGCCCGCGTGCCGGGCCACGGCGGCGGCCATCAGGCCGATCGGTCCGGCGCCGGTGATCAGCACGTCCTCGCCGACCAGCGGGAAGGACAGCGCGGTGTGCACGGCGTTGCCGAACGGGTCGAAGATCGCGGCCACGTCGAGGTCCACGGGGACGCGGTGCACCCACACGTTGGACGCCGGCAGCGCGACGTACTCGGCGAACGCGCCGTCGCGGCCGACGCCGAGGCCGACGGTGGCCCGGCACAGGTGGCGGCGCCCGGCCAGGCAGTTGCGGCACTTGCCGCACACCAGGTGGCCCTCGCCGCTGACCCGGTCGCCGACGGCTATGTCGGTGACGTCCCGCCCGGTCTCCACGACCTCGCCCACGAACTCGTGCCCGACCACGAGCGGGGTACGGATGGCCTGCTGCGCCCAGCCGTCCCAGGACCGGATGTGCAGGTCGGTGCCGCAGATGCCGGTGCGCAGCACCTTGATCAGTACGTCACCGGGGCCGATCTGCGGCTCCGGGACGTCCGCGAGCCAGAGCCCGGGCTCCGCCTTCTCCTTGACCAGCGCCTTCACGCGACGGCTCCTGTGGTGAGGTCCCGGGCGCGCGGGCAGGCCGAAGGAGCCCGCAGCCGGGGAGAGGGGTGGATTCGACGAGCAATCTGCCGTACGTCCCCCACCGCGGTCCATCGAGGTTTTCTTAAGCGCCGCCACAGCTCCGCTTCACACCGGGCCCCCGCTACGACGGCAGCCCGTCCCGGGCGCCGGCCTCGATGCGGGCCACCAGGTCGGCGGCCGCGGCCTTGATGGTCTCCAGCCCGGGTCTCCCCCAGGTCCTCGGTGCGAGGTCCGCCGCGCCGACCGTGCCCAGCACCATGCCCGTGCTGTCGGCGAGCGGTGCGCCGAGGTAGGAGCGGACGCCGTACTCGTCGACGATGGGGTTGCCCGCGAAGCGCGGGAAGTCGGCCACGTCGTCCAGGACGAGCGCCCGGCGCCGTACGACGACGTGCGGGCAGTAGCCGTAGTCGCGCGGCAGGTGGCGCCCCAGCTCGGGCTTGCCCCCGCGCGCGGCGGCGCAGGGGCCGACGTGGAGTCCCGCGAAGAACTGCCCTTGCTCGCCGATGAAGTTGACCATCGCGTAGGGGGCGCCGGTGAGTTCGGCGACGCGGTCGGCGAAGGCGTCCAGGGCGGGCTCGGGGCGGGCGCCGAGGCCGAGCCGGCGCAGCCGGGCGGCGCGGGCGGGGGCCTCCTGGTCCTGCGGGGTGAGCAGCAGCCGCCCGGCCGGTCGGGGCGGGTCGTAGCTCATGTCCGGGCTCCGTCGGTGCGGTCGTACGTCATGTGCGGCTCCGGGGGCGGGGGGCGGGGGTCACCGGCGCGCGCCGCGGGTCGGCTCGGGCACGACGGGCGCGTGCGCGATGAGGTGCCGGACGAGGGTGAGCAGGGTCTGCACGCCGGACGCGGAGATCCGGGCGTCGCAGCGCACGACGGGGATCGCCGGGTCGAGGTCGAGCGCGGCGCGCACCTCCTCGGGGCCGTAGCGGTGCGCCCCGTCGAACTCGTTGACGGCGACGACGAATCCGAGTCCGCGCTCCTCGAAGAAGTCGACGGCGGCGAAGCACTCCTCCAGGCGCCGGGTGTCGGCGAGGACGACCGCGCCGAGCGCGCCCTCGGACAACTCGTCCCACATGAACCAGAACCGCTCCTGGCCGGGCGTGCCGAACAGGTACAGCACGTGCCGGGGGTCGAGGGTGATGCGGCCGAAGTCCATGGCGACGGTCGTCTCGACCTTGTTCTCGATGCCGTCGAGGTTGTCGGTGGCCGCGCTGACCGTGGTGAGCAGCTCCTCCGTGCTGAGCGGCGCGATCTCGCTGACGGCACCGACGAAGGTGGTCTTGCCGACGCCGAACCCACCCGCGACCAGGATCTTCAGCGCGGTGGGGAACGGATCGGGTTCGTCGTGGCCCGCGTACTCAGAGCTGTCGTCGTAGTCCATCGAGCACTGCCTCCAGTAGGGCCCGGTCGGTGGGGTTGTGCTGGTACTCGGGGGGCTTGGTGGTCAGGGCGCCGCAGTCGACGAGGTCCGACAGGAGGACCTTGGTGACCACCGCCGGCAGCTTGAGGTGGGCGGCCACCTCGGCGACCGGCACCGGTGAGCGGCACAGGTCGAGGGCCTGCGCGTGCTCGGGCCCGAGCTGGCCGGGCGGGGTGGCGCCGGTGGTCCGCACCTGGGACAGCAGGTCGAGGGCCACGCTGGGCCGGGTCCGGCCGTTGCTGACCGTGAAGGGGCGCACCAGCCGGCCGGCCGCCTCGTCGAGCCAGGGGCCGTCCCCGGCCGCCGCCACGCTCAAGACCTCATCGCCGGGGGTTCGACGGCGTGCCGGCGGGGCTCGGTGGCCAGGTAGGGGCGCACGCTCTTGACGAGCATCGCCATCTCGTAGCCGAGCACGGCCGCGTCGGCCTCACGGCCGGCCAGCACGGCGAGGCAGGTGCCGGAGCCGGCCGTGGTGACGAACAGCAGCGTCGAGTCGAGTTCGACGACGACCTGCCGCACTTCGCCGCCGTCGCCGAAGCGGACGCCGGCGCTGCGGCCCAGGGAGTACAGCCCGGAGGCCAGGGCGGCCATGTGGTCGGCGCTGTCGGGATCGAGGCCGTGGACGGACTTCACGAGGCCGTCGCAGCTCAGGAGCACCGCGCTGGCCGTGTGCGGTACGCGCTGCACGAGGCCGCCCAACAGCCAGTCGAGGTCGGATACGTGGCCGGTCGGCGCGTCGCTCGCCATGGTGGATCGACTCCTTGGGGTACGAGGGTCTGCGGAAGCGCTGGGGGGTGGGGTGGTCATCCGGCGGGTGCGCTCCCGTCGTGCCGGGGGGTGGGGTGGTCGGGTCCGGGCGCGGCCGGGACGCCGCGCACGCCGTACGCCTCGACGGAGGCGGCGGTGTGCGCGGGGTACGCCTCGGACAGGGGGGCGGGGGCCGGCGCCGGGGAGCCGTCCTCCAGGTTCTGCCGGGACTCGGCGAGGCCGATGCCGCGCTGGAAGGCGGCCATCAGACCGGGGTCGTGCCCGGCGTGTTCGCCGTCCTGGCGCGGGAGCGGGCCGCCGCGCAGTTGGGGTGCGATGTGCTCCTGGGCGCGGCGGCGCGGGAGTTGGGGCCGCCCCATGGTGCCGCGCACCGCGCCGGTCCGGGGGACGGACACGTGCCCGGTGGCGCCCTCGGCGGCCTGCCGGTCGTCGGTTCGGACCCCGGGCAGGGCGTGGGCGGGCGTGGGCCGGTCGCGGTGCGTGCCCCGCAGGGGCAGCGGCGCCGGCCGCGTGTGCGGTTCCGCCGGGGTGGCCGGCCCGTCGTGCCCGCCGGCCGGGTCCGGCGCCGGGAGGGGGACGACGGTGGCGTGGGCGCCGGTCGTGTCGTGGGCCGGGACCGGGGCGGGTGGGTGTGCGGGCGGCGCGGTCCTCGTCGGGTGGTGGGCGCCGGTCGGGTCCTGTCCTGGGTGCGCCGGCGCGGGTACGGGACCCTGCGCCACGACTCCTCGGGCCAAGTCTCCGTCCGCCGCGCCTCCTTGGGGCGCGACTCCTCGCGCCACCGTCGCCTGCGTCCCGGGCGCCGGCCCCAACAGGGCCTCGGGGACGACGAGTACGGCCTGGACGCCGCCGTAGATGTTGTTCCGCAGGCGGACCCGGATGCCGTGGCGGCGGGCGAGCTGGGAGACGACGAACAGCCCGATGCGGCCGTCGGCGAGCAGGCGGCCCACGTTGACCTGGTCGGGGTCGGCGAGCAGGGCGTTCATCCGCTGCTGTTCGTCGACGGGCATGCCGAGGCCGCGGTCCTCCACCTCGACGGCGAGCCCGGAGGTGACGAGGTCGGCGCGCAGCAGGACCTGGGTGTGCGGGGCGGAGAACACCGTGGCGTTCTCGACGAGTTCGGCGAGCAGGTGGATGACGTCGGCGACGGCGTGCCCACGAAGTTCGCCGTCGATCGGCGGCACCAGCTTGACCCGCGAGTACTGCTCGACCTCGGCGATGGCGGAGCGCAGTACCTCGGTCATGGAGACCGGGTTGCTCCACTGGCGCCGGGAGACGGCGCCGCCGAGCACGGCGAGGTTCTCGGCGTGGCGGCGGATGCGGGTGGCCAGGTGATCGACGTGGAAGAGCCCCTTGAGCAGGTCGGGGTCCTCGATCTCGTTCTCGAGCTCGTCGAGCAGGGAGATCTCGCGGTGCACCAGCGACTGGAGCCGGCGGGCGAGGTTGACGAACACCTCCAGCTTCTGTTCGCTCCCGGCCTGGCTGGACAGCTGCGCGGCGCGGACGACGGCGGCGACGGCCCCGTCGTGGGCGCTTGCCAGGTCGGCGGCGAGGGCGTCGAACTCGTCGCCGTCGGCGGGCGGCCGGCCGCGCGTGGTGCGCCGGGGCGGGGTGTCGCCGCGGCGCAGCGCCTCGACGAGCGCGTGGAGGTCGGCCTCGCGGCGCGCGCTGTGCCGGCGCAGGGTGGTGATGCGGTCGCCCATGGAGCGCGCGGTGCGGTCGGCGGCGACGGCCGCGATCAGGATGCCGGCGAGGCTCACGCCGACCGCGCAGCCGAGCACCGCCCACAGGGTGGGGCCGCCCTGCGGCCGTCCGGCGCGCAGGGCGACCAGCACGGCGGCTCCCGCGGCGAGGGCGACCGCGACGGGCGGGAACAGGGCGAGCCGCATCAGCTGGGGCCGTATGTGTGTCTCGGCCGGCGCGGGGGCGGGGCGGGCGACCGGTCGCCCGTGCCGTCCGCCCTCGCGGCGGTCTGCGCGGGCGGCCGGTGCGCGGAGGTGAGACATCGGTGTCCTCGTACTGGTCCGTCGGGCCCGGTCCCCGCGCGCGGGGCGCGAGCCGGGTGTGCGGCTTCGTGGTGTCGGGCCGACGGGACCGCGGAACACGGTGCCGAGTGGTCCGACGGACACTCACCGTAGTCGCGTACGCCTCATGTGCGGCGGGCAGTTGACAAAGTCCCCCGCCCGGCGTCCCGCTCTGGTATGACGCCTCGCACGACAGACCGAACGCCCCTCCGGGCCAGTGCCCGGAGGGGTGAAGGTATCGATCACGGCTGGTCAGAAGTGGTCGTGATGCGACATCACGAGTCGGGTCGGCCGGGAGTCGCGGCGCCCCGCTCCCGCGGCGCACGGGAGCCAATGCGGGGTGCCCGCCGCAGGGCCGGAACACCCCTGCTCGTCACTCACCGTATTGGTTGTGGCCTTCGCTCTCGGGAGGCGCTCAGCGGTCCCCGGCCAGGTCGAGCCCGTCGCGTGCCGCGGGCGCGGCCCCCGGCCGCTCTGCGCGGTCCCAGGAGCGCACCACGGGCGCGGACACCCCGCGCCACCACGCCTCCGCGGGCACCTTCCCGGCCGGCTCGAACGGCTCGCCCGGCCGGGGCAGGGCCACCGCCTGCCCGGCGGCCTCGGCGGCGTCCTTGGTCCACTCGCCCGGCTCGGCCCACGCGTGCGGGGCGAGGTTGAACGTGCCCCAGTGGATCGGTAGCAGGACGCCCGAGGGCTCGCCGCCCTGGAGGTCGAGGTGGGCGCGCAGGCCTTCCTCGGGGGTCATGTGGATGTCGGGCCAGAACTCGCTGTACGCGCCGATCTGGATCATCGTCGCGTCGAAGGTGCCGTGCGCGGCGCCGGTCTCCCGGAAGCCGTCGAAGTAGCCGGTGTCGCCGCTGTGGTAGATCCGGTGCTCCGCCCCGGCGACGACCCAGGACGCCCACAGCGTGTGCTGGGTGTTGCGCAGGCCGCGGCCGCAGAAGTGGCGGGCCGGGGTCGCGGTCAGGGTGAGGCCGCCGACCTTCGTCGCCTCGTGCCAGTCCAGCTCGCGCAGCCGGTCCGGGGACACGCCCCAGCGCTCCAGGTGGGCGCCGACGCCGAGCGGCACGGCGAACAGGGTGTCCGTGCCGGCCAGCGCCTTGATGGTGGGCCAGTCCAGGTGGTCGTAGTGGTCGTGGGAGATCACGACCACGTCGACCTCGCCCAGGGCGGCGAGCGGCAGCGGGACCGGGTGCAGGCGCCGGGGCCCGGCGAACGGGAACGGCGAGCAGCGCTCGCCCCAGACCGGGTCGAACAGCACGCGCTGCCCGTCGATCTCCGCCAGCACGCTGGAGTGGCCCATCCAGGTCAGCCGCAGCCCGGTGACGGGCGGCTTCGCCAGGTCCGCGACGGTGGTCGGGTGCACCGGGACGGTGCCCGAGGGGGCGCGGCGGGGGCGGGTCTCCCGGTCGAAGAAGACCTTGGCCAGCTCGAGCGCCGAGCCCGAGGGGCGGGTGCGCGCGAGACCGCCGGGATTCTGGAAGACACCGTCCTCGAAGTGGGGGGATCTGCGGATGCGCGCGAGGCGCTCACCGCTCGGGTCCGCGCCGAAGCCCTCGGGCACCAACGTGCGGAGCCCGGAGCTCAGGGAACGGAAACCGGCCACGGTACCTCCAGGGGAATCGCCGAGGTTCCCATTATGGTCTGCCCCTGTGACAGCACCGGCCCGGCGTCCGTGCGGGGCAGGTCCGCCGCCCGGTCCCGCCGCCGGCGGTGCGTCGACAGGGGGTCCCCGCGCTCCCGACACTGACTTGCCGTTCAGTAACGCTCTCGGGTCCAGGAGTTCCCATGACCGCCCCGCACCTGTCCCTCACCTGGACCGACCACATCACCGGCCGCCAGGGCTTCCTGGTGGTCGACCGGCTGGTGCGGGGCGTGTGCAGCGGGGGGCTGCGGATGCGGGACGGGTGCACGGCGGCGGAGGTGGCCGGGCTGGCCCGCGGCACGAGCATGAAGGAGGCGCTGCACTACGACCCCGCCGCCCGCTACGTGCCCCTGGGCGGCGCCAAGGGCGCTGCTGGTGCGCTACCTGCGCGCGGTGCGGCCGTACGTCGAGAGCTGCTGGACGACCGGTGAGGACCTGGTGAGGACCTGGGGCTCAGCCAGGACCTGGTCGACCGGGCGGCCGCCGAGGCGGGGCTCGTGTCGTCGATCCAGGCCGTCTACCCACTGCTGGAGGACGAGACGGCGGCCCGGGCCCGGCTCGCGGACGCCTTCGCCGTCGAGGTGGACGGGATCGGGCTGGACGAGCTGGTCGGGGGCCGCGGGGTCGCCGAGTCGGTGCTGACCGCCCTGGACCGGGCCGGGGTGCCCTGGGCGGGGACGCGGGTCGCGCTCCAGGGGCTCGGCACGATGGGCGGGGCGACGGTGCGGTTCCTCACGCGCGCGGGGCTGTCGGTGGTGGCCGTCGCCGACGTCAAGGGCACAGTCGCGAACCCGGCGGGCCTGGACGAGGAGGCGCTGCTCGCGGCGCGCGACGGACACGGCACCGTGGACCGCGCCGCACTGCGGCCGGAGGACCGCGAACTGCCGGGCAGGGCCTGGCTGTCGGCCGACGCGGAGGTGCTCGTCCCGGCGGCCGTGTCCTACGCGGTCGACCCCGGCAACCAGGAGCAGGTGCGGGCCCGCTGGATCGCGGAGGCGGCCGACATGCCGGTGGTGCCGCGGGCGGAGGAACTGCTGCACGCGCGCGGGGTCACGGTGCTGCCGGACGTGGTCGTCAACTCCGGGACGAACGCCTGGTGGTGGTGGACGCTGTTCGACGACGTCGGCCCCGACGCGGACAGTGCGTTCACCCACGTCCGGCGGTCCATGCGGACGCTGGTGGAGCGCGTGCTGTCCCGCGCGGACGCGGCCGGCACGACGCCCCGGGCGGCCGCGCACGCCCTCGCCGAGGACCGGCTCGCGGCGATCGCGGAGCGTTTCGCGCCCCACCGGTGACCTGCCACGGCGTCGGCCGGCGACGGGCGGCACGATGCGCGGTGCTGTGTAGGGTGACGGCGTGGCGAGGGTCCGGTTGAGCGTGGCCGAGCGGCGCGGGGAGCTGCTGCGGGCGGCCATCGAGCAGATCGAGCAGCGGGGCGCGGCGGCGGTCAGGATCGCCGACGTGGCCTCGGCGCTCGGCGTGAGCAACGCGCTGGTGCTCTACCACTTCTCGACCAAGGAGAAGCTGGTCGCCGCCGCGTTCGCCCAGGCCGCCGAGGACGACCTTACCCATCTGCGCCGGCTGCTCGGGCGCCGCACGACGGCGCTGCGCCGGCTGCGGGCGGCGGTGCGCTGGTACGCCCCCTCGGGCCCGGCCAAGGGCTGGCGGCTGTGGATCGAGGGCTGGGCGGTGTCGCTGCGCGAGCCCGCGCTGCGCGAGGTGGCCCGGGACCTGGACCGGGCGTGGAAGGCGGCGCTCGCCGAGGTGGTCGCCGAGGGCGTCGCGGCGGGCGAGTTCACCTGCCCCGACCCGGCCGCCACCGCGCTGCGGCTCACGGCCCTGCTCGACGGTCTCGCCGTCCAGCTGACGTCCTACGGCGGCACGGTGTCACGGTCCCGGGCACAGGAGTGGGTGGAGCAGGCGCTGGCCCGCGAACTCGGCCTCACCGGCCCGGCGTCGGGCACCCCTGAAGGCTGAGCGGCCCGGCATCGGGCACCCCGAAGGCTGAGCGGCCCGGCATCGGGCACCCGGAGGGCTGAGCGGCCCGGAACGCGTGGCGCTCCCCGGCGGAGAGGGCCACGCGTCCGCGAGGCGCCGTGCCGTGCGGGCCTCAGGCCACCGTGGCGATGCGCGTCCTGATGTCGGCCGGGGACAGCGCGCCCTTGGCGGTCACGTGGTCGCCCGAGGACTCGCCGCGCAGCCTGCGCCCGATCCACGGCACCAAGTACTCGCGCGCCCAGTGCACGTCGTCGCGGCGGACCTCGAAGGTGCCGCGCGGCGGCAGCGGCGGCCAGGGCTGTTCCGGGTCGGCCGGCACCGGGAGGCCGAGGGCCAGCCCGGCGCGCAGCGCCACGCGCGTGTGGCCCTCCGGGGAGAGGTGCAGCCGGTCGTGGTCCCAGGCCCGGCGGTCGCGCACGGACCTCAGCGACCACAGGTCGAGCACCGGACAGCCGTAGCGGTCGGCGACCGCGCGGACGTGTCCGTTGTAGGTGGCGATCTTGCCGCGCAGGTGCCGGAGCACCGGGACGCCACGGGTGTCGAAGCCGGTGGTCACGAGGACGGTGCCGGCCGCGGCGGTCAGGGTCGCGATCGCGCGCTCGAAGCGCTCGGCGACCTCGTCGGGGTCGGTGCCGGGGCGGATGATGTCGTTGCCGCCCGCGCAGAACGACACCAGGTCGGGCGCGAGACGGACCGCCTGCGGGACCTGGTCGGCCACGATCTGGTCGAGCAGCTTCCCGCGCACGGCGAGGTTGGTGTAGGTGAAGTCGCCCTCGGGCCGCCGGTCGGCGAGGAGCACCGCGAGCCGGTCGGCCCAGCCGACGAAGGAGCCGTCGGGCCCGGGGTCGCCGACGCCCTCGGTGAAGCTGTCGCCCACCGCCACGTACGACCCGATCACTGATCTGCTGTCACTCTTCGAATCGTCTGCCACGTCAGGTCATGATCCTCCTTCGAATGTGACCTACGCGACCGTAAGCGGGGCTTGACGGACGGTGAGATAAGACACCCCTAAAGACTTCACCAATCAGGGAATAAGCGATCACGGGGGAAGGCTGCGATGCCTGATCCGCATGCACTGACCTGAATACACCGAAGGCCGGGCCCAGGGGATGGGGCCCGGCCTTCGGTGGCGTGGGGGTGCTGTGACCCGGAGGGTCAGCCGACGGTGACGCCGTGGGCGCGCAGGTAGGCGACCGGGTCCACGTCGGAGCCGTAGTCCGGCGTGGTGCGGATCTCGAAGTGCAGGTGCGGGCCGGTCACGTTGCCGGTGGCACCGGACAGGCCGATCTGCTGGCCCTCGGTCACGGTCTGGCCGGCCGAGACGGAGAGCTGCGAGAGGTGGGCGTACTGGGCGTAGTAGCCGTCGTTCAACTTGATGACGACCTGGTTGCCGTACGCGCCTCCCCAGCCGGCCGAGACGACGGTGCCCGCGGCGACGGCCTTGAGAGAGGTGCCGGTCGGGACGACGAAGTCGACACCGGTGTGGTAGCCGCTGGACCACATGCTGCCGGCCGTGTGGTAGGCGGTGCCGATGGTGGCGCCGGCGACCGGGAGGGTGTAGCCGGAGGAGCTGCCGGTGCTCTCGGCGGCCTGGGTGGCCGTCTTCTGCTCGGCCGGCTTCTCGGCGGGGGCCGGGGGCTTGGCCGCGGAGGACTTCGGGGCGGAGGACTTCGGGGCGGAGGACTTCGACGCGGTCGAGGTGCCGGTCGCGGCCTTCTTGCCGAGGGACAGCTTCAGACCCGGGTGGATCAGCGACGGGTTGTCGCCGATGGCCTCGCGGTTGTCCTGGTACAGCTTCTGCCAGCCGCCGGAGACGTGCTGCTCGGCGGCGATCTTCGACAGGTAGTCGCCGGCCCGGACCGTGTAGGTCGCCCGGGCGGCGGACTTCTCGTGCGCGTCGGCCTGCTGCGGCGCGGCGGAGACCGACTGCGCGGCCGCCTGGGCCGGAGCGGCGTGGGCACCGGCGGCCCCCATCAGCGGGAGGGCGAGCGCGGCGCCGCCGGTTCCGGCGACGGCGAGGGAACGGGTGAAACGCTGCATCTTCGGACGGCGGTGCTTACCCTTCGCGGGCATGGCGAATTCCTCTCCGGCGCCTACGAGGTGAGCTGTCGGGTGCGGACTGGAGATGTCCGGCCGTATGCGGGCACACGGCTTTACCCCGAGCCGTTCCGGGAACCGGAACAGGCGTCGTACCTGTGGGTCCCCCGCTCCTGCCGTGCACGGGTGGGTGTGCGGGCCCCGGACGGCGGCAGGATTAGGCGTCCGTCCGGATTGGTGTGGAACGTAAGCGACCCGGACGCACCGAAACAAGCGCCGGTTGCGCGGACCGGGCTTTTCCCTTGATCCCTTTCCGGAATTCCCCGTCACCCAGCGTCGACGGAAAGAGCATTTCCTCCGTCAATTCCCGCGCGGAATCCCAGCATTACGTGAACATGACGGACGACGCACCGTCACGGATATGACGATGCTCACGTGACGCCGCCCCACCTTTCCGCATTTCCCAGCGAGTTGGAATGAAGACCGCCAATTCGGACAGAAGACCTAGATACGGCGTAGGCGTATAACCGTCGCATCCAGATCGCCGCGCAGCCCGGTCCGCAATCCGTGGTGCAGCAGCAGCGCACCCCGGTGCACTTCGCCCGTTTCACGGCATTCGTACGACGCGGTCGGGTCGAGTCCGCGCAGCCGCACCGCCGGCACCGGCTCGCCGTACCGCTGGGCCTCCAGCCAGGCGAGTACCACCGTCTCGTCGCCGCGGACGTACTGCACGGCGCTCGGACCGCCCTGCGCGAGGCCCGGGGGCCGCAGCCGGTAGAGGTCGCCGTGCTGCACCACGGGCCGGATCTCCTTGTAGAGGGCGACCCATCCGGCAGCCTCGGCCAGCTCCTCCTCGCTCCACCCGGTGAGGTCGCCGCCGACCCCGAGCACCCCGGCCATGGCGCTCACGAAGCGGAAGCGCAGGGAGCTGACCCGGCCGTTGAGCTGGGTGTTCGGGCTGTCGGTGACCCACGCGGCCATGACCCGCGCCGGGTGGAGCTGGCTGAAGCCGTGCTGGATGGCGAGCCGGTCCAGCGGGTCGGTGTTGTCGGAGGTCCACACCTGGTCCGTACGACCGAGGATCCCCAGGTCGATGCGCCCGCCGCCGCCCGAGCAGGACTCGAAGGCCACGTGCGGGTGGGCCGCGCGCAGCCGGTCGAGGAGGCCGTACAGCGCGTGGACGTGGTCCACCCACAGGCGCTGCGGGTACGGGTCGCCGGGCCAGCCGGCGTCGGTGAAGCAGCGGTTGAAGTCCCACTTGACGTAGTCGACCGGGGCGCTCGACAGCAGCCCGTCGAGCTGCTGCCAGAGGTACTCCTGGACGTCCTCGCGGGCCAGGTTGAGCACCAGCTGGTTGCGCAGCTCCGTGCGCCTGCGTCCCGCCTGGTGCTGCACCCAGTCGGGGTGCGCCCGGTACAGGTCGCTGTCCGGGTTGACCATCTCGGGTTCCACCCAGATGCCGAACCGCATCCCGAGGTCGTGCACCTGGTCAGCGAGCGGCGTCAGACCGGAGGGGAAGCGGTCGGGGTTGGGCGTCCAGTCGCCGAGCCCGGCCCGGTCGCTGGTGCGCGCCCCGAACCAGCCGTCGTCCACCACGAACAGCTCCACGCCCATCGCGGCGGCCCGACGGGCCAGCGCGAGCTGCTGCTCCTCGGAGATGTCGAAGGTGGTCGCCTCCCAGGAGTTGAACAGCACGGGCCGGTCCCGGTCGGCGTCGGGGACGACGTGCGCGCGCTGGTACGCGTGCCAGGCGCGGCTCGCGCCGCCGTGGCCGGCGTCGGTCCACAGACCGGCGAAGACGGGCGTGGTGAAGCTCTCGCCGGGCGCCAGGCGCAGCAGGCCGGAGTCGTCGTGTCCGACGCCGCCGGTGATCTGCACGCGCGCGTCGGGCAGTTGGGCGACGGCGATCCGCCAGGAGCCCGACCAGCCGAGCGCGCAGCCGTACACCTCGCCGCTCTCCTCGGTGGCGTCGGTGTCCAGGGCGACCCAGGGCAGGTGCTGGTGGCCGGTGTGGCCGCGGCGGCTGCCGATGACCTTCTCGCCGTAGGTGAGCGGGGAGCGCACCAGCCGGGACTCGGCGGCCCACCGGCCGTGCAGCTGGGACAGCCGCCAGTCCTCGCGGTGCGGCAGGGTCCAGGTGGCGGAGTCGGCGCGCAGCAGCTCCAGGGGCGTCGCGCCGTCGTTGGCGAGGGTCGTCCAGCGCTCCACGACGTCGCCGCGCATGCGGTAGTGCAGCGTCACGGCCAGTCCGGCGTCACGGAAGCGCAGCCGCAGCTCGCCGCCGCCACTGTCGCCGTCACTGTCGCCCACGACGGTGTGGCCCTCGAAGCGCCACTCCGTGCCGCGGCGTTCGTCGTCGCGCACGGACAGGGCGGGTCGCACGAAGCGCGGGCCGCCCTCCACGGGGTACTCCTCGCGGCCGTCGAGGGGGGACTCGAAGGGCCAGTACGGCGGCGGCGCGGCGGCCAGGGCCTCGGCGTCGGCCGGGGCGATGCGCGGGCCCCAGTGGAGGTGCACGAGCACGTCGTCCTCCGTGACGTGGAGCGCGTAGCTGCTCGTGGGCCCCGACAGGAGCCAGGTACGGCCGGCGGCGACGGTCTCGGGCATCAAACCCCCACTGAATCAAACAGGCGCGATCAAGTTCCGACATCATCAGGGGGTGACGGGCTGCCCGACAATGCCTGGGGACCACTCTTGTCGCAGGTTGGACGGACCGTTGCCCGAGGTATCCATGTCGTAGGGTCGGGGGACGTCCCGCCGACCAACACCACGAGCCGCGTGGGCGGAGACCGACCGGGAGGGAGCCCCCGTGACGCAGCAGATACCGTCGACCGAGCCCGAACTGGCCGGCGTGCGCAACTTCCGTGACGTAGGCGGCCTGCCGACCGTGGACGGCCGGCGGGTGCGCCCCGGCGTGCTGTTCCGCAGCGGCCACCTCGCGCACGCGACCGCCGAGGACGCCGCGTTCCTGTCCTCCCTGGGGCTGCACACGATCTTCGACTTCCGCAACGCGGCCGACCAGAAGCTGGAGGGCCCGGACGTCGAGCTGCCGGGCGTGCGCAACGTGAACCTGCCGCTGTCCGACCCCGCGGACGGCGCGGAGTTCTGGAAGATGGTCCGCGACGGCGAGATCGAGCAGCTGCGCGTCCTGCTCGGGGACGGCAGGGCCGCGGGCCGGATGATCGCCTCGTACCGTGCCATCATCCGGCAGCGCACCGCCGAGCACGCGCGCGTGCTGCACGCGCTGGCGGACGACAGCGTCCCGGCCCTGATGCACTGCGCGGCGGGCAAGGACCGGGCCGGGCTGTCCGTCGCGGTGACGCTGCTCGCGCTCGACGTGGAGCGCGACGCCATCCTCGCCGACTACCTGGAGTCCAACGCCAAGCACCGGCGCTACCGGGTGCGGCGCAGCAGCGGCGAAGGCTCCGCCCACTCCCCCGAGGTGATGGAGCTGCTCAGCCCCCTGTTCGACGCCCGCGCCGAGTACCTCGCGGCGGCGTTCGAGACGATCGAGGAGACCTGGGGCGGCGTCGACGCCTATCTGGAGCAGGGGCTCGGGCTCACTCCCGAGACCCGTGAACGGCTGCGGGAGCGGCTGCTCGACTGAGCCGGCGCTCCCGGTGCCCGTGCCCTACTGGTTGGCGCCCACCTCGAACAGCAGCCAGATGAAGGCGGCGAGGACGTGTCCCACCGCGATGTAGATGATCAGCCGGATCCACAGGGAGCGGGGGAACCGCTCCTCGCGGCTGTCCTGGCGTTCGGTCATGGCATCTCTCCGGGGGTGGGGCCCAGGCACAGCGTGGCCGTGGGGCTCTGCAGCAGGGTGTGGACGAACAGCAGGTCGACCCCGTCGGGGTCCTCGGCGGCCAGGCGGTGCGGGGTGAGCGAGTCGAAGTGCGCCCCGTCCCCCGGCCCGAGCAGGTGGGCGGTGTCGCCGAGGCGCAGGCGCAGCCGCCCGCGCAGGACGTGCAGCCACTCCTCCCCCGGGTGCACCCGCACGATGTCGCCCTGGGAGCCGTACGGGACGTGCACGCGCAGGGCCTGCATCCCGCGCCCGGCCGCACCGGCCTGCCAGTACGTCCAGCCGCCCGCCCGGGTCGGCTCCATGTCGCCGGCCCGCACCACGGCGTCCCGGTCGGCGACCGACTCGTCGAGCAGTTCCGCGACCGTCGTACCGTAGATGCGGGCGAGCGCGAGCAGCATCGGCAGGGACGGCTGGCGCTGCCCGGTCTCCAGCCGGGACAGATGGGCGGGCGACAGGCCGGCGGAGCGGGCCGCGGCCTCCAGGGTGAGGCCCGCGCGGCGGCGCAGCGCCCGCAGCTGCGGGGCCACGGCCGTCAGGTCGTCCGCACCGGACGGGGACTCGGGCGTACTCATACGTCCATTCAGCCCGCATCTTGCCTCTGAGGCAAATCTTTTGCCTCAGAGGCAAAACCGTCGGAGGGCGTCAGCGGTGGGCCACCGCCTGCTTGATCAGCGTCCGGCCGAAGTCCCACATCAGCCCGCCCCCGGTGTGGGCGTCGTCCATGACGTCGGTGAAGGCCTCGACGAACCGGTCCACGTCCTGGTCCGTGACGACCAGCGGCGGGATCAGCTTGATCACCTCCAGGTGGTCGCCGGAGACCTGGGTGAGGATCCGGTGGCGCTGAAGCAGCGGCACCACGACCATCTGCGCGAACAGGCCCTTGCGGGCCGCCTGGAGCATCGCCCAGCGGCTGCGCAGCTTCAGCGAGGTGGGCCGGCCGAACTCGATGCCGATCATCAGGCCCCGCCCGCGCACGTCGGCCAGCAGCTCGTACTTCTCCGTCAGCGCGGCGAGCCGCCCCTTCAGCCGCTCGCCCACCGCGCGCGCGTGCGCGACGACCTGCTCGTTCTCCATGACGCTCAGCACGGCGAGACCCGCCGCCATGGCCTGCGCGTTGGAGCCGAAGCTCGCCGAGTGGACCAGCACCCGGTCCATGGACGAGTAGACCTTCTTGAAGATCCAGTCCCGGCCCAGCGTGGCGCCCACGGGCACGTACCCGCCGGACAGGGCCTTGGCCACGCACACCAGGTCCGGCTCGACGCCCTCCTCGTGCTGGTAGGCGTAGAAGTCGCCGGTGCGGCCCAGGCCGGTCTGCACCTCGTCGGCGATCAGCAGCGCCTTGTGCCGGTGCAGCAGCTCCTGCGCGGCGCGCAGGTAGCCGGGCGGGGCCTCGTGGACGCCCTTGCCCTGGATCGGCTCGACGATCAGCGCGGCTACGTCGCCCTTGCGCAGCTCGCGCGCGAGGGCGTCGAGGTCGCCGAGCGGTACGGCGGTGTCGGGCAGCAGCGGCGCGAAGCCGTCGCGGAAGCCGGACTCGCCGTTGACGGACAGCGAGCCCGTGGTCAGGCCGTGGAAAGCGTGCTCGCAGTAGAGCACGCGCGGCCTGCCCGTGGCGTAGCGGGCGAACTTCAGCGCGGTCTCGACCGCCTCCGTGCCGCTGTTGCCGAAGAACACGCGGTCCAGGTGCGGGCTGTGCGCCAGGAGCTTCTCGGCGAGCAGGCCGGGCAGCGGCTGGCAGTCGAACCGGGTGAGGTCGGCGAGGCTCAGGTCCAGGACGTCGTGCAACGCCTTGCGGACGACCGGGTGATGGCGGCCGAGGCCCATCACACCGAAGCCCGCGAGCATGTCGAGGTGGTCGTGGCCCTCGGCGTCGAAGAAGTGGGCGCCCTCGGCGCGCTCGTAGACCTTGTCGAAGCCGATGGTGTGCAGCATGCGCGGCAGTTGCGGGTTGAGGTACTTGCTGTGCAGTTCGTAGCGTTCGGCTCCGCGGTCGGCCAGCAGCGCGCCGAGGTCGAAGTCCCCGGGCGCCGCCGGCGGCGACGAGGGGGACGGGGACGCGGATTCCGCGGTGGTCATGCGTGGGTCTCCTTGGAGGGCTTCACGTCGGCGGGGGGCTGCTGCGCCGGGGGGTGTGCGAGCGGGGCACGGGCCGCGGGCGCGCCGTCGGCACCCTCGGCCCCGTCGGCCCGCAGGGCGAGGCTCGCGCTGATCCGGCCGGCGATCTCGACCGGGGTGAGTCCGATGTCGGCCAGCACCTCGCCGCGCTTGGCGTGGGCGAGGAACTGCTCGGGGATGCCGAACCGCCGTACGGGGACGTCGACCTCGGCATCGCCGAGGGCCAGCGCCACCGCCGAACCCACGCCGGCCGCGCGGCTGTTGTCCTCCACGACGGCCACCAGGCGGTGTTCGGCGGCGAGGTGGGGCAGGGCCGCGTCGACGGGTTTGACCCAGCGCGGGTCGACGACGGTGCAGCCGATGCCCCGCGCCTGGAGCAGGTCGGCGGCCTGCAGGCACACCGGCGCCATCACGCCGACCGCGACCAGCAGCACCTCGGGCCGCTCGGCGCGGTGCAGCACGTCCAGGCCGCCGACCCGGTCCACGGCCGGGACCGGGGGGCCCACCGACTCCTTGGGGAAGCGCACCAGCGTCGGCGCGTCGTCCACAGCGACGGCCTCCCGCAGCTGGAGCCGCAGCTGGTCGGCGTCGCGCGGCGCGGCGATCCGCAGGCCCGGCACCACCTGGAGCACGGACATGTCCCACATGCCGTTGTGGGAGGGCCCGTCGACGCCGGTGACCCCGGCCCGGTCGAGGACGAAGGTCACGCCGCAGCGGTGCAGCGCCACGTCCATCAGCAGCTGGTCGAAGGCGCGGTTGAGGAAGGTGGCGTACACGGCGACGACGGGGTGCAGTCCGCCGGTGGCCAGGCCGGCCGCGCTGACGGCCGCGTGCTGCTCGGCGATGCCCACGTCCCACACCCGGTCGGGGAACCGCTCCGCGAAGGCGCCGAGGCCGACCGGGTGCAGCATGGCGGCGGTCAGGGCGACCACGTCGTCCCGCTCCTCGCCGATCCGCACGATCTCCTCGCCGAACACCGACGTCCAGGTGGGGCCGGCGGCCGGGGTGAGCGGCTCGCAGGTGCGCGGGTCCATCACGCCGACGGTGTGGAAGTGGTCCTCCTCGTGCGCGAGGGCCGGCTCGTAGCCGCGGCCCTTCTCGGTGAGGCAGTGGACCAGCACGGGGCCGTGGAAGCGCTTGGCGCGGCGCAGCGCCGACTCGAGCGCCCCGATGTCGTGCCCGTCGATCGGCCCGACGTACTTCAGGCCCAGGTCCTCGAACATGCCCTGCGGCGCGAAGGCGTCCTTGAAGCCCTTCTTCGCGCCGTGCAGGGACTCGTAGACCGTGGCGCCGACGACCGGGGTGCGCAGCAGGACGTCCTTGCCCCAGGCGAGCACCTTCTCGTAGCCGTCGGTGGTGCGCAGGGTCGCCAGGTGGTTGGCGAGGCCGCCGATGGTGGGCGCGTAGGAGCGCTCGTTGTCGTTGACGACGATGATCAGCGGCCGGTCCCGGGCCGCCGCGATGTTGTTGAGCGCCTCCCAGGCCATGCCGCCGGTGAGCGCGCCGTCGCCGATGACCGCGACGACGTGTCCCTGTTCGCCCCGCACCTGGCGGGCCTTGGCGAGGCCGTCGGCCCAGCCGAGGACGGTGGAGGCGTGGCTGTTCTCGATGACGTCGTGCTCGGACTCCTCGCGGGAGGGGTAGCCGGACAGGCCGCCCTTGCCGCGCAGCTTGGAGAAGTCCTGACGTCCCGTCACCAGCTTGTGCACGTAGCTCTGGTGGCCGGTGTCCCACAGGATGCGGTCGGCCGGCGACTCGAAGACCCGGTGCAGCGCGAGGGTCAGTTCCACCACACCCAGGTTGGGCCCGAGGTGCCCCCCGGTCCTGGCCACCGCCTGGACCAGGAACTCCCTGATCTCCTCGGCCAGTTCGCGCAGTTCCGCCTCGGACAGCGCCTTCAGGTCGCGTGGTTGCCGGATGCTCTCCAGAATCGTCACGCTCGGGCCCCCTTCGGTCCGTGCTGTTCAGCTCACGGTGACGGCCGGCTCCCCCCGGGGCGACGCCGTCCTGTTCCCCTGCCCGGCGATCCGCGGTGCCTCGCCGGGCAGGGGTGTGCCGGTCCTCACTCGCGGTTGCCGGAGACCGTCTCGCGCATGGCCCGCAGCGACTCCTTCAGGGAGCCCATGGTGGCGAGGACGGCGGTGGGCTCGTAGCCGCAGTGCGCCATGCAGTTGGCGCAGCGCGGGTCCTTGCCGCGGCCGTACTTGTCCCAGTCGGTCTTCTCGATGAGCTCGCGGTACGTCGGCACGTAGCCGTCGCTCATCAGGTAGCAGGGGCGCTGCCAGCCGAAGAGGGAGTAGTTGGGGATCGCCCAGGCGGTGCAGGGGAAGTCGACCTTGCCCTCGAGGAAGTCGAGGAACAGCGGCGAGTGGTTGAGCCGCCAGCGGCGCCGGTTGCCCCCGGAGAAGGCCTTCTTGAACAGCTCGCGGGTCTGCTCCACGCCCAGGAAGTGCTCCTGGTCGGGCGCCTTCTCGTAGGCGTAGGCGGGCGAGATCATCATCTCGTCGACCTGGAGGTCGTCGTTGAGGAAGTTCAGCACCTCGACGATGGTCTGCGGGGTGTCCGTGTTGAAGAAGGTCGAGTTGGTGGTCACCCGGAAGCCGCGCCGCTTGGCCTCCTTGATGGCCGCCACGGCCTCGTCGAACACGCCCTCCTTGGCCACCGACTCGTCGTGCCGCTCGCGCAGCCCGTCGATGTGCACGGCGAAGGCGAAGTACGGCGAGGGCGTGAACCTGTCCATCTTCTTGCGCAGCAGCATGGCGTTGGTGCAGAGGAAGACGTACTTCTTCTTCGCCACCAACTGGCGCACGATCTCGTCGATCTGAGGGTGCATCAGGGGCTCGCCGCCGGCGATGGACACCATCGGCGCACCCGACTCCAGCACCGCTCCCACGGCCTGGGCGACCGGCATGCGCTGCTTGAGCACCCCGGCGGGGTGCTGGATCTTGCCGCAGCCCTCGCACTTGAGGTTGCAGGCGAAGAGCGGCTCGAGCTCCACGATCAACGGGAACTTGTCACGCTTGCGGAGCTTCTGTTCGGCAAGGTATGTAGCGACCTTGATGGACTGGCGCAGCGGCATGGCCATCGGGCTCACCTCCGGGGGAGCAGCACATTACGGTGCCATTCGAAAAAAGTAGGAAGCACGGATCGAAGGACGCGGAAAGCCGATATTCCACCGCGTACCGTGCCGATCCGGACGAGTTCATGTTCTGGAGCGTCCACGACCACACGGACGGCCGCAACCGGGCGCCCGCCGGTGCGCGCGGCGGTCAGCAGCGTGGCCGCGGACTCCATGTCCACCGCGATCGCGCCGGTGGCCCGCAGCGCGGACCGCTCCGGACCGCGCACCACGTGGTCGGAGCCGGTCAGGGGGCCGGTGTGGACCGTGCGGCCGGGCAGGGTGCGCCCGAGTTCCTTGACGAGCAGCTCGGTGCCGACGCACGGGACGGTCCCGCGCGGGTCCCGGGTCTCCTCGGCGACCACCAGGTCGCCGGGGTGCATACCGGGGGCCAGGCCCGCGCAGAAGCCGGTGGCGAGCACCGCCGCCCCCCGCAGCGCCGGGTCGGCGAGGACCCGGGTGACGGACCGCTCGGCCGCCTTCGGGCCCATGCCGGTGCGCAGGACCGTGACGGGCCCGCCCGCCCCGTCGCGGTCGCCGGTGCGCAGGGCGAGGTGCTCGATGCCGAGCGCGCAGGCGATCAGCAGCGGCGGGACCGGGGCGGGCTGCGCTCCCATCAGCCGGTCCCGGCCTCTGCGGCGGGCGTGGCCGGCTGGTGTGCGGGCCTCGGCTTGACGGCCTGGTTGGCGAACGGCTCGCCGTGCACGTACCGGCCGAGCGCGGTGAGCGGGAAGACCTGCCGGTAGAGGTGGTAGTTGATGGAGAAGTCCCAGGGGAAGCCGGTGCCGGTGAAGTACGGCTCGTCCCAGCTGCCGTCCTCCCGCTGGGTGCGGGCCAGCCACTCGACGCCGCGCTCGACGGCCCGGGACCCCCGCTCCCCCGCGGCCAGCAGCGCGAGCAGGGCCCACCCCGTCTGGGAGGCGGTGGAGGCGCCCCGGCCGCTCCACCGGCCCGGGTCCTGGTAGGAGCGCAGGTCCTCGCCCCAGCCGCCGTCGTCGTTCTGCACCCGCTCCAGCCAGGTCACCGCGCGCCGGATCGCCGGGTGGTCGGTGGGCAGCCCCGCCGCGGTCAGCGCGGGCACCACCGAGCCGGTGCCGTAGAGGTAGTTGACGCCCCAGCGCCCGAACCACGAGCCCTCGGGCTCCTGTTCGGCGAGCAGCCACTCGATGCCGCGCCGGGTGCGCGGGTCGTGGGCGTAGCCCTCCACGGCGAGCATCTCCACGACGTGCGCGGTGACGTCGGCCGAGGGCGGGTCGATGACCTCGCCGAAGTCGCAGAACGGCAGCCGGTTGGGGAACGGGCTGGTGTTGTCGACGTCGAACGCGCCCCACGCGCCGTTCCTGGACTGCATGCCGAGGTTCCAGCGGACCCCGCGCGCGATCGCGTTCTCCACGCGCTCCGGGTCGTGGTGGCGCACCCGGCGCAGCGCCAGGACCACCTCGGCGGTGTCGTCCATGTCCGGGTAGTTGTCGTTGTGGAACTCGAACGCCCAGCCGCCCGGCGGGAGTTCGGGCCGGCGCACGGACCAGTCGCCGGGCCGGACGACCTGCTCGCCGAGCATCCAGTCGGCGGCCTTGACCAGTTGCGGGTGGTCGGCGGGCAGCCCGGCGTCGGCGAGCGCGATGGTGGCCAGGCAGGTGTCCCACACCGGCGACTGGCACGCCTCGATCATCCGGGCGCCGTCCTCGCGCCACACGGCGTAGCGGTCCAGGGACTCCAGACCGGCCCGCATCACGGGGTGTTCGAGGTCGTAGCCGAGCAGGTACAGCGCGATGACCGAGTACACCGCGGGCGGCTGGATGCCTCCCCAGCAGCCGTCGTTCTCCTGCCGCTCGATGATCCAGCGGGCCGCGGAGTTCAGCGCCGCCCTGCGCAGCCGGCGCACCGCGACCGACCGGTAGCCGCGCACGACCTTGTCGAGCCGCTGGAACACGCCGTCCCAGCTCGCCAGCGGGGCCGGCGGCCGGGGCGGGTTGGGGTCGGCCGGGTCGGTGTGCAGCTCGTCCAGCGGGAACGGCGCCGGGCGCACCGGGCGCTTGGCCGAGACGACGGTGAGCGGCACGATCGTCTGGCGGGCCCAGCAGCCGAAGTTGTAGATGCTGAGCGGGAACCACTTGGGGAAGTAGAGGAGCTCCGGCGGCAGTTCGGGCAGGTCCTCCCACTTCCACCAGCCGAACAGCGCGAGCCAGATGCGGGTGAAGACGCGGGCCGCCGCGATGCCGCCCCGCTCGCGGACCCAGGCGGACGCCCTCGCCATGTGGGGGGCGTCGGGGGCGTCACCGGCCAGGCGCAGGGCGACGTAGGCCTCGACGGTGGCGGACAGGTCACCGGGGCCGCCGTAGAAGGTGGGCCAGGCGCCGTCCTCTCGCTGCTCCCCGCGGATGAACAGGGCGGCGGCCCCCACGGTCGCCTCGTCCAGGATGCCGAGGAACTGGCGCAGCAGGAGGTCCTCGGCGTCCATGGTGACGTTCGTCTCGAGGTCCCCCTTCCACCAGCCCTGGGCGTCCTGCCGGGAGAGCAGGAAGTCGGTGGCGCGCCGCATGGCGCGTTCGGCGGCCTGCGGGGCCCCGGCCGCCTCGGGAGTGGTGATGCGGGTGGTGTCGCTGGCCGAGGCAGCGCGGGGCGGGAGGGCCCCGGTGCTTCCGTCGGTCGTCGCTGTCATGGCTTCCCCTTCGTGCAGTCGTGCGAGTCGTGCTGCTGTGGGTCCGCCGTCGGCCGGTGCTGAGGGTCGGCGCCCAGGGGCACCGGCCGGCGACTACGCGAGGGTTATGTTCCGACCGATAGTGATCATCTCTTTCGTACGACGACGAAGTCGGCGAGCGCCGTGAACCGCGCCCGGACCTCGCCGGGCATGTCGACGGCGTCGAGGGCTTCGATGGCGATGGTGTGCTGGCGGCGTGCTTCCTGGGCGGTCCACTCGCGGCCGCCCGCCTCCTCGATGAGCCGCGCCCGGGCGGCGAACTCCTCCTCGGAGAAGGTGTCGAAGTCGCTGCTCTTGGCGTCGGCGGCGAGGATGTCGCCGAGCCGCTCCGAGGCGTCGCCGCCCGCCGCGAGGGCGGCCACCACCGGCAGGGACTTCTTGCGCTGGCGCAGGTCGCTCCAGGTCTGCTTGCCCGTGGCCCCCGGGTCGCCCCAGATGCCGAGGAGGTCGTCGACGGCCTGGAAGGCCAGGCCCAGGTGGTAGCCGTACTTCTCCAGGGCGTCGGCGGTCGCGTCGTCGGCGCCGCCGAGCACCGCGCCGATGGAGCTGGCGCAGGCCAGCAGGGCGCCCGTCTTGTTGCCCTCCATCTCCAGGCACTCCTCGACGCTGACGCGGTCGCGGTGCTCGTAGGAGATGTCCTGGGCCTGGCCGTCGATCAGGGCGCGGGTGGCGCTGGTCAGCCGGCGGGTGGCGCGGCCGGCCTCGACGGTGCCGAGTTCGAGCAGGACCTCGTTGGCGAGGGCGAACAGGGCGTCGCCGACCAGGATGGCCTGGGCGGGGCCGTGCACCTTCCACACGGTGTCGCGGTGGCGGCGCTGTTCGTCGCCGTCCATCAGGTCGTCGTGCAGGAGCGAGAAGTTGTGCACCAGCTCGACGGCGACCGCGCCGGGCACGCCCGTCTCCGGCCGGGCCCCGGTGACCTCGGCGGACAGCACGGCCAGGGCGGGGCGCACCGCCTTGCCCCCGTCGCCGTGCGCGGGCCTGCCCTGGGCGTCGATCCAGCCGAAGTGGTAGGCGGCGACCGTGTCCATGGGCGGCGCCAGGCGGTCGACGGCCGCCCGCAGCACCGGGGTGGCCAGGGTCCGGCCGCGCTCCAGCAGCGCGGACACGTCCACCGCGGCGGCAGTCGTGGCCGGGGGCACAGGGGGCACTGTTTCTCCTCTTGTTGCGGTGCCGGAGGTACGGGGGCCGGGCCCACGCAGATCGGCTGTCATGCGGCCTCCCCGAAGAACTCCGGGAGGCGGTCGCGGGACCTGCCCAGGGCGCCGAGGGCGGCGTCGGCCGCGCTCACGCCGCTGCGGACCGCACTCTCCATGGTCGCGGGCCACCCGGTGGCGGTCCACGCCCCGGCCAGGTACAGGCCGGGTGCCTCGGTGCGGGCGCCGGGCCTGAACCGTCCGGCGCCGGGGGCGGGGGCGAACGTCGCGGTGCGCTCCCGGGTGACGAAGAAGTCCTGCACCCCGGCGCCGCGGGCCGCGGGCAGCAGCCGCTCCAGCTCGGGCAGGTAGCGCTCGCGCAGCACGGCCACGGGGGCGTCGATCTCGTCCTGCGCGGCCGACTGGGACACCGCGAGGTACTGGCCCTCGCGCAGCCCGGAGGCGTCGGTGCGGTCGAACACCCACTGCAGGGGGGTGCCGAGGGCCGCGAGGAAGGGGGCGGCGAGCACCTTGCGGTCGTAGACGACGTGCACGTTGAGGATGGGCGCGGTGCCGAGGGCGAGCAGCCGCTCGGGGGCGTCCAGGGCCCCGGCCGGCAGCAGGTCGTGCGTCTCGCGCTGGGGTACGGCGAGGACGACGGCGTCGGCGTGCAGCGTCTCGCCGGGAACCTCGACGCTCCAGCTCCCGTTCTCGTTCCGGGAGAGGGAGGTGACGCGTGTACGGACCTCGGTGCGCACGCCCGCGGAGTCGAGCGCCTTGCGGGCCAGCCGGTCGTGCAGTTCGCCCAGCGGCACACGGGCCCAGCCGATGTCGGCCGCTCCCGGGTCGGACAGCAGACCGGTCTTGAACACCATCGCGGCGAGCGCGAGCGAGGCGTCGCCCGCGACCGCGTTGAGGGTGGCGACCCCGACCAGGTCCCACAGGGCCTCCACGGCGCGCGCGGACTGGCCGTGGGCGGTCAGCCAGGTGCCGAAGTCCTGCGTGTCCAGCGCCGGGTCGGTGAGGTCGAGGGCCTTGAGCGCGAGCGCGGCCCGGCCGACCCGGGCGCGGTCGGCGAGCGAGAGGTGCGGGTACGTGGCGAGACCGCGCCCCAGGTGCAGGGGCACGGGCAGGGCGTCGCGCCGCAGCCTGCCGAGCCGTCGGCCCTCGGGCTTGGCCACGTCGACCACGGGCACGTCCAGGCGGTCCTGGAGCGGGGCCAGCGCGCTGCCCTCGATCCGGTCGAGGAACCACCGGTAGGCGGTGCAGCAGCGCAGGTAGACGTGCTGGCCGTTGTCGACGGTGAGGTCGCCGCGCCGGAACGAGAAGGCCAGGCCGCCGAGCCGGGGCCGGCCTTCGAGCAGGGTGACGCGCACCCCGGCGTCGGCGAGCGCCAGCGCCGCGGTGATCCCGGCGAGCCCGCCGCCGACCACGACGGCGTCGCGGCCGGTGGTCCCGTCGGCCGGGCCGCCGCGGCCCGCGCGCGCCGAGGCGTCGGCGATCGGTGCCCCGGGCGACTGCGTGCCGTCGCTCATCGTGCGTCCTCCCCTGCCTGCCGGTCGTGCTGCCGACACCCTGCACGACCGGCCGATGTCCTCAGGGACGCCGCGCCGCAGCGCGGGGTTGCCTGCCGTGCCGCGCCGGTGGGACCGCCCGGGCCCGCTGCGTCGCCCGGCGCGCCCATCAGGTCCGCCTCCGGGCTGTCTGCCGGACGGGCGAGCGGCGGGAGACGTGCCGGGTGTCCAGGCCGGACAGGCCGCGCACGGCGACGTAGGCCTTCTCCCGGCCGGGCAGCGAGACCCGGCCGCGCAGGACGGCCTCGGGGTCGCGCTCGATGCGGTCCAGCAGACGGCGGTAGATGCCGGCCATGGCGGCCACGCAGGCCCCGCTGCGCCGGTCGAGCAGCGGCAGCAGCCGGTAGCCCTCGGCGAACAGGGCGCGGGCGCGGCGCACCTCGAAGTGGACGAGGCCCGTGAAGTCGGAGCCCTCGGGCGGGGTGGGCCCGTCGAACCCGGCGGAGCAGCCGAACTTCGCCAGGTCGTCCGACGGCAGGTAGGTGCGGCCCCCCTCGGCGTCCTCGCGGACGTCGCGCAGGATGTTGGTGAGCTGCAGGGCGAGGCCGAGGGTGTCGGCGTACTCCGCGGCGCGCTCGGTGCCGCGCGCGCCGGCCTCGGTGCCGAACACGCCGAGGGAGAGCCGGCCGATGGCGCCGGCCACGCAGCGGCAGTAGACCTTCAGGTCGTCCCAGGTCTCGTAGGTCTCGCCGCGCACGTCCATCAGGACGCCGTCGATCAGCTCGTCCAGGCCGCCGAGCGGGATCGGGAAGGCGCTCGCGGCGTGGCTGAGGGCGACCACGACGGGGTCGGTGTCGTCCTCCTCGACCTTGCCCGCGCGGACCCGGTCGAGCAGGGTCCGGGTGTCCTCGAGCCGGGCGACCTTGACGTCGGCGGCGAGCGCGCCGTCGCCGATGTCGTCGACGCGCCGGGAGAACGCGTACAGCGCGGACATCGCCCGGCGCTTGGGTGTGGGCAGCAGCCTGATGCCGTACGCGAAGTTGCGGGCCTGCTGCCCGGTGACGGCTTCGCAGTAGCTGTAGGCGGCGAGTACCGGTGCGGACGCGGGTGGCGGAGACTCCACGGTCCGGATCACCCCTTTCCTCGCAGGGTCACGCCCACCTCGCGCAGCAGCCGGAGCTTGCCGGGCCTCGGCGGGCCGGGAAGGACGTCGTACTGGGCGGCGGCGATCGCGTGGACCGCCGCCCTTCCCCCCGCCACGAACCCCGCGAGCAGCAGTCTGAGCCTGCCGGTGACGCTACCCACCAGGGGGGCGCCTTCATTCAGGAGATCGAGGGCGCGTTGCGCCTCGTACGCGACCAGGGCGCGCAGCGACGCGCTCGCGCCGGCCGTGGCGAGATCCGCCTCCTGGACGTGGAAACGCTTCATGTCCTCGGCGGGCAGGTAGATGCGGTCGCGGCCGAAGTCCTCGGCCACGTCCTGGAGGTGTTCGACGATCTGCAGGGCGGTGCAGATGGCGTCGGAGCGGCGCACCCGCTCGGGGGACGAGGTGCCGGTGACGGCGAGCACGAGCCGGCCGACGGGGTTGGCGGACAGCTCGCAGTAGGCCAGCAGGTCGTCGTAGGTCTCGTAGCGGGAGACCACCTGGTCCTGGCGGTTCGCGGCGATCAGGCCGAGGAACGGCTCGGGGGTGAGGGAGCGGCGCCGGACGGTCGGCTGGAGGCGGCGCAGCAGGGGGTGGCGGGGGGTGCCGTCGAAGACGCGCCGCAGGTCGGCCTCGAACGCGTCCAGCAGGACCAGCCGGTCCCCGGCCCGGTCGGCGGGCACGCCCAGCAGGCGGGCGTCGGTGCCACCGGGGGCGAGGTCGCCGTCGCCGATGTCGTCGACGAGGCGGGCGAAGCCGTAGACGGCCATGAGGTCGTTGCGCCAGTCGCGGGGCAGGAAGAAGGGGGCCACGGGGAAGTTCTCGTGCGCGGCCTTGTCGAGGGTGTCCCGCTCGGGGTCGCCGGTGCGCGTGGTGGGTCCCGTCACTGTGCGCTGCCCGGGGCAGGGACGGCGCGTGCTGGGTCGAGCAGGGGAGTCTCCGTAGCCATTGCCGTCACATCTCCCGTTCTACACCGCCGACCCAATACACACTATTTCGGACACGCCGCCCGGCCGCCCGCCGCGCAGCCCGCTCCGAGGGTGTCGCGCATTATCGCCCCACTTGCCGCCTTTCGGGACCGGTACAGCTTACGTTGTACAACGCATCAGCGATCGCGGGGGTGTCCCGCAGATCACAACAACACACCGATTGGCGTCAAGATTCCTACGGGGCACAGGAGTTGACGTTTCCTTTGCAGACGCGGAGGCGCGCCGGGCAGTTCCGGCGGGGCCCCGGGCGTGTCGGGGCCGGCTCCGGCTACTTGCCCGAGAACTTCTCGTAGGCGCGCAGCACCTCTTCGGTGGGGCCGTCCAGGCGCAGCTCGCCGCGTTCCAGCCACAGCACCCGGTTGCAGGTGTCACGGATGGACTGGTTGCTGTGGCTGACCAGGAACACCGTCCCGGCGTGCTCGCGCAGTTCCCGGACCCGGGCCTCGGAGCGGGCGCGGAACCTGGCGTCGCCGGTGGCCAGCGCCTCGTCGATCATCAGCACGTCGTGGTCCTTGGCGGCGGCGATGGAGAACCGCAGCCGGGCCTGCATCCCGGAGGAGTAGGTGCGCATCGGCAGCGAGATGAAGTCGCCCTTGTCGTTGATGCCGGAGAAGTCGACGATCTCCTGGTAGCGCTCCTTGATCTGCTCCCGGGACATGCCCATGGCCAGACCGCCGAGGACGACGTTGCGCTCACCGGTCAGGTCGCCCATCAGGGCGGCGTTCACCCCGAGCAGGGAGGGCTGGCCGTCGGTGTAGACCCGGCCGCGCTCGGGCGGCAGCAGACCGGCGATGGCCCGCAGCAGGGTCGACTTGCCGGAGCCGTTGGAGCCGATCAGGCCGATGGCCTCGCCCCGGTGGGCGGTGAAGGACACCCCGCGCACCGCGTGCACCGTGCGCACGCCCCGCTCGGGGTCGCCCGCGCCCCGGCGCAGCATCCGGCTGAGCGCGGCGGTGGCGCCGCCCCGGCCGGACTTGGCGCCGTGCACCCGATAGACGATGTGCACGTCGTCGACGACGACCGTCGGCACCCGCCCGTCGCCGGCGTCGTCGGGGACGCAGACCGGTGCCCACGGGGTGCGCCTGCCGTCCGCGGCGTCCCCGGCGGGCGGGGCGTCCGCAGGGCCGGCGGCGGCGACCGGCGCGGGAGGGGTCCCGGTCTCGTCAGCCACGGCCGTACTTCTCCTCGGCCTGCCAGAAGAACAGGAAGCCGCCGAGCGCGACGAGCACCGCCCAGCCGCCCGCGACGGCCCAGACGTGGTCGGGCAGGTTCTCGGCGCCGTACCCCTCGATGAGCGCGAAGCGCATGAGGTCCATGTACAGGGCGGCCGGGTTCCACTGCAGGACGTTCGCGATCCACTGCGGCTTGTCGGCGAGGAACACCGGGATGGAGAACATCACGCCCGAGGCGTACATCCAGGTGCGCATCACGAACGGCATCAGCTGCGCCAGGTCCGGGGTGTGCGCCCCGGCCCGCGCGAGGACCATCGCCAGCCCGGAGTTGAAGCAGAACTGCAGGGCCAGCACCGGCACGATCAGCGCCCACGACAGGTCCGGGTAGCTGCCGAAGCCGACGACCACAAGGAACAGCACGATCATCGAGTACAGCAACTGCTGGAGCTGCTGGAGGCAGAAGGACAGGGGCAGCGCGGCGCGCGGGAAGTGCAGGGCGCGCACCAGGCCCAGGTTGCCGGAGATCGCGCGCACCCCGGACATCACCGAGCTCTGCGTGAAGGTGAACACGAAGACCCCGGTGACCAGGAAGGGGATGTAGACGTCCTTGGGCATCCCCCGGCCGGCCCCCAGGATCAGCCCGAAGATCATGAAGTAGACGGCCGCGTTCAGCAGCGGCGTCGCCACCTGCCACAGCTGGCCCAGCCGCGCCTGGCTGTACTGGGCGGCCACCTTCGCCGAGGAGAAGGCCAGGATGAAGTGGCGCCGGTCCCACAGCCGGCGCACGTAGGCGGGGACCGAGGGCCGGGCGCCGCTGACGGACAGGCCGTACTTCGCGGCGAGCCGTGCCGGGGTGAGGCCCGCGTCGGACGACGCGGGCTCCCGGGTCGCACGGCCGTCGTGCGGGGTCTCACTCACAGCTGGAACCTTCGTCTTGCGGGGGACGCCGGGAGGACGCCGTGGGGCTCCGGGAAGGGCCGTCCGACGCAGCCTGTCAGATGACCGGGGGCCGGCCCAGCCGGGTCAGCCGCCAGACGGTACGCCACTTCATGGGCCGGCGCGGGCCGCAGGACGTGGCCCAGCCCTCGCGGAACCCGCCGAACCAGGCCTTCAGCGCCGGCCGGGAGGGGCGGCGCAGCAGCGTGAGCAGCATCCATACCCCGAGGTAGACGGGGACCAGCACGGCGGGCAGGTTGCGGCGGGCGAGCCAGACGCGGTTGCGGGCGACCATGCGGTGGTAGACCGCGTGCCGCGAGGGCGCGGTCGTGGGGTGGTACAGCACCATGTCGGACCGGTAGTCGATCATCCAGCCCGCGTCGAGGGCCCGCCATGCCAGATCGGTTTCCTCGTGCGCGTAGAAGAACGCGTCCGGCAGGGCGCCCACTTCGGCGAACACCTGGGTGCGCACCGCGTTGGCACCGCCGAGGAAGGTGGTGACCCGGGAGGAGCGCATCGGGTCCGAGGCGCGCAGCCGCGGCACGTGCCGGCGCTGGGTGACCCCGGTGTCCGGGTCGGCGATGCGGAAGCTGATGATGCCGAGCCGGGGGTCCTCACCGAAGGCCCGCCGGCACAGCTCGGCGGTGTCGTGGTGCGCGAGCAGCCCGTCGTCGTCGAGGAACAGCAGGACGTCCACGTCCCGGCCGCTCGGCCCGAACGCCTCGATGCCGACGTTGCGGCCGCCGGGGATGCCGAGGTTCTCGGGCAGCTCGACGGTCCGCACGCCCTCGGGGACGTCGGGGACCGGTGAGCCGTTGCCGACCACGACCACCTGGACCGGGTCACCGTCCTGCTTGGCGACCGAGTCCAGCAGCGCGCGCAGCTCGTCGGGGCGGTTGCCCATGGTGATGACGACCGCGCCGACCTTCAGGGAGGAGGAAGCCAACGCACTCACCGCAGTCTGCTCGACGCCAGGATGGACACCAGGTGCAGCACGGTCTGCACCAGCGCGATCCCGGCGAGCACGGCGGTGCCGAGCCGGGTGAAGAACAGGTCGCCGCGGGCCGCGTCGGCGATCGCGAGGACCAGGATGAGCAGCGACGCCTCGATGCCGAGGACCAGCCGGTGGAACTTCAGCGCGGCGGCGGCCCGGCGGGCCAGCGCCATGCCGGAGGAGCGCATCTCGGCGGCGGCCTCCTGCACCGGCGGCTTGCCGGTCTGGTGCCGGGCGACGCCGACCAGGTCGGTCTCCGCCTTGATCAGGATGGCGCCGAGCGCGGCCAGGGTGCCGAGGAAGGCCCACAGCCAGTCGATGCGCCCGCCGCCCCACGGGTCGGCGGCGCGCAGCCCGAGGCCGACCAGCACGGCCGCGTCGGTCAGGTAGGCGCCGACCCGGTCGAGGTAGACCCCGCCGAGCGAGTACTGCTTCTTCCAGCGGGCGATCTCGCCGTCGACGCAGTCCAGCAGCAGGTACAGCTGGACCATCAGCACGCCGAGCACCGCGCCCGCGATCCCCGGCACCAGCAGGGCCGGGGCCGCGAGCACGCCGCACACGGTCATCAGGTACGTGAGCTGGTTGGGTGTGACCCTGGTGTTCACCAGGTAGCGGTCGACCCGCAGGGACACCTCACGCATGTAGAGGCGTCCCATCCAGTGCTCGCCGCTGCGCCGGTCCTTCACCCCGGCGGGGTGGACGACCGGACGGAGTTCAGCTACCGATGGCCTTGACATAGTCGGCGTAGACGTCCTTGATCTGTTCGGTTTTCAGGTCGAGGTGTTCGAGGATCGTGTAGCGGCCCGGTCGGGTCTCGGGGGCGTAGGCCACGACCCGGACGAACTCCTCGGTGGTGAAACCGATCTCGTCCGGCAGCACGGGCAGTCCGTGCCGGCGCAGCACCCCGGCCATGTGGGCCGACTCCTCGTGGGCTCCGCGCAGGTACATGGCGAACGCGGCGGCCAGGCCGCACTGTTCGCCGTGGGCCGCCGCCCGGCGCGGGTACAGCAGGTCGAACGCGTGGTTGATCTCGTGGCAGGCGCCGGAACAGGGGCGGGAGTCGCCCGACACCGACATCGCGATGCCGCTGAGCACCAGCGCCTCGGCCAGCACCTGGAGGAAGTCGGTGTTGCCGACCCCGCCCGGGTGGCGCAGCACCGCCTCGCCCGCCTGCCGGGCGATCGCGGCGGCCAGGCCGTCGATCTTCTCGCCCTTGACGCGGTGGGCGAGCTCCCAGTCGGCGACCGCCGAGACGTTGGAGACGGCGTCGCCGATGCCGGCCCGCACGAAGCGGACCGGGGCCTCCCGGATGACGTCGAGGTCGATGACGACCCCGATCGGGTTGGGCACGCCGTAGGAGCCGCGGCCCGCGTCGTTGTCCAGGGTGGCGACCGGCGAGCACAGGCCGTCGTGCGCGAGGTTCGTCGGCACGGCGACCAGGGGCAGGCCGAGGCGCGCGGCGGCGAACTTGGCGCAGTCGATGATCTTGCCGCCGCCGAGGCCCACCACCGCGTCGTAGTGGCCGGCCTTCATCTCGCCGGCCAGGCGCACCGCGTCGTCGAGGGTGCCGCCGCCGACCTCGTACCAGGTGGCGCCGGGCAGCGTGGGGGCGATCCGCTCGCGCAGCCGGGCGCCGGAGCCGCCGCTGACGGCGACGGCGAGGCGGCCGGAGTGCGAGATGCGCTCGTCGGCGAGCACGCAGCCCAGGTCGTCGAGGGCGCCGGGGCGGATGTCGACGACGAGCGGGGAGGGGATCAGCCGGGTCAGTACTGGCACGCGATCTCCCGTCCACGGGCGAGGTCGTCGTGGTTGTCGATCTCCACCCACGGCACGTCGCCGATCGGCGCGACGTCGATGCGGAAGCCGCGGTGGACGAGCTCCTGGTAGCCGTGTTCGTAGAACTGCTGGGGGTCGGTCTCCCAGACGGTCTTGAGCGCGTCGGCCAGCTCCGGGGCGGCGTCGCCCTCGATGAGGGTGACGCCGATGTACTCACCGGTGGCCTCGGCGGGGTCCATCAGCTTGGTGATCTTCGTCATGCCCCGGGCCGGGTCGACGACGACCTTCATCTCCTCGTCGGCGAGGGACTTCACGGTGTCCAGGGCGAGGATGATGCGCCGGCCCTCGCCACGGGCGGCGAGCAGGGTCTTCTCCACCGAGACCGGGTGCACGGTGTCGCCGTTGGCGAGGATCACGCCGTCCTTGAGGGCGTCACGGCCGCACCACAGGGAGTAGGCGTTGTTCCACTCCTCGGCCTTGTCGTTGTCGATCAGGGTCAGCCGCAGCCCGTACTTCTCCTCCAGCGCCGCCTTGCGCGCGTACACGGCCTCCTTGCGGTAGCCGACGATGATCGCGGCCTCCGTCAGGCCGACCTCGGCGAAGTTGGCGAGGGTCAGGTCGAGCACCGTGGGCTCGCCCTCTATGCCCGCGGGCCCCACCGGCACCAGCGCCTTGGGCAGGCTGTCGGTGTAGGGGCGCAGACGCCGTCCGGCGCCGGCCGCCAGCACGAGGCCGATCATGCGGGTTCTCCTTCATCGTGTACGGCCGGGGCGCCACCCTGGTGGGCGGCGACCCAGAAGCGGATGCTCTCGACGAGCACCACGAGGGCGACGGCCACGGCCAGGACC
Organism: Streptomyces lasalocidi; assembly: GCF_005280215.1. Taxonomy (NCBI): domain Bacteria; kingdom Bacillati; phylum Actinomycetota; class Actinomycetes; order Kitasatosporales; family Streptomycetaceae; genus Streptomyces; species Streptomyces lasalocidi. Next base: position 6,794,979 of record NZ_SZNQ01000001.1, on the reverse strand, counting down.
GTGAGCGCGACCTTGAACTGCGCCGCGGTGAGCAGTGCGGCGAGGACGGTGACGAGCAGCGTCCGCCCCTCCTGCCCCCCGACGGCGCGCACCAGCCAGGCCGGCGGCGCTCCGGCGTCACCGCGGATGCGGTACACCGTGTCGTAGTGATGGTAGGCGACGGCGGCCACCAGTCCGAAAGCCGCCGGTAGCGCTCCGTTAACGTCCGACTTCGCCGCGAGGATCAGCACGGTGCCGTACTCGGCGGCGCGGAACAGGGGCGGGACGAGCCAGTCGAGGGCGCCCTTGAGGGGCCTCTGGAGGGCCTCGGAGGAGAGCAGCACGTAGACGACGGCGCACAGGACGACCGACCAGCCCGGTCCGTCGATCCAGGCGGCGAGCGGCAGCAGGACGGCTCCGGCCACGGCCCACAGCACCGCCGGGAAGCGCCCAGCGGGCAGGACCCGCGCCAGCAACTCGGCGAGGGGACCGTTGTCCGCCAGGTCGCCCAGTGCGCGCGCCGCGCGATCGGTGCGCTGCGCCTTGCGGGTCAGCGACCGCAGCACCCGGCCGGCCGTCGTGTACGTGGCCGCGAGGGCGCAGCCGACCAGCAGGGCGTAGAAGGTGATCCGCGGGGTGGTGGCCGCGGTCAGGACGGCGATCATGGCCCATCGTTCACCGATGGGCAGCACTATCATCCGGCGCACCCAGACCGTCCAGCCGACGCTGTCGAGCTTGTCGGAGAGGGCGGCGGTCGGGCTGGTGTTCGCCGTGGCGTCGTGGTTGGCCTCGTTGAAGGAGAAGTCGACGACGTGCCGGCAGGTCTGCAGGACCATCGCGCCGAGCGCGAGGGCCCACACGTCGTCGCCGCCGCGGGCCGCGCCCAGCGCGAGCCCCGCGTAGTAGGCGTACTCCTTGGCCCGGTCGAAGGTGGCGTCGAGCCAGGCGCCGAGCGTGGAGTACTGCAGCGAGTAGCGGGCCAGCTGGCCGTCGGTGCAGTCCAGCACGAAGGACACGATCAGCAGCACGCCCGCCGCGACGTAGCCCGCCCGGGTGCCGGTGGCCGCGCAGCTCGCCGCGATCAGCGCGGTGAGCAGGGAGGCGGTGGTGACCTGGTTGGGGGTCAGGCCGCGCCGGGCGCACCAGCGGGCGAGGTAGCGGGAGTAGGGGCTGATGAAGAAGGTGGTGAAGAAGCCGTCGCGGGCCTTCACGGCCGACTTCAGGCGTACGGCCTCGTCGTCGACGGCGGCGACGGCCTGCCGTGCCTCGTTGCGGGCCTGGGGGTCGGCGGGGACCGCGGCGACCAGGCTGCCGAGCTCGGGGCGGTGCACCGGGGCGCCGTCGGCGTCCAGCGCGGTCACGATCCGGTCGGCGAGGCTGTCCACCCCGGCGGCCGGCTCCCCCACGCTCAGCGTCGTCCGCGCGGAGGCACCCCCGTGCGCCGTGCCGCCGCCGGCGGAGGTCTCGCGGGCCAGCGCGCGGGTCAGCGCCTGGCGGCCCTCGGCCCGGGCGGTGACGGCGCCGGGGACCGCGGCGAGCGGGAAGCGCGGGTCGGTGAGCCCGAGGCGCAGGGCGTGTGGGTGGCCGACGAAGCGGGCGTCGACGAGGGCGACCCGCTCCCCGCCCGGCACCGCGGCGAGCAGTGCCTCGGCGTCGGCGGGGTCGGAGGCGGTGCGGACGTCGAAGCCGAGGTCCCGCAGGTCCGACTCGATCGACGATCCGGGCACCGGCTGACCGGTGAGGATGGCGGTCGGCAACCGAACTCACTCCCTGTGCGGCGCGTGGCACGCCGGTCGTCTGCGTGGTGGGGGCGCCCCTGGGCGACTCCCGGCGGGCGGCATGTCGGCAGAGGCTATCGGATGCCGGGAAACCGTCGTTCACCGGCCGTTCAGTCCCGATCAAGGCCGTCTGCACCGGCCTCCGCCGCGATCATCATCGGTGATCGGTGGTCCCCGCCACAAACCGTGCGGCCCCGGACCCGACATCGGGGACATTGCGCACCGGCCGGGTGCGCGCGCTTAGGGTGGACGACCATGACGTGGCTGATCACCGGCGGGGCCGGATACATAGGGGCGCACGTGGCGCGGGCGATGGCCGGCGCGGGGGAACGGGTCGTCGTCCTGGACGACCTGTCGACCGGGGTGCCCGGGCGGCTCCCGGCGGACGTCCCGCTGGTCCCGGGCACGCTGTCGGACGGGGCGCTGCTGGAGCGGACCTTCGCCGAGCACGCGGTGACCGGCGTGGTGCACCTGGCCGCGCGCAAGCAGGTCGCCGAGTCGGTGGCGCAGCCGACCCGCTACTACCGGGAGAACGTCGGCGGGCTCGCGACGCTGCTCGACGCGGTCGCCGCTGCGGGGATCGGACGGTTCCTGTTCTCCTCGTCCGCCGCGGTGTACGGCAACCCGGACGTGGACCTGATCACCGAGGACACCCCCTGCGCCCCGGTGAACCCGTACGGCGAGACCAAGCTGGCCGGGGAGTGGCTGGTGCGGGCGGCGGGGCAGGCGCACGGCATCGCGACGACCTGCCTGCGCTACTTCAACGTGGCGGGCGCGGCCGCGCCCGAGCTGGCCGACACGGGCGTGTTCAACATCGTCCCGATGGTCTTCGACCGGCTCACCCGCGACGAGGCCCCGCGGATCTTCGGCGACGACTACCCGACGCCGGACGGGACGTGCGTGCGCGACTACATCCACGTGGCCGACCTGGCCGAGGCGCACCTGGCGGCGGCGCGCCGGCTGTCCGCGCCGGACGCCTCCGGGGACCTGACGGTGAACATCGGACGGGGCGAGGGCGTCTCGGTCCGGGAGCTGGTCACGCTGATCGGCGAGGTCACCGGGGACCGGCGGCCCGCGGTGGTCGAGGGGCGCCGGCCGGGTGACGCCCCGCGGGCCGTGGCGTCGGCCGCGCTGGCCGCCCGGGAACTGGGCTGGACGGCCCGGCGCGGGGTGCGCGAGATGGTCGAGTCGGCCTGGCGGGGGTGGCGGCTGCACCACGGCGGCGAGCCCGCCGCACCGACGCAGACGCGCTGACCTGCGGCGCGGCCCGCCCGCGGGCGCGCCGTTCGTTTCCGCAGGTCACAGCAATGACAACGGTGTTCAGTACCGCGTTGCCCGATACCCCCCACCCGTAGTTCACTGTGATCCCGGACGGCACGCACCCGCCGCCGTCCGGCGACCTTTGGAGGCGGCTTTCCCATGGGGGCTGGGCACGACCACGGACACACGCACGCGCCGGCCGGCGGGACGGCGGCCGCCGCCCACCGCGGCAGACTGCGGGCCGCGCTCGGCATCACGCTGACCGTGATGGTCGTCGAGATCGTCGGCGGGGTGCTCGCGGACTCCCTGGCGCTGATCGCGGACGCCGCCCACATGGCGACCGACGCGCTGGGCCTCGGCATGGCGCTGCTCGCCATCCACTTCGCGGGCCTGCCGCCCACCACGCACCGCACCTTCGGCTACGCCCGCGCGGAGATCCTGGCCGCGCTCGCCAACTGCCTGCTGCTGCTCGGGGTCGGCGGGTACGTGCTGTACGAGGCCGTCCAGCGCTTCCTCACGCCGGCCGGGACCGAGGGCGGGCTGATGATCGTGTTCGGTGCGATCGGCCTGGTCGCGAACTCGGTCTCGCTGACGCTGCTGATGCGCGGCCAGGCGGAGAGCCTGAACGTGCGCGGCGCGTTCCTGGAGGTGGCCGCGGACGCGCTGGGCTCGGTGGCGGTGATCCTGTCCGCGGTGGTGATCCTCACCACGGGCTGGGCCGCGGCCGACCCTATCGCCTCGCTGGTGATCGGTCTGATGATCGTGCCGCGCACGGTGAAGCTGCTGCGGGAGACCCTGGACGTCCTGCTGGAGGCGGCGCCCCGCGGGGTCGACATGGCGGAGGTGCGCTCGCACATCCTGGCCCTGGACGGCGTGCAGGACGTGCACGACCTGCACGCCTGGACCATCACCTCCGGGATGCCGGTGCTGTCGGCGCACGTGGTGGTGCGCTCGGACGTGCTGAGCGCGATCGGCCACGAGAAGCTGCTGCACGAGCTGCAGGGCTGTCTGGGCGACCACTTCGACGTGGAGCACTGCACCTTCCAGCTGGAGCCGGTGGGACACGCCGAGCACGAGGCGCGGCTCTGCCACTGAGGCGGCGACCGGCCTCACGTGCGCGGGCCGACCCCGGCATGGCGGCCGTGGGCCCCGCACCCTCGCACGCGTGCCCCCCGCACCACCTTCCCGGGGCGGTTCCCCGCCGGTCCGGCCGGGCAAGATCACCCATCGGGCCCCGCTTCCGGCGCCGTGACACGCCGGGACTGGCGCAGGCGTGCGGCAGACTGGGGTGCGCGAGGACCGAAGCTAAGGATGGGTATGCCGATCACACCTGCCACCGCGACGCACAGCTCGTCGAACGGCACCGCTGACGCGATTCTGCTGGAACTGGTCGACGAGGACGGCGTGACGATCGGCACCGCGGAGAAACTCACCGCCCACCAGCCGCCGGGACAGTTGCACCGCGCCTTCTCGGTGTTCCTCTTCGACGAGCGCGGCCGGTTGCTGCTCCAGCAGCGGGCGCTCGGCAAGTACCACTCCCCCGGTGTGTGGTCCAACACCTGCTGCGGCCACCCCTACCCCGGTGAGGCGCCGTTCGCGGCGGCCGCCCGGCGCACCTTCGAGGAGCTGGGCGTCTCCCCGACGCTGCTGGCCGAGGCGGGCACGGTGCGCTACAACCACCCGGACCCGGCCTCGGGCCTGGTGGAGCAGGAGTACAACCACCTGTACGTCGGCCTGGTGCAGTCCCCGCTGCGGCCCGACCCGGAGGAGGTCGGCGACACGGCGTACGTGACCTCGGCCGAGCTCGAGGCGCGGCACGCCGAGGACCCCTTCTCCGCCTGGTTCATGACCGTGCTGGACGCGGCCCGGCCCGCGATCCGGGAGCTGACGGGGCACTCCGCGGGCTGGTGAGCCCGGTCAGGGCGCCCCGGTGGGCTTGAGCGGCAGGGCCGCCCAGATGACCTTGCCGCCGCTCGCGGTGTGCTCGACGTCGCACACCCCGCCGGCCTCCCGGGTGGTCTCGCGGACCAGCAGCAGGCCCCGGCCGCCGGTGGCGCTGTGCGGGTTCTCCAGCGCGGTCGGGCGGTAGGGGTGGTTGTCCTCCACCGACACCCGCACCCACTCCGCCCCGACGGCCACCTCCACGGCCAGCGTGGGCGAGAGCAGGGCCGCGTGGCGCACGGCGTTGGTCACCAGTTCGGAGACGATCAGCAGCAGCGCCTGCACCAGGTCGTCCGGGGCGGGCACCCCCTGACGGTGCAGCAGGTCCCGTACGGCGTGCCGCGCCTGGGGCACCGAGGCGTCCACGGCGGGGGCGGTGAACCGCCAGACGCCCTCGTACGGCAGCGGCCGGGGCACCGGGTCGCCCGCCGGACCGAGGGGTCCGCCCGTGCCGTCCTCCGGGCGTGGGCCGGGCCCTCGCCCCTGGTTGTCCATCGTCAGGTCGCCGCCCTCGCGCTCGGTTGTCACCACGTCTGAAGTGTTGGGAACGAGCCCCCGGCCCCCACCCGACTGAACACAAGTCAGCGGGTATCGAGCGTTTCCGATCTGCCCTGTCCGACCCGGTCGTTCCGGTGACTGCTTCTGTTCCCGGCGGGCGGTGTTCGCGATCTATTGCGGTGGTACGGGTTTGACGTGGGCGTCGCCCGGCCCGTCCGTGGGGTGGGTGTCCCCGGCGAGCCGCTCGGAGACCATGCCGACGATGCGCCGCCCGCCGTAGCCGGTGGCGACCAGGCCCAGGCCGTCGAACAGCAGGGCGAGGGAGAAGAAGGTGCCGATGACGTACTGGCTGCTGCTCGGCCAGTTCGCCAGCACCAGCACGCCGAGCAGCAGGTCGAAGGCGCCCAGCACCAGCGTCCAGCCGAAGTGGGTGCCGCGCACGACCAGGCTGCCCACCAGCCGGAACACCCCGGCGGACAGGAACAGTAGGGCGGCGAACATGCTGAGCGCGGCGGCCGTCGCGTCCGGGCGGCGCACGACGACCACGCCCGCGGCGATGTTCAGCGCGGCCACGATGACGCCGAGCCAGAAGAAGTTGGTGCCGCGCGCCTGGATCGCGTGCAGCAGGCCGACGAGGCCGCCGATGAGCAGCAGCCAGCCGAACAGCAGCATCGACGTGAGCGTGGCCACACCGGCGTAGACGAGCCCGACGAGGCCCGCGATCACCAGGACTGCGCCGAGCACGGCGAGCCAGCCGAAGCCCCGCTTGAGCTGGTTCGTCGTTTCCCCGTGCGGGGTTGCCGCGGTCATGGCGCACCTCCTGGCGTCGTCCTGCCCCTGCGGGTCCCCTGCCCCGCGGTGTCGTAACGCTCACATCGCCCGCCGTGATCGTCACCGCCCCTCGGCGGCTAGCATCCGGCCCATGGAGCCCCAGTTGCTGCACGGTGTCGCCGACTCGGTCGCCACCGTCGTCATCCACCACCCCGCCAAGCGCAATGCCATGACCGCCGGGATGTGGCGTGCGCTGCCGCCGCTGCTGGACGTCCTCGCCGCCGATCCCGGCGTACGGGCGCTGGTGCTGACCGGGGAGGGCGGCACGTTCTGCGCGGGGGCGGACATCTCCTCGCTCCAGGGATCGCCGGACGAGGCGCAGCGCCTGGCGCAGCGGGCCGAGGAGGCGCTGGCCGCGTTCCCCAAGCCGACCCTCGCGGCGGTCCGGGGCCACTGCGTGGGCGGTGGGGCGCAGTTGGCGGCGGCCTGCGACCTGCGGTTCGCCGAGGAGGGCGCGCTGTTCGGGGTGACGCCCGCGAAGCTCGGGCTGGTGTACCCGGCCGCGGCCACCCGGCGCCTGGTGACGCTGGTGGGTCCGGCGACCGCGAAGTACCTGCTGTTCTCGGGCGAGTTGATCGACACGCCGCGCGCGTTGCGCACCGGCCTGGTCGACGAGGTGCTGCCCGAGGGTGAACTCGGCAAGCGGGTCGCCGAGTTCACCCGTGTCCTGGTCTCGCGCTCGCAGTTGACGCAGGCCGCGGCGAAGGAGTTCGCCGACGGCCGCACCGACCGCGACGCCCACTGGGCCGACCAGGCCCGCGGCAGCGGTGACCCCGCGGAGGGCGTCACCGCGTTCCTCCAGCGGCGCGGGCCGCGCTTCACCTGGACGGTGCCGGGTCCCGGGTCAGCGTGAAGCGGCTGCGCGCGCGCATCCGTTCCACCAGGTGGGCGGGCGCCTTGTGCGGGGAGCCCGCGTCGTAGGGCGGCTGCGGGTCGTACTCGGTGAGCAGTTGGACCGCCCGGGCGTGCTCGTCGCCGGCGATCCGGCCGAGCAGGGTCAGGCCCATGTCGATGCCGGCGGAGACGCCGGCCGCGGTGACGTACTTGCCGTCGGTGACGACCCGTTCGCCGGTGGGTTCGGCGCCGTGGGCGCGCAGCGCGTCCAGGGCGAGCCAGTGGGAGGTGGCCCGGCGGCCCTGAAGCAGTCCGGCGGCGGCCAGCAGCAGCGAACCGGTGCACACCGAGGTCGTCCAGGTGCTGGTGGCGTCGGCGGTGCGCAGCCAGTCCAGCAGCGGGGCGTGCGTCATCAGCTCGGACTGCCCGGGGCCGCCCGGCACGACCACGATGCCGGGACGCGGCACCTCGGCGAGCGTCCGGTCGGCGGTCAGCGCCAGCGCCCCGGTGTCGGTGCGGACGGGGCCGGTCTCCTCGGCGACGAAGACGGTCTCGGCGTCCGGGAGGCGGCCCAGGGTCTCGTAGGGGCCGACGGCGTCGAGGGCGGTGAAGCCGTCGTAGAGCACGATCGCGATCTGCATGGGTGTCCCTTCCAAGGGGTGGCGTACGGGTCGGGTCAGTGGACGGAGGCGGGGCGGAAGCGGCGGCGGTACTCCGCCGGGGGCGTGCCGAGCGCCTTGACGAAGGCGCGGCGCATGGCCTCGGGGGTGCCGTAGCCGCTGGCGCGGGAGATCTCCTCGACGCCGTCGGCGGTGTCCTCCAGGAGCCGGCGCGCGTGCTCCAGGCGGACCCGGTCGACGTAGCGGCCGGGGGTCGTGCCGGTCTCGTCGCGGAAGGCGCGGGCGAAGTGGCGCGGGGAGAGGCGGGCGCGGGCGGCGAGCGCCTCCACGGACAGGTCGTCGGCGGGGTGCTCGGTGATCCAGCGCTGCACCTCCCTCAGGGGGTCGCGGCGGGCGGTCTGCGCGGCGAGCTGGGCGCTGAACTGGGCCTGGTTGCCCGGCCTGCGCAGGAACACCACCAGGTGGCGGGCGACGGTCAGGGCGGTGTCCCGGTCCAGGTCCTCCTCGACCAGGGCCAGCGCGAGGTCGATGCCCGCGGTGACGCCGGCCGAGGTGGAGACGTGGCCGTCACGGACGTAGACGGGGTCCGGCTCGACCGTGACGGACGGGTGGTCGCGGGCCAGCTTGGCGCAGTAGCTCCAGTGGGTGGTGACCCGGCGGCCGTCCAGCAGCCCCGCCCCGGCCAGCAGGATCGCCCCCGTGCAGACCGAGACCAGGCGCCGGGCCCGGGGGCCGTGCGCCCGCAGCCACGCGGTCAGCTGCGGGTCGGGGGCGCGGGTGCCCTCCCCGCCGGGCACCAGCAGGGTGTGCGGGTCGCGGGCCCCGGTCAGCGAGCCGTCGGGCACCAGGGTCAGCCCGCTGGAGGTGCGCACCGGAGCGCCGTCCAGGGAGGCGGTGCGGATGCGGTACGTCCCCGGGGTCTGCCGCTCGGCGCCCGCGAAGACCTCCAGGGGGCCGGTGACGTCGAGGCTCTGCACGCCGTCGAAGAGGACGAGGAGCACGGTTCGCTGGGGCATGCCCCGATTCTTCGGGCGGGGCGGTCATGGCCGCAATGACGGGTTCCCCACCTTTCCTGCCGTCGCCGCCGGGGCGTGGCGGCACCGGGGGCATGTCCGGCCCGGCGCGCGGTATGCGTAAAGGAGTACCGACCCACGGGAAGCCACGCAGAGAGGAAGTCCCATGTTCCGTGCGATCGCCGACGTCCTGCGCCAGATCGGCGGCGCGGTGGCCACCGTCGTCACGCTGCCCTTCCGGGCCCTGGGCCGCCTGTTCGGCGGCGCCTCGGACTCGACCCGCGGCCGCCGCGCCTAGGCCGGGCACGGCCTGGCGCCCGGCCCCTCGGACCGCCCGGCGCAAGGACCCGGCGCGGTCCGCCGCGCCGGGTCCGTGGCCTGGTCACGGGCTGTCGGTGGCGCCTGCCACAATTGCCGCGCAACCCCAGTGGAGAAGGCGGTACGGGATCGTGACGACACCCGGGTCCAGCGCAGGGTCCATCGAAGGCAGGATCGCCGAGGAGCTCGGCGTCAGGGAGCGGCAGGTCAAGGCCGCCGTCGAGCTGCTCGACAGCGGTTCGACGGTGCCCTTCATCGCCCGCTACCGCAAGGAAGCGACCGAGATGCTCGACGACGCGCAGCTGCGCACGCTCGAGGAGCGGCTGCGCTACCTGCGGGAGCTGGAGGACCGGCGGTCCGCGATCCTGGAGTCGGTGCGCGAGCAGGGCAAGCTCACCGACGAGCTCGAGGCGCGGATCCGTGGCGCGGAGACCAAGGCGCGCCTGGAGGACATCTACCTGCCGTACAAGCCGAAGCGGCGGACCAAGGCGCAGATCGCGCGCGAGGCGGGCCTGGAGCCGCTCGCCGAGGGGCTGCTCGGCGACCCGGGCGTGGACCCGGCGGCGGCCGCCACCGCGTTCGTCGACGCGGACAAGGGCGTCGCCGACGCGCAGGCGGCCCTGGACGGCGCGCGGGCGATCCTCACCGAGCGGTTCTCCGAGGACGCGGATCTCATCGGCGAGCTGCGCGAGCGCATGTGGGGGCGTGGCCGGCTCGCCGCGAAGGTCCGCGAGGGCAAGGAGGAGGCGGGCGCCAAGTTCGCCGACTACTTCGACTTCTCCGAGCCGTTCACCGCGCTGCCCTCGCACCGCGTCCTGGCGATGCTGCGGGGCGAGAAGGAAGAGGTCCTCGACCTCGTCCTGGAGCCAGAGGAGCCCACGGACGGGCCGTCGTCGTACGAGGGGATCGTCGCGCACCGCTTCGGGATCGCCGACCGGGGCCGGCCGGGCGACAAGTGGCTGCGGGACACGGTCCGCTGGGCCTGGCGCACCCGCATCCTGGTGCACCTCGGCATCGACCTGCGGCTGCGGCTGCGCACCGCCGCCGAGGACGAGGCCGTGAACGTCTTCGCGGCGAACCTGCGCGACCTGCTGCTGGCCGCCCCGGCGGGCACGCGCGCGACGCTCGGCCTGGACCCGGGCTTCCGCACCGGCGTGAAGGTCGCCGTGGTCGACGCGACCGGCAAGGTCGTCGCGACCGACGTCATCCACCCCCACGTCCCGGCCAACCGGTGGGACGAGGCGATCGCCAAGCTGGCCCGGCTGGCCGCGGAGCACGCGGTCGAGCTGGTCGCCATCGGCAACGGCACCGCGTCCCGCGAGACCGACAAGCTCGCCGGTGACCTCATCGCCAGGCACCCGGAGCTGAACCTCACCAAGGTGATGGTCTCCGAGGCCGGCGCGTCGGTGTACTCGGCGTCCGCGTTCGCCTCCCAGGAGCTGCCCGGCCTCGACGTGTCGCTGCGCGGCGCGGTGTCCATCGCGCGGCGCCTGCAGGACCCGCTGGCCGAGCTGGTGAAGATCGACCCCAAGTCGATCGGTGTCGGCCAGTACCAGCACGACCTGTCCGAGGTGAAGCTGTCGCGCTCGCTGGACGCGGTGGTGGAGGACTGCGTGAACGGCGTGGGCGTGGACGTCAACACCGCCTCGGCGCCGCTGCTCGCCCGGGTCTCCGGCATCACCTCGGGCCTCGCCGAGAACATCGTGGCGCACCGCGACGCCAACGGCCCGTTCCGCTCGCGCGCACAGCTGAAGAAGGTGCCCCGGCTCGGCCCCAAGGCGTACGAGCAGTGCGCGGGCTTCCTGCGCATCCGCGGCGGCGACGACCCGCTGGACGCCTCCAGCGTGCACCCCGAGGCGTACCCGGTGGTGCGCCGCATGGTGAAGACCACCGGCCAGGAGGTGGCCTCCCTCGTCGGCAACACCGGGGTGCTGCGCTCCCTGCGGGCCACGGACTTCGTGGACGAGACGTTCGGCCTGCCGACCGTGACGGACATCCTCAAGGAGCTGGAGAAGCCGGGGCGCGACCCGCGGCCGGCGTTCAAGACGGCCACCTTCAAGGAGGGCGTCGAGAAGATCTCCGACCTGTCGTCCGGGATGGTCCTGGAGGGCGTGGTGACGAACGTCGCCGCGTTCGGGGCGTTCGTCGACGTCGGCGTGCACCAGGACGGCCTGGTCCACGTCTCCGCGATGTCGAAGACGTTCGTGAAGGACCCGCGGGACGTGGTCAAGCCGGGCGACATCGTGAAGGTGAAGGTCCTCGACGTCGACATCCCGCGCAAGCGGATCTCGCTGACGCTGCGGCTGGACGACGAGGCCGCGCCACAGGGTCCGGCCGCGGGCGGCGAGCGTCCGCGGCGCGGTGGCGGCCGGCCCCCGCAGCAGCGGCAAGGCGGCGGCCGGGGCGGTTCGGGCTCCGGCTCCCGTCAGGCGCCCGCGGCCCCGGCCGGCGGCGCGATGGCCGACGCCCTGCGCCGGGCGGGCCTGCTCGACCCGAAGAAGGGCCGGGGCTGACACCCGCCGATGGGTCCGGGTCACGGCCCGGACCCGTCGGCGTCGCGCCCGTACAGTGGCCGTATGACCATCTCGCGCGTACTGACCTGGGACGTCACGGCGAGCAACGGGTACGAGACGGCCTGGGCGGAGGTCGGCGACGGTGAACTGCGGGCCCGGGGCCGGGCGGTGGGGACCGTGCCGGAGCCGTACTGGGTCACCTACGAGCTGGAGACGGGCCCCGGCTTCGTCACCCGCCGGCTGCGGGTCACGGTGGACACCGCGGCCCGCACCCGCTCCCTGGACCTGCGGCGCGGCGACGGGGGCGGCTGGACGGCCGACGGGGAACGGCTCCCCGGCTTCGACGCCGCCCTCGACTGCGACCTGGGGCGGTGCCCCCTCACCAACACCATGCCGGTCCTGCGGCACGGGCTGCACCGGCGCCCCGGCGAACGGCGGCTGCTGATGGCCTGGGTGTCCGTGCCGGCCCTGACGGTACGGCCGTCGTGGCAGACGTACACCCACCTCGGCGGCGCGGACCGCGGCACCCGGGTGCGGTTCGCCTCGGGCGACTTCCGTAGCGACGTGGTGTTCGACGCGGACGGGTTCGTGCGCGACTACCCGGACCTGGCGGCACGGCTCGACTGAGCGCGCGGCCGGGCTGAGTTGCGTGACCCGGCCGGGAAGCCGGGACGGGCTCCTCAGCGCTCGGTCACCTTGCCGTCGGCCACCTCCAGGCGGCGGGTCACGTGGACCGCGTCCAGCATGCGGCGGTCGTGGGTGACCAGCAGCAGGGTGCCGTCGTAGGCGTCGAGGGCGGACTCCAGCTGCTCGATGGCCGGCAGGTCGAGGTGGTTGGTGGGCTCGTCGAGGACGAGCAGGTTGACGCCCCGGCCCTGGAGCAACGCCAGCGCGGCCCGCGTGCGTTCACCGGGTGACAGACTGGCCGCGGGGCGCAGCACGTGGTCCGACTTCAGACCGAACTTGGCCAGCAGGGTGCGCACCTCGGCCGGTTCGGTGTCGGGGACGGCCTCCTGGAACGCGTCCAGCAGCGCGTCGGGGCCGTGGAACAGGGCGCGGGCCTGGTCCACCTCGCCCACCAGGACGCCCGAGCCGAGCGCGGCGTGACCGGCGTCCAGCGGGAGGCGGCCGAGCAGGGCGGCCAGCAGGGTGGACTTGCCGGCGCCGTTGGCCCCGGTCACCGCGATCCGGTCGGCCCAGTCGACCTGGAGGGACACCGGGCCGAACGTGAAGGCGCCGCGCCGCACTTCGGCGTCCCGCAGGGTCGCCACGACCGCGCCCGAGCGGGGGGCGGCGGCGATCTCCATGCGCAGTTCCCACTCCTTGCGCGGCTCCTCGACGACCTCCAGGCGCTCGATCATGCGCTGGGTCTGCCGGGCCTTGGCGGCCTGCTTCTCGCTGGCCTCGCTGCGGAACTTGCGGCCGATCTTGTCGTTGTCGTTGCCGGCCTTGCGGCGGGCGTTCTTCACGCCCTTGTCCATCCAGGACCGCTGCGTCTGGGCCCGGTCCTGGAGCGCGGAGCGCTTGTCGGCGTACTCCTCGTAGTCGTCGCGGGCGTGCCGGCGGGCGACCTCCCGCTCCTCCAGGTAGGCGGCGTAGCCGCCGCCGTAGAGGTTGACCGCCTGCTGGGCCAGGTCGAGTTCGAGGACCTTGGTGACCGTGCGGGTGAGGAACTCGCGGTCGTGGCTGACGACGACGGTGCCGGCGCGCAGCCCGGTCACGAACCGCTCCAGGCGCTCCAGGCCGTCCAGGTCGAGGTCGTTGGTGGGCTCGTCGAGCAGGAAGACGTCGTAGCGGGACAGCAGCAGTGAGGCGAGGCCCGCGCGGGCCGCCTGGCCGCCGGACAGGGCGGTCATCGGCTGGTCCAGGTCCACCCGCAGGCCGAGCGCGTCGGCGGTCTCCTCGGCCCGTTCGTCGAGGTCGGCGCCGCCGAGGCCGAGCCAGCGCTCCAGGCTCGTCGCGTAGGCGTCGTCGGCGCCCGGGGTGCCGTCCACCAGGCCCTGGGTGGCCTCGTCCATGGCGCGCTGGGCGGCGGCCACGCCGGTGCGCCGGGCGAGGAACTCGCGCACGGTCTCCCCCGGCCGCCGCTCCGGCTCCTGCGGCAGGTGCCCGACGGCCGCCGTGGGCGGGGAGAGCCGCAGCTCGCCCTCCTCGGGCGCGGACAGCCCGGCGAGCAGCCGCAGCAGGGTGGACTTCCCGGCGCCGTTGGCGCCGACCAGCCCGATCACGTCGCCGGGGGCGACGACCAGGTCGAGCCCGGAGAAGAGCGAGCGGTCGCCGTGGCCGGCGGCGAGGTTCTTGGCGACGAGGGTGGCGGTCACAGACGGTAGATCCTAGTGGGAGTCCCGACGGGCGGGGCACGTGGCCGGCAGGAGGCAGCGGCGATGAGCGGCGGAGTGATCGTGGTGGGCGGCGGGGTCATCGGGCTGACGACGGCCGTCGTGCTCGCCGAGCGCGGCCACCGGGTGCGGGTGTGGACCCGGGAGCCGGCCGAGCGGACCACGTCCGCGGTGGCCGGCGGCCTGTGGTGGCCGTACCACATCGAGCCGGTGGAGTCCGCGCGGGCGTGGGCGCTGCGCTCGCTGGAGGTGTACGAGGAGCTGGCCGCGCGGCCGTCACGGACGGGCGTTCGGCTGGTCGAGGGGGTGCTCGGCGAGACGGACCCGGCCGAGGTGGAGGCGTGGGCGGCCGGCCGGCTGCCCGGGCTGCGGGCGGCCACCGCCGCGGAGTACCCGCGCGACGGTGGCCTGTGGGCGCGGCTGCCCCTCGTCGACATGCCGGCGCACCTGCCGTGGCTGCGGGAGCGGCTGGTGGCGGCGGGCGGCACGGTGGAGGTGCGCGCGGTGGGCGACCTCGCCGAGGCGGACGCCCCGGTGGTGGTGAACTGCTCCGGCCTGGGCGCCCGAGAGCTGGCCGCCGACCCGGCGGTGCGGCCCGTGCGCGGGCAGCTGGTCGTCGTGGAGAACCCGGGGATCGGCACCTGGCTGGTCTCCACCGACGCGGACGGCGAGCCGACGTACCTGCTGCCGCAGCCGGGCCGGCTGCTGCTGGGCGGGACCGCCGAGGAGGACGCGTGGTCGACGGACCCGGACCCGGCGGTGGCCGAGGCGATCGTCCGGCGGTGCGCGGCCCTGCGCCCTGAGGTGGCGGGCGCGCGGGTGCTGGGGCACCGGGTGGGCCTGCGGCCCGCGCGGCCCGCGGTACGGCTGGAGCGCGGGACCCTGCCGGACGGGCGTCCGGTGGTGCACCACTACGGCCACGGCGGGGCCGGGGTGACGGTGGCGTGGGGCTGCGCCGAGGAGGCGGCCGGGCTGGTGGGCCCGGCCGCCTCCTAGGGAGTGTGGACCCGGCGGCTTTTCCCGGCCGGTGACCGGGCCGCCTCCTGGGACGCGCGTCCTACGGCACGCGGGGAGCGGTGCGCGGGTCCGCCACGCCGCTCGGCGCGACGGGTGCGGCCTGCTGCTTGCCCGACGTGGCGCGGGCGAAGGCGGCCGGGCCGCCGACCAGCGGGACGCGGGCCGAGGTGCGGGCCAGGTCCAGGGTGAGGGTGGGCCGGTCGGCGGGCGGGTCGATGAGGTCGCGGTCGGTGCCCGCGACGACCAGGGCGAGCCGGTGGCCCTTCGGCACCACGTGGTCGGTGGCCGCGAGGTCGACGGTCAGGGTGTACGCCCGGCCCGGCGTGAGCGGGACGCCGTGTCCGGGGTTGCCGGAGGTGCCGAGGTCGGCCCAGCCCCGGCTGACCACGGTGGCGCCGACGTCGACGGTCTTCGCCGCGGCCTCCTTGAAGCAGGCGCTGTCGCCCGGGGTGCTCGCGCCCCAGCAGGTGCGGTCGGTGAGGGTGGTGATGCCCTCGCCGCTCGCCGCGTAGTCGCGGATCGTGTCGGGGCCGACGTCGACCAGGACGGCCGAGAGGTGGGCGGTCGCCGTGGTGGGCGTGGCGGTGACGGTGACGCTCGGGGAACCGGCGAGGCGCAGGTCCCGGGTGAGCGGCGCGGTCAGGAAGCCGGCCTTCTCCGGGGTGGACCGGTCGAGGTGGGCGGCCCAGTCGGTCTCGTCGAGCGCCGGGTCGTCCGTGAAGGTCTCGGTGCCCGGTGCGCGGTGCAGGCCGAGGGTGCCGACGCCGGCCTCGCCGCCCGGGGCGGGGCGCAGGGTGGTGGCGGTGGTGCCGCGCGGCGGCCAGGTGGCGGAGGTGACCCACTGGTCGGGGTGGCGCTCGACGTCCGCCATCGGCTCGCGGTCGACGCCGTTGTCGTAGCCGAGCAGTTCGTGGTCGAACCAGCGGTGCAGGGTGTCGACCCAGGCGGCGCGGCGGAAGTCGAACGGGTCGACGTGGCCGGTCTGGGAGAGCCAGATCTTGCGCCGCACGCCGTGGTCGGCGAGGGCGTCCCACCACTGGCCGAGGTGCTTGGTGCGCACGTTGAGGTCCTGCATGCCGTGCACCAGGAAGACGCTGGCCCGGACCTTCGCGGCGTCCTTGACGTAGTCGCGCTCGGCCCACAGGGCGGTGAGGTCGCCGGTGCGCGGGGCGCCGTCGACGAGGCGCTGCTGCACGGCGGCGCAGCGGGCGCGGGCCTCGGGGCTGTCGACGTAGTCGGAGAGCCACTCGGGGCCGGAGTCGTACAGCGGGGCGCCCTGCTGGAAGTAGTAGTCGTACCAGGAGGAGATGGCGCTGATCGGCACGACGGTGCGCAGTCCGCGGACGCCGGTGGCGGCGACGCCGTTGGCGATGGTGCCGTCCCAGCTCTTGCCGATCATGCCGGTGCGGCCGTCGGTCCAGGTGGCGCGGGCCCGTTCGGTGCCGGTGCGCGTCGTGTACGCGCGGGCGCGGCCGTTCAGCCAGTCGACGACGGCCTTCGCGGACAGCACGTCGGAGCGGCCGCCGACGTCGACGCAGCCGTCGGAGCGGTTGGTGCCGGCGAGGTCGACGCCGACGACGGCGTAGCCGCGCGGTACGAAGTAGTTGTCGTAGAACAGCGGCATCTGCACGACGTGGCCGTCGGCGTCGTAGGTCTTCTTCTGGCTCTCGTTGCCGCGTCCGCAGCAGGAGTAGTAGGGGCTGGCGTCCATGATGACGGGCACCTTGCGGCCCTGTGCGGCGGGTTCGCGGGGGCGCACGATGTCGACGGCGACGCGGTCGGTGCGCCCGTCGCCGTCGCCGTCGAGGCCGGTGTCCACCCAGACGGCCTCGCGGACCGCGTCGGCGTAGGAGTAGCGGGGCAGGCTCTCGCGGGTGCGGGCGGTTCCCGCCGCGCTCGCGGTCGCCGGGGTGAGGAAGGCCGCCAGGAGGAGGGTGACGGCGGCGGTCGCGAGCGGTCTCCAGATCGTGAAGCGCGTGCGTGTCGGCATGCGCGGGACGCTACCGCCGTCAACTCCCGCGCAGAAGAGGGCATCCGGTGGGGCGCCGTGGGTCCGCCGTGGCCGGATCGCACCCCTGTGGGGGGTGGGCTCGTGACGGCCGAATGGCGATCGTGTGACAGGGGCGGCCGTGGACAGCCGGCGCGCACGGGGAGTCAATAGGCTTCGAACGGATCTGCTGTTCCGACGACTTGGAGCATTCGTGCACCGCAGACTCATCGCACCGGGCGCGCTGGCCGCGGCTTCCGTACTGCTGGCGATCCCGGCGTCGGCCGCGAGCTTCACCCCCGGCGCGCCGGGCATCGGCGACCCCTACTACCCGGCCTACGGCAACGGCGGCTACGACGTCCAGCACTACGACCTGCGGCTGAAGTACCAGCCCGCGACGGACGAGTTGGAGGGCACCGCGACCCTCCTGGCGAAGACCACGCAGGACCTGTCCCGCTTCGACCTGGACTTCCTGCTCGACGTGAGCGAGGTGCGGGTCAACGGCGTGGCGGCCGCCTTCTCCACCTCGGGCGAGCACGAGCTGGTGGTCACGCCGAAGTCGCCGCTGCCCAAGGGCACGGCCCTGACGGTCGTGGTGCGCTACCACGGGGTGCCCTCGTCCAAGCAGGCGTACGGCTTCACCAGTTGGCACCGCACCCCGGACGGCGGGATCGGCGCCAACGAGCCCGAGTCGGCCTGGTGGTGGTTCCCGAGCAACGACCACCCGCTCGACAAGGCGACCTACGACGTCTCCGTGCTCGTCCCGGACGGCACCCAGGCGATCTCCAACGGCACGCTGCAGTCGACGAGTTCGAAGCTGGGCTGGACGCGGTACAACTGGCGCGAGAACAAGCCGCAGACCACCTACCTCACCACGCTCGCCGTGGGCCGGTTCGACGTGACGACCGGCACCTCCGAGGGCGGCGTCCCGGTCATCAACGCGTACAGCAAGGACCTGGGCGACAACGACGGCGCGGCGCGCGCCAGCGTGGAGCGCACCGGGGAGATCGTCGACTGGCTCAGCGGCTACTTCGGGCCGTACCCGTTCAGCAGTGCCGGCGGCTACGTCCCGAACACCACGACCGGCTACGCGCTGGAGACGCAGACCCGCGTCTACTACAGCCCGCGGCAGTTCGCGAACGGCGCCAACACCTCGGTGGTCGTGCACGAGCTGGCCCACCAGTGGTACGGCGACAGCGTGTCGGTCAAGGGCTGGAAGGACATCTGGATCAACGAGGGCTTCGCGCGGTACGCGCAGTGGCTGTGGTCCGAGCACGAGGGCGAGGGCACGGCGCAGGAGCTCGCCGACTACGTGTACGCCTCGCACCCGGCCGACGACGCGTTCTGGACCGTGAAGCCCGGTGACCCGGGTCCGGAGAACCAGTTCGACGGCGCGGTCTACGACCGGGGCGCGCTGGCCATCCAGGCGCTGCGCAACGCGATCGGCGACGACGCGTTCTTCGCGGTCCTCAAGGGCTGGCCGCAGAAGTACGCCTACGGCAACGCGTCCGTGGCCGACTTCCAGCGGTACGCCGAGCAGGTGTCCGGCAAGCCGCTGGCCGCACTGTTCGACACCTGGCTGTTCCAGCCGTCGAAGCCGGCCGCGCCCGCGGCGCGCGCGGCGTCCGTCGCGC
The DNA here is from genome assembly GCF_005280215.1 of Streptomyces lasalocidi. NCBI lineage: Bacteria > Bacillati > Actinomycetota > Actinomycetes > Kitasatosporales > Streptomycetaceae > Streptomyces > Streptomyces lasalocidi. Next base: position 6,776,417 of record NZ_SZNQ01000001.1, on the reverse strand, counting down.
CGTCGGCCCGGGGGGCGGCGCCGGTGCAGCCGAAGTCCTACAAGCGGATCGCGGCGACGAACGACGTGCACGGCGCCGTCCGGTAGCGGCGCACGGAACGACCGGAGGGGTGGTCCGGGGAGCACGTCCCCGGACCACCCCTCCGGCATGGGTCCTGCTACCGGGTGAGGTCGGTCAGCTCCTCGTTCTCGGTGCGGGTGACCCGGCGGCGCACCCCGAACCAGCCCACGACCAGCGCGAGGGCGATCACGGGGATCAGCAGCAGGGTCTTGCGGCCCACCTCCGGGTCGTTGCCCATCATGCCGAGGCAGGCCAGGAGGAAGGCGATCGTGGCGATCTCCGTGACGGGGCTGCCGAACAGGCGGAAGTGCGGCCGGGTGACCTGGCCGGCCCGGGCGCGGCGGACGAACACCAGGTGGCAGACCATGATGATCACCCAGGTGCTGATGATGCCGAGCGAGGCGACGTTCAGCACGATCTCGAAGGCCTGACCGGGCACGAGGTAGTTCAGGCCGACGCCGAGCACACAGACCGCGCAGGTCAGCAGGATGCCGCCGTAGGGCACCTGGCTGCGGTTCATCCGGGCGGTGAACCGGGGCGCGGAGCCCGCCGTGGCCATGGAGCGCAGGATGCGGCCCGTGGAGTACAGGCCCGAGTTGAGGGACGACATCGCGGCGGTCAGGACCACCAGGTTCATCACGTCGCCGGCGCCGTCGACGCCGATCTTCGACAGCACGGTGACGAAGGGGCTCTCGTCGGCCGAGTACACCGAGCCGGGCAGGAGCAGCGCGAGCAGGACGACCGAGCCGACGTAGAACAGGCCGACGCGCCACATGATCGAGTTCACCGCGCGCGGGACGATCTTCTCCGGCTCGGCGGTCTCGCCCGCGGCGACGCCGACCAGCTCCAGCGCGGCGTAGGCGAAGATCACGCCCTGCATGACCAGGACGACCGGCATCACGCCGTGCGGCAGGACGCCGCCGTGGTCGGTGATCACGCTCATGCCGGGCGTGGTGCCGCCGACGTCGTGCTGCGTGGCCAGCAGGAAGATGCCGACCAGCATGAAGGCGACGAGCGTGGCCACCTTGACGATCGCGAACCAGAACTCCATCTCGCCGAAGATCTTCACCGAGATCAGGTTCACCGCGAGGACCACGGCGAGCGCGATCAGCGCCAGCAGCCACTGCGGCACGGGCGTGAACAGGCTCCAGTAGTGCGTGTAGAGCGCGATCGCGGTGATGTCGGCGATACCGGTGGTCGACCAGTTCAGGAAGTACATCCAGCCCGCGACGTAGGCGCCCTTCTCGCCGAGGAACTCGCGCGCGTACGACACGAAGGACCCGGACGAGGGCCGGTACAGCACGAGCTCGCCGAGCGCCCGGACGACGAAGAAGGCGAACACGCCGCAGACCAGGTAGGCCAGCGCGAGCGCCGGTCCCGCGGTGTGCAGGCGTCCTCCGGCGCCCAGGAAGAGTCCGGTGCCGATCGCGCCGCCGATGGCGATCATGTTGACGTGGCGGTGCTTGAGGTCCTTGCTGTAGCCGGCGTCGCCCGCGTCCGCGGGCGACGTGGCCGTCTGCGCGGGGGCAGCGGCCGGGGCCGTGTGCACGGCGTCCTTGCTCACGGGTCGTTCCACTCTCTGGTGTGCCCGGGCGGGTCACGCCCGGGTCCGTACAGTCGCGGCCCGCGGCACCCTGTGGGGGCACAGACCAAGGCAGCATTTTCCCAGACCTCGTGCCCCGCTCGCGGTGGCTCATGTCACAGAGCGTCGCTTCTCACACGCGGGGCGACGCCGTCACCAGGAGTGTCACAGCACCGGTGGGACAGCGATACTGCTGCACATGACGATCGAGACCGAGGAGCCGGCCCTCACCGTCGACGAGCTGGCCGCCCGCGCGGGCATCACCGTGCGCACGGTCCGCTTCTACGGCACCAAGGGCCTGCTCCCGCCGCCGGTGATCGGTCCGCGCCGGGTCGGCCACTACGGCCCCGCGCACCTGGCGCGTCTCGAACTGATCGAGGAGCTCCAGCGGCAGGGCATGACGCTCGCGGCGATCGAGCGGTACCTGCGCCGGCTGCCGCCGGACCTGACCGCGCACGACCTGGCCGTGCACCGTGCGGTGGTGGCGTCCTGGGCGCCGGAGGCGGCCGAGACCGTCGGGCGCGCGGAGCTGCACCGGCGGGCGGGGCGGGAGCTGACCGACGCGGAGGTGGCCCGGCTCGCCGCCATGGACGTGCTCACGCCCGACGGCGCCTCCTACCGCGTGGACGCCGGCCTGCTGCGGCTGGGCGTGGAGCTGCTGGACGTGCCGCTGTCGCAGGAGGTCGTCCTGGCGGCGCGGGAGGTGCTGCTGGAGCACTCCCGGGCGGCGGCGCAGGAGCTGTCCCGGCTGCTGCGGGACGCCGTCGCCGAACGCGCCGCCGAGGACGTGCGCTCGCTCTCCGCCCACATGCACCCGCTGGTGGTGCAGGCCCTGCTGACGACCTTCCAGCGGTCGCTGCGGCAGGAGCTGCGCGGCTGGCTGACGGAGTGAGCGGGCGGGCCCTAGGGAGTGTCTCCGGCCTGACCGACGAGACACTCCCTGAGCGGCGGGGTGCCGGGTCAGCAGCGCGGCACGGGTTTGCTGTAGGTCGTGCCGCTGGGCGTGGAGACGTAGTGGTCGCTGACGTAGTGGCCGTTGTCGAGCCGGTCCCAGACCTTGGTGCCGCCGACCGCCGTCCCGGACTTCTGGCAGGTCACCCAGGCCAGGGCACCGTTCGGCGCGGTGCCGAGCGCGGTGTACGAGGTGCCGGGTCCGGAGCGCTCGGTCACCCCGGTGGCCGAGGCGATCTGGTAGGGGTAGGCGCAGCGCGGCAGCGGTGGGCTCCAGCTGGTCGCGGAGGGCGTGTCGACGTAGTGGTCGGCCACGTAGGCGCCGGTGCTCAGCTTGTCCCAGACGGTCGAGGTGCCGACCTTCGGTCCGCTGGTCTGGCACACCGCCCGGACCGTGGCGCCCCGGGCGTACGACGTCACGGCCGTCGCGGTCGTGGTGGGCCCGGAGCGGGCGGTGACGGCGGCGGTGGTCCGGTACGGGTACGCGACCGTGGCGACGGGAGTGTCGAGCCGGTCGGTGTCGATGTTGACGCGCACCCCGCCGTAGGTCTCGTCGTGGCCGCCGCGGAACTGCTTGGCGCGCTGGTGGACCGCCCACTTGCCGTCGGCGACGCCGGCCCAGCCCTTGAGCGAGTCGACCGCGTCGTATCGGGCGACCCACAGGGCGTCGGGGCGGGCGTAGCCGGTGGAGGTATAGACGTCGGCGAGCTGCTTGGCGCCGAGATTGAGATTCATGTACACGCCGGACAGCCAGCCGAGGCGGTGCAGCTCCCTGGTCCAGCCGGAGAGGTAGCTCAGCACGCTGGTGCGGCAGGCGGCGTTCGTCTGGGAGTAGTTCTCGATGTCGTTGTACAGGGCGCTGCCCGGGAGCATGCCGAGCGCCTTGGCGGCGGTGACCGCCTGGGTGGCGGCGGCGGTGCCCTGGGAGCGTGCGGTGGTGGCGCTGATGCTGATCTTCGCGTCGCTCGCGCGGGCGCCGCAGTACGGTTGCAGGCCCTTGTGGATGGGCAGCAGGCGCCACTTCAGCGCGGACACGGAGGCCACCCAGGAGGCGGTCAGCTGCGGTTGCGCGCAGGTGCGGTTGACGCCGGAGAGGTACACGCCGAGGGCGCGGTACGGCGAGGCGGACCAGGCGCGGATCGTGGTGAGCGGTGGCGCCGTGCAGGCGTCGAAGGCGAGCCCGGAGTACCGGGTGGCGGTCGCGCCGGCCGGATAGGCGGCCGTGGTGGCCGGTTCGGCGGCGGCGACCGGGGCGATGGCCAGGACGGCGGCGACCGCGAGCGCGGCGGCCGAGGCCCAGGTGAGGAGCGCGGTGCGGGATCTGGCGGGACGTGAGTCGGGAAGTGGGTCCGGACGTGATGGCATGACGGCCCCCGAGCCGTGTGGGCTGAAATGCCCTCAGATTGGCGCTGTGTCCGGGTTTTGACAAGCCTTCGGGCGGGCGTGTCGCACAGCCGTCGGGGGCGGGCCGTCCGGTCCCGCCCCCGAGGGGTCGTCACATCGGGGCCTCAGTCGGTGAAGGTCTCGCCCTTCTCCGCCTTCTCGACGAGCAGCGCGGGCGGGGTGAACCGGTCGCCGTAGCGCTCGGCCAGCTCCCGTGCGCGGGCGACGAAGGCGGGCAGCCCCTTCGCCTCCCCGGTGGCGGGCTCGTAGCCGTTGACGTACTGCAGCACGCCGCCGGTCCAGCCGGGGAAGCCGATGCCGAGGATCGAGCCGATGTTGGCGTCGGCGACCGAGGTGAGCACGCCCTCCTCCAGCAGCCGGACGGTGTCCAGGGCCTCGGCGAAGAGCATGCGCTCCTGCATGTCGCGGAACGGGATCTCGTGTCCCGACCGGGTGAAGTGCTCGCGCAGGCCCGGCCACAGGCGGGTGCGCCGGCCGTCCTCGTAGTCGTAGAAGCCGGCGCCGCCGCTGCGGCCGGTGCGGCCGAACTCGTCGATCATGCGGTCGATGACCGCCTCGGCGGGGTGCGCGGTCCAGGTGCCGCCGGCCTCCTCCACCGCCCGCTTCGACTCGGCCCGGATCTTGCGCGGCAGGGTGAGCGTCAGTTCGTCCATCAGGGACAGCACCTTGGCCGGGTAGCCGGCCTGGGCCGCCGCCTGCTCGACGGAGGCGGGCTCGACGCCCTCGCCGACCATCGCCACGCCCTCGTTGATGAAGTGGCCGATGACGCGGGAGGTGAAGAAGCCGCGCGAGTCGTTGACGACGATCGGCGTCTTCTTGATCTGCCGCACCAGGTCGAAGGCGCGGGCCAGCGCCTCCTCGCCGGTGCGCTCGCCCTTGATGATCTCGACCAGCGGCATCTTGTCGACCGGCGAGAAGAAGTGCAGCCCGATGAAGTCGGCCTGCCGCTCGACGCCCTCGGCGAGCGTGGTGATGGGCAGCGTGGAGGTGTTGGAGCACAGCAGCGCGTCGGGCGCGACGACGGACTCGATCTCCTGGAACACCTTGTGCTTGAGCGCGGTGTCCTCGAACACGGCCTCGATGACCGCGTCGCAGCCCGCCAGGTCGGTGACGTCGGCCGTGGGCGTGATGCGGGCCAGCAGCGCGTCGGCCTTCTCCCGCGTCGTACGGCCCTTGGCGACGGCCTTGGCGCACAGCGTCTCGGAGTAGCCCTTGCCCTTGACGGCGGACTCCAGGGAGACGTCCTTGAGGACGACGTCGAGGCCGGCGCGGGCGCAGGAGTACGCGATGCCGGCGCCCATCATGCCGGCGCCGAGGACGGCGACCCTGCGGACCGTGCGGGGCTCGACGCCCTGCGGGCGGTTGGCGCCGGAGTTGACGGCCTGGAGGTCGAAGAAGAACGCCTGGATCATGTTCTTCGAGGTCTGCCCGGCGGCGAGTTCGACGAAGTAGCGGGCCTCGATGACCTGCGCGGTGTCGAAGTCGACCTGGGCGCCCTCGACGGCGGCGGCGAGGATGCGGGCCGGGGCCGGGTAGGGGGCGCCGGACGTCTGCTTGCGCAGGGTGGCCGGGAACGCGGGCAGGTTGGCGGCGAACTTCGGGTTCGCCGGGGTGCCGCCGGGGATGCGGTAGCCGGGGCGGTCCCAGGGCTGCTGGGACTCGGGGTGGGCCTCGATGAAGGCGCGGGCCCGCTCCAGCAGTTCCTCGCGGGAGTCGACGACCTCGTCGACCAGGCCGTTCTCCAGGGCGCGCCGCGGGGCGTACTGGGTGCCCTGGAGCAGCACCTTCAGCAGGGCGTCGGTGATGCCGAGGAGGCGGACGGTGCGGACCACGCCGCCGCCCCCGGGGAGCAGGCCGAGGGTGACCTCGGGGCAGCCGATCCTGGCGCCGGGGGCGTCCAGGGCGATGCGGTGGTGGCAGGCGAGGGCGAGTTCGTAGCCGCCGCCCAGCGCGGCGCCGTTGAGCGCGGCGACGACCGGCTTGCCCAGGGTCTCGATGCGGCGCAGGTGACGCTTGATCTCCAGGCCGCCCTCGAACAGCTCCTGGGCCGTCTCGGGGGTGACCCGGATGAGGTCGCGCAGGTCGCCGCCGGCGAAGAAGGTCTTCTTGGCGGAGGTGAGGATGACGCCGCGGACGGTGTCCTTCTCGGCCTCCAGGCGGTCGGCGACCGCGGCGAGGGAGGCGCGGAAGGCGGCGTTCATGGTGTTGGCGGACTGGTTCGGGTCGTCGAGGACGAGGGTGACGACGCCGGTGCGGTCCTGTTCCCAGCGGATGGTCGTGGGCTGAGTGCTCATGCGAGGGTGCTCCGTGTGATCCGTCGGGAGGGTGGTCAGATGCGCTCGACGATCGTCGCGATGCCCATGCCGCCGCCCACGCAGAGGGTGGCGAGGCCGTAGCGCTTGTCCTGGCGCTCCAGTTCGTCGACGAGGGTGCCGAGGATCATCGCGCCGGTCGCGCCGAGGGGGTGGCCGAGGGCGATCGCGCCGCCGTTGACGTTGACCTTGTCCAGGGACAGGCCCATGTCCTTCACGAAGCGCAGCACGACCGCGGCGAACGCCTCGTTGATCTCGACGAGGTCGATGTCGTCGATGGTCAGCCCGGCCTTGGCGAGCGCCTTGCGGGTGGCGGGCGCGGGGCCGGTGAGCATGATGGTCGGCTCGGAGCCGGAGACGGCCGCGGAGACGATGCGGGCGCGCGGGGTGAGGCCGTGGCGCTCGCCGACCTCCCGGGAGCCGATGGCGACGAGGGCGGCGCCGTCGACGATGCCGGAGGAGTTGCCCGCGTGGTGGACGTGGTCGATCCGCTCCACCCAGTGGTACTTCTGCAGGGCCACGGCGTCGAAGCCGCCGAGCTCGCCGATGTCGGCGAAGGAGGGCTTGAGCTTCGCCAGGGAGTCGGCGGTGGTGCCGGGCCGCAGGTGCTCGTCGTGGTCGAGGACCACCAGGCCGGCCCGGTCGCGCACGGGCACCACCGAGCGCTGGAAGCGGCCGTCCTTCCAGGCGGTGGCCGCCCGCTCCTGCGACAGGGCGGCGTACTCGTCGACGTCCCGGCGGGAGAAGCCCTCGATGGTGGCGATCAGGTCGGCGCCGATGCCCTGGGGCACGAAGTTCACGGCGAGGTTCGTCATCGGGTCGTTGAACCAGGCGCCGCCGTCGGAGGCCATGGGGACGCGGGACATGGACTCCACGCCGCCGGCGAGGATCAGGTCCTCCCAGCCCGAGCGGATCTTCGCGGCGGCCAGGTTGACGGCCTCCAGGCCCGAGGCGCAGAAGCGGTTCTCCTGGACGCCGGCGACCGTGTCCGGCAGGCCGGCGGCGATCGCGGCGATGCGGGCGATGTCGGAGCCCTGGTCGCCCACCGGGCCGACGACGCCGAGCACGATGTCGTCGACGGCCGCCGGGTCCAGGCCGGGGAAGCGGTCGCGCAGCTCGTGGATGAGGCCGACGACCAGGTCGATGGGCTTGGTGCCGTGCAGGGCGCCGTTGGCCTTGCCCCGCCCGCGCGGGGTGCGGATCGCGTCGTACACGTACGCTTCGGTGCTCACTGGGGGGCCTTTCCATGAGGGCTGCGGAGCAGGGGGCTTAGGTGGGTGCGGGGCTCGGTGGCGTCGGCGGGGGCCAGCAGGCCGGGTACGTCCCAGTCGCGGGCCACGGCCTCGGTGTCGGCGCCGGGCCGGGCGGGGCCGGTGCGCACGGTGGTGGGGGTCGCGGAGAAGCGGGGCGCGGGGGCCGGCTGGGTGAGGCCGCCGTGGTCGGTGAAGGTGCCGCGGGCGGCCAGGTGCGGGTGGTGCGGGGCCTCCCGCAGGGTCAGCACGGGCGCCACGCACGCGTCGGTGCCCTCGAAGCGGGCCGCCCACTCGTCGCGGGTACGGCTGCGGAAGCGCTCAGCGACGGCCGCGCGCAGCTCCTCCCAGCGGGCCGGGTCCCCGTGGGCGTCGGCGAAGCCGTCCAGGCCGAGGACGCCCAGGAACTCGGCGTAGAACTGCGGCTCCAGGGCGCCGACGGCCAGGTGGCGGCCGTCGGCGGTCTCGTAGGTGCCGTAGTACGGGCAGCCGCCGTCCAAGAGGTTGGCCCGGCGCCGGTCCTGCCAGGCGCCGGCGGCGAGCATGCCGTGCAGCAGGGCGGACAGGTGGGCGGTGCCGTCCACGATGGCGGCGTCCACGACCTGCCCGGTGCCGTGCACGCGCGCGTGGTGCAGCGCGGCGAGGACGCCGACGACCAGGTAGAGGGAGCCGCCCGCGAAGTCGCCGAGGAGGTTGGCGGGCACGGCCGGGGGCCGGTCGGGGTCGCCGATCAGGCCGAGGGTGCCGGTGAGGGCGATGTAGGCCACGTCGTGTCCGGCGCGCGGGGCGAGCGGGCCGTCCTGCCCCCAGCCGGTCATGCGGCCGTAGACCAGCCGGGGGTTGCGGGCGTGGCAGTTACCGGGGCCGACGCCGAGGCGCTCGGCGACGCCGGGGCGGTAGCCCTCGATCAGGACGTCGGCGCGCTCGGCGAGGTCGAGGACGCGGGCGGGCCCGTCGGGGGCCTTGAGGTCGACCACCACGGAGCGCTTGTTGCGGTTGGTGACGTCGTGCGCGGGGTCGAGGGCGAGTCCCGGGCCGCCGGGGCGGTCCACCCGCACCACGTCGGCGCCGAGGTCGGCCAGGAGCATGGCCGCGAAGGGGCCGGGGCCGATCCCGGCGAGTTCGACCACGCGCACGCCGCTGAGCGGGCCGTGCCCGGACGTCCGTGCCGTTGTCATCCAGCCCCCTTGCTGTGACACGACTGCTGTAACACCAGTGATGTTAGGAACGTGGCCCCGAGGACACAAGAAGTGAGCAAGCAAGCGCTTGGACAGCCTACGCCCGGGGGCCGCTCGGCGCCCCTCCGAAGGCGCCGGGCGACGGGCGCGGGGGCTCGTCGTCACCCCCGTTGCCCCCTCACGCTAGCCTCGGCCACCGACAGCGGCGCGGGCCGCGCGACCGAGGGGTGTCATGAGCAGGATGAAAAAGACGGACCGTCCCTACGACATCGTGCTGTTCGGGGCCACGGGCTTCGTGGGACGGCTCATCGCGCGCTACCTGGCCGACCACGCGCCCGAGGAGGTGCGCTGGGCGATCGCCGGGCGCAGCGAGGAGAAGCTCCAGCGGCTGCGCGAGGCGCTGCCCGGCGGTGCGCGGATCGGGGTGCTGCGGGCGGACGTCGCGGACCCGGCCTCCCTGCGCTCCCTCGCCGGGCACGCGCGGGTGGTGGCCACGACCGTCGGGCCGTACGTGCTCCACGGGGAGGACCTGGTCGCGGCCTGCGCCGACCTCGGCACCGACTACCTGGACCTCACCGGGGAGCCGGAGTTCGTGGACCTGGTGTACGTGCGGCACGACGCACGCGCGCGGGAGACCGGGGCGCGGCTGCTGCACGCGTGCGGGTTCGACTCGGTGCCGCACGACCTGGGCGTGTACTACACCGTGCGGCAGCTCCCGGAGGGCGTGCCGCTGACCGTGGACGGGTTCGTGACGGCGGACGCCGAGTTCTCGGGCGGCACGTTCGCCTCCGCGCTGGGCCAGTTCGCCCGCGGGCGGCAGATGGTCGCGGCGGCCCGGGACCGCGCCCGGCACGAGCCGCGCCTGGTGGGCCGGCGGGTGACCGCGCCGGTCGGCGCGCCCCGGTTCGCGCCGGAGGTGGGCGCGTGGGCGCTGCCGCTGCCCACGATCGACCCGCAGGTGGTGCGCCGCTCCGCGCAGGCGCTGCGCCGCTACGGCCCGGACTTCCGCTATCGCCAGTACGCGGCCGTGCGCCGGCTGCCCGTGGCGCTGGGCGCGGTGGCCGCCGTCGGCGCGCTCGCGGCGGCCGCGCAGGTGCCGGCCGCCCGGCGCCGGCTGTCGGACCGGCTGCGCCCCGGTGACGGGCCGAGCGCCGAACGGCGGGCGCGCAGCTGGTTCTCCGTGCGGTTCGTCGGCGAGGGCGGCGGCCGGCGGGTGTACACGGAGGTCTCGGGCGGCGACCCGGGCTACGACGAGACGGCCAAGATGTTCGCGGAGGCCGCCCTGTCCCTCGCCCAGGACCCGCTGCCCGAGACGTCCGGCCAGGTCACCACGGCGGTGGCGATGGGTGACGCCCTGACCGACCGCTTGGTGCGCGCGGGCGTCCGCTTCCGCGTGGCGGCCGTCCGCTGAGGGGCCGCCGACGGGACCGGCACCGTCACAGGGGCCAGGCGACCAGCGTGTAGACCATCCCCACGATCCAGCCCAGCCCCGCCAGCACCCCGAGGACCAGCGCCACGTTCACGGCGCGTTCCACGGGGCGGTGCGGATCGGTGAGGGGCTTGGCGGCGCGGTGAGTCGTCATGCCCCCACCTTCCCGCCGACCGGGCACGGGAACATCCGTACGGGTACTCAGTCCGCGTACTCAGACGGCGAGTTAGGTCCGGTACGGCGTCAGTCCTGGTGCGGCGTCAGTCCTGGTGCGGCGTCAGTCCTGGTGCGGCGGGGCGGGGTGCTCCGCGCCGGGGCCGACCGCCTCCCGCAGGGCCCGCCGGCAGAGGGCGTCGGCCCTGCGGGTCGTCTCGGGGAGGCGGTACGCCGGGGTCAGGGCGAGGGTGTGGGCGCAGGCCGTGGGGAGGGTCGTGCGGTGGCCCACCGAGACGAAGACCGGCTTGACGCCGGTGCGGGTGCGCAGGGCGCGGCCCACTTCCTCCGTGTCCGCGAGGAGGGGGGCCGACGCGCCGCGCTCGGCGGCGGGGGCGTCGTAGGTGAAGGTGAACGGGTTCTTCGCCACGCCGATCGTGGGCAGGCCGGTCAGGACGCCCAGGTGGCTGGCCAGGCCGAAGCGGCGGGGGTGGGCGAGGCCGTAGCCGTCGCAGACCACCAGACCCGGCGGGCGGGGCAGGGCGTCGAGCGCGGCGAGCACGGTGGGGATCTCACGGAACGCCAGCAGGCCGGGCACATACGGGAAGGAGATCCGGCCGACCGCGGTGGCCTCGGCGACGACGTCGAGGGTCGCCGCGTCGAGGACGACGGCGGCGGCCGCGACCACGTCGCGTGCGTCGTCGTAGGCGACGTCCACGCCCGTCACGTGGCCGGTGCCGGGCGGCGGTCCCGGTTCGTCGAGCACCACCCGGGCCCGCAGCTCGTCCTGGACGGCGCGGGCCTCGTCCTCGGTCGTGGGCCAGTCGGCGGGGATCGGAACGGTCGTCATGGTGCACCGAGCGTACGGGGGCCGCACCCACGCGCGCGGGGCCGGGGGTAGGCTCGCGATCATGTTCGTGCTGGAGCTGACCTACACCGCCCCGCTCGACGCCGTCGACGCCGTCCTCGGCGCCCACGTGGCGTGGCTGGACGAGCAGTACGCGCGCGGGGTCTTCCTCGCGTCGGGACGCAAGAACCCCCGCGACGGCGGGGTGATCCTCGCCGTCGCGGAGGACCGGGCGCGCATCGAGGAGATCACCGCGGGCGACCCCTTCGTGACCGCCGGGGTGTGCGCGTACCGCGTCACGGAGTTCGTCGCGACGAAGACGTCCCCGGAGCTGGCGCGGTACCAGGAGCCGGCCGGCTGACCGGCGGGCCCGTCAGTCCTTGCCCAGGGCGCGCTGGAGCTGGTCCTTGTTCATGTCCGAGCGGCCCTTGACGTTCTTCTTCTTGGCCTCCTCGTACAGCTGGTCGTACGTGGGCCCCTGGGAGCCCTTGCCCGACCGCTGACCGCCGCGCTTGCCGGAGGACATGTCCTCCGTGGAGGTGCGACTGGCCGTCTTGGACTCACCGGACCGGGCGCGTTCCTTGTTCACCGTGCGGGCCGCGATCTCCTCGGCCCGTCCGGTGCTCTCCCCACGGTCCTGCGCGCTCTTCTTGATGTGCTCGTACTGACGTTCCCGCTTGGGGCTGGAACCAGCAGGCATGGCGTTCGCTCCTTTCGCCTCCGGCCACCGGGTACCCGCCCCACGGGATTTGTCGCCTCCCCGTCGCCTCCCCGTCGCCTGCCCGCCGTCTGCCGGGGGCTCAGCGCTCCAGCCGGGCCACCCGGCCGTGCTCCCCGGCGGCCCAGCACACCGGGTCCGGGGCGCAGTCCACGGTGTCGTACGAGCCGGTGTCCAGGGCGCGCCAGGTGCGGCCGCCGTCGGTCGTCAGGTCGGTGCCGGTGGGGCCGACCGCGAGCGCGGCGACGCGGCTGTGCGGCAGCCAGGCGACACCGGAGCGGTAGGCCGGCGGCGGCGTCGCGGCGGGCCGCCAGGGGCGGCCCCCGTCGGCGGTGGGGGCGGCGGCCCGCGGGGAGGGCTGGTCGGCGCGGTAGTCGCCGCCGACGGCCAGCCCGTGCGCGCGGTCCCGGAAGGCGAGCGCGAAGACGCCGCGCGCCGGGTCGCCCGCGGGCACCGGGGTCGCGGCGGCGGTCCAGGTCAGACCGCGGTCGGCGGAGTGCAGCACACGCGCGTGGGCGGCGCCCCCGGTGGCCAGCCACACGTCGCGCGGCCCCGACGCGACCAGGCACTGCCCGCTCGCCGCGAACCCCGCCTCGCCCTCCAGGGCCGCCGGCATCCCCGCGTCGGGCAGGACGGACCAGGAGCGGCCGCCGTCACCGGTGGACAGGACGCGGAACTTCCCGTCCACCGGGTCGCTCAGGGCGAGGCCGTGGCGGCGGTCGAAGAACGTCAGGCAGTCGTAGAACGCGCGCGTGTCGGTGTTGCGGAACGACTCGGTCCAGGTGCCGCCGCCGTCGTCGGTGCGGTAGACCCGGGACGCCTCGCCCTCGCCGATGGCCAGCACGACGGCGTGCCGCGCGTCGAACGCCTCCACGTCCCGGAACTGCAGGTCCTCGGCGCCGGGGGGCGAGACGTCGCGCCAGGTCCCGCCGCCGTCCGTGGTGCGCAGCACCGTGCCGCCGGTCCCGGCGACCCACGCGGTGTCCCGGCCGACGGCGGCCAGGCCCCGGAACCGGACGTCCGGGGCGCCGGTGTCCTTCAGCTGCCAGTGCGGCGCCGGCCGGCCCGCCGGTGCGTGGGCCTGTGCGGGAACGGCGGTGAGCGCCACGAGGGCCGCCGCGCAGGCCGCTCCCACGGCCGCGATCCGCCCCGTCCGTCCGCCCGGTCCCCTCGTCGTCCCGCGTCGCGTACTCCCCAAGCGCCTCATGGCGGGCGAAGCTAGCCCACCGCCCGGACGGCGTCCAGAGGCCCTCCCCGGCCCGGCGGGCCGCCCTGCGGGCGGAGCACCGGCACGCGGCGCGGGGAGAGCTGGATCACTCGTGTGCATGAAGGCGGTGACCGAGGTCACTCTCACCACGTGTGCACGGATCGGCCGGTTCCGACGTCTCTCCCAGTGCCGGCCTCACCCGACCGGAGTTCGTCCCGCCGTCACGAGGGAGCAAGGCGTTGTCCACCGTCATCGAGCAGCCCGTGGAGGCGCGCCTGGTCGCCGCCGCGCCACGGATGCAGCACATCCCCGCCACCCTGCACTACGACCGCACCGACCCCTTCGCCGTGCGCATGACCTTCCCGGCCGGGGCCACCCTGGAGGGCGTCGACGTGTGCTGGACCTTCGCCCGCGAACTGCTCGCCGCGGGCCTGACCCGCGCCGAGGGCCAGGGCGACGTCCGGGTGCGGCCGTACGGGTACGACCGCACCGTGCTGGAGTTCCACGCGCCGGAGGGCACCGCGATCGTGCACGTGCACTCCTCGGACGTCCGCAGCTTCCTCGCCGCGAGCGGCGAGCTCGTGCCGGTCGGCCACGAACACCTCCAGCTCGACCTCGACCACGACCTCGCGGAGCTGATGCGGGACGCCTGCTGAGGCCGGCCCCGAGCCGACGCCCGCCGGGCGCTAACGCCCGCCCGCGAACAGGGTGTTGAGCTCGCCGTAGTCGAGTCCGCCGGCGAGCGACCCGTACGTCCCCGCGTCCAGCAGCTCCCGCGCGGCGCGGCGGACCAGGGCGTGGGCCGCCTGGGCGATGCCCGAGCCGACGCTCACGCGCGCGACGCCGAGTCCGGCCAGCTCCGCCACGGGCGGCGCGCCGGGCCCCGCCATGACGTTCAGGGGCGCCCGGACGCCCTCCACGAGCAGCCTCACCGTCCCCGGGTCGACGGCCCCGGGGACGAACACGCCGTCGGCGCCCGCCGCGACGAAGGCGGCGGCCCGTTCCAGGGTGAGGTCCACTCCCCCGGCCCCGCGCAGGAACGTGTCGATGCGGGCGTTGACGAACAGCGGCACACCCTGCGCGTCGGCGGCGGCGCGGGCGGCCGCAATGCGCTCGGCCTGCTCCGCGACCGGCCGCAGCGGCGCGTCGCCCTCGTGCAGGGCGTCCTCGATGTTGATGCCGACGGCGCCCGCCGCGAGCACCGCGCGGACGGTGTCGGCCACGCCCGCGGGGTCCGTCGCGTACCCGCTCTCGACGTCCGCGCTGACGGGCACCCGCACCGCCGCGACGACGTCCGCCACGGCACGCAGGGCGGCCTCGCGGCCGAGCCGGTCGCCGTCGGCCGCGCCGAGGGCCCAGGCCAGTCCGGCGCTGGTGGTGGCCACGGCGGCGGCGCCGGCGTCCTCGACGAGACGGGCGCTCGCGGCGTCCCAGGCGTTCGGCAGGACGAGCGGCCGTCCCGGCACGTGCAGGGCGCGGAAGGCCAGGGCGCGGTCGCGCAGGAGGCTGTGCTCGGGGTGCGTCATGCCGCCACTCAAGCAGCCGGGACCCGGGCGTAGCTGGCAGGAATCCGACCTGTGCGTGCCGCGCCGTAATCCGGTTGACCCCGGCCGCCGGGGCTCCTACCGTGGACGAGGTCCTGTTGCCGCCGATTGGAGAAGGACGTTGCTCCTCTGAGGTCATGAGACACCGCCGCACGCCCGTCGGGTGTGCGTGCCGCGTGCGACCTCGGCGTGTCGAGCCGTCCTCGTGCAACAGGGCCGGAGCAGGCCTCCTTCCCCTGTCCCCGGGTGGATCCTCCCGTGCCCCGCCGTCCTGCGGTCGCCCCCCCCCGGTGTCTCGATACGCGTTGCCCTGACCGCACTCCGCAACCGCGAGGCCCCACTTGACGCATACCGCTCATTCCATCGCCTGCACCTCCCTCTCCTTCGCCTGGCCCGACGGCACCACCGTCCTCGACGGGCTGGACGTCTCCTTCGGTCCCGGACGCACCGGGCTCGTCGGCGTCAACGGATCGGGGAAGTCCACCCTGCTGAAGCTGATCGCCGGGGAACTGACCCCCGTCGACGGCTCCGTCCGGGTCGCCGGGGACATCGGCCACCTCCCGCAGAACGTCACGCTCGACACCCGGCTGCGCGTCGACCAGGCCCTCGGCATCGCCGAGCGGCGGGCCGCGCTGCACGCCATCGAGGGCGGCGACGTGCGCCCGGAGCACTTCGAGGCCGTCGGCGACGACTGGGACGTGGAGGAACGCGCCCTGGCCACCCTCGGCGAACTCGGCCTCGGCCACATCGGCCTCGACCGCACGGTCGGCGAGGTCTCCGGCGGCGAGTCCGTGCTGCTGCGGCTGGCCGCGCTGCTGCTGCGCCGGCCCGACGTGCTGCTCCTGGACGAGCCCACCAACAACCTCGACCTGTACGCGCGACGGCGGCTGTACGCGGCCGTGGCGTCCTGGCCCGGCGTGCTCGTCGTGGTCAGCCACGACCGCGAACTCCTCGACCTGGTCGACCAGATCGCCGACCTGCGCGGCGGGGAGGTCGTCTGGTACGGCGGCAACTACACCGCCTACGAGGAGGCCCTCGCCGTCGAGCAGGAGGCGGCCGAGCGCATGGTGCGCGTCGCCGAGGCCGACGTGCGCCGGCAGAAGCGCGAACTCACCGACGCCCAGGTCAAGCTGGCCCGCCGCAAGCGGTACGGGCAGAAGATGTGGGAGCAGAAGCGCGAGCCCAAGATCGTGATGGGGGCGCGCAAGCGGGCGGCGCAGGAGTCCGCCGGCAAGCACCGCATCCTGCACGAGGAACGGCTCGCCGAGGCCCGCGATCGGCTCGACGAGGCCGTGGACGCCGTACGGGACGACGACGAGATCCGTGTCGAACTGCCGTACACCGCCGTGCCGCCGGGGCGCGGCGTCCTCTCCCTGCGCGAACTGCGGCTCGCGTACGGCACACCCGTGACGGTCTCCCTCGACCTGCACGGACCCGAGCGGGTCGCGCTGGTCGGGCGCAACGGCGCCGGCAAGACGACGCTGCTGCGCACCGTCGCCGGCGAGCTGGCCCCGGCGGCCGGCGAGGCGCACGCGCACGTGCCGCTGCGGTTCCTGCCGCAGCGGCTGGACGTCCTCGACGACACGCTGACGGTCGCCGAGAACGTGGCCCGGTTCGCGCCGGGCGCCACCAACAACCGTGTCCGCGCCCGGCTGGCCCACTTCCTGTTCCGCGGCGCGCGCGCCGACCAGCGGGCCGGGACGCTGTCCGGCGGGGAGCGGTTCCGGGCGGCGCTGGCGGCGCTGATGCTCGCCGAGCCCGCGCCCCAGCTGCTGATGCTGGACGAGCCGACGAACAACCTGGACATGGCGAGCGTGCGCCGGCTCACCTCGGCGCTGGAGTCGTACGAGGGGGCGCTGGTCGTGGCCAGTCACGACCTGCCGTTCCTGGAGTCGATCGGCATCACCCGGTGGCTGCTGCTCGACGGGGAGCTGCGGGAGACCTCGTGGGAGGAGCTGACGGAGGCGGAGTAGGCGGGGGTTTGGTCCTGGTGCCCCGGGGCTGCATGATGGCGGACCGGCGCGGCGCGAGCGGCGCCGCCCGGCCCACCGCCGGCACCCGCACCACGGGACGACGCGAGAAACACCAGTAACACCAGAAACACGGAACGACACGGAAGACACGGACGTGCCCAGCAAGAAGGCCCTCATCCGCCGCCCCGGCCCGCGCCTCGCCGAAGGGCTGGTCACGCACGTCGAGCGGGCGGACGTCGACGTGGACCTCGCCGTCGAGCAGTGGGAGGCGTACGCGCAGGCGCTGCGCGCGCACGGCTGGGAGACCGTCGAGGTCGAGCCCGCCGACGACTGCCCGGACGCGGTGTTCGTCGAGGACGCCGTGGTGGTGTTCCGCAATGTCGCCCTGATCACCCGGCCCGGCGCCGAGTCCCGTCGGGGGGAGACAGCGGGCGTCGAGGAGGCCGTGGCGCGCCTGGGCTGCTCGGTGAACTGGATCTGGGAGCCGGGCACGCTGGACGGCGGTGACGTGCTGAAGGTCGGCGACACGGTGTACGTCGGCCGGGGCGGGCGGACCGACGCGGCCGGGGTGCAGCAGTTGCGCGCCGCGTTCGAGCCGCTGGGCGCGCGCGTGGTGGCCGTCCCGGTGAGCCGGGTGCTGCACCTGAAGTCGGCCGTGACGGCGCTGCCCGACGGCACGGTGATCGGGCACATCCCGAAGGTCGACCGGCCGTCGCTGTTCCCGCGCTTCCTGTCGGTGCCGGAGGAGTCGGGCGCGCACGTGGTGCTGCTCGGCGGCGACCGGCTGCTGATGGCGGCGAGCGCCCCGCGCACGGCCGAACTGCTCACCGACCTCGGTTTCGGGGTGGTCGTGGTGGACATCAGCGAGTTCGAGAAGCTGGAGGGCTGTGTGACGTGCCTCTCGGTGCGGCTGCGGGAGCTGTACGCCTGACGGGGAACCCGGTGTCTCCGTCAGGTCCCGGACCTGCGCGAACCTGAGGCTTTTGGGGGGATCCGTCCCGGCCACGCCCGACCCGCCGGTGCCGCTCCGGCCGGGCTGATCAGCGGTCTTTACGGCGGCCTTAACCTACGGCTTCGTAACCTACGGGTACGTAGCCTACGCTTTCGTAAGTTCGGCACCGCTCGCCGGACCGTTCCGTTCTGTTCCCGCGTCCCCTGGAGTTCCCGTGACGATCACTTCCCCGCACCTCGGCAGCGCCGCCGGCTGGACCGACGCCCGGCTGCTGTACGCCTTGGAGGAAGTGGTCGAGAAGGAACTCAACCGGCACCTGACGGTCGCCAAGGACTGGATGCCCCACGAGTACGTGCCGTGGAGCGACGCCCGCAACTTCCCCGGCTTCTTCGAGGACGGCGAGGCCTGGCGGAAGGACCAGTCGAAGGTCACCGAGATCGGCCGGATCGCGCTGGTGGTGAACCTCCTCACCGAGGACAACCTGCCCAGCTACCACCACGAGATCGCCAGCCTCTTCGGCCGCGAGGGCGCCTGGGGCACCTGGGTGCACCGCTGGACGGCCGAGGAGGGCCGGCACGGCATCGTGATGCGCGACTACCTGCTCGCCTCGCGCGCGGTGGACCCGGACCAGCTGGAGCAGTTCCGGATGGCCCACATGAGCGAGGGCTTCGAGTCCGACAACCGGCACTCGATGCTGCACTCGGTCGCCTACGTCGCCTTCCAGGAGCTCGCGACCCGCATCTCCCACCGCAACACCGGCCACCAGTCGGGCGACCCGGTCTGCGACCGCATGCTCGCGCGCATCGCGACCGACGAGAACCTGCACATGGTGTTCTACCGCAACCTGCTCAAGGCCGCCTTCGAGCTCGCCCCCGACCTGACGATGCAGGCGGTGCGGGACGTGGTGGTCGACTTCCGCATGCCGGGCCACGGCATCCCTGGCTTCGAGCGGGCGGCCGCGCAGATGGCCATCGGCGAGGTCTACAACCTGCGCATCCACCACGACGACGTCCTGCAGCCCGTGCTGCGCTTCCTGAAGGTCATGGACATCGACGGCCTCGGCCCCGAGGGCCAGCAGGCCCAGGACGAGCTGGGCCTGTTCCTGGGCGGCCTGGACGCGGAGGCCGCGAAGTTCGACGAGCGCCTGGCGGCCCGCAAGGCCCGGATGGCGGCGCGGGCGGCGGGCTGAGCGAGGGGGCGGGAACGGCTCGCGCCGCGGTCCCGGGCGCACGCGCTGCGTGCGCGGAGGAGTCGGGAGTCAGGAGGGGGTGCGCCTCAGGTGGAGGCGTTCCTTCTCGGACAGGCCGCCCCAGACGCCGAAGCGCTCGTCGTGGGTGAGGGCGTACTCGAGGCAGGCGGAGCGGATCGGGCACAGGCCGCAGATCCGCTTCGCGTCACGCACCGAGCTGCCGGGCTCGGGGAAGAAGAAGTCCGCCCCGGTCTGCGCGCACAGCGCCTCCCGCTGCCAGGTGAGGTCGGGCGTGGTGATGGTGTCGGTGAACATGCCCAGGAGCGTGCCGGTCGCCGAAAAACGTTCACTCAACGACTGATCAACGCGGGCGGACAGGGCCCGGCCGTCCCGATGATGACCCCGCGCGGCGCCCCGGCGCACGGCGGCGCGCGGGGAAAACCGCGCAGCGGGCGCCGGCCCGGTGGCCGGCCGTGCGGACCGGCCCGGACGGGCGGTTCGGCGGCGCTTGTCGGTGGCGGGTGCCAGACTCGGCAGTACAGGCAACGGGATCCCTCGAAGGAGGGCGCAGATGCTCACCATCCGTGATGTCACCGGCTCGCCGAACTGGCTCGACGTCGGCACCCCCGACATCGACGGCGCCGCTTCCTTCTACGGCGGTCTGTTCGGCTGGGAGTACCGCCCCGGCCCGCCCGAGGCGGGCGGGTACGGCTTCTTCCAGCTCGCCGGGCGAACCGTGGCGGGCGGCATGCAGACCTCCGCCGAGCAGGGGCCGCCGTCCTGGACCGTGTACTTCCTGACCTCGGACGCCGATGCCACGGCGCGGGCGGCCGAGGACGCCCACGGCAAGGTGCTGACCGGGCCGCTGGACGTGCTGGACCGGGGGCGCATGGCGATCCTCGCCGACAAGGCGGACGTGCCGTTCGGCATCTGGCAGCCGGGCCGGACCAAGGGGCTGGACCTGGTCCAGGAGCCGGGCTCGCTGTGCTGGATCGAGCTGTACACGGCCGACCTGCCCATGGCCGCCTACTTCTACCGCGCGGCCCTCGGTCTGGAGACCTACGGCGTCGACTTCCCCGGCGGCACGTACACCACCCTGCTGCCGGGCGGGCAGGGCGAGGACGCCATGTTCGGCGGCATCGTCCCGCTGTCCGAGGACCCGCTGGAGGCGGAGGCCGGGGCCTCCTGGCTGCCGTACTTCGAGGTCGAGGACACCGACGCCGTGGTCGCCACCGCGCGGGACCTCGGCGGCACGGTCCGCAGCCCCGCCACGGACCTCCCGGGCGTCGGCCGCGTCGCCCGGCTCGCCGACCCCTACGGCGCCCGCTTCGCGGTGATCAGGAGCGCGCCCCGGCAGCCGGGGCAGGACGGCCCCGAGGGGGCGTGAGGGTCGACGGCAGCAGCGGCGGCCGCAAGGCCAGGTGGGTCGAGGCGGGGCCAGGCAGCGTCTCGTCGATCACGTCCGGAGCCAGACGAGTGCGTACAGGGCCGGGCCGCCGCTGAGAAGCCCCTGTGGGTCTGGGCGGATCAATACATATCAGCTCATGCCGCCTCCTACTGGATCGTCCTACCAGCCGGCCCGAACGCCGTCCGCGCGGTCCGGAAGGGCGCCCTCGCCCCGGCCGACGGGCCCGCCGACGGGCTGCGCACTGCCGTCCCAGCGCTCCAGTCCCACTCCGCCGGGCTCGCCGAAAAGGTTTTGACGCGCGGTGCGCTGTTCGCCGAAGGTGAGCCGGACGTTCGACGCGGGTCGTCCGAGCCGCTGTGCCGACGGCGGCCGCCTCGCGGTAGGGGAGTTGTGCATGATTGTCGTGTCGGCTGCTTCGGGAGCTTTCGGCAGGCTGGTCATCGACCGGCTGCTGGAACGGTGCCCCGCCGACCAAGTCACAGCCGCGGTGCGTGACCCGGGCAAGGCCGCGGATCTCGCCGACCGCGGAGTGACGATCCGTACAGCTGACTACGACGTGCCGAAGACGCTGCGTACGGCGTTCGAGAGCGCCAGCCGGCTGCTGCTGATCTCCTCTCCCGAGCTGGACCCCGTCCGGCGTGCCGCTCAGCACCGGGCGGCTGTCGACGCAGCACGCGATGCCGAGGTGGGCTCGATCGTCTACACCAGTTTCCTTGGAGCCGGCACCCAGGCTGACGGCGTCACCGCGGCTCATCACGCCACCGAGCGCCACCTGGCGGCGAGCGGGCTGCCCCACACACTGCTGCGTCACCCCTTTTACAGCGAGGCGTTCCTCCACCCGGGCCTGCGCGATGCCGTCGCTTCGGGCGAGCTGGCCGACGGCACCGGCGGACGCGGCATCAACACCGCCCTGCGCCGTGACCTCGCCGAGGCCGCGGCCCGTGTGCTGACCGAGGACGGCCACCTCGGCCGCGCCTACGACTTCACCGGCAGCTTGTGGACCTACGAGGACCTCGCCCACGCACTGAGCCGTTCCGGAGGCAGGCCCGTCGTGCGCCGGGACCGGCCCGACCGCGCGCCCGGCGCCCAGGGCTGGCTGGAGGAACAGGTCCGGAGCGGCGCTCTGGAGCAGCAGACCGGCGATCTGCCGCAGGTTCTCGGCCGCCCGGCCACCACCCTCGACGAGGCCGTCGCCGCCGTTCTTGCTCCGCACGCGTAGCTCAACCATGACGACTCCGGGACCCCGCCGCACACGTACGTCACGGAGCGCGCCCGCAGTACACCTGCGCCACGCGAACGCCCGCAAGTAGGCGAACGCGTGGACACCGACGGGGTGTGGTGGTGCCGGCCCGGGAACGAGCGCACCTCGAAGTCCCGCACGCACTCTCCCCTGGAGATTGCTCGGCAAGCGATCAGGCCCCACCGGAAGTTGGGTAGCTTGGATCGGCACGAACGTCCGTGCACGTGACGTGTGGTGACGCTCCGACCTGGGGGTGGGTTTGTGGTGAAGTGGGGCAGGCGCAAGGCGAAGGAAACGTCGGACACCGGGGATCGCCCGTCACCACCGGCTGACACCGCGGCAGCTGAACAGGCGGGCCGACGGGGGGACGCCGCCGAGGCCGTGAGCCGCTACGGAGCTGCGGTCGCCGAAGCGGCGCGACAATACGGGCCCGAGGCCGTCGAGACACTGGCGGTGCGCCATCAATTGGCGCACTGGACAGGAGAGTCCGGGCATCCCGAGCAGGCGGTGGAGCTGTTCGCCCGGTTGCTGGCGGACCGGGAGAGGCTCCAGGGACCGCACCACCCGGACTCCGAACTCGCCCGGCACCAGTTGGCGCACTGGTACGGCAGGGCCGGCCGGTTCCAGGAGGCCGTGAACCGCTACGAGATCATGCGACGGGTGGCCGTACAACAGGGCCGCCCCGAGACGGCATTGTCCATGATGTGCGAGGTCGGGTACTGGCAGCATCAGGCAGGTGACACCGCGGCCGCGCTGCGTACCTTCGCCGAGATGCTGCGCGGCGCACAGCAGGAACTCGGGCCGACACACCACCTGACCGGGATCGCCCGCCAACGCTATGCGGAACTCGCCGCAGGTCTGCCGTTCGGCAACGAGGGCGGTCACGACGGTCTGCAGAACCTCATCGCAGCAGCGGCAGAAGTTGAGGCCTCCGGTGACTTCCGCCGGGCCGGGCGCCTGTACGGCCAGATAGCGGCCCAGTCCGAGGACCTTTACGGACACGCCAGTGCGCAGACTCTCTCCGCGCTCGTCGCGCAGGCCAAGGCCGCGGTGAACGCGGGGGACCACGCGGAGGCGGCCGAACGCTTCGACGCGGTCCTCGCCTGCATGGCCCTGCAGGGACGCGGGCCGGGAACTCGCGAGCACGACATCCTTCTCGGCCAGCGCGAAGAGCTCGCCCGCAGCGCCGCGCACGTCACCTTCCGCATCGGGCAGCACACCGGAACGCTGTTGGGGCAGAAGGTGCAGGCCGCGCCCCAGACGGCGTGCGGTGTCCTGGCACGCCGGCCGGAAACCGCGCACGCCACGTGTGTCGCCGTCGTCCTCGACGAGACGGACAGCCGTGCGCCGGCCCAGATCCCCGCGGAGCAGTGGTCGGCGGTGATACGTCACCTGGCGAAGCAGCGGTGGGAAGCCACGGCGGTGTACTTCGCCCGCCCGGACCGTCGGCCCAGGGCCGCGGAGGCCCAGCTGTGCCGGCGTCTGGGGCTGCTGGGGGTGTACGTGTCGTGCATGGATTCCTCGAACGTCCAGGTCGAGGCCTACGCTTTCACCGGTTCCGAACCGGTGTACGCCCCCGTGGTCGTCGTACCGGAAGAGTCGGCTGCTCCGGAGCAGGCAACCGCACGGCTCGCAGCCGGTGGTGTGACGTTCCACCCGGGAGCCGAGGCGTTCGGGCAGTGGCGGGAGGTGGGCCGGGTGCGGCCCGCCACGGACACGGAGGGACCGTCCGCGTTCGGCGGGTACGACGTACTGGAGCGAGTGGGCCGGGGCGGCTTCGGCGACGTCTACCTCTGCCAGGACCCCGACGGGGTGATGGTTGCGGTGAAGACCCTGCACGCCCGGTACGCGAACGTTCCCAGCGTCAGACAGGGCTTCGCCCATGAGGTGCAGGCGGCCCAACGGGTCAGCGGACGGTTCACCGTGCCGGTGATCGCCGCCGACCCCGACGGCGACACGCCGTGGATGGCCGTGCCGTACGTGGCCGCCCCCTCGCTCCAGGAACTCCTCGAGCAGAGCGGCAGGCTCGACGAGCCGACCGTACGAGGACTGGGAGCCGGCATAGCGGCCGCTCTGAGCGCCATCCACGCGCAAGGGATCGTCCACCTCGATCTGAAACCGGGCAACGTCCTGCTCACGGCGGACGGGCCGCGCGTCATCGACTTCGGCATCGCACAGATCGAGCGGCTCACCGAGCCGCGTCGCGGCTTCGCCGGAACCTACACCTACGCGTCGCCCGAACAGCTGCGCGAGCAGCCTGTGTTCACCGCGGCCAGCGACGTGTTCTCCCTGGGAACCGTGCTGGCCCGACTGGCGCTGGGGCGCAGTCCCTGGGGCGGGGACACGGCGACCGCCGTCGCCAACATCCGGGCCGGCGCACCGGATCTGGACGGCCTGCCCTCCGCACTGCACGATGTGGTGCGCTCGTGCCTGCAGCTCGATCCGGCACGGAGGCCGACGCCTCACGAGGTGGCCGAGGCCCTGCAACCCGGAGTGGCAGACGGCGATCTCGGCCCTCTCCCCCTCTCGCAGGAGGCCCAGGAGCTCGTCGCCGCGTATGCCACGATGCCGGCCACCCGCTTTTACGAGACGCTCGCCGACACGAGGGCGAGGGCTGCTGCCGAGGGCGACGTGGCCCCGACGCGCGCGCTGTCGACCGGCGCGCTCACGGCGCCTGTCGCCGACAGCCTGGAAGGCGAGGGTGTCCGGCGTGCAATGCCCCTCCGCGACACGGCACCTGCACGTAGCACCGCCGCAGAGCTCGAAGCGCGGATCCATGCGTGGGAGCAGGAGGCCGAGAACCGGGAGATGGCGCAGACGCGTCACGAGTGTGGCGAGTTCATGCAAGAGGCGCGTACCCTCCTCGGCGCGGCGCACCCCCTGACGCTGCGACTGCGCGTCTCACACGCCATGCTCGGCTGCGACCAGCCCGGCGGGGTGGCCAACGCCGAACGGGTGGTCGGGGAGGCGGTCAAACACCTCGGTGAAGCGCATCCCACCGTGCGGGACGCGCGCGTACTGCTGGAGATGCTGAAATCGACCGGAGGAACGTGAGCTCCCGCGTCTGTGAGCACGGGTACGCAGGCGCTGAGTGCGCCCATGGCCCTTCTCGAGGTGAATGACCAGACCGGGCGGGAGTCAACAACGCCGGCGATCGCCTCACCTTGCAGCCTACGACGTCGTGATCCGTTGGACAGGCCCTGGGCAGCGTCTTGTCGATCGTGTCTGGGCTGCCACGGCCCGAACCGCTCCGGCAGATCCCTCCACGGCAGCCCGGTGCGGAACGTGGACACGATGCCCTCCAGCACCTGGCAGTGGTCCCGCCACCTTCCCCGAGCCAAGCCCGCAGGCCGCACTCACGCGGCGTCAGTCATCTCCCCATCCCTCACGACCAGCCCAATGATCGGAAAGACACTGCCTAGGCCGACGCGCGGCGGACCAGGGTGGTCGGCAGGACCACGCCGGCCCCGGCGTCGTCGGGATCGTCGGGCGCGGTGGGCGTGCCGCCCGGGCCGTCCTCGTCGGTCGCGCCCTGGCCGGTGCCGGGGCGGTCCAGGCGGCGCAGCAGCAGGCGGGCCATCAGCCGGCCCATCTCCTCGATGTCCTGCCGCACCGTCGTCAGCGGCGGGTCCGTCTGCTCGGCGACCGGCAGCATGTCGTCGAAACCGACGACGGCGACGTCCTCGGGCACCCGCAGCCCGCGCTCGCGCAGCACCCGCAGCGCCCCGGCCGCGGTGAGGTCGTTCGCGGCGAACAGCGCGTCCAGTGCGGGCCGGCGGTCGAGGAGGTCGCGCATCGCGCGCTCCCCTCCGGCCGGGGTGAAGTCGCTCTCGGCGACCAGCTCCGGGTCGGTGTCGCCCATGACGTCGCGGTAGCCGTCCAGCCGGTCGGCCGCGGAGGTCTGGTCGAGGGGGCCGGTGATGTGGGCGATCCGGGTGCGGCCGAGCGAGGCCAGGTGGCGCACGGCGTCCCGGGCCCCGCCGCGGTTGTCGCTGTCGACGTAGACCGTGGGCCCGGTGTCGGCGGCGCGGCCGTCGCTCCAGCCGGGCCTGCCGCCGAAGACGGTGGGGACGCCCGCGCCCTGGATCAGACCGGGCAGCGGGTCGTCGAGGTGCAGCGAGAAGACCAGCGCGCCGTCGACGTGTCCCCCGGCGAGGTAGCGGGCCACGCGTGCGTGGTCGTCGCGGCCCTCGGTGAGCAGCAGCACCAGCTGGTTGTCGTGCGCGGTGAGCTCCTTGCTGATGCCGCGCAGCTGGAGCGCGAAGAAGGGGTCGGCGAAGACCCGGGCCTCCGGCTCGGCGATGACGACGGCGACCGCGTCGTGGCGGCGCGTGACCAGGCTGCGGGCGGCCTGGTTGGGGACGTACCCCAGTTCCTCCACGGCCCGCCGCACCCGCTCCACCAGGGGTTCGCGCACCCCGTCGCCGCCGTTGACGACCCGCGACACGGTCGCCCGTGAGACACCGGCCCGCGCGGCCACGGCCTCCAGGGTCGGTCGTGGGGCGGTGTCGGTCACGGTGGAACTCCTCGTCGGCGGCTGCCGCTCAGGATAGCTCCGGAGGGGTGCCGGTTCCGGCCGAGGGCGGGGGCCGGGGCGCCGCGCCGGGGAGCCTCCGCCGACACGGGCGCCGACGCCGGGGCCCGCGGGCCGCCGCCCCCGTCAGCCGTGCCCCCCGTGGTCGTGCGGCTCGTACCCCGGGATCGTCCCGTCCGGCTTCTTCACCAGGAACAGGCCCACCATCCCCATGTCGGAGTGGCTCTGGACGTGGCAGTGGTACATCCAGGCACCGGCGCCCACCCCCTCCCCCGCGACCACCTGGAAGCCGAAGGAGTCGGCGGGGCCGACGATCTTGTTGTCGATCACCCGGCTGGGGTCGTCGGGGCCGGTCAGCAGGCCGGTGCGGTTGTCGGCCCAGCGGTGACCGTGCAGGTGGAAGGTGTGGTAGTACTCGCCGTGGGTGATCATCACGAACTCGACGCGGTCGCCCGTGGTCGCCTCGAAGTCGGGTCCGCCGTGGGCCGGGCGGTTGTTGATGAGCATGTCGTTGAAGACGATGGTGTACGTCCTGTCCGGCAGGACGTCGCCCTTGCGCCGGACGATCACCGGGCCGTAGAGCCCCTTGCGGATGCCGCCGGTGCCGTGCTCGGTGCCCACCACGTGGTCGTGGTAGTGCCAGTAGCCCGCGCTGCCCGCCCGCCAGGTGCCGTCCTCGCGGCGGCCCGGGGCGTGGGTGCGCCAGGTGTACGTGCGGGTGCCGCCCGGCTCGACGTCGCTGCCGGTGTGCCGGGTGCCGTCGTTGGTGATCTCGTAGTCCAGGCCGTGCACGTGCAGGCTCACGGGTACGTCCATCGTGTTCTCGAACGCGACGTGCAGGGTGTCGCCCTCGTTCAACTCGATCAGCGGGCCGGGGACGGTCGCCGCACCCTTCTCCAGGCCGTAGCCCATCTGCCCGTCCGGCAGCTTCTCGGCGTAGAGCCTGAGGTGCTTCACCTGGCCGCCGGCCGGAGCCGTGCGCACGGGCCCGTCGGCCGCGGAGGCGTCGGCGCCGGCCGCCGAGGACACCAGGGGTGCCACGGGTAAGGAGGCCGCGGCGACCGCGCCGCCCGCGAGCAGACGTCGGTTGAAGGTGCGTCGGTCCATGCCGAACTCTCCATCCGTTGGGGGAGGCTGGGGAGGCGTGGGCGGTGTTCGCCCGAGTGAAGGTACCGGCCCAGCCGTCGTTCATCCACACTCAGGACAAAGTCAGCCGGATCGCGTCCGTACCCCTTGGCGGGCGTGGCAAAGGGGTCTAGGTTCCATGGCGCTGCTGCCGAGACCGAGGAGGTGCCCATGCACTTACGAGGGTTGAGCGCGAGAAGACGAACCTGGGCGGTCACCGCGACCGCCGCGGTCGCCGCCGGACTGCTGTCCGCCCCGGCGGCCACTGCGAGGCCGGCGCCCGAACCACCCCTGACAACGATGTCCATCCCGTCGCCGCCCGGCTCCGCGGACGTACGGGTGCTGCTGTTCCACGGGTCCGCGGCGGAGGGCGAGGAGTCGCCGCTGGTGAACGCCGGCATCGAGGCCATCGAGCGGATCGGCCTCACCGGCCCGGCCGACCAGCGCTTCACGGTGGAGGCCACGGGCGACCCCGCCGTCTTCACCCGCGCCGACCGGCTCGGCCGGTTCAACGCCGTGGTCTTCCTGACCGGCGGCGGGGACGTGCTGGACCCGGAGCAGGAGGCCGGTCTGGAGACGTACATGGAGGCCGGCGGGGGCTTCGTCGGCATCCACGACGCGGCGCGCGCGGAACCGTACTCGGACTGGTTCACCGGGCTGATCGGTGCCCGTCCGTCACCCTCGAGCCCCACGGCCGTACAGCGGGCGGTCGTCGAGGTCGGGGACCGGCGGCATCCGGCCACCCAGGACCTGCCCCCGCAGTGGAAGCGGCCCGACCAGTGGCCGAACTGGGTGAAGAACCCGTCCGGGGACGTGCACACGGTCGCCCGGGTACGGGAGTCGACCTACCGGCCGGGGACGGGCGCGAACGGCTGGGACCATCCGATCAGCTGGTGCCGCGACTACGACGGCGGCCGCTCCTTCTACACCGGCATGGGCGGCACGGTGTCCTCGTACGACGAGAGCGACTTCCGCGTGCACCTGCGCGGCGCCCTGCTGTGGACGACGCGGCTGGTGCAGGCGGACTGCAAGGCGACCATCGCCGGCAACTACACGGCGCAGCGGCTCACCCCGCCCAACCAGCCGGGCCGCAACGACCAGATCGGCGAGCCGCACGGCCTGGTCACCGCACCCGACGGACGGGTGCTGTACATCGGCCGCGGCGGTGCCGACGCCTCGCAGCCGGTAGTCACCGACTGGAACGACCCCGCCGTCGGCAGGGGCACGGGGCAGATCCACGTCTACGACCCGCGGACCGGGAAGGTCACCCTGGCCGGGGAGTTGACGGTCTTCGGCAACAAGGGCGGCGGCGACGAGCTGGTCAAGGTGGAGGAGGGGCTGCTCGGCATCGAGCTGGACCCGGGCTTCGAGCGCAACGGCTGGGTGTACCTGCACTACACGCCCCACGCGCGGATCGACCGCGAGACGCGGATGGCCGAGCGGCGCGTCTCCCGCTTCACGCTCGACCTCGCGACGAACCGGCTCGACCCGGGCAGCGAGAAGGTGCTGCTGGCCTGGCCGGTGCAGATCCACAGCTGCTGCCACGCGGGCGGCGGGATGGCCTGGGACTCCCGGGGCAACCTGTACATCGCCACCGGGGACAACAACTCCAGCGGCTTCAGCGACGGTTACTCGGGCAACAACCCGCAGCCGAACTACAAGGGCGTGTCCTTCGCGGACGCGCGCCGCACCGCCGGCAACACCCACAACCTCAACGGCAAGATATTGCGCATCCACCCGGAGCCCGACGGGACGTACACGCTGCCGGAGGGCAACCTCTTCACGGGCCGGGAGACCGCGGAGGGCGGCGGCAAGACGCGCGGCGAGATCTACGTGATGGGCGTGCGCAACCCGGCGCGCATCTTCGTCGACAAGTCGACCGACGTCCTCTACGCGGGCTGGGTCGGCCCGGACGCCTCGGCGCCCTCCCCCGTCTGGGGCCCGGCCAAGTACGACACCTTCGCCGTCATCACCCGGGCGGGCAACCGGGGCTGGCCGTACTGCATGGGCAACAAGCAGCCCTACCGGGACCGCAACCTGCCCGACCCGTCGCGACCGCTCGGCTGGTACGACTGCGACCACCCGAAGAACGAGTCCCCGAACAACGACGGCCTGGTGAACCTGCCGCCGGTGACGGGCAACAACATCTGGTACTCGCCGCAGGGCGGCGGCCCGGACTACCCACGCGACGCCAACGGGGTGCCCACGTACCGGCCGGCGGACGCCACCTACCGGCTGCCGTGGCTCAAGGGCGGCGGCCAGGCCGCGATGAACGGCCCGGTCTACCGCTACGACGCCGCTGCGGGCCCGGCCAAGTGGCCGGCGTACTGGGACGGCAAGTGGTTCGTCGGCGACTTCTACGACGCGGACCAGCCGCGCAACGCCGTCCTCATGGACCCGGCGACCCAGGGCGACGGCGGCCTGCCGGTGCACGCGGAGTCGCTGAAGCGGATCGTGCCGGTCGGCAACGACGGCATCAAGAACCTCATGGACTGGAAGTTCGGCCCCGACGGCTCCCTGTACGTCCTGGACTACGGGCGCGGGTTCTTCACCTCCGACGCCAAGTCGGCGCTGTGGCGAATCACTTATACGGGCGGCGGTCCGACACCGGCCGCCGGCCTACTGGCGAGGGGAGCGGGACAGTGAGGGGTCACCGAAGAGTCCTGACGGCCCTGCTGGCCGGTCTCCTGCTGCTGCTCGGCCTGCCCGCGGCCGCCCAGGCGGGCCCGGAGACCCTCGGCGCGCCGGCGCCGGGGGTTCCCGCCGCGGCCCAGCAGGTCCTCACCTGGACGGCGGGCGACGACATCACCCGGTACGCGTCGGTGCCCGCGACGGCCGTCGCGGGTCCGGCGACGATCGTCTTCGAGAACAGCGCGGCCACCGGCAACACCACGGGCATGCCGCACACGTTGACGTTCGTGACCAGCGACCCCGAGTTCAACGGCGACGTGCAGCTCAACATCCTGGCCAACCCGAACGACGACCGGGGCGGGCGCCACACCGCCGAGGTCACGCTGAGTCCGGGCCGCTACCTCTACCACTGCACGATCCCCGGCCACGGACAGATGCAGGGCGTCCTCGTGGTGACCGAGGGCGGCGGCGAGGACACCACGGCGCCCGAGACGTCGGCGGCGGTGACCGGCTCGCGCAACGCGCAGGGCGCATACGTCGGTTCGGCTTCCGTCGCGCTCACCGCGACCGACGCGGGCGGCTCCGGCGTGGACCGCGTGGAGTACGCGCTCGACGCCGCGGACACCTGGCAGCCGTACACCGCGCCGGTCGTCGTCGACACGGTCGGCTCCCACACGCTGCGCCACCGGGCCTTCGACAAGGCGGGCAACGCCTCCGCGGAGAAGGGCGTGACGTTCACCGTCGTCGCCCCGCCCTCGGACGACACCACGGCGCCGGAGACCTCGGCGACCGTGACGGGCGAGCGGGACGCCGGCGGTGCCTACCTCGACATGGCGACGGTCACCGTGTCCGCCTCGGACACCGGGTCCGGCGTCAACACCGTGGAGTACGCGGTCGACAGCGGCTCCTGGCAGCCGTACACCCAGCCGGTGATGGTCCACCAGGTCGGCGCGCACACCGTGCGGTACCGGGCCACCGACAAGGCGGGCAACGCCTCCGCCGAGAAGAGCGTCGCCTTCACCGTGGTGGCCACGCCGCCGCGGGACACCGTGCCGCCGGTGACGGGCGCGACCGTGGAGGGCACGCGCGACTCCGACGGGGCGTACGTCGGCAGCGCGCGGGTCACGGTGGCCGCGACCGACAGCGGCGGGTCTGGGGTCGACCGGATCGAGTACGCACTCGACGGCGGCCCCTACCTCGCGTACGGCGGACCGCTGGTGGTCGACCGGGCCGGGGCCCACACGGTCGCGTACCGGGCCACCGACAAGGCCGGCAACACCTCCGCGGCACGCACGGTCGGCTTCACCGTGGTGGCCGGCGGCGGGGTCCCCGCGCCGCCCTGCCCCGAGCACGACGAGCGGCTGACGGTCGTGGTCGGCACGGTCGACTCGGGCGTGCGCAACCGGGTCACCGACAACCGGTGCCGGATCGGCGAACTCGTCGAGGACGAGAAGGAGTGGACGTCCCAGGCGCTGTTCCTCAAGCACGTCACGACCGTCCTGGACCGGCTGCTGCGCGAGGGCGCGCTCGACCAGCGCGAGTACGACGCCGTCCAGGACACGGCCCGCAGGTCCGGCATCGGCACGCCGGGCCACACCGAGGGCTACCGCACGATCCTGGACGCCACCCCGGAGTCCTTCGCCCGCTGGGAGCAGGTGGGCGGCGGCTCGTTCGCGCGGAACGCCGACGGCTCGATCACCAGCGGCACCACCGCGCCCGGCCTGGGCATGCTGTGGTACCCGAAGCGCAAGTACGGCGACTTCTCGCTCAAGCTCCAGTGGCGGGACGACGCGCCGGGCACCGGCAACGCCAACTCCGGCGTCTTCGTGCGGTTCCCCTGGGTCCACGACCACCCGGAGGAGCCGCGGCCCGAGTGGGTCGCCATCAAGTACGGGCACGAGGTGCAGGTGTTCGACCAGCCCGACGGTGACGCGTACAAGACCGGTTCCCTCTACGGATTCGACCGCGTGGGCCTGGCCGGCGCGGGCGTGACCCAGAAGGGCACCTGGAACGACTACGAGGTCCGCGTGGTCGGCCAGCACTACTCGGTCCACCGCAACGGCGTGCTGATCAACGAGTTCGACAACCTCGGCGGGCAGGAGTTCAGTCCGCCGCGCTCGGACGACCCGGGCACGGACGGGCGGCGCTTCGCCTCCGGCTACGTCGGGCTCCAGGTGCACAGCACGTCGGACGTGGTGTCGTACCGGGACGTACGGATCAAGGAGCTGTAGACGCGAGCGAGTTGTGCTCAGGAGTCCTTCTTTGCCCGGCTCGGCTGGACCCGCCGGGGCTCGCCCGGCATCTTCGGGTACTCCGGCGGGTACGGCAGGTCGCCCAGGCCGTGGTCGTGCTCGTCGCGGCGGGCCAGGTCGAGCAGGGACTCCAGCGAGTAGCGGTGGTCGTCCATGTCCGCGTGCACGTCGCCGAGTTCGGCGAAGCGCGCGGGCATGGTCGCGAGGTCGAAGTCCTGCGGGTGGGCGACGCCGACCTCCTCCCAGCGCAGCGGCGCGGAGACGGGGGCGTGCGGGCGGGGGCGCACGGAGTAGGCGGAGGCGATCGTGCGGTCGCGGGCCGTCTGGTTGTAGTCGATGAAGATCCGCTCGCCCCGCTCCTCCTTCCACCACTTGATGGTGACCCGCTCCGGCATGCGGCGTTCCATCTCCCGGCCGACGGCGATGGCGGCACGGCGGACCTGGGTGAAGGTCCAGCGCGGTTCGATGGGCACGAAGACGTGCAGGCCCCGGCCGCCGGAGGTCTTGGGAAAGCCGCGCAGCCCGCCGAACTCGTCCAGCACCGCCCGCAGTTCGTGGGCGGCGCGAGCGGCGTCGTCGTAGTCGGTGCCGGGCTGAGGGTCGAGGTCGATGCGCAGTTCGTCGGGGTGGTCGACGTCGTCGCGGCGCACCGGCCAGGGGTGGAAGGTGAGCGTGCCGAACTGGGCGGCCCACACGACCGCGCCCACCTCGGTGGGGCACATCTCGTCGGCGCTGCGCCCGCTGGGGAAGGTGATGTGCGCGGTGGGGATCCAGTCGGGCATGTTCTTCGGCGCCCGCTTCTGGAAGAAGTTCTCCCCGCCCACGCCCTCGGGGTAGCGCTCCAGGGTGGTCGGCCGGTCGCGCAGGGCGCGCAGGATGCCGGGGCCGACGGCGAGGTAGTAGCGGGCGAGGTCCAGCTTGGTGAAACCGCGCTCGGGGAAGAAGACCTTGTCCGGGCTGGACAGCCGTACGGTCCGGCCGCCGACCTCCAGTTCCACCGCGTCACCCATGCGAGCCACGGTAGGCGTACCCCGCATACCTCGCACATCGGGCGCAGACGGACGTACGGGCGCAGAATCGACGCATGGATCTGCCGGTGATGCCCCCTGTCCTGCCGATGCTCGCCAAGGCGGTCGCGTCGATCCCCGCGGACATGCAGTACGAGGCGAAGTGGGACGGCTTCCGCGCGATCGTGTTCCGCGACGGGGACGAGGTCGAGCTCGGCAGCCGCACCGGCAAGACGCTGACCAGGTACTTCCCCGAGCTGGTGACGGCGGTGCGGGAGCGGTTGCCCGAGCGGTGCGTGGTGGACGGGGAGATCGTGATCGCCCGGGAGGGGCACCTGGACTTCGATGCGCTGACCGAGCGGATCCACCCGGCCGACTCGCGGGTGCGGACGCTGGCGGAGCGCACGCCGGCGTCCCTCGTCGTGTTCGACCTCCTCGCCCTCGGGGACGAGTCGCTGATGACCGCCCCGCTGACCGAGCGGCGGGAGCGGCTGGAGCGGGAGCTGTCGGGGGTGACGGCCCCCGTGCACCTGGCGCCCGCGACCACCGACATCGAGGTGGCGCGGCGCTGGTTCGAGGAGTACGAGGGGGCGGGCCTGGACGGGGTGATCGCCAAGCCGCTGACCGTGCGCTACCGGCCGGACGAGCGCGCCATGTTCAAGGTCAAGCACGAGCGCACCGCGGACGTCGTGGTCGCCGGGTACCGGCTGCACAAGAGCGGGCCGGTGGTGGGCTCGCTGCTGCTCGGCCTGTACGACGACCGGGGCACGCTCCAGCACGTGGGCGTGTCCGCCGCCTTCACCATGAAGCGGCGGGCGGAGCTGGTCGAGGAGCTGGAGCCGCTGCGCCTGGACGACGTCTCGGGGCACCCGTGGGCGGCCTGGTCCGAGGAGTCCGCGCACGAGACGGCGCGCCTGCCGGGGGCGCCGAGCCGCTGGTCGGGCCGCAAGGACCTGTCGTGGGTGCCGCTGGCACCGGAACGGGTGGCCGAGGTGGCGTACGACCACATGGAGAACGGGCAGCGGTTCCGGCACACCGCCCGCTTCCGCCGCTGGCGCCCGGACCGGACCCCCGAGAGCTGCACCTACGCGCAGCTGGAGGAGCCGGTCCGGTACGACCTCGCGGAGATCCTGGGCACCTGAGCGCCCCGGGCGGCGCGGGGACTCAGGGCTGCATCAGCACCTTGACCGCGCTGTCCTGCTTGCGCTGGAACATCTCGTAGGCCTGCGGGGCCTCGGACAACGGCACCCGGTGGGTGGCGAAGTCGTCGACGCCGAGCGGGTCCTCGTCGGTGAGGTACGGGATGATGTCGTCGGCCCAGCGGCGGACGTTGGCCTGGCCCATCCGCAGCTGGATCTGCTTGTCGAACATGGTCAGCAGCGGCAGGGGGTCCGCCATGCCGCCGTAGACACCGGAGAGCGAGATGGTGCCGCCGCGGCGCACCAGTTCGATGGCGGTGTACAGGGCGGCGAGCCGGTCGACGCTGAAGCGTTCGGCCATCGGGCCGCTCAGCTTGCGCGGCATGACGGCGGCGGCGTTCTGCACCAGCTTGGCGATCGCGCTGCCGTGGGCCTCGGTGCCGACCGCGTCGATGACGGCGTCCGGGCCGCGGCCGTCGGTCTCGTCGCGGATCGCCTCGACCAGTTCCTTCTCACTGTCGAACGACCTGAGGTCGTACGTCTCCACGCCCCGCGCGCGCATCCTGCTCAGCCGCTCGGGCACCAGATCGACGCCGAACACCCGTCCGGCGCCGCGCAGTTGGGCGATGCGGCAGGCCATGTCGCCGATCGGTCCGAGGCCGAGCACGGCGACGCTGCCGCCCTGGGGGACGTCCGCGTAGGCGACCGCCTGCCAGGCGGTGGGCAGGACGTCGGACAGGTAGACGAACCGGTCGTCGGGCGGGCCCTCGGGCACCTTGATCGGGCCGAACTGGGCCTGCGGGACGCGCAGGTACTCGGCCTGGGCGCCCGGCACCGCGCCGTACAGGCGGGTGTAGCCGAACAGGGGCGCGCCCATGCCCTGGCTCCTGACCTGCGTGGTCTCGCACTGGGTGGGCAGTCCGGTCAGGCACATCCAGCAGGTGCCGCACGCGATCTGGAACGGCACCACCACCCGGTCACCGACCGCCAGGTCCGGCACCCCCGCGCCCACCTCCTCGACGATGCCCATGGGCTCGTGGCCGAGGATGTCGCCGGGGGTCATGAACGGCGTGAGCACCTCGTACAGGTGCAGATCGGATCCGCACAGCCCCGAGGAGGTGATGCGGATGATCGCGTCCGTCGGCTCCTCGATCTTCGGGTCGGGCACCTCCTCCACCCGTACGTCCCGCTTTCCCTGCCAGGTCACTGCCTTCATCGCGCCGTGCTCCCTCCACCGAGTCGGGGTCCGGATCACCGGATGCCGGGTGTCGCCGGGTACCCGCGGGCCCGGCCGCCGAACCGCGGCGGGCGCCGGCCGTGACCGCGCGCGCCGCGTCGGCACGCGGGGGCACGCGTGCGCCACGGATGCACAGCGCGGACGGCCCGGACAGCGCGGACGGCGTGCACGGCCGGTGAGCGATCACGACTGATCCGGTATGGCCAGGAACCGTCGCCCGAGCGCACAATCGACACCACGACCAACGGGGTGACGCCGGTGGACCAGGCACACGGACCGCGCACGCGGCGGGGCACGTTCGGGCCGGCCCTGCTGGCCGCGGCGGTGGCCCTCGGCCTGGCGGCCGGCTGCACCAGTTCCCGGGACGAGCCCGGCGGCGGCCGCTCCCCCGCCTCCAGCAACTCCGCGTCCAGCAGCCCCTCGCCGCGCACGCCCCCGCCCGGCCCGGTCCTGGCCGTGAAGATCGACAACGCGCCCGCCGCCCGGCCCCCGACCGGCCTGGACGCCGCCGACGTCGTCTACGCCGAGCAGGTCGAGGGCGGCCTGAGCCGGCTGATGGCGCTCTACGCGACGAAGCTGCCGCCCGCCGTCGGGCCCGTGCGCAGCGCCCGGGAGTCCGATCTGGAGCTGCTGCGCCAGTTCACCCGGCCGGTGCTGGCGTTCTCGGGCGCGCAGGGCAAGCTGCTGCCGCTGATCGACCGGGCCCCGCTGACCGCGGTGACCCCCGAGGAGTCCTCCGGCGCCTTCTACCGGGACGCGGACCGCGCCGCCCCGCACGACCTGTTCCTGCGGCCGAAGGACCTGGTCCCGTCACCGCCCGGCGCGGCCGCGCTGACCACCGGCTTCCGCTACGGTGCCGCGCCGCCCGGCGGCACCCCCGAGAAGGCCCGGAGCGTGCGCTTCCCGGCGGCGCGGTTCACCTTCACCTGGTCGCCGGACCGGGCCCGCTGGCTGGTGGCCATGGACGGCCGGGCGAGCGTCACCACCGGCGGACAGCGGGTGGCCGCGGCCACGGTGGTGGTGCAGTACGTGACGGTCCGCGGCTCCCGCTTCCACGACTTCCTCGGCAACACCACCCCGTACACCCAGACCGTCGGCTCGGGACGGGCCACGGTGCTGCGCGACGGCCGGGCCTTCGACGCGCGCTGGGAGCGTCCGGCGGCCGCGGACGGCACCCGGTTCACGACGGCGGACGGCGCGGCGATGACGTTCGCGCCGGGGCAGGTGTGGGTGGTGTTCGCGGCGGCGCCGGGCGGGGCGGTCCGGGACGGTTCCCGCTAGGGGGTGTCTCGTCGATCAGGCCGGGCTCGCGGCGTCTGGCACCGCGCCTCGCCGCGTTGTCGTCAGTCGCCGATGCTCCGCATCGACTCCCTCCTCCGCCTTGCGATGCACGGCACCAGACGCCGCTCCCTGATCCGGCCTGACCGACGAGACACCCCCTAGGACCTGGCCCTTCGACCTGTGTGCGGGATGGAGTGGGGATCAGACCTCGACGGAGGCGCATGCGGGCGCAGGCGCGCCGGTCACGTCGTCCGCGGGCTTGCGCAGACCGAAGGCGCTGATCAGGGCCGCGCCGAGTGCGGCGATCAGCGGTACGAACAGGGCCGCCTTGTGACCGTCGAGGAGTCACCCTGGACGACACGATCCAGGCGCTGGTGACCTGGACCGCGCAACACCAGGGGGATCGTGAAGGCCCGCGCCGCGTACGACCGGCGCGCGGAGGCCGAACAGGTTTCCTGAGGCGGGGCGGCCCGGCGCGGGAAGGCGTGACCGCGCCGGTCACCGGTGTTCCAGCGCCCCCAGTCCCGCCAGTGCTCGCTCCGCCTGGGCCGCGACGGCGTCGGCGCCGCACGAACGGGCCAGGGTCAGGCCCCGGTTGAGCTCCGCCGGCGACCGGGACAGGACGCCGTACTCGACGCGGGCCGCCGCGTGTTCGTACTGGCAGGGCGACGCCTCCAGGTAGGCCACCGCCTGGGCGGCCAGCCCGACCGCGCGCCGCCCGGTCTCCAGCGCGGCGGCACAGCGCAGCGCCTCGCCGATCGCGGTGTCGGTGCCGAACCGCTCGGCCTGCCGGCGGGCGTCGGCGGCGAGCCGCCCGGCGCGCTCGGGGTCCTCGACGGCGAGGGCCCGGGCCAGGTCGACGGCCCAGGGCACCACCACCGGGTTGAGGTGGCCGCGGGCGGCGGCCGCCTTCTCCGCCTCCTGCAGTTCGTCGATCCCCTCCTGGACGCGGCCGACGGCGAGCAGCAGCCGGCCGCGCACCGAGCGCGGGTCGGGCAGCACGATCGTGGACGGGTACGGCGGGGCGAAGCCCGACTGCTCGGCGACCTGCCAGGCCTCGTCGACGTGGCCGCGCGCGATCAGCGTGTCGACCAGGTTGCAGGTCGCCGACCAGTACAACGGCAGTCCGCGGCCGACGTGTTCGGCCAGTCGCAGCGCCTCGCGCAGGGACTTCTCGGCCGCCCGCAGCCGGCCGCGCCTGCGGTGTCCGAGGCCCACGTAGGCGTGGGCCAGGGCGAGGTGGCCGCCGCCCCAGCCGGCCGAGTCGTAGGCGCGCAGCGCGTCGGTGAACAGGGCCTCGGCGCGGTCCAGCCGGTCGGCGTAGGCGTAGGAGCTGGCCAGCATCATCGGCAGCTCCAGGCCCCACTCCTTGTCGGTCCAGTCGAGGCCGGGCGCCAGGCGGCCGTTGACGAGGGCCCGGTCGCACAGTTCGACGACCTCCTCGGCGCTCTCGCCGTGGGGCATGGCGTCGAAGCCGCGCAGGATCAGCAGCGCCCGCTCGGCGTTGTCACGGCCGGTGCAGGTGGCGGCCAGTTCGGCGAGCCGCTCGGAGCGGCCGGGGCCGCTGTTCTCACCGGCGTACAGGCCCTCCCACATGAACTGCACGGCCTGCAGCCGCATCCGCGCCGGTCCGGGCCCCAGGCGGGCGGCCTCCGCCTCGACGGTGCGGACGGCCTCCGCCAACTGGTCGTTGTGCAGCAGCGCCTGGGACAGGCGGTGCACGGCGTCGACCCGTTCGGGTCCGTCCAGGCCGGGCATGGACAGCGCGGCCCTGAGGTGGGCGATGGTCCGGGAGGGCGCGGTGAGCAGGGTGGCGCAGCCGAGTTCGAAGAGCACGCGGGCGTGGACGTCGGGCGGGGGCGGCTCGGCGAGGGCGCGTTCCAGGCAGCGCAGGGCCGCGTCGGGGGCGCCGACGGCGAGGTGTTCGGCGGCGGCCTCGCGCAGTTGGGCGACGAGTTCCTCGTCGCCGTCGGGGTGGACCTGGAGCAGGTGCCGGGACGCGGCGGCCAGGCCCTTGCCCGCGTCGGTGACGACCTGCGCGGCGATGCCGTGCATCGCGCGACACAGCGCGTCGGGCACGGAGTTGTAGACGGCGCTGGCGATCAGCGGGTGCACGAACACGAGGTCGCCGTCGTCGACCGGGCCGGCCGCGAGGTCGGGGGTGGTGAGGATGCGGGCGCCCTGCAGGAGTCGGGCGCAGCGGTGGGCGTCGTCGAGGCCCATGCCGGCCAGCAGGGCCACCTGCTCGACGGTGATCCCGGCGCCGAGGATGGCGGCCGCCCAGGCGAACCGGGTCGCGTCCACGCCGAGCCCCTCCAGGCGGGCGACGAGTCCGCCGCCGCGGGCCGACTTGTTGAGCGGGCGCAGTTCGGGCGCGGACGCCTCGGTCGGCTCCAGCTCGCTGTCCTGCACCTTGGCGAGGAGTTCGACGGTGTCGTACGGGTTGCCGCCGGTGACCGCCCAGACCTCGCGGCAGAACGGGGCGTCGGCGTGCTCGCCGACCGTGGCGCGGGTGAGCCCGGCGACCGCGTCGGGGGTGAGCGCGCTCAGGGCGGCCACGGACCGGCCGGCGACGGCCGAGACCGCATCGATGTGCCGGGCGCGCTCGCCCGCGGCCTCGCCGTTGCGGCAGGCGAGGACGACCAGGACGGACAGGTCGTCCAGGCGCTGCGCGAAGGCGGACAGCCAGCGCAGGGTCTCCAGGTCGGCCCAGTGCGCGTCGTCGATGAGCAGCACCAGCGGCCACTCGCGCCGGGCCAGCCGTCGTACGGCGGCGACCAGGCCGTCGGTGACGCCCTGCGGGTCGGGCGCCTGCTCGCCGGGGTCCGCTATGCCGAGGGCGGGACCGGCGATGTCGTACCAGTCGCCCAGGTACTCGCGGGCCTCCTCGGGGAGCATCGACAGCAGTGCGGGCTGGAGCAGTTGCCGGACGACGTTGAAGGGGACGGACTTCAGGGTCTCGCCGCCGCGCGCGGACCACACGGTGCAGTGGTGGGCCTCGGCGACGCGGTGGGTCTCGGCCAGCAAGGCGGTCTTGCCGAGGCCCGCGTCGCCGCGGAACACCAGCAGGCGGCCCGAGGACGACCGGTCGGTGCGCAGCTCCCGGACCGCCTGTGCGATGGCCGCGACCTCCGTGTCGCGCTCCCACAGGGAACCCGGGGCGGCCCCCGCGGGCCGTACCTCCGTCATCCCGCTACCTCCCCGCATCGCCCGAACGACGTACAGAACCCGAGGGTAGCCGCCCGGGGGTCCGGGCGGAGCACGGTCCGGCGAGGAGGTGCCTCGACGGGTGACATCGGCGCGGGCCGGCGGGGCCGGGGCCTGCGCGGGACCGCCGGCGTCGTCAACGCGGCGCGCGTGGCGCGGAATTGACGACCGGTCCGCCGTCCGGCACACCGGCGGCCGGAGCGCCGCCGCCGTCCGCCGGGCCGCGCCGACCGGCCCTCTCATCCGTCTTTCACCGACGCCTCATACGGTGGGGGCATGACGCAGGTGACTCCCCCCGGGTGGTACCCCGACCCCGGGCAGACAAGTGACGGTCCCGCCACCGAGCGCTGGTGGGACGGCAGGGCGTGGACGGACCGGACCCGCCCCGCGGGCGCGGCCGCCGCATGGGGTCCGCCGGCGCAGGTGCCGGCCGCGGGCGCCGCCCCCGACCACCCCACGGTCACGGCGTACCCGGTCCATCCGGGGTACCCCGCCCAGCCCGTGGGACCGGCCCCGAAGCGCGGACTGCGCACCGCCATAGCCGTGGCCGTCGCCGTGGCGGTGCTGGCGAGCATCGGGGTCGGCGTGTACGCGCTGACCAAGGACGACGGCGGGGGCTCCGGGCCCGGCACCGCGCAAGGACCGGGCGGCCAGGGAGGACCCGGCGGCCCGGGCGGTCCGTTCGGCGACCCGGGCGGATCCGGCGGGTCGGGCGGATCCGGCGGGTCGGGCGGCGACGGCGGTCCGGGGGGCGACGGCGGTTCGGGCGGCTCCGGGGGCGCGTCGCCCTCTCCGAAGGGGTCCGAGGCGCCGAAGCTCAAGAGCGGATCGGTGCCGGACGCGGTGAACGGGATCAGCATCCCGATCCCGGACGGCTGGACCGGGCAGCAGGTCGGGGCCGGCGCCCAGGTGACGTCGGACACGACGTACGACTGCCCCGGCGACACCGCCAAGTCCTGCACCAAGGGCGGCGTCTACTCCGCACCTGCCGAGCTGCTGAAGACGGCCGGCAGCACCGCCGAGCAGGTGGCCAAGGCGGACATCGCCGCCAACGCCGAGGAGTCCTACGGCGGCACCACCTACGGGAAGATCACCTCGCACCAGGTGCTCGCCTCCAAGGCCGTGACGGTGGCCGGGCAGAAGGGCTACCTGGTGCGCTGGAAGGCGGTCACCAGCAAGGGCGCCGACGGCTACGTCGAGTCGCTGGCGTTCCCCGCCCCCGCCGACAGCAGCCGGCTGGTGGTGCTGCGGTTCGGTCTCGACGCCGACCAGGAGGTGTCGGTCATCGACACGATCACCCGGGGCATCAAGGTGTCGAAGGGCGGGGGCGACGGCCGGACCGTCTGACGGCCGCCCGCCGGCCACCGGTCCCCGGCCGGAAAGGGTCCGGCCGGAAAGGGTCCGGCCGGGTGGGGTTCCCCTCCGCTCAAAAGGGAGCCCCACCCGGCCGGGTGGTGCGCGCCGCCCCCGTCCCCACGGTGCGGCGCGAGCAGGTCACCGTCCAGTCATCCCATGGACGGCGACCCGGTCTGGGTGAGGCCGAGCGCGGGGAGCACCGCGGCCTCCACGAACCGCTCCAGGAAGTCGGCGTCGGCGTACTTCCCGTCGAGCACGGGGCGCACGCGCAGGACGCCGTAGAACTGGGCGGGCACGAACTCCAGCGCCGGGTGGTCGGGCGGCACCTCGCCGCGTTCGACCCCGCGCCGCAGGATCTCCTTCAGGGCCGCGACCTCCGGCTCGACGAGCGCGTCGCGCAGCGCCCGCTGGAGCTCCGGGTCCTGCATGACCGCGTGGCCGAGGGCCTGGAGCAACTGGGTGTCGTTGCCGGCCCACTGGCCGCCCGCGCGCGCGGCCTCGCGCAGGTCGCCGGCCAGGCTGCCGGTGTCGATGCCGGCGAACCGCACCTGGCGGCAGGAGCGCAGGGCGGCGGCGACGAACTGCGGCTTGGTCTTCCACTGCCGGTAGAGCGTGGACTTGCTGCACCGGGTGGTGGACGCGACGCCCTCCATGGTGACGGCGTCGTACCCGCACTCGCGGATCTGGTCGAGGACGGCGTCGAAGAACTCCTGCTCACGCTCGGGCGTGAGCTTGGAGCGGCGCGACGCGGCGACCGAGTCCGGTCCGTCCGCGGCCTGCGACGTCATCGGTCTGTCTCCTCGCTGCTCGTCCGGTCCCGACCGGCGGCGGTCGCGCCGGTCGTCGTGCGTGCCTCCAGTGTGGCGCACATCAATCGATACGCCAGTGTACCGGTACCCGATCGTATCGGTACACTGGCGTATCGGTACGATCTCGTATCGATGATGCGGCACCACCGCACGCACCACCACACGCACCACGTCAGCGAAGGGGCCGGGGGATGAATGCCCGCACCGAGCCTGCCGCAGCGGAGTCCCACGCGACACCGCGGCCGCCCATAGTCCGAGAGCTCCTGCTGGTCGCGGGGCTCTTCCTCGTCTACAAGGCCGGCCGCGGGCTCGCGACCGGGCACACCGGCGAGGCGTACCGCAACGCCCATGACGTGTGGGACGCCGAACGATGGCTCCACCTGCCCGGCGAGGGTTCGCTGCAGTCGCTCCTGCTGCACGGCGACGCACTGGTGCACGGCGCGAACACCTACTACGCCCTGGTCCACTTCCCGGCCACGGCGGCCTTCCTGGTCTGGCTCTACCTGCGCCGCCCGGCCCACTACGTCTGGGCCCGCCGGGTCCTGGCCGCGGTCACCGCCGCGGCGCTGGTGCTGCACCTGACGTTCCCGCTCGCCCCGCCGCGGATGCTCGCCGGGGCGGGCCTGGTCGACACCGCGCGCGTGTACGGCCCCTCGGTGTACGGGCCGCCGCAGAGCGACCACCTGTCCAACCAGTTCGCGGCGATGCCGTCGCTGCACTTCGGCTGGGCCCTGATGGTGGCGATCGGGCTCGTCGTCGCCACCCGTTCCCGGTGGCGCTGGCTGTGGCTGCTGCACCCGCTGCTGACCCTGACCGTGATCGTGGGCACCGCCAACCACTACTGGCTCGACGCGCTCGTGGCGGGTGCCCTGCTGGGCCTCGCCCTCGCCGTGATCCGCCCGCCGCACCGCGCGGCGGCCGGCGTCGACGTCCCCCCGCGGACCCCCGAGCCGGCGGGCGCGCAGCCGGCCGAGGGGCGGACGCTCGTGGGGGCGGGGCGATGAGCGCCATGACGGTCGCCGTCGTCCTGTCGCTGTTCTCCGCCGTCGCCTACGCGGCCGCCGCGGTCGCCCAGGAGCGCCTGGCCTCCCGCTCCCCCGGCGCCGGCCTGGTCCGGATGCTGGCCAGCGGCGCGTGGTGGTGGTCGGTGGTGCTCAACGCCTGCGCCGCGCTGCTGCACGTGGTCGCGCTCAAGTACGGTCCGCTGACCGTGGTGCAGCCGCTGGGCGCGCTCACCCTGGTCGCGGCCGTGCCGCTGGGCGCCCGGGTCGCGGGCCGGCGGGTCGGCGCGGCCGAGTGGCGCGGCACTGCGTACACCCTGCTGGGCCTCGCCGTGATCCTGGTCGCGGCCTCGGGTCCGGCGCCCGACGACGTGCTGAGCGTGCCCGAGGCGATCGCGGTCGCGGGCACCACGGCCGCGCTGATCGGCCTGCTGGCCCGGCCCGGCGCGCGGCCCGGACTGCGGCACGCGACCGCGTCCGGCTTCGCCTCCGGCGTGGCCTCGGCGCTCACCCAGACGGTCACGGTGGCCGCCACGGACCGCTCCGGGTCGGTGCTGAGCCTCCAAGTGGTCGGCGTGGCGCTGCTGGTGGCCGCGTTCGCCGCGGGCGGGCTGCTGCTGTCGCAGACGGCGTACCGGGACGGGCTCGGTGCCCCGCTGGCCGTGGTCACGCTCGCCAACCCGCTGGCCGCCGCGGTGATCGGCCTGTCCCTGCTCGGCGAGCGGCTGCGCGGTGGCCCGACCGGCGTGCTGCTGGCCCTGGCCGGTGCGGCGTTCGCGTCGTGGGGCGTGGTGCTGCTGTCGCGTACGGCGCCGGAGCCGGTGCCGGACGGGGCGCGTGCCGTCGGGGCGGCCGGCGGGGGCGTGCTCGCCGCGGAGGACCGGACGGCCGCCGGCCTCGACGAGGAGCACCCCGTCGCCGCCGTGCTGGCGCTCGACGCCCGGTCCGCCCCGCCCGACCACGTGCCGATGCCCCGGCCCGCGACCGGACCGGGGCACCTCACACCGCTGTAGGCGGGGCCCCTCGCATTACCGGGGGCCCGGTCCTAGGGGGTGTCTTGCCGATCAGGCCGGATCAGGGAGCGGCGTCTGGCGCCGTGCATCGCAAGGCGGAGGAGGGCGGCGATGCGGAGCGGTGGGGGCCCCTCCCGCTCGAGCGGAGCCGAGAGTGGGGGAAACCGACGACAACGCGGCGAGGTGCGGTGCCAGGCGCCGCGAGCCCGGCGTGATCGGCAAGACACCCCCTAGGGCTCAGCCGAGGCCGCGGGAGTCCTGCTTGAGCGCGGTGTCGACGGTCAGGGCCGTGGCGACGACGAGGCTCAGCAGCGGTTCGGGCAGCTGGTAGTGGATCTGCAGGACGTAGTTGTCCGCGGTCGTGAACAGCGTCTTGGCGAGGCCTTCCCAGGTCTTGGTGATCCGGGCGACCTCGTTGTCCGCGTGGTCGACGATCGCGAAGTTCCAGGCCCGCCAGTTCTCCGCCTTGATCGCGCCGACCTGCTGTCCGTTCGCGGTCATCGCGAAGTTGATCTTCCCGAAGACGTTCTGCTGGACGATCTCGCCGACCGGCTGTCCGTCCGG
The DNA here is from genome assembly GCF_005280215.1 of Streptomyces lasalocidi. NCBI lineage: Bacteria > Bacillati > Actinomycetota > Actinomycetes > Kitasatosporales > Streptomycetaceae > Streptomyces > Streptomyces lasalocidi. The sequence continues at coordinate 6,731,864 of NZ_SZNQ01000001.1, read as the reverse complement.
CCGCTCCACGATCACCCGCGACTTCAGGAACTTCGCGGGCCGCGTCAGCCGCAGCACCGGCCGGCCGTGGGCGTCGCGGATCTCCAGCTTGTGCGTCAGGTACTGGTCGATGCTCGCGAGGAAGCGCACGACCTTGCGCAGGGCGCTCTGGCCGACCTGGACGACCGAGCCGAGCTGGTTGCCGTGCTGGTCCATGACCGTGTACTCGTTGGTCAGCTCGATCAGCTTGGCCTTCTGGTTCACCACCAGCACCGGCTCGCTGAACAGGCTGCCGCCGCCGGGGCCGCCCGCGGCGACCCCAGCCTGCTGCTGGACCTGGCGCTGCACCCGCGGGTCGGGCGCGGCGGGCTGGGCCGGGACGTGCGGCGCGGCCGGGGGCTGCGCGGGCGCGGCCTGCGCCTGCTGGTCGGCGTGGGTGTGGTCGGTCCACCGGGCGCCGTCCCAATAGCGCAGCGTCCGGGCGGCGCCGTGCGGGTCCGGGTACCAACCAGCAGGTGTGTTCGATTGCGTGGTCACCGGGGCACACTACCCCGGCCCGGCCGGATCTCCAGCGTGCTCCTCACTCGGTCACGATCGCGGGGTCGCTGACGCCCGGCCGGCCGTTCTCGACGTGTCCGGCGAAGCGCCGCACGAAGGTCGACTCGGCGTCGGAGGTGACGGTCAGGTCGTACCACCGCTTGCTCGCGGTGAGGTCGACGACCCGCTTCAGCACGTCCCCGGGCCGCACCCGGACCGTGGTACGGCGGCCCCGGTAGCCGTCCGTCACCGTCAACCGGGCCGTCTCCTTGCCCTTGTTGGTGAAGGTCAGCTCGACGTCGTCGCCGACGTGCCGTGCGACGACCTCGGCGCCCGCGGACCTGTTCGCCCCGGCGAAGGCGCGCACGAAGCCGTTGGGGCCGTGCACCGTCAAGTCGTACGCGCCGCCCGAGTAGGCGGAGTTCCAGGTGTCCGAGACGGTGCGGCCGGCCCCGGTGGTGTAACTCCACGGGCCGTCGGTGCGGTTGCCGGAGGTGACCAGGAAGGCGGCACCGGCGTGCGGGCCGGAGGCGAAGGTGAGGGTGAGCTTGCCGGCCGCGGCGTCGACGGTGGCGTCCACGGAGGGGACGTACCGCAGCGCCCGGGCGGGCCGCAGTCCGCGCTCCTGCTTGGGCAGCACGCCGTGCGCGGGCGGGGTGGGCACGTAGTCGGGGTGGCGCAGGCGGTCCGGCGGCCGGTAGCCGTCGGTGTCGGGCAGGGAGACCGGCCGGGTGTCGCCGCGGGAGAAGTCGAAGGCCGCGGTCAGGTCGCCGCAGACGGTGCGGCGCCACGGGGAGATGTTCGGCTCGTGCACGCCGAACCGGCGCTCCATGAACCGGATGATCGAGGTGTGGTCGAACGTCTCGGAGCAGACCCAGCCGCCCTTGCTCCAGGGTGAGACGACGAGCATCGGCACGCGCTGCCCGAGCCCGTAGGGGCCGGCGACGTGACCGGAGTCGCCCGCGAAGACGTCCGGGCCGACGTCGACCGTGGAGCGGCCCTGCGCCGCGGAGGCCGGCGGGAAGGGCGGGACGAGGTGGTCGAAGAAGCCGTCGTTCTCGTCGTACGTGATGAACAGGGCGGTCTTCGCCCACACGGCCGGGTCGGCGGTGAGCGCCTCGATGACCTGGGCGATGTACCAGGCGCCGTAGTTGGCGGGCCAGTTGGGGTGCTCGGTGAAGGCCTCGGGGGCGACGATCCAGGAGATCTGCGGCAGCCGGCCGCCGGTGACGTCGGCCTTCAGCCGCTCGAAGAAGCCCTCGCCGGTGCGGGCGTCGGTGCCGGTGCGGGCCTTGTCGTAGAGGGGGTCGCCGGGGCGGGCGTTCTGGTACTGGGTGAAGTACAGCAGCGAGTTGTCGCCGTAGTTGCCGCGGTAGGCGTCGGGGATCCAGCCCCAGGAGCCGTGGGCGTCGAGTCCGTCGCCGACGTCCTGGTAGATCCTCCACGACACCCCGGCCTCCTCCAGCCGCTCGGGGTAGGTCGTCCAGCTGTAGCCCGCCTCGTCGTTGCCGAGGACGGGCCCGCCGCCCTTGCCGTCGTTGCCGGTGTAACCCGTCCACATGTAGTAGCGGTTGGGGTCGGTGGAGCCGATGAACGAGCAGTGGTAGGCGTCGCAGATGGTGAAGGTGTCCGCGAGGGCGTAGTGGAACGGGATGTCGCGCCGCTCCAGGTACGCCATCGTCGTGGAGCCCTTCGAGGGCACCCACTTGTCGTACCGGCCCCCGTTGAAGGCGGCGTGTCCGTCGTTCCAGCCGTGCGGAAGGTCCTGGAGGAAGGCGAGGCCCAGGTCGTCCAGGTCGGGGCGGAAGGGCAGGACGTCCTTGGTGCCGTCGGACTGGTGCCACACCGAGGTGCCGTCGGGGCGCGTGACCGGGCGCGGGTCGCCGAAGCCGCGGACGCCCCTGAGGCGGCCGAAGTAGTGGTCGAAGGAACGGTTCTCCTGCATCAGGACGACGATGTGCTCGACGTCCTCGATCGACCCGGTGCGGTGGTTGGCCGGCAGGGCGGCGGCGCGCTCGATGCTGGCGTTGAGCGCGGTGAACGCCGTGGTGGCGCCCGCGAGCTGGAGGAATCGACGCCGGTTGACTTCGGGCATGGCTGGTGGACCTCTCGTCCTGGCGGGCTGCGAACCGACCGGGTTCTGACGGGATGCGCGCGCAAGGAGTGTTCCAGCGGCACCGAACGCCACGGAAGGGTGCGGTGGCGCGCGCGTGAAGACCGGCGGTACGCGAGGGGTGCGGAGCGACGGGATCCGGTCCGGTCGGGGGCACTGGGTCGCAGGTGCGGCGGTCGGTGGGACCGCCGTGGACGAGGGGAACATACGATGACGCGCCGGACGCCGCCCCGAACGGCCATGGGGCGGCTCCGGTGACACGGTGACGGTTCCGGCGGTCGGGCCGACCAGGACGACCGCCGGAACCGCTCCTCCCGCTCAGGAGGTGAGGTAGGCCTCCACCTCGCTGAACTGGCCCGCCGGCCAGCCGGTGTTGCCGGTGACCGTCAGGCGCAGGTGGCGCAGGTTCGTGCTCGCGGGCAGGGTGACGGTCGCCGTGTTGCCGGTCGCCGGGTCGAAGCGGTAGCCCTGTGCGCCGACGACCGTGCTGAAGGACGACCCGTCGGTGCTGCCGAGGACGGTGACCGTCTCGGTGCGGGCGCCCCACGCGGAGGACGGCGGCAGCTTCAGCACCAGCCGCCGGACGGCGTAGGTGGAGCCGAGGTCGACGGTGAGGGACTGGGGGAAGGCGTTGTTGGCGGATTCCCAGTAGCTGTTCGCGTCGCCGTCGACCGCCTTGCCGGGCGTGTAGACGTCCTGCGAGCCGGTGGCGGTGGCCGGCCGGCCCTTGGCGAGGTTGCGGTTCGGGTCGGGCTGGGGGTTGCTCTGGCCGGGCTGCGGCCAGGTCGAGCAGTCCGACCAGGTGCTGCTCCAGCCGGAGTTGCCGCCGCCGTCGGTGAGCGTGAAGGCGCCGGAGTTGGCCGGGTAGGGGCAGTTGTAGACGCCGGCCGCGCCGACCTGGGTGGCGGTCACGTCGCGGAAGGTCGCGGCGCCCTGGGCCTCGGCCTGCACGACGACCGTACCGGTGTTGCGGACGGTGGCGCCGCTCACGGTGACCCCGCGCACGGGGTAGCCCTGTCCCCCGCCGGAGACGAACTCGAAGGCGCTGTACGGGCTGTCGGTGACGGTGGTGTTGGTGATGTTCACCGTCGCGTTGATCGCGCTGTCGTAGGAGTCGACGCGCAGCGCGCCCATCGGGTGGTTCCAGTTGGGGTTGATCGCGCCGGTGCGCACGAGGGTGTTGCCGTCGACCGTGATGGTGCCGGCCAGCGGGGAGAACGGGTCGAGGAACTTCTGGTTGGAGATGGCGATGCCGCTGCCGAGGGCGTTGGTGTCGGAGACCAGGTTGTTGCGCACCGCGATGTCGGTGCCGCCGTAGACGGCGATGCCGTTGGCCAGGTTGGGCTGGGTGATGGTGTTGTTGTCGAAGCTGCTGTTGGTGTCGGGCGCGTACAGCGACCACATGGCGAGCGCGTCGTCGCCCTGGTTGCGCAGGAAGTTGTTGCGGACCCGGACGCCACGGGCGTTGCCGTTGAGGTTGAGGCCGTCGGCGGTGGTGTCGAGGATGCGGTTGTTCTCCACGACCAGGTTGTCGTTGTTGCCGGTCAGCCAGAGCCCGACCTTGAGGTGCTGGATCCACATCCCGGAGACCGAGGAGCCCGGGCCGAGCGAGCCGTTGACGAAGTTGTCGGGGTTGGAGTCGACGCGTTCGGTGACCTCGCCGATCACCGCGAAGTCCCTGATGCGGACGTTGCCGGCCGAGCTGGACTGGTCGATGAAGCGGGAGGTGTGCACGACGGAGTACCAGCTGCCGGCGCCCTGGAGGGTGACGTTCTGGACGCCGCTGAGGGACGACGTGATCCGGTAGTCGCCCGGCGGGATCCACACGGTGCCGCCCTGGGCGGCGGCGATCGCGTCGCGGAAGGCCTGGGTGGAGTCGCCCTGGCCGCTCGGGTCGGCGCCCCTGGAGGTGACGGAGACGGACCCGGCGGGCTGGCCCGCGGCGGCGGCGACCTGTTCGAAGTCGGCGACGTCGACGGTGACCTGGGTGCCGGTGGACTCCACGGCGACCTTGTCGCCCGGCTGGACGGTCTGCCCGAGCAGCAGGCGGGCGTTGTCGTAGAAGTGGTGGGTGCGCGAGCCCGCGATCCAGCCCGTGTCGACGTAGGAGTACTTCGAGGTGACGGCAAGGGTCCTGCTCAGCCGGGTGCCGTTGACGTAGACGTTGAGGGTGCCGGACTGGCCGTCCGGGACGCTGTAGGCGAGGTTCAGCGCGTTGGCCGTGCGCGGCACGGTGAACTCGACGCGCTGCCCGGCGGTGATGCGTACGGCCTGCCGCCCGGACGCCTCCGACGCGAGGGAGCCCTGGGTGTGGTCGGGCCCGATGCGGGTGCCGGTGGTGGTGGCGGACTCGGCCTCCACCGAGGTGAACGGCAGGGTGGCGCCGGCCGCCGCCTGCGCGGGCACCGAGCCGAGCGCGACGAGGGTGCCGGCCGCGAGGGCGACGGCCGCACCGGCGGACGTGAGGGCTGTCATGCGCCTGACATTCGAACGCGGGGAGTCATGAGGGGAGCGGGGCATGTGCTGGTCCCTTCGGGGTGGGGGTACGGACGCGCACGGGTGCGAGGGGTGGGATCGGGAAGGGGGTGGCCGCGACGGGCGACGCATACTCAAGCACCGGCGACAGGAGTCCGCAAGATGTCGCGTGAACTTTGTAATTTGCCGACAGTGAGCGGATGGTCGTGGACGCCCAGGCGCCAGGGGGCACACCGGCTCCGCCTATGTCGGGGACTTGCGCAAGGCGACGCATCGGGACCACAACACCGACGCAAGAAGCGCAAACGGCTTGCGCGGAGGGAGGGGTGCTCACCGGACGGCAGGCGCCGACCTAGGCGCCGTCGGCGACCTGAACGCCGACGGTGCCCGGTCAGCTTCCGGTGGCGGGCACCACCGTCAGGTGGCTCGCGCGACGGCGCGGGCGGCGGGCCCCCCGCCGGGCGGGGGCGGGGCGGGTCTCGCGCAGGACCAGGGTCAGCCGCGTGCAGCCCAGGGCCCGCAGGGCCGGCGGCGTCTCCTCGACGACCCGGCACTCGGTGGCGCCCCAGCGCGGATCGGGGTGCACCAGCGGGCGGACGGCGCCGTCGTGCTCCACGGCCGCGGCGCCGACCGCGCGGATCCAGTGCGGCAGGCCCTGCCGGTAGGCGGCCTCCATGATCGGGTCCTGCGCGATCTCCCGGCGGATCGCCTGGAGCCCGTGGTCGTGACCGTGCGTCTCCACCGCGGTCGCGAACTGCGCGAGCGCCGGCAGGAACCAGCTCGACTCGAACGCCCCGAGGACCCCGGCGGCGTCCGGGTGGAAGAGGACGAACCGGAGGAAGTTGTCGCCCGGCATGGCCGTCGGGTGGGGACCGACCTCGCGGAAAAGTGACTCGAAAGCGGTGTTCGCCAGGACGACGTCCCAGCGCTGGTCGAGCACGAGGGAGGGGAAGGGGACGGCCTCCAGCAGCGCGGCGTAGTCCTGGAGGTACGCCTCGGCCTCGGGGCTCACGGGGACGAGCCGCGGCGCGGGCCGCTGCTCACCTGCCTGATATGCCATCGGGAGGTCACCCCTCTTGCCTGATGCGGCCTTCTCGCGGCGCCCCGATCCTGCTGCCCCGACGCAAGGCATGTCAACTATCGTGGCATTCGACGCTTGTTGACGGCTGAAATTGGCCACAGTTGTGGCGAGACCTGGCTGTGGGTCGGGAACACCCGTTACTCTCCGGGCAGTTCACGGCGGCCGTCCGCGCCTGGCGCGTGCCGGTGAGCGGGTGGTGAGAGACGTAGGAGACCTGTCGGTGACGGATGACCTTGAGGTTCCGGACGCCACGGCGACGGCTTCGCTGTCGGCCGTCGTCACCCGTGTCACCGCGCTCGCCGACCGGCTCGGCGTGCCCCACGCGGAGGTCTTCGACACCGGCCGGCTGTCCGTCGCCTCCGGTGTGCCGGAGTCCGTGGTGAAGGCCCTGCTGAGCGGCCGGCCCGCCGGACAGCCCGACGTGCAGGCGCGCTTCCTGCAGCGGCTGGACCTGCTGCGCCGCACCCGGCTCAAGCCCAACGGGCGCAAGTACACCCAACAGGAGATCGCCGACGGCGCCGGCATGTCGCGCCAGCAGGCGGGCGCCCTCATCAACGGCGACCGCCGCCCCACCATGGAGCACTGCGACGCCCTCCAGCGCTTCTTCCGGGTGCACGCCGGCTTCCTCACCGCCGAGGACCCCGAGGCGCTGGCCGGCGCCCTGCAGCACACCGAACAGGAGCTGCTGCAGCGGCTGGCGGAGCGCGAGGGGGCCCCGGACGACCCGCTGGAGCGGCTGCTCCAGGACCACGGCGTGCGCGGGATCGCCTGGCGGGCCGCCCAACTGCCCACCGACCAGCACCGCGACAAGGTCGCCGAGTGGCTGGACATGCTCCTGGAGAGCGTGAAGCGGCCCGAGACGTGATCCGGGGGAGGACCGTGGGCATCGGCAAGGACATGCGCCGCCTGTGCGACGAGCTGGTCGCGGAGCTGGACCTGCCCGCGCCGGCACCCCCGGAGGCGCTCTACGGCGCGCTGTGCGCCGCGATGAGCCGGCGCCGCGGCCGCCCGGTCCACTTCCGTACGGCCGCCTTCCCGGCCGGCACCGCGAGCGGGCTGTGGCTCGACCTGACCGACCGGGACCTGGTCGTCGTCGAGGAACGCACCGCTCCCGACCACCAGTTGGTGATCCTCGGCCACGAGCTGTGGCACATGAAGGCCGGCCACCACGGGCACGACCTCGGGGGCGCCACGGTCGCCGCGCGCGGGGCCGACTTGGCCGACGAGGGCGCCCCAGGAGGACACCTGGAGGAACTGGCGGAGACCGTGCGCCGGGTCGCCGCCCGCACCCGCTTCGACCGGGCCGACGAGAAGGAGGCCGAGAGCTTCGGCCTGCTCCTCGCCAGCAAGTGCCGCACCTGGCTCACGGACTCGGCCCCGCGCGAGCGCGGCCGGCGCGACCACCTCGCGGGACGGATCGAGGCGTCGCTGGGGTACTTGGGCTGACGGCCCGGCGGCCCCTCGCCCCGGCGGCCGTTCGCCCCGGCCCCCCGTCCGCCACCCGGAGCCGCCGCACCCCCGCCTGCGCTCTGTTGCCCCCCTCACCTGCGGTTTCCGTCCGGTGGTGGCTGCGTCGGGCGGGTGAACCGACGCGTGCGCGAGGGGCATTGTCAGTGGGGGGCGGCAAGCTGGGGGTGCGCCGTCGTGCCGCGGCGTACGCGCCGTCCGGGCGCGTGGGAGCCGATGCCGACGCGGGGAGAGCCGACCGATGCCCACTGCCGTACTGACCGACCGCGAGCGGACCGCCGTCCAGGCCTACCTGCGCCTGCTGCACACGGTACGCGCCGCGTTCGGGGACACCCATGACGAGACCCAGGGGGGCGGCCGTACCGAGGCGTCCGACCCGCCCCAGTACCGACTGCCCCCCGTGGTGCCGCCCTCGGTGCTCGCGGAGGCCGAACAGGCACTGGAGCGAGCGGGCCTGACGGGCAACGAGGAGGCGTTCTTCCGGCTGCTGGGGAGCTGGTGCCCGGAGGGGTGACGGGGCAGGCGCTCAGGGCCGGGAGCACCTGGGCGCGCCCGTTGAGACGGGGGCGGTATCCGCTCGGCTAGCCGTGCGGCACGGTGATCGCCGTGGCGACCAGGCCCCGTCGGACCGTCCAGCGGCCCTCGAAGCGGTCGACGCGGTGGCCGCCGACCACCGGGCCGGGGACCAGCAGGCGGGCCCGCAGCGTGCCGTGCGGGGGGAGGCCGGGGGCCGCGCCGGGCGCCGGCGTGAGCTCTATGTCGGCCTCGGAGAAGTCCAGCCAGAGCCGGGTGAGCGGGAACCACGCCTTGTAGACGGACTCCTTGGCGCTGAACAGCAGCCGGTCCCAGTGGACCTCGGGCCGCTCGGCCGCCAGCCGGTCCAGCCGCTCGGCCTCGGCGGGCAGCGCCACGGCGGACAGGACGCCCTCCGGGAGCCGGTCGTGCGGTTCGGCGTCGATGCCGAGCGAAGCGAGGTCGGCGGCGCGCACCAGCGCGGCGGCGCAGTAGCCCTCGCAGTGGGTCATGCTGCCGGTCAGCCCCTGCGGCCAGGTCGGGGCGCCCCGCTCCCCCGGCAGCACGGGCTGCGGCGGCACGCCCAGCTTCTCCATGGCGCGCCGGGCGCAGGAGCGGACCTGGGCGAACTCGCGGCGCCGCTTGGCGACCGCCCGCGCCACCAGCGCCTCCTCCTCGGGGTAGAGCGCCGCCTCGGCGGGCACGCCGTCGACCTCACCGCCGTACGCCTCCACGGCGACGACGGACTCCGGCAGCAGGTCCTCGATCACGCGCGACCGCCGTCCGTGCGAGCGGCGTCCGGACCGTCCGCGGGGCCCCGGTCCGGTGTGTGGGGCAGGATGCGGCGCAGCCGTCCGGGCGGGCCGGGGCGCTTGCGCCACTCGCGGGGGTAGCCCACCGACACCTCCTCGAAGCGGATGCCCTCGTGCCAGGTGGTGCGCGGGATGTGCAGGTGGCCGTAGACCATGGCGGCGACGCGGAAGCGGCGGTGCCAGTCGGCGGTGAGCCGGGTGCCGCACCACATGGCGAACTCCGGGTACCAGAGCACCTCGGTCGGGTGCCGGTCCAGCGGGTAGTGGTTGACGAGCACGGTGGGCAGGTCGGCGGGCAGCGCGGCCAGCCGGGCCTCGGTCTGGGCGACCCGGGCCCGGCACCAGTCGTCGCGGGTCGGGTACGGGTCGGGGTGCAGCAGGTACTCGTCGTTGCACACCACGCCGGTGCCGTGCGCGTACGCCAGCCCCTCCTCCTTGGTGGCGCAGCCCGCCGGGAGGAACGAGTAGTCGTAGAGCAGGAACAGCGGGGCGACGGCGACGGGTCCGCCGGGGCCCTCCCAGATCGGGTACGGGTCCTCGGGCGTCGTGACGCCCAGGTCGCGGCAGACGTCGACCAGGTGGGCGTAGCGCTCGGTGCCGCGCAGGGTGACGGGGTCCTTGGGGTGGGTCCACAACTCGTGGTTGCCCGGCGCCCAGACGACCTTGCGGAAGCGGCTCGCGAGGGTCTTCAGCGCCCACCTGATGTCGGACACGGTCTCGGCGACGTCCCCCGCCACCAGCAGCCAGTCCTCGTCCGATCCCGGGCGCATCTCCTCGACCAGGGCCCGGTTCTCCGGATAGCCGATGTGCAGGTCACTGATGGCCAGCAGTTGTCCGGCGCCCACGCCCGTCGACCCCACCTCGCGCTCCCCCGCAGACGATCCCAGGCGCCCCGTGCGGGCACACGCATACCACCACGACAACACATCCACGGGCCCCGCCACAAGAGTGGATCAGGCCGGTACCCGGCGGGACGCCGCACCAAACGGCGGGTGGGACGCCGGGCCGATCCGTAACACACGCGTTGCACGCACACCGCTCGGGAAGTCGTATGATCGCCCCGACACCACCGCCTCCCGCTTCCTTCCCGCAGGCGGTTCGGTGCACCTCCACTTCCCCCTGCCCGGGCCGGGCCTGCTTCGCCCTGCCCGCCGACCGTGAAAGGCGGCCTGCATGGTCTCTCGCGTACGCGTCTGGCTCAACCGCACGTACGCGGAGAACGTGTTCTTCATGGATCAGCTGCGGAGGAATCCCAGCGATCGTGCGGTCGAGATCCACGCCACGCACGGCGACCCGGACTCGCCGGTGCTGGCCGCCGCGGACACCGCCGAACTGGAGCCGGAGGGCCTGTCCCCCGCCGCCTACGTCGAGTACGCGCTCGACCAGTGCCGGCGCCGCTCCGTCGACGTGTTCGTGCCCCGGCTGCACCAGGCGGCGATCGTCGCGCACCGCGCGGAGTTCGCCGCGGCCGGCACGGCCCTGCTCGCTCCCCCGCCGGAGGCCGTCGCGCTGTTCGAGGACAAGGTGATCGCCTACGAGGCCGTGCAGGCGATCGGGGTGCCGGTGCCGCCGTGGTGGCGGGTCCGGACCGTGGACGAACTGGTGGACGCAGTCGAGGAACTGGAGGGCGCCGGGCACAAGGCGTGCTTCAAGCCCGCGTCGGGCGCGGGCGGGGTGGGCTTCCGGGTGGTCACCCGCACCCCCTTCTCGCTCACCCACCTGACCGGCTTCCCCAGCCCGCACGTCCCGCTCGACCTGGTCGTCGAGGCGCTGCGGTCGGCCGACGAGCCGGTGAACTGGATCGTGATGCCGCGCCTGGAGCAGCCCGAGGTGTCGGTGGACTGCCTCACCGGCCGCGACAACGTGCTCCGGATGGCGATCGGCCGCACCAAGAACGGTCGCCGGCGCGGGTTCACGCTGCACGAGCAGTGGCTGGAGCCGGCCCGCCGCATTGCCGAGGGCTTCGGACTGCACCACCTGTCCAACATCCAGTTCCGGATGTACGGCGACCGCCCGGTCCTGATGGACGTCAACACCCGGCCGGCCGGCGGACTGCACCAGCTCGCCCTGTGCGGCGTCAACGCCCCCTGGGCCGCTGTGCAGTTGGCGCTCGGTGAGGATCCCGGCACCGTCGAGCCGCCGTTCCTCGGGCAGGACTACACCGTGGTCTCGGGCGCGCGCCCGCTGCGCCCGGTGACGCTGCCGCAGCAGCGGACGGCGGAGACCGGGACCCTGCTGCCCGCGGTGCCCGCGCCGGCCGACGCCGTGGAACCGGCCGCCCAGGCGCCGCTGCCGCTCTGATCCCGAGTACGGCTCAAAATACGCTTCTTCGGCACTTCGCCCACCGGTATGGACCAATCCCGTCGTGACGCTTGACACCGAGATTGGTCCATACCACTTTGGTTGCGCACCACTCGGCACGGCCCCCCGTGCCACCTCGCACTTCCGTGCACTCCCGAACCACCCCACTGTCTCCAGGGAGATCGCGTGCGCTCCATACCCCCTAGACGCCCCGTGCGCCGGATCCTCGGCCTGCTCGGCGCGGCCGCTCTCGCCGTCGGCGGCGCCGTGGCGCTGCCCGGCACCGCCCAGGCGGCCAACGTCCTGTCCAACCCCGGCTTCGAGTCGGGCGGTCTGTCCCCCTGGTCCTGCACCGGAAACCTCGGCTCGGTCGTCTCCTCCCCCGTGCACGGCGGCTCCAAGGCCCTCGCCGGAGCCGTCACGTCGAGCGACATCGCCCAGTGCAGCCAGACCGTCGCCGTCAAGCCCAACACCACCTACGCACTGACCGGTTGGGTGCGCGGCTCCTACGTCTACCTGGGCGTCGACGGCGGTGCCTCGACCTGGACGTCGTCGCCGTCGGCGTACAGCCAGCTGTCGGTGTCCTTCACCACCGGCGCCTCGCAGACCAGCGCGAAGATCTACGTGCACGGCTGGTACGCCCAGGGCACCTACTACGCCGACGACATCAGCCTCGACGGGCCCGGCGGGGGCGGCAGTTCCGACACCCAGGCGCCGACCGCGCCCACCGGTCTGACCTCCACCGGCAAGACCTCCTCCAGCGTCTCGCTGTCCTGGGGCGCGGCCTCGGACAACGTGGGCGTCACGGCGTACGACGTCTACAGCGGCTCGAACCAGGTGCTGAGCGTGTCCGGGACCAGCGCCACGGTCAGCGGGCTGTCGCCGAGCACGAACTACACGTTCTCCGTGAAGGCCCGCGACGCCGCCGGCAACACCTCCCCGGCGTCCAACTCCGTGACCGTGACGACCAACGCGGGCACGGGCGGCGGCACCGGCTTCAAGCAGGCGGCCCCCTACCTCTACGAGGGCTGGGGCGACCCGCCGAACCCGGCGACGGTGATGAGCGCCACCGGCATCAAGTGGTTCACCATGGCCTTCGTGCTCGACTCCGGCGGCTGCACCCCCTCCTGGGACGGCAGCCGGCCGCTGACCGGCGGCGTCGACCAGACGGCCATCAACCAGATCCGCTCGGCCGGCGGTGACATCGTCCCGTCGTTCGGCGGCTGGTCGGGCAGCAAGCTCGGCGCCAACTGCTCCTCCGCGAGCGCCCTCGCCGGAGCCATCCAGAAGGTGATCGACGCCTACGGCCTGAAGGCCATCGACTTCGACATCGAGAACACCGACGAGTTCGAGAACGAGGCCGTCCAGGCGAAGATCCTTACCGCGCTGAAGACGGTCAAGACCAACAACCCCGGTCTGCGGACCATCGTCACCTTCGGCACCTCGACGACCGGCCCGTCCTACTACGGCAACCGGCTCATCGAGCAGGCCAAGTCGCTGAACGCCGACATCGACGTCTTCACCATCATGCCGTTCGACTTCGGCGGCGGCGCGGACATGTACGGCAACACCGTCAACGCGGCGGAGGGGCTGAAGAACAAGCTGAAGTCCACCTTCGGCTGGGACGACGCCACCGCCTACGCGCACATCGGCATCTCCGGCATGAACGGCCTGTCCGACCAGCAGGAGAACACCACCACCGCGATCTGGACCCAGATCCGCGACTGGGCCAACGCGCACCACATCGCCCGGCTCACCTTCTGGTCCGTCAACCGTGACCGGCCCTGCCCGGGCGGCGGGGTGACCTCCAACTGCTCCGGCATCAGCCAGAACAACTGGCAGTTCACCTCCATCACGGCCGGCTTCACCGGCTGAGCCGGACCCCCTTCCCCGCACGGCGGTTCCCCCGGTCCCAGGGCCGGGGGAACTTTTTTTCGCGGAAGGTGTATCAGGGGCCGGGGCCGGTGCTCATAGGAGTGAAGAACACGGGGGAACCACGGGGGAACAGGTCCACGGGGGGCCTACGGGGGAACCACGGGGGACCAGGGGGAAGCACCACCCGGGGGGAACGGGGGACCGGGTCGGTCGGTCGCTGTCACGGGGAGCGACCGGCCGGCCCGGAGGTGCGTCCGCCTCCGGGCCGGCGCCGCACACCCCGCCCGGTCAGCCCTCGTCGGCGCGACGCAGGCGCAGCGTGAGGATCTGGAACGGGCGCAGGGCGATCGGGACCCCGCCGTCCTCCCCGGTCGTGACGTCCGCGCCGGTCTCGGCCTCGGGCAGCGGGCGCTCCAGCAGGTCGGTGACCTCGACGCCCGCGAGCGGGAACCCGGTGCGCAGGACGCCCCGGGCGCGGCCGCCGCGCGACTCGTAGAGCCGCACGACGACGTCTCCGGACCGGTCGTCGGCCAGCTTGACCGCCTCGACCGTCACCCCGTCCCCGTCCACCGAGACCACCGGTGCGGGGGCACCGGCCGCCTCGGCCACCCGCAGCGGCAGGTTGAGCGCGTAGCCCTCGGCGACGGCCTCCGCGATGCTCGCCCCGGGCAGCAGCGCGTACGTGAAGCGGTGGCGCCCCTGGTCGGCGCCCGGGTCCGGGATGCGCGGGGCGCGTACCAGGCTGAGCCGGACGGTGGTGGTCGTGCCGCCGTCCTCGCGGACCGTGCGGGAGACGTCGTGGCCGTACGTCGAGTCGTTCAGGACGGCGACGCCGTAGCCGGGTTCGCCGACGTGCACCCAGCGGTGCCCGGAGACCTCGAAACGGGCCGCCTCCCAGGTGGTGTTGGTGTGGGTGGGGCGCTGGACGTGGCCGAACTGGATCTCGGCGGAGGAGTGCGCGGCGCGCACGTCCACCGGGAAGGCCGCCTTGAGGATCTTCTCGGCCTCGTGCCAGTCGAGGTCGGTCTCCACGTCGATGCGGGGGCTGCCCGCGCGGACGGTGACCGTCTGGGTGATCCGGGAGCCCTTGCCGAAGGCGCGCTCCACGCGGACGGCGCCGACCAGCGGGTCCTGCTCGACGACGGTGACCGACTCGGCGTCCCGCAGGTCGGTGCAGCGGTTGCGGTAGTGCTTGTCGATGTCCCAGGCGTCCCAGTGGTTGGGCAGGTCGGTGTGCAGGCGCAGCAGGTTGCCGGCGCCGGCGAGGACCTCGCGCCCGGCCCGCAGGTCGTACACCGACGACAGGGTGCCGTCGTCGGCCACCCGCACGCGGACGAGCCCGTTGTCGAGCACCCGCCCGCCGTCCGTGACCGTGACGGTCACCGGCTGCGGCGGTTCGGCGTCGGTCAGCGGCGCGCTGCCGCTCGCGGGCACCTCGACGTATGTCAGAGCGCCGTCCGGGGTGCGGACCACCTCGGCGCGGTCGTACGGGCTGGTGTTGAACACCCGCGGGCCGCCCGCGCCGAGCGCCGCCAGCGCCTCGTCCGTCAGTGCCCGCAACTCCCCCGCGACGCGGGCGTACTCGGCCTCGGCCTCGCGGTGCACCCAGGCGATCGAGGAGCCGGGCAGGATGTCGTGGAACTGGTGCAGCAGGACCGTCTTCCACAGCCGGTCCAGCCTGTCGTACGGGTAGGCGTGGTCCGGGGCGTGCAGTGCGGCCGTGGTCGCCCACAACTCCGCTTCGCGCAGCAGGTGTTCGCTGCGCCGGTTGCCCTGCTTGGTGCGGGCCTGGGAGGTGTAGGTGGCGCGGTGCAGCTCCAGGTACAGCTCGCCGACCCACACGGGGGCGTCTGGGTACTCGGCGCGGGCCTTGGCGAAGAAGGCGTCGGGGTGCTCGATGTCGACCTTGGCGGAGCCCTCCAGGTCCCTCAGGCGGCGGGCTCGTTCCATGATCTCGCGGGTGGGGCCACCACCGCCGTCGCCCCAGCCGAAGGGCGCCAACGAGCGGTGGGCGGCGCCCTTCTCGGCGTAGTTGCGCACCGCGCGGGCCATCTCCTCACCACTGAAAGTGGCGTTGTAGGTGTCGACCGGCGGGAAGTGGGTGAAGATCCGGGTGCCGTCGATGCCCTCCCACCAGAAGGTGTGGTGGGGGAACCTGTTGGTCTGGTTCCAGGAGATCTTCTGGGTGAGGAACCACTCGTTGCCGGCGAGCCTGGCGAGCTGCGGGTAGGCGGCGGTGTAGCCGAAGGAGTCCGGCAGCCACACGCCCTTGGTCTCGATGCCGAAGTGCTCGAGGAAGAAGCGCTTGCCGTGGACCAGTTGGCGGGCGAGGGCCTCGCCGCCGGGCAGGTTGCCGTCGGCCTCCACCCACATGCCGCCGACCGGCGCCCACTGGCCCTTCTCGACCGACTCCCGGATGCGGGCCCACACCTGGGGGTAGTGGTCGCGCACCCACTCGTACTGCTGGGCCTGGGAGCAGGCGAAGACGAACTCCGGGTACTCCTCGGCGAGCGAGGTGACGTTGGAGAAGGTGCGGGAGGTCTTGCGCCGGGTCTCGCGGATCGGCCACAGCCACGCCGAGTCGATGTGCGCGTGGCCGACGCCGGAGACGACGTGCGCGCCGGCGTGGGCGGGCTTGGCCAGCACCGGCCGCAGGGACTCCCGCACGGCGGCCGCGGAGCCGGCCACGTCGTCCAGGTCGAGCAGGTCCATCGCGCGGTCCAGGGCGTGCATGATCTCGTGCCGGCGCGGGTCGTGCTCGCCCAGCTCCAGCATCAGTTCGCGCAGCACCTGCACGTCGAGGTCGAGGTGCCAGACGTCCTCGTCGAGGATGGCGAGGTCGGCCCGGCGGAAGGTGTACAGCGGGCGGTCGCCTGCCGTGAGCACGTCGCCGAGCGGGGTCGGCGCGGTGAAGCCGTTCGCCAGGATGTCGGGGTTGGAGGCCGCCTCCACCAGGTAGTCGACCGTCTCGCCGCCGGCCGCCGGGTGGGCGACCGGGACGTACTGGTTGAGCGGGTTGACCGCCTTCAGCGGGGTCCCGTCGGTGAGGTGGACCAGGGCCTCGGCCTGGCTGCCGGGCCAGTCGCCCACGAAGCCGAGGTCGATGACCGTCTCGACGCGCCGGCCGGCCCACTCGGCGGGCACGGTGCCGCGCATCCGGAACCAGGTGGTGCCCCACGGCGGTCCCCAGGGGGTGTCCATGGCGAACGGCTCGTAGGACGCGGCGGCGGCCTCCTCGAAGGGCACCGGCTCGCCCGGCGCCTGCCAGGCCCGCACCTCCAGGGGGACGGCGGCGGCGTGGATCGCGGGCTTGATGCGCTGCTGGTGGAGGCGCTCCACGCGCTGCTCGATCCGGCGGCGTTCGTCGTGCATGAGAGGTCTCCTGGGAGGTGGCGGCGGAGCGCCTCGGACGGGGAAGCGCTGTCCGGCGGGGCTTACTTCAGGTAGTCCAGCCCGGGGTGGACCGCCCGGTAGCCCTCGACCAGGCGGCGGGCGACGTTCACCGAGTCGACGAGCGGGTGCAGCGCGAACGCCTTCACCGCCGTGGCACGGGAGCCGGACTCGGCGGCGGCGAGCACCTCGCGCTCCACGGCCTTGACGGAACAGACCAGCCCGATGGCGTGGCCGGGCAGCGGTTCGACGGCGACCGGGTGGGCGCCGCTCGCGTCGACCAGGCAGGGCACCTCGATCACGGCGTCCGGGTCCAGGGCGGCCAGGGTGTGCCGGTTGCGCACGTTGAGGATGAGCGTGGTGCGCTCGTCGCGGGCGATGGCCCGCATCAGGGCGAGCGCGACCTTCTCGTAGCCGCCGGAGAGGTCGTCGGCGTCGCGCTCGCCGGCGCCGGCCGTCTCGCGGTTCTCGGCCATGTAGGTGGCCTCGCGCTCGGCGCGGGTGCGGTCCCACAGCTCCAGGGCGCTGGTGCCCCGGTTCCCGACCTCCGCGTAGAAGCGGGCCTGCTGGTCGCGCAGGAACGCGCCGCGGGTGCGCTCGGCCTGCTGGTAGGAGTGCACCGCCTCGCGGTTGAAGTAGTAGTAGTGCAGGTACTCGTTGGGGATCGCGCCGAGCGAGCGCAGCCAGTCGGCGCCGAAGAGCTTGCCCTCCTCGAAGGAGCCGAGCAGGGCCGGGTCGGCGAGCAGCCGCGGCAGTTCGTCCCGGCCCGCCACGCGCAGGCCGCGCACCCAGCCGAGGTGGTTGAGGCCGACGTAGTCGATCCACGCCTGCTTCGGGTCGGCGCCGAGCACCCGGGCGATGCGGCGGCCGAGGCCGACCGGGGAGTCGCAGATGCCGATGACGCGGTCGCCGAGGTGGCGGGACATGGCCTCGGTGACGAGGCCTGCGGGGTTGGTGAAGTTGATGACCCAGGCGTCGGGGGCGAGGCGGGCGACCCGCCGGGCGATGTCCACGGCGACGGGCACGGTCCGCAGGCCGTAGGCGATGCCCCCGGCACCGACCGTCTCCTGACCGAGCACGCCCTCCGCGAGGGCCACCCGCTCGTCGTCGGCGCGGCCCTCCAGGCCCCCGACGCGGATCGCGGAGAAGACGAAGTCGGCCCCGCGCAGGGCCTCGTCGAGGTCGGTGGTCGCCGTGACCCGGGGGGCGTCGCCCGTGGCCGAGGCCTGATCGGCCAGGACCCGGGCGACCGCGTGCAGCCGGCCGGCGTCGAGGTCGTGCAGCACGACCTCGGTCACCCGGCCCTCGCCGCGGTCGGTCAGCAGCGCCCCGTACACGAGCGGCACCCGGAACCCGCCGCCGCCCAGAATCGTCAGTCTCACGCCTGCACCTTTCCTGCCACGACCACCTCGACGCCCGCCTCCTCCAGGGAGGACCGGGTCGCCGCGTGCACCGGGGCGTTCGTCACCAGCACGTCCAGGTCCTCGGGACCGGACACCTTCCCGTCCCGGTACCCGGGCACTTCTTCGCCGCGTCCGCGAGTGCGGCGAGGGCGGCGCGCGCCGCTGTCGCGTCTGCCTCCGCCACGCGCGCCTCGGCCACCTCACGCCCTCGGCGGCCTGGGCGGCCTCGGCGACCTCGGCGGAGGGCAGGTCACCCTGTCCTCGTCCTGCCGACACGGCGCGAACACTACTCGTCACCTCCCTCGCCCCCACTCACTCCAACCCGAGGCTACGCAAGCGACCCGCTGCACCGGTCGACGTGACCGGGCCGGCCAGCGCGGACGGGCAACGGCGCAACAGCGCGCTCGCCGGCCCCTGGGCCGCCATCACGCCATCAGGTCCACCCCGGGCCTTCAGGGCGGCTTCATCCGCGAGTCGCGGGACCACGGCATCGTCCGGCGGGTGAGCGACGGAGGACCGGCCGGCCGCGCGGGGGCCCGACTGCACGGGGGCCGGGCCACCGCGCCGGTGCGCGTCGCGCTGTTCCGGCACGAGGGTGTGGTCGTCTCCAACCACCAGCACCTCCGGGGCCTGGAGTGGCTCACGGGCGAGTGGGAGCTGTGCCTCGCCGACGGCGGCACCCTCACCGCGCCCGCCGACCTGCCCGCCCTCGCCCCGGGCGAGACCCGGGTGGTGCCGCTGCCGTTCGAGGTGCCCCGGGACGGCGGCGAGGCGTGGCTGACGCTGCGGGTCCGCACCGCCGAGGACCTGCCCCGGGCGCCGCGCGGCACGGAGGTGTGCACGCCCCGGGTGCGGCTGCGCGGCCCGACGGTCACCGAGGACCCCAGCAGGGGGTGGAACAGGAGGTCGTAGGCGTCGACCTCCACGGATCCGGCGACGACCGCCTTCCCCGTCCGTTCACTCCGAAGGGGCAACGCCGCGCGGCCGTCAGGAGGTCGTCGGTCCGCTGTTGTCGCTCAGTACGGGGGCGCTGCGGATGAGGCGCAGTGCCGTGGTGAGCAGGAGGCCGCCGACGACGTTGCCGAGCACCGCCCAGGCGAGCCACTTCAGCCAGTCGGGGTAGCCGTAGGGCGCGCTGTCGGTGTGCAGGCCCGCGAAGGCGATGAGGGAGTCCAGCACCGAGTGCCACAGCCCGAGCCCGGCCAGTGCGAACGCGGTGACAACCGACGCGGTGATCTTCGCGGTCATCGACTCGCTGCCGTGGTGCATCCGGGTCATGAGCGTGATGACGCCGCCGCCCAGCACGGCGAGGCAGAAGGTGCCCAGGGTGTAGCCCCCGTCGACGAACTTCGCCCCCGTGGCGGCCGCGGTGCCGTGCAGCTCCGGGAAGGCCTGCATCACCAGCCACATGAACACCCATCCGCCGATCAGGTTCATCACCAGGACCGTTCCCCACATCCGCAGCAGGTCCAGCCAGGTGGCCGCGCCCGCGACGACCGTGGCGACCGGCACGAGGAACCCCTCCGTGAAGAGTTCGCTGTGCCCGAGCAGCAGGGCGATGAGCCCGGTGGAGAAGGCCAGTCCGGCCAGGAGTTCGCTGCCGGTCTCGTGCCGCACGAACAGCAGTACCATGACGCCGACACCGACGTCGATCCCGCCCAGCAGCGAGGTGGCGACCAGCGACGTCCAGGTGCGGTGCAGCCGTGGCCGGCCCTCGGCCACGATCCGTTCCGCCGCTTCGGCGACCCTCCGCTCGCCGGGTCCCTGCATGATCTGGTCGTCCGGGTCCATGGGGTCCTCCGGTCCTGGGCGTCACCGCGGGAACGTGCCCTTCGATTCTCGGTGGCGAAGGGCACGCCCGCCGCTCAGCCGCGCGGGACGGCCGGGGCGCCCCTTAGGGGGTGAAGACCTCGTCGAGGCGGTCGATGGCGCCGTCGGCGCCCAGGTGGTACTTGAAGACGAGCCCGGAGTTCGGGTTCGCCTCCAGCCAGTCGAGGAACTCCTGCACGCCGATGTGCTGGTTCTCGGTGCTCTCCACGATGGGGTTGGTCACCGTGACGTAGGCGGCCTGGTCCATCGGGATGAACGTCTCCTTGCCGACCGTCTCGAACGGCGGACCGTCGGAATCGGGCGATCCGCAGCCCCAGTTGCCGTGCTTGACGATCAGGCTGAGGGAGCCCCCTTCCGGGGTGTAGCGGTAGACCGCGACCTCGTCGGGCGAGATCGGCATCTTGTGGTCACAGCCGTCGTCGTCCGCGCCCGACCCCGCGGCGATGGGTGACGAGGTCGGGGCCGATCCCGGGGACTTGGCGGCGCCGCCGCCCGAGCCCGAAGTCGCCGCGCCGGCCGGCTTCTTGCTCGCCGCGGCGGATGCCGTCCCCTTGCCGCCACTGCCCGCCGTCCCGGTCGGGCTCGTGCCGGCGCCTCCCACCTTCGTCGGGCTCGCGCTCGTGTCCGCGCCCGCGTCCGTGCCCGCACCCGCCACGTCGTCGCCATTGCAGCCGGTGAGGACCAGCGCCCCCACCGCACAGGCGGCCAGTGCGGCCGCCCGGACGGCGCCCGGTCTACGGCGGCTCTTCTTCGGCGTCACGTTCATGATGGGTCCCCCCTGTGTCCCGGTACTGGTGTCCCAGTACCGGTGTGTCTCGACAGCTCGCCGCAAAGGACGACTTCCGGCCGTCGTCAGTTGCACGCCACGTGAGGTGTTCACGCCCCACGCGGCCATTCGACGGACATCGCCACGTACCGCAGGTCGCCTTCGCGTCCCACCGTGGCCTGTTTTCGCCCGCTGACCCTAGCGTGACGGCGCGGTCGTGTGGGGCGGGGAGCGGTCTTGTTCCACCCTGGGGGCCGCCAAGGGCACCGCGAGTGACGCGTGCGGGCAGGCCTCGGGAGAGTGTCAGGTCCATCATGCCTGCTCGGGGCGGGTTCCGGTAGGACGAAGGGCACGCCCCGACGGCCTTGTTGCGGGTGGTGGCGGGACCGCAGACTCGTCGTCATCCTCCCTCCGGCCCAGGTGCCGGCATCCGCCATCGGCTGCCGGCGCGTTCGCCGTGCTGTTCCGCCCTGGGACATGCGCCGGCCGGAGGGGGCGGGGACGAAGGGGATCGATGGACCAGGACATGGTGTTGCTGGCGAAGGTCAGGCTGCTCGGCGCCAACCGGCGAGTGGTACGGGGAACCGAGGGGCTGTGGGCCTACCGTCTGCTGACGCGGGTCGAGCCCGAGGTGTACGGATCGAAACTGGCGTACGTCCTGGTGGAGGAGAGCGGCTCACCCCTGGTGCGGGACGTGCCCGAGCGCCGACTGGCGCTGCTCGACGAGGCGGTGGAGGTGGCTGAGGCCTTGGACCCGGCGAACCCCTACCGGGAGAAGGTGCTGCGCAGGGCGCTGGCGGCGAAGGCCCGACTGGGGAAGTAGCCGAAGGGGCGGTCCGGCCGGGACCGGGGTCCCCGCCCGCGCAGCGGCCCCGCAGACAGGAGGTGCAGGGTTCCCCTGCTGGGTCTGCGGGGCCGGTGCAGGGCTCAGGTACCCCGCGGTGCGTCCGATACGCCCGATCCCTCCCGACGGGCGCGACGGAGTCCTTGCACGCGAGGGGCCCGGCCGTCTCCGGCCGGGCCCCTCACTCCGCACGATGCACGCGTGGCGCGCTCCTCGCGCCGGGCGTCGTCCCGCTACCAGCGGTACCAACGGCCCCTGCGGCCGCCACCGTCCGCGGAACGGACGACGAAGCCGAGCAGCCACACGACCAGGACGAACACCGCGATCCACCACAGGGCCTTCAGCGCGAACCCCGCGCCGAAGAGGATCAGCGCCAGCAGCAGTACCAGAAGCAAGGGAACCATCGTCATCAACCTCCTGGCCCACCAATGCCCTTGCCTGCGCACCACAAGCACGCAGGACACGGGTTAGTTGTCCGGGATCCCGGGCAGGTGCGGTCGGCCTCCGGCCGGCGCTCAGCGGTCGGTCACGCAGTGGGTCCGCGCCGTTCCCGGTCTACTTGCCGCCGGCGTCGGCGGGTTGGAAGGTGACGTCGATCCAGTCGTTGTCCGTCAGGCCGAGGCCGTCCCAGAAGGTGCCGTCGGCCAGGTCGATGCCGGCCGGGTTGGCGACCCTGCGGCCGAACTCGTCGAGGCCGCCGTTGTAGCCGGACTGGTAGGCCGCCTGCGACTCGGGAGTCCCCTGCGGCAGGTCGTACCACGTCTGACGCTGCGTGGACGGGTTCCAGTAGTCGTCCCGGGTGTTCCAGGGTCCGACGTCCCAGACGGGGGCCGTCTCGCACCGGCCGGTGCGGGCGTAGCACAGCCTTACCTGGTACTCGGTGCCGCCCTTGGAGGCCAGCATCCGCCGCGACGGCAGGGCCACGAAGTGGTCGCGGGACTGGATGACGTGGCCGTTGGCGGTGGTCTGCCCGGTCAGGCCCTCGCGGGTGGCGAAGAGCCGGTACGTCGCGGGCGCCGTGCCGGTCGTGTCCTCGGACGGCCGGGTGTCGGAACGGTCCGGTTCGGCGTGCACGGTGACGTCCGAGACGACCGGGGAGGCGGTGGCGCTGCCGAGCAGGGTGAGCCGCACCTGGAGGACGGAGACGACTTCCGGCAGCCGCAGCCGGCCGTCGGCGTCGGGGGTGCTCCACTGCGTCCACCGGCCCGGGTGGGCGCTGCCGCGCACCTCGGTGACCAGCTGCGTGCCCGGGGGCACTTGGGCCTGGCGGCTGACGGTGAAGACGTTCGCCTCGCGGCCGAGGCTCTGGGCCGGCGCGGTGTACACGGCGTACGCCTTGCCCGGGGCGGACCGGGTGCGCGCCCGGCGGTCGGCGATGGTGAGACCGTCCGCGTGGTGGCCGGTGTTGTGCTGGTCGGCCGTGGCGGCGTCGAGGTCCACGCGCCAGTCGTCCGCCGGCTGCGTGGCGGCGGGGGGTGCGCCGGGGCCGTCGGTGGCCCCGGCGGTGGCGGGCGGGAGGCCGCCGACGACGAGCAGGGCGCACAGTCCGCGTATGAGTCTGCGGGTGGTGGAGGGCACGAGGGATCTCCCCAATCGGGCTTCGCGGGAACGGATGGCTCTGATCGAAGCCCTACCGGGCGGGGTCGCGCGCTGCCATCCCGGGGCGTTCCGGATGCCGCCGTCCGGGTCATCACGGCTGCTCCTTGGGCCGTCCGCGCCACGGCCCCGGAGACGAACTGCCGTGCGTCTGCTACGACGCGTGGGAGGGCGGCCGACGGACTTGCACGACGGGAGGCATACCCGTGTCGTCCCGGGGCACCAGCACACCGACGGCTCGGCTCCCCCTCCGAGCGTTCCGGCCCCGCCACCTCCCCCCGTGGCGGGGCCACCCCCTTTTCCACGCCTTCCCCCCAGCACATGCGGACGGTCCCCGTCCTTCCAAGAGGGCGGGGACCGTCTGCGGCGGACGCAACAGGCACTGCGGTCAACCGGGTTGCCGACTGCCGTGCGGCGCGCCTGGAGCGCTCCGCGGGTGCTCCGCGGTTAAGGACACGCCAAGATCAGCGTTGCGCCACGCGAGTGACCGACGGGGACCGGCCTGAACACAGAGTGAAGCCGCGGGCATGACAAGTTCTGGGGGAGGTGTCCTCCTTGCCCCATCCTCAGGCCCAAGTGGTGGGCCCGGCACCGTGAGCCGTGAGCCGTTGACGCAGGGCGGAGCCAGTGGCCACGATGTCGCGGGATGACGACTGATGAGCTGGATGAGGGCGTGTCCGTGGCGATGACGGTGCGGCAGTGGCATCTCGTCGACGGTGGCGTGGACAACGAGGTCTCGATCGCGGCGGTGGACGGCCGCGAGGACACCGTCGAGGTCGGGAGAGCTGTCCGCGAGGCCGGCTGGATCCAGGTGGCGGGCTGGTCGGCCGAGGTGCCCGGGTCCGGCGGATGGCCCCCGGACGACGAACGGGCCACCGTGACATTGACCCGCGAGCAGTGGCGGTTCGTGGTCCGCGTCCTCGATGGGTGGGAGAGCGTCGAGGACGCCGAGGACGACGAGGAGTCCTGGCCGGAACTCCGGGAGGTCATCGTCGCGGGTGTGGGAGACGCGTCGGCGTAACGGGCAACGGTCCGCTCACCGGCAACCCCCGCTCCCCCGTCACGGGTTCATCCCGTCAGGGGCAGGCACTCCGTGAGCAGGTCCAGGACGTCGTGCCAGGCACGTTGTGCGTGGCGGGGGTGGTGGCCGACGCCGGGGAGCGGGCTCTGGTCGGCCTGCGGGTGGTGGAAGGCGTGCAGGGCGCCGCCGTAGACCACGAGGCGCCAGTCGACGCCCGCTGCCTGCAGGTCGGCGGTGAACGCCTCCCGTTGGGCGGCCGGTACGATCGGGTCCTCCGAACCGACCCCGGCCCACACCGGGCAGCGGATGCGGGCCGAGTCCCCCGGTCGGCCGGTGGTGAGCCCGTTGACCGTGGCGATCGCGCGCAAGTCGACGCCGGCCCGGCCGAGTTCCAGGCCGACGACGCCTCCGGTGCCGTAGCCGATGGCCGCGATCCGGTCGGGGTCGGTCCACGGCTCGGCGCACAGCACGTCGAGCGCCGCGCGGCCGATCTCCCTCAGCCGGTCGGGATCGGCGAGCAGCGGCAGGCAGCGCGCCAGCATCTCCTCCGGGTCGGCGAACCAGCGTCCGCCGTGCAGGTCGAAGGCCAGCGCCACGTACCCCGACTCGGCCAGCGCGTCGGCACGGCGCCGGTCGACGTCACTCAGCCCCGGCCCCTCGGGCCCGATCAGGACCCCCGGTGCGCGGCCGTCCCCGGCCGGGACCGCCAGGTGCCCGATCATGGTCAGTCCGTCGGCCGGGTACTCCACCGTGCGCGTCGTCACCGTCGTCACCGTCGTCATGCGAGCGACCGTAGCGATCGTCGGGACTGGCGGCACCGGTGTTCTGCCACGGGCAGAGCGCCGGTGTGTACGACGCCGGAGGGACCGCCTCCCGGTCGTCGGAGCGGGCGTGACTACAGGCCGCGGTGGGCCGCCCACAGCCTTCCGGCGTGGCCGGCCGCGTCGGCCACCAGGGCTGCCAGTTCCGGTTCGTCGGGGACCGGGAACGAGACGTAGGCGCCCCGCCCACCGGCGACCGGACGGCCGTACGCCTTCACGGCGAGGTGTCCGTCCGGGAGCAGCCGGACGTTGAGCGTGGTCAGTTGGAACTCCTCGCCACGGCGGGTGTCCGTCCAGCGGAGCGCCTGCGGGACGGTGACGTTGATCGCCAGTGCACTTACTTCCGGTGGATCCAGGTCGCCGCTCATGGACGGATCCTCTCACCCGGGCGCCGGCTCCCCCCGGGTGCCGGTGGCGGCCGTCAGGCGGTCAGGCCCAGTCGCGGGCCGCCCCCGTCGTGCAGGCGCCGGAAGAAGGCCAGCACGCCCGCGGAGCCGCCGGCCCAGGTGGCACTCGACCGGGCCAGGCCGGTGTCCGGGAACACGGGCCGGGACCAACTGCCGCCGCTGCGGCTCAGGATGAGCAGCGCGACGGCCCCGGCCGCCTCCCGGAACTCCTCGGACGCGGACGCCTCCGCGACGTCGATCATCAACTCGCCCACCCCGGCCAGTCCGCAGCACTGCGTGACCAGCGGCATCCGTGGTGCCAGTGCGGCGCAGGTGCGTGCGGCCCGCTGGGCGAGGTCGAGGTACCGGGGTTCGCCGAGGCGTTCGGCGGCCCGGACGAGTACGGTCCCGATGCCGGCCAGGCCCCGGCACCACGAGCCGTAGCGGCGGGTCGCCCCCGGCTCGGTGGCCGCCGCGACGATGTCCGGCGTCACGGCGGCCAGGCGTGCGGCGGCCTGTTCGGAGCGGCTGATCGCGTCGGGGTCCCCGGTCACGCCGCCGTACTCCAGCAGGAAACAGGTGACGCCCGCCTCGCCGTGGGCCAGTCCCTCGCCGAGTGCGGCCCTGCCGGCCGTGTCCGCGCCGGTGGCGGTCAGCCGGGCGGTGCCCGAGGCCAGCAGCCGGTCGCATTCGGCGGCAAGCGTGAGGTGCCGGTCCGCGGCATGCCGGTGACCTGCCCGAAGGGCGTGTCGGGCGAGCAGCAGCTGTCCGAGGCCGATCCCGGCGGCGCCCGCGATCAGGTCCGCCTCCGGCGGGCCGCCGTCCGGGGTGCGCTCCGGCAGGTCGGGGTGTCCGGGCCCCGCACCGACGTCCGTGACCGCGCCCGCACCTCCCGCCGACCCCGCCTCGGCGAGGAAGAGTTCGACGCCGGTGCGCCCCGTGTAGAACCCGGGCGGCAGGTTCCTCGCCTGGTCGGCCGTCCACCGCGCCAACGCCGAGACGGTCGCGCGCACTTCGGGCCGGTGCGCGTGGTGGAGGAGTTCGAGTCCCAGTCCCGAGCTGCCGCCGTAGACGTCGATCGAGGTGGGGACGGCCAGCTGGGCGGCCCGTACCGGGTCCACGATCGCCTGCGCCTCGGCGACGCAGAAGGCGGCCGTGTGCTCGACGACCTCCTCCAGCAGGTCGTCGTCGATCCGGGGACGCGCGGCCCGGCGGGCGGTGGTGACCGTGCCGCTGCGCAGGCGGTCGGCGGCGGCGGTCCGGACGGCCGGGTCGAGGTCCATGAGGCCGGTGACGCAGGACCGGATGTTCCGGTGGGCGCGGCCGGGCAGTGCCGCGGCCAGGCAGGCCAGGGTCCGGTCCCGGTTGACCCGGTGGTCGGCGTCGATGATCACCGGGTCCAGGCCGGTCGCGGCGAAGAAGAGGGTCGCGCCGAGGGCGTAGTGGTCGTCGGCGGGGGCGGCCGGTCCGGTGGCGGGCAGGACCGGCTCGCTGTACCCGGGGGTCGCCCCGCCCGGGCCCGCGCCGTCCAGTTCGCTGATCCCGAAGTCGATGAGGTGGCAGTGGCCGGGGCCGGAGTCGTCGAGCACGACGTTGTCGGGCTTGAGGTCGCGGACGACCACGTTCCGGTCGTGGATCGCGTCGAGGACGTGCAGGAGCCGGGACGCCAGGAGGGACAGGGCGCGCCCCGGCCGTGGGTCGTCGTCCCGGAAGGGGCCGTCGCGCAGGACCTCCCTGCGCAGGTCGCGGTCGCCGCAACTGGTCATCACCAGGTACTCGTCCGACCGGTGGGCGAAGTAGTCCAGTGCGCGGGGCACGCCGGTGACGCCGTCGAGCGCGGTGAGGACCGTGCGCTCGTTGCGCAGCCGGTGGCGGGCGTCGGTACCGGCTTCGTCCTCGCCCACGAAGGCCCTCGCCTGTTTGACCACCACCGGCCGCCCGAGGGTGCGGTCGAACGCGCGGTAGACGTTGCCCCGGGGTGAGCGCGTGATGCCGGCCGTGACCCGGTAGCGGCCACCGCCGAAGTCGCGGGCCGACGGCTCGTCGGCGGGCCCGGCGTCGTTCGTGAAGGGGTCCTCGGCCCAGGGCGGGCACCGGTAGCGGCCGACGGCCAGGCCGTCGTAGACCTGGCCGTCCGGCCCGGTCATGACGGATTCGAGCCGCCCGCTCCGGCCGGTGCGGTAGTCGCCCGTGAAGGGGCCGTAGCGGTAGTAGACCGGGGCGCGCGGGTCGACCCTGCGGTCGCTGACGATCCGCGGGCCCGGCCGGTCCCGCAGGACGGCGGCGAGTTCCCGGGCGACCTCGACCACGGTGCCGGCCAAGGGGTAGACGGTGATGGCCTTGCCCACGGCTCCGGGGCTCACCGCCCCGGAGTTGAGGCGGCGCAACGTGTCCGCGTCACGGACGAACTTGGCGTGGCAGACGTGCCGGTACAGCACCGGCAGGACGAGCCGGACCACCTCGTCGAGGTCGCCCGGGCGCGCCGAGACGTGCAGTTTCCAGCCGTGTTCCATCGCCGGCATCCGCGGATCGTTCAGGTACGACCAGGTGTCGTCGGACCCACCGCTGCGGCCGGCGAGGGACACGGTCACCGCTAGGAGTTCAGATCACAGGCGAAGCGGGTCGTGGCGGTCACCCAGGGGTCGGCGAGACACGCCGTGGGCTCGCGGTCCTCGCGGTCGTCGTCCTCGAACACGATCGCCTCGTCGTCGATCTCGAGCGGACCTTCGTCGCGGAACCGGTCGGCTTCCGGAAGATGCTGCACGGCTACGGGCATTGAGCGCCTCCATGGTCGGTCGTGCGCTGAGGAGTGGGACATGGCCGACGGGGGCGGCGGACCCCTGGCCAAGGACTCGCTGGACCAAGGTAGGGAGGGGGTCGAGTCACTGACAAGAGGTCAGATGACATTGGTCATGGGCGAGTTGGACCTGTCCGAGAACCGACTGTCGGCACCCGGCGGCCGATATTCGGCGTGGCAGGTACATGGCGGACGAGGAGAGGTGGGGCATAGCATCGCAGCGCCCCGGAGGGGCGGTCCACGCTGTCCGGCCCCCCACCGGACGCCCACGCCGCTCCTTCGCGCGCCCGGCCCCGCCGGGGCCGGACTCCCCCCACGGATGAAGGAGCAGCAATGCCCCTCGGCACTTGGCTCAGAGCAGGTACGTCCGCCGCGGCACTCGTCCTCGGCATGGCGGGCACCGCGACCGCCGCCCCCGCACCCGCCAGTACGGCGTCCACCGCACAGGCGGCGGTGGTCACCCTCCGCTACGACGACAGCCGCGCCGTCGGCTGGGAGTCCGCGATCGCGGCCGGAGTCGCCTCGTGGAACGCGAACGTGAGCAGCGTCCGCCTGGTGGAAGCGGCGCCCGGCTCCGCGGCCGAGATCGTGATCGTCGCCACCACGGGCTGGCCGCAGGCCACGCTCGGCCCCGTCCGTCCGGGCCGCCAGGTCCGGGTCGAACTCGGCAGCCAGGCAGTGGACCAGGGCTACAACAAGACCCGGATCGCCGCCCACGAGCTGGGGCACAGCCTCGGCCTGCCGGACACCAAGCCCGGCCCGTGCTCCCAGCTGATGTCGGGGTCGAGCGCCGGCACCGCCTGCACCAACGCCACACCGAACACCACCGAGCGCTCCCGCGTGCAGTCCACCTACGCGAGCGCCCTCGCCGCACTCGCGCCCACGAACGGACGCACCCTCGTCGACGCGCCCTGACCGCACGGCCGTCGAACGGACGCACGCCCCGGGGACCGCGAGCAGGCCCCCGGGGCCGTGGTGACCGTCGCGCCCGGCGCGGCGTGCCGCGCCGCAGGGCCGGGGCCCGGCGCGGCGGTGCCGGGGCCCAGGTCCGCGGCGAAGGACTTCTGGACGAAGGCCCCCGTGACCGCCCGCCGGTGGGTACTCGTCGATCATGACGCAGCACGGGCAGGCACTTCTGTACGTCACGCACGACCGGGCCGGGACGTCCGCGGTGCGCAGCATGGGCACGGCGGAACTCGGCGCCGGGGGCGTTCCCGTGGTGCTGGTGCCGGGGCTGGGCGCGCCCGGTTACCTGCTGCGGACGCTGGAGCGGTGCGCCCGGTCGGGTCCGGCGCGGCTGCTGGACGTCCCCGGTCACCGGGACCCCGCCGGGCGCGTCTGCGGGGACACGCTGGGGGCGCTCGCGGACACGGTGGCCCGGTGGCTGACGGACGTGCCCGGCGGGCCCGTGGTGCTGGCCGGGCATTCCACCGGCGCCCAGGTGGCCCTGCACGCCGCCGCGCTGCGCCCCGGACGCGTACGGGCCCTCGTCCTGATGGCTCCGACGTTCCCGCCCCGTCTGCGCCGTTTCGGCCCGCTGTTGGGCGCGGCGTTTCACACGGCCGTCCAGGAGGCGCCCGGTGTCGTACCGGCCGTGTTGCCGTCCTACCTCGCGGCCGGGCCCCGGCGGTTGCTGGCCTGTGCGCGCTCCGCGCAGGCGGACGCCCCCGAGGAGGTGCTGTCCCGGGTGACCTGCCCGGTGACCGTGGTGGGGGCCGAGCACGATGTCCTCAGCCCGCCCGGATGGATGCGGTACCTGGCCGGGCGGGCCGCCCGGGGCCGCGCCGTGGTCGTGCGCGGAGCGCACGCGTTCCCGCACCGTCACCCGGACGCCACGGCGGAGGTGCTGAACGGCGCGCGGTACGCGCCCCTCTGATGCCCCCCTCCGGTCGGCCGCTGAGCTGCTTCCCCGGTCGCGGGGAGGCGGGCGGTCGCACGCCGAGGGGGCCCGGCCGTGTCCGGCCGGGCCCCCTTCACGTGTCATGCGTGGCGCGCTCGTCGCGCCGGACGTCTTGCCTTTACCAGCGGTACCAGCGGCCCTTACGGCCTCCACCGTCCGCGGAACGGACGACGAAGCCGAGCAGCCACACGACCAGGACGAACACCGCGATCCACCAGAGCGCCTTCAGGGCGAAGCCCGCACCGAAGAGGATCAGGGCCAGCAGCAGAACCAGAAGCAAGGGAACCATCGTTATCAACCTCCTGGCCATCGCATGCCCTTACTTCGGCCCTACAAGCACACAAAATACGAGTTAGTTCCACGAGGTACGGGGCATATGCAGCCGGCCCGCTGAGCAGCGTTCCCCGGGTCCCGCCCCGCACGCACCCCGTCGGACGGTCAGCCGTCAGGGCGTCAGTTCGACGGTGCGCGACGGCTGCGGAGCGGGTCGCAGGACGCCGGCCGCGACGACGGCGGTCACGCAGAACAGGGAGAGCAGCAGGAAGGTGTGGTTGAGCGCCACGAGGTGGGTCGACCAGCCGATGACGGCGGGCCCCGCCAGCATGCCGATGTACCCCAGCCCGGCCACCCGGGAGACGTTGGTGCCCGCCGCCGCGGGGTCGGCGTGCCCGGCGGCGCTGAACAGCTGCGGGACGCAGCCCGACAGGCCCAGGCCGAACAGCGCCCAGCCGGCCAACGCGGCCCAGATCCAGGGGGACAGGGCGGCGACCGTGATGCCGACCGCGGCCAGCGCCGCACCGTTGCGGAGCACCGCGACCGGACCGAAGCGCCCGGAGATCCGGTCCGCCAGCAGCCGGCCGATGGTCATGGTGGAGGCGTACGTGCCGTAGGCGAGGGCGGCGGTGCTCTCCGGCGCGCCCAGCACGGTCTTGAGGTGCAGGACGCTCCAGTCGTTGGCGGCCCCCTCGCACAGCATGACCAGCAGGGCCAGGACGGCCAGGAGCCAGATGCGGCCGGGGACGGGCCGCTTCGACCGTTCCGGCCCCGCTGACCGGCTCTCGGTGCGGACCGGGGCGTCGGTCGCCACGGCGGGCAGGAGGCCGCGCGCCGCCGCCAGCGCGACGACGACACCCACGGCGGCGGCGACGCCCAGGGTCGTGGCCGGGGACCAGCCGATGCGGGTGAACGCGGCACCGGCGAGCGCCGCGAGGACGCCACCGACGGAGAACGTGGCGTGGAAGGCCGACATGACGGGCCGTTCGTAGGCCTTCTCGACCTGGACGGCGTGGGCGTTCATGCTGACGTCGAGGGTGCCGTTGCCGAAGCCGAAGAGCAGGAGCGCGGCCCCGAGGACCCATGGTTCCCGCGCCAGGCCGGGCAGCACGAGGGTGGCGCTGCACAACACCCCGGCCAGGGGGACGACGGTGCGGGTGCCGAGCCGGTCGGACAGGCGCCCCCCGACCTGCATGCCCACGAAGGCACCGGCCCCCAGCAGCACGAGGAACCCGCCCAGGGTGGCGTGGGAGATGCCGACGCGCTCCTCGACCGCCGGGATCTGCACCACCCACATGCCGAGCAGCGTGCCGTTGAGCACGAAATAGACAACCGTCACAGCACGGGCGACGCGCAGCGCTCTTTCCATGCACCCACCCTAACGAGCACCGTGCATGTTCGAAACAGCAGTACACGCACACTCATCATGTTTGCTTGAAGTGGTGTTGAATCACCCCATGAACACCGTCGAACGTCATCGGCTGATCACCCAGGCCGTCCAGGAGGCGGGCCGGGCGACCGTCACCGAGCTCGCGGAGCTGACGGCCGCCTCGGAGATGACCATCCGGCGGGACCTGGACCACCTGGCCGCCCAGGGCGTCCTGGAACGCTTCCGCGGCGGCGCGCGCACGCTCCTGCTGCGCGGCGAGGAGCCCCCCTTCTCGCTGCGCGCCCACGAGGCCGTCGAGGCCAAGCGCCGGATCGCGGCGGAGGTCGTCTCCCTCGTCTCCGACGGTGAGACGGTGCTGCTGGACAGCGGCACGACCTGCCTGGAGGTCGCCCGGCTGCTGCGGGGACGGCAGGTCACCGTGATGCCCCTGTCCCTGCAGGCGATCCACGTGCTCAGCGACGCGCCCGAACCCACCTCCCTCCTCGTGCCGGGCGGCCGGCCGCGCGCCGCCGAGGGGGCCCTCATCGGGCCGCTGACCCTCGCGTCCCTGTCGGCACTGCGCTTCGACACCGCCGTCCTCGGCTGCTGCGGCCTGAGCGCGGGCGACGGCCTGACCGCCTACGACCTCGACGAAGCGGTGGTGAAGAAGGCCGCCATCGCCTCGGCCCGCCGGGTCGTCGCCGCCGCCGACGGCAGCAAACTCGGCCGCACCGCCCAGGCCCACGTCGGCCCCCCGACCTCGGTGGACGTCCTCGTCACCGACGCCGACGCACCCTCCGACGAGATCACCGCGCTGCGGGACCACGGCATCACGCTGAAGCTCGTCTGAGCCGCACGGTCGGGGCGCCACCCGACGGCACCGGGACCACGCCGGACACCGTCAGTCGGGCACGCAGCGAGCCCGGCACCGACACCCCTGCTCGGGCCCGGCCCGGTGGGAGACGTGGACCGCGCAGCCGGTAGCGTCGCCGCGACACCGGCGTCACCGAAGGAGGCACCCGCTCGTGGACCTGGGCATCGTCGGGCAGGCCGTCGGGCTGTTCGCCGTCACCAACATCGACGACCTCGTGGTGCTGGCGTTGTTCTTCGCCCAGGGGGCCGACCACCGCGGCTCGGCCCGGCGTGTGGTGCTGGGCCAGTACCTGGGGTTCGCCGCGATCCTCGCGGTGGCGGTGGCCGCCGCTTTCGGGGCGACCTTCCTCCCCGAGACGGCCCTCCCCTACCTCGGGCTGCTGCCGCTCGCCCTCGGCCTCAAGGCCGCCTGGCGGGCGTGGCGGGACCGCCGTTACGGCGGCCCGGAGGAAGAGGACGAGCGGTCCGGGGCGGGCGGTCCCGGCCCGCTGGAGGTCGCCGCCGTCACGTTCGCCAACGGCGGCGACAACATCGGCGTCTACGTGCCGGTGTTCGCCACGGCCGGCACCGGCGGGATGAGCGTGTACGCCGTGGTCTTCCTCGCGCTGGTGGGGGTGTGGTGCGCCGCCGGCCGGTACTTCGCCACCCGCCCCGTCGTCGCCGCGGCCCTCGCCCGGTGGGGACACGTCCTGCTGCCCCTGGTGCTGGTCACCATCGGCCTGCTCATCCTCGTCGAGGGCGGCGCCTTCGGCCTGTGAGACCCCGGGCGCGGCGGGCCCGTTCGGCGGCGCCCGTCCCCGTCAGCTGTCGGCGGCGGTCAGCCGCGGACGTGCAGTGCGAACCCCGTGCGGCCGGTGGGCTCCAGGCCCTCCTTCAGCTGCAGTGAGGGGATCTCGTAGTCGCCGGCGTTCTGGCGCCGGAACGCGATCGGCTCGGTCGACTCCAGGGTGAGCAGGCGCTGTTGCCACGCCTTGGCGACGTCCGGGTAGGCCTCGTCGGTGATGCGGTCGGTGCCGTACAGCACGAACGGCGGGAGCACCTCGATGCCCGGGTAGTAGAGGATGCCGTGCTGGATCGGGAACAGCAGGTCGTCGATGGGGCCGTTGATCCCGCGAGCGGCGTAGTGCGACTCAGGGCCGCCGGTGGTGACCGACAGCAGGGCCCTCCGGCCCGCGAGGGTGCCCTCGCCGAAGCGGTCACCGTAGTGCGTGTCGCTGTGCTCGCCGACGCCGTAGGCGAAGTGGTAGGTGAAGACCCGGTCCACCCAGCCCTTGAGGATCGCGGGCATCGAGTACCACCACAGCGGGAACTGGAAGATGATCGTGTCGGCCCACAGCAGCTTCTCCTGCTCGGCGCGGACGTCCGGGGTGAGCGCCCCGGCGTCGAAGGCGCGGCCCGAGTCCCGGGCGACCTGCAACGGACGCGAGGCGTGCGGGCCGTAGTCCTCGGCGTCGACGACCGCCTTCCAGTTCATCGCGTACAGGTCGCTCACCCGCACCTCGTGCCCGGCGCCCTCCAGCGTGGACACCGCGAGGTCCTTCAGTGAGCCGTTCAGGGACCGCGGCTCCGGGTGGGCGTGGACGATCAGCGTCTTCATGGCAACTCCTTCGGATCGGACGCCCCCGATCCTGGACGCCACGGCGCCCGGCGTTCAGGGGCCGCCGTTCCGTCGGACGGGACTTCCTGGTAACGGCAGGACCACCTTCACGGGCGACGCCGCGGCCATACTGGGGACATGGACGATCTCGCGGGCTTCCTGCGGACCCGGCGCTCCCGCGTCGACCCGGCGGCCGTCGGCATCCCCACCGACAGCCGACGCCGGGTCCAGGGGCTGCGCCGCGAGGAGGTCGCGCACCTGTCGGGGGTCAGCGTCGACTACTACGTCCGACTGGAGCAGGGCCGCGCGACCCAGCCCTCCGACCAGGTCCTCGACGCCCTCGCGCGGGTCCTCGACCTCGACGAGACCGAACGCGAGCACCTGCACCGGCTCGCCTGCCAGCGCCGCCGCGCGAAGGTGCCGGGCGGGCGGGTCCGCCCCGAACTGCTGCGCGTCCTGGACCTGGTGGCCGACGGTCCCGCGCTGATCACGAACCACCGCCTCGACGTGCTCGCCGCCAACCGCCTCGCCGGGCTCCTCTACGGCCGGCCGGTGCCGGGCCTGAACACCGCACGGCACCTCTTCCTGGAGGAGGCCGAGCGCGGTCTCTACGCGGACTGGGAGACCTGCACCCTCGACGTGGTCGGGCACCTGCGCCTGGCCGCGGGGAAGTACCCCGAGGATCCCCGTCTGGCCTCCCTCGTCGGCGAGTTGGCGATGGGCAGCGAGCGCTTCCGCCGCCTGTGGGCCCGCGCGGACGTGCGCGCCCGCACCTACGGGCGCAAGGCGTACCGGCACCCGCTGGTCGGACTGCTGGAACTGCACCAGGAGAACTTCGCCCTGCCGAACGAGGCGGGCATGGAACTGGTCGTGCTGTCCGCGCCCCCCGGCAGCCCCGCCGAGGACGGGCTGCGCCTGCTCGCGAGCCTGGGCACGGCCGACGAAGCCAACACGGCCGACAGGACCGACACGACCGACGCGTCCGGCGCGCCCGCGCACCTGCACCCGGACCCGCACCCCCATCCCCACCCCCACCCCCACCCCCACCCGCAGTCCACGTGAAGGCACCGCCCCGCGAGTGACGCCCGCGACGGCGCCGCGGTGCCGCAACGGGTCGATACGGCACTTCATCGGGTGAACTCGCCCCGCCCTCATGCACTTTCCTTGTTTCAAGTCTTGACGACCGGCCCGTCGGGGAGCACATTGGCGTCGCTTTGAGAGCGCTCTCAATTCGCTCTCCGAGCCACCCGCGCACCTCACCCGTACCGGGAGGCACTCCCCATGTCCACAAGCCCCCGCACCCCCAGACGGCGGCGCGTCCTCGTCGCCGTGCTGTCCACGCTCGGCCTCGCGGCCGCCGTCGCGACCGGCGTCACGCCGTCCGCCAACGCCTCGGCGCCCACCCCGCCCTCGGGCTGGACGCAGGTCTTCCTCGACGACTTCAACGGCGCCGCCGGCACCGGTATCAACACCTCCAACTGGCAGTACGACCTGGGCACGTCGTACCCGGGCGGCGCCGCCAACTGGGGCACCGGCGAGGTCGAGACGATGACCAACAGCACCAGCAACGTCGCGCTCGACGGCAGCGGCAACCTGAAGATCACGCCGCTGCGCGACTCCTCGGGCCGCTGGACCTCGGGCCGCATCGAGACGGTCCGCACGGACTTCCAGCCCCCGGCCGGCGGCAAGCTCCGCGTCGAGGGCCGCATCCAGATGCCCAACGTCACCGGCACCGCCGCCGAGGGCTACTGGCCGGCGTTCTGGATGCTGGGCGCGCCCTACCGCGGCAACTACCAGAACTGGCCGTCCGTCGGCGAGATGGACATCATGGAGAACGTCCAGGGCCTCAACCGCGTCTGGGCGACCCTGCACTGCGGCACCAACCCCGGCGGCCCGTGCAACGAGACGACCGGCATCGGCAACAACGTCGCCTGCCCGAACACCACCTGCCAGTCCGGCTTCCACACCTACGCCATGGAGTGGGACCGCTCGGTGAGCCCGGAGGCGCTGCGCTTCTACGTCGACGGCGTCAACTACCACACGGTGACGGCCAACCAGGTGGACGCCACGACCTGGGCCAACGCCACCAACCACGGCTACTTCGTCATCCTGAACGTGGCGATGGGCGGCGGCTTCCCGGACGCGTTCGGCGGCGGCCTGGACAACGACACCCAGCCGGGCCACCCGATGGTCGTGGACTACGTGCAGGTGCTCCAGTCCGGCGGTGGTGGGAGCGGTACCACCCCTCCCCCGTCGGGCAACCGTGACGCCTACGGCACGATCCAGGCCGAGTCCTACGACAGCCAGTCCGGCCTGAGCACCGAGACCACCAGCGACAGCGGCGGCGGCCAGGACGTCGGCTGGGCGGCCAACGGCGACTGGGCCCTGTACAAGGGCGTCAACTTCGGCTCCAGCGCGGCACGGCAGTTCTCCGCCCGGGTCGCGAGCGGCGCCGCGAGCGGTGTCAGCGGTCTGGTCGAGGTGCGCCTGGACAGCCGCAGCAACGCGCCCATCGGCAGCTTCGCCGTGGGCAACACCGGTGGCTGGCAGACCTGGAAGACGGTCCCGGCCAACATCAGCGGGGTGACCGGTACGCACGACGTGTACCTGACGTTCAGCAGCGGCCAGCCGGCCGACTTCGTGAACGTCAACTGGCTCACCTTCGGCCACTGACGTCCCGCGGCCGACGTCGGGCCACCGACGCAGCGCCCCTCCCCGCGCCCTCCCCGCGCACCCCCGCACAGCGAACGGGCCCCGCTCATCGAGCGGGGCCCGTTCCGCGCGTGCGCGGGCCGTTGCGGCGGGGGGCGAGGGGGTGCCCTCAGCGCATCTCCGCGCGGAACTGCGCCGGCGTCAGATCCGTGTGCTGCTGGAAGAACTTGGAGAAGTTCGCCGGGTCGGGGAAGCCGACCGCCGCGCCGACCCGGCCGATCGGCAGGTCGCTGTGCGCGAGCAGACGCTTGGCCTCCAGTACCACCCGCCGGTCGATGAACGCCTTGGGGGTCAGCCCGGTCGCGGCGCGTACGGCGCGCACCAGGGTGCGCCGGGAGTAACCGAGCGCGTCGGCGTAGGCGCTGACGCTGTGGTTGGTGGGGAAGTCCTCCTCCACGGCCTCGCGGAAGAGGCTGAAGGTGGTGTCGGCGCGGCGCTCGGCCTCGGCGGAACTGGCCGCGAGGTGCGCTAGGCGCAGCAGCAGGGCCGTCAGGGCGTGCCGCAGGACGGCCGTGTGCAGGCTCAGCGGGAGGGTGGCGGTGTCCTCGTACTCCCGTTGCAGGTGGGCCAGGGCGGCCCGCAGTGCGGTGAGCTGGTCGGCGTCGGGGCGCAGCAGCGGCGGGAGGTCGTAGCGGTACAGGCCGGTCGCCTCGACGGTGGCGCGTGGCAGGAAGCCGGGTTGCATGGTCAGGACGGTTCCGCGGTACACGCTCCTGGAGAAGCGGTGCACCTGTCCGGGCCGGATCCAGAGCAGGTCCCCGGCGGTCGCCTCGTACTCGGCGAAGTCGACCATGTGCCGGACGGGTCCCGCGGAGAACAGCATGACGACGTGGAAGTCGATCCGGTGGACGCGGTCCGGTGCCGCGTCGGCGGCGCGCCAGGTGCGGCCGGTGCCCATCGGGCCGACGTGCATGCCGACGCCGCCGACGCTGAGGTCGGCCGGGAAGGGGAAGGTCCTGATCTCACCGTCAGGCGCGAGGCCGCCGGGCCGGGCCATCTCACGGGAGCCCGGCCTGTCCGCCATGTCCGCCATATCTGTTTCACGCTGCTTTCACGCCGCTCGTACCGCCCCGCACGGGCTCGGGCCGCCGTGCGGCCGGGGTCCGGGGGCGGGGGTGTCCCACTTTCACCACAGGCTGACACACCCCGACCTACCGAACGAAAAGTCTGACTTTTAAGGTCGAACGCGTCTGACCAGCAAGACGCACTGTTCCGCAACCTTTTGAAGGGGACTGCCTCCAGATGAGCACGCAGACGCCCGACACCCTGGAGTGGACCGATATCGACCGGCGTGCCGTCGACACCGCACGGGTGCTGGCGGCGGACGCCGTCCAGCAGGTCGGCAACGGCCACCCGGGGACGGCGATGAGTCTGGCCCCGGCCGCGTACACGCTCTTTCAGAAGGTGATGCGGCACGACCCGGCGGACCCGGAGTGGACCGGCCGTGACCGCTTCGTCCTCTCCCCCGGCCACACCTCGCTGACGCTGTACACGCAGCTGTACCTCGCGGGCTACGAGTTGGAGCTCGACGACCTCAAGGCGTTCCGCACCCACGGCTCCAAGACCCCCGGCCACCCCGAGTACGGGCACACCGCCGGCGTGGAGACCACCACCGGGCCGCTCGGCCAGGGCGCCGCCAACGCCGTCGGCATGGCGATGGCCGCCCGTTACGAGCGCGGCCTGTTCGACCCGGAGGCCCCGGCCGGCGAGTCACCGTTCGACCACATGATCTGGGCGATCGTCTCCGACGGAGACCTCCAGGAGGGCGTCTCCGGCGAGGCGTCGTCGCTGGCCGGCCACCAGAAGCTGGGCAACCTGGTCTTCCTCTACGACGACAACCACATCTCCATCGAGGGCGACACCGCCACCGCCTTCTCCGAGGACGTCCTCAAGCGGTACGAGGCGTACGGCTGGCACACCCAGCGCATCGAGCCCGCCGAGAACGGCGACATCGACGTGCACGCCCTGTACGCGGCCCTCACGGCGGCCAGGGCGGAGACCGGCCGCCCCTCGATCATCGCGATGCGCACGATCATCGCCTGGCCCGCCCCGAACGCGCAGAACACCGAGGCCGCCCACGGCTCCGCGCTCGGCGCGGACGAGGTCGCCGCCACCAAGCGCGTCCTCGGCTTCGACCCGGAGCGGTCCTTCGAGGTGGCCGACGAGGTGCTGGCCCACACCCGCCGGGCCCTGGACCGGGGCGCCGAGGCGCACGCGGCCTGGGACAAGCAGCTCGCCGGGTGGCGGGACGGCGAGTCCGAGCGCGCCCGCCTCTTCGACCGGGTCGTGGCCGGTCAGCTGCCCGAGGGCTGGGAGGAGTCCCTGCCGGTCTTCGAGGAGGGCGGGTCCGTCGCCACCCGGGCCGCCTCCGGCAAGGTCCTCCAGGCGCTCGGCCCGGTCCTGCCCGAGCTGTGGGGCGGCTCCGCCGACCTGGCCGGCTCGAACAACACCACCATCGACAAGTCCAGCTCCTTCCTGCCGGAGGGCAACCCGCTGCCCGAGGCGAGCCCGTACGGCCGTACGGTCCACTTCGGCATCCGCGAGTTCTCCATGGCCGCGGAGATGAACGGCGTCGCCCTGCACGGCAACACCCGGATCTACGGCGGCACCTTCCTGACGTTCTCCGACTACATGCGCAACGCGGTGCGCATGTCGGCGCTGATGCAGCTGCCGGTGACGTACGTGTGGACGCACGACTCCATCGGCCTCGGCGAGGACGGCCCGACGCACCAGCCGGTCGAGCACCTGGCCGCACTGCGGGCCATTCCGGGCCTGAACGTCGTCCGCCCGGCGGACGCCAACGAGACCGCGGCCGCCTGGGCCGAGATCCTGAAGAGGCACGCCACGCACCCGGCCCCGCACGGGCTCGCGCTGACCCGCCAGGGCGTGCCGACGTACGCGCCGAACCCGGACGCGGCCAAGGGCGGCTACGTGCTGCGCGAGTCGTCCACCGAGACCCCGGAGGTGATCATCGTCGCCACCGGTTCCGAGGTGCAGCTGGCGGTCGCCGCCCGCGAGCTGCTGGAGGCCGAGGGGACCGGCACGCGCGTGGTGTCGATGCCGTCGGTGGAGTGGTTCGAGGAGCAGCCGCGCGCCTACCGCGAGAGCGTCCTGCCGCCCGCCGTCCGGGCCCGCGTCGCGGTCGAGGCCGGGATCGGCCTGACCTGGTACCGCTACGTCGGCGACGCCGGCCGCATCGTGTCGCTGGAGCACTTCGGTGCCTCCGCCGACGCCAAGACCCTGTTCGCCGAGTACGGCTTCACCCCCGAGAACGTCGCCGCCGCGGCCCGGGAATCCCTGGCCGCCACCCGCGGTTGATCCGACCGCCGAAAGAAGATGATCACAGTGACCGAATCCACCGCGCCGAGCGCGGGGCCCCTGGAGCGGCTGTCCGCCGAGGGCGTGTCGATCTGGCTCGACGACCTGTCGCGCCGGCGCATCGAGAGCGGCAACCTCGCCGAGCTCGTCCGCACCGGCCACGTCGTCGGCGTCACCACCAACCCGTCGATCTTCCAGGCGGCCATCGGCTCCGGTGAGGGCTACGAGGAGCAGCTGGCCGACCTGGCGGCGCGCCGGGTCACCGTCGACGAGGCCGTCCGCATGATGACGACCGCCGACGTGCGGGCCGCCGCCGACGTGCTGCGCCCGGTGTACGACGCGACCGGCGGCCGGGACGGCCGGGTCTCCATCGAGGTCGACCCGCGCCTGGCGCACGACACCCGGGCCACGGTCGCCGAGGCCAAGCAGCTGGCCTGGCTGGTGGACCGCCCCAACGTGATGGTCAAGATCCCCGCGACGAAGGCGGGCCTGCCGGCGATCACCGAGGTCATCGGCCTCGGCATCAGCGTCAACGTCACGCTGATCTTCTCGCTGGAGCGCTACGGCCAGGTCATGGACGCCTACCTGGCCGGTCTGGAGAAGGCCGCCGCCCGGGGCCTGGACCTGTCCACGATCCACTCGGTGGCCTCGTTCTTCGTCTCCCGCGTGGACAGCGAGATCGACAAGCGGCTCACCGTCCTCGGCAGCGAGGAGGCCCTGGCGCTCAAGGGCCGTGCGGCCCTGGCGAACGCCCGCCTGGCCTACGCGGCGTACGAGGAGGTCTTCTCCGGGCCGCGCTGGCTCGCGCTCGCCGGGGCGAGGGCCACCAAGCAGCGCCCGCTGTGGGCGTCCACCGGGGTGAAGGACCCCGCCTACAAGGACACCCTGTACGTGGACGAGCTGGTCGCGCCCGGCACCGTCAACACGATGCCGGAGGCCACCCTGAACGCGGTCGCCGACCACGGTGTCATCAGCGGTGACACCGTCACCGGCGGTTACGCGCAGGCCCGCGCCGACCTCGCGGCCGTCGAGCGCCTCGGCATCTCCTACGACGAGGTGGTGCGGCGGCTGGAGGACGAGGGCGTCGCCAAGTTCGAGGCGGCCTGGCAGGAGCTGCTGGACGCGGTCACGAAGTCACTCGACAGCAAGGGAGTTGACGCGGAATGACCACCCCCGTGTGGACCAACCCGCTCCGGGACGCGCGCGACCGGCGGCTGCCGAGGATCGCCGGCCCGTCGGGGCTCGTGATCTTCGGGGTCACGGGTGACCTGTCCCGCAAGAAGCTGATGCCGGCCGTGTACGACCTGGCCAACCGGGGTCTGCTGCCGCCGGGCTTCTCGCTGGTCGGCTTCGCCCGCCGCGACTGGGCGGACCAGGACTTCGCGCAGGTCGTGCACGACGCGGTGCGTGAGCACGCGCGCACCGAGTTCCGCGAGGAGGTCTGGCAGCAGCTCGCCGAGGGCATGCGGTTCGTCCCCGGCGACTTCGACGACGACACCGCCTTCAAGCAGCTGCGCGACGCGGTCGAGGAACTGGACTCCTCGCGCGGCACCGGCGGCAACTTCGCGTTCTACCTCTCCGTGCCGCCGAAGTTCTTCCCCAAGGTCGTCGAGCAGCTGAAGAAGCACGGCCTGGCCAAGGGGCCGGAGGGCTCCTGGCGGCGGGCGGTCATCGAGAAGCCGTTCGGCCACGACCTGGCCAGCGCCCAGCAGCTGAACGCCATCGTGCACGACGTGTTCGCGCCCGACCAGGTGTTCCGCATCGACCACTACCTGGGCAAGGAGACCGTCCAGAACATCCTGGCGCTGCGGTTCGCCAACACGATGTTCGAGCCGATCTGGAACCGGTCGTACGTCGACCACATCCAGATCACCATGGCGGAGGACATCGGCATCGGCGGCCGGGCGGGCTACTACGACGGCATCGGCTCGGCCCGGGACGTCATCCAGAACCACCTGCTGCAGCTGATGGCGCTCACCGCGATGGAGGAGCCGGCCTCGTTCGACGCGTCCTCCCTGCTCACCGAGAAGCTGAAGGTGCTCAAGGCGGTGAAGCTGCCCGAGGAGCTGGGCCGGCACACGGTGCGCGGCCAGTACGCGGCCGGCTGGCAGGGCGGCGCCCAGGTGCCCGGCTACCTGGAGGAGGAGGGCATCGACCCGGCCTCCACGACCGACACCTACGCCGCCGTCCGGCTGAACGTGGACAACCGCCGCTGGGCGGGCGTGCCCTTCTACCTGCGCACCGGCAAGCGCCTGGGGCGGCGGGTCACGGAGATCGCGGTGGTCTTCCAGCGCGCCCCGCACTCGCCGTTCGACTCGACGGCCACCGAGGAGCTGGGCTCCAACGCCATCGTCATCCGGGTCCAGCCGGACGAGGGCATCACCGTCCGCTTCGGCTCGAAGGTGCCGGGCACGTCCATGGAGATCCGGGACGTGACGATGGACTTCGCGTACGGCGAGTCGTTCACCGAGTCCAGTCCCGAGGCGTACGAGCGCCTCATCCTGGACGTGCTGCTCGGCGACGCCAACCTGTTCCCGCGCCACCAGGAAGTGGAAGAGTCCTGGAAGATCCTCGACCCGATCGAGGAGTACTGGGCGACGCACGGCAGGCCGGCCCAGTACGCGTCGGGCAGCTGGGGACCCGAGGAAGCGGACGAGATGCTCGCACGAGACGGACGGAGCTGGCGCAGGCCATGAAGATCGACCTGACCGACACCACGGCAAGCAAGATCAACAAGGCGTTGGTGCAGGGCCGCCGTGCCATCGGCACCCCGGCCGTGGGCATGGTCCTGACGATGGTCATCGTCACGGACGAGGAGAACGCCTACGACGCCCTCAAGGCGGCCGAGGAGGCCTCGCACGAGCACCCCTCGCGCACCCTGGTCGTCATCAAGCGGCACGCCCGCACCTCCCGCGAGCGCACCGGGTCGCGGCTGGACGCCGAGGTCCGGGTGGGCTCCGAGGCGGGCACCGGGGAGACGGTGGTGCTGCGCACCTACGGCGAGGTGTCCGACCACGCCGACTCGGTGGTGCTGCCGCTGCTGCTGCCGGACGCCCCGGTCGTCGTGTGGTGGCCGGTGGACGCGCCCGAGGTGCCCTCCAAGGACCCGCTGGGCGCCCTCGCGCAGCGCAGGATCACCGACCTGTACGCGGTGGACGACCCGCTGCGCACCCTTCAGGACCGGGCCCGCTCCTACGCCCCCGGCGACACCGACCTCGCGTGGACGCGGCTCACCCCGTGGCGCTCGATGCTGGCCGCGGCCCTGGACCAGGCCCGGGTGCCGGTCGTCTCCGCCGCGGTGGAGGCCGAGGCGGAGAACCCGGCCGCCGAGCTGCTGGCCCGCTGGCTGGAGGCGCGGCTGCGGGTGCCGGTGGACCGGGTGGTCTCCGAGGGCCCGGTCGTCACCGCCGTACGGCTGGGCACCGCCGACGGCGAGGTCGTGATCGACCGGCCGGAGGGCCCGCTGGCCACGCTGTCCCTGCCGGGCCAGCCGTCGCGCACCCTCGCGCTGAAGGTGCGCTCCACCTCCGAACTCATCGCCGAGGAGCTGCGCCGCCTCGACGCCGACGAGATGTACGCCGTCGCCCTGCGCGGCGAGGCCCACGAGGAGACCCCCGCCCATGTCTGAGACCCCGTTGCTCACGCGCCGGCCCGAGTGGGCCGCCCTGGAGGACCACCGCGCGCACTGGCAGCCGCACCTGCGCGAGCTGTTCGCGGCGGACCCCGGGCGCGCGGAGCGCTACGTGGTGCGCGTCGGTGACCTGCGCATCGACTACTCCAAGCACCTGATCACCGACGAGACGCTGTCGCTGCTGCAGGAACTGGCCACCGCCACCGACGTGTTCGGGCTGCGGGACGCGATGTTCCGCGGTGAGAAGATCAACATCACCGAGGGTCGGGCGGTGCTGCACACCGCGCTGCGGGCCCCGGCGGGCGCGGTGGTGGAGGTGGACGGCGAGAACGTCGTCCCGGCCGTGCACGCGGTGCTGGACCGGATGGCCGACTTCGCGCAGCGGGTGCGCTCCGGGGAGTG
Source organism: Streptomyces lasalocidi (assembly GCF_005280215.1). Lineage (NCBI taxonomy): Bacteria > Bacillati > Actinomycetota > Actinomycetes > Kitasatosporales > Streptomycetaceae > Streptomyces > Streptomyces lasalocidi. The sequence continues at coordinate 6,687,782 of NZ_SZNQ01000001.1, read as the reverse complement.
GACCGGGCACACCGGCCGGCGGATCAGGAACGTCGTCAACATCGGCATCGGCGGCTCCGACCTCGGCCCGGCGATGGCCTACGAGGTGCTGCGCCCGTACACCGACCGGGAGTTGACGGTCCGGTTCGTGTCCAACGTGGACGGGGCGGACCTGCACGAGGCGACCCGTGACCTGGACCCGGCGGAGACGCTGTTCATCGTCGCCTCCAAGACGTTCACCACCATCGAGACGATCACCAACGCCACCTCGGCGCGCACCTGGCTCCTGGAGGGCCTGGGCGGCGACGAAAAGGCGGTCGCCAAGCACTTCGTGGCGCTGTCGACGAACTCCGAGAAGGTCACCGAGTTCGGCATCGACACGGCCAACATGTTCGAGTTCTGGGACTGGGTCGGCGGCCGGTACTCCTTCGACTCGGCGATCGGCCTGTCGCTGATGATCGCGATCGGCGCGGACCGGTTCCGGGAGATGCTCGACGGGTTCCGCATCGTCGACGACCACTTCCGCACCGCCCCGGCCGAGGCCAACGCCCCGCTGCTGCTGGGCCTGCTGGGCGTCTGGTACGGCAACTTCTTCGACGCCCAGTCGCACGCGGTGCTGCCCTACAGCCACTACCTGTCCAAGTTCACCGCCTACCTCCAGCAGCTGGACATGGAGTCCAACGGCAAGTCGGTGGACCGCGAGGGCCGCCCGGTGCAGTGGCAGACCGGACCGGTCGTCTGGGGCACCCCCGGCACCAACGGACAGCACGCCTACTACCAGCTCATCCACCAGGGCACCAAGCTCATCCCCGCCGACCTGATCGGCTTCGCCCGCCCGGTCGACGAGCTGGGCGACACCTTGAAGGCGCAGCACGACCTGCTGATGGCCAACCTGTTCGCGCAGGGCCAGGCCCTCGCGTTCGGCAAGACCGCCGACGAGGTCCGCGCCGAGGGCGTGGCCGAGGAGCAGGTCGCCCACCGCACCTTCAAGGGCAACCACCCGACCACGACCATCCTGGCCACCGCGCTGACCCCGTCGGTGCTCGGCCAGCTCATCGCGCTGTACGAGCACAAGGTGTTCGTCCAGGGCGCGATCTGGGACATCGACTCCTTCGACCAGTGGGGCGTGGAGCTGGGCAAGGTCCTCGCCAAGCGCGTCGAACCCGCCCTCACCGAGGGCGCCGACGTCCCCGGCCTGGACGCCTCCACCGCCGCCCTCGTGGCCGCCTACCGCGAACTCAGGAAGTGATCACGGACATGCAGCTCGGACTGATCGGTCTCGGCAAGATGGGCGGCAACATGCGCGAGCGGATCCGCCGCGCGGGCCACACCGTCATCGGCTACGACCGCAACCCCGACGTCTCGGACGTGGCGAGCCTCGCCGAACTCGTCGACAAGCTCGAAGCACCCCGCACCGTCTGGGTGATGGTGCCGGCCGGCGCCGCCACCCAGTCCGTCATCGACGAGCTGGGCGGCCTGCTGGAGAGCGGCGACACGGTCGTCGACGGCGGCAACTCCCGCTGGACGGACGACGAGAAGCACGCCGCGGAGCTCGGCGAGCGGGGCGTCGGCTTCGTCGACGCGGGCGTCTCCGGCGGTGTGTGGGGCCTGAAGAACGGCTACGCGCTCATGGTCGGCGGCGAGAAGGAGCACGTCGACCGGCTCCAGCCGATCTTCGACGCGCTCAAGCCGGAGGGCCCCTACGGCTACGTCCACGCGGGCAAGGTCGGCGCGGGCCACTTCTCCAAGATGGTCCACAACGGCATCGAGTACGCGATGATGCAAGCCTACGCCGAGGGCTGGGAACTGCTGGAGAAGATCGACTCCGTGGAGAACGTCCGCGAGGTCTTCCGCTCCTGGCAGGAGGGCACCGTCATCCGCTCCTGGCTCCTCGACCTCGCCGTCAACGCCCTCGACGACGACGAGCACCTCGACCGGCTGCGCGGCTACGCCGAGGACTCCGGTGAGGGGCGCTGGACGGTGGAGGCCGCCATCGACAACGCCGTGCCGCTGCCCGCGATCACCGCCTCCCTCTTCGCGCGGTTCGCCTCCCGCCAGGAGGACTCCCCGCAGATGAAGATGGTCGCCGCGCTGCGCAACCAGTTCGGCGGACACGCCGTCGAGTCGGCCAAGGAGTAGCACCGCCGGGGGACCCCGATCGGGGTCCCCCACGCCAAGGCGCGGGCCGCGCGCGGGCGTTGACAGGAGCGGCCCCGCCGGGTCGGATGGCCGCTGATGGAGAGCGACGAACTGACCCCGGCCGAACGGCGTGTCCGTGCGGCGTTCGCCACGGGCACACCGGTCGACCTGAGGGAGTCCCCCGGCGACGACCCCTCCCGCGACGGCCCGCTGTGGGGACCGGAGCGCACCGTGCGCGGCGAGGTGCTGCGCGCCCTGCTGCTGGACGCCCCGCCCCCGGGCGGTGGGATCCCGGCGCTGGACCTCGCGGGCGCCCGCGTCACCGGCCGGCTCGACCTGCAGTACGCGACGGTCGAGCACCCGGTACGGCTGCGCCACTGCCACTTCGCCGAGCCGCTGCGCTGCTACGCCGCCCGGCTGCGCGAACTCAACCTGAGCGAGTCCGCGCTGCCGGGCCTCGTCGCCCACGCCGTCCACGTCGAGGGCGTGCTCCGGCTGACCCGGACCCGCTGCACCGGGGTCGTGCGGCTCGGCGGGACACGCGTCGACGGCAGCCTGTACCTGGAGGGCGCGCAGGTCCTCGCACCCGACGCCGAGGAGCCGGTGCTCCAGCTCAACCAGGCGGTGATCGGCGCCGACGTGTGGGCCCCGGGGCTGCGCACCCACGGGTGGGTCCGGCTGAGCGGCGCCACCGTCGCCGGGTCCGTCAACCTGACCGACGCCCGGCTGACCGGCACCGGGGAGGCCGCCGTGGACGCCGAGGGCCTCGCCGTCGAGGGGCAGGTGCTGCTGCGGTCCGCCGAGGTGCACGGCTGGTTCGGGCTGCGCGGCGCCCGGATCGGGGGCCGCCTGGACCTGTCGTACTGCCGTCTGGTCAACCCCGGCGGGCCGGGGCTGCGGGCCGGCAGCGCCACGCTCGGTGAGCTGTGGCTGCGCAAGGCACCGCCGATGGAGGGCACCCTGAACCTGCGCCGGGCGCGGATCGGGATGCTGCTGCTGGAGCCGGGGTCGGTGCCCGCCGAGGTGATGGTCGCGGACCTCTCCTACACCTCCCTCGCGCCGCACGAGCCCGCCGGACGCCGGCTGCCCCTGCTGGCCCGGGACCGTGACGGGTACATCCCGCAGGCCTACGAGGAGCTGACCGCCGCGTACCGCCGGATCGGCGACGAAGGCGCCGCGCGGCTCGTGCAGCTGGCCAAGCAGCGCCGGCACCGCTCCACCCTGCCCTGGTACGGGCGGCTGTGGGGGCACGTCCAGGACGCCACCGTCGGCTACGGCTTCCGGCCGCTGCGGGCGCTGGGCTGGCTGCTGTCGCTGCTCGCGGTCGGCTCGGTCGCGTTCGCCGCGCACCACCCGCCGCCCCTGAAGGCGGGTGAGGGACCGCCGTTCAACCCGGTGTTCTTCACCCTGGACCTGCTGCTGCCGGTGATCTCCTTCGGCCAGGAGGGCGCCTTCGCCCCGGCCGGCGGGTACCAGTGGCTGTCGTACGTCCTCGTCCTGACCGGCTGGATCCTCGCCACGGCGGTCGTCGCGGGCGTGACCCGCGCCGTCAGCCGCCCCTGACCGCGTCCGTCCGGCTCAGCCCGCGGCCGCCGCGCCGTCCAGCAGGGGGGCCAGCTCCGCCACGACCGTCGTCAGGGCCCGGCTGTCCTGTTCGGCGCGGGCGATGAGGATCGCGCCCTCCAGGGCGCTGATCATGAGCGTGGCCAGGGAGGCCGCGCGGGCGGCGGGGACGCCCATGTCGGTCAGGGCCGCGGCGACCGGGGCGGTCCACGTGGCGAACGCCGTGGCCGCGGCCCGGCGGGTGTCCGCGTCCGTGGCCGCGCACTCCGTGGTCGCGGCGGCCACCGGGCAGCCCGTGCCGTACCCGTCGGCCTCGTACTCCTCGGTCCACTGCCGGACCATCGCCGCGAACAGCCCCGAGGGGGTGGGCGTCCCGGTACGGGACAGCTCGGCCAGGAAGCGGGCGACGCGGCGGCCGGCGTACCGTCCGGCCCAGCCGACCGCCTCCCCCACCAACTGCCGCTTGCCGCCGGGGAAGTAGTGCTGGAGCGAGCCGCGGGGGGCGCCGGCGTGCTCGGCGACCTCCCGCATGCCGGTCGCGGCGACGCCGTCGCGCCGGATGAGCTGGGCGGCGCTGAAGACCATCCGCTCGCGCGGTCCGCGTTCCGACGACCCGGGCATACGACCTCCTCGCACTCGCCGCCATCCTATGACCGGCGTCATAGAGGGCGCTACTATGACCACGGTCATAGCGGCCCGGGGACGAAGGCCCGGGGCGCCCGGAGCGGAAGGCGGACCCGCCGTGCACGTCGGTTTCCTCGGTCTCGGTGTGATGGGCACGCCCATGGCCCTGCGGTTCGCCCACGCCGGCACCCCCCTGCTGGTCTGGAACCGGACCCCCGCCCGCGCCGAACCGCTGCGCGCGGCCGGCGCCGAGGTGGCCGCCGACGCCGCCGAGGTGTTCGCGCGCACGGAGGTGGCGTTCCTGATGCTGGCCGACGAGGCCGCCGTGGACGCGGTACTGGCCCGTGACACGGCGGAGTTCGCCGGGCGGGTGCGGGGGCGGACGGTCGTCCACATGGGCACCACCTCGCCCGAGTACTCCGGCGCGCTGGCCGCCGACGTCCACGCGGCCGGCGGGAGGTACGTCGAGGCCCCCGTCTCCGGCTCCCGGGTGCCCGCGCAGCAGGGGCAGTTGGTCGCGATGCTGGCCGGCGACGACGACGCGGTCGCGGCCGTGCGGCCGCTGCTCGCGCCGCTGTGCCGGGAGACGTTCGTGTGCGGCCCGGCGCCCGGCGCGCTGCTGATGAAGCTCGCGGTGAACCTGTTCCTGATCACCCAGGTCACCGGCCTCACCGAGGCGTTCCACTTCGCGGACCGGCAGGGCCTGGACCGGGGGCTGTTCCTGGACGTCCTGGACGCGGGCCCGATGGCCAGCGCGGTCTCCCGGATGAAGGCGCCCAAGCTGCTGCACGGCGACTTCGCGGTGCAGGCGGCGGCCCTGGACGTCCTGAAGAACAACCGTCTGATCGCGGAGTCCGCCCGCGCCGCCCGCCTCGCCTCCCCGCTCCTGGACACCTGTCACGCCCTGTTCGAGGAGACGGTGAAGCTGGGCCACGGCGACGCGGACATGGTGGCCGTCCTGCACGCCCTGGAGGCCCGCACCGCCGGGACCCGCCCCTGACCGGGGGCCGGTTCAGCCCTGGTTCGCGCCCCGCGGGATGCCGTACGCCCGCTCGACGCGCAGCCGGACCACCAGGCGGCGGTCGCGGACCATCGCGGCGCGGTAGTCGTCCCAGTCCGGGTGCTCGCCGAGGACGTCCCGGTACAGGCGCACCAGCTCCTCCACCGTGTCGTCGTAGGGGTCCCGGGCCACCGGCGAGAGCTCCGCGGTGCCCTCGGCGACCGTGTAGGCGCGGTGGTCGGGCGCGGAGACGTGGTACGACGCGCGGGGGTCGCGGCGCAGGTTGCGGGTCTTGGCCCGGTCGTCGGTCACGGAGATCCGCAGGACCCCCTCGTCCGGGTCGTAGTGGTGGCTCACGTTCGACAACTGCGGCCGCCCGTCGCGCTTGAGGGTGACCAGTACGCCGTTGCGCCCGTCGGAGAGCAGCGCGAGCAGTGCGTGGTGCGTCGTGTCCTGAGTCATGTGGGGAGAACCCGCGCGGCGGCGGCGCGCATTCCTGCACCACCGCTGAAACGGTTCCGCGGCCGCGATCACTGCGCCACGATGACGTCTGAGGGGCGTCCGCGCGGGGTACGACGGATCGCACCTCGAGGAACGGGACCGGAGGAGAACGATGGCACGTCTGCGGCAAGAGGTGGACCCGAGCGAGGCCGGGCTGGACGAGAAGGCGCTGGACCGCCTGGACCGGCACCTCGCCCGGGAGGTCGACGAGGGCCGGCTGCCCGGCTTCCTCGTGGCCGTCGCGCGCGGCGGCCGCGTCGCCCACCTCACCACGCACGGACACCGTGACGTCGCCGCGGGGCTGCCGGTGGAGCCGGACACCCTGTGGCGGATCTACTCCATGACCAAGCCCGTCACCACCGTCGCCGCGCTGACCCTGGTCGAGGAGGGCCGGCTCTCGCTGGACGACCCGGTCGCCGACCACCTGCCGGCCTTCGCCGAGCCGCGCGTGTACGTCGGCGGCTCGGGGCCCGACCTGGTGACCCGGCCGGCCGACGGACCGGTCCTGGTCCGGCATCTGCTCACCCACACCGCGGGCCTGACCTTCGCCTTCTACCACTGCCACCCGGTGGACGCGCTGTACCGGGAGGCCGGCCTGGACTCCTCGGTCGCGCCGGGCGAGGACCTGGCCGGCACGGTCGACGTGTACGCCTCGCTGCCGCTGCAGTTCGAGCCGGGCACCCAGTGGAACTACTCGGTCGCCACCAACGTCCTCGGCCGGCTCCTGGAGGTGGTGGCGGGACAGCCGCTGGACGACGTGATCGCCGAGCGGGTGCTGCGCCCGCTCGGCATGACCGACGCCGGGTTCTGCGTCGACGACGCGCGGGCGGACCGGCTGTCGGAGCTGTACGGCGAGACCGAGGACGGCGGCATCACGCCGGTCGCGGGGCTGCCCCTGCGCGACGGCCGGCCGCGCTTCCTGTCCGGCAGCGGCGGCCTGGTGGCGAGCGCCCACGACGTGCACCGCTTCATGGAACTCCTGCGGCGGCGGGGGGAGGTGGACGGAGTGCGGCTGCTGTCGCCGGGCACGGTCGACCTGATGACCCGCAACCACCTCCCGGACGGCGCCGACCTCAGGTCCTTCGGCAGCCGCCCGGCCCACGACGAGCCCGGCAACGACGGCGTCGGCTTCGGCCTCGGCGTCTCCGTGGTCGTCGACCCGTCCCGCACCCGGGCCCCGGCCGGGCTCGGCACCTATGGCTGGAGCGGCGTGGCGACCACGACCTTCTGGGTCGACCCGACCCGCGACCTCACGGTCCAGTTCATGACCCAGGTCCGCCCCCGCTCCTCCCACCCGCTCTACCAGGACCTCAAGCGCCTGGTCCACGAGGCGGTCGTCGACTGAGGCGAGGGGCCTCCCGGCGGCGTGAGCCTGCTCCAGCACCGCTTCGACGAGGCTGGAGCAGGCGGCAGGGGTGCCGCCCGGCGCGCGTGGCCGGGCGGGGCGGTCAGGACCAGTGGGCCACCGCGTCCAGGTGGGGCAGGTGGTGGTCCATGCGCTCCCGCTTGGTGCGCAGGTAGGTGATGTTGTTCTCGCACGGCGGGATCAGCAGCGGCACCGTCTCCGTCACCTGGATGCCCTGGTCGGTGAGCGCCTCGCGCTTGCGGGGGTTGTTCGACATCAGCCGCACCGAGCGCACGCCCAGGTCACGCAGGATCTCCGCGGCCACGCCGTAGTCGCGGGCGTCCACCGGCAGGCCCAGCGCCAGGTTCGCCTCGACCGTGTCCAGGCCCTCCGCCTGCAGGGCCATCGCGCGCAGCTTGGCCAGCAGTCCTATCCCCCGGCCCTCGTGACCGCGCAGGTAGACGACGATGCCGCTGCCCTCCGCGACGACCGCCCGCAGCGCGGCGGCGAGTTGGTCGCCGCACTCGCAGTGCTGCGAACCGAAGGCGTCCCCAGTGAGGCATTCGGAGTGCAGCCGGGTGAGCACGTCCTCGCTGCCGATGTCCCCGTACACCAGGGCGACTTGTTCGTCACCGCGGTCGTGGTCCAGGTAACCGACCGCCTGGAACTTCCCGTAGACGGTCGGCAGCGGGGCGTTCACCACCCGTTCCGCGCCCGTGCGCTGGGGTGCCTTCGTGCCGAGTACGCCGATTTTTTCTGTCATGATCTGGTTCCTAAGCGTCAGACGGAGGGCCGGGAAGAGATGAGTGGTTCGCGGATGCGGTCGGTGGCGTACGGTCCGCTGCCGGCGGACACCACCGAGGACGTACGGGCGCTCGGGGCGGGCGCGGCACCGCGGGTCGCGGTCCTGCCGGTCGGCAGCTTCGAGCAGCACGGCCCGTACCTGCCGCTCGCCACCGACACCCTCGTCGCCTGTGCCGTCGCCGGGGAGATCGCCGGAGCGTACCCGGTGCACCTCCTTCCGCCCGTGACCATCGCCTGCTCGCACGAGCACGCGGCCTGGCCGGGAACCGTCAGCATTTCCTCCGTGACCCTTCACGCGGTGGTACGGGACATCGCGGCGTCACTGCGCCGCTCGGGCGTCGAGGCCCTGGTGGTGGTCAACGGGCACGGCGGGAACTACGTGCTCGGCAACGTCGTCCAGGAGGCTTCCGCCCGCGGCGAGCGGATGGCGCTGTTCCCGGCCCCGGAGGACTGGGAGACGGCGTGCGGGCGGGCCGGGGTGGTCACGTCCCTGCTCACCGACATGCACGCCGGGGAGATCGAGACGTCGATCCTGCTGCACGCCCACCCGGACGTGGTCCGGCCCGGGTACGAATCCGCCGACTTCGTCGCGGACGACCGCCGCCACCTGCTCACCACGGGAATGTCCGCCTATACCGATTCGGGCGTCATCGGCCGTCCTTCCCTGGGGTCCGCGGACAAGGGGAAGGACATCCTGGCGAGCCTGGCGGATTCCTTCGGCGCGTACTTCTCGCTGCTGACCGAGGGAGCGGAGTCCGCGGGGGGCGAGCGCGGATAACGGGCCTCGGGGGCGGGGCCGGGAACCGGTACCGCAACGGCCTCGGGGGTCACCTCGTGCCGGGGTGCCGTCGTCGCGGCGGTCCGCGTCCGCAGGCCCGCGTACCAGCGGGCGGCCAGGACGACGGCGCCCGGCAGCGCGGCCACGAAGCTCAGCACGCCGTACACGACGGCCACCGACAGTCCGGTGCCCGCGCCGAGTCCGGCCGCGCCGAACGCCCAGGCGGTGACCCCCTCGCGGGGTCCGAACCCGCCGACGTTCAGCGGGACGCCCATCGCGAGCAGCGCGAGCACGGCCAGCGGCAGCAGCGACAGCACCGGAGCGCCGGACCCGGCGACCCGGGCCGCGACGACGAACACCGCCACGTGCCCGGCCAGTACGACCAGCGACGACAGCGCGACGCCCGGACCGTTGCGGCGGGACAGCAGGCCCTCGCGTGCCTCGGCGAGCGCCGCCCGCAGCCGATGGCCCCCGGTGGGCGCGGGCGCGGCACGGTTCATGCGCAGGGCGACCAGCACGGCGAGCGCGCCGACGCCGGCCAGGGCGGCGAGCGGGACGACGTGCCGTACGTCCGCCCTGACCGGTGACGGCACGGTCAGCAGCACCGCGGCGCCCACGACGGCGAGGGCGATCTGCCCCGCGGCGCGCTCCAGGACGACGGTGCGCACCCCGCGGCCCACGTCGCCCTCGCTCTGCCCGTGCCGCACGGCCCGGTGGACGTCGCCGAGGATGCCGCCGGGCAGGGCCGCGTTGAGGAACAGCGCCCGGTAGTAGTCGGCGACGGCCGCGCCGAGCGGCAGCCGGATCCGCAGCCCGCGCGCCACCAGCGCCCAGCGCCAGGCGCTGAACACCGTCGTCACGAGCCCAATGCCGAGCCCGAGGAGCAGGGCCGTCGCGTCGACGCGCTCCAGTCCGTCCAGGAGGACGCCGGTGCCCATGCGCCACAGCAGCACGGCCATGATGACGACACCGGTGACCGTGCCGAGGTGCCGCCGCAGGACGGGCAGTACGCGCGGGGCCGTCGGGCTCGCCCCCGCGGTCGCCTCCCGCACGTCCGTTGGGTGCGTCTGCGAAGTCGCCGCCGACGGCGTCGTGTTCCGCGTGGCCGCGGTCATCGGTGGCCGCCCGTCGGGCGGGGCAGGGCGAGGAGGTCGCTGTGGTGGACGGTGACGTGGAGGTCGCCCGCGGCGCACGCGGCCAGGCGGGCGGCGAGGTAGCGCTCGGCGCGGGCGGCGAGTTCGGGGCGTTGCTCCACGGCGGCGCCGACCCAGCCGCGCAGCCACTGCGCCGTCAGGGCCGCCTCGGCGGGGCCGAGCCGCCAGGGGCTCGGCTGGATCTTGACCGTGGCGCCCCGGTCGGCGAACGCCTCGGCGGCCACGGTGACCGCGTCCGGGCCGAGCAGCCCGTCCCGCCGCTGGTGCGCGTTGAACGCCGCGGCGATCTCCTCGTCCAGCGGGTCGGCCGGGGCCAGTTCGACGCGGCCGGCGACGGAGAGGGTGAGCAGGGCCGGGCAGCCGGCGCCCGCGCAGGCGGCGGCCAGGGTCCCGACCTCCTCGCGGGTGAGGACGTCCAGCAGGGCCGAGGCGGTCACCAGGGACGCGCCGGCCAGCGCGTCCGGGGTGAGCCGGGCGACGTCACCGCGCCGGGTCTCCACGGTGACCCGGCTGCCGTCGGCGGCGGCGCGCGGGGAGGCCACGGCGGCGAAGTGCAGCAGGTAGGGGTCGCGGTCGTGCAGCACCCAGTGCTGGGCGCCGTCCAGGCGCGGGGCGAGCCAGCGGCCCATCGAGCCGGTGCCGCAGCCCAGGTCGTGCACGACGGCCCCGCCGGTGCGGCCGGGCAGGTTGGCGAGCCGGATGCGCAGCGGGTCCAGCAGGTCCAGGGCGCGCGCGGACGCGTCGGCGCCCTCGCGCAGCTGGAGCCACTCGGGCGCGTAGCGCGGCGGCTCGTCGGGGCCGGTCTCGCGCAGCCGTACGGTGGGCTGTTCGGGGCCGACGGGTCCGGCCCCCGGGATCACGGACCCCGGGTCGGTGGGCCGGGCCGGTGCCGCCGCGGACCGCGGGTCCGTCGGTCCGGCCGGTGCCGCCGCCGTCCCGGGGCCGGTCCGCGCGTCCGACACCACCGTGGGCCCCGGGCCGGCCGGCCCGTCCGGCGTCACCGCGGGCCCCGGGTGCCTGTGGCCGTCCTGTGTCACCGCGTCCACCTCCGTCAGGTTCCCGGCGCCCCGCGGCCCGGGCTGCGACGGTATGCGCCCGCCTCCCGCTCGTCGCGCGAGGTCCGCCGGTGTCGCCGTCGTCCTCCTCATGCGGCCCTCCGGGGTTCGCCGGGGAGCCGGCCGAGGACGCCGGCCAGGCTGCGGGCGGTGGACGCCCAGCCGTTCAGGGCCGAGCGGCGGCCGCGGGCGGCGGCCTTGAGCCGGCGCCGTACATCGGGTTCGCCGAACCAGCCGCGCAGTTCCGCCGCCAGCGCCGCCGGGTCCTCCGGCGGGACCAGGATGCCGGGCACGCCCCCGTCGGGGGCCCGGCCGACCGCCTCGGGCAGCCCGCCGACGTCGGTGGCGAGCACGGGGATGCCGCGCGCCAGGGCCTCGGTGACGGCCATGCCGTACGTCTCGGCGTAGGAGGTGAGGACCATCAGGTCGGCGGACGCGTAGCTGGCGTCGAGGTCGGCGCCGGACCGGGGGCCCGCCAGGTGGAGCCGGTCGGCGAGACCGTGCTCGTCGATCAGCCGCCGCAGGTGGGCGACGTACTCCGGGTCCTGGTCGAGCCCGCCGACGCACACGCAGCTCCACGGAAGGTCGCGCACCGCGGCCAGCGCCTCGACCAGCCGGTGCTGTCCCTTGCGCGGGGTCACGGCGGCCACGCACAGCAGGCGGGAGACGCCGTCGGTGCCGGAGGCGAGGGGCGCGATGTCGGCGCCGGGGGCGGCGACGTGGACGCGGTCGGGGGCCAGGCCGTGGTGGGAGACGAGGCGGCGGACCGCCCAGTCGCTGGTGCCGACGACCGCGGTGACCGCGCGCAGGACGGTCCGCTCGCGGGCGTCGAGGTCGGCGGCGACCTCGGGCGCGAGGCCCGTCTCGTCGCCGAGGGGCAGGTGGACGAGGACCGCGAGGCGCAGCCGTGCGGCCTCGGGGACGACGACCTCCGGGACGCCGCAGGCGACCAGTCCGTCGAGCAGGACCGCGGTGCCGTCGGGCAGGTCGGCGAGCGTGCGGGCGAGCGCGGCCCGGGCGTCGGCGCCGGGGCGGGGCCAGTCGCCGTCCACGAGGTGGCCGCGCACCTGCCAGCCGAAGCCGGGCAGGTCCAGGCAGACGCGTCGGTCGTAGGCGTTGCCGCCGCTCGGCCGGGACGGGTCGGCGACGCCGCCCGGCATCACGAAGTGCACGGTGCGCAGGGACATGGGGATGATCCCCCCGTTCGTCGGGGCGGCGGCCTGGGCGGGGACGTGGTCCAGCCGCTTCGGCGCGCGCAGGGTCGTCTCGGTCACAGGGCACGCTCGTAACTCGCCCACGCGACGTGCGACTCGTGGAGCGTGACGCTCAGGCCCGCGACGCCCCGGGCGCCCTCGCCCAGCGCGCCCTGGTGGATGCGCTCGGCGAGCCGGTCCGCGATGACCTTGGCCAGGAACTCGGTGGACGTGTTGATCCCGGCGAAGTCGGGTTCGTCGTCGAGGTTGCGGTAGTTGAGCTCGCTGACGACCGCGCCGAGTTCCTGGGTGGCCAGGCCGATGTCGACGACGATGTTGTCGGCGTCCAGCTGTTCCCGGCGGAAGGTGGCGTCCACGAGGAACGTCGCTCCGTGCAGGCGCTGCGCGGGTCCGAAGACCTCACCGCGGAAGCTGTGGGCGATCATGATGTGATCGCGGACGGTGACACTGAACAACGGACGACCCTCCAGGTGCGGCGCGTCTGGTCCGCCGGCCATCACCGCCGGCGGATGCCGTGTAGTACGGCTCATCGCTTCCCCGTGTTCAGCCGCTCCGCACTCTTTTCTCAGGTCAGGCGGTGCGGCGTCGCCCGGGGTCAGTCGTCGGACGGGTAGCGCACGCGGTGGCAGAGCGCGGGGATCTCCCCCGAGGCCAGCTTCGGCAGGACCGCGGGCAGTTCCTCGAAGGCGGACTCGCCGGTGACGAGGGCGTCCAGCGCCGGGTCGGCGAGCAGGTCGAGGGCGAGGGCGAGCCGGTCGGCGTAGCTGCGGCGGGCGCGGGCCGGGGAGACGGTGCCGACCTGGCTGCTGCGCACGGTCAGCCGCCGCGAGTGGAAGGCCTCGCCGAGCGGCAGGCTCACCCTGCGGTCGCCGTACCAGCTCAGTTCGACGACGGTGCCCTCGGCGGCGAGCAGCTCCAGCGAGCGGGTCAGGCCCTGTTCGGTGGCGCTGGCGTGGACGACGAGGTCGCAGTCACCGCGCGCGTCCCCGGGCAGGGCGAAGTCCACGCCGAGGGCCTCGGCGGTCTTCGCGCGGGACGGGTCGGCGTCCACCAACTGCGTGCGCACACCGGGGAAGCGGGCGAGCAGCGCGGCCACCGAGCAGCCGACCATGCCGCCGCCGACCACCGCGATCCGGTCGCCGACCAGCGGGGCCGCGTCCCAGAGCGCGTTCACCGCGGTCTCCACGGTGCCGGCCAGTACGGCCCGTGCGGCGGGCACGGCGTCCGGTACGACGGTGACGGCCTCGGCGGGGACGACGTACCGCGTCTGGTGCGGGTACAGGCAGAACACCGTGCGCCCGACGAGGGCGGCGGGCCCCTCCTCGACGACGCCGACGCTGAGGTAGCCGTACTTCACCGGGCCGGGGAAGTCGCCCTCCTGGAAGGGCGCCCGCATCACGGAGCGCTGGTTCTCGGGCACCCCGCCGCGGAAGACGAGGGTCTCGGTGCCGCGGCTGACCCCCGAGTACAGGGCGCGCACCAGCACCTCGCCCTCACCGGGTGCGGCGACCGGGGTGTCGCGGATCTCCCCCTCGCCCGGACCGGCGACCCAGAACGCGCGTGCGCTGCGCTTCATCCACGTCCTCCTGAACGATCTCCTGAACGATCGGCGACGTCTCCACGTACCGAGGTGTGCACAGGCCGCGCACAGTACGCGGCGCTGATCGACTTGTCACACGGCCGGAGGGTGTGCGGTGGCCCTGAACAACACGTACGACGCGAGGCTGGTCCAGCAGGAGACCGCTGTGGGAGCGGGCGCGCAGATCCTGTTGCTGGCCCTGCTCGGCTCGGCGACCGGCCTGGGAATCGCCGGCTGGCTGGCCGGGCTGGCCTTCGCGGTCGCCGGCTGGGCGGTGCTCTCGCGGGCGCTGCACCGTTCCCGGCTGCGCTCCTTCGGCCCCGCCAACCGGGTCACCCTCGGCCGGGCCACCCTGGTCGGCGGGGTGACGGCGCTGGTCGCGGACTCCTTCGCGGGCCGCCCGCCGGTGGCGCTGCTGGTGGTCCTCACCGCGGTGGCGCTGGTCCTCGACGGCGTCGACGGCAAGGTCGCGCGCCGCACCGGCACCTCGACGGCGCTGGGCGCCCGCTTCGACATGGAGGTGGACGCGTTCCTGATCCTGGTGCTCAGCGTGTACGTCTCCACGCAGTTGGGCCCGTGGGTGCTGCTGATCGGCGGGATGCGGTACGCGTTCGTCGCCGCGGCGCGGCTCGCGCCCTGGCTGAACGCGCCGCTGCCCCCGTCCGTGGCCCGCAAGACGGTCGCCGCGCTCCAGGGCATCTGCCTGCTGCTGGCCGGCTCCGAACTGCTGCCCCACCTCGCGGACTTCGGGATCGTGCTGCTCGCCCTGGGCTCCCTGCTCTGGTCGTTCGGCCGGGACGTGCTGTGGCTGTGGCGCACCTCGCGGGTGGCGCGGCGGGTGCCGGTGGCACGGATGCGCGAACTGGTGCCGGCCGGACGCTGAGGACGGGCGGCCGTCGGCCGCCTCAGGCGAGGAAGCGCTCGACGGTCGCGACGAACGCCGCCGGATCGTCCAGCCACGGGTGGTGGGACGCCCCGGCCTGTACGACCAGTTCGGCCGCGGGGAACAGCCCGGCGACCTCGGCCATGGCAGCGGGCGGCGCGGCGACGTCGGTCTCCCCGGCCAGGACCAGGACGGGCGCGGTGCAGCGGGCGAGCGCGGCGCGGGTCACGTCCGGCGCGAAGGCACCCTCACCGGCGAAGACGGGGATCGCGTCGTGGTTCTTCTCCACGGCGTCGGCGGCCTGCAGGGCCTGCGCGGCCTCGTCCCAACGGCCGTACCAGAAGGGGTTGATGACCTCCCACGCCTCAGGGGTCGCCCGCCCCTGGGTGATGCCCTCCAGCGCGCCGTGGGCCACGTCGAACCAGGGCTCGTCCTTGCGCAGCCGGGCGGCGGCGAGCCGGTCCTCCGGTGCGATGTCGACACCGACCGCCATGACACTGGGCGTCACCAGCACGAGCCGCGCGACCCGCCCGGGGTGCCGTTCGAGGTAGCGCAGGGCGAGGTTGGCCCCGGCGGAGTGCCCCAGCAGGTCGACCCGTTCGGCGCCGAGCGCCCCGCGCAGCGCCTCCACGTCATCCACGAGCCGGTCGCACCGGTACGACGACGCGTCCCGGGGGCGCTCCGACCCGCCCGTCCCCCGCAGGTCGAGCCGCACGAGCGGTCGCCGCGCGGCCAGTCCTCCGAGGTCGCCGAGGTAGGAGGAGGCCCGCATGGGCCCGCCGGGGAGGCAGACGAGCGGCGGCGCGTCCGCTCCCTCCCCCGCGTCTCCCAGGAGGTGGTAGGCGAGCCGGGTGCCGTCGGGGGCGGTGAAGGTGGGCATGGGGGCAGCGTGGCAGCGGCGGCCGCCGGACGCCAACCGGTTTCCGTACGGCCGCCGTCGGGCCGGAGGTCACCGGCTGACGCCGGGCCTGCCGCTCAGAGGCCGGCGCGTGCGAGCAGCAGGGGCAGGGCGGCCGGCTTCACCTTCTGTACCGAGCGGACCTGGCCCAGGCCGAGTTCGTCGCGGCCCACCGGGGTGCGGTACAGCGCCTGCGTCCCCTCGGCGAGCAGCGTCACCGGGACCAGGTAGGAGACGTCGGGGTCGTCGGGGTCCGCCCGCGGCTCCTCGTCGACCTCGCCCACGGCGGCGATCGCCGCGTCGGGGCTGGTGAAGAAGAACCAGACGCGGTCCCCGGGCACCATGCGGTTGCGCCGGCTGAGCCAGAACTCCGCCTCCGGATCCTCCAGCGCGAGCTTGAGGATCTTCTCCTTGTCACACGGCTCCTGGTCCAGGACGTCCCTGTGCGGGTTGAGGATGTAGATCCAGTCCGCCACGGTTTCCCCCTAGATCAGGACCACTTCGACCAGGACATGCGCCGCACGGCGCACCAACGCACAGTGCGGCGGCCCATGTTGCCAGGCCGACGCCCCTCGTGCGTACACATTTTCGCGCACGGCTCCTGACGGCGCCGCTCCGGGGTGCACCCCGCCGCTTCCGCTTCCCCGTCCGTCCGTCCCAGGGGCGGACGGACGGGTGATCCCCTGGCTCACCGCCGAGGCCCCCGCCTACCCCTTCCACAAGAGCTGCTGCGGTGGCCCCGGGTACCGCCCGCGCACCCTGCGGGAGGTGCGCGAGCGGTTGGCGTACGCCCGGCGGACGGGGGAGCCCTACGGGCGGGCGCTCACCCGTCCCGAGGTGCCCTGAGGGCCCGGAGACACTCGCGGGTGCCGGTCACCGCTTCTGTTCCACCCGCACCCAGTCCACCTCGGCCTGCACTCCCCCGCCCGCGATGCGGTCCACGCTGGACTGGGGCAGGCCCCAGTACGGGGTGGTGGCCTTGTTCCAGCCGGCCGGGTAGGCGCCGCCGAGGGCGAGGTTGAGGATGACGTACTGGTTGTGGTCGTAGACCCACTGGCCGCGGGTCGATTCCAGCACCGTGCGGGAGGTCTCCTGGACCAGGCGGTCGTCGACGTAGAAGCGCAGGGCCGTCGGGGTCCACTCCACCGCGTAGGTGTGCCACTGGTCGGCGCGGCCGCCGTTCGGGTAGGTCTGGCGGGCGCCGATGTTGCCGTCGGCGGAGTAGCCGGGGCCGTGCAGGGCGCTGCTGGTCCAGTCGGCGTAGCCGATGTTCTCCATGATGTCGGTCTCGCCGGAGGCGGGCCAGGACACCGACGGGTCGTCGACGTTGGAGCCGAGGAGCCAGAACGCGGGCCAGAAGCCGTCGCCGACCGGGAGCTTCATGCGCGCGCTCACCCGGCCGTAGGTGAAGTCGAACTTGGTGTGGGTGTCGATGCGGCCGGAGGTGAAGTCGTAGGTGCCGCCGCCCGCCTGGGTGCAGCCCTTGCAGTACTTGGCGCGCAGGATCAGGCTGCCGTTCTCCGTGCGGATGGTGTCCGGGGAGTCGACGTACGCCTGGGACTCGCCGTTGACCGGGCCCATTTCGGTGCCGGTGCGTACCACGCGCCACTTGGAGCGGTCGAGCGAGCCGGTCGTGAAGTCGTCGAAGAACGTGGTCTGGTAGGTGCCCTGCTGCTCGCCGGGCAGGGCCGGGTAGGCCGCCGCCGCGCTGCCGCCGGTGCCCCAGACCTGGAACTCGTAGAGCGAGTAGCCGAACTGGGCCGTCGCGGGCGCCGGGTTGTAGAACGAGCGGCGTTCCTTGCCGAGCATGCGGACGTAGCGGCCGGTGGCGGGTGACGGCAGGCGGACCGTGTCGTGCCGGCCGACCGCGTCCCCGGGGGACTTCACGTCGGCGCGGCGGGCGGCGACCTCGGACGCCGAGGGCTGGTACACCGTGCGCCAGGTGCGGTTGTCGTCGGAGACCTGGAGCTGGTAGTCGACGGCGTAGGCCGCTTCCCAGTAAAGGTCGACCGTGTCGATCGTCGAGGCCGCGCCCAGGTCGACCGAGACCCAGCGGTCCGCGTTCCAGTCGCTCGACCAACGGCTCGCGTCGTCCTTGAGGTTGGCCGGCCAGCCGCCGTCGGTGACGAACGCCGGGGAGACGCCCGCATGTTGGTAGAGGTTGGAGTAGGCGGGGTGGTTCAGGGCGAGGTTGGCGCGGGTCGTGGAGGCCGGGGCGGGCTCGCCGCCGTAGACCCGGAAGGACCACAGCGAGTAGCCGTAGGGCGTGGCGCGCTGGACGCCGCGCAGGCGGACGTAGCGGCCCGTCACGTCCTGCGGGTAGGTGTGGGCGGTCACCGTGCCGCCGGTGCCCGCGGTCTCGGTGTAGAACGGCGTCCAGTCCGTGCCGTTCTTCGAGACCTCCAGGACGTAGCGCTTGCCGTAGGCGGCCTCCCAGTCCAGGACCACCCGGTCGACGCGGATCGTCGTGCCGAGGTCCAGGCGGATCCAGGCGTCGTCGGCGAAGTTGCTGGACCAGCGGGTGGAGGCGTTGCCGTCGAAGGCGAGGCCGGGGGCGGTACCGGCGTTCTCGCTGCCGGAGGCGGTGACGGCCGCGGGGGTGGCGGCGTAGGCGGCGGCCGCGCGGTCGGTGTCCCAGGTGGCCGCGGCGGCGGTGGGCGCGGCGGCGGCCGGGGTGGTCAGGGCGGGGCCCGCGGCGAGCAGGGTGAGGGCGGCCAGGGCGGTCAGGAGGACGCGCGGGGTGCGTGGCGCGCGGGGGGTGCAGGGGATGCGGGTGGTCATGCGGCTCTCCTCTGGGTGGGGTGAGGCACAGCAAGCAAGTGACGCGTTCATGACATGCAAGGGGTGGTGCGGGGAGGGAGGGAGAGGTGTGCGGGGGTCCCTGGGGACGGACCCCCGCACGGGTCGTGGTGGGTGCCGGATCCCGTACCGGCGCCCACCACGACCGTGGCCCGGACGGCTGTCACCGTCCGGCCGCCGGGCTCGGGCGGTCGTCCACCGCCCGGTCGGCCGGGCTCGAGCGGCCCTCACCGCCCGGTCGGCCGGACGCGACCGGGTGTCACCGCCCGGCCAGGGCCTACGCGGCCTTCGCCGCCCGGTCCCGGTGGCTGCGGATGATGTCGGCGTACCGGTGGCCCGTGCCCTTGATCGTGCGGGCCTGGGTGCGGTAGTCGACGTGGACCAGGCCGAAGCGCTTGTCGTAGCCGTACGCCCATTCGAAGTTGTCCAGCAGCGACCAGGCGAAGTAGCCGGCCAGCGGGGCACCCCGGCGGGCCGCCGACGCGCACGCGGCCAGGTGGCCGACCAGGTACTCCTGGCGCTCGGGGTCGTCGATCGTGCCGTCGGGGCGGACGACGTCCGGGTACGCCGAGCCGTTCTCGGTGACGTACAGCCGGCGCGCGCCGTAGTCGTCGGTCAGGCGCATCAGCAGCGTCTCGATGCCGCTCGCGTCCACCTCCCAGTCCATGCCGGTGCGCGGGACGCCGGAGCGGCGCACGGAACGGACGTACGGGGCCGGGCCGTCGGGGTCGTCGGCGACCGTCTGCGGGAAGTAGTAGTTCAGGCCCAGCCAGTCCAGCGGCGCGGCCATGGTCTCCAGGTCGCCCGGCTGCTCGGGGAGGTCCACGCCGTACAACTCGCGCATGTCGGCCGGGAAGCCGCGGCCGTGCACCGGGTCGAGCCACCAGCGGTTGGTGTGGCCGTCCATGCGGTGCGCGGCGGCGACGTCCTCGGGACGGTCGGAGGCGGCGTGGACGGTGGAGAGGTTGTTGACGATGCCGACCTCGGCGTCCGGGACCGCCGCGCGCAGCGCCTGCGCGGCGAGGCCGTGGCCCAGCAGCAGGTGGTACGAGGCGCGCACGGCCGCCGTGAGGTCGGTCAGGCCGGGGGCCATCAGGCCTTCGAGGTGGCCGATCCAGGCGGAGCACAGGGGCTCGTTGAGCGTGGCCCAGTGGCTCACGCGGTCGCCCAGCCGCTCGGCGACGACGGCGGCGTACGCCGCGAAGTGCTCGGCGGTGTCCCGCTCGGGCCAGCCGCCGCGGTCCTGGAGTGCCTGCGGGAGGTCCCAGTGGTAGAGCGTGACGGACGGGGTGATGCCCGCCGCGAGCAGCCCGTCGACCAACTGGTCGTAGAAGTCCAGGCCCTTGGGGTTGGGCGGGCCGTCGCCGCCGGGCACCACCCGCGGCCAGGCGACCGACAGCCGGTAGGCGTTGGCGCCCAGCCGGCGCATCAGCGCGATGTCCTCGCGCCAGCGGTGGTAGTGGTCGCAGGCCACGTCGCCGTGGTCGCCGCCCGCGGTCTTGCCCGGGGTGTGCGAGAAGGTGTCCCAGATCGACGGCGCACGGCCGTCCTCGGCCACGGCCCCCTCGATCTGGTACGCCGATGTGGCCGTGCCCCACAGGAAGTCGTGCGGGAGTGCGTCGAGGTCGATGGTCACGGGAGTCCCTTCACAGCGAGGAGAGTCGGTCACTTCACGGCTCCGGCCGTCAGCCCGGCGACGAGGTAGCGCTGGAGCAGCAGGAAGCCGGCGACCACGGGCACGCTCACCACGAGCGAGGCGGCCATGATCTGGTTCCAGTACACGTCGTTGAGCGTGGAGTAGCCCTGGAGGCCGACCGCGAGGGTGCGGGTGGTGTCGTTGGTCATGACGGAGGCGAAGAGCACTTCGCCCCAGGCGGTCATGAAGGCGTAGACGGCGACGGCGACGATGCCGGGGATCGCGGCCGGCACGACGATGCGGAACAGCGCGCCGAGCGGCCCGCAGCCGTCCACCAGCGCCGCCTCGTCCAGGTCGCGCGGCACCGAGTCGAAGTACCCGATCAGCATCCAGATGGAGAACGGCAGCGAGAAGGTCAGGTACGTGAGGATCAGTCCGCCGCGCGAGCCGAACAGCGCGATGCCGGTGGCGTTGCCGATGTTGACGTAGAGGAGGAACAGCGGGAGGAGGAAGAGGATGCCGGGGAACATCTGCGTCGACAGCACGGTGACCGTGAAGACCCGCTTGCCGCGGAACTGGTAGCGGCTCACCGCGTAGGCGCTGAAGACGGCGATGACGACGGAGCACACGGTCGCCGCGCCCGCCACGATCAGCGAGTTGACGAAGTACCGCGCCAGCGGGACCGTCGACCAGATGTCGATGTACGGGCGGATGGTCAGGCTGCTCGGCAGCCAGCGGAACCGGCCGGTCACGTCGGCGAGCGGCTTGAGCGAGCTGGAGACCATCACGTACACCGGCACCAGGACGAAGCCGGTGAGCAGCGTGAGGAAGATCCGCCGCGACCAGAGGAACGAACGCGGCAAGGCCATCGGGGACTTGGCCACGGGCGGGCTAGACATCGGCGGCCCTCCGTCCGCGCGAGGTGACGGCGAGGTAGACGCCCGTCACGAGGAGCAGGAACAGCAGGAGCAGCACGGACATCGCCGAGCCGGTGCCGAAGTTCCAGGTGACGAAGGACGCCTGGTAGATGTGGACCGAGATGAGGTCCGCGGCCTCCGGGGCGGCCTTGCCGAACAGCACGTACGGCGTGTTGAAGTCGTTGAACGTCCACAGGAACAGCACGAGCACCAGGACCTGGTTGACCGGGCGCAGCGAGGGCAGGGTGATCCGGCGGATCTGCTGCCACACCCCGGCGCCGTCCAGCGCCGCGGCCTCGTACAGCTCGCGGGGGATGTTCTGCAGGCCGGCCATGACGATGAGGAAGGCGAACGGCCAGCCCTTCCACACCGAGACGGTCAGCAGCGCCCAGAAGCTGTTGTCGCCGATCAGCCAGAAGGACGGCTTGTCGGTGAGGTGCAGCTGGTCGTGCAGGACGTGGTTCACCAGCCCGTTGTCGTGCTGGAACATGAACACCCAGGTGATGACGGCCGCGTAGACCGGCAGCGCGTAGGGCACCAGGAACAGCGCGCGCAGCAGGCCGCGGCCGCGGAAGGTGTCCTGCATGAAGATCGCGGCGGCCGTGCCGATCAGCCAGCACAGGCCGACCGAGAGCAGGGTGAAGCCGACGGTGACGAAGAAGGAGTGGAGCAGCGCCTCCCCGACGGGGGCGTCGAAGTCCACCGACATGCGGTAGTTGTCGAAGCCGGACCAGGGCGCGGTGCCCCAGTCGCGGATGTAGAACTGGGTGAGTTCCTTGAAGCTCATCACGATGCCGATGACCATCGGCACCAGGTGGACGAGGAGTTCGAGGATCAGGGCGGGCAGCAGGAGCAGGTAGGGCAGTCCGATGCGGCGGATCCGCCCGGTGCGGCGGCGGGGGCCGCTCGCCGCACCGGGGGAGCTCTTGCGCACGGGGTGCTCGACCGCCTCCGGGGTGGTGGTGGTCATCGTGCTCACTTCGTCGGCATCTGCTGCTGGGCCTTCTGGAGCTTGGCCTTGACCGACTCCGTAGTCACCGTCCGGCCGGCGGCGACGTCGGCGAACAGCTCCTTGACGGCCGTGCCGACCGCGGTCTCGAACTGCGACTCGTCGGCGACCTGGGGAAGGGGCGCGGCGCTCTGCGCGAGGGTGTTCTTCAGCACCGCGTTGGCCTGGTTGTTGAAGGCGGCGTCCGCCTGGGCGCCCTTGACCGGCGGGATGGAGCTGTAGGCGGTGTTGAGGATCTTCTGCTCGGCGTCGCTGGTCATGAACTTCACGAACTTCGTGGCGCCGTCGAGGTTGCCGCTGTTCTTGAACACGGCGAGGTTGATGCCGGCGACCATGGAGTTGACCTGGGTGCCGGTGCCGGGGGTGCCGGACTGCACGGGGACGGGCGCGATGCCGTAGTCGGACTCGCTCAGGCCCTGCGACTTGAGGTTGGCGGCGGCGGACTGCCACAGCAGCATCGCGGTCTTGCCCTTGGCGAAGTCGCTGACCGACTGGTTCTGCGCGTACTCGGCGTTGCCCTTCGGGATGGCCTTGTCCTTGGCCATCAGGTCCACGTACTGCTTGACGCCCGCGACGGCGGCGTCGGAGGTGAAGTCGGGCTTGCCCTCGGGGGTGAAGAAGTCGGCGCCGTGCTGCTTGGCGAAGACGAAGACGTGGTGGATGTTCTCCGACACGTTCGCGCCCTCGGCGCCGATCACCTGCTTGCCCTTGGCCTGGATCTTCTTGCCGTCGGCGACCAGCTCGGACCAGGTGGCCGGGGGCTGGGTGATGCCCGCGTCGGCGAAGATCTGCTTGTTGTAGTAGAGGGCGTAGGCCATCGAGTACAGCGGGACGGCGGCCGGGTCCTTGCCCTGGGCGCCGGTGGAGCCGAGCGCGGAGTCCACGAAGCGGTCCTTGCCGCCGATCTTGGCGAAGTTGGCGGCGTCCCAGGGCAGCAGCGCGCCGGTCGCCTGCAGCGAGGCGGACCAGGTGTTGCCGATGTTCAGCACGTCCGGGCCCTGGCCGGAGGTGGTGGCGGTGAGGATCCGGTTGAGCAGGTCGGACCAGGGGACGACCTCCAGCTTGACCTTGATGCCGGTCTGCTTCTGGAACTTGTCGAGCTCCGGCTGGAGGACCTTCTTGTCGATCTCGATGCTGGCGCCCTGGTTGGAGGCCCAGTAGGTCAGCGTCTTGGGGTTGCTGTCGGATCCGCCCCCGTTCGACGATCCTCCTCCGCAGGCCGAGGCGGCGAGCGCGAGGGACAGGGTGACGGCGCCTATGGCCGCGGCTCGGATGGTGCGCATGGCTGGTGGTGTCCCTTCCCGGGGTCCCGTCATGGCTTAATTTAGGACGTGAGTTAAACCCCCGGAAGCAGAAGCGTCAAGGGTTTGGGCAGCAGGAGAGGAAGTCGTGACCCACATCTTGACGTGTCCGTTCACGCAGTGAAGCATCAGCGGCCGAGAGAGCGCTCTCAAGACCCTGTCCCCTTCTGTTCCCGAAGGTTCCCCGCACCTTTGGTTCCTGAAGGTTCCTGTTTCGTTCCCCGACCAGGAGAGCCGCCCCATGCCCGCTGTTCCCCCGCAGTCCCCCGACGCCGGCCGGCCCGCCGCCGGACGGCGCGCCCTCGGCCGCAGGACCGTGCTCGGCGCCGCCGCGGCGTCCGTGCCGGCCCTCGCCGCCCTGTCCACGCCGGCGGCGGCCACCCCCGCCCGCGCCTCCCGCCCGCTGCGCGGCGGCGGTGACCTCGGGCCGAACGTCCTGGTCTTCGACCCCTCGACGCCCGGCATCCAGGACCGCCTGGACGCGGTGTTCGCCGAGCAGGAGTCGGCGCAGTTCGGCACCGGCCGCTACGCGCTGCTGTTCAAGCCGGGCACCTACCAGGGCCTCACCGCCCGCCTCGGCTTCTACACCTCGATCGCGGGCCTCGGACTCTCCCCCGACGACACGACCATCAACGGGGACGTGACGGTCGACGCCGGGTGGTTCGGCGGCAACGCCACGCAGAACTTCTGGCGCTCGGCGGAGAACCTCGCGCTGGTCCCGGCCGACGGCACCAACCGGTGGGCGGTCGCCCAGGCGGCCCCGTTCCGCCGCATGCACGTGCGCGGCGGCCTCAACCTGGCGCCGAGCGGCTACGGCTGGGCGAGCGGCGGCTACATCGCGGACAGCCGCATCGAGGGCCAGGTCGGCCCGTACTCCCAGCAGCAGTGGTACACCCGGGACAGCGCGATCGGCAGCTGGCTCAACGGCGTGTGGAACATGGTCTTCTCGGGCGTCGAGGGGGCGCCCGCGCAGGGCTTCCCGAACCCGCCGTACACCACGCTCCAGACCACGCCCGTCTCCCGGGAGAAGCCGTTCCTGTACGTCGGCCGCGACGGGTACCGGGTCTTCCTGCCCGCCCTGCGCCGCAACGCGCGCGGGGTCTCCTGGGGCCACGGCACCCCGCGCGGCACGTCCCTGCCGCTGTCCCGCTTCTACGTCGCCCGCCCCGGCGACGACGCGGCCACGCTGAACCGGGCGCTCGCCCAGGGACTGCACCTGCTGCTGACGCCGGGCATCTACCGCCTGGACCGGCCGATCCGGGTGAACCGGCCCGACACCGTGGTGCTGGGCCTCGGTTACGCGACCCTGATCCCGGACCACGGCGCCACGGCGCTGAAGGTGGCCGACGTCGACGGCGTCCGGCTGGCCGGCTTCCTGATCGACGCCGGACCCGTCACCTCCGAC
Organism: Streptomyces lasalocidi; assembly: GCF_005280215.1. Lineage (NCBI taxonomy): Bacteria > Bacillati > Actinomycetota > Actinomycetes > Kitasatosporales > Streptomycetaceae > Streptomyces > Streptomyces lasalocidi. The sequence goes on along the minus strand of NZ_SZNQ01000001.1, from coordinate 6,663,199 downwards.
ACCCTGCTGGAGGTCGGGCCGAAGGGCGCCCACCGGGACCACTCCGCCAACCCGACCACCGTGCAGGACGTGTTCGTGCGGATCGGCGGTGCGGGCCCCGGCCGGGCCACCACCAGCATGGTGATCAACAGCCGGCACACCATCGTCGACCACACCTGGGTCTGGCGGGCCGACCACGGCGAGGGCGTCGGCTGGGAGACCAACCGCGCCGACTACGGCGTGGTCGTCCACGGCGACGACGTGCTGTGCACGGGCCTGTTCGTCGAGCACTTCAACAAGTACGACGTCCAGTGGTACGGCGAGCGCGGACGCACGATCTTCTTCCAGAACGAGAAGGCGTACGACGCCCCGAACCAGGCCGCGATCCAGAACGGCGCGGTCAACGGCTACGCCGCCTACAAGGTCGGCGACCACGTCCGCACCCACGAGGCGTGGGGGCTGGGCAGCTACTGCTTCTACAACGTCGACCCGACGATCGTGCAGCACCACGGCTTCGCCGCGCCCGAGCGGCCCGGCGTGAAGTTCCACGACCTGCTGGTGATCTCCCTGGGCGGCCAGGGCCAGTACGCGCACGTCATCAACGACACCGGGGCGCCCACCTCGGGCACCTCGACCGTGCCGTCCACGGTGGTGTCGTACCCGTGAGGCGGGGTCGCGCCCCGCACGCGAGCGCGTGCGGGGCGCGACGTCGCCCTCGGCGCCCGTCGCCTACCGGCCGGCCGGCACCGCGGGGGCCGGGGCGTACCCGGTGGGCCGGGCCGTGAACGTGCCCCGGCCCTGGGTGCGGCCGCGCAACCGGGCGGCGTAGCCGAACAGTTCGGCCAGCGGCACGGTCGCGGTGACCACCGCGGCGCCGGCCCGCACCACCGAGCCGGTGACCCGGCCGCGCCGGGCCGCCAGGTCGCCGAGGACCGCGCCGACGGCGTCCTCGGGCACGGTGACCGTGACCTCGGCGACCGGCTCCAGCAGGACCATCGCGCAGGAGCGCAGGGCCTGTCGGAGCCCGAAGCGGCCCGCCGCGCGGAACGCGGTGTCCGAGGAGTCCTTCACGTGGGTCGCCCCGTCGGTGAGGGTGACCCGCAGCCCGGTGACCCGGTGGCCGCCGAGCGGCCCCTCGGCGAGGGCGTCCCGGCAGCCGGCCTCCACGGCACGGACGTACTCCTGCGGCACCCGTCCGCCGACCACGGCGCTGCGGAAGGCGAACTCCTCCTCCCACGGCTCCACATCGAGCACCACGTGCGCGAACTGACCGGCCCCGCCGTCCTGTTTGACGTGCCGGTACGTCACCCCGGTCACCCCGCGCCCGACCGTCTCCCGGTACGTGACCCGCGGCCGGCCGACGGCGACCTCCAGCCCGAGGGTGCGGCGCACCTTCTCCACCGCCACCTCCAGGTGCAGCTCCCCCATGCCGGACAGGACCGTCTGCCCGGTCTCGTCGTCGGTGCGCACCACCAGCGAGGGGTCCTCCTCGGTGAGCCGGGCGAGCGCGGGCGCCAGCCGGCCGGCGTCGGCCCGGCGGCGCGCCTCCACGGCCACCGACACGACCGGCTCGGCGACCCCGGGCGGTTCCAGCACGACCGGGGCGTCCGGCGCGCACAGGGTGGTCCCCGCACGCGCCGACCGCAGCCCGACGACGGCCACGATGTCCCCGGCCACCGCCCGCTCCAGCGGGACGTGCCGGTCGGCCTGGACCCGCAGGACGCGGCCGACGCGCTCGGTGCGGCGGGCGGTCGGGTCCCACACGGTGTCTCCCTTCTCCAGCGTGCCCGCGTACACGCGCAGGTAGGTCAGGCGGCCCGTCGGGGTGGCGTTCACCTTGAAGGCGAGCGCGGCGAACGGGGCGCCGGGGTCGGCCGGCCGCCGCTCCTCGGCGCCGTCGTGACGGCCCCGCACGGGCGGTACGTCCTGGGGCGACGGCAGGTAGGCGACCACGGCGTCCAGCAGCAGCTCCACGCCGCGGTCGCGGTAGGCGGAGCCGCACAGCACGACCACGCCGTCCCCGCTGCGGGTGAGGTCCCGCAGGGCGCCCGTGAGCGTCGCGGCGGAGAGCGTCTCCCGGTCGCAGAACTCCTCCAGCGCCGCCGGATGGCGTTCGGCGACGCTCTCCTCCAGCAGGCGGCGCCTGCGCAGCGCCTCCTCCCGCAGCGCGTCCGGCACGGGACCCTCGGTCGCCGAAGCGTCGCCCCCGGCGCGGACCAGGGCGCGCATCCGCACGAGGTCCACGACGCCGACGAAGCCCTCCTCCGCCCCGATCGGCAGGTGCACGACCAGCGGGGCCGGGTGCAGCCGTTCCCGCAGGGAGGCGACGGCCGCGTCGAGGTCGGCGCCCGCCCGGTCCATCTTGTTGACGAACGCGATCCTGGGCACGCCGTGCCGGTCGGCCTGCCGCCACACGGACTCGCTCTGCGGTTCCACGCCCGCGACCGCGTCGAACACCGCCACGGCGCCGTCGAGCACCCGCAGCGCGCGCTCCACCTCGTCGGCGAAGTCGACATGCCCCGGGGTGTCGATCAGGTTGATGCGGTGTCCGGCCCAGTCGCAGCTCACCGCGGCGGCGAAGATGGTGATGCCGCGGTCGCGCTCCTGCGGGTCGAAGTCGGTGACGGTGGTGCCGTCGTGGACCTCGCCACGCCGGTGCGTGGTGCCGGTGGCGAACAGGATCCGCTCGGTGAGGGTGGTCTTGCCGGCGTCGACGTGGGCGAGGATGCCCAGGTTGCGGACGGCGGACAGGCGGGTGGACGGGGTGGTGGGCAGGGCGGGAGTGCGCATGGCCCTCGGCCTTTCGGGGTGATCCGGGAGTACGGGCTGCGCGATGCGCCCCGGCGCAACCACCCCGAGCCGTGCGGCGGACGCCGACACACCGGACGTCCGGCCTGCTCACGTCGGTTCGCGGCAGGCCCCGTTCGGGGGCTGGGGGTACGTCAGGGCATCCGGTGCCGGCCGCGCCGCGGGCACCGGACGGCCCAGGACACGAGGATCACCTCGGACCGCTGACGGGGAGCGAGGACGGCACTGTGCGCACGCATGGCCGGGCTCCCCTCGATCGTCACGGTACAGCGCGACCCCCCGTCGTGGGCGGCGCGATGGGGTGAGTGTAGGGAGGAACGGGCGTGCTGGGCGCGGGAATTTCCTCCGTCAGGCGTGCGGGGCGGCGTAGAAGGTGCGGCGCACCCGGCGCAGCCACGCCTCCGCCGGGGCCTCGTCGGGGGCGTCCGGCAGGGCGCTGCGGGTCTCGGCGAACGCCGTCTCGAAGCGTCGTAGCAGCGGCTCGGCGGCCCCGGGGTCGGCGGCGACCTGCTCGCCGAAGCGGTGGTAGGCGTCCGGGTCGTCCACCCGGATGGTCAACTCCCCGGTGCGGTACAGCTCGAAGCCCTGCTCGCACAGCCGCCTGAGGTGGCGGGCGTGCTTGGCGGTGCGTCCACGGGTCTGCGGCGGGGCCTGCGGCGGGAGCGGACCGGCGCTGCGCGAGACGAGCTTGCGGAACTGCTGGGTGGCGTAGCCCAGGTAGGCGTCGCGGACCCGGCCGGCGCTCAGGAAGGACGTGCGGATGCCGATGAGTTCCTCGCCGAGCGGGGTGCGGACCTCGTACAACGCGTCGGGCAGCCAGACGAGTTCCATGACCGTCGGGTTGCCGCCGAGGGCGAGGCGGCACCACTTGGCCGCCTCGTGCAGGGTGCGGTCCGGGGCGGTGCTGACGTGGGACTCGGCCGGCCGGTGCAGGCCGTGCAGGTCCTCGGTGGGCGCGGCGAACAGGCCGAGGCGGTCCACGTCGGAGCCCGCGCGAGCGAGTCCGTAGGCGGTCGAGCCGACGATGCCGGACAGCAGGACGTTGGTGACGGACATGGTGCTCCCCCTTGGTGCGGCCCGGCCATGATGCCGCGTCGGACGGGTCGGTCACCCGGAATTTCCAGGTCGTCGCAGGTCAGCCCTGCTCGGCGCCACCCGCCCCGCGAAGCTTTGGCCATACCCTCACCTCCATCGCAAGACCGTCCCGCTGTGATCCTTGTCGCCGATGTGTGGAGCGTGCGGAGAACCCCGCCTGGGCAGCCTGCCCGTGCGTGAGAGGTCGGTGTCGTTCCTGTGGGGGAATCCGTGAGTGTGTGCGTCATCGGTGCGGGCCTGTCCGGGCTGGCGGCGGCACGCGCCCTCAAGGCGCGGGGCGTGGAGTTCGTGTGCCTGGAGAAGTCGCCCGGGGTCGGCGGCATCTGGCGGGCGCCCGGCGCGGGTGAGCGCGGCCCGGGTTACCTGTCGCTGCACCTCAACTCCACGAAACAGCTGACCGGTTACGCCGACCACCCGATGCCGGCCGCCTACCCGGTCTACCCGCGCCACAGCGACATGGCCGCCTACCTGCGGGCCTACGCCGAGTGGGCCGGCGTGCTCGACCACATCGAGCTGGAGACCACCGTGGAGTCCGTGCGGCCGACGGCCGACGGCGCCTGGACGGTGGTCAGCCGGTCCGCGGACGGCGCGCGCACGGCCCGCGTCTTCCGCCAGGTGGTCGTCGCCTCGGGACACAACACCGAACCGTTCCTGCCGGCCCCGCCCCCGGGCGCGGAGACCTTCGAGGGAACGATCCTGCACGCCTACGACTACCGCGACGGCAGCGACTGGGCGGGCCGGCGGGTCGTCGTCGTGGGGCTCGGCGCCTCGGCGGTCGACATCGCCGCGGACCTCTCGCGGTACGCCGGGCGGACCCTGCTGTCGGTGCGCCGCGGGCTGCACATCCTGCCCAAGCAGCTCTTCGGCGTGCCCCTGGACGAGGTGGCCGAGGCCCCGTGGTGGACCGCCATGTCGCTGGCCGAACAGCGCCGCTTCATCGAGCAGGCGCTGCTGGTGGCCCGCGGCAAGCTCTCCGACTACGGGCTTCCCGAGCCCGACCATCCGGTGTTCGCCTCGGCCGTGACGCTCTCGGACGAGATCCTCAGCCGGATCCGCCACGGCGGTGTCGTGCCCAGGCCGGCGATCGACCGGCTCGACGGCGACCGCGTGCACTTCACCGACGGCAGCTCCGAGCGCGCCGACGCCGTCGTCTACTGCACGGGGTACCGCATGGCGTTCCCCTTCCTGCCCGACGGGTGCCCGCTCGGCCCCGAGGGCGCGGTCGAGCTGTACAAGCGGGTCGTCGCGCCCGACCACCCGGGGCTCTCCTTCATCGGGCTGGTCCGTCCGCACGGGTCGATCACCCGGCTCGTGGAGGCCCAGGCGGACTGGGTGGCGCGGCTGGCGACGGGCGAGGCGGTGCTGCCCGAGCCGGAGGTCATGCGCAAGGAGATCGCCACCTACCTGGGCGGCATCGCTGGGCAGTACGGTCGGCGTGAGGGCGCGTCGATCCAAGTCAACTTCGCCCCGTACCTGGAGGAGTTGCGCGAGCTGTGAGCCGACGGCCGGGACACCCGGCCGAGGGGTGCGGCCCCGGGGCGTGCCCGCCGGGCCCCCTGTGCGTACGGCCGGGGTGAGGCCGCGAGGGGAGCGCGACGACGACGTCGGCGTGCGACTCCCCTCGGATCCCTGCCCGGCCGGGGCGGCCTAGCGCACAGTCCGGGCGACCGCGGACCGGCCGAGCCGCGAGGGGGCGGGGGGACGGACGTGGTACGCCTCGGAGGAGAGGTACGTCGTCACCCGGGGCGGGTGCCCGGCCTGGTGGGCGGCGGACAGGTAGGCGACGAGGCCCACGCCGTCCTCGGGGCGGCGCGCGGTCAGGGCCCGGGTGGCCTCGTACAGGACGCCGTCGTCGATGCCGTGGCGGCCGAGCAGGGCCGTGGCGCGGGCCAGCGCCTCGCCGTCGTGCGCCGCGTAGTCCCGGACCGGCACGTGGAGGGTGAAGCCGCTGGGCCGTCCGGTGGCCGTCTCGGTGAAGGCGTGGCAGGACTGGACGGGGCGGCGGGCGAGCCGTTCGCCCCGTCCGGGGTCCGCCTCGTCACCGGGGGCGAGTCCGGCCGCGATGTGGAAAAACGTTTCCGTCTCCTCGCCCGGGGGGCCCGCGACGGTCCGGGACAGGGCTGCGGCCTCGGAGGCCGAGAGGTCCTGGTGGGCGAGGTAGACCTTCGCCCGCGGGGCGTCCCAGTCGCCGAGGTCCAGGGCGAAGAACAGGTGCCGGTCGGCCCCGGGCAGCGAGTCGAACGCCCGCTCGTGCCCGAGCCGCGCCAGTGCCTCCCGTACGGTGTCGGCGGCGCGATCGGCGCCGCGGGCCGCCGGGTTCAGGTACGCCTTGACCCGGGGCACGCCGCCGGGCCGCAGCTCGAGCGCGCACCACAGGGCCAGCGGCCCCTCGGGTACGGCCGGGAAGAACAGGTCCTCCAGTTCGTCGAGCCGGTCGGTCGGGAAGGCCCAGCGCCGCGCCGTCTCCCGCAGGAACCGCAGCCCGGTACGGCCGTTGTGGGCCAGGGTGCCTGCGCCGCACCCCGGCTCCAGCAGCACCCGCAGGGTCGGGGCGGCGTCCGGTACGAAGGACAGCGAGAACTCGACCGGCGTGTGGTCGTCGGAGAGGAAGGTCGGCTGGGCCGGCGGCAGGTCCAGCGGCCGCTCGGCCGCCGGGCCGAGGGCTTCGAGCAGGACGCGCGCGTACGCGGCGGCGTCGCTGCCGCCGAGGCCGACGACCTCGCACAGCCGCAGCAGCTGCCGCGCGGTGTGGCCGCCGAGCGAGCCGGCCTCGGGGAGCGCGGGCGTGCCGCCGCCGGGGGCTCTCACCAGACCTCCCGCCGGGGCACGGGCCGGGGCGAGCCCGCGACCCGGGGGCGGACAAGAAGATACCCGCCGTCGTGGGCGGGTATCGGGGGGAGCACGACGAGGGGCCTGGGTATGTGCACGGCGTCGGTGGAAACGGGGTCCACGACACCTCCTTCGACTCATGAGCAACACGGACGGGCCGCGTTGCTCACTACCCAAGAGGTTGAAACGTCATGCGACGGTGGAGAGTTGGTGGATGTTGCGTGAATCACCTGGTGAGCCAGTTGAGGAACTGGCTCCACATACCTCCGCGTTCGGTCCTGCCGTCCGTCGCGGCGGCCGGCTGCGGGCGCGTGACGGTCTCGGCCGGGGCGGCGGCCGGGGACCGGCGCGCGAGGTCGACCGGGGTGAACCGGGCGGGCAGGGTGGTCAGTCCGCGGTTGAACGGGCCGGGCCGCCAGGTCAGGCTGTCCGCGGGCACCGCGAGCTCCACGTCGGGCAGCTGGTTGAGCAGGTTCTCCACGGCGGTCACGGTGATCTGCCGGGCGGGCTCCTTGGAAGGGCAGGCGTGCGGGCCCGCGCTCCACGCGAGGTGCGCCCGGTTGCTGCCGGCCTGCCGGGCGGCGGTCAGCGCCGGGCCGGTGTTGGCGGCGGCGAAGCTGACCAGCACCAGGTCGCCGGCCTGCAGCCGGGTCCCGCCGAAGTCCATGTCGGCCACCGGGTAGTGCGGGGCCAGGTTGGACATGGGCGGGTTCTCCCACAGCGTGTCGTCGATCGCCTCGTCGATCAGCCCGCCCTGGTGGGCGTACGCGTCGTGGGTGAGCAGCCGGTGCAGGGTGTTGCCGATGAGGTTGCGCAGCGGTTCGTTGCCGCCCACCATCAGCAGCGCGACCTGGTGGACCATCTCCTCGTCGGTGAGCTGCGCCGGGTGCTGCATCAGCCACGTGGTGACGTCGTCGCCGGGCCGCGAGCGCTTGAGCGCGACCAGTTCGCCGACGGCCGCGAACAGCACGCCCATCGCCTTCTCGGCGTTGACGCCGTCGAACATGCCGGCGATGCCGAACACCACGCGGTCGCCGATGTCGGCGGGCACGCCGAACAGCTCGTTGAAGACGAACAGCGGCAGCTGCTTGGCGTAGTCGCCCAGCAGGTCGGCCGAACCGCGGCTGCCGAACTGGGAGATGAGGAAGTCGGAGACGCGCGCCGTGGCCTGGCTGACCTTGCGGGAGTCCACCTTGGCCATGCTGTCGGTGATCGCCTGCCGCAGCCTCAGGTGCTCCGCGCCGTCGGTGAACATGGCGTTGGGCCGGTACGCCAGCACCGGCGCGACCGGGCTGTCCGGCGGGACCTTGCCCTCGCCCAGGGCGCGCCAGCGGCGGGCGTCCTTGCGGAAGGAGGCGGAGTCCTGCAGCAGGTGCAGCGCGGTCGCGTAGTCGGTGACGAGGGTGGCCTCGACACCGGGGGCGAGCTCGACGGGCGCGGTGGGGCCGTAGTGGCGCAGGTAGGCGTAGTACGCCTGGGGGTCCGCGGCGAACTCGGCGCCGTACAGGGGCACTCGGGCACCGGAGTGGTGCGCCGGGCACCCCGGCGGGGGCACGGGGGTGGAGTGGTCGTCCAAGGGGGTGGCTCCTAGTGGGCGCGGTCCTGCAGGTGGCGGACGAGGGTGATGAGTGCTTCGGCGGAGGATCTCTCGTCGCGCGCGTCGCAGGTGACGATGGGGGTGTCGTCGAGGAGGTCCAGGGCCTCGCGCAGGGCGGACTCGTCGCGGGACGTGCTGCCGTCGAACCGGTTGACGGCGATGGCGTAGTCGAGGCCGTACTGCTCGATCAGGTCGATCACCGCGAAGGAGTCGGCCAGCCGCTCGGGGTCGACGAGCACCAGCGCGCCGAGCGCGCCGCGGGCCATGTCCTCCCACATCTGCACGAAGCGCTGCTGGCCGGGCGTGCCGAACAGGTAGAGCACGACGCGGTCGCTGATGGTGAGCCGGCCGAAGTCCATGGCGACCGTGGTGGTGGTCTTGCCCTGGACGCCCTTGAGGTCGTCGACGGACTCGGCGGCCCGGGTCATCGTCTCCTCGGTGGACAGCGGCTCGATCTCGGAGATCGCCCCGATGAACGTGGTCTTGCCGACCGCGAAGTGGCCGACCACGAGGATCTTGACGGCGGTCTGGGTGGCGCCGCCGCGGACGTACGCCGCCTCATCCAAACTTGGCCCTGAGACCATTCAGCACCTCCTCCAGGATGTCCCGGTCGGCGAGGGGAGCCCGCTGCACGGGCGGACGGGTGATGAGGTAGCCGCCCTCGGTGAGGGCCGCGAGGAGGATCTTCACCACGCCGAGCGGCAGCTGGGTGTGGCCCGCGATCTCGGCGACCGAGAGGTAGCCGGCCGAGCACAGCTCCAGCAGGTTCTGCTCCTCCGGTGACAGACGGGTCGGCCGTTGCCGGTGGTCGGCCGTCGCCGTGACCAGGGTGATCAGCGACAGCTGGTCCTCGGCGGGCAGCCCGCGCCCCTTGGTGATGACGTACGGACGCACTAATTCGGGCGTCTGCGGCTCCAGTTCGTCGTAGCCGGTCATGACCGCGTGCCCAGGTTCTCGCGCGGCGGCGTGGTGAGCGCCTTGCCGAGCTGGCCGACGAGCTGCTGCATGCGGAAGGTGATGTCCGCCATGTCGACGTCCGGGGAGGCGGACACGCCCAGGTAGGCGCCCTCACCGGCGGAGATCAGGAACACCCAGCCGCCGTCGAACTCCACGAGCGTCTGCCGCCACTGCTGGTTGACGCCCTCGCAGAAGAACCCCAGGGAGCGGCTGAGCGACTGCACCCCGCTCATCGCGGCGGCCACCCGGTCGGCGTTGTCCTTGTCGAAGTCCTTGGTGCGGGCCATCAGCAGGCCGTCCGCGGAGATCAGCACCGCGTGCAGGGCCCCGGGAATCTCCAGGGCGCTGTCCAGCATCCATGACAGATCGTTCACGAGATCTCATGCCCTTCACTGCTCGCACCACGGGTGCTGCTCGTCATGTCGGTGTCCGCCGGGGTGGCCCGGCCCGACTGCGTACCCCGCTGGAAGGCACCCATGATCGCCGCCGACTCCGCGCCGCTGCGCCGGGAGGTGCCGGCCGGGGCGGTGGGGGGCAGGGAGGGCGCGGGCGCGGCCGACGGCGTGCTCGGCACGACCGCCATGGGGCGCTTGCGGCGCCGCTTGGGCAGGCCGTCCGCGGTGGTGGTGCCGCCCAGGGCCGGTTCGGGACCGCCGAGGCCCGCCGTGGTGGTGACCGTGGGCAGGACCGGAGCGGGCTCCCGCTGCTCGGGCGCGCTGGTGAGCAGGTCGTGGGGCAGCAGCAGCACCGCGCGCACACCGCCGTACGGGGACGTGGAGTCGACGGAGACCTCGAAGCCGAAGCGCTCGGCGAGCACGCCGATCACCGCGAACCCGAACTGCGGCGGGTTGCCGAGGCCGGCGACGCCGGAGACGCGCTCGGTGGACAGCAGCTTCTCGGCGCGGACGCGCTCCTCGTCGTTCATGCCGACACCGGCGTCGTCGACGACGATGCAGATGCCCTTGGGCACGGTGCGGATGTTGATCTCCACGACCGTGTCGGGGCTGGAGTAGCTGGTGGCGTTGTCGAGCAGCTCGGCGAGGGCCAGCGCCACGGGCTCCACCGCACGGCTGGTGATGCCGAAGTCGACCTGGGAGAGGATCTCCACCCGACGGTAGTGGCGGATCCTGCCCTGTGCGCTGCGCACCACGTCGTAGACCGAGGCCACCTCGCGCTGCCGGCCGAGCCAGCCGTCGCAGAGCACGGCGATGGACTGGGCGCGGCGGCCGAACTGGGAGTTGGTGTGGTCGATCTCCAGCAGGTCCTGGAGGATGACCGACTCGCCGTACTTGGTCTGCAGCCGTGACACGATCAACTGCTGTTCGGCGGCGAGGCCCTGCAGGGTCCGCATGGCCGACTTCAGCACGGTCTTGGTCGCGTCGTCGGCGCGCTCCTGGGCCGCCTGGACCGACCGGGTGTACTGGTTCTCCAGCTCGGAGTAGTGGGAGCGGAGGCCGGCGATCTCCTGCCTTAGGGCGCGTGCCGCCCTGCGCTGGCGTACCACGAGCGCAATGGCGGCGATGGCGGCGGCAAGGAGAATCCCGGCCACCGGGTCCGGTATGTAATGCGTCATAAGACTCTCTTCAGGCGACTGACGGCCAGTTGCTGAATTTCCGTCAACGCGGGTGGACCGGCGGACCGCCCGCACCGGGGTCACCGCCCGGACCGTCCCCAGGAGTCGGGGATGTCGTCGTGCACCCATCCGCCCGCTCTACAAACGAGCGTGATCGTATCACCGCACGAACCGCTCACTGACCGTCAATACCCGTGCGGGGATGAACATTGACGGTCAGTCAGCTGAGATCGGCCTTACACACCGACAACGCAACCGATAAACGGGATTCCGCCGTATTGGGTCCTTATTCGGGCACGCTTCACCATGTCCTGAAAACGCCCGGCTGGGTCATTTCAGCGCGTCGGCCTCCAGGTCCTGCCCGACGACCAGGGTGACGGAGCCGGCCTGCGCGGAGGCGTCCTGCCCGGAGCCCGCCTTGGGCAGCCAGCCGGCCAGCACCGCGGCCTGCCGCTCCTGCCCGGCGGGGTACGACACCGTCGTCGTGGCCGACGTGCGGGGCGCGTTGCCCGTGCCGACGACGGTGAAGCCGGCCGCCCGCAGCTTCTCCGCGACGGCGGCGGCCCGCCCCTGCACACCGGTGGCGTTGAGGACCCGGACGCGCACGGCGGAGGCGTACACCGGGTTCTTCGTCCGCGCCGTCAACTGCTCCTTGCTGACTTCCCTGTCCCGGGCCAGCGAGGTGAACAGGTCACTGGCCTGCGGGTACTGCCAGACCACGTTGGCCTTGTCGGTCGGGACGTCCGCCTCGCGCGGGTAGTTGGGCACGGTGAGGAAGGCCAGCCGGTCGCTGGGGACGCCCTTGAGCTCGTCGGCCAGGCCGTACAGCGGCTGGATGCCGGCGAGGTCGGGGTCGGTGGTCAGCGACTTGGTCGCCGACTGCAGGAAACCGTAGAGGGCATTGGGGCTGGTGAGCTTGGACTTGGCCTTCTTCGCGAGGGCGTCCATGAACTCCTGCTGGCGGCCGATGCGGCCGATGTCGGAGCCGTCGCCCACGCCGTAGCGGGCGCGGACGTAGCCGAGCGCCTTCTCCCCCGCGACCGTCTGGCAGCCCGCGTCCAGGTCGAGCTTCGCCTTCTCGTCGTGGATGGCCTGCTTGGGGCAGACCTCGATGCCGCCCAGGGAGTCGACCATCCCCTTGAAGCCCTGGAAGTCCACCGACATGAAGTGGTCGATGCGCAGGCCCGTGTTGGCCTCGACGGTCTTGATGGTGCAGGCGGCGGCCGAGGCGACCTCGCCGGTGCTGCCGCCGAGCGCGAACGCCTCGTTGATCTTGAAGTGGTGGGGGTCGGAGGTGCTGCCGTCACCCTTGGCGCAGGCCGGGATCCGGACCCAGGAGTCGCGCGGGAAGGACACGACCGTGGCCCACTTCCGGTTGGCCGGCACGTGCAGCACCATCAGGGTGTCCGACTGCATGGTGGTCAGGTCCTTGCCGTACTTGGCGTTGGCGCCCTCACGGCTGTCGGACCCGACGACCAGGATGTTCTTCGACCCCGGGCTGAGGTTCTCCGGACGGTCGCCGCCGAGCTTGTCGTCGACGTCGGCGGAGGTGATGTTGTTGTTGAGGTCCTCGTAGATCCACGCGCCGACACCGCCCACGACGAGCAGCACGAGCGCGCTGACCCCGGCGCCCCACACGACGATCCGGCCGCGTCGGGTGAGCCGGGTACCGCCGGCGGCCCGTGCGCCCGCGGACCGTCCCGCCGCGGGGCCGCGCCCGGCACCCCGGCCGCGCCGGCCGTCGGCCGACCCGCGGTCGGCCCGTCCGGCGCCGCCCTGGCCGCCGCGCCCGCGCCCACCGGCGCTGCGCCCGGCACCGCCCTGTCCGGTCCCGGACGCGCCCGACCTCCGCCTGCCCGATCCGCCCACCCGCGCTCGCCCTCCGCCTCGGCCGTGTCGCCCCTGCACCTGCCCGGCCCCTGCGGCCCGGTCCCCGCCGAACGACCCGTCTCACCTGTCCGACGTCCCCGGGCTCCCGGAGGACCCCTGGTGACATACGTCCGGACCACCCGGACGTCTCACCTTCCTCAGACAGCGGTACGGGCCCCCTCGGTTGCCTGTGTCGCACACATACCCGGAAAGCTCCCGGTCATCGGGGACGGCGGGAGCAAGATCGAAAGCCTTCGATTCTCCCGGGCGGGAGCGCGGGGCCAGGGGTCAGGGGGCCGAGGGTCAGCCTCCGGGGACGCCGTGTGCGGCCCGCTCGACGGCGCCCTCCCCGTCCCTGCCCCCGGCGCCGTCCCCACCCCCGCCGTCGTCGGGCTCCCACCGCAGCAGGTCCCCCGGCTGGCACTCCAGCACCTCGCACAGCGCGGCGAGGGTCGTGAAGCGTACGGCCTTGGCACGGCCGTTCTTCAGGACCGCCAGGTTGGCGGGGGTGATCCCGACGCGTTCGGCCAGTTCCCCCACGGACATCTTCCGCCGGGCGAGCATCACGTCGATGTCGACGGCGATCGGCATCAGATCACCTCGGCCAGCTCGGCCCGCATGCGCGACGCCTCGACGTCTCGCGCGACGGCCTGGGCGAGGAGCACCCGCAGCACCAGCACGATCAGCGCGACCCCGAGGACGGCCAGTCCGGCGCCGCCGATCAGCAGGACGACACCGGGCGCGACGGCCTCACCCGGGGCGAGGACCACGCCGAGTGCGAAGACCAGCAGGGCGGCGGCCACGACGGCGCCGATCACGACATGGACGTACCGGAAGGCGGCGTACGAGAAGACGGTGCCCCGCCGCGCCATCGTCACCAGCCGCCAGACGCAGACCAGGACGGTCTGCACGGTGAGCATGCCGAGGACGACGATCGCGAGGACCGCCCGCACCTGCCCGGCGTCCGCCTCGACGTCGTCCAGGTCGGCACCGAGCAGGGGAACCATCACCGTCTGCACGAACAGGGTGCCCACGAGCAGCGCCGCCAGGACGGCACGCAGGGCGAGCACGGTCAGTCGGCCCATCACCTCTCACCTCTCCTCTCATCGAGTAACGATGGGAATCTATCGAAAATCGATAGCCATGGGAAGCGGGACACCGGGGACGCGGGGTGTCAGGGTCAACGGCGGGGTGGATCCACGGCGAACGAAAAAAGACCCCTGCGAACAGGGGCCTCTCCGTGGTGTCCGAGGGGGGACTTGAACCCCCACGCCCGATAAAGGGCACTAGCACCTCAAGCTAGCGCGTCTGCCATTCCGCCACCCGGACCAGGTGTGTGCCGCACGGGGCGGACCCCGCGGCGACACACACCACAATAGCAAGCTTTCGGAGCGGGTCTCACCCAAGTATGCGCAGGCAGGAGGCGCGTGGGGTGCTCCTACACCCTCGTCACCGTTCGTGTCGCCCGCGTCACCGGCGGCGCAGTGCGGCCAGGTTGCGGTAGCCGGTGGCCGCGTGCCGCAGGGACTGGGCCGGGTCGGTGGGGCTCGGCGCGTTGTCCTGCTCGACCATCGGGTGGTGGTGGGTGCGGTGGCCGACGCGGGAGAAGAACGTCGTGTAGTCGATGTCACCCGTGCCGAACGGCACCATGTCGTAGCCCATCCCGTTGGTGGTGTCGACGACGCCGTCCTTGGCGTGGAACAGCGGGTAGCGCCGGTCGTGGCGCCGGACCAGTCCCGCGGGGTCGAAGACGCGGGTGCGGGTGGAGCCGTCGTGGGCGGTGTAGGTGCGGAACTTGTACTGGGCGACGTGCGCCCAGAAGACGTCCATCTCGAGCCAGACCAGGCGGGGGTCGGTGATGGACAGGAAGTACTCCAGCTTGCGGATGCCGGAGCTGCGGGTGGGGCGGCCCTGGTCGTCGAGCGGGCCGCCGTCCAGGAGGAAGCCGTACGCCGCGTCGTGGTTGTGGGTGTAGAGCTTGAGGCCGGCGCGGCGGGCGATCTCACCGAGGGCGTGCCACTTGTCGGCGGCGACGTCCCAGTCGTCCTTGTGGGAGCTGCTCGTGGGGTCGCCGCCGGTGCCCACGTGGGGCATGCCGAGGATGTTGGCGATCTCCAGGTGCTTCTGGAAGGTGTCGAGGTCGGCGGTGGTCAGCGGCCAGCTGCCGGGGATGAAGCCGTGGTTGCCCTGGGCGCGCAGGCCGAAGTCGTCGAGCCAGCGGCGCAGCAGCCGGGCCCCGGCGACGGACTCCAGGTTCGCGCCGCCGGGGGCGCCCGCGTGCTGGCCGTAGCCGGCGAACTCGACCTGCCGGTAGCCGAAGCGGGCCAGCTGCTCGAGGACGGCGCGGAAGCCGGAGGGCAGCGTGGTGGAGGCCGGGTCGCGGCCGATGGCGTCGCGGACGGTGTAGAGGATGATGCCGCGCTTGTCGGCGGGGACGAGGGTGTGGCCCTTGCCGGGTGCGGCGTCGGGCCGCGGGGCCGCCGCCACGGGGCCCGTGCCGAGGACGGGGGCGGCGATCGCGCCGGCCGCGACGGCGGTGCAGGTGCTCAGGAAGCGGCGGCGGCCGATGCCGAGGCTGCGGCGCAGCCGGTCGTCGGGGGTGGGGTGTGTGTCGTGTGTGTCGTTCACGGATGCCTTTCCGTGGAGGGATCCCCGCCGAGGCCGGCGAGGTGGAGCAGGAGCGACTTCACGTCGGTGGCCGCCACGCGGTCGCCGACGGCGTGGGGGGTGGAGCACAACAGGAGCGGCCCGTCGTCGTCGCTCGTGGGGAGGCGGCCGTGGCTGCCCCGGATCGGTGAGGGGTCGAGGGGCACGACGGCCATCCGGTAGCGCAGGCCGAGCTTCTTGCGGGCCAGCGCGGTGGCCGCCTTGACCTTCACGTAGGGGTCCTGCGGGTCCATGAACAGCTCGACCGGGTCGTAGCCGGGCTTGCGGTGGATCTCCACCAGCCGGGCGAAGTCGGGCGCGCGGGCGTCGTCGAGCCAGTAGTAGTACGTGAACCAGGCGTCGGGCTCGGCGACGGCGACCAGTTCGCCGGAGCGGGGGTGGTCCAGGTGGTGGGCCTTCTTGCCCTCGTCGTCGAGGAGTTCGGCGAGGCCGGGCAGGCCTTCGAGGGCGGCGCGGGTGGCGGGCAGGTCCTCGGGGCGGCGGACGTAGACGTGGGCGATCTGGTGGTCGGCGACGGCGAAGGCCCGGGAGGTCATCGGGTCCAGGTACTCCATGCCGTCCTGGGTGTGCACCTCGAGCAGTCCGGCGCGGCGCAGGGCGCGGTTGATGTCGACGGGGCGGCTGACGTCGGTGATGCCGTACTCGGACAGCGCGACGACGGTGCGTCCCTCGGCGCGGGCGTCCGCCAGCAACGGGGCCAGGGCGGTGTCCAGTTCGGCGGCGGCCCGGGCCGAGCGGGGGTCGCCGGGGCCGTGGCGCTGGAGGTCGTAGTCGAGGTGCGGGAGGTAGCAGAGCGTCAGGTCGGGGCGGCGGGTGCGCTGGATGTGCCGGGTGACGTCGATGATCCAGCGGCTGGAGGCGATCCCTGCGCCGGGTCCCCAGAACTGGAACAGCGGGAACGTGCCGAACTTCTCGGTGAGTTCGTCGTGCAGCTCGGGCGGGCGGGTGTAGCAGTCGGGTTCCTTGCGGCCGTCGGCGTAGTAGACGGGGCGCGGGGTGACCGTGAGGTCGGTGTCGGCGCCCATGGCGTACCACCAGCAGATGTTGGCGACCGTGTAGCCGGGGTGGGCGCGGCGGGCGGCGTCCCAGAGCTTGTCGCCGGCGACCAGGCCGTTGTGCTGGCGCCACAGCAGGACGTCGCCGAGTTCGCGGAAGTACCAGCCGTTGCCGACGATGCCGTGTTCGGAGGGCTGGGCGCCGGTCAGGAAGGTGGACTGGGCGGCGCAGGTGACGGCGGGCAGCACGGTGCCGAGGTGGGCGCGGGAGCCGGCGGCGCCGAGGGCCCGGAGGTTGGGCATGTGGGCGAGCAGGCGCGGGGTGAGGCCGACCACGTCAAGGACGAGGAGCGGGGTGGGGGCGGTCATGGCAGCTCCTTCAGGCCGAGGTCGGTCAGCAGGTCGCGGGCGAGGGCGAGTTCGGCGGCGATGCCGTCGGTGAGCTGGGCCCGGTTGCGGGGGCGCTGGGCCGGCGGGAGGGCCTGCCAGGTGTAGGTCTCGACCTCGAGGTGGCGGGTGCGCGGGTGGGGTCCGCCGACGAGGCGGGCCAGGGCGTCGCGCAGGACGTCGTGGGTGGCGGTGAGCGGAGCGGCGGGTGCCGCGTGCAGCGGGACGTGGAAGTGGGCGCGCCACGGGGCGGCGGTGGGCAGGGCGTCGCCGTCGAGGGCCTCGCCGAGGTCGTCGGTGCCGCGCAGGCGTCCGGCGTCGACCGTGCGGGTCTGGTGCAGGAAGCGGGGCTCGGCGAAGGCGGCCAGGGCGGTCCGCACCTCGGGCCGGTCGGGCCGGTCGGCGTGCAGGGCGGCCGACAGCTGGGACTTGACGACCGGGACGCGGGCCTCGGCGAGGGCGTCCAGGGCGCCGGCGGGGTCCTCGAAGGAGGTCGCGAGGTGGCAGGTGTCGACGCAGACCCCGATGCGGGGGTGGTCGACGGCGGTGAGCGGGGCGAGGGCGTCGCCGGTGGTCTCCACGACGCAGCCGGGCTCCGGTTCCAGTCCGACGCGCACGGAGCGGCCGGTCAGCTCCGCGAGCGCGTCGAGGCGCTCGGCGAGCGTCACCAGGGCGCGGTGCCCGGCTTCCGCGCGGTCGTCGGTCCAGGCGGTGCGCCAGCCGAGCGGCAGGGTGGAGACGCTGCCTTCGGTGACGTCGTCGGGGAGCAGCCCGGCGAGGATCCGGGCGAGCGCGGTGGTGTACTCCAGGCGCTCGGTGTCGGCCCAGTCCGGCCGGTAGACGCGGTACTTGACCTCGTCGGCGCCGAACCCCTCGTAGGGGAAGCCGTTGAGGGTGACGACCTCCAGGCCGCGCCGGTCCAGCTCGCCGCGCAGGGCGCGCAGGGCGGCCGGGTCGGTGTCGAGGGTGCGGGCGGCGTCGCGGGCGAGCCACAGGCCGATGCCGAGGCGGTCGCGGCCGAGCCGGCGGCGCACCGGCTCGCAGTGGTCGCGGAGTTGGGCGAGGACGCCGTCGAGCGTCTCGGCCGGGTGGACGTTGGTGCAGTAGGCCAGGTGGACGGTCGTTCCGTCGGGGTGGCGGAAGCGCATCGCTCACTCCCCGCCGCGCAGGACCGAGTTGCCCTCGTGGGTGGCGTCGGGCGCGGTGACCTCCAGGTCGAGGCGGCCGCTGAGGCCGTAGAAGGCGACGGGGTTGCGCCACAGGACCTGGTCGACGTCGTCCTCGGTGAAGCCCTCGGTGAGCATCAGGTCGGCGACCTTGCGGGTCTTGAGGGGGTCGCTGCGGCCCCAGTCGGCGGCGGAGTTGACCAGCACCCGCTCGGGTCCGTACGCGCGCAGGATGGCGACCATGCGCCGCTCGTCCATCTTGGTGTCGGGGTACACCGAGAAGCCGAGCCAGCACCCGCTGTCCTTGGCCTCCTTCACGGTCGTCTCGTTGAGGTGGTCGACCAGGACGCGGTCCAGGGGCAGGGCGGACTCGCGGACCACGTCGAGGGTGCGGCGCAGACCGGTGAGCTTGTCGCGGTGCGGGGTGTGCACCAGGGCGGGCAGTCCGTGCTCGGCGGCGAGCTGGAGCTGGACGGCGAACGCCTTGTCCTCGGCCGGGGTCATCGCGTCGTAGCCGATCTCGCCGACGGCCACCACGCGGTCCTTGACGAGGTAGCGGGGCAGTTCGTCGAGGACGGGCGTGCAGCGCGGGTCGTTGGCCTCCTTGGGGTTGAGGGCGAGGGTGCAGTGGTGGGCGATGCCGTACTGGGCGGCGCGGAAGGGCTCCCAGCCGAGCAGCGCGTCGAAGTAGTCGAGGAAGGAGGCCGGCGAGGTGCGGGGCTGGCCGAGCCAGAACGCCGGCTCGACCACGGCGCGCACCCCGGCGGCGTGCATCGCCTCGTAGTCGTCGGTGGTCCGCGACGTCATGTGGATGTGCGGGTCGAAGATGCGCATCAGGAGTCCTTGCCGTGGGGGTGGTCCGTGCTGCGGTGGTCGGCGGCCGGGGAAGCGGCCGGGGAAGCGGCCGGGGAAGCGGCCGGGGAAGGGGCCGAGGAGGGGGCCGGTGCGGCGCCGGTCAGGGCGAGCACGTGCCGCAGGTCCGCGGGGACGGCCCGGCCGGCGGCGGTGCGCTCGGCGGCGTAGTCGGTCAGCATCCGGGCGAGTTCGCCGTCGCCGCGGGCGCGGTCGGCGACGCGGGCCACCGCGTCGACCGGGACGCCGGTGAACAGGCACTTCAGGACCGCGTGCCGCCAGGCGTGGGCGTCGAGGTGGCGGGCGGCGTAGGGGCCGACGGCGGCGGCGACCAGCCGGGTGTCGTTGGTGCGCAGGGCGTCCTCGACCAGGGGCAGGGCGTCGGGGCCCGGCACCAGGTGGGGCAGGGCGTGCAGGACGGCCCGGCGTTCGTCGGCGGTGCCCTGGTAGTAGACCCGGGTGAGGGCGGCGGCGTCGGCGCGGGCCGCGTGCAGCAGCAGGACCCGTACGGCGTCGGCGTGGCGGCTGCCGCAGCGGCGCCCGGCCTCGGCGAGGCGCAGTTCCCACACGGAGATCGGCCCGTGGGTGCCGGGGTGCGCGGCGGCCTCCTGGAGGGCGCGGTGGAACCAGGCGCGGGCGTCCTCGCCGAGACCGGCGTCGAGGTCGGCGCGCAGCACGTCCAGGGAGGCGGGTGGCGCGCCGACGGAGCGCAGGGGGGTCATACGGTGCTCCCTTCTGGGGTGGCGGAGCGGGGCGCGGGGGTGTCGGCCGTCGCTCGGCGCAGGAACGGCAGGGACCGCTCGGCGTGGTGCGGTCCGGCGTGCGAGTGGCGGGGCAGTTCGACGACGGTCAGGCCCCGGTAGCCGATGTCGGCGAGGGCCGCGAGCACGGGCGGGAAGTCGATCTCGCCCTCGCCGAACGGCAGGTGGTCGTGGACGCCGCGGCGCATGTCCTCGATCTGCGCGTGCCGCAGCCAGGGCGCGGCGGCGCGCACGCAGTCGGCGGGCGGGAGCGGTTCGAGGCACTGGCAGTGGCCGATGTCGAGGGTGAGGCCGAGCGGGGCCGGGTCGCCGAGCAGGCCGCGCAGGTGGTGGAAGTCGGCGAGGGTGGCGAGGAGGTGGCCGGGCTCGGGCTCGACGGCAAGGGGCACGCCCGCGGTGGCGGCGGCGTCCAGCACGGGGGCCAGTGAGGCGGCGAGGCGGTCCCAGGCCGTGTCCCGGTCCGTCCCGGGCGGGACGATCCCGCTGAAGCAGTGCACCGCGTGCGCCCCGAGGTCGGCGGCCACCCGGACGGCCCGCAGCAGCAGGTCGGTCCGGCGCCGCCGGTCCTCGGGCGCGGCGTCCAGGAGCGTGGGGCCGTGCTTGCGGCGCGGGTCCAGGACGTAGCGGGCCCCGGTCTCCACGGTCACCTCCAGACCCAGCGCGGCCAGCCGGTGCGCGAGGCGCCGGGTGCGGGCGGCGAGGTCGGGGGCGTACGGGTCGAGGTGCATGTGGTCGAGGGTCAGGCCGACGCCGTCGTACCCGAGGTCGGCGAGCAGGCCCAGCGCGTCGTCGAGCCGCAGGTCGGCGAGGCCGTTGGTGCCGTACCCGAAGCGCAGGGCACGGGGGTCGGCCGGGGCGGTCATGTGACGCTCACCCGCCTCGCGAAGGCGCGGGCGAGCGGGGCCAGGGCCGCCGTGCACAGGGCCGCGGCGGGGGCGCCGGAGCGGGCGGTGAGGGCGGCCTGCAGGGGGATGGTCGCCCGGATGCCGGCGCCCACGGCGCGCTGGGTGAGCGGCGCGGAGGGGTTGAGGGCGGCGTGCAGGTAGGGGCGGGCGGTGGTCAGGGCGTACCCGGCGGCGAGGGCCCGCGGCAGGGGCCCGGCGAGCGCCGGGGCCTGCGGCCGGTCCGCGGTGCGGCGGTGCAGGCGCCAGGTCAGCGCGCCCGTGGTGGCGAGGGCGGCCAGCGGGGCGAGCGGGCTGCCGCCGCCGGTCTCCTGGCGGGACACGGTGGTGACCGCGAGGGTGTGGGCGCCCAGCAGGGCCGCCGGGGGCAGGGCCGGGCGGACCTGTCCCGCGGTGGCGGCCGCGCCGAGCAGCAGGTCCAGCCCGCGGGCGGCCGCCATCGCGACCGGGCCGGCCGGTGTGCGCTTGAGGCCCAGGTCGTACGACCAGACGGTGGCCGCCAGCGGCACGGCGACCGTGAGCGCCGGCCGGCCCGCACCGGCGGCCAGGGCGAGCCCGGCGGCGGTGAAGGCACCGGCGGCGCCCAGCGCGGCGGCGGGGCGGATCCGCCCGGACGGCAGCGGGCGGTGGGGACGCTCGGCGGCGTCCTCCTCCCGGTCGGCCCAGTCGTTGAGGGCCATGCCGGCCTCGTACAGGCACAGCGAGGAGGCGATGCCCAGCAGGGTGCGCCCGGTGGGGCGCGTGCCCAGGGCGGCGGCCCCGGCGAGCGCGTCGCCGGGGACGGTGAACAGGGCGGGCAGCCGCAGCAGTTCCGCCCAGGCGCGCGACCGGCTCATCGCGTCTCACCCAACTGGCGGGCGAAATCGACCAGTTCGGCGTACTGCGCGGCGAGCGCGGCCGGTGCCGTGCCGACCGGGTCCTTGAAGAAGAACGCCAGCTCGCCCAGCGGGCCCGACCGGCCGGTCTCGTGCGCGCGGGCCACCAGCCGGGCCAGGTCGAGGACCAGGGGTGCCGCGAGGGCCGAGTCGCAGCCCTGCCAGGTGGTCTGCAGGACCATGCGGGTGCCGAGGAACCCGTCGAAGGCGATGTGGTCCCAGGCGGTCTTCCAGTCGCCGAGGGCCGGCACGTCGTCGATGTGGACCTCGCCCTCGGGGACGGTGCCGAGGGTGTCGGCGAGGACGCGCTCCTTGCCCGCGTTCTTGGCGGCGGCCGCCGCCGGGTCGGCGAGCGCGGCGCCGTCGCCGCCGCCGAGCAGGTTGGTGCCGGACCAGGCGCGCACCGCGAGCGCCCGCTGGGCGAACATCGGCCCGAGCGCGGCCCGCAGCAGCGTCTGCCCGGTCTTGCCGTCGCGCCCGGCGTACGGCAGTCCGCCGGCCGCGGCCCGTCCGGCGAGCGCGGGGTGGTGCAGGCCGGTCGAGGGGGTGAAGTTGACGTAGGGGCAGCCGGCGCGCAGGGCGGCCGCCGCGTAGAGGGAGCTGGGCGGCAGGTCGTCGCCGGTCGCGACCGGCTCGGTGGAGGCGACGTTGACCACGACCGCGCGGGCCAGGTCGTTGCGCCGGACGAAGCCGCGCAGGTCCTCGGTGAAGGCGGCGATCAGTTCCTCGGCGGTGCGGGTGTCACCGGGCAGCGGCCCGCCGGTGGTGATCTCCCGGTCGGCGGCGGCGAGTTCGGCGGCGACGGCCACGGGCAGCCGGTGCGGCATCACCCCGCCTGCGGCGAGTTGTTCGGCGCGCTTGGGCAGGGGGCAGTCGGTGGTGTCGTGGCCGCCGAAGACGAGGGACGACAGGGCGGGCAGGCCGCTGTCGGCGAACTCCGGGCCCTCGGTGACCAGGCCCGTCGGCGGGTGCAGGCCCGCGGTCAGTGCGGCGCAGCCCGCGACCACGGTGGTGGCGACGGAGCCGCGGGCTCCGATCAGCCAGACGCCGACGCGCGGGGAACGGGCGGGGGGCGCGGACATGGGCAGCCTCCTTGTCGTACGCGGACACCGGGATGGGGTGAGGAATGACGCGATACTTTCCGCGGCGGCTGGTGCGCGGGTGGGGCGCGGGTCGTGCGGAGCGACAACGGGTCGCGGACCGGTGGAGTCCGCCTGGAGTGGCCGGGGAGGACGGCGGGCGGGAGTCCGGCGTCTCCCGCCCGCCGCCGGTCAGCGGCCCCGGCCGGGCAGTTCCTTGATCCGCACGTCGCGGAGGGGCACCCCGTCACCGGCCCCGTGGTCCTGCAGACCGATGTGCCCGTCGGTGAGGCTGCGGGCCGCGGGGTGCGGTCAGGTGGAGAAGGCCGCGTCGAACGAGGCCGACGGCGGCTCGAAGTCGTACGCCTTGAGGTGCCTGAGTGCCTCGGGGGCGCCCTGGACGCGGTCCATGCCGGCGTCCTCCCACTCCACGGAGACCGGTCCGCGGTAGTCGATGGAGCGCAGCATCCGGAAGACGTCCTCCCAGGGCACGTCGCCGTGTCCGGCGGAGACGAAGTCCCAGCCGCGGCGCGGGTCGCCCCAGGGCAGGTGGGAGCCGAGGCGGCCGTTGCGCCCGTCGAGCCGCTTGCGGGCCTCCTTGCAGTCGACGTGGTAGATCCGGTCGCGGAAGTCCCACAGGAAGCCGACCGGGTCGAGGTCCTGCCACACGAAGTGCGAGGGGTCGAAGTTGAGTCCGAAGGCCGGCCGGCGGTCGACGGCGTCCAGGGCGCGCACGGTCGTCCAGTAGTCGTAGGCGATCTCGCTCGGGTGGACCTCGTGGGCGAAGCGCACGCCCTCCGCGTCGAACACGTCGAGGATCGGGTTCCAGCGCTCGGCGAAGTCCTCGTAGCCGCGGTCGATCATCGACTCGGGGGCGGGCGGGAACATCGCGACCAGGTGCCAGATGGCGGAGCCGGTGAAGCCGACGACGGTGTCGACGCCGAGGGCGGCCGCGGCGCGGGCGGTGTCGCGCATCCGGTCGGCGGCGCGCCGCCGCACCCCCTCGGGGTCGCCGTCGCCCCACACGTCGGCGGGCAGGATCGCCCGGTGCCGCTCGTCGATGAGGGCGTCGCAGACGGCCTGGCCGACCAGGTGGTTGGAGACGGCCCAGCACTTCAGGCCGTACTTGTCGAGCAGTTGGTGGCGGGAGTCGACGTAGCCGGGGTCGGCGAGGGCCTTGTCGACCTCGAAGTGGTCGCCCCAGCAGGCGAGTTCCAGGCCGTCGTAGCCGAAGTCGCGGGCCAGCCGGCAGACCTCCTCCAGCGGCAGGTCGGCCCACTGTCCGGTGAACAGGGTGAACGGGCGCGGCATGGGTGTGCCTCCTCAGTCCGCGATCGGGGTGTAGACGGAGTTCTTCTCGGCGCTCTCCTCCACGGCGGCCAGCACGCGCTGCACCTGGAGCCCGTCGGCGAAGGACGGGTCGGGGCGGCGGCCCTCGGCGACGGCGTGGACGAGGTCGCGGGCCTGGTGGACGAAGGTGTGCTCGTAGCCGAGGCCGTGGCCCGGCGGCCACCAGGCGTCGAGGTAGGGGTGGTCGGGTTCCGTGACGAGGATGCGGCGGAAGCCCGCCTCGGCGCCCGGGTCGGTGCCGTCGTGGAACCACAGCTCGTTCAGCCGCTCCAGGTCGAAGGCGAGGGAGCCGCGCTCGCCGTTGAGTTCGAGGCGCAGGGCGTTCTTGCGCCCCGTGGCGTACCGGGTGGCCTCGAAGGAGGCGAGGGCGCCGGAGGCGAAGCGGCCGGTGAACAGGGCGGCGTCGTCGACGGTGACCGTGCCGGTGCCGGTGCCGGTGCCGGTGTCCGTGCCGGTGCCGGTGTCCGTGCCGCCCGCCGGGACGGCGCTCAGGCCGCTGCCGCCGGTCCCGCCGGGCAGCGGGCGTTCCCGTACGAACGTCTCGGTCAGCGCGGACACCCCGGCCAGCCGCTCCCCGGCCAGGTGCTGGGCGAGGTCGACGATGTGCGCGCCGAGGTCGCCGAGCGAGCCGGAGCCGGCCAGTTCCCTGCGCAGCCGCCAGGTCAGGGGGAACTCCGGGTCCACGAGCCAGTCCTGGAGGTAGGTCACCCGCACGTGCCGCAGGGTGCCGAGCCGGCCGGCGGCGACCATCCGCCGGGCCAGCGCCGTGGCGGGCACCCGGCGGTAGTTGAAGCCGACCATCGCGATCTGCCCGCGCCCGTACGCCTCTTCGGCGGCCCGGGTCATCGCCTCGGCCTCGGCGACGGTGTTGGCGAGGGGCTTCTCGCACAGCACGTGCTTGCCGGCCGCGAGGGCGGCGAGGGCGATCTCGGCGTGGCTGTCGCCGGGGGTGCAGATGTCGACGAGGTCGACGTCGTCCCGGGCGATCAGCGCCCGCCAGGCGGTCTCGGTGTCCGCCCAGCCGTGCCGGTCGGCCGCGGCGCGCACGGCGGCCCGGTCCCGTCCGCAGACCACCGACAGCACCGGCCGGCGGGGCAGGTCGAACACCCGGCCCGCGGTGCGCCAGCCCTGGGAGTGCGCGGCACCCATGAACGCGTACCCGACCATGCCGACGCGCAGCGCAGGCCGGCCGGCCGGGGCCGGTGACGGCGTGGTCCGCCCGGGCGGGCCCGCCGGTGCGGTCCCCGCCGCCGCGCTGTCCGGCGGTGCGGTGTCCGCCTCCGGTTCCGCTGGCTGCTGCGGCTGTTCCATGCGGTGCTCCTCCTCTTCGTGGTGGCGCGGTGGCGGTGCGGGGCGGGGCGCCTCAGCGGAAGCCGGTGGGCATGTACTGGTCGACGTTGTCCTTGTCGACGACGGCCGAGTAGAGGGTGATCGACGAGGGGATCTCGAATTCGGCGAGCCCGCCGACGCCCTTGCCCTGGCCGAGCGCGCGGGCGAGGTCGATCGCCGAGGCGGCCATGGTCGGCGGGTACAGCACGGTCGCCTTGAGGACGCCGTTGTCCTGCTTGATGGCCTGGAAGGCGGACAGGGCGCCGGCCCCGCCGACCATCAGGAAGTCGTCCCGGCCGGCCTGTTCGATGGCGCGCAGCGCGCCCACGCCCTGGTCGTCGTCGTGGTTCCACAGGGCGTCGAACTTCGGCTGGGCCTGGAGGAGTTGCGCCATCTTGGCCTGGCCGGACTCGACGGTGAACTCGGCCGCCTGGCGGGCCACCTTGCGGATGTTGGGGTAGTTCTTCAGGGCGTCGTCGAAGCCCTGGGTGCGCTGCTTGGTGAGCTCCAGGTTGTCCAGTCCGGCGAGTTCGATGACGCGGGCGCCGGACTTCCCCTTGAGCTTCTCGCCGATGTAGTGGCCGGCGCTGAGGCCCATGCCGTAGTTGTCGCCGCCGATCCAGCACCGGTACGCCTGCGGGGTGTTGAAGATCCGGTCCAGGTTGACGACCGGGATGCCGGCGCGCATCGCCTTCAGGCCGACCTGGGTGAGGGCCTTGCCGTCGGCGGGCAGCACGACCAGCACGTCGACCTTCTTGTTGATGAGGGTCTCGATCTGGCCGATCTGCTGGGCGGTGTCGTTGGAGCCCTCGGTGAGCTCCAGGCTCACGTCGGCGTACTTCTTCGCCCGCTTCTCGGCGTTGTCGTTGATGGCGTTGAGCCAGCCGTGGTCGGCCTGGGGGCCGGCGAAGCCGATGGTGACGTGCTTGCCGGGCTTGTCGTCCGCGGCCGGCCGGGTGTCGGCGGCGGCCGACGACTCGTCCTTGGTGTCGTTGCTGGTGCAACCGGCCAGGAGTGCGCCGGCCGAGACGGCGGCGGTCCCGAAGAGCAGTCCTCTGCGACTGGTGGGGTGCGACATGGCGGGGAACCCTTTCCTCAGGTCGTGCTCGCGGTACGGCGCTGGACCAGCACGGCGGCGACGATGATCGCGCCCTTGGCGATCTGCTGGACGTCGCTCTGCAGGTTGTTCAGGGCGAAGATGTTGGTGATCGTGGTGAAGATCAGGACACCGAGCACGGAGCCGGTGATGGTGCCGCGGCCCCCGCTGAGCAGGGTGCCGCCGATGATCGCGGCGGCGATGGCGTCGAGCTCGTAGAGGTTGCCGTTGGTGTTCTGGCCCGAGCCGGACAGGACGATGAGCAGGAAGGCGGCGATGCCGCAGCACAGTCCGGACAGCAGGTAGAGGTACAGGCGCTGGCGGCGGACGTCGATGCCGGCCAGCCGGGCCGCCTCGGCGTTGCCGCCGACCGCGACGGTGCGCCGGCCGAAGGTGGTCCGGTTGAGCACCAGCCAGCCGAGGACCGTCACGAGTGCGAAGACCAGGACGAGCGGGGGGATGCCGAGGACGTAGGAGTCGCGCTCGCCGAGGGACAGGACGCCGTCGACGGTGACGATCTGGGTGCGGCCGTCGGTGATCTGCAGGGCCAGTCCGCGCGCCGAGGCCAGCATGGCGAGGGTGGCGATGAACGGCACCATCCCGCCGTACGCGATCAGCAGGCCGTTGACGAGGCCGCAGCCGAGGCCGACGAGGACCGCGGTGAACAGGATGCCGCCGAAGCCGTACTCCTGGGTGGCGACGGTGGTGGCCCACACGGAGGCCAGGGCGACGATCGCGCCGACGGACAGGTCGATGCCGCCGGAGGTGATGACGAACGTCATCCCGACGGTGACCACGCCGATCACCGACGCCTGGGTGAGCACCAGTTGCAGGTTGCGGATGTCGAGGAACTCGTCGGGCCTGGTGACCCCGCCGATGACGACGAGGGCGGCGAGCACGCCGAGCAGGGAGAGGGTGCGGACGTCGGCGCGGGCCCACAGGCCGCGCCAGGCGGGGGTGCGGCCGGCCGGGGCGAGGGTGTCGGCGCTGTCCCGCGGCGGGGAGGCGTGCTGCGTCATGACGCCGGGCTTCCTTCCATGACGAGGTCGAGGACGCGGTGTTCGTCGAGTGCGGGGGCGGGAGCGGTGTGCACCACCCGTCCCTCGCGGAGCACCAGCACGCGGTCGGCGAGGCCGAGGACCTCGGGGACCTCGCTGGAGACCAGCAGGACGGCGAGTCCTTCGTCCGCCAGGCGGCGGACCACCGCATACAGTTCGGCGCGGGCGCCGACGTCGACGCCGCGGGTGGGTTCGTCGAGCAGCAGCACCCGGCAGCCGCGCAGCAGCCAGCGGGCCAGGACGGCCTTCTGCTGGTTGCCGCCGGACAGGGTGCGCACGGGGACGGCCGGGTTGTCGGGCCGCAGCGACAGTTCGCGGGTGGCGGCGCGGGCGGCGGCCCGCTCGGCGCCGCGGTCGATCCAGCCGGCCCGGCCGAAGCGGGCGAGGGAGGAGACCGACACGTTGCGGGTGACGGACTCCAGCATCAGCAGCGCCTGGGCCTTGCGTTCCTCGGGGGCGAGGCCGAGTCCGGCGCGGACGGCGGCCCGTACGCTGCCGGGGCGCAGCGGCCGGCCGTCGACGAGCACCTGCCCGGCGGTGGGCCTGCGCGCGCCGTACACCGTCTCCAGGATCTCGGACCGCCCCGACCCGACGAGTCCCGCGAGTCCGACGATCTCCCCGGCGCGCACCTCGAGGTCCAGGGGCTCGAACTCGCCGTCCCGGGCCAGGCCGCGCACCTCGAGGACGGGTGTGCCGCCGGTACCGGGCGGCGGGGCCGGCCGCTCGGGGAAGACGTACTCGACGGTGCGGCCCGTCATCAGCGCGACGACCTCGCGGGTCGGCGTCGACCTGGCGGGCAGGCCGCCCGCCACCGCGCGTCCGTCCTTCAGCACGGTCACCCGGTCGCCGATGCGGCGGATCTCCTCCAGCCGGTGCGAGATGTACACGACGGCCACGCCGTCCGCGGTCAGGCCGCCGACGATGCGGAACAGGTTGTCGACCTCGTCGGGGTCGAGCGCGGCGGACGGCTCGTCCATCACGATGAGCCGCACGTCGTGCGACAACGCCCGCGCCATGGACACGATCTGTTGCTGGGCCGCCGACAACTCCCCTACCAGGCGCCCTGGTTCGATCTCCGGGTGCCCGAGCCGCCGCAGCAGCCGGCCGGTGGCCTCCCTGGCGGCCCGGCCGCGGACGATGAACCCCGCGGTCGTCGGCTCGTGGCCCAGGTGGACGTTCTCGGCCACCGACAGGTGCTCCACCAGGTCGAGTTCCTGGTAGATGGTGGCGATGCCGAGGCGCATGGCGGCGATCGGGGAGCGCAGGGTGACCGGCTCGCCGCGCCAGCGGATGACGCCGTCGTCCGGCTGGTGGGCGCCGGCCAGCACCTTGATGAGGGTGGACTTGCCGGCTCCGTTCTGGCCGAGCAGGCAGTGCACCTCGCCGGCCTGGACGTCGAGGTCGACGCCGTCCAGGGCCCGGACGCCGGGGAAGGACTTGGTGATGCCGGACATGCTGAGCAGCGGTGGTTCGGGTGCCATGTGGGTTCCCCTCGGCGGGCGTACGGGCCGGTTCAGGGTGTGCTCGCCCTCCCGACGGCGGTGGCGCGGGAGCGACCGGGCGGGGGCGGGCGGAGGGCGGTGGGTCCGGGGCGGGGGAGGCGGACTGGGCTGGGCGGGGCAGGGCTGGACTGAGCTGAGCTGAGCTGGGTTGTGCCGAGCGATGGTGCTGAGCGAGGTCGTGCCGAGCAGGGCAGGCCGAGGTCTGCGCCCGTGCGCCGGGCCGGGCCGGTGGCGCCGGTTACCGGGTCACGCGGGTGAGAACAGGTGGTCGCTGATCAGCCGGGCCCCGCCGATCACACCGGCGGTGGGGCCCAACTCCCCCAGGACGATGGGCAGGTTGCCGGTCGCCAGCGGCAACGACTGGCGGTAGACCTGGGTGCGGATCGCGGCGAGCAGGGTGTGGCCGAGGCCGGTCACCCCACCGCCGATCACCACCAGGCCGGGGTTGAAGAAGGAGACGAGCGCGGCGATGACCTGGCCCGTGCGGGCGCCGCCCTCGCGGATCAGGTCGAGGCAGGTGGCGTCGCCCGCGGCGGCCGCGGCGGCGACGTCGACGGCGGTGAGCGCGCCGTGCGTCTCCAGCCGTACCGCGAGCTCCGGCGACAGGCCCTGCTGGGCCGCCTCCACCGCGTCGCGGGCCAGGGCCGCGCCGCTGAAGTGGGCTTCCAGGCAGCCCCGGTTGCCGCAGGCGCAGGGACGCCCGTCGGGTACGGCCTGGATGTGCCCGATGTCGCCCGCGCTGCCGGTGGTGCCGCGGTGGACGTGACCGCCCACGACGATCCCGCAGCCGATACCGGTGCCGATCTTGACGCACAGGAAGTCGGCGACGGTCCGGGCGACTCCGGCGTGCTGCTCCCCCATCGCCATGAGGTTCACGTCGTTGTCGACCATGACCGGGCAGCCGAGTTCCTGGCTGAGCGCCTCCCGCACGGGGAAGCCGTCCCAGCCGGGCATGATCGGCGGGGCGACGGGGACGCCCTCGGGGAAGCGGACGGGTCCGGGGACGCCGATGCCGGCGCCGTCGAACCCTTCGGCCAGTCCGGTCGCCCGCAGCTTGGCGGCCATGGACAGGACCTGCTCGAAGACCGCGACCGGTCCCTCGCGCACGTCCAGGGGCTGGTTGAGGTGACCGAGGATCTCCAGCTCGGCGTTGGTGACGGCGACGTCGACCGAGGTCGCGCCGATGTCGACGCCGAGGAAGCGCAGGTCCGGGTTGAGCCGGACGTTGTGGGAGCGGCGGCCGCCGCGCGAGGCGGCGAGCCCGTCCGCCACCACCAGGCCCGTCTCCAGCAGGCGGTCCACCTCCACGGCCAGCTTGGACCGCGAGAGGTCGACCTGGTCGCCCAGCTGGGCACGGGAGTTGGGACCGCCGTCCCGCAACAGCTTGAGCAGGCGGGCCTGGTGCGCGTTCGCCGGTCGTGCCGTCATGCGTCTCACGCGCCCCTCCCCGCCTGGATCCGGCCACCGCTGTCGGGCTTTCGAAGGGAACGTAGCAGCGGCTGCCGAACCTGGGAAGAAGGTGTGCGGGGATTGCCGCAGACTTCTTCCACTCGCAGGACAAAGAGCGCGGTGGCGGGGTCGTGATCCGGCCGGTACGCCAAGTCAAGCTGGAGTCGGGCGACTTGGCCTACCCTGAGGTCCTCGCGTGCCGTGGCGACCGGGGGGAGCTCATGACGACACCGCAGACGGCGACGGGTGCCACGGAGTCCGGGTCCGACTACGCCATGGGCCTCGCGAACCGTTCCTACGCCTGGTACCAGCGGGCCGCGATGAGGGCCCGCCGCTACTACCGGATCACCGAGAGCCTCCAACTGCTGGTCTCCGCCGCGATTCCGGTGGCCGCCGTGCTCGCGCCGGACGAGGCGCGGGTACCGGCGCTGCTCGGCGGGGTCGTGGTGGTCCTGACCGGTCTGCGCTCGGTCTTCCACTGGCAGGACGACTACCTCAGGTTCAGCCAGGCCCGCGAGGCGATCGAGGCGGAGCGCAGGCTGTACCGCACGGGCGCCGCGCCCTACGACGACGAGGGCACCCGCGAGCGGGCGCTGGCTGCGGTGGTGACCAGGATCGAGCAGGGGGAGATGAGCGCCTGGGCCCAGCTGGTCAGCACCGGCAGCCGCGAGGAGCCGACGGCCACGCCCTGAGGGACCCCGGGGAGCGCCGCGTCGCCCCGGGCGGCCCACGCCGTCACGGACACCGCACGACCTGTCCGGCGTACGACAGGTTGCCGCCGAAGCCGAACAGCAGCACCGGGTCGCCGCCCGAGACCGCGCCCTGCTCCACCAGCTTGGACAGGGCGAGGGGGATGCTGGCGGCGGACGTGTTGCCCGATGCGGTGACGTCGCGCGCGACGACGGCGTTGACGGCGCCGATCCTCTCGGCGAGCGGTTCGATGATGCGCAGGTTGGCCTGGTGCAGCACCACCGCGGCGAGGTCCTCGGGCGCCAGACCGGCCCGCTCGCAGGTCTGGCGGGCGAGCGGCGGGAGGTGGGTGGTGGCCCACCGGTAGACGCTCTGCCCCTCCTGCGCGAACCGCGCGGGCTGCCCCTCGATGCGCACGGCGTGCCCCATCTCCGGGACCGATCCCCACAGCACGGGCCCGATGCCGGGTCCGGTGCCGGGCGGGCAGGCCTCGACGACGGCGGCCCCCGCGCCGTCGCCCACCAGGACACAGGTGCTGCGGTCGGTCCAGTCGGCCACCTCGGACATCTTGTCGGCGCCGATGACCAGCGCCCGGCGGGCGGCACCGGCGCGTACGGCGTGGTCGGCGGTGGCGAGGGCGTGGGTGAAGCCGGCGCACACCACGTTGACGTCCATCGCCGCGGGGTGGGGGATGCCGAGGCGGGCGGCGACCCGGGCCGCCATGTTGGGTGAGCGGTCGACGGCCGTCGAGGTCGCCACCAGCACCAGGTCGATGTCCTCCGGCGCGGTCCCGGCGCCGGCCAGCGCCTTGGCGGCGGCGTGCGCGGCGAGTTCGTCGACCGGCTCGTCGGGGCCGGCGATGTGGCGGGTGCGGATGCCCACCCGGCTCCTGATCCACTCGTCGCTGGTGTCGACCAGGGCGGCCAGGTCCTCGTTGGTCAGCACCTTGGCGGGCTGGTAGTGGCCGACCGCGGTGATGCGCGAGCCGTTCATCGGGTGGTCCCCCTCGTTGCCGTGGGTCGCGGATCCACCAGTCTGGTGAGTGACTCGCGGGTACGGCGGCAGGTGATGCGACAGGAAACAGCCGCCCGGATTGTCGGCTTCCCGCAGACCCTCGGACGCCCGAGGAGTCGTCGCACCCCCGCAGGAGTCCGACGGGCGCGCGGCGGGTACCCGGGACGGACACGCCGGACGGGACCACCGCCGTCCGCGCCCACCGCGCGGGCGGCCGCCACCCGGCGCCCCCGGTGCACGACAATGGGACCGTCGAGGTCACTTACAGAACCGGGGCTGATCAGGACATGGGACGCGTCACGGAACGTCGCAAGGTGATCCGCATCCGGGACGGGGCGGTCTCCGCCCGTCCGGACACCCTCGTCGCCGAGGAGCCACTGGAGATACGCCTCAACGGCAAGCCGCTCGCGATCACCATGCGCACGCCCGGTGACGACTTCGCGCTGGCCGCCGGGTTCCTGGTCAGCGAGGGGGTGCTGGCGAGGGCGGACGACCTGCAGAACATCGTCTACTGCGCGGGGGCGACCGCCGACGGCTCCAACACCTACAACGTCGTCGACGTACGGACCGCCCCGCACGTGACGCCGCCCGACATCACCCTCGAACGCAACGTGTACACGACGTCGTCCTGCGGTCTGTGCGGCAAGGCCAGCCTGGACGCCGTGCGCACGACCGCCCGCTGGACCATCGCCGACACTCCCCCGGTGCGCGTCGCCCCCGAGCTGCTCGCGAGCCTGCCCGACCGGCTGCGCGCCGCCCAGCGGGTCTTCGACCGGACCGGGGGCCTGCACGCGGCGGCCCTGTTCAGCGAGGAGGGCGAGCTGCTCGACGTCCGTGAGGACGTGGGCCGGCACAACGCGGTCGACAAGCTGGTCGGCCGTGCCCTGCAGAGCGGGGGCCTGCCGTTGTCCCGGGCGATCCTGCTGGTGTCGGGCCGGGCCTCCTTCGAGCTGGCCCAGAAGGCGGTCATGGCCGGCATCCCGGTGCTGGCGGCCGTCTCGGCGCCGTCCTCGCTCGCGGTGGACCTGGCCGCGGAGACGGGCCTGACCCTGGTGGGCTTCCTGCGCGGCACCTCCATGAACGTGTACGCGGGTGAGGAGCGCGTGGCCCTGCGGACCGCGGCCGCCCAGGGCTGACCCGGTTCCCCAGGGCACGGCGGCCCTGTCTCCCTCCCCGTCCCGTTCCCGCCCGCGTCCCCGCCCCAGTCCGGCGGATCACGACCCCGTGGCGCCGGTGCCCGCGCCGCCCAGTCCCCGTCCCCGTCCGGCGGCTCACGTCCCCCTGGCGCCGGTCCCCGCACGCCTCGCGATCTCCACGAACGCGGCGACCAGCGGCGTGGCCCGGCCGGCGTCCCAGGCGAGGAGCACCTCGTCGGGCTCGGCGTCGGGGACCGGCACGTAGCTGATGTCGGGGCGGGCGTACTGCTCGGCCACCGAGCGCGGCACCAGGGTGATGCCGGCGCCGCCGGCCACCCGCTCGAACTTCTCCTCGATGGTGCGGATCGGCACGTCACCGGGGCGCGGGTCGTGGTAGCGCAGCCAGGTCTCGCCGTCGAGGTCGGCCAGGGCCAGCTCCTGCTTGCCGGCGAGGCGGTGGTCGGCGGGCAGCATCGCCACCCGCGTCTCGCGGTGCAGCGGC
Source organism: Streptomyces lasalocidi (assembly GCF_005280215.1). NCBI lineage: Bacteria > Bacillati > Actinomycetota > Actinomycetes > Kitasatosporales > Streptomycetaceae > Streptomyces > Streptomyces lasalocidi. Next base: position 6,629,682 of record NZ_SZNQ01000001.1, on the reverse strand, counting down.
AGCAGCGTGAGCCCCTCGTCGCGCACGGGCCGGCGCAGGAAGGCGACGTCGACGCTGCCGTCGCGCAGCAGGTCCTCCTGGTCGTCCCACTCGACCCGGCGGGCGTGGGTCTCGACGTCCGGGTGCACGGCCCCGAAGTCCCGCAGCACCGGGGTGACGACCACGCCCGCCCGGAAGCCCACCACGAGCCGGCGCGGGCCGAGCGCCGCACGCCGGACCCGCCGCCGCGCCCCCTCGGCGGCGTCCAGCAACTCCCGCCCGTCCTCCAGGAGTTGCCGCCCGGCGTCCGTCAACGCCACACCCCTGCTGTCGCGGACGAAGAGGTCGGCGCCCAAGTCCTTCTCCAGCGCCCGGATCTGACGGCTCAGCACCGGCTGGGCGATGTGCAGGCGTTCGGCCGCGCGCCCGAAGTGCAGCAGCTCGGCCACCGTGACGAAGTAGCGGACCTTGCGCAGGTCGAGATCCATGGCTCCCCTTCCGGGCCCGCGGCTGCGGCGATACCTCCAGGGTATCGCCGCAGGCGAAAGAGGTCTTGGACGGCCCGGTGGGGGCGGCAGCAGGCTGGACGACGTCAGCAAGGAACCCGGGAAGGAGTGGGCATGAGCCTGCGGGAACAGCGGATCGTCGTGATCGGCGGCACGTCCGGCATCGGACTGGCCGTCGCGGAGGCCGCCGCGGCCGAGGGCGCCGAGGTCGTCGTCGCCTCGCGGCGGCGGGAGAGCGTGGCCGGCGCGCTGGAGCGGCTGCCGGACGGCGCCCGGGGCCACGTGGTGGACGCCACCGACGAGGAGTCGGTCCGGGCGTTCTTCGCCGAGGTCGGCGCCTTCGACCACCTCGTCTACACGGCGGGCGAGTCGTTGCTGATGGAGAGCCTCGCCGAGCAGGACCTGGACCGCGCCCGGCGGTTCCTGGACACCCGGCTGTGGGGCGCGTACTCGGCCGTACGGCTGGGCGCCGGGTCGATCCGGCCGGGCGGCTCGGTGGTGCTGACCACCGGCACGGCGGCCCGTCGGCCCCTGCCCGGGACGACGGTCGCGGCGAGCCTGTGCGGGGCGATGGAGTCGCTCACCCGCGCCCTCGCGCTGGAGCTGGCGCCGCTCAGGGTGAACGTGGTGTCGCCGGGCGTGGTCCGCACCGACCTGTGGCGCGACCTGGCCGAGGCGGACCGGGAGGGCCTGTTCCGGTCGTCCGCCGGTTCCCTGCCCGTCGGCCGGGTCGGCGAGCCCGCGGACGTCGCCGAGGCGTACCTGTACCTGATGCGCGGCGGCTACAGCACCGGCTCGGTCGTGGTGGTGGACGGCGGCGGCCTGCTGGTGTGACGGGCCGCTCGGCCCGAGTGGACCACAGGGGGCCGCACCCGGCGCCCGTCAGGACCGCGCGAACGACACCTCCGTCGCCCGGACGACCGTCCCGAGCCGCGGGAAGTCGAGCCGTACCGACGCCTCGTGCTCGGCCCGGGTCAGCGCGGTCATCGCGTCCTCGACGAAGACGAGGTCGTAGCCGAGGTCGGCGGCGGCGCGGGCGGTGGACTCCACCCCGAGGTTGGTGGCGATCCCGCCGAACACCACGGTGGTGACGCCCCGCCCGCGCAGCACGTCGTCGAGCCCGGTGCCCTGGAAGGCGCCGACGGTGCGCTTGACGACCTCCACGTCCCCCGGGCGCGACAGGCCCGCCACGAGCCCGCTGCCGGGCGGCTGTTCGGTGACGCCGGGGCGTTCCACACGGACCAGGACGACGGGGGCGCCGGCCGACCGGAAGGCGTCGGCCAGCGTCTCGGCGGTGGCGAGCACGTCGGTGCCCTTGTGGGGCTCCAGGGGCAGCGCGACGATCCGGTCCATCAGGTCGACGAGGACGAGAGCGGTGCGGGCGGGGTCGAGGGCGTCGGGTGCGTCGGGTCGGCTCATGACGGAACGTTATCCCCCGTCAGCCGTCCGTACCGGAGATCCGGATCAACAGGGCCATGAACAGATCGCGTTCGGCGGCCGACAGCGGGGCGAGGAGTTCGTCGTTGGCGTCCCGGGCGACCCGTTCGCAGCGGCGCAGCCGGCGGGTGCCCGCGGGCGTCGGCGAGACGGCGTTCTTGCGCCGGTCGCGCGGATCGGGGGCGCGCACGACCAGCCCGGCGGCCTGGAGGTCGTTCAGCACGCCGACCAGGTCCTTGGGGTCGAGCCCGACGCTGCGCCCCAGGTCCGCCTGGGCGACGGGGGCCAGGTCGTGCACCGCGGAGAGGACCACGTGGTGCCACATCTTCATGTCCTCGGCGGCGAGCGCCTCGGCGACCAGGGCGCGCCCGCGTGCGGCGGCCCGGCCGAGCAGCCAGCTGGGCAGCGAGCGGATGGCGGGGAGGGGTGCGTCGGCCATGGCGGCCAGCCTAGCGAAAAGTCATTGGACGTCCCCACGACCCGCCCCATACCGTTGGGACTCCCAACGATCCGTGGAGAGAGCCGCGGACCGATCCGTGGAGGTGCGATGCGTCGTGTCCGGTACGACTCCGTCGGTGGCGCGCTGTTCCTGGAGGACGTCCCCGTGCCCGTGCCCGGCCCGGGTGAGCTCCTGGTCAGGACCGCCGCCGTCGGGGTGACGCTCCCCGTGGTCCGCAAGGTCACCGAGACGGCGGAGCCGATCCCGCTGGGCGGGGAGATCGCCGGCGAGGTCGTCGCGGTGGGCGCGGGAGTGAGCCGGTTCGCGGTGGGCGACCGGGTGACGGGGCTGTGCTTCGGCCACGGGTACGCCGAGGCCGCGCTCCTCGACGAGGCGATGGCCTCGCCCGTGCCGGAGGGCGCCTCGGCCGTGGAGGCGGTGGCCTTGGTGCGCAGCGGGCTGGTGGCCCTCGGGGCGCTGACCGCGGCGCGCCCGGAGCCCGGCGGGTCGGTCCTGGTCACGGCGGCCGCGAGCGGTGTCGGACACCTCGCCGTGCAACTGGCTCGCGTGCACGGAGCGTCGCGGGTGGTCGGGGCGGTGTCGGACCCGGCGAAGGCCGATTTCGTCCGTTCCCTCGGCGCCGACGAGGTCGTCCGCTACGGCGACGACGACTGGGGAGCGCCGGTCGACTGCGTGCTGGACGCGGTCGGCGGCGACCTGCTCGGCCGCGCGGTCGCCGCTCTCGCCCCGGGTGGGCGGCTGGTGGCGTACAGCTCGGGCGGCGGGACCGTGTCGGCGTACGACCTGCTCGTCGGCGCGAAGTCGGTGATCGGGTTCCAGATGGCGCGCATCGCGCACGAGCAGCCGGAGCTGTACGAGCAGTGGCGGCTCACCCTGTGGCGGCTGTTCGGGGAGGGCACGCTGACGCCGTCGGTGCACGGGGCGTTCCCGCTGGAGGCGGCGCAGCGGGCGCACGCGGTGATCGAGGCGCGGGCCAACCGGGGCAAGGTGGTCCTGGTGCCGTGACCGGCCGGGCCGCGGGGACGGGCGGGCGTTCTGGTACGACTTCCGGTACGACGGCGACGAGGCGGTCCGCCTGGACACCGTCGGGATCTCCCCCGCGCCTCCCCTCCGCCGGAGTCAGCCCGAGCGCGGCCCCGCGTCGACCGGCGACGGGTTCGCCGACGCGTCCTCCGACGCCGCCGGGCCCTGCTCGGACGCGGGATCCTGTGCGCGGCGGCGGGCGATGACCGCGCAGACCATGAGCTGCATCTGGTGGAACAGCATCAGCGGCAGCACCGCCAGCGAGGCGTGCGCGCCGAACAGCACGCCGGCCATGGGCAGTCCGGCGGCGAGGGACTTCTTCGACCCGGCGAACTGGATGGTGATGCGGTCCTCGCGGCCGAAGCGCAGTGCCTTCGCGCCGTACCAGGTCAGCAGGAGCATCACGGCGAGCAGCACGGCCTCCACGACGAGCAGTCCGCCCAGCCGGATGGGGCTCACCCGGTGCCAGATGCCCTGCACCACGCCCTCGCTGAACGCCGTGTAGACGACGAGCAGGATCGAGCCCCGGTCGACGTAGCCGAGGACCTTCTTGTGCCGGGTGACGAAGCCGCCGATCCATTGCCGCAGCACCTGTCCGGCCAGGAACGGCACCAGCAGCTGCAGCACGATCTTCACCAGCGAGTCGGCGGAGGGACCGCCCCCGCTGCCGCCCAGCAGCACCGCCGCGAGCAGCGGGGTCACGACGATGCCGACCAGGGAGGAGAACGAGCCCGCGCAGATCGCCGCGGGCACGTTGCCGCGGGCGATCGAGGTGAACGCGATCGACGACTGCACGGTCGACGGCACGAGGGTGAGGAACAGCAGGCCCTGGTACAACGGGTGGGTCAGGAGGACGGGCACCAGACCGCGGGCGGCCAGCCCGAGCACCGGGAAGATGAGGAACGTGCAGGCCAGGACGGTGACGTGCAGCCGCCAGTGGCGCAGCCCGTCCAGGGCCTCACGGGTGGACAGCCGGGCACCGTAGAGGAAGAAGAGCAGGGCGATCGCGGCGGTGGAGGCGCCGGCGGAGACGTCGGCGGCCGTGCCGCGCGCGGGGAACAGCGCCGCGAGGCCCACCGTGCCGAGCAGCAGCACGACGTACGGGTCGATCGGCAGCCGGACCGGCCGGCGCAGGCGTTTCACGGTGCTCCACGTGCTCTTTCGTCGTCGGTCGTGCCACGGGCTCCAGGAGGAACCTCCGAGGTCGCGGGTCCCCGCTCCTCACCACTCCATGGTCCTTCGCCGACGCGTGATCGGGAATCCGTCATACCGCACTGACTGTCATCACGACATGCGATGAGCACGTTACGGTGTCCCCTGTGTACGACCCCTCCCAGCTGCGGACCTTCCTCGCGGTGGCCCAGACGCTCAGCTTCACCCGGGCCGCGCGCCGGCTCGGGCTGCGCCAGTCGACGGTGAGCCAGCACGTGCGGCGGCTGGAGGACGCCACCGGGCGGACGCTGTTCGCCCGGGACACCCACTCCGTGGAGCTGACCGAGGACGGCGAGGCGATGCTGGGCTTCGCGCGCCGCATCCTGGAGGTGCACGAGCAGGCCACGGCGTTCTTCACCGGCACGCGGGTACGCGGGCGGCTGCGCTTCGGCGCCTCGGAGGACTTCGTGCTGACCCGGCTCCCGGAGATCCTGGAGGGCTTCCGGTACGAGCACCCCGAGGTCGACCTGGAGCTGACCGTGGAGCTGTCCGGCACGCTCCACGAGCAACTGGCCGCCGGGAAGCTGGACCTGGTGCTCGCCAAGCGGCGCCCCGAGGACCCGCACGGGGAACTGGTGCGCCACGACCAGCTGGTGTGGATCGCCGGGGAGCGCTGGCGCCCCGACCCGGACCGCCCGGTGCCGCTGATCGTCTACCCGCCGCCGGGCATCACCCGGGCCCGCGCCCTGGAGGCGCTGGAGCGGCAGGGCCGGGCGTGGCGGATCGTGTGCACCAGCGGCAGCCTCAACGGGCTGATCGCGGCGGCCCGGGCGGGGCTGGGCGTGATGGCCCACTCACGGGGGCTGATCCCGCCCGGCCTGGTGCGCGTCCCCGACCGCGCCGGGCTGCCCGAGCTGGGCCAGGTGGACTTCGTCCTCGCCCACGGCCACCGCCGCACCGCGGCCCAGGGCCCGGCGCACGCCCTGGCCGCGGCGATCCTCGCGAGCGGCGACCGACTGCACCGCGGTTGAGCCGGGCGTGTGTGATGAACTGTGGCCCGGTTTCGAGACGTTGATCTTGTCTCGAACAAGGAAGTGGGAGGGACCGTGGACCTCGCTGGGGGGACGTGGCGGCGACTGACCGCCGTGGCGCTGGTCATGGCGGTGGCGGCCGGGTGCACGGGGCAGGGCGGCGGGCACGACGTGGACCTGCTGCGCAACCACGACTGGACGCAGATGCCGGGCACCACCGCGCGGAACGACGTCCTGCGGGTCGGCGCACTGGACCGGCGCATCGTGGAGCAGGACTCCTCCGGCGGCCAGCCCAACCCCCCGCTGAACCTGGCCGGCCCGCACCTCAGGTCCGAGGGCGACTTCACCGTCACCGCGCGCATGTCCGGCGTGGGTGACGATGACGGCGGCTCGTGGCTGCGGCTGTACGGACGGGTGCCGGTCATCTATGACGAGTGGCGGCAGGAGCCGCCCTCGCTCCGCGTCGGCGTGACCGCTGACGGACGAGTGGAGGTTCAGACATGGGACGGCAAGGGCGATGAGCCGGCCGTCTCCGAGGACTTCGACTGCGGCTGCTCCGGGACGGTGACGCTCGCCGTGTCGAGCATCGGTGACACCTTCCGCGTGGAAGCCGACGGGCGGCGCCTGGGAACCGTACAGGACCCGGGGGTGTTCGCCGAGGGCACTGTCTGGTTCGGTCTGGAGGCGGACGCGGGCGGGGACGAGCGCCGCGGGGGATGGCGACTGACGCAGCTGACCGCGCGGCCGGAGAGCGGTGACGCGCTCCGCGTGGTCGAGGCGCCGCAGCTGCGCCAGGCGCAGTCCGACGACTCGCTGCGCGCGCGGGCCGCGGACGTGGGGCGGCCGTTCGACGTCGGCACCGCCCTGGCCGAGAACCCGCTGCTCACCGACTCACGCTACCGGGCGCTCGCGGGGAGCCAGTTCTCCATGCTCACTCCGGAGAACGCGTTCAAGCCACAGTTCCTCCACCCGCGCCGGGGCGTCTACGACTTCCGCGACGCGGACCTGCTCGTGCGCTTCGCCCGCGCGAACCACATGAAGGTGCACGCGCACACCCTCGTCTGGCACGAGGCCCTGCCCCAGTGGATGCGGGAGGACGACGACCCCGAGGAGGTGCGCCGGACCATGCTCCAGCACATCGCCACGGTCGCCGGGCACTTCAAGGGCGAGGTCGCGGAGTGGGATGTGGTCAACGAGCCCATGTCCGACGACCCGAAGAGCTACACCGACGGGGACCTCGGTCTGCGCTCCGAGCAGAGCCCGTGGTTCGAGGCCATGGGCGAGGAGTACATCGACGAGGCGTTCAGGGCCGCCCACCGGGCCGATCCGAAGGCACGGCTGTTCCTCAACGAGTACGGGGTCGAGGAGGAGGGCGAGCGGTGGGACGCCCTCTACGCCCTGGTCGAGCGGCTCAAGGAACGCGGCGTACCGATCGACGGCGTCGGTTTCCAGACCCATGAGTACGAACCCGGCGACCGCATCGACCCCGAAACCTTCCGCGGCCATGTGCGGGATCTGGCGGAACTCGGGGTCCAGGCGCGGGTGTCGGAGATGGACGTCCCCGTGGGCGAGGACGAGGAGGACGGGCGGCAGACCCAGGCCGATGAGATGGCGGGCAAGCTGCGGGTCTGCCTGGAGGAGCCGAACTGCACGTCGTTCTCCACCTGGGGCTTCACCGACCGGTACGGTTCCACCGCCGACACCGGGGTCTATCCTCCGCGCCCGGCCGATTCCCTGCCGTGGGACGCGGCCCTGCGGCCGAAGCCGGCGTACGAGCGCCTGCTCGCGGCCTTCGACGAGGGGTGAGGACCGGGCCCGTCCCGCTCGTCGTGGTCGGCCAGGGCCTCGCCCCCGGCGTACAGCGCGGCCGGCGCGGTTCGTGGACCTGCCGGTGAGCCTGTTGGGCGTCTGGCTGACGCTGCGGCTGGTGCCGGAGTCGAAGGGGCCGCGCGGGGTGCGGGTGGACCGGGCGGGTACGGCGGCGTGCGCGGCGTGCGCGGGCGGCACGACGTACGCCGTGGTGCGCGCCGGTGAGGACGGCTGGACCTCGGGCGCGACGCTGGGCTGGTTCGCCGGGGCCGCGGTGGCGCTGTGCTGCTTCGTCCTGGTGGAGCGGCGGGTCGCGCACCCCCTGCTGGACCTGTCGCTGCTGCGCCGGCCGGCGTTCGTGGGCGTGCTGCTGGGGGCGCTCGCCTTCAACGGGGTGGCGTTCGGAGTGATCCCGTACCTGTCGATCTGGATGCAGACGCTCCTCGGTCCCCGAGCACACGTTGCGGTCGGTGTTCGCCTCGGGCCTCGACACGGCGCTGGTGACGGCGGGCTGTGTGGGCGTCGTGGCCGGCGCGCTGGTCCTGTCCCTGGTCAAGACCCCGGCGGCACGCCCGGCCGGTGTGACGGAACCGGGCGCCGGGACGCTGGAGGAAGGGGCGGCCACCTCGCGCCGGTGAGCCGTGCGGGCGCGGTGCGGGGGCGGTCGGACGCCCGTCGTGCCCCGCTCCGTACCGGTGCCGGGGCGGCGTGCGGGGGGCGGGCAGATTCGGTGGAGATTACGGCACCGAACCTTACTCATCCGTCAGTTTTGTGTCCGACCCTTCCGCATGTGCGCCCATTTTCCTCCCCTGACCAGCACGGACGAGAACATCGCTCGCCTTTGCACCCCCTCCCGCCCCGTCCGCGCGTGGGGTAGCTTTCACGGCGCTGTGCGCCTAGGGAGCGGGGAGCGGTTTGCGCGAGTTCACCAGTCCGCCGTTGGCGTCGTCGCCGCCGCCGGTGGGCGGTCTGGCCGACGTCGTCTTCCAGCACGCCCTGGACGACCCGACCCGGGTGGCGCTCGGCCGCAAGGACGAGGCGGGCCGCTGGCGGGACGTGACGGCCGCCGAGTTCCGCGACGAGGTGCTCTCGCTGGCCAAGGGCCTCCTGGCCGACGGCGTCCGGTTCGGCGACCGGGTCGCCATCATGGCCCGCACCCGCTACGAGTGGACGCTGTTCGACTTCGCCCTGTGGACCATCGGCGCCCAGGTGGTGCCCGTGTACCCGACGTCGTCGGCGGAACAGTGCTTCTGGATGCTGTACGACGCGGAGGTCACCGCCGCCGTCGTGGAGCACGAGGACCACGCCATGACCATCGCCACGGTCATCGACCGGCTGCCGGCGCTGCGCCGGCTGTGGCAGCTGGACTCGGGCGCCGTGCAGGAGCTGTACGACGCGGGCGCCCACCTCGACGACGACGTGGTGCACCGGCACCGCGAGGCGGTCACGCCCGACTCGGTCGCCACCGTCATCTACACCTCGGGCACGACCGGCCGCCCCAAGGGCTGCGTCCTGACCCACGGCCACTTCATGTACGAGGCGGACACGGTCATCGAGCGCTGGGAGCCGGTGTTCCACTCGAAGAAGGGCGACGAGGCGGCGACCCTGCTGTTCCTGCCCCTCGCCCACGTGTTCGGGCGGATGGTGGAGGTCGCCGCGATCCGCGGCCGGGTGCGCTTCGGCCACCAGCCGCAGCTCAACGCGGCGGCCCTGCTCCCCGACCTGGCCGCGTTCCGGCCGACGTTCTTCCTGGCCGTGCCGTACATCTTCGAGAAGGTGTTCAACGCCGCGCGCCGCAAGGCGGAGCGGGAGGGCCGGGCGGGGCCCTTCGAGAAGGCCGTCGAGGTCGCCGTCGCCTACGCCGACGCGCTGGAGGCGAAGGCGTGGGGCACCGGACCGGGGCCGTCGGCGGGGCTGCGGATGCAGCACCAGTTCTTCGACAAGGTCGTCTACTCCAAGGTGCGCGCGGCGATGGGCGGCCGCGTCCGGCACGCCATGTCGGGCGGCTCCGCGATGGACCGCCGGCTCGGCCTGTTCTTCGCGGGCGCCGGCGTGCAGGTCTACGAGGGCTACGGGCTGACCGAGTCCACGGCCGCGGCGACCGCCAACCCGCCCGGCCGCACCCGCTACGGCACCGTCGGGCAGCCCATCCCCGGCACGACCGTGCACATCGCGGACGACGGCGAGGTGTGGCTGCGCGGTGACAACGTCTTCCAGGGCTACCTGAACAACCCCAAGGCCACCGACGAGGCCCTGCACGACGGCTGGCTCGCCACCGGCGACATCGGCGCCCTCGACGAGGACGGCTACCTGACCATCACCGGCCGCAAGAAGGAGATCCTGGTGACCTCCGGCGGCAAGAGCGTCTCCCCGGGGGCGCTGGAGGAACGGGTCCGCGAGCACCCGCTGGTCCACCAGTGCATCGTCGTCGGCAACGACCGGCCGTTCGTCGCCGCGCTGGTCACCCTCGACCAGGAGGCCGTCGAGCACTGGCTCACCATGCGCAACAAGCCCCGGATGACCCCGGCCGAGCTGGTGCGCGACGCCGACCTGGAGACCGAGATCCGCCGGGCGGTCGTCGCCGCCAACACGCTGGTGTCGCAGGCCGAGTCGATCCGCACCTTCCGCATCCTCGCGCAGCCCTTCACCGAGGAGCACGGCCTGCTGACGCCGTCGCTGAAACTGAAGCGCAAGGCCATCGAGAACGCCTACGCCCACGAGGTCGAGGCGCTGTACGGCACCTGACCCCGAATTCCCCGGGGGCAAAGGATCGTCGGGTCAGGAATGCACACGGCCCTGTGATCGTTCACCATGGACGGACAACCCGACGGACAACCGAAGGATCAAGAGCTCGTGAGCAGCAAGGTCCCCACGATCACCCTCAACAACGGCGTCGAGATGCCCCAGCTGGGTTTCGGAGTCTGGCAGGTGGCGGACGACGAGGCGGAGCGGGCGGTCGCGACCGCGCTCGAGGCCGGGTACCGCAGCATCGACACAGCGGCGATCTACGGCAACGAGGAGGGCACCGGCCGGGCCATCGCCGCGTCCGGCCTGGCCCGCGAGGACGTCTTCGTCACCACCAAGCTCTGGAACGGCGACCAGGGGTACGACGCGACGCTGCGCGCCTTCGACACCTCACTGGAGAAGCTGGGCCTCGACTACGTCGACCTGTACCTCATCCACTGGCCCCTGCCCCGGCGCGGCACCTTCGTGGACAGTTACAAGGCGTTCGAGAAGCTCCAGGCCGACGGCCGCGCGCGGGCCATCGGCGTGTCGAACTTCCTCCCCGAGCACCTGGAGCAGCTGATCGGCGAGACCTCGGTGGTCCCGGCGGTCAACCAGATCGAGCTGCACCCGCACCTCCAGCAGGAGGCGGCCCGCGCCTTCCACGCCGAGCGGGGCATCGCCACGGAGGCCTGGTCGCCGCTGGGCCAGGGCAAGGGCCTGCTCGAGGTCCCGGCGATCGTCGCCGTCGCGCGCAAGCACGGGCGCACCCCCGCGCAGATCGTGCTGCGCTGGCACCTCCAGCTCGGCAACGTCGTCATCCCGAAGTCCGTGACGCCGTCGCGGATCGAGGAGAACATCGACGTGTTCGGCTTCTCCCTGGACGACGAGGACCTCGCGGCGATCAGCGCGCTCAACGAGGACCGGCGGCTGGGCCCGGACCCGGCGACGTTCGACGTCGTCTGAGACCCCGCCGGGACCACCGGCACCCGGAGACGGACGGGGCGCGGCCGCGGTGGCCGCGCCCCGTCCGTGTGCCCGTCAGTTCGGCTGCCCGAGGGGCCGGACGACCACGGTGTTGATGTCGACGCCCTCCGGCTGACGGATCGCCCAGACCACCGAGTCGGCGATCTGGTCCGCCGTCAGCAGGTGCCCCGGCGGGAGGCTCCTGTAGCCGTCCCAGAACGGCGTCTCGACCCTGCCGGGCGCTATCAGCGTGACGCCGATGCCGAACTCGGTGACCTCGCGCCGCGTGTTCTCGGCGAGCCCGGTGACGGCCCACTTGGTCGCGCCGTAGAGGTTGCCCGGGGTGTGCACGAAGCCGGCCACGCTGCCGACCAGCACGATGCGCCCCCGCGTCTCCTTCAGCGCCTCCACCGAGGCGCGGATCAGCAGCGCGGGACCGAGGACGTTGGTGAGCACCATGTCCCGCCAGCCGGCCGGGTCGCCCGTGGCGACGGAGTCGTGGGTGGCGGTGCCGGCGTTGGCGACGACGGCGTCCAGCCGGCCGTGGGCGTCGAGGGTACGGTCGACCGCCGACCGCACGTGGTCGTGGTCGGACGCGCTGCCGACGACGGTCAGCAGCTCCTTCGGGTCGCCGAGCTCCGCCGCGAAGGCCCGCAGGCGGGCCTCGCCGCGCCCGGTCACGGTGACCCGGTACCCGGCCCCGAGGAGTTGCCGGGCGACGGCGGCGCCGATGCCGCTGCCGCCGCCGGTGATCAGTGCGACCGGACTGCCGGTGCCGTTGCTGCTGCTCATGACGGTCTCCCCCGTGCGTCGAATCGGACGACCCGGAGTCCATCACTTGGAGCGCTCTCGAAGTCAAGGCCGCGCGCGGGGCGGGGGCGGCTGGGGCGTCGGCGTGGACGGCCGGGCGTGCCGCCGTCATCGGGCGGCTGCGCCCCTACTGGGGACGGACCGCCGTGTGCACGGTGTGGGCGGCCAGGACGAAGACGTCCCGGCGCCGGTGCACGCTCGCCCCGTCCTCCGGGTCCAGCAGCCGGTCCAGGGTCGCGCGGTCCTCGGCGTCCATGTCCGCGCCGAGGGTGTCGCGCTGCCGGCCCAGGGAGGCGGCGACGTAGGCGCGGGCCCGGTCCGGGGCGGGGGCCGGCAGGTCGAGGAGGAAGCTGCGGCTGCGGGGGTGCTTCAGCCCGGCGGAGGTGAGCAGCGCGGCCCAGTCCTCGGTCTCGGCGACCGCGTCCGGCAGCTCGGCCCGCATCCGTGCGAACCACTCGGTCTCCAGTGCGTCCAGGCGCGCCTCGATGCCGGGGCGGCCGAAGCCGAGGTCACGGGGCAGGAAGCGGGGCGGCAGACCGCCCTCCATGATCGCCAGCGTGCCGCCGGGCGCGAGGCGCTCGGCGAAGGCGGCGAGGGCGGCGCGCTGGTCGCCCAGGTGGTGCAGGCTGCGGCCGGCCCACATCAGGTCGGCGGGATAGTCCAGCTCCTTCAGGGCTTCGGGGAGCTCTCCGAGCAGGGTGCCGAAGCGGTCGCCGTACCCCTGCCGCTCGGCCCGCTCGCGGGCCCGCTCGAGCAGCGGTGCGGACCCGTCGGCCGCGACCACCCGGGCACCGGGGAACACCTCGGCGAACAGGCACGACACCACGCCGGGACCACTGCCCACGTCCACGATCAGCCCCGGCTCGGTCACCTCCTTGCCCAGCCAGGCCAGCGCCCGCTCGTACAGGGGGGTGAACAGCTCGGCCTGGGACTCGAGGTGGTGCGCCATGTCGGCCCAGTCGATGTCGGTGCCGTGGCCGTGCGTGTGCCCGTGCGTGTGCCCGTGGCCGTGGTGCCCTGTCCGCTGGTCGTGCTGTTCGTGCGCCATGGTGGTCAGCCTCTCCTCCGGTCTGCCGACAGACTGCGCCGACGCACCGGGCGGGGGCCACCGCTGTTGCGGGGACGGCAAGAACGGGACGGGGAGGAACACGGAGGCGCGATCCGCCGGGGCTCGTGGCGGGGCGTCGGGTGACACCCCGGCGGATCGCGGGTTCAGTGCGCCGGGCGCGCCGGCCCGGTGGTCCGGACCGGCGCGTCCGGCGGACCGGCCGGACCGCGCAGGGCGGGCCGGCCGGTCCCCCGGGTCAGGAGACGGCCGGGTAGGCGTTCTGCAGCAGCTGCTGGAACTGGGCGGAGAACCACTTGCCGGCCAGCGGCGAGTTCGGCAGCGCCCCGGTGGGGTTGTTGCCGTTGCGGGCGTTGCCGCCGTACGTCGGGTCGCACATCCGGTCGAAGCCCTTGCCCTCGTCGTTGGCGATGGCCGAGCTCGCGCCGTCCGACTCCCCCGGGGGCTTCACCCACACGTAGGCGTCGATCCCGGCGGCCGGAGCCGACTTAGGCCGCTCACCGAGACCCGCGCCGCTCTGGTTGCACCAGTTGCCGGCGTGGATGCGCCGGTCGATGCGGCCGCCGTTGACGTAGGCGTCGACCGAGGTCGTCGGACCGGCGGCGGTGGGCCGCGCCGAGCCGCCCCAGCCGTTGCGGGAAGTGTCGACCAGCATGCCCAGACCGGAGTTGAAGCCGGCCGCGACGAGCTTGGTGCGCAGGGCCTGCGCGAAGGACTGCTCGTCCACGTACCAGTTCCAGTCGATCCACTTGGACTGGCGCACGGTCTGCCCGTTCACCGAGTCGCTGATCTTGACGAACGGCTCCGTCGTGGCACCGTAGTTGGCCGTGTTGACGATGAAGCCGGTGACGTCGTTCACGCTCGCGCCGTTGGTGGTCGCGACCTTGTAGAACTCCTGGACGGTCGGGTCGAAGTTGCTGTCCCAACCCAGCCAGGCGTGGTGGCCGGCGTCGATGTAGTTGTAGACGTTGGAGATGGCGCCCAGCTTGTCGAGGGCGTAGCTCACGCCCTTCTCGTAGTTGCCGTTGGCCTTCATGGTCGCGCAGGCGTCGGTGCTGCCCGCGGTGCCGCCGGCGTTGGTGACGAGGTTGGGCAGGGAGTCCGGCTCGATGACGGTGGCGATGCGCAGGCCCGCGTACTTGGAGTCGGACAGGATCGACGCGATCGGGTCGATGTACTGCGACTTGTACTTGTCGATCTCGGTCGGGCCGAGCTCGCCGTTGGAGGCCAGGGCCGCGCAGTCACGTCCGGGCAAGTCGTAGATGACCAGCTGGATGACGAGCTGGCCGGAGCCCTTCTGCTTCACCGCCTCGTCGAGGTGGGCGCGCAGGCCCATCCCGCCGTTGACGCCGTTGATGGCGGCGATCCGGTCCAGCCAGACCGCGGTGGACTGGTTGGCGACCTTGCTGCCGCCCGGCTCGGCGGCGGCGTGCGCCGACCACTCGGGGTTCACGTAGCCCTTGGCGCCCACGTAGGGGTTGTCGACCTTGCCGGTCGGGGTGCCCGGGTCGGTCGGGGTGCCCGGGTCGGTGGGGGTGCCCGGGTCGGTGGGCGTGCCCGGGTCGGTCGGGGTGCCGGAGCCGTTGTCGACGTTGCAGGCGACCCCGTCCAGGGTGAACGCCGTGGGCAGCGCGTTGCTGCCGCTGTAGGAGCCCTGGAACCCGAAGCTGACCGAACCGCCCGTCGCCAGCGCGCCGTTGTAGCTCTCGTTGGCGGCGGTGACGGCCGTGCCGGACTGGGTGACCTTCGCGTTCCAGCCGTTGGTGACTCGCTGGTTCCCGGCGTACGACCACTTCAGCGACCAACTCGTCTTGGCGGCCGAGTTGTTGGTGATGGTCACGTTGGTCGTGAAACCGGAGTCCCACTGGTTCTGCACCTTGTAGTCCACGGTGCAGGGGATCGCGGCGATGCCCGAGCTGCCGGGGACGACGGCGAGCGCCGTTCCCGAGGCCCCGGCGACCAGCGCCAGGGCAGCGAGAATCGCTGTTCTGCTACGGCTCATGAGTGCGGGTTTCCTTCTTTTCCGGTGCGGGTGGTGGGGTCATCCGTTCAGGGCGCGCAGGTGATCGCGCAGCCCGGTGCCGTACGCGGTGGGTGTCCCGTCGTAACTGCTGATCAGGGACGGGCCCGAGGCGCAGTCCCAGGTGTTCCAGGTCCAGCCCAGGTACGACAGTCCGTGGTCGTCGAACCACTTCATGACCTGGTCGACGAATCCGTGCGAGCAGGTGTTCTCCCCGATCTCCCCGGCGACCAGCGGCACCTGGGCCGCGACCGGGGCGAGGGTGGAGTTCCAGCAGCTCTCGCTCGCACAGGAGTTGAAGTTGTAGACGTGGTAGGCGGCGGCCAGATTGCCGGTGGGGTCGGTGGGGCGGTGGGTCAGCCACTGGCTCAGGTCGTTGGAGTACGCGAGCCCGCCGGCCAGGATCACGTTGCGCGCGCCGGTCGCCCGTACGGCGTCGACGAGGTCCTGCATGCCGGCGACCTCGTAGCCGATGCCGGGGCAGGTGCCGCCGTCGCGCCAGCACTGCCACGCCTGGGTGGTCGTGGCGGTGGCCCGGTCCGGGTAGGGCTCGTTGAACAGGTCGAACACGACGGCCGGGTCGTTCTTGAAGGTGCCGGCCACCGACGACCAGAAGGTCGGTGCGTACTGCTGGTCGGGCATGGGCTTCTGGCAGGTGGCGTGCACGTCCGTGCAGCCGGCCGAGTTGCCCGTGTACTGGCCGTAGGTCCAGTGCAGTTCGACGACCGGCGTCATGCCGTGCGCCTCGACGCGTGCCACCAGGTCCTTGACGGCGTTCACGTAGTTCGCGCCGCCGTACTCGGGCTTGATGCCGGCCAGGCCGAGCCAGCACTCCTCGTTCAGCGGGATGCGGACCGTGTCGGCCTTCCAGTCGGCGATCGCCCCGATCGCGGCGTCGTCGACGGGTCCGTCCCAGATGCCGCGGCCCTGCACGCACATGAACTCGCCGCCGGAGCGGTTCACGCCGAGCAGACGGTGTGCGGTGCCGCCGGCGTCCACCAGCCGGTTGCCCGCGACGTGCAGCGCGGGCGGTGCGCCCCCGCCGTCCGGCGGACCGGTCGGGGTGGGGGTGGGCGTCGGGGTGGGCGTGGCGGTGGCCGTCGCCGTCGGGGTGGGCGTGCTGCCGCTGTCGACGTTGCAGGTGGTGCCGTTGAGCCGGAACGTCGTCGGTACGGCGTTGGTGCCGGACCGGGACGCCAGGAACCCGGCGCTGACGCTCGCACCGGTGCCGAGCGCGCCGTTGTAGCTCTCGTTGACCGCGGTGACGGTCGTGCCGGACTGGGACCACTTGGCGTTCCAGCCCTGGGTGACCTTCTGTCCGCTCGCGAAGTCGAAGGTCAGTGTCCAACTGCTGAGCGCAGCCGAGTTGTTGGTGATCCGTACGGCGCCCTGAAAGCCGGCGTCCCACTGTCCGGTGACGGAGTACTCCACCGTGCAGAGGGGTGCTGCTCCCTGGGCCGTGACGACCGGCCAGGTGGCGCCCGCGATGAGGGCGACCGAGCCGGCGACGGCTAAAAGTACTGAACGCGGGGGGTGTCGCATGAGCGACTCCTTGCAGATCAGCGCGCCGTGACGGACGCGTCGACTGATGGAACCGCTCCCACTGGTGTCCATGAAGCTAGCGGCAAGCCTCGGCAAAGAACAAGAGAGCAACTGACATTGCTTCAACTTCCGGCGTCGAATCATTTCGATCCTTCGCACACCTTGACCGCTCGTACCCCCATCCTCACTATGGGAGCGCTCCCACTGGTTCAAGGCTTGTTGCTCCTCCCCCCTTCTCCCGAGCCGCATGGAGGAACCAGCACATGCATCCCCCACGCAGACGTCGCGGGACGCGGCGCCTGTGGACCGCCGCAGTGGCGGCCCTCGCGCTCCCCCTGGCCATGCTCAGCACCACGTCCACGCCCGCTTCGGCGGCGGCACTCCAGTGCAGCGTGGACTACAAGACCAACGACTGGGGCTCCGGCTTCACCGCGGACCTCACCCTCACCAACCGGGGCACCGACGCCATCAACGGCTGGACCCTGACCTACGCCTACACCGGCAACCAGAAGCTCTCCAACGGCTGGAACGGCAGCTGGTCGCAGTCCGGTACCGGCATCACGGTGAAGAACGCCTCGTACAACGGGACGATCGCCGCCGGCGGGGCGGTCAGCACCGGTGCGCAGTTCAGCTACAGCGGCACCAACACGGCCCCGGCCTCGTTCTCGGTCAACGGCACCCCGTGCAACGGCGCGCACCAGCCGCCGGTCACCGTGCTGACCAGCCCCACCGCGGGCGCGGTCTACACGCAGGGCGACCCGGTGCCGCTCGCGGCGACCGCCGCGGCCGCGGACAACGCGACCGTCAGCAAGGTGGAGTTCTACGACAACACCACGCTGCTGGGCACCGACACCAGCGCGCCGTACACCCTGTCGGCCTCCGGGTTGACCGTGGGCAGTCATTCGCTGCTGGCGAAGGCGTACGACAGCCTGGGCGCGTCGGCGGAGTCGACGCCGGTCGGCATCACGGTCGCCGCGGGTCCCTCCGTGGTGGCGTCGACCAACCAACTCGCGGTGCAGCAGGGCAAGTCGGCGACCTATGACGTGAAGCTCTCCACGCAGCCGTCGGCCAACGTGACGGTCACGACGGCGCGCACCGGCGGCAACACCGGCCTGTCGGTGAGCGGCGGGGCGAGCCTGACCTTCACCCCGTCGAACTGGAACACCGCCCAGAAGGTGACCATCGCCGCCGACGCCTCCGGCACCGGCGCGGCCACCTTCGAGTCGAGCGCCCCGGGCCTGGCGAAGGCGACGGTCACGGTCACCCAGATCGCGGCGACCAAGACCTACGACGCCCGGTTCCTGGACCTCTACGGCAAGATCACCAACCCGGCGAACGGCTACTTCTCCCCCGAGGGCATCCCGTACCACTCGGTGGAGACGCTGATCGTCGAGGCGCCGGACCAGGGGCACGAGACCACGTCGGAGGCGTACAGCTACCTGCTGTGGCTGCAGGCCATGTACGGCAAGGTCACGGGCGACTGGTCCAAGTTCAACGGCGCGTGGGGAATCATGGAGAAGTACATGATCCCGACGCACGCCGACCAGCCGACCAACTCCTTCTACAACGCGTCCAAGCCGGCGACCTACGCGCCGGAGCTGGACACGCCGAACGAGTACCCGGCCAAGCTGGACAGCGGAGTGTCGGTGGGTCCCGACCCGATCGCCTCCGAGCTGAAGAGCGCCTACGGCACGGACGACGTCTACGGCATGCACTGGCTCCAGGACGTCGACAACGTCTACGGCTACGGCAACGAGCCGGGCAAGTGCGAGGCCGGTCCGACGGCCACCGGCCCGTCGTACATCAACACCTTCCAGCGCGGCGTGCAGGAGTCGGTGTGGGAGACGGTGCCGCAGCCGACCTGCGACGCCTTCAAGTACGGCGGCAAGAACGGCTACCTGGACCTGTTCACCGGTGACTCCTCCTACGCCAAGCAGTGGAAGTTCACCAACGCGCCGGACGCCGACGCGCGGGCGGTGCAGGCCGCGTACTGGGCCGACCTGTGGGCCAAGCAGCAGGGCAAGGGCTCGGATGTCTCCGCGACGGTCGCCAAGGCCGCGAAGATGGGCGACTACCTGCGGTACGCGATGTACGACAAGTACTTCAAGAAGATCGGCAACTGCGTCGGTCCGAGCACCTGCCCGGCCGGTACCGGCAAGGACGCCTCGCACTACCTGCTCTCCTGGTACTACGCCTGGGGCGGTGCCACCGACACCAGCGCCGGCTGGGCCTGGCGCATCGGCTCCAGCCACACCCACGGCGGCTACCAGAACCCGCTGGCCGCCTACGCCCTCAGCAACAACGCCGACCTGAAGCCCAAGTCGGCGACAGGGCAGTCCGACTGGGCCAAGTCGCTCCAGCGCCAGCTGGAGTTCTACCGCTGGCTGCAGTCCAACGAGGGCGGCATCGCGGGCGGCGCCACCAACAGCTGGGCGGGCCGGTACGCCACGCCTCCGTCGGGCACGTCGACCTTCTACGGCATGTACTACGACCCGGCGCCCGTCTACCACGACCCGCCGTCCAACCAGTGGTTCGGCTTCCAGGCGTGGTCGATGGAGCGGGTGGCCGAGTACTACCAGCAGACCGGGAACGCCCTGGCGAAGCAGGTCCTCGACAAGTGGGTCGACTGGGCGCTGTCCAAGACCACGATCAACCCGGACGGCACCTTCCTGATCCCCTCCACGCTCCAGTGGTCGGGCCAGCCCGACACCTGGAACGCGACCACCCCCGGTGCCAACAGCTCGCTGCACGTCACCGTCGCGGACTACACCAACGACGTCGGCGTGGCCGCCGCGTACGCCAAGACGCTGACGTACTACGCCGCCAAGTCCGGTGACGCGGAGGCGAAGACCACGGCGAAGGCGCTCCTGGACGGCATGTGGAACAACAACCAGGACGCGCTCGGCATCGCGGTGCCGGAAACGCGCACCGACTACAACCGCTTCGACGACGCCGTGTACGTCCCGAGCGGCTGGACCGGCACCATGCCCAACGGTGACGCGATCAGCTCCTCCTCGACCTTCGCCTCGCTGCGGTCCTTCTACAAGAACGACCCGGCCTGGTCGAAGATCGAGAGCTACCTCGCGGGCGGTGCCGCGCCCGTGTTCACGTACCACCGGTTCTGGGCCCAGGCGGACATCGCCCTCGCCATGGGCTCGTACGCGGAGCTCCTCGAGTAGGCCCCGCTCTCGCTCCGCGTGGGGCGCCGGGCGGTCCCCCTCCCGCTGTGGGGACCGCCCGGTCGTCACGCCCGGCCCCGGGCCTCCCCCGCTCTCCCCCGCTCTCCCCCGCTCCCCCTCCCTCATGCGCGCATCCCTCCCTCACCCCCTCCCCCTTGGTTCACGAGGAAGGACCCCACCGTGCGAAGAACCCGCATCCTCACGGCCGTGCTGGCGCTCGCCGCCGGCCTGCTCGCGGGCACCCCACCGGCACTCGCCACCGCCGACGCCCCCGCGGCGCCGGCGCCGCTCGCCGCCGAGTCGTACACCTGGCGCAACGCCCGCGTCGACGGCGGCGGTTTCGTCCCCGGCATCGTGTTCAACCGCAAGGAGAAGAACCTCGCCTACGCCCGCACCGACATCGGCGGCGCCTACCGGTGGCAGGAGTCGAGCAGGACCTGGACCCCGCTGCTGGACTCGGTCGGCTGGAACGAGTGGGGCCACACGGGCGTGGTGAGCCTCGCCTCGGACCCGGTCGACCCCAATAAGGTGTTCGCGGCGGTCGGCACGTACACCAACGGCTGGGACCCCACCAACGGGGCGGTGCTGCGCTCCGCGGACCGGGGCGCGAGCTGGCAGAAGACGGACCTGCCGTTCAAGCTGGGCGGCAACATGCCGGGCCGGGGCATGGGCGAGCGCCTCGCCGTCGACCCGAACAAGGACAGCGTGCTGTACCTGGGCGCGCCGAGCGGCAAGGGCCTGTGGCGGTCGACGGACTCGGGAGTCACCTGGTCGCAGGTGACGAACTTCCCCAACGTCGGTACGTACGCGCAGGACCCGAGCGACACGAGCGGCTACGCCTCGGACAACCAGGGCATCGTCTGGGTCACCTTCGACGAGTCGACCGGCACCGCCGGCAGCGCCACCAAGACGATCTACGTCGGGGTCGCCGACCAGGGCAACGCGGTCTACCGCTCGACGGACGCGGGCGCCACCTGGTCGCGGCTCGCCGGGCAGCCGACGGGATACCTGGCGCACAAGGGCGTGCTGGACGCCGTCAACGGCTACCTGTACCTCGCCTACAGCGACAAGGGCGGTCCCTACGACGGCGGCAAGGGCCGGCTGTACCGGTACGCGACGGCGACCGGCACCTGGACCGACATCAGCCCGGTGGCCGAGGCCGACACCTACTACGGCTTCAGCGGGCTGACGGTGGACCGGCAGCACCCGGGCACGGTGATGGCGACCGCGTACAGCTCCTGGTGGCCGGACACCCAGATCTTCCGCTCGACGAACAGCGGCGGCACCTGGACGAAGGCGTGGGACTACTCCTCCTACCCCAACCGCGACAACCGCTACACCATGGACGTCTCCTCGGTGCCCTGGCTCACCTGGGGCGCCAACCCGTCCCCGCCCGAGCAGACACCCAAACTCGGCTGGATGACCGAGGCCTTGGAGATCGACCCGTTCAACTCCGACCGCATGATGTACGGCACGGGCGCGACGATCTACGGCACCGAGGACCTGACCAAGTGGGACAGCGGGGCCAAGTTCACCGTCCGGCCCATGGTGCAGGGCCTGGAGGAGACCGCGGTCAACGACCTCGCCTCGCCCCCGTCCGGCGCCCCGCTGCTCAGCGCGCTCGGTGACATCGGCGGGTTCCGGCACACGGACCTGACGAAGGTCCCCGCCATGATGTACACCTCGCCGAACTTCACCACGACCACCAGCCTGGACTACGCCGAGAAGGACCCGAACACCGTGGTCCGGGTCGGCGACCAGGACTCGGGCCCGCACGTGGCGTTCTCCACGGACAACGGCGCCAACTGGTTCGCCGGCACCGACCCGTCGGGCGTGAGCGGCGGCGGCACCGTGGCCGCGGCGGCCGACGGCAGCCGGTTCGTGTGGAGCCCGCAGGGCACCGGCGTGCAGTACACGACGGGCTTCGGCTCGTCCTGGTCGGCGTCGAGCGGCATCCCGGCGGGCGCGGTCGTCGAGTCCGACCGCGTCGACCCGAAGACCTTCTACGGCTTCAAGTCGGGCAAGTTCTACGTCAGTTCCGACGGCGGCGCGACGTTCACGGCGTCCGCGGCGACCGGGCTGCCCAGCGGTGACAGCGTCCGCTTCAAGGCGCTGCCCGGCACCAAGGGCGACGTCTGGCTGGCTGGCGGCGCGAGCGACGGGGCGTACGGACTGTGGCACTCCACTGACTCCGGCGCGACCTTCACCAAGCTGTCCGGCGTCGAGCAGGCCGACACCATCGGCTTCGGCAAGGCCGCGGCGGGCGCCTCGTACCAGACGCTCTACACCAGCGCGAAGATCGGCGGGGTGCGGGGCATCTTCCGCTCGACCGACAAGGGCGCGAGCTGGACCCGCATCAACGACGACGCCCACCAGTGGGGCTGGACCGGCGGGGCCATCACCGGCGACCCGCGGGTCTACGGCCGGGTGTACGTCGCGACCAACGGCCGCGGGATCGTCTACGGCGACACCTCCGACACCGGGGGCGGCTCCGGCGGGGGCGGCGGCACGGACCCGACGCCCACCCCGACGGGTGCCTGCACGGTGACGTACAAGGTCACCAACCAGTGGTCGGGCGGCTTCCAGGCCGACGTGCAGCTGACCAACTCCGGGTCGAGTGCCTGGACCGGCTGGTCGCTGGGCTGGACCTTCGCGGACGGCCAGAAGGTCTCCCAGGTCTGGAACGCCGAGCACACCCAGACGGGTGCGGCGGTGACCGTGAAGAACGTCGGCTGGAACGCAGGCGTGGCGGCCGGCTCCTCGGTGGGTTTCGGCTTCACGGGCAGCTGGTCGGGGACCAACACGAAACCGACGGCGTTCACGCTGGGCGACCGGACCTGCACGACCGGCTGACCACCGGGACGCCCCGACGGGGGGGAGGGCGCGTGCCACCAGCGGCACGCGCCCTCGGCGTTCCTACGGCGCCTGCGCGCCGTAGCGGCGGGCCAGTTCCGCGGCCGTGCGGGCGATCCGTTCGCGCAGTTCCGGCGGGTCGAGGACCTCGACGTCCGCGCCCAGGCGCAGGAACTCGCCGTGGGCGTGGTCCACGGACTCGATGGGCACGTCGGCGACGGTCCAGCCGTCGGCGTCCGTCCGCCCGTGGGCGCGGACCGCGGCCTGCGCGGGACCGGTCAGTCGCACGCCCGGGGCGAGCCTGACCCGGGCGCGGGTCCGGTACAGCCGGTCGTGGAAGTCGCGTCGGTACCCCGCCCAGTAGGCGGCCAGGTCGAAGGCGTCCGGCCGGGTGAACTCCTCGTCGGTGGCGGTGAGTTCGAGGATCCGGTCGACGCGGTAGGTGCGCGGTCCCGGTCCGGCGACGACGTACCAGCGGCCCGCCTTGAGCACCAGCCCGTACGGCTCCCACCGCCGCGTCACGTCGGTGGGCTCGCGCCAGCGCCGGTAGGTGACGCGTAGGACCCGGCCGTTCCAGACGGCGTCGGCGACGGCGGACAGGTGGGGGGTCGGGTCGGCGTCGGTGTACCAGCCGGGCGCGTCCAGGTGGAAGCGGCCGCTGATCCGGTCGGCGTGGGCGCGCAGCGCGGGCGGCAGCGCGGCGCGCACCTTGAGCTGGGCCGCGGCCAGGACCGGGCCGAGGCCCAGCTGGGCGGCGGGGCCCGGGGCGCCGGACAGGAACAGCGCCTCCGCCTCGTCGGCGGTCAGTCCGGTCAGCCGGGTGCGGTAGCCGTCGAGCAGCCGGTAACCGCCGGCGTGGCCCGCGTCGCCGTACAGGGGCACCCCGGCGGCGCCCAGCGCCTCGACGTCCCGGTACACCGTGCGCACGGAGACCTCCAGCTCCTCGGCGAGCTGGGCGGCAGTCATCCGGCCCCGGGTCTGGAGCAGCAGGAGGATGGAGACGAGCCGACTGGACTTCACTGACACAGGATGTCAGGGAAGGCGCCCTAGCGTCGCGGTCATGGCCTTCACCGAGAAACTGCTGACCGTGCCACCGCCGATCGAGGTGGCCGGGCGGCACATCAAGCGCTACCACGTCACCGCCGACCCGGCGGGGATCGCCCCCGGGGTGCAGGACGCCGCCCTCGCCCTCCTGCCGGCCCTCCTCCCGGAGCCGGACGGCACCCCGCCGGCGACGTTCGTCGTGCTGCACCGCGGGGGCGACGACGGCGCCTACCTCAACGTCTACAGCTGGGTCTGGGACAACGTCCTGCACTTCCGGGGCGCGGCGGCCGGCCAGCCCGTGCTGGGCTGCCCCGACCGCGACCCCACCCACTTCGTCCCCGTGGAGCGCCCCTGGATCGGCTGTGTGTGGGAGCTGCCGCCGATCCAGCACGAGCGCGACGCCTGGGTGCGTCACCTGCTCGCCCCCGACACCCCCGACCTGGACGCCTACCTCGTCGACAGCCTGGCCGAGGGCACGACGGGAGACCGCGCGTGAGCAGCCCGCACGACTTCGACTTCCTCCACGGCGACTGGCAGGTCCGCAACCGCCGCCGCACCGACTTCCTCGACCCGGACGGCGCCTGGGAGGAGTTCTCCGGCACGACCCGGTGCCGGCCGCTGTTCGACGGCGCGGCTAACATCGACGAGATCGACATGCCGCATCTCGGGCGGCGGGGCGCGACCCTGCGGCTGTTCGACCCGGCGGCCCGGCAGTGGTCGCTGTACTGGGCCTCCAGCGGCACCGGTCGGCTCTACCCGCCCGTCACGGGACGGTTCGAGGACGGGCGCGGCGAGTTCCACGGCGAGGACGTCCACGACGGCGAGGACGTGCGCGTCCGGTACGTGTGGTCGGGCACCTCCCCCACCACGGCCCGCTGGGAGCAGGCCTTCTCGGTGGACGGGGGCACGACCTGGGTGACCAACTGGATCATGGAGTTCACAAGGGAACCGGCCCAGGCGGACCAGGCGGATCAGGCGACCCAGGCGGCTCAAGTGGACCAAGTGGACCGAGCGGCCCGGTCGACTCACTCGGTCCAGCAACTCCCGCGGCCGGCTTCCGGAACGCCCGGAGCGTGAACACCGGGTCCGGCCGGGGCCGGTCCTGGTCGGGCAGGGCCGCGAGGCGCGCGGCGAAGACGTCGGCCAGGGGGTGACCGGGGGGCAGCGTCACGAACCAGCCCCGCCGCAGGTCGGCGATGGTCCGCCCGGGGCTGCGGCCCTGCCCCCGGCCGGTGAAGCGGGCCCGCCCCGCGGGCCGCAGGCCGCACTCCGCGCCGTACGCCCCCACGAGCGCGGCCGCGTCGGACGCCTCCCGGGGCGGCCGGGCGGCCAGGACGACATCGATGTCGCTGCCCACGTTGTGCGAGGCGCCCTTGTCGACGGTGGTCACGTAGACGCCGCCGGGGCGCAGGACGCGGGCGCACTCGGCGACCACGCGCCGCACGTCGTGGGCGTCGTCGAACAGGTGCAGCAGCCAGACGCTGCTGACCGCGTCGAACGCGCCGTCCGGGAAGGGCAGCCGGCGGCTGTCGGCGACCACGACCGCGCCCGGCAGCCGGGCGGCGGCCCTGCGCGCCATCCCGGGTGCGAGGTCGACGCCGGTCACCCGGGTGCGGGGCCGGGCGGCCGCCAGTCTCCGGGTGACGATGCCGGTGCCGCAGCCGAGGTCCAGCAGGCGGCGCGCGTCGTGCGGCACGAGGCCCAGTACGGCCGCGGCGGCCGCCTCGGCCCGGGGCTCACCGCCGCGCAGGCCGTCGTAGGCCGCGGCCTCCTCGTCGTAGTCGAGCACCCTGGCTCCCCCCGTCCGGCGCCGGTCCGCCGGGTCACTCCGCGCCGTGGCCGGGGGCCAGGGCGGCGACCCGGCGGGCCAGCTCGAAGTCCCGTTCCGTCAGGGCGCCCCCGGCGCTGTGGGTGTGCACGGCGAGGGTCACGGTGTCGTAGCCGAGGGTCAGGTCGGAGTGGTGGTCGAGTGCGTCCTGCACCTGCGCGACGTGGACGACCAGCGCCGTGGCGGCGAAGTGCGAGCCGAGGCGGTACGTGCGGGTGAGGCGGCCGCCGTCGACGGACCAGCCGGGCACCTCGGCGAGCCGGTCCTCGATCTCCTGCTGGGACAGCGGTTCGACGGCCATGGACAGGCTCCCTTTCCCGGGTGTCGCGTACCGTTCCAGCCTGCCACAGGCGGGACGCCACGGACCTGGTCCTCAAGGGGGGCCTCGCCGGCGGGGCCCGGGGAGCGGCCAGGTACGGCGGGCGGCGCGGGGGCGGCGGGCGGCGCGGGGGCGGCGGGCGGCGCGGGGGCGGCGGGCGGCGCGGGGGCGGCGGGCGGCGCGGGGGCGGCGGGCGGCGCGGGGGCGGGCCACGCACTACCGTCGTCCCATGACCACCGTCGCGACCGGCTCGACCGCCCCCGGCACCCCGGCCCCCGGCTCCGGCCGCCCCGCCGCCCGTGTCCCCGCGCCCGCCGTCCCGCCCGGGTCCGCCCCCGCCGAGCAGGGCGTGGGTCCGCTGCTGCGGGCCTGGCGGGAGCGGCGGCGGCTCAGCCAGCTGGAGTTGGCGCTGCGGGCGGACTCGTCGGCCCGGCACATCAGCTTCGTGGAGACCGGCCGCTCCCGGCCCAGCGAGGAGATGGTGCTGCGGCTGGCCGAGCACCTGGACGTGCCGGTCCGCGAGCGCAACGCCCTGCTGCTGGCGGCGGGTTACGCCCCGCACTACCCGCAGACCCCGCTGGACGACCCGGCGCTGGACGCGCTGCGCGAGGGCATGGAGCGGCTGATCCGGGGCTACGAGCCCTACCCGGCGCTGGTCGTCGACCGGCTGTACGACGTGCACGCCGCCAACCGGGGCATCACCCTGCTGCTGGAGGGCGTGCCCGAGTCCCTGCTGCGGCCCCCGCTCAACGCGATGCGCCTGACGCTGCACCCCGAGGGCCTCGCGCCGCGCATCCGCAACCTGCGGGCCTGGCGCGGGCACCTGCTGCACCAGATGGAGCGGCAGATCGCGCTGCACCGCTCCCCCGAACTGCGGGCGCTGTACGAGGAGGTGGCGACCTACCCGGTGCCGGAACCCCGGCCGGGCGAGGAACCGGACGAGCCGGTCGCGTACTTCGCGCTGCCGATGGTGATCGAGCACGGCGGCCGGACGCTGTCGTTCGTGTCGTCGATCTCCACGTTCAACACCCCCATGGACGTCACCGTCGCCGAGCTGGCCATCGAGACGTTCCTGCCGGCCGACCCGGCGACGGTGAAGTACCTCCACTCGCTCGGGAGCTGACGGAATGCCAGGGAACGACGCGGTCCGACGGCCGTCCTCCGGCCCTGTGAGACTGCCACGGGAACATGACACACTGCTCGCGTGTCCCGACACGTAGGGGAGACGTGGCGTGAGTGAACGGCGGCCCGCACCCACCGTGGGTCAGGTGGTCCTGGGCAGGCGACTCCAGGAGTTGCGCGAGGCGGCCGGCCTGGGCCGCGAGGAAGCGGCGGCGGCGCTGCGCGTGGCGCCCGCGACGGTGCGCCGCATGGAGACGGCCGACGTCGCGCTGAAGGTCCCGTACGTGCAGGTGCTGCTGGAGACGTACGGCGTGTCCGAGGACGAGGCGGCCACCTTCGTGGAGCTCGTCGAGGAGGCCAACCGGCCGGGCTGGTGGCAGCGCTTCCACGACGTGCTGCCGGAGTGGTTCAGCCTGTACGTGAGCCTGGAGGGCGCGGCCCGGCTGATCCGCTCCTACGAGCCGCACTTCGTGCCCGGGCTGCTGCAGACCCCGGCGTACGCGCGGGCCGTCCTGGAGGCGGGGACGATCGGGCAGACCTCCCCCGAGGCGATCGAACGGCACGTGACGCTGCGCATGGAGCGCCAGCGGCTGCTGGACGGGCCCTCCCCGCCGCACCTGTGGGTGGTGATGGACGAGACGGTGCTGCGCCGTCCGGTGAGCATGGACACCGCGGTGATGCGCGACCAGCTGGACCGGCTGCTGGAGTTCACCGAACGCGACCGGATCACCCTTCAGGTCGCCGAGTTCGACGACGGTCCGCACCCGGGGACGTCCGCGCCGTTCTCCCTGTTCCGCTTCGCCGAGCCCGAACTGCCCGACATGGTGGTCACCGAGTACCTGACGGGCGCGCTGTACCTGGACTCGCGCAAGGAGGTCTCCGCGCACCTGGAGGTCCTCGACCACATGACGACCCACGCCGCGTCGGCACAGCGCACCAAGGACGTCCTGCGCAAGGTCCGCGCCGACTTCTGACACCGGCCCGAGGCCCGCCGCCCAGCCGGACGAGCCACCGACGAGCCGATCCAGCCGATCCAGCCGACCCCAGGGAGTGAACCGCACATGTCCGGAACCGACGCCGCGCAGCCGGCCGTCGACACCAGCCGACCGCACCCGGCCCGGGTGTACGACTGGTGGCTCGGCGGCAAGGACAACTACCCCGTGGACGAGGAGCTGGCCCGCCGCATCCTCGCCGTCGACGGCACGGTGCTGCGCGGGGCGCGCGCCAACCGGCGCTTCATGCAGCGGGCGGTGCGCACGGTCGCCGAGGCCGGGATCCGCCAGTTCCTCGACATCGGCACGGGCATCCCCACCGAGCCGAACCTGCACCAGGTGGCCCAGTCCGTGACGCCGGAGGCGAAGGTGGTGTACGCGGACAACGACCCGATCGTGCTGCGCCACGCGGAGGCCCTGCTGCGCGGCACCCCGGAGGGGTCCACCCAGTACGTGCACGCCGACGTCCGGGACGTCGACACGCTGCTGTCGCGGGCCGCCGACGCGCTGGACCTGGACCGTCCGGTCGCGCTGTCCCTGGTGGCCCTGACCCACTACCTGGGGGACGACCCGGAGGGGGACGACGTGTACGGGCTGCTCGGCCGGTACGTGGACGCGCTCGCCCCCGGCAGCTACCTGATCCTGTCCCAGGTCACCCCCGACCTGAGCCCGGAGGCCATCGAGAAGGCCGCCGACAGCTTCCGCCGGTCCGGGACCCCGTTCCACCCGCGCTCCCTGAGCGAGTTCTCCCGGTTCTTCGCGGGCCTGGAGCTGCTCGGCCCGGGGGTGATCCCGGTGTCGGGCTGGCGCCCGGAGCCGGCGGACGTCGCGATCCAGGCGGAGGGCATCGTGCCCGTGTACGCGGGCGTGGCGCGCAAGCCCTGACCCGCCCCCGCCGGGTACCCGTACGGGTGCCGTGAACGGGTGCGCTCCCGCGCCCGCCCCTAGGTTGGCTGGGCAGGGGGGTGAGCGAGGGAGCGCACGTGACGGACACCCGGACACCGCCCACCGAGCCCGGCGCGGCACTGCTGCGCGCCGGGCGGTTCTTCCGGCCCGGCACGCCCGCCCCGGACCTGCACAGCATCGGTCTGGTCGGCGGCCGGGAGGCGGACGCCTTCTACCGCGACCGGTGGAGCCACGACAAGGTGGTGAACTCCACCCACGGGGTGAACTGCACCGGTTCCTGCCGGTGGCAGGTGTACGTCAAGGACGGGATCATCACCTGGGAGACCCAGCAGACGGACTACCCGTCGGTGGGCCCGGACCGCCCCGAGTACGAGCCGCGCGGCTGCCCGCGCGGCGCCGCGTTCTCCTGGTACACCTACTCCCCGACCCGGCTGCGCCACCCCTACGTGCGCGGGGTGCTGCTGGAGATGTACCGCGAGGCGAAGGAACGCCTCGGCGATCCGGTGCTGGCCTGGGCCGACCTCCAGTCCGATCCCGAGCGGCGCCGCCGCTACCAGCGGGCCCGGGGCAAGGGCGGCCTGGTGCGGGCGAGCTGGGACGAGGCGCTGGAGATCGCCGCCGCCGCGCACGTGCACACGATCAAGACCTACGGCCCGGACCGCATCGCGGGCTTCTCCCCCATCCCCGCGATGTCGATGGTGTCGCACGCGGCGGGCGCCCGCTTCCACGCGCTGATCGGCGCGCCGATGCTGTCGTTCTACGACTGGTACGCCGACCTGCCGGTGGCCTCCCCGCAGGTCTTCGGCGACCAGACGGACGTGCCCGAGTCGGGTGACTGGTGGGACGCGGCCTACCTGATCATGTGGGGCTCCAACGTGCCGGTGACCCGCACCCCGGACGCGCACTGGATGGCGGAGGCCCGCTACCGGGGGCAGAAGGTGGTGGTCGTCGCCCCGGACTACGCGGACAACGCCAAGTTCGCCGACGAGTGGCTGCACCCGCACCCCGGCACCGACGGCGCGCTGGCCCTGGCGATGGGCCACGTGGTGCTCAAGGAGTTCTTCGTCGACCGGGAGACGCCGTTCTTCCGGGACTACGTGCGCAAGTTCACCGACCTGCCGTTCCTGGTGACGCTCACCGAGCGGGACGGCGGGTACGTGCCGGCCAAGTTCCTGCGCGCGGCCGACCTCGGGCAGGGCGGCGAGGACGCGCGGTGGAAGACCGCGGTGCTGGACGAGGTCACCGGACGGGCGACCGTCCCGAACGGCTCCCTGGGGTTCCGCTGGACCGAGGAGGGCAAGGGCCACTGGAACCTCGACCTGGGCGGCTTGCGCCCGCAGTTGAGCCTGTACGGCAGTGAGGCCGCGGTGGGGGCGGAGGTCCTGCTGCCCCGCTTCGACACCGAGGGCGGCCCGCACGGCCAGGGGCGGGGGGAGGTCGTGCGGCGGGGCGTGCCGGCGACACGGCTCGGCGGCCCGGACGGACCGCTCGTGACGACCGTGTACGACCTGCTGCTGGCCCAGTACGGTGTGCCGCGGCCCGGGCTGCCCGGCACCTGGCCCGCCTCCTACGACGACGCCGGCTCCCCCGGCACACCGGCCTGGCAGGAGGCGCACACCTCCGTCCCGGCCGCCCGGTGCGTGCGCATCGCCCGGGAGTTCGCGCGGACCGCCGAGCGGTCCCGGGGCCGCTGCATGATCCTGATGGGCGCCGGCACCAACCACTGGTTCCACTCGGAGACCATCTACCGGGCGTTCCTCGCGCTGCTCCAGCTGACCGGCTGCCAGGGCCGCAACGGCGGCGGCTGGGCGCACTACGTGGGGCAGGAGAAGTGCCGCCCGGTGACCGGCTGGGCGACACTCGCCGGTGCCACCGACTGGTCCCGGCCGCCCCGGCAGATGATCGGCACCGCCTACTGGTTCCTGCACACCGACCAGTGGCGCTACGACCGTTTCACCGCCGACGTGCTCGCCTCGCCGCTGGCCGAGGGCCGCCTGGCCAGGCTGACGAACGCGGACTGCGTCGCGCTGTCGGCCCGCACGGGCTGGATGCCGTCGTACCCGACGTTCGACCGCAACCCGCTGGAGCTGGGCGAGGCGTTCGGCGACCCGGTGGCCCGGACGGTCGCCGAACTGCGCGCGGGTACGCTGAAGTTCGCCTGCGAGGACCCGGACGCGCCGCAGAACTGGCCACGCGTGCTGAACCTGTGGCGCGCCAACCTGCTCGGCTCGTCGGCCAAGGGCGCCGAGTACTTCACCCGGCACCTGCTGGGCACGCACTCCTCGCTGCGCGCCGAGGAGGCCCCCGAGGAGGTGCGGCCGCGGGACGTGACGTGGCACGCGCGGGCACCGGAGGGCAAGCTGGACCTGCTGCTGTCGGTCGACTTCCGGCAGACGTCCTCCACGCTGCTGTCGGACGTGGTGCTGCCCGCGGCGACCTGGTACGAGAAGCACGACCTGTCGTCGACCGACATGCACCCGTTCGTGCACGCCTTCACCCCGGCCGTCGATCCGCCGTGGCAGGCCCGCACCGACTTCGACACGTTCAAGGCGCTGGCGGAGCGCCTGAGCGAGCTGGCCGTGGACCACCTGGGCGTGCGCAGGGACCTGGTGGCCTCCGCGCTCCAGCACGACACCCCGGGCGAGACGGCCCAGCCGGGCGGGGTGGTGCGGGACTGGAAGCGCGGGGAGTGCGAGCCGGTGCCCGGGCGGACCCTGCCGAACCTGACGGTCGTGGAGCGCGACTACACGGCCGTCGGGGCGCGGTTCGCGGCGCTCGGCCCGCTGGTGGAGCGGCTGGGGCTGCCCGCCAAGGGTGTCACGCTGCGTCCCGACGAGGAGGTCGAGCGGCTGCGCGCGCTCAACGGCACGGACCAGGAGGGCCGTCCGTCGCTGGACACGGCGGTCAAGGCGTGCAACGCCGTCCTCGCCCTGTCCGGCACGACCAACGGCCGCCTCGCCACGCAGGGGTTCCGTGCCCTGGAGGAGCGCACCGGGCAGGCGATGGCGCACCTGGCGGCGGAGCACGAGGGCCGGCGGGTCACCTACGCCGACACCCAGGCCGCGCCGGTGCCGGTGATCACCTCGCCGGAGTGGTCGGGCAGCGAGGCGGGCGGCCGCCGGTACACCGCGTTCACGCTCAACACCGAGCACGCCAAGCCCTGGCACACCCTCACCGGCCGCCAGCACTTCTTCCTCGACCACGACTGGATCCACGAGCTGGGCGAGGCCCTGCCCGTGTACCGGCCGCCGCTGGACATGCACCGGCTGTTCGGCGAACCCCGGCTCGGGCCGGACGGCGCCCGGGAGGTGACGGTGCGTTACCTCACGCCGCACAACAAGTGGTCGATCCACTCCGAGTACCAGGACAACCTGTTCATGCTGGCCCTGTCCCGGGGCGGGCAGTCGATCTGGATGTCCCCGCAGGACGCCGAGGCGATCGGCGTCGCGGACAACGAGTGGGTGGAGGCCGTCAACCGCAACGGCGTGGTGACGGCGCGGGCGGTCGTCTCGCACCGGATGCCCGTCGGCACGGTCTACCTCCACCACGCGCAGGAGCGCACGGTGGCCGTGCCGACGGCGGAGACCACGGGGATGCGCGGCGGTATCCACAACTCCCTCACCCGGGTGCTGCTCAAGCCGTCCCACCTCATCGGCGGCTACGCCCAGTTGTCGTGGGCGTTCCCCTACCTGGGCCCGACCGGCAACCAGCGCGACGAGGTGACCGTGATCCGCCGTCGCGGTCAGGAGGTGGCGTACTGATGCGTCCGATGGCCCAGATCGCGATGGTGATGAACCTCGACAAGTGCATCGGCTGCCACACCTGTTCGGTCACCTGCAAACAGGCGTGGACCAACCGGCGCGGCATGGAGTACGTGTGGTTCAACAACGTGGAGACGCGCCCCGGGCAGGGCTACCCGCGCCGCTACGAGGACCAGCGGCGCTGGCGCGGCGGCTGGGAGCTGAACCGGCGCGGCGCGCTGAAGCTCGCCGCGGGCGGCCGGTTCCGCAAGCTCGCGGGCATCTTCTCCAACCCGCGGCTGCCGGAGATCAAGGACTATTACGAGCCGTGGACGTACGACTACCGCAACCTCACCGACGCCCCGCTCGGTGACGACTTCCCCGTCGCCCAGCCGGTGTCGCAGCTCGACGGCAAGCCGATGAAGATCGAGTGGTCGGCCAACTGGGACGACAACCTCGCCGGTGCCCCGGCGTACGGCGAGCTCGACCCGATGGTGGAGCGCACCCGGCAACGGGCCTCCGAGCAGGTGCGGTTCGCCTACGAGCAGACGTTCATGTTCTACCTGCCGCGGATCTGCGAGCACTGCCTGAACCCGTCGTGCGTGGCGTCGTGCCCCTCGGGCGCGATGTACAAGCGGTCCGAGGACGGCATCGTGCTGGTCGACCAGGACCGCTGCCGGGGCTGGCGGATGTGCGTGACGGGGTGCCCGTACAAGAAGGTGTACTTCAACCACCGCACCGGCAAGGCCGAGAAGTGCACGCTGTGCTACCCGCGCCTGGAGGCGGGCCTGCCGACGGTCTGCTCGGAGACGTGCGTGGGCCGGCTGCGCTACCTCGGGGTGGTGCTGTACGACGCGGACCGGGTGACCGCGGCCGCCTCGGTGCCCGACGACGAGGCGCTGTACGAGGCGCAGTTGGGCGTCATCCTCGACCCGGAGGACGAGGAGGTGCGGCGGGCCTGCGAGGCGGCGGGCATCCCGCACGACTGGATCGAGGCGGCCCGCCGCTCCCCGGTGCACGCGTTGGTCAGCCGCTACCGGGTGGCGCTGCCGCTGCACCCGGAGTACCGCACGCTGCCGATGGTCTGGTACATCCCGCCGCTGTCGCCGGTGGTGGACGCGCTGACGGGGACCGGCCACGACGGCGAGGACGCGGGCAACCTGTTCGGCGCGATCGACACGCTGCGCATCCCGCTGGAGTACCTGGCGGAGCTCTTCACCGCCGGTGACACCGGGCCGGTGCGGTCCGCGCTGGAGAAGCTCGCCGCGATGCGGGCGCACATGCGCTCCGTGAACCTCGGCGAGGAGCCGGACGCCTCGGTCGCGGCGGCGGTGGGGATGCGGCCGCAGGAGATCGAGGAGATGTACCGGCTGCTGGCGATCGCCAAGTACGAGGAGCGGTACGTCATTCCGACGGCGGGCGTGGGGGACGCGCGGCGCCTGGAGGAGGCGGCGGCGCGGCACGGGTGCGACCTGGACTTCGAGGGCGGGCCGGGCAGCGGCGGACTGGGGCCGCCCGGCGCGGACGGGCCGTTCGGCACGGACCACCCGTTCGACGGGGACGGCCCGTTCGGCGGGGACTCCGGCCGGCGGCGGCTGCCGCTGGTACCGGTGGAGAACTTCCACGCCCTGCGCCGGCGGCAGACCTCGGACGACCCCGACCTCCTCGTGCCCGACGACAGCAAGGAGCCGTGATGCCCTCGGACCAGGTGCTGTACCAGGCCGCCGCGCTCTGTCTGA
This sequence comes from Streptomyces lasalocidi, assembly GCF_005280215.1. Classification (NCBI taxonomy): domain Bacteria; kingdom Bacillati; phylum Actinomycetota; class Actinomycetes; order Kitasatosporales; family Streptomycetaceae; genus Streptomyces; species Streptomyces lasalocidi. The sequence goes on along the minus strand of NZ_SZNQ01000001.1, from coordinate 6,595,435 downwards.
CCTACCCGGACGACGACTTCCACGCCCGGCTGCCCCTGCTGCGCGAAGCGGCGCCCCAGCTGCGGCAGTTCACCGACCACGCGGCCCTCACCCCGCCGCAGGAGCTGGCCGCGCACTACGTCGAGGTCTTCGACTTCAGGAACCGGCACAGCCTGTACCTGAGCTGGTGGCGGGACGGGGACACCCGGCGGCGCGGGATGTCGCTGGTGCGCTTCAAGGAGGTCTACCGGGCGTACGGCCTGGAGTTCAGCGGCGAGGAGCTGCCGGACTACCTGCCCGCGGTGCTGGAGTTCACGGCCCGCACCGGGGACACGCACCTGCTCACCGAGTACCGCGACGGGGTGCACCGGCTGCGCACCCGGCTGGCCGAGCACGGCACACCGTACGCGTCCGTCCTCGACGCGGTGTGCGCCACCCTGCCGACCGCAGGCACCGGAGGGCCCCGATGACCACGCTGCTGTGGGGCGCCCTGCCCTACGTCGCCTTCGCCCTGCTGGTCGCCGGGCTCGTCTGGCGCCACCGCTACGACCGGTTCGGCTGGACCACCCGCTCGTCCCAGGTCTACGAGTCACGGCTGCTGAACATCGCCTCGCCGGTCTTCCACTACGGCATCCTCTTCGTGCTGGCGGGCCACCTGGTGGGGCTGTTCGTGCCCGCGTCGTGGACGGGCGCGCTCGGCGTGAGCGAGCGCACCTACCACCTGTTCTCCCTGGTCGGCGGGACGGCGGCGGGTGTGCTGACCGTCGCCGGGATCCTGCTGCTCGTCTACCGCCGGCGCACCAGGGCCCCCGTCTTCCGGGCCACCACCGCCAACGACAAGCTCATGTACGCGGTCCTGCTCGCCGCGATCATCATGGGCATGATCGCCAAGCTCGCCCACACCTCGGGCGACGGCTACCCGTACCGCTCGACCATCGCCCCCTGGGCGCGCAGCCTGTTCACCCTGAACCCGCGGACCGACCTGATGACGGGCGTGCCGGTGACGTACCAGGTGCACGCGGTGATCGGGATGGTGCTGATCGCACTGGTGCCCTACACGCGGCTGGTGCACATGGTGAGCGCGCCGGTGCAGTACCTGTTCCGCCCGTACATCGTCTACCGCAGCCGGGACCCGCGGGAGCTGGGTCCCCGCCCGGAGCGCCGGGGGTGGGAGCGGACGGGGAGCTAGCGGCGGGGCCCGCGCGCCCGGCGCCCCTTCGCCCATGCCTCCGGACCACTCGCCTACATCTCTCGACTACTTGCCTATAGCCTGTAGGAAGATGCAGACTACGCATAGGCAGGCAAGCAGGCAGCGAGAGAGGAATCCCATGGCGCGCGTCGGACTCACCCCGGAGCGGCTCGCCCGGGCGGGCGCGGAGCTCGCGGACGAGGTCGGCTTCGACCAGGTCACCGTGTCCGCGCTCGCCCGGCGGTTCGACGTCAAGGCGGCGAGCCTGTACGCGCACGTGCGCAGCTCCCAGGACCTGCGGACCCGGATCGCCCTGCTCGCCCTGGAGGAACTCGCCGACCGCGCCGCCGACGCGCTCGCCGGGCGGGCCGGCAAGGACGCCCTGACCGCGCTGGCCGACGTCTACCGGGACTACGCCCGGGAGCACCCCGGCCGGTACGCGGCGGCCCAGCTGCGGCTCGACCCGGAGACCGCCGCCGCGAGCGCGGGCGTGCGGCACGCGCAGATGACCCGCGCGCTGCTGCGCGGCTACGACCTGACCGAGCCGGACCAGACCCACGCGGTCCGGCTGCTGGGCAGCGTCTTCCACGGCTACGTCAGCCTGGAACTGGCCGGCGGCTTCAGCCACAGCGCCCCCGACAGTCAGCAGTCCTGGACCCGCGTCCTGGACGCGCTCGACGCGCTGCTGCGCAACTGGCCGGCGCCCACGGCCCCCTAGCCGGCCCCACGCCCCACCCACCCGAGGCCCGTCCCCCGGTGGGCCCCCTTCGTCAACGGATCGAATCGACATGCCCACCGACTGGATCACCACTCCCCTCACCGCCGACCTGCTGCGCGGCGCCCTCGACCTGGAAAGCACCGAGGACGGCCTGCTGCCCCACCGGCTGCCCGCACGGGCCCGCGCACAGGCCGCGGACCCGCAGCTCGAACTGGCCGAGGAACAGCCCTCCGGCGTGCGGCTGGTGTTCCGCACCCGGGCCACCGCGGTGGAGCTGGACACCCTGCCCGTCAAGCGCGCCTACGACGGCGCGCCGGCCCGCCCCGACGGCGTCTACGACCTGCTGGTCGACGGCCGGCCCGCCGGGCGGGCCACGGTGGCCGGAGGCGACACCCTCACCGTGGACCTGACCAGCGGGGCCACCGCGTACCGCCGCGGCCCGGTCGGCACCGCCCGCTTCACCGGCCTGCCCGCCGAGGAGAAGACGGTGGAGATCTGGCTGCCGCACAACGAGATGACCCGGCTGGTCGCGCTGCGCTCCGACGCGCCCGTGGAACCCGCGCCCGCCGACGGGCGTCCGGTGTGGCTGCACCACGGCAGCTCCATCAGCCACGGCTCCGACGCGGCGAGCCCCAGCACCACCTGGCCCGCGCTGGCCGCCCGGCTCGGCGGCGTGGAGCTGGTCAACCTGGGGTTCGCCGGCAGCGCCCTGCTCGACCCGTTCACCGCGCGGGCGATGCGCGACACCCCGGCCGACCTGATCAGCGTCAAGATCGGCATCAACGTGGTCAACACCGACCTGATGCGGCTGCGCGCCTTCGGCCCGGCCGTGCACGGCTTCCTCGACACCCTGCGCGACGGCCACCCGGACACCCCGCTGCTGGTGGTCTCGCCGCTGCTGTGCCCGATCCACGAGGACACCCCCGGCCCCACCGCGTACGACTTCTCCGCGCTGGCCGAGGGGCGCCTGCGGTTCCGGGCCGCCGGGGACCCGGCCGAGCGCGCCGCCGGGAAGCTGACGCTGACCGTCGTACGGGAGGAGCTGTCCCGGATCGTGGCGCAGCGGTCGGCCGAGGACCCGCACCTGCACCACCTCGACGGGCGTGAGCTGTACGGCGAGGCCGACGCCGCCGAGCTGCCGCTGCCGGACGACCTGCACCCGGACGCCGAGACCCACCGCCGCATCGGTGAGCGCTTCGCGCAACGCGTCTTCACCGAGGGGCCGTTCGCCGGGCGGGGTGCCCCGCCGTCGGAGCGGTCCGGCAGCGCGGCGCGGCGTTAGGCGGCTCCCCCGCGGGCGGGGGGCCCCGCCGTCGGAGCGGTCCGGCAGCGCGGCGCGGCGGTAGGCGGCTCCCCCGCGGCGGGCCCCCCCCCGGGGGCCGGCCCGCCACGACGCGGTTCAGGCCAGCTTCGCCGACAGCGTGATCGGCACGGCCTTCAGGGCCTGGCTGACCGGGCAGCCCGTCTTGGCCTCCTCGGCGACGGAGGCGAAGGTGTCGCCGTCGATGCCGGGGACGGTGCCCTCGACGGTGAGGTGGATGCCGGTGATGCCCTCGCCCGGCTGGAACGTCACGTCGGCGGAGGTGACCAGCCGGGTGGGCGGGGTGCCGGCCTTGGCGAGCATGTTGGAGAACGCCATGGAGAAGCAGCTGGAGTGGGCGGCCGCGATCAGCTCCTCGGGGCTGGTCTTCCCGTTCGCGTCCTGGGCGCGGGAGGCCCAGGTGACGGGCTGCTCGCCGATGGCGCCGGAGGAGTCGAAGGTGACGACGCCGTTGCCCTCGAGCAGGTCGCCTTCCCAGACGGTGTGTGCGGAGCGCGTGGTAGCCACGATTCTTCCTTCTTTCCCTGGATCGTCGGTCGTCGGTCGATCTCCGGGTCCCGCCGTGGGGACCCGGACCCCATCCGATCACACTCGGGCCCCCGTACGGCGAACAGCCGGCCAACGTCCCGGTGGCCGTGCCGCCGGGCTCACCGGACCCGGAACACCGGCCCCGGCGGGCTCGAGGCCCAGCGACTCGGCGAACTCCCGCACCAGGGAGGACTTCCCGATCCCGGGGGCGCCGCACACGAACACGGGCCGCACGGTGGCGAGGCGGAGGAGTAGTTCGGGCATCCGGGAGGGCGTGACGGTGACGGCGGCCTGCAACGCAGGAGCTCCTTGCGGGGGTTCGGCGACGTGCGTTCCGGACCGGTGTGTGCGCGGGCCCCGGCCGACGCAGCCGAACTTCCCTCCGGGACGTGCGGGCGCAGCCCGGGTCAGGCCGCGTGTTCCTCCCGCTCCGCCTCCACCGTCCGGGTCGCCTCCACCGGCACCTCCGGCCCGTTCGACTCGCGCAGCCAGCGGCGCAGCACGCGGTGGACCTGCTCGGCCCCGGCCAGGTCCTCCCCGTCGGCCACCGGCGCGGACAGGGCCAGCGGGGAGAGCAGGAAGGGGCGGGCCTGCGCGCCGCCGAGGCCGCCGTGGGAGCCGATCTGCTCCTCGAACGCCAGGACCTCGCCGTCGGCCGGGTCGTGGAACGAGTTGATCATGATGTCGGCGGCGTGCGGGAAGGAGTGCGTGCGGCGCACCGCGTCGGCGGCGCCCGGTCCGAACGACGCGAGGGGCCCCTGTCCGTCCTCCAGTTCGTCCACCGGGACCTGCGCGCCGTGCGCGCCGAGCACCAGCCCGCCGTGCTCCTCGCTGCGCACCAGCAGGAAGCCGATGCCGGGGTGGTGGGCGAGGGTGGTGAGCAGGGCGGGGTGACGGGCGTCGATCTCCTCCTTGCTCATGCGGTGCGGCACGTCCGGGAAGGACACCAGGCCGAGGTTGCCGGAGGCCAGCACGACGGGCTCGGAGTGGCGGGAGGGCCGGTGGCGCTCCTCGCGTTCCCTGATCGGCCACCGGCGCAGGGCGGCGCGGACGGCGGCGCGGGCCTCGGTGCCGCTGCGGGTGCGCTCCGCCCGGCGCGGCACGGGCAGTCCGCAGCCGGCCCGCACCAGGTCGCCGAGGGACAGGCCGTAGCGGGCGCGGAAGGTCTCGCCGGGGCTCTGCCCGTGGTCGGACAGGACGACGACGCGGTACGGCCGGGGGGCGTGCTCGGCGACCTTCTCGATCAGGGCGAGCGAGCGGTCGAGGCGGGCGAGGACCTTTTCGGCGTCCCGGCTGAGCGGTCCGGAGTGGTGGGCGACCTCGTCGTAGGCGACCAGGTCGGCGTAGACGGCGGTGCGGCCGGCGAGCATGTCGCCCATGACGGCGGCCACCACGACGTCCCGCTCGACGACGGTCGCGAAGGCCCGCACGAACGGGTAGAGGCCGGCGCGGGAGACGCGCGGGCGGCGCTTCTCCAGGCGGGCCCGGGTGGACTGGCCGATCTCCCGGCCGACCTCGGCGACGAAGGACAGCGCGGTGCGCACGGCGTTGGCCGGGTCGGAGAAGTAGGCGAAGTAGCCGGCCCGGGAGCGGGTGTCGCGTCCCCGGCGGCCGATGGCTATGGACAGCACGAGGGCCTGCTCGTCGGCGCCGCCGCCGAAGAGGTTGCCGCGGCTGGCGCCGTCGGCGGTCAGCAGTCCGCCGTCGCCCGTGTGCGCCGTGGCGCGGCGTTGCAGTTCGGCGGCGCCGGTCGGCCGGTTGCAGACCATCACCTCGCCGCGGTCCTTCTCGTACCAGCGGAAGGCGGGGACGTCGTGGTTGGAGCCGTGCAGGATGCCGAGCTGGCTGGCGCCGGTCTGGCTGGACCAGTCGGTGCGCCAGGGCGTGAGCCGGTGGGTGGCGGCGGGCTGCCGCCGCACGGGCCCGTCGGGGTGGCCCAGCCAGCGGGCGACGGTGGGCATCAGGCCCTTGCCGACGGCCGTGAGCAGCACGTCGTGGCCGACGCCGTCGAGCTGGAGGAACAGGGTGCCGTGGGTGGGCGGACAGGCCGGCGCGGTGCCCCGGCGGCGGTCGGCGAGGCGGTACAGCCGGCGGCGGTAGCCGTCGTCGTCGCGCACGACCAGCGCACCGCCGGTCGCGGAGGCGACGGCGGACATCACGGCGGCGACGATGACGGCGGTCTCCGGTGCCGCCTCGCTCTGCCCGGACGGGTTCAGGCGCAGCGCGACCAGCAGCAGGGAGCCGTTGAGGAAGAACACCAGCAGGCCCAGCACCAGGGCCGGGACCAGCAGCAGGAGCCGGACGAGCAGCGGCCAGACGACCGCCGACAGCACACCGAAGACACCCGCGGCGACGGCGGCCGTCACGGCTATGGTGGTGGCGCTGTCGCCGTCGGCGGACTGCAGCCGGAAGTCCGGCAGGATGCCCGCCAGTACGAGCATCGTGACCGTCGAGACGCCCCACACCGCGGCGCTCCGTCCGATCTGGGACACGGCCCGCCGCCACCGCCCTCCAAGCACGCCCTGCCCACCTCGCACGTCCCCGGCCCGCCTGTCGAGGGGGCCCTGTTCACCACCCCCAGACTGTCACACCGGCCGGCGGGCACTGCGGCCCTCCCGGGACCCCGGGTTCCCACGACGCCGGCGTGCCGTCAGCGGCCGTCGCGGCCGGGCATCGGCACGCTGCGCCTCCTCGACTCCCGGGTCCCGCGGTGTCGGCGCGGGCTCAACGGCCGTCGTAGCCGGCCGTCGGCATCGACAGCCTGCGGTGCACCCGGGCCTTCATCTGCGCGTCGTACGCCGGTTCCGCGCCGCCCACGGTCTCCACCCGCACGCCCCGCCGGGTGCACTCGGCCGTGAAGTCGTCCACCGACGACAGCGCGCTCTCCAGCACCCGCCGGCTGGGCGCGACGAACAGGTCGACCCCGGGCCGCACGCCGTCCCAGAGCACGCAGTGGTCCGGCCGCAGCGCGCACACCACCAGCTCCCGCGCGACGACGTAGCCCCGCTCCTGCGCCCACCGCGCGCACATCGCGTGCTGGGTGCGGGAGTCCACCAGGAAGGGATCGGCGTCCAGCTCCTGCAGCGGCGTCAGACTCGCGATCGCCGTGACGCGGACCGGTCCCATGGCGTCCCCCTCACCTCCGGGTTTCGCCAGCGACCCTACTCCTGCCCGTAGGCTTCGGGGAGTCGCGCGAAGGAGGCAAAGAGGTGCCGGTGGAGATCACCTGGTGGGGGCACGCCACCTCCACGGTGGAGGACTCGAACATACGTGTGCTGACCGATCCCTTGTTCGCCCGCCGCCTCGCCCACCTGCGCCGCCGCCGGGGAGCGCTGCCCCCGCCCGTCGCCTGGCGGGCGGACCTGACGCTCGTCTCCCACCTGCACGCCGACCACCTCCACGTGCCCTCGCTGGCGCGCCTCGCGCCCGGCACCCGCGTGCTGGTGCCCCGAGGCGCGCCGCGCGCCGTCCCCGCGCTGCGGCGCCTCACTCACCTCGACCTGGCCGAGGTGGTCCCGGGTGACGAGACGTCCGTCGGCGACCTGCGGGTCCGCGTGGTGTCCGCCCGGCACGACGGGCGCCGGCTGCCGTTCGGACCGCACCGCTCCCCCGCGCTCGGCTACGTCCTGGAGGGCGAGGCCCGCACCTACTTCGCCGGGGACACCGGCCTGTTCGACGCCATGGCAGAGGAGGTCGGGCCGGTCGACGTGGCGCTGCTGCCGGTGGGCGGCTGGGGCCCGCACCTCGGCGAGGGGCACCTCGACGCCGAGCGCGCGGCCCAGGCGCTCGCCCGGCTGGCGCCGCGCAGCGCCGTGCCGGTGCACTACGGCACGTACTGGCCGATCGGCCTGGACGGGGTGCGCCCCCACGAGTTCCACGCGCCCGGCGACGACTTCGTCCGGCACGCCGCCGCGCTGGCGCCGCAGGTCGACGTGCACCGGCTCGGGCACGGGGAGAGCGTGCGCCTGGAGGTCGCCCGGTGAACTGGCTGGCCGTCACCGCGACGACGACCCTGCCGGCCCTGCCGACCCAGTCCACGCAGCAGGCGCTCGGCTACCCCTCGTTGTTCCTGCTGGTGCTGTTCGGGGCGCTGGTGCCGATCGTGCCGACGGGCGCGCTGGTGAGTTCCGCGGCGGTGGTGGCGTTCCACCAGACGGCGCCGTTCTCGCTGGCGCTGGTGTTCGTGACGGCGTCGCTCGCGGCGTTCCTCGGGGACGCGACGCTGTACTGGCTGGGGCGGCGCGGGATGAAGTCGAAGAACGGCTCGCGCTGGCTGGAGGCGATACGTTCCCGCGCGCCCGAGGACCGGCTGGAGCAGGCACAGGAGAAGCTGGCCGAGCACGGGGTGGCGGTGCTGGTGCTGTCCCGGCTGGTGCCCGCCGGGCGCATACCCGTGATGCTGGCCTGTCTGATGGCGCAGTGGCCGCTGCGGCGGTTCTCGCGGGGGAACTTTCCCGCGTGCCTGGCGTGGGCGGTGACGTACCAGGTGATCGGCATCCTGGGGGGTTCGCTGTTCCCCGAGCCGTGGGAGGGCGTGGTGGCGGCGATCGCGCTGACCGTGCTGGTCAGCGCGGTGCCCGGGGTCGTCCGACGGCTGCGGGGGGTGTCGCGGTAGCACAGCCGCGAGGGGTGACGCGGCGGCAAGGGGTAGCGCGGTGGCAGGGGACGCGGCGACGGGGTGTCATGGCGGCGTCCGTGGCGGGCGCGGATCAGCCCAGCACGCGGGAGCCTCCCACCGGCAGGTCCCACAGGTCCTCGCGGGCCAGGCCCGCCTGCTCCCAGGCCGTGCGCACCCGCGTCAGGGGCTCCAACACCGGCTCTGCCGACAGGACGAACGTGCCCCAGTGCATCGGGGCCATCCGGCGGGCGCCGAGGTCCTGGGCCGCGCGGACCGCCTCCTCGGGGTCGCAGTGGACGTCGCTGAGCCACCAGCGGGGGTCGTAGGCGCCGATGGGCAGCAGCGCCAGGTCGATGCCGGGGTAGCGGCGGCCGATGCGGGAGAACCAGTGGCCGTAGCCCGTGTCACCCGCGAAGTACACGCGCTGTCCGTCCGGTGCGGTGAGCACCCAGCCGCCCCACAGGCTGCGGCAGGTGTCGGTGAGGCTGCGCTTGGACCAGTGGTGGGCCGGCACGAAGTCGAAGCGGACGCCGGACAGTTCGGCCGCCTCCCACCAGTCCAGCTCGGTGACGCGGCTGAACCGGCGGCGCTGGAACCAGCCGCCGAGCCCGGCCGGCACGAACACCGGGGTGTCGCGCGGGAGTCGGCGCAGCGTGGGGGCGTCCAGGTGGTCGTAGTGGTTGTGGCTGATGACGACCGCGTCCACGGGCGGCAGCGACTCCCAGGGCACGCCGACGGGCGTGATGCGCGCGGGCGTGCCGAGGATGCGGCGCGACCACACGGGGTCGGTCAGCACGGTCAGGCCGCCCACGCGCACCACCCAACTGGCGTGCCCGGCCCAGGTGACGGCGACCGTACGGGCGTCGACGCGGGGCAGCGGCGCGGGTTCGTACGGCAGCCGGGGGATGTCGGCCAGGCCGTCCTTGCCGGGGCGAACGGAACCCTCGCGGGCGAACCGGGCGATGGCCTTGAGGCCGGGCAGCGGGGCGGTCAGCCGGTCGTGGAAGGTGCGCGGCCACACCCGTCGCTCGCCCAGCGGGCGGGGCTCGGCGAGCGGCGGGAAGGGCTGCGCGACGGGCTCGGCGGCGGCGGGGGGCGGAGTGTCGGTGCCGGGGGTGTCCAGGGCGTCGAGGGGGGCCATGGGGTCGAGTCGCGTGTCGAGGGGGGTGTCTGGGGGGACGGGGGGGTCGGGGGCAGTTCCCGTGACGGGCGTGGGGGCGGACGGTGACGTGGTCGGCGTGGGGGTGACCGTCGCCGTCGTCGTCGTTGACGGGGTGGTGGTCGTCCCGGACTGCTGCGTCATCGAGAGGGCTCCCATCGCTGAGCGTCGTCGCGGAGATCGTCGAAGACCGACCTCAGGTGGATCAACGCGCGGTGCACGTGTGGCAGTTCCAACGGTGCGGGGGACGTGAGGCATTCCGTGCGCTCGGTGTCCGTGGTGCCCAGCAGCGGGCCGGTGGACAGCCGTACGCGCAGCGCGCCGAGGTCGTCCCCGAAGCGGTGGCCGCCCGGCGCGGGCATGCCGAGCCGGGCGCCGAGGAGGTCCTCCAGGTCCTGGGCGTCGCCCACGCCCCGCGCGGACAGCGCGGAACGCAGCGGCGCGAGGTCGACGTACAGGTGGCGGCCGGCGCGCGGCGGCAGGGCCAGCGCGCCGGCGCCCACGACGGCGGCGTGCACGGCCTCGGCCACGCGCGCGTGCAGGCGTACGGCGGCGGCCACGCGCGCGGTGACGGGCTCGGGCTCCCCCAGCGCGTAGGCGGCGGCCGCGGCGACGGGGGCCGCGACGCGCGCGCCGAGCGCGGTGAGGACGTCCAGCACGCGCGCGTGGAGGCCGTCACCGGCCGGGCCCGCGGGGAAGCGGGCGACGGCGGCGGGCCAGCCGGGCGGCAGCAGCGCGCCGGCCAGGTCGGTGACCACGGTGACGTGCTCGGGCAGCATCTCGGCGGGGCTCACCGGCACGGTGTCGTGGACGTCGTGCAGGGTGTCGCGCCAGGTCTCGTCGCTCACGAGGTGCAGTCCCGCGCCGGCCGCCGCCTCGACGGCCTCGTGCAGCACGTCGGGCGGGGCGACGGTGGCGGTGGGGTCGTCGGCGACCGACAGCACCAGCAGCCGCGGGTCGCCGCCCTCGTCGCGCACCCGGCGCACGGTCTCCAGCAGGGCGTACGGGTCGGGCACGCCGCCGCACTCGGCGGGAGTGGCCACGTGGAAGACGGGCCGGCCCAGCGCACGCGCGTACGGCGTCCACCAGGCGGCGCACGGACGCGGCACCAGTACGTCGCCGCCAAGCACGGCGGTGAGCGCGAGCAGCAGGGCCGGGGCGCCCGGCCCCGCGACGATCCGGTCGGCGCCGGCGGGCAGACCGCGCCGCTCCCCGTAGCCGCGGGCGGCCTCCAGCAGGGCCGGTCCCCCGCCGACCGGCTCCGCGTCGGCGCGGTGCGCGGCGCGCGCGAGCACGTCGGCGAGTCCGGGGAGCACCGGGAGGCCGTCGGCGGGCAGTGGCGGCCCATAGCGGACGGGGCCGTGCCCTTCCGCTTCCGTCCGCCGCATCGGGTCCTCCGCGCAGTCCGTCCGTGGTGCTCCGGTGTGCCGCCGCCGCCCGTGGCGCACGGGGTCCGTGGTATCCGGTGCCTCCTGCGGGGCGCGTCGTGCCCCCGCTCTGTGAGTACCCCGCGCGGCCGCTGTCCATGGCCGCTGACGCGATCACGTCCGGCCGGTGCCGCCGCGCCGCCGCAGCCGGTGGACGGCGGCGCCCAGGGCACCGGCGATCAGCAGACCGCCGGCGGCCAGGGCGGGCACGGAGTCGGTGAACGTGCCGCCCTGTCCGGCGCGTACGCCGTGCTGGACGGGGGCGTCGCCGCAGGGGCCGTCCCAGCGGGTCCCGGGTGCGTCGGGGTCGACCGGCGTGACCGGCTCGGCCTGGTGGCCCGGCTTGGCGGGCTCGGGGGGCTCAGGGGGCTCGACGGGCGCGACCGGCTCGGGAGGCTCGGCGGGGTGCAGGGTGTCGAAGGGCTCCGCGGGGTCCTGTGCGCTGTCTCTCGGCTCCTTGGCCGCGGCTCCCGGGTCCTTGGCCGACGCTCCCGGCTCCGTGGCCGTCCCGGGCTTCAAGGGGTCGGCCGGGCGGTCGCAGGGGGTGGGCACGGGGTGCGGGGCGGGAGGGACGGGCCGGGTGGTCGGGGTGACCCCGCCGCAGGACTGTCCGGTGCCGCCGCCCGGGTGGGCGCACGGGGTCGTGGCGCCCGGGCCGGACCTGGCGACGTGCAGCGGGGCGCTCCAAGGGCTCGGCTGCCCGCCGGGCGGTGCCGGGCAGGTGCCGTCGACGCTCCAGGCGTCGTCCGCGTCGGCGCCGTCGCCGGCATCGGCGTCGGCGTCCTCAGCCGGGTCGTCGGCGGCCGCGCCCCCCGGGTCGTCCGCGTCCCCCGCGTCGTCCCCCGGTTCGTCGAGGTCCCCGGCCGGGGCGGCGACGCGTGCCGTGCCGCGGTAGGCGGGCCCGGACAGCTCGTCGCCGCTCCCGGTCACCTTGCGCAGGTGCGCGGTGCCGTCGGCGAACGCGTCCGACGTGGCGTCCAGGGTCTCGGGGGCCGGGGCGCCCAGGGGGTCGCAGGTGACCGAGACGGTCACGGTGCCGCCCGCGTCGACGCTCGCCGGGCCGACCTCCGCCGCCGGATCCGCCCGCGCGGCGGGACCGGTCACGAGGACGGCGCCGGTCAGCGCGGCAACGGACAGGACATGTGCGGTGCGCACCATGGGACGGCTCCTTCGGCCGACGGCTGCGGGACGGGGAGTGGTGCCCCAGGGCCCATCACAGCCCGGCGCGTGGAGCCACGCGCGCGACGGCCCCCCATTGGCGGCACCGGGCCGCCCGTCCGGGTGACGACCGGCCGCCCGCCCGTACGCCGTACGGCGCTAGGTGGTGCCCCGCACGGTCTGGTCGCGCGCTCGGGCTCGCTCCGTCTCGCAGCGTGCGTCGCAACTCCCTGGGGCGTGCTCCGGGTCCGACGGTCACCGTGGGGAGCGGGGAGCGGCCGGGTGCGGAGGTGGCCGTCGGGCCGCGCGGGCGGTCTCCACGGACGTGCCTCCGGTCCGGAGCACTGGCCTCCGCGTCCCCCTGGTCCCGGTGCCCAGGCACCGGGCAGGTTTTCGCGGGGGGCTGCGGGGTGACACGTGAAGGGCGGGTCGCGCACTCCGCCACGCCCTGCAGCCGTACCCCCAACGTTCTCCACCACCGGGAGGCCACACATGAGCACGAAGGTCGCCGACCACATCCTCCAGCGGCTGCGCGAGTGGGGGGTGGACCAGGTCTTCGGCTACCCCGGCGACGGTATCAACGGCCTGCTCGCCGCGTGGGGCCGGGCGGAGGACCAGCCGCGCTTCGTGCAGGCCCGGCACGAGGAGATGGCCGCGTTCCAGGCCGTCGGCTACGCGAAGTTCAGCGGCCGGCTCGGCGTGTGCGTGGCGACCTCGGGCCCTGGCGCCATCCACCTCCTGAACGGCCTGTACGACGCGAAGCTGGACCACGTGCCGGTGCTGGCGATCGTGGGACAGACGCACCGCACGGCGATGGGCGGGTCGTACCAGCAGGAGGTCGACCTGCACAGCCTGTTCAAGGACGTGGCCTCGGAGTTCGTGGAGACGGTGACCGTCCCGGAGCAGTTGCCGAACGTGCTGGACCGGGCGATCCGCACGGCGTACGCGCGCCGTTGCCCGACCGCGATCATCGTCCCGGGCGACGTGCAGGAGCTGGACTACTCGCCGCCCACGCACGCGTTCAAGATGGTGCCCTCCAGCCTGGGCACCGAGGAGTACACGGCGGTGCCGTCGCAGGAGTCGGTGGAGCGGGCGGCCGAGGTCCTCAACTCCGGTGACAAGGTGGCGATCCTGGTCGGGCAGGGTGCGGCCGGGGCCCGCGAGGAGGTCGAGACGCTCGCCGAGATGCTGGGCGCCGGGGTGGCCAAGGCGCTGCTCGGCAAGGACGTGCTGAGCGACGAACTGCCGTACGTCACCGGGTCGATCGGGCTGCTGGGCACGCGCCCGTCGTACGAGTTGATGCGCGACTGCGACACCCTGCTGACGATCGGGTCGTCGTTCCCGTACTCGCAGTTCCTGCCGGAGTTCGGCAAGGCGCGGGGCGTGCAGATCGACATCGACCCGCACATGGTCGGGATGCGGTACCCGTACGAGGTGAACCTCGTCGGCGACGCCAAGGAGACCCTGCGCCGGCTGATCCCGAAGATCCGGGCCGAGGAGCGCGGGCGCGAGTGGTACGAGACGGTGTGCGACAACGTCAGCCGCTGGCGCGACGTGATGGACCGGCGGGCGAACGTGTCGGCCGACCCGATCAACCCGGAATACGTGGCCCGCGCCCTGGACCCGCTGCTGCCGGCCGACGCGATCGTCACGTCGGACTCGGGCTCGGTGGCCAACTGGTACGCCCGGCACCTGACGTTCAAGCCCGGCATGCGCGGTTCGCTGTCCGGGACGCTGGCGACGATGGGCTGCGGCGTGCCGTACGCCATCGGCGCGAAGTTCGCGCACCCGGACCGGCCGGTGATCGCGCTGGTCGGCGACGGGGCGATGCAGATGAACGGGCTCGCGGAGATGATCACGGCGGCGAAGTACGCCGACCGCTGGGAGGACCCGCGCCTGGTCGTAGCCGTCTGGAACAACCGCGACCTCAACCAGGTGACGTGGGAGCTGCGCGCAATGGGCGGCTCCCCGTCGTTCCTGCCGTCGCAGGAACTCCCCGACGTGCGCTACGCCGAGTTCGCCCGCTCGCTCGGCCTGACGGGCATCCGGGTCGAGAAGCCGGAGGACGTCGAGGCCGGCTGGCGCTCGGCACTGGCGGCGAACGGCCCGGTGGTCCTGGAGTTCCTCACCGACCCGTCGGTCCCCCCGATCCCGCCGCACGCCTCCTGGGACCAGATGGAGTCGACGGCCGAGGCGATCCTCAAGGGCGACCCGGAGAGCGCCCACGTGATGAAGCAGGGCATCAAGGCGAAGATCCAGGAGTTCCTGCCGGGCCAGGACAAGTAGGCCCGGGAGGACGTCGGAACAGGAAGGAGCCGGGCGACGACAGCCGCCCGGCTCTTCTCAGCGTGGGGCCGCCGGGTCCGGGCCCAGCTGTTCGGCATGCGGCCTGACGAGGATCTCGTGGTCCTCCACGACCTCGCCGTCCACGACGTCCTCGTCCGCCACCCGGTGGTGCGACGGGTCCGCCAGGGGCAGGCCGGCGAGGTGCTTCTTGAGCCTCTTGGCCATCGGGAGGTAGGTCGCGAAGGTCAGCCCGCCCGACACAGCGGCCCCCAGGAGCGGGATGGCCTTCGAGACGGTGGTCGCGAAGGACTGCGTCGTCATCCTGACCCCGAGGTAGCCGGCGACCCTCTTCACGAGGGGATAGACGACCCCGTGCGTGAGCGCCCTCTGCGGCAGCTTCTTGGCGACCTGCTCGGCCATCATCCCGGCGACCTTGCCCACAGCAGCGTTGGCCGACTGGACGCCGAACATCACGCCGAAGAACAGCGTGAGGACCCCCTTGGTCGCGTCGTCCACGTCCTCGCCCTCGCCGGAGAACAGCTCGGGCCAGCTGTAGAGGTAGGCCAGCTTCTGCGCGATGCGCAGCATGTGGCCGACGTACTGCGCGAGGTCGGCGGGCACCGTGGCGGGAAGGGCGAGGATGCCGGGTATGCCGGCCGCGGCGGAAAGGGCGCTGACCTTGGCCGTCTCGTAGCGGATGGAGTCGTTGGCGACCTTGTCCAGGACCTCGACGGTGATGCCCGCCGCAGCCGGAGTCGTCTCCACCGCTCGCCGGACCTCGTCCTCGGAGCAGTGACGGGCCAGCGCGCTGCGCAGGTACGCCTCCCGCTGGACCCGCACCCCCGGGAGTCTCGCCGCCGCCAACAGCACCGTGAAGAAACGCGACTCGGGGTTCTCGACGTCTTTACTACCCTGCTTCATGGCAGGAACTTACAACAGCCCTGCGCGCAAGAGCCCCCAGCGGTCAGGTCCGTTGGCGCCTGCTCAAGCAGCCGGTTTCGACCCCTTCGCCGGCGGCCGCGTGACACCTGCCCGTTCCCGTTCGGTGTCCGGTGTCGGCAGGAGGGCGTCCTCGTAGCGGCCCAGGGCCAGTACGACGGCGAGCATCACGACCGGGACGAGCGCGGCGAGCAGCGCCATGACATGTCCTTCCCCAGCAGTCCATGTGGGGGGGTGAGGTCCGGGTCCCCGGGGGGCCGCGGGGCAAACCCGGGGGCGCGGCGCCGGGAGCCGTGCTTCGTTCGGGATGACCGGTGTCGGCCGCCGCTGCTCGGGTACGCGGGGGACTCCCGAAGCTCTGGAGGGAGACATGCAGCGAGGCAGTGACCGGCTGAGCGTCCACCGGGACGACGAGATGAAGCACGAACTGCAGGGTCTGCTGCGGTCGGGGCACCCCACCCGGTCCGAGGAGTGGCACGACCCCGAGCCCGGGGCCGACGACGACCCGCAGGTGTGGGGCGGCGGGCCGGCGCCCGGGGCCGCATCGCTCGAGACGGTCCGGCTGGAGCTGGCCCGGACCCTGACCCGCGGCGACTTCCCGGCCACCGGCAAGGCCGTGGTCAGCGCCCTGCGCCGGCACCACGCCCCCGACGCCCTGATCGAGGCGGTGGCGGAGCTGCCGCCGAAGAAGACCTGGCAGGGCGTCCAGGACCTGGCCGAGGCGCTCGTGGGCGAGCGCGACTGAATCACGGGACCCACCGTCCAGAGACCCACCGCAGGTACGAACCGACCGAGCGTGCAAAGGACTGAACATGCGTATCGCGTTTCTCACCGCACCCGAGGGAGTCGAGCAGGTCGAGCTGACCGAGCCCTGGCAGGCAGCGAAGGACGCGGGTCACGAACCCGTGCTCGTGTCGACGGACGCGGGCGAGGTCCAGGCGTTCAACCACCTGGACAAGGCCGACACCTTCCCCGTGGACGAGGTGGTCGGCGAAGCGACCGTGGACGCCTTCGACGGGCTCGTCCTGCCGGGCGGCGTCGCCAACCCCGACTTCCTGCGCACCGACGACAAGGCCGTGGCGTTCGTGCGGGGCTTCTTCGAGGCGGGCCGGCCGGTCGCCGCGATCTGCCACGCCCCGTGGACGCTCATCGAGGCCGACGTCGTACGCGGCCGGGTCCTCACCTCCTGGCCCAGCCTGCAGACCGACCTGCGCAACGCGGGCGCCACCTGGGTCGACGAGCAGGTGAAGGTCTGCGACCACGGCACCAACAAGCTGGTCACCAGCCGCAAGCCGGACGACCTCAAGGCGTTCTGCGAGACCTACCTCGAGGTGTTCGCGGCCGAGGCCGGCTGAGGAACCGGCTGAGGACGGCAAGCGGCCGGGCCGACCTCACGGGAGCGGCCGACCCCACGGCTCCCGTACGGCCCCCATGCGGGGCTCGGGGGGCCGTACGCGTTCCGGGGACTTTGCACGGGCTGGCCCGTACGCACGCCGAGGCGGGCCGTGCGCGTCGCGGGGGCCGTACGCGCTGTGTGGCTCCAGGCGGCGGTGGCTCCGGACGGCGGTCAGCGTCGGCCGGTGCCGCCGCCCGCGCCGCCCGGACCCCACTTGCCCACCGGCGCGCCCTCCTGCCCCTGGGGCCCGCTGTCGGCGGTGCGCTCGCGGGCGCCCTCGCGGGTGCGGCCGGGGGCCACGAAGCGGCGCGGGTTGCGCCGCAGGTACTCGCCCTCCAGGACGGCCATGCGGTCGTTGTGGGCCTTGAGCGCGTCGTTCGAGCCGTACAGCAGGGTGTCGTGACGGGTGCGGTGGATCGTCTCCAGCTCCTTCATGAGCTGCTGGTCGTCCAGCCGGTCCGGGTCGACTCCGGTCATCGTGGTGCCCCGCTCGTCGTGTTCGTCCATGCGGTCCGGGTACCCGCCCGGTTCACGGCCACCCTCGAACGGGAACCCGTGCAGGAACCGTGGAGCCGGCCTTCCTGCACCCACTGTACGAAGACTCCGCTCCCTCGGCCTCCGGGTAGGGGACCGGCGGCTACCGCGCCCGCTCCACCCGCCGCTCGTCCCACACCGGTTCGGCCGTCTCGCGGACCCGGCCGTCGCTGCCGAAGACCAGGAAGCGGTCGAAGGAGCGGGCGAACCAGCGGTCGTGGGTGACCGCGAGGACCGTGCCCTCGAACGCCTCCAGGCCCTCCTGGAGCGCCTCGGCCGACTCCAGGTCGAGGTTGTCGGTGGGCTCGTCGAGCAACAGGGCCGTGACGCCCTGGAGCTCCAGCAGCAGGATCTGGAAGCGGGCCTGCTGTCCGCCGGAGAGGCGGTCGAAGCCCTGCTCGGCCTGCTGGGTCAGCTCGTAGCGGCGCAGCCGGGACATGGCGGCGCCCCGGTCCTGGGAGTGGTCCTCCCACAGGATGTCGAGCAGGCTGCGGCCGCTGAGCTCGGGGTGCGCGTGGGTCTGCGCGAAGTGACCCGGCACGACCCGCGCGCCGAGCTTCCACCGGCCGGTGTGGGCAACGTCCTCACCGGCGAGCAGCCGCAGGAAGTGCGACTTGCCGGAACCGTTGGAGCCCAGCACGGCGACCCGCTCGCCGTAGAAGACCTCCAGGTCGAAGGGGGTCATCAGGCCGGTGAGCTCCAGCTGCTCGCAGGTGACGGCCCGCACGCCGGTGCGGCCGCCCTTGAGGCGCATGGTGATGTCCTGCTCACGCGGCGGCTCGGGCGGCGGCCCGGCCTCCTCGAACTTGCGCAGCCGGGTCTGGGCGGCCTGGTAGCGGGAGGCCAGCTCGTGGCTGATGCTCGCGGCCTGGCGCAGGCTCAGCACCAGCTTCTTCAGCTGGGCGTGCTTCTCGTCCCAGCGGCGGCGCAGCTCCTCGAAGCGGGCGAAGCGTTCGCGCCGGGCCTCGTGGTAGGTGGCGAAGCCCCCGCCGTGCACCCAGGCGTCGGCGCCGGCCGGGCCCGGCTCCACCGAGACGATCTTTTCGGCGGCGCGGGCGAGCAGTTCACGGTCGTGGGAGACGAACAGGACCGTCTTGCGGGTCTCCTTCAGCCGCTCCTCCAGCCAGCGCTTGCCGGGCACGTCGAGGTAGTTGTCGGGCTCGTCGAGCAGCAGGACCTCGTCGGTGCCGCGCAGCAGCGCCTCCAGCACCAGCCGCTTCTGCTCGCCGCCGGACAGGGTGCGCACCAGCCGCCACTGGGCCTGCTCGTAGGGGACGCCCAGGGCGGCCGTGGTGCACATGTCCCACAGGGTCTCGGCCTCGTAGCCGCGGGCCTCCGCCCAGTCGGCGAGGGCCTGGGCGTAGCGCATCTGGGCGGCCTCGTCGTCGACCGTCATCACGGCGTGCTCAGCCTCGTCGACGGCCTCGGCCGCCTCGCGGACGCGGGGCGGGGCGACGGACACCAGCAGGTCGCGCACGGTGGTCTCGTCGCGGACGGAGCCCACGAACTGGCGCATCACGCCGAGGCCGCCGCTGACGGTGACGGTGCCGCCGTGCGGCTTGAGCTCGCCGGAGATCAGCCGCAGCAGGGTCGTCTTGCCCGCGCCGTTGGGTCCGACGAGGGCCACAACGGCCCCCTCGCCCACCCGGAAGGAGACGTCGCCGAGCAACGCCCTCCCGTCGGGGAGGTAGTACTCGAGGTGCGCGGCTTCCAGGTGTCCCATGGGGAGGATTCTGCGTGGGCGGCGGGCAGCCGGGCAAACCCTTATGCGGGGCGGCTCAGGCCGTGCCGTCCAGCGCCCGTCCCGTCGGGCCGCCCTCGCCCGCGGGGACGACCGTGGCGCCCGCCCAGGTCAGGGCCTTCCAGCCGTCGTCGGGGGTGCCCTCCAGGACGACGACGCCGGTGTTCTCCAGGCGGTGGGCGGCGGCGAAGGTCACGTCGACGTTGTGGGCGCGGGCGGCGGCCCAGGCGCGGATGGCGGCGCCGTGGCTGACCATGGCGACCGTCCCGGCCCCGCTCGCGGCGGCCTCGGCCACCACGGCGTCGTAGCGGGCGAGGAACTCGGTGCCGGTCTCGCCGCCGGGCATGCGCAGGTCCGTGTCGCCGTCGGCCCAGGCGAACACCGTGCGCATGTAGCGCTCGCCGGCCTCGCTCAGGCCGGGCAGCATCTCCATGTCCCCCGCGGACACCTCGCGCAGCCCGTCGCGGACCAGGACCTCCAGGCCGCGGGCGGCGGCCAGCGGGGCGGCGGTGAGCTGGGTGCGGACCAGGGTGGAGGCGTACAGCGCCCCTATGTCCTCGCCGGCCAGGGCCTGGGGCAGCGCGGCCGCCTGCCGCCGGCCCAGGTCCGTCAGACCGGGGCCCGGGACGCCCGTGTCCAGCAGGTAGTCCACGTTGGTGGGGGTCTGACCGTGGCGGACGAGCAACAGGCGCATGCGGGAGGACCCTCCGGTCGGCTCGGGTGCCGTCCGCACGGGGGAACGGCCACTTCAGGGTACGGCAGGCCAGGGGACCGGATCTCGGTCCCACCGTCCGACCGTCCCCACTCCGGTCGCCACCGGACCCCGCCGCGACTGACGCCCCATCAGTCCGCATGGCGATACATATGGTCTCACGATGCGGCCACCGGCGTACCGTGAGGGCCATCGTCCCGGGCGTCCACGGCGCCCGGGGTCCGGTACGACGCGAAGGGGTTCAGTCATGCCGAAGGCGCAGGAGACCGCCGTCTACACGCACGGGCACCACGAGTCGGTGCTGCGGTCGCACACCTGGCGCACCGCCGCCAACTCCGCGGCCTACCTCATCGGTTCGCTCAAGCCCCACATGAAGGTCCTGGACGTCGGCTGCGGCCCCGGCACCATCACCGCCGACCTGGCCGCCCTTGTCCCCGACGGGCACGTCACCGGCGTCGACCACGCGGCGGGCATCCTGGACCGGGCCCGGGCGACGGCCGCGGAACGGGGGCTGGACAACGTGGACTTCGCCGTCGCGGACGTCCACGCCCTGGACTACCCGGACGACACCTTCTGCGTGGTGCACGCCCACCAGGTGCTCCAGCACGTGGGCGACCCGGTGCAGGCGCTGCGCGAGATGCGCCGGGTGACCAGGCCGGGCGGCTTCGTCGCCGTACGGGACTCCGACTACGCGGCGATGACCTGGTACCCGGAGTCGGCGGGACTGGACGACTGGCTGGACCTGTACCGGCGGGTGGCCCGGGCCAACGGCGGCGAGCCCGACGCCGGGCGCCGGCTGAAGGCGTGGGCGCTCGCCGCGGGCTTCACCGACGTCACCGCCACGTCGGCGACCTGGACCTTCAGCACGCCCGAGGAGCGGGAGTGGTGGAGCGGCCTGTGGGCGGACCGCACGGTGGCCTCGGCCTACGCCGAGCGGGCCACCGGGGGCGGCCACGCCACGCGGGACCGGCTGGCGGCCGTCGCGGAGGCCTGGCGGGAGTGGGGGCGGCGCGAGGACGCCTGGTTCGCGGTACTGCACGGGGAGGTCCTGTGCAGGAAGGACGCCTGAGAACCGGGCGTCCCGCCCGGGGTCACTCCCGGGGCAGCAACGGCCCGAGCGGCCCGAGGTCCAGGTTGAGGTCCTCGGGCCGCAGCCCGTAACGGTCCCGCAGCTCGGCCATCCGGTCGTCGAGCAGCATCAGGGTCAGCCCGATGCGCTCCTCCTGCTCCTCGCTGAGGTCGCCCTGGTCGAAGCGGCGCACGGCCTGCCGTTCCATGAGCTGGCGGAGCAGCTCGACCACGGTCAGCACGAGCTTGACCAGGTCGCGCTCGACGGTGTCCGGTTCCAGGTCCATGCGCCTGCGCGGCGGTGTCACGGCAAGTCTCCCCAGGGTGAGGGCACGTTCTCGTTGACGGAGCTGATGAGCGCGTTGAGGTCGATGCGGACCAGGTCCACGTCGGCGATGCGCAGGGTGATGTCGCCCGCGATGACCACACCGCCGGCCAGCAGCCGGTCCAGCAGGTCCACGAGCGCGATCTCACGGCGTTCGACGACGGTCACACGGCCTCCCCTGATGTTTCGTCCCGGTCGCCCGTCTCCCCCGCCTCGCCCGCACCGGGCCCCTCCGGGTCGACGAACGAATACGCCGCCCACGGGCCGGTGAGTTCCACGCGCATCCCGGGTTCCTCGTCCTTCGTGTGGTCGACGAGCTCCACGAACTCCTCGGAGTGGGCGCGCGGCACGAGATACGCCGCGTTGAGCACGTTGTGCCCAGAACCCCGGGTGAGCGCGGAGTTCTGCGGGGCGTGCAGACGTGAGTCCTCGGCGTGCGCGGCCAGCGTGCCGTGCAGCCGGGTGGCGAACCGCTCCGCCGCACGCCACTTGTCCTCGCGCTCCTGGACCCGGTTGCGCCGCTGGCGCAGGTAGTCCCGGCCCGAGGCCGGTTTCGCCGCGGGCGCCGCGGCGGCCTCGGCCTGCTCCTCGCCGCCCTCGATGTAGACCTTCACGCCCCACTCCACGCGGCCGTCGAGCCGGTCCAGCGTGCGCCGGAACGCCTCCTCGCCGGCCTCGATCATGACGCGCACCCCGCTGTCGTCGCGGAACACCGTGGCGAGCCGCAGCGGCAGCGGAGTGGTGACCGCGGTGAGCGCGTCGACGACCTGCTGGTGGGCCCGGGCGGTGGCGCCGAGCCAGTCCAGGTCCTCCAGGTGCTCCCGCAGCGGCGCCTCCGCGAAGTCGCCCTCCGGCACCGAGCTGACCACGGCGACCAGGCCGTGGTGGGCCAGCATCTTGACCGGAGCGCCGCCCACGCCCGTCAGCTGGGCCTGGAGCGGCGCGTCGAAGGGGCGGCAGACCGCGTAGACGTAGCGCAGTCCGGTCATGGGGCTTCCTCCTCGCGGACGCGACCCTGTTCCAGCTGCTCCAGCCGGGCCAGCCGCTCCCGCAGTTCGGCGTTCTCACGGGCGAGCTCGTCACGACGGGCGCCGGAGGACAACGACGGGTCGGACTCCCACCAGTCGATCCCCATCTCCTTGGCCTTGTCCACCGAGGCGACGATCAGGCGGAGCTTGATGGTGAGCAGTTCGATGTCGAGCAGGTTGATCCGGATGTCACCCGCGATCACGATCCCCTTGTCGAGGACGCGTTCGAGGATGTCCGCGAGGTTGGCGCCGCCGCCCGATCCGTACGGATCGGGCAGGCGGGAGGCCGTCGTCATCGCCGACTCCCCTCCTTGGCGGGCTCCTCCTCCGGCTCCTCCTCGGTCTCGTACTCGTCCTCGTACTCGCCCTCGGCCTCTTCCTCGCCCTCGGGTTCCTCGTCGTACTCGGCGTCGTCCTCGGCCGCGGTGTCGTCCTCGGCGTACTCGGCGTCGTCCTCGGGCTCCTCCTCGCCCTCGGCCTCCTCGTCGTACTCGGCGTCGGCGTCGTCCTCGGCGTCCTCGGCCCCCTCGCCGTCTTCGGCGCCCTCGGCGTCGGCGTCCTCGTCGTACTCCGCCTCGGCGTCGTCCTCGCCGTTTTCAGCGGCCTCCGGCTCGTCGCCCTCCTCGGACTCCTCGGGCTCCTCGCCCTCTTCGTTCTGCTCGTTCTCCTCTTCCTCCTCCGCCACGGCGTCGTCGTGGCTGCGCACCACTTCGCCGTCGCGGATCTCGCCGCGCCAGCCCTCCTGGGCCTCGCCCTTGAGGGTGACGAAGCGCGCGAAGTGCTTGAGGTCGAGACGGGCGCGGCGGCCCTGGGCGCGCCAGATGTTGCCCGTCTTCTCGAAGAAGCCCGAGGGGTAGTACTCGATCACGAGCAGCACCCGCGTCAGGTTGTCACCGAGCGAGTGGAACGTGACGACGCCCTTGGTGGAGCCCTTGGCGCCCTCCGACGTCCAGGCGATCTTCTGGTCGGGGACCTGCTCGGTCGTGGTCGCCTTCCAGCTGCGGCTGGACCACCAGATCTTCGCCTGCCAGTCGGAGTGGGTGTCGTCGGCGCGGTTCGCGCTCTTGACGCCCTTGGCGAAGGTGCCGAAGTCCTGGTACCGCGTCCACTGGTCGTACGCCGTGCGCAGGGGCACTCCGACGTCGATGTACTCCATGATCACGGTGGGCTTGTTGCCGGCCCCGCCCTTGCCCTTCTTGCCGCCCTTTCCACCGAGGTTCTTCAGGGCGCCGGTGACCTTGTCCTTGACGCGGGAGCCGCCGAGCTCGAGGGCGCTGCGCAGCGGGCCCTTGCCCTCGGCGATCTTTCGGCCGCCGTCCAGGGCCAGCTTGGCGAAGCCCGGGCTGTTGCCCTCGGCGATGTCGTTCAGCTTGCCCGTGGTCTCGCCGAGCTTGCGCCCGACACCCGTGAGAAGCCGTTCGGCCTGGGCGCCGAGGTAGGCCTGGGCCTCCTCCTTCAGGCGCTCCACGGCATCGCTGTTCATCAGGGAGCTCACGGGGCCGTCGCCGGACTGCGCGGAGTCCGTCGCGGACTTGGTCGCCGACTTCGCCGAGCCGGTCGCTGATCCCAGGGTCCCGGTCATCGGTCACCACCTCCAGCCGACCGGCCGCGGGACGCCGGCTTCGCGGCGGTCTTGCGGGCCGGCGTCTTCTTGGTCGCCGTCTTCTGCGTGGCGGCCCTCTTCACCGGAGCCTTCTTGGCGACCTTCTTCGCGGGGGCCTTCTTGGCGGGGGCCTTCTTGGCCGGAGCCTTCTTCGCCGCCGGCTTGCGCGGCGCCTCGGCCCGCTCGTCCCCGTCCTCGTCGTCCTCCTCGTCCTCATCGGAGTCCTCGGAGTCCTCGGAGTCCTCGGAGTCCTCCGGCTCCTCGTCCTGCTCGTCCTCGTCCTCGTCCTCGGCGCGACCCTCGTCCTCGTGGTCCTCGTCCTCGGGCTCGAGGTCGTCGTCCTCGCGGTCGTCGCGGTCCTCGGCCTCGTCCTCGTCGTCGGACCGCCCGCCGCCGGCCATCTGCTCGCGCATCTGGGCCGTACGGCCGTGCAGCCGGTCGGCGAGGCCGCTCAGCTGCCGCTCCAGCATCGCGCCGGAGGCGGCCTTGCCGGCCCCGCGCAGGTCCTGGCGCAGCGAGTCGCCGAGCTCCTTGAACTGCGGGTTGTCCTTGAGCTGCTGGGACAGCAGGTCTCCGATCGCCTTCGGGCTGAGCTTGAGCTTCTTGCCCGCGACCACGCTGCCCACCGCGATGGCCAGCTTCAGTTTCTTCGTCCGTCCCAGCAAGTAGCCGGCCCCTACCGCGAGGCCCAGTCCTGTTCGGTTCATCGTGCCGTCCCGTCGTCCGATTGCGTGCCCCGGCGCATGGCCGCCTCGAGCCGGTCGAGGAGTTCGTCCTCCTGGCTGTCGAACTCCTCGTCAGTGATCTCCCCGGCCTCCAGCCGTTCCTCCAGACGAGCCAGCTCGGCCCGGATGGCAGAGGGGTCGTAGTAGATCCGCTCCGCTTCGCGGAGCACCTGTCCCATCACCCATCCGCTGCCGCGCACCGGGGCGAACGGCAGCAGCAACACCTCCCCGATCAGTCCCACCTGTCTCGCCCCTCTCGCTGCTCGTCATGGATTGCGGTGCCTCAGTCCTGGGCCGCGGCCTCGGGCTGACCGGCCTGCTCGGCGTGCCCGGCGGGGCCGGGCTCGACGAAGCTGTACGGCGGCAGCGGACCGTTGGCCCGCACCTCCAGGTGGGGGTGGCTGCTGCGCAGCTCCTCCACGGCGGCCAGGAACTCCTGCGCGGAGTCCCGGGCGACGAGGAAGGACACGTTGGCCAGCCAGCCGGTGGACTCGGGGCCCACGCTGACGGCCGCCGCGAGCGGTTCCAGCGCCTGCTGTACCGCGACCGCGTCCTCACCCTCCTGGGCCTTGACGGCGGAGGCGACCATCTCGCCGAGCTGGAGCTTCTGCTCGTAGCTGCCGCCGCCGGCCTTGCGGTTGGCCTCGGCGAGGGACCTCACCTCGGCGTTGGTGGCCATCACGTGGTGCAGGACGGCCTCTTCGACGTGGGTCGCCTTGATGTTGTACTCGACCTTGCCGTCCAGCGCGCGCAGCCGCTCCAGGTAGTGCTCGGCCCGCTCGGCCAGCACCCCGGTCACGGAGGCGTCGTCGGGGGCGACGCTGCCGAAGCGCATCGGCAGCACGCACCCGGACGCCTCGGCCTGGGCGAGGACGTTCTGGTGGGCGAGCAGGTCCCTGCGCTTGGGCCGCAGGCCCTCCGGGGAGTCGCTGACGATCGCCGCGAGCTCGCCCTCCGTCAGGATGCGGATGGGCTCGGGCGGTTCCCCGACACCCGTGGTGCCGTCGGGTACCGCGGTGTGCGAGCGCGCGGTGATCCCGTAGACGTACGTGCTCACTCCTGCTCCTCCTTGCGGCTCACTCCTGCTCCTCTTCCCTCTTGCGCCGCGTGGTCGCGGTCTTGCGCGTGCGCCGCACGGGCTGGCGCTCCTCCTCGGAGCCCTCGTCGCGGGCCTGCTTGAAGGCGTCGGACACGGTCTGCGCCGCACCCGACAGGGCACCCTTGGACTTGCCGCGGGCGCCGGACTCGGTCACTTCGCCGACGATCTCCGGCAGGCCCGGGCTCTTGCGCGGCCCGGCCTCCAGGTCGAGTCGGTTGCACGCCTCGGCGAAGCGCAGGTAGGTGTCGACGCTCGCGACGACGACGCGTATGTCGATCTTCAGGATCTCGATGCCGACGAGGGAGACCCTCACGAACGCGTCGATGACGAGTCCTCGGTCTAGGACGAGCTCCAGTACGTCGTAGAGGCCGCTGCTGCCGCCTCCGCCGCCGGTCTGCTGTGCCGGGACAACGGACATGCCGACCGTGCCTCCTTGTCTCGTGTCGTTGCGTGTCGTCTGGTGCACGGGGTGTGCCGGCGCGCTGCTTGCCTCTGCCGGGCGCCGGTGGTGTCAGCCCCGCCGGTGGGCGTCGGAACGCCCCCGCTCGTAGCGCCGCACGCGCCGGTAGCCGGTGAGCTGTCCCTCGGGGTCGAGTTGGACTTCGTAGCTCGCCATCAGGCTCATGGTGTCGGGCACGCGTGACAGCTCGAGGACCTCGATCTCCAGTTGCCAGCCGTCCTCCGTCTGCTCGAAGGACGACACGTTCTCGGCGACCATTCCGGTGAGCTCCGCCAGCTGGGCGCGCGCCTGGCGCAGGACCTCCAGCGGGGTCATCCGGCTGTCCGCCGCGCTGTGCTCGTGATCGGGGTGTTCATCTCGTGCTTCCTGCGGCTGTGATGTGTTGTTTGTGTTCGACATGGCCACCTCGAACTTCGTGTGGCCGCACATGTCTTGGCCAAACCTCCACAACAACATGTATCAGCCACGTAGTGCGTCGAGCCGACGCCGGGCGGGCCCGAGCGCACGGCCTCGGCCCAGCAGCCCTGACCAGGGGTTCTTCCGCCCCTGCTCGGCCGCGTCGGCGATGGTCCAGCGGCGCGGGCCCAGCTCCGGATCGTCCAGCTGGTCCCACCCGACGGGGACCGCGACGGGCGCGCCGGGGCGGGCCCGCACGGTGAACGGGGCGACCGCCGTCTGGGCGTAGCCGTTGCGCTGGACGTCCAGGTAGAGGCGGGTGCCGCGGTCCTTCTTGCGGGCGGCCGTGGTGAGGTCGTCCGGGTGCTCGGCGGCGAGCAGCTCGGCGGCGTCCCGGGCGAAGGCGCGCACCTCGTCGAAGTCGTGGCGGCCGTTGAGCGGGACCACGACGTGCAGCCCGCGCGAGCCGGTGGTCATCAGCCCGGAGGGCAGCCGGAGCTCGTCCAGCAGCTCGCCCACCCACCGGGCGGCCCGGCGCACCGTCGTGAAGTCGTCCTCGCCGGGGTCGAGGTCGAACACCAGCAGGTCGGGCCGGTCGAGGTGGCCGGTCCGCGAGAGCCAGCGGTGCACGGTGAGGCAGGCCTGGTCGGCGAGGTACACCAGGGTGGCCGCGTCGTCGCAGACGGTGTGGCGGACGGTGCCGTCCTCCTTGGCGACCTCGACCCGGGTGATCCAGTCGGGATAGTGCTCGGGGGTGTTCTTCTGCATGAACCGGGGGCCGCCCACCCCGTCCGGGTGGCGCTCCAGCATCAGCGGACGGCCGCGCAGGTGCGGCAGCATGAACGCGGCGACGGAGCGGTAGTACGCGGCGAGGTCGCCCTTGGTGTACGCGGGGGCGGAGCCCTCGGCGGGGAACAGCACCTTGTCCGCCCGCCGGACCGGAACGCTGCGCCGGCCCGCGCGGACCGTCAGCTCGGTGTCGCCGCTCACGGCGTGATCGCCTGTTCCACCAGCAGCCGGACGGCGGCGGCGATCGACTCGGCGTCGATGCCCGCGGCGTGCAGCTGTTCCTCAGGGGAGGCGGAGCCCGGCACGGAGGTGACCGCGAGGCGCACCAGGCGGGGCACCGGGCGGCCGTCGAGGAAGGCGTCGAGCACGGCGTCGCCGAGACCGCCCTCGGGGTGGTGGTCCTCCACGGTGAGCAGGCAGCCGGTCTCCTCGGCGGCCCGGCGCAGGGTGTAGCGGTCGACGGGCTTGACCGAGTACAGGTCGACCACGCGCACCGGGATGCCCTGCGCGTCCAGGGCGTCCGCGGCGGCCAGCGCCTCGGGCACGGTGACGCCGGCCGCGACGATCGTCACCCGGTCGTCCTGGCCCAAGGAGCGCAGCACCTTGCTGCCGCCGACCGGGAACTCCTCGTCGGGGCCGTAGAGCAGCGGGCCGTCGCCGCGCGAGGTGCGCAGGTAGCGGACGCCGTCGAGACCGGCCATGGTGGCGACGAGCCGCGCGGTCTGGTGGGCGTCGCACGGGTACAGCACGGTCGAGCCGTGCACGGACCGCATCATCGCCAGGTCCTCCAGGCCCATCTGGGAGGGCCCGTCCTGCCCGATGGACACGCCCGCGTGGGAGCCGACGAGGTTGATCCCGGCGCCGCTGACGGCCGCCATGCGGATGACGTCGTGGGCGCGGGTGAGGAACGCGGCGAAGGTGGCCGCGTACGGCACCCAGCCGCGCGCGGCGAGCCCGACGGCGGCGGCGACCAGCTGCTGCTCGGCGATGTAGCACTCGACGTGGCGCTCGGGGTGCTCCTTGGCGAAGAACTCGGTCCGGGTGGAGTCGCCGACCTCGCCGTCGAGGGCGACGACGTCGCCGCGGGCGGTGCCGAGGGCGGCCAGGGCCTTGCCGAAGGCGTCCCGGGTGGCGGCCTTCTCGCCCCGCTCCCAGCGCGGCAGGTCGAGCCGGCCGCCGGGGACGGAGCGTGGGACCCCTTCGACGTCCGGGGTGTGGACCCTCACCCGCAGGTCGCGCACGCCGCCCAGCTCCTCGATCGCGGCGTCGGCGTCCTCCAGCGGCTTCCCGTGCAGGCCCTCGCGGTCCTCGACGTCGGCGACGCCCTTGCCCTTGAGGGTGCGGGCGAGGATCACACTGGGCTGGCCGAGGGTGGAGCGGGCCTCACCGTAGGCGCGGTCGATCGCGTCGACGTCGTGCCCGTCGATCTCGATGGTGTGCCACCCGAAGGCCCGGAAGCGCCGGGCGTGGGCGTCGAGGTCGTGGCCGTGCCGGGTCGGGCCGCGCTGCCCGAGCCGGTTGACGTCCACGATCGCGGTGAGGTTGTCGAGGTTCTCGTACGACGCGTGCTCGGCGGCCTCCCAGATCGACCCCTCGGCCAGCTCGCTGTCGCCGCACAGCACCCACACCCGGTGGCCGGAGCCCTCCAGCCGCTTGCCGGACAGCGCGATGCCGACCCCGACGGGCAGGCCCAGGCCGAGGGAGCCGGTGGCGGTCTCGACCCACGGCAGCCGCCGCGGGGTGGGGTGGCCCTCAAGGCGGCTGCCGAGCTTGCGAAAGGTCAGCAGTTCCTCGTCGTCGATGGCGCCGGCCGCCTTGTAGGCCGCGTACAGCAGCGGCGAGGCGTGTCCTTTGGAGAGCACGAAGCGGTCGTTGGCGGGGTGTTCGGGGCGGTCGAAGTCGTAGTGGAGGTGGTGGGCGAGCAGGACCGCCATGAGGTCGGCGGCGGACATCGAGGAGGTCGGGTGCCCGGACCCCGCTGCGGCCGACGCCCGGATGCCGTCGACGCGCAACTGCTGCCCCAGTTCGGCCAGTTCGGCACTGTCCATGGGTCTACTGATCTCCTTCGGAGGGGATGTCGGGGCGTTTGACGGGGCCGGGGGCGGGGTGCGCGGCCGGCGCGGTGCGGGGGCGGTCGCGGGCGGGCTCGCCGCCGGGTGCCTTCGCGGCGGGCTCGTCGCCCGGCTGGCTCCCGGCGGGTGCCTCGGGCATCCGCACGAGCTCCGGGGACGCCGTGTCCAGGGGCACGGACCAGGAGCGGACGAGGCCCAGCTGCACGGCCTGGCGCGGCAGTACGGCGTCCAGCAGCCAGTCGGCGGCGACGCGGACCCGGTTGCCGGGCATGGCGGCCAGGTGGTATCCGCGGGTGACCGCACCGGCCAGCGGGCCGGACAGCGGCACGCCGAGCGGGTTGGCGGCGGCCTGGACCCCGCCGAGGTCCACCACGAACCCCAGGTCCTTGTGCCGGTAGGACCGCAGCTCGCCCCCGGTCAGCGAGGCGGCGACGTTCTGCCCGGCGACCTTGCCCTGCCGCCAGGCGTGCTGGGCGGTCATCGGCGTGTACTGGCCGGGCTCGTCGAGGTCGGGGACGGCGGCGGCGTCGCCGCAGGCGAACACCTCGGGCCGGCCCGGGACCCGCAGCGTGGGCTCGACGAGCAGCCGGCCGCGCTCCATGGGCAGGCCCAACGACTCGGCGAGCGGGTCGGGCCGCACGCCCACGCACCACACCAGGGTGCGGGTGTCGACGAACTCCCCGTCGGTCAGCAGGACCCCGTCCCGGGTGGCCTCCTTCACGGAGGTCCCCGTGCGCACCTCGACGCCCCGCCCGCGCAGCACGCGGTCCGCGGTGTCCGACAGCCGCCGGTCCAGCTCGGGCAGCACGCGCCCGGCCAGGTCCAGCAGCAGCCAGCGGGGGCGCACGCCCCGGCGCGGGGGGTGCTTGCGGACCAGCGCGTCGGTGAGCAGCTGTCCCTGCGCGGCGACCTCGGTACCGGTGTAGCCCGCGCCGACCACCACGAAGGTGCACCGGGCGGCGCAGGTCGCGGGGTCGTCGCCCGAGGCCGCCAGCTCTATCTGGCGGGTGACGTGGTCGCGCAGGTACAGGGCCTCGGGCAGGCCCCGGAACCCGTGGGCGTGTTCGGCGACCCCCGGGATGGGCAGCAGCTTGTTGACGCTGCCCGCGGCGAGCACGAGCCGGTCGTAGGCGAGGGTGCCGGTCCCGCCCTCGGGGTCGGTGTAGTGCACGGTGCGCGCGTCCAGGTCGACGTGGCCGGCCTCGCCGAGGACGAGGCGGACGTCGCGCAGGGTGCCGCTGAGGGAGACGGTGACCCGGCGGGCCTCGAGGATGCCCGCCGCAACCTGGGGCAGCAGGGGGAGGTAGAGGAAGTAGTCGGTCGGGTTCAGCAGGGTGACGTCGGCACGGCCGCGCGCCGCCCGGCTCAGGGTGCGGGCCGCGCGGTACCCGGCGAAGCCGGCGCCGACGATCACGATGCGGGGTCGACTCACGGGTGCGCCTCCGGCGGTGTGGCGGTGGTGGTGCTCCTCGGCCGTGCGACGGTCCAGGGGTTCCGCGTCCCCTGGGGAGCCGGGGCCAAACCCGGGCCGGGGCGCGCGGCGGAGCACGCCGGTTTCCGCGCCGGGCTCCGGGTACCCGGGCGGCGACCGACTCGATCGCCCCACCCCCCGCGGAGGTACCCCCCATGCCCGAGTACGGCTACTTCCTGTCCTGCGAGGAGTTCGGCCCCGCGGAGCTCGTGGAGCAGGCGCGGATGGCCGAGCAGGCCGGGTTCCAGGCGCTGTGGATCTCCGACCACTACCACCCGTGGAACGACGCGCAGGGCCAGAGCCCGTTCGTGTGGTCGGTGATCGGGGCGCTGTCGGAGGCGGTGTCGCTGCCCATCGAGACCGCGGTGACCTGTCCGACGGTGCGGATGCACCCGGCGGTGGTGGCCCAGGCCGCGGCGACCAGCGCCGTGATGACCCAGGGCCGCTTCCGGCTCGGCGTCGGCAGCGGCGAGGCGCTCAACGAGCACATCCTCGGCGACGCCTGGCCGCCCGCGACCGTGCGCCTGGAGATGCTGGAGGAGGCGATCCAGGTGATGCGACGGCTGTTCACCGGCGAGGAGGTCACCCACTACGGCAAGCACTACACGGTGGAGAACGCCCGGCTGTACACGGTGCCCGAGGAGCCGGTCCCGATCGACGTCTCCGGCTTCGGCCCGAAGGCGACCTCGCTCGCAGCGCGCGTCGGCGACGGCTACATCACGATGATGCCGGACGCGTCGATGGTGGAGCAGTACCGCAAGGGCGGCGGCGGCAGCAAGCCGGTGAGCGGCGGCATGAAGGTCTGCTACGGCACCGACCGCGACGAGGCGGTCCGCACGGTGCACAAGCTCTGGCCGAACCAGTTCCTGCCGGGCGAGATGGGCCAGATCCTGCCCACCCCGAGCCACTTCGAGCAGCTGGAGCCGCTGGTGACCGAGGAGATGGTCGCCGACGGCACGGTCTGCGGGGACGACGTCGACCAGCACGTGGCGGCGCTGACCGAGTTCGCCGACGCCGGGTTCGACCGGATCTACGTCAACCAGATCGGCCCCGACCAGCAGGGCTTCTTCGACTTCTACCGCACGAAGGTGCTCCCCCGGCTGCCGTGAGACCCGCTTTCCGGGACGGGCCCGCACACGACGCGCCCCGGAGGACGTCCTCCGGGGCGCGTCCCACGTCCGCGGCCGCGGTCAGCCCGGGCGCCCGCTGCGGCGCAGGCCCGCGGTGAGCACGGCGCCGATGCCGCCCGCCAGGAGTCCGAGGCCCACGCGGGACCGGTTGCGCGAGGCCCACTGCTGGACGCTGCCGTCGGCCGACTCCTCGCCGAAGCGGCCGTGCGCGCCGAAGTCGTGGCCGCGCGGCCCGTCCAGGGGCGACCAGAGGTTGCCGTCCCGGGTGGGCGGCTCGCCCTCCTCCTGCTGGGAGTCGTACCCGGTGCGGCCCAAGTAGCGGTCCAGCAGACCCGGTACGACGGCGTTGGCGAGGAGGGTGGCCGCCGTGGAGCCGCCGACCCAGTACTCGCGCCGCCGGGCGTGCCCGGCCGCGTGCACGATGGCACGGGCCGCGACCTCCGGCTGGTAGACGGGCGCGACCGGCCGGGAGCGGCGCGGCATCCGGTCCAGCACCCAGTCGAACTGGGGGGTGTTGAGGGCGGGCATCTGCACCATCGTGGTGCGCACCCGGCTCCTGTCGTGCAGCAGCTCGCAGCGCAGCGACTCGTTGAAGCCCTGGATCGCGTGCTTGGCGCCGCAGTACGCGGACTGCAGCGGCACCCCGCGGTAGGCGAGCGCCGAGCCCACCTGCACGATCGTGCCCCGGTCCCGGGGCAGCATGTGCCGCAGCGCCGCGCGCGTGCCGAACACGTAGCCCAGGTACGTCACTTCGGTCACCCGGCGGAACTCCTCCGGGGTGATCTCGGTGAACGGCGCGAAGATGCCGGTGAAGGCGTTGTTGACCCAGACGTCGATCCGGCCGAACGCGTCCACGACCTGCTGGGCGGCGTCCTCGACGGCCTGGGCGTCGGCCGTGTCGACGGGGACGACCAGCGCCTCACCGCCCGCGCGGCGTACGTCCTCCGCCGCGGCGGCGAGGCCCTCGCGTCCCCGGGCCAGGAGGGCGACCCGGTCGCCGCGGGCGGCGAAGGCACGGGCCGTGGCCCGGCCGACGCCGCCGCTGGCTCCGGTCACCACGACGACCCTGCCGGTGGTGTCCTTCGGTGTCCATGGTGTCCGCATGATGCCTCACGCCCGGTGGTGCGGGCCCTCGGGGTCGACGTCGTCCCGGCTGGGCGCGGCGGGCGTGGTGCCCGGCACGGCCGGTCCGCCGGCCGCGGGGAAACCGGTCGCGCCGGCCGCGTTGCTCGGGGCGACCGGCGGCATGGGCGGCGCCGCGGGGGGCGTGGCCGGCGGGGTGCCGCCGGCGGCCGGGCCGCCGTGGCCCGCGTGTTCGAGCCCCTGCTCGGCGGTCGGGTGGGACGCGGCGGGCCGGGCGACGTTGCGCAGGAAGAAGGCGACGGCGCCGAGGATCACCGCGGTGATCAGTGCGGCCGCCCAGTCGGGCAGGCCGATGTCCAGGGCCAGCCCGACGGCGAGCGCGACGGCGGCGCCGGCGTAGAGGGCGACCGCGCCGGACGCGGCGTACAGCAGGGCGGTGCGGCGCTGCCGCCGGGTCTGCTCGCGCAGTTCCTCGCGGATGGTCTCCCGTGCCACCTGGGCGAGCTCGTCGACCAGGTGTCTGTCCAGATGCTCCAGGTGATCGATGCGGTCCATGCGCTGCGGGTACCCGCGGTCACCGGCGCGTAACGCCCCGGCGGGCCGGCCGGGCGGGGGTCGGGACGTGCGGGCGGTGCCCCAACTAGGCTCGTGCGCATGGAGATTCTGGGAGCGACACTGCGCGTCTGCGTCGACGACCTGGAGGCCGCGGTCTCCTTCTACGAACGCCTCACCGGCACCCCGGCGCTGCGCTTCGCGCGCGGTGGCGTCGAGGTGGCGGCCGTGGGCTGCTTCCTGCTGATGAGCGGGCCGCAGACCGAGCTGGAGGTGCTGCGGAGGGTCGCGGCGACCATCGCGGTCACCGACGTCGACGAGGCGCACAAGACCCTCACCGGGCTCGGCGCGGACATCGTGGCGGGTCCGGTGCCGACCCCGGTGGGCCGCAACCTCATCGCCCGGCACCCGGACGGCGCGGTCTACGAGTACGTCGACCGCAAGCAGGCCTGACCGGACGGACCGGGCGCCGGGCGGGCCCGCTCACCCGGTCACGTCCCTTCCGGGCGCATCCGGAAGTCGAGGCGGGCCGGCAGCGGGCCGTCCCCGGCGCGGGCCCACAGCCGGTCGATGTCGTCGGCGCCCTCGCGCAGGTCGGCCGGCTCCAGGTCGTCGTCGAGCACGGCCCGGGCCGCCTCCCGCCGCCCCTCGGCGAGCAGCAGCGCGGCCTCGGCCAGCCGGAACCGGCCGCGGGCGCGGATCTCGGGGCCCAGCCGCTCCCACACCGCGCGGGCGGCGGCCGGGCGGTCCGCGGCGAGCAGCGCCCCGATCGCCTCACGGCCGAGCGCGGCGCTCGCCGCGGTCCAGGCCTCGCCGTCGTCGCGGCGCTCGCGGCACAGGTCGTCGAACGCCTCGGCGTACCGGTCGGCGGCCCGCTCCCGGTGCCCGGCGAGCCGGTCGGCGACGGCCAGGCAGCGCAGCAACGGCCAGAGGGACGGGGCGAGTCCGAGGGCCCGCTCCCAGCTGCGGACGGCCTGTGCGTGGTCGCCGGCGTGCCACTGGGCGACGCCGAGGTGGTACTCGGCGGACGGGGTGGCCGGGGCGGTCTCCAGCATGTCCCGCCAGTGCGGGGCGACCAGACTCGGCCCCGGCGGACGTACCCGGCGCGGCTCGGGGTAGGACCCGGTGCGCAGCAGTTCCCGCCAGGGCTCCTGCTCCTCGCCGAGCGTCTCCTCGGGGAAGGGGGTGCCGGGCAGCTTCCAGCCGGCGCGCAGCACTTCGAGGGCGCCCCAGCCGGACCCGGTGGCCAGCACCTCGCCGGGGTCGGTGTCGGCGCGGGACTGCCAGGCGGCGTACGCCGCGTCGACGGCGGCCCGGGGCAGCGCGGCGGACAGGCGGGCCTCGGCCTCCCGGACCACGTCGGGCCAGGCGCCGTCGCGCGGGGCGTCCAGCGGGCCGTACGCCTCCAGCCAGGACACCTCGCTCTCCGCCTCCAGCCGGACGTGTTCGAGCTGGGTGCGGGCGAGGCCGGCCTGGATCTCGCAGTAGCCGCCGGTGCCGGGCTCGGTGAGCCACTCCTGCCAGCGCCGGCCGCCCGGTCCGGTGCCCCACACGAACAGCTTGCGCCCGCACAGCGCGTCGGTCGACGTGTGCACGAGCCCGTGCCCGTCGGCGTCCAGCGCGGCGATCCAGCGGCGCCGGCCGGCCGGGACGTCGTAGAACCAGTCCGCGGCGTGGGCGCTGTCGAGCGGGTGGCTGCGGTCGGCGCCGTCGTGGACGGGGACGGGGACCCGGCGCAGCCGGCGCTCGTACCCGAAGTGGTACGCCGCGTCGGCCGGGGCGAGGACGCGGCACTCCTCGGGCACCGCGATGTTCGACCACCAGTACAGCGGGCGGGGCCTCTCGTGCGGGTTGCGCACGCGGACGCCGACGTACAGGAAGTCGGAGCCGTCGGGCAGCCACAGGTCGACCTGGAAGGGCAGGTCGCGCAGCCGCTCCCACTCCCACAGGCGCAGCATCCCACCGCCGTCGGGGGCGGGGACGCGGGCGGCGTGCAGGGGTGAGCAGGACAGGGCGGTGTGGCCGGTGGCGCCGATGTTCCACTCGACGCCGCCGGAGTACCAGGCGCCGTTGAGGGCGAAGTTCGCCGGCTGGAACACCGGGTTGCGGTACAGCAGTTCACGGCCCGTCGGCGTGTGGCGCAGGGACGCGATGCGGCCGCCGAGGGACGGCAGGACGGTCACGGCCAGGCGGTCGTTCTCCAGGACCAGGGCGTCGACGTCGCGGGGCGCGCGCCGTCTGCCGTAGCCGTCGCGCACCCGCACGGGCAGCAGGCTGCGCAGCGGCTCGTACCTGATCTGCCTGACCATGTCCCGCGGCAGGTCCTCCAGGTCCCGGTCCTCCACGTGGTGGACCTCGTCGAGCGGGCTCAGCGGGGGCAGCGGGTTGTCGGGTCCCAACTCGGCGGCGGGCAGGGTCACTACGGCACGTCGGATGCTCGTCACGCCCCCATGGAAACCGCCGGGGGCGGGGCTGACCAGGGCCGCCGCAGGTCAGGATTGCGCAAAGGGGCGGATCCGGGCGCCGTCGCGACCGCCGGGCCGCGCGGGAAATCCCGTGGGCGCAGCGTCCGCGCCGCCGTAGAGTCGGGCCGGTCACGGCACGAGCGAGGAGCGCACACGATGACCGAGCAGCACACCTACCGGGTGATCGTCCGGGGCACCTGGGACGGCCTCACCGAGGAGGCCCGCGCCCGGCTGCTCGCGGAGGCGGACCGGCACGGGCTGGCGAGCATGCGGTTCACCGAGGAGGGGACGCTGACCTACGAGCCGCGCCCGCTGAAGCACTTCTCGATGCGCTACGTGGTGGTGTCGGACGCGGCCGACGGCGAGGAGATGGCGGGCGCCATCGCCGAGGACCGCGCCGAGTCGGCGCTGCGCGCGCTGGGGTACGGCTGGACGGCGCTGCGTTCGACCGTGACCGACCTGGACACCATGAAGGTCAACCGGAAGTCCGCATCTCGACGGTGAGCGCCCAGCGTTCGTGGTCGCGCCAGTCCCCGTCGATGTAGATCATCTTGGGCGAGAAGCCCTCCAGCCGGAAGCCCGCGGCGCGGGCCAGGGCGACGGAGGCGGTGTTCAGCGGCTGCACGTTGATCTCCAGGCGGTGCAGCCGCATCGGCCCGAAGGCGTGCCCGACGACCAGGTCCAGTCCCTCACGCATCAGGCCGCGCCCGGCGGCGTGGGCGAAGGCGCCGTAGCCGAGCGCGCCGCACTGGAAGCCGCCCTCGACGATGTTGTTGATGTTGATGAACCCCGCGATGGCACCGTCGTCCCGGGTGCACACCAGGAACCCGGCCTTCGACGGGTCCTCGATCAGCCGCGCGGCGTAGGCCGCGTAGGCCTGGGGCGTGGTGGGCGGGAACAGCCAGGGGTGGTGCAGGTCCTTGCTCTCCCGGGCCCGCGCGGTGAACTCGGCGGCGTCCTCGTGGGCGAAGTGACGTATGCCCACCCGGGGGCCCTCGGCGAGGAAACGGGACGGTGTGTGCGGCATCGGGCCAGGGTACGGCGCGGTCAGCGGCGCCGCCTCGCGAGGGTGAGGTAGGACCCGCAGAGCGCGCCGATGAGGCCGGTGGCGAGCAGGGCCACCCACAGGGGCATGGTCACCACGGGCACCAGCAGCCTGATCTCGGTGTCGGCCGTGTTCTCGAAGATGAAGACGAGGCCGAGGACGGCGAGGACCAGGACGGCGATCCGGGCAGGGCTGAGCGCACGGGTGCGTGACTCCCCGGTGCGCCGCTCGGAGGTCTTCGTGCTCACGCAACCAGGGTGCGCCCGACGGGCGCCGCCCGCACGCCGGGCCGGGCCCTTGCGGCCGAGGCAGGGCGGGCGCGCGGGCCGCGCCTCAGAGCAGGGCGGGCTCGTCCAGGGTCAGTGTGCCCGCGTCCGCGTCGAGTTCGGCGGCGGCGCCGAACGGCACGGTCAGCGCGCCCGCCCCGTGCCCGAACCCGAACTCCTCGGCGACCGGCACACCGAGGGCGCCGAGCCGGTCGGCCAGCACGTCGCGCACCCACTCGTAGGGCCCGCACTCCTCCCAGGAGCCCAGCAGCACCCCGCGCACCCCGTCGAGCCATCCGGCGCGCAGGAGTTGGGTCAGGCTCCGGTCCAGCCGGTACGGCTGCTCCCCCACGTCCTCCAGGCACAGCAGCCCGCCCCGCGCCGACGGCCGGGCGTACGGGGTGCCCAGGTCGGCCGAGAGCAGGCTGAGGCAGCCGCCGAGGAGGACGCCGCGGGCACGGCCGGGGACCAGGGCGCCGCCGCCGGGGGTCCCGGCGATCACCCGGGCCGTCTCCGGGGCGAACAGCGTGGCCCGCAGGTGGTCCTGGGCGCGGGCGTTCTTCAGGAAGTCGACGCCCGCCGCCATCGGTCCGTGCAGGGTGACCAGGCCGAGCCGGGTCGCGAACGCCTCGTGCAGCGCGGTGACGTCGCTGAACCCGACGAGCACCTTGGGCCCGGCGGCCCGCATCGCCTCCCAGTCGAGCAGGTCGACGACGCGCTGGGCGCCGTAGCCGCCCCGGGCGCAGATCACGGCGGCCACGGACGGGTCGCACCAGGCGCGCTGGAGGTCGGCCGCGCGGTCGGCGTCGGTGCCCGCCAGGTACGGGAAGCGCGGGTGCCGGTCCAGGACGTGGGGCGCGGCCACCGGGTCGAGGTCCCAGCCGCGCAGCACGTCGAGGCCGGCCTCCAGCCGCTCCTCGGGCACCGGGCCGCTGGGCGCGACGATCACCACCCGGGCGCCGGGGGCGAGCCGGGGCGGGCGGCGCAGGGGGACCTGCGGGTGGGGCGCGCGGTCCGTCACGGGGCGAGCTCCAGGGTCGGCACGCCGGGCGGCCGCAGGCCGAACACCTGCGCGTACAGGGAGAGTTCGGCCTCCAGGGCGCGCCGTACGGTCTCCGCGCGGCGGAAGCCGTGGCCCTCGCCCTCGAAGGCGAGGTAGGCGTGCGGGACGCCCCGGCCCTCCAGCCGGGCCAGCAGCCGCTCGCACTGGGCGGGCGGGCAGATCACGTCGTCCAGGCCCTGCAGGAGCAGGAACGGCACGTCGATCCGGTCGGCGTGCTCGACGGGCGAGCGCTCGGCGTACCGCCCGGGCACCTCGTCCAGCGGTCCGACCAGGCTGTCCAGGTAGCGGGACTCGAAGTCGTGGGTCTCCCCGGTCGCCCAGCCGGTCAGGTCCAGCACCGGGTAGATGATCGTGCCGCAGGCGTAGACGTCGGTGGTGGTGAGGGAGACGGCCGTGGTCCAGCCGCCCGCGCTGCCGCCGCGGATCGCGAGCCGGTCGCGGTCGGCGGTGCCCTCCTCGGCGAGGGCGAGGGCGACCGCGGCGCAGTCCTCGACGTCGACCACGCCCCACTGCTCGCGCAGCCGGTCGCGGTAGGCGCGCCCGTACCCGGTGGAGCCGCCGTAGTTGACCTCGACGACGCCGATGCCCCGGGTGGTGAAGTAGGCGATCTCCAGGTCGAGGACGAGGGGGAAGCGGCCGGTGGGTCCGCCGTGCGCCCACACGACGTAGGGCGGCCGCTCGGCGTCGGGGGCGGCGCAGCCGGGGTGGTGCGGCGGGTAGACGTGGGCGTGGATCTCGCGGCCGTCCGGTCCGGCGAAGGTGCGGATCTGCGGCTCGGGGTAGTGGGCGGGGTCCACCGCGTCCCGGTGGGCGGAACCGATCACCCGGGCGCGGCCGGTGCGGGTGTCCAGCTCGACCACCTCGTAGGCGCTGCGGGGGCTGGCCGCGACGGTGGCGATGCGCTCGCCGTGCACCGCGAGGGTGGAGGCGAACTCGGTCCACGGACCGGCCGCGTCCACGAGGTCGCCGGTCTCGGGGTCGAGCACGCCGAGGGCGGTGGTGCCGCTGCCGTGCACGACGGCGATCAGCCCGCTCTCCAGCGGGGCGAACCAGCGCTCCCCGAGCTTCCACAGGGCGCCGCCGAACTCCTCCTCGCGCCGGCACAGGGGACGGCCGTCGCGGTAGAGGTTCCACCAGCCGCTGCGGTCGCTGGAGTACAGCAGAGCGCCGTCCGGCGCCCACTCGACCTGCGCCAGCGATTCCTCGGGCCCGCCGGCCACCGTCCGCGGGGCGTCCAGGGTGCCGTCGGGGCGCACGTCGGCGACCAGCAGTTCGGTGCCGTCCCACGGCATCCGCGGGTGGTCCCAGGCGAGCCAGGCGGCCCTGCGCCCGTCCGGCGACAGCCGCGCCCCGGTCACGAACCGGTGGGCGTCGCCGGTCAGTTCACGGACGGCCGAGCGGTCCCCGGCTGCCGACCCGTCCAGCGGTACGGCGGCCAGGACGCGCCGCACGTCGGTGGGGCCGTCGCCGGTGAACTCCTCCAGCACGCACCACACTTCGTCCCGCTCGGGCCGCACCACGAGGTCGGCCCAGCGCAGCCCGCCGCCCACCGGCGAGAGCGGGGTGAGCGGCGTCGGCTCGCCGCCGCCGGGCTCGTACCGGTACAGCCGCTGGTCGGCGAAGTGCGCGAAGACCACCACGGGCCGTCCCCCGTGCACGGTGCCGTCCCAGGGGCGTCCGCCGTACTCCATGACCCGGCTGCGCACGTTCCACGGGGCGGGCAGCACCGTTTCCTCGGCGCCGTCCGCGCGCCGCCGCACCAGGGCGCGGCGGCCGCCCTCGGCGGGCCGGGGCGCGGTCCACCACACCTCGTCGCCGACGAAGCCCACGTACTCGGGCCGCCCGTCGTGGGCGGCGGCGGTCGCGGCGTCGACGGGCGACGGCCACGCGCCGTACGGCAGGATGCGCACGTTCTCCCCCACTCGCCTAAGCCGTCCGCAGGAACCGGT
This sequence comes from Streptomyces lasalocidi, assembly GCF_005280215.1. Lineage (NCBI taxonomy): Bacteria > Bacillati > Actinomycetota > Actinomycetes > Kitasatosporales > Streptomycetaceae > Streptomyces > Streptomyces lasalocidi. The sequence goes on along the minus strand of NZ_SZNQ01000001.1, from coordinate 6,555,141 downwards.
CGAGGACGCGGACGCCGAAGTGCAGCGCGTCGACCGGGACGCGCTCGTCGACCCCGTGGAACATGGCCTGGTAGTCGTAGCCCTCCGGCAGCTTCAACGGGGTGAACCCGTAGCCGGTGATGCCGAGCCGGGAGAACTGCTTGGCGTCGGTGCCGCCCGACATGCAGTACGGCACCACGTGCCCCTCGGGGGCGAACTCCCGTACCGCGTCGGCCATCCTGGCGTAGGTCGGGGAGTCCACCGGCGCCTGGAGGGCGACCTCGCGGTGGTCGAACTCCCAGTCGACGTGGGGTCCGGTCAGCTCGTCGAGCGTGGCCCGGAACTCCTCCTCGTGGCCCGCGAGGTGGCGTCCGTCGACGTGGGCGACCGCCTGGCCGGGGACCACGTTGACCTTGTAACCCGCGGACAGCATCGTCGGGTTGGCGCTGTTGCGCACCGTCGAAGCGACCAGGTCGGCGGCCGGGCCGAGCTTCTCCAGCAGGCCGTCGACGTCGCTCAGGTCGGTCTCGATGCCGTACAGCGCGGCCAGTTCGGTGAGCGCGGCCCGCACGGTCGGGGTGAGCCGCAGCGGCCACTCGTGCTCGCCGATCCGGGTGATCGCCGCGGCGAGCCGGGTGACCGCGTTCTCCCGGTTGACCTTGGAGCCGTGCCCGGCGCGGCCGCGGGCGGTGAGCTTCAGCCAGCCGGTGCCGCGCTCCCCCGCCGCGATCGGGTAGATCTGCCGGCCGGCGCCGTCGTGGAAGGTGAACGCGCCGGACTCGCTGACGCCCTCGGTGCAGCCCTCGAACAGGCCGGGGTGCCGGTCGGCGAGGAAGCCGGAGCCGTCCTCGGCGCTGGCCTCCTCGTCAGCGGTGAAGGCGATCACGAGGTCCCGCCGGGGCCGCACGCCCTGCCGGGCCCAGGCGCGCACGACCGCCAGGATCATCGCGTCCATGTTCTTCATGTCGACCGCGCCGCGCCCCCACACGACGCCGTCGCGGACCTCGCCGGAGAAGGGGTGCACGCGCCAGTCGGCGGCCTCGGCGGGCACCACGTCCAGGTGGCCGTGGACCAGCAGCGCGTCGGCGGACGGGTCGCTGCCCTCGATGCGGGCCACCACGTTGGTGCGGCCCGGGGTGTTCTCCAGGAGGACGGGTTCGAGGCCGGCGCCGGCCAGCTGTTCGGCCGCGTACTCGGCGGCGGGCCGCTCCCGGCAGTCCCCGCCGCCCCGGTTGGTCGTGTCGATCCGGATCAGGTCCGAGGTGAACCGCACGACCTCGTCCAGCGCCTGCCCGTCAGCCATACTGCTCCTCCACCGCGGCCGAGGCGATCGTGGTGACCGCCTTGAAGGTGCGGATCGCCTCGTACATCGTTTCGTGCGTGTAGGCGACCTTGCGCTCGCCGGTGCGGCCGACACCGGGGACGACCGTGACGGCCGTCGCCAGGTGTTCGGCGTCGAACTCGACGGCGACTGTATACGGTCCACCGCGGACCGGATCCCGGCGGCCCGCCAGCGCCACGGCCTGCTTCGCGGCGGCCCGGATGTCGGCGGCGGTGCGGGCCGGGGTCCGGCACACGGCCGCGTACCGCGACACGTGGTCCTTCACGGCCACCTTCAGCGCCTCCGGCGCGTAGCCGAGGGCGTCCTCGCAGGCCAGGTCGTCGCCGGTGACCAGCACGACGGGCACGCCGTACTCGGCGACGACGTGCGCGTTGAGCAGGCCCTCGCTGGCGCGCACGTCGTTCAGCCACACGCCGGTGATCTGGTTGGCGAGGTAGGTGTGGGCGAGGACGCCCTCCATGCCGGCGCCCGCGTGGTAGCCGATGAACGCGATGCCGTCGACGTCGCCGTGCTGCACGCCCTCCACCATGGACAGCGCCTTGTGCCGGCCGGTGAGCATCTGCGCCCGGTCGTCGAGGCGTTCCAGGAGCAGGTTGCGCATCGTCCAGTGCGCCTCGTTGATCAGCACCTCGTCGGCGCCGCCGTCGTGGAAGCCGAGCACCGCGGCGTTCACGTCGGAGGTGAACATCGCCCGGCACCGTTCCCACTGCGGTGTCCCCGGCAACACGTCGGCGGGCCAGGTCACGCCGGTGGCGCCCTCCATGTCGGCGCTGATGAGGAGTTTCATGCTGCGCACGTTACGCGGGGGGACGGGGGCCCGTCACGAAGGGGGCAGGTGGCGGGGCCCGACGAGCGCCGGCGACCGCGCCCCCGTCCCCCCGGCCCGCTCAATCCTCGCGTCCGGCGACGAGCCACAGGGACGGCAGGCGCACCGTGGTGCCGTCGGGGCCGGACTCGGTCGTGGTGAGCGGCGCCCGCCCCGAGGCGAGGACGCTCAGGCCGGCGGAGCGCAGGTAGCGCGGCACCGCGTCGTCGGCGACCTCGCCGGGCGCTATCCCGTGGCGGAATACGGTCGCCAGCTTCGGCGGCGGCCCCGACGGGCCCTGGGCCAGTGACCCGAGCACGGGCCGGGCGGCCTCGGACAGTTCGACCAGCAGCGCGCGTCCGCGCCGCCCCACCAGCGTGGCGATCCCGTCGGCCAGGGGCTGCCGGTCGTCGGGGTCGCACTGGTGCAGCACGCCCCGCAGGTACACGTTGGCGTCGCCCAGTTCGGCGTGCAGGGCCTGCGTCTCGCCCTTGTCGGCGGCGTTCAGCTGCCGGTACGCCGCCCGTCCGGCGGGGTCGGCGCGGCGGGCGTGGTCCAGCGCGGCGGCGGCCAGGTCGGCGCCGACCACGTGCGGGAAGCGGCCGGCGAGGAAGCGGGTCTGGGTGCCGTTGCCGCAGCCCAGGTCGACCAACGGCAGCCCGGCGTCGAGCAGGTGGGGGGTGAGCAGGGGCAGGTGGAGTTCCGCGGTGAGCGCCGGGTCCGCGTCCCAGAGCACCTCCCCGGGTCCGCCGGGCGCCTCGCGCCAGAAGCCCTCCCAGGCCTCCCGGTACCGACTGGTCACGCTCATGCCCGACTCCCCAGGACGCACGGCCGGTCCGTCGCAAGTGACGGTTCCGTACGGTCTATCGCCCCCGGGGGCGCGCGGACAAGCGCCCGGCGCACAACTTCACTTCCTCCACGCCCTGTTCGGACGCGGGCGCCACACGTCCCCGTGGCCTCAGCGACGCGGCAGGGTCAGCTCGAACCAGACCGTCTTGCCGGCGCCGGTACGGCTGGTGCCCCACTCGCGGGCCAGGGCGCTGACCACGCGCAGTCCGCGTCCGGCCTCCGCCTCGGGTCCGGCGTTCCTCAGGGTGGGCAGCTCGTGGTCGTCGTCGTCCACCTCGCACAGCAGCGTGTCGCCGCGCACCAGCCGGACCTCGACCGGGCGCGCGCGGGTGTGCCGCACGGCGTTGGTGACCAGTTCGCTGACCATCAGTTCCGCCGGGTCCGCGAGCCGGGGCAGGCCCCAGCCGTGGAGCTGCTCGCGCACGACGACGCGGGCGCGGCCGACCTGGGCGGGCTCGGGCGGGAAGCGCCACTCGGCGACGTCCTCGGGGGCGATGCCGTTGAGGCGGGCCATCAGCAGGGCCACGTCGTCCTTGCGGCCGCCGCGGGTGTTGAGGGCGCGGATGATGGTGTCGCAGGCGTCGTCCATGGAGGCCGCCGGGTGGGCGGCCGACGCGCACAGGGTCGCCAGGCCCACTCCGATGTCCTCGCCGCGCATCTCCACCAGCCCGTCGGTGCACATCACCAGCCGGTCACCGGGCTCGACGGGCACCCCGACCGACTCGAAGGGCACCCCGCCGACGCCGATGGGGGCGCCGGTGGGCAGCTCCAGCAGCTCGCTGCGGCCGTCCCCGGCGCGCACCAGCACCGGCGGGATGTGACCGGCGTTGGCGAGGTGGAGCACGCCCGCGATCGGGTCGTACACGGCGTAGAGGCAGGTCGCGAGGTAGCCGTCGCCGAGGCGCTGGGCGAGGTCGTCGAGGTTGCGCAGCAGCTGGGCGGGCGGCAGGTCGAGGGCGGCCATGGTCTGCACGGCCGTACGCAACTGGCCCATCATGGCGGCCGAGTTGAGGCCGTGGCCCATCACGTCGCCGACCACCAGGGCGGTGCGCGCGCCGGGGAGCTTCACCGAGTCGAACCAGTCGCCGCCGACCCGGCCGAGGAGCGTGCCGGGCAGATAGCGGGTGGCGATGTCGCAGCCCGTCCGGTGCGGCGGGATGTGCGGCAGCATGCTGTCCTGGAGGGTCTCGGCGACGCTCTCCTGGTACGTGTACATGCGGGCGTTGTCGAGGACGAGGCCGGCGCGGGCGGCGAGTTCGGCGCCGGTGACCTTGTCCATGTCGTTGAACTCGGCGCGCTCGGGGTGGCGCAGCAGGATCATGAAGCCGAGGACGACGTTGCGGGCCTTGAGCGGCACCACCAGCATCGAGCGGCCCGTGATCAGGGGCCGGATGTCGCGCTTGTCGAACTGCGAGGCGATGGCGTGGCCGAGCTGCTCGCTGATCCGCGGCACCAGGACGGGCTCGCCGGTCGTCATGCACTGGAAGAACGGGGTGTGCGCGGGGAACGGCATCGCCTCGCCGACGGGTACCACGTCGTCCCAGCGGCCGGGTTCGTCGGTGTGCTCGAGGGCCACCCGGTGCCACAGGGTGGTCGTGTCGGGCACGCCCTTCGCGAACCCCTCACCGGCGACGACCTGTTCGCGCAGGTAGGTGCCGGCGACGTCGGTGAAGCGGGGCACGACGGCCTTGCTGACCTCGACGATGGTGCGGGCGAGGTCGAGCGAGGTGCCGATGCGGCCACTGACCTCGTTGAGGAACTCCAGGCGCTCGCGGACGGCGGCGTACTCCAGGTCCTCGCCCTCGTCCGCGAGGTCGTCCGGTATCGGCAGCCCCTCGGCGGCGGCCCGGGCCGCCCGCTCGCGGCGCGCCCGGCGCTCCACCCGGCGCGAGACGCCCCAGTCCGGGGTGACCGGGACGCGCGCGTTCTGGCTGAACTCCAGTACCGGATAGCCCAGTTCGAGGACCTGCGAGACGATGCGGGCGCTCTCCCCCACGCTCATGCTGGGCAGGATCTCGGGGAGCCGGCCGGCGAGGTCCTCGGCGCCGGGGAAGTCGGTGTGCAGGGCGAAGCCGGGCGCGATCCGCTCCACCGCGAAGGGGTCGGCGGGGTCCTGCGCCCCGCCCGTGCCGTCACCGCCGTGGCCGTCGGCACCGCCCCCACCGTCCTGCTCGTGCAGTCCGGCCGCGTCGGCGGCGAGCACCAGCAGCCGCTCCCGGCCGGGTCCGACGAGCGGGTAGGCCCACCACAGCACGTCGACCCGGTCGCCGGGGTCCGGCCGGTCCCCGGTGGCGTACTGGGGCACGGTCAGCCGGGCGCGGCCGGCCGCCGGGTAGGACAGGCCGTGGTCGAGGGAGCTGCCGAGGCCGGGACCGAGCCCGTCGAGGGCTGCGTAGTCGTCGTACGGCAGGTCGTCGTCCACGTCGGGCAGCGCGCCGGAGACGGGCAGCAGGTCGACCGCGGGCTGTCCGACGGCCTCCTCCTTGGCGACGCCGAACAGGCGCCGGGCGCCGCTGCTCCAGTGCGACACCAGGCCGTCGCGGTCCACCACGACCACGGCCAGCGGGACGCGCCCCGCGTCCGCGGGGTCCCCCGGCCCTGCGGTGTCCGTTCCGCGGCGGGGAGGTGCTTCCCTCTCGGTGCCACGGTCCATGGCCCAGGCCCTCTCTCCCCAGAGCTGTGCAAGATCTGTTCCGCTGGGCCCACCGTACGGCCCGGGTGTGGCGTGTGTGCGTCAATCCCGGAATTGTTTCGACCATGGCCGGGAGGGGTAAACCGTGCCGTCCGCGCGCCTGCCGGGCCGGGCGGCGGGAGCGCTCCCGCCGCCCGGCGGCGTCAGTCCTCGTGGCCGAGTTGCAGGTCACGCTCGGTGCGGCCGCCGCCGGCGACCTGGAGCACGGTGGCGACCGGCGGGTAGCCGGCGGCGATCACGGTGTACTCGCCGGACGACAGGTCGACGAAGCGGAACGTGCCGTCGGGGCCCGTGGTGAGGGTGTCCACCACGTTGCCCGCCGCGTCCAGCAGCGTCACGCGCGCGTCCTCGACCGGCCGGCCGCCGCTCGCGCGGACGGTGCCGCGCAGCACGGCGCCCCCGGCGAGTTCGATGTCCTGGCGGGTCTCGCGGGAGGCCTGCACGCTGACCGGCAGCGCGGCCGGGCGGAAGGCGGGCGCGCTGGCCGCGAGGGTGTACTCGCCGGCCACCAGCTCGGTGATGACGTAGCCGCCCTCGCGCGCGCTGCGGGTGCTCGCGACGACCTCGCCGTGGACGTTGGTGAGGGTGACGGTGGCGTCGCGCACCGGGGTGCCGTCGGCGGTGACGACGCTGCCGGCGAGGCGTCCGGCGCCGCCGAGGACGACGTCCAGCTCGACGGGGCGCTCGCCGACGGTGACGGAGACGGCCTGCGGCTGGTGCCCGCCGGCGGCGGCGATCAGCACGTAGGACCCGGAGCCGGGTGCGGCCAGCGCGTACCGTCCGTCCTCGCCGCTCGCGCCGCGTCCGACCTGCTGCCCGGCCACGTCGATGAGGGTGAGGGCCGCGCGGGGTACCACGGTCCCGTCGGAGTGCTGGACCGTGCCGCAGACGGCGACGCCGGGCGTCTGCGGCGCACGGGACGCGACGGGGGCGCCGCCGGCCGCGGGGTGGGGGACGGTCTGCGGGTGCGGGGTGGTCACGGGCTCGGTCTCCGTCCCGGTGGTGGGCGTGTGGGCGGTCGCGGCGGCGGTGTTCACCAGGGGGGTCTCCTTGAGGAAGAAGGCGAGGAGCAGGCCGAGGAGGAGGACCGGCACCAGGTAGAGGAAGATCCTCGGCATGGCGTCGGCGTAGGCGTGGATGTAGGCGTCGCGCAGGGCCGGGGGCAGGGTGTGGACGAGCTGCGGGGTGATCGACTCGGCGTCGGGCAGCGCGGCGCCCGCGCGGGCGGGCAGCCGGTCGGCGAGGGCGTCGGCGAGCCGGTCGGCGAAGAGGGTGCCGAAGACGGCGGCGCCCACGCTGCCGCCGATCTGGCGGAAGTAGTTGTTGGCGCTGGTGGCGGTGCCGAGGTCGGCGGGGCGCACGGAGTTCTGCACGGCGAGGATCAGGACGGGCATCACCATGCCGATGCCGGCGCCGAGCACGGCCATCGACAGGCTGTACTGGAGCCGGGGGGTGTCGACCTCCAGGCGGGAGAGCAGCCACATGCCGGTCGCGGCGAGCGCCGAGCCGAGGATCGGGTAGAGCCGGTAGCGGCCGGTGTGGCTGATCAGCTGCCCGGAGACGATGGACGCGACGACGATGCCGCCCATCATGGGCAGCATCAGCAGCCCGGACTCGGTGGCGGTGGCGCCGTCGACCATCTGCAGGAAGGTCGGCAGGTAGCTCGCGGCGCCGAACAGCGCGACGCCGATGACGAGGCCCACCAGGCCGGTGACGGTGAAGACGGAGTCGCGGAACAGCCGCAGCGGCATGAGGGGTTCGGCGGCGAAGCGCTCGGCGACGAGGAACAGCGCGGTGGCGAGGACCGCGCCGGCGCCGAGGCCGAGGATGACGCGCGAGTCCCAGGCGTACTCGGTGCCGCCCCAACTGGTCAGCAGGACCAGGCAGGTGGAGGCGGCGGCGAGCAGCAGGGTGCCGACGACGTCGAACCGCGGCCGGGTGCGGGGCTTGGGCAGCTTCAGCACGGTGGCGACGACGGCGAGCGTGACCAGCCCGAAGGGGACGTTGACGTAGAAGCACCAGCGCCAGGACAGGTGGTCGGTGAAGTAGCCGCCGAGCAGCGGGCCGGCCACCGAGGCCAGTCCGAACGCGGCCCCGATGAGGCCCATGTACCGGCCGCGCTGCCGGGGCGGCACGATGTCCGCGATGATCGCCTGGACGCCGATCATCAGCCCGCCCGCGCCGACGCCCTGGACGGCGCGGAAGGCGATGAGCTGGTCCATGGTCTGCGCCCGGCCGGCCAGCCCGGAGCCGATGACGAAGACGACGATGGCGAACTGGAAGACGCCCTTGCGGCCGAGGAGGTCACCGAGCTTGCCGTAGACCGGGAGGCCGACGGTGGCGGTGAGCAGGTAGGCGGTGATCGCCCAGGACATCTTGTCCAGGCCGTGGAGTTCACCCACGATCCTGGGCAGGGCGGTCGCGACGATCATCTGCTCCAGCGCCGCCAGCAGCAGCGCGAGCATCAGCGCGAAGAAGACCAACCGCACCCGGCGCGCGCCGGGTTCGGGCGCCGGGGGCGCCGCGTCGGGCGGCAGCTCCACCGCGGCCACCGCGGCCGGTGGGGCCACTGCCCCGGTCGCCCCGGCCGCCTGGGCCGTCCCGGTGGCTGCCGCGGTCCCCGCGATCCCCGCCCCCGCGTCCGCGTCCCGCTCCAGCGTGCTCCCGCGCACCTGCCGCTCCCCTCGTCGCACCTGCCGCACAATTCCCGCGTAAAGCGACAACTCCGAGCAAGCACGACGAGTTACGGCGTCGAACCGGTCCGAAAGGAGAACCACTCGAACCGGTGACGGGGACCAGCGGGGCCCAACGCCCAAGGAACGGGCGGTGGTTACGCCGGCTTCTCGACCTCGGTGGCGAGCCGGGCGAGGATCGCGTCGTAGATCCGGCCGAGCCCCTTGGGCGCGAAGGTCTTCTCGAAGAAGCCGCCGATGCCGCCGGCGCCCTGCCAGGTGGTGGTCACCACGACCCGGGAGCGGCCCTCGCCCGCGGGCGTGACCCGCCAGGTGGTGACCATGGAGGAGTTGCGGTCCTTCTCGACGAGCTCGCCGTCGGTCGGCTCGCTGACCTCCAGCAGGCAGTCGCGCACCCGCTTGCTGGTGGCCTGGAGCTTCCAGTGCACCAGGGTGCCCTCGCCGTCGCCACCCTCGCGCACCTCGTACTCGCTGAACTGCTCGGGCAGCAGCTTGCCGCGCGTGCCGCTGTAGTCGGCGATCGCGTCGAACACCGTCTCCGGGTCCGCCGCGACGACCCGTTCCGTCGTGGCCTCGACCTGCGCCATTGAGTTCCTCCAGGTCCTGGTTTCTCGGGGCTGGGGCAAGCCAACCACCCCGGCCGTCGGCCGCCCAAATCGGGGCCCCGCAAGCGGCCGGCGAGGGCCCTCGCGGAGCAGCCGCCAAAGCAGTCGCACGATCATGGGAACAGATGTTCTATTGTGGGGTCTGCGCTACCGAGGAGGCGTCATGCGCTGGGAAAACCTCACAGTGGGACCCGCGGAACACGGGGCATCCGGGGAGCCGGCGGAGTCCGCGGGGTCCGGGGAATCCGCTCACGGCCGGGCCGACGCCGCGCTGTTCGGCGCGGACGCGGTCACCACCCGCACCTTCGACACGCCGGAGTTCCGCGGCATCACGTTCCACGAGATCCGGGCCCGCTCGATCCTCAACCGGGTGCCGGGCGCCTCGCGCATGCCCTTCGAGTGGACGGTCAACCCCTACCGGGGCTGCACGCACGCGTGCGTGTACTGCTTCGCCCGCAAGACGCACAGCTACCTGGACCTCGACACCGGGATCGGCTTCGACACCCAGATCGTGGTCAAGGTGAACGCGCCCGAGGTGCTGCGCCGCCAGCTGGCCTCGCCCCGCTGGCACGGCGACCACGTGGCGATGGGCACCAACGTCGACTGCTACCAGCGCGCCGAGGGACGCTACCGGCTGATGCCGGGCATCCTGTCGGCCCTGCGCGACCGGGCGAACCCCTTCTCCATCCTCACCAAGGGCACGCTGATCCTGCGCGACCTCGACCTGCTGCGCCAGGCCGCGGACGTCACCGACGTGGGCGTCTCCGTCTCGGTCGGCTTCACCGACCGCGAGCTGTGGCGCACCGTCGAGCCCGGCACCCCGGCCCCCGAGCGGCGCCTGGAGGTGGTGCGCGCCCTCACCGACCACGGGCTGGACTGCGGCGTCCTGATGGCGCCGGTGATCCCCTTCCTCGGCGACGAGCCCGCCCAGCTGCGCGCCACCGTGCGCGCGATCGCGGCCGCCGGGGCCACCTCGGTCACCCCGCTGGTGCTTCACCTGCGCCCGGGGGCCCGCGAGTGGTTCATGGCGTGGCTGGGGCAGCACCACCCGCACCTGGTGCGGCGCTACGAGCGGCTGTACGCGGACGGCGCCTACGCCCCGACCTGGTACCAGCGCCGGATCACCCGCCAGGTCCACGACCTCGCGCGGGAGTACGGCATCGGCCCCACGCGCGCGGGGATGCCCCGCCGGATCACGCCCCCGGAGCCGGCCGAGCAGCCGGAACCCTCCGGGCCGACCCAGCTCACCCTGCTCTGAGCCCCACCGGGCCGACCCGGCCCACCCTGCTCTAAAATCGAACGTGTGAACGATCCCGGTCCGTCGCGTCTCGCGCTGCTGCGCTTCCTCGAGCGCGTGCAGCTGCGCGACCTGGAGCGCACCCGCTGGTGGATCGCGCTGGAGGAGCGCCGGGAGGCCGAGAAGCAGCGGGGCGTCGAGGCCCGTCCGCCCGCACCCGAGTGGGTGCTGGAGCTGGGGCTGAACCGGGACGCGCCGGCGGCGTACGTCCACGCCGGCGACTGCTGGAACGCCGCCCGGCGCAGCCGGGGCATCAGCAGGGAGCAGGCGCTCCGTGCCCTCGCCGAGGGCGTGAGGGCCTGCCCGCACTGCCGGCCCGACAGCGCGCTCGGCTACCAGGAGGGCTGAGCGGCCGCACGCGGGGCCCAGGGGGGCGGAGCCGTCGGGCCCTCGGCCCTCCGATGCCGGGCCGTCACGCCGTCCAGTAGGGGCCGGAGACGACGCGGTGCAGCAGCCGTACCGGGCGGCCGTCCGGGGTGGTGGGCCGTACCTCGAACCACAGCCGCTTGCCGGCGGGGACCGGCACCGAGTGCGCGAACTGGTGGCCTCCCCCGCCCCGCCGGTCGACAGCCAGGTAGGCGGAGGCGTTGCGGTTGTTCAGGTCGGTCACGTAGAACCGGCCCTCGATCCTCGTCCCCGGGTCGGTGGCGTCGTCGACGTAGAGGTGGACCAGGGTGTCGTGGATGACCGGCCCGGTGTGCAGGACGCCGTCCCTGCGGAAGGCGAGCGCGGTCCACTCGCCGCTGGGCAGGTCGACGTCGACGGCATTGGCCTCGTACAGGCTGTTGGGCACTTCGTCCTCCTCCACGTGGGGCCAGCGGCCCGCCGGTTGTGCCAGGCACGCCTTCAGGTCGGCGCGGAACGTCGTCATCGAGAAGCCGCGCGGGTCCGGCTTCTGGTCGGACCACTCCAGGTGGCCGATGCCGGACTTCTCGCTCCAGCCGTGCGCGCGGCAGACGGCCGCGGTGGCCTTGACCATCGCGGTGTACTGCACCGGGGGCCAGGGGTCCCTGCCGTCGCCCCGGTTCTCGCACTCCCACCCGTAGAAGCGGGAGTTGCCGTCGACGGCGCCCGCGCTGCCCTCGTGCTCGTGCGGGGCGGGCGGCCGGGCGCCGTAGGACTCGTCGGCGACGGCCCTGAGCACCGCCGGGTCGCCGCCGCCGGCGTGGTTGGCACGGCCGTTGCCGACCAGGTGGACCGTGCCGTTCTTGGTGATGCACCCGGTGGCGAGCGGGCCGGGCAGGTCCGAACGCCCGTGGAAGATCATGCCCACCACGTCGGTGCCCGGACCGGTCACCGTGTGGTGGACGATCACGCCCTGGACCGGGCCCCAGGCGCCCTTCCGGTTGCGGTTGTTGGTGCGCCAGCCGGCCACCTCGTGGACGGTGCAGCCCTCGGCCTTGAGCGCGGCCACCAGCCGGTCCGCGCTGAGCGGTGTCGCCATGCCAGTCCTCCGATCACGGCCGGACGCTCCCGTTCCTGTTGTCCCGCCGTACGCGGCCTATTGCCCCGCCGGGGGCGGCCTACGCGGACCGGGCCCGCCGGGGTCGTGCGGTGACGGCCCGTCAACGGCCGTGCGTTCGAGGGCTTCCGGCGGCCCGATCGGGTCAAGAATCGGCGGAACGGGTTCGTCCGCGCCCCCGGTCCGGAACGATGCGGCGAGGGCCGTGACCCGCGCGGTCCGCTCACCCTCCGTCCTGGGAGGACCGGATGAGAAAACGCGCAGCCGTGCTGTGCGGTGCCGCCGCCGTCATGGCCGGGACCCTCACCGCCGTGCCCGCCGACGCCAGCCCGTCGCAGCCGCCGCAGACCGCCCGAGCGGCACAGCTCAGCTGGAAGAAGTGCGGCACCGACGACTACCCGACCCTGCAGTGCGCGTCCCTGAAGGTGCCGCTGGACCACGCGCGTCCGCGGGGCCGGCAGATCACCCTGGCGCTGTCCCGGGTGCCGCACACCTCCGCCACCTACCAGGGGCCCCTGCTGGTCAACCCCGGCGGGCCCGGCGGCAGCGGCCTGTCCCTCGCCGGGTTCGTCGCCTCCGCGCTGCCGAAGGCGGTGGCGTCCCAGTACGACGTCATCGGCTTCGACCCGCGCGGGGTGGGCCGGAGCACGCCCGCCCTGGACTGCCGGCCCGGCCACTTCGACCCGGTCCGCCCGGACTCGCTCCCGCTGACCGCGTCGGTCGAGCGGGCCAACGTACGGCGCGCCAAGGCCTTCGCCGCGGCCTGCGGCACCAAGTACGCGAGCGTGCTGCCGTACCTCGACACCCCGGACACGGCACGGGACATGGACGTGATCCGCCAGGCCCTGGGCGTGCGCCGGCTGAACTACTTCGGCTACTCCTACGGAACCTACCTGGGCGCCGTGTACGCCAAGCTGTACCCGCAGCGCGTGCGGCGCCTGGTGCTGGACTCGATCGTCGACCCAACCGGCGTCTGGTATGAGGACAACCTCGCCCAGGACCGTGCCTTCGACGACCGCCACCGCGCCCTGATGGCGTGGATCGCGCAGCACGACGCCACCTACCACCTCGGCACCGACCCGGCGCGGATCGAGTCCCGTTGGTACGCGATGCGCACGGCGCTGGCGAAGAAGCCGGCGGGCGGCACCGTGGGCGCGTCGGAGCTGGAGGACACGTTCCTGCCGGGCGGCTACTACAACGGCTACTGGCCGTACCTCGCCGAGGCGTTCGCGGCGTACGCCAACGACGGGAGGACCGAGCCGCTGGTGGAGGCGTACCGGAGCTTCGCGGCGGTGGACGCCTCCGGTGACAACGGCTACAGCGTCTACTCGGCGGTGCAGTGCCGGGACGCCGCCTGGCCGCGCACCTGGTCGCGCTGGCGGGCGGACAACTGGGCGGTGTACGGCAAGGCGCCGTTCATGACCTGGAACAACGCCTGGTACAACGCGCCCTGCGCGTTCTGGCCGACCTCCTCGCTGCGCCCGGTCGACGTCACCAACCGCAAGCTGCCGCCGGCGCTGCTGTTCCAGGCGACGAACGACGCGGCCACCCCGTACGAGGGCGGCGCGCTGGTCCACCGGATGCTGCGCGGCTCGAGCCTGGTGGTCGAACAGGGCGGCGGCAACCACGGCATCACCCTGAGCGGCAACGCCTGCCTGGACGACCACTTGGCCAGGTACCTCGCCGACGGCACGGTGCCGCGCGGCTCGGGCGGGGCCGACGCGGTCTGCGCGGCGCTGCCCGATCCGCAGCCGCTGAGCACCGCGGCCGCGGCCTCCGGTACGGCCCGCGGCTCCACGCTGCACCGCCTGCTGGGCTTCCGCGGCTGAGGAACGCCGGGGGCGGGGGCCGTCCGTCGGACCCGTGATCCATCATGGGAGGCATGAGCCGACCGACAAGGATCCCCGCCCCCGAAGGGGTCGCCCCCGCCGCCCAGTACGCGCACGTCGTGACGGCTACAGGCCGGCTCGTCGCGGTCTCCGGGCAGCTCCCGCTGGACGAGCACGGCGCGCTCGTCGGCGAGGGCGACCCGGCGGCCCAGGCCCGGCAGGTCTTCGAGAACCTCCGCCGCTGTCTGGCCGCCGCCGGGGCGACGTTCGACGACGTCGTCAAACTCACCTATTTCGTCACGGACATGGCCCACCTGCCGGCCGTGCGCGAGGCCCGCGCCGCGCACGTGCCCGACGAGCGCCTGCCCGCCTCCTCGGCCGTCCAGGTCGCGGCCCTGGTCCGCCCGGAGTTCCTGCTGGAGGTGGAGGCCCTGGCGGTGGTGGCCGCCTGACGCGACCGACCGCACCTCTGAGGGGGGTGTGTTCCTACCGCTGCCGCGGGATGCGCGCCAGCGCGTGCACCGCCGCCTCGGCGAGGGGCGGGTGGGCGAGGGCCTCGGTGAGGACCGGGCGGGCCCGGGTGTCGGCCAGGGCGCCGAGCCCCTCGACGCAGGCCAGGGCGACCCGCCGGTAGGGGTCGTGCGGGCGCAGGCGGCGCCGCAGGGTGGTGATCAGGGCGGGCACGGCCTCCGGGGCCCGCAGGTCGACCAGCAACCGCACCGGGTGCAGGGCGTAGGCCACGCGCAGTTCGTTGGTGGCGAGCGCGGCCGCGGCGCGGGCGGTGCGCGGGTCGCCGAGGCGGGCCAGGGCGTGGGCGGCGGAGGCGCAGCGCGGCGGGTCGCGGTGGTTGAGCAGCAGGACGAGGGTCTCGAAGGCCCGCCGGTCCCCGGCCGACCCCAGGCGGAACGCGGCCAGTTCGCGGGCCCACAGCGGCTGCGCCGGCGCGGTGAGCACCCCGGCCAGCACCTCGGTGTCGTCGGTGGCGGCGAGCCGCTCGAAGTCCGCCGTGCCGCCCGACTCCCGCCGTAAGCGCTCCGTGAGTGATCGCAACTCTTCGTCCATGACGCCGAGCGTAGGCGGCCCGCTCGGACCGCAGGAGGCAGATCACACACTTGGGTCGGGCTCGCATCCGGCTGGGGTCTGGCGCGCTCGTTACTCACCGGTTAAGCTCAGACGAGCGAGTCACCCACTCGCAGCAACGCCTCACGACGGCCTGGTGACGCAGCCGTCGGGAGCAGCAGTCGGTTCGGTGCCCCAGGTACCGCAGTACGGCCAGGCCCCGGGACAGGGCCGGCCGGATCCCCTTCCGTGCATCGGCCGGGCGTGTGCGCGCCCGCGGTGACGGCAGGACCGGGCGTGTGCGCTCGCAGCCCGAAGACACCCGCATCCCTCACGCACCCGGTGCGCCGCCTCGGCGCACCGGGGGGCGTTCCCAGTCGTCACCCTCATCCTGGAGTCCCGCGATGGCCACTCCCCAGTCCGACTCGTCCCAGTCCCCGCTCCGTACCGTCGCCGTGGTCGGCCTCGGCACCATGGGCACCGGCATCATCGAGGTGCTGGCCAAGGCCGGCCGCCAGGTGATCGGCATCGACATCAGCGGGGCCCAGGCCGCGCGGTCCGTCGCCGCCCTGGAGTCCTCCACCGCCCGCGCCGTCGAGCGCGGCCGGCTCACCGAGCAGGAGCGCGCCGGCGTCCTCGCCCGGGTGACCACCTCCACCGACCTGCGGGCGGCGGCCGACGCCGACCTGGTCATCGAGGTGACGCCGGAGTCGTACGAGATCAAGCAGCAGGTCTTCCGCGAGCTCGACGCGATCGTGCGGCCCACGGCCGTCCTGGCGACCGGCACCAACGCCCTGTCCGTGACCCGGCTGGCCGCCGACTCGGCCCGCCCGGAGCGGGTGCTGGGCCTGCACTTCTTCAACCCGGCGCCGGCCATGAAGCTGGTCGAGGTCGTCTCCTCCGTGCTGACCGCGCCGCAGGCCGTCGCCGCGGTCACCGACCTCGCCCTCGAACTGGGCAAGGAGCCCGTCGCGGTGGGCGACCGCCCCGGGTTCGTCGCGGACGGGCTGCTGTTCGGCTACCTCAACCAGGCCGCCGCGATGTACGAGGCCAAGTACGCCTCCCGCGAGGACATCGACGCCGCGATGCGGCTGGGCTGCGGCCTGCCGATGGGCCCGCTCGCCCTGCTGGACCTGATCGGCGTCGACACCGCCCGCACGGTCCTGGACGCCATGTACACCGAGTCGCGCGACCGGCTGCACGCCCCCGCGCCGATCCTGAAGCAGCTGAGCGAGGCGGGCCTGACCGGCCGCAAGGCGGGGCGCGGCTTCTACACCTACGAGGCCCCGGGCAGCGCCACCGTCGTGCCGGACGCGCTGACCCCGCGGGAGGGCGCCGCGGCCACGCCGGGCCGCCCGGTGCGCTCGGTCGGCGTCGCGGGCTCGGGCACCATGGCCTCCGGCATCGCGGAGGTGTTCGCCAAGGCGGGCTACGACGTGGTCCTGGCCGCCCGCAGCGAGGAGAAGGCCGAGGCGGCGCGGGCCCGCATCGGGAAGTCCCTGGCGCGCTCCGTCGACAAGGGCCGGATGACGGCCGAGGCGGCCGCGAAGACCCTGGACCGGATCACCCCGGCGGGCTCCTACGACGCCTTCGCCGACGTGGACCTCGCGGTCGAGGCGGTCGCCGAGGACCTGGACGTGAAGCGGCAGTTGTTCGAGGCGCTGGACAAGGTGTGCAAGCCGGGCGCGATCCTGGCCACCACCACTTCCTCGCTGCCGGTCGTCGCGTGCGCCCGGGCCACCTCGCGTCCCCAGGACGTGATCGGCATGCACTTCTTCAACCCGGCGCCGGCCATGAAGCTGGTCGAGGTGGTCCGCACCGTGCTGACCGCCGACGACGTCCACGCCACGGTCCGCGAGGTGTGCGGGACGATCCGCAAGCACGCCGTGGACTGCGGCGACCGGGCCGGGTTCATCGTGAACGCGTTGCTGTTCCCCTACCTCAACAACGCGGTCAAGATGGTCCAGGAGCACTACGCCTCGCTCGACGACATCGACGCGGCGATGAAGCTGGGCGGCGGCTACCCGATGGGCCCGTTCGAGCTGCTGGACGTGGTCGGGCTCGACGTCTCGCTGGCCATCGAGCGGGTGCTGCACCGCGAATTCCGCGACCCCGGGCTCGCCCCGGCCCCGCTGCTGGAGCACCTGGTGGCCGCGGGCTGCCTCGGCCGCAAGACCGGCCGTGGCTTCCGCGAATATGCCCGGCGCTGACCGCCCGCGCGGCCGGCTCCCGGCGGACACGGACTGGGGCGGCCTGCTGGGCCCGGCCGCCCCCGTCCCGCGCCCGCCGGCCGGGGGAACCGCCGGACCGGCGCACCGAGCTGCGGACATGCAGTACGTTCGGGTCATGTCCCAGCCCGCCAAGTCCTCACGTACCCCCGCCACGCCCGACGCCCCGGAGAGCGCCGCGGGCAGCCGCGCGGCCGCCCAGCGGCTCAAGATGCGCCGGGAACTGGCGGCCGCGGCGATGGAGTTGTTCGCGACCAAGGGGTACGAGGCGACCACCGTCGACGAGATCGCGGCCGCGGCCGGGGTCGCCCGCCGCACGTTCTTCCGCCACTTCCGCTCCAAGGAAGAGGCGATCTTCCCCGACCACGACGACACCCTGATCCGCGCCGAGGCGGTGCTCAACGCCGCTCCCGCGCACGAGCACCCGCTGGACACGGTGTGCCGCGGCATCAAGGAGGTCATGCGGATGTACGCGGCCCGGCCGGACATCTCGGTCGCCCGCTACAAGCTGACCCGTGAGGTGCCCACCCTGCGCGAGGCGGAGATCGCGTCGGTGGCCCGCTACGAGCGGCTCTTCACCCGCTACCTGCTGGGTCACTTCGACGAGCACGCGCACGACGACGACGCCAACGACGACCCGCTGCTCGCGGAGGTCGCCGCCTCCGCCGTGGTCACCGCCCACAACCACGTGCTGCGGCGCTGGCTGCGCGCGGGCGGCCAGGGCGACGTGGAGGCGCAGCTGGACCACGCCTTCGCGATCGTGCGCCGCACCTTCGGGACGGGCATAGGAGCGGGCCGTTCCACGGCCCCGAGGCCGGCCCCGGCGGCGGTCTCGGCGGAGGGCGAGGTGCTGGTGACCGTGGCCCGCACGGACGCGCCGCTGCACGAGGTGATGCGGACCATCGAGCAGGCCCTCAAGGAACGCTGAGGCGGCTCCCGCCGCGCTTTCCCACTGCACTGACAGCTGTGACGACGGCCACCCCTCGGGGTGGCCGTTTTGCCATGTCAGGAGCCTTTTCGGGGAGATTCACGACCCCGTTCGATCGATCATCGCTCATATGTCGCGTAAAGATTTCATCTGAGAGCAAGTTCTGGCACTGAGTGCCTTGCCAGGTGACACGGTGTGCCATACGTTGAAGGAGTCCGGGCGGCCGGCGTGCAGAGACCATGCGAACGCCGGCTGTCCCCGCAAGCCCCCTCCCGGGCTCGCGCGCCCGGACGCCTGCGTCACAGGCACCCTCCCGCGCCACCCGCGCCGCCGATCAAGTCCCACCCGCCGAACCGACGGCACACCCTCACCCAGCAGCACCGACGTAACCCTCAGCGCCCCTCCCTCAGGGCGCTCACCGCCGGAGGCAACACCGTGACCGTGAAGGACATCCTGGACGCGATCCAGTCGCCGGAATCCACCCCCGCCGACTTCGCCGCACTGCCGCTCCCCGAGTCGTACCGCGCGATCACCGTCCACAAGGACGAGACGGAGATGTTCGCGGGCATGGCGACCCGCGACAAGGACCCGCGCAAGTCGATCCACCTCGACGAGGTCCCCGTGCCGGAACTCGGCCCGGGCGAGGCCCTGGTGGCCGTCATGGCCTCCTCGGTGAACTACAACTCGGTGTGGACCTCGATCTTCGAGCCGCTGTCCACCTTCGGCTTCCTGGAGCGCTACGGCCGCACCAACGAGCTGGCCAAGCGCCACGACCTGCCGTACCACATCATCGGCTCCGACCTCGCGGGCGTCGTCCTGCGCACCGGCCCCGGCGTCAACGCCTGGAAGCCCGGCGACGAGGTCGTCGCGCACTGCCTGTCCGTCGAGCTGGAGTCCTCCGACGGCCACAACGACACCATGCTCGACCCCGAGCAGCGCATCTGGGGCTTCGAGACCAACTTCGGCGGCCTCGCCGAGATCGCCCTGGTGAAGTCCAACCAGCTCATGCCGAAGCCGGCCCACCTCAGCTGGGAGGAGGCCGCCGCGCCGGGCCTGGTGAACTCCACCGCCTACCGCCAGCTGGTCTCCCGCAACGGCGCCGGCATGAAGCAGGGCGACAACGTGCTCATCTGGGGCGCGAGCGGCGGCCTCGGCTCCTACGCCACGCAGTTCGCGCTGGCCGGCGGCGCCAACCCGATCTGTGTCGTCTCCTCGCCGCAGAAGGCGGAGATCTGCCGGTCCATGGGCGCCGAGGCGATCATCGACCGCACCGCCGAGGGCTACAAGTTCTGGAAGGACGAGACCACCCAGGACCCCAAGGAGTGGAAGCGCTTCGGCAAGCGCATCCGCGAGCTCACCGGCGGCGAGGACATCGACATCGTCTTCGAGCACCCCGGCCGCGAGACCTTCGGCGCCTCGGTGTTCGTCACCCGCAAGGGCGGCACCATCACCACCTGCGCCTCGACCTCCGGCTACATGCACGAGTACGACAACCGCTACCTGTGGATGTCGCTGAAGCGCATCATCGGCTCGCACTTCGCCAACTACCGCGAGGCGTGGGAGGCCAACCGCCTGATCGCCAAGGGCAAGATCCACCCGACCCTGTCGAAGGTGTACTCCCTGGAGGACACCGGCCAGGCGGCCCACGACGTGCACCGCAACGCCCACCAGGGCAAGGTCGGCGTGCTGTGCCTGGCCCCCGAGGAGGGCCTGGGCGTGCACGACCAGGAGATGCGCGCGCAGCACATCGACGCCATCAACCGCTTCCGGAACATCTGAGGACAGCGGAGGTCCCCCCATGACTGAGCGTCAGCCCGCCGGCCGGCGGGAGAAGGACCGGCCCTGGCTCATGCGCACCTACGCCGGTCACTCCACGGCGGAGGCGTCCAACGAGCTGTACCGGCGCAACCTCGCCAAGGGCCAGACCGGTCTGTCGGTGGCGTTCGACCTGCCGACGCAGACCGGCTACGACTCCGACCACGTCCTCGCCCGCGGCGAGGTCGGCCGGGTCGGCGTGCCGGTGGCGCACCTCGGTGACATGCGCCGGCTGTTCCAGGACATCCCCCTGGAGCAGATGAACACCTCGATGACCATCAACGCCACCGCCATGTGGCTGCTGGCGCTCTACCAGGTCGTCGCCGAGGAGCAGGGCGCGGACGTCACCCGGCTCCAGGGGACGACCCAGAACGACATCGTCAAGGAGTACCTGTCCCGCGGCACGCACGTGTTCCCGCCGGCGCCGAGCCTGCGCCTGACGACGGACATGATCGCGTACACGGTCTCCCACCTGCCGAAGTGGAACCCGATCAACATCTGCAGCTACCACCTGCAGGAGGCGGGCGCCACGCCGGTGCAGGAGATCGCGTACGCGATGTCCACCGCGATCGCCGTGCTGGACGCCGTGCGCGACAGCGGCCAGGTGCCGCAGGAGCGCATGGGCGACGTCGTCGGCCGCATCTCCTTCTTCGTGAACGCCGGCGTCCGGTTCGTCGAGGAGATGTGCAAGATGCGCGCCTTCGGCCGCATCTGGGACCAGGTCACCCGCGAGCGGTACGGCATCGAGGACCCCAAGCACCGCCGCTTCCGCTACGGCGTCCAAGTCAACTCCCTCGGCCTGACCGAGGCGCAGCCGGAGAACAACGTCCAGCGCATCGTGCTGGAGATGCTCGCCGTCACCCTCTCCAAGGACGCCCGCGCGCGGGCCGTGCAGCTGCCCGCCTGGAACGAGGCGCTGGGCCTGCCCCGTCCCTGGGACCAGCAGTGGTCGCTGCGCATCCAGCAGGTCCTGGCCTACGAGAGCGACCTGCTGGAGTACGGCGACCTCTTCGAGGGCTCGAAGGTGGTCGAGGCCAAGGTCGAGGAGCTGGTCGCGGACTCGCTCGCGGAGATCGAGCGGATCCAGGAGATGGGCGGCGCGCTGGCCGCCGTCGAGTCGGGCTACCTGAAGTCGCAGCTGGTCTCCTCGCACGCGGAGCGCCGGGCGCGGATCGAGTCCGGCGAGGAGAAGATCGTCGGTGTGAACATCTTCGAGGGCACCGAGCCGAACCCGCTCACGGCCGACCTGGACACCGCGATCCAGACCGTCGACCCGGCGGTCGAGGCCCAGGTGATCGCCTCGCTCCAGCACTGGCGCGACACCCGCTACCAGCCGCCCTTCAACCACCCGCGCCCCTGCAAGGCGCTGCAGAAGCTGAAGGAGGCCGCGCGCGGCACCGACAACCTCATGGAGGCCACCCTGGAGTGCGCCCGCGCCGGCGTCACCACCGGCGAGTGGGCCGGGGCGCTGCGCGAGGTGTTCGGCGAGTTCCGGGCGCCGACCGGTGTGTCCTCCGCGCCCGTGGCGGTCCCCGCCGAAGAGGGCTCCCAGCTGGCCGAGGTGCGCCGCAAGGTGGAGCTGACCGCCAAGGAGCTGGAGGTGGGCAAGCTGCGCTTCCTGGTCGGCAAGCCGGGCCTGGACGGGCACTCCAACGGGGCCGAGCAGATCGCCGTGCGGGCCCGCGACGCCGGGTTCGAGGTGGTCTACCAGGGCATACGGCTCACACCCGAGCAGATCGTGGACGCCGCCCTCGCCGAGGACGTGCACGCGGTGGGCCTGTCGATCCTCTCCGGGTCGCACGCCCAACTGGTGCCGGACGTGCTGGACCGGCTGCGTGTGGCCGGAGCCACAGACATCCCGGTGATCGCAGGTGGCATCATCCCTGGCGGTGACGCCGAACAGCTGCGGGCCGCCGGTGTGGCGGCGGTCTTCACCCCGAAGGACTTCGACATCACCGGCATCATCGGCCGCATCGTCGACGAGATCCGGACAGCGAACAAGCTCGACCCCCTGGAGGTCCCCGCATGACGACGCCTGTCAACCGTCTTCGCCCCCGGCGTTCCTGCCTGGCGGTGCCGGGCTCGAACCCCCGCTTCCTGGAGAAGGCGCAGGGCCTCCCGGCCGACCAGGTCTTCCTGGACCTGGAGGACGCGTGCGCGCCGCTCGCCAAGCCCGACGCGCGGCACACCATCGTCAAGTTCCTCAACGAGGGCGACTGGACGGGCAAGACGCGCGTGGTGCGGGTCAACGACTGGACCACCGAGTGGACGTACCGCGACGTCGTCACGGTCGTCGAGGGCGCGGGGCCGAACCTCGACTGCATCATGCTGCCGAAGGTGCAGAACGCCGAGCAGGTCGTGGCGCTTGACCTGCTGCTCACCCAGATCGAGAAGACCATGGGCTTCGAGGTCGGCCGCATCGGCATCGAGGCGCAGATCGAGAACGCGCAGGGCCTGAACAACGTCAACGCGATCGCGCAGGCCTCCCCGCGCATCGAGACGATCATCTTCGGCCCGGCCGACTTCATGGCGTCGATCAACATGAAGTCGCTGGTCGTGGGCGAGCAGCCGCCCGGCTACCCGGCGGACGCCTACCACTACATCCTGATGAAGATCCTGATGGCCGCCCGCGCCAACGACCTGCAGGCCATCGACGGCCCCTACCTGCAGATCCGCAACGTCGACGGCTTCCGCGAGGTGGCCGGCCGCGCCGCCGCGCTGGGCTTCGACGGCAAGTGGGTGCTGCACCCCGGCCAGGTCGACGCCGCCAACGAGGTCTTCTCGCCCTCGCAGGAGGACTACGACCACGCCGAGCTGATCCTGGACGCGTACGACTACTACACGTCCGAGGCGGGCGGCAAGAAGGGCTCGGCGATGCTCGGCGACGAGATGATCGACGAGGCCAGCCGCAAGATGGCCCTGGTCATCTCCGGCAAGGGCCGGGCGGCCGGCATGCGGCGCACGTCGGCGTTCGAGATCCCGGAGGCGTGAGCATGCAGTTCGGACGCACCTACGAGGAGTTCGAGGTCGGGGCGACGTACAAGCACTGGCCGGGCAAGACGGTCACGGAGTACGACGACCACCTGTTCTGTCTCCTCACCATGAACCACCACCCGCTCCACATGGACACGAACTACGCCGAGAAGACCACCGACTTCGGCAAGAACGTCGTGGTGGGCAACTACATCTACTCCCTGCTGCTCGGCATGAGCGTGCCGGACGTCTCCGGCAAGGCCATCGCCAACCTGGAGATCGAGTCGCTGAAGCACGTGGCGCCGACCTTCCACGGCGACACCGTCTACGGCCAGACGACCGTGCTCGACAAGTGGCCGTCGAAGTCGAAGGACGACCGCGGGATCGTGTACGTGGAGACCAAGGGCTACAAGCAGGACGGCACCCTGGTGTGCGTGTTCCGCCGCAAGGTGATGGTGCCCACCGAGACGTACATCAAGGAGCGCGGCGGCGAGCAGCCCGGCCGCCCGGAGCTGCGAGAGCAGGAGAAGTAGTCATGGCGCGACTCGCCCAGACCGCCGGTCTGACCGACGTCCAGCAGGAGATCCTCTCCACCGTCCGCGACTTCGTGGACAAGGAGATCATCCCGGTCGCGACCGCGCTGGAGCACCGCGACGAGTACCCGCAGCAGATCGTGGACGGGCTCAAGGAGCTGGGCCTGTTCGGTCTGATGATCCCCGAGGAGTACGGGGGCCTCGGCGAGTCGCTCCTGACCTACGCGCTGTGCGTCGAGGAGATCGCCCGCGGCTGGATGTCGGTGTCCGGCATCATCAACACGCACTTCATCGTCGCCTACATGCTCAAGCAGCACGGCACCCAGGAGCAGAAGGACCACTTCCTGCCCAGGATGGCGGCCGGCGACGTGCGCGGCGCCTTCTCCATGTCGGAGCCGGGCCTGGGCTCCGACGTGTCGGCCATCACGTCCAAGGCGGTGAAGGACGGCGACGAGTACGTCCTGAACGGCCAGAAGATGTGGCTGACCAACGGCGGCACGTCCTCGCTCGTGGCCGTCCTGGTCCGCAGTGACGAAGGACACCCCGAGGGCACCGCGCCGCACCGGTCGATGACGACCTTCCTGGTGGAGAAGGAGCCCGGCTTCGGCGAGGTCCGCCCCGGCCTGACCATCCCGGGCAAGATCGACAAGATGGGCTACAAGGGCGTCGACACCACCGAGCTGATCATGGACGGCCTGCGGGTGCCGGCCGACCGGGTGCTCGGCGGGGTCACCGGGCGCGGTTTTTACCAAATGATGGACGGCGTGGAGGTCGGCCGGGTCAACGTCGCGGCGCGCGGCTGCGGCGTCGCCCAGCGCGCCTTCGAGCTGGGCGTCCAGTACGCCCAGCAGCGCCACACCTTCGGCAAGCCGATCGCCCAGCACCAGGCGATCCAGTTCAAGCTGGCCGAGATGGCTACCAAGGTCGAGGCCGCGCATGCCATGATGGTGAACGCGGCACGCAAAAAGGACTCCGGGGAGCGAAACGACCTCGAGGCCGGGATGGCGAAGTACCTGGCCTCCGAGTACTGCAAGGAGGTCGTGGAGGACGCCTTCCGGATCCACGGCGGCTACGGCTTCTCCAAGGAGTACGAGATCGAGCGCCTCTACCGGGAGGCCCCGATGCTGCTGATCGGTGAAGGCACCGCCGAGATCCAGAAAATGATCATCGGGCGAAGGCTGCTCGAAGAGTATCGGTTCCAGGGCTAGATGTCCGGGTTGGGGGTGTTTTCTTCGAGAAGAAGATCACACCCCGTCAACCTTCCCCAGCCGCCGACTCGGCTTCCTGCCTTACCCAGTTGTAGCCGTTAACCGCTACGATCGGCGGAAAGCCGCCGTCCCCCCGTCGAAGCGCGGCACCATCCGCTACGAAGGTCATCCATGCCCCACAGCCAAACCTCTGCACCTCGCGACAGCCTCGCCGGCGTACGCCTCGCGCGCGGAGCATCGCCGTGGCTTCTGCCGACCGTCGCCACCGCGGCCGTCAGCCTGGTCCGCGCCCGCCGCTCGGGTGCCGCCAAGGCCGTCGCCGTGCCCGCCACCGCTCTCGCGGCGGGCATGCTGTGGTTCTTCCGCGACCCCGAGCGCGAGATCGCTCAGGGCAGGGTCATCTCCCCCGCCGACGGTGTGGTGCAGAGCATCATGCCGTGGAAGGACGGACGCACCCGGGTCGCGATCTTCATGAGCCCGCTGAACGTCCACGTCAACCGCGCCCCGCTGGCCGGCACGGTGACCTCGGTCGAGCACGTCCCGGGCGGGTTCGTCCCGGCGTTCAACAAGGAGAGCGAGAACAACGAGCGCGTCGTCTGGCACTTCGACACCGAGCTCGGTGACATCGAGATGATCCAGATCGCCGGCGCCGTCGCCCGCCGCATCGTCCCCTACCTGCCCCGGGGCACGAAGGTCGAGCAGGGCGAGCGCATCGGTCTGATCCGGTTCGGCTCGCGCGTCGACCTCTACCTGCCCGAGGGCGTGGAGGTCGCGGTCGAGGTCGGCCAGAAGACCGTGGCTGGGGTGACTCGCATTGACCGTGATTGACCCGGAGACGCAAGCGGGCTGGGTTCCCGAGGCCGACGACGCGGACGACGAGGAGATGCCCCTCTCGCTGCGGCTGTCGATAGCGGACACCCTCACACTGGGCAACGCCACGTGCGGCTTCATGGCGGTGTACTTCACCACCACGGGCATCCTGATCCCGCACCTCACGGGTGACCAGGAGGCCGGCATGGCCCGCCACAGCGCGGCCACGGCGGTCATCCTGATGCTCTGCGCGGCGGTCTTCGACCTCTTCGACGGGCTGGTGGCGAGGAAGCTGCGGTCCTCCCCCATGGGCGCGGAGCTGGACAACCTCTCGGACCTGATCAGCTTCGGTCTGGCCCCCGCCTACTTCGTCCTGGTCTACGGCATGGTCGCCGACGACGCGCACCAGCGGGTGGCGGCGGTCGGCGCGATCGTCGTGCTCCTCGCGGTGGTGCTCAGACTCGCGCGCTTCTCGTGCGTGACGCCGCCGAACGGCATGTTCCAGGGCATGCCCTCGCCGTTCGGCGCGCTGACGGTGGTCTCCATCGTGCTGCTGGAGCTGCCGTTCGTGGCGACGCTGCTCGCCATCATCGGCACCGCCTGGCTGATGGTGAGCCGGGTGGAGTACCCCAAGCCCCGGGGCCGCCTCGCCGGCGCGATGCTCGGCTGGATCGTGCTGTCGATGGGCCTGCTGGCGGCCTGGGCGTTCGACGCCCCGAGCGGTCAGCTGCTGCTCCAGACCGGTTGCGCGCTGCAGCTCGTCATGGGCGCGGTGATCCCGCTGTTCGCCACGGCCCGCCGGGTGAACACCTTCCGCGACAACCGCCGCGAGGCGCGGGCGGCCCAGCTGCCGTAGCGGCCGCCGTCGTACCACGCGAAGGGCCCCGGACCTGTTCGGTCCGGGGCCCTTCGCCGTGTCCGGACCGGGGGCCGTCCCATCCGGTGGGCGGTCCGGGGCGGCTCAGGGGGCCGTGGCGGGAGCGCCGAGCGCCTCCAGCCGCTCCTCGCTCGGGCTGCCGGGCTCGGCGTGGAAGACGACCAGGGTGAGCCCGTCGGTACCGTCGATCGACAGCTTGTTCGAGTGCAGGTCGAGGTCGCCGACCTCCGGGTGCCGGAGCCTGCTGAGCCGCCCGCGCCGGGGCCGCACGTCGTGCCGCTCCCACAGTTGCCGGAAGCGCTCGCTGGCCGCGGACAGCTCGGCCACCAGCTCCCTGAGCCGCGGCCCGTCCAGGTCGGGTCCGACGGCACCGCGCAGCACGGCGACGCCCTCCTCGGTCAGCTCCTCCCAGTCCCGGCGCAGCGCGCGCTCGGCGGGGTCGAGGAAGACGGCGCGCAGGAGGTTCACGCCGGGGGCGTAGTTCGGGGACAGGGCGGTCGCCAGCCGGTTGACGGCGAGGGCGTCGGCGTACCGGTTTTGGACGTACGCGGGGTTGCGGGTCCAGCCGTCGATGAGCCCGCGGACGCTCGCGGGCACCGCGTCGGGGGCCTCCGGGGCGGCCGCCGGGGGCGCCCCCGACGGCCGGGCCAGCGCGAGCAGGTGCGCGGTGGCGCCGGCGTCCAGGCGCAGCACGCGCGCGACCGAGCGCAGCACCTGGGCCGAGGGGTTGCGGTCCCGGCCCTGCTCCAGGCGCAGGTAGTAGTCGGAACTGATGCCGGCGAGCAGCGCCACCTCCTCGCGCCGCAGCCCCGGCACCCTCCGGATCCCCCCGCCGCGCAGCCCCACGTCCTCGGGGCGCACCAGCGCCCGCCGGGCCCGCAGGAACTCCCCGAGGGCGTTCGAGACATCCATGGGTCCACCGTACGGCGACGCCGGCCGGGGGCCGGAGGTGCCGGGCTCAGGTCAGGAAGTCGTGCCCGATGCGCTCGGCGACCCGCTCCAGGATCGGCCCGGCCTCCGCGATGCACCGCGCCACGTCGGGCTCGGCGTCGG
Organism: Streptomyces lasalocidi; assembly: GCF_005280215.1. Classification (NCBI taxonomy): domain Bacteria; kingdom Bacillati; phylum Actinomycetota; class Actinomycetes; order Kitasatosporales; family Streptomycetaceae; genus Streptomyces; species Streptomyces lasalocidi. The sequence goes on along the minus strand of NZ_SZNQ01000001.1, from coordinate 6,528,104 downwards.
TCAGCGGGTACGCGCGCCGGATCCCGGCCCGCCCCAGCGCCTCCGGCGGCAGCGCCAGCCGGCCGCACACGGCGACGACCTCCTTGCCGGCGGCCCGCGCGGCCGTCGCCACGCCCGCCGGAGCCTTCCCGTGCAGCGTCTGCTGGTCGAGCGACCCCTCGCCGGTGATCACCAGCTGGGCCCGCTCCAGCGCCGGCGCGAAGCCCAGCACGTCGAGCATGACCTCGATCCCGGCCCGGAACCGCGCGCCGAGCAGCAGCGCCCCGTACCCGATGCCGCCCGCGGCACCGGCACCCGGCGACCCGGCGTACTCGGCGGCGCGCGACCCGAGCGCCGCCTCCAGCACCTCCACGTAGCGCGAGAGCGCCGCGTCCAGGGCCGCCACGTCGTCCGGGGAGGCGCCCTTCTGCGGGCCGTAGACCGCCGGTGCGCCCTTGGGGCCGGTCAGCGGGTTGTCGACGTCGCTCGCGAGGACCAGGTCCACGGACGCCAGGCGCGGGTCGAGGCCCGACACGTCGGCCCGGGCCACCTCCGCGAGGCCGCCCCCGCCGGGCGGCACCGGCTCGCCCTCGGCGTCCAGGAAGCGCGCCCCGAGCGCGGACAGCATGCCCGCGCCGCCGTCGGTCGTCGCGCTCCCCCCGACGCCGAACACGATCGTGCGCACCCCGGCGTCCAGCGCGGCCCGCAGCAGTTCCCCGGAGCCGTACGTCGACGCCGTGAGCGGTGCGAACACACCCGCCGGCAGCCGCTGCAGGCCGCTCGCCTCCGCCATCTCCACGACCGCGGTGTCGCCGCGCAGCGCGAACGCGGCCGTCACCTCGTGCCCGAGGGGCCCGGCGACCCGCGCCTCACGGCGCTCGAACCCGGCGGCGACCGCCGCGTCCACCGTGCCGTCGCCGCCGTCGGCGACGGGCAGCGCCTCGACCTCCACGTCCGGCACGACCCGCCGCAGCCCCGCCGTGATCCGCTCGGCGACCTGCACGGCCGTCAGCGACCCCTTGAACTTGTCCGCGGCCACCAGCACCCGTCGGGTGCCGTGTCCAGAAGCCTCCGCCACCTGGTCATCCCCTTGCTCTCCGGGCCCCGCGCACGTCGGGGCCAGTCGCGCCGCAGTGACCTTAACCTCAGGACGCCCCCGCCGTCATGCCCTGCCCGGACCCTGGACGGGCGGCGGACGGGCGCCGTCCGCACGCCGCAGGCACGGGTGGGGCCGTACCGGGTACACCGTTCCCATGACCCCTGTGGGCACCGAGCCGGAGCTCGACGACCGCATCCTGGGGGGCTGGCTCGGCCGGATCGCGGGCAACATGCTCGGCAAGCCGGTCGAGCAGGGCGACCTGTGGACGCGCGACCGCATCGACCGCTACCTGCGCCGGGCGGCGGCCCTGCCGCTGACCGACTACCTCCCCGAACCCGCCGACGAGGGCCTGGCCGGCGCGCTGCGCCCGGAGTGGCGCCAGTGCGTGCGCGGCCGCATCCACGGCAGCTGCCGCGACGACGACGTCGACTACGCCATCCTCGGCCTGCACCTGCTGGAGACGCACGGCTTCGGCTTCAGCACCGAGCAGGTCGGCGACCTGTGGCTGCTGCGGCTGCCGTACCTGCAGACCTTCACCGCCGAGCGGGCCGCGTACCGCAACCTGGCGAACGGGCTCAAGCCGCCGCTGACGGCCACGTACGACAACCCCTACCAGGAGTGGATCGGCGCCCTGATCCGCGCCGACGCCTACGGCTGGACCTCGCCGGGCGACCCGCGCCGCGCCGCCGCGCTGGCCCGCCGGGACGCGGTGCTGTCGCACACCGGGAACGGCGTGTACGGGGCGATGTTCGCGGCCGCGCTGATCGCCGCCGCGTTCACCGCGCCGGGCATCCGCGACGCCCTGGAGCAGGCGCTCGCGGTGGTCCCGGCGAGCTGCCGCCTGGCCCGGACGGTCCGCCGGGTGGCCTCCCTGCACGCGACGCGGCTGCCCTGGGAGGAGACGCTGGCCACGGTCGCCGAGGAGACGGCCGGGCTCGGCTGGATCCACACGGTGCCGAACGCGGCCGTGCTGACCGCGGGGCTGCTGTACGGCGACGGCGACTTCACCCGCACCATCGCGCTCACCGTGCGCGGGGGCCTGGACACCGACTCCAACGGGGCGACGGCCGGCTCGGTGGCCGGGGTGCTCACCGGCGCGCGGGCCATCCCGGCGCAGTGGACCGACCCGCTGGAGGACACCGTGCGCAGCGCGGTGTTCGGCTTCGACGGGGTGCGGATCAGCGAACTGGCCGAGCGGACGGTGCGGTTGGCGCGCACCGGGGCGTAGGAGGTGATCGCCGCCGTACGGGAGCCGTGTGGGGGGCCGCCCGCTGGTTACCCTTCCGGGGTGACCAGTGAGAACTACGCCGCGTACATCGCCTCCCTGCCCCGTGTGCTCGTCGGGGCCGCCGCGCTCTTCCGGGACGCCGAGGGGCGGGTGCTGCTCGTGGAGCCCAACTACCGCGAGGGCTGGGCGCTGCCGGGCGGCACCGTCGAGTCGGACGACGGCGAGAGCCCGCGCCAGGGTGCCCGCCGGGAGACCCTGGAGGAGATCGGCCTCGACCGCCCGATCGGCCGGCTGCTGGCCGTGGACTGGGTGCCGGGCACGGACCGGCCGCCGCTGGTGGCGTACCTGTACGACGGCGGGGTGCTCGACGAGGACGACTTCAAGGCGATCCGCCTCCAGGAGGAGGAGCTGCTGTCCTGGCGGCTGGTGGCGCGCGAGGACCTCAGCGACCATCTGCTGGGCAGCCTCGGGAGGCGCGTCCTGGCCGCGCTGGACGCCCTCGCCGACGGCTCGGGCCCGGTGGAGCTGGAGAGCGGGCGGCCGGTCGGCTGAGACCGGGCGGGCGCGAGCGGCCGGGCTCAGCCCTCGACGTCGCGCGGCCTGAGGTCCACCTCGCGCAGTTCCTCGTCGCGGGCGGCGGTCCGCGCCTCCGTGCGGTGGCCGCGCTCGATGTAGTCGCGGACCACGAGTTCGACGGCGTCCTGGGGGTTGCCGACGCCGGCGAGGACCATGACCTCGACGACGAGCTGGGCGTCCAGGGAGACGGTGACCTTGGCCATGGCGGGACGGTAACACCCCATCACCACGGCCGGATATCCGTTCGCCGTCCCCGGACGCCCCGCCCTACGCTCGCCCCATGAGCAAGCCACTCGTGGCCCTGCTGAGCGGGGCGGGCATCTCCACCGACTCCGGGATCCCCGACTACCGCGGCCCCGGCGGACTGTGGCGCCGGGACCCGGAGGCGGAGAAACTCGTCACCCACTCCTTCTACATGGCCGACCCGGACATCCGGCGCCGCGCGTGGCTGATGCGGCGCGACGCGGGGGCGCTGGGCGCCGAGCCGAACGCGGCGCACCGCGCGGTCGCCGAGCTGGAGCGGTCCGGGGTGCCGGTGCGGGTGATCACGCAGAACGTGGACGGGCTGCACCAGCTCGCCGGGATGCCCGCCCGCAAGGTGCTCGAACTGCACGGCAGCGCCCGGAGCGTGGTGTGCACCCGGTGTCACGCGCGCGGCTCGATGCGCGACGCCCTGGCGCGCGTCGCGGCCGGCGAGGACGATCCTCCGTGCCTGGAGTGCGGCGGGGTCCTGAAGCCGGCCACCGTGATGTTCGGCGAGCGGCTCGACCCGGTCGTCCTCGGCGAGGCCGTCGCCATCACCAAGGCGTGCCAGGTCTTCCTCGCCGTCGGCACCAGCCTCCAGGTCCAGCCGGCCGCGGGCCTCGCCCGGGTCGCCGTCGACCACGGGGCCCGGCTGGTGGTGGTCAACGCCGAGCCCACCCCCTACGACGACCTCGCGGACCAGGTGGTGCGCGAGCCGATCGGCACGGCACTGCCCCGGCTGCTGCGGGAGCTGGCCGTGCAGGAGGTCTAGCCGCTCCTGGCTCAGGCGGTCGGGACGGTGCCGCCGTCGATGACGTACTCCGCGCCCACGATGGACGAGGCCCGGTCCGATACGAGGAAGCCGACCAGGTCCGCAACCTCCTGCGTCGTCGCGAACCGTCCGAGCGGCACCCCTCCGAGGGAATCCATCACGCTCTGCTTCGCCTCCTCACGGGTCAGTCCGTTGCCCTCGGCGAGCTGGTCGATGAAGCCCTCGTACGCCCCGGTCTGGATCCCCCCGGGGCTGACGGCGTTCACTCGCACCCCTCGTGGCGCCAGTTCGTTCGCGAGACCCTTGCTGTAGGTACGCAACGCACCCTTGGCTGACGCGTACGGCAACGTCGCGTCGTGCAACGGCATCTGACGCTGGATCGACGTGACGTGGACGACCACTCCGGATCCGGCCTCCACCATGGCCGGCAGCAGCGCTCGATCCAGTCGGACAGCCCCCAGGAGGTTCAGGTCGAGTTCCGCCCGCCAGTGGTCCTCGGTCGCTGCCGCGAACCCGCCAGGTGGGGTCGACGACCCTCCGACCACGTGCACCAGGATGTCCAGCGCACCTCCCTCGGAGATCTTGGACACCACGACCTCTGCACCGCCCACGGTGGAGGTGTCCGCCTCGATGAACCGGTCGGGGCGCTCGTGGCCGCCGGGCATGGTGCGTGCCGTGGTCCACACGTCGGCACCCATTTCTCGCAGTCTCTCCACGATGGCCCGGCCCGAGCCCTTCGAACCGCCCGTGACCAGCGCCCGGCGACCGTCGAGACGATCGCGATCCGAACTGAACATGTTTATCTCCACTGAAGATCGAGGTGGTGCGGGTTCGGTCAGGCCGGGTGGTTGGCGATGACGAGTTCGGCGATGAGGTCGTCCCGCAGCGCGAACCGGTAGTCGAGCTCGGCGACGCCCCCCGGGAAGGTGCCTTCGAGCCGCACGGTGACCACCCAGTGGGTGTCATCGACGCGGTGAGCACCGATCTGCTCGGTCGTGTACGCGAACTCGGACCCGGCGTCCCGCAGGAACGCGTAGGTCTCCTCTCGGCCGCGGAAGGTCTCGTCCTGGTCGACGATCACCGCGTCCTCGGCGAGGAACGACGAGGCGGTGTCGGCGTCGCGGACGATGTGGGCGGCGAAGAACGCGCGCACGGTGGTCGGGAGCAGATCGGACGGAAGATCGGTGTGGTGTGTCATGAGCCCACCGTGTGACCTCGCGGGGCGGGAGGGTCAAGCCGTGGACCCTCCCCCGGGGGGAATGTTTAGAGTGACGTGATGCTGACCATCGGAGAGTTCTCGCGGCTGACCCACTTGAGCGTCCGGACCCTGCGTCGGTATCACGAAGCGGCCCTGCTGGAACCTGCCGTGGTGGACGAGATCACCGGTTACCGCTATTACCGCGTCGACCAGATCCCGACCGCGCAGGTCATCCACCGGCTCCGCGAGCTCGACGTCCCCCTGAGCGATGTGCAGCAGATCCTGCGGACCCCCGACCCCGGTGTCCGCGCGGCCCTGGTCACGGACCACCTGCAACGCCTCGAGGACACACTCGACCGCACCCGCGCCGCGGTCGTGTCGCTGCGCCGCCTCCTGCGGCCCGACCCCGCGCCGATCGACGTCGAGCTGCGTGCCGAGCCCGCGCGGACGGTCGCGGCGGTGGAGGCCGTGGTCGGGCATCGTGACATCTCGACCTGGTACGCGGGCGCGATGGCCGAATTGGAGGCGGCCGTGGGCGCCGCCGTGACCGGGCCACCGGGCGGCAGCTACGACAACGCCCTCTTCGAGCAGGAGCGCGGTCACGCGCTCGTCTACCTGCCGACCGCTGCACCACCGCGCACCGGACGCGTGCACCCCACGGTCCTGCCGGCCGTGGAACTGGCCGTCACCACCCACACCGGCGAGCACGACGGCATCGAGGTCACGTACGGCGAGCTCGGGACCTGGGTGGTGGAGAACGCGATGTCGGTGGCCGGGCCGGTACGGGAGGTCTACGTCGTCGGCCCCCGTGACACGAGCGATCCCGCTGCGTGGCGCACCGACATCGGGTGGCCGGTCTTCCGTGTCACCTGAGGCGGTCAGTTCTGAGAGCGCCACCCCACGCAACCGGGAGCCGCGCGCACGAGGGCCGGAAGTCCTAGAACAACGCCGGTGTCGCGCCGCGTTCGAAGTCCAGCAGGCGGCGCTTGCGGTGCAGGCCGCCGCCGTAGCCGGTGAGGTCGCCGTTCGCGCCGACGACCCGGTGGCAGGGGACGACGATGCCGACGGGGTTCCTGCCGTTGGCGAGGCCCACCGCGCGGGAGGCGGTCGGCTGCCCGAGGAGGGCGGCGAGTTGGCCGTAGGTGCGGGTCTCGCCGTAGGGGATGGCGCGCAGGGCGGACCAGACGCCGCGCTGGAACGGGGTGCCGTGCAGCCGCAGTTCGAGGGTGAACTCGGTCAACTCGCCCGCTAAGTACGCCTCGAGCTGCTCCTCGGCCTCGGCGAACGGGGTGTGGTCGGGCGGGCCGAAGCTCTCCTCGGGCGGGCGGTGGCGCTGGTCGGTCATGTAGAGGCCGCACAGGACGCCGTCGTCGGCGACGAGGGTCAGCGGGCCGTAGGGGCTGTCGATGACGGTGTGGGTTTTCACGCGGGCGTCCTCAGGCGGGAAGGAAGTTGATCGGGTGGCTGTCGGTCGCCCACAGGTGCTGCACGGCGTAGGCCCGCCAGGGGCGCCAGGCCGCCGCGCGGGCGGTGAGCGCGGCGGGCGTGGCCGGCAGGCCGAGCCGGCGGGCCGCGGCGCGCACCCCGAGGTCGGTGGGCAGGAAGGCGTCGGGGTCGCCGAGGGCGCGCATGGCGATGACGTCGACGGTCCACGGCCCGAACCCGGGCAGGGCGAGGAGCGTGGCGCGGGCCTCCGCCCAGTCGCTCTCGACGCCCAGGTGCAGGCTGCCGTCGGCCAGCCGGCCGACCAGGCCGGTCAGGGTGGCGCGGCGGGTGCCGGGCATGGCCAGCGTGCCGGGGTCCACGGCGGCCAGCGCGGCCGGCTCGGGGAAGAGGTGGGTGAGGCCGCCCGCGGGGTCGTCGACGGGGTCCCCGTGGGCGGTGACCAGGCGGGCCGCGTGGGTGCGGGCGGCGGCGGTGGAGACCTGCTGCCCGAGCACCGCGCGGACCGCGAACTCGGCCTCGTCCACGGTGCGCGGCACGCGGCGGCCGGGCGCCTTGTCGACCAGCGGCGCGAGCAGCGGGTCGGTGCGCAGCTGGTCGTCGACGGCGACCGGGTCGGCGTCCAGGTCGAGCAGGCGCCGGCAGCGGCTGATGGCCACGGTCAGGTCGCGCAGGTCGCCGAGGGTGAGGCGGCAGTCCACGTGGTCGGGGGCCGGGGCGAGCGCGACGATGCCGTGGCCGTACGGCAGCCGCAGGGTGCGCCGGTACGCGCCGTCCCGCCACTCCTCGACGCCCGGTACGGCGGTCGCCGCGAGGTGCCCGAAGAGGTTGTCGGGGTGCAGCGGGGCGCGGAAGGGCAGCCGCAGCCGGAGCGTGCCGGGGGTGGCCGGGGCGGTGTGGTCGTGCCGCGGGAGCCGGGCGCGCAGCTCGGTCGGGGACAGCGCGAAGACCTCGCGCACGGTGTCGTTGAAGCTGCGCACGGAGGAGAAGCCCGCCGCGAACGCCACGTCGGCGAGCGGCAGCCGGGTCGTCTCGATGAGGACGCGGGCGGTCTGGGCGCGCTGGGCGCGGGCCAGGGCGAGCGGGCCGGCGCCCAGCTCGGCGCGCAGGTGCCGTTCGACCTGGCGGGTGCTGTAGCCGAGGCGGGCGGCGAGGCCGGGCACGCCCTCGCGGTCCACGACGCCGTCGGCGATCAGCCGCATGGCGCGGGCGACCAGGTCGGCCCGGCCGCTCCACTCCGGGGAGCCGGGGCTGGTGTCGGGACGGCAGCGCTTGCAGGCCCGGAAGCCGGCCTGCTGACAGGCGGCGGCGCTGGCGTAGAAGGTCATGTTCTCGGGCTTGGGCGGCACCACGGGGCAGCTGGGCCGGCAGTAGATGCGGGTGGTGAGGACGGCGGTGAAGAACCAGCCGTCGAAGCGCGCGTCCTTCGACTGCACGGCGCGGACGCAGTGCTCGCGGTCGGTGTGCATCCCGTTCTGCATGCGTCCAGCATCGGGTACCCGGCGGGGGCCTGGCTGGCAGGATTCCGACATCGACCTTCCGGGACCAGCGGCGCCCTCAGGTCCGGTCCCGGGTGACCACCAAAGCCCGGATCACGAACAGGTCCAGGCCCATCACCACGACCGACCACAGCGGCTCGTACGGCAGGAACAGGAACTGGGCGACCAGGCCGAGCGCGGCCAGGACGACGCCGGCCGGGCGGGCCCGCGCGATGCCCCTAAGGACGCCGACGCCGGTGAGCGCGAGGAGCGCGCCGAGGGTGAGGTGGATCCAGCCCCAGCCGGCCAGGCCGAGCCGGAAGGCGTAGGCGCCGGTGCGGGTGTAGACGTCGTCCCCGGCGACCGCGGCCACGCCCTGGAGCACGGCCAGGAGGCCGCTGCACAGCATCAGCACGGCGGCGAGCGCGGCGCCGCCGTCGGGGGGCGCGGGCGGTGGTGGCGGGGCGGGCGGCCGGGGTCCGCCGCGCGGGACCGACCAGGCGGTGCCGATCTCGCCCCGCGGCTCGCCGGGCGCGGGGTCCGGGCCGGAGGTCATCGACGGGCGCTCCCTTCCCGTGGCGCGTGGGGGGCTCCGTTGCAGGACATCCCGGGCGCGCGGCGGGGGCGAGCGCGGCGGGGCCGTTCGGGTGAACGGCCCCGCCGGCGGGCGTCACATGTTGATCATGTGGCCGGCCAGGCCGTGGACGGCCTCCTTGACGGCCTCGCCCAGCGTCGGGTGGGCGTGGACGTTGCGGGCGACCTCGTGCACGGTGAGGTCCCACTGCTGGGCCAGGGTCAGCTCGGGCAGCAGCTCGGTGACGTCCGGGCCGATGAGGTGGCCGCCGAGCAGCTCGCCGTACTTGGCGTCGCTGATGAGCTTGACGAAGCCGGTGGTGTCGCCGAGGCCGTGCGACTTGCCGTTGGCGGTGAACGGGAACTTGGCGACCTTGACGTCGTGTCCGAGCTCGCGGGCCTGCGCCTCGGTGTAGCCGAAGCTGGCGACCTGCGGCTGGCAGTAGGTGGCGCGCGGGATCATGGCGTAGTCCAGCTCCATGGTCTCGGCGTCGGCGATCGTCTCGGCGGCGATCACGCCCATCGCCTCGGCGGCGTGCGCGAGCATCAGCTTGGCGGTGACGTCGCCGATGGCGAACAGGTGCGGGACGGAGGTGCGGCAGCGGCCGTCGACGTCGATGGCGCCGCGGTCGGTGAGCTTCACACCGGTGTTCTCCAGGCCGTAGCCGGTGACGTTCGGGGCGAAGCCGATCGCCTGCATGACCTTGTCGGCCTCCAGGACCTGCTGGGAGCCGTCCTTGGCAGTGACGGTGACGCGGACCTGCGGCCCGGACTCGTCGATGCTCTCGACCCGGGTGGAGGTGAGCACGTCGATGCCCAGCTTGCGGTACTGGCGGGCGAGTTCGGCGGAGACCTCGGCGTCCTCCAGCGGGGTCACCCGGTCCAGGAACTCGACGATGGTGACCTTCACGCCGTAGTTGTGCAGGACGTAGGCGAACTCGATGCCGATCGCGCCGGCGCCCGCGATCACGATCGACTGCGGCAGGTCGTCGGCGAGGATCTGCTCCTCGTACGTCACCACGCGCGCGCTGCGCTTGGTGCCGGGCAGCAGCCTGGGCGTGGCGCCGGTGGCGATGATGCAGTGGTCGAAGCCGAGGGTGCGCGTGTCGCCGTCGTAGCCCGTGACCTGGAGGGTGTGGTCGTCGAGGAACGTGCCGCGGCCGTCGAACTCGGTGATCTTGTTCTTCTTCATCAGGTAGTGGACGCCCTTGACCCGGCCGTCGGCGACCTTGCGGCTGCGGCGGAACGCCTCGCCGTAGTCGAAGGAGACCTGTCCGTCGACCTTGATGCCGAACGTCTTCGCCTCGCGCGTGACGATGTGCGCCAGTTCGGCGTTGCGCAGCAGGGCCTTGGTGGGGATGCAGCCCACGTTCAGGCAGACGCCGCCCCAGTACTTCTCCTCGACGACCGCGACGCGCTTGCCCAGCTGGGCGGCGCGCACGGCGGCCACGTAGCCGCCGGGGCCGGCGCCGAGGACCACGACGTCGAAGCGTTCGTCCTGCTCGGCCATGGGTGGCTTCCCCTTCCCTCGGGATGTGGACCGGTCCGTTTCCCGTTCCGTGGTGGATTGTTCCGCTGTTCGGCACCCGCCGCCACAGAGATCATCCGGGCGTGCGGGGCATCACACGGAACGGGGAACGGAACCGGGCCCCCCGCTGTTCCCGGCGCCCTCGCGCTACCGCGCCGCGGTAGGCCTGCGCGAGGCCGCCATGGCGTCCGCCAGGTCCGTCAGCGGCCGCAGTCGGTAGGTGTAGGCGTAGGTGCGGTCGGCGAACAGCTTGTACTCGTCGTGGGTGTGGGCGCCCCAGCTGTTGTCGCCGCCGACGCCCATCTGCCGGTGGTTCACCCGGAGCACGACCGCGTCGCGGGGGGTGAGCTGGTAGTCGTGGCGGGCGCCGACCGAGAGGTCCTCCGGGGTGAAGTGGGAGGCGTTGACCTCCAGCAGCGGCTCGCCGCTGACGAGCAGGCCCCGTCCGTCGGCGTCGGTCAGCGCCGCCCAGCGCACGTCGGTCTTGTTGCCGTTCTCCTGCGGGCGCAGGTAGGGGCTCCACTGGGCGGCGACGGTGCCGGAGTACAGGCCCACGTCGGTGCCGTTGTTGCGGTCCCAGTGGTTCTCCTCGGGGCCGCGCCCGTAGTAGTGCAGGTGGTCCAGGCGGCGCGGCAGGAACAGCAGGGCACCGACCTCGGGGAGGTAGGGCAGGCCGGCGCCCGGGTGCAGGGTGTGGTCGACCTTGATCTCGCCGTTGCCGAAGACGGTGTACGTGGTGGACCAGGCGGACGCGACGGTGGTGGGCAGGGTGCCGGTCACCTCGACCCGTACGGCCCGGTCGCCCAGCGGGCCGACCCGGACGCCGGTGACGGTGCGGGCCGCTCCGGCGTCCCGCCAGGTCTGGTTGCGGGTGTGCTGGCCGTTGCCCCGGTCGTTGTCGGTCGGCGCCCGCCAGAAGTTGGGCACCGGGCCCGAGGTGACCAGCCGGCGGCCGCCCGCCTCGTACGACGCGAGGGTGCCGCCGCGCTTGTCGATGACCACCGAGAAGCCCCGGCCGGTGACCGTGACGGTCTTCTCCCGGTCCTCGTGGCGCAGCGCCGGGACGCTGTTCAGCGGTACGGGGGTCACGGCCGGGACGCGCGCGTCGAGCGGGAGTTGCTGCTTGGCCACCTCGAACCCGGCCTTCGCCCAGGGGGTGGCCTGCTTGGTGGTGAAGGACAGCTGGAGGAAGTACTCGGTGCCGGGCTTCGCGTCGCGCGGCAGCCGTACGGGCAGCGTGACGTCCTTGTGGGACAGCGGGGCGACGTCCAGCTGCTCGCGGGTGAGGCTGCCGCGCTGGACGACCTTGCCGTCGGCGACGAGGGACCACCGGCTGTCGAACCGGCGGAGGTTGGTGAACAGGTACTCGTTGGTGAGCCGGACCGCGCCGGGGCCGCCCGCGGCGGGGGTGGCGTGGATCGCCTGGTAGACCTGCTTGACCTCCGCGGCCTTGCCGGTGTGGCCGCGGTCGGCGGTGACGATGCCGTCGCCGGAGAAGGCGCCGTCGTTGGGGTTGTCGCCCCAGTCGCCGCCGTAGGCGTAGAAGGTCTTCGCGCGGGGCCGCTTCTCGGTGAACCGGACCGTGGCGGCGTCGAACCAGAAGCGCACCCCGTCGTCGCCGGGGCCGCGGCGGTCGGAGGCCAGTTCGGCGGCGCCGAGCGCGCGGGCGTACACGCGGGCCGCGCGGATCGTGCCGCTGAACTCCCGGGTGGGGTTGTCGACGTCGGTGGCCAGCGCGAGCGGGGCGGTGGTGCTGCCGGGCCGCCGGGTGGTCGCGCGGGTGGCGCGCACCACGCCGTCGACGTGCAGGGTGAGCGTGCCCGCGTCCGCGTCGAAGACCCCGGCGACGTGGTGCTCCCTGCCGGTCCAGTCGTCGGGCAGCGTCCAGCCGGCGGTGATCCACTGACCGTCGCCGTGGATGAAGAACTCCAGCGTCCCGTTCGTCTGCTTCAGCGCGTACTGGGTGTCGCCCTTGGCGAGGATCGGCTGGTGGTAGCCGGTGACGTGCGGGGTGACCCAGGCCTCCAGGGTGAGGGACCCGGTGAGGTCCAGCCGCGGGTCGCGGGCGAAGACGGTGCCGCCGAAGACGCCCCGGTGCCGGTCGAAGCCGCCGCTGGGGGCCATGACCTCGCCGCGCAGCCGGGCCGGGCCGCTCTCGGTGAGCAGCTTGCGGGTGGGCGTCGGCCAGCTGAGGGCCTGGTCGACGAAGTCCCAGATCCAGCCGCCCTGGAGCACGTCGTGGCGGCGCACGACGTCCCAGTACGTCTTGAAGTTGCCGTTGGAGTTCCCCATCGCGTGGGAGTACTCGATCATCACGTACGGGCGGGTGTCGGCGGTGTCCTGGGCGCGGGCCTCGACGCGGGCGGGGGTGTCGTACATCTCGGAGCGGATGTCGCTGATGCCGGGGCGGTCGTCGCCCTCGTACTGGATGACGCGGGTCGGGTCGTAGGAGCGGATCCAGTCGTGCATGGCGGTGAAGGTGCTGCCGCCGCCGGCCTCGTTGCCGAGCGACCAGATGACGACCGAGGCGTGGTTCTTGTCGCGGTGCACCATGTTCTGGGCGCGGGCCACGCACGCGCGGGTCCACTCCTCGTGGTCGCCGGGGTACTCGCCGCGGATGCCGTGGGTCTCCAGGTTGGTCTCGTCGACCAGGTACAGCCCGTACTCGTCGGCGAGTTCGAGCCACAGCGGGTTGTTGGGGTAGTGCGAGGTGCGGACGCTGTTGATGTTCAGGCGCTTGATGAGCGTGATGTCCTTCACCAGGTCCGCCCGGGTGAGGGCCGAGCCGCGTTCGGGGTGCATCTCGTGGCGGTTGGTGCCGCGGAAGGAGACCGGCTTGCCGTTGATGCGCATCAGTCCGTCCTTCAGGGCGAACTCGCGCAGGCCGACGCGGTGCGAGAGCGTCTCGGTCACCCGGCCCGCCGGGTCGCGCAGCTGGAGCACGGCGGTGTAGAGGTACGGGTCCTCGGCCGACCAGAGTCGGGGCGCGGGGACGGCGCGGGCCGCTTCGGCGGTGGCCTCGGCGCCGTTCGCGACGTCGAGGGACTGCTGGAGCGGGCGCGGCCACACGGCGTGGCCCCGCGCGTCGTAGAGCTGGGTCTCGACGGTGTACCGGCCGGCGCCGTGGCCGCCGTAGTCGCGCACGTGCGCGGTGACCTCCAGCTCGGCGGAGGTGTGGTCGTCGCCGAGGGGGGTCCGCAGCCGGAAGTCGCGCAGGTGCACGGCGGGGGTGGAGTAGAGGTGGACCGAGCGGAAGATGCCGCTCAGCCGGATCATGTCCTGGTCCTCCAGCCAGTCGCCGTCGGAGAAGCGGTACACCTCGACGGCGATCCGGTTGGTGCCCGGCCTGAGGTGGGCGGTGATGTCGTACTCGGCGGGCGTGTAGGAGTCCTCGCTGTAGCCGACCAGGGTGCCGTTGATCCACACGTAGTGCGCCGACTTCACGCCCTCGAAGTGCAGGAACGTCCGCCGCCCCGCCCAGCCGCGGGGCACGGTGAAGGTGCGCCGGTACTGGCCGACGGGGTTGAAGCGGGTCGGCGCGGCGGGCGGCTGGGCGTTCTCGCCCAGGCCGTTGGGGCCCCACCAGGGGTAGGTGATGTTGACGTAGATCGGGCGGTCGTAGCCGTGCAGCTGCCAGGCCGAGGGGACCGGGATCGTGTCCCAGCCGGAGTCGTCGAGGTCGGTGCGGTGGAAGTCGGGGTCGCGGTCGTCGGGGCGGTCGGCGTGGGCGAACTTCCACGTGCCGTCCAGGCTCAGGCGGTACGGCGAGCGGGTGCGGTCGGCGGCCAGGGCCTGGGCGAGGTCGGCGTAGGGCATGAGGGTGGTGTGCGGGGGCTGGGTGCCGACCCGGAAGAGGTCGATGCGGCCGTTCCACTCGGGGCCGGGCTCCGCCGCCCGGGCGGGCCGGCCGCCGGTCGGCGCGGACAGGGCGAGGGCGCCGAGCACGGCGGCGGACCCCTCCAGCAGACGGCGGCGGCTGACGGAACGGTGCACGGGTGACACGTGGGGGTGCGGCATGACCGTGGCCTTCCTCGGGGCGGACAGTGCGGCGGGTGCGGGGGTGCGGTATGCGGGGGTGCGGAGTGCGGGGGTGCGTGCGTCCGGGAGTGCAGAGTGCGGCAGGTCAGATCTTGTCCGATTGTGTTGATGAAACGACCATCAACGCGCCGACCTGACCTGATTTCAACTCTGTGCGCGCCACCGCGTCTTGGGGCCGCCGCACGCACGAGCGCCCCCGTCCTCCTGGTCACGGAGGCGGGGGCGCTGGAGTGGGGGTCCGGCGGCGTCAGGTCTGGCACTGGGAGGTCGCGGCGCTGCTCCAGTTGGACCAGGCGCCCCCCGCGGGCCTGATGTGCACGCGGATCTGGACCTTCACGTTGACCGGGCCGCAGACGCGGTCCGTGGAGCCGATGGCGAGCGGACCGACCGTGGACCGTCGCTGGACGACGGTGCGCCCGTTGCCGATCTTCACCCAGTGACCGCCCGAGACGACGCGGAAGTACGCCTCGTACTCGACCCCGGTGGCGTGCGGGCGGCTGTTCGTCAGGACCGTGTGCGCGGTGATGGTGCGGAAGAAGACGCGGCCGTCCTTCCACCGGTCCGCGCTGATGCAGCCGTTGCCGGAGACGCCCTGGGTCGAGACGGTCCCGCCGCAGGCGACGGCGGCGGCGTGGGCGTCGGCGGGGAGGGCGAGCGCGGCCACGGCGGCGGCGGCCACGACGGCTCCCGTGCGTTTCAGCATGCGGGTACTCCTTCGGACGGGGTGCGGTCGGCGCCCCGGTGGACGCCGTCCTCCGTCCTACAGCGGCGGGAGCCCCGTCGGCCGGGCCGACCGGGCCTCACCAGGCTTTCGAGTGAAGGAGCGTGCGTCTTGGCGTGTCCGGTCCGCCGCCGTCAGCCGGCCTGCCGGGCGAACGCGTCGTGGGCCCGCTGGTCGAAGAGGACGAAGCGGATCTCCTCGACGGCCGTGTCCGTGGCCCGTACCGTCCCGACGGCGATCCGGGCCCCGTCGTCCAGCGGCCAGCCGTAGACGCCGGTGGAAATGGCCGGGAACGCCACCGTGCGGGCGCCCAGCTCGTCGGCGACGCGCAGGGACTCGCGGTAGCAGGAGGCCAGCAGCCCCGAGCGGTCCTCGGTGTCCGACCAGACGGGGCCGACGGTGTGGATCACCCAGCGCGCGTCCAGGTTCCCGGCGGTGGTGGCGACCGCCCGGCCGGTGGGCAGGCCCCGGCCGTAGCGGGAGGCGCGCAGCCGACGGCACTCCGCGAGGATGTCGGGGCCGCCGCGGCGGTGGATGGCGCCGTCGACGCCTCCGCCGCCGAGCAGGGAGGAGTTGGCCGCGTTGACGATCGCGTCCACGGACTGCCGGGTGATGTCGCCCTGGACGAGGGTGAGGGTGGTCATGGGCCCTTTGTAGCCCGCGGCGCCCGGGAACGCCCGGGCTTTCTTGGACCCCCGGGATGCCTGAGGCCGCTCGGGCTTCCTCGGGGCCGCTCGGGCTTCCTGGCGGCCCAGGCTCTCCTGGCGCCGCTCGGGCCTTGTCGGGGCCGCCGTGGTGGTGTCGTCAGCCCTGCCGGCGCAGGTGCCGCCACACCGCCTTGGCCGCGTTGTGCCCGGACATGCCGTGCACTCCGGGGCCCGGCGGGGTGGCCGAGGAGCAGAGGAAGACGGCCGGGTGCGGGGTGCCGTACGGGAAGAGGGACAGCTTGGGGCGCAGCAGCAGCTGGAGTCCGGACGCCGCGCCGGAGGCGATGTCGCCGCCGACGTAGTTGGCGTTGCGGGCGGCGAGTTCGGCGGGGCCGGCGGTGGCGCGGGCGAGGACGCGGTCCCGGAACCCCGGCGCGAACCGCTCCAGTTGGGCCTCCAGGGCGTCGGTGAGGTCGCCGGTCCAGCCGTTGGGCACGTGGCCGTACGCCCAGAACACGTGCTTGCCCTCGGGGGCGCGGGTGGGGTCCACGACGCTGGGCTGCACGGTGATCATGAACGGCCGGTCGGGAGCGCGGCCCTCGCTGGACGCGGCGCGCAGGGCGGCGCCGATCTCCGCGCTGTTCGCGCCGATCTGCACGGTGCCCGCGGCGCGCGCCTCGGGCGCGGTCCAGGGGACGGGGCCGTCGAGGGCGTAGTCGACCTTGAAGGCGGCGGGGCCGTACCGGAACCGGTCGTAGTACCGGCCGAACCCGGCGATCCGGGCGAGTGCGGTGGGCGAGGTGTCGAAGACGTAGGCGCGGGCCGGGGGCAGGTCGTCGAGGCGCTTGACCTCGTAGTCCGTGTGGATGCTGCCGCCGAGGTCCGTCAGGTAGGCGGCGAGGGCGTCGGAGATCGCCTGGGAGCCGCCGCGGGCGAGGGGCCAGCCGCGGGCGTGCGCGGACAGCGCGAAGACCAGGCCGACGGCGCCGGTGGCGAAGCCGTTCAGCGGGGCCATGACGTGGGCGACCAGACCCGCGAACAGGGTCCGGGCCCGCTCGTCGCGGAACCGGCTGGTCAGCCAGGTCGACGGGGGCAGGCCGGCGAGGCCGAAGCGGGCGAGGGTCAGCGGGTCGCGGGGCAGCCCGCTGGAGGGCAGGGCCATGAAGTCCCGGGCCAGCGTGTCCCACTTGGCGAGGAACGGCTCGACCAGCCTGCGGTACGCCCCCGCGTCGCGCGGGCCGAAGGAGGCGGCCGTCTCGGCGACCGAGCGGGCCAGCACGGCGGCCGTGCCGTCCGGGAAGGGGTGCGCCATGGGCAGCTCGGCGTGCAGCCACCGCAGGCCGTACCGCTCCAGCGGCATCGCGCGGAACGCGGGCGAGTTGACCGCGAGGGGGTGGGCGGCCGAGCACGGGTCGTGCCGGAAGCCCGGCAGGGTGAGTTCCTCGGTGCGGGCTCCCCCGCCCACGGTGTCGCGCGCCTCGAAGAGGGCCACCGAGAATCCACGGCGGGCCAGCTCCACGGCAGCGGTCAGTCCGTTCGGCCCCGCTCCCACCACGACCGCATCGAGCATCGACGGCACTTGGACCCCTTCGTCAGCCGGTGGCCTCTGAGGGATCAGGATATGCCGGGGTCGGAACGGCACCGGCGGGGCGGGGGGCGAACGGCGCGCGCGTCCGCGTGCGGGGTGGGGAGCGGACGGCCGACGCCTCAGGACGTCGTCAGCAGTCCCCGTATCCGGCGGGCCGTGGCCTCGTCGCGGGCCGTGGTGAACGGCAGGGCGTTGCCGCCGGTGATGCGGAAGGGCTCGCCGGTGAGGGTGAGGTGGGCGCCGCCCGCCTCCTCGACGAGCAGCAGGCCGGCCGCGTGGTCCCAGGCGGCCTCCCAGGAGAACACGGTGGCGTCCAGCAGACCCCGGGCGACGGCGAGGTATTCCAGGCCGGCCGAGCCGCAGGGGCGGGGTGCCACGCCGTCGGTCCGCAGGCCGAGCAGGGCGCGCTTCTGCTCTTGGGTGGTGAAGTCGGGGTGGGAGGTGGCCACCTCCAGATCGCGGCCGGCCGCGGGCGGATCCGCGTGCAGCCGCTCGCCGTTCAGGAAGGCGCCGGCGCCCCGCACGGCGGTGGCCAGCTGGGCGCGGGCCGGGGCGTAGGTCCAGGAGGCGAGCAGCTCGCCGTGCCGGGCCAGCGCGACCAGGGTGCAGAAGCCGTCGTCGCCGTGCACGAACTGGCGGGTGCCGTCGACCGGGTCGACGATCCAGACGGGCGCGTCGCCCTGGATCGCGGCGTAGACGGCGGGGTCGGCGTGGACCGCCTCCTCGCCGACGACGATCGAGCCGGGCAGCAGGGCGCCGAGCACTCCGGTCAGGTACAGCTCGGCGTTGCGGTCGGCGTCCGTCACCAGGTCGTGCGGGCCGGTCTTCTGGTCGACCTCGTGCTGCGCGAGGTGCCGGAACCGGGGCAGGATCTCGGTCTCGGCCGCCGTGCGGACGGCGTCCTCGACGTCGGCGGAACGGCGGGCGAGAAACTCGTCGATGGTTTCCGTGTTCACGATCATGCCTCCATGAGAACACGGCCCACTGACAATCCCCGCCGGGCCCGTGTACACCGGGTGGAAAGCGCATGAACTCACGTCTTCGGCGCGTACCGGCGGTCCGGGCAGGCACCCGGCGCCCCGGAGGACCGCGCTCAGCGCCCGACCGCGTACCCCTGCATGCCCCGCGGGTTCGCCGCCGCCGACAGGACACCGCTCTCGGGGTCGCGGGCGACCGCGCACAGGCGGCCCTCGGACCAGGGGGGCCCGACGGTCACCCGGTGGCCGCGCCGCCGCAGCTCCTCGACGACGGCGGCGGGCGTGCGGGACTCGACGGTGAGGCTGCCGGGCCGCATCCCGCGCGGGTAGAACGAGCCGGGGAAGCCGTCGGTGTGCCAGTTCGGTGCGTCGATCGCGCCCTGGAGGTCGAGTCCCCCGCGCACGGGCGCGCGCCGGGCGACCTCCAGGAAGAAGTGCAGCTGCCACTGGTCCTGCTGGTCGCCGCCGGGCGTGCCGAACGCCAGCACCGGCACCCCGTCGCCCAGGGCGATCGAGGGGGTGAGGGTGGTGCGGGGGCGGCGGCGGGGGGTGAGGGAGTTCGGCAGGCCGTCCTCCAGCCAGGTCATCTGCAGCCGGGTGCCGAGCGGGAAGCCCAGTTCGGGCACGACGGGGTTGGACTGGAGCCAGCCGCCGCTGGGGGTGGCGGCGACCAGGTTGCCCCAGCGGTCGACGACGTCGATGTGGCAGGTGTCCCCCGCCACGCGCCCGTCGCGGGCGACCGTGGGCTCGCCGACGCCCATGGGGCTGAAGCCGGGGTCGTCGTCGGCCACCACGTGCGCGTGCGCGCTCAGCCGGGGCGCCCGCCCGCCGGGGCTGCCGGGCCGCAGCTCCAGCGACGCCCCGGCGCCGACCAGGCCCCGCCGCCCGGCGTTGTACTCCCGCGACAGCAGCTCGGCCAGCGGCACCGGCGCCGCGTCGCCGTACCAGGCCTCCCGGTCGGCCATGGCGAGCTTGCAGCCCTCGACCAGCAGGTGGACGTAGTCCGCGCTGCCGCGCTCGGGCAGCTCGCCGGGCAGCAGCGCCAGTTGCTGCAGGAGCGCGGGTCCCTGGCTCCAGGGCCCGGCCTTGCACACGGTCCAGCCGTTCCAGTCGTACGTCGCCGGCGTCTCGTAGGTCGCGGACCAGCCGGCGAGGTCGTCGGCGGTGAGCGTGCCGGTGTGCCGGGTGCCGCTGGTGTCGAGGGTGGGCCGCCCGGCCTGGCGGACCAGTGCCTCGGCGATGAACCCGGACCGCCACACCTCCCGCGCGGCCTCGATGCGCGCCTCGCGGTCCCCGGCGCCCGCGGTCTCGGCGAGCAGCCTGCGCCAGGTGGCGGCGAGGGCGGGGTTGCGCAGCAGTTGTCCGGGCCGGGGGCCCGTCCACCGGGCAGGTACAGCTCGGCGGACGACGTCCACTCGGTCTCGAACAGCTCGCGGACGGTCTCGACGGTGGCGCCGAGGTTCTCCACGGGCGCGTGGCCGTGCTCGGCGTAGCCGACGGCGTACTTCAAGACGTCGTCCAGGGAGCAGGTGCCGTGGTCGCGCAGCAGGACCATCCAGGCGTCGAAGGCGCCCGGCACGGCGGCTGCGAGCGGCCCGGTGCCGGGCACCAGGTCGAGGCCCAGGCCGCGGTAGTGGGCGACGCTCGCCCCGGCCGGTGCGACGCCCTGCCCGCACAGCACCCGCACCTGGCCGCCGGCGGGGGCGAGCAGGATCGGCACCTCACCGGCCGGGCCGTTCAGGTGCGGCTCGACGACGTGCAGCACGAACGCGCCGGCCACCACGGCGTCGTAGGCGTTGCCGCCGTCCTCCAGCACGGCCATCGCCGACTGGGAGGCCAGCCAGTGCGTGGACGAGACCATGCCGTGGGTGCCCTGGAGCGTGGGGCGGGTGGTGAACACGGGGCTGTCACCTCGCTGTGGTCGTGCGTCGGCCGGACCGGTCGCCGGTCAGGCTACCCGGCCCGCGCGGGCCCGCCGGGTCTCAGGTGCCGGCCCGGCCGCGCGCGGTGACCAGCCCCGACTCGTAGGCGAAGACGACCAGTTGGGCGCGGTCGCGGGCGCCCAGCTTGGTCATGGCGCGGCTGATGTGGGTCTTGGCCGTCAGGGGGCTGATGACCATGTGGGCGGCGATCTCCTCGTTGGTCAGGCCACGCGCGGCCAGCGCGGTGACCTCCCGTTCACGGCGGGTGAGGCACTCCAGGCCGGGGGCGTCGGCGCGGTCGGGGGGCCGGGAGACGAACTCCCCGATGAGGGTGCGGGTGACAGCCGGGGACAGCAGGGCCTCGCCGCGCGCGACGACCTCGATCGCCTGGAGCAGGTCGGCCGGCTCGGTGTCCTTCAGCAGGAAGCCGCTCGCGCCCGCGCGCAGGGCATCGAAGACGTACTCGTCGAGGCCGTAGTTGGTGAGGATGACGACCCGCACGCCGGCCAGCGCGGGGTCGGCGGCGATCCGGCGGGTCGCCTCGATGCCCGTCATCACCGGCATCTGCACGTCGATGAGCGCGACGTCGGGCACGGCGGCGCGGACCAGGTCCAGGCCGGCCCGTCCGTCGGCGGCCTCGCCGACCACCTCGATGCCGTCCTCGGCGTCCAGCAGGGCGCGGAAGCCCGCGCGCATCAGCGCCTGGTCGTCGACGAGGGCGACCCTGATCACCGCGGGACCTCGGCCGGGGCGGGGCGCCGGTCGTCCGGCACCCCCTCCTCCCCGCCGTCCAGGGGCAGTTCGGCGTGCACCCGGAAGCCGCCGCCCGCGCGGGGCGCCGCCTCCAGGGTGCCGCCGAGGGCCGTGACCCGCTCGCGCATGCCGGTCAGGCCGATCCCGGGGACCGGCGGGCGGTCCGGGTCGGCGACGCCGTCGTCCTCGACGCGGACCGTCAACCGGTCGTCGTGGTAGGCGAGGTGCACGGCGACCTCGGCGGACCCGGCGTGACGGGCGGCGTTGGTCAGCGCCTCCTGGACGATCCGGTACGCGGCCCGCTCCACCGGGGCGCGCAGGGGGCGTTCCCTGCCGGTCACGGTCAGTGCGGCCGCGAGTCCGGCGGCGCGGGCCCGCTCCACGAGCAGCGCGGGCGACCCGCTCGGCTCGTCGGTGCGCAACACCTCCAGGGTGGCGCGCAGTTCGCGCATCGCCTCACCGCTCGCCTCCTGGATGGCTAGCAGCGGGGCGGGCACCTCGTCGCCGCGCTTGCGGGCCAGGTGCACGGCGACCCCGGCCTGGAGCTTGACGATGGAGATGCTGTGGGTGAGCGAGTCGTGCAACTCGCGGGCGATGCGCAGCCGTTCCTCCCCGGCGCGGCGCAGGGCGGCTTCCTCGCGGGTGCGTTCGGCCTCCATCGCGCGCTGTTCCGTCTGGCGCAGGTAGGCCTGCCAGTTGCGGTCGGCGAGGCCGGTGACGACGGCGCACAGGAACCAGCCCGCCAGCAGCGCGGTGCGTTCGAGCACCGCGTGCGTGCCGGGGCCGGTCGCGACGCAGCCCGCGAGGAACACCGCGCCCGCGAGGGCCGCCAGGCCCCGGTGTCCGGCCCGGGCCGCGGTGTGCACGGCGCCGAGGACGGGCAGGGCGGCCGACGGGCCGGGGTGGGCGTGCAGGACGTGGGCGGTGCCGGCGGCGGTGGCGACGGCCAGCACGGCGCGGGGGGCGGTCCGGTAGCGGGCCAGCGCGGCGCAGGCGACGGCGAGCAGGACGACGTCGAGGGCCGTGGTGCCGGGGTCGGCCGCGGCGACGCCGATGGTCAGCGCGCCCACCACGACGGCGAGGGACGCGTCGGTGATCCGCTCCCTCGTCCTGCCCGTGACCTTCCTCGTCCGAAGCCCGCCCATGATGCCCACCCTAGGGGCCGTCGGCGGGGGCGGCGTCCGACCTGGGGACGGCTCCCGGACTACTCCCGGCGAAGTAGCCGGCGCCGTCCCGGCCTCCCCCGCAGCAGCGCCGATCCACTCCGGCCGTACGACGACCCGGGCCACCCCCGGGGCGCAGGCTGTGGTCCATGTCCACACGCTTCCGTTTCACCGCACCCCCGTCTCCCCGGGCGGCCACGGGCCGCGTCGCCGAGGTGTACGGGCAACTGGCCCGCGACTTCGGCATGCGGGCCCCGGACACCTTCGTCGTGCTTTCATCGACCCCCGAACTGCTCACCGGAGCATGGGCGTTGATGCGCGAGTCGCTGATCGCGGGCCCCGGGGACCGCACGGGCAAGGAACTGGTGGCGCTCGGGGTGTCCCTCGCCAACCGGTGCCCGTTCTGCGTCGACGCGCACACCATGCTGCTGCACGCCACCGGCGACCACGCCCTCGCCGAACGCCTGGCCCGCGGGGACCGCCCCGCCGACGAGGCACACGCGCGCGTGCTGGAGTGGGGCGAGCGGTCCCGGGTGCCGGGCGCCCTCGAGGACGGGCCGTACCCCTTCCCGCGCGCGGACCTGCCCGGGTACCTCGGCACGGCGCTGGCCTTCCACTTCATCAACCGCGTCGTCTCCGCCCTGGTCGGCGAGAGTCTGCTGCCGGGCGGCGCCCAGCGGCTGCGGCCGGTGCGCAGCCTCGGCGGGCGGGCGCTGGCGCGGACCGTGCGCCGCACCGCCCCGCCGGGCGACGCCCTGGCGCTGCTCGACGGGCCCGACCCGGGCGAAGCCCCCGCGTGGGCGGGCGGCACCCCCGTCGGCCTGGCGTACGCGGCGCTGCTGCGGGCGGCCATGGCGGGGGCGGGCCTGCTGGACACCGACGACCAGGACCTCGTGGAGGAGGTCCTGCACGCCTGGGACGGGTCGCACCCGCCGCTCGCCTCGCCGGGGTTCCCGGATCGGCGGGAGCGGCCGGGGGCGCGCCTCGCGCTGCTGGCGGCGCTCGCGCCGTACCGGATCACGGACGAGGACGTGGCGGCCTGGCGGCGGCCGGGGCACACCGACGACTCCCTGGTGCGCCTCGTGTCCTTCGGGGCCTTCCTCGCGGTGGACCGGCTGGAATCGGTCTTCGGCCGCACCTTCGGCCGCTCCCCGGCCCCGACGTTCCCCGCGACATAACCGGACAGACAGCCCGTCAGGGGCGGGGGGCCGTGACCGTGCGGGCACGGAGCGAGGTGACCCTTCCGCGCCCCGGTCAGTCGTGCTTCACTGGCGTCCACCTGTCCGCAGTGTGGACTGGCTCCGCACCCTCCCCCACGAAGAAGTGCGCCGTGCGTTCTCTCCCCCTGCCGCTCGCCCTGACCGCGCGCCTGTCACCGGTGGCCGTACTCGCCTGCATGGGCTGGGCCCTGTCCTCGGGGCCGCTCGCCCCGGCGAAGGACACCGGGGCCCGGGACGCGGGCGGACCGCAGGCGCAGTCGTCGTCCGCGCCCTCCTCCTCGACGGCCGCACCGAAGACGTACGCCGCCGCTCCCCCGCCCTGCGGGAGCGTCGCCGTGAAGACGGTGTCCGCGCTGGTCCCGGGGGCGAAGACGGCCGGCAAGGAGATACCGTCGACCGACGCGGACCTGCGCCGCACCTGCTCGTGGAACGCGCTCAAGGAGTACGACTACCGCTGGCTGGACGTCTCCTTCGAGATCATGGGCTCGGACGACGCGGCGGCCGGCTCGTACCGGGACCGGACCGCCGAGAAGAGCGGCGGCGGGGCGGTGCCGGGCCTCGGCGACGAGGCCTACTCGGTGGTGAACCTGACGACCGAGGACAAGCAGCAGACCCGGGAGGGCGTGGTGATCGTGCGCGCGGCCAACGCGCTGGTCGTCATCACGTACAACGGCAGCGACTTCGAGTCGAAGAAGGCGCCGAGCACGGACGAGATCAACAAGGGTGCGATCAAGGCGGCGAAGGACGCCGTGGCCGCGCTCAGGAGCGGCGCGGGGGCGGCGGCGGGCAGCAGCACACCGCCCGCCACCGACAGCTGACAGCCGACCGCTGACCGCTGACCGCTACGGCGCCTCCGCCGCGTTCGTCGCGTCCGTCGGCGCCGGTTCCCGTTCGCGGGACGCGCGCGGCAGCATCAGGAGCAGGTACAGGGCCATCGACGTGCCCAGGCCCACCGCCCAGCCGTAGTCGGCGAGCGGTTCGAGTGCCGGAATCGGGCGGCCGTCGACCAGCGGCTCGAAGCTGGCGCCGCCGATCGCGAGGACGCCGCCCACCACGAAGGCGACGACGGCCCGCCAGTTCCAGCCGCCCGCGTACCAGTAGCGGCCGCCGGCGCGGTACAGGTCGGCCAGGTGCAGACGGGCGCGGCGCAGCAGCCAGTAGTCGGCGATGAGGATGCCGGCGACGGTGCCGAGCAGGCCGCCGACCAGGCCGAGCCAGGTGAAGATGTAGCCCTGCGGGTCGGAGTACAGCTTCCACGGGCAGATCAGCACCGCGAGCACGGAGGTGACGAGCGCGCCGGCGCGGAAACTCACCTTGCGGGGCGCGACGTTGGAGAAGTCGAAGGCCGGTGAGACCAGGTTGGCCGCGATGTTCACGGAGAGCGTCGCCACCAGGACGGTCACCAGCGCGTACAGCAGGCCCACCACGTTGTCGGTCTTGGCGGCCAGTTGCACCGGGTCCCAGACGGGTTCGCCGTAGACGGCCTGGGAGCCGGAGGTGACGAGCACCGACAGGAAGGCGAACAGCGTCATCGTGGTCGGCAGGCCGAGGGCTTGGCCGCGGGTCTGCGCCTTCTGGCTCCGGCCGTAGCGGGTGAAGTCGGGGATGTTCAGCGAGAGCGTCGACCAGAAGCCGATCATGCCCATCAGCGACGGCCAGAACAGCTTCCAGAAGTCACCGCCCCAGCCGAGCCGGGAGGGCTGGTCGAAGAGCGGGCCGAGGCCGCCGGCCTCGGCGCTCATCCACCAAAGCATCACGAACGCGCCGACCAGGACGAAGGGCGCCGCCCAGTTCTCGAAGCGGCGGATCGTCTCCATTCCCCGGTGGATGATGGCCACTTGGAGCGCCCAGAAGAGTGCGAACGACAGCCACATCGTCCATGCGTAGCCGCCGATCCGGCCCGCGTCGGCCCAGCTGTCGCCGATCAGCTTGCCGGCGAGGAAGTAGATCGCCTCGCCGCCGATCCAGGTCTGGATGCCGAACCAGCCGCACGCCACCAACGCCCGCACGATGGCGGGCAGGTTGGCGCCGCGCACGCCGAAGGAGGCCCGGGCGAACACCGGGAAGGGGATGCCGTACTTGGGTCCGGCGTGGCCGGTGAGCAGCATCGGCACCAGGACGATCACGTTGGCGAGGGCGATGGTGAACACCGCCTGCTTCCAGTCCATGCCGACCGCGATGAGCCCGGAGGCCAGCGTCCAGGAGGCCGTGTTGTGGGCCATGCCGACCCACAGCGCGGAGAAGTTGTACGTGGTCCAGGTGCGCTTGTCGACGGGGACCGGGAGCAGGTCGTCGTTGGCGTAGGGGCCGCTGGGCGGCGGGGTGCCGGGGGCGAGCTCCACCCGGCCGTCGGAAAGGGTGACCTGTGCGGACGGCGGTATCGCCGTGGCAGCGGTGTCGGTCATGGGCAGGCCAATCAGGAGGTGGGACGGGAGAGGCCGTGCGGGCGTGAGGGGGTGCGCGCGTGGGGAGCGCCCTGTGCCCCCTTCCCGCCACGGGACGGGAAGGGGAGACCAACAGTGGGGGTCGGACAGCAGGGTGACGGGTGGTCAGGCGCGCAGGGCCGGGATCACCTCGGCGCCGTAGGCGTCGATGACCGCCTCCTGCGCGTCGTGCATGTCGTAGACGGCGAACTGGTCGACGCCCAGGTCGCGCAGGGCCCTCAGCTTCTCGACGTGCCGGTCGACGGGGCCGATCAGGCAGAACCGGTCGACGATCTCGTCGGGCACGAACCGGGTGTCCGGGTTGCCGCTGCGGCCGTGGTGGGCGTAGTCGTAGCCCTGGCGGGCCTTGATGTAGTCGGTGAGTTCGTCGGGGACGGCCGCCGAGTGCTCGCCGTACTTGGCGACCAGGTCGGCGACGTGGTTGCCGACCATCCCGCCGAACCACCGGCACTGCTCACGGGCGTGGGCGAGCGCCCCGGGCGAGTCGTCCGCGGTGACGTAGGCGGGGGCGGCGACGCACACGGTGACCTCGGACGGGTCGCGGCCGGCCGCCGCGGCCGCGTCCTTGACGGCCTTCACCATGTACTCGGTGAGGTAGGGGTCGGCGAGCTGGAGGATGAACCCGTCGGCCTCCTCACCGGTCATCTTCAGCGCCTTAGGGCCGTACGCCGCCATCCACACGGGCAGGTGGGCGCCCGGCTTGATCCACGGGAACCGCACGACCGTGCCGCCGCCGAGGTCGACCTCCTCGCCCCCGCCGAGGGCGCGGATGACCTTCATGGCCTCGCTGATGCGGGCCAGGGTGTTGGGCTTGCGGCCCGCGACGCGCATCGCGGAGTCGCCGCGGCCGATGCCGCACACCGTGCGGTTGCCGAACATGTCGTTCAGGGTGGCGAAGGTGGAGGCGGTGACCTCCCAGGTGCGGGTGCCCGGGTTGGTGACCATCGGGCCGACGGTCAGCCGCTCGGTCTGCGCGAGGATCTGGCTGTAGATGACGAACGGCTCCTGCCAGAGCACGGCGGAGTCGAAGGTCCAGCCGTACGTGAAGCCGTTGCGTTCCGCCCGCCGCATGAGGTCGACGACCCTCGATGCGGGCGGGTCCGTCTGCAGGACGAGTCCGAAGTCCATGGGCGCCGCTCCTAGGTGAGGTACTGACAGGTCGAACGCGGGGTGTAGGCGCCGTGGCCGGCGCGTCCGGTGTACTCCCGCTGGTCGATGACGAGTTCACCGCGCGACAGGACGCTCTCGACGCGGCCGGTGACGCGCCTGCCCTCGTACGCCGAGTAGTCGACGTTCATGTGGTGGGTCTCGGCGGACAACACCTGCTCGGCGTGCGGGTCGTAGATCACGACGTCGGCGTCGGCGCCCGGGGCCAGGGTGCCCTTCTTCGGGTAGAGGCCGAACATGCGGGCCGGGGTGGCGCAGGCGATCTCGATCCAGCGGCGCCGAGAGATGTGCCCGTCCACGACGGCCTGGTGGAGCAGGTCCATGCGGTTCTCGACGCCCGGCAGGCCGTTGGGGATCTTGGAGAAGTCGCCCCGGCCGAGCTCCTTCTGGCCCACGAAGCAGAAGGGGCAGTGGTCGGTGGAGACCACCTGGAGGTCGTTGGTGCGCAGGCCCCGCCACAGCCGGGCCTGGTGCTCCCTGGGGCGAAGGGGCGTGGAGCACACGTACTTGGCGCCCTCGAAGTCCGGTTCGGCGAGGTTGTCGGTCGACAGGAACAGGTACTGCGGGCAGGTCTCGCCGAAGACGTTCAGCCCCTCGTCGCGGGCGCGCGCCAGCTCGGCGACCGACTCCATGGCCGAGACGTGCACGACGTACAGGGGAGCGCCCGCGACCTGGGCGAGCCGGATGGCGCGGTGGGTCGCCTCGGCCTCCAGCAGGGCCTTGCGGACCTCGCCGTGGTGGCGCGGGTCGGTCTCACCGCGGGCCAGGGCCTGCTCCACGAGCACGTCGATGGCGATGCCGTTCTCGGCGTGCATCATGATCAGGCCGCCGTTCTCGGCGGAGCGCTGCATGGCGCGCAGGATCTGGCCGTCGTCGGAGTAGAAGACGCCCGGGTAGGCCATGAACTGCTTGAAGCTGGTCACGCCCTCCTCCACCAGGAGGTCCATCTCCTTCAGCGTCTCCTGGTTGACGTCGGAGACGATCATGTGGAAGCCGTAGTCGATCGCGCAGTTGCCCTCCGCCTTGGCGTGCCAGGCGTCCAGGCCCTCGCGCAGGGAGCGGCCGACGCCCTGCACCGCGAAGTCGACGATGGTGGTGGTGCCGCCCCAGGCGGCGGCCCGGGTGCCGGTCTCGAAGGTGTCGGAGGCGAAGGTGCCGCCGAACGGCAGCTCCATGTGGGTGTGGACGTCGACGCCACCCGGGATCACGTACTTCCCGGTGGCGTCGATGACGCGGTCGCCGGTCCAGGCCGCGGCGGCCGGGGTGCCGGAGGCGGCGAGGGCGGCGACACGGCCGTCCTCGATCAGGACGTCGGCGTGGATCTCGTCGGACGCGGTGACGACGAGGCCACCGCGGATCACGGTACGGCTGCTCATGCGGGACGCTCCGCTGGGTCGGGGTCGGCAGGACGCGGGGGTGTGGACGAGGGCGAGGGGGGTCCCCGCGTCCCCGCGGGCGCCCGGCCCGTCGGGGACGCGGGGGGATGTCCGGTGCGGTGCCCGGAAGGGCGCTCCGTGGGACGTCCGGGACGATCTGCGCGGCCGAGCCCGGCTACGGCGCGGTCAGCGGCTCGTACGCCTCCGGGCGGCGGTCCCGGTAGAACTGCCAGCGGTCGCGCACCTCGCGCAGCTTGCCCAGGTCCAGGTCGCGCACGACGAGTTCGGTCTCCTTGTCGCTCGCGACCTCGCCGACGAACTGGGCCTCCGGGTCGACGAAGTAGCTCGTGCCGTAGAAGTCGTTGTCGCCCAGGTCCTCCACGCCGACCCGGTTGATCGCGCCGACGAAGTACTCGTTGGCCGCGGCCGCCGCCGGCTGCTCCAGCTGCCACAGGTAGCGGGACAGCCCGCGCGAGGTGGCCGACGGGTTGAACACGATCTCGGCGCCCGCGAGGCCCAACGCCCGCCAGCCCTCGGGGAAGTGGCGGTCGTAGCAGATGTAGACACCGACCTTGCCGACGGCGGTGTCGAAGACGGGCCAGCCGGCGTTGCCCGGCTTGAAGTAGAACTTCTCCCAGAAGCCCCGCACCTGCGGGATGTGGTGCTTGCGGTACTTGCCGAGGTAGGAGCCGTCGGCGTCGATCACGGCGGCCGTGTTGTAGAGGACCCCGGGCTGCTCCTCCTCGTACACCGGCAGGACCAGGACGATGCCGTGCTCCCGAGCGAGGGCCCGGAAGCGCTCCACGACCGGCCCGTCGGGGACGCGTTCGGCGTACGCGTAGAAGGCCGGGTCCTGGACCTGGCAGAAGTACGGTCCGTAGAACAGCTCTTGGAAGCACAGCACCTGGGCGCCCTGGGCGGCCGCGTCGCGCACGGCCTGCTCGTGCACCTCGATCATCGACTCCTTGTCGCCGGTCCACGCGGTCTGGAAGACGGCGGCGCGGATCACTCTGCTCATCGGGACCTCCGGTCGCTCGGTGTGCTCGCTGAAGGAGCGTAGGAACCGGGGAGGTCGTCCTTGAGGTGCAGCGTGTCACGTCCGCACCCGTGCGGCATGTCACCGTGTCACGCTTGCGAGGGCTCATGTTTCACCGTCGTTTTCCCAGGTGGTTCGGTGTTTCAGCGCGGTTGCGCGGGCGCGGTGCCGCCCTGTTGGGCGTCGTGGGCGAGGAGCGCGATGTGGACGGAGGCCGCCTGTTCGAAGTCGTCGAGGTCGACGCCGAGGCGGGTCCGTATCGCCTCCAGGCGGCGGTACAGGGCGGGGCGCGAGACGTGGTGGAGCTGGGCGGTGCGCGACTTGTTGCGGCCGGTCGCGAGGTAGGTGCGCAGCACGGACAGCAGGTCGTCGTCGCCGGCCCGCAGCAGCCCGTCCAGCTCGCGCTCGGCGAAGGACTGCACGTGCGGGTCGTCGCGCAACAGCCGTACCAGGCCCCGCAGGTGGACGTCGCGCAGCCGGACCACGGGCGGCAGGCCGAGGGCGGCGGTGGAGCCGGCGACGGCCTCGGCGACGTGCCGGGCCTCGCGCAGCCCGGCCGGTACGTCGTCCCAGGCGGTGCGCGGTCCGGCCGCGGCGACGACGGGGCGCGGCTCGCCCGCCCCGGTGCGCAGCCGCGCCGCGAAGTGCGCGGCCATCGCGTCGGCGTCCTGGTCGCGGGCGAGGCTGAGCAGGACGGCGGTGGCCCCGTCGCCGAGGTCGGCGACCAGCCCGGGCAGGCCCAGCACGCGCAGCGTCCGGTCGAGCCGCGCGGGGTCGCCGTCACGGACGACCAGCGGGAGGAAGGCGCGGCGGTTCACGGGCAGCCCGGCCGCCCGTGCCCGCGGCAGCAGCTGCCGGGCCGGAACGGCGCCGGAGACCAGGTCGGTGAGCAGGCCCTGCGCGGACTGCTCCTCCCAGGAGGAGGCGGAGCCGCCGAGCATGCGGTGCAGCACGAGCGCCTCGGCGGCCCGGTCGGCGAGCAGCCGCCCGCCGGCGCCGTCGCCCCGGTAGCCGCACAGCGTGATGCGGCCCCACTGCTCCCCGCGCCCGCCCAGCTCGGCGCGGATCCAGCCGTCGCCCTCGCTGCCCCCGGCCTGGCGGGCGATGCGCTCCCAGTCGCGCAGCACGTCGTCGACGGCCGGCCGCTCCCCCGCCGTGGCCAGCACGCGGTGGGCGAGGTTGGTGACGACGACGGGGCAGCCGCTGTGCCGGGCGACCTCGTCGAGCAGCCGCTGCAGCGGGGCGCCGGCCGTGATCAGCCGGGTGAGGGCGGTGCGCACCGACTCCGACAGGCTGACGGCGGCGAACTTGCGCCGCACCAGCCGGGACTGCACCTCCTCGGTCAGCTCGGCGAAGGGGAACGGGCGGTGCAGGACGACCATGGGCAGCCCGCACCGCTCGGCGGCCCGGCGCATCGCGTCCGGCGGTGCGGGGAACGCCCGGCCGAGGCCGAGGACCACGGCCGCCGCCTCGGCGCGGTGCAGGGACCGCACGTACTCGGTCTGCCTGCCCTCGTCCCCGGCGAGCAGGACGCCCGTGGTGAGCACCATCTCGCCACCGCTGAGCATCACGCCGACGTCGGCGGCCTCGGCGACGTGCACCCAGCGCACGGGCCGGTCCAGCTGCGCCGCCCCCGCCACCACCTCCGGCTCCCCGGCCAGGACCCGCTCCAGGGACAGGACCTGACGGACCGACAGCGCGTCCAGCGGTTCGGCGCGTCCCCAGGAATCCGACGTGGCCGTCATGACGGTTCCCCTTCGCTTCCGTGGCCCGGTGCGCCCGCGGGGCGCCGGAGCCCGTGCCGCGCTACTGCGTGCTCCGCAGGGCGTCCTCGAGGATCGCGGCGCCCTCCTCGGCCTCCGCGACGGTCAGGGACAGCGGCGGCGCGACGCGCAGCGCGCTGGTGTCGTGCCCGCCGCCCTTGCCGATGAGCAGCCCGCCCGCGCGGGCCGCCTCCAGCACCGCGGCGGCCCGGTCCGGGTCGGCCCGGTCGGTGCCGGGCCTGACCAGCTCGATGCCGATCATCAGGCCGCGGCCGCGCACCTCGCGCACCCCCTCGACCTGCGCGGCGACGGCTCGCAGCCGCTCCAGCAGCAGCCCGCCGACGCGCCGCGCGTTACCCTGGAGGTCGTGCTCCAGCAGGTACGTCAGGTTCGCCAGGCCCGCCGCCATGGTGATCTGGGTGCCGCCGAAGGTGGAGATGCTGTTGGCGTCGAGGCAGTTCATGATCTCGGAGCGGGCGATGACGCCGCCGATGGACATGCCGTTGCCGATGCCCTTGGCGAAGGTCACGATGTCGGGCGGGCCGCTGCGCCCGTGCGCCTGCCAGCCCCAGAAGTGGTCGCCGGTGCGGCCCCAGCCGGTCTGCACCTCGTCGGCGATCCACAGCGCGCCCCGCTCGCGCAGCACCTCGCGGAAGGCGGCGTACAGGCCGTCCGGGGGTGAGGTGAAGCCGCCGACGCCCTGGACGGGCTCGGCGATCAGCGCGGCGGGCGGGCGGGTGTGGCCGAGCAGGTCGCGCAGGTCCTCGACGCAGGCGGCGGTGAACGCCTCGTCGTCGAGGTGGGCGTACGGGCCGCGGGTGCGGACGCCGCCGTGGACGTAGAGCGTCTGCAGCGGGGACAGCGAGGTGGGCGACCAGCCGCGGTTGCCGGTGATGCCGACCGCGCTGAAGGACCGGCCGTGGTAGCTGTTGCGCATCGCCAGGACCGTGTTGCTGCGCCGGTAGGTGGTGGCGAGCAGCAGCGCGGTGTCGTTGGCCTCGGTGCCGGAGGTGGTGAAGAAGACCCGGGCGTCGGGGATGGCGCTGATCTGCGCGACGCGCTCGGCGAGTTCCACCATCGGGCGGTTCAGGTAGAGGGTGGAGGAGTGGACGATCCGCCCGGCCTGTTCGGCGACCGCCTTGGTCACCTCGGGCAGGGCGTGCGCGGTCATCGTGGTGAGGATGCCGCCGAAGAAGTCCAGGTACCGGTTGCCGTGGGCGTCCCAGACGTACCGGCCCTCGCCATGGGTGATCTCCAGCGGGTCCTCGTAGTAGAGGGCCAGCCAGTCGGGCAGGACGGTGCGGTGGCGGGAGTACAGGTCGTTCACGGCTGCACCAGCCCCTCGTAGGCGTCGGGCCGGCGGTCGCGGTAGAACGCCCACTGCTGCCGGACCTCCTCGATCACGTCGAAGTCGAGGTCGCGGACCAGCAGTTCCTCCTTGGTGTCGCTGGCGGCGTCGCCGACGACCTGGCCGCGCGGGTCGACGAAGTAGCTCGTGCCG
Organism: Streptomyces lasalocidi; assembly: GCF_005280215.1. Taxonomy (NCBI): domain Bacteria; kingdom Bacillati; phylum Actinomycetota; class Actinomycetes; order Kitasatosporales; family Streptomycetaceae; genus Streptomyces; species Streptomyces lasalocidi. The sequence goes on along the minus strand of NZ_SZNQ01000001.1, from coordinate 6,495,671 downwards.
TAGAAGTCGTTGTCGCCGTAGATCTCCTGGCCGACGCGGTTGATCGCGGCGACGTAGTACTCGTTGGCGACGGCCGCGGCGGGCTGCTCCAGCCGCCACAGGTAGGACGACAGGCCGCGGTGCGTTGCCGACGGGTTGTAGACCAGCTGGGCCCCGTTCAGGCCGAGTTGGCGCCAGCCCTCGGGGAAGTGGCGGTCGTAGCAGATGTAGACGCCGACCTTGCCGACGGCGGTGTCGAAGACGGGCCAGCCGAGGTTGCCGGGCTTGAAGTAGTACTTCTCCCAGAAGCCGCGCACCTGCGGGATGTGGTGCTTGCGGTACTTGCCGAGGTAGGAGCCGTCGGCGTCGATCACGGCGGCGGTGTTGTAGTAGAACCCGGACTGCTCGACCTCGAAGACCGGGACCACGATCACCATTCCGGTCTCGCGCGCCAGCTCCCGCATCCGGCGCACGGTCGGACCGTCGGGCACCGGCTCGGCCCAGCGGTAGTGCTCCGGTTCCTGCACCTGGCAGAAGTAGGGCGCGTTGAAGACCTCCTGGAAGCCGATGACCTTCGCGCCCTGCCGGGCCGCCGCGCGGGCGTGCTCCTCGTGTTTCGCCACCATGGACTCGGTGTCGCCGGTCCAGGTGGCCTGGACCAGTGCGGCACGTACGACGTTGGCCATGAGCTGCTCCTTCGACGGGACCGTCAGAGCCTCTACGCCCGTAGAACAGGCCTTAGAGGGACGAACGTAAGCCTCTCGGACGGCCTTGCCAAGACCATCGTCGTCAACCCGGTGAGTCGATCGCGTTTCACACTCCGGTGGGTGAGCCGTGGGGCGTACGGCGTACGCACCGGTCCCGGCCGGCCGGCCCGGGCCGGGGCGTGCTCAGGTGCCGAGGCCCGCCACCCGGAGGGCGTGCACCAGGTCCCGGTACCGGGCGTCCGAGACGCCCCGGGCGGCCTCCAGCAGCAGTGGCGCCAGGGTGCGCGGCTCGGGTGCGGCGCTGCGGGCGGCCTCCTCGGGGGCGCGGACCCGGACGTACGCGTCGAGCAGCGCGCGCACCTCGCGGTGGCGGCCCTGGGCGGCCAGGTCCCGTACGGCCTCTCCCATCTCCTCGGCGGGGCGGCCGACGCCCTGCCGCAGGATCCGCTCGGCGTCGTCCGCGCGCCCGGCCGCGAGCAGCGCGTCCGCGGCCGCGACCAGCCGCTCGACCGGCAGCGACGCCGTCTCCCACAGCAGGGTCGCCCAGTCGGCGCCCAGTCCGGCGTGCTGGAGTTCCGCGGCGAGCAGCGGCACGCGGGCCGCCGGCCAGTACGCCAGCTCCACGAGCAGGGCGTGCGCCTCGCCGCTGAGCCCCCGTGCCCGCAAGGCCACCAGCCGCTCCACGGCCCCGGCCGCCTCCTGGCGCGCCCGGTCGTCCACCGGGCCGGTCTCCCGCGGCCGCGGGGCGGACGGCGCCTCCCGCTCGGCGGCGGCCCCGGCGAAGCGCGCGCCCCGCAGGCCCCGGCGGCCGGTGGGGGCGGGTGCGGGCCCGAGCCCCGGCAGCGCGGGTTCCCCCTCCCCCTGCGCCGGTACGGCCACGGCGGCGTCCTCCGCCATTCCGGCGAACCGGGCACTGCCCCGCCGCCGCTTGCGCTGCTTGGGGACGGTGGGGGCGGGGGGCTGCGCGGGGTCGGGGTGCGGGTCGGCGTGCGGGCCGGCGGGGTTTCCGTAGGGGCCGTCCGCGTGCGGGTCGGCGGGGTTTCCGTAGGGGCCGTCCGCGTGCGGGTCGGCGGGGTTTCCGTAGGGGCCGTCCGCGTGCGGGCCGGGGGCGTGGGCGGGGTCCCTGCGGGCGGGGTCCGGGTGTCCGTCCGCACTCGTCCAGCCGGGACCGGTGAGCGCGGGGCCTCCCCCGGCCAGCCGGTCGGCCGCGGTGACACCGTACTCGTGCGCGGCGACGCGATCGGTCCGGTCGGTCCGGTCGGTCCGGTCCGTCAGGTCCCCGCCGGCGGTGAAGTCGGCGACCGGGCCCGCTGGACCGCTCCGATCGGCCGGCCCCGTCGGGTCGGTGAAGTCGCCTGGGTGGGCGGGCCCGTCGAAGTCCGCCGCGACCACCGGGCCACCCCCGTCGAGCGGACCCGTCGGGACAGTGACGTCACCGCGGGCGAAGAAGCCCGTGAAGTCCGCCGCGACCGCCGGTTCGCCCGTCCCCGCCCCGTACGCCGGGTCCCTCGGTCCGCTCGCGGCCGGCGTGGCGCGCGGGCGGCCGGGGTCGGTCCGGTGCCGGGGGTCGGTGCGCTCCCTGGCGCGGTCGTCCCGGGCCGCCAGGCGGCGGCGCAGCTCGGCGCAGCGGGCCGTGGCGCGTGCGTGGTCGTCGTGGGCCCAGGCCAGGTCGAGGCGGAGGGCTTCGGTCTCCTCGGGGGTGCTCGCGGCGGCGAGGAGGCGGCCGAGTTCGGCCTGGCGCTCGGCGGCGTAGCGCTGCTCGCGGAGCATGACGTCGAGGCGGTCCTCCAAGGCGTCGCGCCCGCCGGGCCGGTCGTCGTGGGCGACGAGCGCAGCGGCGTGCAGCGGGCGGAGCCGCTCTGCCTCCTGCTCGGCGGCCCGGGCGCCGTAGGCCGCGGCGACGTCCTGGAGCAGCGCCTCCACCACGTCCCAGGGCGGCACCTCGCGCCCCTCCACGCACTCGCGCATGCCGTCGGGGTCGCGCCGCCAGAACACCCCGGCCCAGCCGGCGCCCTGGTCGACGCGCGCCAAGAGGCCGCCGAGGCGGTGCGCGAACTCCCGCGCCTCCTCCGGGAGCTGATCCACCGTCATCGCCGTCCCCCACCCGACCGGAACACTCAGCTCCGAGAAAACACCAACCGTGTTACGGACCGGCTACGGGGAGTTTTCGAAGGGGACGCGAACGCACCGGCGGGCCGCCCGGCCCGCACGCTCACACCCCCATGAACGCGCACCGCCCCGCCAGCTCGTCCATGGACAGGCCGAGGGCACCGGCCAGCGCGGCGACCGTGAAGAAGGCGGGTGTCGGGGCCCGGCCGGTCTCGATCTTGCGCAGGGTCTCGGCGGAGATGCCCGCGGCGGCGGCGACGTCGGCCATGCTCCGCCCACCGCGGGCCTCACGGAGGAAACGGCCGAGCCGCTCGCCGCGTTCACGCTCTTCGGGGGTCAAGGGGGTGCGCACCATGCCACCATTCTAATACCGGTATAGTAATTGGCATGGTGGAACTGAAGACGAAGACCTCGATCGACGCGATGTACGAGGCGGGCCAGGTCGTCGCCCGGGCCCTGACGGCCGCGCGCGACGCCGCCGACGTGGGCGTTTCCCTGCTGGAGCTGGACGAGCTCGCCCACGGGGTGCTGCGGGAGGCGGGCGCGACGTCCCCGTTCCTCGGCTACCGGCCGTCCTTCGCGCCGACGCCGTTCCCGGCGGTGCTGTGCACCTCCGTCAACGACGCCGTCGTCCACGGCGTCCCGACCGACTACCGGCTGCGCGACGGCGACCTGGTCTCGCTGGACTTCGGCGCCCAGCTGAACGGCTGGGCCGGCGACTCCGCGCTCAGCTTCGTCGTGGGCACGCCCCGCCCGGCGGACGCCCGCCTCGTCGAGACGGCCGAGCGGGCCCTGGCCGCGGGCATCGCGGCCGCCGTGCCGGGCAACCGCATGGGCGACATCGGCCACGCCATCGGCACGGTCTGCCGCTCGGCCGGCTACGGCATCCTGGACGACTTCGGCGGCCACGGCATCGGCCGTCGTATGCACGAGGACCCGCCCGTGCCCAACGAGGGCCGCCCCGGCCGCGGGCTCCCGCTGCACCCCGGCATGGTCCTGGCGATCGAGCCGATGCTGCTCGCGGGCGGCCGCGACGACTACCACGTGGCCCCGGACGGCTGGACGCTGCGCACCAACGACGGCTCGCGCGCGGCCCACGCCGAACACACGGTGGCGATCACCGAGAGCGGCCCGAGGGTGCTGACCGAGCGCCGCTGACACGCCCGGTGGACCGCGGCCGACGGCCTCCCACCAGGCAGGACGCGCCTTTCCGTACGTACCGTGCCATCGTGGTGTAAGTCCGGCACGGACCGGGCACCCGGCCAGCCCGCGCAGTCAACGAACGGAACGCCATGACCAGCGGCTTCACCAGCCCGGAGGGCTACGGCGACCCCTTCGGCGAGTTCCTGGCCCGCTTCTTCGGCGGGCCCCGCCCCGGCCCCCGGCAGATCAACATAGGCCAGCTCCTCAGTCAGCCCGCGAGGGAGCTGGTCCGCGGCGCCGCCCAGTACGCCGCCGAGCACGGCAGCCGCGACCTGGACACCGAGCACCTGCTGCGGGCGGCACTCGCCGCGGAGCCGACCAGGTCGCTGCTCAGCCGGGCCGGCGCCGATCCCGACTCGCTCGCCTCGGAGATCGACGAGCGCTCGGGCCCGGCGCAGCAGCCGCCGGCCGAGGCGCCCCCGCCCACCTCGCTGTCCCTCACCCCGGCCGCCAAGCGCGCCCTGCTGGACGCCCATGACCTGGCCCGGTCCCGTGGCGCGGGCCACATCGGCCCGGAGCACGTGCTGAGCGCGCTGGCCGCGAACCCGGACTCGGCGGCGGGGCACATCCTCAACCAGGCCCGGTTCGCGCCCGGTGGCCCCGCCGAGACGCCCGAGGCGCCGCCCGCGGCGGCGCGTGCCCAGGGGCAGCGCCCGACGTCCACGCCGACCCTCGACAAGTACGGCCGCGACCTCACCGACATGGCCCGCCAGGGACGCATCGACCCGGTGATCGGCCGGGACGAGGAGATCGAGCAGACGATCGAGGTGCTGTCCCGGCGCGGCAAGAACAACCCGGTGCTGATCGGTGACGCCGGCGTCGGCAAGACGGCCATCGTGGAGGGCCTCGCGCAGCGCATCGCGGACAACGACGTGCCCGACATCCTCGCCGGACGGCGGGTGGTGGCGCTGGACCTGACGGGCGTGGTGGCCGGCACCCGCTACCGCGGCGACTTCGAGGAACGGCTCAACACCATCGTCGACGAGATCCGCGCCCACTCCGACCGGCTGATCGTCTTCATCGACGAGCTGCACACGGTCGTCGGCGCGGGCGGGGGCGGCGAGGGCGGGTCGATGGACGCCGGGAACATCCTCAAGCCGGCGCTGGCCCGCGGCGAGCTGCACATCGTGGGCGCGACCACGCTGGAGGAGTACCGCCGCATCGAGAAGGACGCGGCGCTGGCCCGCCGCTTCCAGCCGATCCTGGTACCGGAGCCGTCGGTGCCGGACGCCATCGAGATCCTGCGGGGCCTGCGCGACCGCTACGAGGCCCACCACCAGGTGCGTTACGCCGACGAGGCGCTGGTGGCGGCGGTGGAGCTGTCCGACCGCTACCTGACCGACCGCCGCCTGCCGGACAAGGCGATCGACCTGATCGACCAGGCCGGGGCGCGGGTACGGCTGGGTGCCCGCACCAAGGGCACGGACGTGCGCGCCATGGAGCGCGAGGTCGAGCAGCTCACCCTGGACAAGGACCAGGCGGTCGCCGACGAGAGTTACGAGACGGCGACCCAACTGCGGGACCGCATCACCGAGTTGAAGCAGCGCATCGCGGACGCCGGCCAGGACGTCACGGTGGACGAGGGCTGCGACCTGGAAGTCACGGCGGAGGCCGTCGCCGAGGTCGTCTCGCGGCTGACGCACATCCCGCTCAGCAGCCTCACCCAGGAGGAGAAGGACCGCCTGCTGGGCCTGGAGGAGCACCTGCACCAGCGGGTGGTCGGCCAGGACGAGGCAGTGCGGGTGGTGTCCGACGCGGTGCTGCGCTCGCGGGCCGGGCTCGCCAGCCCCGACCGCCCCATCGGCAGCTTCCTGTTCCTCGGGCCGACCGGGGTCGGCAAGACCGAGCTGGCGCGGGCGCTCGCGGAGGCGCTGTTCGGCAGCGAGGAGCGCATGGTGCGGGTCGACATGAGCGAGTACCAGGAGCGGCACACGGTCAGCCGCCTGGTCGGCGCCCCGCCCGGGTACGTCGGCCACGAGGAGGCCGGCCAGCTCACCGAGGTGGTGCGCCGGCACCCGTACTCGCTGCTGCTGCTCGACGAGGTGGAGAAGGCGCACCCGGACGTCTTCAACATCCTGCTCCAGGTGCTGGACGACGGCCGGCTCACCGACGCGCAGGGCCGCACGGTGGACTTCACCAACACGGTCGTGGTGATGACGAGCAACCTCGGCTCGGAGGCGATCACCCGGCGCGGCGCCGGCATCGGTTTCGGCGCGGGCGGCGCCGACGCGGACGAGGAGGCGCGGCGCGAGCAGGTCCTGCGGCCGCTGCGCGACCACTTCCGGCCGGAGTTCCTCAACCGGATCGACGAGATCGTGGTGTTCCGGCAGCTGTCCACCGAGCAACTGCGCCGGATCACCGACCTGTTGCTGGAGAAGACGCGTCGGCTGCTGCAGGCGCAGGGCATCACCGCGACCTTCACCGCGGCGGCCGTGGACTGGCTGGCCGAGCGTGGCTACCAGCCGGAGTACGGCGCCCGCCCGCTGCGCCGCACCATCCAGCGGGAGGTCGACAACCAGCTGTCCCGGCTGCTGCTCGACGGCCGGGTCGAGGAGGGCGACCGGGTCACGGTGGACGTGGGGGACGCAGGGCTCGTCTTCCGCACCGACGAACCCTCCGTCCCCACGCCGGAGTTGTGACCGGCGGGTGCCCTACCTCGCCGGGCGCACCACCTGGGCGGAGCCGCCGCCGCGGCGCACGGTCTCGGCGGCGCCCACCCCCGGGCCGGCGGGGAGCCGCTGCACGCCGGTGGCCGCGCCGATCTCCGGGTTCGGCTTGAACGAGTGGCCGATCGCCTCCAGTCGCGCCCGCAGCGGGCTGTCGTAGAGGCCGGGTTCGAGTTCGGTCTGGGCGGCGTTGCGCTGGCTGGCGCGGGGGGCCGCGATGGCGTCGACGAGCGGCAGGCCGCGGTCGACGAACTCGGTGAGCACCTGGAGCACGGTGGTGATGATGGTGGAGCCGCCGGGCGAGCCGAGCGCGACGACCGGCCGGCCGTGGCGGTCCAGGACGATCGTCGGGGAGATCGACGACCGCGGCCGCTTGCCCGGGCCGGGCAGGTTCGGGTCGTGGACGGCCGGGTTGGCCGGGGCGAAGGAGAAGTCGGTCAGCTCGTTGTTGAGCAGGAACCCGCGTCCCGGGACGGTGATGCCGCTGCCGCCGGTCTGCTCGATGGTGAGGGTGTAGGCGACGACGTTGCCCCACTTGTCGGCGACGGTGAGGTGCGTGGTGTTCTCGCCCTCGTAGGTCGTCGGCGCCGCGGTGCCGCGGCCGGCGCAGGCCGCCGGGTGGCGCGGGTCGCCCGGGGCGAGGGGGCTGGTGAGCACCGCGTCGTCCTTGATCAGGCAGGCGCGCGAGTCGGCGTAGCGCTGGGAGAGGAGTTCCTTGGTCGGGACGTCCTCGAAGGCGGGGTCGCCGACCCAGCGCCCGCGGTCGGCGAACGCGATGCGGCTGGCCTCGATGTAGCGGTGCAGGTACCGCGTCTCGCTCGCCCTGGACAGGTCGGTCCGCTCCAGGATGTTGAGGGCCTCGCCGACGGTGGTGCCGCCGGAGGAGGAGGGCGCGATGGAGTAGACGTCCAGCCCGCGGTAGGCGGTCCTGGTGGGCGCCTGGAGCTTGGCGCGGTAGGCCGCGAGGTCAGCGGCGGTCAGCCGGCCGGGGCGGGCGTTCCAGCCCGACGCCGGGTCCACGGGCGGCTCGTTCACCGTCGCGACGACGTCCCTGCCGAGGTCGCCGCGGTAGAGGGCGGCGACGCCCTTGCGGCCCAGCTCCTCGTAGGTGCGGGCGAGGTCGGGGTTCTTGAAGGTCGAGCCGACCACCGGGAGCACCCCGCCGGGCAGGAACAGCTCCGCCGTGTCGGGGAAGGCGCGGAAGCGCGTCTCGTTGGCGGCGGTCTGGCTGCGGAAGGTGCCGTCGACGGTGAACCCGTCGCGGGCGAGGCGCTCGGCCGGCCGCAGCACGGTGCCGAGCTGCCTGCTGCCCCACTGCGACAGCGCGGTCGCCCAGGTGGCGGGCGTGCCGGGGGTGCCGACGCTCAGGCCGCTGGTGACGGCGTCGGCGAAGGCGAGGGGTTTGCCGTTCTCGGTGAACAGGTTCTGGTCGGCGCTCAGGGGCGCGGTCTCGCGGCCGTCGATGGTGTGCACGGTGCGGGACTTGGCGTCGTAGTAGACGAAGTAGCCGCCTCCGCCGACGCCGGCGGAGTAGGGCTCGGTGACGCCGAGGGCGGCGGCGGTGGCGACGGCCGCGTCGACGGCGTTGCCGCCCTTGCGCAGCACCTCGATGCCGGCCGCGGACGCGTCGGCGTCCACGCTGGAGACGGCGCCGCCGTAGCCGACGGCGACCGGGACCTTCTCCCCGGCGGTTCGCTGGGCGGCGGCTGGCGCTGCCGCTCCCACCGAGACGACGGCGGCCGAGACCGCCAGTACCGACAGTTTCCGCGCGACAGGGCGACGCAGACGCATCCGTACCTCCAGTGCAGGAACGTCAGCGCAGCGTAACGACATCGACCCCGGTCAGGACAGACCCTCCCGGGGCCTGTCATACGACCGCCACACGTCGAACACGGGTACGCCCGGGGCGTGGTCGCCCGCTAGCATGCGCGCCCATGAACGACGACGTGCGCAACATCGTGCTGGGTGTGGTGGCGGCGGGCATATCGGCCGCGCTCGGCTGGGTGGCCCGCACCTACCTGTGGAAGCGCAGGCTGCGGCGCAAGCAGGCCTTCTTCGGCCTGCCGGACAACGCCGAGTCGCTGCTGGTGGTCAACCGCGACGCGGGCGGCCCCGACCTCACGGTGACCCGCTTCGACGTCTTCGCCCTGCTCGAACTGGCCGCGCTGATCAAGGACTGCCGCGCGCACGCGCAGGTCGTCGCGCACGACGCGACCCAGCAGGGGTTCGGCGAGCGCACCGAGTTCTGCGTGGGCGGCCCCGCCTCCAACCGGCGGATGCTCGCCCACCTGGCGTCCCTGCTGCCGGGCGTGCGGGTCAACGTCGACCCCGAACCCGGCCCGGACCGCGGGGCGTTCCAGATCGGCGGCGAGCGGTACCGGATGGAGCCGGGGGTGAGCGAGTACGTACTGCTGGCCCGGCTGACGGCCGGTGAGCGGCGGGAGGCGCGGCCGGTGTTCCTGTTCTGCGGGCAGCGCGCGATCACCAACCAGGCGGCGACCCGCTATCTGGCCCGGCACCACGAGCGGTTGGCCCGCAAGTACGGCAACTCCTCGTTCGCCCTGCTGCTGAGGGTCGTCAACTCCCAGGCGTACGGGCCGGACGTGGTGGAGCTGGTGGCGGACGTGACCCAGGCGGCCCGTACCGCGCTGCCGGACCGCACGGCCGCCACGACCCGGGCCTCGCACCGGGCGTCCTGACGGCGCACCCCGGCGGCAACCGGGACGCTCCGTCGAGCGCAACCCGACCGGCGCGCGGCTGACCTTCTCCTCGCCGGCGGCGATCCGCCGTGTCCGACGGTCCCGCCACGCGAGCAGTGATCTCCGGCCGCGCGACCGGGCGGGTATGGCTCTCGTGAACTGCCGCCCCCCTGCGCGAGGGTCCCCTCCCCGGCGGCAGTCTCCCCGTCGCCCTTCCCGGGGGATCGGCGACATCACCCCCACCACAGGGATGAACGGCACATCCTAGTCGAGGCCCGGCACGACCATCCTGCTCGGGCGGACACCGGCAGCGGCGGCCCGCAGGCGCGGGCAGGGCGGGGCGACGGGCTCGGCCCCCAACTCGCTGGTGCGCGGGGAACGTTGGGCAGGGCGGCGGTACGGAACACCCGCGCGGTACGGATCGTGTGGGCGCACGCGCCCCGGACAGTGCTCGGGATGCGTGGTGCGGCGGTCCTCGATGTCGCCCGATGGCTCCCCGGAGTGCTCGTTGACGTCACGCGACTCGATCAAAGGATCGAAGGCCATGCCCAGCCCTACTCACTCTCAGCTGTGTCGTGGTGCCGCAAACTATCCAGCCCGGGGGGAGCCACGGGCACGACACGCACTTTTCGGGCATTAGCCGTATTTACACCGCAGGTCGGGCCAGGGGTTCACCGGCGCCCGCTTCCCCCGTGCCCGCACGGCGTCACGCCTCCGCGATCTCGGCGTACACCTGGAAGAGTTCGGGGCTGCCGGTCATCGCCCAGGTACGGCCCTCCAGGACCACGTCGACCTCCCGACCGGAGGCCAGCTGGACCACCGGGCGCCCCTCCGGCAGGATCCGCCAGCCGGCGCCGGGCACGGTGCGCACGACGACGGTCCCGAGGTAGAGGCCCGCGTCGTTGCCGAGCCAGGGCAGCATCTCCTCGTCGTCGCGCCAGCGCGGCACCAGTTGGTCCAGCGCCTCCAGCGAGGCCGGGGTGTCGTCGAGCCGGACCCCCGCACGGGACGCCAGGGAGCGCAGCAGTTCGCACTCGGCGAGCAGTGCGCCGTACCCGCCGCGCCCACCCTCGCCGCCCCCGTCGCCGCCACTGCCGCTGTCGCTGTCACTGTCCGGGAACACCGCGACCGCGGTGGCGGTCTCACGCCTCTTGCGCCACTTGGACAGGAAAGGGAGGTCCATGGATCCAGCGTGACATTCGTACCGCCGCGCACACCACAGGCGCGCGGGCCACGGTGCGCGCCCGGGGCGCGCGACACAGGATCCCCGGTGGGCCGGGCTCCACTTGGGGTGGACGCGGGGCCCTTGCCAAGGGAATGCACGGCTCGTAGAGTTCAACACGTAATGAGTTCAACGCCTGTTGACTTCATGCGGCCGGGAGGCAGCGCTCGTGCAGAAGATTCCCTTCCAGGTGAACGAGGGCGGCCTGGTCGCCCTCCTGCCGAACGGGCACGTCGAGTTCCTCGCCGCCTCGGCCGAGCCGCTGATCCACCGCCACAACGGCGGATCGCCGGTGCCCGCCGAGGAGTTGATGACGTACGCGCTGAGCGATCCGCTGGTGACGCTGGACCGGTTCCACCTGCCCGCCCCGGCCATCGCGTTCGTGGAGACCACGAACCTGTGCAACCTGCGCTGCCGGCACTGCTACGCGGACTCCGCGCTGAAGCGGCCGGACGAGATGTCCACCCCGATGATCACGTCGCTGCTGGACGACTTCGCCGACGCGGGCGTGCTCCAGGTGTTCCTGACAGGTGGTGAGATCTTCTCGCACCGCGACGCCGTGGAGATCATCCGGCACGCACGGAGCAAGCCGTTCAGCACGCAGATCTTCACCAACGGGCTGCTGGTCACCGAGGAGAAGCTCGCGGCGATCCCGCCGGGCCAGTCGTTCTTCATCAGCTTCGACACCGCCGACCCCGAGCGCACCGTGCGCGGTCGGATGGACTTCCCCAAGCTGAAGCGGGCGTTCGAGGCGATGCGGGCGCACGGGCACGTGTTCCGCACGGCGATCTCCGTGCACCGGCAGAACATCCAGGACGCCGAGGAGATCTTCGACTGGTGCGCCCGCAACGGCTATCCCCGCCCGCAGTGGCTGGAGACCCACCCCGTGGGCCGGGCCCTGCTCCACCCGGACATGCTGCTGCGGCCCGGGGACCTCGACGAGGTGTTCGCGGTCTACCGGCGCTGCATGGACCGTTACTCGGGCGAGCCCGAGGACGCGTCCGGCCCCGCCGGGCCGCCGGCCCCGGGCGGCCCGGACGCCCCCGTCGCGCGGCGGGCCGCCGACGAGATCCGCGGCGTGGACACCATCCAGTTCTGCCAGCGCCTCGAACGCGCCGTCGGCCAGGAGAAGTGCGGCCGCTCGGTGGTCTACGTGAACAGCCGCGGCGACGTCTACCCGTGCAGCAACTGCATGTCCGGCCAGCTCCACCGGGCCGGCAACGTCACCCGGCAGCCGTTCGCCGAGATCTGGGAGAACGGCTTCGACGCCTTCCGCGACATCCGCTTCGAGGACCACACCGTGTGCGGCACCTGCCCCGTCGCGCGGGAGGACATCTGGTGCCAGTTCCGCTGCCCGCCGCTCGCCCGCAACATCACCGGCGACGAGAAGGGCTGCGGGGCCACCGAGTACCTCCAGGAGTTCACCCTGCGGGCCGGCCGCTACTGGCGCGAACGCCGGGAGCGGGGTGTGCGCCTGACGCTCACCCCGCGGCCGGTGAACACGCCGTAGGCCGCAGCCGCGCCCGGCGACCGGCCGGGCGCCCAGCGCCCCCGCTCCCGACGACGTGAGCGGGCCCCTGTCCGGGCGGCACCACCCGTGCCGCCCCACCACGAAAGGGAACGAGCCATGCCCGAGGAGAAGAAGGTCATCCGCATCCACCTGGAGCCCGGCCAGGAGGGCGTGACGCTGAGCGCGGTGGGCGCCGCGTCGGCCACCGCGCCCGCCGAGACGCTGGTCGAGGCCACCAACATCACCGAGGCCACGGTCATCGAGGTCGAGGTCTGACGCGAGCTCGCCCCAGACTTCGCGGCCCGCTGAGGGACGGACCGTGAAGAGGCCGTCGTACGCCTCCGACCCCCCGTCGGCGTACGGCGCCTCCCTCCCGGCCCGCCTCCCTGGCGCGGGCCGGGAGGGCGACCGTCGCGCACAGCCCCGAAGGAGACGAGGTCGCGATGAGCACCACCGGCACCACCACCGCCGTGCGCCGCACCCCGGCCGCGCGCCCGGGAACCGGACTGGCGCGGCTGCTCCGGGAGAACCCCGCACTGCGCATCGACCAGGACGACTACAACATCAACGTCACCGCCAACTACGGCGAGCGGCTCTCCGAGGACGAGGTCGCCGAGGCCCTGCGCACCCACCCGGGCGCCGACCGGCCGGCCCACCTGTACTTCCACGTGCCGCTGTGCGCGTACGTCTGCCACTTCTGCAACTACGTCAAGCGCAAGGTGCCCGACGGCGCCGAGGGCGCGCGCGCCCCGCGGGTGTGGACCGACCTGCTGCTCGACGAGTCCGTCCGCCGCCTCGCCCACGCGCCCTGGCTGCGGCGGGCGTCGATCGAGTCGGTCTACCTCGGCGGCGGCACCGCCTCGCTGCTCGGCACCGAGCAACTGGCGCGGCTGGTCGTGCACTTGAGGGAGCACTACCAGCTCGGTGACGACTGCGAGATCTCCCTGGAGGGCAACCCCGACAACTTCCTCGGCGACGAGCTGGCCGAGGCGTGCGCGCTGGGCTTCAACCGGTTCAGCGTCGGCGTGCAGTCGCTGCAGAGCGAGGTCAACGCGTTCGCGGGCCGCGGGCACGACGCGGTGATGTCGCTGCGCGCGATCGAGAAGCTGCGGGCGACCGGGAAGCCGTACAACGTCGACATGATGTTCGGGCTGCCGCAGCAGACCACCGCGACGGTCGCCGACGACATCCGGCGGCTGATCGACCTCGGTGTGCCCACCATCACCGTCTACCGGCTGCGCAACGCGGACCGGGCCGGCATGGGCATCGGCAACCGGGCCGTGTGGAACGTGCCGAGCGTCAAGAGCCGCCTCGACGCGCAGTACGCCTTCCCGAGCGTGGGCGAGACCTACGCGATGCGCGAGGCGGTCGTGGAGCTGCTGCTGGACGCCGGGTACCACCCGAGCCCCTGCGGCTGGTGGAACCGGCCCGGTACCTACCCGGACGGCAACATCCCGCGGGTCTCGCGCAACAAGTGGCAGCGCCACGACACGATGATCGCCTTCGGTCCCGGCGCCTACGGCTGGCTGACCCGCGACGACGACACGGTGGTGCAGACCCACAACACCGCCGACATCACCGGCTACGCCCGGCGGATGAAGGCCGGCCCCGGCCTGCCCCTCGCGCCGGGACGCAGACTGACGGGTCATCAGGCCCTGGGGATGGTCCTCGGGTTCGCCTTCAAGGCCAACCAGCCGATCCGCGCCGAGCGCTTCCGCCGCCGGTTCGGCGTCGAGATCTTCCACGACGAGCCGTTCGCCTCCGTCTTCGCCGAGCTCGCCGAGCGCGGGTTCATGGCGCCGGTGCCGGGCGAGCCGGAGGCCGTGGTGCCGACGCTGGACGGCGAGGCCCTGCACGAGGAGATCATCAGCGTCTACTTCCACCAGCGCATCGGCGACTTCGCCGAGGCCGTCTGCCGCCGGTGAGCCGGTGAGCGCGCACCGGCGCCTGACCTGGCGCACCGACCCGGCCGGCACCGCCCACCGCCTGGGCCGGACCTTCCCGGCCGGACCGGCGTGCGCCACCGTGCTGCTCGCGGGCCCCGGCAGCGTCTCCGTCCTGGACGGCGACGGCCCGGACGACGTGCTGCTCGCCGGGCTGACGGACCGTCTGGTCGCCTCCGGCGCCCAGGTGCTCCAGTGCGACATGCCCGCCCGCGACCGGCGCGCCCCCGCCACCGAGGCCGACCGCGACGCCCGCGCCGCCCGGCTCGCCGGGCTCCTCGACGCGCACCGCCACCTCCAGACGGGCCCGCTCACCCTGATCGGCTTCTCGCTGGGCGGGCAGGCCCTGCTGCGGCTGCTGTGCGCCGGCACGCCGCCGCGGGCCGAACGCGTCGTGCTGGTCGGCACGGTGATCGAGGAGGACGCCTTCGTCACCTCCCACGTGGGCACCCTCGACCTCGTCTACGGCGGCCACGACCTGGTCGGCTACCTCGTCGACGAGGAGGACGGCACGCTGCCGCCCGCCGTCTTCGAGCCGCTGCTGTACGCCGACTGGTCGGCCCGCCGGCTGATCGGGCCCCGTCCGCTGGGCGTGCGCGTCCACGTGCTCCCGGGACTCGGGCACACCCTCCACCCGTGCGGTCCCGGTCCGGCCCGGGACCCGCTCACGACGCTCGCGGCCCTCGCGGGCGCCGCCACCTGAGATCCGGCCGGACGACGGAAGGGGACCCATGCCCGGCAGTGAGACGCTCTCCAGCAGGCGGTTCGACAAGATCGCCGCAAACTTCGCGACCAGCGAGGTGCACCGGTCGAGCCCGACGATGGAGGCGCTGCACGAGACGCTCGGCCCGCAGACCGGGGCCGCGATCTGCGACGTCGCCTGCGGAGCCGGCCACCTGGCGCTGTCCTTCGCCGCCGACGGGCCCGCCCGGCTGGTGGGCGTGGACCCGGCGCCCTCGATGCTCGACTCCTTCCGCGCGCTCGCCGCCGAGCGCGGCGCCGAGGTGGAGGCCGTCCGCGCCACCGTCGACGAACTGCCCTTCCCGGACGCCTCGTTCGACCTAGTGGTGTCGCGGCTCGCGCCCCACCACTTCCCCGGCCTGCCGCTCGCCGTCCGCGAGATGGCCCGGCTGCTGCGCCCCGGCGGCCGGCTCGCGGTGATCGACCTGGAGGGCCACGAGGACCCGGAGGTCGACGCCCTCAACCACGAGCTGGAGGTCCTGCACGACCCGACGCACGTGCGCAGCCACACCCTCACCGAATGGGTGGCCGCCCTGCACGGCGCCGGTCTCAACGTGCCCGTCGCGCGCGGCGGTCAGGCCGAGAGCCGCACCGGCGTGCCGGTCGCGCGCTGGTGCCAGATCGCGTCGTCCGGCGAGGAGGCCGAGCGGGCGATCCGCGCCCGGCTCGCCGCGGCGCCCGCCGCCCACCGTGACGCGCTCGGCATCCGTGAGGACGGCGGGGAGTTCCTGATCCCGGTGCGCACCTGCATGGTGATCGGCGTCAAGCCGCTGAACGGGGCGCGCTGAGATGCCGGTGATCAGGCTGTACTCGCCGGCCGCGGGACCGGGCGGCGCCGCCCTCGGCCGGCTCGCCGACGAGGTGACCGCGCTGCTCGGCCTGCCCGCCGGGCACTGCTGGGTGTGGTGGCACCGGCTGGACCCCGAGGAGGCCCACCGGCCCGAGTGGCGGGCCGGTTCCGCAGCCCCGGTCGGCTTCGTCACGTGCCGGGAGACGTACGGCACCGAGCAGGTCGGGGCGCTGCTGCGGCTGCTGCAGCGGCGGTTGGTCGACCTGCTCGGGGTCCGCCCGGAGGAGGTCTACCTGACCGTGCAGCGGGCCGCGGCGGGCGAGCTGCTGGTGCGCGACGAGATCCAGGCCGCCGGAACCCCTGCTCCCGACGCGATCACCGACGTGGTGCCCATCGGGTTCGTGCACAGCGAGCGGCGCGAACTCACCGACGACGACTGGGGCGAGGTCCGTTCGGTCATCCGGCTCGACGCGAGCCGGTTCACGCCCGAGGCGCTGCTCGGCCTCGACACGTTCTCGCACGCCGAGGTCGTCTTCCGCTTCCACCGGGTGCCGCCGCACAAGGTGCAGACGGGCGCCCGGCATCCGCGCGGCAACCCCGACTGGCCGCTGACCGGGATCTTCGCCCAGCGCGGCAAGAACCGGCCCAACCGGCTCGGCGTCTCGCGCTGCCGGCTGCTGAAGGTCGACGGACTCGACGTGCACGTCACCGGGCTCGACGCGGTGGACGGCACCCCGGTGCTCGACCTCAAGCCGTGGCTGCGGGAGTTCGGGCCGCGCGAGGAGGCCGTCCAGCCCGCGTGGGCGGACGAGGTCATGCGCCACTACTACTGACCGGCCGCGACCGGCACGGCGTACGCGGCAGCCACCCGGACGACAGGGAACGGAGGGGACATGAGGACCCCGGTGCGCACGACCGCGACGGCACTGCTCGTCGCGGTCTTCGTCGACGCGCTCGGCAGCGGACTGTACATGTCCGTCTCCGTCGTGTTCTTCACCCGCTACCTCGGCCTGGGCGCGGGCCAGGTGGGCGTCGGCCTGTCCGTCGCGGGTGCGGTGTCCTTCGCGCTGCTGGTGCCCACCGGGGTGCTGGCCGACCGGGTGGGGCCCCGCCGTACGCTCGTCGCCGCGCACCTGGCGCGGGCGGTGCTGCTCGCCTGCTACCCGTTCGTGCCCGGGTTCGGGTCCTTCCTGGTCGTGGTGGCGCTGCTGGCCGTCGCCGACCGGGCCGCCTCACCGCTGGTGCAGGGCCTGTTCGCGGTCGCGGTGGGCGAGGCGGAGCGGGTGCGGGCGATGGGCCGGGCGCGGTCTCTGCAGAACCTGGGGCTGGCCCTGGGCGGGCTGGGCGCGGGCGCGGCGCTGGTGCGCGACGCCGACGCCGTGTACGTGGCCGTCGTCCTCGCCAACGCGCTGTCGTTCGTGCTCGCCGCCGTCCTGGTCGCCCGGTTGCGCACCCCGGAGGGCGAACGGGCCCGCGGCGGGGGCCCCTTGCCGCTGCGGCGGCGGCTCGGGGTGTTCCGCGACCGCCGGTTCGCCGCACTGACCGCGCTCAACTCCGCCGTCAGCCTGCACGTGACCGTGCTGACGGCGGGCGTACCGCTGTGGGTGCTGTCGCACGACGCGCTGCCCCGGCCCGTGATCGCCTGGACGCTGGTGCTCAACACGGCGGTGGTGGTGCTGTTCCAGGTGCGGGCCACCCGGTCCACCCGCACCGCCGAGGAGGGCGGCCGGGCGCTCGGGCTGAGCGGGCTGCTGCTGGCCGTGTGCTGCGCGGGGCTCGCCCTGACCGGCGCGCTGCCCACGCCCGCCGCCGTGGCCGTCCTGCTCGTCGCCGTGGCGTTCCAGGCGTTCGCGGAGATGCATCAGCAGGCGGGGTCCTGGGCCATCTCCTACGACCTCGCCCCGGACGACCGCCGCCAGGTCTACCTGGCCTTCTTCAGCCTGGGCAACGCCGCCCGCAACACCTACGGACCGCTGGTCGTCACCTTCCTGGTGGTCCGGCAGGGCGCGCCGGGCTGGCTGCTGCTCGGCGCGCTGGTGCTCGGCGCGGGCGCCTGGGCGGCCCGGATCGGACGGGTGCCGGCCGCGCCCGTGGGGGCCGCCGCGCCGGCCCTGCCCCTGCCCGACGTCTCCAGGAGGAAACCATGACCACCGCTCCCGACCACTCCGTCATCGTCGTCGGGGCGGGGCCCACCGGCCTCACCCTGGCCTGCGAGCTGGCCGCCGCCGGCGTCTCCTGCACGGTGCTGGAACGCCGGCTCACCACCTCCGCGCAGTCCCGCGCGATGGGCCTGTACGCGCGCACGCTGGAGGTGCTGGACCTGCGTGGCCACGCCGACGCGCTGACCGCGCACGGACGCCCCGTGGGCCGGCTGCACCCCGCGCGCGGCGCCGTCGTCGACTTCACCGAGCTGGACACCCGCTTCCCCGCCCTGCACGTCGTGCCGCAGCACCGCACCGAGGAGGTGCTGCAGAAACACGCCCTGGAACTCGGCGTCACCCTGGTGCGCGACGCGGAGGTGTTCGGGCTGGAGCAGGACGACAGCGGCGTCACCCTCCAGGTCCGCGCGGGCGGCGAGGAGTGGGAGGAGACCGCGGACTACGTCGTCGGCTGCGACGGCGCGCACAGCGCGGTGCGCGAACTGTCCGGGATCGCCTTCCGCGGCCGGACGTACGACCTCGCGCCGGTCCTCGCGGACGTGCGGCTGCGCAAGCCGCCGCCCGTCGACGACGTGGTGGTGCTCGCCGGGAACGGCGCGGTGATGGTCACCGTGCCCTACGGCGACGGGCTGTACCGGGTGGCGGTCGCCCGCCGGGACCGGCCCTGGACCCGGGAGCCGGTGACGCTGGAGGAGCTGGGCGAGCTGATGTCCCTCTCGCTGGGCTTCGACCCGGAGCCGTACGAACCGGCCTGGCTGGCCCGGTTCAAGATCCACCAGCGGCTGGCCGACCACTACCGCACCGGGCGCGTGCTGCTCGCCGGGGACGCCGCGCACCTGCACTCGCCGCTGGGCGGCCAGGGGCTCAACCTCGGCATCCAGGACGCCGTCAACCTCGGCTGGAAGCTCGCCGCCCGCATCCAGGGCTGGGCCCCGCCCGGACTGCTCGACTCCTACGAGGCCGAGCGCCGCCCGCAGGCCGCGCGGATCCTGAAGGCCACCGACCGGGCCACCTGGATGGCCACCAGCCCCTCCCCCGCGCTCACCGCGCTGCGGCGCACCGCGCTGGCCCGGCTCCTCGGCAGCCGCCGCGTCCGCCGCGTCGCCGGCGAGGCGATCTCCGGGCTGCGCTCGGACTACGCCCGCCGCGGCGGCGGCCGCGCGCTGCGCGCCGGGCAGCGGGTGCCGGACCTGACGGTACGCCGCCCGGGCGCGACCCCGGTCCGCCTCTACGAGCTGATGCGCGACGGCCGTTTCCTGCTGCTCGACCTCACCCCGGCGGGCCGCGCGGCCGCGCTGGGCGAGGCGTGGGGCTCCCGCGTCTGCCCGGTCCGGGTCGAGGAGCCCCCCGCCCGGCTGGCGGGCCTGAGCACCCTGCTGGTCCGTCCCGACGGCTACGTGGCCTGGGCGGACGGCGAGGACGACGCGGAGGGCCACCAGGACCGTGTGCGGCGGGCCCTGCTCCACTGGTGCGGCGCGGAGGGCCCGACGGCGCGCGGCGCGGCACCGGCGGCGGTGCGGGTTCCCGAGCGGGCGGCGAAGGAGGACGGGGCGGGGGCCGCACCGGGTCCGCGGGCCGCCTCGGACGCCCTGGCCGCGACGCCCTACGTGGGCGAGGCTGGCGAGGGCGTGTGGGGCGAGGGCCCGCTCGAGGACAGCGAGGGGGCGTGGCAGACGGACCCCGTGGGGACCGTGGGCGCGCCCGAGACCGGGGTGCCGGTGGCCTCGGCCGAGGGCGCCGGGGATGCCGGGGGCGCCGAAGTCGTGGCGGAGGTGCGCCGGTTGGGTGCCGTCGAGGTGGCGCACGAGGGGACGGGCGGCGTGCCGGGACCGGCGGACGGTGCCCCGGAGCCGTCCGGCGCGGGCGCCCCGGCGGGCGAGGGCGCCCGGAAGTCCGGTGGAGCCGACCACGGGGAGACCCGGCGCCCCTGAGCGGGAGGGATACGACTGCGGCCCGGGAGGGGACAACCTCCCGGGCCGCAGTCATGACCACCCGCGTCGGCGGGGCGGGCGGACGCGGGGCTCAGTCGCGCCAGCTCACCGGTGAGCGGTAGGGGGTGGTGCGGGCGCCGGGGCCCTCCCACAGGGGGACGACGTTGACCGGCTCCTCCTGCGGTTCGCCGGCCGTCAGGGCGGCGGCCCGGGAAAGCAGCACCGCGGTGAGCGCGGCGAGTTCCTCGGCGGGCAGCGCGCCGCCGCGGACGACGCGGACCAGGGGCGCCCCCGGCCGTCCGGTGGCGGAGCCGTCCGTGTGCGTGACCGTGCTCGCCATGTGACGTTCCCTCACTTCACTTGTCATTGGGGCGGGTTGCCGTGTTTGCGGGCCGCCAGGTCGGCGTGCTTGGCGCGCAGCATGCGCAGGGACTCGACGAGGATCCGCCGGGTGTCGGCCGGGTCGATCACGTCGTCGATCAGGCCCCGTTCGGCCGCGTGGTAAGGGTGCATCAGCTCGGCCCGGTACTCCTTGACGAGTTGCCGGCGCACCGCCTCGGGGTCCTCGGCGGCGCGGATGCGGCGCCGGAAGACGACGTTCGCGGCGCCCTCCGCGCCCATCACCGCGACCTCGTTGGTGGGCCAGGCGTAGGTGAGGTCGGCGCCCACGGAGCGGGAGTCCATGACGATGTACGCACCGCCGTACGCCTTGCGCAGGATGACCGAGATCCGGGGGACCGTGGCGTTGCAGTAGGCGTAGAGCAGCTTGGCGCCGCGCCGGATGATGCCGTTGTGCTCCTGGTCGACCCCGGGCAGGAAGCCGGGCACGTCGACCAGGGTGACCAGCGGGATGTTGAAGGCGTCGCACATCTGCACGAAGCGGGCCGCCTTCTCGCTGGCGTCGATGTCCAGGACGCCGGCCTGCACCAGCGGCTGGTTGGCGACGAGGCCGACGACCTGCCCGCCGAGCCGGCCGAGCGCGCACACCACGTTGGCGGCCCAGCGCTCGTGGACCTCCAGCATCTCCCCGTCGTCGACGATCTCCTCGACGACGCGGCGCATGTCGTACGGCCGGTTGCCGTCGGCCGGGACCAGGTCGAGCAGGGCCTCGCACGGCCGGTCCACCGGGTCCTCGGGCAGCGCGGCCGGGGGCGTCTCGCGGTTGTTCTGGGGCAGCAGCGACAGCAGGTAGCGGACCTCCTCCAGGCAGGTCTCCTCGTCGTCGTGCGCGAAGTGCGCGACACCGGACACCTCGGCGTGCACGTCGGCTCCGCCGAGGGCGCCGATGGAGACCCGCTCGCCGGTGACGGCCTGGACCACGTCGGGGCCGGTGATGAACATCTGCGAGGTCTCGCGGACCATGAACACGAAGTCGGTCAGGGCGGGGCTGTAGGCGGCGCCGCCCGCGCACGGGCCGAGCATCACGGAGATCTGCGGGATGACGCCGGAGGCGCGGGTGTTGCGCTGGAAGATGCCGCCGTACCCGGCGAGCGCGGTGACGCCCTCCTGGATGCGGGCGCCCGCGCCGTCGTTGAGCGACACCAGCGGGGCGCCGGCGGCGACCGCGCGGTCCATGATGCGGTGGATCTTCTGGGCGTGCGCCTCGCCGAGCGCGCCGCCGAAGATGCGGAAGTCGTGGGCGTAGACGAACACGGTCCGCCCGTGCACGGTCCCCCAGCCGGTGATCACGCCGTCGGTGTGCGGCCGCCGGTCCTCCAGCCCGAAGCCGGTCGCCCGGTGCCGCCGCAGCGGCTCCACCTCCTGGAAGGTACCGGGGTCGAGCAGCAGCCCGATGCGCTCCCGCGCCGTCAGCTTCCCCTTGCTCCGCTGGGCGGCGGTCGCCCGTTCGTCGCCCTGCTCGACCCGCTCGCGCAGGGCGTGCAACTCGGCGACCCGGCCCCGCAGATCGGCGGCGGGAGTCAGGGGTGTGGCGTCGGCGCGGTCCGTCGTGCCCTCCTGTGTGCTCATGCGGCCGTCCCCCTTCACCGGCTCAGCGGCGAGAGCAGTTCGCCGGCCGGGACGGGGTCGGGGTCCGGCGCCGGGGCGGCCGGGTCGAGGGTCCAGTCCAGGAGGGCGGTGCCGAGGCTCATGCCGCCGCCGAACGCGGCCAGCACCACCAGGTCGCCGGCGGCCACCGCGCCCCTGCGGTCCATCTCGGCGAGTGTGACGGGGACCGAGGCCGCGCCGGTGTTGGCGTACCGCTCCAGCGTGAGGTGCAGGTCGGCGCCGCGCAGCCCGAGGTCCGGCCAGAGGTCGGCGAGCATCGCGCCGTTGGCCTGGTGCGGGACGAAGTGCCGTACGGCGTCAGGCGGTACGGCGGCCTCGCGCAGCAGCCGCTCGACCTCGCGCGGCAGGGTGCGGGTGACGAAGGCGCGCACGCCCCGCCCGTCCATCCGGAAGTAGTGGCCGCCCTCCGCCACGGTCAGCGGCGAGGCGGGGAGGCGGCTGCCGCCGGCCTCGACCCGGATCAGCCCGTGCGCGTCGCCGTGCGAGACGAGGGAGACGTGCCGCAGGCCGCGCCCGGCCGGGACGGGCCCGAGCACGACCGCGCCGGCCCCGTCGCCGAACAGCGCGGCGGTGCGGCGGTCGGCGTAGTCGAGGATGCGGGAGTACAGGTCGGCACCGATCACCAGTCCGTGCCGGGGTTCGCCGGGCGCGGCGGCGGCCAGCAGCTTCTCCACGGTCTTCAGGGCGTAGACGAAGCCGCTGCACACGGCGTTGACGTCGAACGCGGCGGCCCCGCGGGCGCCGATGCGGTCCTGCACGAGCGCCGCGGTGGCGGGCTGCGGGTGGTCGGGCGTGGAGGTGGCGACCACCACGTACGCCAGCTGGTCGGCCGTCAACCCGGCTCGGCGCAGCGCGCGTTCGGCCGCCGCCGCGGCGAGGTCCGAGGTGGCCTGGTCGGGTGCGGCCCGGCGCCGCTCGCGTATGCCGGTCTTGCGGACGATCCACTCGTCGGTCACGCCGGCCCCGTGCCCGATCTCCGCGTTGCTGACGATGGCCTCGGGCAGGTACGAGCCCACTCCGGTGATGCCGATGGACTGCACGATTCCTCCTCGGGCGGCGAACGCCGAATAACTCATCGAGTGTTGAAATCATTGCAGAGCCGCTTGACTAATTCAACAGAAGCAGACTTCACTGGAGAGTGAATTTCTGTCCGGACCCGCCGAGCACGCACGGGAAGGTGCCCACCATGACCGTCACCAGCGCAGTGGACGCGACGGAGGCGCGCGTCGAGGCCACCCAGGCCCTGGTCTCCGCGGGCCGCACCCTGTTCACCCGCAAGGGGTACCGCCAGACCGACTTCGCCGAACTCGCCGAGGAGGCGGGCCTGGGCCTGGCCCAGGCGCGCGAACTCCTCCCCGACAAGGCCGCCGTGCTCGGCGCCCTCATCGAACGCACGGTCAAGGTGGCGGGGTTGCTGCGCCCGGCGGTCGCCGAGGGCGTCGACGAGGACCTGCCCACCCGGCTGGCCCGGATCTACCTCGCCCTGTGGGAACCCTGCGAGGAGGAGGAGTCCCCGCTGGTCGAGCTGTACCGGATCGCCCTGTCCGACGCGGAGGCCTCCCGCGTGCTGCGCGGCCGCATGGCCGAGGCGCTCAACGCGATGGTCGACCACGAACTCCCGGGCGAGGACGCGGAGGTCCGCACGGCCCTGTTCGGCGCCCAGCTCGGCGGCGTCGCGCTCGTCCGGCACCTCATCGGGGTCCGGGCGGTGTCGGCCCTGGACGTGGAGACCCTGATCGCGACGATCGCACCGGGACTGCGGCGGACGCTGCTGGGGACGGAGGGTGCGGACGGGGTGGCGTGAGGCGCCGGGTAGCTGTGGGGGCCGGCCGGAAGGACGGTCCGGGTTCCGGTCGGTGCGGGGCGCTGGGAGATTCGGGGCCATGGGCCGGACAGGCGACTCGTATGCCGGTCGGTGCGGGGTGCCGGGACGTTCGGGGAGCCGGGAGGTTCGGGGGGCCGGAAGGTTCGGGGGCCGAAAGGGCACCCTGAGAATCCGG
The DNA here is from genome assembly GCF_005280215.1 of Streptomyces lasalocidi. Classification (NCBI taxonomy): domain Bacteria; kingdom Bacillati; phylum Actinomycetota; class Actinomycetes; order Kitasatosporales; family Streptomycetaceae; genus Streptomyces; species Streptomyces lasalocidi. The sequence continues at coordinate 6,472,005 of NZ_SZNQ01000001.1, read as the reverse complement.
TAGGTGCGGGGCGCCGAGAGGTTCGGGGGCCGCGAGTGTGGCCCGGACTCCGGTGACCCGGCGGCACCAGGCCCGCCACGACCGCGCATCCCACTTCCACTTCGGTCGCGGCCCGCACCCCGGCAGGGCCACCCCTCCACCTCGACCCCGGCTGCACGCCGACGCTGGGCCTCCCGCCGACTTCCGGCCGGATTCCGGTTCCGCAGTATCTTTCCCCTCGGGGCGGGAAGCCTCCTGTCGACCAACGGGCCGCCACGGGCGGGTGATCCAGCGGCGTCATCCGTGGATGGACGCTCTCCGGTGCGCCTGCTACGATGTTTTCACTATGCGGTGAATTAATCGCTCGAACCCCCCGCGAAGTGCAGTGATTCCATGACATCCAGGCAGACATTCGACTCGACGAGTGCCCCCCGCAAGTCCGGGTCGGGCGGCCGTGCCGCCTCGGCGTCCGCCAAGGACACGCGCCCGCGACGCGCCCGCAGTGGTCGCCGCCCCGGCGACAGCGGTACCCGCGAGCAGATCCTCGAATCGGCGCTGCACCTCTTCGCCGACCGGGGGTACGCGCGCACCACCATCCGCGCCATCGCCGAGGACGCGGAGGTGGACCCGGCACTCGTCCACCACTTCTTCGGCAACAAGGAAGGCGTCTTCGACGCCGCCATCAACTCCTCGTTCAGCGTCTCGGCGAGCTTCGACAACATGCCGGGCACGAGGACGGACGCCAGCGAGGCGACGTGGATCGCCCAGACGTACTTCTCGTTCTGGGAACACGAGAGCACGCGCTACGCGATGACCGCCATCTACCGGGCGGGCCTCGCCGACAGTGCCACCTCGGACATCCTGCGCGAGCGCATCGAGGCCAGCACCAAGGCCTGGTCGCAGGCGTCCGGTTACCGGGAGCGCCCCGACGCCACGACCCGCGCGGCCCTGGCCTCCGGGCACCTCGCGGGGCTGGCGCTGATGCGCTACGTGCTCCAGATCCAGCCGCTCGCCTCGATGGACTTCGCCGAGTTCATCGACTGGGTGGTGCCGGCCCTGGAACTGCGGCTGTCCGCGACCCTGGAACCGCGCCGGCCGCACGACACAGCGGCGGACTGAACCGGCCCGGGCCATCCGCCAGTCGGCCCGGGCCCATCCGGCAGCCGGGCCGGGACACCCGGCATCCGGCCCGGGACACCGGGCAGTCGGCGAAGACACCCGGCAGGCGACCGTAGAGATGCGGCGCCCGACCGGGGATGCCCGCACCCCACCAAGGCGCCTGGCGGCCGACCTGCACCGCCTGCCGGCCCGCCGGTCGCCCGGCCGGGGAAGGGGAACCCCCTCCCCGGTGACCGACCGCGCGGGGACACCCCCTCGCGGCGGCCCGGCATTCCTCACGGCCGCCCGTCGGTCCGCCCGCGAAGCGCCCGCGCCTCGCGGCGCCGCACACCGCCGGCCGCACGCCCCACCCCACCCGCAGTCAGCCGTGCCACACAGCCCGGAGCGCCATCACCGACACGCCGGGGCCGACCGCGACCACGAGGCCCTGCGCGCCGTCCCGGGGCGGCTTGCGGAACGTGCGCTCCATGACCTCCAGCACGGAGACCGAGCCCACGTTGCCCACATCGCGCAGCGAGTCGCGGGCCAGTCCGAAGAGTTCGGGGTCGGCGTCGAGACCGCCCACGATGGCGTCGAGCACCTTGGAGCTCCCGGTGTGGGAGACCACGAACTCGGGTTCGGCGTCCTCGCCGGCGGCCCTCGTGCGCCGCAGCCACTCCTTCACCCGGGGCATGATCTCGGTGATCGTGGTCAGCAGGCGCCGTGAGTTGAAGGTGTGCAGCCCGTCGTCGTCGGTGACCGACCCCACGACGTCCGCGCTGCCGCGGTGCAACCACTCCCAGGAGTCGCGCAGTTCCAGGTGCGGGCCGCGCACGTCGGAGGCGACCACGCACGCGCCGGCCGCGTCCCCGATGATCCCCTTGAAGATCATGCCGTCCAGGCCGGTGTCACCCTCGTGCAGGTAGTGGCTGAACGCGTCGGCGCACACCACGAGGACGGTGCTGCCGGGACGCGCGGTGACCAGTTCGGCGGCCGTGGAGATGGCGAACACGCCGCCGCCGCAACCGAGTTGGGTGACGGGTATGCGGCGCACCGAGGGCCGCAGCCCGAGTCTGTCCAGGAGCCGGACGTCGAGCCCCGGCATGCTGTGGCCGGTGGCGCTGGCCACCACGACGGCGTCGACGTCCTCGGGGTGCAGTCCCGCCTCCAGGAGGGCGCCCCGTGCGGCCGACTCGGCCAGCGCGAGGGAGTCCTGGAGGTGCCGGCGCATGCGGTCCGCGACGGAGCCGTCCGTGCGCCACTGGTCGGCCAGCGGACGGGTGTACCAGCGGGTCCGTACGGTGGTGGCGCGGATGAAGCGCTTGAGGTGGGCGAGGCGCGGGTGCTCGGGGTAGACCTCCTCGATCCGCTCGAGTACTTCCTCGGTGGTGACCTGGTGACGCGGCAGAACGACCACGGGTGCGCTGACGACGGGCATGGGGTCTCCAAGGACTCTGTGACGGTGACGTGCGACCACGAGCCCGCGCCCGGCGGGCGGAACCGGCCGTCACGGCCCCGGACACCGGGCACCGCGCGGCGACGAGCAGCCCTCACCTCGGAAGTTCCCCGCACGCCGCGCACTCCCCAGTGCGCGGCCGTGCTCCCCCGTTGCGAGCGCCGTTTGACGGCGCGAACAAAAGACGTCGGACCGGCGGTGACGATGACCGCGGGCATGGACGTGACACTTCCGCCTGGGGCGCCCCAGCAGGCCGCGGCTGCGCGAGCCGGTGCCGGGCATGTCGGCGTCCCGATGCCCTCGCGGGCTTCGGCGGTGGCTTACGAAAGCGACGGTACGACAAGGGAGTTGACTCATCAAGGGTGAATTTCAACGCTCGTGGAATCCACTGGACCTGCACCGATCGTCCAAATCTCAACCACACTGTGGGCGCATATGCCGGACACCGGGATGTAACCCGGCAGGAACTCAACAAGCATTGAAATCATCGCTTGTTGACTTTATCGTGGGGTCAGATACGGCCGCCTTCCGTCGAGAAAGGGCCGACCGCCATGTACGCACCGGCACCACAGCGCGCGGGCACCGACCCCTGGGTGGAGCGCGCGGCCTGTCGTGACACCGACCCCGAGACCTTCTTCCCGTCCGCCGGCAGGTCCGGCGACCACGACCCCGAGGCGCCCGCCAAACGGGTGTGCGCCCGCTGCCCGGTCTCCCGCGACTGCTTGCGCGAGGCCCTGCGGCACGAGGAGAGCACCGGCATCTGGGGCGGCCTCAACGTCCGCGAGCGCCGCGAACTGCTGCGCATCGCGGCGTCGTTGGGCGCCGCCGACCCCGAGCTCGACGCCCTCCTCACGGACGACCGCCTCCGGCTCCGGCCCCAGCAGCGGGAGCGTCCGGCGTACGTGTGGTTCCTGCGCCACCACGGCTGGGGCCCGCGGCGCATCGCCGGCGCGCTCGGCATGACCTGCCGCCAGGTCGAACAGGCTTGGGAGCTCGCCGAGTTCGCCTCCTTGTGCACCCGCGGCCCGACCTCCCGCGCCGAACGGCCGCCGCGTCCCCGGGGACCTCGTGCCCGCGTCGCCGGCACCGACTCCGGACCGGCGTCGTGACGGCGCCCGCCCCGGCACGCCCCGGCACGCCCCGCACCGTGCACACCGACGACGGCGCGGACCTCGCGGTACGCGTCCACGGCCCCGCCGACGCAGGGGCCACCGTGCTGCTGTCGCACGGCTGGACCATGTCCGCGTGCGACTGGCGGCCCCATGTCGACGCGCTGGCCCGGCCCCGCCCCGGCTTCCCGGCGCTGCGCACGGTCACCTACGACCAGCGCGGCCACGGCGCCTCCGGGCGCGGCACCGCCCGGCTCGACATGGCCCTGCTCGGCGACGACCTCGCCCGGGTCCTCGACGCGACGACGACGTCGTACGGCGGCCCTGTCCTGCTCGTCGGGCACTCCATGGGCGGCATGGCGATCCAGCAGCTGGCCGCCCGGCACCCCGGCCTGTTCGGGACCCGGGTCGCGGGCGTCGCGCTCGTCTCCACCTGCCTGGACGGGGTGGGCGACGCCCCGCCCGCGTCCGCGCACCGCCTCGACCGCCGCCAGGCGCTGGCCCGGCGGCACACCACCGACGCGCTGCTGCGCTCGCCCCGCTGCGCCCGCGCCGTGCACCGGCTGCTGACCGGCCCGCTCTCCCACCCGACGACGGCCCCGCTGTGGCGGGCGCTGCTCGGCGGGGACGGGCGGGGCGCGGCCGCCCGCGCCGACGCGCGGGCGCTGCGGCACGTACCGGTGCTGACCATCGCGGAGTTCCTCGCCGCGCTCACCACCCACGACTGCGCCGGGCGCCTGGCCGCCCTGGCCCGGGTGCCCACCCGGGTCCTGGTCGGCACCCGGGACCGCTACACCCCGCCCGACCAGGCCCGCCGGCTCGCCCGTGCCGTCCCCGGGGCGGCCCTCCAGCTCGTCCCGGGCCAGGGGCACGACCTGCCGTACGAGCGACCGGTGCTCGTCGTGGAGACGGTGCACGCGCTGCTGCGCGAGGTGCGTCGGCTCGGGAGAGGAACGGCCGAGGCTCCGGACGGGCCACCGGCCGTGCGCCGAGCCGCCGTCGGCACCGCTGGTGCGCAGCCCGTGGTGAGCACCGTCGTGGACGGAGCGCCCGCGGCCGCCGCCCATGGGGAGGCCCCGGGGATGGACGACACCGCCGGAGCGCACCACGTTGCGGCACGGGGCGCCCCGACCGTGGAGCCCGCGACCACCCGCCGGGCAAGGCCCGATGCCGTGCACGACGCCGCAGGGACGTCTCCCGCACAGGAGAGTCCCGCCGCCGCGACCATGGCACCCGCCACCACCCGCCGGACGGGCACCGCAACTCCGCACGACACGCCCGCACCGCGCCCCGTACGCGAGGGCGCCGGCGTCGCGGCCGTGGACCACGACACCCCCCGCCCGGAGGCCCCCGCAGTCATGGACACCGTCAGCGCCCGCACGGGCGGACCGGCCCCGGATGCCGGCGTCGACGAACCGTCGGGCACGGCCGATCCGCTGGCGGTCCTGCGGTGACCGGGCCGACCAAGGACGTGCTGCGCGCCGACGTGCTGACGGCCCGTCGGATCGTCGTCAAGGTGGGGTCCTCCTCGCTGACGACCGCGGTCGGCGGGCTGGACTCCGACCGGGTGGACGCGCTGGTCGAGGTGCTCGCGCGGGCCCGGGCGGCCGGGACCGAGATCGTCCTGGTCTCCTCCGGCGCCATCGCCGCGGGCCTGGCACCGCTGGGCCTGGCCGAGCGTCCCCGTGACCTCGCCCGCCAGCAGGCGGCCGCCTGCGTGGGCCAGGGCCTGCTGGTGGCCCGGTACACCGCCTCCTTCGCCCGCCACGGGCTGCGCGTCGGGCAGGTGCTGCTGACCGCCGACGACGTGGGCCGCCGCACCCAGTACCGCAACGCCCACCGGGCGCTCAGCCAGGTGCTCGCGATGGGCGCGGTGCCCGTCGTCAACGAGAACGACACCGTCGCCACCGCCGAGATCCGCTTCGGCGACAACGACCGGCTCGCCGCCCTCGTCGCCCACCTGGTCCGCGCCGACCTGCTGGTCCTGCTGTCCGACGTGGACGGCCTCTACGACGGCGACCCGGGCCGCCCCGGCGCACGCCGGCTGGCCGAGGTGCGCGGGCCCGACGACCTGCGGGACGTCGAACTCGGCAGCGCCGGCCGGGCGGGGGTGGGCACCGGGGGCATGGTCACCAAGGTCGAGGCGGCGCGGATCGCCACCGACGCCGGGATCCCGGTCGTGCTGACGGCCGCCCGGCACGCCGCCGACGCCCTCGCCGGCCGGGGGACGGGCACCCTGTTCCACCGCACCGGCCGGCGCGCCGCTGACCACCTGCTGTGGCTGGAGCACGCCAGCACCCCGCGCGGTGCCGTACGGCTCACCGCGGACGCGGCCCGCGCCGTCGTCCAGGACAACCGTCCGCTCCTCGCGGCGGACGTCACCGGTGTCGAGGGCCACTTCGCGGCCGGCGACCCGGTCGAACTGCTCGACGAGGAGGGGCGCGTGGTCGCCCGCGGGCTGGCCGGCGTGGACGCCCGGGAGCTGCCGCGGACCCGGCCGTGCCCGCCGCGGGAGGTGGTCCACCCGGACGACCTGGTGCCGGTGGCCGGCCCGACGCGCGCGGTCGAGCGGACCGCGCAGGGGGACGGAACACCGGCCCGGCGGCGGACCGGGGTGCGCATCCGCGTCCTCCCGGCCTCGGCGGTACCGGGTCCCTGACACCGGCGGCGACGCCCCGGCCGTGGCCCGGTCGGGCCGTCGCCGGCCGCCACGGGCTCCCGACCAGGCAGGGCACGGACAGCCGAGTGGACGGGGGACGGCGTCCGACCGTATGTTCCAGTGCCCGCGTACGTCCTCGCACGCACGTCGGCACCAGCGCAGCCGCGCCGGTTCGGGGAGAACCGCGCGCCGGCCCGGATCTCGTCTTCTCGGGGGACTTCCTCATGACCACGCCCATGCCGGCTCCGCCGTACACCGCCCCTCCCGGCCCCCGGCTGCGCTCGCCGGCCGCGCTCGCGCGCGCCACCGCCGTGCTGCTCGGACTGGTCATCGCCACCGGCCTGTTCGCCTGCGGCACGGACCTGCTGGAGATGGACGTCGCCGGGGACGTGGCCGACGGCGGCACCGGCGCCGACCTGGTCGAACGCGCGGACCAGGCGGACACCCTGTTCGCCGCGGCCGGCACGGCGCAAGGTGGCGCGCTGGTGGTCACGGCCGTCGTCGCCCTGTGCTGGCTGTGGCGGATCCGGGTGAACGCCGAGGTGTTCGACGCCTCCCGGCACCGTCTGCGGCGTGGCTGGACCATCGGCGCCTGGTTCTGCCCGGTGGTGAACCTGTGGTTCCCGCGCCGGATCGTCGCGGACAGCTGGGACGCCAGCACTCCGTGGGGCGTGCGGTCCGGGCGCACACTGGTGAACGCCTGGTGGACCGTGTGGCTCGCCGACCTCTTCGTCGGCCGGTTCGCCGACCGCAGCCACCGTCGGGCCGGGACGGCGGACGAACTGCGGGAGGCCGCCGGGTCGATGCTGCTCTCCGACTGCCTCGGCGTCGCGGCCGCGGTCCTCTCCCTCGTGGTGGTCACCCGGCTGACCCGGTTGCAGGAGCGCAAGGTCCTCTCCGGCGAACTGCCGGCCTCCGCACGCGGTTGACGAACTCGGCCCGCGTCGCGCCGTACGGCGTGCGGGCGTTCAGTCGATGCCGCGCACGATGTGCGGCTCGGCGGGGTCGTCCTCGACGCCGGCCAGCCCCAGCCACGGCACGGGCAAGGCGAGCGGCAACTGGCGCCGCTCGGATGTCTCCTCCGCGTACAGCAGCCAGCCCGACGGCCGGGTCTCGGTGATGATGCGCACGTACATGGCCTGCCCTCCTGTTCACGCCTCCGGTACGGCGGCTCCGTCCCGGACATGTCCGTCACCCACCAGGACGTGGGTGGTGGTGGTCAGCGCGGCCAGTCCCATCGGGCCGCGCGCGTGGAGCTTCTGCGTGGAGATGCCGAGTTCGGTGCCGAGCCCGATCTGGCCGCCGTCCGCGAAGCGCGTGGAGGCGTTCACGGCGACGACCGCGGTGTCCATCACTGCCACGAAGCGCCGTACGGCGGACTGGGAGTCGCTGATGATCGCCTCGGTGTGCCCGGTGCCGTACCGGCGGATGTGCTCGACCGCCTCGTCCAGCGAGCCGACGACGGCCGCGGACAGCTCCGGGGCCAGGTACTCGCGGCCCCAGTCCTCCTCCGTCGCGGGCACCACCGCCGGGTCGTACGACCCGACCCGCGCGTCCCCGTGCACCAGCACCCCGTGCGCGGCCAGCGCCGTGAGCGCGCGGGGCAGGAAGGCGTCGGCGACGGCCGCGTGCACCAGCAGCGACTCGGCCGCGTTGCAGACCGAGGGCCGCCGGGTCTTGGCGTCGAGCAGGACGGCGAGGGCCTTGTCGAGGTCGGCGTGCTCGTCGACGTAGACGTGGCAGTTGCCCACGCCGGTCTCGATGACGGGGACGGCGGAGTCGCGGACGGTCGCCCGGATGAGGTCGTGGCCGCCGCGCGGCACCAGGACGTCCACCAGGCCGCGCAGCGCCATCAGGGCGCGTACGGAGGCGTGCGTGACGCCGGGCACCAGGCACACGGCGTCCACCGGCAGGCTGGTGTCGGCGAGCGCCGAGCGGATCACGGCGACGAGCGCCGCGTTGGTGCGCCGGGCGACGGAACTGCCGCGCAGCAGGACGGCGTTGGCGCTCTTGAGGCACAGGGCGGCCGCGTCGACGGTGACGTTGGGGCGGCCTTCGTAGATCATGCCGACCACGCCCAGCGGGACCCGGACGCGGCGCACCTCCAGGCCGTTGGGCATCACCCCGCCCCCGTCGACGCCGCCCACCGGGTCGGGTTCGTCGGCGAGGCTGCGCACGGTCGCCGCGAGGGCGTCGAGCCGGGCGCGGTCGAGGGCGAGGCGGTCCAGGACGGCGGCGTCGCGGCCGGCGGCGCGGGCCGCGGCCAGGTCCTCGGCGTTGGCGGCCAGCACGCCCCCGGTGTGCGCGGACAGCCGGTCGGCGATCAGACGCAGTGCGGTGGCCCGCTCCCCGCCGGTGCTCAGGGCGAGCCGCCGCGCGGCCCGCCGGGCGTTCTCAGCGACGGCACGGACGGCACCGGCCGCACCGGTCCCGTCGGGCTCACCGGCCCCAATGGGCTCGTCGGCCTCACCGGTCCGGCGCGGGGCGGCAGGAACGGTGGCCGCGGCGTCCGCGGTTCGTGCGGTGGTCATCGCTCGCCCGCCTCCCGTCCCGGGTCGGTGGAAGCGGCGTGGGCGGCGCGCGGGGCGTGGGCGGGAGGCCCGGCGGGCCGCGCGGAGGCGGGGCGGGCGGGCGAAGGGTGGACGGCGCGGCCCGCGAGACCGTGGCCGACGAGTTCGATCAGCATCGACCAGGCGAAGGCGTCGGCGGACTCCTCCGAGAGGACGGGGGCGGGGGCGGCGGGGGGCGACGGGTTCTCACAGGCCTGGTGGTTCATGGGCGGGTCCTTCGCTGGGGCGAGTGGGGTGGCGCGCGGGAACGGAGGCGTGGGGTGAACGGCGACGAGCGCCCGGCGGGACCGGCGCGGCGTCCTCAGCCGTACACCCGGAAGCCGGCGCCCGCCTTGCGGCCCACCCGGCCGGCCGCCACGAGGTGGCCGAGGAGCGGGGCCGGTGCCGAGGCGGGGTGGCGGTCGGCGGTGTGCAGGACCTGCTGGATGCTCAGGGACACGTCGAGGCCGATGACGTCGAGCAGTTCGAAGGGGCCGAGCGGGAACCCGCAGCCGCCCTTCATGATTTGGTCGATGGCGTCGGTGCTCGCGTAGTGGCTCTCGGCGAGGCGGACGGCGCCGTTGAGGTACGGGAAGAGCAGCGCGTTGACGACGAAGCCCGGCCGGTCCAGGCACTGCACCGGGTGCTTGCCGATGCGCCGGCACAACTCACGTGCGGCGGCGAGGTGGTAGGGCGCGGTCTCCAGGGAGGGGATCACCTCGACCAGCTTCATCAGCGGGGCGGGGTTGAAGAAGTGCAGCCCGATCACGTCGCGGGGGCGCCCCGAGGCGAGGCCGCACTCGATGACCGGGAGGCTGGAGGTGGTGGTCGCGAGCAGCGTGTCCGGGCCGCACAGGGCGCCCAGGCGGGCGAAGAGGGGCTTCTTTACGGCCAGGTCCTCGGCGACGGCCTCGACGACGAGGTCGCAGCCGGCGAGCCGGTCGAGGTCGCTGCCCGGCTCCAGCCGGCCGAGCAGCGCGGACTGGTCGGCCTCGGTCATCCTGCCCCGGCGCACGGCGCGGCCGGTGGAGGCGGCGACCGCCTCCCAGGCGGTCTTGGCGCGCTCGTCGCTGCGGCCGACGAGCAGGGTGGGGATGCCGTTGCGGGCGAGGACCTCCGCGATGCCGGCGGCCATGGTGCCGGTGCCGACGACGCCGGCCCGGCGGACGGGCAGCGGACGGGCGGTGTCCGGCCCCGCGTCGGCGCCGGTCCCGGCGGGCCGCGCCGGGTAGTCGTAGAAGCCGCGGCCCGTCTTGCGGCCGAGCAGGCCCGCGAGCGCCATGTGCCGGAGCCGGCGGGCCGGTCGCAGGGACGGCTCGTCCAGGCGGTCGGCGAGCGCGGTGAGGACGTCGCAGGCGGTGTCGGCGCCGATCACGTCGAGGAGTTCGAGCGGACCGAGGGGCAGTCCGCAGCCGTACCGCATGGCCGCGTCGATGTCGTCGCGCCCGACGACGCCCTGGTCGTACAGGGCGACGGCGTGGTTGAGGTACCCGAACAGCAGTGAGGCGGAGACCAGTCCGGCCCGGTCGCCGACGGTGACGGGGTCCAGGCCGAGGGCCCGGGCGAGGTCGCCGACCCGCTCGACGGCCCGGGCGTCCGCGACGACCGTACGGCCGACCTCGGCGACCTCGGCGGTGGGCAGGGCCAGGTGCAGCCCGACGACGCGGCCGGGGCGGCCGGAGGCCGTGGCGAGGCCGGTGAGGGACAGCGCGGACGCGGTGGTGGCCAGCACGGTGGCGGGCGGGCAGACCCGGTCGAGGGCGCGCAGCACCTCGATCTTGGCCTCGCGGCGCTCCGGCACCGCCTCCACGACGACGTCGGCGGACGCGAACTCCGCCCAGTCGGGCGTCAGTCGGAGGCGGCCGGCCGGCGCCGTGTCCCGGACGAGCCCGTCGAGGCGGGCGGCGGCGTCCGGGCGCGGGTCGAGGACGAGCACGTCGTACCCGGCGACCGCGGCCCGCCGGACGAGTGCCGAACCGATGGCGCCGAGCCCGACGACCCCGAGGACACGGGGCGGTTCGCCGGGAGCAGCACCGGGGCCGGGGGCCCGTTCCGCTCCCCCGCTCTTGCCGCCGGTGCCCGTGCCGGTGATCCGCGCTGCTCCCCCGCTCTTGCCGCCGGTGCGGGGCGCCCGTTCCGCTCCCCCGCTCATGCCGCCACCCCCGTGACCACGCGGTCCGTGACCGCGGTCGTGCGGAACCGGTTGATGGCGTCCTCGTGGCGGGCGCGCAGCTCCGGGTCGGTGACGCCCAGGCCCTCCGTCGGGGACAGGCACAGGACGCCGATCTTGCCGTGGTGCTCGTTGCGGTGGACGGAGTCGACGGCGCGGGCCACGTCCGTGAGCGGGTAGGTGCGCGAGAGCGTGGGGTGGATCCTGCCCTGGACGATGAGCCGGTTGGCCAGCCACGCCTCGCGGTAGTTCGCGCAGTGGGTGCCGATGATCCGCTTGAGGGACATCCACAGGTAGCGGTTGTCGTACTCGTGGACGTAGCCGGCCGTGGAGGCGCAGGTGACCACGGTGCCGCCCTTGCGGGTGACGTAGACCGACGCGCCGAACGTCTCGCGGCCGGGGTGCTCGAAGACGATGTCGACGTCCTCGCCGCCGGTCAGGTCGCGGATGCGCCGGCCGAAGCGCTTCCACTCCGTGGGGTCCTGGGTGTGCGGGTCGCTCCAGAAGCGGTAGCCCTCGGCGCTGCGGTCGATGATCAGCTCGGCGCCCAGGGACCGGGCGAGCGCGGCCTTCTCGGGTGAGGAGACGACGCAGATGGGGTTGGCGCCGCCGGCCAGGGCGAGCTGGGTGGCGTAGGAGCCGAGGCCGCCGACGGCGCCCCAGATGAGGACGTTGTCGCCCTGCTTCATGCCGGCGCCCTGGGGGGTGACGAGCTGGCGGTAGGCGGTGGAGTTGACCAGTCCGGGTGAGGCGGCCTCCTCCCAGGTGAGGTGGGCGGCCTTGGGCAGCAGCTGGGTGGCCTTGACGAGGGCGAGGTCGGCGAGGCCGCCGAAGTTGGTCTCGTAGCCCCAGATGCGCTGCTCGGGGTCGAGCATGGGGTCGCCGTGGCCCTCGGGGTCCTCCAGCTCGACGGACACGCAGTGCGCGACGACGCGGTCGCCGGTGCGCCAGCGCCGCACGCCCTGGCCGCACTTCAGGACGACCCCGGCGAGGTCGGAGCCGATGACGTGGTACGGCAGGTCGTGGCGGGCGGCGAGGCCGCCGAGACGGCCGTAGCGCTCCAGGGAGGCGAAGGTCGACACGGGGGTGAACAGGGCGCTCCAGACGGTGTTGTAGTTCACCGCGCTCGCCATGACCGCGACCAGCACCTCGCCGGGGCCGGGTTCGGGCGTGGGCACCTCCTCGACGTGCAGCGAGTCGGCGGGGCGCCGCTCGCGCAGCGGTACGCCGTCGAACAGGCCGGCGTCCGCCTTGTGCAGGACGGCGGCCCGGTAGGAGTGCGGCACCCCGAGGGCCGCCAGGTCGGCCGGCGCCGCGTCCGGGGACTCGATCGCCTCCACCAGTTCACGCATGGTCGGGCACCACCTTCTGCTCGAACAGGAACTCAACGTACAGTGAACTCAACAGTGGATGAGTTTTCCACCCGCCCGAGCGCCCGGCAACCCCCCAGGCAGCAGCCCCCACAGGCGTCCCGGCACCCCCGCAGGGGGCCGACCTGGCCCGGGAGGCCCCTTGTTCGGGTGTCGATCCGCGTGCAAAACTCATCAGCAGTTGAGTTCTTTGCTCGGTGAATTAATTCAACGCTCAACGCTCTAGGAGCTGCCGTGACCGCGCATCAACTGGAATCCTTACAGGCCACCGCCTTCGCCGGGATCGCCGTCATCCTGGTCACGGGCACCCTCCTCGCCCGGCTCTCGCGGCGCATACGCCAGCCCGCGGTGATCGGCGAGATCACCGCGGGCATCCTGCTCGGGCCGAGCCTGCTCGGACTGCTGCCGGGCGACCTGACGCACCGTCTGTTTCCCAACGAGGTACGCCCGTTGCTCTCGACCGTGGCCCAGATCGGGCTGCTGCTGTTCATGTTCACCATCGGCTGGGAACTGGACGGCGCCACCATGGGCCGCAACAAGCGCTCGGTGGCCGGGGTCACCGCGGGCAGCATCCTCACCCCGCTGGCCCTCGGCATGGGCGTCGCCGCGCTGCTCTACCACAACCACTCCGTGGTCGGCGGCGACGAGGTGCCCTGGTTCTCCTTCGTCCTCTACCTGGGCGTCAGCATGTCCATCACCGCCTTCCCGGTGCTGGCCCGCATCCTGAAGGACAACAACCTCAGCCGCACGAAGATCGGCGCGCTCGCCCTCACCAGCGCCGCGTTCGGCGACGTGCTCGCCTGGTGCCTGCTGGCCGGGGTGGTCGCGATCGTCACCGCGTCCGGGCCCACCGGGTTCACCGACACCCTCTGGATGTCCGCCGGGTACGGCGCCGCGATGATCTGCGTGGTCCGGCCGCTACTCGCCCGGGCCGTCCTCTGGATCGCCCGCCGGGGCTCCGGCGCCCAGCTGGCCGCGCTGGTCACCGCCGGACTGCTGCTGTCCGCCTACACCACCTCGAAGATCGGCATCCACCCCATCTTCGGCGCGTTCGCCTTCGGCCTGGTCATGCCGCGCACACCGCAGGCGATGCTCCAGGAACGCATGCTGCGCCCGCTGGAGCACGCCGGGGAGCTGCTGCTGCCGGTGTACTTCATCATCACCGGCCTGTCGGTGGACGTCGCCGGCGTCTCCGCGACCGGCTGGCTGGAACTGGCCCTGATCCTGGCCGCGTCCATCCTCGGCAAGGTCCTGGGCGCCGGGCTGCCGGCCCGCTCCTTCGGGCTGACCTGGCGCGAGGCGACCGGGGTGGGCGTGCTGATGAACACCCGGGGCCTGACCGAACTGATCATCCTGGGCGTCGGACTGAACCTCGGCGTGCTCGACGACAGCCTGTTCACCGAGATGGTCCTGATGGCCCTGATCACCACGGCGATGACCGGGCCCCTGCTGCCCTACCTCTTCCCGCGGGCGCGCATCGACCTGGTCCAGGCGCCCGCCCAGGACAAGCCCGTCGTCCGGTTCGCCGGCAAGGCCCCGGACCAGGCGCCCGACCTCGCCGGCTGACACCGGCCGGGGCGGGGTCAGCCGGCCGGCCGGCCGGTTCCCCCACTCCCGCTTCCCGCCACCCGCGACCCGGCGCGGGAAGCGACGTACAGACAAGGAGATGGCCCAGGTGCACCCCGTCATCAGCACGTTGTCCCGAGTCTTCGACATGCCCTCGGAGTTCATCGGGGACGAGTTGCAGCTACGCACCGTCAACAGCTGGGACGACCTCACGGCCGTGGAACTCCAGGTCCACCTGGAGCACGAGCTGGGGACCACGCTGGACGACCGGCTGATCGAGCGCATCGAGTCCGTGGGCCAACTACGCGCGTTCTACGACGAACGCCTCGCCGAACTGTCCGGGCTGAAGGCCCCCGAGGACGTCTCCTCGCTCGTCCCCGCCCTGCCCGCCCCGCCCGCCGAGCAGGCCCCCGCACCACCCGAGGCCGTGTCGGAGCTGGTGGTCGGCGAGACGGGCATCTCCGAGGTCGACCCCGTGCGCGGCCGGCTGGCCTACCGGGGCTACCCCATCGAGGAGTTGCTCGGCCGTACCACCTACGAGGAGGTCGTCCACCTGCTGCTGCGCGGCTGGCTGCCGGACGCCGAGGAGCTGGCCGCCTTCCGGGCCCGGCTCGCCGCGGCCCGCGACCTGCCCGTCGCGGTCGCCGCGAACCTCACGGCGAACGCGGCCTCCTCCCCCTCGTCGGTCCTGCGCACCGCCGTCTCCGCACTCGCCGTGGCCGCCGAGGCCGACGCCGACCCGGCCGCCCACATCGGCCTCGGGGAGCGGCTGATCGCCCGCATCCCCACGATCTTCGCCACCCAGCAGGCGGCCCGGTCCCGGCGCCCGCTGCCCCGGCCCCGCCCGGACCTCAGCCACGCCGAGAACATCCTGCACCTGCTGGGCCTGGACCGGGACCCGGAGCGGGTGCGGCTGGTCGACCTGTGCCTGATCCTCCAGGCCGAACACGGCTGCAACGCCTCGGCGTTCGCCGCCCGAGTCGCGGCCGGCACCGGCGCCGACACCTTCGCCACCATCACCGTCGCGCTCGCCACGTTCACCGGGCCGCTGCACGGCGGCGCCGCCCACCAGGTGATCGACCTGGCGAGCGGCGACACCAACCCGCAGACAGCGGCCGCCTACCTGCGCGGCCGGGTCGAAGCCGCCGCGGCCCGCCGCCCGGTGCCCTACGCCGAGGAGGACCCCCGGGTGCGGCCGCTGCGCGACGCGGCCCGGCGCTTCCGCGGCGACCCCGGCAGCGACCACGTGCTGCAGGTGCTGGACGCCGTGCGGACCGCCGCCCACCCCTCCAAGGGGCCCCGCCCCTACCTGACCGTGGACTGCTACGCGGCCGCGATCTACCACATGCTCGGCATGCCCTCCGACCTGTTCGTCCCCATGTTCGCGGCGGCCCGGGTGGCGGGCTGGCTCGCGCACGCCGAGGAGCAGCGCGCCCAGCAGGGCCGCATCCACCCCCGGCTGCGCTACGTCGGCCCGCGCAACCTGCGCCACGTGCCCGAGCAGCACTGACCCGTTGAGGTGAGGCGGGGACGGCCCCGCGCACCGCCCGACCCGGGAGGGCGTCCCCTTCCCCGTATCCCAGGAGCACACGTGGAGTTCGGCTGGAGTGACGGGCAACAGGCCCGCTACGACGAGGTGTTGGAGGCGACGCGGGCGGCCTTCCCGGACCCGCCCGGCGCCGGCTTCTACGACCGCAAGGACTGGCTGGCGCTCGGCGAGATCGGCGTGCTGGGCGCGCCGCTGCCGCAGGAGTACGGCGGTGGGGGCCTGGGCGCCCTGGACACCGCGCGCGTCGTGGAGGCGGTGGGCCGCGGCTGCCCGGACACCGGCCTGGTGTTCGCCGCCGGTGCGCACACCTTCGCCTGCGCCATGCCGGTCGTCGCCTTCGGCACGGACGCCGTACGGCGCCGGCTGCTGCCGGGCCTGGCCTCGGGCCGGCTGATCGCGGGCAACGCGATGACCGAGCCGGAGGCCGGTTCCGACTCCTCCGCGCTGTCCACGACCGCGACCCGCACGGACGGCGGCTGGCTGCTCAACGGCACCAAGAGCTTCGTCACCAACGGACCCGCCTCCGACGTGTACGTCACCTACGCGACCGTCAACCCCAAGGCCGGGTTCCTCGGCGTCACCGGCTTCGTCGTCGACCGGACGGCCCAGGGCGTCGTCGTGGGCCGCCCCTACGACAAGATGGGCATGCACTCCGTGCCCGCCGGGGCGGTCACCTTCGAGGACTGCTTCGTCCCCGACGAGCAGGTGCTCGGCGCGGTCGGCGGCGGCGCCGCGATCTTCCAGCACTCCATGGGCTGGGAGCGGGCCTGTCTGTTCGCCCTCTACGTCGGCCTGCTGGACCGGCTGCTCGGGCAGTGCGTCGACCACGCGCGCTCCCGCAGGCAGTTCGGGCGTCGCATCGGCGACTTCCAGGCGGTCTCGCACCGGATCGCCGACATCACACTGCGCCTGGAGAGCGCCCGGCTGCTGCTGTACCGGGCCTGCTGGTCGATGGACCGGGGCGAGCCGTCCGTGCTCGAGGTCGCCCTGTCGAAGCTCGCCGTCTCCGAGGGCGTGCTGGCGTCGGCCACCGACGCCGTGCGGATCTTCGGCGGGCGGGGCTACCTGCGCGAGGACGGCATCGAGGCCGCCCTGCGCGACGCGGTGCCCAGCACGATCTTCTCCGGGACCTCCGACATCCAACGCCAACTCATCGTGAAGGAGATGGGACTGTGAGGCTCCACCAGCTCGTCATCGACTCCGCCCGGCGCGCCCCGGACGCGCCGGCCGTCCGCTCGGCCCAGGGCGTCGCCAGCTACCGGGAGCTGGACGAACTCGCCGACCGCTACGCCGCCGCCCTGCACCGCCGCGGGGTCCGCCCCGGCGACCGGGTCGTGCTGTGGACGCACAAGACACTGGACGCCATCGCCCTGATGCAGGGCGCGCTGCGCGTCGGCGCGGTGTACGTCCCGGTCAGCGCCAACAATCCCGCCGCACGCGTGCGCCGCATCGCGGCGGGCTGCTCCCCGGCGCTGGTGGTCGCCGACGCCGACGGCATCCGGCGGGCCGGCGGGTCCGGCTGGGAGGCGGACCTGCCGCTGGCCGCGTTCGACACCGTCCGCGAGGAGGCACCCGCCTCGGCGGCGCCGCCCGTGCACGCCGGCGAGCCCGACGACCCGGCGTACATCCTCTACACCTCCGGCTCGACCGGGGAGCCGAAGGGCGTGTGCATCAGCCACCGCAACGCCCTCGCCTTCATCACCTGGGCGGTCGCCGAGGTGGGCGTGACCGCCACGGACCGACTGTCCAACCACGCCCCGTTCAACTTCGACCTGTCCGTCTTCGACCTGTACGCCGCCTTCCACGCGGGCGCGTCCGTGGTGCTGGTCCCGGAGGGCCTGGCCTACGACCCGCCGCAGCTGGTCGCGCTGTTGCAGCGGGAGCGGATCAGCGTCTGGTACTCCGTGCCGTCCGCGCTGATCCTGATGATGCAGCGCGGTGACCTGCTGGCCGGCGATCCGCCCGAGGCGCTGCGGGTGTGCGTCTTCGCCGGGGAGCCGTTCCCGGTCCAGCAGGTGCACGAACTGCGCAAGGCGTGGCCGGACGTGCGGATGTTCAACTGGTACGGCCCCACCGAGACCAATGTGTGCACCAGTTACGAGGTCACTGACCGCGACCTCGGCAGCACCCGTCCGCTGCCGATCGGCGCCCCGGCCTCCGGCGACCGGATACGGCTGCACCCGCCGCGCGCCCGCGAGGGCGAGATCGTGGTGAGCGGCCCGACCGTGATGCTCGGCTACTGGGGCCGCGAGCCGCAGAAGGGCGCCTACTTCACCGGTGACATCGGCCGGATGGGTCCGGACGGGATGCTGGAGTACGTGGGCCGGCGCGACCACATGGTCAAGGTGCGCGGCCACCGCATCGAACTCGGCGACATCGAGGCCGTGGTGAGCGCCCACCCGAAGGTCGCCGCCGCGGCCTGCGTGGTGGTGGGCGACGGCCTGGACGCCAAGATCCACGCGGTGGTGGTGCCCGAGGGACCGAGCGGCCCGGGACTGCTGGACCTCAAGCGGGACTGCGCGGACCGGCTGCCGCTGTACATGGTGGTCGACGCGGTGCACACCGTCCCCGAGCTGCCGCTGACGGCCAACGGCAAGACGGACCGTCCGGCCCTCGTCGAACGCATCACGAGCGTCGGGTGAGGTGCCGTGCCCACGGCGCCCGCCCTCTCCGTCCGCGACCCCCTGGCCCGACTCGGCCTGACCCGTGAGGATCCTGTGATGTCCGACCGACACCAGCCCGTCGAAACCCTGTTGGACCAGGTGGACCTGTCGACGTTCCGCTCCGTGATGGGCTCGCTGCCCACCGGGGTGAGCGTCGTCACCAGCGTGACGGCCGACGGCCAGCCGCGCGGCCTGACCTGCAGCGCGGTGTGCAGCGTCTCGGCGTCGCCGCCGCTGCTGCTGGTCTGCGTGAAGCAGCCCAGCGCCACCCTGGAGGCCATCCACGAGAGTTCGGCCTTCGCGGTGAACTTCCTGTCCTCCGGCATGGAGGACACCGCCCGCACCTTCGCCTCGCCGGTGCCCGAGCGCTTCTCGGACGTGCCGTGGAGCCCCGGCAAGCGCACGGGCGCGCCGATCCTGCCCGCCACCGTCGCGCACGCCGAGTGCGTGCTGACGAGCAGTCACCTGGCGGGTGACCACCAGATCCTGGTCGGCCGCCTGGTCCACGGCGACGTGAGTCCGGCCCGCACGCCGCTGGCGTACTGGCGGGCGCAGTTCTCCGAGGTGCAGCCGGCCGCCTGAACGCCCCGCCGGCCCGGTGGGCCCGGGTGACCGTTCCCCCTCCCCCGGCACGGCGCCGCCCCCGGTCCCCGCGGTTGCGGGGACCGGGAGCGGCGTGCGACGTCGCGCGGAGTCGCGGGGTGGGCCGTACCGGTGTCTCAGGCGCCCGGGAGCAGGCCGGTGCGGGCCACCTCGGCGTACCAGCGGGCGCTGGCCTTGGGGATGCGTGTGCCGGTCGGGTAGTCGACGTACACCGCGCCGAAGCGCTTGCTGTAGCCGTGGGCCCATTCGAAGTTGTCCAGCAGGGACCACAGGAAGTAGCCGCGCACGTCCGACCCGTCCTGGATCGCCCGGTGGACGGCTGCCAGGTGCCCGCGGACGTAGGCGATCCGGGCGGGGTCGTTGACCCGGCCCTCGGGGTCGGCGTAGTCGTCGAACGCGGCGCCGTTCTCGGTGATGACCAGCGGCAGGCGCGGGAAGTCGGCGGTGAGCCGGCGCAGCAGGTCGTACAGGCCGCTGGGGTCGACGGCCCATCCCATCGCGGTGGTCTCGCCGGGCGGCTGGTGGAAGGCGACCCGGTCGGCTGCCGGCCAGGGGCTGTGGGCGCTGTTGCCGTGTCCGTCGGAGGTGTGGGTGCCGCTGCCGTCGGCCTCGGAGACCACGGTCGGCGTGTAGTAGTTGACGCCGAGGAAGTCCAGCGGCTGGTGGATCCGGGCGAGGTCGCCGTCCTGGACGAAGGACCAGTCGGTGAGTGCGGCGGTGTCCTTGAACAGGTCCTCCGGGTAGGCGCCGGTCAGCATCGGGCCCGTGAACACCCGGTTGGCGAGGGCGTCGATCCGGCGGACCGCGTCCGCGTCGCCTTCCGACGCGGTGAGCGGGCGGACGTGGTGGACGTTGAGGGTGACCGAGACCTGGGTGTCGGCGCCGAGGCGGTCGCGCAGCGCCTGGGTCGCCAGGCCGTGGGCGAGGTTGAGGTGGTGCGCCGCGCGCAGGGCGTCGACCGGGTCGGTGCGGCCGGGGGCGTGCACTCCGGAGCCGTAGCCGAGGAAGGCGCTGCACCAGGGTTCGTTGAGCGTGGTCCAGGTCTTCACCCGGTCGCCGAGGGCGTCCGCGGCGAGGGCCGCGTACTCGGCGAAGCGTTCGGCCGTGGCGCGCTCGGGCCAGCCGCCGGCGTCCTCCAGTTCCTGCGGGAGGTCCCAGTGGTAGAGGGTGGCGACGGGCTGGATGCCGTGGTCGAGCAGGTCGTCGACGAGGCGCCGGTAGAAGTCGAGGCCCTTCTGCGCGGCGGGCCCGCGGCCGGTGGGCCGGATGCGGGGCCAGGCGAGGGAGAAGCGGTAGGCACCCAGGCCGAGTTCGGCCATGAGGGCGACGTCCTCGCTGCGGCGGTGGTAGTGGTCGGTGGCGGTGTCGCCGGTGTCGCCGTTGCGGACCCGGCCCGGGGTGCGGGCGTAGGTGTCCCAGATGGAGGGCGTCCTGCCGTCCTCGGCGGCCGCCCCCTCGATCTGGTAGGAGGCGGTGGCGGAGCCCCAGAGGAAGCCCTTGGGGAAAGCGCGGGCGGCGTCCGGGGCGGACGCGGTCTGCTGTGCTGCGGTGACCACGTGTGTCCTTTCGAGGTGTGATGGCGTGGGACGGGGCGCGGGCGATCCGGGGGGGGGAGGGCTTCGGACGGCCCGACGGAACGGCACGCGACCCGACTTGGGCGGGGGCGTGGCGGTCAGCCCTTGACGGCGCCCGCCATGATGCCGCTGACGATCTGGCGGCCGAAGACGACGAACATCGCCAGCAGCGGCAGGGTGCCGAGCAGGGCGCCGGCCATGATCAGCGACTGGTCGCGGACGTACCCCGCGCTGAGCTGGGTGAGGGCGACCGGGACGGTCGGGTTGGTCATGTCGAGCACCACGAACGGCCAGAAGAAGTCGTTCCAGGCGTGCACGAACGTGATCATGAACAGGACGGCCATCGCGGGGCGGGCGACGGGCAGCACGATGCTGAAGAAGATCCGCAGCGAGTGCGCCCCGTCCACGCGTCCGGCCTCGACGAGTTCGTCCGGCAGCGCCTCGGACAGGTACTGCCGCATGAAGAACACGCCCACCGCGCTCACCAGGGTCGGGAAGATGACGGCGGGCAGCTGCTGGGACCAGCCGAGCTCGGCCATCATCATGAACAGCGGTACGACGCCGAGCTGCGGCGGCACGAGCATGGTGCCGATGACCAGCATGAGCAGGGCGTTGCGCCCCTTGAACCGCAGTTTGGCGAAGGCGAACCCGGCGAGCGTCGCGAACAGCACGGTGGACAGGGCGATCACCCCGGCCACGATGAGGCTGTTGACCATGGCCTTGCCCATCGCCGCCTCGTCCCAGGCGCGGGCGAGGTTGTTGAACAGGTTCGGGCCCGGCAGGAACGGCGGCGGGGTCTGGCTGACACGGGTGTTGTCGGTCGAGGCGGCCACCATCGTCCAGTACAGCGGGAAGATCGACAGCACCGCCATGACGACGAGCAGGACGTAGGTGAGGGGGCCGGCGTGGTGCTGGCGGCCGGCGCGCTGGCGCAGCAGCCGGCGGCCGCTTAGGGGAGCCGCCTTCCCCGCTGAGGCCGGGCCCGCGGTGGCGTTCTGTGCCGGGAGACTGTGCAGGGTCATGGGGACTCCTGGTCAGGACGTACGGGAGCGGACGCGCTGGACGACGCGCTGCACGAGGAAGACGAGCAGGAGCAGCAGGAACATGGCCCAGGCGACGGTCGCCGAGCGGCCCATCTGGTAGTTCTTCCAGCCCTCCTCGTACAGCAGCAGTCCCAGGGTCTG
Organism: Streptomyces lasalocidi; assembly: GCF_005280215.1. Lineage (NCBI taxonomy): Bacteria > Bacillati > Actinomycetota > Actinomycetes > Kitasatosporales > Streptomycetaceae > Streptomyces > Streptomyces lasalocidi. The sequence continues at coordinate 6,450,476 of NZ_SZNQ01000001.1, read as the reverse complement.
GTACTGGTTGTCCGCGCCGCCGGTCACGCCGTTGGGTCCCTGGCCGAAGATCAGCGGCTCACCGAACAGCTGCGTGGCGCCGATCGTGGAGAGAACGATGGTGAAGACGATCGTGGAGCGGATCCCGGGGACCGTGACGTGGGTGAACTGCTGCCACCGGGAGGCGCCGTCGAGTGAGGCGGCTTCGTAGCGGTCGGCCGGGATGGCCTGCATGGCGGCGAGGTAGAGCAGGGCGTTGTAACCGGTCCAGCGCCAGATCACGATGGTGGAGATGGCCACCTGGGCGGGCCACTTGTCGGCCTCCCAGTCCACGTGGTCGATCCCGACCGAGCCGAGCGCCCAGTTGATCATGCCGAAGTCGCGCTCGAAGAGCATGGTGAACACGAGGGCGGCCGCGGCGACCGAGGTCGCGTAGGGCACGAGTGAGGCGACGCGGAAGAACAGCGAGGCGCGCATGCGGTAGTTGAGCAGGTGGGCCAGCCCGAGGGCCATCAGCAACTGCGGCACGGTGGAGATGACGCCGATGGTGATCGTGTTCTGCAGCGCGTTCCAGAAGCGGGAATCGCCCCAGAGTTCCACGTAGTTGTCGAAGGCCACCCACTGCATGACGTCGAGGGTGGCCAGCTCCACGTCGTGCAGGGAGATCCAGAACGTGTAGACGAGCGGGTAGAAGCTGAACGCGGCGAAGACCACGAAGAACGGCGCGACGAAGGCGTACGGGGCGCCCTTGAGGTCGAGCCGGTGCAGGAGCGCGCCGCGCCGCCGGGCGGTGCGTCGCTCCGGGGGCGGCCCGGCGGGCTCGTCCCCGGTCAGGGCCTGGGTGGTGGAGGTGGCCACCGGAGTTCCTTCCTGGGAGCGGACGGGTGAGCCGGCCGTCCGGGCCCGCCCGTGGCGGGCGGATCCGGACGGCCACGGGGGCAGGGGTCAGCCGACCGCCTTCTCGATGCGCTCCGCGGTGGTCCGCCACGCCTTGTCCCGGGCCGTGCCCTGCTGCTCGATCAGCGTCAGTCCCTGGGAGAAGGTGTCCTTGATCGTGCCGTCCTTGCGGCCCAGCACCTGCTTGTCGGGGATCTCCTGGGCCGCCGCGCCGAAGATCTGGCCGATGGGCGCGCCGCTGAAGTACGCGGACGTGGCGTTCTTGACCTCGGGGCTGTCCAGCGCCTGGCGCGAGGAGGGGATGTTGCCGATCTCCTTGAAGACGTGCGCCTGCTGCTCGGGGGCGGTCAGCCAGGCGACGAGCTTCTTGGCCTCCTCCTTGACCGGGCTCTGCTCGACGACGCCGAGGAAGGACCCGCCCCAGTTCGCGCCCTTGGGGGCCTTGGCCACGTCCCACTTGCCCTTGTTCGCCGGTCCGGCCTTCTCGCTGATGTGGCTCAGCATCCAGGCCGGGCACACGGCCGTGGCGAACGTGCCATTGGCCAGCCCCGGGTCCCAACCCGGCTGGAACTGACGGAGCTTTGCCGTCAGGCCGTCCTCCGCCGCGTCGGCGGCGAGGCCCCACGCCTCCTTGACGGCCGGGTTGCTGTCGTAGATCAGCTCACCCTTCTCGTCGTAGAACTGCTCGGGGCTGCCGTAGATCATGGCGTTGAACAGGCCGCTGGCCGCGTCCATGTAGGCGACCTTCCCGCCCTTGTAGTCCTTCTTGAAGGTGCGGCCCACCTCGACGTACTTCTTCCAGTCGCCTTCCCAGAGCTTCGCGACCTGGTCGCGCTCGGTGGGCAGGCCGGCCTTCGCGAAGTAGTCCTTGCGGTAGCAGACGGCCATCGGCCCGATGTCGGTGCCGAGGCCCAGCACCTTGCCGTCGGCGGTGGTGATCTGGGACTCCTTCCACGGCAGGAAGTGGTCCAGGCCCGGCACCTTGCTGAAGTCGGCGAACTTGTCCGACTGGGTGTCGGTGATCTCCTTGGCCCGGCCGACCTCGATGCCCTGGATGTCCTTCAAGCCCTTGCCGGCGGCGAGTCTGGTCTGCAGGGCGGTGTAGTACGTCTGCTCGTCACCGGCGATCTCGGCCTTGATCTCGACCCCGGGGTTCTCCTTCTCGTACTGCTCGAGGAGGCCGGTCTCCTTCAGGCCCATCACGCCGTACAGGCCCATGGTGATGGTGACCTTGCCGTCCTTCTTGCCGCCGCCGGTGGCGGAGTCGTCGCTGCCGCCGCAGCCGACCACGAGCGCCAGCGCGCCGACCGCCGCGGCCGCCGCCACCGCCCTCCTGCGCAACGAACCGGAAGTGGTCATGGGTCTCCTCCTAGCGACGGCACCGAACCGCCGACGGCGACGGGTCCCGCACGGATCACGGCAGAGCCGTGGTGATGGGTTTTGGAATGCTTTGGGGTGGTGGGAACGTGCCCACTTGTGGGTGGGCACGTTCCCACCGACGCATCGAAGACTCCTGGGGGCGGACCCGGTCTGTCAATGACTCGAACACAACTCGTCGGTCCCCCGACGGGGAGGCGCGGCCGGTCCCCTTGCCCCGGGCAGCGCCCCGGCGACGGCCGATCTGCAAGAATTGCGCAGGTCACCTCCGCGGCGGGACCTGCCGCCGCGGCGCGAGGGGGGAGCACATGACCGGCAACCGCCGTCCGACGATCAAAACGGTCGCCGCCCACGCGGGAGTGGGCCGCACGACGGTCTCCCGTGTCGTCAACGGCTCGGACCTCGTCAGTGCCGAGGCGCGCGCCCGGGTGCTCGCGGCCATCAAGGAACTCAACTACGTCCCCAACTCCGTCGCCCGCGGCCTGGTGACCAACCGCACCGACGCCGTGGCGCTCGTCATCCCCGAGTCGGAGAGCAGGCTCGGCTCGGAGCCGTTCTTCGCCGCGATCATCCGCGGCGTCAGCGGCGCGTGCGCGGAGAGCCGCACCCAGCTGCAGCTGATGCTCGTGCGGGACGAGGCCGAACGCGACCAGCTGACCGAGTCGGTGGCGACCCGCCGGGTGGACGGAGTGCTGCTGCTCTCCGTGCACTCCGGGGACCGGCTGCCGGGCATGCTGGAGGAGATGGGCCTGCCCACCGTGCTGGCCGGACGCCGTGGCGCGGACGAGCAGTTGAGCCATGTGATCGCCGACAACGCCGGCGGCGCCGCCGCGGCCGTGCGGCACCTGCTGGGCCGTGGACGGCGGCGGGTGGCGACGATCACCGGTCCCCTGGACATGGACGTCGGCCGCAGCCGGCTCGCGGGCTGGCACGCCGCGCACCGCGAGGCCGGCGTCGCCGCCCCGGACCTGCTCGTCGAGACGGGCGACTTCACCGAGGAGGGGGGTGCGCACGCGATGCGTTCGCTTCTTGAACGCGCCCCCGACCTGGACGCCGTCTTCGCCGCGTCCGACCTCATGGCGGTCGGCGCCCTGACCGAACTGCGCCGCTGGAGGAGGCGGGTGCCGGAGGACGTCGCCGTCGTCGGGTTCGAGGACTCCGTCCTCGCCCGCCACACCGACCCGCCGCTGACGACCGTGCGCCAGCCCGTGGAGGAGCTCGGCCGGACCATGGCCCGCGTCCTGACCGACATCACGCGGCACGGCGCGGACCGGCAGCGGATCACGCTGCCGACGGAGCTGGTGGTGCGGGCGTCCTCCTGACGCCTTGCGGCACCCTCATCCGGGCCCGACCCCGGCCGGAGGGACGGGCCCGGGCGTCGCGCCCTCAGACGACGGGCTGCGGCAGCCTGCGCAGCACCCCGGCGACGTAGCCCTGGAACGCCGGGTCGTCGAGCAGGAAGTGGCCGCCCGGGAGCCACTCCACGTGGACGTCGCCGTCGGCGTGGTTCTCCCAGTCGCGCAGGCCGGCGTCGTCGACCATCGGGTCGTCGGTGCCCGCGCTCACCCACAGGGGGCAGCCCAACGGCGGTCCGGGCAGCGGCGCGTAGGTCTCCGAGAGGGTGAAGTCGGCGCGCAGCACGGGGGTGAAGAGGGCGACGAGTTCGGGGTGGTCGAACAGCTGCGGCGGGGTGCCGCCGAGCCGCCGTACGCCGTCCAGGAAGGCGTCGTCGGGCAGCCCGTGCAGGTCGGGCAGGAGGGACCGCGCGGTGGGGCCGTTGCGGCCCACGAGCAGCACGGCGCGCGGCGGGCGGCCCAGCGCGCTCCAGTGGCGGGCCAGTTCGTAGGCGAAGGCGGCGCCCATGCTGTGCCCGAGCAGGACGTACGGCCGCGCGGTGTGGGCGCCGGTGGCGCGCACCAGGTCCTCCAGCACCCCGGCGAAGTCGTCCCGCACGGGCTCCCGCATCCGGGTCCCGTGCCCGGGCAACTCCAGGGCCACGGTGCGCGCGTGGGGCCCGAGCGCCTGACCGAGTCCGGTGAAGGCACGGGCGACACCGGCGGCGTGGGGGACGCAGAGGAGGGTGGGTGCGACGGGGTGGGAGGGCGAGGGTGAGGTCATGACGGTCTCCTTCGGGGCGTGAGGGGACGGGGGCGGGTCCGGCCGGTCACGGCAGCAGCCGTACGACGTCGCCGCCACCCGCAACGGCCACCGCGGCCCGGTAACCCGGGCCCACATCGAGCAGGTGCAGCCGCCACCGCCGGGGCGGACCGGGGGCATGGTGGAGCCGCACGGGACCGGAGCGGCGGGCGCCCGGGGTGACGCGCACGGCGGTCGGGTCGCCGGCCAGGCCCGTGCCCAGCGCCTTGAGGACGGCCTCCTTGCAGGTCCAGTGGGTCAGCAGGCCCTCGCACAGGGGACCGTCCCGCTCCGCTGGCCACAGCGCGGCCTCCTGGTCGGACAGCACCTGCCGGCGCAGGCCCCGCGGGTCCACGGGCCGCACCAGGCGTTCTACGTCCACGCCGACCGGGCCGTCCCGGCTCACGGCGATGAGGGCGAGCCCGTCGGTGTGGGACAGGCTGACCCGCAGCCCGGGGTCGCCGGCGACGTAGGGCTTGCCGGACGCGCCCCGACGGAAGGCGACCTGGCCGACGGGCCGACCGGAGAAGGCGGCCGTCGTGGTGCGCAGGGCGGCGTGGGCGGCGGCGTACAGCGCCCGCTGCGACGGCACGAGGTGGCGCCGGCGCTCCCGCTCGCCGTCGGTCAACAGGGCGACACAGCGCTGGAGTTCGTCGGCGTCCGACGGCTCCCGCACGACCCGGACGTGCACCTCGCCCGGCGGGGGTCCGTGTCGCTCCCGGCCCATGGGGTCCTCCCGTTCGCGTCGTCCGTCGGCCCACCGGGGCCGCCCGCTGACCTGCGACGACCGCTCCGGCCGGCCCTCGTGGCGCCCGACTCGACGCCCCCGCCGCCCAACCACCCGGCCGCTGGGGCGCCTTGGCCCCTTGACGAGTAATTCAACACTAGTAGAGTTCATCGAGCAATGACATCATCAGGCGTTGAAATCCACGAGTGCCGGGCTCTCCGCCGGCTCCCTCCCTCAACGCCCCTCCCGGAGGTACGCCGTGGCCAGTGACCGCGAAGAACTGCTCGAACAGCTCACCGAGTTCGTCCAGGAGCGCCTGCTGGCGGACCCCGGCAGCACGGAGATCAAGCCGGACACACCGCTGCTCGAGTGGGGGATCCTCACCTCGATCAACACCGCCCAGCTGCTCACGCACATCCGCGACGAGATGGGCATCAACGTCCCGCCGACCGAGCTGACCGGGACCAACTTCCAGAACCTCAACGCCATCACGGACCTGCTGCTGAGCCTGCGCTGACCCGCTGCCGGCGGCGCCGCCCCACCCACCACCACGACCCAGGAGACCACGTTGTCCGAGGCAACCGAGACCACCTACGACTACGACATCGGCATCATCGGCGGCGGCCCGGCCGGCTCGACGGCCGCCTCCTACCTCGCCAAGGCGGGCCTGTCCGTGGCGGTGTTCGAGGCAGAGACCTTTCCGCGGGAACACGTCGGCGAGTCCCTCGTGCCGGCCACCACCCCGGTGCTGCTGGAGATCGGCGCGATGGAGAAGGTGGAGGCCGCCGGCTTCCCGAAGAAGTACGGCGCCGCGTGGACCTCCGCCGAGGACCGCGACATCGACCACCTGGGCTTCCAGGGGCTCGACCACGACTTCCGCGCCGCCGAGGTGCTCTTCAGCGAGCGCGACCAGGCCGGCGTCGACCGCGACCACACCTTCCACGTGGACCGCGGCAAGTTCGACCAGATCCTGCTCCAGCACGCCGAGAGCCTGGGCGCGAAGGTCTACCACGGCATCCGCGTCAACCGCGTCGACTTCACCGACCGCGACCGCCCCGTCATCCAGGCGAAGGTCGGCAACCAGCAGCTCGGCGTCCCGGTCCGCATGGTGATCGACGCCAGCGGCCGCCGCACGATGATGGGCGGCCAGCTCAAGGTCAAGGAGCCGGACCCGGTCTTCAACCAGTACGCGGTGCACACCTGGTTCGACGACTTCGACCGCAAGGCGCTGGCCGTCAACAAGGACCAGGCGGACTACATCTTCATCCACTTCCTGCCGCTCGAGGACACCTGGGTCTGGCAGATCCCGATCACCGACACGATCACCTCGATCGGCGTGGTGACCCAGAAGGCCCGCTTCAAGGCCGCCAAGGACGACCTGGAGACCTTCTTCTGGGACACCATCGGCAGCCGCCCCGCGCTGCAGGACGCGCTGAAGAACTCGCGCCGCGTCAAGCCGTTCAAGGCCGAGGGCGACTACAGCTACGCCCTCACCAAGATCGCCGACGACTCCCTGGTGATGATCGGCGACGCCGCGCGGTTCGTCGACCCGATCTTCTCCAGCGGCGTCAGCGTCGCGCTCAACAGCGCCCGCCTCGCGACCGCCGACATCATCGCCGCCCACGAGGCCGGCGACTTCCGCAAGGAGCGCTTCGACACCTACGTCAAGACGCTGCGCGGCGCGGTGAACAACTGGTACGAGTTCATCCAGATCTACTACCGCCTGAACATCCTGTTCACGGCGTTCGTCCAGGACCCGCGCTACCGCCTGGACGTGCTGAAGATGCTCCAGGGCGACGTGTACGACGGCGAACCCGCGGCGCTGGCCAAGATGCGGGAGATCGTCGAGGTGGTGGAGAACGACCCCAACCACCTCTGGCACAAGTACCTGGGCACCCTCAAGGCCCCCTCGGCGGCAGCCAAGTTCTAGGGACCACCGTGCCCTGATGACGGTCCCGGGTGGCGCGGACGCCCCTCCCGCCACCCGGGCCGCCCGCCGCGGCGCGTTCCGCCGGCACCCACGCACCCGCCCGTCGCACTCCACCAAGGGGGACCCATGCCCGCCCGCAGCGCAACCAGCACCGACCCGGCCATCGCCCTCGTCGGCATCGGCTGCCGTTACCCGGGCGGGGTGGTCGACCCCGAGTCCTTCTGGCGCGTCCTGCGCGACGGCGTCGACGTCATCGGCGAGATCCCGCCCGAGCGCTGGGGACCGGAGTACGTCAGCGAGGACGGCTCCGCGCCCGGCACCGGCTACTGCCGCTGGGCCGGCGTCCTGCCCGGACTCGACGCGTTCGACGCGGACTTCTTCGGCATCTCCTTCCGCGAGGCCCGCGAGATGGACCCCCAGCAGCGGCTGCTGCTCGAGGTGTCCTGGGAGGCCCTGGAGCACGCCGGGCAGACCAAGCCGAAGCTGGCCGGGTCCCGTACCGGGGTGTTCTTCGGCCTGCTCGGCATGGACTACACCCTGCTGCACTCCAAGACCCGGGGCATCCGGACGATCGACCCGTACTACGCGAGCGGCAAGGAGTTCAGCTTCGCCGCCGGCCGCGTCGCCTACACCCTGGGCCTGCACGGACCGGCGCTCGCGGTGAACACCGCCTGCTCCTCGTCGCTGGTCGCCGTGCACCTGGCCTGCCGCAGCCTGGCGAGCGGCGAGGCCGACACCGCGCTGGCCGGCGGCGTCAACGTCCTCGCCAGCCCCGAGCTGTCGGTGTTCATGAGCAAGGTGCAGGCGCTGTCGCCGACCGGCCGCTGCAAGCCGTTCTCGGCCGCCGCCGACGGCATCGTGCGCGGCGAGGGCTGCGGTGTCGTGGTCCTCAAGCGCCTGGACGACGCGCTCGCCGACGGCGACCGGGTGCTGGCCGTGATCCGGTCCAGCGCCTTCAACCACGACGGCCGCAGCGCGGGCCTGACCGTGCCCAACGCCTCCGCGCAGGAGGCCCTGCTGCGCGACGCGCTGACCCGGGCCGGGGCGAGCCCGGAGCAGGTCGCGTTCGTCGAGACCCACGGCACCGGCACCCCGCTCGGCGACCCGATCGAGGCGTACGCCCTCCAGCAGGTGTTCGGCCCCGGCCGGCCCGGCGAGAGGCCGCTGCACATCGGCTCGCACAAGGCCAACTTCGGTCACACGGACGCCGCCGCCGGGGTCGCCGCGCTCATCAAGACCGCCCTGACCGCCCAGCACCGGCTGGTGCCGCCCCAGTTGCACCTCGGCACGCCCAACCCGGCGATCGCCTGGCAGGACGGCGGCCTGAGCATCTCCGCCGAGGCCGTGCCCGTCGAGGCGGGCGAGGACACCCTGTTCGGGGTCAGCGCCTTCGGCCTGAGCGGCACCAACGCGCACGTCCTGCTGTCCCCGGCGCCCCCCGGCCCCGCCGACGACACCCCCGACGCCGCCGCCGGACAGGGCCCCCGGGTGCTGCTGCTGTCGGGCTCCACCGAGACCGCGCTGCGCGAGCGGGCCCGCGACCTCGCGGACACCCTGGAGGGCGAGGAGCCGCTGGCCGACGTGCTGCACACCGCCGCGGTCCGGCGCACCCACCACGAGACCCGCGCCACGGTGGTCGGCGCCGACGCCGGGGAACTGCGCGCCTCCCTGCGGGCCCTCGCCGGGGGCGAACCCGACGAGCGGACCGTCACCGGTACCGCCGAGCCGCGCCGCCGGCACCGCACCGTGTTCGTCTTCTCCGGACAGGGCACGCAGTGGCAGGGCATGGGCCTGGACCTGTGGGACCGTGACCCGGTCGCCGCGGCCTCGCTGGAGCGCAGCGACGCGGTCCTGAGGGAGGCCGGTCTGCCCCCGCTGCGCGACCTGCTCGCCGAGGGCGACCTGACCGCCACCGATCTCGCCCAACCAGCGGTCGTCGCGCTCCAGTTGGCGCTCGCCGACGTGTGGCGGGCGCGCGGCCCGGCCCCGACCGAGGTGATCGGGCACAGCCTGGGCGAGATCTCCGCCGCCGCCTGCGCCGGCGCCCTCGACCAGCGCACCGCGCTGCGCCTGGCGGTGCTGCGCGGCCGGATCATGGCCGACGCCGCGGGCACCGGGCGGATGCTGGCGGTGGCGCTGCCCGAGGACGAGGCCCTGCACACCGCCGGGGGCACCGGCCGGCCGGTCACCGTCGCCGCCGTCAACGGCCCGGCCGCGACCGTCCTCGCCGGGCGCGAGGAGGACCTGACCGCGATCGCCGACCTGCTGCGCGAGCGCTCGGTGTCCGCCCGCTTCGTCCCCGGCGACTACGCCTTCCACAGCCCGGCCATGGCGCCGTACGCCGAGCTGCTGCGCGCCGAGCTGGCCGGCCTGCCGCCGGTCCCGCGCCCCGCGTCGTTCGTCTCCACGGCGGCGCCCGAGGACCCGCCCGCCGTGCTGGACGCCGACTACTGGGCGGCCAACGTGCTGCGCCCGGTGCGGTTCTGGCCGGCCGTGGCGGGCCTGCTGGCCGACCGGGGCGCCGACTTCGTCGAGATCGGCCCGCACCCCACCCTGGTGCGGCCGCTGAACGACGGGCTGGGCCGGCTGCGCCGCCAGGGTGTCGCGGTCGGTTCGCTGCGCCGGGACGCGGACGGCCCCGCCGCGCTGCTCGCCTCGCTCGCCGCGCTGCACTGCGCGGGCGCCGAGGTCCGCTGGGACGACCTGGTGCCCGGCCGGCTCACCGAGCTGCCCCGCCACCCCTGGCAGCACGAGTCGTTCTGGCTGCCCGGCATCACGCCCGGCACCCAGTACGCGCCGGGCGCGGTGCCCGACGGCGCGGTGCCGGCGGCCCGGCTCGCCTTCCAGCTCCTCGACCCCGAGGGACGTCCGGTGGGGCCCGCCCGGCAGGTGGACCTCACCGGCTCCCCCACCGACGGGCCGCTCCCGGGCGGCCCCACGACGCCGGCGGACACCCCCTTCGCCGCCGGTGACCTCCCGGCCACGGCCCCGGCCCCCGACGGGGCCGGCCGGGATGTCGACGCGTCCGCCGCCGACCCCGCCGGGAGGCGGAGCGGGGTCGCGGCGGACGTCTCCCCCACGCCCGCCGGACCGCGAGCGGACGCCTCCCCCACGGGCAACGGGCCCGCCCCGGTGTCGCCCGAGCGGCGGCGCCGCGCGCTGCTGCGGCGCACCTCCGAGGTGCTCGCCACGGTCCTCGGCCAGGACCCCGCCCGGCGCATCCCGCCCCGGCGCGGCTTCGCCGACCTGGGCCTGGACTCGCTGACCATCGTGGAGTTCGTGGACCGCCTCGGTCTCGAACTCGGCCTGGACATCCCGCTGTCGACACCGTTCGAGCGGCCCTGCCTGGACGAACTGGTCGACCACCTGCTGCCGTCGGTGCTGGAGCGGGAGGCGCGGGCGGCCGAGGCGGAGGCGGTCCCGGAGGCCGCCACCGCCGAGGCGGCAGCGGCCGCCGACGTCACCCCCGCCCCCGCCCCTGCCGCGGCCCCCGCGCCCGCCGACGACCCCATCGCCGTCGTCGGCATGAGCTGCCGCTTCCCCGGCAGCCCCTCCGTGGACGCCTACTGGCAGCTGCTCACCGACGGCCGCGAGGTCATCCGCGACGTCCCGCCCGACCGGTGGGACGGCAAGGCATTCCTCGCCGAGGGCGCCTGGACGCCCGGCACCATGACCTCACTGCGCGGCGGCTACCTCGACGACGTGCGCGGCTTCGACGCGGCGTTCTTCCGGGTCTCCCCCCGCGAGGCCCGCAGCCTCGACCCGCAGCACCGGCTCTTCCTGGAGGTCGCCTACGAGGCGCTGGAGGACGCGGGCGCCACCCGGGACAAGCTGCGCGGCTCGGCCACCGGCGTGTTCGTCGGGATGAACAGCAACGACCACTCCCAGCACGTCGGCACCCGGCTGGAGGAGGTCGACCTGTACTACGGCACGGGCAACTCCTTCGCGGGGGCGGCCGGACGGCTGTCGTACTTCCTGGGGCTGACCGGCCCCAGCATGGCCGTGGACACCGCCTGCTCCTCCTCGCTGACCGCCGTGCACCTGGCCGTGCAGAGCCTGCGCTCCGGGGAGAGCGACCTGGCGGTGGCCGGCGGGGTCAACGTGATCCTCAGCCCGGTCATCCCGGTGTCGGTGTCGGCGGGCGGCGCGCTGTCGCCGTCCGGGCACTGCCGCACCTTCGACGAGGCGGCCGACGGCTACCTGCGCGGCGAGGGCTCGGGCGCCGTCGTCCTGAAGCGGCTGTCGGCCGCCCTGGCGGACGGCGACCGGGTGTACGCGGTGCTGCCCGGCAGCGCGGTCAACCAGGACGGCGCGAGCAGTGGGCTGACCGTGCCGAACGGCACCGCGCAGAAGGCGCTGATCGAACAGGCCTTGCAGCAGGCCGGCCTGACGGGTCGTGAGGTCGGGTACGCCGAGGCGCACGGCACCGGCACCCCGCTGGGCGACCCGATCGAACTGCGGGCGCTGGCCGCCGCGTTGCGCCCGGGCGGTGCCGACGGAGCTCCGCTGGTGGTCGGTTCGGCCAAGCCGAACATCGGGCACCTGGAGGCGTCGGCCGGCATGGCCGGGCTGATCAAGGCGGTGCTGTCGGTCCACCACGGGCGGATCGCCCCGCACGTGGGCGTCACCACCCGGCCGACCGGACAGGTCGACTGGGACCGGCTGGGCCTGCGGATCGCGGCGGGCAGCGGGTCCTGGCCCGAGCCGGACCGGCGCCGCATCGCCGGTGTCAGCTCCTTCGGGTTCACCGGCACCAACGCGCACGTCCTGGTCGCCGAACCGCCCGCGCCCGCCGCCGTCGCGCCGGCCGCGCCGGAAACCGCCGAACCCCCGGAGCGCTTCGCGCTGCCGCTGTCCGCCGCCCACGACTCCGCGCTGCCCGCCGCCGCCCGGCAGTACCTGACGCTGCTGGAGACGGCGGGCGCGCGGGACCTCGCCGACCTGGCGTACACCGCCGGAGCGCGCCGCAGCCACCTGGAGCAGCGCGCGGTCGCCGTGGGCCGGGACGTCGTCGCGGTCCGCTCGGCCCTGCGCGCCCTGGCCCGCGGCGAGGAACACCCCGGGGTGCTCACCGGCACCGCGGACACCGCCCGGGGCTGTGTGTTCGTCTTCTCCGGCTTCGGCTCCCAGTGGGCCGGCATGGGCCGCGCCCTGCTGGAGAGCGAGCCGGTCTTCCGGGACGCGGTGCTGGCCTGCGAGGAGGAGATGCGCACCCGGATCGGCTGGTCGCCGCTGGCGTCGCTGCGCGGGGAACCGGACAGCCGGCCCTTCGACGAGGGCATCCCGCAGGAGCTGATCTTCGCCGTGCAGGTCGGCCTGGTCGCGCTGTGGCGCAGCTGGGGCGTGGAGCCGTCGGCGGTGGTCGGGCACAGCATGGGCGAGGTGGCCGCGGCCTGGGCGGCCGGGGCGCTGACGCTGGGACAGGCGGCGGAGATCCTGTGCCTGCGCTCGCGGCTGCTGGACAGCCTGGTCGGCACGGGCGGTTCGGTGGTCGTCGGCCTGGGCCGCGAGGAACTGGCGCCCTACCTGGTGCTGTACGAGGACAAGCTGGGCATCGCCACGGTCAACGGCCCCCGTACGACGGTCGTCGCGGGGGACGTGGACGCGCTGGCGGAGCTGACCGAGGAGCTCACCGAGGCCAACGTGTTCGTGCGCCGGGTGAAGGTGCCGGTCGCCCCGCACTCGCCGCTGATGGACCCGCTGCGCGTGCGGCTGGAGGCGGGCCTGGCCCACCTGGTGCCGTCCCCGGCGCGGATCCCGTTCTACTCGTCCGTCACGGGCGGCGAGGTGCCCGGCACCGAGCTGACCGCGGCCTACTGGGGCCGCAACCTGCGCGACACCGTGTGGTTCCAGGACGCGGTGGGCGCGGTCGAGGACGCCGACGAGCGGGCGTTCCTGGAGATCTCGCCGCACCCGCTGCTGGTGTCGGGCGCCGAGGAGTCCCTGGCGGCGGCCGGCGCCGGACGCCCGCTGGTGCTGCCCTCGCTGGTGCGCGACGAGGACGAGGTCGGTGCGCTGCTGACCACCCTGGGCGCGCTGCACGCGCACGGGGTGCCGGTCGACTGGGCGGCGTTCGCGGGACCGGGCCGCCGGGTCGTGGACCTGCCGCCGTACCCCTGGCAGCGCAAGGAGCACTGGCTGCCCGAGGCCCCGGCGGACCGACCGGACGCCCGTTCCGGTCTGGTCGGCGCGCCGGTCCGTCCGGCGCACGCCCCCTGGACGGCGCTGCTGCCGGTGACGGTGGACGGCACCCGCAGCCCCTGGCAGACGGCGTCCGACGGCTCCCGTACGACGGTGTCGGTGGCGGCGCTGCTGGAGGCGGCGCTCGCCGCGGCGGCCGCCACGGGATCGGCGGCGCCCGCCCTCGGCGGGGTGCGGTTCGGTCCGGCGCCGGACACGGACGGCGACGGCCGGACGGCGCTCCAGGCGGTGGTCGACACCCGGCAGGGCAGCCTGGTGCTGCGGGCGACGGCCGAGAACGCGCCCCACGAGGCGTCCCTGACGGCCGAGTTGGACGACGGCTTCCCCCAGGGGCTGCTGCGCGAGCCGGCCCGCACCACCTGGGCGGACCTCGCCGACGACGAGCCCCTGCGCGCCGAGCTGTCCGAGGCGCTGCCGGGCACGGTGATCGAGTCCGCGGGCAGCGGCCGGAGTGAGGCGGAGGCGGCCGTACGGCTCCCCGACGGCGCCTCACGCAACCGGCTGCCCGACCAACTCCTCAATCTCGCGGTGCGGTTGACGGCCGACAACACCCGGACACGGCCGGTCGCGCTCGCCTCGGTGCGGGTGCGGGCGGCGGTCGACGGCACCGTCCGCGTGCGTCGCGGCCCGCTGCGCACGGACGGCGACGGCACGGTCGAGGCGGACCTCGTGGTGCTGGACGCGGCCGGGCGGGCCGTGGCGGAGCTGACCGGCCTGCGGCTGGCGCCCGTGGAGCCGCCGCGCGCGGCGGACGCCGGGGCGGACCGGCTGGAGAGCATGCTCTACCGCATGGTGTGGCGGCCGGCCGAGCGCCACGCGCCGCCGCGCGACGACTCCCCGGCCGCGGCCCGCCGCTGGCTGGTGTGCGGCGACACCGACCACCTGGCCGGCGCGGTCGCGGAGCAGCTGCGCGCGGCGGGCTGCGACGTGCGGCGCGTGCGCTCCACGGCGGTCGGCACCGCGGGCGGCCCGCACGACCTGGTCGTCGACCCGGCCGACCGCGACGCCTGGGACACGCTGCTCGGCGTGCACGCCAACGAACCGACCAGCGCGCTGGTGGACCTGTGGCCGCTGGAGGACCTGGACTCGCGCCCCGAGGGCTGGCACGCCACGGTCGCGCTCACCGCGGCCCTGGCCGACGCCGCGGGCAGCGTGCCGCGGCTGTGGCTGGTCACCCGCAACGCCCTGCTGCCCACCGGGCACAGCGGCTACCCGGACGGCGCCCAGGGCGGCCACGCGGGGCTGGGCCGCACCCTGGCCATGACCCGCCCGGACGCCTGGGGCGGCCACGTCGACCTGACCCACGGCAGCGCGGAGGAACTGCGCACCCTGACCGACCGGTTGCTGGGCGCGCCCGGGGACGAGCATGTGCGCATCGAGCACGCCCGGGCCTGGACCGGCGCCCTGGTGCGGGCCGAGGCACCCGCGGCGACGACCCGCCGGACGCTGCCCGCGGACCGCTGGCACCTGGTGACCGGCGCGGACGGCCCGCTGGCCCCCGCGGTGGTGGACTGGCTGGCCGCGGCCGGGGCCCGGCGGATCGTGCTGGTGGACACGCGGCCCGAGCCGGCCGGCGAGCCCGACCGGCTCGCCGCCTGGCGCGCCGGGGGCCTCCAGGTCCGGCTCGCCGCCACCCACGGCACCCGCGAGGAACTCCTGTCACTCGTCGAGGTGTTGCGCGCCGACACGGGCATCGCGGGCGTGGTGTGCGCGGGCGCCCCGGGGGCGGCCGTACCGCTGGAGGAGACGACCACCGAGGTGCTGCACGCGGCGCTGGACCGGGCCGCGACCGCCGAACTGCTGCACCGCCACACCGCGAAGGACCCGCTCGGGCTGTTCGTGCTGCTGGGCTCGGTGCCCGGCACGTGGGGCGGCGCCGTGACCGGGGCGACCGCGCCGTCCGACTGGGCGCTGCGCGCGCTCGCGGCCCGGCGCCGGGCGGGCGGGCTGCCGGTGGCCCACCTGGAGCTGATGCCCCTCACCGGCGGCGAACTCCTGGACGAACGGACGACGTTACTGCTGAAGTCCAGCGGCATCGCCCCGCTGACCGAGCAGGACCTGGTGGCCGCGCTGGACCGGCTGGCCTGGGACCACACCGTGCACACCGCGGTCGCCGACATCGACTGGGGGCTGTTCCGCACCGCGCTGGGCGACGCCCCGCACCGGGAGCTGTTCGCGGCGGTGCTGGGCGGGCCGGCACAGGTCGACGGCACCGAGTTCGTGGCCTCGCTGGAGGGCCTGGACCCCGAGCGGCGCCGGGACCGCACGCTGGACTGGGTGTGCTCCCAGGTGGCCGCCGTGCTCGGCCTCACGGAGGACGAACTCCGCTCCGACCAGGGCTTCTTCGAGCTCGGCATGGACTCGGTGATGTCGCTGACCCTGCGGTTGCGGCTGGTGCGGGCGCTGGACGTGGAGCTGTCCTCGACGGTCGCCTTCGAGCACCCCACCGCCGACGCCCTCACCGCGCACCTGCTGGAACGGCTCGGCTTCCCGGTGGGGACGACCGAGGGGGCCGCCGCACCCGAGGACGCCCCGGACGCGCCCGCCGCGGCCGGCGGCCACGACGCACTCGACGAACTGGACGACGACGAACTGCTGCGCCAGTTGGAGGCGGAGATCTCCGACGCACAGAACTTCGGTCTTGAGGAGAGCTGATGACCAAGAGCCACGCCGAGCAGCCGAGCCAGGACGTCCTGCGCGGCCGGCTGAAGGACTCCCTCGGCACCATCCGCACCCTGCGGGCGCGGGTCGAGGAGTTGCAGCGCCCACAGCCGCTCGCGGTGATCGGGCTCTCCTGCCGGCTGCCGGGGGGCGCGAGCCCCGAGGAGTTCTGGCAGTCGCTGGCCGACGGCCACGACTCCACCGCGCCCTTCCCCGAGGAACGCCACCCCGTGGAGGGCTTCTACCACCCCGACCCCGACCACCCGGGCACCGCGTACACGCTGGCGGGACACTTCCTCGACGGCCCGGTGGACACCTTCGACCCGACGGTGTTCGGCATCTCGCCGCGCGAGGCGGCCGGCATGGACCCGCAGCAGCGCCTGGTGCTGGAACTGGCCTGGGAGGCCATGGAGAGCGCCTGCCTGCCGCCCACCGAGCTGGAGGGCAGCCGGGTCGGCGTGTTCCTCGGCGCGAGCACCAGTGACTACGTGCGGATGCGGCAGCAGAAGGGCTCGATGGCCGACGTCGACGCCTACCAGCTGATCGGCGAGCCGAGCTTCCTGGCCGGACGGGTGTCGTACACCTTCGGCTTCCAGGGCCCCAGCATGGTCATCGACACGGCGTGCTCGTCGTCGCTGGTCGCGCTGGAGCAGGCGGTGCTGTCGCTGCGCTCGCGGGCCTGCGACATGGCGCTGGTCGGCGGGGTCAACCTGATGCTGTCGCCGTACGGCTTCGTGCTGGTCAGCAAGTTGCGGGCGCTGTCGCCCGACGGCCGCTGCAAGACCTTCGACGCCTCGGCGGACGGGTACGCCCGCGGCGAGGGCGGCGCGATCTTCGTGCTGAAGCGGCTGGCGGACGCCGAGGCCGCCGGGGACCGCGTCCTCGCGGTGGTGCGCGGGGTGGCCACCGAGCACGACGGGCGCAGCAGCGGCCTGACCGTGCCGAACCCGGCCGCCCAGCAGAACGTCATCACCTCCGCGCTGAAGGACGCCGGGGTCTCCCCCGCCGAGCTGTCGTACGTCGAGGCGCACGGCACCGGCACCCAGCTGGGCGACCCGATCGAGCTGACCGCGCTGAACGCCGTCACGGGCCCGGGCCGCCCGCAGGGCCGGCCGCTGCTGGTCGGCTCGGTGAAGACCAACATCGGCCACCTGGAGCCGGCCGCGGGTGCGGCGGGCATGCTGAAGGTGGTCCTGGCCCTGCAGAAGGGCGAGCTGCCCCGGCACCTGCACCTGGACGAGCCGAACCCGCAGGTCCCGTGGGACGGGCTGAACCTGAAGGTGACCACGGAGAAGACCGGCTGGCCGTCCGGGCCGCGCGTCGCCGGGGTGAGCAGCTTCGGCGCGAGCGGCACCAACGCGCACACCGTGATCGCCGAGGCCCCGCAGCCGGCGCCGCGCGCCGGGACCCCGCGCGCGGTGGGCCTGCTGACGCTCAGCGCCAACACCCCGCAGGCGCTGCGGGCGATGGCGACGGCGTACGAGGAGACGGTGCGCGACGCCGACCCGCGGACCCTGTCGGACATCTGCTACTCGACGCACATCGGCCGCGCCCGGATGCGGCACGGCCTGTCCGTGACCGGTGACGCCGGGCAACTCGCCGAGGGACTGCGGGCGTTCGCGGCCGGGGAGCGGGCCGAGCAGGTGGGCGTGCACGGCCCGACGGGCGCCAAGGCCCGCCGGGTGGGCTGGATGTTCACCGGGCAGGGCTCACAGTACGCCGGGATGGCGGCCGGACTGGCCGCGTCGGAGCCGGTGTTCGCCGAGGCGCTCGCCGAGTGCGTGGCCGCGCTGGACGCGCACCTGCCCGAGCCGCTGGGCCCGGTCCTCGCGGGCGGCATCGACGACGAGCGGATCGACCGCACCGGGTTCACCCAGCCCGCGCTGTTCGCCGTGGAGTACGCGCTGGCGCGGATGTGGGAGGCGTGGGGCGTCCGGCCGGCCGCGCTGATCGGGCACAGCCTCGGTGAGATCACCGCCGCCTGCGTGGCTGGCGTGCACTCCCTGGCGGACGCGGCCCGGCTGGTCACGGCCCGGGCGCGGCTGATGGAGGCGCTGCCCGAGGGCGGCGTGATGGAGACGCTGGTGTGCGACGAGGAGACCGTGCGCGCCGCGCTCGCCGAGGCGGGCCCGCTGCCGGGCACCTCGGTCGCCGCGGTCAACGGGCCGACGGACGTGGTCCTCTCGGGCCCGTGGGAGGAGGTCGACAAGGTCGTCGCCCTGCTCGCCGGGCGGGGCGTCAAGCACCGCCGGCTGTCGGTGTCGCACGCCTTCCACTCCCCGCTCATGGCGCCGATGCTCCAGGAGTTCCGGGCGGTCACCGAGACACTGACCTTCCACGAGCCGAAGTACCCGGTCATCTCCGACGTCACCGGCCGCGAGTGGGGCCCCGAGCAACTGCGGCCCGCCTACTGGTCCGAACACGTCCTGGCGCCCGTGCGGTTCTACGCCGGCGTCACCGCCCTGTACGAGACGGGCTGCCGCACCTTCCTGGAGCTGGGCCCGGCGCCGGTGCTGCTGGGGCTCGGGGCGCGCTGCCTGCCGGAGGAGGGCGTGGCCTGGATCCCCTCGCTGCGCCGCGGCCACGACGACGCACACATCGTCGGCCAGGCCCTCGGCGCCCTGCACCACCGCGGGGTCCCGGTCGACTGGAACGCGGTGCACGCCGCCGAACAGCCGCGCCGCACCGACCTGCCGAGCTACCCGTGGCAGCGCGAGCGGTACTGGTTCAACGACGACGAGCAGGCGGGACCGCCCACGACGCTGCCCGCCGACGACGCGCCGGGCGCCCTGTTCGAGGGGCACCTGCTGTCCGGGCCGCCGACCTTCTCGCCCGACCTCGACGAGCTGCCCGAGGTGTTCACGCTGACCGGCCAGGACGGGCGGCGGCAGGTCTCGGCGGGCGGCTTCTGCAACTGGGCGCTGACCGGCGCCGCGAAGCTGCCCGGCGCCCAGCCGCGGCTGGTGGACCGGTTCGTGGTGGGCGAGCCGCTGCGCGTCGACCCCGGTCACCGGCCCGCGCGGATCCGGGTGTACGTGCTGCCGCAGGACGACGAGGGCCGCTCGCTGTTCCTGTGCTTCTCCCGGCACGGCGTGGAGTCCGCAGAGAGCGGCAGCTGGCGGCTGCACGCCCGCGGTGTCCTGGTGCGCCGCCCGCCGGCGGACGCGGGCGGCGACCTGGACGCCGTACGGGCCCGCTGCGCGCCCGTCGACCCGGCCGCGCTGAGCGTGCCCGAGTGGGCGGAGCCGGTGCTCACCGAGGTCTACCAGGGCCGCGGCGAGGTCCTGGCCGAGGTCAACCAGGCCGCCGAACGGCTCCCGCGCGGTGCCCTGCTGGACCTGACGCTGGGCCTGCTGCGCCAGTCCGAGCACGCCCCCCGGCCCGGTGCCACGCCCTCGCCGACCCCCGTGCCGTCGGGCACCCGCCGTTACGTCCACGGCTGGCTCGACCCGGCCGACGAGGACGGCGGGCTGCGCGGCGGCCTGGAGATCCTGGGCGCCGACGGCAGCGTGCTCATCGCGATGCGCGACGTACGGCTGCGCGCCTCGGCCCAGCCCGCGCCGGAAGTGCCGCGCACGGTGCGCGAGGAGACCGTCTGGCAGGAGGAGTGGCGGCCCGTCGACCCGGCCGGCTTCCAGGAGCGCGACCTGACCGGGCAGCGCGTGCTGCTCCTGGGCGGCGCGGACGCGGCCCCGGGCGCCGCCGAGCAGCTCGGGCTGCGCGGCGCCGAGGTGACGCTCGCCGCGGCCGCCGTGCCGTCCGTGGCGGACGCCGCGTCCTACGACCACGTCCTGCTGCTGTCCGCCCTGGACCTGCCGGCCGGGGACTGCGACGCCGGGGCCGTCGGGCGGGCCCGCGCGGACGGCGAGCACGTGTTCCTGGCCCTGCTGAAGGGGCTCGCGGCCGCCGAGGCCACGACCCGGGTGTGGGCCGTGACCCGCGGCGCCCAGTGGACCGGCCCCGAGCAGCACGCGCTGTGCCTGGCGGCCGGCCCGCTGTGGGGCCTGGGCAAGGTGGCCGCGCTGGAGCACCCCGAGCTGTGGGGCGGGCTGCTCGACCTGGACCCGGCCGGGTCCGCCGACGAGGCCGCGCAGATCGCGGCCCTGCCGGCCACCGAGACCGTGGAGGACCTCAGCGCCCGCCGCGGCGGCCGCATCCTGGTGCCCCGCCTGGTCGCGGTGCCCGCCGCGGACGGCGAGCGGCCGCCGCCGCGCCTGAGCGACCTCGGCAGCTACCTGGTCACCGGCGGCCTGGGCAGCCTCGGTCTGCTGGTCGGCGAGTGGCTGGCGCGTTCCGGCGCGGGCACCGTCGTGCTGGCCGGCCGGCGCGGGCTGCCGGAGCGCGCCCGCTGGGACGAGGCCGGGCTCGACGACACGACGGCCGCGCGCATCGCCGCCGTACGCCGCATCGAGGAGCAGGGCGCCGACGTCCGGGTGGTGGCGCTGGACGTCGCCGACGAGTCCGCCGTGCGCGCCCTCGCCGATCAACTGGCGCTCGCCGGTCGGCCGTTGCGGGGCGTGGTGCACGCGGCGGGGCTGTCCGAACCGCAGTTCCTGCGCGAGTCCGACCCGGAGACGTACGACCGCTGCCTGCACCCCAAGGCGGAGGGCACCTGGGCGCTGCACAGCGCCACCGCCGACGCGGAGCTGGACCTGTTCGTGTCGTTCTCCTCGATCGCCTCGGTGTGGGGCTCGCAGCACCTGGCGGGCTACTCGGCGGCCAACGCCTTCCTGGACTCCTTCGCGCACTGGCGCCGGCTGCGCGGTCTGGCCGCGACGACGGTGAGCTGGGGTCCGTGGGGCGCCCGTTCGGGGCTCGCCGACGACGAGGTGATGGCGTTCCTGCGGTCCATCGGCCTGCACCAGCTCAACCCGGAGCACGCGCTGGAGCTGCTCGGCGAGGCGATCGCCGACGACGTGGCGCACCGCACGGTGTGCTCGGCGGACTGGACGCTCTTCCGCGACCTGATGGAGGCCCGCCGGGAGCGGCCGATCCTGCGGGAGATCCGCTCCGCGCCGCCGGCGGACGCGCCCGCCGACGACGAACCGGGCGTCCTGGGAGCCAAGTTGATCGGCCTGGACCGGGCCGACCGGCTGGCGACGCTGAGCGAGTACCTGCGCGCGCAGCTCTCCTCGATCCTGCGCATGGAGCTGGAGCCGCTCACCGAGGACACCCGCCTGGCCGACCTGGGCCTGGACAGCCTGATGGTGATGGAGCTGATCAGCCGCTGCCGGGACGACCTGCGCCTGGAGATCAGCAGCCGCGACTTCTTCGCCTGCCCCGGCATCCACTGGGACGCGTTCCTGCTCGACCTGTTCGAGAAGGAGCACCCCTCGCGGGACGGCGCACCGCGGGAGACCGCTCCGGGGGCGGCCCACGTCTCCCCCGACGCGCCCGCGGACCGGCCGGCCGCCTGACCGGCCCGGGGTCCCGGCCACCGCGCCGGGGCCCCGCTCCTCCCCCCGCACGAAGGCCCCCCACGCGCGCACCACAGATCCGCCTCGACTCTGGAGGAACGAGCATCATGCAGCAGACGCCCGCGTCCGGCCCGCCCGGTCCGGCGGACCACGACGTCGCCATCCTCGGCGCCGGCATCGCCGGTTCCATCCTCGCCGCCATCCTGTCCCGTCACGGCGTGAAGACCGTGCTGATCGACGCGGGCACCCACCCGCGCTTCGCCGTGGGCGAGTCGACGATCCCGTACACCTCCGTGATGCTGCGCATCCTCGCCGCGCGCTACGACGTGCCGGAGATCGCCCACCTGAGCCACTTCTCCACGATGCGCTCGAAGGTGTCGTCCAACTCGGGGCAGAAGCGCAACTTCGGCTTCGTCTACCACCGCGAGGACCGCGCCCAGGACCCGCGCGAGATCAACCAGTTCGTGATCCCGGTGGCGCTGTCCACCGAGTCGCACATGTTCCGCCAGGACGTCGACGCCTACATGTTCAACGTGGCACTGCGGTACGGCACGACCCCCCGCCTCAACACCCGGGTCACCGACGTCGACATCGACGGCTCCGGCGTCACCCTCGGCGTGGCGGACGGCCCCGCGATCCGAGCCCGCTACCTGGTCGACGCGGGCGGCCACAACTCCCCGCTGGCCCGCACCTTCGGGCTGCGCGACGAGGTGCCGCAGCAACGCACCCACTCCCGCACCCTGTTCACCCACATGATCGGGGTGCGGCCGTACGACGACTGCCCGGCGGGCCGGAAGCACGACAACCCCAGCCCCTGGCACCAGGGCACGCTGCACCACGTGTTCGACGGCGGCTGGGTGTGGGTCATCCCCTTCGACAACCACCGGGGTGCCACCAACCGGCTGTGCAGCGTGGGCCTCACCCTGGACCCGCGCAAGCACCCGAAGACCGACCTCGCCCCGGAGCGGGAGTTCACCCAGTTCTTGGAGCGGTTCCCGGCGATCGCGCCGCAGTTCCAGGACGCGCGGGCGGCCCGCCCGTGGGTGTCGACCGGACGCCTGCAGTACTCCTCCAGCAAGGTCGTCGGCGACCGCTGGTGCCTGACCTCGCACGCGGCCGGCTTCGTCGACGCCCTGTACTCGCGCGGCCTGACCAACACCACCGACGTGGTCAACTCGCTGGCCTGGCGGCTGATCGACGCCGTCAAGGACGACGACTTCTCCGCCGAGCGCTTCGGCCACGTCGAGACGCTCCAGCAGGGCCTGGTGCGGGCCCACGACGACGTGGTGTCGTCCTCGTTCACGTCCTTCCGCGACTACGGCATGTGGAACGCCACGTTTCGCATGTGGGCGCTCGGCACGGTCCTCGGCACGCTCAACGCCCAGGACGCCCTGGTGCGGTTCCAGCGCAGCGGGGACCACCTCATCTGGCGCGAGCTGGAGGCCCAGCCGCACCCGGGCGCGCTGTTCCCGGCGAGCGTCGGCTTCAACAAGGTCACCGAGGCCGCGTGGGCGGCGTGCCGCGACGTCGAGGCCGGGCTGATGACACCGGACCGGGCGACGGGCGAGCTGTTCGACCTCCTCCAGGACGACAGCTACGCCCCGCCCCCGTTCGGATTGCACGACCCGGACAACCGCTTCTACAACCCCAGCCCGCCGCGCATGCTGCGCACCATGCGCTGGGCCCGCCACGGCTCGGCGGCCCCCGACACCGGCCCCATCGTCGCCGGCGCCCTCGGCGGCTTCCTCCGCTCCCGCCTGCACCGCAACGGCTGAGGGGTGCGGCGATGTCCGAGAACAGCAGCACAGTCGGACCGGGCGAAGGTCCGGGCGAGCCGACCGGGGTGAACGGCGGGTCGGCCGGGCGTCCGGGTGGGCCGGCCGGGGTGGACGGCGAGGGCGCGGGTGCTGGGCCGGGTGCGGGTGGCTCGGGCAAGAGCGCGGGAAGGGGTGCCGGTGCGAGCCCGGTCGCGGGCGTGCCCGCGCCGCGCGGTCGCCGCCGGGTGACGCCCAAGGACCTGCTCGCCCGGCGGGCACCGGCCGAGGTCCGCGCCCCCCAGCCCGCGGACCCGGGCCCCGCCTGGTGCGAGGGGGCGGAGACGGTAGGCACGGCGGAGTCCGCGCTGCCGCCGGACCCGGCCGAGGAGGCGGTGGGCGCGGCGTCGGGACCCGCACCGGCCCCGGCTGCGGCGGCCCGGGCGGCCGTCCGGGCCCCCGGGCGCCCGGACGGCTCCCACCCCGCACACATCAGCGGCGACCGGTCCACCCCCGCGCCCCCGGACAGCACCCGCTCCACCCGCGTACACCCCGCCGGCGACCGTCCCACCTCCGTCCGTACCGACGGCGACCGCCCCGCCCCCACGCACCCCGACGGCGACCGCCCCGCACCACCCACCGTGTCCGGCCCGGGCCCCGCACCGCGCCGGACGACCGCTTCCGATCCACAGGAAGGACCCCGTCCGATGGCGACGGCATCCCCCGAGCCACAGGCTCACGGCACCCGACCACCGGCCGGCGGGGCGCGGGCGTCCGCGCCGGCCCCCGGCGGCGCCCCGCGCCCGGCCCGCGCCCCCGGCACCGCCCCCGCGAGGTCCGTGCCCCGGCACAAGGTCGCCGTGCTCGGCGCCCACCTCGGCGGGGGCATGCTCGCCGCGATCCTGGCCCGGGCCGGCATCGACACGGTGCTCGTCGACTCGCCGCACGACGCCGACGTACCGGCGGGCGAGACGACCGTGCCGTACACCGCGGAGGTCTTCGAACTGCTCGCCCGGCGCTACGACGTGCCCGAGCTGTCGGCGCTCGGACACTTCGGGGAGCTGCCGGAGGACGTGCGCCGCACCTCGGGCGTGAAGCGGAGCATCGGCTTCGTCTACGCCCGCCCCGGCACCCGGGTGCGCCCGCACCAGGTCGTGCAGTTCAACGTGCCCAGCGAGCACGGCGAGTCGCACCTGTACCGGCCGGACGTCGACGCGTGGGTGCACCGCCTGGCCGTGCGGCACGGCGCGAAGGCGGCCCCGAACCGCCCCGTCCTCACCGACGTCACCGGCGAGGCGGGTGACTTCGTCGTCGAGCTGGCCGACGGCAGCGCCGTGGGCGCCGAGTTCGTGGTCGACATGTCCGGCCCCGACGCCCCGCTCCTCGACCGCCTCGGCCCCGAGCCGGCGCTGCGCCCGCTGCGGCACTCCTCGCGGGTCCTCACCGCGCACCTCAGGGGCGTACGTCCGCTGGAGCGGCGGGTGGACCCGGGCGCGGGCGGCACACCCTGGACGGGCGGCACCACGCAGGTCGTCTTCCCGGGCGGCTGGATGCAACTGGTGCCGTTCGGCGAGGACCGCACCGGGGAAGGCGCGCTGACCAGCGTCGCGGTGAGCCTCGACGCCAAGCAGTGGCCGCAGCGGTCGGCCTCCCCGGAGGAGGACTTCCAGCACCTGGTCCGCCAGTTCCCCGACCTGTCCTGGCAGTTCGCCGAGGCGAGCGCCGTGCGCCCGTGGGCGAGCGCCGAGTCCTGGCAGTACGCGGCCACCCGGACCGTGGGCGACGGCTTCGTCGTCCTCGACCGCTCCGCCGTGCGCTGCGACTTCACGCTCTCCCGGGACGTGACCCTGACCGCGGAACTCGTCCACGAGGCGGCCGCCCACCTGATCGCGGCGGCCCGCGACGGCGACTGGTCGGCCGAGCGGTTCCGTCCGCTGGAGACGTTCCAGGCGACGTTGATCGAGCACGGCGAGCGGCTGCTGCGCTCCGCCCTCACCGCGACCAGCGACTTCCGGCTGTGGAACGCCTTCTGCCGGGTGTGGCTGCTGCACTCGATGTTCGCGGCCCTCTCCCTCAAGCGCGCCCGCAACGACGCGCTGGCGACGGGCGACCGCCCCGACCAGTGGCGGGAGTTGGGGCGTCACCGGGGCGCCGGCCTGTGGTTCCCGGTCTACGCCGGCTTCGTCGCCCTGTTCGACGACACGGACCGCCTGCTGCGCCAGGTCGCCGACCAGCGGCTCGCACCGGGGGCCGCGGCGGAGCGGATCTTCGGCCAATTGCGCACGGCCTCGTTCGTCCCCCCGCTGTTCGGCTTCGGCGACCCGGCGGACCGCTACTACAACTTCACCCCGCTCAAGCGCCTCAAGGTGCTGCTGTGGGCGAAGCGGCGGGCGCCGCACCTGGTGCAGCGGGTGCTCACTCCGGGCGCCACCGTGCTGCCCAGCGTCGAACGCTAACCGACCGGTCGGCACGGAGCCGGGGCCGGCCGGGGTACCGGGGCCGCCGTTCCGCGCGTCACCATCCGGGCGCGCGGAACGGCGGCCGCGTCCGGCGGCGGCTCGCGCCCGTCACGGCGCGGGGGGCGGTCGGGATCCGGCCAGCCGCCCCGTCGCGCTCCTGGACACCCGCGCGGCCCACCGGAATGCTCCCTACCTGGCAGTCACCGCATGTGAGATGCTGATAGCGTAGATTTCCACGCACCATGAATTACATGTCGGAGCTAGACGTCGGAGGGCCCCCATGAGCTCGGAAGGCGGGATCCCCGACCCGCACCGCGACGCCGCCCGCGGCCGCGGCGCCCGGGGTCGCGGGCGACGGCCGACGCGTGGCGGCGGACGCCGGCCGGGGCAGAGCGACACACGGGAACAGATCCTCACCGCCGCGCTGGAACTCTTCGCCACCAAGGGCTACTCGGGGACCACCATGCGCGGGATCGCCAAGCAGGCCCGCGTCGACCCGGCGCTGATCCACCACTTCTTCAGCAACAAGGAGGGCGTCTTCCAGGACGCCGTCACCGCCCGTGTCGACATGGCCGCCCTCTTCGACTCCCTCGACGAGGAGAACCTCGACAGCGTCGCCAAGAGCCCCGGAGCCTGGGTCGCGCGGACCTTCCTCTCCTACTGGGAGGACGCGACGACCCGTCCGGCCCTGGTCGCGGTCTACCGCGCGGGCCTGTCCGACGAGGCCGTGGCCCACGTCTTCCGCGAGCGCATCGAGGACGCCTTCGCAACGTGCCTGCGCCGCATCGTCCCCCAACACGCCGACCGCGCCCCGGCGTTCGCCTCCCTGGTCTCCGCCCAGCTGGCCGGCCTGGTCATGCTCCGCTACGTCCTCCAGGTGGAGCCACTGGCCTCCCTGGACTTCGACGAACTCATGGACTGGCTCACCCCGTCCCTCGAGGTCCACTTCGACCGGGCGGCCCAGGAGGAGGGGGCGGAGGGCACGGACACGGAGGGCACGGAAGAGGACTGACGGCCCCGGCTCCGGAGCGAGTTGGCGGCCGACGGCCGCGGCGCGCGGGAGGAGTGCGAGTCCCTCAGCCCGGGCAGCCCAGGCAGCCCGGCGTACGGGCGGACGGGCACCGCGGGCCCGTGCTCACGAAGGCCCTGGCGCCGCCGCCGTGTCGGCCCCCGAGCCCGCCCTCGTACGGGGGCCGGGGGCGGACCCCGTGAAGGGACCTGCGGCCGGCTCGGCGGCAGGGGCGGGGACCTTTCGAAGGCCACCGCCCTCTGCCCGGCCCGTCTCCCGCCGCTCCTCCCCCTGGTCGCCCTCCCGGGCCTCGGCCTTGGCCAGGACGCACACCCCGCGCCCCGCGGCGACCGCCGCGACCAGCGCGGCGAGGGCGGTTCCCAGGTCCGTCGGGTAGCGGTCCCCGAAGACCACGCCGATGAGCGTGGCGAAGACCGGGTTGACCAGGGTGACGGTGGCGAGCGGCGCCTCCAGCCCGCCCCGGTAGCCGAGCTGGCACAGCGCCAGGCCCGCGGGCGCGAGGCAGACGACGCCCGCGCCGGCGAGCAGCGCCGGCCACGGCAGGCCGCCGTCGACGCGCCGCAACAGCCCGTCGCCGTCGGCCAGTTCCAGCACCGCGACCTGGGCCAGCGCGGACGCCGCCGCGAACGCGACCCCGGCCGCCGCCGCGTACCACAGGCTCGCGGCCGGTCCCCGCCGCGTCACCCCGGCCGCCGCCGTGGTCACGCCGAGGACACCGGCGGTCAGCAGGACCGCGCCGAGCAGCGCGCCCGTGTCCGGCGCCCGGTCGGAGCCGGCCGAGCGGGTGAGCACCAGCAGCCCGGCGACCCCGGCCACCGTCAGCGCGGTGCCCCGCCACTGCTCCCCGCTCATCGGGCTGCGCAGCAGGGCGGCCGACAGCACCGGCGCCGCGACCAGCGTGAGCACGCCCAGCATCTGCACGGCGACGAGGCTGCCGTAGCGCAGGGCGGCCGTATGGAGCAGCGCGCCGAGGGCGT
Organism: Streptomyces lasalocidi; assembly: GCF_005280215.1. Classification (NCBI taxonomy): domain Bacteria; kingdom Bacillati; phylum Actinomycetota; class Actinomycetes; order Kitasatosporales; family Streptomycetaceae; genus Streptomyces; species Streptomyces lasalocidi. The sequence goes on along the minus strand of NZ_SZNQ01000001.1, from coordinate 6,422,931 downwards.
TGAGAAGCAGGGAGGTCCACCAGATCCCCGAGCGCCGGTACCCGCGCGCCCCGGGCAGCGCGGTTCGCGCGGCCGCGCCGCGTTGTGCGACGGCCGCGGCGGCGTAGACGAGCGCCGACACCGTACCGAGCAGCAGAACGGCCATCACGGGCCTCAGCGTCCTTTCACCGGTTCACCGGTTCACCGGGGGGAAGGGGGCGCGGAACAGGGGCGGCGCGGCGGCCGGTACGCCGGGACGGGGCGCGCCGGGCCACGGCACACCCGCGCCCGACGGACCCGCCGTACTGCGGGTGCCCCGCCACCCCTCGTACACCCGTGCCGGGGCGCCCCGCCGACGAGGCACCCCGGCACGAGCGGGCCGGCACGGTCCGCCGGCGCTCACGCCCCGCCCGGGACGTCCTGGACGTCCTCGGGGCGGATCTTCGGCAGGGCGAGGACGAGCAGGCAGGACAGGCCGAAGCAGCCGATCTGCCAGTACACGACCTGCTCGAAGCTGTCGGAGAAGTTGGCCTTGCGGGCCTCGGGCACGGCCTTGGCGAGCACCGCGGTCTGCACCTTGTGCTTGACGTCCGCCGGCATCGGGTTGGTCGCGAGCTCCTTGTTGATGCGCGCGCAGCTGGCCGGCGTCCGGGTGAGGTCCTTCTGGTTCATCTTGTCGTGGAAGCAGGTCTGGAACCCCTGCGTGATCTGCCCCTGCTGCTCCTGCGGGACTCCGGCGGCCGCCAGGTCGGAGCGCAGCTGGGGCACCGCGGTGTCGCTGGCGCCGTCGGCGTTGGAGCCGAGCAGGCCGTAGAAGAGGATGCCCGCGACGGCGATGCCGATGGCGATGCCGACCTGCTGGACGGTGGCGACCATGCCGGACGCGGAACCGGCCTCGCGGGAGCGGATGCCGGCCAGGATGATCCCGGTGCACGGCGCGAGGAAGAAGCCGCCGCCCAGGCCCGCCACCATCAGCGACGGCACCAGCTGGTAGCCGTGCAGGTCCGTGCCGGCCCAGTGCACCGTGGCGATGACGCCGGACATGCCGACCAGCAGCAGGCCCGTACCGAGCGCGAGCGTCTTCGTGCCGAGCCTCTTGACCACCGCGGCGGACCGGGCGGAGCCGATCGCGATGAGCGCGGCGAAGCCCAGGCTGACCAGGCCGGCGGAGATCGGGGTGTAACCGAAGCCGATCTGCAGGCTCATGATGAAGGTCATGAAGAACGACGGGATGCCCGCGAAGAACACCACGCTGATGAGGAGCCCCACGGTGAACGACCGCTCCCGGAAGAGGCTGGTCGGCACCAGGGGCGAGCGGTCCGCGAGCTTGGACAGCTTGTTCTCGTAGACGAAGAACTCGGCCAGCAGCAGCGGGCTGAGCACCAGCAGCACCAGGCTCCAGCCCGGCCAGTCGTGCTCCCGGCCGATGACCAGGGGCAGGATCAGGCTGAACAGACCGGCGGTGAGGATGCCCGCGCCGGTGACGTCCAGCCGGCGGGCGCCGGGCGCCGAGGACTCGGGGATCTTGATCAGGCCGAACACCAGGGCGACCAGGCCGACCGGCAGGTTGACGTAGAAGATGGCCCGCCAGTCGGTGCCCATGATGTCCAGGTCGATCAGCCAGCCGCCGAGCACCGGTCCGAGGACGGTGCCGAGGCCGACCGAGGCGCCGTACATCGCCAGGGCCTTGGGGCGCTCCTCCTTGGAGAAGGTGACCTGGAGGATCGACAGCACCTGGGGGAACATCAGGCCGGAGCACAGGCCCTGGAACACCCGGGAGACGATCAGGAAGGTCGAGTTCGGGGCCGCGCCGCACAGCGCCGAGGCGATGGTGAAGCCCAGCATGCCGATCAGGAAGACCTTGCGGCGGCCGTGGATGTCGCCGAGCCGCCCACCCGTCACCAGGGTGCAGGCGAACGCGAGCGAGTAGACGGCGACGACGAGCTGGATCTCGGCGAAGGTCGCTCCGAGATCGCTCTGGAGCGAGGGCAGGGCGACCATCGTGATGGTCGTGTCCAGCATCTGCATGAAGATCGCGGACAGTGTGACCGCGAGGACCACCCAGCGAGCGGCGTAGGCCGCAGCCGGACCGGGCGAAGTGCCGGGCGGGTCAGCCGCCTTGGCGCCCACGTCGATCGATTCCATGTTTCCTCCTTGGGCCCGCTGCCCCTCTCGGCAGCGCCCATCCGGCTATTTCACTCTCCAATGAAGTCTACGAGCAATGAATTAAGTGTCGCAAGCCGAGGAGGACACGATCCGGACACCGAACGTCCGTTCAACATCACAGCGGGGAATGACAGTTGACCCGGCCACACCCCCCGGCCGCGCACAGCACCGCGGGCGGGGAGGCACCCCTCCCCGCCCGCCAGGACGTTCCAGCACCGCGCCCGCCCCCGGACGCCCCCGCCTCAAGCGTCGGGCCCGTCCGCGCCGAGCAGCGCCCCGACGACGGGAGCCAGTGCGTCGACGGCCGCCTCGCCGCCCTCCTTGAACAACGTCTCGTCCAGGAAACCCATGTGACGGGACGTCATGACGCCGATGAACAGACTGCTGACCAGCCAGACCCGGACCTCGTCGGACCCCGAGTCGGCGACGTCACGGGGCAGCAGGGCCCGGCTCATCCGCTCCATGGCCACCGGCAGGTCCAGCACCGAGCGCAGCACGCCGAGGATGCGCCGCCCCTGCACGGGGTCCTCCCAGTCGGCGACCGCGTGCCGCAGCAGCCACTCCGCCGCCCCGGCGTCCCCGCGGCGCAGCGCCTCCCGCAGGACCTCGGCCGGCCGCACGGTGTCGGCGATGACGGCACTGAAGAGCGCCTCCTTGGAGTCGAAGTAGTGCGGTACGAGCGCCGGGTCGCAGCCGGCGTCCGCCGCGATGGCGCGGATCGAGGTGTTGCGGTAGCCGAGTTCGGCGAACAGGTCCGCGGCGGACCTCATGATCGCCTGACGGGTGTCGGACAAGCCTTTCGCTTCTGCCACAGCGGAACTTCCTCTCGTTCCCGAGTCCCCCGCAGGACGCGTGCGCGCCCGGCATCGGCAAGGAGCCGCAGCGTGGCACCGCCCGCAGCGACCCCTCCGAGACAGGAATTCACCTTGGCGTGAACTCTACGCTCCGTGACTTCTGGGGTCAAAGCTTAGACACTCCGCCGCCACCCGGAACACCCCTCCTGAGCAGGCACGTTGTAGTTGAAACCCGGAGCCGTCCGCCGCACGCCGCCCGGGCGGTCAAACCCGCACGCACCAGACCCATGCAATTCAACGCCCATTGAAATCAGTCCGGGATCGCCCTACGCTCGCCGACGGGCGCCCGCCCCTTCGTCCACGTGACGACCGCGCGGCCGAGACGGCGCACGCGCATTCCGCCCACGGGAGAGGCACTTGCCGGTGACGTATCAGACACAGCAGCTCGGCCGGGTCGTCATTCGCTTCTCGGGCGACTCCGGCGACGGCATGCAGCTGACCGGAGACCTGTTCACCTCGGAGACGGCGTCGTTCGGCAACGACCTCGCCACGCTCCCCAACTTCCCCGCCGAGATCCGCGCCCCCGCAGGCACGCTCCCCGGGGTGTCGTCCTTCCAGCTGCACTTCGCCGACCACGACATCCTCACCCCCGGGGACGCGCCGAACGTCCTGGTCGCCATGAACCCCGCCGCGCTGAAGGCGAACATCGCCGACGTGCCGCGCGGCGGCGAAGTCATCGTCAACACCGACGAGTTCACGAACCGGGCCCTGCAGAAGGTCGGCTACGCCGCCTCGCCCCTGGAGGACGGCTCGCTGGACGGCTACCACCTGCACCGGGTGCCGCTGACGACGCTGACGGTCGAGGCGCTCAAGAGCTTCGGGCTGAGCCGCAAGGAGGCCGAGCGCAGCAAGAACATGTTCGCGCTCGGGCTGCTGAGCTGGCTCTACCACCGCCCCACGGAGGGCACGGAGAGGTTCCTGAGGACGAAGTTCGCGAAGAAGCCGGAGATCGCCGAGGCGAACATCGCGGCGTTCCGCGCGGGCTGGAACTTCGGTGAGACGACGGAGGACTTCGCCGTCTCCTACGAGGTGGCGCCGGCCGCGCAGGCGTTCCCGGTGGGCACCTACCGCAACATCTCCGGCAACCTGGCCCTGGCGTACGGGCTGATCACCGCCTCGCGCCAGGCCGACCTGCCGCTGTTCCTGGGCTCCTACCCGATCACCCCGGCGTCGGACATCCTGCACGAGCTGAGCCGGCACAAGAACTTCGGCGTGCGCACCTTCCAGGCCGAGGACGAGATCGCCGCGGTGGGTGCCGCCCTGGGCGCCGCGTTCGGCGGGTCGCTCGCGGTCACGACGACGTCCGGCCCGGGCGTCACCATCAAGCAGGAGACCATCGGCCTCGCCGTGTCCCTCGAACTGCCGCTGCTGATCGTGGACATCCAGCGCGGTGGCCCCTCGACGGGCCTGCCGACCAAGACCGAGCAGGCGGACCTGCTCCAGGCGATGTACGGCCGCAACGGCGAGGCCCCGGTCCCGGTGGTCGCCCCGAAGACCCCGGCCGACTGCTTCGACGCCGCCGTCGAGGCCGCCCGCATCGCCCTGACCTACCGCACGCCGGTCTTCCTGCTCTCCGACGGCTACCTCGCCAACGGCTCCGAGCCCTGGCGCATCCCCGAACTCGACGAACTGCCCGACCTGCGCGTCCAGTTCGCGCAAGGCCCGAACCACACCCTGGACGACGGCACCGAGGTCTTCTGGCCCTACCTGCGCGACCCACAGACCCTCGCCCGCCCCTGGGCCGTCCCCGGCACACCTGGCCTGGAACACCGCATCGGCGGCATCGAGAAACAGGACGGCACCGGCAACATCTCCTACGACCCCGCCAACCACGACTTCATGGTCCGCACCCGCCAGGCCAAGATCGACGGCATCGACGTACCGGACCTCCAGGTCGACGACCCGCACGGCGCCCGCACCCTGGTGCTCGGCTGGGGTTCCACCTACGGGCCGATCACCGCGGCGGTCCGCAGACTGCGCACCGCCGGCGAGTCCATCGCGCAGGCCCACCTGCGCCACCTCAACCCTTTCCCGCACAACCTAGGCAGCGTCCTCGCCCGGTACGAGCGCGTGGTCGTCCCGGAGATGAACCTCGGCCAGCTCGCCGGGCTGCTCCGGGCGAAGTACCTGGTCGAGGCACGGTCGCACACGCAGGTCAACGGCATGCCGTTCAAGGCGGAACAGCTCGCGCAGGCTCTCAAGGAGGCCCTCCATGCCCGTTGAGGCACTCACCCTCGTGCCGAAGGCCGAGGCCCGGCAGTCGATGAAGGACTTCAAGTCCGACCAGGAAGTGCGCTGGTGCCCCGGCTGCGGCGACTACGCGATCCTCGCCGCCGTCCAGGGCTTCATGCCCGAACTCGGCCTGGCCCGCGAGAACATCGTCTTCGTCTCCGGCATCGGCTGCTCCTCCCGCTTCCCGTACTACATGAACACCTACGGGATGCACTCCATCCACGGCCGCGCCCCCGCCATCGCCACCGGCCTCGCCGCCTCCCGCCGCGACCTCAGCGTCTGGGTCGTCACCGGCGACGGCGACGCCCTCTCCATCGGCGGCAACCACCTCATCCACGCCCTGCGCCGCAACGTCAACCTCAAGATCCTCCTCTTCAACAACCGCATCTACGGCCTCACCAAGGGCCAGTACTCCCCCACCTCAGAGGTCGGCAAGATCACCAAGTCCACGCCGATGGGCTCCCTCGACGCCCCCTTCAACCCCGTCTCCCTCGCCCTCGGCGCCGAGGCGTCCTTCGTCGCCCGCACCGTCGACTCCGACCGCAAGCACCTCACCGAAACCCTGCGCCAGGCCGCCGCCCACCCCGGCACCGCACTCATCGAGATCTACCAGAACTGCAACATCTTCAACGACGGCGCCTTCGACGCCCTGAAGGACAAGCAGTCCGCCGAAGAGGCCGTCATCCGCCTGGAACACGGCCGGCCGATCCGCTTCGGCGCGGACGGCGCGCGTGGTGTCGTGCGCGACCGCGCCACCGGAGACCTGGAGGTGGTCACCGTGACCCCGGACAACGAGTCCGACGTCCTCGTGCACGACGCGCACGCGGCCACGCCCACCACGGCGTTCGCGCTGTCCCGGCTGGCCGACCCCACGACGCTGAACCACACCCCCATCGGGGTGTTCCGCTCCGTCGCACGGCCCGTCTACGACACGTTGATGGCCGACCAGCTCGACACCGCGATCGAGCAGCACGGCAAGGGCGACCTCGCCCTGCTGCTCGCCGGCAACGACACCTGGACCGTGGAGAGTGCCTCATGACCTACGTCATCGCGCAGCCCTGCGTCGACCTGAAGGACAAGGCGTGCGTCGACGAGTGCCCCGTCGACTGCATCTACGAGGGTGCCCGCAAGCTGTACATCAACCCGGACGAATGCGTGGACTGCGGCGCCTGCGAGCCGGTGTGCCCCGTCGAGGCGATCTTCTTCGAGGACGACCTGCCCGACGGCTGGACGGACTTCCGCCGGGCGGACACGGAGTTCTTCGCCGGCCTGGGCGCACCCGGCGGCGCGGCCGGGGTGGGCCCGGCCGACCGTGACCACCCGGTGGTGGCGGAGCTGCCGGTGCCGGCGTCGTCCTGAGGGGGCGGGCCGGGGGGGGGACCGGCCCGCATCACCGGGCCGACGACGGCCCGGGCCTGGCTACACCTCCAGGTCGACGACGACCGGTGCGTGGTCCGAGGCGCCCTTGCCCTTGCGCTCCTCGCGGTCGACGTAGGCGTCCTTGACGGCCCGGGCGAACGGGGCGTTGCCGTACACCAGGTCGATGCGCATGCCGCGGTTCTTGGGGAAGGCGAGCTGGCGGTAGTCCCAGTAGGTGAAGGGCTGGTCGTACTTCAGCGGGCGCGGCACCACGTCGGCCAGGCCGGCCTCGCGCAAGGCGGTGAGGGCGGCGCGCTCGGCCGGGGTGACGTGCGTGGAGCCCTCGAAGGCGGCGGCGTCGAAGACGTCGTCGTCGGTCGGCGCGACGTTGTAGTCGCCGAGCAACGCGAACGGGCGGGAGCCCTGCGCGTCGCCCGCGACGGCGGCCCGCAGGGCCTCGAACCACTCCAGCTTGTAGGCGTAGTGCGGGTGGCCCACCTCGCGCCCGTTCGGCACGTAGACCGACCAGACGCGGACCGGCCCGCAGGTCGCGGAGAGCGCGCGGGGCTCCACCGCGCCGTCGTAGCCGGGGTCGCCGGGCAGGCCCTTGACGACGTCCTCGATGCCGACGCGGGAGAGCACCGCCACGCCGTTCCACCGGCCGGTGGCGTGGACCGCCGCCTCGTAGCCCAGCTCGCGCAGGGGCTCGAACGGGAACTGGTCCTCGGCGACCTTGGCCTCCTGGAGGCACAGCACGTCGGTGCCGCTGCTCTCCAGCCAGGCCAGCAGCCTCGGCAGGCGTGCGGTGATCGAGTTCACGTTCCAGGTCGCGATGCGCATGGTCACCAACCTACCCGGAGGGTCCGACAACGCGGCCTCACAGGTCGGCGGTGCCTCCGGGGGCGAGCCGCAGGTGCTCGGAGCCGCCCAGGTTGCCGAGGTGGGTGTCGTAGATCGGCCGGGCGAGGTCGGTCAGGAGCGCGTCGTGGACGTCGTAGACCCGGCGGGGCCCGACCTCGCGCACGTAGTCGATCACCTCGGAGATCTTGCTCCATGGTGCCTGCACCGGGACGAGCAGGGTCTCCACGGCGTGGCCGGGCACGGTGAGGGCGTCGCCGGGGTGGAAGACGAGGCCGTCGTCGACCAGGTAGCCGACGTTGGTGACGCGCGGCAGGTCGGGGTGGATGACGGCGTGCAGCTCGCCGTGGACCTGCACGTCGAAGCCGGCGGCGGTGAAGGTGTCGCCGTGGCCGACGGTGTGGACGCGGCCGGGGAACGCCGGGGCGAGCTGCTCGGCGACGGAGCGCAAGGCCCACACCTCGGCGGCCGGGTCGGCGTCGAGGGCGGCGCGCAGGCGGCCCTCGTGGAAGTGGTCGGGGTGCTCGTGGGTGACGAGGATCGCGTCGGCGCCGGCCGCGGCGTCCTCCTCGCTGAACCCGCCGGGGTCGAGGACGAGGGTGCGCCCGTCCTTCTCCAGCCGGACGCACGCGTGCGACATCTTCGTGAGCTTCATGGGTCCATCCTGCCGGGTGGGACGACGGCCGGCCGTGAGGCGGCGGGTGGGCCCCGCCGCACCCCTCGTGGAGGCGGCCGCCCGGCCCCCTGGCTCCGCGGGCCCCGGCTGCCTACTCCCGCGGGGTGGTCTCCTCGCGGATGACCTGCTGGGCGACCCGGAAGGCGTCGGTGGCGACGGGGACGCCGCAGTAGACGGCCGCCTGGAGCAGTACTTCCTTGATCTCCTCCGGGGTGAGGCCGGTGCGCAGGGCGGCGCGGATGTGGACGGCCAGCTGCTCCAGGTGCCCGCCCGCGACGAGCGCGGTGAGCGCCACGCAGCTGCGCGAGCGCCGGTCGAGGCCGGGGCGGTCCCAGACGTCGCCCCAGACGTAGCGGGTGAGGAACTCCTGGTAGTCCTCGGAGAAGGCGTCGGCCTGCGCCAGCTCCCGGTCCACGTGCGCGTCCCCGAGGACCTCGCGGCGGACCTTGAGGCCGGCGTCGTAGGCGTCGGCACGGCTGCCGCCGGGCGGTGCGGCCGGGGCGGGCGCGATCTCCGCGACGGGGGCGACGGGCTGCGGCGGGACGACGGGGGCGCGCGGGGGCATGGCGCCCATCGGCACCATGCCGGTCATGCCGGGCAGCGCGGTCTGGCCGGTGCTCACGTCGTAGGCGGGCTGCCAGGCGGTGGAGAAGTGCCGCACCAGCAGGTCGGTGACGGCCGCGGGCTGCTCCACGGGCACCAGGTGCGAGGCGCCGGGTACGACGGCCAGGCGGGCGTCCGGGATGCCGGCGACCAGCGTACGGGCCTCGGCGGGGCCGGTGACCTGGTCGTCGGAGCCGACGAGGACGAGGGTGGGCACGCCGACCCGGCCGAGCTCGGCGCGGACGTCGAAGGAGGCGAGCGCCTCGCAGGCGGCGATGTAGCAGCCGGGGTCGGTGGTGCGCACCATCTGCACGGCCCAGTCGGTGATCGCGGGCTGGGCGGCCGCGAAGCCGCCGGTGAACCAGCGGTCGGGCGAGCTGCGGGCGATCGGGTCGAGGCCGTTGGTGCGGACGATGACGCCGCGTCGGCGGAACTCGTCGGCCGAGCCGAACCGCGGCGAGGCCGCGATCAGCGCCAGCGAGGCGAGGCGGTCGGGGTGCCGGAGCGCCAGCTCGACACCGACCGCGCCGCCGAGCGCGCAGCCCGCGTAGCCGAACCGCTGAACGCCCAGCGCGTCCAGGGTGACCAGCAGCCGCGCGGTCAGCTCGGCGACCGACCCGGCGGGGTGGGCGGGGGCCCCGCCGTGCCCCGGCAGGTCGAACCGCAGGACGCGCCATTGCTGGGCCAGTTCGGGCACCTGACGGTCCCACATGTGCCATGTGGTACCCAGTGAGGGACCCAAGATCAGGACCGGAGCGTCTTCTGGCCCGTCAAAGCGGTATTGCAGGGTGTTCGGGGGTGTCTCACTCACGCCCCAGACCCTCTCACGTCTCACGAAATCTCACACGGCCAGGTGAACCCGGCGGCTCGTGACCCTCGCGGCGCGGCACGCCCGGCACCGCCGAGACCCTCATGGGTCCACGTACGGGTTCCTCGATGTGCACGCCTGACCGTGGGGACAGTGCGTCCTCCCGGCTCGCGCACCCTCCCAATCCCTGCGCCGCACAGCTTCCCACCCTCGGCACGGCTTCCAAACGGTCTGGTTTGCAGCAAAGCGTGTAGTGCCGTCCCCAAGGATCGGCATGACGCACCTGAGAACCTTCCGGGATTCACCGACGAACAGCCCGAACGCCACACGGCGGGCAAGCTCTCTGCCTTGCCTCGCAGGAGGGGAGACGTTGGCCGTAGCCTGGCCGCCCCTCCCCCTTGCCGTCGCTGGTCCACAGCCAGCAGCGGCTTCCGGGTTCACTCGATTTGACTGCCATACGGCTGGGCAGGTCGCTCAATCGGCAGGCCGCCTGAGTCACGCTTGCCCCTCCGTCGCAGCACCGTGCAGGCCATCCCACGTTGTGGCGGCTCCGCGGAGGTCCTCCACGTCCGGCTTCACGTACCACTTCTTGGTGGTCTTGACGTTCGTGTGTCCGGCCCACCGGGCAAGGATGTGATCCGGCACGCCTTTGTTGGCGAGGTATGTGAGGCAGGAGGAGCGAGCGTCGTAGAGGCGCACTCTGCGGAGTTCAAGGATCTCCATGAGTCGGTAAGCGCGCCTGCGGAGCTGTTTGATCGTGAAGGCTTCCCCGGTCTCGTGCACCACGACGTATCCGGAATCCGAGTAAGCCTCACCGAGGACGAGCTTCTCCTTGGCTTGGAGAGCCCTGAACGACTTGAGGGCAGCCAGCACCAGTGCCGGCAAAGGAAGATCCCGTTCCCCGGCCAGGGACTTGGTGTCCTTCTCCACAACGTACCGATTCCCCATCATTGTCCGCGTGTTGGCTATGGTGATTGTGGCGGCTTCCAAGTCCACGTCTTCCCATCGGAGTCCGCAGACTTCAGCCGGACGTAGACCCATGAGGGACAGCAAGAGAGCAGCGTAAAGCCGTTCTGTCCGGACACCGTGAATGAACGTCTGAATCTCCTGCACGTTCCACGGCTTCACCTCCTGCTTCTTCTTTCGCTCTTCTTTACGTGCCCTACGTGGGATGGTCACATGTTGGGCTACATTCATGGTTACTAGCCGACGCGTAACGGCTCGATTCAGGGCGTCCTTCAATCGGGCGAGACTCATCTCCACGCTGGTCACTCCAAGCGGAGTACCTGCTTTGTCACCGCGCACCCGCCCATGCTTCAACGCCCAGTGCATCCAATTTTCTACATCTTCCTCGGTGAGTTCTTGAAGCCGGATGCGCCCCAGCCTCCCTCGAACTCGATCGAGGGTAACCCGATAGTTGTAAATAGTGGTCTCTTCCAGATCCTCTGCCTTCATGGCCAGCCACTGATCAAGCCACTCATTTACATTTATCTGGTTGGGCGGTACGAACGTCCCTTCCTCGCGGCGGTTGGTGATACGCGCGTACTCAGCCTTCGCCTCCTTGAGAGTGGCGAACGTACGAGTCAGCTGTTTGCGCCTCCCGGTGGCAGGGTCGGTGCCTACGTCGACTACGAACCGGTAGCGCACCTGTCCCTTGGAGTTGGGTGGAAGCTTCCTGATCGGAACGGACAGGGGGTACTCACTCTCCTTCATGGGGACCTGCATGAGCAGGGCGCCGGATCATCTGGCTGGCACCAGACCAGTGCCATTCCGTTTCACGGGCTGCTGAGTTCGCTGCAGCTCCGCCGCCAAGCACAGCCGCGCATGTGAACGTCCTCAAGGAACCTCACGATCGCCGGTTTTGCTAACCGGCGATCGTCGTCTATGTTGCGCACCGCATCGCGAAGGCGGCATCTGCTTAGGCTCGCCGCAGCCAGGGCCAGCCGACACGTAACCAGGTGCGCGCCGTCCGTGGCGAGCACCAGCAGACCGTCATCGGTGAGGCGGTCGAGATTCCGGGCAGCGAGTCGCTCGTCCTCATGGCGAGTGCCACTTGCCGTGTTGCGGCGCCAAGACGTGCCGCACGGTATGCGAGGGCTGCACTGACGCCGCGATAGCCGGGTTGCAACAGGTCCTCGCCGAACAGGCCAGCCACGCAAAGGCAGACGTACAGCCCGGCGGAAAGGGTCCCGTAGTCGCCGGCTGCTTGGCTGTACCAGGCGTTCAGACGCGCCGCGCGTATAAAGAGCGGGTGCAGTGAAGCGAGCGGATCGAATAGCGGAGTCAGACAGGCGGACCTCCCCAAGTAGGAGCCTGCCAACAAGGCAGTCACACGGGTGCAGGATTCCAAGGCGTTTCGCAACCTGGGCCGCAGTGGAGCATCTGCACATCCTGGCCTGGTGTTTTCCGGGACGTTGTACGTTGACATGGTCCGGACGGAGGTATCCAGTCCTGTGGTCCTATTTCTCGTCTGCCGTGAGCGAATGGCCGCCGACAGCCAGCAAATCCTCCTGCGGTGGGCTTGCGAAGCGCACGGGCCCGGCGCCTGCATAATGCAGCCGCACGACCTCGTTGATGAGAACCTGCCACCGCGGTGCCGAAGCGACGCGCCACCCCGCATGGCCCACCGGCACCTGACTGGTACAGGCACGTGGTCGAGCCTCACTCGCCTTGAGGGGTGGCTACCAGCTTTCGGTGTGCTCGACGCAGCGGCCCGGGACCGGGCGTTCCGCTACTTCGCCGGCGCCGTCGAGGTGGCCCGAGCGTTCTACCTCTCCGCCCGCGCTAATACCACCGGGCCATCGCCCTCCCTGGCCACCACCGGCGCGAGGCAGAGCCCCCGGACCTGAGCGATGGCCAGCGGCACGACAGCAGCGGCAGCAATGATCAGGGCGCCCGCCGCCAGGGTCGCGCGGAGCCCGAACACCTGGGAGGCGGGACCGGCCAGGAGGTATCCGAAGGGCACGGGAAGGATTTGCCCGAGCGTCGAGAAGGACAGGGCCCGGCCCAGCCGGTCCGCCGGAATCCTCTCCTGCACCAACGAGGCCCACACGGTCATGCTGACCGCCAGCCCCGTGCCCGCCAACGCCGTGGCGAGGGCGAGCGCGAGCAGCGGCACGGCCGCCGCCATCGCGCCCAGCGGCACCGCCATCGAACCGGTGCCCGCACAGACCACGAGCCCGACCCGACGCGGCTTCCACATCAGGGCGAGCGCCGCCCCGGCCACCAGCCCCGCGGTGAAGCCGGACACCACCACGCCCCAGGGTGCGGCGCCGCCGAGAACCCGCTGCCCGTACACCGGTCCCAGGAGCTGGTAGCCGACCAGCCACACGGGAACGATCACGGCGGCCTGGCAGACCATCACCCACAACCAGCGGCGGGAGCAGAAGTCATCCCAGCCCTCGCGCAGGTCGGCGGTGAAGCCGGTCCGGACCTTCACGTTCTTCGCCTTCAGGCTGATCCGAGAGAAGAGCAGGGCCGAGGCGGCGAACGTGAGAGCGTCCCAGCCGAGGGCCCAGCCAGGGCCAACCACGGCGACCAGGACGCCGCCCAGGGCGGGCCCCGCCACCTTTACCGTGTTCTGCCCGATCTTCAGCAGGGCATTGGCCGCGTGCCGGAGTTTCGGCCGGGACGACCTCCACGACGATCCCGCCGGCCGCGGGCGTGAAGAAGGCCCCGGCCGCCCCGCAGACAGCCGACATCGCCACCAGGTGCCAGACCCAGGCCGTGCCCGAGAGGAGCAGGAGCACCACCGCCGCCTCCGCAGCCGCGCAGACGACGTTGGACCACACCATGACCCGCTGCCGGGGCAGCCGGTCCGCGACGACTCCACCGACCAGCAGCAGAAGGATCTGCGGTACGACACTCGCCGCGAGAACCACGCCCAACGCACCGGGTCCACCACCGATCTTGAGGACCGCGAAGGCCAGCCCGATGGGCGCCACGGCCGAGCCGGTCCAGGAAAGCAGGCGGGCGGCGAAGTGCAGCCTGTACGGTCTGATCGCTAAGGGGGCGACTGCCTCCCGGACCCGGGCCGCCCAGCCGATACGTGGGACAGGCTCCGCCGGATTCCGGTCGTGCAGCCGCGCCTCACGCAAGATCCAACTCCACCCAGAGAACACGAAATCCCGGCAGCTGGGCGCCGCCGGGAAGGTCGCCCCGACTCTAGAGCACCTCGAAGATCGTGTGTCGCAGACGCACCAATAGCAACCCGGATAGGGCGCAGCGCGAACGCGCCGTCGCACCACAAGCAGGGTTCACCAGCTGGCCTCTGACGCGTCTAAGAAGTTGTTGTCTTTCCGGGCTTGAGGTCTGCGTTTTTGCTGGTCGGGCGTAGGGTCGGCGATCTCGTGGGAGTGGTGGCCTGTCGTGTTGTAGCTCCCCGGGAGGTCGTGGATGCCGTCGGTTGTCGGACTGCTGCAACAGCACGAGCTCGCTGCTCGGCGTCGAGTCGACGGGTTGCGGGAGGAGGCCGATCGCATGCAAGCCGAGCTGGCCGCGGCTGAGCAGGAATGGCAGGAGTGGGTGATCGCCCGCAGGCGGGTCGGCACCGTGCTGGCTTTGGACGGCGACACCGCCGCCGTGGAGATCACCCCGGATCCGCAGGGTGCGGATGCGCAGGCAGTGCCCCGGGATGCGGCGAAGCCGAAGTCACAGGTGCCCATGTGGCGTGAAGGGCTGGCCTGGTCGGTGCTGTCGGCGCGGACTATCAGCGCATTCTCACGGTGCTCGTGGACCGGGCTCGGCTGCCTCAAGGACCGCTGACCTGCCAGGAGTTGGCCGCAGCGTTCGGCATGGACGTGGTGCCGGCGTACGGATGCTGCAGCACCCGACGTGGATCTCGTGGGGGCAGTTCATAACCCCAGGCGTGCGCAACCGTGAGCGAGATCTTGCTGTCATGATCGCAAACGCACTTCAACCACGTGAATACGTAAACGTTCAAATACTACGGACCTACTTGCGTTTTCTGCGTACGGAACTCGGCCTTTCCGGCGAGGACATCCTGGACGCCGAATTCCCAGAGCCCATGGCGTAGCCGACTGCCTTCACAAGTAGCTTTCCGCATTCGGGGGTCGCCTTCGTCTGATGATAGAGAAGGTGCATTAACCAAAGTATGCGTTCAATGCGGACATTGCACGCTCCGTGACGCTTGAGACGGTTCCGATGCCGGAAACAGTAACCAAGCGACGTTCGGCACCGTATTTCTGCACCACGCTTTCGGACTGCGTCTTCCAGACGTCCCACCGCATTGCGATGACCTTGCGACTGTCGTCGTCACGCAAGTAGAGGGGTCCGCCGCAGATGTCACAGATGCCAGGTTTTTGAGGGGGTCGCAACATGATGTGCGCAACGTGGGAGCTGTCGTTTTTGCATATCCGCCGCCCCACCAGGCGCCTGAAGGACTCATCGCGCTCAACCTCGAAGTTCAGCGCTGCGTCGATCTTCTCTGAATTCCTCGCCAACAGTTCATCTACCGCTTCCGCTTGATTGCGGTTTCTAGGGATTCCGTCAAGGATGAAGCCGTGCCGGGTGTCGGGGCCTTGCAGTCGACTTTCCAACATGCCCAGGGTCACCTCGTCGGGAACGAGTTCACCTCGGTTCATATATTCATATGCCCTCTGTCCAAGCGGTGTACGCCCTCTGATGTTGGTGCGGAATAGCTCCCCGATGTGCAGCACGGGAACTTCCAGTAGTTTACCTAAAAATACAGATTGTGTTCCCTTTCCGCTTCCGGGTGGGCCGACGAGGGCAATCCGGCAATGTTCCCGCATCTGCAGGCGTGCGGCGACAGGGGTTGTTCCGCGTTCGGTGGCATCGAGGAGTATCAGCGTCGCTGACGCTGTCATCTCATCGGCCTGAATCCGTGCCGCCTCGATGATTGACTCCGCCTCGGCTTGCGCGTCCTTGACGATGCGCTCCGCTTCGAAGCGAGCTGCTGACAGAACCTCCTGGTCGCTGCGGAGGAGTGGCTGGTCGGGTCCTCCTGGGATCTTGTTCCGTGCCCCAGACTGCTTTCGGTACGCGCTGGCCTGCCGCTGGTGGAGCTTGACTCGCTTCCACCGTTCGCGCCACTGCTCCCGCACCCCTTGATCAGCCCCGGCCAGCTGCCTGACCAGCTCAAGGGTGAAGTTCAGCGACGGAAGGCGCTTGCCGCTGATGGCTTCAGAGATGGCAGAGGAAGACAAGGACACACGACCCGCAGCCCCTGCTGCTGCCGCGATCTCCCGGTACGACGGTGATCCGCGGTCGACATGCAGGACGTGCAGAGCGTCCGCGAATGCCGCCAGTTCACGGGCATACGCGTCCGCGGCTCCCCGCTGGTCCTCGGTCTGATCGGCCACTCGTTCCCTCCTCGGCGATAAAGGCCCAGCGTAGGAGTGGTCCGTCGAACTTCGCCGACCATTGCCGAATGCCGCCGAACGATGGCTTGTTCAGCGCTGTCCTGTGCCGTACGCCCGATCGAGGCACTTCACGGGTTGCGTTCGAGTTTTTCCGGGTCTGCTCGCTCGGCTCACAGAAGACCGTTGCCAGTGGGTCTCATGGGTGCCACGTACTCGGATGTTCCGATTCCCGGAACCTGGACCGCAAGGAGCCCGCGACACCAATGCCGTTCCTCCAACCGATGAGTACTGCTTCTGCCGTGCCCGCCTACGTCCTGCTCGCCGCCTTAACGGTCATCGTTGCGCTGCTCACCGTGGTTGCAATCGTCGCCCGTGCAGTGGTGGCGAAGGCTAGGCCCGAGGACCTACCGCACATCCTTCCGGGCCTGGGTCAGGTCCTTGCCGCGCTGGCCCTGTTCCTCCCGTGGGGGCGCGGCACACGGGGCCCGACCGTCGCGCCACCGCGTCCCGGACAGCCCGAGCGCAGAGGAGGCCGCCGACGGGGCTGAAGCCGCGATCAGGCCGCCGGCGGCTGACCAGTGGGCGCGGCCTGGTCGGCGGGCTGGTCCAGCTGCTGCTGGCGGCGCCGCTGCTCGTTGCGGTGTTCTTCGACCCGCTGGGTGAACAGCTTCAACGCCTGCTGCTCTTGGGCGGCGTCGAAACCGCTGTAGGGGCCGACGCCAAGAGCGAAGGCGTTGGCCTCCTCCTCGATGGCGTCGGCGGTCTGGAGCAGGAAGTAACTGCGCTCGCGGTACTTGTAGTAGCCGGTGAAGGCGGCTGCCAGCGTGACAGTGAAGCCGATGGCAATGATCGTAATGTTCTGCCATGTGAACTGGTTGCGCGTGTCCAGGGCGGCGACGGTGGTCGTGGACGCAGCACCGATCATGATGAGGTTCTGCAGCATGTTGTGGATGAGCCGATATTTGCGGCTGTCCGTCCGGTGCTGCTCGATCACTCCGGTCACATCCTCGCGGTAGAGGCTGCGCCGCTCCTTCAGCGTCGGGTGGATGAGCGCGCTGAGGAACCGGAGGGCCTCACGGTTCGTCTCGAGCATGTCCTCCAACTGGGACAGGCTCAGGTGCCCGCGGGGAGGCGCGGCCACCCAGGTGGCCACGCCGGAGACCAGCGCCAGCACTCCGCAGGTGATGTCGACCCGGAGGAACCTGGAGGGGGAGCTCCACGTCAGCACCGTCCACAACAGGCCCGTCAGGACGGCACCGCTGGCGACGGTCAGGGCCAGGCCCACCGCGCGGACCCTCCTTCTTCGCCGCAGCAGGTCCCGCTCCGTCTGCTTCACGTCTCGCCGCAGCTTGCGCAGCGCGGCTCGTTCATCGGCTTCGGCCTGCCGTTGATCGGCACTCAGATGGTCATCAGCGTCGCTGATTCGGCGAGGCGCATCGTCGTCAAGACTGCGGGCCACGGCTTCGGTCCTCTCGTCTGAGCGGGCTCAGCGAGCGAACGCTTCGGTCAGGCTGATGCGGTAGCCGTCCTCTTCCATCAGCACGACAGTGACGCCGAACGGATCGGGGTGGTCCAGCTCGATCGGGGTGAAGGAGAAGTTCACCGCGGCCTGGATCGGCGGCACCAGTTCGCTACCGGGGTGCGGTGCGGGGGCCGGCCTCCAGTCCGGCGCGACCGACGCCCAGCCCTCGGAGCTGCGGGACAGAAGCTGCTCGCTGTAGGGGAACTGGTGCCGCACGTGCCCCTCCCGGGTGGCGACCACCATGTTCAGGCACGGCGCCGGACCGACGATCGGCAGCGCGCAGGCGGTGGAGACATCGCGGGTTTCCCATGCGAGGACGACCTCGTCCGCGCCGGCCGCCGCGGCGATGTTCGCGAGCTCCGCGATCCCGGCGAGCGCGTCCCGGCCGACCTTGAGCGGGCGCACCCAGATCAGCCCGACCAACTCGCCGCACACCAGCGGCATCATCAGCGGCCGCGGGACGACTCCCTCGCTCAGCGAGGCGGTGTACGTTTCCTTCGCGACGCCGACCAGGCCGTCCCACGTCCGCGCGTCCACGGAAGCCCCCTTATCTCAGCTGTTCGTGATCGCAGCCGACCCTGCCACGCGGAGTGATGCGGTGTCAGGGCGATGATCGGCCAGCCCCTTCAAGCGGCGGATGCTGGGCTGCTGAGAGGGGAGCGCCGCCAGACAGTGAGGTGTGGCGTGAATCACAGCGGGTGTCGGGAAATCGAGTGCCGGATCAGCTCTCCCCCGCCGCAGGTAGGTGAACAGACTTACCCAAGCAACAAAGGAGGCCCGAGATGCCTGCGGTTTCGACGCCGGACTCGGCACCCGAGGATGCCGCTCAGCGGCCTGCTGCAGCACCGTCCGACCCGACAGAAGCGCTGCTCGTTCCCTCAGCGGAAGGATGCAGCTCGCCCGGAAACGTGGCGCTCGACGAGCCGGGCGACGCGAGTCTCGCAGTGCCGATGGACGGGCCCGACCTGGACCACGGTGCCTTCCCGCCGCTTGACGATGCCGTCCTGAACTCCGGCAGCCTGGCTGATGTTGTGGAGACGGCTGCCTTCTGGTCCGGCGTCAGCAGCTCCTTCCAACCGCTGGTCGGCCTCAGCACGCTGCTCCGCGAGTTCACCGAGCAGGCGAACTTCGCGCTCGCCCCGGCGCTCGTCGGCATCGAGCTGGCAGTTCCCCGGCTTCCTAACATCGGAGAGATGGTCGGCCAGTCGCTGCTGGACGGACTGACGGCCCACAATGCCGCGCTGCCGGCGTTGGCCGGCATGCGGCCCCAAATCCTTCCCCTGTCCGAGACCGTGAACTCGGTACTGCCCTCCGTCGTAAACACGCTGGGGCTGCTGGACGGACTCAGCCCGGCCGGGGCGGTCTTGCCCGTAATCGAGCCGCAGGTCAACAGCCTGGCGAGCGTGCTGGGACCGGCCGCGCGTCTGTCGTCGATGGCTGACGCCTTCCAGCCGCTGGTTGGTCTCGGTGAACTCGTTCGTCCGTTGCACGTCGGCCTGGCCCCGGTGTTCGAAGGTCTCCTGGCTCTGAATCCCCCGCTGCCCAAGCTGGCAAAGATGGCGGGAACGCTCGCTCCGTGCTTCGCCATCCAGGTGGGAGTGCCGCGGATGATGCAGGAGGTCCTGCGCACCCTCCCCACGATGGCGGACATCATCGGTGGCCATATGGCCGCCCTCTTCGCCGGAGTCCGGTGTGTTACCGACTGGGCGAAGCGACTGAAGCCGTCCGTCCTTGCCGAGGCCCGCTACGCCTACGACGCGTATAAGAAGGGCGACACGGAGCCGATGAAGGACTTTCTGCGCCGTTGCCTGCGTCTGTGGCCGGTGCTGGAGGACCACTGCCAGGCCCTGGCTGTGGCGATGGTCGAGCGCGCATGGGAGCAGGAGGCCGACCTCACCGACGACCAGTCGGTTCGCAGGGTCCTGGTCCGGTACGCCCGCCAGGGCTGCGACTTCGAACGCGATCATCAGATCTGCGGTGCCTCGATCGGTTACATCCCGGAGGGTTGGGAGCAGCCGGACACCGTGCCCGGGCCGGAAGACCTGGTGATCCCCCGCCTCGTTCCCTGGGCCCAGCAGTTTGAGACCGCTCCGGTGCGCTACGTGGCAGGACAGCTCAACGAGCAGGAACAGACCCTGGTCCGTGTCTGGTCGGAGAACCACCCCATGACGTGGCCCAAAGCATCGGACCTGGTGCAGCAGGATGAGGCGCAAGGAGAGCGAGCCCGGCGCAAACTGCAGCGGCTTGGCAAGGAGTGGCGCAGGCGCGAGAACCTCCAGGAGTTGTCGTGAGTGCGCCGTCCGACCGGTCGCAGGAGCCGCTGATGACGGTGCGGGCCGCGGTGATCCTTATGCTGGGCACCCAGATCGCCGTGGCCGCCGGCGTGCTGACCGTGCTGGCAGGGAACGCATGGACTGTCGCGGTACTGGCTGCCGGGGGCGCCTTCGCGGGCACAGTCGCCTTTGCACGATCCGTGATCGGCTGAACTGTTCAGATTGCGCGAGGGCCGCCCCGGTCGGGGCGGCCCTCGCAGCGGTCATGCCAGCTCTTCCTTCTGCGTGCACTTGACCTGTCTGGCGGTCATCGGGCTGTCTGCACGCCGGTAGGCGGCAGGCGCTGCTGCTACGGGTGGTCCAGAGAGGCGGTGAGGCGAGCTGCCAGCTCGTCGTCATTCAGCGCCCTGCCTCCTGGGCGTCGTTTCGGAACTCGGAGATGGAGTCCACCCACTGTGAGTCGGCCAACTGCTGTGCTCCGGGCGGCTGTACGGCATTCTTCAGCGATGCAGCCCGATCCCGAACCCTGGTACACCACCACCCTCAACGTGTGGACGTTGGCGGGAGTGCTCGTAGCCACCTGGACCCTCACCAAGACGCTCACCGAGGGTTGGCGCCGCACCATCGGCCGCAGGCGCTACCTCACCACTCGCCTTCGGAAGATCGCCCCCGGTGTGCGGCACGACTATGTCGAATCCCTGCTGGGCGAGCCTAAGTGGCAGTCGACGATGGAATGCACCCGTCTCGTCGCCAACGAAGGCCAAAACACCGACGACTATGACAGGAAGGTCGAGATCACCGTACGGACCTGGCCCCTGTCACGGCTCGGCTACCTGGTCACATGGGGTGACGACGACACCGTGGTCATGTACGGGATCACCACGATCAGCTGGTGGTTCCGGCCTCGCGTGCTGATCGGCGATACGCGGATCCGGCTGGGGAAGACACCCTTTGCAGTTCTGGGTGAGCCGGGCGAGCACAGCGCCTGGCTCGGTAACCGCCGGTTCGGATACCGCGAGCACCACTATTTCGGCAATCCAGGCGGCTACCGATCGTGGTACGTCGGCGTCAACGACATCGGATACAACGCCGTCCATCCCGCCCTCGACTGGTTCGACGACGAGGACGACTCCCGCACGCGCCTTCTGCCCGACAGGCAAGCCGCCTACCGGGCGAGCGCACCGATCAACACCGTTGTCATCAGCGGTATCGCCCTATATGAGGAAGTGCAGGAGGGCGGCTTCTTCGGCATCTCCCTGGGAGTTGATCAGGACTTGGTCCGCTTGGCCGACCCTGAGTACCAGGTGATCGACAGCCGGATCAGCCGGGCCCACCGTCGTATCCGGGACTGGCGATGGCTGATGAACTACCGCCGCCGGGAGAGGAAGCTGCGCGCCCTGTACTGCCGTTGACGTTATAAGCTTCGGAGCGACTACCCGGAGGACAATGGCCACTCCCATTCAGAAGCGGTCGAGGATCCCGAGCTAGCTCCATGCTTCGGCGTCGCGAGCGCGACCACCTCGATCCGGTGCCGGGAGCGGCGGTACGCCACCGACGACGCACGAAAGTCGTCGGAGTCAGCGAGGGCGGACTCGACGACCGCGTCCAGGCTGCGGTCGCGGACGTACTGTTCGACGGCGGTCTGCCAGCGGCTGGTGTCCGGCCGGACCTTCGCGCCGGCGGTACGGACGTCGGACAGTCCTGGGGCACCGCGTCACCGGCGCGGTGACAGGCGCGCTGACGGCCGGGTTACCGGACGCGGCAGCGACACCGCTGATCGGGGTCGTTTCGCTACTCGCATGGACCGTCCTGTACGGAGGACGGATGGTCGGTACCGACCTCGTCGACGTCATGCGAGGACAGAGCCGCGGCTAGCGGGCAACAACGGCCAGCACGCCGGCACCACCACCGGTGTCCTGATCGGCACACCGGCCTACATGGCACCAAAGCACTCGCCGACACCTTCGATCACCGCTCCGACCTGTACTCGCTCGGCTGCGCGCTCTACGAGATGGTCACCGGCCGCCGGCCCTTCACCGGCACCTCCTGGCACTTGGTCAACCAGCACATCAAGGATCCCGCCCCGCTGCGCACCCTGCGCCGCGCCCGTGGACCTCGAACGGCTCGTCGACCGACTCCGTTGCGCTCGATCTGGGCGGCGGCGGCCAGGACGGCGAAGAACATCGCGCCCATGCCGTTGGGGTCGTAGATGCCGCTGAGCGGGCCGGTGAGCAGTTCGAGCTGGACGCCGGTAGTCTGGTGCTGGCCGGACAGCGTCATCAGCTCGGCGGCACAGCGGGCGAGACGCTTCAGCTCGAGGACAGTGAGGATGACCTCCTGTTCAGGGGCGGACTCCTTAATGTCGTACGCCAGCTTCAGCGCCTTCTCCAGCTCCGGCCGGGTCTTCACGCGCGTACTGATCTTCTCGGAGAAGATCCGCTTGCAGACCGGGGCGAGCGCATCGAGCTGGCTCTGGAGTTCCTGATGCGCGGTCGAGCAGCGCGCGTACCCGATCCGGATCGGCTGCAAGGTGGCGGCGGCCGGCGCGGCCTCGACGGGCGGGCCCGGCTGCCACGGTCGGCCGGGCCCGCGGTCCTCGGGTACCGGCACCTCCAGCTCCTCCCGCAACGCGGGCAGGAGTCACGTAGTGTCATCGACATGGCCGCGCGCAGGCGCGCGGCCATGTCGGCAGCCTCCTGCGGTGGCACGGACAGGACCCCGTTCTCAGTCATGAGCGCGTGGAACTGCTGCTGCTCGTAGGGGACACCTGCCGGCAGCGCAGCGATGTGCCAGTGCAGGTGCGCATTGCCCTGCTGACTGCCCAGGGAGTACAGGTATGTGCGCTCAGATCCGCAGACGCTCTCGACGGCCAGGGCGACCTCGCGGACGACCTGCATGAGACGAAGGTAGGCCACTTCGTCCAGGTCACGGACAACGTGCTCGATGTGCGCCTTCGGTGCGACGAGCACCTTCCCCCGCACGGTGGGCCACCGGTCGAGGAACGCCACATGGTCCTGGTCCTCATAGACCTTCTCGTGCGGGTAGTCCGGATGCCCGGCCAGGAACGAGCAGACGAAGCACGGCCCGCTTCGCGTGCGGGCCGTGTATGCCTCAAGGTCCATAGCCTGCCGGTCAGTCGACACCTGCACTCCTCTCATCTGTGGTGCGCCGTCGAAGCCTTTCAGGCGAAGCCAGGTGCCTGCCGACCACTGGGCAGCAGGCACCGCCGGACACTTGTCGTCGGCGTCGCCTGCGCGAGCTGGTTGTGCAGGCGCAGCGTCACTCTCCGGTTGCGCGCCCCGTGCTGCTCTAGAACGCGCAACAGCCGATCGTCCTTCTGCGGGCGGGAGGGTCGGACTGCTTCAGGGGTGCCGGTGAGCCATCTTGCGTGCGGCCTACACCGTTTCGTGGCACTTGCTTGCGCCATAGTCCGTCCTCGGCCGAGCGTTCTGCTGGGGATGTGGTTGACACCGGGACTTGCTGATCGGGGTGGTTGCGCAGGGGTCGTTTAGGTGGGGTCTTCAACATCAGCCGTGAGGGCCTTCTGGCCAATAGTCCCCCATGTCTGATCTCTGGTGGTCGTTGCGGAGAGTCATTGTGCAACCGTTGCGCAAGGATCCGAGCGGAACATACGTTGTGCAACGGATCTAGTGCATCGCTTCCCAGGAAATCGACGCTCCGGAGCCGAGAGCCGAGCAGAGTGCGTCATCCGACTCGGGTCCCGTCCGTGGTGGTCGGCGTCACTGAGTGCGGCTCTGCAAGATCACAGGGGCGGAGGCAGCTCATGCCGACTGCCTGAGCGCCAATCGACCGTATCCATTCGATAGACCAATGGAAGGACTGTCATGATCACGTCATCTCGTACTGCGGCCCGTACTGACATCCGAAACGCCCTGCGCCTGCAGGACGTGCTGGACGTCGCCTCGTCCGTGGGGATGGAGGAGGCGCTCCGGCGCCACGGCGAGTCGCTGCCCGCGGCCGAGCGGACGCTGCTGTCCAGCCTGTCCGTGGCCGAGGTCCGCGAGCTGCAGAACACCGTGCAGCTCCTCGGCGACCCCGACTGCGTCGCCATGGACAACAACATCTGATCTTCGCAGTCGGACGTCATGAAGCCCTGCGGCGGCCGGCCATCAGCCTGGCCGGCCGCCGCAGGCACCCTGCACGAAGCACCTGTGGATTCAGGACCGAGGAGTGAACCGGTATGACCGTGACAGTGGAGAGCCAGGTTGATCGCCTGGAAAACGAGCTGCGCCCCTACTACGGGATCCACAAGATCACGTGGCGTAATCTCATGTCCTCCCGTGGGGCCGAGGGCTTCTGGGGGACGCTGGGGCAGCTCTACCACGCGATGAACCTGGGCGTGCCGCTGATGCGGGCGGCAGGACGCAGGGCGTCCACCCTGGGGCCGGAGTACGCCGAGTTCGCCCACTGGTGCGAGCACCACGCCGATGAGGAGGCGCCGCACGTCGAGTGGCTGCTCAACGATGTCGCCAAGGCCGGCCGGGACCGGCAGGCGATGGTCGACGCCTTCCCCGAGCCCGAGATCCTCGCCTTCATGGGCACCCAGTTCGCGCTCGTCGAGCAGGTGGACCCCGTTGCCATCCTGGGCTACATCTACGTGGCCGAGGGCCATCCGAACCAGCCCGACGGGCTGCAGGCACTGGCCGCGCGCTTCGACCTGCCCCTGGAGGCTTTCGACACGCTCCTGTTCCACACCGAGGCCGACACTGAGCACGGTGAGGAGATCGCCGAACTCATCGAGCGTTACGCCACTTCCGAGCGCCGGCATCAGGCGCTCGTCGCCTCGGGCCGGGCCTTCCTGACTGGATGGAGCAGCTACTTCAGTCGGCTGAGCACTCAGTCTCCCGCTCAGAGCTGAAAGGCCGGTTCGAGTATGAGCAGCGCCCCAAAGCGCGATGCGGCGGATGTGAAATATCTGCTGGTCAGTCCGCCTCTCACGGACCCCACCACGCCGTACCACTCGATCTCCTACCTGATCGGCCCGGCGGCAGCGGCCGGCTTCACGGGCTTCAAAGCCTGCGATGCCAACGTCGATGCGCTCAACTGCCTGGCACATCCGGAGAACGTGCGGCAGACGCTGATTCTGGCCCAAGAGGTCCGAGCGTGTGCCGAAGCCAAGGACGCTCTCAGCAGGGACGAGCAACTGCGGTACCAGACGGCATTGCAGGGCGTCGGCCTGTCCGACACTTCCGTCGAGGCAGCCATCGGCGTCTTCAAGGACGCCGAGCAGTTCTACGACTACGACCGCTACCGCCAGGCGGTTATGGTCATCAGGCGGTGGATGGACCTCCTCGCCCTCGCCGGACCGACCGGCCTCCTGGACGGCTTCGAGATCCGCACCAAGGGCCCGGTCAACCTCTGCTCCATCAACGATGTGTCGGATGACCGGTTCCTCGACGCGGTCGAAGACGTCATCCGGCCGTATGTGCAGGGCCCCTTCGCTGCTCTGCTGGACCAGGAGCGGTGGGATGTCATCGGCTTCTCGGTCAGCTACCTCAGTCAGCTGCCCTTCGCACTGGTGCTCGCCCGGGCCGCCCGGGCCGCCTGCCCGGACGCCGTCATCGTCTTCGGCGGGACCGAGGTCTCCGACGACGTCAAATTCCTCCGCCGCATGCCCGACATCTGGAACCTCTACCGCCACGCCGACGTCATCGTCCCCGGAGAAGGCGAAAGCGCCTTCCTGGCCCTGCTCGAGGCCGTGCGCTCAGGCACTCCCCTCAGCCACGACCTGCGCGGTGTCATGGTCAAGGACGCTCCACGAGCTCCGCTGACCCCGCCCGTCGTTTACGAAGACGTGGCCGGCCTCGCGGGCCCCCGGTACGACATCTGGGACTGGGAGCAGTACTGGGCACCCGAGCCCGTCCTCCTCTACAGCCCCACGCGCGGCTGCTACTGGAACAAGTGCACCTTCTGCGACTACGGCCTCAACACCGACCGGCCGACCTCACCGTCCAGGGAACGCCCCATCCAGCGGGTGCTGGAGGACCTCAGCCGCGCTGCGGACATCGGCCGTACCGTGTACTTCGCGGTGGACGCCATGTCTCCCGCCTACCTCCGACGACTCTGCGAGGTCCTGGCCGACAGCCCGCTCAGCCTCCAGTGGAGCGGGGAGCTCCGTCTGGAACGCA
The DNA here is from genome assembly GCF_005280215.1 of Streptomyces lasalocidi. Taxonomy (NCBI): domain Bacteria; kingdom Bacillati; phylum Actinomycetota; class Actinomycetes; order Kitasatosporales; family Streptomycetaceae; genus Streptomyces; species Streptomyces lasalocidi. The sequence goes on along the minus strand of NZ_SZNQ01000001.1, from coordinate 6,397,111 downwards.
GCTTCCCCAAACAAGGGATGGGCGCCAAGCTCCGGGCGGCCGGCTGTCTGGCGATCTCTTTCGGCTACGAGTCAGGCGTCCAGCGCATCCTGGACCTGATCGACAAGGGAACGCGGATCCGTGAAGTGCCCGGCGTGCTGCGGGAACTGGCCTCTGCCGGCATCGGTGCTCAGATGATGGGCTTCACCGGGTTCCCGACCGAGACTGCGCAAGAGGCGGGCCAGACCTTCCAGTTTTTGCTCGACCACGAGGACTTGTGGGCCATCGCCGGCATTGGAACGTTCGTCCTCACCCGGGGTTCGCACATCGCGCGGCAGGCGGAACGCTTTGCGGTGAAACCGCTGGAGAACCCGCCCGTCGACGACATCCTCCGCTGGGTTCCGTGGGAACCCCTGGAGAGCCCGCAGGGGGAGTCGCTGCTGGAGATCATGGCAGTCGAGGAGGAGAACAAGAAGCTCGCGCAGCGGGTGCTGCGGCTGGTCGACGATCGGCCGTTCGTCGGCGGGATCGACAGTGCCCACACCATGCTGTACTTCGCCCGGTACGGACGCCAACTGGTCCCCGACGACCAGACCCCATCACCACGGTGGGAACCGCTCGTCAGCGCCGCCGCCTACAGGACACCCTTCACCCACCTGGACACCTTCACCACCGTCGACGAACTCGAAGACTTCCACAGGCAATGCGCCTCCAACGACGGCGCGACGGCGGACAAGATCACCTCGTGGCTGCAGGAGGAAACCCGCGCTGAGCGGTCCGCCTCGGGCACCCGCCTCGACGTCTTCCCCTCCGGCCGTGCCATGCCCGCCGAGCCCTCAGTCTTCCAAGGCGGTACCGCCTACCAGGAGATGAAGCACCTTCTCCTGCGAGCCCGAGGCGTCGCCTGACAAGTTCAGAAAGGACTATTGCGAAAGAAGTCTTGCGCATCTAGCTTGGGGGATGTGACGACCACACCCCCCAGCGACGGCCTCCAGCCCCGCGCCCTTCGGGCCCTCGCGCACCCCGTGCGCATCAGACTGCTGAGCGAACTGCGCAGCGACGGACCCGCCACAGCCTCGGCGCTTGCCGAGGTGACAGGCGATGCTGTCTCGCTGATCAGCTACCACCTGCGGCAGCTGTCCAAGCATGGCTTCATCGAGGAAGCGCCCGAGCTGGCCAAGGACGCCAGAGAACGCTGGTGGCGCGTACGAGAGCAGATGACCAGCTGGTCCTCCGCCAACTTCCTTGCCACCGAAGAAGGCCGCGCCGCCGACACAGCAGTGAAGCAAGAAATTCTGCAACTCCATCACGAACGGCTGTCCGGCTTCCTGAACCAGCAACAAACCTGGACCGACGAATGGGTGGACGCCGCAGCCACAGACGACTACATGCTGAACCTGGACCCTGCCGGCCTGCATCAACTGCACGACGAACTCGCCACCGTCATCCGCCGCTTCCAGGAGCGAAGACCAGCCCGCCCGGCAAGCAGCGAACGCGTACAAGTACTGCTCTACGCCTTCCCCGTAACGAGGCGCCATGACCAGCAGCCGTGAGTACGCGACAAAGCCGCCGGAGGACACTCCGGCCATAAGCCACAATGCCGGGAACCTGACGCGCTACCTGGCCGCTCATGGCACGTCATTACTTGGCGATCAGATCTACTTCATCGCCCTGGCCTGGGCAGCGAAAGACGCAGCAGGCCCCAGTGGAGTGGGGACCGCCCTGGCCGCCGCATCCCTGCCCCGCGCCGTCCTCATGCTCCTCGGTGGCGTCATATCCGACCGCTACGGCGCCCGGAAGGTCATGCTGGGCAGCAACATCGCACGCACCATCCTCATCGGCCTCTCCTGCCTCTGGGCCATCACGCAGACCCCCAGTCTTACCGCCCTTTGCATCATCGCCGTTGCCTTCGGATCCGTGGACGGAGTCTTCTACCCCGCCAGCAGCGCCATGCCAGCGTTACTCATCGACTCAAGCAAGATCCCGCAGGCCAACGGACTGCGACAGGCCGCCCAACAAGGCGCACTTCTTCTCGGCGGCCCTCTCGGCGGAGTCGCCCTCGCCACCGGCGGATTGAAAGCAGCGCTCATCGCCAACGGCAGTGCCCTCATCATCTCCATAGCGTGCCTGCTGTTAACGCACACCAAAGAAGAGGCGGCAGGCGAAGTCAGCACCACCAAACTAAGTGTCTTGCAGCAGATGACTGAGGGGCTACGCTACACGGCCAGAAACCCTCTCATACTGCACACTATCCTCATTATCACTATCGCAGGATTCGGCTTCGCGGGTCCCGCGAACGTGGGTCTCCCCCTTCTTGCCGATAACCAGGGATGGAACGCTAGCGGGTACGGAATCCTGACCGGAGCCCTAGGCGCAGGAGCACTCATAGGAGCGCTGGCGATCAGCGCAGTCAAACGGATCCCGCGCCCCGGTACCACTGCAATGATGATGCTCATCATCCAAGCGTTATGCATGGCAGCCGCAGCCATCACCCCGCATCTCGCCCTCTCAGCGGTGCTGATGGCCATAACGGGAATCGGCCTGAGTGTCGCCAGCGCTATCACCATGAGCCTCGTACAGCTAAACACCGACATCGACCACCTTGGTCGTGTCATGAGTGTCATGACACTCGGAATGGTCGGCCTCGTACCACTTGCTTATATCATCTGCGGATGGCTCGTATCAGCCACGGGAGTAACGACGACGTTCGTCGTCTTCGCCCTCATGGAAATTGGTGCAGCAGCTATCGGAGTAGCGCTACCCGCCGTTCGGTCAGCTTCCTTCAGGGGAGTCAGTTAAAGCCAGCTTCCACTCCTCGGCGAGGATTCCGTGAACGACGGGGTCCCGCCACTGCCCGGCGCGCTGGATATGGCCCCGTATGACACCCTCTTCGACCATCCCTGCGGCGGTCATGGTGCGGGCGGAGCTGGCATTCAGCGGTGAGCGAGCGCCCCAGACACGGTGCAGGTTTAGGTCGGGCAAGGCCACACCCAGGAGCAGGTGGTGCGCGGGGCTCGAACGACGGGTGCTCTGTCGCCTCCGGGTTGCCGTAGATCGCGTGAACGCCGTCCACGTCGGCGATCTCGGCCTCGCGCAGGGCGAGGCGGGCGCTGGAGCGGCCGACGGGGTGCATGCCGGCGACTGTACCGGCGTGGTGCTCGATCGGGAGACGAGATGCCCTCTGGCGCAGGTAATGGAGATAGGCGACTGTGGACCACGATGCGGCGTGGCCCTCCCATCTTCAGCAGGGGAGAATCACGCCGCACCGTCCGGGCGCGGGTTTGAGGGAATCACACAGCGGCGGATTTCGCCGAAGCGACGAACGCCCCCCACGCGGCGGCCGGCACGACGAGCGCCGCACCAGACTTGTTCTTTCGAACACGTGGACGAGCCGTCGCGGCTTCAGCTGTCGGCGCGTGGTAGTCCAGCAGGCGACGGCGGCCCTGGAGCAGCTCGACGGCTGGAGCGCAGTGGAGGAGCGGCACCAGGGCGAGGAGATGCGGCCGGTCCGCCGGAGTGGCTGATCCAGCCCGGACTGAACCGCACGAACGTCGATACGGTGCACACGGGCGAGTGTTGGGCCGCGGCCAAGAGCGGCCGGTGCCGCCCCGCCGTCCGACAGCCTCTACGACCTACACACTGTCGACGGCGGTCACCAGTTCCACGTCCAGAGCCAGCAGAAGCGGCCCCAGATCAGCGCCTCCGCAGTGCTGGTAGGGGTTGCTGAGCGGGAGCTGGGCGACGTTATTCAAGAAACCAGATGCGTGCACGGTTTCGGCCACAGCCTTGTTTGTGTGATCGATGGTGATACAAGTGTTGTCGAATGCCGGGCTTCCGATGACACCGATACCCCCGGCTGCCGCCGGCTCGGCGCTAGCGATTCCAGCACCCATCGCAACAGCCGTCAGGCCCACCGCCACAGTGCCTCTGTATGTCTTCATGCTTCAGCCAACGACACATGCCCCTCCCAGTCACGGCGAGTAGTTGAGCAGCACGAAACCCCTCGAACTCGACATTTTCGCCGCGGCCGGCTCCGCCGGAGTGGCTGATCCAGCACGGACTGAACCGCACGAACGTCGATGCGGTGCACACCGGCGAGTGCTGGGCCGCGGCCAAGAGCGGACGGTGCCGCCCGGCCACCCGGCAGCAGGCCGTCGAGGCGCTGCGCCAGCAGGTTCCCGCGTGCGTCCACTGTTGGCCGGACACCGCTCTCGGCATCTTGGACTAGGCGCTACTGGGGTCTGCGTCCTGCGGGGGCGCCTGCGGGATCATCGAGGAGGGCGATGCGGACGGTGATGCGTTTGCCGACCGGTTCCATCTGGACCTCATAGCCCTGGGCGACCGCCATCACAATCTCCAGCCCGTGCTGCCCCACCCGCCCGGCGTCCGCGGCCTTGGCGACCGGCAGCACCGGCGCGGAGTCCCACACCACGATCTCGACCAGGTCGCCGACAATCCGCAGATCCATCATCACCGGACCCGGCGCGTACTTGCGGGCGTTGGTGACCAGCTCGCTGACGACCAGCTGGGTCACGTCCACGGCGCGCTGCGAGACGGGCAAGCCGTGCTGGGCCTGCACCTGGGTGAGAAACTGGGCGGCCAGGTGACGGGCCTCGGCAATGCTGGAACCGTCGCCCTCCAGGGCCACGGTGGTCTGTATGGCCTGCTCGTGCGGCGCCGTGCCGTCCTCACTCACCGGGACTGGTTCCACCACGGCAGCCTTTCGCTTCCCCGTTCATCCCGAACGGATACCCCCGCCCGTCCAGCACACACTTCACGCTCCCGCACGGCTCCCCCGCAGGCACCGCGGCACCGTCACCACGTGCAGGGCAGCACTTCAAGGAGCAGGTCTGGCTGTGCCAGTATCGCCCCTATGGCTGAGGGACAGATGACGGGCAGGGAGCAGGCCGCACACACGGGCAGACTGTCGGTCGTGGCCACCGCCACCGACGGTATCCGCGTGCTCAGCCTGGCCGGGGAACTCGACCACGACACCGGCGAGGCGCTGCGCCAGGCGCTGGACGTCACCGGCACCGCCCGTCCCCGCATCGTGGTGGACATGCGGCAGGTCACCTTCATGGACTCCACCGGCATCAACATCTTCGTCGCCGCCTACCAGGCCGTCACCCGGGCCAGCGGCTGGATCCGCCTGGCCGCACCCACCGAGGCCGTCCTGCGCACACTTCAGCTCGTCGGTGTCCACGACCTCATCGAATGCCGGCCCACCCTGCACGAGGCTCTCGCTACCTGAGTGGCGCTGCCAGCGTTCCGAGCGCGCGGGTGCACCAGCGGGCCCTGTGGAAAGCATCCGGGAATGCCCTGGACCCTGCCCGAGCCGATGCTGACCACCGCAGTGGACAGCCCGACCCTGCCTGCCGGGTGGGCTGCTGAGCCAAAGTGGGACAGCTTCCGCGCCCAGCTCGCCGTGCGGCCAGGCGAGCGGGTGCTGCTGCGCTCGAGGCAGGACACCGACATGACGGCCGCGTTCCCCGAAATCCGCGCCGCGGCCCTCGCGCAGCTGCCGCCGGACACCGGCTTGGACGGCGAGCTGGTGGTGTGGGAGCACGGTCGGCTCGCCTTCGACCGGCTCCAGCCGCGCCTCGCCCGGCGCGGGCGCGGCGCGGCGGAGGGGGCGGGCCGGTGGCCGGCGCACTACGTGGTCTCCGACCTGGTCCACGCGGACGGAACCGACCTGACCGGCTGGCCGTACGAGCGGCGGCGCGCGGCGCTGGAGGCCCTGTTCCGACCGCCAGCTGGCGGCGCCGCTGACGCTGTGCCCGTCGACCACCGATCCGGCTGTGACGCGAGGCTGGCTGGAGTGGACGGCCGCCAGGCTGGAGGGCCTGTGCTTCAAACGGCTGGACGGGCCCTACACCGGAGGTGCTCGGGCGTGGCGGAAGTACAAGGTGCGCACCGCCACCGAGGCCCTCATCGGTGCCGTCACCGGCACCCTTCAGGCGCCCAGGATGGTGCTGCTGGGCCGCTACGACACCGCGGGGCGGCTGCAGTACGCCGGCCCCGTCCGCGCGTCTCGGGCGGGCCCTGGGCGACGTCCCGGTCCGGCCGGCGCGCGTGCATCCGTGGGAGGGGTGGACGTTCTCGGCGGGCTGGGGACCACAGCGCACGCTGGAGGTGGTCCAGGGCCTGTCTCTGATGCGGTGACAAACGACACGGCTTGGCAACTTTAGTTTGCATTGACAGGATCGGAAACTATAGTTGTCGCATGACGCCCTCTGAAATCACCCCAGAAGAGCAGGCAGAGCTCGACAAGGCCCTGTACGACGCCTTGAACTCCCTGGCCTCGGCCATCCGCGCCCGGGAGACCGGGTTGTCCGCTGACCGTATGTGGGATGCGAGCCCCGTCGAAGTGGCGCTGTCCGTCCTGGCCGCGTGGAAGGTGATGGATGGCGAGGTCAAGCGGCTCACGGAGCGGGCGGCAGTGACCGCCGGCTCCTACGGCGCGAGTTATGAGCAGTTGGGAGCTGTCTGGGGTATCACTCGCCAGGGCGCGCGCAAGAAATGGCCCGATGCCGTCAGCCGCCCGGCATCCGCGAAAGCGGGCGCGCTTGCGCTGTTCGGAGGGACTGCCGAGCTGGTGCAGTCGTCTTCGGGTGGTTGGGGCTGGACTGGGCGAGGCGCTGATGGAGCATCCGGCACAGTCGCCGAGCGGGCGCCGTACGCGACCGCAGAAGAGGCAGCAGCCCACGCGGGCGCATTCCTCAAAGAACACGCCCTCGACTCTGACGACCAGCCCTAGCGAGCTGGTGCACGGTAGGCGGTGACGGGTCGGGATCCTGATCGTCGATCATGGTTGTGTGGTGGGGAACGCGTCTCGTGCAGCGATCGTCAGTGACCGGAAAATCACGGGCCTGTCGGCTGACGTGATCGCTGAACTCGTCGCGGAGGTGGGACCGTTGTGGCACGACCGACACCAGGCCAAGCTCGCCTCCAGGCCGCGGAAGCGGGCTGTGGGCGCGGGTGCGAAACACCGGCGACCGGCTCCTGGCCACGCTCGTGCATCTGCGCCATGCCGTCACTCATGACGGGCTGGCGTGCTGGTTCGATGTGAACCGCTCCACCATCACCCGTGCCATCGGCGAGGTGCGGCCACTGCTCGCGGAGCGAGGGTGCACGATCAGCCCGGATGTGCGGCTGCGGACACTGGCCGAGGTCGTCGACCACCTCGGAACCAGCGGGAAGACCGGCATCATCGACGGCACCGAGATCCGCGTCAGGCGCCCGGCCGCCGGGCGCAAGGACCGGGACAAGTTTATCTCCGGCAAAGAGCAAGCAGAACGCGGTCAAGACCATGGTCGTCACGGACGGCGACGGACGCGTCCTCTACTGCAGCCCGGCTCAGCACGGCAGCTGCGCAGACATCACCCACGCCCGCCAATTAGGACTGGTCAAGCTCCTGGACGGCGGGCCCGCACTGAAGATCCTCGCGGATGCCGGCTACCAGGGCCTGGGCGCCCAGACCGGCGGGCGCGTGGTGACGCCGCCGCACCTCAAATTCAAGAAGAACGCCCCGGACTGGTACGAGGAGATGCACGAACGCCAGCGCAAGGCGCACTCCTCACGCCGCATTCGCGTCCGGCACGGCATCGCCCACCTGAAGAATTGGCGGGCACTGGCCCGCCACCTCGGCCGCCGCGAGCACATCAGCGACACGGTCCAAGCCATTGCCGACCTACTGTCCCGCCAGCAAACCGCGGACCTGACCTCTGCCCGGCAGATGTAAACACTGAGTCCCGCCGCAGTCCTCGACGCATCCCCGCCTACCGTGCACCAGCTCGTAGAGAATCAACATGCTGATTTGATCTCGGTGGGGCTGCTGCTCGCGAGGAACGCGGCGATGTCGGCGGGCGTCCGGAATCTGGCTGTGGAGGGTGGAATGGTGTAGCCACGTCGGGCCAGGAGGGGCTGGACTTGGTGGACGGCCCTGGTGAGGGTGCTGGCGTTGACTCCGAAGAGCTGGGCGAGCAGTTCGCGGGTGCCGAGTTTGCGCTGGTAGAGCACGGTGGCCAGGACTCTGTCGCCGGTGGTCAGCTTATCCTTGGCCCCGGCGCCACGAGCACGGATGCGCTCGCCTCCTCGCTGCCGGAGCCGTCCCTGTTCGCGTAACTCGTCCAGATCCTGGGCCAGTTGGCTGATGAGTTCGTCCAGCGCCGACTCGGGCATGCCGGTCAGCTCCGGGTTGCGCAGACACCCGAGGCAGGACTGCGGAGACGTGCCGCCGGCTGGCCGCGGGTTGCTGGCTGACCTGGGGGTGTCGCGGGGTTGGGGGTGAAGGGTGTAGTTCCAGTCGCCGTGGAAGCGGTGCCGGTGCATGGGCAGGGCGTCGATATCGCTGTCGGTGACCTTGATGCCGGTGTCATAGGTGCCCGGGTCGAGTTCGGCGTGGACGGTCAGTCCGGTGCGGGTGGTCGCCGCGATGCTGTTCACGATGACGTCGTGGCTGGTGAGCGGGCGGCCGCGCCAGTTCATGGAGATGTGGGAGAACAGCCGGTGCTCGATCTTGTTCCATTTCGATGTGCCGGGCGGCATGTGGCAGACCGTGATGTCCAGTCCCGTCTCGGCGGCCAGGGCTGCGAGTTCGGTCTTCCAGGTGCGGGTGCGGTAGCCGTTGGACCCGCCTGCGTCCGCAGTGATCAGCAGGCGGCCGGCGGCCGGATAGTCGTGCCGGCCTCGGGCCTGCCACCAGCGGCGGATGGAGGCGACGGCGAACGCGGCGGTGTCGTGATCGGTGCCGACGCTGACCCAGCCGGTATTCGCGGCGATGTCATAGATCCCGTATGGGATCGCCTTGCCAGGTCCCTGCCTGTCCAGGAAATCGTGCGTCCTGACCAGGGCTGGCTCACCGGTCGGCCGCCACTGGCGGCCAGCGTTCTTGTAGTCGCCGACAAGCTCCTTCTTCTTCTTCGTGTCCACACTGATCACCGGCTGGCCGACGTCCATGTGCTGCCTGGCCTGGTCGTTGATGTAACGGAACTGGGCGTCACGGTCGGGGTGCTGCTTGCCTTCGATGGTCTTGGCACCGGCCCGCAAGCTGAAGCCCTCCTCACGCAGCAGATCCCCGACCGTGTCCGCGCTCACCCGGTGGCCCTGACGGGTCAGCTCGGCCGCGAGGCTCCTGGTCGACTTCACCGTCCAGCGCAGCGGCGACATCGGATCACCCCGCTCGTCAGGTTCCACGAGCGCCAGCAGCGCGCGCCGCAGACCCGGATCGAGGTCCACGGCTTTCTTCCGGCCACCACCGGTTTTGCGGACCCGGCCCAGAGGCTCCTCGCCGGCCTCCAGCTCGTCCACGCCCTTGCGGACCGTCGTCTCACTGACCTGGGCCGCCCGCGCAACCGCCCGGATACCACCATGCCCCAGGATCCTGGCCTCGGCCCCCATCAGCAGCCGCCGCTGCCGCTCGTCCAGATGCGGGAACAACACCCTGAACTTCACAGCAAGCTGGCCACGGACCTCGTCGGAGACGCTCATACCACAACAACGAGCCGCACCAAGGGAAGCAACACCTTGATTCTCTGCGAGCCCTAACGAGCTCGTGCACGGTAGGCAGTGAGGCGTCGAGCTCCTGATCGTCGATCATGGTCGTGTGGTGGAAAACGCGTCTCGTGCAGCGATCATCAGCGACCGGAGGATCACGGGCCTGTCGGCCGGCGTGATTGCTGAACTCGTGGCTGAGCTAGGCCCGTTGTGGCATGAACGGCATCAGGTCAGGCTTGCCTCCAGGCCACGGAAGCGGGCTATCGGTGCCGGTGCGAAACACCGGCTGGTCTTCGTCGACCGGCTCCTGGCCACCCTCGTGCACCTCCGCCACGGAGTCACGCACGACGTGCTCGCCTGCTGGTTCGGAGGGGACCGCTCCACCATCACCCGCGCTATCGGAGAGGTGCGGCCCCTGCTGGCCGAGCGAGGATGCACCCTCAGCTCGGGGGTGCGGCTGCGGACCCTGGCCGAGGTCATCGACCACCTCGGCGCGGGCGGGAAGACCGGCATCATCGACGGCACCGAGATCCGGGTCCGCCGGCCGGCCGCCGGACGCAAGGACCGGGACAGGTTCATCTCCGGCAAGAGCAAGCAGAACGCGGTCAAGAACATGGTCGTCACGGACGGCGACGGCCGAGTGCTCTTCTGCAGCCCGACCAGGCCCGGAAGCTGCGCGGATATTACCCACGCTCGCCAGTTAGGGCTGGTCAAGCTCCTGGCCGACGGGCCTGCGGTGGAGATTCTGGCCGATGCCGGCTACCAGGGCTTGGGCGCGCAGACAGGCGGACGGGTGATCACGCCTCCGCACCGTAAGTTCAAGAAGAACGCCCCGGACTGGTACGAGGAGATGCACGAGCGACAGCGCAAGGCGCACTCCTCGAGGCGTATCCGGGTCGAGCACGGCATCGCCCACATGAAGAACTGGCGTGCCCTGGCCCGTCATCTCGGTCGCCGCGAGCACACGAGCGACATAGTCCAAGCCGTCGCCGGCCTGCTGTCCCACCAGCAGACCGCGGACCTGACGTCGGCACCGCAGAGGTGAACAACCAGCCCCGCCACCAGACTCGACGCGTCACTGCCTACCGTGCACGAGCTCGTTATTAGGACCATGAGTACGAGACCGCTGAACTCGGCAGCGAGGTCTACGGGGCTTGAACCTGTTCGATGAGGCGCAGTAGGTCCTTGGTGGCCGTGAGGTCAGTCAGAACGTGGTCCGCTCCTGCAGCGCGTAGTTGCTCTTCTGCAGTGGTGCCTGACGCGACTGCGATGACCCTGGCGCCACCTTCCTGGCCGGTACGCACGTCTTCCAGCGAGTCACCCACGATCACGGTGTTGTTGCGGTTGAACCTGCCGCCGTGCTTCGTGGCTGCTCGGTTCTGTGCGATGCGGACGAGGGCCGGGCGGTGGGGATCGTCGGACGCGTAGCCACCGATGGTGGTGTCGAGGTAGCAGATAAGGCCCAGCGCGGCCAACTTGGTCTCGGCGCTGCCTCGGAGGTTGCCGGTAACGACGGTAGGGATCAGGTGCTCTGCCTGCTGGACTGCGGCGAGCGCGTCCACGGCTCCAGGCATGATGTTCCCGTCGCGCGCCAAGAACTCTCGGTATGCGGCGAGGCGTTCGGGCAGTTCGGCGACGATGCGCGCTGCGAGCGCCTCCACCTTCTGCTCAGGAACGTCGTTGACGCGCAGAAGCTCGCGGACGGCCATGGGCATGGTGACCCCAGTGCCACGGGCAGGCAGGGCTGTTGGGGGACGCCCGACGACACTGATGAAGGTCTCCTTGTAGACGCGCCGATCGATGTCACCGGTGTAGAGGAGAGTGCGGTCGATGTCCCACAGGACCAAGATCATGCGGCACGTTCCTCCATAACGATCTGACCGCGTTCCAAGAGTTCCCTGGCCGGCGCTGCCGAGGAGTAGCGGTGCGCCTCGGTGAGCATCGTGGCGAGGTTATCGTCCAAACGTGCGGAGCGGACTCCGGTTACGAGGGCCAGGACTTCGTGTCCAATGGCAGACCCGGCGTCGACGTTGCCAGCGCGCATCTGTGCGGTGGCAGCGCGGGAGAGGAACTGGGCGCGGGTGCGAACCTCGTCCGTGCTAAAGGCATTGCGGGCGTCGGTGAACGCCAGGGCGGCCTGGTCGGGGCGGCCCAGGTCGAGCAGGCAGCTACCCGTCTGGCCCATGATCTCTCCTGGGTTGATCCAGTACAGCCAGTGCGGGTCGTCCTCTCCGCGTCCCCGAGCGCACAGGGCCTGTGCCTCTTCCAGGGCGGCGAGGGCCTGTCGGTCTTCGCGTAGACGGGCGTGCCCGCGTGCCTGGCGTGTGAGAAGCATGGCGTGCAAAGCTGGCGCGTCTTGGTCGGCGATGACCTGGCGGGCGGTGCGCGCGGCGGTGACCGCGTCGCGGGGGTCGCCGACGGAGTACCCGTAAATGGCGAGGAAAGACAGCGCCCCAGCCCTTAGTCGACTGTCACCACTGGCATGGGCAGCACGCAGGGCTCCAAGAAGAAGGTTGCGGGCGGCGATATGAGCGCCGCTGTCGAAGTGGTACCAGCCAGTCTGGATTGCGGTGTCCGCAGTCACCGCCGCAAGGCGTCGGCCCGTCGCCTCGTTATAGTTCCCCTCTTGTAGGAGCCGAAGCAGGACCTTGAGGTGCGCTACTGCGGCTCGGGCAAGGTTGCCACTGCCGTGGCTGGCGTCGGCATGACGCAGGGCGTCAGTGGTGGACTGTAGGCTGTTGAGCAGCTGGTCGGAGACGCTGATGCCATTACGGGCGGCGGCGACGGCCTCGGGAGGGGCGACAGCTGCTTGCAGGATGTATTGCGTGAGACCGGCCCCGCCCAGAGCTGCGATCACGCTGCGGCGGTTCAATCCGTTCATGGCTCCTCCTACGGCCGCTTCCAGTGACGTCACCATACGAGCCGCCGTCCATGGCATAGCTGGGTCGATGGCATCGACGAGTCGCTGCGATTCGGTCTGGTTGAAGGGGACGAGGAGGAGCGGGCGGAGGTCGGGGGGAAGGCCAAGCCCGGTCAGGAGGTTAATAATCGTCTCGCGGCCGTTGACCTGTTTGAGGCCGCGCTCCAGGTCCGAGATGAAGCCCTGAGTGAGCCCGGTCAGCTCCCGTACAACCTTCTGCGATAGTCCGGACCGGCGCCGAACCACACGTACGACAGTAGCGAAATCCCAGGCAGCAAGGGCCCGGTGAACTTCCTCGTCGCGCCAGGCCCGGTCCGGGATCGTCGGTGTCGCGTCAGACCGGGCACAGGTGGAACAGCGTGTATCCGGGTTGTATCGGCTGACTGGCAGCCCGCACTGCACGCACGCGCGCCCTAGCCCTCTTGACATGTTCGCCTCGGCCCTCCGTGTCGCCACCCGTGCTCGCCCCAGCCGTGAGACCAGGCTAGGTGGAGATCGATATCGCTGCAGCGATATCGCTACAGCGATGCCCTTCACAGCCCACGCGCCTCCACACTCATGACACCGCACCGCCCACTCACCGTCGAACTGGGCTAGCAGCAGGCTGTCTTCGTTTGTCAGCCCAGGACGAGACGCCCGATGGGAACCGGACGCTCGCCGCCGAGCCCTGTTGGCCTGCAGTCAAGAGGAGTTGTCTCATGCGTCTTCCGCTGACTTCCGGTCGAGACACCCGCCAGCGCGATGCCGCAAGCGAACAGAGGGCCGTCGGCGCCAAGCCGGGCTTGCAGCGCGACCAGGCAGTGGCGGCAGCAGAAACGGTGGCGCTCGTGCTGGACGAGGAGTCACCGCTGCCCGAGAGCGCCGGCGACGTGGAGGAACTCGCGTGCCGCCTTCGTGGTCACATCAGTCAACTCGGGATCGTAGTACCGCCGGGGACGTCGGCTCTGCGCAGCGCGCAGCAGCTCGCTTCGGCGGGCGTCCCCGACGGATACATGCCCAGCCGGGTTCATTTGGTCAGGTTGGCCGAGGCAACGCAAGACCTCATTGCTGCCGTCCAAGCCCACGACGACTCCCCCGCGCCGCTGACGCTGATGCGGTGCTGGCGGAAGCCACGGGTCAACGTGCTGCGCGGGGCGGTCTTCGCTGTTGCCCTCGCATGCTTGGTCTGGGCTGCTTCGGTACCGCGGACATGAGGGGAACCGGAGCCGTCGTCATCGGGCTGATCCTCGTGCCGATGGCTTGGCTTGTTCTTCGCGGCGAGCGCGCAGCCGACCAGGCTGCGGCCGGCGAGGAGTCTCCGCCGTCTACTGTCCCCTCCTCCCCACCCCGGTGACGCCGGTGCCTCTCGTTCCTACCGTTCCCGGCCGCTGCGGCGGCCCCGAAGCCGACCCCGGAGTCGCGGGGCCTACGGAGATCCACACGATGAAGCGCCATCCGCGTATCGAGCAGTACGGCCTGATCGGCGACATGCAGACCAGTGCCCACGTCTGTGACGACGGTTCGATGGACTGGCTGTGCCTGCCCCGCTTCGACTCGCCGGCCGTTTTCGCCGGCCTGCTCGGCACACAGAAACACGGCACCTGGCGAATCGCTCCGACCGCTGCCGCCGGCCGTTCCAGCTCCGACGCAGTCGCCGAGCGCCAGTACCGCGGTGACTCCCTCGTCCTCGAATCGGTATGGCGCACTCAGACCGGATCGGTCCGCGTCCTGGACTTCATGCCGCCGCGCGACGGGGCACCGCAGGTGATCCGGATCATCGAGGGCCTGACCGGCGAGGTAGAGATGATCTCTACCATGCGCCCGCGGCCGGGATACGGCAGCGTCAGCCCGTGGATCCACGAGGTCGGTGGGCGCATGGTCGCAGAGGCTGGCGCGGACGCTCTGTGGCTCGACACCTGTGTGCCGCAAGCGGAGAAGGACGGCGTCGTCGTCAGCGCTTTCGCCATCAGCGCTGGGCAGAGCGTGGCGTTCGTGCTCAGCTGGTGCCCGTCCCACGCACCGGCTCCGGAGATCCCCGACCCGCACGCGGCGCTCACCGAGACGCTCGCATTCTGGCAGGACTGGACGCAGGAGTGCACCTACGACGGGCCCTACCGCGAGGCCGTCGTCCGGTCCTCGATCGCGCTGAAAGCCATGACCTATGGACCGAGCGGCGGGATCGTTGCGGCGCCGACCACGTCGCTGCCCGAGGAGGTCGGCGGCGGACGGAACTGGGACTACCGCTTTACCTGGCTGCGCGACGCTTCCACCACCTTGGCCGCACTGCTTGGGACCGGGTACCGGCAGGAGGCACAGGCATGGCGGCGATGGCTACTGCGCGCCGCGGCCGGTGACCCGGAGAACCTGCAGATCATGTACGGGATTACCGGGGAGCGTGACCTGCTGGAACGGGAGCTGCCATGGCTTCCCGGATACGAGGGCTCAAGCCCGGTGCGGGTCGGCAACGGGGCGGCAGACCAGCTGCAGCTCGACGTGTATGGCGAGGTGATCGAGACCTTGTACCTCGCGCACCAGAGTGGAGTCGCTCACTGCGCCGACACCGCGGTCCTGCACCAGCGGCTCATTGAGCACCTGGCGCAGCGCTGGCAGGAGCCCGACGAGGGCATCTGGGAGATCCGCGGGGCCCGCCGGCACTTCGTCCACTCCAAGGTGATGGCCTGGGTGGCGGTCGACCGCACCATCCGCCTGACCGAGGCCGGCGCGCTCGACATAAACCTGGCCCCTCTGGTCGAACTGCGGGCGGCGATCCACCGGGAGGTCTGTGACAAGGGCTTCGACCCGGTGCGCAACACCTTCACCCAGTCCTACGGCTCGAAGGAAGTGGACGCTGCCACGCTACTCATCCCCCGCACCGGCTTCCTGCCGCCCGACGACCCACGTGTCATCGGCACCGTGGATGCGGTCCGTCGTGAACTCTCCACGGGCGACGGGCTCGTGTACCGATACCCGACCTGCGGCAAGGACGTCGGGGTGGACGGCCTGACCGGCGATGAGGGCACCTTCTTCCTGTGCAACTTCTGGCTCGTCGACGGCCTCGCCCTGACCGGTCGCATCGACGAAGCCCGCGCCTTGTTCGAACGCCTCCTGACGCTGCGCAACGACCTCGGGTTCCTAGCGGAGGAGTACGACCCCGTCCAGCAGCGCCAGCTCGGCAACTTCCCGCAGGCATTCAGCCACATGGGCCTGATTCAAAGCGCCCTGCTCCTTCAGCAGATGGCGATGCACTCGCACTCCCGCCACGGTGCAGTCGCGCTTCTGGCGCCCCGCTCGGCCTCCCACAGCGCGCGCCAGCCCACCGCCGGCCTGACGCCGCAGCACGCATAGTCACCCCACCCCTGACGAGGATTCTCATGTCTGACAGCGCCTTCCCGGCACGGTCGGCCTCTGCCGGCCACCGCAGGCGGCGGCCCTCGCTCGACGCGAACACGCTGTACCTCGCTCGCCGCGCGATAGCACTGCCCCTGGTGCTCCTTGCCGCGGTGCTGGTCGCCCCGTTCGCTCTCGGTTCGGTGTCCGGAGTAGGCCCCGGCTGGGTTCTGGCCGGCCTGGTCTGCGGACTGGCGGGGGTCGCCGTGGTGGCGGCACGCTCAGCGCGCACCGTCGCCGGCGCCGTGCAGTCGGCCGTGGAGGATTCCCAGGCTGCGGCGCTGAAAGCGGTCGCAGGGGCAGCGGCGGCCGTCGAGAAGTCGGTGCTGTGGTCGGCGGACGAGCTGTGTCGCGGAAAACGTCCACCGTTGCCAGACCCGCAGATGCCGCAGTCGCCCACTCCGATCGCCGGGATCGACAACGCGCTCAGTGCCCTCCAGGCGCAGGCCATCGCGTCGTTGATCCGCGTGCACGACGAGTCCCAGTCGGTCGTCCTCCTGGAAGTGCTGCGCCGCCTGGCCATGCGGGAGCACGCCTTGGTCAGCAAGGCACTTGAGGCACTGAGCCGGCTGGAGATGCTGACCGACGACCCGGAGCTGCTGGCCAAGATTTTCGAGATCGATCACCTCGTGACGCGGATGCGCCGTCAGGTCGAGAGCACGGCGGTGCTGGGCGGGCAGTCCCTGCGCAGCGTGCGCCGGCCCGTTCCCGTCACGACGGCCCTGCGCGGCGCGGTCTCCGAGGTCGTGCAGTATCCACGGGTGGCCGTCGCCGCCGGGTCCGTGGGCGCCGAGCTGGGTTTGCCCGGCCATGTGGGTCCGGACCTGACGCACCTGCTGGCCGAGCTGATCGAGAACGCCTGCGAGTGCTCCGATCCGGCGACGCGGGTGATGGTGCGGGCGCAGCGGGTGCCACACGGGCTGGCCATCGAGGTCGAGGACCGGGCCATCCCCATGCACCCGCAGACGCGGGCGCAGATGAACCATCTGCTCAAGGCCCCGGACGAGGTCGACGTCAGCGGCCAAGTCCGGGCCGGACAGCTCGGTTTGCTGGTCGCCGCGAAGATCGCCCAGTCGCACGGGCTGTCCGTCCTCCTGCAGGAGAACGTGACGGGGGGCACCACTGCCCTGGTCGTCATACCGGCACGGCTCCTGGTAGCGATTCCATCGGTTGAGGATGCGGGCGCGCTGCCGCCCGAGGAGGCTCGCGTCTCCGGGCGGCAACCGCAGCAGGTGGCCGCGGCTCCTGCCGCCCCGGGGGTGGGCCGGATCGCACGCCCCGGCGCCGCTGGGGCGCCGACCACAGCGGGCCATTCGGCCGACGCGCCCGTTCTGCCCACGCGCACACGCCGGACCGAACCTTTCCATCCACCACACGAGCGGGAGCAAGCCCCGGCGTCCGCGGCAACGCCCGGGCTCGCAGCCGCCTTCCGCAACGGCCTCCAGGCCGGCGGCACCGCCAGTCCCCCTCCCGCACCGACAGAACACCCCACCCCCTGACCCGTCCTTCCGCGTTCCCGGTGGCCCGGTACACCCACTGGCCCTTCCCCTTACTGGAGCGATCTCCATGAGCACCCACCCCGCGATGAACAACGTGACCGGCGGCACGCCCGCATCCGCGACGACGACAAGCGGGCAGCGGGACAGCATGGTCTGGCTGCTGCGTCAGTTCGCCTCCGAGACGCCGGGCGTCACGCACGCCGTCCTGCTCTCGCGCGACGGACTGCGGCTGCTGGACAGTGACGTCGACAAGGACTGGGCGGATGAACTGTCGGCCGCCTTCAGTGGCGTTGCCTCCCTCGCGGCGAACATCACCGGCCCCAGCGGGAAGAAGAGGCCAGCGGGCCAGGTCGTCATCGAGCGAGACGACTGCCTGTTCTTCGTCCAGAGCGCCGGGCGCAGCGCGGCCTTCGACAACCACCCCGGCAACGAACGCGGTGAGGTGGACACGATCCTCGCCGTCATCGCTACCCGGGACTCCGACGCGGGCACCGTCGGCTTCGAGATGGGTCGGCTCGTGGCAAAGTTCGCTCCCTACATGGTGATCCCCGTCCGCGTCGGCACGGGCGGAGAGGTGCGGTGACCACATACGGCCGCACGGCCGAGGAGTCGGCGTTCGTGCGGACCTACACCCTCACGCGCGGGCGTACCAAGCCGCGGCACCTACTCGGTCTGGAAACCGTGCTGGAGGCGGGACCGGGAAGGCCCGGCCCGGCTCAGGCCGAGGAGTGTGAGGAGATCCTCGCGCTGTGCCGGGAGCGCCGACGGCCGGTGGTCGAACTGGCGGGCCGCCTCGGCCGGCCCGTGACCGCCGTCAAGGTCCTCGTCTCCGACCTCCTAGACGCCGACGCCCTCGTCGTCCCCCTGACCCAGCCCTATGCCGATACCGGTGCGGGGTCGGGTCCGTCTACCCAACTGCTGGCAGCCCTCTCCGCGGGCTTGAAGAGGAAGTGGCCTGATGCCGTCGCCTATCCACAGGCCGGATGACCCGGCCGCGGTGCCGCGTAATTCGCCGCACGCGTGCGCCGGCGCCGCGCCGACCGTGCTGAAGGTCGTGATCGCCGGGGGCTTCGGTGCGGGCAAGACCACCGCCGTGGGCGCCGTCAGTGAGATCACGCCGCTGAGCACGGAGGAGTACCTGACCGAGGCGAGCGCGGACGTCGACAGCCTGACGGGCCTGGAGTCCAAGCGGACCACCACGGTCGCCTTCGACTTCGGCCGCCTGAGCCTGTCCGACGCGCCGACGCCCCTGGAGCTGTTCCTGTTCGGCACTCCAGGCCAGGACCGGTTCGTCGACCTCTGGTACGACCTCTCCCGCGGCGCCGTCGGCGCGGTCGTCCTGGTCGACACCCGCCGTCTGGAGAGCAGCTTCACCCCCGTCAGCTTCTTCGAAGACATCGGTCTGCCCTTCGTCGTCGCCGTCAACCAGTTCGACGGAGCCCACCGCTACCACCCCGAAGAGGTCCGCACCGCCCTCGAACTCCCGGCCGCCATACCCGTGGTCACCTGCGACGCCCGCGACCCGAACCACGTCGCCGGCGTTCTGCTGACCCTCGTCGACCACGCCATGAACAACGCCACCACCAGCCGCGCTGGTCACGCCCCTTCCACCACCCTCCAGGACGCCTGATGTCACAGCACCCCAGCGACCTCTACCGCACGCCGCAGGCCGCCCCGCCCGCACAGTCCTTGCCGCGCCGCGACATGCGGGACGCCATCCGTAGCTCGGTCACCCCGCCCGCCGCCGCCCTCACCAGCCAGCCACCCCAGCAGTCGCTGGAGCTGGCGCAGCGCTATGAGCTGCTCAACCGCTTGGGCGTGCCCCCGGTGGCCCACGAGGACTTCGACGGCCTGGCCCGCGACATGGCCGAGCAGGCCGGGTTCCTGTACGGCTTCGTCAACCTGTTCCTGCAGGAGCAGACCTTCGTCGGACTGCACCAGCCGCCCGCGGACAGCGGTTACGTGATCGTCGGCCGCACCATGAGCCGGAACCACGGCTGGTGCCCGGAGGTCATGGCCCGCAAGAAGGCCCTCCCGCTGCACGACGTGCACGCGTCCCCGCGCTTCAGCGGCAACGCGGTGGTCGACGCCGTCGGGATCCGCTCCTACTTCGGCGCCCCGCTCGTCCACGACAGCGGCACCGTGCTGGGAACGGTGTGTGTCATCGACCCCGAGAAGCGGCCCCTGGCGGAGGCCCGCCGGCTGCGGGACATCGTCATCAACGCCAGTGCGCAGGTGATGGACCACATCACCCGCGCCCCCGTGCGCTAAGGCCGTTCCACACCCCCCCACCCGGGAGCCGTAGGCGATCCCCGGCCGCTCCGCGTTGCGACCTTCATCCAGGGAGAGGGAGACCATGTCCGCCACACCCACCACGCCGCCACCGGCGCTGCGTCCCTATCTCAGCGCACGCCACGATCTGCTGTGGCAGGAGGCGGACGCCTTCGCGGCCGAGCACGTCGCGCCGCGCGCCGCTCGTATGGAGGCAGCCCCGGGCAGGGTGGAGCGCAAGGTCGCCGATCTGATGGCCGCACGGCGCTGGTTCGCCGTCACCGTCCCGGCCGCCTTCGGCGGGCTGGGCGCCGGACACGTGGCCAAGACGATCCTGGTCCACCGCATCGCGCGGGTATCGGCGGCTGCCGCGGCCATCCTGCAGGCCACTCTCATCCCCGTCGGCGCCCTGCTGCACTTCGCCACCTACGAGCAGAAGGGTTACTGGCTGCCCCGCGTCGCGGACGGCTCGCTGCTGCTGTCGATCGCCGTGACCGAACCACAAGCCGGCGGACACATCGGCGGCATCGAAACCACCGCCGAACGCGCCGGCAACCAATGGGTGATCACCGGCAGCAAGATCCATATCGGCAACAGCCACCTCGCGGGAGCCCATCTCGTCATCGCCCGCACCGCCGAAGCGGGCGTGAGCACCTCCCAGGCACTGACCGCATTCATGGTCGCAGCCGACCGCCCCGGGCTCTCGGTCTCCGACCACCGCCCCGGCCTCGGCCTGCACGGCTTCTCCGCCGGCCACCTCGACCTCGACCACGTTCGCGTCCCCGAGGACCACATGGTCGGAGAGATCGGCCAAGGGCTGGCCGTCGCCCAGAGCAGCAGCATCCTGTACGGCCGCCCCAACCTGGCCGCCGTCAGCCTCGGCATCCACGAGGCGGTCGTGGACACCACCACCGCCCGCCTCAAGACCCGTCCCCGCTACCGGGGAGCCCTGTCCGACCTGCCCGTACTGCGGGACCGCATCGGCGGCATGGAGGCACGCCTGCGCGCCGGGCGAATCCTGGCCTACCAGTCGGT
Source organism: Streptomyces lasalocidi (assembly GCF_005280215.1). NCBI lineage: Bacteria > Bacillati > Actinomycetota > Actinomycetes > Kitasatosporales > Streptomycetaceae > Streptomyces > Streptomyces lasalocidi. Next base: position 6,376,546 of record NZ_SZNQ01000001.1, on the reverse strand, counting down.
GCACCTCCTCGACCAGGGCCTGCCCTGCGACGCCGACCTGATCAACGCCAAATACCTCGGCCACCAGTGGGCCATGCAGTCCACCCAGGACGCCATGGAACTGCACGGCGCCCACGCCCTCGACCGCGACTACATCCTCCAACGCCTGTGGCGCGACATCCAGCACACCTACCCGCCCGCCGGCACCGGCGAAGTCCAGCGCATCCGTCTGGCCGACGCCGCCTTCGACGAAGACCACATCCAGTGGTCCGAACGCCTCGCCGCCGAAGCCGCCTGGGCACACCCCGACCCGACCGCCGCATGAGCCCCCGTGCGCGGCACCCCGTGACTCCCCACCGCCGCGCACGGGCCCGTGCCGCCGGCCCCCGACCCCCGCGGGGACCGGCGGCACCTCCCCCGGTGACCGTCCATACCAGCCGAGAAAGAGACACCGTGACCCCGCCCGCAACGACCAGCGCACCGATCACTCCGCTGACACCGGCCCTGCAGCGCGTCGCCCAACACCTCGCGAACGGCCTCACACCCGCGCAGATCGCCACGCAGACCGGGCTGTCGGCCGTGACCGTCCGCCAGTACGTCCGTGAAATCCGTCAGAGCCTCCACTGCCCGCCGCGCTGCAAACCCCCGGTGATCGTGCACCGCCTGTTCACTGCCCAGCTGGTGATCCCTCCCACGGCGGACAGGCCGGCGCCGAGGCTCAGCTCGGACCAGCTGCTGTTACTGCGAGCCGTCGCTGAGCACAGCGACGCCCGCGAGATCGCCGTAGCCGCCAAACTCGCCCCGGCTGACCTGCGCGCCGCACTCGACCAGCTCCTCGCCGACACGGGCGCACAGGACACCACCCAGCTCGTAGTCCTGGCGCACGGCTGGCACCTGCTGACGGCCGAGCCGACGCGGGGCGGAGCGAGCCAGTGAACGGGTACCCGGCCTCAACGGCCGACCAGGAGCGACCGTCTGCGGCACCGTTCAGCCCGGCGCCCCGGACCGCCGGCTACGAGATGCGCACGTTACGCACGGACGCCGAGCGCGAGGAGGCCGCCGCCCTCGTCCAGGACCGGCAGCGCTGGCTCACCCTGCGCGGTCTCGCGGTGCCCGCTCAAACCGACGTCCCGGCCCTCTTCCGCAACCCGCAGACGAGGCCGGCAGGACTGTTCGAGGACGGGAAACTGCTGGCCTGCATGATCCCCGAGCACACCCCCGGCCCCGATTCGGGCGAGAGCCCGTGCCTCTTCCTTGGCTGCGTCCACACCCTGCCCGACCAGCCCGACGACATCACCCGGCTGATCAGCCTGTGGGCATCCGACTTCGCCGCCCGGCAGGGCCTGCCCGTCGTACGGGCCGAGACCCTGGCCGGTCACCCCCTGAGCGCCGACCCCATCGCGGCCCTGTTGCGTCGGCTCACTGATATGGGCTGGATCATCCGGGGTTCCGGCACAGGACGAGAGGGTGACCGAGTCGCCCGCCTCGAACTCGCGGCCGAGCACCGGCCCAGGCTGAGTGCCTTCATCGGCTGCCGCGTCCACGCGCCGGAGACGGCCCCAAGCCACAGGGGCAGCGCGTGACGACCACCGAACCCCAGTGCCCCGACCTTGCCCGCGAACTGATCGCCCGTGCGGCCCAGTCGGCCGCGCACCGGGCGAAACGCAGGCGCCACCAGCTCAACGCCATCCAACTCGGACAGGGCCGGCACACCGACCACGCCAACACCAAGGTGCTGCGCCGCATCCTGGCCGAGCACGACTGGCCCGGCCACCGCCTCGTCGGCCCCGACGGGGCCCGCGCAGCCTGGAGCATCGCCCTGCACAGCGACGACGACCCCGCCTTCCAGCGCGCCGCCACCACCCTGCTGGGACGTGCGGTCCAGGCCAGCGACGCCCCGGTCCAGCACTGGGCGCACCTGCACGACCGTGCCCTCATCACCAGCGGGCGCAACCAGGAGTACGGCACCCAGCTCCTGCTGCGCACCGACGGCATCGAACTATGCCCTCTGCGCGCACCGGAGTCCGTAGACGCCCGCAGGGCCACCGTCGGTCTGCCGCCGATCGCCGTCGCGCTGAAGACAGTGCGCCGCCGGTACAGGCACGACGGCTCTGCCGACGAAGCCCCGCCCATCGTCCTCACGGGGGCCGCGTGAACAAGCGGAACCCCGGGTTCTCAACCAGTTGGCCTCCAGGCCGCAACTCTTCCCTGCGAAAGGATCGTTGACAGATGAAACTCACCACCGCCGTCCTCGCTGCCGGTGCTGCCCTCTCCCTCACCACCGCCGTGGTCGGAGCCACCCGGCTCAGGCAGGACGCGCGGCACCAGGCCGAGCGCAACGAGGCGTTCCTCACCCGCAACCAACTCGACTGGCTGGCACAAATGTCCACCAACCCCGACCTCGCCAAGCTCTGGACGCCCGAGGACATGGACGTCGAGGAGTACATGCAGCTGCTCAAGGCCAACCAGCTCATCTGCATCCTCAGCGTCCGCGACCGCCTCGGCTTCGTCCGTGACGGACAACTCCCCTTCTACGCCGCGAAGCTGATGGAGAGGGACGTCTGCCGCCGCTACTGGCAGCGCTTCGGCGAACTCCGCGCCCAGGAGGCCGAGGGCGACGAACAGGCCGAGCACTTCACCCGCGTGCTGGACCAGGCCGCGAAGAACCACCCGCAGGCGCAGCCCGCAGCAGCCTGAACGCTCCCCACCGACCCCGGACGCGCGACGGCTCAGACGATCTCGCCACCTGTCACCGTCCGGCAGCAGTCCCCGGGGCCCGGCCGGGCCTCGGCAGCCCGCACCATTAACGACCCCCAGGAGGCATGCATGACCGCCATCCAGGCCGAAAGGCCGACCGCCCCCGCGCAGGCGGACCTCGTGAAGACCGATGACGACCCGTTCGGGCTCGACATCACCTTCATCGAGGGCACGCCGGCGACCGAGACGGTCCTGATGTGCAGCACGGGCGACACCTGCGGCAGCTCCTGCCCCAGCGCCTGCACCACCTCGTAACCCGGGTCCTCCCACCGGCAGCGGAGGGGCCGGAGGGGGCTTCCCCGCCGCAGCTTCGCGTCGGGTTGGCCAGAACCCGGCGAACGGAGCCAGCCCTCCCACTACGCTCCGGCCGCCGCCTCTGGCAGCGCCACCAGTCAGCAACACCCGCGTATCAACTAGGAGTTGACATGACGCACAACATCGCGCAGAGCACCACCGGGGCCCAGGAGTCCGTGGCCCAGGAGGACGGGTTCACCCTGAACATCGGCCTGCTGGAGGTCTCCGACGCCGCCGGACTGACCAACCTGACCGACGACAACTGCGGCACCACCTGCGGCGCCTGCACCACCAACGTCGCCTGACCTGGGCCCTACCGGCCTGACCCTGGCTGGTGTCGCCACGCCGATGGTGTGGCGGCACCAGCCCCCATTCCTTCTCGGCTCCAGGAGGCATTCGTGACTGCACCACCGGCATTCCGGGCCGGGGGGATCGCCCTCGTGCGCGCCGTCGCACGACCGGCCACGGCCGAGACTCCCTGCCCGGACTTCGACGACCGGTCCCTGCGTGCCGCCGGTCAGGAAGACATCACCGTCGACCGGCTGGCGTGGGTGCGCGCTGTCTGGAGCGATTCGGCTCTGGCCGAGGCCGTACGGCACGCCAGCCCGGACCTGGGGGCCCAGGTCGAGGCTCTGTGCGCGTCCCGGGCTCCCTCCGAGCGCGACGTGCGGCGCACCGGCCTCTCCCTGGCCCGTTACCTGCTTCGGGCAGGGCACCGGGCCACGCCTTTCGGCCTGTTCGCCGGCGTCACCACCGCCGCCTTCGGCGATCGGACGGATGCCGTTTGGGGCGCGGACCATGTGGTCGTCGCGCGGGCCGGCGCAGAGTGGCTGTCCCGGCTGGTTGAGCAACTGGAGAAGAGCGAGGAGCTGCTGCCGCTGCTGTCCGTCGTCGTGAACGGCACGGCCTTCGTGCGGGACGGCCACCTGATCGTCCCGTACCAGGACGACGGTCGGCGGGCGGTGGAGGCGTCGATCGAGCTGTCCGCCCCGCTGCCCAGTGTCCTTGCCGCAGCGGGAACACCGATCCGGTTCGAGGACCTGGCCGAGAAGCTAGGCGCGGAGTTCCCCGGGGTGGTGCCCGAGCGGGTCCACGGGCTGCTGGCAGGGCTGATCCGGCGGCGCGTGCTTATCACGAACCTCCAGGCGCCGGCCACCGAGAGCTATGCCCTCTGTTACGTCCTCGCCCAGCTCGATGCCGCCGGGGCCGGCGCCCTCGCCCCGCTCGTCGGGACGGTCAGAGACCTCCGCGCCGTCCAGGCGGCGCTGCCGAAGTGTGCCTCGGCGGATGACCGGGAGGCGGTGGCTGCCCGGATGCGGCGGCTGGTGCCGGGCCTTCGCCGCCACCCGCTGGCGCTCGACCTCCGCCTCGACGCACGCCTCAGGCTCCCCGACGAAGTGGCGCGCGAGGTCGAGCGGGCCGCCACCGTCCTCACCCGGCTCAGCGCCCGCCCGTACGGGGGGCGCGGGCTGGGTGAGTACCACCAGCGGTTCTACGAGCGATACGGCATCGGCACGATGGTGCCCCTCCTCGATGTCGTCGCCGACAGCGGCATCGGCTACCCCGACGGCTACCCCGGGGCGCCGGCCGGCGCCCGCCGACGGCGGATCTCCCCTCGCGACGACGTCCTGGTCCGCCTCGCCCAGACCGCCGCGCTCGACGGGCACGACGAGGTGGTGCTCACCGACGAGATGGTGGACGCCCTGGACGTGGGGCCGAAGGACCCGCGGGTGCCGCCGCACCTGGAGATCGGCGTACGGCTGCACGCGACGAGCGTCGAAGAGGTACAGCGCGGCCGGTTCACCGTGGAGGTCACGAGCGTGTCCCGTGGCGCGGGGGTGAGCACCGGCCGCTTCGCCAGCGTCCTGGATTCCGCCGCGCGTAAGGCGCTGGTCACGGAGCTGGCAGACCTGCCCACCGCCGATTTCGGCACCGACCCCGCCCAGCTTTCCTTCCCACCCCTCCTTGCCGACACCGCGCACGTCACCCGGACCCCCCGCATCCTGCCGCTGCTGATCAGCCTGCAAGAGCACCGGCCGCCCGCCCCGGACGTGCTCACTCCGGCCGATCTCGCGGTGGCCTGCGACGGCCGCCGGATGTACCTGGCCGCCCCGGCTCTCGGCCGTCGCATCGAGGCCGTGGGCATGCACGCGCTCAACCTCGCCGAGCACACCCCGCCGCTGGCCCGGCTGCTCACCGAGCTCTCGCGCGGCCAGTGCGCCCAGGTGACCACCTTCGACTGGGGCGCCGCCGCGACAGCGCCGTTCCTCCCGCGCCTGCGCTACGGCCGCATCGTGCTCTCCCCGGCCCGATGGCGGCTGGAAGCGGCCGACCTGCCCGGCCGGGACCGTCCCACAGCGGAATGGAACCTGGCGCTCGGTGAGCGGCGCAGCCGCCGACGCCTGCCTCAGCACGTGCAGCTCGTCCAGGGCGACCGGCTCCTCCCCCTCGACCTCGCTCAGGCCGCCCACCGCAGTCTGCTGCGCCGGCACCTCGACCGCGCCTCGGCCGTGGTGCTCACCGAGGCGCCAGGGCCGCAGGCGTACGGCTGGAGCCAAGGCCGGGCCCACGACATCATCGTCCCCCTCAAGGCGACCCGGTCCGCCGCGTGGCCGCCGCTGCCCCAGCCCAGCCCGGCCCGCACCCTCACACGGGCGCAGACGCAGACGCCGGGCGCGTCCTCGGTGCTGCTGGCCGCCCTGTACGGGGACCTGCGCCGTCAGGACTCCGTGCTGGCCCGGCACGTCCCCGACCTCCTTGGCCGGCTCGGCTCTCCGCCGTGGTGGTTCATCCGCTTCCGAGACCCCGACCAGCATCTTCGCCTGCGCATGGCCCTGCCGGACCCGGATGGCTTCGCGGACGCCGCCCGTACGGTGAGCGCGTGGGCCGACGAACTACGCACGGCCGGGCTGCTGGCGGACCTGCGGTACCCCACTTCCTACCGGGAGATGGGCCGCTGGGGCTCCGGGAGCGCGTGGGACGCCGCCGAGGAGGTGTTCCGCGCGGACTCACGGGCCATCCTCACCCAGCTCTCCCAGCCCCGGCGCCCGCAGCAGCGCACGCTGGTGGCCGCCCACACCTTCGCGATCACCTCGGCGTTCCTCGGCAGCCCGCAGGCCGGCGCGCGCTGGCTGATCGACCACATCCCGCACCGGGCACCGGAGCCGCTCCCACGGCCGCAGTTCACCGAGGCCGTCCGCCTGGCCGACCCCCACGACGACTGGGCGGCGCTTCGGAGCGTCCCTGGCGGCGAGGCGATCGTGGCGGGCTGGGCCGGCCGTACCGCCGCGCTTGCCGCCTACCGCGAGCACCTGCCGGGCCCGGACACCGAGGGCATCGCCCTGGACGACGTCCTGACCTCCTTGCTGCACACCCACTTCGTGCGGCACGTGGCGGTCAACTTCCCCGAGGAGGAGCTCTGTCTCCATCTCGCCCGCGCCGCCGCCCTGGCCTTCAACGCCCGCCCCGGGAGGGCCCGGTGAACCACGACACCGTCCTCGGCCTGTCCGCGGGCATCGCCGACCGCCTCGACCACCCCGGCACCGGGCCCACCACGGTGAGCACGGAGGCCGCCCGGCAGCACCTTGCTCTCGGGCCGATCGGCATCGCTCTGCTTCACATCGAGCGGGCCGCAGCCGGCCTCGGGCCCTGGCAGCGCGCCCACGACTGGCTCGCGGCCGCCGCCCGCCGGCCGTTCACCAGCGGCGCCGACAGCCACCCCTTCTACGGCGCCCCCGCGCTCGCGCACGCCCTGGCCTGCGCCGCCCAAGGACTCCCCGGCGCCTACGAACGCGACCTCGCCCTGCTGGACCGGCAGATCCTCGACGACGTCCAACGCCGCCTGAACGCCGCGCACCGCCGGATCGACGCCGGGCAGCTCCCGGTGCTCGCCGAGTTCGACGCGATCCGCGGGCTGACCGGCCTCGGCGGCTACCTACTGCGCCAAGACCCGGCGGACCCGGCCTTGCGATCGGTCCTCGACTACTGCGTACGCCTGACCGAACCGATCACCCATGAAGGGGACACCCTGCCGGGGTGGTGGACGCTCACCGGGCCTTCCGGGCGGCCGGACGACCGTTTCCCCGGCGGCCACGGCAACTCCGGCATGGCCCACGGCATCGGCTCCGTCCTGGCCCTGCTCGCGCTCTGCGCCCGCCGCGGCACCACGGTCAGCGGCCACCACCAGGCCCTGCGCACCATCCTGGCCTGGCTCGACCGCTGGGCCACTGTCACCTCACAGAATCGGACCTGGCCGTACTGGGTCACCCGGGACGAGCTGCGCACCGGCCAGCTCGCGTCCGCCGGTCCCCGGCGCCCCTCGTGGTGCTACGGCACCGCCGGCGTGGCGCGCGCGCAGCAGCTCGCCGCCCTCGCGCTCGGCGATCCCGCCCGCCGAGCGGTTGCCGAGAACGCCCTCCTGGCCGCTCTCTCCGACCCTGCCCAGCTGTGGGCCACCACGGACGCCGGCCTGTGCCACGGCTTCGCCGGACTCGCCCATCTCACCGCCCGTACCGCCGACGACGCCGCACCCGAGACCGCGAACCAGTTCCGCGCCGTTCTGCCCGACCTGCTGGCCGCCCTGCTGCCACTCGGCTCGGAACCCGAGGAAGCAGGCGCGGCACTCGTCGACGGCCCCGCTGGCGCCGGGCTCCTCGACGGCGCCGCAGGCATCGGGCTCGGCCTCCTCGCTGCTTGCGGTACCGCCCCGCCCCACACCCACTGGGACGCCTTCCTGCTCGTCGCCTGAATCCGAGAGGACCCCGATGCCCGCCGGCCACTGGCAGCAGCACCAGATCACCTTCCCCGACCGGCAGACGGCGCGCGCCGCCATTGCCGACCGTCTCGCCCCCGTCCTGCGCGAGGCGGAAGCGACCCGGCAGCTCAGCGGCTGGTGGTTCATGAACAAGCAGCCCTGGCCACTGCGGTACCTGGCCGAACGCGCTGCCCCGGCCGTAACGGCGCTGCTGGACGATCTGGTCGCGGATGGCATCGCGCTCTCCTGGACGACCGGGATCTACGAGCCGGAGACGGACGCCTTCGGTGGCCGGCCTGCCATGGCGGCCGCGCACGACCTCTTCCACGAGGACAGCCGTCACCTCCTCGCGTACCAACCGGGCCCCGGTCACCTGGACCGTGCGGAGATGGCCGTTCTGCTGCTGAGCAGCATGATGCGCGCCGCGCATCTCGACTGGTTCGAGCAGGGTGATGTGTGGAGCAAGGCCGCCGCCCTGCGCCCCGGCACCGACGCCCCGCTAGCCGGCCTGTCCGAGAGTCTTCTGCCGGCGATGCGGAAGCTGATGACCACCGAAGCGCGCAGCCTGTGCCGGGCGGGCAGGCCGCTGGACGGCCACGCGCTGTGGATCGCCGCGTTCGAACGGGCGGGTGCGGCCCTCGCCCGCCTCGCCGCGCAGGGCGAACTGACCCGGGGTCTGCGCGCCGTCATCACCCACCACGTGATCTTTCACGCCAACCGTGCCGGCCTGCCTGCCGCAGACCAGCACGCCCTGTTCCATAGCACACGAGAGGTAGTCATGGGATCGAGTGACAACACCGCGTCCGCAGCGGCGAACGACTCCGGCGCCGATAGCGTCAGCGCGGTGACCACCGATACGCTCACCACACCCGACGCCGACGCCGAACGGCTGCGTAACGCCCTGGTCGACCAGATCAAGGCTGAAGGCCACGCTCGCACCCCCGAGGTCGAGAACGCCCTGCGCACGGTCCCGAGGCACCGGTTCGTCCCCGACGCGCCGCTCACCGACGCCTACGCCAACGCGCCGGTGAACATCAAGTACGACACCGACGGCACGTCGATCTCGTGCGCCTCCCAGCCCAGTGTCGTCGCCCTCATGCTCGACCAGCTCCAGGCCCAGCCCGGCGAGCGCATCCTCGAACTCGGCGCCGGCACGGGCTACAACGCCGCCCTCATCGCCCATCTCGTCGGCCCCGACGGACACGTCACCACCATCGACGTCGACGACGACCTCGTCGAAGGCGCCCGCGCCCACCTCGCCGACACCGGTTTCACCAACGTCCAGGCCCTCACCCGCGACGGAGCCCTCGGATACGCCGAAGGCGCGCCCTACGACCGGATCATCGCCACCGTCGGCGCACACGGCATCCCGTCCGCCTGGCTCGCACAGCTCGCCCCCGGCGGTCGGCTCGTCACCCCCCAGCGCCTCAAGGGCAGCGTCTCGCGCTCCATCGTCTACCAAGAGCGCGACGGCCGATGGGTCTCGTCCGGCTCCCAGATGAACACCTTCATGCCACTGCGGCGCGGCATCGCCGACGACGACCGCCGTGCCATCCCCCTCTCCAAGCAGAGCACCGTGCGCCTACAGGCCCCTGCCGGACAGCAAATCGACGCCGACGCCCTCGCCGGCGTCCTGGAACAACCGCGGACCGAGCAGTGGACCGGGATGAAGGTCCGCGCCATGGAAAGCCCGGAGTGGATGGAGCTCTTCGTCTCCTGCTCCCTGCCTTCCGGCCTGATCCGCATGCTGTTCCCCCAGGCCGCCAAGGGCACCGTGCTCACCGAGGACCCCTACCCCTCCTCCACGGCCGCCGTGGACAAGGGCGCGCTCACCTACCTCACCCGGCGCCTGCTCGACGAGAAGACACCCGAAGGCGGCAAGCTCTGGGAGTTCGGCGTCGTCGGCCACGGCCCCGGCAGCGAGGAACTCGCCTCCCAAGTCGCCGACGCCATCCGCACCTGGGACCGCGAGTACCGCGGCCGGGAAGCCGCCTTCGAGCTCCTGCCGCTCGACGCGCCCCCCATCGACCCGCGACCCGGCACGTTCGTCCTCGGCACCCCGCTCAACCGCGTCCTCGTCACCTGGCCGTAGCCCCCGGCGCGGGCCCGCCGACCGACGGCGGGCCCGCGCCCCCGCTCGCCGTTCCCTTCCCCGGGAGTCCCAATGGACCCGTACGCATCCATAGCCCGGCGCTTCCCCCTTATCTCTCGCTTCCGCCCCGCCTGCCTGCCGCTCCCGCAGCGTGTCCGCGCCTTGGTCGAGCTCTCCGCCACGGCCCAGACGAAGGCCGACCAGGGCCTGGCGTCAGCGGTCTACAACCAGGTCGCGCTTATCGCCTCCGACCTCGGCCTGCCCGACCTCGCCCGCCAGTGGTGCCACCAGCACGCTGCCGCCTACCTCCACGCCACCCCCCTCCCCGGCATGACCGCGATCCGAGCCCTCGAACCCGTCGTCAACCTGGCCCGCCTCCAGATCCGCGCCGGCAACACCGACGACGGCCGCCACCGCCTCCTCGACCTCTTCGACGCCGTCAGCAACGCCGCCACCGCCGAGTTCGAAGGCGTCCGCATCCCCGCAAAGCTGACCACCAGTGACACCGATCGCGACGAGGTACGCGCCTGGCTGTGGCGGGTGATCCTCGCCGACGGCACCCGCACCCTGACCACCGCCGGCCGCTGGACCGAGGCCCTGGCTCACATCGAGAAACACCACGGCCTCGGACTGCGGATGCTGGACGGCCGGCAGGTCGCCGTACTCGCCGCCCTCCACGGCGACCCCGACCACGCCACCAGTCTCATCGCCCACACGACACCTGGCGAACCCTGGGAAAACGCCGTCACCGCCTGCCTGGCTGTGATGTGCCACCGAGCCGCCCACCGCCCCGTCGACGACCTGCTCCCCGAGCTGGTGAACAGCTATGTGCAGCGCAAAGCCGACATCGGTACGACCGTCTTCGACACACGCCTCGGACTGACCGTCCTGGACCTCCTCGACCAGTCCGACAGCCCCGAAGCACCCCTCGTTGCCGAGGAACTGCACCGTCGGACCATGGCCGCGACCGACGGCTACGCCGCCCGCGAGTGCCTGGTCAACCCCCGGTTCACCAACCTGATCTCCGCCGGGAAAACGAACGCTGCACGAGACCTCGTCCACGCGTGCGGACTGGACGACGGAAGGCTACCTCCGACCTCGGCCGCCAGATTGGTCCATGCGCTTCGGACCAGTAGCGGAGTGATCCGAGAAAGCGTGGCTTCCCTCGGACCCGTACAGAAGACGCCCCAGAGCGAGGTGTCCCTCGACGAGAAGGGCGCCAGCCGATGAACGCCCCGCCGAACGGCTCTCGCTGATGGCCACAGTCAGGAGGCGCGTAAACGCTCCGTCCGCGGCCCACCGCCCTCACGAGCCTCGGCCCCACCTCCTGGTAGCCCAGGACTGTCCGAAGCGATGCAGCCGAATCGAGGGACCCTCCCCACACCCGACGCCGCGGCCTCGCCCGTTCAGGCATCACCACCGCCCCGCCACCCGCGGAGGCCGCAGCGCACGCAGCGCCCGGTTGCGGTCACGGTCCGGGAAGCCTGCCCGCGCGTAGGTCAAGGATGCATGAGCCCAGAATCTAGATGTGCTGTCCCGGGACGTTGGTGACACGCATGCTGGGTGCTTGAACGGGTGAGGGCCTTCTGGGTTCGGTGTGGATTGCGACATCTGCACCTGACCGCAGGAGGCCCTCGTGTCCCACCGTAATGCCCCGCTGACCGCGACCGGGAGGCTGCGTCTGGCCCGGTGTGTCGTGGACGACGGCTGGCCGCTGCGGCGGGCCGCGGAACGCTTCCAGGTCAGCCACACCACCGCCGCCCGCTGGGCGAGCCGCTACCGCAAACTGGGCCAGGCCGGCATGCACGACCGCTCCAGCCGCCCCCACCACAGCCCCCGCCAGACGCCCGCCGCGGTCGAACTGCAGGTCGTGCAACTGCGGCACGAGCATCGGATCGGGCCGGTGCGGCTGGCAGCCCGGACCGGCGTCGCCGCCTCCACCGCCCACCGCATCCCCGTCCGCCACGGCCTGCCCGCCCTGGCCGCCTGCGACCGGGCCACCGGCGAGCCCGTGCGCCGCTACGAACGCGCCCGGCCCGGGGAACTGGTCCACATCGGCGTCAAAAAGCTCGGCCGCATCCCCGACGGCGGCGGCCTGCCCTCCACCTGGTTCCCGCCGTTCCCGAGCATTGTCCATCGGGCACAGGGCCCGGGCACAGCTTGTGGTGTTCACTCATCACCGCGGCCAGCCGTATCCGCCGCCTCGTACAGGCGTAGGCCGACAACCCGTTCCAGCTCGTCATTGGGTCACGACGCGCTCCCGCCGACCTCCAGTCTCTTGGCACCCGCTGGCCGTTGGGACGGCGCCCGCCACAGCAATCGCGCGCGACTCGCGCCTCCCGTGCCAACCCGCCGCACGACCACGGCCGCCCACTCGACGGGCGCCTCTGTGCAATTGCAAGCCTTCCGGACCATCGCGCCGAAGCGCCGGACAGTCCTCGCCTGCGACCCGCGTCCCGCCCCGGTGACTCGCCCGCGGGAGGGGCCGGCTTCGGCCATTCTTTGAGGAGGCGGGCCGTCACTTACCGCATCAATATGCTTTTCGCATTTTTCTTTCTCCAGCACGTGAAAACACCCCTTCGAGGGACGGCGCGCACCCCTGGGAGATCGCTAGACTTTCACTCATTCACCTCTGACCGTGAAATTTTCACGGCCTCGGTGAAAACGGAGGAGTGAAGTCCAGACCGGCCGACGCGGGGAGTTGTCGCTGGTCACAACAGGAAGGCGGGCAAAGCATGGATGCGATTTACAACGGAATTAGCGCCGGCGAACTGAAGGAGGTGCACTGGATCAAGGCGTCCCGCAGCGACGGGGTCAACGAGTGCATCGAGGTGGCCGAGGTCGGCGAAAACATCGCCGTGCGCAACTCCCGGGACCCCCAGGGGCCCGCGCTGGTCTTCACGCGTGGCGAACTGTCCGCTTTCGCCGACGGAGTGCGCAAGGGCGAGTTTCGGCATCTGACCGACTGAAAACTCCTGGCCTGGACTTGCTCTGAGCTGATCGGGCGATTGATCCTGTTGCCGCTGCGGCGAAGGTGCCGCTCACGCAGAAGGAGTCCGCACCGTGTCCGCTCGCCTCTCCGCGCTTCCAGGGCCAGGAAGCAGGCCCCGGCCCGTGCCACACCCCGTGGCGCGGGCCGTCGGCGCGATGCTGAAGCAGCACCGGGATCAGATGGGCTGGACGCAGGCCGAAGCCGTCTCTCACGTCCCGGAGATGGGGTCGGTCCCCGCCCTGAGCAAGTACGAGACCGGGAAGCAGGCCCAGGACCCGGCCCGGGTCGACATCTTCCTCCGCGCCTGCGGCGCCACGGACGCCGTGCGGGAGGAGGCAGCGCGGTCCCTGCAGCGGATGCAGAACTCGCCGTCATGGGCCAACCCCTCCGACGTGGTCTCTGAGCCCCTGGCCGGCCTGTTCGCTCTGGAGGCCACCTCCAAAGTGATCCGGACCTACCAGGAGACCGGCGTCCCCGGCATGCTCCAGACACGCAGGCACGCCCGCGCCCTGATGATGGGCGTGGCCGACGCGCAGCCCACCGAGGAAGGCCGGCGCAACTACCGCAAGCTGGTGAAGCGGCGCCTGGAGATCCGGCTGCAGCGCCAGGCCCTCCTCGACGCGACGGACGGATCGGACGATTCCCTGATGTACGAGGCCGTCCTGTCGCAGGGCGTGCTCCACGCGCCGGTCGGCGGTCCGGCCGTGCACTGCGAACAGTTGCTGCACCTGTTCACTCTGGCGGCGACCCGGCCGAACATCCACATCCGCATCCTGCCGTGGAAGGCCAGCCACGAGGGCGTGGCCCTCCACACGTCCATGATGCTGCTCAAGCCGCACGAGAACACAGTCGGCCGTGCTTTGTACCTGGAGACCCGGAACAGCAGCGGCAACCTGCTGGTCGACGACGAGGAGATCGAGAAGTACCAGGCGTCTCTGGAGGACCTGTGGACGAGGGCCTTGTCGAAGACCGAGTCGTTGGACCTCCTTGAGGAGTACATCAAACCGCTTCTCGCAGAGTTCCGTCCGAAGCAGGAGGATGCCTAGACGATCCTGGCCACTCCGCCGTACTCGATCCATTCCTCCGTGCGCTGACGGGGGGCCAGGTCACTGTCGGGCAGCCAGCGTGAAACCTCTACGGGCTTTTCCGTCTCCAGCAGGTCGAGGCCGTCGAAAAACCTCTCCACCTCGTCTATCGACCGGACCTCTCCCCACTGATTGCCCGTAATCTCGGCCATGAAGTCGGTGATTTTCTCGCGAAGTTCTGGGTTGTCGCTGGCAAGCTGCGAGATGACCAGATAACTTCCGGCAGGAAGACGCTCGGCAACGCGGCGGACGAGAGCCCACGGATCATCCCGCCCGGGGATGCAGTGAAGGACCGATACGAAAAGGGCGGCGACAGGTTTGCCGTTCCGCAGCAGCCTCCGGACTTCGGGACTGTTGAAGATCGCCTCCGTATCACGCATGTCCGCGTCGAGGACTGCCGTGGTGGCCGGGTCCTCGGCGAGCATCATGCGCCCATGGGCAAGGACCACGGGGTCGTTGTCTATGTAGACGACTTCGCTCGATGGATCGACCGACTGCGCCACTTGGTGCACGTTGGGCCGGGTCGGCAGGCCGGAGCCGTGGTCAAGGAAGTGGCGCACTCCGCGCTCATGGGCCAGGTAGCGGACCGCCCGCACCAGGAACGCCCGGTTCACCAGGGCGAGTTCACGTGTGCTCGGAGCGATGCGGAGTAATTCTTCGCAGGCGTCCCGGTCGACCTGATAGTTGTCGGTTCCGCCGAGAAAATGGTCGTACATTCTGGCAACACTGGGCTTACTGACATCAATGATGAGCCGCTCCCCACACTCTGGGACACATATGTCCCCCTCGGATGCCACAGAACTCCGAGGACATGGGTGTCATGCTAGGAGGCCGGTCGCCCTGACTGCTACCCGCTCCCACCAACGAGCGAAACGCCATCGGAGCAGATCAGGAGGAACGACGGCCGAAATCCGCTCCGTCGCACCTCTTCCCGGTCAGACCGCAATCCCTCTTGGCATATTCAGCCCCCAGTCCAGCCGTGCCGCCTTCCGCAGAGCGTCGTGACGAAGCAGATCGAACACGCCCGCAGACACACCCATAGCACTGCCCGCCCGGGCTGCGGACAGCCCCACACGGTAGTGCAGTACCAGAGCATCCACCTCCTGCGGACGCAGAGCACACTGAAGCGACCTCACGGTAGACGTGCGGCGGAAGGCCGTGGCCGCGCGCAGCAGCACCCAGCCGAGAGCACACGGATCGGCGCTGCGCAGGGCGTGTGACCACTGAGCCCCCAGCTCCTGCAGCGCCGCGTCAGCGAGGGTCCGCCCCACGGCGGCATCGCCGGTCACCGCCCCCGCATAACGCCGGTAGACCTGAGCGTAGTCGCGGCAGAAGGCGGCGTACGCCTGCACGGCACCTGCATCGACCCCCGAGAGCGCGAATCGGTGGCTCGCGTGCTCGCCACGATGCTGATCGCCCCCGGGCCCGCGCTGGCCGGAACCCACCATAGTGATCACCTCACGGATAAACATCAACGACGAACGCAGAGAACGCGACAAGACGCACACCCGGCGTTGAGACAACGCCGGGTGGCTGCCGCCTCCAGGGAGGCGGCAGCCAGGCGAAAGCCCCGGCGAGCGTCAAAGAGTGCGGCGGACCCTGACATGCGTCAGGCTGCTGCGGTCCATCGCCGCTGCGGCCAGCACCGCGGCGAGAAGCCTCACCGGGAGGGACTCCGGCCATACGTGGACGCTCGCCACAGCAGCAGCCGACACAACGGTGCCCCAGCGCAAGGTCACCGCGGTGACGCTCTCGACTCCGGTTTCAAGGACGGTGGAAACCGGGATGCTAATCTCGGGGTTTGCCGGCAGGAGCTTTGCAACCCGCTGGCGAACGTGCTGAATCATGCTGCCTCCTCAGATGGGGTTTCGGTCCGGCACGTCGGGAAGGGCCCTGATGCTGACTCGACACCAACTCGGGGTCCTTCCCACTGCCGAGCAGCACGCTAATCGCACTTCCGGGCCTGCCTGGGGTGGGCGAAAACCGCGAAAGCGGATCCAGGCACTCCGCCACTGGAGATGGACGATCACCCCGAAGCACCGCCAGCACGACGGAATTTGTCCACAACACTTCCGAAGTTGATCAGATTCACTCGATACCTGAGCGATGGCTTTTCACTCGTGTGGCGAAAGTCCTCACTCGACACTCCCGCGCAATCACTCCTTCGAGTGAACTTCTGAGGCGCTGGCAGCCGAACGGCCCGCCAGCCGCTTCCGGTTGGCGGGCCGGCCCTTGTCTCCGTCGAGCGGGCAGCACCGCCGCGCGTCATGCGCCGCGGGGCGTGCCTGGTCGCCGCGGTCAGCGTTCGGCCTCGCGGGCGCCGGCAACTGGCCGCCCCTGAACATCGGCGGAAGTCGCCGAGCACAGCCGAACGGCGGCGCTTCGGCGCAGCACCGCGTGCAGGCGCCGGTACGCGGGCAGGATCCTCACCTCCGCGCCGCTGGGCTGCGCGCTGCCGTGCACCGTCACCTGGACTCCGCCCGTCAAGCGGGAGGCGAGGTTGTACAGGCAGGCGGCGCAGGTGGCCAGTGCCGTGCCGAGACCCACCTCGAGGGGCAGGGTGACGGTGAGGAAGGCCAGCCCCCACTTGAGGGAAGGCCCCGCCCCCGCCCCCGGGTCAAGGAGGCTGAGTCCCGTCCAGGTGAGCATGACGGCCACTGCCAGGCACACGCCCAGCCCCAGACAGACCAGGGCGCTGGTGGCCGCCACGGACCACAGATCGACCTGGATGATCTGCCTGCCCGGCCCTGCGGAGCCTGCCGCCGCGGACGGGGCCGCGACCGGCAGGGCCGCCTCCCCCTGGAAAGGGGCGGTGCCGGCCGGAGCAGGAGGCCCGGCGGCCGCGACCTGAGCGGCGGGGGCGGCGGGGGCGGCGGGCCCGGCGGGAGGGTTCGCATGGAGCGGCTGCCGGTCGTCGTGCGGGGAGGTCCGGCGGCCCGGGCCGGCGGACCTGCTGCGCGTGTTCCTCCCGCGGGCGCTCCTGGCGCGGCCCATGCCCGGCACCTTTCGTTTCGACACCCCGGACCGGCCCGTCACCGGTGGGACGCTTCGACGGTAGGAGCCCGCGCCGGACCCCGCATCCCAGCCCACGGCCGCCCTCGCAGCTGCGCGGCGGACCCGTCCCCGTACCGGTTGTGGGGTCACCCGAACGGCCTACACGCTTTCCCGCCGGACGAGCGCCGGCCCCTCATCCGGAGCAGTCTGGCAACGACGCTGAAGCGCCGCGTCCCCGACATCACCACCCGGCCGGGAGGCGTCATGATCGTCACCGTCCTGCTCCTGCCGGTCCTGCTCGTCCTCATGCTGTTCGGACTGGACGTTATGGAACACCGCATGTTTCCCCAGCCCACCGAACCGCCCCCAGCCGACGCGGAGGAACCGGCAGGCAGGTAGGAACTCTGAGGGCGTCCCTCTGGTTGCGTCCGGTCGGCGAGACGCGCCGCTGCGGGCGGGTCAGGCGGTGGTGAACACGTGAGCGGGGCCATCGCGCCACTCGACCCGCCGCGGATCATCCAGGGCAGCGTCCGCGTCGGCGATACCGGCGCCCTCGAGGAACACGACCAGGTCGTGGTCGCTGTAGGCGGTACCCAGAAACTGCTCCCGGCCATGACGGTACACGGTCACTCCCCGCCCGACGCAGAGGGCCGGTGCACGGTGATCGGCGCGCTGCTCATGCCCTCAGCCTGCCCCGCGGTCTGGCCGGCCATCCAGGCGCTGCGCGGCAAGCCCGCGTGAGTTCACTGCGGGCCGGATACAGCTCTCGGCATCATGCGCAGCAAGGCGCTACTGGGATGGGCGGCCTGGGAGGGCCCCTGCGGGGTCGTCAAGGAGGGCGATGCGCACGGTGATGCGTTTGCCCACCGGTTCCATCCGGACCTCGTAGTCCTCGGCGACCGCCATGACGATCTCCAGCCCGTGCTGCCCCACCCGACCGGGGTCCGCAGCCTCGGTCACCGGCAGCCGCGGTGCGGAGTCCCACACCACGATCTCGACCAGGTCGCCGCTGATCCGCAGATCCATCAGCACCGGACCGGGCGCGTACTTGCGCGCGTTGGTGACCAACTCACTGACGACCAGCTGGGTCACGTCCACGGCGCGCTGCGAGACGGGCAGACGTTGTTCGGCCTGGACCCGAGCGAGAAACCCGAGCGCGAAACCGTGCGGCCAAGTGGCGGGCCTCGGCGATGCTGTAACCGTCGCCTTCCAAGGCCACAGTGGTCTGTATGACCTGCTCTAACGGCGTGGTGCCGCCCTCGTACACCGGGACTGGTTCCATCTCGGCAGCCTTTCCTTCCCCGTTTTGCCGCCTGCGGGTACCCCCGCCCGGCCAGCACACGCGCATGCTTCAGGCTCCTGCACGGCATCCCCGCAAAACGCCGCGGCGCCGTCCAAGCGGGCGCGGCAGCTCTTCAGTTCTACGCGATCCGGCTTATCGAGGTGGCTCGTCAGCAATTTCTGCCGATGGCCCGCGACACGGCCCTCCATCCCGGGCAACGCCCCGACCGCGACCAGCGACTGCCCTGGACCGCGCCCGCGACTTGGCAGACATGACCTGCGGCCCGGGAAGACTGGGGTGCGGAAAGCTGGACCCGGGCTGTGGCACGGACCAGGCTGTGAGGATGAGCGACGAAGACGCTGTTCCCGCGGGCGACGACCGCGCGGCCAAGGTTGCCCTCTACATGGAAACGCTCCAGGCCCGGATGGACCCGGCCCAGTACGAGGCACTGGCCCAAACCGTGCACGAGACGTTCCGTCTGCTGCTTGAGGGCCGCGAGGGCATCATCAGCGGCAAGGACAGCCACTCCTTCACACCTGAGATGAATCGCGAGTTCGCGACCGTGGTGTCGATGATGCTCACCGGCAAGATGGACCAGCAGGTCATTGAAGTGCCCGGGACCAACGGCAACTACGGGTTCATCCTCATGGATCCCGAAGAGGCCGACGACCCCGCCCGAGTGCAGGAAGTACGGGATTTCATCGACCAGTGGACCGCCGAACGCCAGGCGATCGACCGCGAGCTGGACGGCATCGCCCGGGCCAGCAACCCGAACCCCGACAACTGAGTACCCGTGCGCCGCAGGTGTTCTGGTGGGCGCGGAGGCGTCCGAAAGAGGAAGGGCCCGGGCTCACTGACGAAGGCGCACCCAGGCCCTGATGTCGCGTATCCGCAGCGGGGACGACCGCGACAGCCATAACAACGACAAGGTGGTGAACAGGTCACGCGGCCGCGACCTGGGGAGCTGTAAGGCACACTGGGGCGGCACGTCTTGCAGGCGTTGCACCGGGCTCTGTCCTGTGTCTCCGTCCGCCGCGGACGCCGCAGGACAAGGCCCCCTATCGCGGCCTCGCCCACAGCATGAGCAGGCCCGGGACTGTGCCACGTGTGGCACGCTTTGGCGCGCCTGACCGGCGGCAGGCCAACGAGGCAGCCGCGCGACAGGACGTGCGGCACCGCTCCAGGCGTCCGACGTCAGCCGTGACCGCGAGGCACGACGTGGAGACGGGGTGAGCTGGGTGGGGCTTCTGGCTGCGGAGCGCGGACCCAGCCATGGGCGTGCATGGTTTCGGTCTCCCAGTCCTCGAAGAGCTTCGGGAGCGCCTCCGGGTCGCGGCCGGGGTTCCGGTGCCACTGGATGAACGCGCGGGCGGCGGGGCGGCGGGCGTCGCAGGCCGGGCAGAGTTCCATCCAGACGCCGGTCATCAGCGGGCCGTGCCAGTGCAGCAGCAGTTCGGTGCCGCAGCGCGAGCAGGGCCGGTCCGGCTGGTCGTCCTCGTCCCGCACGAACTGGAGCCGGGCGAGTTCTTCGTCGGGAACGTTGTCGAGGCTGCCGTCGAGGTTGCCGATGCGGCAGAAGGAGCCGTCGGGGCGTACGACGTAGCGCCAGGTGGACGACATGCATGGCCCCCTTTCGGGGTGGAGCGTTGACGCGAATGGCCACGATCCGCCCGCCCCCCGACCAGAGTCAAGAGAGCTGCACCGCAAGGGAAGCAGAGCCGACCGCGCTCGATGAGCCGTGACGGATTGCCGGGGCGCGGGCGCTGCAGTGCCGCAGGATGGTCATGCAGGGCACGTCTCTCGGCGCCCGA
Organism: Streptomyces lasalocidi; assembly: GCF_005280215.1. NCBI lineage: Bacteria > Bacillati > Actinomycetota > Actinomycetes > Kitasatosporales > Streptomycetaceae > Streptomyces > Streptomyces lasalocidi. Next base: position 6,356,507 of record NZ_SZNQ01000001.1, on the reverse strand, counting down.
GCGATGGCCGGCCTATTCCGTGGGCTCCCGCTGTCTCTCCCAGGACGCCGAGAATCGCGCGCAAGGGGCTCAATCGGGGTGGCACAGCAGAAAGGGACGCCCCTGCTGCTGGTGGCACAGTCACCAGCAGCAGGGACAGAAAGCACACCGCCCGCCTGCTGAGTGGGGGCTCAGCCGGTGATCTCCTTGCGGCTTTCGCCGCCGCTGATGGCGATCTTGCGGGGCTTGGCCTGCTCGGCGACCGGAATCCGCAGCCGGAGCACGCCGGCCTCGTAGGAGGCGTCGATCCGGTCGGTGTCCAGGGTCTCACCCAGGAAGAGCTGCCGGCTGAACGTCCCCACGGGCCGCTCGGTGACCACCGTGTCGGTGTTCTCGCCGTACGTCGGCTTGCGTTCGGCCCTCACCGTCAGGACGTTGCGCTCGACATCAAGATCGATCGACTCCGGCGTCACCCCCGGCAGGTCCAGATCGACGTAGAACGTGTCGCCCTCGCGCCAGGCGTCCATCGGCATCGCCGCGGGCCGCGCAGCCGTCCCCCAGACCCGTTCGGCGAGTCGGTCGAGCTCCCGGAAAGGATCGGTACGCATCAGCATCTGCATCCCTCCTTAACACCCTCCTGTCTCGTGCGTTGCGCTACTTCTTATATACCCGGCACCCGGAAAGTTGACAACTCTCAACTCAACTTCCCGCAGTGGTAGCTTGTCATAGCCAGGGATGGGTCGGTATATCGAGAAGCGGGCGAGCGGGGGTGGAGGCTCTCGTATCGCCGGGCTGACCACGCTCGCCCCGCCGGCAACGAGCAACTGAAGAAGGAGGAGACGAACATGGATGCTCTGGCCTGGCTGCTTCCACCGCTGCTCACGAGCCTCGGAGCCAGTACCTGGGCCTGGTGCATCGGGCGACGTCGCCCCGCTCCGCCGACCCACGACACGTGGAGCGACCTTGATCGCTACCAGCGGATGCGCACGGCTCTGGGAGCCTGACCCGGCCAAGCTGACGGCCAACAGCTCACCGCGTTGGCCGGCCTCGGGCTGGAGCCGCTCTGACGCTGCCGGGCATACACACGAATTGAGCCCGCCAGGGCGTCACACTCTGTCCGACCAGACCGGCAGGCCTCCTTCCGGGCCGCCGCAGCACCTTAGGTCCCGGCTGCCTACCCCGGCGCAGCCGGGACCGGAAACCAAATGCCCTACCGGCGACGGCGCACCTCACGCAGGTAGACCTCCACCAGCTCCTGCCCCACCACGCAGCGCTGCGCCCCGCACTCACCACAGACCTCGATGTGAGCCACATACACGGCGTAGGCATCCGCCGCAGCCATGTTCAGGCCCTCGGCTTCCCCCGGGCCGCTCTCAACGCTCCAGCCCGGCCCGAACGGGCCCTCCTGGCCCGCCGTGCCGGACCCCACCCCGCAGGCTCCCTCCACCCGGTCCCGCTCCTGGAACATCACCGCTCACTCCCCCGCCGCATAACACCCCGCCCGAAGCGGCCTGACGCCGCTGCCCGGGCGGGACGCTGCTGCTGTCCCGATAACCGTGAAGCGCGGTGTACGCCACGCAGGCACGATTCAGCAAGCCACGCCGACACACCACAACACCGGCCCAGGACACGACACCCCGCGCCGGCCGCGCCGACCCCGGCATACGCGCACCCCTGTCAGCAGGTCAGCAACGCCTCGACAGACGGCGAAGGGCCGCCTGCCGCCCCCACCGCACGGCCGTACGGACCACCGCAGAACCCGGTCACCTGACCGGTCACATACGCCGTAACCTCCTCCGCCCGGGCCGCGTTGGGAAGAACACGCGTGCAGGAACATCCGAACCCCCGCGGATACGCGAGTGAGCCCCGGCCTGTGTTCCGGGGCTCACGGCTTTCCGGAGCCCAGCGGTGCCTCACCACCCGGTTGCTGGGATCGTGAGGCACACTGAGGCTGCGCGTCCTGCGGGACGTGCACCGACCATCCTGCGTTTCCGCCCGCCGCGGACGCTCAGGACAGGGCCCCTCCTCATCAGGTGCCGCGCGGACAGCGCCGGCATGGCATGCCGCCTTCCGGCCATCGGGGTGCTCCCTCGCCGGGGAAGCCACCCCACTCCGTCACCGCCAGCGCCCCAGTCGGCCTGAGCAGTTCCTCCCCGGCCGCGGCCGCCGCCACAGTCCCTTCGCCCGGTACGGACCACAGGTCAGCGCCTCGTAATCCCTCGGGCGAGATGGTGCTGTCGGACGCGGACACCGGACTTTGAGGCCCACACGCGCGGGGCCGGTCGAGCAGTCGGAGTAGGTCGTGGTTCCAGCAGGGAGAGCTGAACCATCAGACTTGGCTTGGTGACGGACTTTAAAGATATGGCCCTACTGAAGTCCGCCCTAGCAGTTGTGGAGGGCAGCAGGCAGGGATTTCCAACCATCCGACTGCCCGCCGGGTAGGCGGCGGAGCCAAAGTGGGACGGCTTCCGTGCCCAGCTCGCCGTACACCACGGCGGGCGGGTGCTCCTGCGCTCGAGGCAGAGCACCGACATGACCGCCTCGTTCCCCGAGATCCGGGCGGCGGTCCTCGCGCAGCTGCCAGCGGACACCGGCCTGGACGGCGAGCTGGTGGTGTGGGAGCACGGCCGACTCGCATTTGAGCGGCTCCAGCAGCGCCTGGCCGAACGCGGACGCGGCGCGGCGGAGGGAGCGGGCCGGTGGCCGGCGCACTTCGTGGTCTTCGATCTGGTCCACGCGGATGGGGCCGACCTGACCGGGTGGCCGTACGCGCGGCGGCGCGCAGCGCTGGAGGCCCTGTTCACCGACCACCGAGTGGAGGCGCCGCTGACGTTGTGTCCGTCGACCATCGATCCGGCCGTAGCGCGGGGCTGGCTGGAGTGGACGGCGGCCGGGCTGGAAGGCCTGTGCTTCAAGCGGCTGGACCAGCCCTGCATCGGGGGTGCCAGGACGTGGCGCAAGTACAAGGTGCGCACCACCACCGAAGCCGTCATCGGCACCGTCACCGGCCCTGCGGAGGCGCCCAGGACAGTGCTGCTGGGGGGTACGACACTGCGGGCCGACTTCGGTACGCCGGGCGCAGCACCACGTTGTCCGCGCGGTTCGGGCGGGCGCTAGTACTGCAACGGTGTCTACCGTGACTGCTGGGCAGCTCGGTCGTTGGTGTGGTTATGGGTGGGGACCTTGCTGATGTCAGGTTGTGGGCGGGTGAGCTGACTGCTCTGCATCAGCGGTTCGTGCACCGTTTCAACAGGTCGGAGCCGCGTGAGTCAGCTCTTGCCTACATGCGGGGGCTGATTGCTCCGCTGGAGCGCAAGAACGGCTGGACGCTGGCGGAGGAGGCCGGTCACGACGGCCCGGACCGGATCCAGCGGATGCTGAACCGGATCGAGTGGGACGCGAATGAGGTCCTGGACGACGTCCGCGACTACGTCGTGGAACACCTCGGCGACCGGGACGCCGTGCTCATCGTCGACGACACCGGCTTCCTGAAGAAGGGCCTGCGGTCGGCCGGGGTGCAAAGGCAGTACTCCGGGACCGCCAGCCGCACCGAAAACTGCCAGATCGGAGTGTTCCTCGCCTACGCCACCGCCCGCCGCACCCTGATCGACCGGCGGCTCTATCTGCCCACCTCGTGGACGGAAGACCGGGAACGCTGCCGCCGAGCCGGCATCGACGACAGTGTCGGCTTCGAGACGAAGATGGCCATGGCCAAGGCGATGGTCCGCAAAGCGATAGCGGATCGGATCCTGTTCGCCTGGGTGACGGCGGATGCCGCCTACGGCTACAGCAAGGGCTGGCGGTTCGAGCTAGAGCAGGCCGACGTCTTCCACGTCATGGCCACCACCCGGCACGACACCGTCGTCACCCGCTGGTCCATCGACCATCCCGTCCACGAGCTGTTTCCCGGCCTGCCGCGGCAGAAGTGGAAACGACGGTCCTGCGGTGAAGGGGCACACGGCCGGCGGATCTACGACTGGGCCCGTGTCGAGGTGCGGCCCTGGCACCGCGAGGACCGCCGCTACTGGGTCCTGGCTCGCCGCAGCGTCAGCAGGCCCGAGGAGATCTCCTATTACATCGCCTACTGCCCCACCGACACCACACTGGATGAGCTGATCCGCATCGCCGGCAGCCGCTGGGCTGTCGAGGAATGTTTCCAGACGGCGAAGCAGGGGTGCGGCCTGGACGACTACCAGGTCCGCCGCTATCCCGGCTGGCACCGCCACATGACCCTCGCCATGGCCGCCCACGCCTGCCTCACCGTCCTGCGAGCCCGCCAGCTGGATGCCGGGAAAGCAGAAACGGATCCTCCCAGCTCATCCAGTTGAGCCTCGCCGAGATACGACGGCTGATCACCCGCCTCACCGACCGCCGACCCACCCCCATCGACCACGTCCTGCACTGGTCGACATGGCGCCGACGACGCCAACACCAAGCACGCATCAGCCACTACAAACGACGCGGACACAGCCCCTGAGAACTGCCCAGCAATCAGGACAGACACCGTTGCAGTACTAGGCCCCCGAGGCTCTTCTACACCGACTAAGGGACTTCCGAGGCTTCTCGGAAAGTAGGGCATTAAGTGCGCCGGAAAGCTCGCGTACCTCATGCCCACTTTCATGGGATGTGACAGTCTCGAAACGCCAGCAACCTTCGGACCCGGTCACCACTGCCCGCATACCCCACGTTAGGACGATGCGGCTATCCGAACGCTGCGCTGATATTTTCAACTGCCCTTCACTTGACTGCCATGTGCGGGGTTCGCTCCAACTGCTCGATCTGTCAGTCAGTGACGAAACGAACTCTGCCAATCCATCACCATCCATCGTCCGAACCAGATCGCTGACGTCTACCCATGCACCTTTGGCCCGTACAGGGATGTCAAGTGCAGGGTCGTCTCCGTACGGCCGTGCCGGAGTAGAGAACAGCAGATGGACCCCTTGCCCCGGGTCTCCTACACGGAGGAGCTGTCCGCCGCGCGCATCACGAATGATCATTGAGCCATTATATTATCCCCTTCCCTTCCGTGAAGAGTGACGCTTGCCACGCTGTGTTGCTGCTGGCGCCAATCACTGGGTTGCGACAAGAGGCATTGCTCCTGTGACGACAGCAAGGAGTCTCTGCTGTGATTGCGGTGCAGCTCTTACCGAAGTGATGCTGGATTGCTGTGAGTTGGGACGAGTGGTGCGCAGGAACATCCGGGTAAGAGGCCGGAAGCGTAGGTTCGGTGCCCCTCAGGAAAACGGCCAGCGCACGGCTCCGCTGACAGTCATGCATGCCGGCCTAGCCCGAACCCGCCAGCGACCGAACAGACCGGGTGGAAATTTTCACCCCGGCTGAGATGCAACCTCACCACATCGAGAAGCAACGCCCTAACCAGACCGCGAGAGCAACGCGGCAATGAACGGGGACGGACGGCTTCAACCGCCTCGCCTGTGACCGGCAGGCCGAGCTTATGAAACCATCAACGTCCGATGGATCGCCAGTTGGCATACCGCGCGACGACGATAACCACAACAACGCGTTCCGGTTCGGCTTCTCAGCGGTGCCTGAAGACGTGTCCTGGGCCACTGTTGACCGCAGAGCTAGGAGCGCGCCTCAGCGCTCGGCGTCTCGACGAGAGACAGCCCGCCACGGCCGGATCACAGAAACCGTCACCCTGAACTCCTCGGGCAAAGCCTTATCGACAACGCCCGTCTGCGCAGGCGCGGAAGTCTGGGCGGACACTGATCCCGCACTGCCGACCGCCGCTGTTGATGAAGAGGGCCGCTGTAACGGGTTTCGTAGTCGATCGGCTGGCACCGGCGGGCTTGGGGCTGCCCGGCGGGCATGTTCTAACCGCGCCCTGAGTATCCGAGCGCCGGCGGAGGGATCGGTCGCCCTGCCGGGGCCGATCGCTTGGCTACCGGCTGTCCGTGTGCCCGCTGAGTCAGGATCGCCATGCGGCAACCAGGAAGACCGGCGGGGTGCAGAACGTGGGGGACCAATTCGGTCACCTGACCGGCGTAAAGCGGAAGCATCATCTGGAGTACGTGACCGTCATAGTGATCGGCGAAGTCGGCTGTGCCACGGGCCCACAGATCGCGCACGGCGGGGTTCTGCCTGGTGTCACTGATGAGCTGCTGAAGGTCTGCGTCGTCGGGACGGTCGACGGCCGCGTCGCGGAGCATGCGGATGCACACTTCCGCGTCGGACGTCCAGTTCAGGTGCTGGTCCCGCGCCTCATCACTGAGGAGCAGCCACCGCATCAGGTTGGCTTCGGGGGCGGTTGACCACGGGAACAGGGCGGCCATCGCCATGTTAACCGCCAGCACGTTCCATGTGGCGTCGATGACATAGGCGGGAAAAGGCTGCTGGTCTAGTAGGTAGCGCAGCTGGTCGCTGATGCGGGGTGGCTCCTGGACTCCTAGGCTGGACAGGCCCCCGCCGTGGCTGACGAGGAACAGAGCCCGTCGCTGGACCCGGTCCAGTCCGAGCAACGCGCCGATGATGTCGAGTTCGTGGCGGGTGAGGGCGCGGGTGATGGTTCCGCCTTCAAGGTCCCGATACCAACGTTCACTCCTGTGCAGTGCGTCGGCCACTTCTCTCTGGAGGATCGTGCGGCCGAGCGTGGTGCTGGCGGCAGCCCTGAAGGCGCGCAGCAGGGACCCGAGTTCGGCGGGTCCTGCTTCTCTGCTGTTATCCCTTGTGGCACCGAGCATGCCATGTTCCTCACAGTTCTCGTGTGCATGGTTGTGATCTCGGAGGATTGTATCCGGATCAAGTTGTGCGAACTCCCGCTGCAATGCGGGTAAGGCGCTGTTCTCTGCGTCACATGGGCGGTCAACGGGTGGCTCCGGGTGACCGGCAGAAGATTGCCGGTCACCGATTTTTGACCGACTTGTCCTATAAGCCGGAGGGCACCTCTCGGCATCGGCGTCACACAGGTCTCGCTAAGTTCGGCTAGCCGTAGGAAAGTTGAACAGCAATGGCTCCACCGGCCCTAGCGGAGGAGGCATTTCGTTACTTTGCTGTGACAGTTTGCATACATTGACGAATGATCCAGACCAAGCCCAAGATCTGGTTGTCCACGAGACGGGTCGCAAGCCACCGGGTGATCCGCCGGGGGGATGGCCAGCAAGGATGTCCTCTAGATCAGAGTGGACACTCGTAGTTAGACGAGACTTGGACTACCCCTGGCTGGCGGTTGGTGAGGCCGTTGCGGCAGGCGATACGAGGGAGGGTGAAGATCATCTGCGAGGACGTCGGGGCGGTCATGTGCCGTCCATGCCTCGGCTTTCCGTTTCCGTCAGCCAAGGCGCTTATACGTGCTCCAGGCGTTGCAGAAAGAGTCCTCCAGCAAGGTCTAGGGCCTAGCCCACATACCCTGTCCGTTCGTTCCCGCAATCGTGCACTCATTCGCATCCGAACAGATGGGGCGAGATATGCGCGGAGAGCGCAACATTGCCGGGCGGCACAGACCCGTATCGGCAGCGCCGACACTTAAGTGGCTTCAACTTTCTGACGGTGGACACGATTGGCATAACAGCCCCCGCAAGGTTGAATATCCAATCACCTTTGCTGCGCCCAGACCCTCAAGTCGGCGCACCAGCGGACCCTTCGCCAGGAGCGAGCATCTCGAGCCGACCGCCCTCGGCGGTCCGGCCGACGCTCGGTAGCTCCGGGCACACTCCGCTGGCATGCCGCTCGCTGGGCTGCGGTGGAAACCACTTAGTGACTCTCTGCAACCAGTACAGAGTTTAAAAACCAAGTCTGGATCTTGATACGGGTCCGTGCGTATGTTCGTCGTCCCCGGGCAGCCCGCCCGCAGCGACGGACATGAGGAGAGCACGAGAACGGACCGGACCGCGAAGGTCCACAAACAGCGACGGCGCCCGGGAGCGGTAACTCACGGACGCCGAACGCTAAGCGGCACACCCGCCCCGGCAAGGGCGGAGATTGCCCACCATCACCACACTGAGTCCTTCCAAGGGGCGCGTCAGCGTGGCAACACTGCAAAGGGGAGTATCGCATGTCTCCTGCCCTGCGCAAAAGGCCCTTCCGCCTGGCCTGCGCGGCAGCCATCTCCGCCTCGGCGCTTCAGCGCCCCGAGCCGGACCGCACCTTCATGGCCCCGCCAAGCCGCGGGACCCGCCCGCTCGTCGGGAGCTGCCGATGAGCAGCGAAGCCCGCGACTGGGTGTGGGAGCACAGTTGCAGCCGGGGGACGGCGCGTCTGGTCCTGCTGTCCATCGCCGACCGGGTGGGCGACGAGCAGTGCGTCTCCTGGGCCTCCCTGTCGAGCCTGGCCAAGCGCACCCGCGCCTCCGTCTCCACGGTCCGCGAAGCCATCGACCGTCTGGTCGACGCCGGTGAGCTGGAGCAGCTCGACGACCTCACCGGCCCGCAGCGCAGCACCGTCTACCGCCTCCCCCTCGCCGCCAAGGCCCTGGCAGAGACCGTGGACGACGAGGACCCCGACCAGACGCCGGCGGAGGGGACCGAGGCCACCCCGGCGCTCCGGATCTCGGCCCTGCGGCGCTACAACATCCGCCCGCGTGAGGTGCCGGAATCCCCTGCGAGGGCCCGGAAACCGGCAGTACCGGAATCCGGCAGGTCCCGACGGAAACCGGCACCTCGACGTACCGGAAACCGGCACAGCGATGTACCGGAATCCGGCACACAGAACCGTAGTGAACCGGATTTGAACCGGAGGTACAGCAGTGGTGATGCTGCCGTCCTCTCAGCTGCCGAGTGGCAGATCGAGCCAGCCAGCCACACCTGGGCCCGCCAGCAGGGACACCTCGACCGCCTCGGCGAGCAGGGCCTGCAGGCGGCCGACGCGAAGTGGCGTGCCCACCGCTCAGGCTTCAAGCCGAGGCCAGCGGCTGCCTGGGCTGCCGACTGGCGCTCCTGGGTTGCCCGAGAGCACCCCCCTGGCCGCCCGAACCTCTACGCCGTGCCCGGCACCGGTCCCGGCCAACCCGGCGGCATGACGCGGGCAGAGGCCCACACCGCCGCCCTCCTCGCCGCCCTGAACGAGCCGACCGGAACGGAGCAGTAGCCGTGGACCGCCGCGAAATCGCCGCCCTGCTGGCCTACATCGGCCGACTCGACCCCCGCACCATCCGCACCGACCAGGGCGAAGCCCGCGACCAGCTCGCCCAGTGGCACGAGCTGCTCGGCGACGTGCCGATGGCCACTCCGCATGGCTGGGACGCCCGCGTCGCCGCCCGACAGCACATCCGAATCTCGCCGTACCAGATCCTGCCCGCGGACGTGGCTCGCCCCTGGGAGAGCTACCGGCGCGACCGCCTAGCCCGGCACTCCGATCCCACACCGTCCGCCGACCCGGACGACCAAGCCGCCTGGACCGCCGAACTGGTCGGCACCCGCCGCGCCGTCGCCGCCGGCACCGCGCAGCCCGCCCAGGCCAGAGCCATCACCAGCGGTCGCGACCGCATCGACCCAAGGCTTGAGGCCAGGCTGCGGCAGATCGGCTCCTGCATACCGCCCGCCGCCCGCGCCGCCCTCGCCCCCTACCGGCCCGCCCGCGCAGCCCGCGAGGCCGCCGTCGCGCAGGGACTGCCCGACGCCCTGAGCGTGACGTGCGAGTGGTGCCTGGCCCAGCCCGGCGAGCCGTGTCGTCGCCGCCGGATCGGCCCCGACGACGGCGTACGCACGACCGCCCCGCGCGCCACCCCGCACCCCGGCCGCGTCGACCTCGCCGCCGCCCAGCAGGCCCAGCCGAGCGAGCAGGTCCAGCAGCCCGCCCTGGCCTGACCGGCGTATCGGCGCGTGCCTCCCGGTGCACCGCCGCCCCAACATCACCGTCCCGCCCCGGCTACGGCGCACGCCCGCGCGCCGTAGCCGGTACCCGACGCCGCGCCCAGCGCCAGCCCGGCCGGCCGACGCGGCAGCACATCGGAGACCACCCTTGCGTCACATCACCACGCATGACGCGCCGGCCACCGGCCTGCGCGGTATCGGAGACACCAGCTGGCACACCCAGGGAGCGTGCCACGGCATGGACGTCGAGGACGCTGACGCCGTCTTCTTCCCGCTCCCGCGGGACCACGAAGCCATAGCCGAGGCGAAGGAGCTGTGCGGCTGGTGCCCGGTACGCAGCGACTGCCTCAACTTCGCCCTGGAGAACGTTCTCAAGGAGGGCATCTGGGGTGGCCTCACCGAGGCCGAGCGGCGTCCCTGGCACGACGGACTGCACCAGCGCCTCGACTACCGACGCGTCACGTCCTTCTTCCTAGGACGCGACGTGCATCTGACCGAGGCCGAGCGGCAGGTCGTCATCGACCACGCCTACGTACGCGGCTGGCGGCCCGACCGGCTCGCCACCGCCCTGCAGATCAGCCACAAGCATGCCCGTGACCTGCTCCGGCAGGCGGCCAACAAGGTGTTCGACCGCGACCGCACCTACGGCGTGCCGCGGCCCAAGAAGAAGCGGAAGACCGCCCCAGCAGCAGGCGGCCCCGCGCCCGCCGCACCCGGCACACAGCAGCCGGCAGCCCGCCCGGCAGCGTCGACTCCGGCGCACGCCTCTCTCGGAAAGGCCGCATGACCCGCACCCTCCTGTCCCTCAGCGCCGCTCCGGACCTCCCTCTCCTCCTCGCCGCCCTCGTGCCCGCCGCCGTCGCGCTCGTGCTGACCGCTTGGACGATCCGGCGCCGAAGCACGCGCCCGCAGAAACGTCTCAGCGGTCCGGCGGTCAAGGTCGCTGCCCTTGCCGCCCTCGGCTGTACTTGCTACTCCGCGGACACGAGCTGGCGGTTCGCCGCCGACTACCTCGACATGGCCGGCGCCGCCGAGAGGGCCGGCATGTTCGCCGCGGCCGAGCTGGCGCTCTTCGCGACGGCGCTGATGGCACGGCAGAACCTGGCCACCGAGGGCGCCCCCGGTCTTCCGGGCACGCTGGTCTGGGTGATCACCACAGTGCAGGTGATCCCCGCCTATGCCGAGAGCGGTCCTATCGGCGGCACGGTAAGGGCCTTCGTCGGACCGGTCATGGCGGCGATGCTGTGGCACCTCGCGATGGGGATCGAGCTGCGCCTGCGCACCCCGGGTGCCGCCTCCCACGGACTGATCGCCGTCCTGGGGCGGGAAGCACGCGAGCGGCTGCTGTCCCGCCTCGGGATCGCCGCACGCGACCGCGACGCCGCGCAGATCACCAGGGACCGGGCCACCGCCCGCGCAGTCGCCCTCGCCGCCCGCCTCGCCGAACGCACACCCGAGCAGCAACAGAGCCGGCGCGGCCGGCGGCTGACGCGGCGCCTGTCGAAGGCGGTCGGCAGGGCCTCGGTCGGGACCGACGCCCGCCAGCGCGCACAGCTGCTCGACCAGCTCGCCGCGCGCCGACACGCACTCGCGCTCGTCACGGTCCCGCTGCCCTCCCCCTGGTCCCCGACGCACACCCCCTCGACGGCAGCCACGGTCCCCTCACAGCCGGCCTCGAAAGCGCCGGTCCCCATAGACGGATCCGACGAGTCGGTCGGGGACCGAGGACCGAGCGCTCCGAGGGGACCGGTCCCCGAAATCGCGGACCCCGAGGAGTCAGCTAGCGCGCGGACCGAGGGCGACGCGGGGACCAGGGTGGGGACCGAGGCCCCAGAAGCAGGTGCGGTCCCGGGGACCGGTCGCACCAATCCGGAAGCCTCGCAGGGAGACCCCGGAGGCGCGGGGACCGACCGAACTACGCGAGAAGTCCCTGCTCAGGGCCCGGATCCGCATCGGGGACCGAACGCCACCGAGTCGGGGACCGAGCCCACCGGGGACCGGGGACCGAACGCCACCGACACGGGGACCGAGCCCACCGGGGACCGGGGACCAAACGCCACCGACACGGGGACCGAGCCCACCGGGGACCGGGGACACAAGGCCCCACTCCGCCGGAAGACGACCACGAAGCCCCGGACTAAGACCAAGGGGAAGCGCACCCGGTCCCGCACCCAACAGACGCAGCGTCCGCCGCGCGAGCCGGAGCAGTCGGTGGACCAGCTCGTCCGGCAGGTCCGTCCGCACGTCCCTGCCCTGCTCGAACGGGACGGCAACGAGTCCGTCACCCGGGTCCAGCTGCGAGAGATCCTCCGCCGCGAGGGCCTGAAGGGCGGCCGGAACGACCGACTCAGCCTCGTCCTCCAGCAACTGCGGAGCGACGACACCACGACGACAAGGAGCACCGCCCCGTGAAGACCTGCCACCAGTTCGACACCGTCCGTGCGGAGTACGAGCGGGAGATCGGCTTCATGCTCGCCCACTCCAAGCGGCACGAGGGCAGGCCAGCGGCGAAATCCAGCGCGAAGCAGGCTGCATCGACGAAGCAGCGGATGGCACGGGCGCTCAACAGCCACGTCGGGCGCTGCGTCGAGTGCGGCTGAACCTGCAAAATCCCAGCTCAACACCCCTAATCGCAACCGGTGGCCCGGCTCCGTGCCGGGCCACCGCCCCCCTTGAGGAGACACGCTGTGATTGCGCGACCTGCTCGCTCATCCGAGCCCACGGTCGACGAGGCCGGCGCCTGGGCGGACGTCCTGGTCCGCCGGCGGCTCCTACACACCGCCGTCCTCACGCCGACCGGCCAGTGGCTCGTCCAGGACCAGCCCGACGGACCCGTCCGCGTCCTTATGGGACCGACCGACCTCCTCGCGCTCGCAGCGACCATCCAGCACCACACCCGCTCTACGAGGCCCGAATCCCGATGACGAACCCCACCCAGAACGGCACCACTCCGGAACCTGCTGCCGGCTCCAACTCGGTCTCGGGGCGAGCAAGTTGGGGCGGAAGCATAGCTTCCGCCTCTCCCGCCCCCGAGGGGGCGGGAGAGGCCCTGCACCGGGGGGCGCAGGTCCTTCGGGCTTCGACCGGGGGCGGATCGAAGCCGGGGCAGGAGGAGAAGCAGATCGAGCCGCCCGCCCGTCGACAGCGCGCTCGTCAGCCGCCAGCGAAGAAGCGCTTGCGCCAGCCCGCCACGCGATTCAACGAAGACGAGTACGCCCTGATCAAGTCCGCCGCCGCTCAGTGCAATCTGTCCGTCGCCGGGTTCCTCGCCCGCTCCGCGCTCTCCGCCGCCCGCGACCTGAGTCGTACCAGCGCTGAGATCGCCGACGAACGCGAAGTGATCACCGCCCTGTTCGACAGCCGGCGTCGGCTCGGGTGGGCCGGCAGCAACCTCAACCAGGCAGTCAAGGCACTCAACTCCGGCGCAGACGTTCCCCACCTCGAAGCGGCCATCGCCGCCGTACGGCGTGCCGCCGATACCGCCCATCAGGCCGCCACACGGCTGATCGAGCACCACGGCTCATGATCCCCAGCGTCAACCCGTCGGGATCCGACACCCGAGGTCTCCTCTACTACCTCTACGACACCGGCAAGCACGAGGACCACACCGACCCCCACCTCGTCGCCTCCTTCGACGGCATGTCCCCCGACCCGGGCCGCGACCCGAACGCCACGCTCACCGACCTCCAGCAGCTCCTGGACCAACCGATGATGGCCCTCGCCAAGCACGCCCGCCCGGCCAAGCACGTCTGGCACACCTCCGTGCGCGCAGACCCGGGTGACCGGATCCTGACCGACGAGGAGTGGGCCGACATCGCCCGCCGCATCGTCGCCGCCACCGGTATCGACCCCGGCGAGGGACAGTCCGGCTGCCGCTGGGTCGCCGTGCGCCACGCCGACGACCACATCCACATCGTCGCCACCCTCGTCACCGAGGACGGCCACCGCCCCGACGACTTCCGCTCCGGCGCCCGCGCCCAAGCCGAAGCCCGCCTCATCGAGAAGGAACTCGGCCTCCACCAGGTCGCACCGGGGGACGGCACCGCGGCGAAGCGGCCCACCAGCGCCGAACGCCACAAGGCCGAGCGGCAGGGCCGAGAGCGAACCGCCCGCGAGCAACTGCGTGAGTCCGTACGGCGTGCGGTGGCCGGAGCGAGAAGCGACGAGGAGTTCTTCGAGCGGCTCGCTGCCGCCGGCCTGCTGATCCGCAAGCGCGCCGCGCCCTCCGGTGACCGGCTCGGATACAAGGTCGCCCTGCCCGACGACCTGAACAAGGGCGGCGAGCCGGTGTTCTACCCCGGCGCGCGCCTGGCTCCCGACCTGTCCTTGCCTCGCATCCGCGAGCGGTGGTCCGGTGATGCGCAGGATGTGCCTGCGGCCCGGCGGGAGGAAGCGATTCGCACGGGGCCGGGCAGTCCGGCCTCCGCGCGCCGCGGAACGGCATCGGCCGTGTGGCAGGCCGTGCTCGTCGTCGAACACGGCGAGGACGGGGTCGCCGCCGCCCACATCGCCGCAGTCGGCGAGGTCCTGGACGCCCTCGCGAAGACGTCTGCCGCTCACACCCGCCGCGAACTGCGCGACGCTGCCACGGCTTTCGAACGGGCCTCCCGCTCTCACGTCCGTGCCGTGCGCGGGCACGATCGCGCCCTGCGGCAGGCCGCCCGCGACCTCGTCCAGGGCGGTCCGGCCCTCGGCCGGGGTGAGGACGGAGCCACCACGGCGATGGCGATCGACATGCTGTTCTTCCTGATCACCGCCACCGCGCACTGGCACGCCCGGAAGGGCCACGCCCAGCAGGCCGAGGCCGCCACCCGAGCCGCCGAACACCTGCGCGCCGCTTACCAGGCCGCCTCGGCCCAGCCGCTCGGTGTGCTCTACCAGCGCGGCCGGCGTCTGAGCCGGCCGGTGCTCCAGCGGCAAAGGGTGCTGCTGCGCGAGGCGCTCCCGGAACTGGCTGAGCAGATCCTCGCCGAACCCGGCTGGTACGCCCTGGCCGCGACCATCACGGAAGCCGAAGCCGCCGGCCACGACCCGGCCGCCCTCCTGTCCGACGTTGCCGCTCGGCGCGAACTGGGCACCGCGGACTCCGTCAGCGACGTGCTCGTATGGCGGATGCGGCGGACAGCCGACCTGCCCGCCGATGCCTCCCAGCTTCCCGAGACCAGCACCGCAGCGAACCGGTCCGCGACGCGCAGGGCGACGACCAGGCCCTCCGCGCCCGGCAGGCGGCGCAGCGGAGAGGCGTCACCGCGTCAGGCCCGATAAGTACACCGGACGGCACGCAGGCTCCCCGGATCGCCGCTGTGCCGTACCGAGACATGCGTCGTGGCCTCCTCGTCACCCAGGCAGCCGAGAGGCCACACCCGTGCTGACCTGGCCGAAGGGACTGTGGACGTTGTGAATTGAAACCGCCGACGGCGTGGGGCACGATCATGAAACGCGCAGGACGAGGTGCCGAGGTAGAGGAGGACGCCAGGGTGTTTCACCGGATACGCCGCAGGGCCAAGGGGCCGAGCGAAGCTCAGAAACGGTTCGCCGAGCTGCACGCGCGGATGCAGGGACAGGTCCCGCCCGGCATCGGAGTGCCGGCACCCGAGCCGCAGCCCGCCGAGCCGACCGCCATCGTGGACGACTTCCTCCCGCCGGAGCTGCGGGTGCCGAGCCACGACCAGGTCGAAGGCAAAATGATGCCGTGGAAGCAGCCACTGGTCCTCGACGGCGAGATGGCCACCTGCGCCGAGTGCGGCGCGTACCGGGACTGGCTCATCCTCTCCACCCGCGGTGAGATCTGGCTGCGCTGCCGGGCCGGACATCAGCAGCTGGAGACCCGCATCGACACCGCCTGGTACAACCGGCACTCCGGGCCGGCGGACTCGACGCACGCCACGTTCGAGGACTGCCTGCGCCACCTCGGGCACTGACCACCACTCCTACGACCCCACCGGGCCCGCGGGCCCGCACTGACCACCCGTCGCCTAGCACCAAGGGGTCAGTTCCGTCATGCGCGTTCGCGTCGCCACCACCGCACTCGGCATCACCGCCGCCCTCCTCGCCGTGCCCGCCTGCTCCACCGACACCACCGGGTCCAAGCACCGGACCTCCTCCTCCCGTACGGGAAAGCCGACCGACGCCGCCAAGGAGTCGGCCGCGCTCTCCTCGGCCGCGCTCGAGTCCCGCCTGCTCGGCCCGCGCGACCTCGGCAGCGGCTACCTTCCCAAGCCGCAGCGTCCGGCCCAGCACGACGACGTCACCGTCATCGGCTGCCCGGCCCTGAACGAGCTGGGCGGCGACGCAGCAACTGGCGGCACGCTCGCCTTCCCGCACGAGGCGAAGGCGGACTTCACCTACGGCGGCAGCTCCTCGGAGATCTCCGAGGAGCTGTACAGCGACAGCGTGAAAAAGCTCTCCGACGGCACCGGCCGGATCTTCGATGCCATGACAGGCTGCCCGGCCTATCAGGTCGTCGCCGGTGGCACCCCGGTCGACGTGACCTCGCAGAAGCTGCCCGCAGCCAGCGCCGGCGGTGATGAGCAGTGGAGCCAGCTCCTGACGTTCATCGCCGGGGGCCGGAGCACCGTGGTCAAGCAGACCGCGATCCGCGACGGCAGCCTGCTGCTGGTCCTCTCCGGCTCCCCGGCCCTCGTCGACCGCCACCTCGACAAGGCCCTCGCCAAGGCCACGGCCACGAGCTGACCTGCGTGCACGTCACGCTGCTGCCTCCGACCGTCGCGGGTCGGGGGCAGCAGTGCGTTATGGGCTAAGCACGGACGACCCGACCGGCCACTTCGCCCGGCAAACAAGAAAGTCCGACACCCCCAACTGGGAGGATGCCGGACTGCGATCGTCGAGAGGGGTGCGCGGGACGTTAGATGGCCGGCGCGCGCAGGAGGCGCTCCTGGGTGGCCTCGGGCAGGACCCGCCGCAGGACCGGTGCGGTCGAGCTGAGGGAGGCGGCGAAGGCAGCGACAAGTTCGTGCGGGACGCTGGCGGCGAACGAGGCCACCCACAGAAGCGGGGCGCCGAGTACGGGCTCGGCCCACGCCTGCCATCCGGCCGGTCCCGTCTCGTCGTCCTCGGCGGACAGGGCCCGTAGGTCGCCGTCCTGGATGAGGGGCGGCACCTCCCCCAGGCTGATGTGCGAGGTGAAGGTCGGGTCCGTCGCCACCGCCTGGGGTTGGTCGATGTCGCGGAGCCAGCCGTGGGCGGCGACAGCGTCAAGGACCAGGTCGGGGGCGGCGAGCGCCGAGGCAGGCTGGTTGCTTGCGTCGAGCGCGACGAGGAAGTCGACCACCGCCTCGCCGGGGACGTCACGGGTGAAGTAGGCCGACCACTGGGCGAGCGGGCTGCTCGCCTCGGCTCGGGCGGAGATCTGCCAGGCGACCGGCAGCCCACCCAGGTGGAACGGTTCGTCCGCCAGGCCCCACTGGGCCCAGCGCAAGGCGTCGGGGCTGATGTGCAGGACGGTGCTGCGCAGGACCTGGCGGTCCTCCGGTTCCTCGTCCGGCTCGTGCCGTCCGCGGACGATCGTCAGGCTCGTCCAGCCCAGGCCGGCGAGCGCGTCAGCGACGACGTCGTAGAGGCGTCCATCGTCACCGGCCAAGTGCCGGGGGCCGACCCAGAACGCGGGTTGACCGCCACGCGGGGCGGACTGGTCGAGCGGAAGGTCGGAGTACAGGGGCGCCTCCAAGGGCTCGGTGCGGGTCTAGTTGCCGCCGGCACGGCGGCGAGGGCGGCGCGGGGGCGCCTGGACGGGGCCCTGCCACGTCAGGGCGCTGGCAACCTCCGGCGGCAGGTGGCCGAGCTGCGCGTCCTCGTCCCGCCCTTCAGCGAGATAGACAACGGTCCGGCCGGTCTCATCGACCGACTGCAGGACCTGCGCCAAGCGGTGCGCCATCGGGAAGAACGGGTTCATGGCCTGGCGGACCGGAGCGCTCCGGTCGCAGCCGGACAACAGATCGATGAGATCGCCGACGGTCATCTCCGGGGACGTCACGGACAGCCTCCTGGGGTTCGGGGGAAACGGGGGCGGTGGAGCCAGGCCGGCCTACGGCACCGCCAGCGCTCACAGGGCGGGCGCTATGTATCGGTGGCCGCGCTGTCAGAGGCGGCGTGCGGTCTCCAGCACCCTCGCCACGGTGGCGGCGACGATGTCGGCCGGCGTCTCGGTGTCGAACGACATGTGGTAGCCGCGGACCTGGGCGGTGCCGGTGACAGCGATCTTCCACCCCTCGCCGTCCGTGCCGGGTCGGCCGTGCGGAAACCAACCGAGGTAGAACCGGCCGTCCTTGGAGCTGACGTGCACGTCCGCGCGATCATCAACGATCAGGTGGAAGTCCTCGGCCGAGAACTGGTCCAGGACCAGAGTCGGCTGACCGGGGCCGAGCTGCCACTCCCGCGGTCGCAGGGCCTCGACAGTGGTGGAGAAACCGGGGCCCGCAGGGGCTACGGTCACGAGCAATCACCTCTCTGACCTGGGGTTTCTAGCAAGGTCGTCTACGTTGACATGCTCTCGCGCCCGTTGGCCAGTCTTTCCGAGATCTTTCCTGTCTGCCCCCGGCGAACTGCCTGTCCTCTGACACTGAACCTGGATCAATTGCCATTGAAGTTGGACCAGTGACCGCCGCCCCGAGTTCCTCAATGGCTCTTTGGCATCCCTGGTCGTGCGGTCAGGTCGTCGGGATGCTGGTGGGCATGGCCTTGGGTGGGGTCCGCTGGGTGTACGCCCTGCGTGGCAGTGTGGGTGACGGCTTCGCCCGATGGCGCGTCAAGAAGCCGGGCGGCGCCTGGAAGACAAGACTTGCGTCACGCTGTAGTGACGACCGCTGCCGGACGAGGGCGCCACCTCGGAACGGATCGACCGTGCAGACGCCCCGGTCGGCCGGAGCGAACGACCCGTCGGCGTCGGGCACTTCCCCCAGGATCGGGATCTCGGTAGACAACGAGCTTTCTACCCTTTATCCACCAGAACGGGTGAATACCCGCATGGCAGCGATGCGGGCGGGAACGCCCCCATCGACGCCACAGCCACGTATGGAGGTTCACCCATGGCCAGCAATGGATTCCCCAGCGGCGATTTCTTCATCACCAATGTGCGGAGCGGTCTCGTCATCACTGCCGTGCCCGGCGGTGTGAAAACCCTCGGCTCCGCTAACAACAGGGGCGGTGACGAGATCACATACACCCGGACCGCCCACCCCCAGCCCCTCCTGACCACTCCGTTGCCCTCGGGGAAAAACGGCCTCCAAGGCTGGTACTACGACACAAGCGATTCAAGGAACCTACTGGTGTGCCGTACGAAGTTCGATGTCCGCGGCCGGTTCGTCCTTCAGGCTCAGGAAAACGACTGGCCCACGATGAAGGGGGCCGGCGCCAACGGACTCTCCGCCTGGAAGATGGAGGACGGGCTCATCTCGTCCGACACTGACGAACCGTACTTCCTGGTCGCCCGTTCAGACGAGGAAGACGGCACGTACACGCTTGATTGCGTGCAAAAGAGCAGGCTGTTCTGGCCTCAGTTCCACGAGAACACCAAATGGGAGGTCACGCCCTTCTCGTAGTCCGCGCTCTCCTGCGGCGCCCCCAGGACTGAACGGTAAGGCGTTCGCAGGCACTGTTACGCGCCTGTCCATCACCAGCGAACCGAGTCGCGCTGGACAGGACACCGCGGCTGTGTTGTCGCCACGAACCCAGAAGGATCACCGACTGTGCATTTTCCCAGTATCTCCGTACCTGGCTCCGGCCAGCTCCATGCCCGCGTGGTCACCTCGCTCGGCGACATCGTGATTCGCCTCGAAGAAGAGCGCGCGCCCAACACGGTCAAGAACTTCGCCGGCCTGGCAACAGGCGCCACCGACTGGAAGGACCCCAAGACGGGGACGCCGATGCGAGGCACGCCGATGTACGACGGCACCCGCTTCCACCGGGTCATCCCCGACTTCATGATCCAGGCCGGAGACCCCCTCAGCCGCTACCCCGACCAGGCCGACCGGTGGGGCACAGGCGGCCCCGGCTACAAGTTCGCCGACGAGTTCCACCCGGAGCTGCGCCACAGCGGTCCCGGCGTGGTGTCCATGGCTAACTCCGGTCTCGGCACCAACGGCTCGCAGTGGTTCATCACCCAGGGCGCGACACCCCACCTGGATAACAAGCACACCGTCTTCGGCCAGGTCGTCACCGGTCAGGACGTCGTCAAGACGATCGCCAATGTGCCCACCACGCGGGACCGCCCCGACTCGGACGTCGTTCTGCAGACAGTCGTTCTCTTCCGTCAGTAGGCCGGGCCGAGAGGGGCGCTCCTGGATGAAGCCCTGTATCCGGCGCGCCTCTTGTCTGGTGGTGGGTGAGATCGTGGCTGGTGCCGCGTTGACGTACGGCGGTGCCGATCTGTGTGGGCGCGGATGGGCAGGGCCATGACGGGGTGCCGGCCACCTCGGGCCGCATGGCAGGTCCCGGGGCGAGAGCCCCGGGACCTGGGTGTCACGGTGCCGGGAGCCGGCGCGAGCGGCTCGTCTCAAGGCCTGTGAGTCAGCGGATGGTGAACGCGAGGAGATACGCGCGAAACCGCCACTTCCTCTCCCCGGAGCCTCCTACAGTGGCCTCATGAACATTCGCTGGGGTGGCTCGGTCTGGGAACTGATGCTGGTGAAGCGCGCGGTCGGGACAGCCCTGTCGAACTCGGCGAGCGGCGGGTACAGCACGCTCCTGCGCGACGGCGCCCGGAACTTGGTCGGCCACGCGGACCTGCTCAACGGGAGACGAGCCGTCGCCGGGCTTGTCGCGGTCTCCGCGGTAGCGGGTGGTGCGCTCACCGTCGCCACCATGAGGGTGACGCCGCACCTCAAGACGAAGTTCCGCCCCGCGGCCCAGGACACGGCAGAGGGGGCGGCAGAAGCCACCTCCGACACCCCTGTTGAGGAGCCGGAAGCTCTCCAGGGGCCGCGGCTACGCGCTGTCTGACCATCGGGCGTATCTCCCCCAACGGCCTGCTAGGGGTGCCGGTAGCGATCAACCTTCGGTGACACACGCTCAAGGTTCGATGTCACAGGACAGCTGCTCCACGCCCGGCCGAAGTCCACGAGCTGGTCGCCAGCACCGCGGCCTAAGCACGCACGGAGGCCCCCGCACCCGGGAGGACGCTGTTGGCGGTCGCCAACAGGGTGTCTATCTGGGCTGCGGGGGCCCGTGCAGTGAAGAAGGGTGGGTGCAGTCAGCTCCCAGTGGAGTCTTCTGTGTGGCTGTTGGTGCGACTGCGGCGTGTCACGGCGAGGGCGCCTCCACCGGCCGCGATCAGGACGGCCGCTCCGCCGATCAGCCACGGCGTGGCGTCAGCGCCGGTGTGGGCGAGGGAACCCGTCGGCGTCTTCGGTGTGGAGTCGCCGGCCGGGGTGGCAGCCATGGTGGAGGAGCCGGGTTCCGGTGTGTCACTGTCCGACGCGGACGGCGTGGCCCTTCCCGTACCGCTGTTCGGTTTGCCTGGGCCGGCGGGGGTGTCGGTGGGCGTGTGCGTGGGCTTGCCCGAGGGTTCGGGCTTCGGGGTGGTGGTTTTGGCGTTGGTGACGGTCACGGTCACCGGGGCGCCGGGAGCCGCGGTGAACGTCTTGGTCGGCTTGTACAGGTGGTAGCCGGCAGGGGCTTTGATTTCCTTGACCCAGAACTGGGCCTTGCGGCTCGACATGGGCAGCTCTCCGGAGGCCGTGCCCTTGGCTCCCGTGGTCAGGGTGAGCAGCGTCGAGGTGCCGGTGCTGATGTTCACGGTTGCGCCGGGCAGGAGCTTGCCGGTCTTGTCGTCCTTGGCCTGCAGGAGGACCTTAGCGGCCTTGAAGGGGTCGGTGATCGTCAGCCGGGTGGTCGCGCCCGGGGTGACGATGACGTCCTGGTCGGCGACGACCTCGTGGAGCGGGCTGCCGGAGGCCGTCTCCTTGAGCCGGTAGACGCCGGGCGCGAGGTCGGAGAAGGTCAGCTTCCCCTGGGCGTCGGTCGTCCCGTGTCCGGCTTTCTGGCCGGCGGAGTCGAGCAGCAGGAACTCGGCGCCGGGCAGGGCGTCTCCGGCCGTGTCCTTGGTGGTGATCTCGACGCTGCCCGCGTCCGGGGCTGGAGTCTCGGCGGAGGCCAAGGGGGTCGGTTCGGAGGGCTCGGCGCTCGCGGCCGGCGCCCAGGTGAGGGTGCCGACCGCGGCGACGGCGAGGGCGGCGGCGGATCGGACGAGACGTGCGTGCACGAGGGAGAAGACTCCTTGATCGGTCGGGGTCAGCGGGTGCGGCCGGTCGTAGGGCCGGTGGGTGGGATCGCGGGGGTCGGACGGTTGGGTGGCTGCGGGGCCCCAGCGGGTGCGGCGTAGAGGTGACGGCGGGTGTGGAAGGGGATCTGTTTCACGGCCCGGTGCAGCGGTTCGGTGGAGATCAGCGAGGCGGTGAAGGCCGCGGCGAGGGTGGTGGGAGCGGCGGCGGAGAATTGGGCCTGCCAGTGGGGTTCGCTCGGGTATCCGCCCCAGGCGCGCCAGGTAGGGCCTTCGGGACGGGTGGTGGCGTACCGGTGGCGCACGCCGCCGAGGCCGTCCGGTGGGAGGAAGGTCTGTGTGCCGTCCGTTTTGACGCTGTGGCTCCAGCCGCGGGTGAGGAGCGGTGTGTACACCTCGTGCGGGGCCGTGGCGTCCTCGAACAGGTGGTTCTGGTCGTTGTGGCGGTCTTCGAGGTACAGGTCGAGCATCTCGGCGTGGACGTCGCGCAGGAGTTCGGCGGGGGTGGTGGCGTCGAAGGTGATCTCCCAGGCCCGTGGGCCGAAGGGGACACGGTCCATGCCGATGGTCCACGTTCCTTGGCTTCGCTCCTCGGGTTCGGGAGCGAAGCGGGTCCACAGCCGGGCGCAGGGGCTGATGGCGAACATCATCCCTTCGAGTCCCTGGTGAAGGTGCCAGCCCTCGTCGTAGGGGAAGGCCCAGATCGTCTTCAGGTCTGCTTGGCCGGGACCGGCCAGGTGACGCGGGAGGACCCTCACGGTCTGGGCGGGGTCGAGATCCTTGAAGGGGTCGGAGGGCGGATGGGGCAACACGAGGAGAGGCTCCTGCTGGGTGGCTGGCGCGGGGTGCGGGTTTCGGGATGAGGATCAGCGGGTGCGGGCCCCGGCGGGGGTGGTCGGCGGGGGCGGAGTTCTGCGCGGGGTTCGACCGGCCGCTCGCTTGGGCGCGGAGGCGGCCCAGGCGCCGGGGAACCAGACGGCCGTGTACTGCTCGATGGCATCGCGCAGCCCGCTGGTGACGGCCCCGTCCCACGGCGGGCGGCCGGGGCGGTGGTGGGTGTCGAAGGTGCCGTACTGCTTGGTGTTCGGACGGGTATTGGTGGCTTCGTCGCGGCGGTGGAAGGTTCCGTGGTCCAGGAAGCTGAGCGCCACCGCGTCGATCTCGCCGCGTTCCGGGTGGACGACTGCGACACGCAGCCCGCCATAGGTGTCCGCGTGGATGGTGCGGGTGAAGTCGATCCGCAGCCGTAGCGGCGTGCCCGGGACGGGAGTGGCGTAGTAGGTGTTGCCCACGACGGCGTGGTCGTGGAGTGGGAGGCACAGCTCGGTGAAGAACTCGGGGGCCTGCAGGGACACGAGGGTCTCCGGTCGGGGGTTGGGCTGGGGTCAGCGGCGTGGGCCGGGCAGGGCAGGTCGGCTGGTGGTGCTCCAGCGCGGGACGCTGGCCGCGGGAAGCGCGGCCGGACGGCGGGACGCGGTGGCCCGCCGGACGTCGAGGGGAGTGGGCGACGGCGGACGCGACGGGAGGACCGGGGAGAGCCGGGCGTGGTCCTTGACATAGCTGGAGGTGTCGCCCCGCCATCGAGGAAGGGGCGCGGGGTCGGCCACGGCCCCGGTCACGGCCCGCAGAAGGGCAGCGGGGGTGTCGGTGCTGGCCGTGAAGTACCAGAAGGGCCGGGCTGAGGAGGTGCCGGCCCACAGGTGCCAGCGCGCGTCGCGAGTGTCCAGTTCGATCGCCGGGTCGAGGTCGCCGGTGGTGTACTCCAGCGTGGCGAGCCCGTCGGGTGCGGTGATGGCGAAGGTGCTCAGGTGCGGGCGGTTGAACTGCCAGCCTCGGTTGATCAGCGGGTCGACGGCCAGGAAGGGGTCACGGTCGGCGCTTCCGGCGAGCGGGCGGGCAAGGTAGTGGTCCGGGCCCTGCCGGTACGCCTCGGCAAGGGCGGTGGTGAAAGCGGTGACGAACTCCGTGGGCGCGGCGTCGTTGAAGCAGACACCCCAGGCCGGCGGACCGAAGGCGTCCTTGTAGGCGTTGATGCGCCACAGTCCGTCGTCAGCGCCTTCGGGGAGATAGCCGAGGCGGACCTTGCCGTCGGGCGCCGTGAGGTAGGCGTTAGAAGTTACGTGGAATCACTTGCGAGGCTGGTGATGTCGCACGGGAACCCACGGACTGAAGGGATCAGCGATACCAGATGGTCGAGCTGAGGGAGAAGTGGCCGATACTCGGTCGGCACGAGCAGGCAGCGGCCTGGCTGCAGGTGTGGCAGGACCTGGGACGGGCGCCGACGACGATCGATGCCTACGCCCGGGGACTGGCAGAGTATTTGGAGTTGTGCGAGCGGGAGAGTGCGGATCCGGTACGGGCCACTCGAGCCCATGTCGCGCTGTACGTACGCGAGTTGAGCTCACGACCGAGCCGCCGGGGAAGCAACGTCGTAGCGCTGGACTCCGGTGCCGGGTTGTCGAACGCGACGCTCCAGCAGCGTCTGGTGTCGGTGCGGTTGTTCTACGACTTCCTGGTAGAGGAGGGGCTGCGCCAGGACAATCCTGTCGGCCGGGGACGCTACACGCCGGGGGCCCGTGGCAGTGGGCAGCAGCGGGGGCTGGTGCGGAGGCTGGTGAAGCTTCCTTGGATCCCCAGCGACCAGCAGTGGAAGGCCATCCTGGCGGTCGCCGCTGCCGAGCCGGTACGCACCCGGCTCATGCTGGCCTTGGCCTACGATGCGGCCCTGCGCCGGGAGGAGCTGCTCGCTGCGTACCGACGACCTGGACCCGGGTCGGCGGCTGGTGCGCGTGCGGGCGGAGACCACCAAGAGCCGTCGGGAACGCGTCGTGCCCTCCTCTGCGGCAACTGGACGGTGCGTCTTGGGACCGGACCCCGCAACTGAGCGCCGAGGAGCGAACGGTGCTGGTGCACGCCCGCCCGCGGCTGTTGCACTCCTCCCGGCTGACCAGGGCGGAACGCGCTGCGCTGGCGCGGCTGCTCGGCCCACTGGAGCAGGCGCGTTCCTGCCTGTGGATCCCGGACAAGGCCGGACACCACCGGTGGGTGGACTACCAGGTGGTCGGTATGCTGCTGGTGCGCGCCGCCGAGGCCGGTTCGGCGTGGTGGAGCTGGGACCAGAGCGCGTGGACTCGTGTGATCGGGCCCGACGCGCAGGAGTGGAGTCGCCAGTGGCCGGCGCAGGCGTCGCAGGCATGCCGCCCCCGCCTGCTCGCCTACGCTTACCTCCTGGGCGCGCCCGTGGACGAAGCTCTGTTCCTCCGCTTTGAACGGCTGCGTCTGGCCCGGACGGTCTTCGGCCCCGAGATCGTGGACCGTGAGGTCGATACCGTCTACCAGCTGCTGCGCGGCTGGGGCTACTGCTTGGACACGGCGGGCAACCGCTCGGTGCGCACCCTGATCGTGCATGCAATGCTCCTCAATCGCAGCCCGTTGTTGGCGGATATGGACGCGGCGTTGCTGGATCGGTTGCGTCAGGCGGTGCGTTCGACCGGGAGGGCTTCCGGTGATCTGCACTCGCTGCAGCGGGCGTTGGCGGCGCTGGGCCGGTGCGAGCCGCCCGTCGCGCGCAATGAGACGCTGCTGGCGGGGCTGCGGGCCCAGCGGTGGACGGATGTGCCGGCGCCGTGGGCCGAGATGGTCTGCCGGTGGTTCGACACCTCCACGCTGAGTCGCAACGTTCGCATGGCCTACCGCCAGGATCTCGCCCGTATCGGCCGGTGGCTGGCCGCCGAACATCCGCAGATCAGCGAGCCCACCCAGTGGACGAGGGCGACCTGCGCGGCCTGGGTGGCGACGGTGGACCGGATGCAGATCGGCGACTACGTCGAACGCACCGCCACCCGTGGTGTGTTCGGAGATCCGATGTCCCCCTCCACCAAGGACAGTGCGCTCACCGCCAGTCGCGCCTTCTTCCGCGACCTTCAGGAATGGGAGTGGATCCCGCGCCGGTTCGATCCAGGACGTGCGTTGGAGACGCCCCGCAGCATTCGCGCACTGCTGGGTCCCAACCCCCGCGTGATCGCAGACGAGGTGTGGGCCAAGCTGCTGTGGGCTGGCATCAACCTCGCCTCCGAGGACCTGCCCACTACCAGCAGCGGCCCGCGCTATCCCCTCGAACTCTCCCGAGCCGTGGCGCTGACCTGGCTGTTCAGCGGCCAACGCAGCGACGAGATCCGTCGCCTGCGCACCGGCTGCGTCCGCTGGCAGCACGACGGCACGGACGTCAGCCCGGACGCCGCCAACGTCCTCGCCCGCGACGCCATCTGCCTGCTGGACGTTCCCACCCACAAGACCGGTATCAGCTTCACGAAGCCCGTCGACCCGCTCCTCGGGCAGGCCGTCGAGGTCTGGCAGGCCATCCGCCCCGAGCAGCCGGTGATGCTGGACACCAAGACCGGTGAGCGCGTGCATTTCCTGTTCGCCCACCGCGCCAACCGCGTCTCCAAGGACTACATCAACCGCACGATCATCCCGGCGCTGTGCACGAAGGCCGGGGTCCCCACCAGCGACGTCCGCGGCAAAATCACCAGCCACCGGGCCCGCAGCACCATCGCCAGCCAGCTCTACAACGCCAAGGAACCGATGAGCCTGTTCGAACTGCAGGCATGGCTCGGACACCGGTCACCCACCTCCACCCAGTTCTACGCGAAGATCACCCCCAAGACGCTGGCCAAGGCATACAGCGAGGCCGGCTACTTCGCACGGAACGTGCGCACCATCGAGGTCCTCGTCGACCGCGACGCCGTCGCCTCCGGGAGGGCGGCCACCGGCGAGCCTTGGCAGTACTACGACCTGGGCCACGGCTGGTGCACCTACTCATTTTTCGAACAGTGCCAGCACCGGATGGCCTGCGCCCGCTGCGACTTCTACACCCCCAAAGGCTCCAGCAAGGCCCAACTCCTCGAAGCCAAGGAGAACCTCCAGAGCATGCTCGCCTCCATCCCCCTGACTGAGGACGAACGCGCCGCGGTCGACGACGGCCAAGCCGCCATCGATGCACTCCTGGCCAGGCTCACCGACATCCCCACACCCGCAGGCCCCACACCACGGGAACTCGGCCTCCCCGCCACCGTCACCATGCTGCCCGTCGTGGAGGTCCGCCACGGCAAACAGAACTGAATGCTTCGGCGGTGTACCGGCAGGGAGGCAGCGCGTCGCGGGCTTAGCCAGCGACAGCGACCAGTTCGTCGGCGTGCACGATGAGGTAGGCAGCGCATGCCTCGATGGCGGCCTGAATGAGGATGCTCCACCTTGCTGCTGGTCCCGGGCAGCTGCTGCGGCGTGCTGATGGAGCGGTCGGTCGGTCCCGTGTGGCGCCGAGTATGGTCTCCGCTGCGCCAGTAGAAGACAGCCATCGGGCGGGAGGTACTTGGTTCACAACGGTCCAACTGTGCCGCGCTGCAGAGATGGTTGTTGTTACTCCTGCAGGTCCGTGTGCAGGTCAATCAGTTTGTTGATGTCGGCGCGCAGCTGATCCGCCCTCTCGCGGTAGGTGTTCACCGTTTCCATGGTCAACTGGTAGCTAGGCGGGCTGCTTCCGCCGGGGACTTGGGCTGCGTAGGGGTCGGCGGCAGTCCAGGGAGCGTATCCCTTTTTGCGATCTTCGAGGACTTTGATGGATTCGGCGATGACCATCCATCGGGAGTCACCGGTGTTTTGGTGCAGCCAGGTCGCGATGCTTGAAGGCGAGCGGACATGGAACGGTACTTGTAGGCGGCGGCGGACCGTTTTGAACTCCTTCTTCAGGTCCGCCCAAGCCTTATCCAACAGATAAAGGTGCGCCCGCTGTTGCTTGAAGTATGCATCGCCGGGATAGCGAGGTTCCTTTTCGGGGCGCCATCGTCCGACCGGAGCAGGTCGCCAGTCCGACTCGGGCACGCTGGCCAGGACGACAGACGACCCACCTTCACTATTTTTCTGAGTCTGATCGATTTTGGTCGAGATGCCAGGCAATTTGGTGCTGTAGCGCTCGGCTTCCCCGCTCACTTCAGCAGGCGCCGCCGTAGTGGCGGCACGGTTCGGGAAACAGAGGGAGTCCGCCACCGTATTTTGGGCGAACTGTTGGGGCGCCGGGCTTCCCCTTTCCAGCAGCCGCTTACGCACCCGCTGCCACGCATGGGTGACGCTCAACTCCGGCCCTACGCCAGGGATTCCGTTTTCAAGGATCTTGATCAGTTCGCCCGTGGCCTCCGGATAGGTGGCACCGGGCAGTGCGAAGGACTGCCGGTTGTGCGGGGCGGACGTAAGTACTACGTCCCCGTAGTCCTCCGACGGGTCGCTGCCCGGAGTGGCCGGTTCGCCTAAGGCTCGGGCCAGTTCGTCACGCGTGGCCTGGCCATGAGGACTCATCGCGCCGGCCAAGCCGCTGTAGCAGCAGTCCAGCACGGTCAGACGGTAACGTGCCGACGCGCCGGCTGTCCGGAGGACGCGACGCAGGTCCCGGTATGCAACCGTTCCGACTTGCGGGTAGTTGGGGTCGGCGCCCGCCAGGCACAGGTAGAGGTTCTCCCCTTCTTGGTCCCGGAGGCCGTGTCCGGCGAAGTAGACGACCAGAGTGTCCCTCGTCGCTTCCGCGGCGTCGCGGACCGCGCTCAAGATGCCGTCTGCGGACGCTTGGGCATCGAGCACTGTGATATGGCTTTTAGGAAGGCCCCAGAGGTCGCGCAGCAGCTTGGAGAGCCGCCTGGTTCCGTGGGATGCGGCGGGTAGTGATGTCATGCCGGTGTAGGTGTCCAGTCCGACTAGCACTGCCCGGCTTGCCCGCGGATCAGGAATCACCGTCAGCTCCGCTGTTGGAAAGAGTTCCCCCCGCGGGCCCTGGCGCCTGACCGGAGAGACCGGTGCCCATTAGCAGGTGTGTGATCTGGGCTGCTTCCTCGGCGGATCCCGCCTCGACCACCATTCGCGAGTCGCCGTGTTCGACGACCAACCGCACCGCCGACTGAACACGGGGAGGCAGCGAAGCTCGGAACGTTTTGTGTGAGTACACCAGCGATGCCGCAGAGAACCCACTGTTCAATACCAGAGCGAGCCACTCGACCAGGCCGGCGGACATCGCGCCGTCATCTGCTTCTGAGCGGATCCGACTGATCTCCACGTGCGGGCCCACCGAGCGGTCCTGGACAAGCCACCGCGCGAAGGCTTCCGTTAATTGCGGTGCATCCTCATTTTGCACGCTGCCTGCAACTTCAACACGAATGCGCACACTCACCCCCACGTCGGGCTTCCGTCAAGCGGATGCCGTTTGAACTGTACTGGCTGATCAGTGCACGTTCCACCAGATGACGCATGGCATTTCCGTCGGCAAGGGGGTGAGGAGCGAAGGTGGGGCGGATCGGGCAAGTCGACGTGGGCGGCAGGGAGTCGAGAGCAGCGTCGGTGGTGGACTGAGTCCACCTCACAGGGGGGCACCTCCATTTCCCATCTCGACCGTACAAGCTTCGATCACGTGGCTGACCACCACCGCCACGCGCCTTGGCCTGTGACGAAGGGCGAGCCGTCCTTCGTGAACATGGTCGCCCTGCTCCGCTGAGTCATGATCGCGAGCTGGCTTTCCGCCGCCGACCTGGCTCCGCCCACCGCAGACGAGAGGTCTCACACCGGGGCCGAAGCCAGTGCCGCGCACCCAACCGCATGACCTACGAAACCCGCGAGAGTCGAAGTTCCAGATTTCACGCACACACCCGAGTGGCCCTTGACAAACCTGATTCCACATGATGCCGAGGTCGTCGTGGTGCAGATCCCAGCCGAGGTCGCGTAGCGGGTCGAGGCCGGGGTCACCGACCGCGGTGGAGCGGGCCAGGTGGCGTGAGGCGACGTAGACGTCGCCGTCGATGGTGTCGTGGTCGTCGTGAGGCACTGAATCCTGGGGAGGAGGCGGGTCAGTTGGGGGGCTGCAGGGTGGCGGTGAGGTCGGTGGGCCGGCCGGTGTAGTGCAGGGTGCGCAGGCCCAGGTGGCGGGCGGCGTGGCAGTTGTCGGCCCGGTCGTCCACGAAGAGGACGCGGTGGGGGTCGGCGCCGGTGGCGTTCATCGCGTGCTGGTAGGCGGCCGGGTCCGGTTTGCAGACCTGGAGCCGGGCCGAGTAGAAGGCGTGGGTCATCAGGCGGCGCCACGGGTGGCGGTCGAGGACGTCGCTGAGGTGGCGGGGTGCGTTCGACAGCAGGACCAGCGGCAAACCGGACTCGTGGGTGTGGTGGAGAACATCGACGACGCGTTCGTCGGTGGACGTCCACATGTCGGTGTCGGCGTCGCGGAGTTCGCGCAGCCGGCGGGCGCCGGGGTGGTGGCCGAGGACCGTGGCCCAGTACGCGAGGTCGCTGAGCTGGCCGGCGTCGTAGGCGGAGCGGGCGTTCCAGAAGGCGTTCTGGAAGGCGGGGAGGTCGTCGGGCCACAAGGCGGTGTGGGCCAGGCGGAGCCACTGGTCGGTGGTGGGTTGCAGGCCGATGACGCCGTTGTAGTCGAGGATGACGGCGTCCAGGCCCGTCTGGGCGGCGGCAGGGGTCAAGGGGTGGTGTTCTCCAGGGCGCGATGGGCGAGGGCGGCGACGGCGGCTGCGAGGAGGGCAGGCAGCAGCAGGGCCGTGGGCAGGGTTGTGGCGCTGGCCAGGGCACCGATGAGGGCCGGTCCGGCGAGGAGGCCGAGGTAGCCGGTGGCGGTGACCGTGGCCACGGCCCTGGGGCCTCCGGCTCCGGCCGCGGTGATGAGCGAGGGGACGGTGGTGGACAGGCCGAGTCCGAAGACCGCCCACCCGGCCAGCGCCAGCGGGGTACTGCTCCCGATGACGCCGATGGTCAGTCCGGCCGTGGCGAGAACGGCACCGGCCCGTACCACCGTCGGGGCGCCGAAGGCGGCAGTGAGCCGATCACCGGTCAGCCGTCCCGCGGCCATAGCCGCGCTGTACAGAGCGAACGCTGTGGCGCTCGCGGCCGTCGGGGCGCCCAGGGTGTGCAAGTGCACGGCGGCCCAGTCGGCGGCGGCTCCCTCCCCCAGCAGGCTCGCAGCGGCCAGCGCGGCCAGAAGCCAGAGCTTTCCCGGCGACGGAACCAGGGGCAGCTTCCCGGCGTCGGCGCGCATTGCGGGGCGGTCTGCGCCGCTCAGGCGTCGGGTGACCGGCACCGCAGCGACCGCGACGACGGCCAGGAGGGCGCCTGTTGCGGTGAAGAGAGTGCTGTGCGGGGCCCGGGCGGTGAGGGCGGCCAGGGCGGCGCCTGCCAGGGCGCCGAGGGAGTAGGCAGCATGAAGACCAGACATGATGGGCCGGCCGAAGGCGTTCTGGCAGCGCACAGCCGCGGTGTTGGCGGCAACATCCAGGATGCCGTGTGCGAGACCGAAGGCGGGAGCCGCCGCCAGCAACGCGGACAGGCTCTCGCCTTGGCCCACCAGGACGAGGCATCCGGTCAGGGCAAGGGATCCAGTGGTGAGCAGCGTCGGGAGCCGCTCTGGGCGGGCGTAGCGGCCTCCGAGCTGAAGTCCGGCGACCATGCCGACGGCGGCGGCCAGCAGGACCAGGGCCAGCCCTGCGGTGCTGAGGTGGGCAGCCTGCTGCACGGCGGGCATCCGTGCGCCCCACACCGCCATGATGGCCCCGAGGCCGAGGAAGTACCCGGTCAGCAGCACCCGGCTGTGCCGGTCGGCCGCAGACACCACGCTCACGCCGCGGTGCTGCGAGTGCCGGGGGTCCGGTCGAGGACCGCGGTGACGCCACGAGCGGCCCGCTCGGCGCGTGCACGCGCCTCCTTGCCGGTGGTGGCGGTGGCGACGAGGTAACCGAGCCGCCCCGTGTACAGGTTTCCTCCGTCGGTGGGGAGGAGGAGCTGGTCGCCGGGGCGGCGCTGGAACTGCAGCCGGTCCAGCCACGTCGGTCGGGGCCGGTCGTAAGTGAGGTGGGTGAGGGTCCCGGAGGTGTCCGGGTAGAGGAGCCGGATGGCGGCGGCCGAGGACCTGGTGGGCGTGAGGTCGGGGGCACGGCCGCAGGCAATGTCGGCTGCGGCACCGACCAGGTCGATGCCGGTGGCGAGACGCACGAGGTGGCCGATCATGTCTCCGGCCAGGCGGGCGTTGACCTCGATGAGACGGGGTCTGCCGTCGACGAGGCGCATCTCTATGTGGCTGACGCCGTCGGTGATGCCGAGGGCGTTGATCGCCGCCAGGGCGGCCGGCGCGACGGTCTCCAGGAGCGGGTCGGCGGCGTCCACGCTGTGGGCCAGCTGCTCGAAGTGCGGCGGAGGGCTGAGGGTCTTGCGGTTGACCGCGACCACCGTGGTGTTGCCGCGGTAGGTGACGCACTCGACGGAGATCTCCGGCCCGTCGAGGAACTCCTCGACGAGGACGCTGGTGCTCTCGGTCCCCTGACCGGCCGTCCGTTCGGCTGCCCGGTAAGCGGCCGTGAGCTGATCACGGTCGTCGACGCGGCGCACGCCGATGGCACCCGCGTGTGAGGCAGGCTTCAGCACCACGGGGTAGCCGATCCGTTCGGCGGCGGCTTCGGCCTCCTGGCGGGTGCGCACGCTCACCGAGGCGGCCGAGGGCACGCCGTGGCGGGCGAACAGCGACCGAGCGGTGGCCTTGTTGCGACACCCCTGCATCACTTCGGGTGCGGTGGTGGGCAGGCCGAGCTGGCGGGCGAGGCGGGCGGTCGGGACCACGTTCCACTCGTCCCAGGTCATGACACCGGAGAGGTCGTGGCGTCCGGCCAGGGCCCGGCCCCCTGCCAGCAGTGCGGCAGGATCGCTGAGGTCCACGACGGCGTGATCGGTGATGTGCGGCTTCTCCCACGACGGTTCGGTGCCGGTGAGCAGCACGACGTCGTAGGCGGCGGCGACCTGCTCCAGGCAGTAGCCGCGGTAGTTCTTGTCTCCGGGAGCGACGACGAGCACGACGGGACGAGCGGACAAGGGGGGGTTCTCCGTATCGGGGGACGGCAGGGCAGGAATAGGGGGTGTCTCAGGCGGCGCGGCGACGGCGCAGCTCGAACGCGCTGGCCCAGTGGGGGTGGTCGTCGATCAGACGGCGGGCGTAGAGAGCGGTGAAGTTGTTGTTCAGTCTGGCGACGCCGTACGGGAGTTGGCGTCGCAGGTCCTCGAAGAGGTCCTTGAGGCTGATCCGAGCGGCTCCGGCGGCCAGGCGGCGAGCGGCCATGCGTTCCAGAACGCGGTATACGTGCGGGTTGCGGGCGTCGAAGGCGTGGAACTGCTCGGTGATGGTGCGGCCGGTCGCTCGGTGCGACCCGAGGGCGGCGATGGTCATAAGGGTTCTCCACGGGCTGGGGACACCTGGGTCAGGTGCGCAGGGCGGGGTCGGTGCGCAGGCGGGCGAAGGCGCAGAACAGGCCGAGGGTTTGCAGGGCGGCGCAGGCGGTGATGAGGTGGCCCAGCGCGTCGGGCGGGGTGAGCGCGGTGAGCACGCCGGCGACCGGGAAGGGCAGCAGGAGGATGAGGATGGTGGCCGACAGAGTGCTGCCGAACGCCTCTGGGGGGATCAGTCGGGAGCGCAGGGTGCGCAGGACGACCGCTAGGCCGCCATCGGCGGCCATCAGGACCGCGACCATGACCAGGTAGGACAGGTAGTCGGGGGCCAGGGCGGCGGCGAGACAGGCGAGCGAAGCAATGGCGGAGCAGGCGACTCCCACGGGCCACAGGCCCAGGCGGTCCAACGCGAACCGGCAGATGGTCACGGCCACCAGGGTGGCCGCCGCTGCGGCGGACCACACCAGGCCAACGGCTGTGGTGGACTGCCCGAAGTGCTGGACGACAATCACGGGACCGGCGGCTTGGAGAAGGCCGATCGACAGGTTGGACAAGGTCAGCCCGGCCACCAGCCAGCCGAGCGCGGGGAGCGCGCGGATGGTGCGCCACCCCGTGACGAGCCCGGCGCCGGGCCGCCCCTTGGGTGCGCGGGCCGGGGCGACGGGCGAGGGCGGTGTGTGCAGGGCGAGCAGCGCGGCGAGCAGCGAGAGCACGGTGACCACTGCGAGCATCGATGGCGGCCCGGTGAGCAGCAGCACGCCGGCGAGCGCCGGTCCGGCCAGGGTCGCGGTCTGGTCGATGCCGAGCAGGACGGCCTGGACACGGTGGGCCTGGGGTCCGGCTCGGCGGCCGGCGGCGGCTCCGGCGGTCTCGGTCGCGATGTAGCTGAACTCGGTGAGCACGCCGGTCGCCGCCGCCAGCACCATCACGGTCACGCTCGCCATGGCACCGGACGGGTAGAGGTACAGCAGGACCGCGCCGACGGCGAGAACCATCGCCCGTCCCAGGGAGGCGAGGTGGAAGACCACCGCGGCGCCGCGCCGGTCGACGATCGATCCGGCCCACCCGAACGCTGCCAGGCGCGGGATCCACTCCAGCGCGAAGGTCGCCCCTGTCAGCGCGGCGGAGCCAGTCGTGGCCAGAACGAGCAACGGGATGCCGTAGGTGGACATCGCGAACGCCAACGCGTCGGCCGTGCGTGGCAGGTAGATGCTGCTTATCAGCCCGGCCGTGTGGCGTGCGTGGCGGGGTGTGACCGCTGCGCTCACGCGGCCCGCTCAGACTCGGGCACCCTGGGCACCTGGGGGTGGTCGGCCAGCCACTGGATCAGGAGCGTGCGGGCACTGGCCAGGTCCGCCTCAGTGTCCGCATTGGGGCCCATGTCGGGCAGGGGTCCGGGGCGGTCGGCGTTCTCGGGGGTGAGCGATGGTGTCAGCAGGCCGAGGGCATGGTGGACACGGCTGCTGAAGTCGCAGACGGCGGCGGGGACCGAGTGGCGCCGCGCCCACCGGGCTAGCGCGTCGTACAGGTCGGCCAGCTCCGTTCCGGAGTCTGTGAGTTCCAGACCGGCGCCGGGCGCGACCCGGACGAGGCCGTGGGCGCGGGCCGTGTCGGATGCACTGCGCAGTTGGTGCGCGGAAAGGTCGGGCAGGGTGCCGGCGAGCCGTCGCGGCGGTATGGCGCCGTTGTCGTCGATCTCGGTGACCAGGCGGATCAGGGAGGGCGAGGCCAGCAGGTCGACTGCGTGACGTGCTTCGGCAGGGGTGAAGGAGGTGCTCATCGGCGCGGGCCTCCCGCCGGGAGGGCCGCGGTCGGGCGGCCGGCGGCGTGCGAGAAGAGGTCGCGGTGGTGCCACGCCGGGGGCGACCCCACCGCCCGAGCGGGTGGCAGCGCCGGGCGTGACTGGCTGCTGACCCACGGCCTCGGCTTGCTCTTGGCCTGCGCTTGCCCCCAGACGGGGTGGTGGGCCGCCTGGTCGAGGGGCTGTCCGGCGGCCCAGGCGGACAGTGTGCCGAGGACGGGGCCCAGGGCGTCGCCGGCGGCGGACAGCCGGTAGGGCCGGCCGTTTCCCTCGGTGTCGGCCAGGCCGTCGGCAACGAGCTGGCGCAGCGGTGGATAGATGTTCGTCCAGTCGCTGCTGGGCATCACGATCCGGGCCAGCACCCGGCCGCTGACCTCGTTGCGTGACTTGAGCACCCACAGGATGGCGGCGGCGTGGCGCCGGGTGAGCAGGGTGAGGCTGTCCTCGATCTGCTCGATCGCGGGGAGCGGGCGGTCGGCCTTTTCCAGGTGTTCCTCGGCCCAGGTGACGATCATCGGCAGGACCGGCAGCAGGGCAGTGGCTCGCTCGGTGTGGCCGTAGGTCACGTGCCGTGCGGTGTGTTCGGTGCGTTCGACGAGTCCGGCGTCGCACAGCGCCTTGAGCTTGGGGTGGAGCTGGCCGTTCTGCAGCCAGGACACCTTGGCCGCTAGCTCGCTGTAGCGCAGCGGCGGTCCGGAAAGGGCCAGCAGGATCCTGACGTTCCAGCGCGGGGTGATCATGGCGAGGGCCTCAGTGACCCGGGCGATGTCGGCGTCGGTGTCCGGGGGCAGAGCGGTGGTGGCCAAGGGAGAAACTCCTGGGTGAATGAAGAAGGGGGTCGCCGCGGGTCAGCGGCTGCGCGCCGGACTCGGGGGCACAAGAGGGGGCGCCGGAGCAGGCGGCGAGGAAGTCGGCGGCGTCGGGGCTGGAACGCGGGCCAGGCTCTGCAGGACGGCGGTAACCGATGTGGCCTGGGCCTCGCGGACGGCGACGGCTTCGGCGAGCCGGCGGGTGCCGTCGAGGAGGTGGGAGACCTCCTGCGGGCCGATCTGCCGCTCAGGGTCGAGGGCCCGGGTGAGGTGGTCGCGGTGGAAGTCGATGCTGCGCTCGGCCAGGGCGAGGCTGTCGTGCATGCCGAGCAGGGCGGAGAGCATGCCGGGTGGCTGCTCCTGTGCGTGGGCTTCGAGGTCGGCGAGCGGTGCGCCGTACAGGTCCTCGATCCGCCCGGCTATGTCGGTGGACGTCAGGCGGGGCAATCGGGGGCTTTCACGGTCGGCGGCTCCAGGCCGCCCCGGCACGCTGGGGTGCCGGGGCGGCAGACGGGGGCAGGGTGGCGGTGGCCCTGAGCTGCGCCGTGCGGACAGGCCGGGCCTGCCGGTCAGGTGGCGACATGGTGCGCAGCAGCTCGCCCAGGGCGGCGCGGTAGCCGTCGCGGGCCTCCAGTGCCGCTTCCAGCCATTGCGCGTCGAAGCGGAGCGTGTCCGCCGACAGTTCGCCCATGTCGCGGGCGGGGTCCATGTCGGCGTGGACGCGGTCGCGTACGCGGGCGACCTGCTCCTCGGTGAGCGCCAGGAACGAGCGCAGCTCCAGAGCGCGGGCGAGCGCGGGTGGAGCATCGTGGCTGGACGCCACCTCGTACAGCTCGGGTACCGGGTTCCCGAAGACCTTCTGCAGGTCGGTGTCCAT
Organism: Streptomyces lasalocidi; assembly: GCF_005280215.1. NCBI lineage: Bacteria > Bacillati > Actinomycetota > Actinomycetes > Kitasatosporales > Streptomycetaceae > Streptomyces > Streptomyces lasalocidi. The sequence continues at coordinate 6,319,792 of NZ_SZNQ01000001.1, read as the reverse complement.
GGTGCTGGCCTTGTCCCGGCTCATCGGGCGGACCGTGCCGGCCGCCACGCCGACGCCGGCGCGGGTGTCCCTGCCGGGCGGTGGGGGGCGCTGGTCTGCACCGCCGGGCCGCTTCGGGCCCGGAGGCGGGCCAGGCGCTCAGCAGCGAGGTCCTTCTTCCCCGGAGCGGCCGGGCCGAGGAGCCAACGTACGACCATGGCCCGGCCGTCGCGGGCGGTGACGGCGGCGTTCACCCGGAGGGCGAGGCCCATCGTCGGGTCGTCGACCTCGCTGGGCTGGGTCTCAAGGGCTGCGAGGAGGTCGTCCTCCGTGCGCTCCAGCACGGACTGGGCCTCGACGAGAAGGCCGTGCCACTTGACGACGTCGGTGGCGTCGGGGTTCGCGGTCGGAGCGGCGGCGACCACGGCCTTCAACTGGTCCATGCCCATGTCGAAGCGGGCCTCGATCCGTTCAGTGAGCACGCCCACGACATCCGCAGACTCATCGGATATGCCGTCGGTCAAAAGGGATCTCCTACTCTGGAAAGGCCGATGCCTGGGAATGCGAGGGGCGGCTGTACTCGGCACCCCCGCCACTGAGCGAGACGTGCTGGATCCGGTCAGTCCAGGCACATGCGGACATCTCGGTAGACGTAGGTGCCGGAGACCCAGCCCTTTACGCCGGTCGTCTTGTCTGTGATGTAGAGCCAGTTGCCGCTCTTCTTGGCCACGCTGAACTTGTGGCTCTTGTAGAGCACGCCGAGTGCGGTGGACTTCGAGCTGGCCTTGGACCGGATGGTCACGGCCTTGGCGTGCACCGTGTACGGGAGCGGCGGGAGGTTGTGGCAGCTCACGGCGGGGATGGCGGTTGCTGCGGTGGGTACGGTCGCGGCGCTGGCCGAGGTGGCGGACAGCGCCGGCAGAGCGAGCGCGCCGAGCATCGCCGCGGATATAACAATTCGGGTGGAGCGCATGCGGAAGAAACCTCCGTGAAGGCACAGGGAATGCGGGGAAGGCGCCGCGGGAGTCGTCCCGGCGGCTGTATAAGAGTCCGGAGAGTCGCCGGTTTGGCTAACCGGCGATCGTCGGCTATGTTGCGCCGCCCGCGACTGGAATAGCGCTCAGCGCGAACGGCCTGGCGGGCGCGGGGCAGGGGCCTTCGCCACACCTGCCGGGCGGCTGGCGGCGGCTGCTGAGCGGGACGGTGGGAGTGGGCCGGCCTTGCCGGTGAGGCGGTCCTCGCACCACTGCAGGGCTTCGCCCACCGTGTCGAAGCCGCTCTCGCGCAGGGTGTGTGTCCAGGCGTCGGTGTCGACCTCCTCGACCACGACGCGAAACGGTGACGGGGCGCGCTCGTCCATGGCGCGCAGGACCACGACGACGACCATGTCTTCCGGGTCGTCACGGGTGTAGGAGTAGCCCATGGCGTAGTGGTCGCCGTCTTCGGCGAGGCGTCGCTCCAGTGCTCGCGTGGCCTCGTCCGCCGGTGGCGGGCCCAACTCGGGGTCGAGGCCGATGGCATCGTGCGGGCAGCCGCGGTGGATGAGCCAGGACTGCGCCATCGCGGGCAGCGGCAGCGGTGCCTGCTCGAAGTTGAAGGTCTGCTGTTCGTAGTCCCGTTGCAGATGCACGGCGAGCAGCTGGGGTGTGCCGGGGTGTCCCCAGGTGGCAGTGCGGTCGAACATAACGTAGTAGCTGTGCGGCCCGTCGTGGTGCTGGGCGAGAGGGACAAGCATGTCCTCGCGGACGGCGACCTTGCGGTAGAAGTCGAGGTACCTCTCCTCGTCGGAGTCGAGGTCGTCCAATGCGAAGTCGACGTGGGAGATGGTTTTCCGGGCCGGCGCCGGTTCGGTGGGGGACAACAAGAGCCTTTCGGGAAGGGTCGAGTTCAGCGCCGCTTCGCGGGAGTGGACGCCGAGGCGCCGGGGCGAGCCGGACTCTTCGGCGCATGGATCGTGGGCGTCCGGCGGGCATCGAGCAGGGCGGCTCGTCCGGCGTCGGTGAGGGAGACGGACTGGCCGGCGTGCACCGGGTGGCTGGTGTCCCGGACGATCAGCCCGGCGCGTTCCAGCTTCTGCATCTGGGGATAGGGGATGCGAGTGCCGGAGGAGGCGGTCACGGACAGTCGGCCTGTCAGCAGATGTTCGTGGAGCTTGGCACCGCCGGCGATGGCGAGCAGTGCCGCCCGGTCGTCGGTCGAGAGCCGTCCTCCGTCGGGTGTCGATGCTGCGGCGGCGGCCTCGATGGGCTCCACGGCGGCGAGCACCTTTTGGGCTGCGGTATCGCGCGCGTCGGCGGCTTCCTCCAGCTGGTCCACGGTGCGGTCGATACGTACGAAGAGGGCGCCGTCGACAGGGAACTCACCACTCGTGAGGCGGTTGAGCAGCTTGAGGTAGAAGGTGACGCCGATCTGCGCGTTGGCCAGCGTGCGGTGCCGGTCGACCAGCTGGGCGTGCGGTTCGTCGAGGACGCCGCGGTCGCGGTAGGCCCACAGGGTGTCGATGTCGTGGCCGGTGACCGCTTCGATGCGGTGATCGAGCTGCGTGACCGCACGCCGGGCGGACGGCGCGGGTTGAGGGGGCAAGGGTGACGCTCCGTGCGTTCAGCGGGTGGGATGGTGCGCGGGGTTGAGTGCGGGACGGGGCAGACCCGGCAGTCCGGTAGGCGGCGGACCGGGCCGGGGCACGGGAGCACGGGTGGTCAGCTGCGGGGAACGCGAGCGGGCCGCGTGCGTCCGCGCGCTCAGCGGCCGGCGGGTCATCCCCAGGCGGCGGCCGACCTCGTCGTAGACGTCGTTGCCCGCACGCGGCCGGATCGCGACCACGTGGATCTCCTTGGGGTGGGCGGATTCCGCAGGCGCCGGGCGGACGCCGTAGACGACGCGCCAGTCCTTGCGGCGGTCCACGAACAGCTTCCGGTACCCCTCCAGGTCACCGTCGAGGCGCTGTCCGAAGCGCTGTGCGTTCACGACTTCCTGCAGGTAGGCGAGGGTGAGGTCACGGATATCGCTGGGGGCCTGGAGGAGATCGGTCAGCGCGCGAGGGTCGAAGCTCAGGGCGAAGGCGGGCTGTCCCGTTCCCGCGGTCATGACGTTGGCTCGTCCGGCTCGGTGGCTTCCTCCGTGGCCGTCGTCTCGGTGCGCACGGACGGCGGCGGGCCGGGCAGGAGACGGTGCGCAGGCCGGTCGGGGGAGGTCATGCAGGCCGACAGCGGTCCGCCCGGCGCGCGAATCGCGGCGACGGCGTGGGTGAGGAAGTCGCGGTGCCACACGAACAGCCCGGAGAGCCCGGCTTCGGGGTCCTTGTGCTGCTGGTAGGCGAGCCACAGGGCGTGGAGCCAAGCCACGACGTCGTCGTGTTCCTGCCACTGCAGGCACCAGGGCGCCGCGGTGGTGACCTCCGCCCCGTAGACGGGGAGGAAGAAGTCATCGACCCAGTCCGAGAGGGCGTCGAGTTCGTCTTCCCGTTCCTCCCCGTCGAGTTCCAGGATCGGGCGGGGCTCGGGCGGAGCGGCGGCCGGAGGCCCGCCGAGTCCCGGCATGCCGAACGCGGCAAACGGTGATCCGCCCGGTGCCGGGGCGGATGCGAGGTGGTCGAGCTGCTGAGCCTGTTGCGCCGACTGCTCCATGAGCCGCCGCACGCTCGCTTCGATTCCCTCCAACTGCGGATCCGGAATGCGAACCGGCTCCAACCCTCCTTCGTCAGAGGGCTTTGCGGTTTCGGACATTGAAAGTTCGGCCTCCTACGAAACACGGGATAAGAGAAGGGCGAAAGCGTCCTTGAACGGACCGAGCAGCGAATCGCACGTCCGCTGCGGCGGTGCTCCGCCAGCGGCTCAGCAGGGAGCCGGTTGCGCTGGCGGCAGGAGAGGACGCGGCTCAGGTTGCGAGAACCACGTCATCCTTGCTGAGGGTGGCGCGGATCGTCTCGGTGAGCCGGTCGGCCGCGATCGACGCGTAGTGCTCGGTCTTCTCCACGCCGATGAAGTCCCGGCCTTCCAGCAGGGCGGCGACGCCCGTGGAGCCGGAGCCGGCGCAGAAGTCGAGGATTGTGCCGCCTTCGGGGCTGATCTTGACCAGCTCGCGCATCATCTCGACCGGCTTCTGCGTGATGTGCTGGCGCTTGGACCCCGAGGGCTGCGAGGCCGAGTACATACCCGGCAGGTAGACCGGGTTGCGGGAGCCGTCGATCGGCCCCTTGGACGCCCAGACGATGAATTCGCAGTTCTGCGTGAACCGGCCCTTCTGGGGCCTGGCCTGCGGCTTGTGCCAGGCCAGCACACCCCGCCACAGCCACCCGGCCGCCTGGATCGCGTCCGTGGTCGTGGGGAGCTGGCGCCAGTCGGTGAACAGCAGCGCGGTCCCGCCGGTCTTCGTCAGCCGGTGGGCCTCGGTCATGATCTGGGTGAGCCAGAAGCCGTAGGAGCGCTGGTCCATGTTCTCGCCGGTGAAGTCGGCGAGGTCGTTCTTGGAATCGGCGGAGGTGTACTTCTGCTTCGCGGAGCGCGTGGTGCGCTCCTTCGCGGTCCGGCCGCCGCTGTTGTACGGCGGGTCGGTGATGACGGAGTCGACGCAGCCGTCCGGCAGGCCGGAGAGAACGGCCAGAGCGTCGCCCTGGTGCAGGGAAAAAGGCAAAGAGGAACCCCTATTCGGGTGCGAAAACACGGAGGGAAACCCCGCCTCGCGCAGAAGTCCTCACGGGCCGGAAATGGGCATGCAGAAGCCCAGGGCCGCAAACCGAGGAAGGCGAGGGGAGTCCAAAAACTGTAGAGGCGAAAGCGCCGACGACCAAGAAGCGCCCGGCCGGGGTATCGGTTTCCGGCACCTTACGCCGACTTTTTGGTCAACCGCCGAACCGGGCCTACTGTTTTTGAACCGCCCGGCGCATACCGCCGCTGGTTACTCCCCTGCCGCACGTCATGGAGGTACCCCCTGCCCCGGCACACCTAGCTCACGGCACGGCCACACGGCGCGAGCGGCAACTCGCCCGCATTGGCCCGTCTCCGATCGCCCACCCCGGCCGCCGCGCCCTTCCACCACACGCCTCGCGCACGCGGCACGCCGGACACCGCACCCCAAGGACATGTTCATGACGTCTCGCTGCCCGCCCATGCCCGAAACCGCTGACCGGCGAGCGGTCCGCTCGCGTTGAAGGGGCTCGCCGCCGGCATCGGCGTCGTCTTCCTCTCCCCGATCCTGATCGCCGGCACCGGCATGATGCTGGCTTCCTCCGCCGACGCTGTGCAGAGCAACGGTTCCTTCAGCGGCTGCCTGACCGGCATCGACAGCAACAAGGTCGCCGAACAGGTCACCAAGATCCTCGACGGCGCCTCCGGCAAGGACATGCACGTTGAGGGATTGGACCTGCCCGCCGAGCAGGTCCCCAACGCCCAGACGATCGTGGCCACCGGCATCTCCCTCAACGTCCCCAAGAAGGGACAGATCATCGCGCTCGCCACGGCGATGCAGGAGAGCCGGCTGCGCAACCTGGGCTACGGCGACCGTGACTCCCTCGGCCTGTTCCAGCAGCGGCCCTCCCAGGGCTGGGGCAGCGCCCAGCAGATCCGCGATCCGGTCTACGCCTCCGAGCAGTTCTACAAGCACTTGCTCAAGGTGGACGGCTGGCAGCAGATGACTGTCACCCAGGCCGCGCAAGCCGTGCAGAAGTCTGGTCTTCCGGACGCGTACGCGCAGTGGGAGAACCTGGCCACCGCGCTGCAGAGCGCCATCGCCAAGACCTTCCCCGGCGCCGGCGACGCGGACGGCAAGGACACGACCCAGGGCGAGAAGCCGTCGACGAGCACGACCGGCTGTGCGCCGGGCCAGGACGGTTCCGGCTTCGGCCGCATCCCCGAAGGGAGCGTCCCCAAGGGCTACTCGATCCCCAAGGACGCCGACCCCAAGGCCCGCAAGGCCATCGAGTGGGCGATGCACCAACTCGGCACGCTCTACCAGTGGGGCGGATCCTGCACCAACGCGCACGGCCCCGACCCCATGGGCCGCTGCGACTGCTCCAGCCTGATGCAGCAGGCGTACGCCCATGCCGGCATCACGCTCACCCGCACCACGTACACGCAGGTGGGCGAAGGCAAGGCGGTCTCCCTCGCTCACCTCAAGCCCGGCGACCTGATCTTCAGCCGCGGCACCGCCGCACGGCCCGAACACGTCGGCATGTACATGGGCGAGGGCCTCGTCATCGAGGCGCCGCGCACCACCAAACCGGTCCGGATCACCCCGATCAAGGACTGGGACATTCTCGCCGCCCGCCGCGTCCTCTGACCCCGGTCAGCCCCCAGGCCCGCGAGCCGCCGTCGCCAGGACCTCGCCAATGGCCCGCCCGATAGCCGGGCGCGGAGGCCAACCCCCTCCGCGCCCGCCGTCTCGCCCGACGAACCGCCCAGCAGGACGAGTCGAACGGCCCACTCCCTATCTCCCCACCTCCCGGAGCATCCACGTGACCATCCCCTCCCGCGTCCGGCGCGCCCTCGCGGCCAGCTCGATCGGCCTCGCAGTTGCCGCCGGCGGCCTGGCCAGCGCATCCACAGCCCAGGCGTACGACACCGGCCACACGACGATCTCGTGCAAGGCGGTCAAGGTCCACAAGGATCCGTCGAAGAAGTCCGCCGTCGTGGGCATCGCCTACCGGCAGGACAAGGTCGCCTATAACCAGTTCGCGTAAAAGCGCGCAGAGAAGACCTGGTACACCCGCGGCACGGTGACCCGGAAGTCCGACGGCAAGAAGATCCACGGATACATGATCTACGACTGCGCCAACCCGTACGAGTCGAACCCGGCACCAAAGCCGCCGATTCCGAAGTAGCGCACCCCGGCAGCCCTCCCTGGCCCCGAGCGGAGAAGGCGGCTTCGAAGCCGCGCCCCGGCCCGAGGAGTGGACTCTTCCCGCCTCTGCCCGCCCCAGGTCCGGGCAAGCCGCCGCCGCGGCCAATCTCGCGCCCCGAGCGCATGTCCCCCTCCGCTTCGCTTTTCCCGCCGGCCCTCACCTGGCCCGCGTATGCAAGGAGCCCGCCTCACCTATGTCCGTCCCTCTCACAGACCGCGTCATACAGCTCGCCTACGACCCAGGAATCTCGCCCAAGGGCGGCGGGTTGCCTGGCCTCGCCGTGCTGAAGAACGTGGTCAATTCGATCAATATGTTCGGGATCATCGCCGTCGTCGGCGCCCTCGCCGTCTCGCTCGGCGTATGGGCCTGGGGCCACCACACTGGCGGCCACCAGGCCGAGGCCAACGGAAAGAAGGGCGCCGTCGTCGCCGCGGGCGCCGCCCTCGGTCTGGGTGCCGCCAACGGCATCGTGGCCTTCTTCTCCGGCCTGGGGTCGCAGGTCCACTGATGCGAAACCGCTTCCCTTCCCTTTCGCTGTCCTCATACGGCACGGGATGGTCTGCCACCCGTCGCATCGCAATCGTCGCTGTTGCCGTCGCCGGCCTGCTCGCCCTCGCCGTGATCGTCGCCCTGATGACCGGCGGCGGCAACGGCCACCATGCGCCGGACAGTGCCGCGCCCGCCCCGACCGGCAGCCCGTCCTCCTCCGAGGCCGCCCCGAAGCCTTCCTCCGGATCCGGATCGGTGCCCCAGCCTCCGCAGATCGCCGAACCGGTCGCCTACGCAAAGGCGGCGGCCCAGATGCTGTGGTCCTACGACACCCGAGACACCAGCCGCGCCGAGCAGCTCGCCGGCATGCGGGCTTGGATGACCACCGAGACCAAGTACGCCGACTGGGCCTCGGTCGCCGGCCAGGTCCCCGACCCGGTGCTGTGGTCGCGGATGGCCGACCAGGACCAGCACGCCACCGCTCACATCACCGAGGGCCACTACCCCTCCGCGTTCAAGCAGGCGCTGGCCGAGGACCCGTCGGCGATCACCGAGGCGTACGTCTACGTGGTCACCGTCAACGGCAAGCAGACCCTCAGCTGGAAGAAGGGCGGTGGCGGAGCCGAGGAACGAGCCGTGACCCTCGCCGTCCAGTGCCGCCCAAACCACGACTGCACCCTGGCCGCCTTCGCCCCCAGCGTCACGCAGTGACCCGCACCTGAGACAAGAAAGGAGGCGTAAGTCCCCGTGGGTTTCTGTGACATCCCCCTGGCCGGCAAGCTGTGTGCCGTCGGCGACGCCGTCGATTTCGCCTCGGACCCCGGCAAGGCCATCGGTGACTGGATGGCGAAGTCGGCCGGTGAACTGGCAGCGGCTTCAGCTGATCTGGCCGCCGAGGCGGTCAACACCACCACGAGGGTGGACCTCAACGCCGGATGGTTCCGCGACAACTACGAGATGTTGCTGCCGCTGGGCCTGGTTCTGCTGGTCGCCACTTTCTGCGCGCAACTCGTCCGGGCCGCCATACGCCGCGACGGACAAGCACTGACACAAGCATTCACCGGCACCATGAGCGGTGTCCTGTTCGCCTTCTGCGCCATCGCCCTGACCACAGTCGCCATCGAAGTGGTCGATGCGCTCTCCGACGGACTGTTCCGCGCCGCGAAGCTGGATATCGCCTCCGCCGTACGGCGCATCGTGAAGGTCAACCAGATCCCCGGTCTGGCCGGCCTCGGCTGGCTCGTGGCGGTCGTCGCCGGTCTGGGTGCCGCCATCGGCGCCGTCCTGTACTGGTGCGTAATGATGGTCCGCAAGGTCGGCATCCTCGTCATGGTCACGTTGGCCGTCTTCGCCTCCGCCGGCGGCGGCTGGGAAGTCGCCCGACGTTGGCGCAAGGGCTGGATCGAAGCCACCGCCACCCTCGTCGTCTCCAAGCTCCTGATGACCGTCATCTTCGTCCTCGGTATCGCCGCCATGGGCAAGACCGAAGCCAATGACGGTATCGCCGCGCTCGCCGACGTCATGTCCGGCATCGTGATCATGGTCCTGGTGCTGCTGTGCCCGTACGCCGTCTTCAAATTCGTGCACTGGGCAGCCGACGGCACCGACGGCGAGTCCATCCACCGTGCCGGTGGCGCCGGGGCCCAGATCGCCAAGGCCCACGCCGGGAAGGCCGCCCGCAAGGCCGCCGCAGCCGCGGCCACCGCCGGAACCGGAGGCGCCGCAGCCGGAGCAGGTGGCGCTGCCGCCATGGGGAGTGCCGCACCGCAAGGCCCCGACGGCGGCGGATTCCCCGGCGACGTCGCCACCAACCCGACTGGCGGCGGCGAAGGCAAGGACGGTTCGCAGGGCGGTGGTACGGGAGGCTCGCCCGGCGGCGATGCCGTCAAGTCCGGCCTGGAGAAGGCCGTCCAGCCCGCGCCGACCAGCGTGTCCGACGACACCAGCGGCCAGGTGGGAGGCGCCCCAGGTTCTGGCGGATCCGGCGCGAATGCCGCGTCGGGCCAGGGCGGCGGGTGGCAGGCCACTCCGCCGACGACGACACCTCCTCCGCAGGGCGCGCCCCCGTCCTCCGGCTCGCAGGATGCCGCGTCGAGCGGGTCTGCTCCGCCGCCTCCGACCGGTCTCTGATCCCTGTCCGACGCCCGGGGGCGGGACGTGCACGCCACCTCCCGCCCCCGGACTCCACCCGCGCCTCCAGGACCGCCCCCATGACTGATCTTTCTGTCGCTCCGGTCACGGTGAAGTTCCCGCACCGGAGCCGCCGCGGCATTCTCCTCGGCCTCTCCCTGCCCCAGCTCGTCCTCGTCTCCTGCACGCTGGCCCTGCTGCTGATGACGGTGATCTCCACCGGACTGCTCGGCGCCGTTGCCCTGGCGCCGCTGTGGGCGGCATCCGGTGCACTGGTCGCGATCCGCCGGCACGGCCGCTCCCTGATCGACTGGGCGCCCATCGTCACCCGGTACGCGCACCGCCGCCGTACCGGCCAGATACTCTGGCTCGCCCGGCCAGTTACCCGGCCCCGGCAGGACGGCGTCCTGCACCTTCCCGGCACCGCCGCTTCCCTCAAGGTCGTCACCCCCGGCGATTCCGCCAACGGAGCTGCGGCCGTCCACGACCCGCACCAGCAGACCCTGACCGCCATCGCCCGCGTCACCTCCCGGGCTTTCGCTCTTCTCGACCCGGCCACCCAGAACCACAACGTGAGCAGCTGGGGGCGCGCGCTGGCGGGTATCGCCCGCACCGGGCACGTCGCCACTGTGCAGGTGCTGGAGCGCACCGTGCCCGACAGCGGTGACACGCTCACCCGCCATTGGACCCAGAACGGGCAGCCCCAGGCCCCCGTCGCCGGACAGGTCTACTCCGAACTGGTCGCCTCGGCCGGACCGGCCGCCGCACCGCACGAGACCTACCTCGCCATCTCCCTCGACCTCAAGGCCGCCCGGCGCCTAATCAACCAGGCCGGCGGAGGGCTGCCCGGGGCGTTCACCGTCATGCAGCAGACCACCGCGTCCATCGCCCAGGCCGCCCGCAACGCCGGCCTGATGGTCACCGGATGGCTGAGCGCGCGGGAGATCGCCGCCGTCATCCGCACCGCCTACGACCCCAAGGCGCTCGCCGCGCTCCAGCAGTGGTCCGAGACCGGCCGTGCCGCGGCCGACCCTGCAGCAGCCGGTCCCGTCGTGCAGTTCGAGGAGTACGACCGCCTCGCCACCGACAGCGCGCGGCACGCAACGTACTGGGTGGAGAACTGGCCAAGGACCGAGATGGGGGCCGGGTTCCTGCACGGGATCATGTTCACGGCCGGCGTGCGCCGCACACTGTCCCTTATCTACGTGCCGCAAGGGCTCGAGTCGGCACTGCGGGACGTCCAGCGCAAAAAGGCGGCAATCATCGCCGACGCCAACGAGCGCGCCCGCCGCGGCCAGGTCGACTCCGAAGAAGACTCCGTCGAGTACGCCGACGTCAAGATCCGCGAGCGCCAGCTCATCGCCGGGCACGCCGACGTGGCCCTGACCGGCCTGGTCACTGTCACCGCCGAGACCGACGCCCTCCTGGACGCCGCCTGCGCTCAGATCGAGACGCACGCCGTCACCTCCGGAGTCGATCTCCGCAGGCTCAACTACCAGCAGCCGGACGCCTTCGCCCTCTCCGCGCTCCCGCTCGCCCGCACCGCCCTGTGAACCACCAGCGCCCGGGCGCACCCTGGGCCACTGCCCCTGGCTCACCAGCGACGGCCCCCCTCACCACCCTGCCGACCGGCAGGAAGGACCACCACCTTTGACCTCCTCCACGCGTCCCGACGACGCGCACCCCTACCTCCGCGCCGCGAGCGCCGGCATCCGCCACCACGCGCGAGCCCTGGCGCCGTCGGACGCTGACCCGCCCAGGCCCGTGGACCGTGCGCACCTCGACGTCCTGCACGCCCACCTCGCCGCTCTGCTCCAGCTTCTGGACCGGCTCGCCGACCGCGCCCGGCCCCCGCACCCAGCCGCCGGACGTCACCTGGCCACCGCCCACACCAGGCTCTGGCAAGCCACCACCGAAGTCCACGCCGCCTTCCACCTGCTGCCCGGCATGACCGAGGCCACTGCCAGGACGAGCGCCTGTCATCCGGAGCGGCTTCCCGAGAGCCCGCCCGTGCTGACGATCTGCCAACGCCACCTCGCCGCCGGACACGTCGTCCGCCGCAAGACCACCCCCACCGACCTCCGCCCGCACACCACGGCCTGCGTGCGATGAGCACCACCCGCAGAATCGAGGGCCCCCGATGAGCCACCGCCCCGCCCGCCGCGCGTCCGCCAGCCCGCTGTTCACCCCCCACGGCACTGACCGCGCCAGCCGCAAGGCTGCCCGCCGCCAGCTCGCCGAGGCCGCCGCCAAGGCCCGCGCGGAAGCCAGCGCCCACCAGAGCGAAAGCACACGCGCTGAGCAGGAGATGCCCGCCCCGCTCTACCCACCGGGCGGGCGCCCAGGGCCCGCCTCCGCCCGCGGGAACCGGCTGAAACTTCCCGCCCACCGCATGACCACCGCCGTCGCGGCCGGCGCCTATCCCTTCCTCGCCGAAGGCGGACTCGGCGCCGAAGGCATCTACATCGGCCGCGACGTCCACGCCGAAGCATCCTTCGTCTTCGACCCGTTCGCCCTGTACGGCAAGGTCGAGGGCTTCACCAACCCCAACCTGCTCCTCGCCGGCGTGATCGGCCAGGGCAAGAGCGCGCTGGCCAAATCCTTCGCGCTGCGCTCGGTCGCCTTCGGATACCGCGTCTACGTCCCGTGCGACCCGAAGGGCGAGTGGACTCCGGTGGCCGAAGCCCTCGGCGGCCGGTCCGTCGCCCTCGGGCCCGGACTGCCCGGACGCCTGAACCCCCTGGACGCAGCCCCGCGCCCGGACAGCGTGGCCGAGGCCGACTGGGTCGGCGAGATCCGCAAGCGGCGCCTGCTCCTGCTCGGCTCCCTGGCCCGGACTGTACTGGGCCGGGACCTGATGCCCATGGAGCACACCGCCCTGGACGTCGCCCTCGACGCCGCCGTCACCCGCGCCGCCGACACACACCGCACCCCGCTCCTCGGCGACATCGCCGCCACCCTCAACAACCCTCACGCGCTCGACGAGGCCGCCGGGATGATGTCGGGGCAACTCGGTGACGCAGCCCGCGACCTGGCCCACGCTATGCGGCGCCTGGTCCACGGCGACCTGGCCGGCATGTTCGACGCCCCCTCCACCGTCGCCTTCGACCCCAACGCGCCGATGCTCACTATCGACCTGTCCCGCCTCGGCGGCAGCGGAGACGACACCGCCCTCGTCCTCGCGATGACCTGCGCGAGCGCCTGGATGGAATCCGCGCTCTCCGACCCGAACGGCGGCCGGCGCTGGATCGTGTACGACGAGGCATGGCGCCTGATGCGGCACGTCGGCCTCCTCCAGCGCATGCAGGCCCAGTGGAAGCTCTCCCGCGGCCTCGGCATCGCCAACCTCATGGTGATCCACCGGCTGTCCGACCTGCTCACCGCCGGCGACGCCGGATCACAGGGCCGCGCCCTGGCCGAGGGCCTCCTGGCGGACTGCTCCACCCGGATCATCTACCGCCAGGAGACCGACCAGCTCCACGCCGCGGCCTCCCTGCTCGGCCTGACCTCCGTCGAGATGGACGCCATCGCGCACCTGAACCGGGGGCGCGGCCTGTGGAAGGTGGCCGCCCGGTCCTTCATCGTGCAGCACCTCCTGCACAGCCACGAACTGGCGCTCTTCGACACCGACGCCCGCATGCACTGACCAATAGGACCATGAACCCCGACTTCACGCGCGACCTGATCCCGCGCGACGACGCCCTGCACCTCATCCACGCACTCCACGCCGTGAAGGACAAACTGCACGACGCCGCCCAGCGGTGGGAGCTACTCGACGAGAACGGGCACGTTCCGGCCGCGCCGTCCTACACCGCGCTGCTCCAGCACGCCACCGACGCGCAGGACCTCTCCCGCGAGGTCCTCCGGCTGGCCGACGCCTTCGCCCAGAGCCCCCACCGCACCACCCGGACCGGCCGGACCGTCCTGAAGCACCTCGCCTCGGCGGCGACCATCTCCAGCCACGCAGCCCCGCACTTCACCGAGACCGCGGAGAACGCCCTGGCCCTGCCCCGGACTGCCAACCCCACCGACCGGCACTACCTCATGAATCGCATGGTCATCGGCCACGCCTCAGCGCGCGCTTTTCTGCGGCGTGCCTCGGAGTCCCTTCGCGACGCAGCCAAGGAACTCGACGACCACCTCGGCGTCCAGCGCTTCCTTGCGCCTCTGACCCGCCGGGAGGGACCGCCGGAGCCTCCGCCGTCCCGGCCTGGCGGTCTCCACCGCTGACCGCGCCAAAGCCGTGAACTGATCGTGCAACTGACATCCGCCCCGGCGCAGTCCGCCCACAACGACCTGCAGCCCGCACCAGCCCGAAGGACTCCTGCATCATCCCCCGCGACCCAGACTTCGAGCTCTACGACAACGTCGGCCGCGACGCCGACCAGATCCATGCCGCCCGGTACAACCTCGCCACCCGCGGCGACCTGAAGCGGTGGGCACGACGCGACGCACAGCCCTTCCGCGCCGCGCACCCCCTACCCGACCAGCCCTGGCCAGCGCCGGACCTCACCCCGTACCTGGACGCCCTCGCCGCAGCCCGGACCCCGGCGGAGATCGACGCGGTCACCGACCACGTCCTGGACGCCACCGAACCCGCACTGCGCGCCCTGAGCGACTACCTCGTCGCCGCCGCCCGGTGGAAGCAGGAGAACCGCGACGGGGCCAAGGGATCGCCTTCGCACCTGCTGATGACAGCGGCCAGCCGGGCCCTGTCCGTCCTCGCTCTCGCCGACGAAGCCGGTCTGAACAGGCTGCGCGCCGCCTACGACCCGGCCCCCGCCCCCGCCCCCACAGCGTCGGCCAACGCATCGCGTGGAGCTACCGCGAGCCTGCCGCCCGCTCCCCCCTCCACCGGCCCCGCGCCTCGCCGTTAGCTCTCCGTCTGCCGTGTCCGTGCGCGCCCTGACCCACTGCACTCCGGATCACCCCGACGGCCACAACCGTCGCCTCTCTGCCTGCCGACAGGAAGGATCACACCCTTTGACCTCTCCCCCGCGCCCCGACGACCCGCACCCCTACCTCCGGGCCGCATGCGGCGCCAGCCGCAGGAGGAGCGATGGCCGCTGACGAGACGACCGCCCCGGGACCCCGCCCGGTACCGCTCGCGCCGCTTCCCGACCACCGCGACGTGCACTCGCCGTGGTGGCATGAGCTGTGGCGACGCCACGCACACATCACCACGCCGCTTCGGGCACGCGGACTGCCCTGCGACATCGAATTCGGCCTCAGCGCCTACGTGCGCGTCTCGCTCCCCGACGACAGCTACCTGGTCATCAGTCCGCCGCACGATCCGCCCTCCGAGCGACAGCCCCGAGACCCGGAGGGCTGGATCGCCACTCGCGAGCACCCCGATGACCACATGACGGTCACCGACGAGACCGCCGGCGAACTGGGCATGCCGTGGGGCTACATCCTGCATCCGCAGGGCATCGAAGTGATCAGCATGGCTCACACCGGCGCAGGCCCCCACGTCGCCCGGGACACCGACCCAAGTACCCCCTTCAGCGACCACCCGGCGAACTGGCCCGCCATCACCACACGCCGGAGGCCCACCACCTCGCGCGCCACGCGCCCGCCGCGGCCCGCTGCCGGAGCTGCGTCGACCGGGCCCCGCACGGCTGCCCGCCGCTGACCCGCACCGCCTCTCATTGCCGGAGACTTCCCTGCCCTCTCCCCTGATTACGGTCGTCATCGCCACCCGCCTGCGCGACGACCGCCTCGACTATCTAACCGCCATGCACGCAAGCCTCACCCGGCAGTCCGTGCCGTGGGAGGCCGTGATCGCGCTCGACGGCGCCTCACCCGAACGCCTGCCGGCGCCGCTCGCGCAGGATCCCCGCATCCGCACATTGGATTTGCCCCGGCCGGTGGGCGCCGCCTGCGCCCGCAACCTCGCTCTCACTCAGGTCCGCACCCCCTACGTCAACTGGGCAGACGATGACGACGAGTTCACCGACGACGCGATGTCCGTACGGCTGAACGCCCTGGAATCCACCGGGGTCGGCTGGTGCGCGGGCTGGAGCGAGGACCAGTTCCCCGACGGTTCGACCACCCTGTGGCGCTGCCCCACTCCCCCCGGCCGGCACGAGGCCGGCGACGTATGGACCTATTGGAAGTCGCCGACGGACACGATCCCCATGGGGCCGACCACGATCCTCGCCCGCACCGACCTCGTGCGTGCCGCGCCGATGGGCGGTCTCGTTCAGGGTGAAGACTACTGCGCGGCCCTCGGCGTCACCGCGCTCGCGCCCGGAATCCTGCTGCCGGTCCCTGTGTACCGGTATCGCAAGCACCCCGGGCAGATGACGGCCCAGGTCGGGTACGAGCAACTGGAGGCAGCGGCCCGGGAGCACGCCTGGGCGTACGGACGCAGCCTGCGTGCCGTCCTGCGCGGTGGCGAGGACCTGGTCCGCGTCTGAGGCGCAGATCATCCTGTCGCACAGCCGGGAGTCACCGCGCCAGCCCGCCCCCTGGCCGCCGCCCGGCCCGCGTACCGCAGCCGCTGACCGTTCCACCCCGACAACGTCTGGAAACTCCCGCCCCTTTGCAGCCCGGCACCCACTTCTCCTTCGGAGACCACAAGGAACACGGCTTCGTCGCCTCCTTCACCTCCTCCATGCCCCAGCACCTCGCCCACTGGTTCCTGGAGCGCGAGCAATTCGAGCCCGTCCCCGATGAACCGGGCCTGTACCGCCTCAGCGAGCCCGAGCGCGATGGTCCCCGACGCACCCGCCAGGCCGTCCACGACCTGCGCCGTCGAAGCTACATCGTGCAGGCCGACATCCGCCTCGATCCGACCCTCTCCACCGGCCCTCGGCGCCCTGTCCGGTCCAACGAACTGCAGGAGCGCCGCAGCCGGCTCGCCCAGGCCGCCGCCGGCCGAACGACGCAGCGCTTCACGCCACCCACCACCTCCCCTCCGTCGGCCCGGCCGATCCCGCCGAAGCCCACCTACGCTCCCACCGTCCACCTGACGGCCGCAGCCGGCGGGCGGTCCCGATGACCCACACGAACAGTCCGGCCCCCGACAGCCCCTTGCCGACAGCATCTGCACTGGCCAGCAATGCACGCGACTTCCGGCTGCGGATGGCAGTCATCGACTGCGAGACCGATGCCGCCCTCGACAGGACACGCGACCGCCACGGCCGCACCGTCCACGCAGACGCCGCCGCAGCCGCACAAGCCCACCGTGACCAGGCGGCGTTGGAGGCGTACACCCACCTCGCCCCCCACGCCGAGGCTCTCCTCGATGCCGCCCGGCTCGCGCTCGACGCGTTGCCGCCCGCCCGGCACCTGACCGGGTGGCGGGCCGTCCTGGACGGCCTGGCCTCTTCCGCCGCCGAAATCCGCAGGGCCCTCGACCGGCCCGCCGCGCCCGGTTCCCCCGCCGAACGCGCCCAGCACGCGGCCCTGTGGCCGCACCTCACCGCCTGGGCGGACCACAGCCCGATCGCCAGCAACCTCGCCGACCAGCGCGACGGCCAGCACCACAAGGCTCCGCTGACCGACGAGGAACAGCAGCAGTGGACCGACAGGGCCCGAGCCGCGCAGACACGCGGCGCGCTGGAGCTGACCGAGTCGTGGTACGCCGCCGACGGACAGCCGATCACCCTCGCTTACCTCGTCGAGGACGACGACTCCACCGTGGTCGCGCTGCGCGGCGACCCGGGCGTACCGGGCTGGCAGGTGATCGGGCACTTCGCCCACGAGTACGAGGCGGGCAAGGCCCTGCCCGCTCCGGTCCCGCCCGGCGTGCTGCGCTCGGACATCTCCCGGTTCAACCGCCCGGCACCGGCCCCGGAACTGTCCCTGCAGGACCTCATCCGCGACGTCGTCGAAGGCCACAGTGCCGGTGACGCATCGAGCGCTCTCCTGGGAGCCGTCCAGCGCGGCTACGCCGCCGGCCCGATGGTCCGCCTGCAGGAACTCCTGGAGACGAGTGCTCAGTTCGCCAGCGCCCTGGAAACCCTGCAAGGCCGGCAGATCGCCGCCCGCCTCTCAGCGCTGGGCCGGCAGATCGAGTTCCTCACCCGCGAAGTCGAAGAAGCTGCCGAAGACCTCGGGGCGACCGTCGCCGTCCTGCCCCCGCACCGCACCCCCGTGCTGCGCACCCGCCCGCGCCCGGCCGTGGACACCACCCCGCCCACGCCGCCGCCCCGCGCCAGCATGACCGCCCGCCACCGATAGGAGATCCGCTTTGCCCGAAGCACCAGCAGAGCCGTTCATGCCGATCCGGCACACCATCACCGGCGAGATCACCACCACCGGCTACAACGCCGCCGCCCGGCGGATCCTGCTCCAAGACGGCTTCGAAGAGACGCCAGGCTGTGCCTGCCGAGCCACGGAACCCGATACGGCGCGGACGCACGGGCCTGCTCGGCAGCCAGCGAGCTGCTCGTGCCCGGCCATCCCGTGCACCTGGACCGAGCCCTCGGCCGGCCGGTGAGCGCCGACGGTACGCCCCGGTTGGACCGGTCGCCGATCTCGGCACAGTCCGTGATCCGCTCCGAGAGCAGCCAGCCTCTCCAGCGCAACGCCCACCCCGCCCACACCCGCACCCGCACCTGTTGAAGGGGTCTCGTTTTGACCACACCCGGGCCTACCAGACCAGCGCGCACCAAGGGCGGCGAACTACGGGCCAAGGTGGCCCGACTGCTGGCCGACCGGCCGGCGGACAAGCTCACCATCGGGGACATGGCCAGGCAGCTGGGCCACTCCCACGGCGCCGTCCGCAACGCCGCCCTCACCCTGGTGCGACGCGGCGAGGCCGACCAAAGCGGGACCGGACAACCGCAGTTCCGCGCGAACGCGAAAACCGCCGCAGCCGCACAGAGGGCTGTGATCAGCCCACCGGGCACCCACTCTCCCCGCGTCCAGGCGGCCACGGCCCGTACGGCCTACACCGCAGCAGCCGCGCCCAGGCAGACCGGCCCAATCCGCCGCGCGGGGGGCCAGCTCTACCACCCCCGGGAGCTGGCCGATCTGCCCGACGTCGAGGCGTTGAATCGCTTGCGCGACGCCGACGTGCCGGTGCTGCTCTACGGCCCTCCGGGCACCGGCAAGACGAGTCTGGTCGAGGCGGCGTTCCCGGACCTGCTCACCGTCGCCGGTGACGGCGACACCACGGTCGGCGACTTGATCGGCGAGTACACACAGGACGACGCGGGAGCCTACGTTTTCCAGTACGGTCCGCTGGTCACCGCGATGACCGAGGGCCGCGCCCTGCTGATCGACGATGCCACCTTGATCTCACCGAAGGTCCTGGCGGCGCTGTATCCCGCGATGGACGGGCGCAGGCAGATCCAGGTCAAGGCCCACAAGGGCGAGACCATCAAAGCCGAGCCGGGCTTCTACGTGGTGGCGGGCCACAATCCCGGCGTCCACGGCGCGGTGTTGACGGAAGCGCTCGCGAGCCGGTTCAGCGTGCAGATCCAGATCGGCACGGACTACGACCTCGCCCTGGCCTTGAGGATCGATGCCCGGGTGGTCCGGGTCGCCCGACACCTCGCCCACCAGGTCGAACTCGGCGAACTGGGCTGGGCCCCCCAACTGCGGGAACTGCTCAGCTACCAGAAGACCGAGGCCGTCCTCGGCACCAAAGCCGCGCTCGCGAACCTCGTCGGCATCGCCCCTGAGGAGGATCGCGACACCGTCGCCGCCGCCATCATCAAGACTGTCGGCGTCAAGAAGATCGCGCCCCTCACCCTCGGCAAGCAGCTCCCCGCCTCACCCGCCCGGCAGCCCCCGGGCAGCACCGGCTCCGCACACCGGGGCCGCCAGCGATGAGCGCCCACCACCACGTCCAGTCCCCCGCCACCACGCCGGACGACGACGCCGACCTCGCACGCTGGGACGACGACGGCGCACCGCCCGCGCAACCCCGCTCCTCCCCAGCCGCGTGGCTGCGCGTGGGAGCCGAACTCGGCGACCGGCTGGTCGCCCTCTCCGGCCGCCAGGACCTCCTCGTCACCTGCCGCCCCGGCACACGCAGCGGCGCACCGGCCGCGTACTTCCCCACGCTGGGAGAGGTCGAGTTCGACGCCCGCCTGTTCGCCCCCCTCCAGCCCCACGAGATCCATCCGCGGATCGTGGGCGACGAGGAGCGGTATCCCGCCGCCTGGGGCGTGTTCGTCCACGAGGCCGCACACGCGGCCCACTCCGTCTGGACACAGCCTGCCGGAGCGGACCCCCGCGCCGTCGAGGCCGCGCTCCTACTGGAGGAGAGCCGCGTCGAAGGCGCACACCTGATCACGCGGCCCACGGACCGCACGTACCTGCGCACCAGTGCCCGAACCCTGGTCATGCCCGACATCGCCCACCTCACCCTCCAGGGCATCGAGCAGGCCGCCGCCGTGGCAGCCCTGATCCTCGGCCGCCGTGACGTCGGCATCCTGGACGCCGGCGAGACCCGGGCCGTCGCCGATCTGTGCGAAAAGGTGCTGGGCGCCAACCTGCTGACCACCCTCACCCGCATCTGGACCGCAGCTCACCAGTGCGCCGACCACGACGCCACGACCATGCTCGCGCGCGGTCAAGAATGGTGCGAAGCTCTGGACGCCGCGGCCCCCGCCCTGCCCGTGCCGGCGGGCCTCTCCGATCTGCTGTCCAGCGCGGTGGCGGTCGTCTTGGACAGCACGGCAGCCACCGACGCGGCCGACCTCGCGGCACAGGACGCAGCGGCCAACGCCATGGCGTCACGGTCCAAGGCGCAGGCTCAGGACCGCGCCCAGCGAGCCGCTCAGCGACGCAAAGCCGCCGCCACCGCCAAGTCGGTCTTCAACGCCGCCCGTGGCACCGTCAACCCCGACGGCACACCGGCGCCCCGTAGCAACCCGGTCACCGGCACCCGCAGGCCCACCGCCGCCGAGCAGAAGGCCGCCGCCCGCCTGAGCCGCGCCCTGCGGGCCGCCGCCTACCGCGAGCGGACCGAGGAGCGGACCACCAGCCCCACCCCACCCGGCCGCCTCAACATGCGCGCGGCCCTCGCCCGCGACGCTCAACGCGCGGCCGGGTCGGTGCCCACCGCAGAACCGTTCACCCACACCCGCCGCCGGAACTCCCCCACCCCACCACTGCGTGTGGGGATCGCCGTCGACGTCTCCGGCTCCATGCGCGCCGCCTGCAAGCCCGTCGCGTCCGCCGCCTGGATCGTGGCACGCGCAGCAGCCCTGACCAACCCCGACTCCCGTACCGCCACCATCGCCTACGACAGGCACCTGACCGCACTGACCCGACCCACCCACCGAGCACCAGAGCGCGTGACGACGTTCGATGCCACCGGCGGCCACCACAACCTCGCCAACGCCATCGACGCACTCGACCACGGCCTCGAACTCAGCCGCCCCGGCGCCGGCCGCCTCCTCGTGATCGTCACCGACGCCCACTACGGCAGCGCCGAAACCGGTCAAGCCGTCACCCGCATCAAGCAGCTCACGACCGCCGGCTGCGCCGTACTACAGCTCACCCTCACCGCGGAATCCCACCACTTGCCGGGGACCACCTTGCTGCACCTGCCCCAGCCCTCCAGCGCTCCCGCCGCCATCGCCACGGCGGCCACAGACGCCATCCGCAGGACCCGCTGAGACGACGCAGAAGGCGGAAGCGTCCCCGAGACCACCCAACCGTCAACGACAGGCGCTTGATTTGAAGCCCCAGACCAGCAGCCCGACCTCGAACGTAACGCCCATCAAACGGAATTCCCCGGGGGTGCCTACGCACTGGACCGTGGAACACTCCTGCTCCCACCGGGTAGATCATGACCTGTCCAACCGCCCCGCCGACAAGCGGGCAGGCTTCGCCCGTTGGCTCGCGTCGAAGGACTGCACCGACTGCTGGAAGGCGGCGCGCGACGCTGACTCCGAGTCCAAGGAGGAGTGGCTCGCGGCGAAGCGCGCCGAGGAGCGGGAGGCAGCCGCTGCCTGGGCGACGCAGTTCGAGATGCCGCCGCTGGAGGGCCCGGAGAAGGCCCTGGACTGGGGTGAGCGCTCCCGCCATCAGCTGATGACGGCCGCGCACACCGCCCTGGTCATAGAGGGCAGTTGGGACGAGGCTGACTGGGCGGAGCTGGAGGAGAAGGCCCGCTCCATCACCCGAGCCGGATGGTGGATCGACCAGCGCGACGCCGAAGGCACTGACCTGCTCGAACTCCTCAACGCAGCCACCGAGGCGGACCGCGGGACGGAGAACCCCTTCCGCTGACGGCAAGCGGGACCACGCGGATTTGCATGCCTGTCACCCGAATGGGCGGGCGGCCCCTGACCGGCCGACCGCCTTGGCTGCGGCTTCCTCAGCAGCAGGCCCAGGCACGGACCTGCGGGGACAGATCAGGATCCGCGTGCGCGAGCAGAAAAGCCCCGGAAACAGTCACCCGCCATGAGAAACAGTTTGTGACGGCACAAAAAACCCTACCGGTCACCCAAATGCAGGACCTTCTAAAAATCTCCCCGCGCGCCACTTCCAGCGGATGCAAAAGATTGAGCAGCTCCAAAAAGTCGTGCGATCAAAGTTACGCATCGAATGATTCGCCTGATTCGCGGCACGGAAGTGAAGCAAATAGATTGATCCACCCCCCCCCGAAGAAAAGTACATTTGAGTGGTAGGGTCTTAAAAGTCATCCACAACGGCGGCGGAGCCTGCCACTCCGCAAAGATCAGCAGACTCCGCCGGGGTAAGACGTGGATGCCGCGCAGGAGTCCGCCATGCACGGCGGGCTCCTGTGCACAATCCCTGGTCAGAACCACTAGGACCTGATCGCGTGCACGATGTTCACAACGACCAGGCCCCACCGAACCTTGCGGAACGCGGCCTCCCACTTCCGTGCTCGTTCCTCACTGCGGCGACGTAGGCGCTGTGCGCGCCGCGCCCCTCCGGTCGGCTCCTGCCCAGGTTCTAACACGTCTCATCACCCCCTTCCGGTCTAGTTCGGGAAAAGGGTGTACTGCGGGGCTCAACCTATCATCCCGGGAGAGCCTCAAGGGGAGTTCGACGACACGTTCATCGAATGACAGCGGCCCTAAACTATAGTTCACCGCCGGGCGACTGACCGATGCTCTGGGCTGCCAACCTTCACATAAATACCAGCACTAAACCGGATTCGCAGGTCAGGCCGGTTCCACTGGGCGGGAAAGAGCGCCGGTCGCCTTGTTCGTCAAATCCGTGCAGCCCCGTCGAACGCCCGCAAGTGGACTGTGTCACGCCTCTGCGGGTATCCCTGGCGCCGCGTCAGCTCTGTTGCGGGCCGCTGAGTGCGCGCCGTCCGGCGGCCGGAAGGGGAGCAAGCCACTGCTGAGCAGGCCGAGAAGCCGAGCACCGGCCACCGGAGGTCGAGATCGGCTTGGAGGAGCCAGCGAGAGCAGCTTCCTGACCTGCCCAAACTCCGTGACGCAGCCACCGAGGCGGACCGCGGGACGGAGAACCCGTTCCGCTGACGGCGGGGCAACATAGCCGGGAAACGCCCGTTAGCCAAACCGGCGTTCCTCCGGACTATTGATGCTCCCACCCCGACAGCCATCGCGTGGAAGGAACCGCGTGCTCCCTCCGTCCTGGGACCATCAACCCACCCCCGTCACCGCCCCCACCCCCGACCCGCTCACTCCCACCCGTGACGTCACCCACGCCCACTTCCAGGCCGGGGACACCGTCGTCGTCCTCAAGGGGGTGGTCGCCGGGGAATTGTGGGGAGACTCGATGCGCGTCGTCGCCCCCTCCTGGCACACCCCCACCGACGAGGACGGATGGCGCCTGCGTGATCCCACCGGCGGTGCTCAGTCCTACGTCACCGCTCACCCCCGCTACCTCGTGCACCTCTCGCGCCGCTGCCCGGACTGCCTGATCTACCTGCGGGCCATGGAAGACGCCCTCCTTGCGCGGTTCGCCGACCGCGACGAGCTGATCGACTGCGGCTGGTACACCACCACCGCCCTGGGCCAGCTCGTGCACACCGCAGACACCAGGGGCAGCCGATGACTCCCTCCTCGAATCGCCCCGACCGTGCCGCTGCGCTCCACAAGGCCAGGGCCCGAGCCACCGGAACTCCGGACGATCCTTCCTGGCCGCTGCGCCTGGCCGAAGACCTCCGCGGCATCCGGGCCGACTGGAAAACCTCAGCCGAGGTGTGCGCGGACACTGCCTGGGCGGCACG
Source organism: Streptomyces lasalocidi (assembly GCF_005280215.1). NCBI lineage: Bacteria > Bacillati > Actinomycetota > Actinomycetes > Kitasatosporales > Streptomycetaceae > Streptomyces > Streptomyces lasalocidi. The sequence continues at coordinate 6,296,213 of NZ_SZNQ01000001.1, read as the reverse complement.
GTCAGCCGGTCGCAGCGTCCTGGGGCTGCTGTCCCCGGAGGATGTCCTCGCAGCGGACCGTGATCCGATCATCACCCGCGCCTTGGCGCATCTGTACCTGAGCGCCCTGCGGTTCGACTTCCGCTGCCCCACCCTCCAGCGCCTCGTCGAACAGCTCGCGCAGACCGCGCGTCAGCCGCTGGACTGCTACACCCGTGCCCTGTACGCCTTCGCGCTGCTGGGCCAGTCCCGCCCCGAGGGCCTGACAGCCATGGACGAGGTCCTCGCCGAGGCCGAGGAACACCCCAAAACCCTGCACGTCCTGCTGCACGGACTGTGGCTCGGCCAAGACCTGCACCAGGGCGCGCGGAGCGTCTCCTGGCCCTCAGCTCCCGGCCCGCCCTCGCCACCGGCTCCGACCCGATCGTCCTCTTCCGCGTGGCGGGTGCCCTGCGCCGGCTGGGCCAGTACGACGAAGGGCTGGGCGCCATCGACAGGGCAATCGACTGTCTGCCGCCGGGAGACAGCTCGGTTCACGCCGACTGGTCCGCGAGCGCTCCCTGATCTGTGCAGCCCGCGACCTTCACCAGCACCGGTCACCCACCCGCACGTCGAGCGGGGTGCCGTCATGATCCCCCGCCTGCACCCAAGGGCCCACTCGCCGCGCGAACCGCTCGCCGAGGCGCTCGGGCGGCCCCCTTCCCCGAACGAGGGCCTGACGGAGTACACCGTGGTCGCCCACTGGCCGGGCCTGGACTACTACACCCCGGACGACGAGTAGAGAACCTGGACGTCCATTGAGTGGGCCGAGCACCTCGAAGACCCGTACCTGGAGCATCCGTTCGCTGCCAGCACGGACGACGACCGGCACGCGATCCTCCACCTCGACATCCGGCTCCACCCAGACGACCGGGAGCTGACCGGCCCCGAGTGGTCCGAAGCCGCCCACCGGCTCGCGCGGGCCGCCGGTATCGAGGTGCCCGGTGCCACGGAGCACGGTTGTCGTTGGATCGCCGTCCACGCCCAGCCCGGACGCCTGGATCTGCTCGCCAACCTGATCCACCTCGACGGCACCTGGCACACCCCGCCCACCGACATGCTGCAGCGCCTTGCCGGTGAAGCGCGCCGCATCGAGCAGGACCTGAACCTGATCCCCGCCCGCACCGGCCCCACAAAGCGGCCCGCTGCCCGAACGGTCCCCGCTGCTTCCGCGCAGCGCGGGCGTCCTCACGCGCTCGCTGACGAGCAGGCCGGCCCGCTGGCCACGGTCCGCGGACTGGTCGAGCACACCGCGTACCGGATCGCCCGCCAGCCTGGGGCCGCCGGCACGGACACGGCGCACCGTCTGGAGCTGATCGCCCGCCGACTCCACGCGATTCAGCAGGACCTGGACACCACTGCGGCCTGCCTGGTCAAGCCCCGGGTCGCCGCCGCGCCGGCCGCGACCCGGCGCACCGCCCACCGATCTTTGTAGGAGAAACGTCTCCTTGCCCCGCACCACCGACCGCTTCCTGGACATCCGCCGTGACCCTCACTCCGGCGAACTCCTCGCCCGCGGGGGCGACGCTGAGGCACACAGCATTCTCCAGCGCGCGGGATTCGTCGCTGTCGTCCGCCTCCACGAGAGCTACCACCGCGCCCCCGCCGGCCTGACCGAGGACGACGAGTCCCGTCTGGCCACCGATGCCGTAGGGCGCCTGCGGGCCCTCGGGTACCACGTCGACTGCGACGAGCCCTTCGACACCGAAGCCCGCCCCGCCCGCTATCCCACGCTCGGCGCCTCGGTCTCCCACCTCGCCGAACGCCTCCGCAAGGCCACCGACACCGCCGAGGCAGCCGACATCCTCACCGAACTAACCGCGCCCCACGACGGCATCCTCGCCGGGTTCGAGGAAACCCTCGGCGCCCTGGCGGAGTTCTTCGACGGACTCGGCAACGCGACCGATCCGCACACCGCCCGGCGCCTGCGCTACCTCGCCGACGAATACATCCGCGTCATCCACTCCGACCTCGCGCACACCCGCGAACGGCTGGCCGACCGGCACGCCCCCCACCCCGGCCGCCGCCCCTGCGCCGAGCAGGTGCCCGACCACGAGCCCGAACGCTCCGCCGTGTGCGCCTGCCCACCCCCGCCGCGTGCACTGCCGGCCCCGGCACCGCCGCCCGTCGGTGCCACCCGCCTGCGCCGCTGAGCCCCTGCAACTGCCCAAGGACACCATGCACGACCACGACACCTCCGAGCACCTCGCCTCCTACGCCGACGTCCTCGCCGGTGAACTCCCCGACACCTGGACCAGCACGCACCTGACAGCCGATGCCAAAGACGACCTCGCCGAACTCTCCAACCGGATCTGGGACCTGGACCTGGTCGCCGCCTCCCTCGCCGAGCACCCGCTGACGCAGGCAGCCGTCCTCAGCCGCCCCGACGGCGCCAAGCTCGCCCTCCTGGACCGGCACGACGGACGCGACGGCTTCCTCATCGCCGCCGTCGCCCCGCGCGCCCTGCCCGACGAGGCGTACCGGGCTGTCCCCGAACCCAACGGCATCGCCCTGGCAGACGACCCCTTCCTGAGCGCCGAGCAGGTCGCCGGCGACCTGCTCGCCCGCTACGACCGTGCGCTCGCACAGGTCCGGCACAACGCCCTGGGCGGCATCCAGCCCTCCCAGCCGGACCGGATCGTCCTGACCTGGCAGCCGGACGGCAGCGTCGCCACCGCCCCCGCCGACGACCGGGCCGGCACGATCCTCGTCGCCCACGGCTTTATCCAGGACCCGCACAGCGGCATCTACCGCCTGAGTGGTGACGACACCCAGGTCCAGGCCCGCGCCCTGCGTGAGATCGGCCCGCAGCTCGACGCACTCGGCATCGGCACCGCCCTCCAACACCCCGCAGCCCGGACCGCGCCCACCTCCGCCCCGGCATCCACCCCGCCGGTACCGGCCGGCACCCGTACGCCAGCCACCAGGTCTCGGTAAAGCAGGCGGAGGCCACCTCGGACTCCCCGCCTTGCTCCTGACCGGTCGACGAAGCCACCTACCGGCACCGGCGCGCTCCGCACCGGCCCGCCGCACCCCCCGCAAGACGCCCGGGCGGCCCCGGCACCCCGCCAGGGCCGCCCAGCACACAGCCCGACTCACGGAGCAACCCGTAGCGCCCCGCAAACCCCCACCGATCAGCAACCGGCTCGAGCCCAGACTCGCCACAGCCCTCTTCCGCCGCTATCTGCGCGCCTGCATTCCGACCGGCCCCGACCACGCCTCCCCGCTGACCGGCGCCCGCCCGGAGGCCGTCCTCGCCGAGACCCAGCGCGTCGGGCAGCGCCACCACCACTAACCGTCCCCCCACCCGGAGGAGCATGTCCCACCCCGCCCCCTACCCGGTGAGACTGGCCGACGAGATCACCCGCCAGCTCGGCCAGCTCACCGACCACCTCTCGCAGCTACCCCCGCCCCAGGCCGCACAGGTCATCGCCCGCGTTCTCGACCCGGACAGCGGAGTCCTCGGCGGCGTCACCCACCTCGTCGCCACCGGAAGCGTGTTCGCCAAGGCCCAGGCAGAGCGCGGCGCGCTCCCCGCACAGGTGTGGCTCGCTCTGGGCCGCGCCTCGAACGAACTGCACGACATCACCCTCGACCTGGACGAACACAAGGACACCCTCCAGCGCGTCGGCACCCAGCCCGCCACCACCGCGGCAAAACCCCCAGCGCCCGCACCACTCGTCGTCCGGCGGCACCGGTGAAGAAAAAACAGTGGCAAGGATGGGGGCCGGGCGAGCAGGCCGAGCAGCACTACCTCGTCCAGCCCCGTGCCCTGGCCGGCGGCGGCGACGTCCGGCACGTCTCGGAGTTCCTGCGTGCCTCGGGCTGGCGGGACAAGTCCAAGACCGGTGGCCCCTTGTTCATGGAGAGCCCGGACCGGACCGTCCGCGTCGCCTACGACCCTTACGTCCTTCCCGGCGGCTGGACCATCCACGGCCGGGCAGACGGTGCCAGCGGCGAGTGGTCGGCGCACCTGGGCCGTCAGGCCCCGGTGGAGATCGTCGCCGGCCTGACCGACGCCCTCGCCCGTCCCCGCTCTGCACACGCCCCCAACGTCTGGGCTCCGCTGCAGGAGCAGAACTGGCACGCGCGTTTCGAGGGCGAAAACTACGTGGCGACCAGCCCCGATGGCACCGCCTGGATGCAGTACCGCCAGAACCCCGACGGGGCGGCGATGTGGTGGAGCGGAGCGCAGGACAAGCAGGGCAACGGCTGGACGGCCCACTTCACGCCGAACACCCCGACGCACCTCGTGCAAGCCTTCTCCACCGAACTCGCCAGCCCCGACCCCGTGATGCGCCCGCGCGGACGCGCACCCCACAGCGCGCAGATCCGCACCTGGTCGGTATCCGTCAAGCCCTCCCAACTCAGCGCCTGGCAGCAGGCCCGCATCACGGCCGCCCGAGCCGCCACCTGGGCCCGCAATAGCGCCCGAAGCGCCCGGCCGCGCACCACCGCCCGTCCCTACGCCTCCGCCGGCGGCGCACGAACCCGCCGCTGACCACCACATCCACCACCCCGAGGAGCCCGATGTCCGCACTCACCCCGGACACCATCCGCGCCGCGACCGACACCCTTTGCCGTCTCACCGAATACCTGCGCGAGAGCCCCGACCCCCAGGAGGCGCTCGCTCTCGTCGAGCCCCTCCTCGACGAATACACCGGCCTGCCCATCCAGCTCGGCGACACCCTGCGCGCCCTCGCCCGCGCCGTACAGAGCCACCCGGACACACCGCGCAGCGAGAAGATCAGCGATCTGGTCACCGAGCTGCGTGCCGCGGCGTGGGTGCAGACCGACCAGTACATGCTCCACTACGTCCTGGACGAGCTGCGCAAGGTGATCGTCAGCGCCGCCTCGAGTGAGCCGGGGTGCGGTCGGTGCCGCTGAGCGAACGGCAGCTCACCGGGTTCGCCGACAAGCATGCCTGGCGGATCCCCTTCGACTCCAGCCCCCGCCACCTCGCCGGCCCCGGGGATGCCCGCCACGTCACCCACGGCTTGGCCGCCGCCGGATGGAGTGCCGTCTCCGACCCTTTGAGTGCCGAGATCGTCCTGCGCAGTCCCGACCTTCGCCACAGCCTCCAGTTCGACCCGCAGTCCGCCCCCTCTGCGTGGTGGCGGCTGCGGGCCGAGCCCACCGACACCGAGCCCGGCTGGTACGCCGAGTTCGGTGAACTCGTGCCCGCCGAGGTCCTCGCCGGCTTCACCGACGCCCCTCATCGCCCCGCCGCCACAATAGCCAGACCCGTGGCAGCCGGTGACCTCGGCGGGCTGGCACCGCGACTCGGACGGTACGGCGCGCTCGCCGGATGCCATGTGCCACATCGAACTGCGCCCGCTGAGCGAATTCAGTGGCCGCTCGTCCTGGCACGTGGAGACCTGCGAGCCCGGCGACGGGCAGTTCCCCGGCCCGCGCATCTGGCACGCCTACTTCGACGAGGACGTCCCCGCCCACCTCGTCGGAGCGTTCCTCACCACGCTGGCCGACCGCAGCCCGCTCCAGCGCGGCATGTACGACCGCACCGGCCACTACAGCGCCGTGCAGGAGCCCAGCCCGCTGCGCCCGCAGCAGGTGGTCGACGCCCACACCGCCCGTATCAAGTCGCTCCGTGCCCGGGCAGGCTCCGCCCGCAGGCAGCAGACGAAATCCGCGACGACCCCGGCGCAGGCCCACACCGCCCAGCCGGCTCCTCGCCGCTAAATCGACAGGACCCCCTCCCCATTTCCACCGATCACCGCGCCCACCGCGCCCTCCTCCGTCACCTCGACCATTACGTAAGCGACAGCAAGAAGATCCTCGACGCCTGGGACGCCTACTCCGACGAGCACACCGACCTCGACGGATGGCCCTACGACGACCACGCCTACGGAAGGCGCGCGAGCCAGCGCGACGCCGACACCGCCGAGGCATTCGAGCCGCTCCGTTACGGCGCCCGTCACCTGCTGGCCACGGCCGAGACTCAACTGGCCCAGCTCCCGGAGACCAACGTGCAGAGCCGCTGGGTCTACCAGCTGGGCGTCCTGCGCGACGCCCTCGACCGACTCGACGAACTGCACGAGCAATGGCTGGTCACCCGCGACGCCCTCCCCGCCACCGCCAAGCCCGGCACCCCGGACTTCGACGACGTACTCGCAGAACATCACGCCGAATCGTGGAGCTACCTCGACGACTGGGCCACCCACGGCAAGACGCTGCGCGAGATCAACACGGCCGCCCGCAAAGCCCCTTCACCCCTGGCTCCCACACCTGCCCCGGCCACCGCGCCCGACCGGCGAGCTGCGGCACGGAAGTGAGCATGCCCCAGACCCCCGAAACCGTCGAGGTCGACTTCATCACGCCGCGCCACCTGGCCGGCGGCGGTGACCCCGCCTGGATCACCGTCCCCCTGCACCGTGCCTGCGGCTGGAGCCACGGCAACGACCCCCTGATGCCCCGCGTCCTGCTCTCCAGCCCGGACCAGAAGGCCCTCCTGCGCCTGGAACCCGACCCCGACGGACAGTGGTGGACCCTCAACCATGCGGCGGAGGCGGACCGGCCCGCCTGGTACGCGAGTTTCGGCGCCCGCACCCCGGTGGAACTCATCGCCGCCTTCACCGACGCCCTGACCGACCCGGCCCCAGCGGCGAGCGCACCCTGCGATCCGTACGAACCGCTCCGGCAGAGCGCGTGGCAGCCCCCAGCCATCAGGGCTGACGGCCTCGTGTCGCCCGACGGAACGGCCCACGTGCAGCGCCTGGGAACCGCGCAGGAGCCGGGAGCCTGGTTCGTCACCGCCTCCCTCGGCCCGGCTCGAAACCCGGTGTGGCAGGCCCGCTTCGGCGAACACACCCCTGCACGACTGGTAGCCGCGTTCACCACCGCTCACCGATCCGCACCCCGCAGCGCGTACCGGCAGCTTGCTCACTCTTCCGACCCGCGCCCCGGACGTCGTCACCCGCCGCACGACGGACGTCCTCGCCGTGCACGTCGCCGCCGCCCTGGAAGACCGCGTCCACGCCCTCGCGGCGCGCCGCACCGTCCCGCCGGCAACTCCAGGCCCGCCGCGCCAGCCACCGGCCAGGAACAACCGCAGCCGCTGAATGCCCCGCCCCCGCCCGGAAGGCACGTAACTCTTTGCCCCCCACCTCCCCCAACAGTTCCACCGACGGGTACGACATCGTCCTGCGCCTCCTGATCGGCGTCGCAGCCGTCGTCGTCCCCCTGTCCCACCTCGCCTGGCTGTCGGGCAACACCACCGCCTCCCTCACCGGAGGCGGCTGGGCGCCGTACCAGCCGACCAACGCCCTGCTCCACCCCAAGCAGGTCTGGCCCCACGCGGGAGAAACGTCCCTGCTGATCGGTGCCCGCATCGTCCCGGTCATCCTGCTCCTGGCCCTCGGGACAGTGGCGGGCGTGCTGTGGGCTCGGCACAAGAACCGCAGCGGCGGCCGGAAGAAGAAGATCACCGGTATGGCCAAGGCTCGAGACATCGAACCGCTGATGGCCAAGGCGATCACCGACAAGGCCCGCTCCCTGCGACCGAGCCTGAAGGACGCCAAGCACATCGAGGCTCGCGACACCGGCATCCTCCTCGGCAACCTGCAGGGCACCAAGCACGAGATCCGCATGGGCTACGAGGACGTGGCCGTCGCCATCATGGCGCCCCGCTCGGGCAAGACCACCTCGCTGGCGATCCCCTCCATCCTCGCCGCGCCCGGCCCGGTCCTGCTGACCTCGAACAAGGCCGCCGGCGACGCCTACACCGCCACCCTCGACGCCCGCGCCGCGGTGGGACGGGTGTGGTCGATGGACCCGCAGCAGATCGCGCACGCCGCACGCGAGATGTGGTGGAACCCCTTGGCGGATGCCAAGACCCTCGACGGCGCCGGCCGCCTGGCCGGCCACTTCCTCGCCGCCTCCGTGGATGCCTCCCAGCAGGGTGACTTCTGGTCCAAGGCCGGATCCAACATCCTCAGCCAGCTCTTTCTCGCCGCCGCGCTGGATAAGCGGCCGATCACTGACGTGATGCAGTGGCTGGCCTTCCCCGCCGACCGCACCCCGCTCGACATCCTGCGCGACCACGGATTTACCGCGGTCGCCGCCCAGCTCAAGGGCACCGTGGAAGGCCCGCCGGAAACCCGGGACGGCATCTACGAGACGGCCCGCCAGTACGCCGCCGCCCTCCTCAACAGCGAGATCGCCGCCTGGGTCACCCCACAGAAGGACGTCCCCGAGTTCCGCCCGTCCCAGTTCGTCACCTCCACCGACACGCTGTTTCTGCTGTCCAAGGACGGCGGAGGCGGAGCCTCGGCGCTGATCGCGGCGTGCGCGGATTCGGTGATGCGGGCCGCGACCGCACAGGCCGAACACGCTGGCGGACGACTCGACCCGCCCATGCTCGCGATCCTCGACGAGGCCGCCAACGTGTGCAAGATCTCCGATCTTCCGGATCTGTATTCACACCTCGGGTCGCGCGGGATCATCCCGATCACGATCCTGCAGTCCTACCGCCAGGGCCAGAAGGTCTGGGGGGACGCCGGCATGGACGCCATGTGGTCCGCCTCGACCGTCAAGGTCATCGGCTCCGGCATCGACGATCCCGACTTCGCGGACAAGCTGTCCCGCCTGATCGGCGACCACGACGTCGAGACCACCTCGACCTCGCACTCGGAGTCCGGCAAGTCGACCTCGGTGTCGATGCGACAGCAGCGGATCCTGCCCGCCGACGAGATCCGCGCCCTCCCCAAGGGCACAGCGCTCTGCTTCGCCACCGGTATGCGCGCCGCCATGCTCGACCTGCGCCCGTGGTACCAAGAGCCCGGCGCGGCAGAACTGTCCGCGGCGTCCGACCGCGCGTCGCAGGCGATCACCGCCCGGGCCATCGCGAAGCACGCGCCGATACAGTCCGACTTCGGGCTGGCCACGTGATACTCGACCTCTTCGCGGGGCCGGGCGGCTGGAGCAGGGCGCTGCACGTCCTCGGCGTGCGCGACATCGGGCTGGAATGGGACGAGTGGGCGTGCAAGACCCGAGCTGCGGCTGGGCAGTTGACCATCCGCACCGACGTGGCCATGTATCCGACCTGGCCCTTCATCGGCCGCACCCGCGGAATGATCGCTTCCCCTCCGTGCCAAGCGTGGAGCATGGCCGGCAAGCGCCTCGGCCTGCTCGACCAGCCGCTGGTGCACGCGGCGGTCGAGGACCTGGCCGCCGGACGCGACTCCCGCGAACGCCTCCTCGCCGCATGCCGCGACGAGCGCTCCCTGCTGGCAGCCGAGCCGATGCGCTATCTGCACGCCCTGAACACGGTCGGCGAGCCCGACTGGGTCGCCATGGAGGAAGTGCCGCACGTCCTGCCGTTGTGGAAGCAGTACGCGGCCGTCCTGCGCCGGTGGGGTTTCTCCGTCTGGTACGGAATCCTCAACGCGGCCGACTTCGGCGTCCCGCAGACCAGGAAGCGGGCGATACTCCTGGCCTCCCGCGTCCGCACCGCGCAGCCTCCTACCCCCACACACTCCCAAATCGCCGAACCGGATTCGCTGTTCGGTCGAGGCCGCGCCCGCTGGGTCAGCATGGCCGAGGCCCTGGGATGGGGCGCGACAGACCGGCCCGTCCCCACCGTCTGCGCGGGCGGTGGACCCGGCGGTGGACCCGAACCGTTCCCGTCGGGCTCCCGCAAGACGCTGTCAGACGCCCGTGAGCGCGGCACCTGGATGCCACGGCCGGACGGAGTGTGCCTGCAGTCCCGCCGCGAAGGCGCCGGTTGGGCGGCCCGGCACGGCACACGCGAGAACCGAGCCGCCGATGCTCCGGCGCCGACGTTCACCGCCGAGGCGCACCGCTGGTCCTGGTCCCTGCGCAGCAACAACCAGGCAAACGCCACTGTCCGTCCACTGTCCGAGCCGGCTGGCACGCTGTTCTTCGGGCACCGCGCGAACGAGTGTACTTGGATCGCCGAGCCCGCCTCGCCGCCGGCCATGGATGTCGACGCGCCAGCGGTTCCCGAGCCGATCCGGATCACCGCCCGCGAGGCGGGCATCCTGCAGACCTTCCCCGCCGACTATCCCTGGGCCGGCAACAAGGGCCAGCAGTTTTCCCAGATCGGCAACGCCGTGCCCCCGCTGCTCGCCGGCCACCTCCTCGCCCCGCACCTCGGCGTCACCCTCGACTCCGACGACTTCACCCTCGCCGCCTGATGCCCCACGCCCCCGAACCCGACGAAGGCGGCCTCGACGCCATCGCACCGCCCCAGCCGGTGTTCCACGTCGAGCAAGCCCTCCTCGGGGCCCTCCTCCTCGACCCGCACCGTCTCAGCGACGTGACCGGCATCGCCGCCGACTCGTTCTCCACCGCCGCGCACGTCGCCCTGTACGCCGCGATCACCACCCTGCCGCCGCCCGACCCCGCCGAGCACGCGAAGAACACCAAGTGGCTCGACCGCGTGCTCGCCACAGGCCAGGAGCAGGCACGCGGACTCACCGCCTCCTACCTGCACACCCTCGTCCAGGTCTGCCCCTGGCCCCGCCACGCGCCTGCCTACGCGCGGATGGTCGAGGCCGAACATGCCCGTCGCCGTCTACAAACGGCCGCCGAACGCCTCGTCCAGACCGTCCACGATGTCTCCCTCCCGCACCCCGTCCAGGCGGTGCTCGCCGAGGCCGACGCGCTCGCCGCGGTCGTGGACGACATCGCAGCCCGCTTCCCGCCGCGCGCAGGCGTGCTGCCCCGCACCGCGGCACCATCACCTCCCGTCGCGCCCGACTACACGGAGGCGGTCGAGGAGGAGCAGATGCTGCTCGCGACCGCCACCGCCAACCCCGCCGACATCGAGTCCGTCCGGTGGCTGCTACCCAACGACCTCACGCTGCCCTTGCACGCCGGCCTGTGGCAGTGCCTGACCGCCCTGGCACGCCGCCGCGAGGCCGTCGACCCCGTCACCGTCCTGTGGGAGGCCCAACAGCGCGGCCTGCTCGACGACGGAAGCGAACCGGGCGAGGTGCTCCACCTGCTGGCCGAACCGGCCGGTTCCGTGGAGCACTGGAGCGAGCGCGCACTGCAGCGCTCCCTCCTGGCCACCGCCGATCGCACCGGCCGGCGCATCGAGGCGTACGCCGGCGACACGGCGAACACCCCGTTCCAGCTCGTCGTCGGCGCCCGCCGCTCCCTCGCCGACATCGGCGCCGTCCACGCCCGCTGGCAGCACGCCACCGGAACGGTCCCGACGCCGCAACCGCGACCGGCTCCCACCACCCGTGCCGGCCCGCCAACAACGACGGCCGCGTACACCGGCCGCGCCGCGCGAGCAACCCGATAGCACCCCGCACAAGCCGGTGGCCGGACCCGAAGGCCCGGCCACCGGCAGGAGAGACGCCACCCCAACGTGACTCCCACCATCGACGCCCACGTTCGCCTCGACACCCACCCCACCCATCCAAGCGCCGTGACTGCCGTCCTGACCGGCGCCCAGGCCCACGTTGCCCACCTGAGTCTGGAGGCAGCCGACTGGGCCGTCATCGCCGACAACCTCCTGGTCCTGGTCCGCACCGACCACGAGGAGCCCTACTGGGCCAAGCACGCAGCCAAGCACCTGTCCGCCGACGGAATCACCGTGGAGACCACCCCTCGGCTCCAGGCGGCCATGAACGAGGAATGGACCTGGGCGAAGTAATCGATGCCGTGGTGCACCCGCAGCGAAATCCGTGAGGTCTCCAATCAGGCGCAGAAGATCCACGACGACATCCGCCACGGCCAGCTCCTCATCCACGCCCACGCCCACGACGGCCACACCACCGTCGCGGTCGGCACCTACCTCCACCGCAACGGCAAGTCCGTCTACCTCCACGGCGAGGACCACCTGCGCCAGGTCACCGACACCTTCGACTCACTCGCTGGGGCCCTGCTCGCCTTCGAGAAGGTCCACGGCGCCGAGATGCGCCCCCGGCCCGGCACCCCTGACCGACACCGAACGCGCCGCTGCCGGGGCCCGCGCCCCGCACCTTCCTTACCGCCGCCGCTGAATGCGGGGCTTTACGCACGCTGACCGGTCCGGCCCACGACCTCGAGTGATCACGGCTCGGGGTCTGCGTCGCAGCGGCTGATTGCCTGATCCGTCCCCCTCAGTTGTGTGTCCCGGTAGCCTGCTACCTGCTGATCAGCAGGTAGGGAGATACATCAGTCATGTACGAGCGCGGGATGCGGGTACGGCTCCGAGATCGTTTGTGGGAGGTCGAGGCTGTCCGTGGCGCGGGCAGCGAGGCATTCCTCGATCTACGCCGGGCTGATGAGCGCCCCGGGCCGCGCCACCTGACGGTGCTTGCCGGCAAGGAGCCGACGATCAGCCTGGAGGCGGCCACCGAGCTGCGCTTCGAGCCGGGCAACGCCGTCCTGCTCAATGAACTTCATGACGCGCTTGCCCTCACTATGGCCCACGGCCGCGGAGATCTTCTGGCGGTCGAGCATGGCCGGATCGATGTGGAGCCCTACCAGCTGGTTCCCGTCCTCGTCGGCATGCGCCAGCCGCGCGTACGTCTGCTGGTCGCGGATGACGTCGGTCTGGGCAAGACCATCGAGGCCGGCCTCGTGCTGATGGAACTGGCCCGCCGTGGCCGCGCGGACCGCGTGTTGATCGCCTGCCCGGCAGGTCTCCAAGACCAGTGGGTCGAGGAGATGCGTTTCCGCTTCAACCTCGACTTCGCCAAGGTCGACAGCAAGAAGTGGCTGGAGGTCCGCCGGGACAATCCGACCACAGTCAGTCCGTGGACTGCCATCCCGTACGCGGTGTCATCGATCGACTACCTGAAGAACAATGTCGGGGCCATTCAGGCTGCGCCCCCGTTCGATGTGGTGATCATCGACGAGGCCCATCACGTCGCCCGCGCCTATGCGGGAGAGGGGCGCTCCAGCGCCACCGACCGCAGCCGCCTGGCCCGCGCACTGGCCGACCACAGCCGAGAACTGCTCCTGCTGTCGGCAACGCCGCACAACGGATACCAGGAGTCGTTCGCCAGCCTGCTCCAGCTCCTGTCGCCGCACCTGGCCGCCGATGACGGACGGCTGGATCCCGAACTCGTCCAGCCGTACATCGTGCGCCGGCTCAAGGGCGACGTCACCCGCGGCGAACCACCTCAGCCGATCAGCCGACGCCTGCCGCCGCAGCCCATCGAGGTCCGCCCGACCAGCCGGGAGAAGGAGATCCACCAGCGGCTGCGCGGGCACAGCAAGCGCATGCTGCACGCGCTGCGCGGCACCGACTCCTACTATGTGCAGGCATTCGCCCTGGAGGTGCTGCGCAAGCGCGCCCTGTCCAGCCCCTATGCGCTCTTGCAGAGCCTGCGCCGCCGAGCGGAGAACCTCGGCATCCCGCCAGTCGAGCACACCGGTCGGCAGCGCATGGACGTACTGCAGCAGTACCGCGGGGACACCGCACTGCCGGAAGCAGACCTGCAGACCGCCGAGGAACTGGCGTTGGAGGGCGTAGCCGCACACCTCCCGGAGGACCATCTGCGCGAGGAGCAGCGCCTGGTCCGCCGGCTCCTGGACATGGTCGAGGCCCTCAGCCCCGGCGATGACAGCAAGCTCACCCGGCTGCAGGGCTGGCTGGAAGGCTTCCGCGCCGGGCGGCGCGGGGAGAGGGTCATCCTCTTCACCGAGTACCGCGACACCCTGGACTACCTGGAGAAGAACCTGGGCCACGGGCCGCTGCTGCGGATCGACGGCACCATCCCCTTGGGGAAGCGACGCGCGGTGCTGGAGCGGTTCGCCGCCACGCCTGGAGCAATCCTGCTGGCCACCGATGCCGCCGGAGAAGGTCTCAACCTGCAGGACGCCTGCCACGTAGTGGTCCACTACGAACTGCCCTGGAACCCGAACCGGCTGGAACAGCGCAACGGCCGCGTCGACCGCTACGGCCAGCCGCACGTCGTCGAGATCAGCTACCTGTACCTCGCCGAGACCCGCGACGAGGAAATCCTCCAGCGGCTGCGCGACAAGCTCTTCACCATCACCAAGCAGCTCGGCTCCAGCAGCGACGTCCTGGGCGTTGCCGGCCGCAGCGACGTGATCGACGGTCTCCTGGAAGACATCGACGCTGAGGAACTGGAGCAACGCCTGGAACGGGCAGTCCAGCAGGTCCGTGACTATCTCGAGCGCAGCGGCGCCCTCGTACTCATGCAAAGCATGAAGAACGAGAAACAGATCGAGAGCGAGACCGCTGCCGCCCGCGAACAGGCCGGCTGGCTCCTGCCGGACTTCGACGAGTTCCGGCAGCTGGTGGCCTCCATGGTGAGGCAGTGCGGCGGCTCCGTCACGGGCAACGGCGACATCGTGACCATCGAGCCCGGCCCTCTCCTCAAGCAGTACCCGCTCGTCCCCCAAGAGGGATTTCAAGCCACCTTCAACCGCTCCGTCGCACTCGAGCCCGAGCACCACGGAATTGCCTTCCTCACGCCCGCCCACCCCCTGGTGCGGGCGGTCCTCCAGCGCGTCCGCACCCGCTTGTACGACGAGAACGCCGCCAACCGCGTCGCCGTGCGCCCCGTGGTTGATGGCCACGGAGGGTGGCTGTTCACTTACGTCGGCCGGATCACCTCCGACGACGGGCGTGTCCTGGAAGAGCCCCTGGTGCCCGTCTTCGTCCCTCGCAGCGCCGATGGCACACCCGCCGCGCCCAGCCAGGACCCCAGCGCCGACCTGCGCCGCCTGCGCCAGCGCCCCGCGCCCTCCGGCAGCCTCGACATCATCGACAAGGCCCGTCGAGAGCTGGCTCCTGGATTCGACGCCGCCGCCCTGCTCAGCCAGCAAGAAGCCTCCCGCCGCATCGCCGTCCGCGCCGAAGCCTTGCGAGAACACTTGACCGCCCAATCCCAACGCCTACACGCCGACCTCGACCGCTGGCACACCGCAGAACTGGCCGAGGCCGAAAGGCGCTTCGCCACAAGTGCCGGTGACACCGTCCAGCTCGGCCTCTTCGCCGACACTGGACACGGCGCCTTCCACACCGTCGACGAAGCCCGGGCCGCCGTCGATGACGAGTTCAACCGACGCCGCAAGGCCCTCAGCCGCGGCTACCAGGTCGCCGATGTCACCGACGGTGAACCAGTCGGCTGCATCGTGTGCGTGGAGGTGCCCGCATGCTGAACATCACCGTCGCCGGCACCACCCTGTCCACGTACTACCTCTCCGACCCCGCACTGTTCCTGCGCGAACAACGCGGCCGGGTCGGAGCCGACGATGCTACAGAGGGCATCCGCCACGCCAAGCGTGAGCTGCGCCGTCTGGTCGCCGATATCGACGAGACCAGCACCCCCGGGGAAACCCGCAAGCGCATGCTCACCTGGCTCTCGTACTTCGGCTGGACCTTCACCGGCAGCCTCCCTGCTATAGAGGAACCCGTCCCCGGCCGCGCCAGTGCCCCCGACGGCCAACCCGGCACGGCCGACCTCGTCTCCGTACTCATCACCCCACCCGGACAGCACCTGGATGCCTCCCCCACGGGCCGCCGCGCAGGCAAGCTGCGACCGCAGCGTCAGGCCGAAGTGTGCGCCCGCGAGCACCGGCTCCCCGCCGTCCTGCTGAGCAACGGCAGCGAACTGCGAGTCATCCGACGAGACCCCGGACTCGGCGGCGAAGCCAGCTACCTCTCAGTGGATCTCGCCGGCCTGGCCGAACTCGGTGACGAGCACGAATGGCGCGTCCTATGGGCCCTGTTGCGGCCCGAAGCCTTCGCCCCCGACCACACTGGCGAAATCCTGTGGAAGCGGGTCGAGGATGCCAGCTCCGACGCTGCCACCGCCGTTAGTGAAAACCTCTCTGGCGGCGTACGCACCGCCATCAGTGCCATCGCCAACGGTGCCCTCCACCACTGGCGGCAACACCAGTGGCCCATCCCCAAACCGCGCGACCTCTTCGCCGACGCCCTCAAGATCGCGTATCGGCTGCTGTTCGTCGCCTATGCGGAGGACCGCGGCCTCCTCCCCGTGGGGACCCCCTCCTACGACCGCGGCTACTCTCTGCGCGTCCTCCGACGGGAGATCCTCACTGAAGCGGGTTGGGCACCTGACGGCGCTTTCCTGTGGAACTCTCTCCGAGCCTCGTGGTCTCTGCTACGTGATGGCATTGACGCCGGCGAACTACAGATCACCGGCTTCAACGGTGGCCTTTTCGACCCCGCCAAGTGCCCACTACTCGACGACCCGGCCCTGGCCCTAGGCGACACCTTCATTCGAGATGCAATTGACGCCCTCTCGTGGACCGAGGCTGAACGCTCAACCAGTAAAATGGCCGTGGGCCGACGGGCAGTCAACTACCGCGAACTGGGTGTCGAGCAGCTTGGCAGCATCTACGAGGGTCTGCTCTCCTTCGAACCAGAAATCGCCGACGCGCCCAAGGTTTTGGCACGTATCGGCCGAGGCCAATCAGCCATTGTGCAGGTACTCGATGCCGAGCAGCTTCCTCGGGGTGCCGAAATCCTTGAGTCCTACGATCCCGGCAGCTTTTACCTCTTCGAAGCCAGCGGTCAGCGGAAGGGCTCCGGCTCCTACTACACCGCCCGTCCCCTGGCCCACTTCGTCGTCGGTGAGACCCTCCGCCCCTTGGTCCAGGACGCCGCTCCCGAAGACATCCTCAATCTGCGGATCTGCGACCCCGCCATGGGATCGGGTGCCTTCCTCGTCCCCACCGTGCACCAACTAACCGAGGCTTATGGCGAAGCCTTGGCACGGGAAGGTGAACTACTCGACCACAAACTGGACGACTTCGAGCGTGCCGCCTATCGCCGCCTGATCGTCGAACGCTGCATCTACGGCGTCGACCTCAATCCCATGGCCGTTGAGCTTGCCAAGGTCTCGCTCTGGCTCACCACTGCAGCAGCAGGCAAACCCCTGTCCTTCCTCGATGCGCACCTACGCTGCGGCAATGCGGTAGTCGGAGCCGAGTTCGGCAGTTGGTCCGGCGTCCCTACACCCGCGCAAGGGGGACGCGTCCAGCGTGCTTCTGCAGCAGCCAGCGATCTTCAAGACGCCCTGTTCGCAGTAGAGGAGCCCGACCTCTCCTCGCTCGTCCGCGTGCGCCAGGCCCTGGCGTCCGGCCCTTCGGAAGACCGCCTCCAGGTACGGGCAAAGGAAAAGCGCTTCGAACGGCTCCTGGAAGGTGATGACTTCACCAGACTGCAGGCGCTCGGTGACTGGTGGATCGCACCGTTCTTCTTCCCCAACGAGCTAAGAGGCAACAGCGGGCAATGGCTTGCAGCTCATGATGCCGTCAAGCAAGGAGAACCGCTCCGAGAGCATCTCGCTGACCTCCCGAGTCAGGTCCGATCTCAGATCAAGCCCTTCCATTGGGAAGTCGAGTTCCCCGAGGTGTTCTTTGACGCCAAGGGGGAGCGCCGCCCGGATGCAGGCTTCGACGCGATGATCGGAAACCCTCCCTGGGAGGGCATCACCTTCAAGGCTGCGGAATTTTACGGGCGATTCGATCCTTCTTATTCCTTGATCAAGAAAAAAGAAGAGAAGCTGCAACGCCAGCGTGAACTCAACCAACGGCCGGACGTGAATGCCTCTAAGGCCGAAGCAGACGACATGCTCACCGGCGTCAAAAACTTCATCAAGGGTTCCGGACTTTACCGGATGCTGTACTCCCACGGGACTACGTTCAATTTTTACCGCACCTTCTTGGAACGCGAGCTAAGCTTGCTTTGCCCACAAGGGCGCATTGGCGTTGTAATTGACTCTGGCGTCATCTCCGACGCCGCCACCGCCGAACATCGCCGAGAATTGCTCAATCACTGCACCATCGATCAATTCGTACTGTGTGACAACACCAAGGGGATTTTCCCTATCCACAAGAGCGAGCAGTTCCTTCTACTTGTAGCCGGAAGGGGAGGAAAGACAGACCCGCTACCCTTCACCAGCAGCGTTGATCAACTCGATCACCTGCTCGACCTTGAGAGTCGCACGCTCCCGATTACGCGCGACACCATCGAAGCACTGGCACCGGACACGCTGGCCATCCCCGACACGCGCGATCCGGCACTGTTGGGGGTATTTTCAACCATCTACGCCGGTCGGCCGTACCTGCTCGACGATATGCCTCAGGGAGGCTGGAAGATCGACTGGGGCCGAGAGTTTGATCTGCACGACGACCGTCGATACTTCTCGACCAATGCGACCGGAGCTCCACTTCTCGAAGGTAAGCACACTCACCAATACACCCACAACTTCGCAGCCCCCACATATCGACTCGACGAGGCTTCAGGAGACGATGCACTTGTAAACCGCGCACGGAAACGGGCGGGCAAGAAAAGTATCAGTGGACTCAAGCGCACCACCGGCGAACATCACCTCAGGGGGTCCGGGCCTCGCACTGGCGTGCTCGAAGTGCCCATTGACTATTACCGCCCCTGTTTCCGCGAGATCGCCAGGCCAACGGATGAACGCACCCTCATTGCTTCAATCATCCCTCCCGGTTACTCACTGACCCGCAAGCTTCACTTCTTCTATCGGTCTACCTTCGATCACGGGGTGAACGGATATTGCACGACGCTGAGCGCGGAAGCCATGGTCTATATCGTTGGCCTACTCAACAGTCTTACGTTGGATTTCGTTGTGCGCCGGAAAGTTTCAAGCACCGTCAGCAAGTCCGTTATGTCGACGTTGCCAATCGCTGATGTGCCGCTTAACCATGGGCCTGGCGCAGAGATCGTTCGGCTCTCGGCTCGACTTACCTGCCGCGGTCCTGAGTTCCAGGAGCTGGCAGAGGTCCTCCGTGTCGACTGCGCACCTCTCACGAAAGAGGAGGAATACGGCCTCCGTGCCGAGTTGGACGCCCGCGTGGCTCATCTCTACGGACTCATCGCCGCACAACTGGAGCTGATCCTGGCTGACTTCCGGCAGAGCGCGGACACCGAGGGCAGCCCAGTGCGTCCCAGCGAGGAGTACAAGGCGCTCGTCCGCGAGCACTTCGCGCGGTTGGCTGGCTGATCTTGACCGCCGGTCCAGGACGCATTGTCAGTGCCCGGCATTACGCTCGATTCAAGTCGCAGGCGGGCCACCTTCGGGAGGACCACCGCTACGGCCGAGCATCAACAACGGGTGTAGGAAGGGCGAGAGATGAATCCGCTGGAGCTGGCTGATCGGTTGCGTGAGGACTACCGGCGGTTCACCTGGACCACCTACCCCATCGCCGACTCTGAACTGCGTTCCCGCCTGGAGCGGCTGGTGGACGACGAGGCGCTGCTGTGGCGCGGCCCGTACCTGTCTGTCCAGCCGCGCTTCCAGCTGAACGCCACGCTGTCCGACCTCGCCGCTAGCATCGGGTTGCCACCGGAGGTCACAAGCGCCTTCCCTCGGCTGGAGCGACTGTTCACGCATCAGGTAACGGCGGTCACCCGAATCCGACAGGGCCTGAACACGCTGGTGGCCACCGGCACAGGCTCGGGCAAGACCGAGTCCTTTCTCATCCCGGTCATCGCGCACGCCTACGAGAACAGGCACCGTCCCGGGGTGAAGGCGATCGCGCTGTACCCGATGAATGCCCTGGTCAACGACCAGGAGGACCGCATCAAGGCGGCCTGCGAGGAGCTGGGGCTGACCTACGGGGTCTACACGGGGGCGACACCAACGCACGACCGGACCCGGATGCAGGAGATGCCCCCGGACATCCTGCTGACCAACTACTCCATGCTGGAGTACCTCCTGACCCGCCGGGAGGACCGGGCGCTCTTCCGGAACGGGGTACTGCGCCATCTGATCCTGGACGAGATCCACACCTACCAGGGCGCGCTGGGCACCGAAATCGCCGGCCTGGTGCGGCGGCTTCGCGGTCATGTCGCCGATGAAGGGCTGGTATGTGTCGGGCTGTCCGCGACCGTGAGCGCCGGTGGCGACCACGCGGTCGATCTGCAGCGCACCGCGGAGTTCGCGAGCAGCCTGTTCGCCGCCCCGTTCGATGTGGTTGGCATCATCGAAGAGACGGCCGTGCCCCAGCCGGAGCCGGACGTGAGCCTGATCGGCCCCGCACCGGACCGCGACCAGCTTCGCCAGGCCCTTGCCGACGGCGGGGACACCTCGCGACTGCGGGCCGTGCTGGGCGATCCACAGGCAAGCCCGGTCCTGGACCTGCTCCGGGCGCACCTGTCCGAGCCCAGCACGGTCGATGAGCTGATGGATCTTCTCGCGAGTCTGCCGCAGCGGCAGGGGGCCGACCGAGAAGCGCTGGAAGACGAAGTAGCCGGCTGGCTGCTGCTCGGGGCAGACACCCACACCCCGGAGGGCCCGCCCGTCCTGGAGGCCAAGGTCCACCTGTTCCTGCGGAGCCTGCCCACGCCAGTGCGCTGTGCCGGGGAAGCCGAGCATCTGCTGCTGGACGGTGCAACGACGTGCAGCCACAAAGACTGCGGCGCGAAAGCCACAACACCGTTGGGGGTATGCCTGGGCTGTGGTCAGGACTACGACCTGGAGCGGGACGACCCCGACGGTCCGGTCGCTCGCTATGTGGCCCGCCGCCTGACGGCCGATGAACCGCTCCAGGTCCCTCAGACTGGTGACCGCAACTGGTACCCAGCACGCCGCTGCGCGAGCTGCGGCAAGGACGCCAACGGTGCCACGTGCCTGGGATGTGGAGCGACGACCCGCGAGGTCATTGTCGCTGTGCCGGAGCCCGATCGGCCGCTGACGCGGTGCCCGGTGTGCGGGTATCTGCGCTCGCACGGCGCGGTGCAGGAGTTCACTGCCCGTACTGCCGCCGCGGTCACGGCCGCCGCGTTCAGCCTGCACACCGGTCTGGCGGCGCAGAGCGATGATGAAATGCTGCGGCGTCTGCTGATCTTCGCCGACTCGCGGCAGGACACCGCCTTCCAGGCGGGCTACTTGCGCGACCGGTCTCGGGCCGTGCAGGTGCGCCGCCTGATCGTGGAGAGCATCTACGACCGCGTCCGTCAGGAGGAGCCGCCCGCGAGTTTCAACAGCCTCGTCGAGGATGTCTTCCGGCGCGGCCAGGACTCCGGCCTCTACGAGGACCCGGCGGGCAAGGACGCGCGCCGCAGGGCCCTGCGCGTGTGTGAGTGGGATCTGCTCGGTGAACTCGCCAGCGATGAGCGCCGGCCGCCGACCCTGGAACGCCTCGGACTGGTCACGATCGGCTACCCGGGTCTGGAAGCACTGGGTGATGACGCACTCAAGCCGCTCACCGACGCTCTGGGCGCGGACGCCGCTGCGGCGCGCTGGCTGCTGGCCCGCATGCTCGATCTCGTCCGCACCCGGGGTGGGCTCGGCCACGACCTGCTCCAGAAGCGCCTGGACGCCAAGACGGAGGCCGAGCTCGTCGAGGCCGGCGCCACCATGGGGGTGGGACAGTCCGTCACCGGCTACGGCGAGACCAGCGTCAGGGTACCGGGGGCCAATCCCTTGGCCATGAGCTACAAGGGCGCCGCGGGCCGCCTGGTGCGGACCGCTTTCCCGAGTGTGACCAGCTCAGATGCGATCGAGCGCGGCGTACGCAAGGCCGTTGACTTGCTGACCGAGCACGATCTGCTGAAGGGCACCCAGGTGGGCAGCGGCCGGCAGCGGGTCGTGCTGCGCCAGGTTCCGCCCCAGGCCGTGGAGATCAGGCCCGCCAGCCAGACCACTTACCGGTGCCGTGCCTGCCGGGCGGTGCAGCCCGGCCCCTCGCCGCGGAACAAGTGCGCCACGTTCAACTGCAAGGGCACCATGGAGCTGTGGCGGGGCGACCCGGATGACCACGAGCGGCTGCTGGCCGCCAGCGATGCTCCTCTGGTCATCAAGGCCGAGGAGCACTCCGGGCAGGTGCCGCTGGAGGACCGCGAGCAGATTGAGGAGCGGTTCAAGGAGGGCGACCTCAACCTGCTGGTGTGCACCATGACGCTGGAGCTGGGCGTGGACCTTGGCCAGCTCCTCGCCGTCATCCTGCGCAACGTGCCCCCGCGTCCGAGCAACTACGCCCAGCGTGCCGGCCGAGCCGGGCGGAGGGAGGAGCGGGTCGCGCTCGTCGTCACCTTCGCCGGTGGCATGCCGCACGACAGCTACTACTACGCCCGGCCGGTGGAGATGATCCGCGGTGCCATCCGCCCGCCGGCGTTCCTGCTGGACAACCAGCGCGTGCTCAAGCGCCACGCCCGTGCCATGGCGCTGGAGCTGTGCGGGCAGGACCTCCCCCAGTGGATGCGGGGCCTCGTCACTGAGGACGCGGACGGAAACCTCCACGGCATCGACGAGGTGAAGACCGCTCTCGCCGAAGGGCGCGACCGCATCGCGGCCCAGATCCTCGCCGCCTTCCGCCTCGGCCTCGCCGATGGGGACCTTGGCTGGCTCACCGAAAACTGGGCATACGAGGTGGTCGACTCCTGGATCGACGACCTCGACGCGCACGTCGAGCCGTACCGCATCCGCCAGAAGGGCCTGCTGGAAGAGTGGATGCAGGCCGCCAGCAAGCCGGGGAACAAGGAAGCCTCCCGCGCCCTCACCAGCATCAACGCCAGCCTTGAGGCCATGCGCAGCGGCGACCGCATCCGCGCGTACGTGCTGTCCTACCTCAGCTCCGTCGGCTTTCTTCCCTCCTACGCCTTCCCCACCGACACCACGAGCCTGGCGCTGGAACGCGAGACGGCCGAGCTGTCCCAGGACTCCGTCCAGGCGCTCAAGGACTACGCCCCCGGCCAACTCGTCTACGCCCGCGGTGACAAGTGGCTCGTGGATCAGGTCGACTTCCGCCGAGCCAACCTGATCAACTCCGACGGCGTCGGCGCTCTCGACCACATCAACTTGTGCAACCGCTGCGACACCGTGAACGCGCCGACCAGCGCGCACTGCCTGTCCTGCGACAGTGACGACCTGAGCCCCCAACTCAGCGTGCCAATGCGCGCCATGCGTGCCTCACGCCGGCAGCGGATCTCGGCCGACGAAGAACACCGCTCCCGCTCGCCCTTCGAAGTCACCCATCACCTCGGCGCCCCCAACACCGCTGAGACCTACCTCTTCGAACGCAATGGCCTGGTCCTCCAGTGGGAGCGTGGCGCGGACCTGACCGTCCTCAACCGCGGGCGTGTCACCAGGAATCAGAGCACCAGCGAGCGCTTCGTCATCTGCACCGGGTGCGGCTTGTGGTTCGACGCGATCCCCGGCCCCACCCCGACCCGCGCTCAGCGAGACCGCCAGCAGTTCCACGACAAGATCTGCAGCAACCAGCGGCTCGAATACAGCATTCTGCAAGTCGACCGCCGCGTCGACTGCCTGCAGGTCCTCCCCGACCTGGAGGCACTCGACATCCGTCCGGATCGGCTTGAGGAGTTCCTCGCAAGCATCCGCGCTGCCCTGGACCTCGGCTGCCGCGTCATGCTCCAGGCCGGCGACGACGAAGTCGCTGGCTTCGACTGGCCCCGACCCGACCCGGAAAGCGACGAGGCCACCTTCCGACTCGCTGTGCTGTACGAAGAGGTGCCTGGCGGCGCCGGCTACCTGCGCCAGCTCGCCGCACGCTTCGGTGAAGTGGCCGCCGCCCTCGTCCCTGTGCTTGAGGGCTGTTCCTGCGAGCGCTCCTGCTACGCCTGCCTACGCTCGTACGGCAACCAGCTGGAAGAAGACCTGCTCGACCGTCACGTCGCCGCAGACTTCCTGCGTCGCTTCGCCGATGCGCCGACGGTGGACGGACGCCGGGTGCCCAGCTACACGGACGCCTTCCACGGCCGCCCGCGCTCCGCGATCGAGCGGCGCCTGGCCATCGCCCTGATGGCCCTCGGAGCACCTCGTGGCCACGCCCAGTACAACTGGGGAGACCGTGGCTCCACCGACGGAACGCCCCGCCCCGTCACCGTGGCCGACTTCGCCTGGCCCGACCAGAAGGTCGCCGTCTTCTGCGACGGCTGGAAGCACCACCACACCCAGGAACGACAAGCATCGGACAAGACCAAGCGGGACGCCATGCGGGCCGATGGCTGGACCGTCCTGTCCTACTGGGGCGGCCAGATCGTCCGCAACGCCGAGCAGTGCGCAGAAGAAATCTTGGCGCACCTCACCACCGAGCGCTGATCAAGCCAACGGCCCCGGTGGTACCACCCTTGAGGCGGTACCACCGGGGCCGTCAAGTTAGGCGGGACCGGTCACCGACCGGCGTGGGCCGAGAACCAGCGGGATCTCCTCGCCAATCTCCTCGGCCAAGCCACGGGCGAGAGCGAGGGCATCGAGAATCGCAGACACTGGCTTGATGACCATCCGGGCACTGGAGAGCCGCTCCCCGAATCCGTGAACATAGTGCGGATATCCGTCGGGGCCGAACTTGGCGTCAATCACCCACCTGAGCTCTCCCTTCAAGCGTGAGAGGAAATACGTGGTGGGTCTACCGCTATCGCCCCTGTCAATCTCTAGCTTGACGTATAGACCTACCACGTTACCCAACACCGTGGTTTCTTCTCTCTGTGCCATCACGAACACAGTCATCGTCAGTGTCTCTGGATGGGCAGCCTCATCAACGGCCATGGTGTAGCGGGGAGGAAGAGGCGAGTGGTCCGGCAAAAATCGACCTCCAGTGTTGAAATGAAAACACCCGAGGGGCCTCGCATAATTTCGGGGTTGTCGTACCTTGACATGATCGGCGCCGGACATCCAAGCCTTTCAGGCATTATCGGCGTCTGCCGTAAGCGAATCCCAAGACATGTGGCGTTTTGACGAGGCCGCCCACCACTCCGTGTCGATGTCCCGCACTTTCCACTTACTGGCGTGCCGGAAGCGGCGTCGAAGGCCGACTGATCAGACGCACCCAGGGATGCGCCGTCCGCCGGGACCCCTGCCTTCGCGCCACAAATCGGAGAGGAGCTGTACCGACCAGTTCGCGAGACCACACGTCACGCTCACCAAGCTCGACCCGGCCCAGACCGCCAACCGGACCTGGACCTGCTCCAACCCCACCTCCCTGGAGATCGTGCCCGCCTTCCTCCAGGACGGCGACAACCCAGCCGACTGGGCCATGTACGTCCACGCCCAACGACGCCTCCACGCCCACACCACCATCGCCACCACCTGGCCAGCCATCGTCCACCTCGCCGAACTGATGGAGGAATACATCGTCTGATCGGCCAACCCATGCCACCGCTGACTGGTCAGGTCACACGCGCTAGCCGGATGAGTTGGAGGCCATCCGGCTTCGCGCTCACCGCGCCCAGGTAGGTTCCGACGTACCCCGCCCAGGTTGATGGCGATATCTGAATCTGGCTCTGTCTGCAGTTCCGTGAATGCCCGGGTCAGCGACGGAACGCGGGATCGTTTCGGCAGCGTACTTCCCGCCGCGGCGAGCAAGACGGTTGAAGATGTGCTGTTTCCCGGGGTCGATGTGCGGGTGGAGGGGGTGAACGACTCCTCCGGCATTCTGGTGGTGGAGGCGGCGCCCGAACTGCCGCGAGCAGGGCCGCCGTGTGCACAGCATGTATCAACGCACCTTGGACGAACGACCGTTGGGCTCGCGCCGGGTCATCATCCGGCTGCGGGTGCGCCGGTACTTCTGCGACCGCAGGAGCTGTTCCTCCACGACCTTCGTCGAGCAGGTACAGGGACTGTCCGCGCGCTACCGCCGTTCCAGCACCGGGCTGGCGGGCTGGCCGCGGTCGATCGCGATCGAGCTCGGCGGCCGTCCTGCCGCACCATCATCGAGGAAGGCGCCGCCCAGCCCGAGCAGCGCACCGTGCCCCTCGCCGTGCCACCGCCCAGGCACTGGCCGATTCACGAGGCGTGAGCATCTCCGTCGCCGAGCACGCTCCCCACCGCGCCCACCGATAGGGTTGGCGGCGTCGGAGCGAGGAGGAAATTCATGGCGCTGACCACGTCACTGGCCGGCCGGGTCCGGAACACGAGCCTGCCGAAGAGCCATGCCCTCCTGCCGCTCCTTGAGGCCGTCGTCAACGGCATTCAGGCGATCGACGCCCGATTCGGCGACGACGTCGATCGTGGCCGTCTGAGCGTCAGGATCCAGCGCAGCCCGCAGGAGGAACTCGACCTCGGTCCCGCCGGCCCTGGGCGCGTGGCGCTGAAGCCCATCGTCGGCTTTAGTGTCGAGGACAACGGGGTGGGCTTCACCCCGGAGAACATGACCTCGTTCGAGACGCTGGACAGCGACCACAAGGCCGCCATCGGCTGCCGTGGCGTGGGACGCCTGCTCTGGCTCAAGGCATTCGACAGAGTCTCGGTCCGCAGCGCCTATGAGGACGAAGCCGGATGCCTCCACGGACGCCAGTTCCGATTCTCGGTCGAGGGGGAGGTCGAGCCGGACGGGGAAGCGGACGGCCTAGGCAATGTCGGCACGATCGTGAGCCTCGACGGGTTCAAGAAGCCCTTCCAGCAGAGCGCGGCGAAGTCCGTCGACGCCATCGCTCGCGAGATGTTTGAGCACTGCATCTGGTACTTCCTCCGCCCAGGCGGCGCGCCTGACATTACGGTGACCGACGACGACGAGACCATCTCGCTCAACAATCTCATGGACGACTTTGTGTTCTCCGCGATGCCGACGACCTCGATCGACGTCAAGGGTGAGAAGTTCGACATGGTCAACCTCTGCCTCAAGTCCTCGACGCGCAGTCCCGCGCCACGGCTGTACTGGTGCGCCGCGAGCCGCGTGGTCATGGAGGAAAACCTCACGAGCAAGGTGCCAGGGCTCTACGGACGGCTCAAGGACGAAGCGTCCTCCCCGTTCACGTATGTCTGCTACCTGTCTTCCAGCTTCCTGGACAACCACGTCCGCGCCGACCGTACGGCCTTCGACATCGCCGAGCGCGTGCCGGGCGCGACGCTGATCGAAGACGTGTCGCTGGACGACATCCGTGAGGGCGTACTTAAGGAAGTCGAGAGGATCCTCGCCGGCCCGCTCAGCGCAGCGCGCGAGGAGGGCAAGGCTCGGGTCCACGCATTCGTGAGCAATCGTGCGCCGAGGTACCGGCCCGTTCTGTCGCGGCTCGAGCCGCTCGGCGTGACTGTGGATCCGTCCATCAAGGACCACGACCTTGAGTTGTTGCTGCACAGCAACCTGCAGAAGCTCGAAGCCGCCGCGATCGCCGAGGGCCAGGCCGTCTTCGCCGAAGACGGCTCCGCTCAGCCGGAGGACTATGCCGAACGGCTCACCCGGTATCTGGACACGGTGACCGATATCAACCAGTCCGACCTGGCCGCGTACGTCTCGCGCCGGCGAGCGATCCTCGATGTGCTCACCAGACTGATCAGGTCCGACGACCAGGGCAGGTACAGCAAGGAGGACGCGATCCACTCGCTGCTCATCCCGATGCGGACTGACTCGAACGAGATCGGCACCGACGCCTCGAACCTGTGGATCATCGACGAGCGGCTTGCGTTCCACGACTACCTCGCCTCCGACAAGACGCTCAAGAGCATGCCGATAACAGGATCCGATTCGACGAGGGAGCCCGATGTGCTCGCGACTCGGCTCGTCGGCTCCCCGGTGCTGGCCGCGGAGGGCGAGACGCTCCCGCTGCCGTCCATCGTCGTGATCGAGATCAAACGGCCGATGCGTAACGACGCGTCGGAGGACAAGGATCCGATCCAGCAGTGCCTGGAGTATGTGAAGCGTGTGCGCGCCGGTGGCGTGAAGACCGCATCGGGGCGGCAGATCCCCGAGACGCATGAGGCGCCCGCTTTCTGTTACATCGTCGCCGATCTCACGCCGACGATGGTGGATAGGTGCAAATATGCGAGCCTGCGTCCCACCCACGACGGAATGGGTTACTTCGGTTTCAACGAGCCGTACAAGGCATACATCGAAGTGGTGAGCTTCGACCGTCTCGTCAACGCGGCCACCGAGCGGAACCGAGCGTTCTTCGACAAATTGGGGCTTCCGTCAAGTTGACGACGATCGGGCTATTTGAAATTTTCCAAAAATCCCCATCACGGTGGGGCTGGCGGATTTTTCGGCGGGCCGTTGTTGTCGCCGTACGGACCGCAGCGGCCATGCATCCAAGTCGCGGACAAACAGTTCGTCCCAGGTGGCTGGGTCCTCGGCGTTCACGTCTTCCATAGTCACTGGTCGCTCTCTGGGTCAGGAGTCGTACGCCCATGACCGGTCGGTCGTGGATAGGCAGGACCCCTGACCGCATGCGGTCCGTGTAGAGCAGGCCGTCGAGGTGGTCAATCTCGTGCTGGACGAGGCGGGCCAGGCCGCGCTGGTAGACGGTGGTTACCGTGGCACCGTTGAGGGATGTGGTCTCCACGGTGATTCTCAGAGGGCGAGGCACCTGCCCTCGCACGTCGAAGAAGGACAGGCACCCTTCGTACTGCTCATCGCTCTCCCCCGACACATCGGTGACACGCGGGGTGAGGAGGACGATGGGGCCGGCGCCGGACTCGGCAGGCTGGACGACAGCAGCAGCACGGGTAACGGGTCGGGTGAGCTGGGGGGCGGCCAGGTCGTAGAGGCGGGCGCGTTCGGCGCCGGCGAGGTGGCCGCGCTCCAGGCGCACGTCGTAATCGACGCTGACACCGGCCAGCAGCGCAACTTCCTCGCGGCGCAGCCCCGGCACCCGCCGGTTGCTTCCGAAGGCGGGCAGCCTGGCCTGCAGGGCGGTGATCTTCGCGCGCCCAGTGGCGAGGAGCTCGCGGATCTCGATGCACCAACATCAGCCCACACCGCGCCGGCTCGCCCTGAATAGAGCCGAAAGAAGTGGGAGCTCCCTGGGACTTTTCTGGGACTTCCGACTGCATCAACGGGTACGAGCGTGAAACATCCGAAAGGCCATACGTGCAGGTCAGCGAGCTACGACCCCGTAACACCGCAGGTCATCGCGTCCGCTGGTCTCTTCCGGGACATCTGCCCGGTAGGGCTCAATGTGTCTGCGCTTAACTAGCTCTAATAAAAGCGCGTGATCATGTGACTGTCGGCTTGATCGTTCGTTGATGCGGGCATGGGGAAGCGTCAGTCGCGGCCGTGGATCGTGTCGGACGAACTGTGGTCGCTGATCGAGCCGTTGCTGCCCGAGCCGCCGCCAAAGCAGGTTGAGGGACGGCCGCGGGTGCCTGACCGGCAGGCCCTGTGCGGCATCCTGTTCGTCCTGCACAGCGGCATTCAGTGGGAGTACTTGCCCCAGGAGCTGGGCTTCGGCTCGGGCATGACGTGCTGGCGGCGTCTGGCGGCCTGGAACGAGGCCGGCGTCTGGGACCAGCTGCACCAGCTGCTGCTGAACAAGCTGCGGTCGAAGAACCAGCTGGACTGGTCGCGGGCGGTGATCGACTCCTCGCATGTCAGAGCGGCTCGGCGAGGCCCAAAAGCGGACCCAGCCCGGTCGACCGCGCACGGCCGGGCAGCAAGCACCACATCCTCACCGACGGCCAGGGCATCCCGCTCGCGGTGTCGCTGACCGGCGGCAACCGCAACGACGTCACCCAGCTCCTTCCCCTGCTTGACAAGATCCCAGCGGTCGCGGGAGTCGTCGGCCGGCCCCGACGCCGCCCGGACATGCTCTTCGCCGGCCGCGGCTACGACCACGACAAGTACCGCCGGCTCCTTCGCAAGCGGGGCATCCGGCCAGTGATCGCCGAACGAGGCCAGCCTCACGGCACCGGCCTTGGGACCTTCCGGTGGGTCGTCGAGCGGACCATCTCCTGGCTGCACGGCTTCCGCCGCCTGCGCATCCGCTGGGAACGACGCGACGACATCCACGAGGCCTTCCTCGGCCTTGCCGTCTGCCTGATCACCCACCGACACGTCCAAAGGCTTTGTTAGGGCCACTAAGTGGTGCGCCTACGGGTCGCCCTCGCGCACCGGTGGCAGCGACTCAGCATCGTCGCGGCGCGCGTAGCAGTTCATCGTGTGTGTCAACGCGGTATCCGGTAGTAGTCGAATACAGGCAGGGTCAGGCGGTAGATCACGCCGTGTTGGACACGGATGGCGGTGACTGTGGTGACGGGCGGGTCGCAGATCCGCCGGTATGCAGCTGGATAATCTTCTGGAGCCTTCAGAGTGAAGCCTGGCCTGTCCCAGTCGAGGACATGCCCAGCGTGGCTCATGTTCCCCGGCGGGCCGGGGGTCAGGTCGGTCTCCTTGCGATTCCGCGCATGGCTGAAGGGTATAGGCGACAGTGGCTGGTCACCTGCGGTGAGTATTGCTTCGATGGTGTCCGGGACCGGTAGGGGACTCGTGTAGTAGCCGGTCAGTCGCATGAAACAGCGCACTTTGTAAGCGGGCCAGCGCGGGCCGAACAGCTCCCAGTCGAGCGTCCCTGGGGTGCAGTAGTCATCGATGATCAGCAGGCGAAGTTCAAGCGGTGTCCACTCTGCGTACGTAGCGGCCATCGTTCGAAGCCGGGCTTCGGATGTCTTGCGCGCCTGCCGTGCTGCTTCTGCGGAGGCTAGACGATGCGCCCGCTTCTGGCTGGTCGAGACAAGGCGTGAAAGCACCTTTTCGATGAGTAAGTAGGCGAGCAGGGCTGGTGTGGACAATGCGCGGAGGAAGCCGATCGTCGGCGTCTTGCGTGTCATGGCGTTGGACCGTTCGCCCGTGTGCTGGTGGGCATCATCATCGCCTGCACCTGGGAGGCGGCAGCTGTCAGCAGGACGTGGATTGCAAATCGGACGGCATTCCCTGTTGTGTTGATGTCCAAGTGCTGCAGCATGAGCATGAGCCAGGTAAGGGAGCCGACCACGACCGCGAGATGGTTACCGCGGAGTGTGAGCAGCCTGAGGGCCGCCCACAGGGCGAACGGGTAGAGGACGATGACTGCGGCGTCGACGGCCCAGTAGTAAGGAACGCCGGCGAGAGGGTTGCGCTCCTCGTCTGCTGCAGTCAGGTGATCGAGCCACGCTTCCAGGGCTTCGAGGAGCTTCCATGATGCGAGCGTGACGACCGACACGGCTGTGACGGTTTTCGCGGCGCGTGTCAGGTAGGTCATGCGTCGATCTTCCTCGGTCGCCGAGTGGTTCGGTATCCGTACGGATACTTACGGCCACGGTGGGGTGAACCGTTCCGGTCCTCCCCACCGTGGCTCGAGCTTGCGCGTTGGTCAGCGGAGAGCGTCCTCGAACGCCTTCGCATAGTTCATGGTTCCGGAGACTTTCGGGTGGAATGACTTCATTGAAGGCGTGCTGTCCGCATTCGCCTGTCCAGTCAGGACGATGCCGTGGATAGTCTCGGGATCACCGCAGATGGCCTGTCCTGCGAACGCAGGCCGTGGGTCTGCGAAGACCGCGTTGGCCTGATACTGCAAATTTGCGTCGCCGACTGCTCCCTTCATCTCAGCAGCCACCAGATCGCCCATGTCATTCAGCCAGGGCGCTTCCTCAGTGCCGATACCCGAGACGCACTGGCCGTTGCGTTCGAGGAGTCTGGGGTATCCCATGAGAACGATCTTCGCGTTCGGGGCCTTCTTGTGGAGTTCGTTGAGGGTTTTGCTCAGCCGGGGGCGGATCGTGTCATGTGCCCAGGACGGCAGCCAGTCCTTTAGTGCCGGCGTGTCACCTGCTGTTGGCTCGCCTGTGTCTGGGTCCCGATTGCTGATCGATTTGTTCTGGCAGACGTCGGTGATGGCCGTGATGCACTTCTTGATGACGTCGCCGAAGGCCATGTCGTTCCCGCCTATGGAGAGGGCGACGAGAGTGGTGTTCTGGTCGAGGTAGCCCTGTTGGATCTGCGGGAGTTCGCCGGTCTGCGGCGTGTTGAGGATGTTGTAGTGTCGGGCGCCGGAGCAGGCCACGAGATGGTAGTCCATGCGCGCGCTCCAGGCGTCGTCCAGTTCTCCGGTCGACAGTTGTTCGCCGGGCAGGATGGCTCGCCGGGTCCATGCGTACTTGGAGCGGTGGCAGTCGTCCCGCACCTTCTCGCCAGCGACCTTCCCTGCATAGTCCGACTCAGGATAGTAGTCATTTCCGCCTGGGTCCGAGGCGCCTTCACCAGAGGAGTACGAGTCGCCCATGGCGACAACTGCCTTGTTCGGCTTGCCTGGGAGAGGCTGGAAGGCGACGGCGTCCCAGGCGACGTCCTCGTCTGCTGTGCCGTCGTCGGTGGCGTTGGTGAGGGTGACGCTGGGAGTGCCGGTGAAGCGGAAGGCGCCGAGGCTGACCCAGCGGTTCGCGCGCTGCTCCACGATGCGGTGCGAAGAGGTACTGTCGGAGCCGCCGATCACATACGCAGCCTGTCGGGTGTGGGCTCCTGTATCCGGAAGATGTACCAGCACTCGGGCCCATTCGACGTTCCTGTCGAGGGTCCAGGTGCCTTTGACGGTCATCAGGCCGCTGTCCCCGCCGAGATGCGCTGTGTCGCGGGTGTGGGTGTACCAGAAGTGGCCGCCGTGCCCGCCGCCGATCTGGTGCAGGTCTCCCTTGGCCTGGTACGGCCCCAGGCCGGGTCCGGTCGCTGACGGGTTTGGGTAGAACGTGAACTGGAAGTGGCCGGCGTCGGTGCCGCTGGACCCGCAGTCGCTGTAAGTGTCGAGGTTGTCGGGCACGGATTCCACGATGAGCGCCCCAGCGGGGGCGGCGCCGCACGTTGGGGCGCCGTACTGCAGCCGGTAGCCGCGGCCAGGTTCCGCACGGAGCGTGGCGTACTTGATGTTCTCGTTGCCACAGTCAGTGGCGCAGTTTTGCTTCCATGTCACGTTGGACCCGTGCCACCAGTACTGCTTGTAGCACTCCGCGTCGGG
The DNA here is from genome assembly GCF_005280215.1 of Streptomyces lasalocidi. Lineage (NCBI taxonomy): Bacteria > Bacillati > Actinomycetota > Actinomycetes > Kitasatosporales > Streptomycetaceae > Streptomyces > Streptomyces lasalocidi. Next base: position 6,263,587 of record NZ_SZNQ01000001.1, on the reverse strand, counting down.
GCAGTCCGGTGGGCTGGCGGCGTTGCAGTTGTTGGAGGGGTTGCAGAACGCGTCCAGCGGCGGCTTGATCAGGTCGCGTTGTGCTGAGTTGATCCACCAGGCAGGCCGGAAGCCGACCGTGGAGTAGCCCGACTCGCCGGGCCAGTCCTGTCGTCCTTCGGTGGAGTAGGAGTAGCCGGTGTCGATGGACCAGGCGGACCAGCCCATCACCTTTTCCTCATAGGGCCAGTCCTGGGGCTTTGCCGCGTCGTGCGGGTCGGTCATGAACGGATGCCGTGACGGGGGGTAGATGGGGTTTGCCGGGTTGTTGTACCAGCCCAGTCCCCAGGGCTTGCCGTCACCATTGTTCGGGTTGAAGCCGAGGTTGTAGTTCCACAGTGCGGCGAACCAGTTCTCGGGCTTGGACGGATCGTCGTTGTTGACAGTGATGGTCTGCCCTGGCGTGTGCACCTCGTTCCACTTGTCTGCGAGAATGTACATGGATGCGGCGATGTTGACCGCGTAGTCCAGAGCTACTGCCTTCTGCTTTGCTGGGGGCAGGGACGTTTCGCCGGGTTTCTCGTGCCCTGCAAGGCGCATGCCGTCGGTGACCTGGCCGACGCCGTATCCGCAGTCGGAGTTCTGCCAGTAGATCTTCCAGTATTCCTCAGTTGTGTCACCCTTGTGTCCGTAGAACCCGGCTATCGCTGCTAGTGGGTTGCCCATCTGGCCCGGGATGGAGCCGGATTCGGCCTGCCACAGATTGGACTCTTGCGCAAGGACGCCCAGGAGGACCTGCGCGGGAATCCGTCCGCCGCCCTTCAGCGTCGGGGGTGGGAACAGTCCTTGCGGGTCGACAGTGCCCAAGCCTGCTTGGGATCGCCAGCCTCCCTGTTTGACCCACGTTGCACGTAGTTCGCCGCGGATGGCCATGTCGACGGCCCATTCGACCTGGTTCGGTGTCGGCTGCAGGGCGAGGGCTTTGACGTCGTTGCGGGGGATGGAGCACCAGCGGTCGGTGTCGACCGGGTTGTTTGCTCGTTCGTCATCTGTGAGTGTGCTCTGCCTCGTACCCGGTAATCTCTTACCGGTGGTGTCGAGTGCGGGCGAGAAGGACTCTTTCCCGGTGGCGCTGGTCGTGTCCAACACGGCCTGGATAATTTTCTCGCCTGTAGACGGAGCGGTGCTCGTGATGGTCAGCGGCGCAGCACCCTCATCGGTAGGGTCTTGGGTTTTGGGCGTTCCGGGGGCTGGTTCGGCCTTGGTGAAGCTCTTGCCCGCGTCGCTTATGTGGTCCAGGCCCGCGCGCACGCCCGGGGTGAGGACCGGGTCGACCGCCAGACGTCCGTGACTGGATACCTGAGCGTCCGCGCTTGCGTTCAAACGGGTTACGGCGCTGCCCGCGAGGCTGACGTTTTCCGCGTGCCCAGTGAGGAACACCCGGCCCCCGGTCCCCTGCTTGAGGGCGAGGTCTCCGACCTTGCCGGCCGCCAGCGTCAATGGTTTTCCGCGCTCGGACCACAGCCTCGCGTGGGCGGTGTCATCGATGTGGTCCAGGAACGCGATCCCGTCGCGCGTGGGGCGGATCTGGTAGGGCACACTGTCCGCCCCGGCCAGACGACGTTCCTTGCCGGAGAGGTCGAGGTGGATCAGGTGCTGTCCCCGTGCGGCGACCACGCCGTCATCGACGGGCACGGCCGATGTCACCTGCCCGGCCACGGAATCGTCCGCCGTGGTTTCACCGTTCTTGGTCACAGTAACGAGGCGGGTGTGGTTGTCGCGGAACGCGGTGAAGACGGCGGTGTGCGTCTGAGGGTTGCAGGACGGGGCGAAGTAGGCGAGCGAGGCTGTGAACGGCAGCTTCGTCACCTGTTCGGTCTTCACATCGATGAGGGCGGTGAAAGCACCGCCCTGCATCAGGTCCGGCTTGTTGGTGAAGGTGCGCGGTGCGTAGACGGCGGCCACGTGGTCCCTGTCCATGGCACACGCGTTGCCGATCCATGTATCCGCCGGCAGGCCCGGCTCGGCCAGTGTGGCGACCGTCCGCCACACGTAGGCGTCTTTGCTGTCCGCAGCGAGGATCTTCAGCCCGCCGATATCTGCTGCAGTGGTCACGGCCCGGTCTGGGCTGGTGTCCCAGCCTCTGCCTAGCTTGGCAGCCGGGTCGCCCACTCGTGACGGCGCGTCACTTGTGTGCTTGCCGGGCGGTTTGGGTGTCGGCTGTGCCGCGGTCTGTGCGGCAGCGGGGGTGGTCTGTATGAGCCCGGTCAGAACCGCGCAGGCAGCGATGCCTGCGAGTCCGGCGTGGGCCGGTCTGTGCGCTCTCAACAGTGCCGTCCTTCTGTTTTCGGGCAGGGGACAACAGACCGCCGCAGCTCTGCTGCGGGTGAGCGCGGAGCTGCGGCGGTCGAGGAGGAGGGGAAGGGTCAGGTCGCCTTCGCCTTGGCTACGGCGTCACGCGCTGCCTTGGCGGCCGCGTTGAAGTCGTCGAGGTGCTGGGCGATCTTGTCCCGCTGGATTCTCGATTCGGCGTCGAACCAGGTGCGGGTGACGTTGTACTGGTCGCGGCAGGCGATGTCTGCCTTGGCCGTGGCGATCTCCAGGGCGGTGACCTGCCCCGGATCGTTGAACCGGGGGTCCTCGTTGGCGTCCATCGGCTTGTTGTAGTCGTAGCCCTTGGTCTTCATGCACGCCGACCATTTGGCGAACGCGGCGACGACTGTCGGGGCCTTCTCGGACTCCGTGAAGGCTTCGCCGCTGACGCGCTGCACGATGTCAGCGGGCTGCGCGGATGGCACTTGCCCGTCGATCTTGACCGTGCACGAGCGGACCGTACTGTCTGGAGCGCCGGATTCGTCGACGGCGCCGGCCTCCATCGCGTCGTCGTAGGCCTTCTGCTGGCCGGCGTCCGGGTGGTATCCGCGCGTTGAAGCAAGGCCTGCGTCGTGGATGCCGTAGCGCCAGTCGGTCAGAGTGGTCCCGCCGAGGGAGGGAAGGTCCGGTGCAGGCTGCCACTGCGGGTATCCGCTGTCGTCCATGCACTGGTCGATCAGTTCGTCTCGTGTCGAGGACACTAGGCGGGCCTGCTGCACGGTCGGCATGTAGGACTCGATGGGCAGCCGCCAAGTAGCGGGGTCGCCGGGGTCGCCAATGGTGGCGTGAGCGACCTTGGCCAGGGGACCCGGCTGGCTCACCGACTGCGCCTGGGGAGCAGTGTCCTTGGTGTCGCCGCTGCTCGTCGTGTAGTAGACGGCTCCGGCAACCAGTGCAAGGAATGCCAACGGCACTACGGTCTTGCCCGCCAGTCTCACCTTATTTGTCCTTTCCTGCTCCGCCGCCATCAGCTGGTCCACTGGAAGGAAGCGTTGTTGTTGTACACATTCCGGAACTGGTCGATGTGCTGGTAGGGAGCCATCACATCCTGGGCACCCTTATAACCGGAGTAGAAGAAGACCCGAGCGGTGTACTTGTAGTGGTCATTCTCACCACTGGCGGCATTGTTCTTGATGTTCTGACCCGACCCCGGCCATGGAGAGCTGGCTCCGAAATTGCAGAACTTCAGCGGGTACGCATGCCCGTCCCCCGGCCTCAGGGCGTTGAAGTCGTAGACGGAAGACCCGATATTACGAAAAGAACCATTCTGCCCGGAGTTGTACCAGATGTGGAACTTGAAGCTCGAACCTCCCCAGTTCTCGTTGCACACCTGCTCGCTGTATAGGTTGTCGAAGTCGTCGGCCTGTGCCGTCGGGGCGGCTATGACAGCCAAGGCGGACGCGAGTAGAGCAGCAGAAAGTACTGCCGTTATTCTGGTGCGGCGCAAAGCGGAATCCCCTTCCCCGTATGCGATGGCAGGCATGGGAGGGGCCGAAAAATTGGTGCGCTACTCCCCCCGTGCCGTGCGCAGCTGAGCTTCACGCGAGAAATTTTGATCTATACAAACCCGCGCGACACGTCACCCTAGGCAGAGCCTCCTTGCAAGCTACAAGCGCCGTCAGGAGCATGGCAGGAAAATCCCCCCGGGACGGCGCCCGCCAAACCTCCTCCTAACTGCGCCTTTCCTGTGCAACGAGGCATCTCAAGAGCCCAGGATGATGGCTGATTCACGTGTAGTAGAACAGGACGGACGGCTTGGACGAGACCTCCGAGTCCGGTAGCCCGTCCCCTGACCGAGCAGCAGCACATTGTCCGAGCGTGCCGGGCCGCTCTGGGCGACATCTTGGTCCGGCCGACGGGCGTGCATGCTGACTGGGGTGGACGTTTTCGACAGGCTCCAGTCCGCTGGCGTTGTCGAGATCGTCGGCGGGGGTCGTCCATGCGGCGGGGACGTCTAGGAGCCGGTGATGCGCGCAGCCAGTTTGGCGTCCACGGTCGCCACGACCAGTTTCCGCAGGTGCTCGCGCCCCTTTGGCTGTCAGCGCCGGTGACCGCGAGGTCGCGCAGCAGCCCGGCGGTGGCGTGCAAGCGGGCCCGCGAGCGGAGGCACCTTTGAAGACGGGCCTTACTGGCTCTAACAAAAGCGCGTGATCATGTGACTGTCGGCTTGATCGTTCGTTGATGCGGGCATGGGGAAGCGTCAGTCGCGGCCGTGGATCGTGTCGGACGAACTGTGGTCGCTGATCGAGCCGTTGCTGCCCGAGCCGCCGCCGAAGCAGGTTGAGGGACGGCCGCGGGTGCCTGACCGGCAGGCCCTGTGCGGCATCCTGTTCGTCCTGCACAGCGGCATTCAGTGGGAGTACTTGCCCCAGGAGCTGGGCTTCGGCTCGGGCATGACGTGCTGGCGGCGTCTGGCGGCCTGGAACGAGGCCGGCGTCTGGGACCAGCTGCACCAGCTGCTGCTGAACAAGCTGCGGTCGAAGAACCAGCTGGACTGGTCGCGGGCGGTGATCGACTCCTCGCATGTCAGAGCGGCTCGGCGAGGCCCAAAAGCGGACCCAGCCCGGTCGACCGCGCACGGCCGGGCAGCAAGCACCACATCCTCACCGACGGCCAGGGCATCCCGCTCGCGGTGTCGCTGACCGGCGGCAACCGCAACGACGTCACCCAGCTCCTTCCCCTGCTTGACAAGATCCCAGCGGTCGCGGGAGTCGTCGGCCGGCCCCGACGCCGCCCGGACATGCTCTTCGCCGGCCGCGGCTACGACCACGACAAGTACCGCCGGCTCCTTCGCAAGCGGGGCATCCGGCCAGTGATCGCCGAACGAGGCCAGCCTCACGGCACCGGCCTTGGGACCTTCCGGTGGGTCGTCGAGCGGACCATCTCCTGGCTGCACGGCTTCCGCCGCCTGCGCATCCGCTGGGAACGACGCGACGACATCCACGAGGCCTTCCTCGGCCTTGCCGTCTGCCTGATCACCCACCGACACGTCCAAAGGCTTTGTTAGGGCCACTAATAGGTCGTTGCTGTCGAAGCGGTCTGCGACATGCTCGGCGTCGCCGCCCCCGCCCAGGCGCTCGAAGTGCGCGCCGGAATAGAACAGGTCACCGCTTGACCGTCGTCGGGTGAAGTACTCGACCAGCAGACTCACGGCGTTCTCGTCGTCCCAGTAGATCTTCGGGATCTGCAATCCGATCACTAGAGGCCCCCAACTGCCTCGCGCACAGTGACACGTCGGCGGACTGTACAGCAGTGAGATCAGACGGTGGCTCGGGCGGAATGCGCCCCCGACGCGCGTGCCTGCGCTACACCGTTTTGAGGTGTGGGATGGCTTCTTGCACCGATCCCACCCACGCGGCGGCCGCGATAGCCAGCCGCGAATAGGCTCGCATGCGGCTGGCCCTTGCCGACCGAGTGCAGTGCGAGCAGCGGGGTTTGGATACCTATGACCGCATCCTCGGCGTCATCGACGGCGGGCTTTCCTCCGATGAGAGAGTCGCCTGACGGCCAGCAAGCAGACCACGAAGGGCCGGGACCCTGCGGCTCACTCACTTCGGCACGTCCGGCAGCGCCGGCACCGTCGAGATGGACTGGATGGTGGACTCCCACTCCCCGGTCCGCGTGTTCTTGAACCGAAGATGCAGCACCTCGAACTCGTCCGGCACCCAGTCGAACTCGCCGACCTCGTCCTGGTCGAAGATCTGGTGCTCCGCGAACAGCTTGGCGAGCTCGATGTCCGTGGACGCCTGCATGATGAACTTGCCAACCTTAACAACGTGCATCACCGGACGACCCTGCGCCTCCGCCACCCGGACGCTCTCCCAAAACGGCTCGTACCTCCTGGCGGACTTGGTCATCCCAACCCACTCGTCGCGCCTGATCTCGCTCACTTCGGCCCCTCCAGCTTGCTCGTCATCACCGGCGTCCAGCTCTGCACATACTCCACCTTCGGCGGCTTTACGACCGCCAGGCGGTTGGCCCCCTGCACGGGCTCCGCTTCCGCCTCCACGCGCAGCGCCGCGTGACCGTGCAGAGCCACCGGCTCGGCTCGGCCGTGCCCACTCAGTGTCCAACCCATGCTTGCCAAGCTCGTCAACAAGGCCGACGTCTCACAGCCAGCCGGGCCCGAACTTATTGATTCAGCCAATGTTGCAGCGGAGCCTCAGCTGGGTGCTAACCAGTTCGTAGCCTGCGAGGTCCGGAGCGCCGAATGGGTTGGGCAGGACGGTGATGGCGCGGCGGTCGCGGTCGAAGACATGGGAGACGTACACGATGAAGTACGTCTCGCCCGGGGCCAGCCGGGAAGCGCGTCGTACCTCCGACTCGCCCAGGATGATCTCTCCGCTGTCGCCCGTGGACGCCTTGACCTCGTAGAGGTAGGCCGCGTCGCCGTCGTGGATGAGGAAGTCGTAGCCGAGCCTGTCGTCCCCCGGCTGTGCTCCGGCGAGTCCGTGCACGCGCAGGCTGGACTTCCATGAGTCCTGTGGTTCGACGCCGAACTGCTTGTGCAGCCAGGCGGCCACCACCGCCTCCCCCGCTACGCCCACCGGCACGGTGCGGTCTTGGTCGTTGCCCGCGGCCTGGTAGGAACCGCCCTGCGATCCCGTTCCGGGCTGTGACGGGGTGCGCGGCCGGGGAACGCGGGGAGCGAGCGTGGTCACGGCCGTGGCCGAAGTGGTGCGTTGTTCCGGTGTCAGGTCCGCGGCCACCTCACGGACCAGTGCGGCCAGGTCGTCGGGGCCCGCCGGGACGAGCCTGCCGTTCAGGGCCACTTGGGGGCCGGGCACGGGTGCTCCCGACTGGCCTGAGCCCGCGGCCATGCCGCTGTTCCCGGCAGGCGCCGACGAGCGCGTCGGGGACAGCCCGAGTTGGGCGCGCCGGTCCGACAGGGGCATGTCCGTCGGCCAGTGGCCGTGGTGGCTGAGCCAGGTGATCAACGCCTCCGTGGATAGGACCTCGAAGTCCAGCAGCCCTTCGTCGTCCAGCGCTCGTAGCACCTCCTGCGGGGGCGGCGGCACCACGGTGTTGCTCGTCGGGTGCAGACGCTGCCATTCCTGGATCAGCTGCCGTAGACGCGGCAGGTGCTGGTGGACGGCGGTGGTGGATGCTTCGCGGACCTCGGTGAGCGGCGGCAGCGCGCGGGACGTCGGCGGTTGCGCGGGGAGCGATCGGGTCAGCCAGGCGTCCGCGTGAGCTTGGAGGAGCTGGTCGGTGAGGTCCCAGAGTGTCGTGTGCCAGGTCGGGTCCGGCGCGAGTGTGGGCAGGCCCCGCAGGCGCACGTAGGCGGCCAGGGACCGGCCGGAGCAGTGGACGTCGGCGTGGGCGTCCCTGATCCGCTCGGCGAGTGCGGGACGGTTTCGCTGGAGCCAGGTCGCGGACTGCCGTTCGTGCCGGTCGGTGTTGTCGATCTGCGGCAGACTCAGTGCGCGCCAGGCGCGGTTGGCCGCGGCCAGGGTTACGGACAGGGCCCTCAGCTGCCGTTCCGGATCGTCGTCGAGGAGCCGCATGAGGCGTTCCGCGTCGGGTGCGGCGGTACGGGCGGTGAGCCATGCCAGGAGGGCTGCACGGTCGGGGAATTCCTCGACGCGCTGTTGGAGTTCCTCCGCGAGGTCGAGGTCGAGGCAGGCGAGGAGCGGCACGAGCCGGGCGCTGCCGGAGCGCTGCGAGGCCCGCTCGGCGAGGACGGCGCGCAGCTGGTGCTGCCGTAGCTCCAGGACGTCCGCGAGATTCTCCTCGGACACGTCGTCCGTCTTCAGGCCCCGCTCCTCCAGCCGGGTCAGTGCCTCCCACAGGATGTCCGCGAGGTAGGGCGCACGGATGAGAGCGGCCAGGGCGGGGGCGGCGGTACGGAGCACCCGCCAGCCGGTGCGCGGCCCGCTGTGCCCCACGACGACACAGGGCCGGTCGGGGTGCGGGTGAAGCAGGGCGCGGTCCGTGCCGTTCTCGGTGAGACGGTGTCCGGCGATCCAGACGACGGCCTCGTCGGCCACGGTCACCTCACAGCGGCGCAGCAGCCCGGTCGACTCGGCCACGGTCACAGGCTCCGTCCGGGACGCACGCTCCTCGTCGAACTCCACCAGGGCCGCGACCAGAGTGAGCAGCCAGGGGCCCGCGTACTGGGTCAAGGCAGGCGCATCGCCTCACGGACGGGCAGCCCGTCGACCTGGATGTCGTGTGCGGCGTCGCTGCACCGTTGGACGTCGAACGTCGCCCCATGGTCGAGGAAGGCGTGGACCCGGGCGCCCAGCGCCCTGTCCCTGATCGGGATCACAGGTACCGGGACGCGGTCCAGGAGGGCCCGGTTCTGGGCGCCGTCCGGGTCCGGGACGAAGACCGTCTCGTCCGTCTCCGTCAGGTCCAGCGGTTCGAGGGCACCGGCCCGGTGGACCAGCAGCCGGTGCTGTGGCGTGGCGGGCCCGCCGTCGGCGGTACGTGTGCCGCCGTCCGCGGGCAGCAGCTGGGCCCATGCCTTCTCATACTCCTGCCCGATCTCGTGCGCGTGCCTGCCTTCACGCAGGTGCGGGCCGGCCTACACCAGGTTGGGCAGATGGCCGAGCCGGTCGAGCGCGGTGCCGGGGTCGTCCCAGGCGCGGATGCCGATCAGGCCGAGGCGTGCCACGAGCTTGGCGGACCGCCTGCTGCGCAAGGTTGCGGGCACCACGCCGAGGAACGGCGGCGGGGACTGAGCGCCCTGCCACCACCAGGTCCGGCCCGCCGTGGCGAACACGATCCCCTCAGCGGGGGCGCCCGGGACGGTGGTCTGCGGGATCCACGGCGCGTGAGCGAGGAAGGCGGCCAACGGAGTGGGCCAGGGGGTACCCGCGGAGTCGGTGTGGCGTACGAAATGCATCTCCAGCGCGGAGTCCGGCCACGAGAAAGCGAGGCCGTGCACAATGAGTTCGGCGTAGAGCCTGCGGTCCTCCTCACCGAAGGCGGCGTAGTCGTCCTGTCCAGGCAGCACGTCCGCGGAACGGGCGCGTGAGTGGTAGGCCACCTTGAGGTAACCGACCCGCCGCCGGTTCGGCCAGCGCTCGGCGGTCGTCCGCCACTGCGGCAGCAGATCCCGCCGGTTCGGAACCCAGAAACGAGCGGGCCAGTTGAGATCCTGGCCCCGCACTTCGGTGCGGAAGACCTCGTGCCGGGGACGCAGGCCGTGAGCGACGCCGTGCCGTTCGAGGAAGCGCCCCATGGCCTCGACGGGGAGCGTGTCCCCGCACAGCTCCTCGGGGCGCGGGAGGAGACGCTGCTCCGTCTGGGTGAGTACGGACGACAGTCCCCGGACGCGCTCCAGGAACCGGGTCAGAGTGTCATCGATGGAAGAGTGCTCACCGGGCCATCCCGGCCCGAACATGGCACGGCTCGCCTCCTGCCAGCCGCCCCGGGTCGGTACGCGGAGATCCTTCAGCTGCGGAGCCCTGCGCCCCTCGGTCTCCAGCGCGTGGGAGACCGCGCAGGCGTAGCGAAGGCAGGCCAGGCGCACGCCGTCCTCGACTCCGCCCTCTCCGTCCGCCCTCAGTGCCGCGGCCACGACCTCGAGCACCCGGTCGGCTCCGTACTCATGGACGAGGCCGGCGGTCCTGAGCCAGGTGCGGCCCTGCGCTCTGCGCTTGCGGCCCTTGCCGGTCCAGGCGATGCCCTCGTGTACGAAGTGCAGACGGCCGGACAGCCCGTCGGGCAGGGCCGGAAGGGAGCCGCCCCGCGGGGACTCGCGGTCGAAGAAGACGCCTTCCCCGCCAGCCGGTGCCGGCGACGCCGACCCGGATGTGAGAACGATCCGTTTGCCGGTCAGGTCCGAGCCGTCGGGGAACTCCTGCGAGAGGTCGTAGTAGAAGTCCGCCCACCATCCAGGGTCGAAGGGGGCACTGGCGGCGACCTCGGCAAGCCGCTCCGCCCAGGAGGCGAGGCGCTCCGGCGGCGGTTCGAGGCGCGTGCCCACACTCCTCGCGAGAGACACCAGCCATCGCAGCCGTACGGAATGCAGCTGCGGGTCGAGGAGATCGGTGACCCCACTGGCGGCGACCGCGTGCGGGGTGAAGGCCGTGGCGTGCTCCTTGCCTTCCCACAGCACTGCCCGGTGCAGAGAGGTGCGCGTGCCGGACGCCGTGGCGATCACAGGGATGAACGGGACCTGGGCGATGCCGTGGCCCAGCCGCTGGAAGGCGGAAGTGAGCCGGGGCAGTGCCGTGGGCGACCGCCAGCACATCAGGTCGACCAGCGCTCCGGCGGGAACGGGGGCCCGTCCCTCGGCCGTGGCGAGCACCGCGCGGGCACACGTCTCGGCCACGGTGTCGAGCAGCAGGCCATTCCACGGCACGGCCTCGTTGAATGAGCGCCGGTTCATTTCGGCGAAGAACGGGGCGTGAACGAAGCCGCGCAGGGGCGCCGGGATCTGCTCGCCCATCGGCAGGAAGGTGTACAGCCGCCCCTCCCGCAGGGGATCGGCGACCGGTACGGCGACGCGAACCTCGGCCTTCTTCTCCCAGGCCATCCAGTCGCGTCGCATCCCGCTCTTCTTGATCGACGCGGTGAGCGCCTCCCGGGCGCGGTCCGGGTCGACCTTCCCGCAGACGACGATCAGTCGCATCCGCCGACGCAAGGTGACCAGCTGCACCTTCAGGCCGCGGGTCTGGTGCAGCACCTCCACCTGGCGGTCATACGTCTTGCCCCGGGTTTTCCCTGCGACCCGCCGCTCCAGCCGGACACGTTCCAGGCGGTCAAGAAACAGCTCGAACGGGGTGCTGTCGTCCATGAGTTCCCGCACCTGCACCCTGGCGGCCGAGCGCGCGTCGGCCGACTTCAGCGGCAGACGGACGATGGTGACGAAGCCCCGGCGCACGAAGTTGTGGACGCTCTTCGGTACCTCCTCTAGGAAGACCGGCACCTTCAACGTGAGCAGGTTCTCCTTCAAGTAGTCGTCAAACCCGGCGCGTTCGGGTGCCACCTCCCGGGCGAGCGCGTCGTAGTCATCGAGCCGGGCGAACCGGAAGGTGAACCCGTCGGGGACCCGGGATCCCTCCCTGGCCACGCTGTAGATCTCGGGCGCGTCGCACAGGTGCAGCACGCTCTTGAAGCCCACGCCCTTGTGGCCGATCCCGGCGTCGGCACGCTTGCTGGACAGGGCGATGCTGCACAGGTCCTTGAAGTTCTTGCCGCCGAACGGCTTGCCGCCATTGGCCACATAGAGGGTGCCGTGCTCACCCTCGTCCTCGTCCAGCCGGATCTCGATACGTCCGTCGGCGGCGCCGGCCAGGTGCGCGTCGTGCGCGTTCTGCAACAACTCGATGAGCACCCGGCCCTCGTACTCGGGCGCGATGATCGTCTCGGCCACCGCCTTGGCCTCGCGTGCCGCGTCCCGGCCGTCGTCCCAGTCCCGCAGACAGCCCCGCACCTCGACCAGTGCCTTGTCGTGAACGCGCTTACGCACCGCGGCCCTACGGCGCTCCCGCACCCGCTCCACCGACCCCCGCCGACCCCCCGCTGCCATACCGCTGCTCCCCACCCCCGTGCGCCTCCGCCCCGCTCTGCCGGTGATCCTACTGACCGGGAAGGAGCCCTGAAGGGCGTTTGACACGAGCCGCCCTGTGATTCCGCAGCACCTGCAAAGCGGCGCAACATAGCGCGGGATTGCCGGTTAGCCAAACCGGCAATCCAGCGGATCATTAATGGCCCACCGCCAACACCTGCTCGCATGTCGGAAGGAATCGCGAAGATGACACCAGATCGACTCCGAGAGCCAAGATCCCTGGTCCCCCTTCAGCTCTCTGTAGCACGCAACGACCCCGTCACCGATCGGTGCGCTCTCTCAGCTGGTATCGGTGTAACCGCTACCGGCCCTTGCCGCTGTGCCGTTTTTGCCAGCTGACTCCGCAGTACGGGGCCCCAGCCACCGACTCTAAAAATAGCGATACCGCCTGAGCAAGGAGAAACACTTCGAAATGCATCAAGAAAGCAAAGCGCCGTCAGGCCCCCGATACAGCCCTATCCGCATTCGGGCTACCTGGGACGGAACAGGGAGCGTGGAAGATGCATCAAGGGCACTGGGATTCTCACGAGCGAAGGGCTACGACCTTATTCGTCGCGGAGAGTTCCCCTGCCGCGTGCTGCGCATCGGCCGTACGACACGTGTCGTCACCGCGTCCCTGCTCCGCGTGCTCGAGAGCGGGCTGCCTGAATACAACGGTACCCATGCCGACCGCGACACGTCGTAGCACGATTCGCGCAGAAGCCCCGATGGGGTGCTTCCCGAACGGCTTCGTCGTATCAAGGGCTCCGAACGCTCGAGAGAGGTAAAGTCGACAGTTGTGCCCATCGGGGACGCCCCACTCCCTTGTGCGCCCCCTGCAGAAGCCCCGTCGGGTATGGATCCCCGACGGGGCTTCGCCGTATCACCGACATCTCACAGCGCGCTCGCCCATACAGGCTGCGGCCCCCTGGGCGCCGGGGCTCCCTAATCAGTGTCTGCAAATCGCTGCCGGACGAGGAGAAGAAGTACAGGGCGTTCCCCTAGCCTGGGCCCACGTTGCCGTCGAGATCCCTACTCCCTACCAGCGCTCCTCGGGAAGCGGGCGGCCGCTTAGACCTCACCGAGGAGTTACCTCCCGCACAAACGCTGCCTCTGCTGACCGAGTTCGGGAGGAGAGTCAGCGGTGACCGGGCATGATCGGATCGGTGGGTTCGACGGCCATGTATGTCTCGGCCGTCCTCGCCTCCAGCACCCCGCCTCTGGCTTCGGGCCCTTCCACCACGAGGGGAGCACCGCGCAGGAGTCCGGCTGGCACCTCTTGGGTCCTGTACGCGTTGGCCATCTCCCGCCTGACCGTCACCAGTCGCTCGTCCTCGCGCTCGTAGAAGGTGCGCCGCGCTTTGCGGCTCATCTCCTCACGTTCCTCGTCCGCGCCGCGCCGCACGAGGAACGGAGCCGCAGGGAACAGGGGCTCCTCCGCTGGGATCTCCGTCTGCATCTGGTGCAGATGGGCGCAGGCCGCGTACAAGCCACGCGACAGGCCAAGGTGGAGGCCAATACCGGGGATACGCCCGACCACGAACTCCTTCACGGTCGAGTGCTGTTCCTGCCGAAGCCGCTCGTAAGGCACCCCTCTGGCCAGCACACGCCTGCGTAGATCGCGGGTCCCGGCATCTAGTACTGCAACGGTGCTTGTCCTGAGTGCTGGGCAGTTCTCAGGGGCTGTGGCCGCGTCGTCTGTAGTGACTGATGCGTGCCTGGTGTTGGCGTCTGCGGCGCCATGTCGACCAGTGCAGGATGTGGTCGACCGGCACCGGTCGGCGGTCGGTGAGGCGGGTGATCAGTCGTCGGATCTCGGCGAGGCTGAGGTGGATAAGCTGGGAGGATCCGTTTCTGCTTTCTCTGCATCCAGCTGGCGGGATCGCAGGACGGTGAGGCAGGCGTGGGCTGCCATGGCGAGGGTCATGTGGCGGTGCCAGCCGGGATAGCGGCGGACCTGGTAGTCGTCCAGGCCGCACTCCTGTTTCGCGGTCTGGAAGCATTCCTCGACGGCCCAGCGGCTGCCCGCGATGCGTATGAGTTCGTCCAGTGTGGTGTCGGTGGGGCAGTAGGCGATGTAGTAGGAGATCTCCTCGAGCCTGCTGACGCTGCGGCGGGCGAGGACCCAGTGCCGGCGGTCTTCACGGTGCCAGGGCCTGACCTCGACGCGGGCCCAGTCGAAGATCCGCCGGCCGTGTGCCTCTTCGCCGCAGGAGCGGCGTTTCCACTTCTGCCGCGGCAGGCCGGGAAACAGGTCGTGGACGGGGTGGTCGATGGACCAGCGGGTGACGACGGTGTCGTGCCTCGTTGTGGCCATGACGTGGAAGATGTCGGCCTGCTCGAGCTCGAACCGCCAGCCCTTGCTGTAGCCGTAGGCAGCGTCCGCCGTCACCCAGCTGAACGGGATCCGGTCCGCGACGGCCTTGCGGACCATCGCCTTGGCCATGGCCACCTTCGTGGCGAAGCCGACCTCGTCGCCGATGCCGGCCCGGCGGCAGCGTTCCCGGTCGTCCGTCCACGAGGTGGGCAGATACAACCGCCGGTCAATCAGCGTGCGGCCGCGGCCGGTGGCGTAGGCGAGGAACACACCGATCTGACAGTTCTCGGTGCGGCCGGCGGTTCCGGAGTACTGCCTTTGCACCCCGGCCGAGCGCAGGCCCTTCTTCAGGAAGCCGGTGTCGTCGACGATCAGCACGGCGTCCCGGTCGCCGAGGTGTTCCACCACGTAGTCGCGGACGTCGTCCAGTACTTCGTCGGCGTCCCACTCGATCCGGTTCAGCAACCGGTGGAGACGGTCCGGGCCTGCGTGCCCTGCCTCCTCCGCCAGCGTCCAACCGTTCTTCCGCTCCAGCGGTGCGACCAGGCCTCGCATGTAAGCGAGCGCCGACTGGCGCGGCTCTTCCCGGTTGAACCGGTGCACGAACCGGTCATGCAGAGCGCCCAGTTCACCCGCCCACAGTCTGATATCAGCAAGGTCCCCACCCATGACCACACCAACGACTGAGCTGGCCAGCAGTCACGGCAAAGACCGTTGCAGTACTAGTCCCTGCGATCGTCTCGCTGTGCACCACCGCGTACCGTTTCGGCGTGGCGGAGACCGAGCAAATGTGGCTCCCATTCACCCAGGCGGGCCAAAGCACCCGACGTACCGGATGACTGAGGAACTCGGGGTGAGGGGGAAACGGCTGTTTCAGACCGCACCCTCATGGCGACAAATGATCTTCACTGACGTCGGAGAACAACCGATCTGACCGACGTCCTCGTATCCGATCCCTTGGAACTGCCCGCCCTCCAGGAACATCTCGTGCCGGGTTGCTGGCGTATCCGGGTCATTCCCCCTCGACGGCGGTCACGGCCTCGCCAGCTCAAGGCCCGCCACGACTACGAGAACCGGGTCAGCCCGCTCACGCCGGGGCCATGATCGTTCTCGGCGCCAACCGCTGTACCGATGTTCCCCGAGGTTGTCCGCGAAGAGGCTCGGACACAGGTCCGCGTCATGACCGCGACCATCGAACTCACGTTCATCAAGAGCGCCTGCTGTCGGTGCCGGCCCGGCTGTCTCTGGCCCCGACCGGCTCCGCTCCAGGCTTCTGGACGGTGCCTAGTGGCCCCGCTCCCGTGATCTTCTACGCGAGATCCCCACACCGGCGGACGCGCTGGACTCGTGCTGGGGCCGGCTCACCCAATCACTGTGAACCCGACCTCATGGCTCCCACTGGTCGGCGCCCCCGCCGAGCCACTTGATGAGCGGGGAGGCTGCGATCTGGTCCTCGTCCGCCAGGCCCTCACGCAGGTCCGCTCGATGGAGGAAGACGACCAAGTCCCACAACCCGTGAGCGCGGCCGACCGGCACACCGCGGATGTACACGGGCCGGCCGCCCTCGCTGCTGGGTGGGCCGACGGTCACGGGCTGCGTACCGCTCATGATGGCCATGGTCACGTGACATGCGCCGTGAGCCTTCACCCGCTGAGGGTGACTGACCGCCCACGTCCCCGCAGGACGCCTGATGCGCTGAACATGCGGGCGGGGCTGTCATGCCACTGCACTCTCTGCGGATCGTCGAGAGCAGCGTCCGGGTCGGCGACGCCGGCGCTTTCGAGGAACACGATCACGTCCTGCTCGCTGTAGGAGGTGCCGTGGACATGGCCGTGGCGGTGCAGGGGCACTTGCCGGCCGCCCGCAGCCGGGAGGGGCGGTGCACGATGATCGGCGCGCTGCTCATGCATGTCATCTCGCCCCGGGGCCGGGCCGGCGGGCGGTTCCAGCCCGGTGATCTGCGGGCTACGTCATGCTGGGAGCGTCGTCCAGGGCGATACGGGCCGTGATGCGTTTGCCGACGGGTTCCTGCTCTATGAACAGGCTCTCGATGACGGCCTGGACGATTTCCAGGCCGTGCTGGCCGATCCTGCCGGGATCGGTTCTGCGGGCTGCGGGAACGGTGGGCTCGCTGTCCCACACCACGATGTCGACCGCGCGCACGCTCACCCGCAGCTCCACCAGGACGGGCCCGGGGGCGTACTTGCGGGCATTGGTCACCAGCTCGCTCACCACCAGCTGCGTCAGGTCCCCCGCGCGGGCGGAGACCGGCACCTGATGGCCGGAGCGGGCCTGGTCGAGGAAAGCAGCGGCATGGTGGCGAGCGTCCGCGATGCACCCGCCGTCTGTGGTCAGGGCGAAGCCGGTCCGCATCAGGCACTCGCCCGGCCCACTACAGTCATCGTCATCAGCACGCTCCACCGGCGCCGTCCTCATCTCGCGTCCATCGCGCGTAAGTCTCCGCTATCTCGCCGGGTACACAGCAACGGCCTGACTACACACACGGAGACCAATTCCCCGTCACGCGATCATGCACCCATGTAGGTGCATCCGGCCGGGGGGGCGGGCACAATCACCCCCACCGACCCGCCCGAGCGTAAGCGAGGAGACAGTGACCCACACCGACCATGCCGACCGCCCGCTGAGCGTCGAGCAGCGCATCGTCGGCGGCACTCGTGTCGTATCTCTGCGCGGTCAGATCGACTACGACGCCAAACAAGTACTCAGCGACGCTTTGCGCACCGATACCGATGCAAGTCCCACGCGGATCGTAGCGGACCTCGGCGAGGTCACCTTCATGGACTCCAGCGGCATCAACATCTTGATCGCCACCCACCGGCAGGTCAGCGGCGCGGGCGGATGGGTGCGCATCGCAGCAGCCCAGGAAGCGGTCCTGGGGGTCCTGCAACTGGTCGGTATCGACGCTCTCATCCCCTGCTACCCGACCGTTGAGCACGCCCTGGCCAGCTGACCCCCGCGGCATAGCGCGAGCGGGGTCGGCGGCAGCGCAGGCCGACACCCCACGCACAAACGCGCAGCCCCGCAGGAAAGCCCGAGACGGCTTGCGCAAACAAGCAGGCAGGGCCCGGGCTCTAACAAAGGCATGCCGGGCCCTGCCGCCGCGGATCCGCAGCGGGGATGACCGCGACACCCTGAATAGCAACAAGATGCGCAGCACGTCACGGTGACCGCTACTGGGGTCTGCGTCCTGAGACGGCGCCTGCGGGGTCGTCGAGGAGGGCGATGCGGACGGTGATGCGTTTGCCGACCGGTTCCATCTGGGCCTCGTAGCCCTGGGCGACCGCCATGACGATCTCCAGCCCGTGCTGGCCCACCCGTCCGGCATCCGCAGCCTTGGCGACCGGCAGCACCGGCGCCGAATCCCACACCGCGATCTCGACGAGGTCGCCGACGATCCTCAGATCCATCAGCACCGGGCCGGGCGCGTATTTGCGGGCGTTGGTGACCAGCTCACTGACGACCAGCTGGGTCACGTCCACGGCGCGCTGCGAGACGGGCAGGCCGTGCTCGGCCTGGACCTGGGTGAGGAACTGGGCGGCCAGGTGGCGTGCCTGGGCAATGCTCGTACCGTCGCCCTCCAGGGCCACGGTGGTCTGTAGGGCCTGCTCGTGCGGCGCCGTGCGGTCATCATTCAACGGACTGGTTTCACCACGGCAGCCTTTCGCTTCCCCGTTCACCCCCGGCGTGTACCCGCGCCGGCCCAGTTCACGCTTCACGCTCCCGCATGACTCCCCCGCTGACACCGCGGCACCGTCCCCACGTGCAGGGCAGTACTTCAAAGCGAAGGTCCTGGTGTGCCAATATCCCCCAATGGCTGAGGGACACATGACGAACACCAAGCAGGCCGCACACACCGGCAGACTGTCGGTCGTGGCCACCGTCACGGACGGCATCCGCGTGCTGAGCCTGTCCGGGGAACTCGACCACGACACCGACGAGACACTGCGCCAGGCGCTGGACGTCACCGGCACCACCCGGCCCCGCATCGTGGTGGACGTGCGGCAGCTCACCTTCATGGACTCCACCGGCATCAACCTCCTCGTCGCCGCCTACCAGACCGTCACCCGGGCCGGTGGCTGGATCCGCCTGGCCTCACCCCCCGAATCCGTCCTGCGTGTCCTGCAGCTCGTCGGCGTTGACGACCTCATCGCGTGCCGGCCCACCCTGCGCGAAGCCCTCACTCCCTGAACGCTGCCAGCACCCCGAGCACGCGGGTGCCTCAGCGGGCCGTGCGGAAGGGACCCGGGCATGTCCTGGACTCTGCCCGAGCCGATGCTCACCACCGCCGTGGACAACCCGGCCCTGTCCGCCGGGTGGGCTGCTGAGCCGAAGCGGGACGGCTTCCGCGCCCAGCTCGCCGTTCACACCGGCGAGCGGGTGCTGCGCTCGCAGCAGGGCACTTCCAGATGCTGAAAACACGTCGCGATGAGTGGCGGTGAGGCGTGGTGGCACGCACCGTCACGGATCATGGCCCACAAAACGTGGAGGCGTTGGCGGGCCAGCGCCAGGACCGCCTGCTGGTGCCCCTTTCCTCGTCGCGCTTGCGCCAGTAACACGCCTTGGAGGCCGAACAGCACTTCAGTCTGAACATCGCGGACACGTACATGCTCCGCAGCAGTCCGCGGTGGTAAAGCCGGGGCCTGCGCAGGTTGCCGCTGACGCGTCCGGAGTCACGTGGGACGGGCGCCAGGCCGGCGTATCCGGCGAGCCGATCGGCGCTGCCGAAGGTGTCCATGTCGCCTCCGGTGGCGGCTGTGAACGCGGCGCCGAGTATGACGCCCCTGCCGGGCAGGCTGAGGATCACCTCGGCGTGCGCGTTGCGCGTCAGCGGACCGCGTCCGCGAAGAAGGGATTCCTGAGGTGCTGCGTTCGGCGATCCCGCTCGATCCCGGCGGACGGCGTCGCGGGCCTCACGTGCCAGGTGCTCCTGCGCGGCCGGACTTCGCGTGTCCCGCCGGGACATAGGCCCTGTCCGCTCAGCTGTCCTGTGCTGCCGCTGCTGCGACCGCGGGGATGACCGCGAAGGCTTTGTGCATGTGCTGGATGAGTGCCGCGCGGTCCTGCCGGGTAGCGTCCGATGAGGTCCACGTCTCCAGTGCGCAGTGCCAGGCGGCCAGCATGAGGTCGAGGAGCAGGCGCAGTTCGGTGTGGCCGGGATGCTGTCCGGCCAGCCGGTCCGCCACGATCCGAACGATGTTCGCGGAGACCTCTGAGCAGTGGCGCAGGCTGTGTGCGGTCAGCGCGGGCGTTCGGTCGGCCAGGCTGCGACTGGCCAGGAAGCGCTGTTCCCATCCGTCCGCCATCTGCTCCAGTGCCGCGAACAGCGCGTCTTTGTAGGCGCTGAACAGGTGTTCGCTGGGCAGGGGCCGGTTCTCGATGTATCCGCTGTAGGTGGCCCACAGTTCCTTCTCCGGGGCCAGAGCCACGTCTTCCTTCGAGGTGAACGTACGGAAGAACGTGCGCTTGGAGATCTCGACCGCGTCAACGAGCTCGTCCAGGGTGACCTCAGTGAAGCCGCGTGCGGTGAACAGCTCAAGGGCCGTATCAACCAGCGCTTGGCGGGTCCGGAGCTTTTTTCGTTCGCGCAGCGACAGTTCTTTCTGGTCTTTCTGCATGAGCGAAGCCTACCAGTGGCTGTTGCCCCTTGAAGGCTTATGCTACTCAGTGGCACCATCTCTCGTCATGAAGGCCCTGACGATTGATCACACAGCGCCCGGACACCTTGCGCTCACCACGGTCGCCGACCCCGAACCCGCCGCCCACCAGGCCCTGATCCGGGTCCACTCGTTCTCCCTCAACGCCGGCGAGGTCCACCATGTGATCCCCGAGGGTGACGTCGGCACGGTGCCCGGCTGGGACGCCGCGGGTGTGGTGGTCCAGCCGGCCACTGACGGCTCCGGCCCCGCGGTCGGCACCCCCGTCGTCACGGTGGGGGCAGACGGAGCCTGGGCCGAACTGCGCGCGGTGGACACGCATGTGATCGGTACCGTGCCCGAGGGGACCGACCTCGGCCCGATCAGTGCGCTGCCGGTCGCGGCGGGCACGGCGCTGCGCGCTCTGCACCGTATCGGCCCGATCCTCGGACGGCGCGTGCTGGTGACCGGGGCGGGCGGCGGCGTGGGTCGCTTCACTCTGCAACTCGCGGCCCGAGGCGGCGCACACGTCACCGCGGTGACCAGCGACCCCGCGAAGGGCGACGCACTGCGCGCACTCGGCGCCCACGAAATCGTCACCGACCTGGCCACGCTTGAGCACCTGGAACCGGTACACGGAGTGGTCGAACTGGTCGGCGGCGCCCACATGGTCGCCGCACACGGCGCCCTGACCGAGAACGGCGTGCTGGTCTCCGCAGGCCACATCTCCGGCGACGGGGAGCAGTTCCCCTACGGAGCTCTCTTCGGCCACGGCCGCCGCCACAACCGCCAGATCGCCACCTTCTACCTGCTGGATGATTCCGCAGGGCTGGGTGCCGACCTCACCTGGCTCGCCGCACTCACCGCCCGCGGCGAACTGGACCCGCAAGTGGCCCTGCGCACCGACTGGACGCAGGTAGCGCAGGCAGCCGCTGAACTGGCAGGTCGCCGCGTGCCGGGCAAAGCCGTCATCGATGTCCGCTGAGTGGACAGGTCGATGTTCCGCGGGTGGCTGCGCAGATGATCTGGCGGACTGCGAAGCCATCAGGACGAAGTGCCGGCATCCGACTCCGTTATGGGCAGGCACTCGGCGAGCAGGTCGATGATGTCCCGCCAAGCTCGCTGCGCGTGCTGAGGGTGATGACCGACCCCGGGAAGCACGATGTGGTCGACCGGTGGGTGATGGAAGGCGTGCAGGGCGCCGCCGTAGACCACGAGGCGCCAGTCGGCGCCCGCAGCCTGCATCTCGTCGGTGAATGCGTCCCGTTGGGCGGGCGGCATGATCGGGTCTTCCGACCCGACCCCGGCCCACACCGGGCAGTGAATGCGCGCCGTCTCGCCCGGTCGGCCCGTGGTCAGTCCGTTGACTGTCGCGATCGCGCGCAGGTCGACACCGTCGCGCCCGAGTTCCATTGCGCCCCCGGTGCCGTAGCCGATGGCGGCGATCCGGCCCGGGTCGGTGCGCGGCTCGGCGCGGAGCACGTCGAGTGCCGCGTGGCCGATGCCTCGCATCCGGTCGGGGTCGGCGAGCAGCGGCATGCAACGGGCCAGCATCTCCTCGGGGTCGCCCAAGTAGCGTCCGCCGTGGAGGTCGAAGACCAGCGCCACGTATCCCAGTTCGGCGAGCGCATCGGCCCGGCGGCGCTCGACGTCGCTGAGCCCCATTCCCTCGGGTCCGACCAGGACCGCGGGCCGGCGGTCGACACCGGCCGGGAGCGCGAGGTGCCCGATCATCGTCAGGCCGTCGGCCGCGTATTCGATCGTCCGCGTTGTACCTGTCGTCATGAGCCTGGAGCGTATTGATCGTCGAGCCCGGTCGGGCCCGTGTTCTGCCGCTGGCAGATCCAGGTCTCCGCTGTATCGCGGAACCGCCTCGGCGTTTTCAGCTCGCTGGGCGTCTATCGTCGCCGGGCCGGGGCGATGTGCGCCCAGGCCTCGTTGGGCCGGTGAGCGTCGGCCACGAGATGCGGTGTTGGTGGTCAGTGAGTTGTACAGTCGCCGGGCTGCTCGCCCCGGCCGGGCGCGGGCATCCAGGAGAGGCTGGTCGTTCTGCGCCGGGTGGAACAGCCGGGACACGTGGACCGTCAGGCTGATGGTGGAGATCGGCGTCGACGTCACCGCGGCGTCCAGAGCTCCGGCCGGTGGCGCCACTAGCCCGCTGGCATCCCACCCGCCGATATCCCGACCTTCTGACAGCGACGTTCCGCAATAACGGCCTCTCTGCCCGGCCGGGTCGCGACCACACGCCCAGGGGTCATCGGCCTGGAGTGGTCGGTTCCGTTCCTGACGCTTGTGAGGCGTCGGTGAGGTCGGCGCCGGTGGCGGCGTCCCGCTGGAAGTGGTGGGTGCCGTGCCAGTCCAGGCACATGACGGTCGCGTCGTCCTGCAGATGGCCGTCGTTGGCGTCGACGATCGCCGCGATGAGGGTGCGGGCGGCCTCGCGGGGATGCAGCGGGCGTGTGCGCACGATCAGGTCGGACAGGTCGAGGCTGTCTGCGTCGTGCTCCAGCACGCCGTCGGTCAGCATCACCAGCCGGTCGCCCGGACGCAGGTCCAGCGACTGGACCCGGTAGGTATGAGGGGCGTCGAAACCGAACGGCATGTCGACCATCGGAGTGATCTCCCGCACCTGGCCGTCCCGCATCCGCAGCGGCCAGGGGTGTCCGGCGTTGACGAACTCGGTCCTGCCGTCGATCAGGCTGATGCGCAGGAGCTGGCCGGTGACGTAGCCCTTGTGGCCGTGCTCGCGCATGGCCTGGTCGGCCTGGCGGGCCTGTTCGGCGAGATCGGCACCGGCCCGCCGGGCCCGGCGCAGGGCGCCCACCGCGAGAGTAGCCAGCAGCGCGGCCTGGACATCGTGCCCCATGGCGTCGGTGACGGAGAGCTGGACGGTGTCCCGGTCGATCGCGTAGTCGAAGGTGTCACCTCCGACGTGATCGGCCGGCTCCAGGGCCCCGGCTACCGCGAACTGCGCCGCCTCGCATGCAAGCGAGGCCGGGAGCAGCCGATGCTGGATCTCCGCGGCCAGGTTCAGGGGCTTGGTCCGGCGTCCCCACTGGTACACGTCGGTGAAGGACCGGTTGGCGATGACGATGTACGCCAGCGCGTGCGCGGTCTCGCCGATCTCGCGCATCGTCTTCGCGTCGGGCGCCGTCGGCAGGAAGAGTTCGAGGAGCCCGATGGCGTCCCCGCGGTTGGTCACCGGGGCCACGACCCGCACCAGACTGCCCTTGCCGTCGTCCTGCAGCGCGGTCGCTGGGTGCGGATCACATCGTCGTACAGGGTGCCCCGCAGCGTGATGCGCCGGGCGGGTTCGTCGGTGTCAACGCTGCCCGCCGCCCCCAGCCGCACGACCGAACTGCCGGTGAAGTCGGTGATCAGGAACGACACCGACACCGCTCCGAGGCGCTCCCGGAGCAAGCGCGCGACCACGTCGAGCGACTCCACGGGCGCCGCGGCCTCCGCCGCCTCCAACGTGCCCGCCAAAGTCATCGCCGTGCCCCGGCCGCTTCCGCCCCGGGGAAGACGAGTGGTCTGTTTGCCGTCCGGCCTTCCTGCGGTCACAGCGGCTCCTCCATTGCTCGATGACGCTCAGGGGTACCCGGACAGGTCACATTGCACTACCGGACGCGGCTCCTGCCCGCTGAAGCCGTCATGTGGCTGCGAGGAGGATGGCGGTGTAGTGCGCGGCGAAGGCAGCGATGGTCAGGGCGTGGAAGACCTCGTGGAAGCCGAACCAGGCCGGTGAGGGGTCGGGGCGCTTGAGTCCGTAGACGACGGCGCCCGCGGTGTAGAGCAGACCGCCGGCGATGACGAGCACGACGACCGCGCTGCCGCCGGCGTGCGCGAAGTCGGGCAGGTTGAAGACGGCCACCCAGCCCAGCGCGATGTAACACGGCGTGTACAGCCAGCGGGGCGCCCCGATCCACAGGATGCGGAAGGCGATCCCGGCCAGTGCGCCCGCCCACACCACCGTCAGCAGCACTCTCTGCTGGCCTTCGGGCAGCAGCAGTACCGCCAACGGGGTGTACGTGCCGGCAATGATCAGGAAGATGTTCGCGTGGTCCAGCCGCCGCAGCACCGCTTCCCCGCGCAGGCCCCATGTTCCGCGGTGGTAGACCGCGCTGGTACCGAACAGCAGACAGGCCGACACCGCGTACACCGCGCAGGCCGCCACCGCCGCACCCGACCGTGAAACGGCGATCAGGATGATTCCCCCGGCCAGAGCCAGAGGGAAGACGCCGGCGTGCAGCCAGCCGCGCATCCTCGGTTTCAGCGCGGCCGCAGCCCGCTCCACCCGGCCCTCCAGGCCGTTAGCCGCGGTCAGCCGGCCAGTTGCGGCGGGAGGCGCATCCATCACCGGGACACGCGAGGTGTGGGGCGGGTTGCCCGGGCCGGGCTGGGGCTCCCGTCCGTGGGACGGCGTCTCGCTGTCTTCGGCGATCATGCGCTCATGTTCTTGAAGGGAGAAGTGTGGGGTGGGGCGAGGCTTCGCGGACCGCGTGTCAGGTGGCGGCTGCGTGCAGGGCTGCTGCCTTGCGGCGGTATTCGGCGTTGATGCGCTGGGCTTCCTCGAGCTGGTCCTCGAGGACGATGATGCGGCACGCAGCCTCGATCGGGGTTCCCTGGTCGACGAGCTCCCGGGCGCGGGCGGCGATGCGCAGCTGGTAGCGGGAGTAGCGGCGGTGTCCGCCCGCGGATCGCAGCGGGGTGATCAGGCGGTGGTCGCCGAGGGCCCGCAGGAAGCCCTGCGTGGTGCCGAGCATGTCGGCGGCCCGGCCCATGGTGTAGGCGGGGTAGTCGTCGTCGTCGAGACGGCTGTAGGAGTCGTCTGCTGTCATCGGACCTCTCTGGAACGCGTGGAGGGCCCTGGCGCCGTACGGCGCCAGGGCCCGAAGGAACTGCTACACCATCTGCCGGCCCTGTTACTGCGCCGGCCTTCTGTAACCGCACACCCGGCCGAGATGCTGCCGGGCATGCTGGGATCGCGGTTGCTCGACCGGAGACCACCTCACTATCGATGTCCTGCGGTACCCGAGCTCAGGACGTCCGCCCGGGCGATCCTGATGGCGTCCAATTCCTCCGTTCATTCCCTCAAACGCTGGTACTGCTCCACTGCGTACTGCTGGTGATGCGACCTGCTCCGTGGCCTGTCACAGCGCCACTCTTCAGCAGCCAGCCCCGTCGCCCGTCCTGCGTCTGCTCTGGCATGGAACCTCGCTGCCGAACCTCCCAGTGCGCGCGTCCGCAGCCGACGCCTTCACCGAGGTATCACTCACTGACTGCACTGCGGTACTGCTCACGGCAGCCCCTGATCACTGCGGGCCACCCGGTCCAGTCGTCAGTCCCGTCACCGTCCTGCAAACCTGGCTCCGGAACTCCACCACCGCACCGTCCATCGAACTGCAACTACATACTGCTGCCCGGCAGTTCGTGTCTGCCGGACCCTACTGTCTCTCTGAGCTACAAAAGAAACCATAGCCACACCGTCATCGAATGTCTACTCCAGCCACCACAGATTTTCTGCGTGCCCGACGGAGAGGCAGTCGCCCTTGAGCAGTGAGATGGGGACAGATGGAGGCCGCAGGGGAAGGCTTGGACATTCCAGCTGCTGTGGCCACTGCCCGGGCCGATAGTCTCTCCGGACACAACCCTGACGACTTGTGAGAAGCCAGTGATCCGAGACCTGTACAGCGTCCGGGTGCAGCCCGCGGAAGGCGGAGCCACGCCGCTGACGGAGGAGGAAGAGCAGCGCGCTCGGGCGGTGTTGTTCAGCGATCTCGGCAACATCATCGCCGAACGAGGCTGGGTCCGGTTCCCCGCGTACTCGCCGGAGGAACGCCGCCGACTGGTCGATGTAGCGCATCGTCTCAGTGCGCATTGGGGGCAGCACGTGTTCGTCGAGGCCGAAGATCAGTGCGCCATGAAGCTCTCTCGCCGGGCACGGATGGCAGCCGGCGGATCCGCTGCTGCCGGAGGCGGGGGGTCGCGGTCTGCGCGGCGTCGGTTAGTGGATCATGGTGGGGGGATCTGTCGCCATGAACTGTCGTACTCCGAGTGGGAGTTCGTCCGTCCCCTGTGCCTCGGTCGGAACGGGGGAGAAGCGGCTGGATGACCGGGCGGTCCTTGACCTCGACGTTTCGTGACGGTCCGCCGACAGAGTCGGCGGACCGTTTTCGTGCCGTGGGCTGAGGTCGCGCATGCCGAGGACCCGAGTGTCGTCTCGGGGTGGCGCTGGATTCCACTGCTCCGGGTGTTGAGCTGCTGTGGCAGCGTCGGGGAAACCGTCGGCAAGCCGGGGTTCGGCAGGAGTGCGAGCCGTTCGAGAGCTGTGGTGATGTGGCCGGTCAAGGGTCTCGTGTCGGCCTTCGCGGCCCGGGCATCGAACCATTGCCGGAGGGGCACGTCAGCGCGGTCACCTGGTCATGGGCCGGTCTGGCTGGAGGACCTCTGCGACGAGTCGGCGCGCGTACGCGGCGTCGAGTCGGTCCGGACGGAAGAGGATGCGGTACATCAGGGGTGCGACGACGCGGTCGATGACCGTCTCGACGCCGGGCGTCTTCTCACCGCGTTCGGCTGCTCGGCCGAGGATGAGGTTGATCTGGTCGGCGGCGTAGGCCGAGCACTGGTCGGCGTTGCTGCCGTCCGGGTCGCCGAGGAGCGCGTCACGGGTGTAGGCGCGGCCGGCGGGAGAGGCCATCTCGTCGAGGAACTGCTCGGCCCAGGCCGTCAGGTCGGACGCCAGGGTTCCGTGTGCCTCAGGCGCGGTGTCGGGCCGCAGACGCTCGACGGCTACGTCCGAGAGCAGCTCCTGCAGGTTCCCCCAGCGGCGGTAGATCGTCGACGGCGTCACGCCGGCATGCTGGGCGACCAGCGGTACCGTCAGGGCGTCCCGGCCCACTTCAGACATGAGTTCACGAACGGCGGCATGGACCGACGCCTGAACCCGGGCGCTGCGCCCCCCAGGGCGCACCATCTGCCTGCTCATGGAACCCCACTTTAAAGCAAAATCATTGCGTCTATCGAGTCATACTCTCCATGGGAAGGTCTTCCTCTGCGGCCCCCGGCCGGCGGTCGGTGACGAATGTCGCTTCGGCCCGGCCGAGTGGTGAGGCCGGGCCCGAGCACTCGTTCACGTCGTGCGCGCGAGCTCGCGGGCGGGCCGGGTCTGCTCGTAGGCGTGGCCGACGCGCAGGAGCACGCTTTCCTCGAGCGGTCGCCCCAGCAACTGCATGCCGATCGGCAGGCCCGCCGCGTCGTGGCCGACCGGGACGGACAGGGACGGCATCCCGGTGATGTTGGCAGGCGACGAGAGGCGTACGTAGGCGTCGGAGACGCCCTCGACCGTGCCGTCGGCCCAAGTGATGCTCTCCTGGCCGGCCTCGACCGCGGTCGCAGGGACGGTGGGAGCGACGATCAGGTCGACCTCCTCCAGCAGGCGTGCCCATTCCTGCCGCATGAGGGTGCGGGCGCGCTGGGCGCGCAGGTAGTCCCCGGCGGGCATCAGTTCGCCGGCCTCGAGGAGGATGCGGACGTCGGCCTGGTACAGCTCGGGGACCGTACGAAGCGTGTTCTCGTGGTAGGCGGTTGCCTCGGGCACCATGAGGCCCCACTGGGTCGCCCGGATGTAGCGGGTCATGGGAATGCCGACCTCGACGAGCCGTGCGCCGAGTGACTGAAGCCGGCCGATCGCACGTCGTGTGGCGGCCTCCACCTCCGCGTCGACGTGGTCGAAGTAGTAGGTGCGTGGCACACCTATCCGCAGCCCCGTCAGGTCCGTGCCCCCGCCCGGCCGGTAGTCCACGGCGGGGGTGGCCAGGGACGCGGGGTCGCGCGGGTCGTGTCCGGCCAGGGCGGTCAGGACCAGGGCCGCGTCCTTTACGGTGCGGGTGATCGGGCCTACGTGGTCCAACGACCAGGACAGCGGCGTAACGCCGTGGCGGGGGACGAGCCCGTACGTCGGCTTGAGACCGACGACCCCGTTGAGCGCGGCGGGCACACGGATCGATCCGCCGGTGTCGGTGCCCAGGGCGAACGTCGCGGCGCCCGCAGCGACGGCGACGGCGGACCCGCCACTGGAACCGCCTGCGATCCGACCGGTGTTCCAGGCGTTGTGGGTCTGCGGTGTGGTCAGCCCATAGGCGAACTCGTGGGTGTGGGCCTTGCCGACCAGAACCGCGCCGGCCGCGGCCAGGCGGGCGGCGATGGCGCTGTCGGCCTGCGCACGGTGGTTCGCTCTGACGCGGGAGCCGGCTGACGTCGCCGTACCGGCGACGTCGATCACATCCTTGAGAGCCATGGGGATGCCGTGCAGCGGGCCACGGTACCGGCCGGCCGCGATGTCGCCTTCGGCTTCGCGTGCCGCACGGCGGGCATGCTCGGCGGTGACGGTGACGTACGCCTGAAGGTGCGGATCCACCTCCTCGATGCGCTCCAGGACCGAGTCGGCCAGTTCGACGGGGGACAACTGCCGAGCCCGGATGGCGTCGGCTGCTGCGCTCAGGGACAGTTCATACGGCTGCATCGTGGATCTCCTGTTCGGCGCGATAGGCGGGTGCAGGCGGTGTGTCCGCGAAGTCCAGCTCGCGCAGGACCGCGACGACGGACTGGATGTGGCGGGCGGTGGCCGCGACCACGGCGTGGCGGTCGGCAGGCAGCGGGAGGCCGACGCGGGCGGCCCAGCGGGCCGCTTCCATCGGGGTGAGTTCGACTGAGGACATGACGCTCTCCCTCTAAGGCTAAACATTTGCGTTAGTAGACCTTAGGGGCTACGGTGCCTTAAAGCAAATCTATTGCGTTTGCGCCAAGGAGTCCCGTGCCCGCCGTCACACCATGCATACCTGCGCCATCCAGCCACCCGGGCGCCGGGAGCCGTACCGCCCACCGCGCGGCTCCCTTCGCCCTGCACGCCTCGATCCTGGCCGCCCTCCTGGCGGCCTCCAGTGCGCCGACCCCCCTCTACCCCCACTACCAGGACCACTGGCAGCTGTCCGCGCTCACCGTCACCGTGATCTTCGCCGCCTACTCCCTGACCCTGCTGCTGGCCCTGCTCACCACCGGTGGGCTCTCCGACCACCTCGGGCGGCGCCCCGTCCTTGTGGGCGCCCTGCTGCTGGAGGCCGCATCCATGGTGTTGCTGGCGTCGGCGGACGGCGCCGGAGCGCTGGTCACCGCCCGAATCCTGCAGGGCGCGGCCACCGGCGCGGCCACCAGCGCTGCTGGAGCGGCCCTCCTCGACCTTCAGGACCCCCTGCGTCCGGGCCGGTCCGCCCTGGCCAACAGCATCGCCCCGGTGGCGGGCATGGCCATCGGCGTCCTGGCCTCCACCCTCCTCGTCCGCTTCGCCCCCGCGCCCACGGTCACCGTGTACGTCCTGCTGGCGGTCCTCTTCGCCGCCCAGGCGATCGCGGTCACGTTCACCGCGGGAACGGCCCGCTTGCACGCCGGCGTCCTGCGGTCGCTGCGCCCTCACCTCGCCGTACCTCCGTCGGCGCGCAGCGCTCTGCTGGGGGTCGGCACCGCTGTAGTCGCCGTCTGGGCTCTGGGAGGCTTCTACTCCTCCCTCGGACCGGCACTCGTGCACCTCGCGGCCCCAGGTGCCTCTCAGGCAGCCGGTGGCGTGGTCTTCTTCGTGCTCACCGCCGCGGCCACGATCACGGTGTGGACAGTGCGGTGCGTGGCGCCGCGCGCCGCCGCCATCAGCGGGTGCCTGGCCCTCATCCCGTCCGCGGTCCTGAGCCTGCTGGGTCTGCACGGCGCCGGCCTGCCCGCTGTCCAGGGCGGCGCGGTCCTCGCCGGAGTCGCCTTCGGGGCCGTCTCCCAAGGGGCACTGCGCATGACGCTCACCTCGCTCGGCGAGCAGGACCGCGCCGCGACCCTGGCCGCCTACTACGTCCTCAGCTACCTGTCCATGAGCCTGCCCGCCATCGCCGCTGGAGCCGCCACCCAGCACTTCGGGCTGGATACCACCGCCCACGCCTACACCACCGCCGCCGCCCTGCTCGCCGTCGCGGCCCTGGCGGCACTCGCCAGGTCGGGACGCGGAGCAGCCCACGGCGCGCACAGCGATCTTCCGTAACGATCTTCCGTAACGAGAGACCAGGAAACGGCCCATCATGACCACTCCACCGGCCATCGACCCGACCGCCACGCCCTCCTGGACCGTGGGCGACGTCACCGTCCACCGCATCGACGAGATCCTCCTGCCGCCCGCCACCGGACCGTGGCTGCTGCCCGGTGCCACCCCGGATGTCGTCGACCAACAGGGGTGGCTGCGCCCCCACTTCGCAGACGACGAGGGCTTCCTGAACATCGACAGCCACAGCTTCGCGTTCACTGTCGACGGGGTGCGTGTCCTGGTGGACACCGGCATCGGCAACGACAAGGAGCGGGCCAACCCCGCCTGGCACAGGCTGAACACCGGTTACCTCCAGCGCCTCGGCGCCGCCGGATTCCCTCCGGACCGCATCGACCTGGTGATCCTCACCCACCTGCACGCCGACCACGTCGGCTGGAACACTCACCAGGTGAACGGAGAGTGGGTTCCCACCTTCCGCAACGCCCGCTACGTCACCTCGCGTGTCGAGCGGGAGTTCTGGAGCGGGTACGACATGGAGGAGGCGCGCCGGCAGATGTTCCGTGACTCCGTGATTCCGGTGGAGGAGGCCGGGCTGCTCGACCTCGTCGATGTCCCTGCCGAGGGCGTCGAGGCCGTCCCGGGGCTGCGCCTGATCCCCACCCCCGGGCACACCCCCGGCCACATAGCCGTTGAGCTGACCAGCCGAGGAGAGACGGCTGTGATCACCGGCGACTGCGTCCACCACCCCGTCCAGCTTGCTCACCCCGAGATCGGGGCCTGCGTCGACATCGAGCCCGAGCGGTCCGAGACGTCGCGCCGCACCCTGCTCGCTTCGCTCGCCGGCACGGACACCCTCCTCCTGGGCACCCACTTCGCGCCGCCCACCGCCGGCCGTGTCGTCACGCATGAGGGCGCCTACCGACTCTCGCCCGTCCCCGCCGACTCGCACTGATCCCGTGGCTGCCCCGCCCTGTCCGGCCGACGTTCCCGGCAGTTCGCGCGGTCACCGCGGTCGAACACCGCCTTCGACCAGCGGTGGCCCAGCGCCGCAAGACCCAAGTACCAGAGGATGGTGATCCACCCGTTGTCGCCGATCCCGGTACCGAGCAGCCGTCCGCAACGTCTCCATGGCGGGCGTGAACGACCGGTACCGGGCGATCGGCTGGAACCGGCAGGCGCTCTCACAGACGCCCCTATAACGCGGGGGCAAGGGAGACCGGTCTGACCAGGTTGAACACCTCGCGGGCGGCATATCGCTTGAGGCATCGGATGATCTCGCGTCGGGTCTTGCCTTCCTGGGTGCGGCGTTCGTAGTACGCCTGGGTGCGCGGGTCGTGACGCAGCCGGGTGAAGACGATGCGGTGCAGGGCGGCGTTCGCTTGGCGGTCGCCGCCATGGTTGAGCCGGCGCGTGCTCCGGCGGCCGGAGGAGTACTCGATGGGGCTGACTCCGCAAAGGGCAGCAAAGGATGCCTCGGAGTTCAGCCGCTCGGGGTTGTCTCCCATGGTGATCAGGAGCGTGACGGCGCTGTTCGGGCCGATGCCCACCGGTTCGAGTAGCTGTGGGGCGTGGCGTTCGACGAGCTCGGTCAGGCGTTGGTTCAGCTCATTGATCTGCCTGGTGAGTTGTTCGATGCGCTCGGCGAGCATGCGCAACGTCAGGTGGGTGGCCTGGGTCACCGCGTCCTCGTCTCCCTCACTGTCGGGTGGGCTGAGGGTCGCGCAGGTGCGGAACAGCTCGGCATTGCCCAAGGTCGACAACCGTTCCCGCAGGGCGGGGTCGGCGATGACCAGGACGGCCTTGAGCTGGTTGATCGCCTGGGTGCGGGCCTTGACCGCGGAGTCCTTGGCGAGCTTGAACAACCGGGCACTTTGCACCGGACCGTCACCGGACTTGGCCCGGGCCCGGGCGCGACCGCTGAGCACGGCTCGCGCGGCAGCCTGCGCGTCGAGCGGGTCCGACTTCCCGAGCAGGCGGCGTGCCGAGCGGTCGGGCCGGTTCACTTCGAACACCTGGATCTGCTGGGCCAGCAGGTAGCGGGACAGGCCCGCGCCGAAGGTGCCGGTGCCCTCCACACCGGCCCGGCGCACCGTCCCCCGCTTACGGGCCCACACGAGCAGCTGCCGGTAGCCAGCCGCCGTCGCCGGAAAGGACTCCGTGCCCGAGATCTTCCCGAGCGGGGAGACCACGGCGGCGACATGCACCTCGCCGTGCGTGTCCACGCCCAGAACGACCTCGCGCCGAACGGGCGGATCCGTGCTCGAGGAGGTGCTGCGCTCTCTGGTCGTCATGGTGGTTCGCCTTCCCGCGGGTGACGTGCTGGGTGGACGGCACCGACCCGCTCGGGCGGTGTGAACCGTGATGGCGCCTGAAACTCAGCAAGGCCCCTATTGGGACACGCCCCTGTGGCTCGGTACTTGCAGGTGCCGTCCCGCAACGACAGTCGACACGCCTGTGACTGGACACTTGGGTCATATATCTCATGAGTCAGACCCCCGCCCGGAACGGCACCGCGCAACCGTCCCATCGGTCCCGGTACAACGGCATGACCCGACCACAGCCGAAAAGCTTCGCCCGAACCGGTGCTCAACATGGCCAGGGCGAGCTGCCCTGTGTTGCTTCTTCGTCTACTCACGACCGGCATTGACGGACAGCCTTGCCGCCCGCTTTACGAGCTGTCGTCCGTCGACCATGGCACGAACGGCACGAGACACCGCCCACGGGGCGGGCCTCGCGCAGCCCGGCGAAGGACTCCTCACTGCCGAGGGCGTCTCGGGTCCTCCCCCGTCGAGCAGCTGCCGGCGTGGCGTTCCCCGAGTCGGGCCCGTCGGCCTTCACTTCCTGCCTCCGAGGCTCCCTGGCGTGTGCCGAGGAAGCGCGGTTCTCTGCGCTGCCTCGGCACTCTGAGCCTGCCCGGCCGGGCGCTGTGCGGTCTGTCAGCCCATGTCCGTCAGGAGGGCATTCAGTTCCTTCTCCTGCTGCGCAGGCGACATCGGCGGGTTCGAGTGGTCGATGCCGAACGTCTTGAGCATCTTGTCCATCTGGGCGTCGATGGAGGTCCAGCCGGTCTGGTCCAGCGGCTGCAGGGACGCCTGGTCGGCGTCCCACAGGTCACGCAGCTTCTGGGCGGCCGCGTGGGCCCCGGTCTCGTTCCCCGAGCGTGCGTCCTTGAGCGAGGTGGAGGCGAGGGTCTTCAGCGCGGCGACCTCGGCGGGCGGGAACTTCTTCACCGCCTGGCCGGGGGCCATCTGGACGGCGGAGGTGTTGTCTTCCTCCGGCGCCGGGCCGACGTGCGGCTGGCTGTGGGCCCACACGAGCAGGCCCGCGGTGGCGACGGCGAGCAGTCCGAAGCCGGCCAGCGCGACGCGCTCCTTGCGGGGGCCGCCGGTGGTGTGTGCGGCGTGGGTCGCCTCGTGGGTCTCGGTCACGTCCGAGCGCGTCACCGTCAGGTAGATCACCGTGGCCAGGATCAGGCCGAGGAAGATCAGGCTGGTGGTGAACGTGCCCAGGTCGAGACCGGTCGGCTCGCCGGGCTGGGCGACCTTCGGGGAGGCGAGCCAGTCGCCGATGTTCGCGCCCAGCGGGCGCGTCAGGATATAGGCGAGCCAGAAGGACAGCACCGGGTTGGCGCCGAACTTCCACAGCGCCGTGATCGCCGCGATGAGGCCGAGCGGCAGCAGGACCGAGGCTCCCGGGCTCCAGCCGGTGAGCTCAAGTGTCCAGTCGCCGGTCGCGGTGCCGAGCGCGAAGGTGACGAGAACGGCGAGCCAGTAGAACGACTCCCGCGGAAGCGTGGTGACCGAGTGGATCGACAGTGTGCGCTCCCGCGCCCACCAGACACCGAAGACCGCCGCGAGCAGCACCGAGAAGACCGCGGAGCTGATCCACAGTGGCACGTTGAGCTGGTCGGTCAGGATGTCGGTGTACAGGGTGCCCGTGACGCTGACAACGACCACGGTCAGCCAGTAGGGGAACGGGACGTACCGCTTCAGCCTCAGCTGGACGGCCAGGACCACCACGAACACCGCGGTGAAGATCCAGGCAGTGTTCACCAGGCCGACGCCCAGCTTCATGTTGATCCAGTCGGCGAAGCTCTCACCCACGGTCGTGCAGAGGATTTTGATCACCCAGAACCAGATGGTGACCTCGGGAACCTTGTTGAGCATGAGACGCCCACTGCGCGTGCGCGCTTCCGTTGTCGCTGTCATGCGGGGAGGTTGACGCGGGGAACCTGCACATAACCTGACTACGCGGCTGCACGGGCGGCCGGGAGTGTCACCTCGACGTGACCGCGGCCGTCCGCGATCGCGCGGACCTCCACACCGGCCGAGGCGGCGATGCGCCGGACCACCGGCAGCCCCAGCCCGTACCCGCCGCCACCGGTCACCCCTACTTCGAAGACCCGGTCGACCTCCGCGGGATCGAATCCAGGGCCGTCGTCCAGGACATCGACCACGATGGCCTCGCCCTGGTTGCGTGCGGTGATCCACACACGCGACCGCGCATGCCGCAGACCGTTGTCCAGCAGGGGCGACAGCAGCGACACGGCGACCTCAGGCGACACGGCGACCTCGACCTTCGCGGGGAAGGCGACCTCGACCGCGCGGCCGGCGATTGCCTGCTGTGCGGCGGAGCGCAGGTCGCACCGCGTCCCCTTCTCCGTCAGCGCGCGGGCGGCGCGCAGAAGCGTCGTGATCGCCGTATCGAGGCGGTCGACCTCGCTCAGCACCGCCTCCGTCGGCACCGGCTCGCCCGACAGCTGCGCCAGCTGCGCCTCGGCCCGCAGCACCGTGAGCGGTGTCCGCAGCTCGTGGGCGATCTCGTCGGTGAGCCGGCGCTCGTCCGCCAGCGCGTTGTCGACGCGCTCCAGGAGGTGGTCCAGGGTCCGCCCCAGCTCCCCGAACTCATCGCGGGGGACGCCGAGGTTGAAGCGGCGCCCGGGTTCGTGCCGGCCCCAGTCGTCGGCGAGGGCGGCCATCTCGTGCACGACCCGCAGCGCGCGGCGCACCACGAGGTGTGCGACCCCGCCGGCGAGGAGGATCGTGAGGCCGCCCAGTATCAGGGACAAGGTCAGGCTGCGCTGCTCGGACGTCTCGTAGGGCGTGAGGTCCACCCGGGCGATCACCGTGACGTGGTGGCCGTCCATCGGGACTTCCCGCGCGTACAGGAGGTAATCGCCGACCGACGCGGTCTGCGAGCGCCCCGAGTCCGCGAGCTCCTCGACGCGATCGACCAGGCTCGGTGGGACGTTTCCGTCGATCAGGCGGCTGTCGGCGTACACCCAGGCGACCTCGTCGAGCGCCTCGCTGCCGTTTTCCGTGAGTACGACACGGCCGCCTCTGGCGGTGACGTTCGCCGCCACGGCCTCGGCGCGCGTATGTGCCAGGTCGTGCGCGTCGGCGTCCGTCACCCGGCTCAGCAGTACGTGTGAGACCACGACCAGGATCGCCACCACGGCGGTGGCGATCAGCACCGTGAGTGCGACGACCCGCTTACGGAATCCCGTCACTGCCATCGGTAGCCCACGCCGCGGACGGTCGCCAGACGCTCGGCCACACCCAGCGAACCAAGCTTCGCCCGCAGCCGGCGCACATAGGAGTCGAGGGTGTTGTCGCTGACCTGCGCCCCGTGCGGCCAGCCGGCAGCGACGAGGGCGTGGCGGCGTACCGCGTCGCCCTGCGAGGCGATCAAACGACCCAGCAGCCGGAACTCGGTCGGGGTCAGGCTCATGCTCACCGAATCGTAGGTCACCACGTGCTTCGCCGGATCGAGGACGACCTCGCGCGGGGTGGGTGCCACGGTGGCCCGGCGCAGCAGCGCCCGGACGCGGACCAGCAGTTCCGGGATGTCGAAGGGTTTGGTCATGTAGTCGTCGGCGCCGGCCTCGAAGCCACCCACCTTGTGATGCAGGCCGTCGAGGGCGGTGAGCATCAACACCGGCGCGTCGACGCCGCGAGCCCGCAGGGCCAGGCAGACGTCTCGGCCGTCGGCATCCGGGAGCCCGAGATCCAGGACGACCAGGTGGGGCGCCGGTTCGAGCTGCCGCAGCAGGCTGTCGGCCGTAGCGGCGACGGAGACGGTGTGCCCGTCGTGCTCCAGGGCGCGCTTGAGGACGCCGCGGACCGCCGCGTCGTCTTCGCACACCATGATGAAAGCCACGCGCTGACCCTAGATACTCCCGTCCCAGTTCACCATCTGCCCTGGTCACCCGCCTGACGGTCGGGGAAGCTGTCCGCTGTTGACGGCCTCACGTGCGGGCCGGCCCGCTTCGAACCATACGGAGCTCGTCCGGTGGATCACTGCCCGGGCTCACCTGTCGCAGGCAATGGTCCGCCGGGCAAGCCCGGGCAATCAGCGTGCCGAGCCTGGCCAGTGCGCCAGGCCGTCGAGGGCTGGTGCCAGGCTGGTGGCCTCCTGCGGCGAGTCGTAGAACTCGTAGGCGTCGGCCAGGCCGCCGTGCTGGAAGACGGTGCGCGTCCGGGCCGAGGGGCACGTGATCCGCAGCGAGCCCTCGCATTTCCGGATGCGTTTGGTAAGCGCCACGACGGTGCCCAGGAACATCGAGTCCAGGAAGGGCACGAAGCACAGGTCGAGGACGAAGTTGCGGTGTCCCTCATCGAGAAGCCGGATGACTGCCTGGCGTATCAAGGCGTGGGTGTGGATGTCCAGCTCGCCGTCGACCTCGACCACGGTCCAACCGTTGACGAGGTCGCATGCAACGGCGATCTGCTCGGTGCGGACGATGCTCCGGCGCATGGTCCGTCCCTCCTCGCGGTGGCGGGAAGCGCAAGGCCCCCTGCGACGCGTTGCACGCCTGTCAGCGGGGGTTTTGCGTGCAGATGCCGCCTGCCTCCATCCAAGGCGTTCCCCGGGTGATCGCAAGCCGGGCAAGACGTCGGCGCGGTGAGGAACGCAGGCCCCGCGGCGGTCCCCTGCATGGCACACCACACAGCTGGTGCCCCGGTCCGATGCGATGCGGCCTCAAGCCGAAGCGGGCACGCCCTCCGCGCGTCCCCCTGCACGGCCCGCATCGGGAACGAGCACCCCGCGCCCGTGGAGTGAATGTCTCCCGGTCGGTGGCTCCGGGCTGGGCGAAGGCGACGTCGTCCTGCAGACCACAGTGGAACAGCCCCCGGATTTTGCCCCCGCATTACCGCTCCCTGACCTTTTGACTACAAGCCTGTAGTCATGATGGTCCAGTCTTAGTTAGGGTTGCCTACGCTAATGGGCGCTGCTCGTACGGAGGCCGCCCGGGGAGGGTCGCATGTGGGATGACGCGTTTCCGAGTTTCCTGATCGGGCTGCGGGAGGGGCTCGAAGCGGGACTCGTCGTCTCCATCCTCGTCGCGACCCTTGTGCGGGCGGATGCCCGCTCCCGGCTGCCGCAAGTGTGGACAGGCGTACTCGCAGCGATCACGCTCGCCATGAGTTTCGGCGCGGTCCTCACCTTCACAGCAGCCTCCCTGTCGGCGACCGCGCAGGAAGCCTTCGGCGGCACCCTCAGCGTGATCGCGGTCGCGTTCGTCACCGCCATGGTGTTCTGGATGCGCCGCTCGGCCCGCAGCCTGTCCGGTGAGATCAAGGAGAAGGTCACCGGAGCCCTGGCCATGGGTTCGGGTGTGCTGATCCTCACCTCCTTCCTCGCCGTGGGCCGGGAAGGTCTGGAGACCGCGCTGTTCCTGTGGACCACGGCCCAGGCAGCCGGCGAGTCCTCCGGCCCTCTGACCGGCGCCGCTATCGGGCTGATCCTGTCGGCCGCCCTGTGCTGGGGCCTTTACCGGCGGGTCCTGAGAATCAACCTGACGAAGTTCTTCACCGCCACCGGCGCGGTCCTGATCGTGATTGCGGCCGGCGTTCTCGGTTATGGGCTGCGCGATCTGCAAGAGGGCGGAGTGCTGCCCGGCAAGGCGGCCTACGCCGTCGACCTGAGCGGCAGTGTCGACGCCGGCTCCTGGTACAGCACCCTGGTGCAGGGCGTGTTCAACCTGACGCCGGTCATGACCTGGCTGCAGGTCTTCGGTTACGGCGGCTATCTCGCCGTGGTCATGACGCTGTTCGTGCGTGGCCTGCGCGCCACGGCGCCGAAGCCGGCCTCCGGCAGGGCGGCACCGGCCCCGGACGCCCCGACGCCCGCGCGAGGCCGCCCTGCGTGGGTGGTTCCCGTCGCTGTCGTCACCGTCCCCGCGCTCCTCGCGGGCCTCGCCGTGGCCTTCGGCCGCCCCAAGCCCGCCGCCGCCCAGACCGTCGCCGTCTCGGAGAAGGACTGCGGCGAGGGTTTCACCGCGCCCAGCCCCGGCCGGCAGACCTTCCAGATGCACAACACCGGCGACAAGCCTGCCGAGGTGTACCTCATCGACCCGGCCACGAACGCTGTCTACGGTGAGATCGAGGGCCTGGCCCCCGGCACCACCCGCGCCCTGGTCGCCACTGTCGCCCAGGGCGCATACGCCTGGCGGTGCGTACCCAGCGGCGGCACCGCGGTCACCTCCAAGGCCCTCCGCGTCACCGGTGGCGGGGCCCCGAAGGCGGTCGTCCCGGTGTCGGAACACGACCTCTCCGGCCCGCTCGCGCAGTACCGGACGTACGTCGACGAGGGCCTGGCCGCTCTCGTGGCCCAGACCCGCAGACTGGCCGACGACATCAGTCACGACCACCTCGGCAAGGCCCGCACCGACTGGCTCACCGCGCACCGCACCTATGCCGCCCTCGGCGCCGCCTACGGCACCTTCGAGGACTTCGACCAGAAGATCGACGGAAGGGCCGACGGACTGCCGGACGGCGTGCACGACAAGGATTCCACCGGCTTTCACCGCATCGAGTACGGCCTGTGGCACGGCGAGCCCGCCACCTCGCTCACCGCGCCGGCCCAGCGACTGGCCGCCGACGCCGCCGGCCTGCGCAACGCCTTCCCGCACCAGGACTTCGACCCGTCCGACCTGCCGCTGCGCGCCCACGAGGTCCTCGAGAACACACTGCAGTTCGAGCTGACCGGCGACACGGACGAGGGCAGCGGCACCAACCTCGCCACCGCCGACGCCAACCTCGCCGGCACCCGCGAGCTGCTCACCGTCCTCAGGCCGCTGCTCACCAGCCGCGCTCCGCACCTGCTGCCGACCGTCGACGCGGACGTCGCACGGCTGCAGAAGCTCCTGGACTCCGCCCACCACGGCAGTCACTGGACCCCCGTCGGGCAGCTCGGCGCCACCGCCCGCGCCCGCGTCAACGGGGTCACCGGCCAGCTGCTGGAGGACCTCTCCCCCGTCCCGGACCTGCTGGAGATCCGGAAGTCCGCCTGATGACCACCGCGCACCACCGTATCGACGACCTCGCACGCACCGAAGGGAACGCCCCCATGCCGTCCGCCGAAACCCCCGCCCCGCAGGGTGGCTGCCCGGCCGGCGCCGGCCG
This sequence comes from Streptomyces lasalocidi, assembly GCF_005280215.1. Classification (NCBI taxonomy): domain Bacteria; kingdom Bacillati; phylum Actinomycetota; class Actinomycetes; order Kitasatosporales; family Streptomycetaceae; genus Streptomyces; species Streptomyces lasalocidi. Next base: position 6,224,277 of record NZ_SZNQ01000001.1, on the reverse strand, counting down.
ACGCTCCTTCGTGAAGACGGCCCTCGGCGCCGGAGCAGCCGGCGCGGTTGTGGCCGGCGGCGGGTTTGCGCTCGCCGAGAGCGGCGGTGGCACCGCACAGGCGGCCGCGCGGACGGAGAACGCCGCCGAAGTGCCCTTCCACGGCCTGCACCAGGCCGGCATCGTCACCCCGGCGCCGGCGGCTGCCACCTTCGTCTCCTTCACCGTCATCGCCGAAGACCGCGCGCAGTTGGTGGAGTTGTTCAAGACGCTCACCATCCGGGCCCGCTTCCTGACCTCCGGCGGCGTCCCCGCCGATCTCGGCGTCGGCGCCCCGCCCTCCGACAACGGCATCCTCGGCCCGACCGTCCCCGCCGACGGTCTCACCATCACCGTCGGCGTCGGCGCGTCCCTCTTCGACGACCGCTACGGTCTCGCCACGGCCAAGCCCCGCCGCCTGACGCCCATGCGGACCTTCCCCAACGACAACCTCAAGGCCGCCGAGTGCCACGGTGACCTGTCCCTGCAGATCTGCGCCAACCGTCAGGACACCGTCCTGCACGCGTTGCGCGACATCGCCCGGCACACCCGCGGGGCCATGCAGATCAAGTGGCGCATCGACGGCTTCCAGAACACGCCCCGCCCCAGCGGCGCCCAGCGCAACCTGCTCGGCTTCAAGGACGGCATCGCCAACCCCGACGTCGCCTCGTCCCGGGAAAGCGACCGCCTCATATGGGTCGGGGGCGGCACCGACGAGCCCGCATGGGCCAGGGGCGGCAGCTACCAGGTCATACGGATCATCCGCATGCTCGTCGAGTTCTGGGACCGGGTCTCCCTCACCGAGCAGGAGAAGATGTTCGGCCGCCGCAAGGACACCGGCGCCCCGCTCGACGGCGTCAAGGAGACCGATGTCCCCAACTACGCCAAGGATCCGCAGGGCAACGCGATCCCCCTCGACGCCCACATCCGCCTCGCCAACCCACGCACCGCCGCCACGGACGACTCCCGCATCCTGCGCCGCGGCTACAACTACGACCGCGGAATCGACGATGTCGGCAACCTCGACATGGGCCTGGTCTTCTGCTGCTACCAGCAGGACGTCAAGCGCCAGTTCGAGACCACCCAGACCCGGCTGATCGACGAACCCCTCGTCGACTACATCTCACCCACCGGCGGCGGCTACTTCTTCGCCCTGCCCGGAGTCCGCGACACCAAGGACTGGCTCGGCCGCGGGATGCTCACGAGCTGACCAGATTCCTCGCAGCGCCCGTCCCCGTGCCGTGCCGGCGGTTACCTGAACGCATCCTGACTGCCGCGCGGCTTTCCCGGCCCGCCGGGTCCGGCCTGATCACGATGGGGCCATGCACATCAGCGCCGCGTCCTGGCTGCGGCACCGGCTCGGCCGCGCCGTCGTCCTGTCCTACGCCCTCGCCCTGATCCTGCCCGCCCCCGGCCTGTGGCTGCGCCGCCCCCATCCCCTGCCGCCGTCGCACCTGACGCTGCACACCGCACCGCTCCTGCTGTCCCTGGTGCTGTTCTCGGCCGGGCTCCAGGTCCCCGTCCGCGCGCTGGGTACCCTGCTGCGACATCCGAAGGCCCTGCTCGCCGGCCTCGCGCTGCACCTCGTGATCCCGCTGGCGGTCGTGCCGTTCGTCGCCTTCCTCTTGCGGCGCACCCCGGACACCGACGGCGGCAGCGGAGTGCTCACCGCGATGATCCTCGTCGTGGCGATGCCCGTCGCCGCCGGGGCGACCGTGTGGACCGACAAGGGCGCGGGAGATCAGCCGACGATGGTGGGTCTCGTCCTGGCCTCCACCCTGCTCAGCCCGCTGACCACCCCCGTGCTGCTGGCGACGCTGTCGCCGCTGCTCAGCGGCGGTTACGCGCACACCCTCGCCGCGACCGGCCGACTGGCCCAGGGCGGATTCGCCCTCACCGCCGTGGTCCTTCCCTGCGCGGCGGGCCTGCTGGGCGCACTCGTCCTGCCCGCGCGACGGCTGGGCCGCCTGGTCACGACAGTGGCGCCGTCGGCCATGGCCGGTTCGCTGGTCCTGACCTACGTAAACGCCAGCGGCGCCCTCGGCTCCGTCCTCACCCGGCCCCGCCCGCTGCTGTTCGCCGCTGCTCTGGCCGTGGCCGCCCTGGTCTGCCTGCTCTCCTTCGTCCTCGGCCGGGTCGCCGCCCACCTCCTGCGGCTGGAGGCGGCTACCGCCTCGTCGCTGACGCTCGCCTGCGGCATGAACAACAGCAGCGCGAGCGCGGTGCTGATCACCGCGTCCCTGCCCGACAAACCGCACCTGCTGCTGCCGGTCCTCGCCTACGGGCTGCTGCAGAAGACCGCCGCGAACCGGATCGTCACCCGGCTGCGACCGGCTCCCACACCAGGCACCTGAACCCTCCTCAGCTGCCGCCCTCGGAGCCGGGCTCCTCGCGGCGTACGGGGACGAGCAGGGTGAAGGCGGCTGGACGGCGGCCGGTCAGGCAGAGTCTGCCGCCCAGGGACACGGCCAGATCGCGGGCGAGGGACAGGCCGATGCCGGAGCCCTCCCCCGCGGCGGTGCGGCCGCGGTCGAACAGCCGGGACACCTCGCCGTCCACCGTGCCCTCGTCGGTCACATCAAAGGCGACGGCCTCCCCGAGATCGCGGGCCGTGAGGCGCACGGTGCCGCGCCCGTGGACGCGCGCGTTCTCCAGCAGGACGCCGAGGATCTCGGTGACCGGGGCGCCGAGGACGCGAACGTCGTCCCCCGTATCAAGGGGCCCTGCCTCCAGGCGTCTGCCGTCGCGGGCGAACAGTCCGTGCCAGCGCTCCTCGGTCTCGCGCAGCAGCTGTGACACGGGCGTGTCAGCGGCGGGCCGACGCGGCAGGCCGTGGAAGCGGGACAGGCGCAGCACCTCCTCCACCGTGCGGTGCAGGCGGCGCGTGGTGGCCAGGGCTTCCTCCAGAGCGGGCCGCAGCCGGGCGTCGTCGTCCTGGGCGAGCCCCGCCTCCAGGGTGAGCTGCAGCCCGGTGAGCGGGGTGCGCAGCTGGTGGGAGGCGTTGGCGGTGAAGTCGCGCTCGTGGCGCAGGAGTTCGGTCAGGCTGTGCAGCATCTCGTTGTGGGTGCGCGCGACCTGGTCGATCTCGGCGACGCTGCTGGGCGCGGCCCGGGCGCTCAGGTCGCCGGCGGTGACGGCCCGGCAGTGCCGGGAGAGGTCCTCCAGCGGCGCGGCCAGCACCCGCGCCTGCCTGCGGGCGACGAGGACGGCGACGGTCAGCGCGAGGGCGCAGACCCCGGCGAGGACAGCCCAGGCGATCAGGACACGGTCGCGTACGGCGGCTGCGGGCGAGGAGGCGCGTACGACGCCGATCACATGCTCGGCGTGTGAGACGGGTACCGCGACGACCAGGTCACCGCCCGGCCGGCCGCGTACCACCTCCGCGGCCAGCGCCCGTCGCACGGCCGTGTCGCCGGTGTGGGGGCCGGTGCCGGCCCGCAGCCGCAGCGAGGGGTCGTACAGACCGAGACGGCCGTCGGGCGGTGGCGCGGGCAGTTCCACGGGGTCGCCGGTCACGTAGTCCGGGCTGACGCGTACCGCCCCCGACAGAGCCGCCCGCTCCAGGGTGTCGCGCTGGTCGGCGTACAGGGACGACCTGATCGCCAGGGCCAGCGGGACGGCGAGGAGGACGACGGCGACCAGGGCGGCGGTGAGGGCGACTCGCACCACGCGCTGTCTCATGCCCCCATCCTGCGGGTCCCCGGCCGGTCCGTGAGCGGTCCGCCACGCGCTTTTGCCGTCGTCTAACCGTCGGCGTGCGGGGCGTTAACCGACGGCTCTCTAGCGTCGGTGACGTGGCAGGAGAGCAGGCCCCGGCAGTTCCTCGGAAAGGCAGTGGCATGTCGTACAAACGCAACTCCGCCGGCCTCGTCGCGGTGACGGTGGTCGCGGCGGTGATCGCGGGGTGCTCCGGAGCGTCGTCCGGGGCGCATTCCGGCTCCGGTGCGACGGCCCCGGTGCGGGCGAACCCGGCCCCCACCGAGTCGAACCCGCCCGGGGACATCCCCGACAACCAGGTGTTCGTGGCCTACCGTCCCACCGGCGGCTTCACCGGGTTCACGGTGAAGGTGCCGGAGGGCTGGGCCCGTACCGGCAAGGGCGGTGCGACCGTCTTCACGGACAAGCTGAACAGCGTCACCATCGCTACGGCCAGCGCCTCCACCGCCCCGACCGTCACCTCCGTCAAGAACTCGGTGGTGCCGCAACTCCGCAAGCAGGTGCCGAAGTTCGCTTCGCCGAAGGTGTCGCAGGTGACCCGTAAGGCGGGCCCCGTCGTCCTTCTCACCTACCAGGGCGACTCGGCCAAGGACCCGGTCACCGGCAAGGTGGTGCGGGACGCGTTCGAGCGGTACGCCTTCTACCGGCAGGGCCATGAGGTGGACCTGACGCTGTCCGGCCCGGTCAACGCCGACAACGTCGATCCGTGGCGGATCGTCAGCGACTCGTTCGCGTGGCGGTGAGGGCCATGCGCGCCGATCCGTCGGACGACGACGTGGTGCTGGCCGCCCGGGAGCTCTACCGCTTTTACCGGGCCGGTGAGGAGGAGACGCTCGCGTTGCGCGGAGTGTCACTGCGGGTGCGGCGCGGGGAGACGGTCGCCGTCGTCGGCCCGTCGGGGGCGGGCAAGTCGACCCTGCTGGCGTGCCTGGCCGGGCTCGACGAGCCGTCGGGCGGCGAGGTCCGGGTGGCGGGCGTGCGCATCAGCCACCGGCCCGAGACCGAACGCGCCCGGCTGCGCGCGCGTCATGTGGGCGTGCTTCTGCAGTCCCGCAACCTGCTGCCTCATCTGACCGTGCGCGACAACATCCGGCTCGCCCAGCACGCGGTGCGGGGCCGTCCCACGGTGCGGGCCGGGGCGCTGCTGGAACAGGTGGGGCTCGGGCGGCGGGCGGGCGCGCTGCCGCGGCAGCTGTCCGGCGGTGAGCTGGCCCGGGCCGGGCTCGCCGTCGCGCTGGCCAACTCCCCGGCCGTGCTGCTGGCCGACGAGCCGACCGGTGAACTGGACGGTGTGACCGAGGAGTTGGTGCTGCGGATGCTGCGGGACCGGACGGCGGACGGCTGCGCGGTGCTGATCGTGACGCACAGCGCGGAAGCGGTGCGGGGCGCCGACCGAGTGATCACACTGGACGAGGGGCGGGCTCACGAGGGATGCGAGGGAACCGCTCAAACCGAGGAGAGCAGCCATGTCCTCCGCTGACCTGCTCGTCTCCTGCCGGGGCGTCGCGCTCACCTTCGGCCGGGGCCCTACCGCCGTGGTGGCGGTGCACGGCACCGACCTGGACGTGCGCTCCGGCGAGCGGCTGGCGATCGTGGGTCCGTCCGGGTCGGGGAAGTCGTCCCTGCTCCATCTGCTGGCCGGGCTCGAACGCCCCACCAGCGGCACGATCACCCGGCCAGGGCTCCACGGGCCGCGGGACGTGGGCCTGGTCTTCCAGGCAGAGAGCCTCATCCCCGCCCTCGACGTCACGGAGAACACCGCGCTGCCGCTCGTCCTGGCGGGACGCCCGCAGGAAGAAGACCACCGTCCGGTCGCCGAGGCGCTCGACGTGGTCGGCGCGGCCGGGCTGGCCAACCGGCTGCCCGACGAGATCTCCGGCGGCCAGGCCCAGCGGGTGGCCGTGGCCCGCGTGCTGGCGCAGGCGCCGCGGCTGATCCTCGCCGACGAACCCACCGGCCGCCTCGACCACGCCACCGGCGCCCGTGTCCTGGACGCCCTGCTCGCGGCGGCCGACCGGACGGGGGCGGCCCTCGTCGTCACCACCCACGACCCCGCCGTCGCCGCCCGGCTCACCGTTCGGCGGGGCATGCGCGACGGCCGACTGCTCGCACCCGAAGCACCGCACGCGCCGGACCCACGAGGGAGCCTGTCATGATCACCGCCTGGGCGGGCGGACTGGCCCGCCACCGCATCGGACGGCTCCTGGCCGCCGTCGCCGGGATCGCCCTCGCCGTCGCCCTGGTCGCCGCGCTCGGCTCCTTCCTCACCGCGTCCAAGGCGACCATGACCCACCGGGCGGTCCGCTCGGTCGCCGTGGACTGGCAGGTCGAGGTACAGCCGGGCGCCGACCCGAACGCCGTCCGGTCGCTGGTGCAGGCCGCCGGCGGCACCCGGGCCGCCCTGCCCGTCGGCTTCGCCCGCACCACCGGTTTCACCGCCACCGTGGGAGGCAGCACCCAGACCACCGGCCCCGGCGTCGCGCTCGGCCTGCCGGCCGGCTACCGCAGTCACTTCCCCGACGAACTGCGCACGCTCTCCGGCTCCGGCACCGGCGTCCTGCTCGCCCAGCAGACCGCATCCAACCTGCACGCCGCCCCCGGCGACACCATCGGCGTACGGCTGCCCGGCGCCGGACTGCGGCAGGTGCGGGTGGACGGCGTGGTCGACCTGCCCCAGGCCGACTCGCTGTTCCAGAAGATCGGCGCGCCCCCGCAGTCCCAGCCGACCGCTCCCCCGGACAACGTCGTCCTCCTGCCCGCCGCCCGGTTCGCCTCCCTCACCCGGGGAGCCACCGACGTCACCACCCAAATCCACGTGGCCCGCGACGCGAAGCTGCCGGCCGACCCGGCCGCCGCCTTCTCCTCCGTGACGGGTGCCGCACACAACCTGGAGGCCAAGTCGGCCGGCTCCGCGCTCGTCGGCAACAACCTCGGCGCCGCCCTCGACTCCGCCCGCCAGGACGCCCTCTACGCCCAGATCCTCTTCCTCTTCCTCGGCGTCCCCGGCGCCGTCCTGGCCGCCGCCCTGACCGTGGCGGTCGCCTCGGCAGGCGGCGAACGGCGCCGCCGGGAACAGGGCCTGCTGCGGCTGCGCGGGCTGCGTCCCCGCCAGATCACCGCGCTCGCGGGCCTGGAGGCCGCGCTGGTCGGGGCCGTCGGCGGCCTGACGGGTCTCGGACTCGCCGCGCTGACCGGCCGCCTCGCCTTCAGCGCCGCCTCCTTCGGCGCGGGCGCGGGCACCTGGGCCCTCTGGTACGCCGTCGCCTTCGTCCTCGGCGTGGCCGTGGCCGCCGCTGCCGTGCTCGTGCCCGCCCTGCGGGACCTGCGCACGGTGACCGTCGCCGACACCAGGCGGGAGCCGCGCGGGTCGCGCTCGCCCTGGTGGCTGCGGTACGGCCTGGACTTCGCGCTGCTGACCGGCTCCTGGCTGGTCTTCCGCGCCTCCTCCGGCAACCAGTACGCCCTCGTCCTCGCCCCGGAGGGCGTGCCCAGCGTCTCCGTCTCCTACTGGGCGTTCCTCGGCCCGGCCCTGCTGTGGCTGGGCGCGGCCCTGCTGCTGTGGCGGCTGACCCTGCTGGTCCTCGCCCACGGCCGACCGGCCCTGGCCCGCCTAGCCCGACCGCTGACCGCGACCCTCGCCACGACCACTGCGGCCGTGCTGTCCCGCCGCCGGCGGCCGCTGGCCCGCTCCGTGGTGCTGCTCGCCCTCGCCGTGTCGTTCGCGATCTCCACGGCCGTCTTCAACTCCACCTACCGTCAGCAGTCCGAGGTCGACGCCCGCCTCACCAACGGCGCGGACGTCACCGTCACCGAACCGCCCGGCGCACAGGTCCGCCCGGGCGCGGCCGACACGCTGAAGGTCTCCGGTGTCCGGCACGTCGAGCCCCTCCAGCACCGCTACGCCTACGTCGGCGCCGACCTCCAGGACCTCTACGGCGTCCGGCCCGCCACCGTCGCCAGGGCGACCTCGCTCCAGGACGCCTACTTCTCGGGCGGCACGGCCGCGCAACTGATGCGCCGGCTCGCCCAGCGACCCGACAACCTGCTGGTCAGCGCGGAGACCGTGCACGACTTCCAGCTCTCCCCCGGCGACACCGTCAACCTCCGCATCCAGGACGCCCGTACGAGGGCCCTGCGCACTGTGCCCTTCCACTATGCCGGGATCGTCAAGGAGTTCCCGACCGCGCCGAAGGACAGCTTCTTCGTCGCCAACGCCGCCTATGTGGCGAGGGCGACCGGCAGCGACGCGGTCGGCGCCTTCCTGCTCGACACGAGCGGCAGCCACCAGCAGCAGATCGCCGCGCATCTGCGCAAGCAGCTGGGCACCGGCGCCACGGTCACCGACCTCACGCAGACGCGCGGCACGGTCGGCACCAGTCTGACCTCCGTCGACCTGGCCGGACTCACCCGGATCGAGCTGGCCTTCGCGGTGCTGCTGGCCGCCGGGGCGGGAGGGCTCGTCCTCGCCCTGGGCCTCGCCGAACGCCGCCGTACCTTCGCCGTGGCCACCGTCCTCGGCGCGAAGAGCGGCCAACTGCGTGGCATGGTCCTCACCGAGGCCCTGCTGCTGGCCACCGGCGGCCTGGCGGGCGGCGCCCTCATCGGCTGGGCCCTGTCCGAGATGCTCGTGAAGGTCCTGACCGGCGTCTTCGATCCGCCGCCCGCGGGCCTGGCGGTGCCGGGCGGCTACCTGGCCCTGACCGCGGGCGCGGCCGTCGTCGCCGTACTGGCAGCCGCGCTGAACGGCATCCGCAGCGCCGGCCGGCCCGCCGTGGAGGAGCTGCGTGACCTGTGAGCGGACGGGAGCGGGCGGGCCGCGCGCGTCGCCCGCTCCTACGCTGTCCAGCATGCGTACGCACGCGACCGCCGATCCGAGCCGTCACCGCGTCCTCGTCGTCGAGGACGACGACATCATCGGCCGCCACCTGGAGACCGGCCTGCGCGGCAACGGCTACGCACCGACCTGGAGCCGGACGGGCTCCGCAGCGCTGGCCGAGGCCACGCAGGCGCCGTACGACGTGCTGCTGCTCGACCTGGGACTGCCCGACATGGACGGTCTGGACGTCGCGCGCGCCGTGCGCGCCCGGCACCCGGACCTGCTGATCGTCATCCTGACGGCCCGCACGGACGACATCGACGTCATCGCCGGGCTGGACGCGGGGGCCGACGACTACCTCGTCAAGCCCTTCAGCCTGACCGTGCTGCTCGCGCGGCTCCGCGCCCATCTGCGCCGCCGGGTCGTCGCCACGCCACCGCAGGAACCCGTCCGGCTGGCCGACCTCGTCCTCGACGCCGTGGCCCGACGCTGCACACTGCGCGACGCGGACATCGACCTGCGTCCCAAGGAGTTCGACCTGCTCGCCGTCCTCGCCCGGCATGCTGGGGAGGCAGTCTCCCGGGAGACCCTGATGGCCGAGGTCTGGGACGAGAACTGGTTCGGCTCCACCAAGACCCTCGACGTCACCATGGCCGGCCTGCGCCGACGCCTCGCGCAGGCCGCCGGCGCCTCGGTCCCGCCCGTCAGCCTGCCCCGCATCACCACCCTGCGCGGGCACGGCTACCGCCTGGAACTCTGACGGGCCCCGCGGCGCGGCAGCAGCGAGCAGGCCGCCGGTCTTCCCGGCCGCCGCTCATCGGGTTCAGTCCGCGTTGGGCCGGGCGAGGCCGTGGTCGTAGGCGAAGATCACGGCCTGGATCCGGTCGCGGGCCCCGATCTTGGCCAGGACGCGGCCAACGTGGGTCTTGACGGTCGACTCGGAGAGCACGAACCGGGCGGCGATCTCGCCATTGGTCCATCCCTTGCCGACGGCGACGAGGATCTCCCGCTCGCGGTCGGTGAGGGAGACGAGCCTCGGGTCCTCGGCGGCGTCACCCCGGTGGGCGGGGACGTACTGGGCGAACTCGTCCAGGAGGCGGCGAGTGAGGGTGGGCGCGATCACGGCGTCGCCGGAGGCGACGGCGCGGATCCCCGCGAGGAGCTCGTCGGGGCGCGCGTCCTTGAGGAGGAAGCCGCTGGCCCCTGCCCGGATCGCGGCGTGGACGTACTCGTCGAGGTCGAACGTCGTGAGTACGAGGACGCGTGAACGGCCGCCGGCGGCGACGATGCGGCGGGTGGCCTCGATGCCGTCCATGCCGGGCATGCGGACGTCCATCAGGACGACGTCCGGGCGCAGTTCGGCGGCCTTGCGGACGGCCTCCGCGCCGTGGGCGGCCTCCCCGACGACGTCGGTCTCGGGGACGGAGTCCAGGAGCAGGTGGAAGCCGTAGCGTTGCAGCGGCTGGTCGTCCACGATGAGGACAGTGGTCACCGGTCACCGCCCCGGGGCGTGAGGTCGAGGACGGCTTCGACGCTCCATCCTCCGCCGCCCGTCGGCCCCGCGCTGACGGTGCCTCCGTACAGAGCGGCTCTTTCTCGCATGCCCACCAGGCCGTGCCCTTCCTCGTTCGGTGGTCCCGGCTGTGCGGCCGGGCCGGTGTCCTGGACCCGGATGCTCAGCCGGGTGTCCGTCACGGCGACCGCCAGGTGCACCCGGGCGTCGTCGGCGGCGTGCTTCATGGTGTTGGTGAGGGCTTCCTGGACGATGCGGTACACCGTCAGCTGGACCCCGCCGTCCAGGGCCTCCACGTCGCCGGAGGTCCGGTAGACGACCTCCAGTCCGGCGGCGCGCACCGTGGCGCACAGCGCGCCGATGTCCGCGATGCCGGGCTGCGGGCTGAGCTCGGGCCCGTCGGCCTGACCGTCCCCGGCCTCGCGCAGTACGCCGAGTACGCGCCGCAGCTCGCCGAGGGCCTGCCGGCCGGTGTCGCCGATGAGTTGCAGGGCTTTCTTGCCCCGTTCGGGGGCGACGTCCGTGGCGTAGGCACCGGCATCGGCAAGCGTGATGATGACGGACAGGTTGTGGCCGACGATGTCGTGCATCTCGCGGGCGACCCGGGTGCGTTCGGTGGCGGCCGCGAGTCTGCTGCGCTGGTCGCGCTCGATCTCCAGCCGGGCGGCCCGGTCCCGCAGTCCGGCGAGCTGGGCCCGGCGGATGCGCACTACAAGGCCGAGTGCGAGCGCCGCGGTCGCCGTGCTCAGCAGGAAGAACAGGGCGTCCCAGACGGAGACGGCCGAGGACGCGCGGACCGCGACCAGCAGCATGGCTCCCGCCATGACCGCACCGGCCCACGGCAGCTGCCGCAGCCGACCGTGCAGGGCCAGGCTGTACAGGGCGACGAAGAGCGCGACGTCCGCGCGCAGCGCCGCGCCCAGGGACCATTGGAGGACGAACACCGCGGCGATGACCCCGAAAGCCACCATGGGCTTGCGCCGCCGCCACAGCAAGGGCAGTACGAGTCCTGCCTGCAGTGCCAGCATTCCCGCGAGGGGCAGCTCGGTGAAGGCGAGCCGGAAGCGGCGCGGGCCGTCGCCGTCGTCCACACCGTCGCGCAGCAGGTCGGGCAGGCAGAACATCAGCAGGACCACAGCCACGACCACGGTGTCCAGCACCCAGGGATGTGTCCGGTCGGCCTGCCGCAACCGCTGGCCGCCCCGGGACAGCCGGGCGACCAGCGGTCCCATGCCGCTGATGTCATCGGTGGTCACGGACGTCACCTGTCCATGGTGCGGGCGTCAGACGTCGGTGCGCGCGAGCCGGTACGCCGCGCCGCCCAGCGCAAGCGCCGTCCAGCACAGGAAGACCAGCAGTCCGGCGCCCGGCGACAGGGACGTCGAGTCGTGGGTCAGTGCGAACATCGACTCACCCGCGTTGGACGGCAGGTAGGGGCTGATGTCGTCCCGCCAGGAACTCGGCAACAGGGAGACCAGCCCCGGGATCAGCATCAGAGCCGCCACCAGCACCGAGATGCCCCCGGCCACGGACCGCAGCAGCGCGCCCAGCGCCACGCCGATCACCCCGACCAGGCCGAGGTAGAGCCCGGCGCCCAGCAGACTCCGCAGTACACCAGCGTGCGAGAGGCTCATCGCCGCGGGCGTGCCCGAGACGATTCCACTGCCGAACAGGAAGGCGACGAACCCACCCACCGTCCCCACAACCAGTGCGACCAGCCCGAACACAGCCGCCTTCGACCACAGCACGGGCAGCCGACGGGGCACCGCCGCGAGCGTGGAACGGATCATTCCGGTGGAGTACTCTCCCGCCGTGACCAGCACGCCGAGCACGCCCAGGGCGAGTTGGGCGAAGTTCGTACCGAAGAGGGACAGGCTGACGGCCGTCGAGTCGGCGAAGTCCCGGTCCATGTGGCCGGAGTCGATCCCCGACTTGTAGCGGCTCGCGGAGATCAGGCCGAAGGCCACCAGGAACAGCAGGCCGAGGCCCAGGGTGATCCAGGTCGAGCGCAAAGACCACAGCTTGGCCCACTCGGAGGAGAGCACGCGCCGTCCCGTCACCCGGTAGGCGGGGCGGACGGACGTGGTCCTGGGTTCCTCCGCGGTCGCGGTGAGGGTGCTCACGCGGGCCTCCCGAGGGTGTCGATGCCGGTCGTGGTGCCGTGGTACTCCACGGCATCCCTGGTCAGGTCCATGAACGCCTCCTCCAGCGAGACGCTTCGCGCGCTCAGCTCGAAAAGCGCGATGCCGTGTTCGGCGGCCCTCAGCCCGATCTCGCGGGCGGTCAGCCCGGTCACCTGCAGCTCCTCGGAACCGATCCGGCCGGTGACATCGACGTCCGGCCCGGCGAGCACGTCCCGCAGCCGTGCCGGATCCTGGGTGACGACCTTCACCGTGTCCCCGCCGGCCTCACGGATCAGGTCGGCCACGGTCGTGTCGGCCAGCAGCCGCCCGCGTCCCACGATGATCAGGTGGTCCGCGACCAGGGCCATCTCGCTCATCAGGTGGGAGGACACGAACACCGTCCGACCCTCGTCGGCGAGCCCTTTCAGGAGGTTGCGGATCCAGAGCACTCCTTCCGGGTCCAGCCCGTTGACCGGCTCATCGAGCATCACCGTCTGCGGATCGCCCAGCAGCGCCGCCGCGATGCCCAGCCGCTGGCCCATCCCGAGGGAGAAGGCGCCGGCCCGCTTCTTCGCCACACTGTCGAGCCCGGCAAGGCCGATGACCTCGTCGACCCGGCTGCCGGGAATGCCGTGGGTGAGTGCGAGTGCCTTGAGGTGGTTGTACGCCGAGCGGCCCGGGTGGATCGACTTGGCCTCCAAAAGGGCGCCGACCTCCTGCAGCGGAGCGCGGTGGCGAGCGTAGTGGTGGCCGTTCACGGTCACGGAGCCGCTGGTCGGGGCGTCGAGGCCGACGATCATGCGCATGGTCGTGGACTTGCCCGCGCCGTTGGGCCCCAGGAAGCCGGTCACCGTGCCCGGCTTCACCACGAAGTCCAGCCCGTCCACGGCCGTCTTCTCGCCGTACCTCTTGGTCAACCGCCGTGCGTCGATCATTCGCGTTCTCCCTGTCGGGCTCCGGCGTCCGTCACTTCGGACGCCTCACCCGCAACGCTAGGTGCCGAATCACCCGGATCCCGTGGTACCAGGAGGCTGTACCGCGGCGGGCGCGTAGTACCGCGGTACTACGCGCGCTGGCTGGCAAGGAGGTACGCAGGCGACCGCGGCGGTCGGGGACCCCGTGTCCACCGCCCGCGCCCTCGCTCGGGCAGCGCTCGCGGCCGCCGCCGGAGGCCGCCGCACGGACTCGGCTTCACCGACCGCGCGGTATCCCGCCGTGTCACCGCCCTCCAGGCCACCGCACCCGGGTGGCCGCCGACGGTGACCGTCCTGGCGCTCGGCGCCCTCACCGCGCTGGGCGCCGCCGACGCCACAGGCGACCGGCTCGGCTGCTGGAGCCGGTCCTCGCCTGAGGATGATCACGCGGCGGGCCGATTGGGCTTCCGGCGGTGGGCCGCCGGGGCCGAACCGGTCAGGGAGCCTCCTCACCCTGGGCGACCTCGACCTCGTGGTGGAAGTCGACGACGCCTGCCGCTCCGGCGGTGACGGACAGGACCGTGCAGGCCACGAGGAGGAACGCGGTACGACGGGTGGCCCGCGGGCGCGTCCGGGCGGGTGCGAGAAGCGCCGCGACGCGTTGCGGCACCGGTCCGGTCGTCGCCGCGGGTGCGAAGTCCGGTCGGGTGGAAGGGGAGGCGTTTGCGGCGAGGGCGGCGCGGGCGATGGCCGTGGCGATCAGGCGCCGGTCTCCGGTGACCTCGGCGGCGGCCTCGTCGGCAGCCCGCTCGGCGGCGAGCCGGATGGTGGCGCGGGTGGTACGCAGGGCGGGGTGGCAGTGGGCGGCGAGTTCGGCGGCGGCCAGGAAGTAGTGGTGCCCGGCCCGGTTGTGGGCGCGCTCATGGGCGAAGAGGGCCTCACGCTCGGCAGGTCCCAGACTGCGCAGCATGGCGGTGGTGACGACGATGCGGTGGGGCCGGCCGGGCAGAGCGTACGCGTCCGGATCGGGCGATTCGACCACGCACAGGTCACCTGCGGCGGGGCGGCGGTCGGCCTGCGTCCGGGCGGTTCGGAAGGCGCGGGTCTGCCGGAAGGCCGAGCGTGCGAGAGTCCAGACGCTGAGGGTGAGCACCCCGGTGGCCGCCATGGCGGCGGGGAGGACGACGTAGTCCGAGGGGGTCCGCAGGGGGTGGACGAGTTCGCCGAGGCCGGCGAAGGCGGGGAGTTTGAGCAGTCCGGTCAGAACGAGGGCGCCGAGAGCGGCGATGCAGGCTCCCGCCAGCGCCAGGGCCGAGGCGGTGAGGACCCACAGCGCGGTGGCGGGGGCCAGTCGGTCGAGGGTTCGGCGGGCCAGCTTCGGCGCGGGGAAGGGCAGGATCAGCGGGAGGAGCAGCAGAGCGGTCATCGCTCGTCACCCTCCAGGAGCCGGCGCAGATGCTGCTCGTCACCGGGACTGAGCTGGGCCACGAAGCGGGCCAGAACCGTCTCCCGGTCGGTGTCCCGGTCGAGTTCGGTGTGCATGCGCCGGGCGGTCAGGCCGGGCGCGTCCTGGACAGGGAAGTAGGCATAGCCGCGGCCCTGCCGCTCCCGGCCGACGACGCCCTTCTCGTACAGGCGGGTCAGTATCGTCGCCACCGTCGTCCGGGCCAGGCCGGAGCCGAGCTCGGTCCGCACCCGCCCTGGTGTGAGCGGGGCCCCGGCGGCCCACAGCGCGGCCATGACGGCGGCCTCGAGCTCGCCTGCCGGCCGCCGCTCGTCCCTCACGTCGGTCATGGAAACGTTCCTCGCTCCGCCATCGTCTACAGTTCAATAGACCGTCTACAAGATTGTAGTCAGTCGCCGGATGCCGCCGCGCCACCGATCCGCCGCATCCGACAGTCCGGAAGAACGACGAAGGGGCTCCCAGCCGATGACCACAGCCATGCATCTATCGTCGCAGCTCGCCGTCAATGTGCTGGACGCGCGGTCGCTGCTGTCCGCGTTCGGCGTGCTGGGCGTGGGCGTGGTGCTGTTCGCCGAGACCGGGCTGCTGATCGGCTTCTTCCTCCCGGGCGATTCCCTGCTGTTCACGGCCGGTCTGCTGTGCACGGGCACCGCCGGGAGCGGCCTGAAGCTGTCACTCGCCCCGCTCCTGGTCGCCGCGGCGGTGGGAGCGCTGGCCGGCTCGCAGTGCGGCTACCTCCTTGGCCGTCGAGCGGGCGGCGCCCTGCTCGCCCGAAGCCGCTCGGCCCGCCTGCACGAGGGGGCGAGACGCGCGGAGGAGCTGCTGGAGCGCTACGGGTACGCGAAGGCGATCGTCCTGGCCCGCTTCGTTCCGGTGGTGCGCACGGTCCTGAACCCGATGGCGGGCGCCCTGCGGGTGCCGGTGCGCACGTTCACAGTCTGGCAGGTGACCGGCGGGCTGGGGTGGAGCCTGGGGCTCACCCTGGCGGGCTACGCGCTGGGCTCCTCCGTGCCGAATGTGGACCGCTATCTGCTGCCGATGGTCGCGGTGATCGTGGGCCTGTCGCTGATTCCGGTCGCCTCCGAGGTGTACCGCTCGCGCCGGGACGCGAAGGCGAAGGAGGCACGGGGATGATCATCGCCCTTGACGGCTCGTCGGTCGACGGCTCGGCCTACACCGCCGTGGTGAACCTCGCCCGGCGCTCCCCCCTCTGGTTGGACGACACGGTGTCGGCCTGGTCGACGTACGGGCTCGCCCTGTTCGCGGTGCTCATGGCCATCGGCTGGTGGCATGCCCGGCGGGTGGGCGCCACCGCGTCCGTGACGGCACTCGCCGTGCCGTTCGTCGTGGTCGTTGCCTTCGGTGTGGACGCGGTGCTGAAGCTGCTGGTGCGCGAGGACCGGCCCTGCCAGAGCCTGCGGGTGACCACGCTGGAGGCGTGTCCGGCACCTGGCGACTGGTCCTTCCCCAGCAACCACGCGGCCATCGCCGCCGCGGCGGCCGTCGCCCTGCTGTTCGTCTCCCGCCGGCTCGGCGCGGTCGCCGTGGTGGCCGCCTGCGCGATGGCCGTCTCGCGTGTCTGGGTGGGCGCGCACTACCCCCACGACGTGCTGGCCGGGGTCGTGGTGGGCGCCGTGGCCGCCCTGCTCCTCATGTCGGCACTGCGCGGGCGTGCGGAGGCCGCAGCCCTGCGGCTCGCGGCCACCCGTCTGCGTCCGCTGCTGGTGGTGTCGTGAAGCGCGGCGAGGCCGCCGAACTGGCCGGCAGCTGCGGGCTCGGAGCGTGGACGGCGTTCGGCGTGCTGACCATGGTCGTAGTGGGCCACGACGGCACACCGCTGTTCGCGGACGCCGACCTCCTCTCGTGGTCCGTCGGCCACCGGCCCGACGTGGCGGTGGCGCTCGCCCGCGGGCTGACCGACACCGGGACCGGTGCCGTTCCGTACGCGCTGGCGGTGCTGGCCGCGCTCATCGCGGGGCGCACCCCACGGCAGCGCACGCTCGCCGTGGCGCTCTGTCTGGGCTGCCTCGGTGCGGGCCAGGCGCTGCGGTACGCGGTGATGACACTCGTCACCCGGCCGCGACCGCCCCTGACGGACTGGGCGGCGCATGCCTCGGGATGGGCGTTCCCGTCCGGTCACACCACCACGGCGGCCCTCACCGCGGGACTGCTGATCATCGCCATCCGCATACGCGGCCCGCGTGGCAGGACTGTGCTCACCCTGGTCATCGGCGGCTGGGGTGCGTCGGTCGGGCTGACCCGCGTCTACCTCGGGGTGCACTGGTTCACCGACGTCGTCGGCGGCTGGCTGTTCGCCCTCGGGTGGCTCGGCCTGTGCCTGAGCGCCGTGGCCCGCTGGCTCCCCGACCGTTGGGCCCCCGGCGTGACGGACACGGACTCGGCGCGCGGCACGGCAGAACCGACGGGCAGCACGGCAGGGGGCCGAACGCACACGGCACCGGAACAGACGGACGTGGCACGAGAGCAGAGGGAGGACCATGCGCCAGACGATCCTGGTCGTCGAGGACGATCACGCCCTGCGTGACGTGCTGATGCGCGGACTGCGCGACGAGGACTTCGACCCCGTGCCCGCACCGGACGGCGCCACCGCCCTACGACTGGCCACCCCCGCCATCTCCGCCACCGTGCTCGACATCGGGCTGCCCGACGCCGACGGGAGGGACGTGTGCCAGGCGATGCGCGCGAACGGATTCCTCTCCCCCGTCATCTTCCTGACCGCCCACCACCGGCTGAGCGACCGGCTGTCCGGGTTCTCGGCCGGAGGCGACGACTATCTGCCCAAGCCGTTCCACCTTGCCGAACTTGCAGCCCGCCTGCGCGCAGCCCTCAAACGGGCCGCACCGCCACCCGCTGCCGCAGCGGGAGATCTGGCACTGGACGCCATCCGGCACACGGTCAGCGTCCGAGGCATCCGAGTCGACCTGACACCGACCGAGTTCCGCCTCCTGGCGGCGCTCATGGCGGCTTCCGGCGGCATCGTGCGCCGCTGCGAGCTGGTCCGGGCGGCCTGGCCGGAGGGTGCCCACGTGCACGACAACACCCTCGACCAGTATCTGACCCGCCTGCGACGCAAGCTGCGCGAGGCGGGCAGCGACCGGACGATCGGCACTGCCCGCGGGGTCGGCCACCGCCTGTCATGAGCGGGTCCCGCCACCGGCTACGGCCCGCCGTGACCGGTGTCCTCCACCGTCTGGCACCCCGAACTCTGCGCGGCCGGCTGTCCCTGGTGGCCCTCACCACGGCCCCGCTACTGATGCTGGTCCTCACCGTCGCCTTCAACGCCGTGGCCCAGCACCGCCTCCAGCACCAGGCGGGCGACGAACTGTGCACCCGCGCCTCCGTCGTGACGACAACCGACACCACCGGCACGACCGTACGAGTCCTGGAAACGTCCAACGACGCCCTCCTCGACACCAACGCGTGGATCTACGCCGGCCGACGCCTGCTGAAAGAGCCGCCGAACGCCGGCCGCCTCACCCGCGTCGCCGACGCCCTTACCGGGCGCGGCGGGCGGCGGTGCGTCACCGCCGACGTGGACGGCCCTCTCCGGCTGTGCTCGCAGCCGGTGTCCACGGACAAGAGCGGGGCCCTGGTGGTCACCGCGCTCGGCCTCTCCCCCTACCGGAGTTCGGCCGACACCCTGCTCCTGGGATCGCTCGCGCAGGACGTCATGATGCTCGCCTGCACCTACGCCCTGACCCGGCTGGCAGTAGGCCGCGCGTTGCGCCCGGTCCGCACGATGACCGACCAGGCCACCCAGTGGAGCGCCGTCGCCTCCGAAGAACGCTTCGGCCATACCCGGCACCCGGCCGAACTCGCGCGCCTCGGTACATCACTGGACGCCATACTGGACCGCAGCCGCACCCTCCTGCGCCACGAGCGGCAGCTCACCGGGGAACTCTCGCACGGGCTGTGCATACCCCTGAGCCGGATCATCGCCGAACTCGACTGGTGGCGGACCCGCCCCCGCACCGCCGACGAGACCCACGCCACCCACAAGGTGACCACGGAAGCCGCCCAGACCCTGCGCACATCTGCGACACCCTCCTCGACGACGGCCCGCAGTGGCACACTCACCGCTCCCGGCCCCGCCGAGATCCTCTCCGCGCTGCGACGCCACGCCTCACCGAAGTCCTCAACACGTCGCAGCACTTGACGATCGCCGTTGACGGCCCGCTTCTGGAGGCTGGAGTCCCACCCACCCTCCTGGAACACATCGTCAGCCCGCTCCTGACCAACGCCTGCCGCTACGCCCGCTCCATCGCCATCCGTGCTGTCGCGCACCCGACGGCGTACGCGTCGACGTCATCGACGACGGGCCCGGCGTACCGCCCCCGTTCGCCGGACAACTCTTCGAGCCCGGCCGACGCGCGGATCCCGGCGACGGACACAGCGGAGCGGGCCTGGGACTGCCGCTGGCGCGACGCCTGGCCCGCTCCGTCGGCGGCGAGGTGACCTACGATCCCGGGCACCCGCCCGGGGCACGGTTCGTGGTCAGCCTGCCCGCCGGGTGACCGCGCCGCACTCGACGCCACCGGCGTGTCATGGCGTGATGTCGCGCTGAACGTCCTTGCGGGAGACGGCCAGGTAGCCGACGAAGCCGAGGATGGCCACCGTCCAGGACAGCGTGACCGGCCCCAGGCCCAGGTCGAGTCCGCCCCTGCCGTGGCCGAGGGCCATCCAGTCGGCGACAGAGGCACCGAGCGGGCGGGTGATGACGTACGCGGCCCAGAACGCGGCCACCGCGTTCAGGCTCCCCCACCGATGGGCGACGGCCGGAACGGCGATCGCAGCTGCGTACAGGACGGCGGAGCCCAGGTAGCCGAGGCCGATCGTGGCGGTGAGGTCGCCGGCGGCGGTTCCGAGAGCGAACGTGGCCAGCACGGCGGCCCAGTAGAAGCTCTCGCGGCGCCGGGTGTGGATGCTGTGGATGGACAGGGTGCGCTCGCTGCGGTGCCAGAGGGCGAAGACGGCGGCCAGCGCGGCCATGAAGAACGGGGTCGACAGCGTGTACGGCACGCCGAGGCCGACGTGCAGGACGTCGGCGGCCATGGTGCCGAACACGCTGACCATGACGATCGCCGTCCAGTAGACCCAGGCCACGTACCGACGGACGGCGAACTGCACCGCCAGAGCGGCCACCAGGGCGATGCCGCCGAGGCCGACAGCGGGGATCGGGCCGACCAGGTGGGCCAGGAAGTCGGACGCCGTCTCGCCCACCCCGGTGGTCAGCACCTTGATGATCCAGAAGTAGACAGTCACCTCCGGCACCTTGCTCGCCGCGTGACGGATGTGGCCCACGGGCCGGTTGTGAGTGAGGTGATCAGTCGACATGACAGGCACCATGACACGGTGCCCAGTGCTCGCCCCAGACCCCTTTGCCAGGGTTTTGGCGCTTCCAGTACGGGAGTTGCCCGAGGCAGGACCGAACCTGAAAGCGACCTGAACACAGAAGCAGGTGCACTGGTCAGCAGCGTGCCGCCAGTGATATCGGCTGCCTCCCGGCACCGGTCCGGCCATTGAGAAGCAGGACGCGACAGTTGGTTCGCCCAACGGCCGGACATCGATCCCGTGATCGGTTCGAATCCGGTCAGGTGCGTCTGAACGCCGCTGGGCGAGGACGATCAGACGGTCATCGACGACGAGGGCGAGCACGGTGTCGTCGGCATTCTCCAGCGTCGCCTCCCGCAGACGGACGCAGTCGCCGCGGTTGGCCGCCGGCGAGATCACAGGCCGCCCGCCCCGACCGGTTCCACGTCCTGGCGCTGGCTGCACAGGCAAGACCGACGTGCACGGCAAGCCGAGCAGTGATGATTCCTGGCCTGTGCGGGAGTCTGTCTTTCGACAGCAAGCTTCTGGAAGGCAGCCTCATGACGACCCTGCACGACTTGCTCGAAGCCCACGTTGGTGCCGGTACGCTCCCGGGAGCCGTTGGCCTCGTGGCCCGGGGTGACCAGGTCGAGGTGGCGGCCGTCGGCGCGCACGACGCCGGTGGCGGCGCCCCGATGGCGAGGGACTCCATCTTCCGGGTCGCCTCGATCACCAAGTCCGTCACCGCGGCCGCCCTGCTGATCCTCGTGGAGGAGGGCACGATCGCACTGGACGACCCGATCGGGATGTGGCTGCCGGAGCTGGGGAAGCCGGTGGTCGTACGCACGCCGGCGAGCCCGGTGGACGACGTGGTGCCGGCCGACCGGCCCATCACCGTATTCGACGTGCTGGCCTCCCAGGCCGGGTACGGATTCCCCTCCGACTTCACACTGCCGGCGGTGCAGGAGTTGTTCACGGTGCAGAAGGACGGCCGGGTGCCGAGCAACTTCCCGCCGGCCGACGAGTGGATGGCCGCGCTCGGCCGCATCCCGCTGCTGTACCAGCCCGGCGCTGCCTGGCTGTACGACACCTGCTCCGTCCTGCAAGGGGTATTGATCTCGCGGGTCACCGGACAGCCGCTGCCGGAGTTCCTGACGGAGCGGATCTTCGGGCCGCTGGGCATGGTGGACACCGGCTTCGAGGTGCCGGCCGCCAAGCGGGACCGGTTCACCAGCTTCTACAGGCCAGGCGACGACGGCAGCCTGGAACTCGCCGACGGCCCGGACGGCGAGTGGAGCAGCCTGCCCGCGCTACCGCTCGGCAATGGCGGGCTGGCCTCGACCGCCGACGACTGGCTGGCCTTCTGCCGGATGTTGCTGGCCGGCGGGATGGCGGCCGACGGCCGCCGGGTGCTGTCGGCCGACTCCGTACGCATGATGACCACCGACCATACTAATCCGGCCCAGCGCGACATCGGCCGACTGTTCCTGGAGGGCCAGGGCTGGGGCTTCGGCGGCTCGGTCGACATCGACCGGTCCAACCCGTGGAATGTGCCCGGCCGTTACGGCTGGATCGGCGGCACGGGCACAGCGGCGCACGTCGTCCCGGCCACGGGTGCGGTCACCATCCTGCTGACTCAGGTAGCAGCGATGGGTCCCGTGCCGGCACCGGTGATCAGGGAGTTCTGGCGGTACGCGGCGGACGCCTGACACAACTGCCCCTGCAAAGGGGACGCTGGGTACCGTCCTGACCAGGTGGAAGACCTCGCAGGCCGCATAGCACTTGAGGCTTCGGACTATCTCGCGCCGGGTCTTGCCCTCCTTGCTGCGACGTTCGCAGTAGGTGCGCGGGTCGACGCGCAGGCGAGTCTGCGCAATCCGGTGCAGAGCCGCATTCGCTTGCCGGTCGCCGCCCCGGCTGAGGCGACGGTACTGCCGACTGCCCGAGGAACGCTCGACCGGGCTGCCCCCGCAGAGCGCCGCGAACGACGCCTCACTACCCAGGCGTTCCGGGATGTCCCCCACCGTGATCAGCAAAGTGACGGCCGTGTCCGGACCAATGCCTGGTCTGCGGCGCGAGGAGGTGGCCTTGCTCGCAGGGGTGAGCATCGACCATTCCGTCCGCCTGGAGCGCGGCAACCTCAAGGGCGTCTCCGACACAGTCCTCGACTCACTCGCTCAAGCCCTGCAGCTCGATGCGGCAGAGCGCGCGCATCTGCGCGATCTGCCGCTCGCCTCGAACTCTGGCCCGCGACGCCGTCGGCCCTCCGACCGACAGCAGATCACAGCGAACGTGCAGCGGGCCCTGGCCGCGATGACGGATGTGCCCGCGATCGTCCGCCTCGACATCGTCGCCGCCAATCCGCTCGGCTTCGCCCTGTACGCACCCATGTTCTCCGGCGGGAAAAGACGCCCGCGAACATCGCCCGGTTCAAGTTCTCGACCCCAGGGGGCGCGAGTTCTTCGGCTGCAATTGGGACGAGTCCATGAGCAACACAGTCGCCCTGCGCATACCGAGGCCGGAATGGCTCCGCACGACAAGAGGCTGACCGACCTCATCGGCGAACCGGTGACGCGCAGCGAAGAGTTCCGTACCACCTGGGCAAAGCACAACGTGCGCCTGCACCATTCGGGCAGTGAACAGTTCCACCACCCGGCCGTCGGGGATCTCACACTCGACTTCGACGCCATGCAGTTTTTCGCCAGACCCGGCCTCACGCTCGGCGTCATGAGCGCGCCACCCGGCTCCGTCAGCGAAGACGCTCTCAAACTCCTCGCCACATGGGCCGCCACCCCTGAAGAGGCGGGGCTGGCACACCTTCTGGTCACGCCCGAGGCATGAAGCAAGACCACGCCCCGACCGTCCAGGTGGTGACCGCCCGTTGGGTCGATGAGCAGGAACGGCCTTACGGGAGGTCAGCTGACGGTGTGGGGGTAGGGACTCGGACCCTGGTGGCTTGTGTAGGCAGTGCGCGGACCAAGGTCGGGCATCGGCGGCCCGCAGTTCCTTCAGCTTCCGGACCTGCTGGGCGAGTGCGATCGCAAAGCAGCTGCACGCCGCACGCGCCAAAGGAGCCCGGAACACATAAGGTGCCGACCTCATCGTGCGCGGCAGCGCAGCCGATCTCACGGCGAAGCGGCAGTAGAACGCTCCGCTGCCGCTTCGCCGTCTCACGGCTCCGCGCAGAGTCCCCTCAGCGGTCCCCGGCGGGGCTGCGCCGTATCACTCGCGTATCACAAAGGGATCACCAACTGGGTGGCCCCTCACGGACCAGGAACCCCTGACCTGCTATTTCATGCCCACGCTGGACTGACGTGGACGCCCTTGGACGGTTCCTACAACCTGTGCCAGGTGGTGCCCAGTGAGGGACCCAGGATCAGCACCGGGGCGTCTTCCGGCCCGTCGAAGCGGTATTGCAGGGTGTTCGGGGGTGTCTCACTCACGCCCCAGACCTTCTCATGTCTCGCGACGTCCCACACGGTCGGGGGAACGTGCGTTCGATGCACATGCCCTGACCGCCTCCCTCCCTGCGGCGCCCGTGCCCCGGGTCATGCCGGAGGAACGCGGAACTCGAACTCGGGACGGTCCCACGGCACGGCGGGCGGGTTCGCGGGCGCGGTGCCGGTGCGCACCGCGCCCACGCGGTGGTAGAAGTCCTCGGCGGGGAGGTGCGACACGACCGTGACGTGGTCGAGTCCGGCGGCACGGGCCTCGGACAGCATGTGCGCCACCAGCAGCCGGCCGATCCCCAGCCCTTGCACGTCGTCGGCCACGAACAGCAGGTCGAGCTCCGGTGGCGCGAGGACGAGCGCGTAGAACCCGAGGACCCGGCCGTCGTGCTCACCGCCCCCGACGGCCACGAAGACGCGGTGGGCCTCGATGTAGTCGGGCCCCACCCGGTAGCCCGCGACTGCGCTCGCGTACTTCCCCTCATAGGCGCCGGAGCCGCGCACGAGCCGCGTGAGCCGCTTGGCGTCCTTGGCGACGGCCCTGCGGATGGTGATCTGCGGGCTGGTCGGGGAAGTGCGCCTGCTCATCGGACGAGTATGGCGCACCAGGGGGTGTCTCCTCGCGGCGGGCGGACGCCTGGGGAGCCGGTCCGAGGACGGGCCGGCTCCCCCTGCCGGCCCTCGGGCCGGCTCCCCCTGCTGTGGTCCGGCCGGTCAGCAGCCGATCGGTGACGAGCCGACCGCCACGTCGTCGAACCACAGCGTGTCGTCGCCCGTGCCGTAGCTCTCCCAGCCCAGGCGCAGGGCGGTCGGGCGGGGCGGGGTCGTGCGGGCCAGCCACTGCTGGTCGACGTCCTGGGTGGGGACGCCGTCGGCGTGCAGGCCCGGGACCTGTTCGTCGCCGAGCCAGGTGTCGAGCTTGGGCGCGGACGTGTCGATCGCGAACCGCAGGCACTGCCAACTCCCCGTCGGCAGCGGTCGGCTGAGCGCCACGCCGGTCGGGCTCTGGGCGGGCAGGGTGGCGTCGTCCGTCTCCCGGTTCCACTGCAGGGCGCCGTTCTGGCCGCCGACGCGCAGGCTCCGGCCGCCCTGGGAGGAGTCGGGCATGGAGACGAACGCGACGTGGGCCGCGGGCAGCGCGGTGGTGTGCCGCACCCACATGCGTACGTACATCACCGGGCCGACGGAGGACAGGTCGGCGGTGGCGGCGACGAAGGCGTGGTTGCAGTAACCGGCCCTGCCGTCGACCCGCAGCGACTTGCCTCCGCCGTGCGCGACCGATGTGTCGACGGCGGCCGTGCCGGTGCCCTGGCAGTCGGGTGCGGTGAAGCGCCAGGCCCCGGACGGGGTGGTGCCGGTCTGGTCCTCGAAGCCCGAGCAGATCACGGCCGAACCGCAGTCGGCGCTCGGGGGCGGAGTGGTGGGCGGCGGCGTGCTCGGGGGCGGGGTGGTCGGCGGCTGCGTGGTCGGGGGCGGGGTGGTGGGCGGCGGGGTGCCGGTGCCGCCGCAGGACACGCCGTTGAGGGCGAAGTCGACCGGTGCCGGGGCGGACGAGCGCCAGGTGCCCTGGAGGCCGAAGTCGGCGGTGCCGCCCGTGGCCAGGGCGCCGTTCCAGTTCGTGTTCACGGCGACGACGGAGCTGCCCGTCTGGGTGACGGTGGCGTTCCACGCCGAGGTCACCTGCTGGTCACCGGCGTACGTCCACGTCAGGCGCCAACTCGTCACAGCGGGACCGAGGTTGGTGACCTTGAGCTGGGCGGTGTAGCCGCCCGTCCACTGGTTCACGGTGTAGTCGACCCGGCAGCCGGACTCGGCGCCGCTCGCCGACAGGACGGTGAAGCCGGACGCGAGGAGCGCGACGGCCGTGAGGAACGCCGCGGCCGTCCAAGGGCGGCGCGGGCGGCACAGTAAGCGCCGGAGAAGGGTGCGCATGCATACCTCCGGTGGGGCGAAGGGGCGGGCGGGAGCGCCCCCTTGCTTTTGGGAGCGCTCCCAATGGGTTGGTGCGTCAGCAGGCCGGTGCGTCGGCATGCCGGCGCGTCAGTACGCCGGTGCGTGCGTGCGTCGTACGGGTTGTGCGGTGCGTGAGCGGGTCAGCTGGTCGGGAAGTTGTCGGCGGTGCTGATCCGGCTCTTGACCAGCGCGCCGGACTCCGTCAGCACCCCGCTGCTGCTGTAGTCGCCGCCGTCGCAGGTGCCCGGCTTGAACGCCGCGCTGCTCTCGTTGGCGTCGGAGTACGTCCAGTTGGCGTAGCTGATCTTCAACTGGTCGAGCAGGTCCAGCCAGGCCGTGGTGCTCGCCCGGTCCAGCGACCCGCCGCCCGTGGCGCTCACCGTGCCGAACTCGGTGACGAACAGCGGCAGTTTGGCCGCCGCCCGGCTCACCGTGGCGCGGTAGTTGTCCTTGTGGCTCGCGGCGTAGAAGTGGAACGCGTACATGATGTTGGACGCGTTGACCGGGTTGTTGACGACCTCGGTCTCGCTCGAGCCGTCCGAGACGCCCAGGGAGGACCAGCCGCGGGTGCCGACGATGACGACGGCGTCCGGGTCGGCGGCCCGGATGACGGGGATGACCTGCTCGGCGTAGCTCTTGATGGCCGTCCAGCTCACGCCGTTGGGCTCGTTGGCGATCTCGTAGATGACGTTCTTCTTGGCGGCGTTGCGGGCGGCGACGGACGCGAAGAACGTCTTGGCGCGGTCGATGTTGTAGTTCGGGTCGCCCGGGGTCAGGGTGTGGAAGTCGATCAGGGCGTACATGCCGCGGGCCTCGGCCATGTCGACGTAGCTGTTGACGCGGCTGGTGAAGCCGGCCGGGTCGGTCTCGTAGCCCTGCTCCTGCACGTACATGGCGATGCGCAGCAGGTCCGCCTTCCAGTTGGTCGCCAGGGCGTCCAGGGAGGCGCTGTTGTAGCACTTGCTGAACCACTGGATGCCGTGGGTGCTCATGCCGCGCAGCTGGATGGGGCGGTTGTACTGGTTGCACAGGTTGACGCCGCAGACCTTGAGCTGTCCGTTGACGCCCACGGGGGTGCCGGTGCCCGGGTTGCCGGGGGTGCCCGGGTCGGTCGGGGTGTCGCCGCCGACGGTGCCCGTGCAGGCCACGCCGTTGAGCGTGAACGCGGCGGGCTTGGGGTTGCTGCCCGTGAAGGTGCCGGTGAAGCCGAGGTCGGCACTGCCGCCGGTGGCCAGCGCGCGGTTCCAGTCCACGTTGGTGGCGCTGACCGTGGAACCCGACTGCGACCAGGTGCCGTTCCACCCCTGGGTCACCTTCTGACCGCCGTCCGGCCAGGTCCACTTGAGCGTCCAGCCGCTGACCGGGTCGCCCAGGTTGGTGACCTTCACCCCGGCCTGGAAGCCGCCCTGCCACTGGCTGGTGATCGTGTAGTCGACCTTGCAGCCGGTGGCGGCCACCGCCTGGGGGCCGGCCAGGGTCATCAGGCCCAGGGCCGTCGCGCAGGTGGCCAGGAGGGCCAAAGTGCGTTTCAACGTTCCTCCTCGTGCTCGTGCGATGCGAAGCGAACCGGAGAGATGACAGCGGGAGCGGAATGGGAGCGCTCCCAAAAGTGCGTCGGCCCGAGAACGTACACCGGTGCGCCGATCGCGTACAGGGATTGGACCGTCGAACGATTTCGACTTCCGGGCGAGTGGTCCGTCGGCCGGGCCGTCGGCCGGGCTGGATGCACGGGTGCGCTGCCGCTGCGCGCGGTGGGGTGCGGTCAGCTCCCGGTGCGGCAGGGGCGGCCGGTGAGCAGGGTGTCCGCGGCTCCGCCGATGACGGACTGGAGGCGGTCGCGCGTGGCGGTCAGGTCGGCGATCCGCTCGTCGATGCGGTCGCGTTCGGCGGCCAGCCGGGCGAGGAGCTCGGGGGTGGCGAGGCCGTCGACGACGCACGGCAGGAGCGCGACGATGGTTCTGCTGGACAGGCCGGCGGCGTACAGCTGCTGGATGACCCGCACCTGTTCGACGGAGGCCTCGGGGTAGTGGCGCTGGCCGCTCGGGCTGCGTTCGGGCGTCAGCAGGTGCTGTTCCTCGTAGTACCGCAGGGCCCGGACGCTCACGCCCGCCCTCGCGGCCAGCTCACCGATCCGCACGGGACCCCTCCTCGCCGGGACGTCCCCCGCCCTTGCCCCTCACGTCGACGTGAGGTTTTAGCGTACCCGGGCACGGGGCGAACCGGACGCCCGCCGTCCGCCGTCCGCCGTCGCACCATGCCGCGCCGCACCGTACGAACGACACGAGGGGCCAAGCCCATGACCACCCCCAAGCCCGCGCCCGCACCCGCAGGGATCGATGCCGTGGACGACCACGGCGCCCTCGCGGCCGCCCTCGCCGCACCCCGCGCCACGCCGATCGTCACGGTCAAGCCGATCGCGCTGCCCTCCCCGTCACGGGGCACGGACCTGCACGTACGCGTGTCCGCCCCGGTCAGTGGGCGGGGCCTGCCGATCATCCTGTTCGCGCACGGGTTCGGCTCGAACCTGGACGGTTACGCGCCCCTGACCGACCACTGGGCCGCCCACGGGTGCGTCGTCGTCCAGGCCACCCATCCGGACTCAAGGAGGCTTGGCCTCGCCGCGGACGATCCGCGCCGGCCCCGGATGTGGCGCCACCGGGTCGAGGACCTGAGGCGGCTGCTGGACGAGCTCGACGTCCTCGAAGCGGCCGTACCCGGACTGGCCGGACGGCTGGACCGCGGTCGCGTCGCCGTCGCCGGGCACTCCTTCGGCGGCCAGACGGCCGCGATCCTGCTGGGCCTGCGCGTCACCGACCCGCAGACCGGTGCCGCCGAGGACCTGTCCGACCCGCGCGTCTCGGCCGGGGTGCTGCTGGCCACGGCGGGAGCGGGCGGGGGCCACCTGACGCCCTTCGCGCACGCCCAGCTGCCCTGGCTGCGCGAGCAGGACTTCTCCCACCTCACCGCACCCGCCCTGGTGGTCGCCGGGGACGAGGACGACCTCCCGCTGACCACCCGGGGACCCGAATGGACCACCGATCCCTACACCTTGAGCCCCGGCGACAAGAGCCTGCTGACACTCTTCGGGGCGCAGCACTTCCTGGGGGGCATCTCCGGTTACGACGCGGCCGAGACCACCGACGAGAACCCCGCACACGTCGCCCTGGTCCGACAAGTCACCCTGGCCTACGTGCGGCACGCGCTGGGCATCGACAGCTCCGCCTGGAACGCGGCCCGAGCCGTCCTCGCGGACGGCCGTCACGCGTTGGGTCGGCTGATATCCAAGTGAGCCGGTAATGAGCCGAGTTCCGTCGCGCTGAACGCCAGGGAGGTCCCTGGCGGGAATCCGGAGCTTCTTGGCATTTGCTCCCCTGTCTGCTTCCCGTGCGCCCCTCATAGGCTCCGGGCATTCCACGGATCGAGCGATGACGAAGAGGAACGCAATGCACGAGGCGGGCAGGGGACATGACGGGGACGACTTCACTCGGCGCACCGCGCTGAGGCGAGGCGCCGGTGTGGCGGTGGCGGGAGCGGCCTTCACCTTGGCCTCCGCGCAGGCCGGTTCAGCCGTGGCCGCGGAGGCGACTTCGGCCGTGCGGAGTGACAACGCCTCGGAGGGATCGGGCCCAGGTCGCGAGCACCTGCCCAGGTCGGTGGCGGGAATCCGCATCCCCGGCAGCCGACTGGCCCGGGACGCCGCCGAGTTCGCCCGTGAGGCGTCGTCGGAGACGCTTTTCCATCACGTCATGCGCTCCTATTTGTTCGGCTGTGCGCTGTTCGACCGGCGGGGCGTTTCCTACGACCGTGAACTCGCCTTCGTCGCAGCGGTGCTGCACGACCTCGGTCTGGTCGAGGCCCACCGGACACCGGCCGAACGCTTCGAGGTCGACGGCGCGGATGCCGCGCGGCGTTTTCTGGTGGAACGCCGTGTCCCGGCCGAGCGGGTGGACGTCGTGTGGGACGCGATCGCGCTGCACACCAATACCGGTATCGCCACGAGGAAACGGCCCGAGATCGCGATGGTCTCCCTGGGTTCCGGGCTCGACTTCTCCGGCAACGACCTCCAGCAAATCCCGTCCGGCACGCGCGAGGAAATCCTCGCCGCGTTCCCGAGGAAGGGATTCAAGCATGACGCGCTCTCCACCATCCTGTCGCTGTGCCGCACCAAGCCCCTGTCGACCCTGATGCACCCCTTCGCGGAGGTCGGCCGCCGTCACATCCCGGGTTTCCCGGTCCCCACGGTGGAGGACCTGCTGCTCGGGGCGCCGTTCGCGGACTAGCGTCGAACTCGGTGTGACGCAACCCACGTTCGGCGGACGATGACGTGAGCGGTGCCCGGCCGTCATACCTGTGACAACAACGCCCGTGGCCGGATGAACCCGTGGCGCGGGCGGTTCGAGTGCAGCCAGCACAGCACAGACAGACGGGACACTGCCGACATGACCGACGCCGTCAAGGGCCCTGCGAGCTACTTCCCCGCCATCGAGAAGAAGTACGGTCGCCCGGTGGCGGAGTGGAAGGACCTCATCCGTTCCTCGCCGCTGACCCGGCACATGGAACTCGTGAACTGGCTCAAGGCCGAGCACGGGCTGGGGCACGGTCATGCCAACGCCCTCGTCGCGCACACCCTCGCGGAGTAGCCGGGCTGCACTGACGGCCCGGAGGTCGGGTCGGCCGGTCCGCCCGACGGCTCAGAGGGTGTCCGGGTCCGTCGCCAGGCCGGTCAGGGCTCCCACCGGGTCCGGGTCGGGGGTGCCCCGGGGCCACCAGTCGTCGTGGTCGGGTTCGGACTCGTAGGCGTACCAGAGGCCGTCGCGGCCCAGGCGGAGCTGTATGTGGCCGCGGGGGTGCGTCAGGCGGTTGCGCCAGGGGCGGAAGGCCGGGAGGTCCGCGGCGAGCAGCAGCGGGCGGGCACGGTCGAAGCGGCCCGCCGGCGGGTCCCACGGTTCCTCCAGGACGGCCAGTCCGTCGGGGCCGCCCTGCCGCCACGCCGCGACCGCGCGGGCCAGCTCGGCCGGGGTGCGCCCCGCGGCCGATGCCAGGGAGGAGTACAGGGCGCGGCTGCCGGCGGTCAGCCCGGAGCCGGGGCGGGCGGCGGCGAGCCGGACCGCGTCCTGCCACAGCGTCAGTTCGCCCACCTCGTCGCGGCCGGTCGCCAGCAGGGCGTGCGCGCGGGCGGCGGCGTCGGTGGCGAGCTGGTCGAGCGCGAAGGAGTCCGGGCCGCCCGGCACCGACGGGTACGCCGGGGGCTGCTCCGGGTGCGGCGGCAGGGGCAGGGGCGGCGGCAGGGGACTCAGCCGGCGTTCCGGAGTAAGGACTTCCGAGGCGCGGACGCCCGGCAGCGGTTCGGGGCCGTGCTCCTGGGCCGCCCGTGCCGCCCGTGCGGCGTTGCGGCGGGACAGCGCGTCCAGCAGCTCCCGCTCACCCCGGCCGCGCAGCAGGAGCAGCACGAACGGGTCGTCGTCCAGCAGACGTGCCGTCTGGTAGCAGAGCGCGGCGGCGTGCTTGCAGGGGTGGCCGCGGTCGGGGCAGCTGCACTGCGGTTCCAGGTCGCCCGCTCCCGGCAGCAGGGGGACGCCGCAGTCGGCCAGGGAGTGGGGCAGTTCCTTGTCCAGCAGGGCCGCGATGTGCCCCGGCCGCTCCACCGCCGCCTCCAGGAACCGCTCCCAGCCGTCCTCGCCCAGCGTGCGCAACCGCACCTGCACCCGGTACGGCCGCGGCCGGCTCCCCTGCACGTACGCCAGCACCGATCCCGGGGTCACCGTGATGGCGTCCACGTGCCCCTGCTCGGCGTAACCCCGGCCCCGCAGCAGCCGCTTGACGTCCAGCGCGCCCTCCTCCAGCGCGGTGATCCAGGCGTTGCCCCACCAGGTGTCCGCGAACGGGGCGGGCGCGGGGCCCTCTTCCCCCGACCCGTCGTCGTCCGCACCGGCGGGCGTGGGCGTCCGGGGCGGGAACGCGGGGAACGTGCGGCGCAGGTCACCGTCGCGGGCCGGGGCGGCCATCGAGCCGGGGGTGCGCGGCGGGGCGGCGTGCGGTTGTTCCGTGTGGCGGTCGTGGTCCGGCGCGGTCCGGGTCTCCGGGGCAGCGGCGGGCTCCTCCTGCCAGGCCCCTGCCCCGGGGGCGTTCGCGTGTGGCGGTGTGCGCTCCTCCCCCGCGTCGTCGTCATCCGACGGCATCCGGAACGCGTCCGCCAGCAGCCTGCGTACGTCGCCCGCGCGTCCACCGGGGGCACGGGTGGGTTCGGCGCGTCGGCGGCGGGACGCCGGGCGCGACGCACCCGGGTCCGGCGTCTCGCGGCGCGCCTCGGCCCGCGCCGACCGCAGGGCCTCCCTGGCGAGGTCCGAGGGCCGGGTCGCCGGTCCGCCCAGGGGTGCCGGGGGTACGTCGGCGTCGGTCTCGACGTCTCGGTCGGGAGCGGCGGGTGCGGCGGGGCGGGGGTGCGTCGCGCCCGGCGAGTCGGCTTCCCGCCCCCGCTCGTCGGGGGTCGGTTCGTCGCCCTCTCGGTCACGGTCCGGGGCGGCGTGCTCCTCCGCCGTGAACGTCCTGACGACGGCAGGCCGGCGCGCGTCCTCCACCGTGCCGTCGGATCCGCCCACGCCGTCGGATCCGCTCACGCCGTCGGCTTCCGAGGCGCCGTCGGCTTCCTCCACCCCCGTCGTGTCCCCGCTCGGCGCTCCTCTGTCCGCCCTGGCCCGCCGCAGTGCCTCGCGGGCGATGTCGGCCGGTCGGCGCGGACCCTCGCCGGGATGGCGGCCGGCCGGCGCCTCCTGGGCGGCGGCCGCGA
Organism: Streptomyces lasalocidi; assembly: GCF_005280215.1. Taxonomy (NCBI): domain Bacteria; kingdom Bacillati; phylum Actinomycetota; class Actinomycetes; order Kitasatosporales; family Streptomycetaceae; genus Streptomyces; species Streptomyces lasalocidi. The sequence continues at coordinate 6,192,191 of NZ_SZNQ01000001.1, read as the reverse complement.
GTTCGGGGCGAGTCGGTTCCGCCGAGGCAGACGGCGGCGTCGGTGGCTGTGTCGGCGTCGGTGCCGCGTCAGGAACGTCCGTGTGCACGTGTCCGGTGGTCGGCTCCGCGTCCGTCTCCGGCTGCGCCGTGCTCCCCCGGCCGTCCCTCGCGGCTCGCAGGGCGCGTCGGGCCGCGTCCGCCGGGCGGTCGCCGTGGTCGGTCATCACGCCTCCCTCCGCAGCGAGACGAGGTCGGACAGCTCGCGGTCGGTGAGTTCCGTGAGGGCCGACTCGCCGGAGCCGAGGATCGCGTCGGCGAGGGCGCGCTTGGCCTGGAGCATGTCGGCGATGCGGTCCTCGACGGTGCCCTCGGTGATGAGGCGGTGGACCTGGACGGGCTGGGTCTGGCCGATGCGGTAGGCGCGGTCGGTGGCCTGTTCCTCCACGGCCGGGTTCCACCAGCGGTCGAAGTGGACGACGTGACCGGCCCGCGTGAGGTTCAGGCCGGTGCCGGCCGCCTTGAGGGAGAGGACGAGCACCGGGGTCGCCCCGCTCTGGAAGCGGTCCACCATCCGCTCGCGTTCCGCCACCGGCGTCCCGCCGTGCAGCAGGTCCACCGGGACCGCTCGGCCGGCCAGGTGTGCGGCGATCAAGCGGGCCATGCCGACGTACTGGGTGAAGACCAGCGCCGAGCCGTCTTCCGCCAGGACGGTGTCCAGCAGCTCGTCCAGCAGGGCGAGCTTGCCGGAGCGGGCGACGAGCCGGTCGTCGGCGTACTGGCCGTGCTCCTCCTTCAGGTACAACGCGGGGTGGTCGCAGATCTGCTTGAGCGCGCCGAGCAGCTTGAGGACCAGGCCCCGGCGGGCGATGCCCTCCGCGCTCTCGATGGCGAGCAGCGACTCGCGCACCACCGCCTCGTACAGCGCGGCCTGTTCACGGGTGAGCGGGACCGGGTGGTCGGTCTCCGTCTTGGGCGGCAGCTCGGGGACGATGCCCGGGTCGGACTTCTTGCGGCGCAGCAGGAAGGGGCGGACCAGGCGGGCGAGGCGCTCCACGGCCTGCGGGTCCTCGCCGTTCTCCACGGCGCGGGCGTGCCGGGCGCGGAACGACTTCAGCGGGCCGAGCAGCCCGGGGGTCGTCCAGTCGAGCAGGGCCCACAGCTCCGAGAGGTTGTTCTCGACGGGCGTGCCGGTGAGCGCGATCCGTGCGGGGGCCGGGAGGGTGCGCAGCGCCTTGGCGGTCGCCGAGTACGGGTTCTTCACGTGCTGGGCCTCGTCGGCCACGACCATGCCCCAGGGTTGTTCGGCGAGCGTGGGGGCCGCGGACCGCATGGTGCCGTACGTGGTGAGCACGAAGCCGCCGGTGAGGTCGTCCAGGGTGCGCTCGGGTCCGTGGAAGCGGCGGACGGGGACGCCGGGCGCGAAACGGGTGATCTCGCGCTGCCAGTTGCCGAGCAGCGAGGCCGGGCAGACCACGAGGGTCGGCTCGGTGCGGGCGCGCTTCAGGTGCAGCGCGATGACGGTGATGGTCTTGCCGAGGCCCATGTCGTCGGCGAGGCAGCCGCCGAGGCCGAGGGTGGTCATCAGGTCGAGCCAGGCCAGGCCGCGCAGTTGGTAGTCGCGCAGGGTCGCGTGCAGGCCGGGCGGCGGGTCGGCCGGGCGGACACCGGCCGTCAGGCGGTCGCGTAGGGCGGCCAGGGCGCCCACCGGGACGGCCTCGACCGTCTCGCCGTCGACCTCGGCGGTGCCGCTGAGCGCGACGGACAGCGCGTCGACCGGGTCGAGCAGGCCCAGTTCGCGTTTGCGGGCCTTGCGGACCAGCGCCGGGTCGACGAGCACCCACTGGTCGCGCAGCCGGACGACCGGCCGGTGCGCCTCGGCGAGCAGGTCCATCTCGGTCTCGCTGAGCGGGTCACCGCCGATCGCCAACTGCCAGCGGAACTGGAGCAGTTCCTCGCTGTCGAAGAAGCCGGTGCCGTCGGTGGCCGAGCCCGGGGCGGGCCGCACGACCGCGGTCGCGGCGAGGTCGTGGGCGAGGTCGCGCGGCCAGTGGACGGCCACCCCGGCCGCCGCCAGCCGGCCGGCGGCGACGCCCAGCAGGTCGCCCAGCTCCTCCTCCGAGAGGGCGAGCACGTCGGGCGCGTCCTGCTCGGCGAGCCGGGCCAGGGGCGGCCAGACGCGGGCCGCGCGGCGCACGGCGAGCGCCGCGTCCACCCGCGCGCGGGGCCCGAAGGCCGCGTCGGCCTCGCCCGCCCACAGCGCCGCCGCGTCGGCCACCAGGGTGGGGTCGGCGAGGCTGTGCACCTGCACCACGGCGGCCCCGGCGCTGCGCGCCCCGCCGGTGCCCGCCCCGTCCCCGGCGTCGAACAGGTCGTACGCCGAAAGGTCCAGGCGCAGCGAGATCCGCACGCCCGCGTCCATGCCGGCGGCGACCTCGGCGGCCCAGTCCTGGGCTCCGGGCAGCCGCTGGGGCCTGCGGTCGGCGAAGGGCCGGCCCGAGGCGTGCGGGGCGGCCGGGGTGCGGGGCAGGGTGTCGGCGACGGCGTCGAGGAAGGCGCGCACCAGCGCCTCCGGCTGGGGCAGCCGCAGCGGACCGGGGCCGGGGAGCGGCACGGCGTGGCCCTCGGGCGGGAGGGCCGCGGCGACCGCGCGCAGGTGGGCGACGTCCTCGGGGTCGAGGGGGCCCGCCCGCCAGGCGTCGTGTCCGGTGGGCGTGAGGCCGGGCAGCAGGCGGCCCCGCGCGGCCAGCCGCACCGCGTGCAGCGCCGCCGCGCCCCAGCAGGCGGTGGCCGGGTGGGCGGCGGGATCGCGCCGGGCGCGCACGAGCAACGGGAGCGCCCGGTCCAGCGGGAGCGACAGTGCGGGGGCCTGCCTGCGGCGGACCGAGGAGCCGTGGCGGCGTACGACCGTCAGCTCCGTGCGCTCGACCTCACCCTCCGGGGTGGGCAGCGGACCGTCCGACGGGTCCCACAGGGCGATGCGGCCCTCGCGCGGGAGGGCGGCGGGCAGGAAGACGGCGGCGAGGCGCACCGGGACGGACACCGACTCCGGTGCCGGGGAGGCCGCCGCTCCTGGGACGGCCGGGCGCGCCGGGGAGGCCGCCCGCTCCCCCGTGGCCGTGTCGCCCATGAGCCCTGTTCACCTCCCGGCCGCGTCCCTGATCAGTCGTCTTCGACTCTACGGGCGGGGTCTGACAATCGGCCCCGACGACCGGCCGCCCACCGGACGACCGGCCCTGACTCGGCCGCGCACCGTACGTCCCGGTCAGGGCACCGTCCGCGAGACGACGTACACCATCGGGTAGGTCGGGTTGCCGGTGTTGACCACCACGTCGTGGGTCGGCTGCGGGTTCTTCTGCTGGTGGATCAGCCCGAAGTAGTCGCCGGGGCGCGAGCCGGGGCCCGAGAACTTCCAGCCGGTGACCTTCTGGTCGCGGGCGCTGATGGTGATGCGGTCCTCGGTCAGGTCGTCCCGGTTGACGCCCAGGTCGGAGAGGAACTGGTCCAGGCCCGCGTGGGTGGTCTGGAACTGGACGTACAGGCGGCTGGTCTTCCAGTTGTTCGTCTCGTAGTACGCGACCTTGTTGGACGGGTGCGGGACGGGCACCTGGTACAGCGTGCGCTGGACCTTCGACGGCCAGCCCTCGGTGAGGCCGGTCGCGGAGTACTTCTTCTCCTTGTCCAGACCGCTGTCGCGGCTCTGCGCGGCGGAGATCACCAGGTAGCCGGCCGGGACGCCGATGAGCAGCCCGATGATGAGCAGGGTGAGCGTCCGGCGGCGGATCATGTGGCGGCGGTCCTCGGACGGCCGGGGCGGCTCGTCCGGCGGCGCGGCCTGGCGGGGCAGCGAAGCGGTCATGCCGTGTCCCTCGTGCGGCGGAACTCGGCGAACCGCTCGTAGCGCTCGTACCGCTCGACCCGGCGCCGCTTGGCGCGCCGGAAGCGGCGGGCGACCAGGCGGGCGAGGTCGGCGGCGCCGACCATGCCCGCCTCGGGGCCGAGCTGGGCGCGCACGATGCGGGCCTCGGGGCGGTAGCCGCGCCCGGTGAGGTGCCGCTTGAACGCGTCGCGCGCGGGGCCGATGAGCAGGTCGTCGGCGGCCGAGACGCCACCGCCGATCACGAAGCAGGACGGGTCGAGGGCGGCGGCGAGGTTGGCGATGCCCACGCCGAGCCACTGCCCGATGTCCTGGAGCAGCTCGACGCACATGGCGTCGCCCTCGCGGGCCAGCTCGGTGATCATCGGGCCGGTGATGTCGGCGATGCTGCCCTTGACGTGCTCGACGATGCCGTACGCCACCGGGGAGTCGGCGGCGGCCAGCTCGCGGGCCTCGCGGACCAGGGCGTTGCCGGAGCTGTACTGCTCCCAGCAGCCGCGGTTGCCGCACGGGCAGCGGTGACCGCCGGGCACGACCTGCATGTGGCCGAACTCGCCGGCGACGCCGTACTTGCCGCGCTTGACCTGGCCGTCCTCCAGGATGGCGCCGCCGATGCCGGTGCCGAGGGTGATCATGACCAGGTGGTCCTCGCCGCGCCCCGCGCCGAAGCGCCACTCCGCCCAAGCGGCGGTGTTGGCGTCGTTGTCGACCAGGACCGGGACCGAGAGGCGGCCGGAGATGCGGTCGCGCAGGGGTTCGTTGCGCCAGTTCAGGTGGGGCGCGAACAGGACGCGGTTGCGGTCGGCGTCGATCCAGCCGGCGGCGCCGATGCCGACGGCGTGCACGTCGTGCCGGTCGGACAGGTCCAGCACCAGCTCGACGATCGTGTCCTCGACGACCTTCGGGCTCTTGGACTTGTCCGGGGTCTCCGCGCGGACCTTCTCCAGGATGTTGCCGTCGGCGTCCACGACGCCCGCCATGACCTTGGTCCCGCCGATGTCGATGCCCACCGTGGGCACGCGCGGCGCGGTCAGGTGGGAGCGGCGCTCACGTGTGCCGACGGTGCGGAGCGCCGGCGCACGGCGGGAGCCGATGGGGGCGCTGAAGTTGCCGTAGGTGCTCATCAAGGCCCGATTCTGCCGCACGGTCCCCCAGGGCGCCGAATGGGGCAACGGGCGCGCAGCGCGGGGCCGCACCCACGCGCGCGTGCCGACGTGCCGTGGGCGGCCCCTTCCGCGCAGGCCCGGCCCGTGGAACGGCGGCACGGTGCGCCACGGCTCACGCAAGCGCCCCAAGCCCCGCCGGCGGGCCACACGAACCGCCCCTCAGCCCCGCCGACTGCCCGCACGAACCACCCCTCAGCCCCGCCGCCGGCTCCCGCCGGCCGCCCTCAGCCCCGTCCCCCCAGCTCGTGGCTCAGGGCCTCCAGCTCGCTGCCGCCCGCCATCTGGTGGGTCAGTTCCTCGAGCGTGATGCGGTCGCGGGTGTAGTGGCCCACGGTCGTGCCCCGCTTCAGCAGGGCGAACCGGTCGCCGACGAGGTACGCGTGGTGCGGGTTGTGGGTGATGAGCACCACGCCCAGGCCCTGGTCGCGTGCCGCCGCGACGTACTTCAGGACCATGCCCGACTGCTTCACGCCGAGCGCCGCCGTCGGCTCGTCGAGGATGAGGACCTTGGCGCCGAAGTACACCGCGCGGGCGATCGCCACGCACTGGCGTTCGCCGCCCGACAGGGTGCCGATGGGCTGGTCGACGTCGCGCAGGTCGATGCCCAGCCGCAGCAGCTCCGCGCGCGTGGTGCGGCGCATGAGGTCGGCGTCCAGGCGCTTGAAGGGGCCGACGCCCTTGCGCGGCTCCGAGCCGAGGAAGAAGTTGCGCCACACCGGCATGAGCGGGACGACGGCCAGGTCCTGGTGGACGGTGGCGATGCCCCGGTCCAGCGCCTCGCGCGGGGAAGCCAGCCGCGTCTCCTCGCCGTCGAGCCGCAGGACCCCGCCGTCGTGCTGGTGGAGCCCGGCGATGATCTTGATGAGGGTCGACTTGCCGGCGCCGTTGTCGCCGAGGACGCAGGTGATCTCCCCCGCGTGCACCTCCAGGGAGACGCCGTCGAGGGCGCGGACGGAGCCGTAGTGCTTGCTGACACCGGTCAGCTCGACGAGGGTCACTTGGCCGCCTCCGCGCGCTTGCGGACCCAGTGGTTGAGCAGGGTCGCGAGGAGCAGCATCGCTCCGAGGAAGAACTTGAACCAGTCCGGGTTCCACTCGGCGAAGACGATGCCCTTGCTGGTCATGCCGAACAGCAGGGCGCCGACCGCCGAGCCGACGGCGCTGCCGTGGCCGCCGGTGATCAGGCAGCCGCCGATGACGGCCGCGATGATGTAGATCAGCTCGTTGCCGACGCCCTCGCCGGACTGGACGACGTCGTAGGAGAAGAGCAGGTGCTGGCCCGAGATCCAGGCGCCGAGGGCCACGCCCATGTAGAGGGCGACGCGGGTGCGGGCGACGGGGACGCCGACCGCGCGGGCGGCGTCCGCGTTGCCGCCGACGGCGAGGATCCAGTTGCCGGCCCGGGTGCGCAGCAGGATCCAGGAGGCGACGGCGACGAGGGCGATCCACCACAGGATGGTGACCTTGACGTCGACGCCGCCGACGGTGAGCGTGGAGGCGAAGACCGCGTGCGCGGCGGGGAAGCCCTCCATGTCGGCGATGGTCTTGGTGGACACCGTGCCGTCGATCAGCTTGGTGAAGCCCAGGTTCATGCCGGTGAGCATCAGGAACGTGCCCAGGGTGACGATGAAGCTGGGCAGCCGGGTGCGGGTGAGCAGGAAGCCGTTGAAGGCGCCCACGGCGAGGGTGGCCAGCAGGGAGACGCCGACGCCGACCCAGACGTTCGCGGTGAGCTGGTAGCTGGTCATCGACGAGATCAGCGCCGAGGACGTGACCAGGACGCCGGCCGAGAGGTCGAACTCGCCGCCGATCATCAGCAGCGCGACGGGCACGGCCATGATGCCGATCGTCGAGGACGCGTACAGGACGGTGCTCAGGCTCGACGCGCGCAGGAAGCCGTCGGCGGCCAGGGCGAACACCACGAAGACCGCGACCGCGCCGACGACCGAGCCCAGCTCGGGGCGGCTCAGCAGCCGACGCGCGGACGCGCTCTGCAGGAACCTTTCTTCAGGCATGCCGTCCGTGGTCGCGCTCATCGGGTCCCCCGCTGCGTGTACGCGGCGAGCGCGGCGGCCTGGTCCTTGGTGACGATCTGCGGGCCGGTCAGCACGGGCCTGCCGCCGCCGAGGGTGTCGGCGTTGTACTTGTACAGCCACAGCAGGTCCACGGCCTCGTAGCCCTGGAGGTAGGGCTGCTGGTCGACGGCGAAGCCGAGGCTGCCGTCCTCCAGGCCCGCGGCGACCTTGGCGTTCAGGTCGAAGGTGTCGATCTCGGCGGTGCTGCCCGCGCCGCGCCGGGCCTGTACGGCGGTGTCGGCGTACGGCGCGCCCAGGGTGACCACGGCGTCGGTGGCCCGGTCCGTCTGGAGCTTCGCCTCCAGCGCGGACTGCACGTCGGGCATGCTCGTGCCGTTGACGTAGAGCCGCTGGAGCGTGCCGTGGAAGGTCTTGGCCACGCCGTCGCAGCGCTGCTCGTGACCCACGTTGCCCTGCTCGTGCAGGACGCACAGCGCCTTCTTGCGCCCGCGCCGGTTGAGTTCCTCGCCGACCGCCTCGCCGGCCACCGACTCGTCCTGGCCGACGTGGGTGAGCGCGCCGAAGGCCTTGGACTGCTCGGACCCCGAGTTCACCGTGATCACCGGGATGCCGGCCTTCGCGGCGCGGGCCAGGGCGGCCTTGAGGGCGTCGGGCTTGGCGAGCGAGACGATGATCCCGTCGACCTTCTTGTCGACGGCCGCGTCGACGAGCTGCGCCTGCTGCTGCGCCTCGTCGTCGTGCGAGTAGAGGAACGCGATGTTGTCCTTGCGGGCGGCCTGCTCGGCGCCGCTCTGGACGATGTCCCAGAACGTGTCGCCATCACCCGAGTGGGTGATCATCGCGACGGTCCAGCGGGGGGTGTCCACCGCCGCCCTGCCGTGCGCGGCCGCGGCCTTGCGGGCGTCCTCGGCGCGCTTGCCCCCGGTGCTGCTGCACCCGGCGAGCGACACGCACAGTGCCCCCGCCAACGCGATCCCTGCCCAGGTCCGAAACCGTGCCACGAGGCCGTGCCCTTCTTGCCGTGTGCTGTCGTGCGCGCGTCCGGCGGCGGTCATGACAGTTCACCGTTCACCGGACGCAAACGCCCCATTATCGAACACGGGCTCGGGCACGTTCGGGCGGGGGCTCCGGGAAGGGTCGCCTTGTCCGGACAATGCGACGAAACGGCTCTCCGGCAGGGCCTGCGTCGGTCCTCGGGTTACGGCCGGACCAGGAGCTGGAACTCGAAGGAGTAGCGGCTCGGGCGGTAGATGTGGTCGCCGAACTCGACCGCCCGGCCCGTGTCGTCGAACGTCGTGCGCTGCATGGTGAGCAGCGGCGCGCCCTCGGCCTCGGTGAGCCGCTCGGCCTCGGCGGCGGTGGCGGCGCGGGCGCCGATCGACTGGCGGGCGCTGTGCAGGGTGATCCCGGCCGTCCGCATCATCCGGTACAGGCCGGTGGCCTCCAGTTCCGCGGTGTCCAGGTCGAGCAGGCCGGGGGGCAGGTGGTTGCAGAGGTACGCCATCGGCTCCCCGTGGGCGAGCCGCAGCCGCTCGATGCGCTGGACGTCGTCGCCCTCGGGCACCCCGAGCGCGGCCGCGACGCCGGCGGTCGCCGGGACGACGGTGTTGACCAGGACCGAGGTGGCGGGGCGCTGGCCGGCCGCCTCCAGGTCGTCGTAGAGGCTGCTGAGTTCCAGGGGGCGCTTGACCTGGCTGTGCACGACCTGGGTGCCGACGCCCCGGCGGCGCACCAGGAGGCCCTTGTCGACCAGTGACTGGATCGCCTGGCGGACGGTCGGCCGGGACAGGCCGAGCCGGGCCGCCAGCTCGATCTCGTTGCCCAGCAGGCTGCCCGGGGTCAGCGCACCGTGCTCGATCGCCGCCTCCAGCTGCTGGGACAGCTGGAAGTACAAGGGCACGGGGGAACTGCGGTCCACCCGGAGGTCGAGCTGCACGGTCGGGTCCACATCTGGTTTCGGCACGGCCCGAGCGTAGCTCCGTGGCCGGTTGACGGGAAGTTGTGTAGTCCGATTGTCCGGACATACGCATTGACAGCGTGCGGGGTGCGACCGCACCTTGATTCCATGCGCATCGGGGTCATCGGGACGGGCCGCCTCGGCACGATCCATGCGAACACGCTCAGCCGCCACCGCGAGGTCGGGTCGCTGATCCTGACGGACGCGGACCCGGCGCGGGCGCAGGACGTCGCGCTGCGCCTCGGCGAGACGGCGGCACCGGGGGTGGACGAGATCTTCCGGTGGGGCGTCGACGCCGTGGTGATCACCACCTCGACGTCCGCCCACGCCGACCTGATCGGCCGGGCGGCCCGCTCCGGGCTGCCGGTCTTCTGCGAGAAGCCGATCGCCCTGGACCTGCCCGGGACCCTGCAGGCCATCGCGGAGGTCGAGTCCGCCGGGACCGTGCTGCAGATGGGTTTCCAGCGCCGCTTCGACGCCGGCTACACGGGGGCGCGCGAGGCGGTGCGCTCGGGACGGCTCGGGCGGCTGCACACCGTGCGGGCGGTGACGTCCGACCAGTCGCCGCCGCCGCCCGAGTGGCTGCCGGTGTCCGGCGGGATCTACCGGGACGCGCTGATCCACGACTTCGACGCGCTGCGCTGGGTGACCGGGCGCGAGGTGGCGGACGTCTACGCCGCCGGGTCCGACGCGGGACCCCCGGTGTTCCGGGCGGCCGGGGACGTCGACACGGCGGCCGTGGTGCTCACCCTCGACGACGGCACGCTCGCCACCGCCACGGCGACCCGGATGAACGGCGCCGGGTACGACGTGCGCATGGAACTCGCCGGGGAACGGGACCAGATCGTCGTGGGCCTGGACGACCGCACCCCGATCGCGTCGACGGAGCCGACCGGCCCGCCCGCCGCGGACAAGCCCTGGGCCGGGTTCCTGGAGCGCTTCGCCCCCGCCTACGAGGCCGAGCTCGCCGCGTTCATCGAGGTGGTCCGGGGCGAGCGCGCCAACCCCTGCGACGGGCGCGAGGCCCTCCAGGCCCTGCGCATCGCCGAGGCCTGCGCCCTGTCCCACCGCGAGCACCGCCCGGTGTCCCTGCGGGAGGTCCCGGGGGCACCGGAGCCGACGGGGCTGGGCTGAGCCGGGGACGACCCGGTCGGGGGTCCTGGCGTCGCTGCCACCGCCCTGTACTTCCTCGTCGTCCTCCCGATCAACATGCTGCACGAGCGCTCAGGGCGTCCACCGCACCGGCAGCCCCCGCCGCCCCCGCATCAGCATGCCGGGCAGCCAGGTGTCGGGGGGCGGGCCGTCGAAGGCGAGGGCGGGGGCGCGCTCCAGCAGGGCGCCCAGGGCGGTGCGGGCCTCCAGGCGGGCCAGCGGGGCGCCCAGGCAGTAGTGGATGCCGTGGCCGAAGGCGAGGTGCCCGCGCGTGTCGCGGCCGATGTCGTAGCGGTCCGGGTCGGCGAAGCGCGCGGGGTCGCGGCCGGCGGCGGCCAGGCCGATCAGCACCGGGTCGCCCTTGCCGATGGTCACACCGGCGATCTCCACGGGCTCCACGGCGAACCGGTACGTCGCGTTCTCCACCGGCCCCTCCCAGCGCAGCGTCTCCTCGACCACCCCGTCGAGCAGGGCCGGGTCGGCGCGCACGGCGGCCACGTCCGCGGGGTGGGTGAGCAGGGCGTGCACGGCGTTGGCGATGAGGTTGACCGTGGTCTCGTGTCCCGCGACGAGCAGCAGGAACGCCATGCCGCGCAGTTCCTCGACGGACAGCCGGTCGCCGTCCTCGGCGGTGGTGCGGATCAGGTCGCTCAGCAGGTCGCCGCCCGGTCCGGCACAGCGCTTGTCCTCGATCAGCTCGGTGAGGTACTCCCCGAGCCGGACCAGCGCGTCGCCCTCGCTGTCGGCGTCGGTGGGCGCGACGATCGCGGTGGACATCGCGCGGAACGCGGCGCGGTCGATCTCCGGGACGCCCAGCAGCTCGCAGATCACGGTGAGGGGCAGCGGATAGGCGAAGGACTCCACGAGGTCGGCGCGGCCGCGGGGCAGCATCGCGTCGAGCAGGTCGCCGGTGATGCGCTCGACGCGCGGGCGCAGTTCCTCCACGCGGCGCACCGTGAACGCGCGCGAGACCAGCGAGCGCAGGCGCGTGTGCTGCGGCGGGTCGCTGATCAGCAGGTGCTTGCCGACGGTCTCCACGTCCAGGAAGTGCATCCCGAGCCGTTCGCTGTCCTTGATCAGCCGCGGGTCGGTGAGCGCGGCGCGCGCCTCCTCGTACCCCACGACGAGCCAGGTCTCGTAGAAGCCGTCGCCGCCGGGCAGGCGCACCCGGTGCACCGGCCCGCGCTCCCGCAGCCGGGCGTACAGCGGGTGCGGGTCCTTGCGCAGTTCCTCGCCGCGGTCGCCCAGGTCGACCACCTCGGTCATCGCCGTCCTCCCCCTCCGCCTCGGCCTTCGCCGTCCGTACCCGCCTCGCCTCTCGCTCATTCCTCCAACGCGTGTGACGTCCCGTCAGTGCCCGTTCGCCGCGCCTTCGTCGAGGAGGCCCGCGTCGTACGCGAGCAGCGCGATCTGCACGCGGTTGTTGAGGTCGAGCTTGGCGAGGATGCGCGAGACGTGGGTCTTGACGGTGGCGACGCTCATGAACAGCCCGGCGGCGATCTCGGCGTTGGCCATGCCCCGGCCGACGGCGACGGCGACCTCGCGCTCGCGGTCGTTCAGCAGGGCGACGCGGGTCCGCGCGCGTGCGCGCCGGGTGTCGGCCGACGCGCCGGCGACGTGCGCCATCAACTGCCGGGTGACGGCCGGCGACAGGACGGGGTCGCCGGCCGCGACCCGGCGCACCGCGTCGATGATCTCGGCGGGCGGGGTGTCCTTGAGGACGAACCCGGCGGCGCCCGCGCGCAGGGCCCGCAGCACCTGTTCGTCGGCGTGGAACGTGGTGAGCACGACGACCTGCGGGGCGTCCGGGCGGCGGCGCAGCCGCTGAGTGGCCGTCAGGCCGTCCACCGCGGGCATGCGGATGTCCATCAGGACGACGTCGGGGCGGGTGCGGGCGACCAGGTCCTCGACCGCGTCGCCGTCGCCGGCCTCGCCGACGATCCGGATGTCGTCGGCACCGCCCATCATCAGGGCCAGCCCGGCCCGCACGAGCGGGTCGTCGTCGACGAGGAGCACTCTGATCGCGGTCATGGTCCCCATGTCATCACGGCGGTCGCGGCCGCCGGGGCGTTCCGTCGGTGTACGGGCCCCCGCCGGTCGGAAGCCGGCCGGGCACCGGCGTGGCTCGCCCCGCTCACGCGTCGGGTTCCCGGGCCGGCACGTCCTCCGCCGCGCCGGCCGGTCCGGTCCAGGGCAGCCACGCGCGTACCTCGAAGCCGCCGCCGCGCGTGGGGCCGTGGGTGAGCCGGCCGCCGGCGAGCGTGGCGCGTTCCGCCAGGCCGATGAGGCCCTGTCCCGAGCCGGGCACCGGACGCACCTCCCCCTCGGGGGCCGGGTTGCGCACGGTCAGGGTGAGCCCCCGTCCCGGCGCGCCCGTCGCGGTCACCGTGACCTCGCTGCCGGGGGCGTGCTTGCGGGCGTTGGTCAGGCCCTCCTGGGCGATGCGGTAGGCGGTGCGGCCGGTGGACGCGGGGACGGCGGCGGGGTCGGCGACGTGGACGTCGAGGACCACCTCCGTGCCGGCGTCGCGGGACTCGGCGGCGAGCGCGTCCAGCCCGGCGAGCGTGGGCTGGGGGCGGCCGGCGTCGTCGGGCTGTCCGGCGCGCAGGACGCCGATGATCTCCCGCAGGTCCTGCAGCGCCTCGTGGGCGCTCTCCCGGATGACCCCGGCGGCGCGGGCGACCTCCTCGCGGGGCGCGTCGGGCCGGAACTCCAGCGCCCCGGCGTGCACGCTGAGCAGGGTCAGCCGGTGCGCGAGCACGTCGTGCATCTCGCGCGCGATGGCCTCGCGGGCCAGCCGCTGGGCCTGTTCGGCGCGCAGCCGGGCCTCGGACTCGGCGTGCCGGGCGCGGTCCCGCAGGCTCAGCATGAGCTGCCGTTTGGCCCGCACCAGCATGCCCCAGCCGAGCACGGCGCCGGTGAGCACGACGATGAACGCGACCGCCGCCGGGTAGGACACGTCCGGGTCCGGGCGCCACAGGTAGTACGGCGGGACGAGGGCCAGACTGACACCGCCGATCCAGGCGACGTACCGGAACGGCCGGTGCACGGCGAGGGTGAACAGCGCGATCAGCGTGGCCCCGCCCGCGGTGTCGGAGACGAAGCCGGCGAGGACCAGCACGGCGGCGAGCTCCACCGGCCGGCGCCGGCGCAGCCAGACGGCCGCGCAGGCCAGGACACCCATCACCTGGTCGAGGACGGCCAGGGAGTGCGGGACGTGCGGGTTGTCCGTCACCCCGTCGGCCGCCAGCAGCCCGACGAAGACGGCCAGCAGGAAGCAGGAGGAGTCCACCAGCCAGTCGCGCACGGTGCGCCGCGGCCGGCGTCCATCCCGCCCGGCGTCCGGGTCGAGTTCACCCGCGAGCGCCGACGGCAGCAGCCACCGGCGCGCCGGGAAGGCCGGCGCGGGCGGTACGGCGGTGTCCATGTGCTGCGTCACGGGGTGAATGTAGTCAGCGGCGGGCCGGGGGCACATCGGCCCGGGCCGACGGTCGGCTCCCGGCGGCACATCGGGGACGAAAGTCGTACGGGCCGTCATCCTTCGGCGCGTCGGCGTCACGCGCCCGTGCCCGGCGAGGGGCGTCCGACCGGCGTCCCAGAACATGAGACGTCCTGTCCAGGTCGGTGCGGCGGGCGCGGACCTGTGGTTGTCTGATGCCATGACCGTGCTCGTGACCCGCCGCCACGTCGATTACGTGCGTGTCACCACCACGGGCTGTTCCGCCGCGAGCTGACGCCGCGCTCCGGCTCCTTCCCCCGGCTTCACCGCCGCACCGCTTCCCCGCCGTACCGACCGCTGCCTCGTGAGGGCCGGCCGGTGCGCCGTCCTGCGGCCCCGCACGCGCGCGTCCCCGTCCCCTCCCTCCTCCTTCTCTTCGTACGCCATCCGTGATCACCCTCCGTACCGGGAGCACCACCATGAGCCAGCCCATCGACTCCGTCACCGCCGGCCACACCCCCGACGAGCCGCCCGCCGGGCCCGACACCTCGGCCTGGTCGTTCGAGACCAAGCAGATCCACGCGGGGGCCGCGCCCGACCCGGTGACCGGCGCCCGGGCCACGCCCATCTACCAGACGACGTCGTTCGTCTTCCGCGACACCCAGCACGCGGCCGACCTGTTCTCGCTCGCCGAGCCCGGCAACATCTACACCCGTATCCACAACCCCACCCAGGACGTCTTCGAGCAGCGCGTCGCCGCGCTGGAGGGCGGGGTCGCGGCCGTGGCGCTGGCCTCCGGACAGGCCGCGGAGACCCTGGCGCTCCTCACGGTGGCGAGCGCGGGCGACCACGTGGTCTCCAGCACCTCGCTGTACGGCGGCACCTACAACCTCTTCCGGCACACCCTGCCGAAGTTCGGCATCGAGGTGTCCTTCGTCGACGACCCCGACGACGCTGAGGCGTGGCGGGCGGCGATCCGGCCGAACACCAAGGCGCTGTTCGCCGAGAGCCTCGGCAACCCGCGCGGCAACGTGCTGGACGTGCGGGCGGTCGCGGACGTGGCGCACGGGGCGGGCGTGCCGCTGATCGTCGACAACACGGTGCCCACCCCCTACCTGCTGCGGCCCATCGAGCACGGCGCGGACATCGTCGTGCACTCGGCGACGAAGTTCCTCGGCGGGCACGGCACGGCGATCGCGGGTGTGGTCGTGGACGGCGGCACCTTCGACTTCGGCGCGCACGCGGACCGGTTCCCCGACTTCACCGAGCCGGATCCGAGTTACCACGGTCTGCGGTACTGGCCGGCGCTCGGCCCGGGTGCCTTCGCCGTCAAGCTGCGGGTGCAGTTGCTGCGCGACCTGGGCCCGGCCCTCTCACCGCACTCCGCCTTCTTGCTGCTGCAGGGCGTGGAGACGCTGAGCCTGCGCATCGAGCGGCACTCGGCGAACGCGCAGGCGATCGCCGAGTGGCTGGAGCAGCGCGACGAGGTCGCCGCCGTCCACTACCCGGGACTGCCGTCCAACCGGTGGTACGAGGCGGCGCAGCGCTACCTGCCGCGCGGGGCGGGCGCGATCATCTCGTTCGAGCTGCGCGACGGCGTGGAGGCGGGCAAGCGGTTCGTGGACGCCGTGGAGCTGTTCAGCCACCTCGCCAACATCGGTGACGTGCGCAGTCTGATCATCCACCCGGCGTCCACGACGCACAGCCAGCTCGACGAGGAGCAGCTGGCGGCCACCGGCACCTCCCCCGGCCTGGTCCGGCTGTCGGTCGGCATCGAGAACCTCGCGGACCTGAAGGCCGACCTGGAGGCCGGGTTCCGCGCGGCGAAGGGCGCGTCCTGAGCACCGTCCTGCCGTCGGCAACGCCCCGCGGGGGCCCCTTACCGCCGGCCACGGGCGCCTGGCGGGAGGGGGACCCGCCGGGGCGCCGCCGGTGGTACGCGCACCCGGCGCCCCTCGCCCTGGAGGCGGGCGGTGAACTGCCCGGCGTACGACTGGCGTTCGAGACGTGGGGGCGGCTCGCGCCGGACGCGTCCAACGCCGTCCTCGTGCTGCACGCCCTCACCGGTGACAGCCACGTCGCCGGTCCCGCCGGGCCGGGTCACCCCACGCCCGGCTGGTGGGACGGGCTGGTGGGGCCCGGCCTGGCGCTGGACACCGACCGCTTCTTCGTCGTCGCGCCGAACGTGCTGGGCGGCTGCCAGGGCAGCACCGGGCCGTCCTCCGCGCGTCCCGGCGGCCGGGCCTGGGGCGGTGCCTTCCCGTTCCTGACGCAGCGTGACCAGGTCGCGGCCGAGGCGGGACTGGCCGACGCGCTGGGCATCGACCGCTGGGCGCTGGTGGTCGGCGGGTCCATGGGCGGGATGCGGGCGCTGGAGTGGGCGGTGGGGTACCCCGAGCGCACCGGGGCGCTGCTGCTGCTGGCGACCACCGCCGCGGCGAGCGCCGAGCAGATCGCGTGGGCCTCGCTCCAGGTGCGGGCGATCCGTTCCGACCCGCACTGGCACGGCGGCGACTACCACGGCAGCGGCGAGGGGCCCGGGGCCGGGCTTGGCCTGGCCCGGCGGATCGCCCACGTCACCTACCGCAGCGAGCCGGAGCTCCAGGTCCGCTTCGGCCGCTCGGCGCAGGCCGAGGAGGACCCGTGGGCCGGCGGCCGCTACCAGGTCGAGTCCTACCTCGACCACCAGGCGGCCAAGCTGGCCCACCGCTTCGACGCGGGCAGCTACGTCGTGCTGTCCGAGGCGATGAACAGCCACGACGTCGGCCGGGGCCGCGGCGGGGTGCGCGCGGCCCTGCGCCGGGTGACCGCCCGCACGCTGGTGGCCGGGGTGGACTCCGACCGGCTCTACCCGCCGTCCCAGCAGGCGGACCTGGCCGCGGCCGTCCCCTCGTCGGACGCCCTGCGCCTGATCTCGTCGCCGTACGGCCACGACGGCTTCCTGATCGAGACGGACCAGGTGGCCGCGCTGGTGGGCGAACTCCTCGCCTGACGGGAGCCGGACGCCCCCCCGGCTGCGGGTCCGGGCGGGGCGCCCGCGGGCCCGCCCGTCAGCCCGCGTGGGTGGAGAACAGGCCGCCCGTCGGGCCCTGCTTGTCGCCGCCCTGCGCCTTCTTCAGGGCGTTGGCCAGGCCCTCGATGGTGAGGGACTGGAGGATGACCCGGCCGTTGCCCTCCAGGGTGGCCAGGGACAGGCCCTCGCCGCCGAAGACGGTGTTCATCAGGCCCTGGCGGTTGAGGCCGCCGACGCGCTGGACGCCGTACTGGATGCCCTCCTCGAAGGCGACGACGCAGCCGGTGTCGACCTCGATGCGGCCGCCGAAGTCGGCCGGGTTCAGGTCGATGAAGTTGCCCGCGCCGGCGATGACCACCGTGCCGCGGCCGGTGAACTTCTCCAGGACGAAGCCCTCACCACCGCTCATGCCGGTACGGCCGCCCTGGAAGGCGATGCCGAAGTCGACGGTGGACTCGGCGGCCACGAACGCGTCCTTCTCGGCGAACCACGCCCGCGTGCCGTCCAGTTCCAGCGCCCGCATCTCACCCGGCAGCACGCCCGCGAAGCCGACGGTGCCCTCGCCGCCCCGGCTGGTGAAGTACTGGAAGGCCAGCGACTCGCCGGCCAGCGCGCGTTGGCCGGCCTGCATGGCCGTGCCCATCGCCTGGCGCAGCAGGCCGCCCATGCCGCCGGAGCCGCCGCCCTGCTGCTGCCCGCCGCGGTCCGACGGGCCGCCGAGGCGGGTCTCCATGGTCACGTTCGTCGTCTTGAACAGGAACTTGCCCGCCTCGCAGTACACCGTCTGACCGGGCTGCAGGGAGACGACCACCATCTGCATGGCGTTGCCGACGATCTCTTGCTGAAGTGTCACACGGGGAGAACGAGCCGGACGGAGGAAAGAGTTCCGGCCGGGCCGACGACGGTGTCCGCAGGTCGGCGTCCGTTCGCCGCCAGCGTCCCCGGCCCGCGGCGGCTGGGATGGACCCATGACCACGACGCACGCATCCGACAAGACCCCCACCCCCCTGCACGGCAAGGTGGCCCTGGTGACCGGCGGCAGCCGGGGCATCGGCGCGGCCACCGCCCTGCGGCTCGCCCGCGACGGCGCGGACGTCGCCGTGACGTACGTGAACGGCAAGGAGGAGGCCGAGGACGTCGTACGGCGCGTCGGCGCGCTCGGCCGGCGGGCCCTCGCGGTGCGCTCGGACGCCGCCGACGCCGGTGAGGCGGCGGACGCCGTCGATCGCGTGGCCCGGCACTTCGGCACCCTGGACGTGCTGGTGAACAACGCGGGCGTCGGCGCGGTCGGCCCGCTGGACGGCCCCACGCTCGCCGACGTGGACCGGGTGCTCGCCGTGAACGTGCGCGGGGTGTTCCTCACCACGCGCGCGGCGGCCGCCCGCATGGAGCGCGGCGGGCGGATCGTCACCATCGGCAGCTGCCTGGCGCAGCGCGTGCCGGCGCCGGGCGCGACGCTCTACGCGATGAGCAAGTCCGCGCTGGTCGGCCTGACGAAGGCCCTGGCCAGGGAGCTGGGGCCGCGCGGGATCACGGCGAACGTCGTGCACCCGGGGCCGATCGACACGGACATGAACCCGGCGGACGGGCCGTTCGCGGACGGCCAGGCGGCGGTGACCGCGCTGGGCCGCTTCGGCACCGCCGACGAGGTGGCCGGCCTGGTGGCGTACCTGGCGTCGGCGGACTACGTCACGGGCGCGGAGTTCGCGGTGGACGGCGGGTACGCGGCGTAGGACCGGCGGGGCGGGGTGCGCGGCGGGTGTCCGGTCCGCGCACCCCGCCCCGGGTCCGGCGCCGCGCGGGTCAGCCGCCCAGCTCCTGGTGCCGGGCCGTGAGGCGGGCCGTGCCCTCCTCGGTCAGGGAACCGAACAGGCGCAGGCGGGAGATGCCGCCGTCCGGGTAGATGTCCACGCGCGCGTGGGTGCCCACCGCGGGCGTCGGCAGGACGAAGCGGTGGTTGGTGTCGGGCTGGAGGCGGGTCCGCGGCAGGACCTCCTGCCAGGGTCCGTCCTCGCCGTCCCGCACGGACACCGACGCCCAGCCCGCGCTGTTGCCCTTCAGGTACGCGGTGTCGATCTCCAGGGCGCGGATCTCGGCCTGCGCCACAAGCCGGTAGCGGATCCAGTCGTTCCCCCGGTCGCGGCGCCGGCGGGTCTCCCAGCCGTCGTCCATCTTGTGGGAGCGGCCCGGCTGGATGGTGTTGGAGGCGGGCGAGTAGAAGAGGTTGGAGGCGTCCTCGACCTGGCCGCCGTTCTCGAGCGCGACCACGTCGAAGGCGCCGAGCACCGCCAGCCACGCGGGGTCGGGCACGACCTCGCCGTACACGCGCAGGCGGGCGATGCCGCCGTCGGGGTGCTGGACGACGCGCAGGTGCGTGAAGCGCTGCTCGGTGCGGACGGCGAAGCCGTTCGCCGCGTGGCCGCCGACCGGGGTGCGCGGGACGAGGGTGGTCCACTTGACGTCGTCGCCGAGCAGGTCCTCCGGTGACGGGGAGCCCGGTACCGACGTGGCCTCGACGGACACGGCCTGCGGGTAGTTGCCGCGGAAGTGGGCCGTGTCGACGACGATCCCGCGGACCACGCCGGGCGCGCCCAGCCGCACCAGCGCCCAGTCGTGGTCGTCCTCGGCCGGCCAGGGGTGCTCGGCGGACACGCCGCGGCGCCGGCGGGTCTCCCAGCCGTCCATGACCTTGCCCTTGTGCCCGAAGTGCTCGGGGTCGAACTCGGCCCGCCCGGGCAGCAGCAGGTTCTCGCGCTGGGCGAAGAACTCGTCGGCGGCGGCGATGACGGCGGCACCGAGCCGGCGGTCGGCGAGGTCGGTGAACCGGGTGAAGGGGAAGTCGGCGGTGCGGTAGTCCGCGTACGGGTCGCCACCGCCGTAGGGCTGCGCGTCGCCGGTGAAGCTGGGTATCGCCGTCACGGTGATCAGGGATTCCTCTCGGAGTCGGCCGGTGCGGGTCTGGGCGGGTGGGTGGTCAGCGGGTCAGCAGGCGGCCCCTCGGCTCGGTGAAGTCGCCGTCCGCGACGATGCGTTCGCCGCGCAGCCAGGTGGACCGCACGACGCCGTACAGCGTCCGGCCGGCGTACGCGGTGACGCGGTTGCGGTGCTGGAGGGCCGCCGGGTCCACGGTGAAGGTCTCGTCGGGGGCGAGGACGGCGAAGTCGGCGTCGTGGCCCGGCGCGATGGCGCCCTTGCGGCCGTCCAGGCCCACCAGGGCGGCGGTGCGGGCCGACATCCAGCGGACCACGTCCTCCAGGCCGTGCCCGCGCGCGCGGGCCGCGGTCCACATGGCCGGGAGGCTGAGCTGGAGGCCGGAGATGCCGCCCCAGGCGGTCGCGAAGTCGTCGGTCTTCAGGTCGGCCGTCGAGGGCGAGTGGTCGGTGACCACGCAGTCGATCGTGCCGTCGGCCAGCGCCCGCCACAGCAGGTCCTGGTTGGCGGCCTCGCGGATCGGCGGGCAGCACTTGAACTCGCTGGCGCCGTCGGGGACTTCCTCGGCGGTGAGGGTGAGGTAGTGCGGGCAGGTCTCCACCGTCAGGCGCACGCCGTCCGCCCTGGCCCGCGCGATCAGCGGCAGGGCGTCGCTGGAGGACAGGTGCAGCACGTGCACGCGTGCGTTCAGGCGCCGGGCCTGGGCGACGAGCGCGGCGATCGCCGTGTCCTCGGCGTCGCGGGGCCGGCTGGCGAGGAAGTCGGCGTACCGGGGGCCGCCGTGCTGCGGGGCCGCGGCCAGGTGGTGGGGGTCCTCGGCGTGCACGATGAGCAGGCCGTCGAAGCCGGCGATCTCGGCCAGGGACCGGGCGAGTTGCTCCTGGTCGAGGTGGGGGAACTCGTCGACGCCGGACGGCGACAGGAAGGCCTTGAAGCCGAACACTCCGGCGTCGTGCAGCGGGCGCAGGTCCTTGACGTTGTCGGGGAGGGCCCCGCCCCAGAAGCCGACGTCGACGTGGGCCTTGTCGCGGGCCACCCGCTGCTTGGTGCGCAGGTGGTCGACGGTGGTGGTGGGCGGCACGGAGTTGAGCGGCATGTCGACCAGGGTGGTGATGCCGCCGGCGGCGGCCGCGCGGGTGGCGGTCCAGAAGCCCTCCCACTCGGTGCGGCCCGGGTCGTTGACGTGCACGTGGGTGTCGACGAGGCCGGGCAGCAGCACGTCGTCGCCGACGTCCTCGAGCCGGGCCCCGGCCGGTACGTCCGCGTCGTACGGCAGGACGGCGGTGATCGTACCGGCGGTGACGGCCACCGAGGCGGCGCGCGTCCCCTCCGGGGTGATGACGCGCGTGGAGCGCAGCACCAGGTCGGCGTCGGACAGCGCCGGTCGAGCCTCGGACACCGGGACCCCTCTCTCCGTAACACGGGGTTCACTTCCACGTAACGGAATTCAACTTTCTGTTGAAGGAGTCTTCACTCCC
This sequence comes from Streptomyces lasalocidi, assembly GCF_005280215.1. NCBI lineage: Bacteria > Bacillati > Actinomycetota > Actinomycetes > Kitasatosporales > Streptomycetaceae > Streptomyces > Streptomyces lasalocidi. The sequence continues at coordinate 6,171,165 of NZ_SZNQ01000001.1, read as the reverse complement.
GTCCATCCGCCGTCAAGGGCACACTCCTCCACAGTGCACCCACGGCCGACAGTCTGGACGTTTCCACAAAGCGGAATTAGAATTCCAACCAGCAGAACGTAGTTACGCACAAGCGGGCAGTCAAGCGACCGGCGGGTAGGCTTCTGCCCTCCCCGCCCGTGCCCGAAAGGAACGCGCCGTGCCGACGTCCAGCGCCAGCACCACCGACTCCGCCAGGTCCGCCGCCGGAGGCGTGCAGTCCCTCGAGCGCGCCTTCGACCTGCTCGAGCGGATGGCCGACGCGGGGGGCGAGGTCGGGCTGAGCGAGCTGTCCGCGAGCAGCGGGCTGCCTCTGCCGACCATCCACCGCCTGATGCGCACCCTCGTGGCCTGCGGCTACGTCCGCCAGCAGGCCAACCGGCGGTACGCGCTCGGGCCGCGCCTGATCCGGCTCGGCGAGTCGGCGTCCCGGCTGCTCGGCACCTGGGCGCGGCCGTACCTGGCGCGGCTGGTCGAGGAGACCGGCGAGACCGCCAACATGGCGCTGCTCGACGGCGACGAGATCGTGTACGTGGCGCAGGTGCCGTCGAAGCACTCGATGCGGATGTTCACCGAGGTCGGCCGCCGCGTCCTGCCGCACTCCACCGGCGTCGGCAAGGCGCTGCTCGCGGACTTCCCCGACGCGGAGGTGCGCGCCCTGCTCGGCCGCACCGGCATGCCGGCCGCGACCGAGAAGACCATCACCACGCCGGAGGGCTTCCTGGCGGCGCTGGAGGAGGTCCGCCGGGCCGGCTACGCGGTCGACGACAACGAGCAGGAGATCGGCGTGCGCTGCCTCGCCGTGCCGGTCCCCGACGCCCCCACCGCGGCGGCCATCTCCATCTCGGGTCCGGCGGGCCGGGTCACCGAGGCCGCCACGGAGCGGATCGTCCCCGTGCTCCAGCAGATCGCCGGGGAGCTGTCCACGGCACTGGTGAGCCAGAACCAGGCGTGAACGACGGGCCGCGGGCCCACGGCGCACGCCGAGCGGCACGCGTCAGCGGCGCGGGGGCACGCGTCGGCGGCCCGGGGACACACGTCAGCGGCGCGACGGCGCACGTCAGCGGCGCGGGGGCACGCGTCGCCGGCGCGAGGGCCGGCGTCAGTGGCGCGGCGGCACACGTCACCGGCACGGCGGCTCGCGTCAGCGGCGCGGCGATTCGCCGAACAGTTCGACCGCGTGGCGCACGTCCGACAGTCCGCCCGCGAGGGCGCTGACCGAGCCGATCGCGCCCGCGATCAGCAGCAGCGAGCCGCGCAGGCGGGGCACCTCGGGCACACCGTGGGTGGCCATCGCGGCCAGGGCGGCGAGCTCGTCCTCGGCTATCGCGCGATCCGGGAACTCGGCGGGGAGCGCGGCGAGTTCGCGGCGCAGCCGGGACACCGCCGTTCTCAGCCCCGTCACCCGGGGATCGTCCTCGCTGCCGGTCACTGGCCGCCTCTGCCCCAAGCTCCGCAACACAGCTTCCCCCCTCGCACGCCGTCGTGCGCCGGTCCGTCGTGTTCCCCCGGGGCCCGTCGGACAGGCCCTCGCCGTCCCCAGACCGTGGCCGGACGCCGTGGGGACGCGGGTCAGTAAACGCCACCGCGCCCCACCGCGCCACAGGGGGGACGGAAATTCAGCCGTGCGTGAGCGCGGCGCGCCGCGCGCCGGAGCCGCCCCACCCGGACGGGCACCGCGGTCGGGTATGCAGGACCCATGACTCGCACACAAGACCCCGACGCCGGGGCTCACCCGGCGGAGCAGACCGCCGGGCCCGTCGTCGGGCTGCTCCTCGCGGCCGGCGGGGGACGGCGCCTGGGGGGCCGGCCCAAGGCGCTGCTCGTCCACCGGGGCCGTCCCCTGGTGGAGCACGCGGTGGGCGTCCTGTGCGCGGCCGGCCTCGCGCGCGTGCACGTGGTCCTCGGGGCGGGCGCCGACGCCGTACGGGAGCGGGCGGACCTCGACGGGTGCGTCCTGGTGGACAACCCGGACTGGGAGCAGGGCATGGGCTCCTCGCTGCGGGCCGGGCTGGCCTCGCTCGCGGGGACGGGGGCGCGGGCCGCCCTCGTCTCGCTCGTGGACCAGCCGGGCATCGGGCCCGAGGCGGTGGCCCGGGTGCTGGCCGCCCTGCGGGACGGGACGTCGCTGGCGTCGGCGGCCTACGACGGCGTCCGCGGCCATCCCGTGCTGCTCGGGTCGGCCCACTGGACGGGCGTCGCGGCGGCGGCGACGGGTGACCGCGGCGCGCGCGGCTACCTGCGCGAACACGAGCGGGAGATCGCCCTCGTCGAGTGCGGTGACGTCGCCCGGCCGCATGACATCGACACGGCGGCGGACCTGGGCCACCTTGAGTGAACGGGGTGGCACCCGGCGCCACCTTGGCTCGAACCGGAGAATCTCGACATCAACAAACCATTGAAGTTCCACGATGAGGAAACTAGTATCCACTGATCAGAAGCACCCGTCCGCACATCCGGTGCCTTCTGTCCCCGTTCGTGCCTCTTGGCATCCGGTGCCACCGCTGAAGGAAGTGACAGCTCATGTCCGCACCAGCGCCGTCCCCGCTGGCCATCGTCGACGCCGAGCCCCTGCCCCGGCAGGAGGAGGTCCTCACCGACGCGGCGCTCGCCTTCGTGGCGGAGCTGCACCGGCGGTTCACGCCGCGCCGTGACGAACTCCTCGCCCGCCGTGCGGAGCGCCGCGCCGAGATCGCCCGCACCTGCACGCTCGACTTCCTCCCTGAGACGGCCGCGATCCGCGCCGACGAGTCCTGGAGGGTCGCCCCCGCCCCCGCCGCCCTGAACGACCGGCGCGTGGAGATCACCGGCCCCACCGACCGCAAGATGACCATCAACGCCCTCAACTCCGGGGCGAAGGTGTGGCTCGCGGACTTCGAGGACGCCTCCGCGCCGACCTGGGAGAACGTCGTCACGGGCCAGCTGAACCTGATCGACGCCTATGCCCGCCGCATCGACTTCACCGACGAGCGCAGCGGCAAGTCCTACGCCCTGCGCGCCGAGAACGAACTCGCCACCGTCGTCATGCGCCCGCGCGGCTGGCACCTGGACGAGCGCCACCTGGCCGACGCCGACGGCCGCCCGGTGCCCGGCGCCCTGGTCGACTTCGGCCTGTACTTCTTCCACAACGCCCAGCGCCTGATCGACCTCGGCAAGGGCCCGTACTTCTACCTGCCGAAGACGGAGTCCCACCTCGAGGCCCGCCTGTGGAACGACGTGTTCGTCTTCGCCCAGGAGCAGCTCGGCGTCCCGCAGGGCACCGTCCGCGCCACGGTCCTCATCGAGACGATCACGGCAGCGTACGAGATGGAGGAGATCCTCTACGAACTGCGCGACCACGCCTCCGGGCTGAACGCCGGCCGCTGGGACTACCTGTTCTCCATCGTGAAGAACTTCCGTGACGGCGGCGAGAAGTTCGTCCTGCCGGACCGCAACGCCGTCACGATGACCGCCCCGTTCATGCGCGCCTACACCGAACTCCTCGTGCGCACCTGCCACAAGCGCGGCGCGCACGCGATCGGCGGCATGGCGGCCTTCATCCCCTCCCGCAAGGACCCCGAGGTCAACCGGGTCGCGTTCGAGAAGGTCCGCGCCGACAAGGACCGTGAGGCCGACGACGGTTTCGACGGCTCCTGGGTGGCCCACCCCGACCTGGTGCCGATCGCCATGGAGTCCTTCGACCGGGTCCTCGGCGACCGGCCGCACCAGAAGGACCGCCTCCGTGAGGACGTCCGCGTCGAGGCCGCCGACCTGATCGCCGTCGACTCCCTCGACGCGAAGCCCACGTACGCCGGTCTCGTCAACGCCGTCCAGGTCGGCATCCGCTACATCGAGGCCTGGCTGCGCGGCCTCGGCGCGGTCGCCATCTTCAACCTGATGGAGGACGCGGCGACCGCCGAGATCTCCCGCTCCCAGATCTGGCAGTGGATCAACGCGGGCGTGCAGTTCGAGAACGGCGAGAAGGCCACCCCGGAGCTGGCCCGCAAGGTCGCCGCCGAGGAACTGGAGAACATCCGGGCCGAACTCGGCGCGGAGGCCTTCGCGGCCGGGCACTGGCAGCAGGCCCACGACCTGCTGCTCCAGGTCGCCCTGGACGAGGACTACGCGGACTTCCTGACGCTGCCCGCCTACGAGCAGCTCAAGGGCTGACCGCCCGGCGGGGCGCGGTCCGCGGGGAGCGCCGCTCCCGCCGGCCCGCGCCCCGCCCGCTCACCCCAGGTGCACCGACCAGTCCTGTTCCGCGGGGGGCTTGCCGTGCAGGTCGGGCACCTGCTTGAGCCACGCGGGACGGGCCCGCCGGCTGCGCTCCGCGCGCCGGGCGTTCTCGGCGGCCAGCTCCTCGGGGCCGGGGAAGTCGGTGGGCAGCCACTGCTGCGACGCCCGCACGCGCGCGTGGAGGTAGCCGACGTACGCGGCGCGGACCTCGTCGGGCGTCGCGAAGCCCGTGAGCCACGCGTCGGGCACCTCGGCGACGACCCGCCGCAGCAGCTCCTCGGTGACCCTCGGCGCCAGCTCCGCGCCGGCGGCGCGCACGTCGGGGCCGTACAGGCCGAGGGCGTGGTGGCGGAAGTCGTAGCGCTTCTCCGGCGCCGAGGCGTCCCAGCGGTGGTGGAAGACCAGGGCCGCGCCGTGGTCGATCAGCCACAGCCGGGGCGGGACGGTGCCGAGCGTCGGCCACACCATCAGGTTGGAGCTGTGCACCGTACGGTCCACGTTGACGGTCAGCGCGTCCAGCCAGACGATCCGGCCCGCCTCCAGCGGGTCCACGGGGAAGGCCTGCGCGATCTCCGGGGTGAAGTCGCGGGCGCCGGGCAGGAAGTCCATGCCGAGGTTGAGGCCCGCGCTGGCGTTCAGCAGGTCGCGGACCTCCTGGTGCGGCTCGTGCGCCCCGAGCGCCGGGTCGAAGTGGGCGAGGACCAGCTCGGGCACCCTCAGCCCCAGCGCGCGGGCCAGCTCCCCGACGATCACCTCGGCGACGAGCGCCTTGCGGCCCTGCGCGGACCCGGTGAACTTCACGACGTACGTGCCGTCGTCGTCGGCTTCGACGACCCCGGGGACGGAGCCGCCGGACCGGAGCGGGGTCACGTATCGAACAGCAGTCACGTCGCGCAGCACACCGGCCAGGGTAGTTCAGCTCATCCGCCGGCCAGCGGGTTCGGCAGGGGCATGTAGCGGGCCGCCGCGCCGTCGGCCGCCGTCCAGCGCAGCAGCAGGTTCGTCTTGCCGGGCAGGGTCGGCGCGGTCAGCAGGGCGGTGGCCTCGGGGAGGTCCGCGCGGGCCAGCTCGCGGCGGACGGCCGGCCAGGGGTCGAGGCCCGGGTGGTGCTCGGCGAGGGCCGCGGCGACCTCCCAGAGGTGGTTGACGACCAGGCAGTACACCAGGCGCTCCCAGCCCGCAGCGCGGGACACCTCGGGCAGCAGTTTGACGCCCTCGGCGTCCCGGAACAGCGCCTGCGCCGGGACGCCGTCGGCGTCGACGGCGACGAGGGTGTTCTGCAGGTGGGCCTCCAGGACGACGCCGTGGCCGGCGAAGGCGGCGAGCACGGGCGGCACCACGGCCGACAGGTACGCCGCCCACCAGGCCGCGGGGTCGCGCGTGGCCGCGAGCGGGCTGCCCGGGAAGCCCTCGACCAGGCCCGCCGCGAGCAGCGGCGTGGTGCCCGGCAGCAGGTGCCCGCCGAAGCCGTCGCGGACCAGCACGGCGAGCTCCTCGAAGGCGAAGGCGGCGGTGCGGTGACCCCGGTCGCTCAGCCAGGCCGCGGCTTGCCCGGCCGTGCCGGGCCGGGCCGCGGCCGACCCGCCCGTCCCCCGTCCCCCCGCCCCCGCGGACCCGCCCGCCGTCGCGAAGGCGCTCGCCACCGCCTGGTCCGTGCGGCGCAGTCTCAGCAGGTCGTGGCGCCACAGTCGGCGGATGTCGTTGGTGATGCGCACGTCGAGGCTGAACTTCAGGAACAGGTCGCGTTCGGGGGCGTAGACGGTGCGGATCGCGGCCGTCGGCCGGACCGGGAAATCGGTCCGGCCCAGCCGGACCAGGCGTCCGTCGGCGAGGGCGGGCGCCAGGTCGCGGCCCACCAGGTCGAGCTGCCAGGGGTGGGCGGGCAGCAGCCGGTAGCCGGGCGGGGCGGTCCCGAGCGCGTCGAGAGCGCGGGTGTCGCCCTCCTCGACGACCTGGTCCTCCCGCACGCCCAGCAGGACCAGCGGGAAGCGGGCGTACGCCTCGGGCGCGTACGGCAGCCACGCGCCGGCCGGGCCGCCGCCGCGCGCCTTGGGCGCCGGGTGGTGCGGGTGGCCGGTCAGCAGGCACTGCTCGGAGCGCAGGTAGGGGTCGTCGGGCGGGGCGGTACGCGCGCGGGCGGCGAGCAGGGCCGCCACGGCCGCCCGGCTGTCCAGCATCTCGGCCGGCAGCTCGTGGTTGGACAGGCCGGTGTGCCGGCGCAGCTCCTCCGCGACCAGTTTGACCAGCTCCGGGTGGTCGAGGCGGTGCCAGGCGCCGGCCGCGTACACCTCGGGCAGCGCGGGCCGCCGGGTGCCGCGCACGCGCAGCAGCCGTCCGCTGGGCAGCCGGTGGACCTGCCGTCCACCCTCCTGCGGCAGCGGCTCGGCAACCTCCCGCAGCAGGCAGTTCAGCAGCGGCGCGGCCGCGTACGCGTCGGCCGTGTCAGCCATGTCGGCTTCGGCCGTGTCGGCCGGGTCGGCTTCGGCCGGGACCGCCGTGGCGGCCGGGTCATGCGGGTGCGCCACGTCGGCGGGTGGGGGGTTGACGTCCACGCGTTCCACTCGTTCTCTACGGTTCGTCGGGCGGGACGATCAGTATCGCTGTCGTCACGGCCCGCCGTCCGCGTACCCCGAGGAGCATGACCGTGCACCGTCCCCCCACCGCCGAGGCCGAGGTCGCCGCCGAGCTGGCCGCCCTGCGCCCCGCCCTCGGTCCCCGGTACGCGGCCGAGCTGCCCGGCGCGCGGGCCGCCGTGCTGACCCGGCTGTGGCGGGCGCTGGCCCATGAGCCGCTGCCCTGGATCACCGGCCGCGCACCGGGCCGGGACGGACTCGCGCTGCGCCTCGCCGACGGCCGCCTCCTGGAGGGCCCGCTCCCCGACCCGTTCGCGGCCGACGCCTACGTCACCGGCGTACGCCTCGCCGGGACGGTGTACGACGATCCCGCGGGGTTGACGGCGGCGCTCGGCGTGCCGCGCGGGACGGGCTTCGCGGCCGAGCTGGGGCACAGCGTCGCCTCGCTGGCGCTGTCCCGGGCCGCGCAGGAGCCGCCGTCGGGTGAGCCGGCCCCGTGGCCGCGGCACGACTGGGAGTGGGAGCAGCGGGTGGTCGACGGGCACCCGTATCACCCGAACTGCCGTTCTCGGCCCGGCTTCTCGGTGGCCGAGCAGTTCGGGTACGGGCCCGAGCACCGGCCCGTGGTCCGGCTGGGGCTGCTGCCCGTGCCCGAGGCCGAGTGCCTGGTGTCGGGCGCGTGGCCGGACGAACTGCGCGACGGCGGACGCTTGTTGATCCCGGTGCACCCGTGGCAGGCGGACCACGTGCTGAAGCGGGCATGCGACCCGGGTCCGCCCGCCCGTCCGCTGATGTCCCTGCGCACGCTGGCGCTGCCGGACGGGCGGCACGTCAAGACCGCGCTGAGCGCCCGGCTGACCTCGTCGGTGCGGGACATCTCCCTCGCCTCGGTGAGCGGCGCGGCGACGCTGTCGGTGTTCGGCGAGGCCCTGGCCGCGCGCACCGACGGTCTGCTGCACGTCACCCGTACGCTGGGCGCGGCCGCGGCCGGCTCCCCCGACCTGGCGGCGGTCCTGCGCGAGGGGCCGGGCGGGTACGCCGGGCCGGGTGAGCGCGTGGTGCCGGTGGCCGCGCTCCCGCTCACCGGCCTGCCGCGCTCGGCGGCCTGGTCGGCCGCGTTCGCCCGGCTGGCGCTGACCGTGGGCCTGCGGCTGCTGGAGACGGGTGTCGCGCTGGAGGCGCACGGGCAGAACCTGCTGGTGGTGCTGGGGCCGTCCGGCGCCCCGCTGCGGCTGGTCTACCGCGACCTGGCCGACATCCGGGTGAGCCCGGCGCGGCTGGCCCGGCACGGCGTGCCCTTGCCGGAGCTGCCCGAGCGGATCCTCACCGACGACCCGACGGCCCTGCGCCGCAAGCTGTTCGGCTCGCTGGTCGGCGGCGCCCTGGCGGGTACGACCGGCAGCCGGCCGGCGCTGGCCGAAGCCCTGGCGTCCGCCGTACGGCACCTGCCGCGCACGCCGGACCTGGCGGCGCTGTGCGAACACCCGCTGCCCGTCAAGGCGTTGACGCTGATGCGGCTGTCGGCGGAAGGCGGCGGGGACCGGTGGGCCGAGGTGCCGAACCCGTTGACCGGGTGACGGGGCGGGCCGACCCCGGCCGCGTCCCCCAACGGCGTCGATACGCCCGGGTTCTGACGTCGTTTTGAAGCAGGACACGTTAGATCAATAAGATCCGCCGATGATCAGAACACAACGGCTGGCGGCGGGCGTCTGCGCCCTGCTCGCCGCGCTCGCGTCCGGGATCGCGTTCCCGGCCGGGGCGGTCGCCGACGAGACCACCGCCCTGGCGCCGAAGGTCGACCTCGTCCTCGACGTGAGCGGCTCGATGCGCACCAAGGACATGGACGGCGGGACGCGGATGGCCGCGGCCAAGCAGGCGTTCAACGAGGTGCTGGACGCCACGCCCGAGGAGGTGCAGCTCGGCATCCGCACCCTGGGCGCCACCTACCCGGGCGACGACCGCAAGACGGGCTGCAAGGACACCGCGCAGCTCTACCCGGTGGGACCGCTGGACCGCACCGAGGCCAAGGCCGCCGTGGCGACCCTGTCGCCCACCGGCTGGACGCCGATCGGCCCGGCGCTGCTGAAGGCCGCCGACGACCTCGAGGGCGGCGAGGGCTCCAAGCGCATCGTCCTGATCAGTGACGGCGAGGACACCTGCGCCCCGCTCGACCCGTGCGAGGTGGCCCGCGAGATAGCCGCCAAGGGCATCGGCCTGACCATCGACACCCTGGGCCTGGTGCCCAACACCAAGATGCGGGCGCAGCTCAGCTGCATCGCGGAGGCGACCGGCGGCACCTACACCTCGGTGGAGCACACCGACGACCTCACCGACAAGGTCAACCAGTTGGTGGACCGCGCGGCCGACCCGGTGGTCACCCCGGTGGCCACCGAGGGCGGTTCCTCCTGCCCGAAGGCGCCGACGCTGAAGTCGGGCCTGTACACGGACCGCGAGGAGTTCGGCCAGCAGCGCTGGTACCGGGTCGACGTCGACCCCGGCAAGGAGCTGCGCGCCTCGGTGAGCGTGGCGGCGGACCGCACCATGAACCCCGACTACGGGCTGCTGGTACGGGCGTTCACCACGCACGGCCGGGAGATCGTGCGCGGCGAGGCGGCCGGCGGCGGCCGTACCGACGTGATCTCGACGGGCCTGCGCTACCCGAAGGCCGACTCCGACGACGACGCGCCGGCCGAGACGGTGTGCCTGCTGGTGACCAACTCCTTCTCGGCCGCCTCCGGGGTGAAGACCACGCCCGGCATGCCGGTCGAGCTGACCGTGGACGTGGTCGACGGCCCGTCGCAGGCCGACGACGTGGCGTCGTTCGGGCTCGGCCGCGGCTGGTGGCTGCTCGGCGCGCTGGTGCTGATCGGCTTCCTCGCGGGTCTGGTGTGGGGCTGGCTGTCGCGCTGGCGTGTCGCGGTCTGGAGGACCAACTGATGCGGATGACCACGATGTGGGGCGCGGCCCTGCTGGTGCTGGGGCTGGCGGCGGGTCCTGCCGCGGCCGACTCGACCCCTTCGGCGAGCCCCTCGGGCGACGCCGCGGCGCCCACCTCGGCGGGCACGTCGTTCCGTACGGCGACGGAGATCGAGCAGGGGCGCACCGCCACGGCGAGCGCCTCGACGGGTGACTACCTGTACTGGTCGTTCGCGGCGGACGCGCTGGAACGGCCCACGGTGAAGGCGACGGTCAAGCTGCCCGCGTCCCACGCGGCGCAGACCTGGCAGGTCGACGTGTACGACGGACTGCGCCGCCGCCAGGCGTGCCAGTACGGCGCCCAGACGCGCACCGCGGCCCAGGGCGCGGCCGAGGTCGAGGTGGAGTGCGTGCTGCGCACCGTCCGTGCCTGGTCGGAGCCGTGGGCCGACGACCCGCTGCCGGGCACGTACTACGTGCGGCTGACGACGGTGCGCCTGCAGACGGCGGACCTCGGCCGGCCGGTCGACGCGACGGTCCGGGTGGACTCCAAGGACGTCGGCGGTTCGGCCGCGGTCGACGGATGGCTCGCCGAGCCGCTCGTGCCGGGTGTCGCGGTCGCCTCGCAGGGCGACGGCAAGGACGGCGACGACTCGGCGAGGACGGCGGTGCTGTCGGGCATCGAGCCGGACGGCGGCTGGTCGTCCGGCTGGTGGTCGGACCGCTGGGTGTGGACGGGCGTCGGCGCGGTGCTGGCCGCGCTCGCCGGCATCGGCGGCTACGTGCTCACGCGCGGCACGGGCCGCCCGGGCCGGGTGCCGCCGGGGGCGTGACAAGCCGCTGCGCATAGTATTTGACGAACCATCAGGAGGGCTCACCGCATGTCGCGGTGGGCCCTTCTCCTCGTCCAGGACGTGCGGCGGGCACCCCTCCGGCCGGTCACGCCTCGCGCAGGGCCTTGGCGAGGGCGCCCTCGCCGGTCACCTCGATCCGGCCCTCGCGCACGGCGTCGGGCACGCGCACCTCACCCCGCGCGACGGCCGTGCAGGTGGCGGTGTCCAGCACCAGCCGCGCGTCGGGTTCCGCCGGAGCGGGTCCGTCGCCGTACACCGGACCGCCCTCGGCGCCGACGTGCAGGTGGAACTCGCCCTCCTCCAACCGGACTTCGACCAGCCCCTGGCCTTCCAGGGCACGCAGCAGGGGCAGGGCGAACCAGTGGGCGCGCACGGCGTCGGTGGGTCGCCGCTCCCCCAACTCGGGCTGCCCCCACGCCCCGAGGGCCTGGAGGACGGGCAGCAGCTCCCGGCCGCGCGGGGTGAGGTCGTAGACGTAGGCGGCGCCGGGCGGGGGCAGCCGGCGGCGGGTGGTCAGGCCGTCCCTCTCCATGTCCTTCAGCCGCGAGGCGAGTACGTCCGTGCTGACGCCCGGCAGGTCGGCGTGCAGGTCCGTGTAGCGGCGCGGACCGGCGAGCAGTTCCCGGACGATCAGCAGGGTCCAGCGGTCGCCCACGACGTCGAGCGCGCGGGCGGCGGAACAGTACTGGTCGTAGCTTCGGCGAGGTGACATGCGACGCAGTCTAGACAAGTCGTTGGACTTTCCAAGCTCCTACTTGGTAAAACCAAGCAACACGAGTTCCCGGAGGGGCGCATGGAGTTCCGGCAGTCGAACAAGCTGAGCGAGGTCTGCTACGAGATCCGCGGCCCGGTGATCGAGCACGCCAACGCGCTGGAGGAAGCAGGGCACAGCGTGCTGCGCCTGAACACCGGAAACCCCGCGCTGTTCGGCTTCGAGGCGCCGGAGGAGATCCTCCAGGACATGATCCGGATGCTGCCCCGGGCGCACGGCTACACCGACTCGCGCGGCGTCCTCTCGGCCCGCCGGGCGGTCGCCCAGCGCTACCAGGCGCTCGGCCTCGCGGTGGACGTCGACGACGTGTTCCTCGGCAACGGCGTGTCCGAACTGGTCTCGATGGCCGTGCAGGCGCTGGTCGAGGACGGCGACGAGATCCTCATCCCCGCGCCGGACTTCCCGCTGTGGACCGCCGTGACGACGCTGGCGGGCGGCAAGGCGGTCCACTACCTGTGCGACGAACAGGCCGAGTGGTACCCGGACCTGGCCGACATGGAGTCGAAGATCACCGACCGCACCAAGGCGGTCGTCCTCATCAACCCCAACAACCCCACCGGCGCGGTCTACCCCAAGGAGATCGTCGAGGGCGTCCTCGACCTCGCCCGCCGCCACGGCCTGATGGTCTTCGCGGACGAGATCTACGACCAGATCCTCTACGACGACGCGGTGCACCACTCGGCCGCCGCCCTCGCCCCCGACCTGGTGGTCCTCACCTTCTGCGGGCTGTCCAAGACCTACCGGGTGGCCGGCTTCCGCTCGGGCTGGCTCGTGGTCACCGGCCCCAGGCAGCACGCCCGGGACTACCTGGAGGGCCTGACGATGCTGGCCTCCATGCGGCTGTGCGCCAACGCGCCCGCGCAGTACGCCATCCAGGCCGCGCTGGGCGGCCGCCAGTCGATCCGCGAACTCACCGCGCCCGGCGGACGGCTGCGTGAACAGCGCGACGTGGCCTGGGAGAAGCTGAACGAGATCCCCGGCGTGACGTGCGTGAAGCCCAAGGGCGCGCTGTACGCCTTCCCGCGTCTGGACCCCAAGGTCCACCCGATCCACGACGACGAGCGGTTCGTCCTGGACCTGCTGCTGCGCGAGAAGATCCAGGTCGTGCAGGGCACCGGCTTCAACTGGCCCTCCCCCGACCACTTCCGCATCCTGACCCTGCCCCACGCGGACGACCTCGAGGCGGCGATCGGCCGGATCGGGCGGTTCCTCGGTGGGTACCGGCAGTGAGGCCGCTCTAGCCTGGGGCCATGAGTGATCTTTTCCTGGTCCGGCACGGAGAGACCGAGTGGTCGCGGTCCGGACGGCACACCGGGTCGACGGACGTCCCGCTCACCGAGCGGGGGCGCGGGGAGGCGCGGCGGCTGGTGCCGCTCATCCGCTCCCACCGCATCGGTGCCGCGTTCGTCAGCCCTCTGCAGCGGGCGCGCGAGACGGCCGAGCTGATCGGCCTGCACGACGTGCGGGTCGACACCGACCTGCGCGAGTGGGACTACGGCGGCTACGAGGGCGTCACGACCGTCGAGATCCAACGGGACCGGCCGGGCTGGTTCCTGTTCGACGACGGGGTCGCGCCGGGCCCGCCGGACCACCCCGGGGAGAGCCCGGAGCAGGTCGGGCACCGGGCCGACCGGGCGCTGGCCAAGGTGGAGGCGGCGTTCGCCAACACCGAGGGCTGCGTGGTGCTGGTCGCCCACGGCCACTTCCTCCGCGTCCTGACCGCCCGCTGGCTGGGTCTCCCGCCCTCCTCCGGCGCCCTGTTCCAACTGGCCACGGGCACCCTGTCCCGCCTGAGCACGGAACACGGGCGCCCGGTGATCGCGGGATGGAACATCCGCCCGCCGGCGTAACGGACGGCCCCGCCCGGTTGTCAGACCCGCGTCGTAGCCTTCGGGCAAGGAGTCGCGTCGGGAAGGGCGGGCGTCGCAGCGCGAGCCCCGGCGCGCGCGGAGTGCCCGCCCGGAGGGAGTGTGTCGTGAGTCGTCCGCCGACCGTCGCCCAGCGGCGGATGATCGAGGGCGCCGATCCGGTGACCGGGCGGCTGACCGGGACGCCCGCGCAGCTCGCCGCGCTGGTCGGGCGTGGGCTGGCCTTCCGGCACCCCCGGCCGCCGCACGACCACTTCCTCACCCCGGCCGGCCACCGGACGCGGGAGTCCCTCGCCCGGCCGCCCGACCCCATTGCCCCGGCCCGGCAGCCCGCGCCCGCCGCCGACAGCGGGGTGTTCAGCGCGCGCATCGGGGGCGAGGAGACCGCGGACGCCTCGCCCCGCCGCGCCCGCGAGGTGCACAGCGCCTGGCAGGGCCTGCTGGAGCTGCGCCGGATGACCCGGCGCGACGGGGCCACGGACCGGCCCTGCGACTGGGAGCGCGCGCACCTCGTGCAGGCCGCCGCGCTCGCCCTGGAGACGGCCGGTCATCGCCCGGCCGGCCCGGACGCCACGGACGGCTACCGGGTGCGCGCCACACCGCAGCCGGAGGCGGTCGCCGTGCACGCCTCCGACGCGGCCGCCCTGCGGGCCTGCGCGGTCACCCTGGAGGCGGCGGGCTGGCAGACCGGCGAGCACACCGACCCCCGCACCCGCGCCCGCTACCTGCTGGCCTCACCCCGCCGGGCGTGACCGAGGCCGCACGCGCCAGGGACTAGGGTTCGCCGCTGCGATGCCCGCGCTGACCGGCCTCGCGATGGCGGGCGCCCGACCGGAGGACGCCGGCCTCGCCTCCGGCCTGTTCAACACCACACAGGTGGTGGGCGGTTCACTGGGTCTTGCGGTGCTGTCCACCCTGGCCGCCGGCCGCACGGACGCCCTCCTGGACGACGGGACCGGGATGGTCCCGGCGACCGCCGAGGGGTACCGACTCGCCTTCCGGGTCGCCTCCTTCGTCGCCCTGGGCGCGCTGGCCCTGGCGGCGACGGTGCTCCGGGAGCGGGCGGCCGAGCCCGACCGAGCCCCCGGCCTCACGCCCCGTCGAACGCCGCCCGGTGGTCCCGCGCCCACGCGCGGTAGGGGCGGGCCGGGCGGCCCAGCACGGCCGGCACGTCCTCGGTGATGAGGGCGTTGCGGCCTTCGCGGGCGTAGGCCAGGCCGGCCAGCACGTCCTCGGCCGCCCGTTCGGTCAGCCCCCAGGCGGCCAGGTGGGCGCGGGTGTCCTCCGGGGAGAGGTCCCGCGCGGTGACCGGCCGACCGAGCACCTCGGCGAGGACCGCCGCCTGTCCGGGGACGCTGATCGCCTCCGGACCGGTCAGCGTGTACGTCCGCCCGCTGTGCCCGGCGTCGAGCAGGGCCCGCGCGGCCACCTCGGCCACGTCGCGCGGGTCGATCACGCCCTGCCGCCCGTCGCCCGACATGTTGGGCACCGGCTCGCCCGCGCCGATCGCGCCCGCCCAGCTGAGGGTGTTGGAGGCGAAGGACGACGGCCGCAGGACGGTCCACTCGGCCCCGCTCTCGCGCACCGCCCGCTCTCCGGGCACGTGCCAGCCGCCGAAGGAGCCGAGGTCCGGGTCGCCGGTGCCTATGGCGGACAGCTTGACCAGGCGGCCGACGCCCGCCGTGCGGGCCGCGGCCACCAGCGCCTCGTCGTGCTGCGCGTCCGGGCCCGGGACGCCCACCAGGAAGACGGCCGCGACCCCGTCCATCGCCGCGCGCAGCGAGGCCGCGTCGCGGTAGTCGCCGGGCACCACGTCGGCGCCGGGCGGCACCCGGCCCGCCGAGGGGTCCCGGGTCAGGGCGCGCACCTCCTCGCCGCGCGCGGTGAGGAGTCGTACCAGTTCACTGCCGATGGTGCCCGTGGCACCGGTCACGAGGATCATGCCCCCACCGTGCGCGGCGGGGGCGGCGGGCCGCTAGGAAATTCCGGCACGGCTGCGCGGCCCGTGCGGGGCCGGGGCGCCCGTACGGTGGGGGCATGACCTCCGCCGTCGCCGAGCGTGCCCAGCCCCTGCCCGAGCAACTGCGGGCCTACGTCACGCGGTTCGCGGTGTCGGCGACGGACGGCACGCCGGGCGAGCCGTACACCTACGTCCCGGACCCGGCGGTGCAGCTCGTGGTGCGCGTCGCGGCCGGCGGCCGGCCCGGTGCCCTGGTGATCGGTCCGCGCACCCGGGCGGCGTACCACGCCAGTGAACGCCCGGCGTCCTGTGCGCGGTTCTCGCTGGCACCGGGTGCGGCCCGGCCGCTGTTCGGGGTGGCGGCCGCCGACCTGGCCGGGCGTACGGTGGCGCTGGCCGAGCTGCCCGGCCGCGAGGCCCGCCGGCTGGTGGACGGCGGGCGCGACCTGACCCCCGAGGAGTGGGCGGACCACCTGGTCCGGGTCCTGCCGGAGCGCCCGTCCCGCGCCGAGGCGGAGCGGGCCGGGCTGCTGCGGGCCGGGGTCGCCGCGCTGTCCGTCCGGCCGGGTCTGCCCCCGGCCCGGGTGGCCGACGTGGCGCGCGAACTGGCGGTCAGCGAACGGCAGTTGCGCAACCTGTTCACCGACGGCGTGGGCGTCTCGCCGAAGTACTTCGCCCGCATCGACCGGGTGCGCCACGTCCTCGCCCACGCGCCGACCTCCCCGTGGGGGGAACTGGCCGCGGCCAGCGGCTACTACGACCAGTCGCACATGACGGCCGACTTCCGCGCCCTGATGGGCGTGCCGCCGCGCTCGTACTTCACGGGCCGGCTGCCCTCGACCACCCCCTGCCGGGCCGCCCGCGCCGCGCGGGGGTGAGGCGCGGCGCGGGCGGCCCGTCGGAGGGCGCAACGGGGGCTCAGGGCGTGGCCGGGGCGTGCGGCGGCGCCACCCCCGTGGCCGCACCGGTGAGCTCCGTCCCCGCTTCCATGGGGTGCGTGACGTCGGCGGCGTCGGTGTCCCGGCCCAGGTGGTTGAAGACCAGGTTGAGCAGGACGGCCGCCACACAGCCCGTGGAGATGCCCGAGTCGAGGACGATCCGCGCGGTCTCCGGGAAGGCGTGGTAGAACTCCGGCGCGGTGATCGGCACGATGCCGACGGCCAGGGAGACGGCCACGATCAGGACGTTGTTGTCCCTGTCGAGGCCGGCCCGCACCAGCGTCTGGATGCCGCTGGCGGCGACCGAGCCGAACAGGACCACGCCGGCGCCGCCGAGCACCGGCCGGGGTACGACCGCTATCAGCGACGCGGCCATCGGGCACAGGCCCATCAGCACCAGGAAGGCGCCGCCGGTGGCGACGACGTACCGGCTGCGGATGCGCGTCATCGCGACCAGGCCGATGTTCTGGGCGAAGGCGCTGCACATGAAGCCGTTGAACAGCGGGCTCAGCGCCGAGCCGAGGGTGTCGGCGCGCAGGCCGGCGGCGATGGTCCGCTCGTCGGCCGGGCGTTCGACGATCTCGCCCAACGCCAGCATGTCGGCGGTGGATTCGGTCATCGAGACGACCATGACGACGCACATCGACAGGATCGCCGCGAGGTGGAACTGCGGGGTGCCGAAGTGGAACGGCGTCGGGAAGCCGACCACGGCCGCGTCGCTGACGGGCCCGAAGTCGGTGGCGCCGAACGGTATCGCGATCAGGGTGCCGACGATCAGGCCGAGCAGGACGGCGATCTGCTTGACGAAGCCCCGGGTGAAGCGGCGCAGCAGCAGCACGATCAGCAGGGTCGCGCCCGCCAGGCCCAGGTGGGTGCCCGAACCGTAGTCGTCGGCCGCCGGGTCGGGCCCCTGCGCCCAGTTGAAGGCCACCGGCAGCAGGGAGACGCCGATCAGCGTGATGACCGTGCCGGTGACGACGGGCGGGAAGAAGCGGACCGCCTTGCAGAAGACGGGCGCCGCGAGGAAGCCCAGGAGCCCGGCGACGATCACCGCGCCGAAGATGATGGGCAGCGCGTCGGACTTGTCGTGCGTGGAGGCGACGACCGCCGTCATGGGGGCGACGCCCGCGAAGGTGACGCCGTTGACGAACGGCAGCCGGGCGCCGATCTTCCAGACGCCCAGGGTCTGCAGGAACGTGGCGAGGCCCGCGGTGAACAGGCAGGCGCCGGTGAGGAAGGTCAGGTCGGTGGCGGACAGGCCGATGGCCGCGCCGACGATCAGGGGTGGGGCGACGACTCCCGCGTACATGGCGGCCACGTGCTGCAGGCCCGTGGTGGCCATCTTCAGCGGGGGGAGCTTCTCGTCGACGGGATGGGGTGCGGCCACTGCGGCTCCTCCGGTCGGTTACACGGCGTGCGGAGCCACGCCGTGGGTGTCAGGGAGGTGGTGCGGGTGTGGTCGTGCGGGACCAGCCCGGGCCGGTGACCGGCCCGGGGCGACGGTGACCGTCCCGGGGCGCACGTGTGCACGCGCGCCCCGGTTCCGGTCGCCATGGGCCCCGCTGGGGTCCACGGCCGCCGGCCGGGAGCCGTCCCTCCCGGCCGGAGTTCTCGGCGGGTCAGCCCTGGGCGGAGATCCGTGCCAGTCGGCGGGCCTGCTCACGTGTCGTGCGCGCCACGGCGTCCTCGTCGGCGGTCAACAGCCGTCCGTCCTCGACAATCTGACGGCCATTCACGAAGGACGCGGTGACCGGTGCCGCCGCGCCGAACACCAGCGCGGTGACCGGGTCGGCGATGGAGGCGTGGGCGAGGGTATCCATCCGCCACAGCACCAGGTCGGCCAGCTTGCCCGGCTCCAGCGAGCCGATCGCGTCCGCGCGGCCGAGGACCTGCGCGCCGCCGTGGGTGCCCAGGCGCAGCGCCTGCCGGGCGTTCAGCGCGGCCTCGCGGTGGGCGCCGAGGCGGTTGATCAGCAGCGCGTTGCGCAGTTCGGTGTGCAGTTCGCCGGACTCGTTGGACGCGGTGCCGTCGACGCCGAGGCCGACCGGGACGCCGGCCGCGAGCATGTCCGGCACCCGGGCGATGCCCGCCGCGAGCCGGGCGTTGGACGAGGGGCAGTGGGCGACGCCGGTGCGGGTGCGGGCGAAGGCGGCGATGTCGGAGTCGTTCATGTGGACGCAGTGCGCCATCCACACGTCCTGGCCGAGCCAGCCGGTGGACTCGAAGTAGTCGGTCGGGCCCATCCCGAACAGCTCGTGGCAGAACTTCTCTTCCTCCACCGTCTCCGAGCCGTGGGTGTGCAGCCGGACCCCGAGGCGGCGGGCCAGCCCCGCGCCCTGGCGCAGCAGTTCGGTGGAGACGGAGAAGGGCGAGCAGGGCGCGACGGCGACCTGGGTCATCGCCTCGAAGGAGGAGTCGTGGTGCCGGCGGACGGTCTCCTCGGTGGCGGCGAGCGCGCCCTCGAGGGTCTCGACGGCGAAGTCCGGCGGCAGGCCGCCGTCCTTGGCGCTGCGGTCCATGGAGCCGCGGGCCAGGGTGAAGCGCACGCCCATGTCCCGGGCGGCGCCGATGATCGCGCCGGACAGGTCGCCGGAGCCGTGCGGGAAGACGTAGTGGTGGTCCATGGCGGTGGTGACCCCGCCGCGGGCCATCATCGCCAGGGAGCCCTGGGCGGCCGCGTGGACCATCGGCTCGTCGATGCGCGCCCACGTCGGGTACAGCGCGACCAGCCAGTCGAAGAGGTTGTGGTCCGTGGCCAGGCCCCGGGTGATCCACTGGTAGAAGTGGTGGTGGGTGTTGACCAGGCCGGGTGTGACCAGGTGCCCGGTGGCGTCGATCCGCCGCACGACGTCCTGGAGGCCCTCGGGGGCCGGGCCCGCGCCGAGCGACTCGATGCGGTCGCCGGCGAGGACGACGTGTCCGCTCGCGTACTCGGTGTCGTGGGCGTCGACGGTGGCGATCGCGCAGTTCTCTATGACGGTGCGCTGGCCTGCTGCCATGGTGCGTCCTTCTCGCTGACTGGACTGTGGGGCTAGGGCACGGCAGGACCCTGGGGAGTTTGAGTGCCGTGGCCGGGAGCTCGGGGCGCCCGGCCACGGGTGCCGAGGGACCGGGGTCGGTCGCAGGGGTCGGTCAGAGGTTGGTGAGGTCCGCCGGGATCAGCTGGGGGCGGCCCTCGCGCAGGACGGTCGCCTCGATCAGGCCGTAGGGGCGGTCGGCGGCGAAGTAGACCTCGTTGTCGTTCTTGAGCCCGAAGGGTTCGAGGTCGACGAGGAAGTGGTGCTTGTTCGGCAGGGAGAAGCGCACCTCGTCGATCTCGTCGCGGTGCTCGACGATGCGCGCGCCCATCTCGTACAGCGTCTGCTGGAGCGAGAGGGAGTAGGTCTCGGCGAACGCCTCCAGCATGTGCCGGCGGGTCTCGGCGTAGGAGGTCTCCCAGTCGGGGGCCTGCTGGGCGTCGTCGGTCCAGTTGAACCGCCAGCGGGCGGACACCTGGGTGGCGAGGATGCGGTCGTGGGCCTCGGGCAGCGTCGTGTACTTGTCCTTGACGAAGCCGTGGAACTCGGAGTCGGTCGAGTTCATCACGACCAGGTCCTTCAGTCCGGAGACGACCTCCCACGACGTGCCGTCGTAGGTGATCTGCGCCAGCCGGGTCTCCTGGTTGGCGCGGACAAAGGAGTGGGCGCCGCGGCCGTGGTGCTCGATCCGCTCCCAGGAGTACTCCTCGACGCGGATGCGGGCCCGGTGGATGGGCTCCTGGCTGGTGACGAAGTGCCGGGCGAGGTGGATGCCGAACTGCTCGGCGGAGGCGATGCCGTGCTCCTTGGCGAACGCGTACACCGTGTTCTTGGTGGTGTCGGTCGGCAGCACGTTCGCGTTGGAGCCGCAGTGGTGGACGTCGTCCATGTCGCCGCTGAGCGCCACCGAGACGTTGAGGTCCTTGATGTGGTGGGTGTCGCCGTCCCGCGTGATCCTGACGACCCGGTTCTCGGCCTTGCCGTACTGGTTCTGGCCGAGGAGCACGGGGCGGCCGGGGCGGGACGGGCTGGGCTGAACGGTCATGTAGCTAGCTCCCTCGGTAAACGGAGTAGCCGAACGGGTTGAGCAGCAGCGGTACGTGGTAGTGCTCGCCCGGTACGACGGCGAACGTGATCGCCACCTCCGGGAAGAACACCCCGGCACCGCTGTCCCGAGTCGCGGGGGCGTCCTGCTGCGCATCGGCTTGCTGGGGCTGGACTGTTGCGAAGTAGGGCTCCAGCGCGAAGTGGAGCCGTACGTGGGTGGTGCCCTCCGGCAGGGCCGGCAGGTCCTTGCACCGGCCGTCGGCGTCGGTCGCCGAGCCGCCGAGTTCCCGCCAGTCGGCGTCCCGGCCGGCGCGGGCCGCGAGGCCGACCCCGACGCCCGCGGCGGGGCGGCCGATGGAGGTGTCCAGGATGTGCGTGGACACGGAGGCGGTGGTGCTGGTGCTCATGGTGTCAGGCGTCCTCTTCGACGAGTCGGGCCAGGCGGATGCGGTTGATCTTCCCCAGCTCGGTGCGGACGATCTCCCGCTCCTTCTCCGGCGCGTTGCCGATCCGCTCCTCGAGCGCGGCGCGCATCTGCTCGGCGCTCAGGCCGGTGGCGCAGATGAGGAAGACGTGGCCGAACCGGTCCTGGTAGGCCAGGTTCAGTTCCAGCATCCGCGCCTTGAGGTCCTCGGAGGCGCCGGCCATGCCGCGCTGTTCGCGGGCGGAGGTCGGGTCGCCGGGCCGGGGCCGTCCGATGGGCGGGTGCCCGGCCATGGCCTCGTCGAGGTCGGCGCCGGTCAGCTCGGCCAGGGCGGCGTCGCTCGCGGCGTAGAGGTCCTCGGGGGTGGTGCAGGGGCGGGCGGCGAGCAGCCGGTCCACCCAGGCCGTGCTGGCGCAGGTCTCGTGGAGGGCGGCGCGGGCCGCGGCCTCGGTGAGATCGTTGAAGCGGGCGAGGCCCGGGGGCGTGGAAGTGGAAGTCACGGGAGCCTCCGTGGCCGTCTCGGCCTGGTCGGAACGGGCTGCGGCTAGCTAACGCCCCTCGTGTGACGACGTCAACACTTTGTTGAAAATTCGCCGTGACAACGCCCGCCGGTCACCGCACCCATGCGTGACGGCACCGGACCCGACCTCCCGTCCGTCAGCTGCCCTTCTCGCGGTTCAGGTAGTTGTAGACGGTGAAGCGGCTGACGCCGAGCGCGCTCGCCACGGTCTCCACGCCGTGGCGCACCGAGAAGGCGCCGCGGGCCTCGAGCACGCGCACCACCTCCTGCTTGGCCTTGCGGTCGAGGTCGGCCAGCGGCTTGCCGCGCTTGCGCTCCATGGCGGCGAGGATGTGGTCGAGGGAGTCGGCGAGCTGGGGCAGGCGCACGGCGAGCACCTCGGACCCCTGCCAGGAGAGCACCACGTCGTCGGGGCCGGCCTCGTCCGGCGGGAGCAGCTCCCCGCCCATGGCGTCGACCAGCGGCTTCACGGCCGTGATGAAGGGTTCGTCCGCGGCGCCGCTCACCGCTCCTCCCCGAGGACGTTGACCTGGAGGGAGATCCGGGTGGCGCCGGCCTCCAGCGTCCTGCGCAGCACGGTGTCCAGGGCCGTCAGGACGGCGTCGGCGCTCCCCTCGGCGGTGTTGCCGAACGGCCCGACGTCGACCGCGTCGAGCCCGGCCGCCTCGATGACCTCGCGCGCCACCAGGGCGTGCGCCGGCGCCTCGTCCAGGTCGAAGGGCTCGGTCGTGAACTCCACTCGCAATCGCACGCGCTCAACCTAACCCGCGGCGACGGCATCCGCCGAGGCCTCTTGACAAGCCGGGACCCCCGACGGCAGTCTTCCAATAAGCAGAAACAAACTTCCGCTATACGGAATATTGAGCACTTCGAGAATATCGACACGGAAGGGAGCGCGGCATCCGATGGGATTCGCAGACCAGCGCTTCAACGTCAACCTGTCGATCCTCTTCACGGAACTCCCGCTCCTGGAGCGCCCCGCGGCCGCCGCGGCGGCCGGCTTCACCGCGGTCGAGCTGTGGTGGCCCTGGATCGACACCCCCACCCCCGAGCGCTCCGAGCTCGACGCCCTGCGCAGGGCCGTCGAGGACGCGGGCGTGCGGCTCACGGGGCTGAACTTCTACGCCGGTGAACTGCCCGGCCCGGACCGCGGCGCCCTGTCGCTGCCGGGCGAGGAGTCCGAGCGGTTCCGCGCCAACATCGACGTGGCCGCCGACTTCGCGCAGTCCCTGGGCTGCACGGCGCTCAACGCCCTGTACGGCAACCGCGTCGACGGTGTCGACCCGGCCGAGCAGGACGCCCTCGCGCTGGAGAACCTGGTGCGCGCGGCCCGGGCCGCCGACCGGATCGGCGCGGTCCTGCTGATCGAGGCGCTCAACGCCCCCGAGTCCCCGCGCTACCCGCTGGTGTCAGCACCGGCCGCGGTCGCGGTCGTCGACCGGGTCAACGAGGCGACGGGGCTGGGCAACGCCCGGTTCCTGATGGACCTGTACCACCTGTCCATGAACGGCGAGGACCTGCCGGCGGTGATCGACCGCTACGCGGCGAGGACCGGCCACGTGCAGATCGCCGACAACCCGGGCCGCGGCGCACCGGGAACGGGCTCGCTGCCGCTGGAGGACCTCCTCGACCGGCTGGCGAAGGCGGGCTACGAGGGCTGGGTCGGCCTGGAGTACAAGCCGGGCGACCGGCCGAGCGCGGAGGCGTTCGACTGGCTGCCGGCGGACCGGCGCGCCGCGCGCTAGCCGCGAACGCCCCCCGAAGCCCCTGGCGGCCGCTCTTCAGCCGCCCCCTCCCCGTCCCCTCCCGCAGCACACCAGAGAGGCACCCTCATGAGC
This sequence comes from Streptomyces lasalocidi, assembly GCF_005280215.1. Lineage (NCBI taxonomy): Bacteria > Bacillati > Actinomycetota > Actinomycetes > Kitasatosporales > Streptomycetaceae > Streptomyces > Streptomyces lasalocidi. Next base: position 6,148,205 of record NZ_SZNQ01000001.1, on the reverse strand, counting down.
ACGCCCACCGACTCCTCCCGCCGGGACCTCCCGAAGATCGCCTGGATCGGCCTCGGCATCATGGGCTCCCCCATGGCCGAGAACCTGATCAAGGCGGGGTACGACGTCACCGGCTACACGCTGGAGCAGGACAAGCTGGACCGGCTGGCCGCCGCCGGCGGCAGGGCCGCCGGCTCCGTCGCCGAGGCGGTGCGGGACGCCGACGTGGTGATCACCATGGTCCCCGCGTCCCCGCAGGTCGAGGCCATCGCCTACGGTCCCGACGGCATCCTGGAGAACGCCCGCTCCGGCGCCCTCCTGATCGACATGTCCTCGATCACCCCGCAGACCTCGGTCGACCTCGCCGCCCGGGCCCGCGACAAGGGCATCCGGGTGCTGGACGCCCCGGTGTCCGGCGGTGAGGCCGGCGCGATCGAGGCCGTGCTGTCCATCATGGTCGGCGGCGAGCGGGCCGACTTCGACGAGGCCCGGCCGGTGTTCGACGCCCTCGGCAGGACGATCGTGCTGTGCGGCCCGCACGGCTCCGGCCAGACCGTGAAGGCCGCCAACCAGCTGATCGTCGCCGTCAACATCCAGGCGTGCGCCGAGGCCGTGGTCTTCCTGGAGAAGTCGGGCGTGGACCTCCGGGCCGCGCTGGACGTGCTCAACGGCGGTCTCGCGGGCTCGACGGTGCTGACCCGCAAGAAGGACAACTTCCTGCGGCGCGACTTCGGGCCGGGCTTCCGCATCGACCTGCACCACAAGGACATGGGCATCGTCACCGACGCCGCCCGCACCGTCGGCGCGGCCCTGCCCGTGGGCGCGGTCGTCGCCCAGCTGGTCGCCTCCCTGCGCGCCCAGGGCGACGGCGGCCTGGACCACTCGGCCCTGCTGCGGGCCGTGGAGCGCCTGTCGGGCGCACAGGTCTGATCCCCCTGAACCCCGGGCGGTGCCGGCGCTGACATCTGTCGTGTCGCGCCCAGGCGCCGGCGCCGCCCGGTACGCCCGCGTCGGCGCACCGCCGACGTACGGCACATGAACGACCTGGCCCGTCCCACGCCGCCGCTCACGCGGCCCCGCGTGGGGAGCCGGTCCGCGCCCTGCGCGCCGACCGGCCATGAGGCCGCGTCCGGGACCCGGCGGGGAGGCCGGGCCCCGGGCGCGCACGACCCGCGGCCGAGCGATCCGGATGAGGGGTGATCGCCCGGCACGGCGGGCAGGGCGCGGACCGCGGCGGTGCGCGAGCCAGTGCGGTGGTGAAGGACCGGCGGCTCCCCTCTCGACCAGAGGGAGGGGACCGGCGCGTCCGTCGCGACCGCCGCGGTCCCGCCCCTCCTCCCCACTTCCCTCCCCCACCGGCCCCGTCCGGCGGCGCGAACGTCCTGTCGCGCCCAGCCTCGCGCCGTCGGACGGCCACCACCTCCCGGAGTGCGCGCGGGCCCCGCCCGCCGCACTCTGGAGGCATGTCCGAAGGCATCCCGCACCGCACGGAGCACCCGCACGTCGTGGTGCACCCCCCGGCCCTGGACGGCTCACGACGGGTCACCGCGGACGGCGAGACCCTGGGGACCGCCGGCCACGAGGACGACGTCGCCGAGATTTTGCGCCTGGCCGACCTGTACGTCACCGACGTGGCGGACGACGACTTCGTCGAATGGCAGGGCGGCGGCCCCGACGACTGGCCGGGCCTGTCGGCCCCCCACGAGCAGTAGGACACCGGGCCCTGAGCCACCGCCTACACCAAGGGCCGTACCGACGGCTACGCCAACCTCAAATCAACCTCTGAACCCCGGGGAACGCGCTTCAACCGCCCGTCCCGCGGGGCATTTTGCTGTCATGCGGGGCCCGCCGACACGGGGGAGGCGGGCTCCGCACCCTCCCTCCCGCCGCGGGGCCCGGGACCCGGTGCCCGGCACACACGTCCGCCCCGGGGACATTTCGTCCCCGGGGCGGTGCGGTGGGCCGCCGGCCGGCTCAGGACTTCAGGGGCCTGATCGACGTCGGGGCGTGGGACGGCTCCGTGGCCAGCTCCTCGAACTCGACGACGTTGCCGATGTCGTTGGTGGTGGACATCGCGATGTTGGTGACCCGTTCCAGGATCGCCTCCACCACGACCGGGACCTGGAACTCGGCGGCGAGCTTCTTGGCCTGCTCGAAGGCGGCGCCCAGGTCGCCGGGGTCGGTCACGCGGATCGCCTTGCAGCCGAGCCCTTCGGCGACCTTGACGTGGTCGACGCCGTAGACGCCCAGTTCGGGCGAGTTGATGTTCTCGAACTCCAGCTTGACCTCGAAGTCGATGTCGAACGCCCGCTGCGCCTGGCGGATCAGGCCGAGGTAGGAGTTGTTGACCAGCACGTGCACGTAGGGGATCTTGTGCTGCGCCCCGACCGCCAGTTCCTCGATCATGAACTGGAAGTCGTAGTCGCCGGACAGGGCCACGACCTGGGCCTCCGGGTCGGCCGTGGCGACGCCCAGCGCCGCCGGGATCGTCCAGCCGAGCGGGCCGGCCTGGCCGCAGTTGATCCAGTGCCGGGGCCGGTAGACGTGCAGCATCTGCGCGCCCGCGATCTGCGAGAGCCCGATGGTGGAGACGTAGCGCGTCTCGGGGCCGAACGCCTTGTTCATCTCCTCGTAGACGCGCTGCGGCTTGATCGGCACGTCGTCGAAGTGCGTGCGGCGCTGGAGCGTGGCCCGGCGCTCCTGCGCGGTGGCCGCCCAGTCGGCGCGGTCGGGCAGCCGGCCCGCCCGCTGCGCCTCCCGGGCCGCCTCGACGAACAGCTCCAGGGCGGCCCCGGCGTCGGAGGCGATGCCGTAGTCGGGGGCGAAGATGCGGCCGATCTGGGTCGGTTCGACGTCGACGTGCACGAACGTGCGGCCTGCGGTGTAGACGTCCAGCTTGCCGGTGTGGCGGTTGGCCCAGCGGTTGCCGATGCCGAGGACGAAGTCCGACTCCAGGAACGTCGCGTTGCCGTAGCGGTGCGAGGTCTGCAGGCCGACCATGCCGGCGTTCAGCTCGTGGTCGTCGGGCAGCGCGCCCCAGCCCATCAGGGTCGGGACCACCGGAACGCCCGTCAACTCCGCGAACTCCACGAGCAGTTCGCACGCGTCGGCCGTGATGACCCCGCCGCCGGCCACGATCAGCGGGCGCTCGGCGGCGTTCAGCATCGCGAGCGCCTTGTCGATCTGGGCGCGGGTGGCGGCCGGCTTGTAGACCGGCAGCGGCTCGTACGTCTCCGGGTCGAACTCGATCTCCGTCTGCTGGACGTCGACCGGCAGGTCGATCAGGACGGGGCCCGGGCGCCCGGAGCGCATCAGGTGGAACGCCTTCTGGAACACGCCGGGGACCTGTGCGGCCTCCAGCACGGTCACCGCCATCTTGGTGACGGGCCGCGCGATCGAGGCGATGTCGACGGCCTGGAAGTCCTCCTTGTGGATCACCGCGGTCGGGGCCTGGCCGGTGATGCACAGGATCGGGATCGAGTCACCGATGGCGGAGTACAGGCCGGTGATCATGTCGGTGCCGGCCGGTCCCGAGGTGCCGATGCACACGCCGATGTTGCCCGGCCGGGTGCGGGTGTATCCCTCGGCCATGTGTGAGGCGCCCTCGACGTGGCGGGCGAGTGTGTGGGTGATGCCCCCGGACGCCTTGAGCGCCGCGTAGAAGGGGTTGATCGCCGCGCCCGGGACGCCGAACGCGGCCGTGACGCCCTCGCGCCTGAGGATCTCAACTGCCGCACGGGCAGCGGTCATGCGAGCCATCGCGTACTCCTGCTTCGACTGTCGGCTGCCGGATGAGCTCTCCCGTCGCGCCCCAGGGTCAGCACTTCCGTATAGCGGAAATTAACTTCTACTATCTGGAAGTAATGTAGGGGGGTGGACCAAGGCCGTCAAGAGTCGGACACGGCGGCGCCCGGTGGAGCACCATGGGACCGCTGTCCGCCGCGACGCCCTGGAGTGGGCCATGTCCGAGAGCGTGCCGGTGCGTTGCCCGGCCTGCCGACGCGAGCGCCTGTACGCCGTGCCGGCCTGGCCCTGTGCGTGCGGGGCCGCCGTCACCCCGCTCCTCGACGGCGCGGCGCCCCCGGCGGTCGTGCTCCACCGCGCCTGGGCCGAGGAGTGGATCACCCTGCACTGCCCGCGCTGCGCCCGCCCCGCCCAGTGGCCCCACCCGGAGCTGGGCTGCCCGTGCGGCACGGTCCTGCGCCTGCCCGTGAGCGGAACGGCGTCCGTGGACACGGGCGGCGGCGACCCGGGCGCCGCGCCCGCACCGGACTCCCCCCGCGCCCGCCGCCCCGCGCACCCCCTGATCATCCGCACCGCCCGCGACGCCGTGACCGCCACCGTGCTGTACCTGCGCGCGCTCGGGTTCCGGGACATCCGGCGGGCCGATCAGCGGCCGACCGCCGGGATCGGGCTCGCGGCCCCCGGCCTGCTCGCGCAGGTCGACCCGAGCGTGCGGCCGGCCACGCTGCGGGACGTGGAGTGCCTGTGGCTCACCGCCATGACGGAGTCGGCCCGCTGCGTCTACTTCTCCCTCGCCGGGTATGCCGACGACACCCGCGCCGCCGCCGACCGCCTCGGCGTCCCCCTCTTCGCGCTCGACCTCACCGGCATCCCGCGGCCGGTCAACCCCGCCGCCGACGCCCTCGACACCGACGGCGCCTGAACCCCCGGGAACGGACCCACCGGACGCGTGCGCCTCGCGGACGGAACCTGTCCGCAACCCCCGCTAGCGTGCCGCCCATGACGAAGACGACGTCCGCACCGGTCCCCGTGCTCGGCACCCGCGCCCTCAACCGCGCCACCCTGGAGCGCCAACTGCTGCTGCGCCGCTCCTCGTCGACCGCGGCGGCCGCCGTACGGCACCTCGTCGGACTCCAGGCGCAGAACGTCAAGCCGCCGTACTACGCGCTGGCCGCCCGGCTCGACGGCTTCGCCCCCGAGGCGCTCTCACGGCTGATGGCCGACCGCGAGGTCGTCCGCATCGTCACCCTGCGCTCGACCATCCACACCCACACCGCCGACGACTGCCTCACCCTGCGCCCGCTGGTGCAGCCCGCCCGCGACCGCGAGCTGGCCTCCTTCCGCACGGGGCTGACCGGCGTCGACCTCGACCGGCTCGCCGCGCTCACCCGCGAACTGGTGGAGGGCGAGCCGCGCACCATGGCGCAGCTGCGTGCGGCGCTGAGCACCGAGTGGCCGGACGCCGACCCGCAGTCCCTGGCCGTCGCGGCACGCTGCCGGCTGCCGCTCGTCCAGGTCACCCCGCGCGGCCTGTGGGGCCGCAGCGGCCAGGTCGCCCTGACCACCGCCGAGCGCTGGCTGGGCCGCCCGGCCGGACCGGCCCCGGAGCCGGAGGCGGTCGTCGTGCGCTACCTGGCCGCGTTCGGACCCGCCTCCGTGAAGGACATGCAGACCTGGGCCGGGCTGACCCGGCTGCGCGACGCGTTCGAACGGCTGCGGCCCCGGCTCGTCACCTTCCGCGCCGAGGACGGCACCGAACTGTTCGACCTGCCCGACGCCCCGCGCCCCGACCCGGACACCCCGGCCCCGCCGCGCTTCCTGCCCGAGTTCGACAACCTCCTCCTGTCCCACGCCGACCGGACCCGGGTCGTCCCGCCGGCCCACCGGGGCCGGCACTGGCAGGGCAACCAGGCGTACCGCACGCTCCTCGTCGACGGCTTCCTGGCGGGCGTGTGGAAGCTGGACGGGCAGGCGCTGGTCGTCGAGCCCTTCGACCCGCTGGCGCGGCGGGCGCGCGCGGAGGTGGTCGAGGAGGCCGAGCGGATGCTGACGGTGATGCATCCGGGGACGTCGTACGACATCCGGTTCGGGACGGTCCGCACCTGAGGGCGCCGCCCGGGGCGAGGGGGGACGCACGTGGAGAGGGGGACGCACGGTGGAGAGGGGGCGCTGCGGGCCGCTCGTGGAGGCCCGCAGCGCCCCCTGGTTCGTCACCCGGGCGCTGCCCAGGAGTCGTGCGTCCCGGTGGCGCGGGCCGGAGGGCGCCACGGGAAGTGATCCCTGCCAGGACGCCCCCGAAGAACGGGGGACCGCCGCTGTCGCCCTGGCAGGAGACTCGGTCGCCGGAAGTGGATCGGCGTGTGCTGTGGTCGTCGGTGCGTCGCGCGGGCGGGGAGCGTGTGCACGGGGACCGCGGGACCGGCCCCCGTGTGCCCGGGCCAGCGGCACGTCACTCAACCTAGGGCCGGCCCGCCGAGGCCCCAATGAGGGAACCCCCTAAGGGACTTGGGGCAGGGAAAACCCTCGGTCGGACCGGACGGCCGGCCTCCGCCCGCTACGTCGCGTGCCGTCCCGCCGCCAGGCGCACGATGTCCACGCGGGAGCGGATGCCGAGCTTGCGGTAGACGCGGGTGAGGGTCGCCTCGACGGTCTTGACGCTGATGAACAGGCGGGCGGCGATCTCCCGGTTGGTGGCGCCCTCCATCACCAGCGCCGCCACCTGCCGCTCCATCGCCGCCAGCCCCTCCAGCGCGTCCGAGGCGGGCACCGACGCCGCGGGCGGCGCCGGGGGCTGCGGCTCCGCGTCCGCCGACGCCTCCCGCTCCACCTGCCGCAGCCACGGCAGCGCGCGGCAGCGCCGGAACAGCCGGGCCGCCTCGTCGTACGACGCCGGGCCGGACCCGGGGGTGGCGCGCAGCCGGGCCAGCGCGAACGCGGCCCGGGCCTCCTCCAGGCCGTAGCCCAGCTTGGCGAGCCGGTCCTGGACGGACGTCAGGCGGCCGACGGCGTCCTCGGTCCCCCCGCGCGCCGCCCGCACCAGCGCCTCCGCGCGGTCCAGCACCGCGAGCACGCTCTCCCGGCCGAGCCGCAGCGCGTGCGCCCTGGTGACGTCGATGAGGTCCTGCGCCTCGCCGACCTCCCCGATGCGCACCAGCGCCTCGGCGAGGTCGCCCTGCCAGCGGCCGCGCGCGGGGTCGTTGATGCCGAGGCCGTGCTCCAGCTCGCGCACCCGGCGCAGCGAGCCGACCGCGCCCGCCGCGTCCCCGGCGACCAGCTGGGCGTAGCCGAGGGCGGCCAGGGCGCGCGAGAGGTACATCTGGTCGCCGTCCTCCTCGGCCCGCCCGGCGGCCTCCCGGGCCAGCACCAGGGCCCGGTCGACGTCGCCGCCGGACGCCTCGGCGAGCGAGGCGAGCATCGCGGAGGCGCCCAGTCCGATGCCGGCGTCGCGGGCCAGGCGCAGGCTCTCGCGGGCCAGGTCCAGGGCGCGTCCGCAGTGCCCGGAGCGCAGCTCGGTGTCGGCGAGGAAGCGCTGGAAGTGGACCTCGCTCTCGACCATGCCCCGCCGGCGCACCTCGCGCAGCAGCGCGGTGATGGTCGTCCGGGCCTCGGGGAGCTGGTCGCTCATCAGCAGCCAGCGGAAGCGGGCGGCGCCGGCGCCGTTGTGGTGGCAGGCGACGTACGGGTCCTGGGGTTCGCGCAGGGCCTTCTTGATGGTGGCCGGGGCGTCCGGGTGACCCATCAGGGTCTCGGTCGACGCCTGGAAGGACAGCGCCATCAGCTCGGTGCGCCGGTCGCCGCCGCGGGCGGCCAGCTCCGCCGCGTGCGCGGCCTCCTGGCGGGCCTCGGCGAAGTCGCCCTCGACGACCAGTCCGCGCCAGGCCAGCTGGTAGTGGACCAGGGCGAGCAGCCGGGGGTCGTCCCCGGCGTCGGCGAGCACCTGCGGGAAGACCGCGTCGACGTCGCCGAGGGACTGCCCGGCGGACTCGATGACCACCATCCAGGCCCGCACCCGGGCCGCCCCCGCGGTGGCGCGGCCCAGCACGTCGTGCGCGATGTCCCGGGCGAGGTCGGTCTCGCCGGCGGTGATGGCGTCCTCGGCGGCCTGCAGGCGCCGCTCGTCGGGGCCGGGGGTGCCCTCGGCGGGGGTGTGCCGGGCGGCGAGCAGGCCGAGCGCGGCGGCGACGGAGGGGGCGCCGCGCTCCCGGGCCAGGGCCGCGGCGCCGGCCAGGCGGGCGGCGACGTCCGGGTCGGTGCCGGTGGTGGCGAGGGCGAGGTGGCGGGCCCGCTCGATGGGGTCGGAGGCCGCGGTGGACAGCGCCGCGTGCGCGGCCCGCCGTTCCCGCGCGGGTGCCTCGGCGTACAGGGCGGCGGAGATCAGCGGGTGCGCGAACCGGACGGCGGGGCCCTCGGGCTCGGTGGCGAGCAGGCCGAGGGCGGCGGCCTGGGTGGTCTCGGCCTCGGCGTTCTCGCGGCCGGCCGCGCGCAGCAGGCCCAGGGTGGGGCGGGCGCCGGCGCTGGCGACGAGCAGGGTGCGGCGGGCGTCGGCGGAGAGCATGTCGAGGCGGCTGAGCACCAGGGCGCGCAGCGAGGTCGGCACCGGCAGCGGCTCGCCGGGCCGGGGCGGGGTGGGGTTCTCGCCGAGGGCGCGGCCGAGCTCCAGCGCGAACAGCGGGTTGCCGCCGCTGGTGCGGTGGATCTCGCGGACGGTGGAGCGGGGCAGGTCGGTGTAGCCGCGGTGGTCGAGCAGGGCGGAGATCTGGCCGCGGGAGAGCGGGTCGAGGCGGACGGCGAGGGTGTCCGGCGGACTGGCGCGCAGGTGACGGTCGTACTCCTGGCCCTCGGTGCGCACCGCGCAGAGCAGCTGGACGGGCGTGTCGCCGAGGCGGCGGGCGGCGAAGCCGAGGAGTTCGGCGCTGGCGGCGTCCAGCCACTGGAGGTCGTCGGCGACGACCAGGACGGGGCCGTCGGCGGCCAGGGCGCGCAGCGCGGAGAGCACGGCGAGGCGCAGGGCGAGCCCGTCGTTCTGCAGAGTCGATTCGCCTCGTCCGGTCAGCGCCGACTCCAGGGCGGTGCGCTGGGCCGTGGGGAGCTTGCCGGCCACCTCCTCCAGGACGAGGCCGAGCAGGTCTGCCAGCGCCAGGAAGGGCAGGTGGGATTCGGACTCGGTCGCCGAGCAGCGCAACACGCGCGCCGTCTCGCCGTAATCCGCGGCCAAAGCGCGCAGCACGGTGGACTTTCCTATTCCGGCCGGGCCGTGGAGCAGCACGCTGCCGCCGCGGGCCAGTTGGTCGCGGGCCGCGGTCACCAGTTCGTCCCGGCCGATGACCAGGTCGGAGCGGCATCGGGCAGACTCCTGGAAGTCCCGTCGCACGGTCACCGCTCCCCTCCGTGTGTCGTGTTCGAGCCAAATTCTAGGCAACGTCTCATTGAATTTCGGAGGCACGGTGTGGTGAGGGATATAACAGGCGGCCGCGGGGAGAAATTCGGTCACCTGTCCGTCGGCCACCTGTGCGGGGATCAGGGCAGCAGTCCCGCCCGCCGTGCCGCGGCCACCGCCTCCCCCCGGGTGTGGGCGCCCAGCTTGCGCATGGCCGAGCGCAGATAGCCCTTGACGGTCTCCGGGCGCAGCCCCAGCCGGGCGGCGGCCACCGCGTTGGTCGCGCCGGACGCCACGCAGGACAGCACGTCCAGCTCGCGCGGGGCCAGCGTCACCCCGCCGTCCGGCACGCCCGTGGTCAGCAGGCCGCACGCGGTGAGCAGCTCCTCGCGCAGCGCGGGGTCGGTGATGCGCGGGGCCAGCGCGCGCAGGGCCGCGTGCGCCTCGCGGACCTGCTCCCAGCCGGGCCCCGGGCCCGGCGTCCCGGGCGGCGTGTCCCGCGGGCGGGCCGCCGCCAGCAGGTCGTGGGCCTGCTCCTGGACGACCAGCGCCTGCTCCAGGTCGCGCGCCGCGTCCACGGCCGCGCCCAGCGTGCGGTCGCCCAGCGGCTGGGCGGTGCGCAGCGCGCCGTACAGCACCCCGCGCACCCGGCGCCGTACGACCACCGGGACCGCGACCACCGAGCGCAGTCCCTCCTCGGCGACCGCCGCGTCGTACTCGTGGCTGATCTGCCGGGACAGCGAGTAGTCCGTCACCGCGCACGGCCGGGACAGCGCCAGGGTCTTGCCGCCCAGGCCGTTGCCCGAGGTCACCGCGAGGCCGCGCAGCGCGAACGTGGCCGCGCCGCTCAGTTCGCTCAGGCGCACCCGCCGCTGCCCGGGCTCCACCAGCCCGCCGAAGGCCACCGGCAGTCCCGTGGCGCGCCGCAGCCGCGCCAGCGCGCCGCGCATCAACACCGTTCCGGACGCGTCTGCTGCCACCTGTTCCGCCCTCTCCCCGCGGCCGGGCCGTGTCGTTGCGCCGCGCACACCCCCGTTCGGGGGTAGTGAGACCTGCATCACGGATTACACGATGGCAGAGAGCCGTCCGGCAATGGTCCGGTACCGCGGGAGTGCGTCGGCGGGCACCGGGACCGTCCGGGCACCGGCGGGCGTCCCGGAGACGGGCGGCCACCTGAACGAGGAGGACGGATGACGACGGCGACGGAGAGTTTCCGCAGGGCACGGGACTTCCTGCTGGAACACCGCGCGGACTGGGCCACGGCGTACGAGGGGTTCGGCTGGCCCCGGCCCGAGCGGTTCAACTGGGCCCTCGACTGGTTCGACGTCATCGCGGACGGCAACGACCGCACCGCCCTGCACATCGTGGAGGAGGACGGCTCCGAGGTCCGGGTCTCGTTCGCGGAGATGGCCGAGCGCTCGGACCGCGCCGCGAACTGGCTGCGCGACCGGGGCGTGGGCGCCGAGGACCGCATCCTGGTGATGCTGGGCAACCAGGTCGAGCTGTGGGAGACCGCGCTCGCGGCGATGAAGCTGCGGGCCGTCGTCATCCCGGCCACCCCGCTGCTGGGCCCCGCCGATCTGCGCGACCGCGTCGAGCGCGGCCGGGTCGGGCACGTGATCGTGCGGGCCGAGGACACCGGCAAGTTCGACGACGTGCCGGGCACGTACACCCGCATCAGCGTCGGCGGCCTGCCCCGGGAGGGCTGGGAGCCGTACGAGGACGTCTACGCGGCGCCCGCCGAGTTCCTGCCCGACGGGCCGACCCTGGCCGACGACCCGCTGATGCTGTACTTCACCTCCGGCACCACCGCCCGCCCCAAGCTGGTCGAGCACACCCACACCTCGTACCCGATCGGCCACCTGGCCACGATGTACTGGATCGGGCTGCGCCCCGGCGACGTGCACCTGAACATCTCCTCGCCCGGCTGGGCCAAGCACGCCTGGTCCAACCTGTTCGCGCCGTGGAACGCCGAGGCGACCGTCTTCATCCACAACTACACGCGCTTCGACGCGGCCCGGCTGATGGCCGAGATGGACCGGGCGGGCGTGACGACGTTCTGCGCGCCGCCGACCGTGTGGCGGATGCTCATCCAGGCCGACCTGACGCAGCTCCGCACCAAGCCGCGCGAGGTGGTGGCGGCCGGCGAGCCGCTGAACCCCGAGGTCATCGAGCAGGTGCGGCAGGCCTGGGGCGTGACCGTCCGGGACGGCTTCGGACAGACGGAGACGGCCGTGCAGGTCGCCAACCCGCCCGGCCAGCCGCTGAAGACGGGCTCCATGGGCCGCCCCAGCCCCGGCTACCGGGTGGAACTGCTCGACCCGGTCTCCGGCGCGCCCGGCGCCACCGAGGGCGAGATCGCGCTGGACCTGTCCGAGCGCCCGGTCGGCCTGATGGCCGGCTACCACGGTGACGCCGACCGCACCGCGGAGGTGATGGCCGGCGGCTACTACCGCACCGGCGACATCGGCTCCCGGGACGAGGACGGCTACATCACCTACGTCGGCCGCGCCGACGACGTCTTCAAGGCCTCCGACTACAAGATCAGCCCGTTCGAGCTGGAGAGCGCGCTGCTGGAGCACGAGGCGGTCGCCGAGGCCGCGGTCGTGCCCGCGCCGGACGAGGTGCGCCTCGCCGTGCCGAAGGCGTACGTGGTGCTCGCCGAGGGCTGGGAGCCGGGCCCGGACACCGCGAAGGCGCTGTTCGAACACTCCCGCCAGGTGCTGGCGCCCTACAAGCGCATCCGGCGCCTGGAGTTCGCCCCGCTGCCCAAGACGGTGTCCGGCAAGATCCGCCGGATCGAGCTGCGCGAGGCCACGGCCGCCGGGTCGGCCGACGAGTACCGCGAGGAGGACTTCCGGTGAGCGCCCCCACGCCCCCGCCGCCCCCGACGCCCCCGACGCCCCCGACGCCGCTGTCGTACGCCCACGGCACCGGCGACACCGTCCTGCTCGGCGACACCATCGGGGCGAACCTGGACCGGGCCGTCGCCGCCTGGCCGGACCGCGAGGCCCTGGTCGACGTGGCCTCGGGGCGGCGCTGGACGTACGCGCAGTTCGGGGCCGCGGTCGAGGAACTGGCGCGGGCGCTGCGCGTGACCGGCGTCGCCAAGGGCGACCGGGTGGGCATCTGGGCCGTCAACTGCCCCGAGTGGGTGCTCGTCCAGTACGCCACCGCCCGCATCGGCGCGATCATGGTGAACATCAACCCGGCCTACCGCACCCACGAGGTGGAGTACGTCCTCAACCAGGCCGGCGTGTGCCTGCTGGTCGCCTCCCTCAGCCACAAGGGCAGCGACTACCGGGCGATGGTCGACCAGGTGCGCGGCCGGTGCCCCGCGCTGCGCGAGGTCGTGTACATCGGCGACCCGAGCTGGGAGGCGCTGCTGGGCCGGGCGCGACCGGACGTGACGTACGACGAGCTGTCCTGCGACGACCCGATCAACATCCAGTACACCTCGGGCACCACCGGCTTCCCCAAGGGCGCCACGCTCTCCCACCACAACATCCTCAACAACGGCTTCTTCGTCGGGGAGCTGATCTCCTACACCGAGCAGGACCGGGTGTGCGTGCCGGTGCCCTTCTACCACTGCTTCGGCATGGTCATGGGCAACCTGGCGGCCACCTCGCACGGCGCGTGCCTGGTGATCCCGGCGCCCTCCTTCGACCCGGCGGCGACCCTGGAGGCCGTCCAGCGGGAGCGCTGCACCTCGCTGTACGGGGTGCCGACCATGTTCATCGCCGAGCTGAACCTGCCGGACTTCGCGTCGTACGACCTGTCGTCCCTGCGCACCGGCATCATGGCGGGCTCGCCCTGCCCGGTGGAGGTGATGAAGCGGGTGATGGCGGAGATGCACATGGAGGAGGTCTCCATCTGCTACGGCATGACCGAGACCTCGCCGGTGTCGCTGCAGACCCGCGTCGACGACGGCCTGGAGCACCGCACGGCCACGGTCGGGCGGGTGCTGCCCCACCTGGAGGTCAAGGTCGTCGACCCGGTCACCGGCGTCACCCTGCCGCGCGGCACGGCGGGCGAGCTGTGCACCCGCGGCTACAGCGTGATGCTCGGCTACTGGCAGGAGCCGGAGAAGACCGCCGAGGCCGTCGACGCGGCCCGCTGGATGCACACCGGCGACCTCGCGGTGATGCGCCCGGACGGGTACGTCGAGATCGTCGGCCGCATCAAGGACATGATCATCCGGGGTGGCGAGAACATCTACCCGCGGGAAGTCGAGGAGTTCCTCTACGGCCACCCCAAGGTCAGGGACGTGCAGGTGGTGGGCGTGCCGCACGCCACCTACGGCGAGGAGGTGCTGGCCTGCGTCATCCCGCGCGACCCGACCGACCCGCCGACCCTGGAGGAGGTGCGCGCCTTCTGCGCGGGGCGGCTCGCCCACTACAAGGTCCCCAGCAGGCTGCAGGTGCTGGACGCGTTCCCGATGACGGTGTCGGGAAAGGTCCGCAAGGTGGAACTGCGGGAGGCGTACGGCGCGTAGGGCGCCCGCGATCATTCGCACCCTGACATGGGGCTCCAGCCGAAAGCGGCTGGAGCCCCTGTTTCACCGGGTCGGTCCGTCAGCAGTTCCTGATGTTCCAGACGGGCGTCCAGTAATAGCTGCGCGAGTAGCTGTACGGCGCGTCCGTGACGTAAGGGACGCCCCCGCTGCCGTTGTAGGAGGTCGCCCGCGTGCCGGGCGTCTGGTCGTTGATCCACGACCCGTACCCGCCCCACGGCATGGAGCGCTTGCCGCAGGCGTACCAGCGCAGGGCGTCGCCCTGGTAGACCTCGCCGCTGTAGGCGCAGAACCAGCCGCTGTGGACCGAGCCCTCGAAACAGGGGTCGGCCGCGGCCAGGCTTCCGTCGCCGGAGGCGAAGTCCCTGGGGCGCACCTCACCGGGGACGGTGACCAGGAGCTCGCCCTTGCCGTTGAGGTGATCGGTGACGCGGCGGCAGGTACCACCGTGCCCAGTGATGCGGTGGCGGTCGCAGCGACGACCGCGAGCATGCGCATGCGCATGCGCATCGAGCACCGCGAACAATGACAACTCGAATGCGGACTTCCGTGGAGCCGTTCCGGCGTCAGCCGTTGTCGTCGGGGAAGCTGGCGAAGTACGCGGCGGCCATGTCCTCGTCCGCGTGGCCCTGTGCGGCCGCGCGCTCCAGCCGCCGGGCGGCCGCCTCGGCCACGTCCAGGCGCACGCCGCTCTTCTCCCCCGCCCGCACGATCAGCCGCGCGTCCTTGGCGGCCGTGTCCACCGCGAACTGCGGCGGGGTCAGCTGGTCGTGCAGGATCAGCGAGGACTTGGCCCGCAGGTAGCCCATGTCCAGCGGGCCGCCCGCGATCGCGTCGAAGAAGTGCTGCGGCTCCACGCCGAGTCCGCGCGCCAGGGCCAGCACCTCGCCCAGCGCGGCGGTGGCCGCGATGACCCAGCTGTTGGCGACCAGCTTGAGCCGGGTCGCGCCGGCCTCGGCGCCGTCCTCGCCGGTCCACACCGTGCGCGCGCCCACCGCGTTGAGCACCGGCGCCACCGCCGCGCGCCCCTCCTCGGGGCCGGCGGCCAGGACCAGCAGTTCGCCGGCCTCGGCGGGCTGGCGGGTGCCCAGCACCGGCGCGTCGAAGAACACCAGCGCGTGCTCGCGGGCGAAGCCGGCCAGGTCCGCGATCGCCTCGACGCCCACGGTCGTCGACTGCACCCAGGCCGCGCCCTCGCGCAGGGCGGGCGCCGCCTGGCGCATCACGTCCAGGACGGCCGGACCGTCGTAGAGCATGGTCAGCACCACGTCCGCGTCCGTGACGGCCTCGGCCGGGGTGCCGGCGACGGTGACGCCGTCGGCGGCCAGGGGCTCGGCCTTGGCGCGACTGCGGTTCCAGGCGCGCACGGTGTGCCCGGCGCGGGCGAGGTTGCGGGCCATCGCGGCGCCCATGATGCCGGTGCCCAGGACGCTGACGGTGAGCTGGTCGGTCATGTTTCCACTTCCCTGTCCGTGTGCCTGACCGCTTGCCTGTCCGTGCGGTCGCGTGACGACGGGGGCCCGGGTACACCGCGCGGGGCGGGGCACACCCGGGCTCCCGGGATCGTCGGACTCCGATCCTGCCGGACGCGGGACACACCGGGCCGTCGGGCCACGCCGTGGCCCGTGGGAGGCGGACGGGAGGGGCCGCGCGCCGCTCAGCCGCCCACGCCGAGCGCGGCCGGCAGCACCAGGACCAGGGTCGCCGCGGCGAACAGGCCGTGGGCGGCGACCACCGGGACGGGCAGGTGCCGCTCCGCGGGCGCCTCGGCGCCGGCCTGCGGGGCGGTGGCCCGCACGACGGGGAGCCAGCTGGGGGCACAACCTGCGTCCGGAGCAGGCCAGTTGGTGTGGGAAGCTGTGCTCGGCCGCCCGGGAGCGGGACGCGGCGGCCGTCGAGAGGAGCGCAGGGTGACACAGGACGGCTTCCGCGCCGAGGACATCGACACCAGCAGGCCGCATCCGGCCCGGATCTACGACTACCTGCTGGGCGGCAAGGACAACTACGAGGTGGACCAGCAGGCCGCCGAGCGGCTGGAGGCCGCCGCGCCCGAGGTGCGGCCGGGGCTGCGGGCCAACCGCGCCTTCCTCCAGCGCGCCGTGCGGTACGTCGTCGACAGCGGCGTACGGCAGATCCTCGACATCGGCACCGGGCTGCCCACCTCGCCCAACGTCCACGAGATCGCCCGGGCGGCGGCGCCGGACGTGCGCGTGGCGTACGTCGACAACGACCCGATCGTCGCCGCGCACGCCGGTGCGCTGCTCAGTGCCTCCGGCACCAACTCGGTGGTGCTGGCCGACCTGCGCGACCCGCGGGGCATCGTGGAGCACCCGGACATCCGCCGGATCATCGACTTCGACCAGCCGGTGGCGCTGCTCCTCGTCGCGATCCTGCACTTCCTCACCGACGCCGACGAGCCGGAGCGGGTCGTCGCCACCCTGCGCGACGCGCTGCCGGCCGGCAGCTGCCTGGTGCTGTCGCACGCCACCGGCGACTTCGCCGACCGCAGCGAGGCCCAGGCCGTCTACCAGCGGGCCACCGCCAGCCTGAACCTGCGTTCCCGGGACCGGGTGGAGCGGCTCTTCGACGGCTTCGAGCTGGTCGAGCCCGGTCTGGCCCAGGTCCCCTACTGGCGCCCGGACACCCCGCCGCCGCCCGGCTCCGAGCTGATCGGCTTCTACGCGGGCGTGGCCCGCAAGACCGGCTGACCCGCGGGCGTCCCGCCCCCGTCCCGTCCGCCCCGTCCGCCCCGCCCCGTCCGCCCGACCCCGGTCCGCGCGCCGGGACGGGCGGGTCCGCCGTCCGCACGCGATGCTGGACGCAGGGCGCAGCCGGGCCGGACGCGGGACGGACGACGGCGCGGGACGAGTCGACGAGGCAGCGGGGAGGCGAGCGCGGTGATCGCCGTCAACCCGACGGACAGCTCCGCGGTGCTGGCCGCCTTCGGCGCGCTCGGGGTGCTGGCGGTCGTCTTCGCCGAGTCGGGACTGCTCGTGGTCGGCTTCTTCCTGCCCGGCGACACCCTGCTGTTCCCGGCCGGGGTGCTCTGCGCGAGCGGCACGGACGGCCGGGCGCCGCTGGAGCTGTGGCAGGTGCTGCTGTGCGCGGCCGTCGGGGCGGTCGCCGGGGGCCAGGTGGGGTTCCTGATCGGGCGGCACGGCGGGCGGGCGCTGCTGGCCCGCTCCCCGGGAGGGCGCCTGGAGGAGGCCGCGGGCCGCGCGGAGCGGCTGCTGGCCCGCTACGGCTACGGCAAGGCCCTGGTGATAGGCCGGTTCGTCCCGCTGGTGCGCACGGTGCTGCACCCGGCGGCCGGCGCGCTGGGCGTGCCCGTGCGGCCCTTCACGCTCTGGCAGGTCGTGGGCGGGCTGCTGTGGTCGCAGAGCCTGGTGCTGGCCGGGTACACCCTCGGCGCGTCGGTGCCGCAGGTCGACCACTGGCTGCTGCCGCTGGTGGCCCTCGTGGTGCTGCTCTCGCTGCTGCCGCTTGCGGTGGAGGTCCGGCGCGAGCGGCGCCGCCGCCGCTCGCCCCCGGACTGACCCCTGCGACCTCTCCCTGCCGCCCCCGCATGCCCTCCGGCCGGCCGGGCACTCGGCCCCGCGATGGAGCCGGTACGGCGAGTCCTGCTGACCGGGTGGTTCAGCTTCCTGGACGGGGAGGCGACCGCCGGGGACGTGCTGGCCCTGGACCGGGTGCGGGTGGTGCTGGACCGGGCCGGCGTCGCCCACGACGTCGCCTGGAGCCCCGGGTTCCGGCCGGACGCGCTGCACCTGGAGGACGCCCGGCCGCAGGACTACTCGCACGTGGTGTTCGTCTGCGGCCCCGCGCACGGGCCCCAGGTCGAGGCGCTGCACCGGCGGTTCGCGGGGTGCGTGCGGATCGCGGTCGGGACGTCCGTCCTCGCGCCCGACGGGCCCGCCGTGCGCGGCTTCCACCGGGTGCTGCCGCGGGACGCGCCCGGCACCGAGCCCTCCCTCGACCTCGCCGCCCGGGCCCCGCGACCCCCGTCCGCCGTGCCGGTGGTCGGCGTCGTCCTCACCCACGGCCAGCACGAGTACGGCGACCGGCGGCGCCACGCGCGCGTGGCCGAGCAGGTCACGCGGTGGCTGGCCGGAGTCGACTGCGCCCGGCTGGAGCTGGAGACCCGGCTCGAAGCCCACGACTGGCGGCTCGGCGCCACGGCCGGCCAGGTGGAGGCGGTGCTCGTCCGGCTGGACCTGGTGGTCACCGACCGGCTGCACGGGCTGGTGCTCGCCCTGCGCTCGGGGGTGCCCGCGCCGGCCGTGGACCCGGTGGCGGGCGGCGCGAAGGTCACGGCGCAGGCCCGCGCCTGCGGCTGGCCCGCGCTGGTGCCCGCCGACGCACTGGACGCGGCGGGGCTGCGGCGGTGGTGGGACTGGTGCCTCACCCACGGGCACGCGGCGGCCGGGCGGGTCCGCGACGACCTGTGCGAGGGCACCGCACGGGACGGCACCGACGCCCTGGCGGCGCTTCTGGAGCCGTCCCGAACCGGTTAGATCCGGGGGTCCACGGGGCACTCGCTCCGGGTGCGCACCCGCCCGGAGCATCAGGAGGGCCCAGTGACCACCGGCCGGCTTCCCGATCACGAACAGCGCATCCTGGACGAGATGGAGCGCGTGCTGCGCCGCGACCGCCGGCTGGACCGGCGGCTGCGCACCCACTGCCGACATCCCCGGCTGGCCCGGGCGGCGGCGTGGTCCCCGCGCCCCTGGGTCGTGGCGGTGTGGCTGGCCGTGGCCGTGGGCCTGATGGTGGCCGGCATCGTCACCGGCGCACCCGGGGTGATCTGGGCGTTCGCCGGTGTCTGGCCGCTGTCGCTGTTCGCGGCGTTCCGGCTGCTGTGCCGGTGGACGGAGCCACCGGGCGGCCCCCGCCCCCACGGCTGAGCCGACGACCGCGGCACGGAGGCGCCGACGACCGCGGCGACCGCGGCACGTCTCCCCGGGCGTCCCGCGTCCCGCCAGGACGACCGGGGATCCGCGCGGCCGACGTCACCCGGTGTACTGCCGCGCCCTCGACCGGCGCTGGGCGTCCTCCAGCAGGCGGAACCGCTCCTCCACCTCGACGGGCAGCACGCGCCGTTCCCTGAGCACCCAGGGCAGGGCCGCCGCGGCCTCGGCGAAGGCGCGCAGCGAGACCGTGTCCCGCGGGACCGTGCGGGCCAGGAACAGGGTGCGGCGCAGCGCGGGCCGGACCGGGCGGCGCAGCCAGGTGAACCACAGGGTGTTGCGGATGCCGTGCGCCCGGCGCAGCGTGGGGTCGCGCACCGTCGACGCCTGGTGGTGGACCGTCAGGTGGTCGGCGTAGGTGAGCCACCAGCCGCCCGACGCGAGGTCGGCCGCGAGCAGCTCCTCCTCCCCGCCGAGCCACAGCCGGGGGTGGAAGCCGCCGGCGGCGCGGAAGGCGTCGGTGCGCAGCACGGTCGCGCCCGCGAGGAACGAGCCGAGGGCCGGGCCGGGCATCCAGGACGGCCGGGTCAGCGGGGAGGTGCGCAGTTCCTCGACGATGGGGTCGTCGGTGCTGCCGGGCTCGACGACGATGCGGGCGGTGACGGAGGCGAGCGCGGGGTGCCGGTCCAGCAGGTCGGCCGCGCCGGCCGGTGAGCCGGGGTCCCACCAGGTGTCGTCGTCGCAGAACACCACGTAGAGCGTGCGTACCTGACGGACCGCCAGGTTGCGGCCGGTCGCGCCGAGGTTGCGGCCGGGGCGCAGCAGGGTCACCTCGGGGTGGCGGTGGGCGACGGCCTCGGCGGAGCCGTCGGTGGAGCCGTTGTCGGTGACGATCACCGGGGGCCGCTCGGGGAGTTCGGCGAGCCGGTCGAGGGTGCGCAGGAGTTCGGCGCGCCGGTTGTGGGTGATGACGACGACGGTCAGGCGCGGGTCGGTCATCGGGCGGCTCCGTCCAGGGCGCGGGCGGCCTCTTCGAGGTACGGGGGAAGCGGGCGGCGGGCGCGCAGCGCGGCGGGCAGCCGGACCAGCGCCTGGCGCAGGGCGCTGCGGGCCTGCGGGTCGTGGCGGGCCTCGGCGGCCAGGTCCCGGGTGCGGGCCAGGGCGTGCGGCAGGGGGCGGCGCAGCCAGTCGGTGAGCAGGGCGTTGCGGCGGAACAGCGCGCCGCGGCCCGCGCGTGACGCCGGGGGCGCCGGGGGCGGGTGGTGGTGGGCGACGACGTCCGGGCAGTGGGTGACGCCCCAGCCGCGGGCGGCCAGGTCGTAGGCGAGCAGGGTCTCCTCGCCGCCGAAGAACAGCACCGGGTGGAAGCCGCCCGCGTCGAGGTAGGCGTCGCGCCGGACGACGCAGGCGCAGGCGAGGAAGCCGAGGACCTGGACGCCGGGCAGGTCCTCGGCGGGGCCCAGCGGGGAGCCGCTCAACACGTCGTTCAGCGGGTCCGGCTCGGCGGCGGGTCCGACCAGGGTGCGGGCGGAGAGCAGGCCGAGCCGCGGGTGGGCGTCCAGGTGGCGGGCGGCGCGTTCCAGGGCGCCGGGCGCCCACCAGGAGTCGTCGTCGCTGAAGGCGACGTAGGGCGTGTCCAGGGCGCGGACGCCCTCGGTGCGGGCGAGGGCACCGCGGTTGGCGGGCAGCCGCAGGGTGCGCACCCGGGGGTGGTGGCGGGCTAGCAGGGCCGGGGTGTCGTCGCTGGAGGCGTTGTCGACGACGAGGATCTCGGGCCGCTCGGGCAGCGCCAGGAGGTGGTCCAGGGTGCTCGCGAGGCGGGGGGCGCGGTCGCGGGTGGCGATGACGACACCGGTGCGGGAGGGGGTCATGGCAGCCGGTCCAGTGCGGTCAGGACGTCCTCGGGGCGGATGCGCAGCAGGGCCGGGTCGGGCTCGGTGCCGTGCGGGTCGCCGTCCGGCCCGGGGTGCCACAGGACCTGGTGGCGGGGGTCGTCCGGCGGGCCCCAGCGGCTGGGCGGGGTGGGTCCGAACAGGGTCACCGACGGGGTCGCGTGGGCGACGGCGAGGTGGGCGAGGCCGGTGTCGCCGCTGACCACGGCGCGGGCGCCGGCGACCAGCGCGGCCAGCCGCCGGTAGGGCAGTCCGCCGCCGAACAGGTCGGTGTCGGGCAGCGCGGCCCGCTTGGCCAGCCCGGCGACCAGGTCGTCCTCGCCCGGTCCCCCGGTGACGACGACGCGCAGGCCGCGTTCGCGCACGGTGTCGGCGACGGCCGCGTACCGGTCGAGGGGCCAGCACCGGGAGGGGGCTCCCGCACCGGGGTGGAGCACGACCGCGCCGGGCGCCGGGGAGGGGCCGGCCGGACGGGGCAGCCGCAGGTCGGTGGGGTCGGCCGGGATGCCGTACGCCTCCAGCAGGCGGCACCAGCGGGCGCGTTCGTGTTCCTCGGCGTACCAGGGCGGCCCCTCGATCTCCGGGGTCCCGGGGTGCGCGAAGGCGAGGAGGCGCCGCGGGCGCAGGGCCTGCAGCAGGCGGTGGCTGGGCGGGCCGTTGCCGTGCAGGTCCACGGCGACGTCGGGCGGGGGCCCGGTCCAGTCGAGGTGGTGGGGCACGGCCCGGCCGGGGGCGGAGGCGGGCAGCAGCCGGTCGACGGCGCCGGTGGCCCGGGCGACCGGCGCGAGGTCGGCGGGCGCGGCGAGGACCAGTTCGTGGCCGGGGAAGGCGCGGCGCAGGGCGCGCAGGGCGGGCACCCCGGCGAGCAGGTCGCCGAGGCCGAGGGCCCGCAGGACCAGGACGCGTCCGGTCACCGCACGCCCTCCGCGGTCCAGGAGCCGGTCCCGGAGACGGTGCGGTCGGCGGGTCCGGGGGCGCCGTCGGGGGCGCCGGTGCGGGTGAGGCCCTCGGCGGCGCGCTCGATGAGGGCGGTGGAGGACCGGCCGTCGAGGTAGGGCAGCAGGACCGCCTGGCCGCCCCACTCCTGGAGCAGGGCCGCCTCGGGGAGTTCGGCGCCCGCGTAGTCGCCGCCCTTGACCCAGATGTCGGGGCGCAGGTCGGCCAGGAGCCGTTCGGGGGTGTCCTCGTCGAAGACGGCCACCGCGTCGACGCAGGCCAGGGCGCGCAGCACCCGGACCCGGTCGGCGAGCGGGGTGACCGGGCGGCCCTCGCCCTTGCGGCGGCGCACGGAGGCGTCGGAGTTGACGCACACCACGAGGCAGTCGCCGAGCCGGCGGGCCGCCTGGAGCAGGCCGACGTGCCCGGCGTGCAGCAGGTCGAAGCAGCCGCCGGCGGCGACGACGGTGCCTTGCCGGGCGCGGACGGCGTCGATCAGGGCGCGCGGGTCGTCCACGGGCGGGGGCGGGCCGGCGGGGTCCAGGGCGGCGCCCGCTCCCCCGGCCCCGACGAACTCGGTCGCGGCGCGGACGGCGCCCTCGACGGCCTCCTCGACGAGCGCGCCGTCGGCGAGCAGTCCGGCCGCGGCGGCGGCGAAACGGTCGCCGGCGCCGCAGGGGTCGCCGTGGTGCGCGGCGGGCGCCGGGACGAGCAGCGGGTTCTCGCCGTACGACAGGAGCGCGCCGCGGGCGCCCAGGGTGACGGTGACGGCGGGGACCCGCCAGTGCCGTACCAGGTCGGCGGCCGCGCGGGACAGGTCGCGCAGGCTGTCGCCGCCCTCGGCGGCGGCGCGGGCCTCCTTCTCGGCGGGGGTGACGAGCCGGGTGCCGGGCACGGGCGGCCCGCCGCGCGGGTGGGGGTCCCAGACCAGCGGGGGGTGTTCGGCCAGTACGTCCCGCACGGCGTCGGCGGCGCCGCGGCCGTAGTCGGAGACGAGGACGGCACGGGCGCCGCGCAGGGCCTCGCGGGCCTCGGTGGTGGCCTCGTGGACCCGGCCGGAGCCCGCGTCGAGGCGGACGACGGGCCGGCCGCGGGCCAGCACCCGTGTCTTCTGCGACAGCGGCCCGGTCAGCGGCAGCGCGATCACCTCGACGTGCCCGTCCAGGAGGCGCAGCAGGGCCCGGCTCGCCGGGTCGTCGCCGATGCCGGTGATCAGCGTGACCGGGCGGCCGTCGCGCGCCGCGAGGTACGCGGCGAGGGCGGCGCCGCCGGGCCGCAGGTGTTCGGCGCAGTCGGCGACGACCGGGACGGGTGCGTCGGGGGCGAGGCGGTCGGCGGTGCCGGTGAGGTCACGGTCGAGCAGGGCGTCTCCGACGACGACCAGCGGGGCGTTCACGGTCATGTCACCTCCGGTCGGGGTGCGGTCGGCGGGGCGCGGGGACGTCACCCGTGGCGCCGTTCCACGGCCGCGTCGAAGGCCTCGCAGATCATGTGGACGGCCACCAGGTGCAGTTCCTGGACGGTCGCCGCGGCGGGGGCCGCCACGCACAGGGCCTCGTCGCTGCCCGCCGTCAGCGGGTTGGGCGCGGGTCCGGTCAGCGCCCACACGCGCAGTCCGGCGCCGCGGCCGGCGGCGGCGGCGGACAGCAGGTTGGCGCTGGCACCGGAGGTGGACAGCAGCATCAGCACGTCGCCGGGGCGGCCGTGGGCGCGGACCTGCCGGGCGAACACCTCGTCGACGCCGTAGTCGTTGGCGATGGCGGTGGTGGCGGAGGTGTCCGCGTGCAGGGCGATCGCGGAGAAGGGCGGCCGGTCGTCGCGGTAGCGGCCGACGATCTCCGCGGTCAGGTGCTGGGCCTGGGCGGCGCTGCCGCCGTTGCCCGCGGCGAGCAGCCGGCCGCCGCCGCAGAGCACGTCGGCGAGCCGTTCGCCCCAGTGCTCGGTGCGGTGCGCGGAGCCGCGGAACGCGCGGATGGCCTGGGCGAGTCGGTCGCAGTGGGCGACGGCCGTGGTCTCCTGGACGCTCATCACGCCACCTCCGTGGACTCCGAGGGCAGGGTGTGGCCGACCACGACCTGCCGGTAGACCTGTTCGACGCCGTCGGCGACGCGCTGCCAGGTGTAGCGGGCCATCACCCGGTCGCGGCCCGCGGCGCCGTAGCGGCGGCGCAGCCGTTCGTCGGTGAGGAGTTCGCGCACCGTCGCGGCGATCGCCGAGGGGTCGCCGGTCGGGACGAGCCGGCCGGTGGCGCCGTCGGCGACGGAGTCGCGGTGGCCGCCGACGTCGGTGGCGACGACGGGCACCCCGCAGGCCATGGCCTCCAGCGGGACGATGCCGAACGGCTCGTAGTCGGGGGTGCACAGCACCAGGTCGGCGCTGCCCATGAGGGCGGGCATCCGGGCCGGGTCGACCGCGCCGAGCAGCCGCACCCGGCCGGCGACGCCCAGGCGTTCGGCCAGCAGCAGCAGGCGCTCGGCCTCGTCGTCGGCCTCCAGCAGCCCGGCGGGCGGGCCGCCGGCGAGGAGGAGTTCGGCGTCCGGGATCCGGGTCAGGGCGCGGATGGCGCGGTCGTAGCCCTTGCGGCGCACCAGGCGGCCGCAGGCGAGCAGCCGGTGGCGCTCCCGCCGTGCGGGCACCCCGGTGCCGGGCCGGCCGGGCCGGAAGTGCTCGGCGTCCACGCCGCACGGCACGACGGACACGTGCTGCGGCGGAACGCCCATGTCGGCGAGTTCGTACACCTCGTCGGTGCAGGTGGCCAGGACCCGGGCGCAGTCGCGGCCGATCTGGCGCTCGATGCCGATGCGTTCGCCGGGGCTGGTGTCCCGGCGGCCCTGGTGGCGGCGCTTGACCGTGCCGAGGGCGTGGAAGGTCTGCACGACCGGGACGCCGCGCGGGCGGGCGCCGATCCGGGCGGCCATGCCGGACATCCAGAAGTGGGCGTGCACCAGGTCGGGCCGCTCGTGCCGCCAGGCGGCGGCCAGCCGGGCCCCGAACCCGGGCATGTAGGGCAGGAGTTCGTCCTTGGGCACCGGTTCGGGCGGGCCGGCCTGGACGTGCTCGACGACGCCGCCGCCGGGCAGCGGCACCCGGTCGGGCAGGTCGGTGCTGTCGCGGCGGGTGTAGACCGTGACGTCGTGGCCGCGGCGGGCGAGTTCCTCGCTCAGCCGCGCGACGTACACGTTCTGGCCGCCGGCGTCGACGCCACCGAGCGCGGCCAGCGGGCTCGCGTGCTCGGACACCATGGCGATCCTCATCGGGTCACCTCCTTCAGCAGCCGCTCCCAGTCGTTCAGGAAGCGGGTCAGCCCGTAGCGGGCGAGCGCCGCGGCGCGTGCGGCCTCGCCGATCAGGCGGGCGTGCAGCGGGTCGGCGACGAAGTCCCGTACGGCGTCGGTCAGGACGTCCAGGCGGTTGGAGACCACCCCGGCGCCGTCGGGCACCGCCTCGGTCACCTCGGTGGTGGCGAGCGCGACGACCGGCATGCCCAGGAACATCGCCTCCAGCAGCGACAGGCCGAGCGAGGTCCAGCGGACCGGGTGGACGTAGACCCGGCGGCGGGCCAGCTCGGCGTGCAGGGCGTGCTGGGGCAGGTCGTGGGTGGTGGTGCCGGGCACGTCCAGCTGGTCGGTGCGCATGCCGAAGACGTCCAGCGGCACGACGTCGGCGAACACCGGCAGCAGGTCGGTGCCGGTGGTGCGGCCGCGGCGGACCGGGTCGTTGACGACGACGGCGCCGTGCGGGAGTTCGCCGGTCCAGAGGTGCCCGGGGTCGATGATCCCGTGCTCGACGACCTCGGTCGCGGCGCGGCCGTTGTCCCACATCAGCCGGTTGAAGTGGGTGACGTGGACGAGGGTGACGCCGGGCAGGTCGGCGACCGGGTGCCGGGTGTCCGGCACGTCGCCGTGCGGGGCGTTGTGCTCGACGTACACGAGCGGCGGGCGGCGCCCCAGCCACTGGTCGACCAGGGCGAGTTCGTGCGGGCGCTGGAGGACCACCAGGTCGACGTCGGCGTCGCGCAGGCGCTCCGGGGAGACCTCGACGACGCTGTCCGGCCAGTCCCAGGTGCGGGCGCGGCCGAGGCCGTCGGGTCCGCGGTCGGGGGTGACGGGGACGAGGTAGGTGTGCGGTCCCTGGACGAACGACGTCGTCCAGGAGCCGTGCACGTGCCAGATCAGGATCCTCACGCCTGCCTCACCTTCTCCACGGCCAGTCGGACGTCATGGGCGGTCACGGACTCCAGGCACGGGTGCCCGGGGACGGGGCACTGCCGGGCGCGGCTGTCGGCGCAGGGCGCGTGCTGGTCGCCGAGCAGCACGCAGGGCACGCCGTAGGGCCGCCAGCGCTCGGCCGGTACGACGGGGGCGAACAGCGACACCACGGGTGTGCCGACGGCCGCCGCGAGGTGGGCGGGGCCGGTGTTGCCGGTGACGACGGCGTCGGCGCGGGCGAGGACGCCGGCCAGTTCGGGGGCGCCGGTGCGCCCGCCGAGGTCGACGCCGTCGTTCCCGGCGACGCGGCGGGTCAGCGCGCGTTCGCCTGGGCCGCCGGTCACCACCACGCGGTGTCCGGCGTCGGCGAGTGCGCGCACGGCCTGGGCGCAGCGGGCGGGGCTCCAGGCGCGGGCCGGGACGCTCGCCCCGGGGTGCACGACGACGTAGGGGCCGGCGCCGGTGAGGGCGCTGGTGTCGGGCGGGGGCAGGATCCGCAGCCGGGTGTCGGCGGGCCGGGGGAAGCCGGCGGCCTCGGCGAGGTCCAGGGCGGCGTCCACCTCGTGGGCGTGCGGGGCGCGGTGGTGGCGGACGTCGAGGAGGGAGCCGGGGTAGTCCTCGCTGTCGGCGGCGATGCGGGTGACGCCGGCCAGCCGCAGCAGCAGCGCGGTGGGCAGCGGGGACTGGTGGAAGGAGGTGAGGACCAGCGCGGTGTCGGCGCGGACGGCCGCGATCAGCTCCTCGACGGCCCGACGGCGCACGGGCGGCGGCTCGAAGCCGGCCCACGGCGCCTCCCAGACCAGCACCTCGTCGACGCCGGGCAGCAGGTGGGCGGCGGGGGCGCCGAGGGGGCCGCACAGCAGGGTGACGTGGTCGGCGCGGGCGGCGACGGCGCGGATCGCGGGCCCGGCGAGCAGCACGTCGCCGAAGCTGTCGAGCCGGGTGACCAGGGCTCTCATAGCGTCCTCCGGTCGGACGCGGACACGGCGGCCGGGGGCCGTTCGTCGTCGAGGAGGTGCCCGCGCGGCGGCCCGGCCGGCAGCAGGGCCCGTACGGCGGTGAGCAGGTCCGGGGCGACGTGCTCGGCGGCGGCCGTCTCCTCGGGGCGGGTCTGCGCGGTGGGCACCAGGACGCCCAGGGCGCCGGCCCGGCGGGCGGCCTCGACGTCGGCGCCGATGTCGCCGATCACGGCGGTCTCCTCGGGCGGGACCCCGAGCCGCGCGGCCGCCTGGAGGACCATGCCGGGCTGCGGCTTGCGGCAGGAGCAGCCGTCGTCGGGGCCGTGCGGGCAGACGGCCCACGCGTCGAACGGGCCCAGGAGGGCGTCGACGCGCTCGTTGACGCGCCGTACGTCGGCCGTGCTCAGCAGCCCGCGGGCGACGCCCGACTGGTTGGTGACGACGCCGGTGGCGACGCCCCGGGCGCGCAGCAGGGCCAGGGCCTCGCGGGCGTGCGGCACGGGGCGGACCAGGTCGGGGTCGCCGTTGTAGGGGACGTCCTCGACGAGGGTGCCGTCGCGGTCGAACAGGACCAGCCGGATGCGGCGGTCGTGGGGCGCGGGCCGGTTCACCGGGCCACCTCCCGCCAGGGCGGGGCGGCGCGGTGCCGCCACGCGCCGCTGAGCCGGTGCCAGCTCGCGGCGGGCGGGATGAGGACGCTGGTGGCGAGCATGGTGGTCACCTCGTCCCGGGTGCGCGGTCCGGGCGCGATGCGGGCCCAGGCGAACTCGGCGGTGCCCAGCGCCCAGCCGAGCCCGGCGAGGGCGGCGGCGCGGGGCCGGCCGGCCGCGGCCAGCGCGAAGGCGGCGAGCCCGGCCGCGGTGACCGCGAGGTGGGCGCGGATGCGGCCGCGCGGGGCGGCGGCCTTCTCCCACCAGTCGGGGCCGTGCAGGGCGCGCATCAGCGCGTCGTCGGCGTTGCCGCGCTGGTTGCGCAGGGAGACCCAGCGGTCGGCGGCACGGACCGGGTGGCGGGTGGTGCGCCGGCCCCGCTGGACGCGCCAGCCGGCGTCCAGGACGCGCAGCGCGACGTCGGCGTCCTCGCGGAAGGCGCGGGGGAAGCGTTCGTCGAAGCCGCCGACCTGCTTGAGGGCGTCGGTGCGGTAGGCCATGTCGGCGGTGATCCAGCGGGCGCGGGCGAGGCCGGCGGTGGTGCGCTCCCAGTCGGTGGGGCGGCGCTCCCCCGGCAGCGGCACGGCGAGCACGCCCTGCACCGCGGCGGTGTCGGGTCCGGCGTCGGCGAGGTCCTGGGCGAGCTGGTCGCACCAGTGGGGGCCGACCTGCACGTCGTCGTCGAGGAAGGCGACCCACGGGGTGGTGACGGCGCGCAGCCCGGTGTTGCGGGCGGCGGCCGGTCCGCGGGCGCCGCCGGGCAGGACCGTGGTGCGGTCGGTGAGCTCGCCGAGGACGGCCAGCGCGTGCTCCAGCGCCGCCGGGTCGGGCTCCGGGCGGTCGTCGACGAGGACGATCGCCGCGGGCCGCGGGCCGTGGGCGGCGACGAGCGCGGCCAGGCAGTCGGCGAGGGTGTCCCGCACGAGGGTGGGGACGACGACGGTGTAGGCCGGGCTGCTCATACGGCCGCCTCTCCGTGGGGGGACCCGTGCGGCTGCCCGGTGGCGGGCGTGGGGTGCTCGTGCGCCGCCCGGACGTGCCCCGGTGCCTCAGGGCCGTCGTACATGCGGCCGCGCCGCACCACGAACGGGCCGATGGCCAGCAGGTCGACCGGCGCGGAGCCGAAGCACTCCAGGGCGTCGCGCGGGTCGTCGACCATGGGCCGGCCCGCGGTGTTGAGGCTGGTGTTGACGACGACGGGCAGTCCGGTGCGGCGCTCGAAGGCGGCCAGCATCCGCGCCACCAGCGGCTCCTGGCGTTCGGCGACGGTCTGGATGCGGGCCGTGCCGTCGACGTGCACCACGGCGGGGATGCGGTCCCGCCACTGGGGCGCCACGTCGTGCACGAACAGCATGTACGGGCTGGGCAGCGGCCCGGCGAACAGCTCGTGCGCCCGGTCGGCGAGGACCATCGGGGCGACGGGGCGGAACTCCTCGCGGCCCTTGACGGAGTTGAGCCGTTCGAGGTTCTCGGCGCGCCCGGGGTGGGCCATCAGCGAGCGGTGGCCCAGGGCGCGCGGCCCGTACTCGCTGCGGCCCTGGAACCAGGCCACGATCCCGTCCCGGGCCAGTTCCTCGGCGACGGCCTCGGCGACGTCGTCGGGCCGCTCGTACGGGACGGCGGCGGCGTCGAGCCAGGCGCGCAGCTCGTCCTCGCTCCAGCCGCGGCCGAGGTCGGCGCCCGGCATGGGCCGCGGGTCCTCGGCGAGGTGCAGGGCGCCGCCGAGCGCGGTGCCGGCGTCCCCGGCGGCGGGCTGCACCCACACGTGCCCGTAGGGGCCACGCGCGGCGATCTTGGAGTTGGCGACGCAGTTCAGGGCGACGCCGCCGGCCAGGGCGAGGGCGTCGCCGCCGGCGGTGCGGTACAGCCAGTGCACCAGGTCGAGCAGGGTCTCCTCCAGCACGGCCTGGGTGCTGGCGGCGAGGTCGGCGTGGTCGCGGGTCCAGGGCTCGCCGGGCGCGCGGGCCGGGGCGAGGGCGGCCCAGTCGACGCCGTGGGCGCGGAACCCGCCGTCGCCGGTGGCGTGGACGTGGGTCCGCAGCTCGGGCAGGAAGCGGGGGGTGCCGTAGGAGGCGAGGGCCATCACCTTGTACTCGTCGCTGCTGCGCAGGAAGCCCAGGTGGGCGGTGAGGTCCTCGTAGACCAGGCCGAGCGAGTGCGGCAGCGCCTGGGTGGCGAGGGTGTCGAGCTTGCCGTCGCGGTAGCGGCCCGCGAGGTGGCTTGCGCACTCACCGCGCCCGTCGAGGACGAGGACGGCGCTGTCGGGGTACGGGGAGGCCGGTCCTGCGGAGGCGGCGTGCGCCACGTGGTGCGGGACGTGCACGACCCGGTCGGGGTCCAGGCCGGGCAAGGCCTCGGCGAGGAACTCGGGGGCGCGCCGGGCGTACTCCAGGCGCAGCGCGTCCCACGGGTCGAACAGCCCCATGTCGGCGGCCGGGCGGGCCAGCCGGGGGTCGAAGGAGTAGGCCACGGCGTCCAGCTCGGCCGGGCGGACCCCGGCGTGCTCCAGGCACCAGCGGGCCGACAGCTCGGGCAGCTCCCAGGCGGAGAACGGCACCGGCCGCTTGCCGTGCTTGCGCCGGCTGAAGCGCTCCTCCTCCGCGGCGGCGACCACCTCTCCGTCGACGACGAGGGCGGCGGCCGGGTCATGGAAGAGTGCGTTGATGCCGAGGATGCGCATGGGGGTGACTCCGTCCCGGGCGGCACTATGACGAATGAAGAAATGTCTCAATTGCGGTTTTTGCACCTGCCGGGTGCCTGAAGGAGGCTGTCTCAAACACTTGGAGACAACTTCCGGGGGAACAGGCCGGGATGTCGCTGCGCGCAGTCGTTGGTGACCGTGCGCGACCACAGGCGGGCGTGCGGCCCCGGCCGCGGTGCGGTTGTGTTCACAGGGCTGTGCCGACTGCCAGCCCCGGCAGGCTCAGGCGGCCTGGGCGCGGGCGAACCAGCCGATGGTGCGCTCCAGGCCCTCGCTCCAGTCGACCCGGGGCGCCCAGCCGAGGCGCTCGCGGGCCAGCCGGGTGTCGGGGCGGCGCCGGCCGGGGTCGTCGACGGGGCGTTCCACGAAGCGGATCCGGGAGGCGGAGCCGGTCAGCTCGATGATCCGGCGGGCCAGCTCCAGCATGGTGATCTCGTCGCCGCCGCCGATGTTGACGGGGCCGGTCTCGCCGGACGCGGCCAGGGCGAGGACGCCCTCGACGGTGTCGTCGACGTAACACAGGGAGCGGGTCTGGCTGCCGTCGCCGGCGACGGTGAGCGGGGCGCCGTCGAGGGCCTGGGCGACGAAGGCGGGGACGGCGCGGCCGTCGCCGGTGCGCATGCGCGGCCCGTAGGTGTTGAAGATCCGCACGATGGCGGTATCGGTGCCGCGCACCCGGCGGTGCGCGGTGACCAGGGCCTCGGCGAAGCGCTTGGACTCGTCGTAGACGCTGCGCGGGCCGACGGGGTTGACGTTGCCCCAGTAGCCCTCGCTCTGGGGGTGCTCCAGCGGGTCGCCGTACACCTCGGAGGTGGAGGCGAGCAGGAAGCGGGCGCCGTCGGCGCGGGCGCGCTCCAGGGCGTACCGGGTGCCGGTGCTGCCGACGTCGAGCGTCTCCAGCGGCAGGCGCAGGTAGTCGACCGGCGAGGCGGGACAGGCGAAGTGCAGCACCAGGTCGAAGCGGCCGGGCAGGGCGCGCCAGGCGGCGGGGTCGGTGGCGTCGCCGGGCACGAAGGTGAAGCCCCGGCGCTGCTCCAGCGCGGCGACGTTGGCGCGGGAGCCGGTGGACAGGTTGTCGAGGCAGACGACGTCGACGTCGTCGTCGAGCAGTCGTCCGCACAGGTGCGATCCCACGAATCCGGCCCCGCCGGTCACCAGTGCCCGGCGCCAGGTGCGTGCGCTCATGGGGCCCTCCTTGCTCTCGCCTGCACGGGGTGACGGAGCGAGTAACCAGACGAAAGGGACACATGCCTGGATTTCGGGCACAACCGTCCGACTATGCACTGCGTGCATACACGCTGCGTATAGTCCAGGCATGCCTTCTCTGGACAAGAGGACGAAGAAGACGGGGAACGCGTTGCTCGGGGGGTTACTGGCCCTGTGCCTGGCGTCGGCCCTGAGCGGGTGCGGCGGGGCCGGCACCACGCGCCCGAGCAGCGCCCGCACCCAGGGCGCCGGCGGCCCGACCGCCCAGCCGCGGTTCGGGAGCGTGGACTGCCGCGAGGTCAAGTGCGTGGCGCTGACCTTCGACGCGGGGCCGAGCGGGAACTCCGCCCGCCTGCTGGACGTCCTGCGGGCCAAGGGGGTCCCGGCGACCTTCTTCCTGCTGGGCGCGCGGCACATCGAGAAGTACCCCGGGCTGGTACGCCGGATGGCGGCCGAGGGGCACGAGGTGGCCAGCCACACCTGGGACCACCGCATCCTCACCCGCATCCGGCCGGACGAGGTACGCGCGGAGCTGGAGCGCACCAACGAGGCGATAGAGCGCCTGACCGGGCGGCGCCCCACCCTGATGCGCCCCCCGCAGGGCCGCACGAACGACACCGTGCACGCCGTCTGCCGCGAGCTCGGGCTGGCGGAGGTGCTGTGGACGGTGACGGCCAAGGACTACCGGACCACCGACCCCGCGCTCATCCGGCGCCGGGTACTGGCCGGGGCCGACCGGGACGGGATCATCCTGCTGCACGACCTGTACGACGGGACGGTCCCGGCCGTGCCGGGCATCATCGACGCGCTCAAGGAGCGGGGCTTCGTCTTCGTCACGGTGCCCCAGCTGCTGGCGCCGGGTGCGGCGCGGCCGGGGAAGGTGTACCGCTGAGCCGGCGGTCGGCCCGGCCGTCGACCACGCACGGGGGCCGGGAGCGGGCCGGGTCCCGTCGCGGTGCCTACGATCGTCCCGTGGCCCTCTTCCGTCTCGAACGCACCGCTCCCCTCCCGCCCGAGGAGGTGTGGCGCCGGCTCACGCTGTGGTCCCGGCACGGGGACGTGGTCCCGCTGACCCGGGTGGTGGTGGAGACGCCCCCGCCCACGGGGCAGGGCACCGTCTTCGTCGCCCGTACGGTGCTCGGCCCGCTGCGCGTCGACGACCGCATGGAGGTCACCGTGTGGCGGCCCCCGGCCGGCGACGCGCCGGGCCTGTGCCGTCTGGAGAAACGGGGCCGGGTCGTCCTCGGCTGGGCGGAGATCGAGGTGACCCCGAGACCCGGCGGCCGGACCCGCGTCCGCTGGACCGAGGACATCGGCATCCGCCGCGTACCCCCCTTCTTCGACCCGGCGCTGCGCACCGCGGGCCGCTTCGTCTTCGGCCGCGCGACGGACCGCCTCCTGCGGACGCCGTAGGGGCGGGGGGTGGCGGCGGGGTCCGGTGGCCGGGGGCCGGAAATCGGCGGCGGCAGGGGTCGCAGGCAGGTGGCCGGTGATCGGTGGTCGGTGACCAGGCGCCGGCGATCGGTGGCCGGTGGTCGGGGGCCGGGACCGGCAGCCAGCGACCGGGGATGCGCGGCCACGGCCAACGGCCAGGAACCGGCGGTCCGAGGAGCGCGGACCCAGACCGGGCGCCCACGGGCGGGCGGCCCACAGCCGGGAACCAGCCACCCGAGGAGCGCGGACCTGGACCCGGCGCCCACGGACGGCGGCTCACGGCATCCGGCGACGGGACCCGCGGGCGGTGGCAGGGGAGCGCGTCCGACGAGCCGCGGGCCGCGGGCCGGCGTCGGGCGGCCCGCACCCGCCGGTCGGCGTGGGTTCAGGCCACCGAGTCGATGCGTCGCGTGGGGTGCGGGGGCCGGTCGTGGTGGATCGGGGTGTGGGCGCCGGTGAGGGACGCCCCGGTGCCGCCGCGGCGGTTCGCGACGATCTCCGCGCCGATCGACAGGGCCGTCTCCTCCGGCGTGCGGGCGCCGAGGTCGAGGCCGATCGGGGAGCGCAGGCGGGTCAGTTCCAGGTCGGTGACGCCGGCCTCGCGCAGCCGGCGGTTGCGGTCCAGGTGGGTGCGGCGCGAGCCCATCGCGCCGACGTAGGCGACCGGCAGCCGCAGCGCGCGCTCCAGCAGCGGTACGTCGAACTTGGCGTCGTGGGTGAGGACGCACAGGACCGTGCGGCCGTCGACCTCGGTGCGCTCCAGGTACCGGTGCGGCCACTCCACGACGACCTCGTCGGCCTCGGGGAAGCGGGCCGGCGTCGCGAACACCGGCCGGGCGTCGCACACGGTCACCCGGTAGCCCAGGAACCGGCCGACGCGCACCAGGGCGGCCGCGAAGTCGATCGCGCCGAAGACGATCATCCGGGGCGGCGGCACCGAGGACTCGACCAGGACGGTCAGCGGGCTGCCGCAGCGCGAGCCGCGCTCGCCGATCTCCAGGGTGCCGGTGCGCCCGGCGTCCAGGAAGGCGCCGGCCTCGGCGGCGACGGTGCGGTCCAGTTCGGGGTGGGCGCCGAAGCCGCCCTCGTGGGAGCCGTCGGGGCGGACCAGCATCGCCCGTCCGCGCAGCTCGGGAGGTCCGGAGACGATCCGCGCGAGGGCCGCCGCCCCGCCGCCCGCGGCGGCGGTGAGGGCGCCGGCGAGCACCGGGCGGGCCAGGTCGCCCGCCCGGACCGGGGTGACGAGCACGTCGATGACGCCGCCGCAGGTCAGGCCGACGGCGAAGGCGTCCTCGTCGCTGTAGCCGAAGCGCTCCAGGACGGTCCCGCCGTCCTGGAGCGCCTGCCGGCACAGCTCGTACACCGCCCCCTCCACGCACCCGCCGGAGACCGAGCCGATCGCCGTGCCGTCGGCGTCCACCGCGAGGGCGGCGCCCGGCTGGCGGGGCGCGCTGCCGCCCACGGCCACGACGGTGGCCACGGCGAACTCACGTCCCTGCTCGACCCACCGGTTCAGTTCCTCGGCGATGTCCAGCATGCTCGGTCTCCTCAACGGGTTGCGGCGGACGGGGTGTCGGGCGGGCCGTCAGTGGACGCCCAGCCAGCTCTCGATCGGGTGCAGGGCGAAGTAGACGAGGAAGATCGCCGTCAGGCCCCACATGAAGGCCCCGATCTCCCGCGCCCGGCCCTGGGCGGTCTTGACGGCCACGTACGAGATCACGCCGGCGGCGACGCCCGCGGTGATGGAGTACGTGAACGGCATGATCACCACGGTGAGGAACACCGGGACCGCGGTGGCGCGGTCGGCCCAGTCGACGTGCCGCGCGTTCATCAGCATCATCGAGCCGATGACCACCAGCGCGGCGGACGCGACCTCCTGGGGGACGATCGCCGTCAGCGGGGTGAAGAACAGGCACGCGGCGAAGAACAGGCCCGTCACCACGGAGGCGAGGCCCGTCCGGGCGCCCTCGCCGACGCCCGTCGCCGACTCGATGAACACGGTCTGGCCCGAGCCGCCGGACACGCCGCCGATCGCACCGCCCGCGCCGTCGATGAACAGCGCCTTGGACAGGCCCGGCATCCGCCCCTTGTCGTCGGCGAGCCGCGCCTCGGTGCCGACGCCGATGATGGTCGCCATCGCGTCGAAGAACCCGGCGAGCACCAGCGTGAACACGATCATGCCGACGGTCATCGCGCCGACCTGCCCCCAGCCGCCGAAGTCGACGTGGCCGAAGAGCGAGAAGTCGGGCATCGACACGGCGCTGCCGTGCAGTTCGGGCGCGCCGTTGGCCCAGGCGCCGGCCGCGACGACCCCGCCGGCGTTGAGGACGGCGGCGACGGCCGTGCCGGTGACGATGCCGATGAGGATGGCACCGGGGACGTTGCGGGCCTGGAGCATGAAGATCAGCAGCAGGGTGCCGGCGAACAGCAGCACCGGCCAGCCGGCGAGTTCGCCCGCCGGGCCGAGGGAGACCGGGGTGGCCTTGCCCTGGTGCACGAAGCCGGATTTGTAGAAGCCGATCAGGGCGATGAACAGGCCGATGCCCATGGTGATGCCGTGCTTGAGGGCCAGCGGGATCGCGTTCATGATCATCTCGCGCAGGCCGGTGACGACCAGCAGCATGATGACCACGCCGTAGACCACGCACATGCCCATCGCCTGCGGCCAGGTCATCTGCGGGGCGACCTGCGAGGAGAGCACCCCGGAGACGGACAGGCCGGCGGCGAGCGCGAGCGGCACCTTGCCGACGAAGCCCATCAGCAGCGTGGTGGCGGCCGCGGCGAAGGCGGTCGCGGTGATCAGGGCCTGCCGGCCCAGGGTGTCCCCGGCCACGTCCTTGCCGGACAGGATCAGGGGGTTGAGCAACAGGATGTACGCCATCGCCATGAAGGTGGTGACGCCACCGCGCACTTCGCGCGCGACGCTCGATCCGCGCCGGGATATGTGGAAGTACCGGTCGAGCCAGGACCTGCCGGCCGGGACGCGGGCGCCGTCGCCCGCGTCGTCGGCTGTGGTCCTCGGCTCCAGTGACTGCTGGGTCATGTGGGCCTACTCCCAAGGTTCATAGGGGCACCCGTCCTGCGCGGCTGCGGATACGGGATTTGGGAAGGTGCATCGGCCGCACGACCCGGGGGACGGCCCGAGACGAACGATCTCTGCTCCGGGCGGCGCGGTGACTGGCGCCGGCGCCGCCCGGAGGGTCTGTCACGCGGTGCCGGTGAGGTGTTCCGGCCGGACCGGCGTGCGGTTCAGTTCCCGTCCCGTCGCGTTGCGGATCGCCGCGAGGACGGCCGGGGTCGAGGACAGGGTGGGGGCCTCGCCGATGCCGCGCAGCCCGTACGGCGCGTGGTCGTCGGCGAGTTCGAGCACGTCGACGGGGATGGTCGGCGTGTCGAGGATGGTGGGGATCAGGTAGTCCGTGAAGGAGGGGTTCCTGACCTTTGCGGTCTTCGGGTCGACGACGATCTCCTCCATGACCGCCACGCCCAGGCCCTGCGTGGTGCCGCCCTGGATCTGGCCGATCACGGACAGCGGGTTGAGCGCCTTGCCGACGTCCTGGGCGCAGGCCAGTTCGACGACCTTGACCAGGCCGAGTTCGGTGTCGACCTCGACGACGGCGCGGTGCGCGGCGAAGGAGTACTGCACGTGGCCGTTGCCCTGGCCGGTGCGCAGGTCGAAGGGCTCGGTCGGCCGGTGCCGCCACTCGGCCTCGACCTCCACGGCGTCGTCACCGAGGACGTCCACCAGGTCGGCGAGCACCTCCCCGCCGTCGGTGACGACCTTGCCGCCCTCCAGCAGCAGCTCCGCCGTTGCCCAGGCCGGGTGGGCCGCGCCGAACCGGCGCCGTCCCAGCTCGAGGACCTTCTCGCGCACCAGCTCGCAGGAGTTCTTCACGGCGCCGCCGGTGACGTAGGTCTGCCGGGACGCCGACGTCGAACCCGCGCTGCCGACCTCGGTGTTGGCGGGGTGGATGGTCACCTGGGCGACACCGAGCTCGGTGCGGGCGATCTGGGCGTGGACGGTGACGCCGCCCTGGCCGACCTCGGCCATCGCGGTGTGCACGGTGGCCACCGGCTCACCGCCGACCACCTCCATGCGCACCTTGGCGGTGGAGTAGTCGTCGAAGCCCTCGGAGAAGCCGACGTTCTTGATGCCGACCGCGTAGCCGACTCCGCGGACGACGCCCTCGCCGTGGGTGGTGTTGGACAGGCCGCCGGGCAGTTGCCGTACGTCGGCGCCCTCGCTGGACTCCCACTGGCGCTCCGGCGGCATCGGCATCGCCTTGACGCGGCGCAGGAGTTCGGCGACGGGAGCGGGCGAGTCGACGGGCTGGCCGGTGGGCATCAGCGTGCCCTGTTCCATGGCGTTGCGCTGCCGGAACTCCACCGGGTCCAGGCCGAGTTCCTTCGCCACCTTGTCCATCTGCGCCTCGTAGGCGAAGCACGCCTGGACCGCGCCGAAGCCGCGCATGGCGCCGCAGGGCGGGTTGTTGGTGTAGAGGGCGATGGCCTCGATCTCCACGTCGTCGACCCGGTAGGGGCCGACGCCGAGCGAGGAGGCGTTGCCGACGACCGCCGGGGAGGCGGAGGCGTACGCGCCGCCGTCCAGCACGATGCGGCACTTCACGTGGGTCAGCTTGCCGTCGCGGGTGGCGCCGTGCTCGTAGTACAGGCGGGCGGGGTGGCGGTGGACGTGCCCGAAGAACGACTCGAAGCGGTTGTAGACGATCTTGACGGGCTTGCCGGTGCGCAGGGCGAGCAGACAGGCGTGGATCTGCATCGACAGGTCCTCGCGCCCGCCGAACGCGCCGCCGACGCCGGCCAGCGTCATGCGCACCTTGTCCTCGGGCAGGCCCAGGACGGGCGCGATCTGGCGCAGGTCGGAGTGGAGCCACTGGGTGGCGATGTAGAGGTGGACACCGCCGTCCTCCTCGGGGACGGCGAGCCCGGACTCGGGGCCGAGGAACGCCTGGTCCTGCATGCCGAAGTAGTACTCGCCCGTGACGACCACGTCGGCCCGCGCGCGGGCGGCCGCCACGTCGCCGCGGACGATCGGCTGGCGGTGGACGATGTTGGGGTGCGGGACGTGGCCGATGTGGTGGTCGTCGCGCCCCTCGTGGACGAGGATCGCGTCCGGGGCGGTCGCGGAGGCCTCGTCGGTGATGACGGGCAGCTCGCGGTAGTCGACCTTGATCTTGGCGGCGGCGCGGCGGGCCGTCTCCGGGTGGTCGGCGGCGACGATCGCGACCGGCTCGCCGTGGTGGCGGACCTTGCCGTGCGCGAGGACCGGGGTGTCCTGGATCTCCAGGCCGTAGTGCTTCACCTCGGTGGGCAGGTCGTCGTAGGTCAGCACGGCGTACACGCCGGGCAGCGCGAGGGCCTCGGAGGTGTCGATCGAGACGATCTCCGCGTGGGCGACGGTGGAGCGCAGGATCTGCCCCCACAGCATGTCCTCGTGCCACATGTCGGAGGAGTACGCGAACTCGCCGGTGACCTTGAGGGTGCCGTCCGGGCGGAGCGTGGACTCGCCGATGCCGCCCCGGGTCTGCGCGCCCTGGGTGATCTTGGTGGGGGTGCCGTTGGGAGTGGTGGGAGTAGTCACGTCAGACCGCCTCTCCCTGCCGGGCGGCCGCGAGCCGGACCGCGTCCATGATCTTCTCGTAGCCGGTGCAGCGGCACAGGTTGCCCGACAGCGCCTCGCGGATGTCTGCGTCGCTCGGGGTGGGGTTGCGCTCCAGCATCTCGTCGGCGGCGACCAGCAGGCCGGGCGTGCAGAAGCCGCACTGCACGGCGCCCGCGTCGATGAACGCCTGCTGGATCGGGGACAGTGCGGTGCCCTCGCCGGTCCGGGAGTCGGCGCCGCCCGCCTGCCAGGCCTTCGCCTCGTCCGGGCCGGTGCCGCCGCAGGCGCCGGACGCGCAGCCGCCCTCGGCCCGCTGCCGGGCGAAGTCCGCGAGCCCCTCGACGGTCACCACGTCCCGGCCCTCGGCCTGGCCGGCCGCGACCAGGCAGGAACACACCGGCACGCCGTCCAGGCGGACCGTGCAGGACCCGCACTCGCCCTGTTCACAGGCGTTCTTGGAGCCCGGCAGGCCGAGCCGCTCACGCAGCACGTACAGCAGGGACTCGCCCTCCCAGACGTCGTCCGCCTCCTGCGGCCGTCCGTTGACGGTGAGATTGACGCGCATCACGCAGCTCCCTCGGTGGCGCGGTGGGTGCCGCGGTACGACTCCCAGGTCCAGGTCAGCGTCCGGCGGGCCAGCACGCCGACCGCGTGCCGGCGGTAGCTCGCGGTGCCCCGGACGTCGTCGATCGGGTTGCAGGCGGCGGAGCACAGGTCGGCGAACTGCTTCGCGACGGACGGGGTGATGATCTTCCCGTTGTCCCAGAAGCCGCCCTCCTCCAGCGCCGCGTTCAGGAACTCCTCGGCGGTCTTCGCCCGCACGGGCGTGGGCGCCGCCGAGCCGATGCCGGTGCGCACGGTCCGGGTGTCCGGGTGCAGCGCCAGGCCGAAGGCGCACACCGCGATGACCATGGCGTTGCGGGTGCCGACCTTGGAGAACTGCTGGGGCCCGTCCGCCTTCTTCACGTGCACGGCGCGGATCAGCTCGTCGGACTGGAGGGCGTTGCGCTTGACGCCGGTGTAGAAGGCGTCGATCGGGATGAGCCGGGTGCCGCGGGCCGCGGACTCCGCCTCGACCTCGGCGCCGGCCGCGAGGAGGGCGGGGTGGGCGTCGCCGGCCGGGGAGGCGGTGCCGAGGTTGCCGCCGACGCCGCCGCGGTTGCGGATCTGCGGGGAGGCGACCGTGTGCGAGGCGAGGGCGAGGCCGGGCAGTTCGGCGCGCAGGTTCTCCATGATCCTCGTGTACGGGACCGAGGCGCCGAGCCGCACGCTGTCCTCACCGACCTCCCACTCGTAGAGGTCGCCGACACGGGTCAGGTCGAGCAGGTGCTCGGGCCGGCGGTGGTCGAAGTTGATCTCGACCATCACGTCGGTGCCACCCGCAATCGGCACAGCGGCGGGGTGCTCGGCCTTGGCGGCGAGCGCCTCCTCCCAGCTGGCGGGGCGAAGGAAGTCCATGACCGGCTCTCTTCTGCGTCTCGTGGTGCGTACGGATCGAGCCAGGATCGGTGCGGCGGGACCGGCTCGTTCATGTGGTGTTCACGCGGAGTGGGCTCAGTACACAGGGGTGTGCTCCGACGGGGTCAGTCACCGAAACCATGAAGGAGTTGGCTGGCCTCGTCAGCCATCTTGTAGATTCATATGAACGGAGGTCATCAGAAACCTCCTGGTTCTCCTGCGGAAACGCGGGAAACAGCCCGGCCCGCACCGGGCGCGGACCATGACCGCCCGGGCCGGCGACCGGGAGCCCCGCGACGGGTCCCGCCCGACGACACCCCTCACGATCCATCGTAGATTTCTAGACAGAGAACGGCGGCGACGAGAATGCGGCTGCGCGCACTGCTGGACACCGACGCGCTCGGGCTGCGGCTGCTCGGCGGCGAGGACGAGCTGGACCGCACCGTGCGCGGGGTGATGACCACCGACCTGCGCGACCCCAGCCGCTACCTCTCCGGCGGCGAACTGGTCCTCACCGGTCTGGCCTGGCGGCGCGACGCCGCCGACTCCGAGCCGTTCGTACGGATCCTGGCGCACGCCGGGGTGGCCGCGCTGGCGGCCGGCGAGGCCGAGCTGGGCGACGTGCCCGACGACCTGGTCGCCGCCTGCGTCCGGCACCGCCTGCCGCTGTTCGCCGTGCACGAGTCGGTGGCCTTCGCCACGATCACCGAGCACGTCGTCCGGCAGGTGAGCGGCGAGCGTGCCGGGGACCTCGCGGCGGTCGTCGACCGGCACCGGCGCATGATGACCTCCGGCCCGGCGGGCGGCGGCCCCGACGTGGTCCTGGACCTGCTCGGCTCCGACCTGGACCTGCGCGCCTGGGTGCTCTCCCCCACCGGGCGGCTCGTCGCCGGCCCCAAGGCGGCAGGCGCGGCGCTGCCGGGCGGCCTGGGCGCCGGGCTCGCGGCCGAGCACCTGGCCGCGGTGCGCTCGGGCCGGCGGGCCCCGAACCGGGTGACGCTCGGCGCGCAGGTCTACTCGCTGTTCCCGGTGCGCACCGGCGGGCGGGGCCCGCAGGCCACGCGGGACGTGCGCGAGACGGTCCTGTCGGACTGGCTGCTGGCCGTGGAGGCGGACGCCGGGGACTGGCCCGAGGAGCGCCTGGACCTGCTGTACGGCGTCGCCCAGCTCATCGCCGTCGAACGCGACCGCCGGGACGCGGCCCGCACGGTGCGCCGCCGGCTGGCCCAGGAGGTCCTGGAGCTGGTGCAGACGGGCGCCGCACCGGCCGAGATCGCGGCCCGGCTGCGGGTCGCCGCCCCGGTGCTGCTGCCCGGCCTCGGCGCCGCCCCGCACTGGCAGGTCGTGGTCGCGCGCGTCGAGTGGGACGGCGCCGGCCTCGACGGTGGCCCGGCGGCGCAGGCGCTGCTGGAGGAGGTCCTCGCCGACGCCGCGGGGCCCACCGGCGCCGCGGGCCCCGCCTCCTCGCCCGGCGCGGAACCCGCCGACCGCATCGCCGTCGCCCACACCGGTGAGGAGGCCGTCGCGCTGGTGCCGCTGCCCGCGGTGGTCAGCGAGCACGACGGTTCCGAGACCGGCGTCCAGGCCGACGCCCTGCTGGCCGCCGTGCGCGAGCCGCTGACGGCCGGGCTCGACGGCGACGGCCGGGTCACCCTCGGCGTCAGCGCGGCCGTGCACTCGGCCGAAGGGCTGCGCGGAGCGCTGGAGGAGGCCCGGCACGCCCGCCGGGTCGCGGCCGCCCGCCCCGGCCCGGTGTGCGCCGCCGGCCACCAGGAGCTCGCCTCGCACGTCCTGCTGCTGCCGTTCGTCCCCGACGACGTGCGCCGCGCCTTCACCGCCCGCCTGCTCGACCCGCTGCGCGACTACGACCGCCGCCACCGCGCCGAGCTGATCCCCACCCTGGAGGCGTTCCTCGACTGCGACGGCTCCTGGACCCGCTGCGCGACCCGTCTCCACCTGCACGTCAACACGCTGCGCTACCGGGTCGGGCGAATCGAGCAGTTGACGGGCCGTGACCTCTCGCGCCTCGAGGACAAGCTGGACTTCTTCCTGGCACTGCGGATGAGCTGACGCCACCCGCGCCTTCCCGCCACCGCGGAGTCCCACGACTTTGTGAAATCCTTCACCCGCCCCCTTGGCCCGGCCCGGTGATCCGTGCTGAGATGCGCCCACCCACTCATGAGCTCCACGGGTGCCGGCGCACGACAAGGCTTGGACACGGCCTACGGGAGGGCAACGTGGCGCAACCCGCCATGTCCGGTATGGGATCCGGTACGGCAGGCACCGCCGGGGACGATCCGCTCCAGACCGCGGTGTGGCGGCTGCGCTCGCGGGCCTGCTGGGGCGACGCGGCCGCCCTGCTCCCGCCCGACACCGCGGCGACCGCCCTGCAACGGGCGTCGCTGCTGGTCGAACGGTGCCTGTACACCGAGCACGGCTGGGAGGAGGCCGAGGACGCCCTGCGCACCGCCGAGGCCCTCACCCACACCGACGACGAACGCGGCGCCGCCGCCTGCGAACGCGGGTACCTGGCCTACGCCGCCACCCTGCACGGCGTGCGCGACCGCGCCGACGAGGCCCGTGCTGCCCTCGGCCGCGCCGCCGCCCTGATCCCGCCCGGCGCCGCCGCCCGGGCCCTGCTGGACTTCCGGCGCGGCCTGGTCGCCCAGAACGTCGCCGAGGCCCCCCAGGCGGCCCGCGCCGCGTTCCGCCGCGCCCACGCGGGCGCCACCGCCCACGGCGACCTGCTCCTGCTCTCCTTCACCTGGCGCCACCTCGCGGGCCTGGCCCTGCGCGAGGGCGAACTGGCCGAGGCCCGCCACGGCTTCACCGAGTCCCTGCGCATCCGCGAGGAACTCGGCTACCTGGTCGGCACCGCCCCGGCCCTGGTCTCCCTCGCGGACGCCGAGACGGAACCCCAGGCCTCCCGCCTCCGCGAGGAGGCCCGCCGCCTGTTCCGCCTCCTGGGAGGCGTACCGACGTGGCTGGCGACCCAGCTGGCCCCTCCGGGAACGGCGACGGCGTAGGGGACGTCTCGGCGCGGGCCCGGTGCATCCAGCCCGTCTTCTCGCGCCCCTCCGAGGGCTTCTCGGCGAGCGCCCGGTGCTTCCAGCCCGTCCGGCGTTTGAGGACGAGGCCCCTTCAGGGCCGAAGCGGGGGCCTGGGGGCGGCAGCCCCCAGCAACGGCGCGCAACCACCCCACCACCCGCCGCCGAACATCAGACCGCGCCCGTGAAGTGCTCCCGCACCAACGCCCCGACCACGTCGAGATCCCGCCCCACCAACGCATCCAGCAACGCGCCGTGCTCCGCCGCGTCAGCGATCAGCTCCGCCCGCTCCCGCCCACCCCGCACCCCACCCACCAACGGCCACTGCGCCCGCCGGTGCAGGTCCTCCGCGATCCGCACCAACTGCTCGTTGCCCGACTGCGCCAGCACCGCCCGGTGGAAGGCCCGGTCGGCCTCCGCGTACGTCGCCCGGCACCCCGAGGCCGCCGCCCGCACCGTCGCCTCCGCGAGCGGCCGCAGTTCGGCCCACCGCTCGGCCGGCACCGTCCGCGCGAGCCGCAGCATCACCGGCACCTCGACGAGCGCCCGCACCTCGGCCAGTTCGGCGAGCTCCCGCGCCCCGCGCCGGACCACGCGGAAACCCCGGTTGGGGACGACCTCGACGGCACCCTCCAGGGCGAGCTGCTGCATCGCCTCGCGCACGGGGGTCGCGGACACCCCGAACCGCTCCCCGAGCGCCGGGGCGGAGTACACCTCGCCGGGCGTGAGGTCACCGGCGACCAGCGCGGTGCGCAGCGCGTCGAGCACTTGCCCGCGCACGGAGGAGCGCTGCACGGCGGGACGCGGTACGCCGGGCCGCGGCAGCGGCGTCTCGGAGTGGACGTGCTCCCCCCGGGCGCCCGCAGCGCCGGTACCGCCCGCACCGTCGGCCCCGCCCTCCCCCGGCCGGACCCGTCCGCCGCCGTCCGCGGCCCGCCCTTGCGCGGGGACGCGCGGCGCGCGCGCCGCGCCCTCGGGCGCTCCCGTCCCGGCGGAGCCCTGCGTGCCCTGTGTCACGGGGTCCTCCTCCGGCTCCGGGCTTGTCGGTACTTGGGGTCATTAGGTCCGGTTGTTACTCGTCCGTCAAGCACCTTAGGCGCAGCGGCCGCCACTTCCAATTGCGTCCACCATTGCTAAGGTTAGGCTTACCTTTGATCACGGAGAGATCGGCGGTCCGCATGCCCCTGTCCCCGCCCGCCCCGGCCCCGGCCCGGGCCCGCTCGGTCACCGCGGACGCCTACGCCCGCCTCAGCGGGGCGTTCCCCACCCTGACCGTCACCGAGCTGGCCGCCGGCGAGCCCGCTCCCCGGGGCGGCGGCTGGGTCGGGGCCGAGGCGCTGGCCGGGGGCGGGGCCGCGCTGGACGCCTTCCTCGCCTGGGACGACGCCCAGGTGCTGCGCGACTACGGCACCCGGGCCCGCCCGGACGTGGTCGCGAGCTT
Organism: Streptomyces lasalocidi; assembly: GCF_005280215.1. NCBI lineage: Bacteria > Bacillati > Actinomycetota > Actinomycetes > Kitasatosporales > Streptomycetaceae > Streptomyces > Streptomyces lasalocidi. The sequence goes on along the minus strand of NZ_SZNQ01000001.1, from coordinate 6,104,131 downwards.
CGCGCTGCACCGTTACGCCTGGCCGGTGTGCCTGCTGATCACCGTGCCGTGGTTCCTGCACCGCCGGGTGCCCCGGCTGCCGGTGACGCACGTGTCGTACGACCGGACGGCCGGCGACATGCGGCTGGCGGTCCGGGAGCCGGACTCCTTCGCCTGTCTGCCCGGCGACCCGGCGGCGGCGCTGCCGGGCGCCCGGGTGGTGCCGGACGAGGAGGCGCTGCGGGCCGAGGTGCGCGCGGCGGTCGCCGAGCACCACGAGCCGTTGCTCGCCGGCTTCGGCCCGCGGATGCGGCGCCGTGGGCGGGCCCTGTGGGGCATGGTGACCGACGAGGTCGTCGAGGGGCTGTGGTACGTCGCCCACCTGTTCGGCGACGGCGAGCAGGAGCGGGCCCGCCGGGAGCTGGAGCTGCTGCTGCCGGGCGCCACCCGGCCCTACGTCGGCTCGGCCGCCTTCCGGGAGCTGACCGGCCCCGACGGGGAGGCGCTGCCCACCCGCGACCGGGCCAGCTGCTGCATGTTCTACACCGTGCGCCCCGAGGACACCTGCGCCACCTGCCCGCGCACCTGCGACGCCGACCGGATCAGCAAGCTCGCCGCGCCCGCCGCGAGTTGACCCGGCATCAGGGGCACCCTCGGGCCTGAGCACCGCCCCGGGTCCCGTAAGATCATCGGCGCACGGGACTCCCGCTCGGTCACGGGAAGGGCACACTTTCCTCACGTGCCGCAGGAACTTTCCGTCGCACCACCCGTACGGGTAGTCTTATTCGAACTCAACTCCCGCCCCTCAAGCGGCAGTTCGAGCAGAACGTCGCCCTGGGCAGCCCCTTGCACCTCCTTGGCGGCCTCTTGCCCCGAAACCCCCTGAGGGCCGGTGGGATTGGGCCACCATGGCGGGCGTTACGCCCTATCCCAATGCAAGGGACCCCAGATGAGATTGACCGACATATCGCTGAACTGGCTGCTTCCGGGCGCCGTGTTGCTCCTGGGCATGCTGGCGGCGGTGGCGGTGCTCAGGCGCGGCAAGAACCCCGCGGGGAAGGACGCGAGCGCGGACGACTCGTGGGAGCGCCTCGAGGAGCGCCGCCGGCGCAAGGAGGCCATCTACGGCACCGCCTCCTACGCCCTGCTCTTCTGCTGCGCCGCGGTCGCGGCCGCGCTGTCCTTCAAGGGCCTGGTCGGGTTCGGCGAGCAGAACCTGGGCCTGACGGGCGGCTGGCAGTACCTCGTCCCCTTCGGTCTGGACGGGGCGGCCATGTTCTGCTCGGTCCTCGCGGTGCGGGAGGCCAGCCACGGTGACGCGGCCCTGGGCTCGCGCATACTCGTGTGGACGTTCGCGGGCGCCGCGGCCTGGTTCAACTGGGTGCACGCGCCCCGGGGCCTCGGCCACGACGGCGCGCCGCACTTCTTCGCGGGCATGTCCCTGTCCGCGGCGGTGCTCTTCGACCGCGCGCTGAAGCAGACCCGCCGGGCCGCCCTGCGCGAGCAGGGCCTGGTGCCGCGTCCGCTGCCGCAGATCCGCGTGGTCCGCTGGCTGCGCGCCCCGCGCGAGACCTACAAGGCCTGGTCGCTGATGCTGCTGGAGAACGTGCGCACGCTGGACGAGGCCGTGGACGAGGTGCGCGAGGACAAGCGGGAGAAGGAGCAGTCCCGGATGCGCCGCCGGGAGCAGCAGCGCATGGAGCGGGCCCAGCTGAAGGCGCTGAGCCGCGGCCACCGCGGTCTGCCGGGCCGCGGCGGGCGCCAGGTGGAGATCCCGGCCGTGGAGCGGGGTGCGGAGCGGGTCCCCGCGGAGCCTGCCATATCGGCGGAACAGCTGCCCGTGCGCGCCCGTCCCTCGCTCCAGCCGGTCCGCAAGGGCTCCGACCCGATCACCGTCGACCTCACCGCGGAGGACGACACAATGGCCCTGCCGCGGCTGGACTCCCTGGAGCGCAAGCTCAAGGACCTGGAGCAGCAGTTCGGCTGACCCCGGAGGAACGGTGACGGGGCACGACACATGACGGGACGGGGCGCGGCCGACAGGGCCGCGCCCCGTCCCGTTGCCGTACGTGGCGCCAATGGACCGGCGTCAGGCGGCCTGCGCGCCCAGTTCGAACCAGACGGCCTTGCCGACACCGTGCGCGTGGACGCCCCACGCGTCGGCGAGGGACTGCACCAGCATCAGGCCCCTGCCGTTCGTGTGGTCGTCGGCGACCGGCACCCGTGGGCTCGGCCTGCGGGCCACGAAGTCCCGTACCTCGACGCGCAGTCGGTCCGGTTCGACGGTGGCGGTGAGGACCGCGTCGTCGTCGGTGTGGACAAGTGCGTTGGTGACCAGTTCGCTGGTGAGCAGTTCCGCGATCGCCGACCGCTCCGGTCCGCCCCAGGGGCGCAGGAGCTCCCGCAGGGCGCGCCGCGCCTCGGGCACGGCCCGCAGGTCCGCCCTGCCGAGCTTGCGCCGCAACCGGTGCGAGGGACACTCCGTCCCCTCGTCCTCCTCCCCCGCCCGTGCCGTCGGCGTGTCCGCGATCGCCGTGGAACCGCTGCCTCGTGCCTGCCTCTTCATGACCCCCGCCCGTGCGCCGATGTCGGTTCCCCTCAGCTCGAACACGTTCACGGGGATCCTTGCCCGACCGGACGGGGGCCAGTCATCCGGTCCGCGCGACACCCGGGTGTTCGGCCACGATCCGGGCACCGGGTGCCGCCGACCGGAGGCGCCGGGCCGCCCGTTCGGGCGTGACCGGCCGCGCGCGCGGCGTCCCGACGTGGTCACGGGACCCGGGTGGGGCCGGTCGTCGGCGTGGTACGCGAGGGGCGCGGGCGTCTCCGGGACGGCGAAGTTGGCCGGAATGCATCGCCGGGAGTCAGGGGCGCGGCACGTTGCGGAGGTTGGAACGGGCCAGCTGGAGCATGCGGCCCACACCGCCGTCCAGCACGATCTTCGAGGCGGACAGGGCGAACCCGGTCACCATCTCCGCCTTGATCTTCGGCGGGATGGACAGGGCGTTGGGGTCGGTCACCACGTCGACCAGGGCCGGACCCTTGTGCTTGAACGCCGACTTCAGCGCCCCGGCCAGGTCCTTGGGCTTCTCGACGCGCACGCCGTAGGCCCCGCAGGCCTGTGCCACCGCCGCGAAGTCGGGGTTCTTGTTGGCGGTGCCGTGCGAGGGCAGCCCGGCGACCAGCATCTCCAACTCCACCATGCCGAGCGAGGAGTTGTTGAACAGCACGATCTTCACGGGCAGGTCGTACTGGACGAGGGTCAGGAAGTCGCCCATCAGCATGGAGAAGCCGCCGTCGCCCGACATCGCCACGACCTGCCGGCCCGGCGCGGCGAACTGGGCGCCGATCGCCATCGGCAGCGCGTTGGCCATCGAGCCGTGGGAGAAGGAACCGATGATGCGGCGACGGCCGTTGGGCGAGATGTAGCGGGCGGCCCACACGTTGCACATGCCGGTGTCGACCGTGAACACCGCGTCGTGGTCGGCGAGGTCGTCCAGCACGGACGCCACGTACTCCGGGTGCAGGGGCACGTGCTTGTCGACCTTGCGCGTGTACGCCTTCACCACGCCCTCCAGGGCGTCCGCGTGCTTCTTCAGCATGCGGTCGAGGAAGCGGCGGTCGGTCTTCTCCCGCACGCGCGGGATCAGGCAGCGCAGGGTCTCCTTCACGTCGCCCCACACCGCGAGGTCCAGTTTGGAGCGGCGGCCGAGGTGTTCGGGCCGCACGTCGACCTGGGCGATCTTCACGTCGTCGGGCAGGAAGGCGTTGTACGGGAAGTCGGTGCCGAGCAGGATCAGCAGGTCGCACTCGTGGGTGGCCTCGTAGGCGGCGCCGTAGCCGAGCAGACCGCTCATGCCGACGTCGAAGGGGTTGTCGTACTGGATGTACTCCTTGCCGCGCAGGGCGTGGCCGACCGGGGACTTGATCCGCTCGGCGAACTGCATGACCTCCGCGTGCGCACCGGCGGTGCCGCTGCCGCAGAACAGGGTGACCTTGCGGGCCCCGTCGATCAGCTCCACGAGCGCGTCCAGCTCGGCGTCGCCGGGGCGCACGGTGGGCCGGGCGGTGACGAGCGCCGTCTCGGCGGCCCGTTCCGGGGCGGGCTCGTCGGCGATGTCGCCGGGCAGGGTGACCACGCTGACGCCGCCGCGGCCGACGGCGTGCTGGATGGCGGTCTGCAGCAGCCTCGGCATCTGCTGCGGGTTGGAGATCATCTCGCTGTAGTGGCTGCACTCGCGGAACAGCTGGTCGGGGTGGGTCTCCTGGAAGTAGCCGAGACCGATCTCGCTGGAGGGGATGTGCGAGGCGAGCGCCAGCACCGGCGCCATGGAGCGGTGCGCGTCGTACAGGCCGTTGATCAGGTGCAGGTTGCCGGGCCCGCAGGAGCCCGCGCAGGCCGCCAGCCGCCCGGTGATCTGCGCCTCGGCGCCGGCCGCGAACGCGGCGGTCTCCTCGTGGCGGACGTGGATCCAGTCGATGCCCCGGTGGCGGCGGACCGCGTCGACCACCGGGTTGAGGCTGTCGCCGACGACGCCGTACAGGTGTTTGACTCCGGCGCGGGTGAGGATGTCGACGAACTGTTCGGCGACGTTCTGCTTGGCCATGGTCCACGTGCCCTTCGGTCTGGGGTCCCAGGACCACCATGACCGCTGGAGTGCGGTTCACGCCTCCCAGACGGCGGCCGCCGTACGGTCGTCGGCGTATCCCTTGACCCTCACCTGGACGTCGGCGAGGTAGGCGGCGAGGCCGGGGGGTTCCGGCGCTGCCCAGCGCGCGGCGAGGTGCGCGGACAGCTCGGGCTCACCGTGCAGCGGGTCGGCGAGGCCCGCGGTGCACATCAGCAGCGTGTCACCCGGACGGGCTACCGAGGCCCGGAAGCGGAAGGGCGCGCGGGGCGGACCGGGCGGGGCCGTGGCACCGAGGTCCACGGTGAGCGGGTCGCCCGCGGGCCTCCCGGCCGGGGGCGAGCCGAACCCGACGACGGGCTCGCCGGTGACCTCGCCCGCCGCCGGTTCGATGTCCCGCCACTGCCCGCCCCGCAGCCGGAACAGCCCTCCGGCGCCCACGCCGAAGAACACGCGCGTGCGGCACTCGGGGTCGGCGGGCAGCAGCAGACAGCGCAGGTCCGCCGCGTACTCCCGTGGGTCCAGGCCCAGTTCGGCCGCCTCGGCGCGCAGCCGGCCGAGGCTGCGGTCGGTCAGACGGTGCAGGCCCGACTTCAGCTCGCCGCGCCGGGCCGCCCGGATGTCCTCGACGAGCCGGACGTGGCTGCGGCCCACGGCCCGCCCGATCCACCGGCACAGCTCGGCGGCCGCCCGGTGCGCGCCGGGCGTGGCCCGGGCCCCGGTCGCCATCGCGACCAGCACCAGTGCCTGCTCGCCCGCGCCGAACCGGGCGGTGAGCAGCGCGTCCCGGCGCGGCTCGCCCCGGTAGCGCGCCGAGTCCCCGCGCAGCGAGGCCGCGCGCAGCGTGCAGGCCCCGTACCGGGCGCCGTCCAGCACGGTGTCCGGCACCAGGTCCGCCAGGTCGTCGGGGTCGGCGGGCGGGAGCGCGGTGGGCTCGGCCTCGTAGGTCGGCGGCCGCACCCCGACGTGGTCCCGTCCGGGCGGCGGCACGATCGGCAGGGCCGGGGGCGGCAGCGAGTCGGGAGCGGTACGGGCGGCGGGGATGGCCCCCGGGGCGAGGCCCGGGGCGGGGGCCGGCGGGTGGGGAGGGGTCGCGGGGGTGGCGGGGTCCGCGTCCGTGGGCGCGGTGGGCGGTGGCGGCGGCGCGGGCGAGGTCGTGGGGGCCGGTGGGAAGGCGGGGGCCGGTGGGGCCGTCGACGGAGCGGGCGGCGTATCGGCCGGGCCGGACGGGGGTGTCGGCGATTCGGCGGGCGGGGCGGGCGCAGCGGGCTGGGCCTCGGCCGGTCCGGGCGGAGACGCCGGCGCTTCGGCGGGCGGGACCGGCGGGGCCGCCGGTGGAGCGGGCGGAACCTCGGACAGGCCGGACGGAGGCGCCTGCGCATCGGCGGGCGGGGCCGGCGGTGGAGCAGGCGTATCGGCCGGTCCGAACGGAGGCGTCGGCGCTTCGGCGGGCGGGACCGGGGGGGCCGCCGGTGGAGCGGGCGGAACCTCGGACAGGCCGGACGGAGGCGCCTGCGCATCGGCGGGCGGGGCCGGCGGTGGAGCAGGCGTATCGGCCGGTCCGAACGGAGGCGTCGGCGATTCGGCGGGCGGGACCGGGGGGGCCGCCGGTGGAGCGGGCGGAACCTCGGACAGGCCGGACGGAGGCGCCTGCGCATCGGCGGGCGGGGCCGGCGGTGGAGCAGGCGTGTCGGCCGGTCCGAACGGAGGCGTCGGCGATTCGGCGGGCGGGGCCGGCGGGGGCAGTTCGGGTTCCGGGGCCTTGGCGGTTCCCGTGGTCCAGGCGGTGGCGCCGGTGGGCTGCTGGGGCGCCTCCGGCGCGGCGGGACGGTCGGGTCGCGGGGCATCCGCCCGTGGGGCCGGACGCTCGGTGAAGCCGGGCGGGAGCGGTCCGGCCGGGAAGGTCCCGGCACCGGGACCCGACCTTGGCTCAGGCCCCGACCCCGGCTCGGAGCCCGGAGCCGACCCGGGCTCGGACCCGGACTCGGCCCGTCGCTGCGCGGGCACGTCCAGGGGCGGAACGGCGCCTCCCGGCGCCGCGTCCCACGGGACCCCGCCGTACCGGCCCGCGTCTTCCGGTGCCGCGTCCCGGGGGACCCCGCCGTCCCGGCCCGCGTCACGCGGAACCCCGTCCCACGGGACCCCGCCGTACCGGCCGGGGTCTTGCGGCACCCCGTCCCGGCGGGTCCCGCCGTCCCGGCCCGCGTCCCCCGCGCCCGCGTCCCCCGCGACCGCGTCCCGCGGGACCGCTCCGCGCCGACTCCCGTCTCCGGGGCTGGCGTCCCGCCGGTCCTCCGCGGGGGTCGCCGGGGGCGGCACCGTGTCGTGGGAGTCCCAGGGGCTCCACGGGTCCGGGTCCGGCTGCTCGTGGGGCGGGCGTCTGCCGGGGGTCGCGTTCACCGTGCCCACCGCGGAGGCGAACCGGTCGTCCAGCGAGTCGGCGGCGGCCGTGGGGCCGGTGTCCGCGGTGGCGTCGTCGTACAGCTGGCCCCACCAGTCGTCGTCGGGACCGGTGGGCCTTCCCCCCTGCTGGCTCATGCCGCAATTGTGACCGCACGGGCCGGTCGGAAACGGGGCATCGGGAAATTGCCGTACGCCACGCCGGGCGGTTCCACCCCCCACGGGAGAACCGCCCGGCGCGCCGGGTGACCCGGCCCGGCTCCCTGTGCGCCCCCGCGCGTGCCGGGCCCGGGCCACCGTTCGGGCCGACCGGGAGACCAGGGCCGTCACGGCCGTGGGCCGGGCGGCGGGCTCCCCTGACCGTCCGCTGCGACGGAGATCATGTCGTCGGCGCCGAAGCCCACACCTTGGCAGAGGGAGCGGGTCTGCGGCGATGATGTGCGGCGGCGGGTTCACGCCATGACCGTTTCCCGCCACGACGACGGGTGGCGGGCAGCAGCCGGGCTGCTCGCACGGGGCCCGGCGAAGGTTGGACGAGGGCAGGAGGGACGTCCCGGATGCTGGGAGCGATAGGGCTCGACGAGACGCACGAGGCGGCGTACCGGGCGCTGGTGTCCGTGGGCGCCGCCGACGTGCCGGCCCTGGCGCGCCGGCTGACGCTCGGCGAACAGGCCACCGAGCGGGCGCTGCGGCACCTGGAGCGGCAGGGCCTGGCCGCGCAGTCGCCGGGCCGGCCGGGCCGCTGGGTCGCCGCTCCCCCGGGCGTCGCGCTGGGCGCGCTGCTCACCCAGCAGCGGCACGAGCTGGAGCGGGCGGAGCTGGCGGCCGCGCTGCTCGCCGAGGAGTACCGGGCGGCGGCGGCCGAGCCGTCGGTGCACGACCTGGTCGAGGTGGTGACCGGCGCGGCGGCGGTCACCCAGCGCTTCCTGCAGCTCCAGCTCGGGGCGGCCGAGGAGGTGTGCGCGCTGGTCACCGGCACTCCGGTCGCGGTCACCGCCGGGCAGAACGACGCCGAGGAGCGCGCCGCCGAGCGTGGGGTGCGCTACCGGGTGGTGATCGAGCGGTCGGTGCTGGACCAGCCGGACGGCGTCACCGAGCTGACGGCCGCGCTGGGCCGCGAGGAGGAGGTCCGGGTGGTGGAGCGGGTGCCGACCAAGCTGGTCGTCGCCGACCGCGCGTCGGCGCTGGTGCCGCTGACCGGCCGGTCGGCCGAACCGGGAGCGCTGGTGGTGCACGCCGGGGGGCTGCTGGAGCTGCTGGCGGCCCTGTTCGAGTCGGTGTGGCGCCAGGCCCTGCCGCTGCGCCTGGGCGGGGACGGCCGGGTCGCCGAGCAGGCGCCGGACGGCCCGGACGCCGTCGACCTGGAGGTGCTGTCCCTGCTGCTGGCCGGGCTGACCGACGCGAGCGTGGCCAAGCAGCTGGACGTCGGGCTGCGCACCGTGCAGCGCCGGGTGAAGCGGCTGATGGAGCTGACCGGGGCGACCACCCGGCTCCAGCTGGGCTGGCACGCGCACGAGCGGGGCTGGGTGGCCCGCGACCGCTGAGCGCCTCCTCGGCCCGCGACCGCTGAGCGCCTCCCCGGCCCGGACCCGGGCGGTCACGCCCCTCCCCCGGCGCCCGCCCGTCCCTGATCTGCGGGTCCGCCCGGCCTCGGGCAGGCTGGACGGATGGGAGCGTGGGAACTCCTGCTGGTCGGCCTGGTGGTCCTGCTGGGCCTGTGCGGAGTGCCGCTGCCGGGCGTGCCGGGGTCGTGGCTGGTGTGGGCCGCGGTGCTGTGGTGGGCGATGGAGGACCCCCGGCCGGTGTCCTGGGGCGTGCTGGTGGGGGCCACGCTCGTGCTGTTCGTCTCCCAGGTGGTGCGCTGGTCGCTGCCCCCGCGCCGGCTCCAGGCGGCCGGCGCCACGGGCCGGATGGCGGTCTTCGCCGGGGTCGGCGCGCTCCTCGGCTTCGTGCTGCTGCCCGTGCTGGGCGCCGTGCCCGGCTTCCTGGGCGGGATCTACCTGTGCGAGCGCCTGCGCCTCGGCCGGCACGGCGAGGCCCGCGCCGCGCTGCGCACGGTGATGCGCTCCGGCGGCACGGGCGTCCTGGTGGAGCTGTTCACCTGTCTGCTCATCGCGGGCGCCTGGCTGGGCGCGGTGCTGTCGGGCTGACCGCGTGCCCGCCCGGAGGCGGCCGCGGCCGGCCGGGGCTTGCTGGGCGTAGGCCCGGGGGCGTAGGGCGAGGTTCCGATGCGCGCCGTCCGGCTGCCGTGTTTGGCTTGCGGCATGACCGCATTCAGTGAGGCCGAGCGGGCGTACCTGGCGTCGCAGCGACTGGGCCGGATGGCCACGGTCGACCCGCACGGGCAGCCGCAGGCGAACCCCGTCGGCTACCGGCTCCAGGACGACGGCACCATCCTGATCGGCGGCTACGCGATGGGCAGCACCAAGAAGTGGCGCAACCTGCGCGAGAACCCCAGGATCGCCCTGGTCGTCGACGACATCGTGTCCCTGCGCCCCTGGAAGGTGCGCGGCGTGGACATCCGCGGCGAGGCCGAACTGCTGGTCGGCCCGCACGACCTGGGCGCCCACCTCAGCGAGGAGCTGATCCGCATCCACCCGCACCGCATCCACAGCTGGGGCCTGGAGGACGAGGCGTAGCGCCCGTCCGGCCGACGGGGCGGGCAAGCGCACGAGCAGGACGCTCCCGTCGCGCCGCGGAGCACCATCTTCCGCGTGTGACACGGTCGTTGACGGTGTGTCGCATCCCCCGCCGGGTATCCGGAACGCCTACGGGAGTACACACCCTCACCACGCGGGAGGAACCGTCCATGTCGCGTCACGACGCGCCGGAGCAGCACGGACTCGGCACACTCGAACCCGGCACCAGGCAGCGTGCCCAACTTCCCACCCGCATCGCCGACATCGCCTGGTCCGCGCTGACGGTACTGGTGGCGCTGTGGGCGGTCTGGGCCTCCGTCGGCGCGGTCCGGGGAACGACCGCGTGGGCCTACTGCGCCGTCGCCTGGGTACTGCTGGCCGTCGCCCTGACGATGCGGGTCCTCGCCGTTCGCCGCCGGACCACCGTCTGAGGGGGTACGACGACCGTGGCCTCCTGGCCGGAGGCGCTCTTGCGGACCGGTCCTACGCTGGGTGCATGGCCACCGATCCCTTCCTCAGCCGAGGCCCCGACTCGACGGACCTGGTCCTGCACGGCGGCTCGCCGACGGGGCCGGTGCGGATCGCGCTGACCTCGGCGGGGCCGGCGCTGCTCACTCCGCTCGCCCTGGTCGTGCCGACCCTGGTCGTCGCCTTCTGGATGGGGCTGGCCGGGGCGCGGGCGTCGACCATCTGCGTGGTGGTGGGGCTGATCGCCGGGCTGGAGTACCTGCTCGGCTGGCCGGCGGTGGCCCACGTCCGGGCCCGGCGCATCCTGCGGGTGGAGTTCGCGCCGGCCGGGGTGCCCGCGTCCCTGCGGTTGGTCCGGGCCGCCGGGCCCGACGACTGGCTGCCCGTCGACACCCTGCGCGAGGTGCGGCTGGCGCACGAGGTGGTGGAGCCGTACGAGGGGGACCACAAGCCGGCCGTCTCCACGCTCGTGCTGGAACTCGTCCTGCGGGGCGGCCGGGAGCGGCTCGACCCGCTCCCGTTCGGCGGCGACCCGCAGCGGCTCACCGACGCACTGGAGGACCTGCTGGGTCCAGCGGGGGCCGAGGTGGAACTGCGCACCGAGCGCAGCACGCGCCGCCGGCCGCAGCCCAACTCCGGTTGGACCTCCGGCGGTTCGGCCTCGGCCGGCTCGGGCGGCGGCTGACCCCGGGCTGCCCGCGGCGCTCCCCGGCCGGGGAGCGCCGGTCGATGCGGCCGAGGGCAGGCGGAGCGGGGCGGCCCGACGCTGCCGGGGCGCGCTGCGGTCCGCTCGCAGCTCACCCGCCTGCCGGGCCGGGAGGCGCTCGTGCCGGAACGGCGTTTCGATGGCTGCCATGAGCGAGCGCGACGACTTCCTGGCCTGGGTCGGATCCGACCTGTACGCAGCGGAGCTGGCCCTCCACAACGGCGACGCCGAGCCGCGCAGGGCACTGTGGTCCCGCAGGGAGCCGGTGAGCGTGCTCGGTGCCTGGCGCAACGCCTTCGGGCTGCGCGAGGTCGACGCGCTCTTCACCCGGCTCGCGGAGGGCTTCTCCGACTGCACGTCGTACGCGTTCGAACTGCGCGCGTGCGACGTGCTGGGCGCTGTGGCCTGGACGGCCGGCTTCGAGCACACCTCGGTGTCCGTCCGGGGCAGGCCCACGAGCTACACGCTCCGGGCGACGCAGGTCTACCGCCGCGAGGACGGGTGGTGGCGGGTCGCCCACCGTCATGGGGACGAAGTGGCGTGACCGGCACCCCGTCCGGGCCGGCCCGGACGTCCGGCTCGGCAGGTGATCGGCGGGACGCCGTCTAGGGGGTCCCGGGAAGGCAGCCCTCCAGGGTGAGCAGCCGGACCTTGCGCTCCAGGCCGCCCGCGTAGCCGGTCAGGGAGCCGTCGGCGCCGATCACCCGGTGGCAGGGCCGCAGGACGAGCAGCGGGTTGGCGCCGATCGCCCCGCCGACGGCGCGGACGGCGGCCCGGGGCGCCCCGATCCGCGCCGCGATCTCGCCGTAGGAGGTGGTCGCCCCGTACGGCACGTCGTCCAGGGCGGCCCACACGCGCTCCCGGAAGGCGGTGCCCTCGGCGCGCAGCGGCAGCCGGAACTCCTTCAGCTCGCCGGCGAAGTAGGCGGCCAGCTGCTCGGCGGCCTCCCGGAACGGGCCGGTGTCCTCGCGCCAGTCGGCGCGCATCTCGCGCCCGTTCTTCTGCCCGGGCACGGACAGCGAGGTCAGCGCGCCGTCGGGTCCGGCGGTCAGCAGGAGCGGCCCGAGCGGGCTCGGCACGTGGGTGGCGTAGGTCGGGTCGGTCATCACGGCTCCATTGTCTCGGCGCGCAGGTGGTGCAGGGCGTAGGTGCGCCAGGGGCGCCAGGTGTCGGGGACGTCCGCGCCGGGCGGCGCGACGTCGGGGTCGCCGAGGGCCCGCGCGCGGATCGCGGCGACCGTGCCGGCGTCGAGTCCGGGCAGGGCCAGCAGGGTGCGTTCGGCGTCGTCCCGGTCGGTGCCCGCGTCGAGCCGCAGGTGGCCGTCGGCGAGCGCGGCGGTCAGGGCGCCCAGCGGGCCGCGCGGTGCGGCGCCCGCCAGGACGGCGGGTTCGGGGAAGAGGTGGGTGAGGGTGCCGCAGGGCGCGTCGAGCGCCTTGCCGCACGTCCGCACCAGACGGGCGGCCGCGTCCCGTCCGACCAGGGCGCGGACGGCGTACTCCTCCGCGTCGGCGGCGCCGGGGGCGCGCAGTCCTGGCCGGGCGGCGACCAGTGGGCCGAGCCGGGTGTCGGCGCCGAGGCGCTCGTCGACGGCGTAGGGGTCGGCGTCCAGGTCGAACAGCCGCCGCAGCCGCTGCACCGCGGTGGTCAGGTCGCGCGGGTCGGTGAGGTGCAGCCGGGCCTGCAGCCAGCCACCCGGGTGCGTGGCGGCCCCGGAGACGCCCTCGGTGCGCTCGTCGACGGCGACGATGCCGATGCCGTACGGCAGCCGCAGCGTCCGCCGGTAGGTGCGGGCGCCCGGCGCTCCCGCGACCTCCTCGACCCCGGCGACGGCCTCCCGCTCCAGCAGGTCGAACACGGACCGCGCGTGGTACGGCCCGCGGTGGGCGAGCCGCAGCGGTATTCCGGCGGTCGGCGGCGCGGTGCGCCGGGAGGGCCGGTCGGCCCGCGGGGCGGCCGCCCGCAGCGCGGTCGGTGTGGCCGCGTAGACCGCGCGCACCGTGTCGTTGAACTGGCGCACGCTCGCGAACCCGGACGCGAACGCGATCTCGGTGACCGGCAGGGGTGTGGTCTGCAGCAGCACGCGCGCGGTGTGCGCGCGCTGCGCCCGGGCCAGGGCGACGGGTCCGGCGCCGAGTTCGGCGGTCAGCTGCCGCTGCACCTGCCGGGCGCTGTACCCGAGCCGGTCGGCGAGCCCGGCGACGCCCTCGCGGTCGACCACGCCGTCGCCGATGAGGCGCATGGCGCGGCCGACGACGTCGGCGCGGACGTTCCAGTCCGCGGAGCCGGGCACCGCGTCCGGCCGGCACCGCCGGCAGGCCCGGAACCCCGAGGCCTGCGCGGCGGCGGCCGTGGCGAAGAACCGCACGTTGCGCCGCTTGGGCGTCACGGCGGGGCAGCTCGGCCGGCAGTAGATCCCGGTCGTGGTGACCGCGAAGAAGAACTCCCCGTCGAAGCGGGCGTCCCTGCTGCGTACGGCCTCGTACCTGGTGTCCTCGTCATCCGTCACGGGACCCAGTCTTCGCCGCTCGCGGACCTCCTGCTAGCGGAAATCGGACGTGGGCGTGACGGGCGCCGCAGTGCGGGTCACCGCTGCCGCCCCCGCTTGGCGTCCATCATGGCCTTGCCCAGGGCGCCCCGGCGCTTCCACTCGCGCTTCATCTCGGCGCGCGCCCGCGCGTCGGTCTTGGCGACGATCCACTGGTTCTCGCGCACCAGCTTGCGATAGCTCTCCAGCCGCCGCGGGGGCAGTGCGCCCGCCTCGACGGCCCCGAGCACCGCGCAGCCGGGTTCGTTCTCGTGCGCGCAGTCGTGGAAGCGGCAGTCCCGGGCGAGGTCCTCGATCTCGGCGAACACCTGCCCGACGCCGGTCCCGGCGTCCCACAGGCCGACGCCGCGCAGACCCGGCGTGTCGATGAGGACTCCGCCGCTGGGCAGGGCGAGCAGGTTGCGGGTGGTGGTGGTGTGCCGGCCCTTGCCGTCCGCGTCCCGGGTGGCCTGTACGTCCATGACGGCGTCGCCGACGAGCGCGTTGGCGAGGGTGGACTTGCCGGCGCCGGACGTCCCGAGCAGCACCGTGGTGCCCCGCCCGAGGAGCGCGGTGAGCTCGGCGAGGCCGTCGCCGTGCAGGGCGCTGACGGTGAGCACGGGCACGCCGGGCGCGGTGGTCTCCACGTCCTCCACGAGGTACGACAGCCCCGTCGGGTCGGGCACCAGGTCGGCCTTGGTCAGCACGACCACGGGCTGCGCCCCGGACTCCCAGGCGAGCGCCAGGAACCGTTCGATGCGGCCGAGGTCGAGTTCCACGGCCAGGGAGACGGCGACCACGGCGTGGTCGACGTTGGCGGCGAGGACCTGCGCCTCGGACCGCTTGGAGGAGGTGGAGCGCAGGAAGGCGGTACGGCGCGGCAGCAGCGTCCGTACGTAGCGCGGGTCGGCGCCCGCGGGGTCGACGGCGGCCCAGTCGCCGGTGCACACGACCTTCGCGGGGTCGCGGGGCACCACGAACTCGGTGTCGGCGCGGACGACGCCCTCGGGCGTCACGAGGTCGCACATCCCGCGGTCGACGCGCACGACGCGCCCGGGGACCAGTCCTTCGGCGGCGTACGGCGCGAACGCCGCGTCCCAGCCGTCGTCCCAGCCGTACGGGGTCAGCGGCGACGGGGAGGAGAAGGAAGAGGAAGAGGCGGAGGAAGAAGAGGAGGACGAAGAGGAGAGCGAGGAAGACAAGGGGGACCCTTCACGGGTGCGGTCCCGGCGGCGCGCTCGGGGCGCGCGGAAGCTGACGTGGTCAGCCGGTGACCGCGGAGGTGGACGGAGTGGGCTTCTGTGCGTGGGCAGCACGCATCGCAAGGACAGCCATCGGTCGACACCTCCCGTCTCGTCTCGTCCGGCTCTCGGACACCGGTCACCCTAGGCGCGGGCGGTCCGCCCGCGCCACCGCTTTTTTCCTTCCGTTCTCCTCAGGTCAGGCTGCACGCCCGGCCGTTGAGGGCGATGTCCCGCGGCTCGGTGTTGTGGTCCTGCCAGGACGCGAGGAAACCGAAGGACAGGGTGCCGTCGGGGGCGACGGTGCGGTTGTAGTCGGCGGCCGTGGCGGTGACGCGGGAGCCGTTCTGGGCGACGCTCGCGTCCCACATCTGCGTGACCCGCTGGCCGTCCCGGAAGGTCCAGGCGACGCTCCAGTGGTCCAGGGCCTCGGCGGTGGTGACGGTGATGGTGGCCTGGAAGCCGTCGGGCCACTGGTTGACCAGGTCGTAGTGGGCGGAGCAGACCGCCTCCTCGGGGGTGCCGCCGGCGCCGGCCGCGGTGGCCTCGGAGGTGCCCTGCGGCTCCGGGTCGGGGCGGTCCTCGTCGCGCGCCGTGGCCGGGGAGGTCCGGTGGGCGGGGGCGGGGGCCGACCGTTCGGGCGCGGTGGAGCGGGGCGGCGACGTGGTCCCGCGGGCGGGTGGCGCGGCGGAGACGTCGCCGGCCACCGGGCTGGGGTCGGTGGGGCCGCCCTTGGCGCTGTCACCGCCGTCGCCGGACGGCAGCAGCGTGACGGCGAGCGCGATCAGGGAGATGAGCGCGGCGCCCGCGAGCAGCCCGTGGCGCAGCAGCCGGGCCCGGCCCGCGGCGGCCTTCGCGGCCTCGGCGTCGGGGTCGGCCGCGGCGGGGCGTCCGGCGCCCAGGCGCACCTCGGCGGCCCGGCGGCGGCGCTCCAGGTAGGCGAGCCCGCCCCAGCCGATGACGCCCTGGGCCAGGGCGGCGGGCAGTCCCCCGCCGTGCAGGCGCAGACAGGCGGCGGCCTCCGCGCACTCCTGGCAGGTGGCCAGGTGGCGGGAGAGGTCCCCGGGGGTGTCGGCGACCGGCGAGCGGGTGACCGCGTCCAGCAGGCGGACGTAGCTGCGGCACTCCGCGTCCATCGGCGTGTCGAGGTGGTTGCGGTGGCAGCGGTCGCGGAACAGCCCGCGCACCTCGTCCAGTTCCTGCGCCGCGGCCGCGGGGTCCAGGCCCTGGCGGCGGGCGACGGCGCGCAGCGGCAGGGCCTCGACCTCGGCCAGCCACAGCAGGGCGGCGTCCGGTTCCTGCATGTCGCGCAGTCCGCGCAGCGCGATGGGGCGGCGCAGGGGCGGCCCGGTGTAGCGGGCGGCCTTGTCGGAGTTGAGCCACAGGCGCAGGTCGGGGTCGAGCTTGTGGCCCTGGCCCTGGGCCTCCCAGGCGGCGGCCGTGGTGCGCACGGCGGTCAGCAGCAGCGGGATCCGGGGCAGCCGGGGCGCGCGGCGGCCGGTGCCGCGGCGAGAGCCGTCCTCGGCGGCGCGGGCCTCCCGTATGCCGAGTGCGAAGGCCTCGCGGGCCAGTTGGTGGGCCGCGGTCGAGCCGGACGTGCACAGGTCGGCGTACGACAGGACGGCGTCCCAGCACTCGGAGAACAGCGCGGCCTCGGCGTCGTCCTTCGGGGTCGGCAGGTCGGGCATGGGTCTCCTGCATTCAAATGCGAGGTCAACTCACCATGTCGGCAAAGGAGTTGGGGGGAACCTCGCCGCAGGGGCAGAGCTTTTCACGACTTCCGCACAACTGACAAGCGCCGTGTTCACATCTCGTAGTCACGGGCTCGCCGGCCGTGGCCGCACCGACGGGGCGCCCGGCCCCCGTGCTGCGGGCCGGTTCCTCTCGGTTCCGGCCCAGAGTACGGACGCGGGCGCCCTGTGGCTCAGTCTTCGGCACTTTCGGCCCAGTGGTCCCTCCGGTCACACGGGCCGCGCGGTGGGGCTCAGCCGGCGGACACGGACGTGGTTCCCGCCGCCGGGGTCCCCGCCGCCCCGGTCCCCTCGTCGGGCTGCTCCCGGGCGGGGAGGCTGTCCATGAAGGAGCTGACGGAGAAGACGGCGCGGCCGGGTCCGGGCGGGCCGTAGCCGGGGGGCGAGGCGAGCCCGAAGTCGTCCATGGTCTGCCGGTAGGCCTGCAGCAGCCGGATGTGGTACTCCAGCGGCGCGCCCTGCGGGTTGGCCTTGCCGAGCGGGGTCGTCGGCTCCGGGCACCAGGTGGTGAAGCGGGGCGTGATGCCGTGCGACATGAAGAAGCGCAGGCCCTCGGTGGTGGAGGCGATGGCCTCGTCGACCGTCTTGAAGCCGAAGGGCTCGGCCATCTCGACGCCCGCCACGAAGTTCGGGATGACGTTGCGCGCGCCGAAGACGTCCGCCGAGTCGAGGATGCGCCGGTGCCACTCGTCGCGCCCGACGTACCGCTCCTTGCCGGGGCAGTACATCTTGAACAGGTACTCGTCCCACACCTCGAAGTTGGGGTGGTAGATCTGCACGCCGTAGTCCTTGAACCGCTGGACGTCGGCCTTGGGCAGCGCCTGGGCGACGACCTTGCCGATCCACCGCCCCGGGAAGCGCTCCTCGATGGCCTTGGCGTAGTGGCCGTAGAAGTCGGCCTCGTCCCGGCCGGAGACGGTCCTGGTGATGGCGCCGCCGGTCAGCGTGTAGGCGGTGGAGGCCTTCTGGGTGTCGTAGCGGTCGATGATCTCCAGGGCCTCCAGCACCTCCTCGACGTCCTTGACGCCCGTGTAGGGCCGCCCGGCCGCCTTGTGCTGGCGCCAGTTGTGGTTGATGTCGCAGTACTGGCACTCCTCCTTGGCGCCGAAGTACTGGCAGACCCGGAACACCGTGAGGTAGATCAGGTAGCCCCACTGGATGGTGGGGGCCACCTCCATCACGGACTTCCCGTTGGACAGGGTGTGCCGGTAGTACTCCGGCATGGGCGGCACGCCGACGTCGGCGATGCGCCGCCCGTCGAGGTACAGGCCGAGCACGCCCTCGTCGTCCGCGGCCACCCGGTACGGCGAGGCCGGGTTCACCCGCACCGAGACCACCGTGCGGCGCAGGTCGTAGGGGCCGCCGGTGAGGATGATCTCCTCGGGCGGGCGGCGCAGCGCGGCCTCGCCCAGCTCGGGCAGCGTCCCGTGGTCGAAGGAGAAGATGAAGTACGACTTCGGCTTGACCTCGCCGTCCTCGTTGTCGCTCAGGGCCGACGGGTCGAAGGCCACTCCTCCCCGCAGCAGGTCCTCCTTGAAGACGGCTTCCCGCGGAACGTGCGGGAACCGCTCCATCAGATCCTCGACCAGCGCGGTACGGCTGCCCATCCCGTGTCTCCTCCCGGTTCGGACGTACGACTCCTCACGGTATGCCCCCGCGTGGGCCGTGGTGGTACCGGGTCCCCCCGTGGGCCGCCCCGAGCGGGTGGCGTCCGTCACCCCAGGTAGGCGGGGGCGACCGCGGAGGCCATCAGCCGGCGGGCGGTGCCGGTGCCGTCGGCGGGGACGGTCCACAGGTCGGAGCCGTAGTCGCCGGGCAGGGCGTAGACCAGGGTGGCCGGGTCGGCCCACAGCGCCTGGTCGTCGACGTCGCGCCGTTCCGCCGTCGCGGTCTCCCGCATCGTGCGCAGGTCCAGGACGTACAGCCGCCAGGGTGCGTCGGCCGGGGCCCCCGGCACGCGCTTCTTGTACGCGATCCGGGTGCCGTCCGGCGACAGGGAGGGGCACTCCACGTTGGCGTGCAGGGTGGTGAGGGTGCGGGCGGCGACGTCGCCCCGGGCCAGGTAGGTGTGGCCCCCGGTCGCGAGGGTGGCGTAGAAGCGGGCGTCATCGGCGAAGGTCACGCCCCAGATGTTGACGTCCGCCGCGTGGTACGGCCGGCCGTCCTTGACGACGCGGAAGGTCTCCAGGTTGTCCTCGATCGCCCAGGTGCGGGTGTCGACGAGGGCGGTGCGGGTGGAGAAGTCCGTCCCCGCGTAGGAGTCGCCGCTGACGAAGACCGTCCAGGCGACCAGGTGCCCGGAGGGCGAGACCCGGGCCCGGGTGGGGATGCCCGCCGCGGGGAAGCGGTGCCGCTCGCGCAGGTGCGCGTCGAGCACGACCGCCCGGTAGGTGTCCTCCAGCGCGCCGTGCACGGCCTGGAGGCACACGGCGGTGCCGGCCGCCGCGTGGAAGCGCAGGCACTTCACGCCGGACGCGGTGCGCGGGCCGTCCGGGTCGCCCGCGGGTACGGCGGCGATCTCGTCGCGGTGCGGCCCCCAGGCGAGGTTGCGCACCAGCAGGGTGCGGCCGTCCGCCGGGCGCAGCGAGACGTCGCCGGTGCGCACGGCCGGGCCGTCCGCCTGCTGCTCGTCGCGCTGCCCGGCCCGGTGGGCGGCGTGCAGCACCGCCCCGGTCCCGACGGCCCCGAGCAGCAGGACGGCGGTCAGCAGGATCACCAGGCGGGCGGTCCGGGTCATGCGGGCACCTCGTCGGCGGGACGCAGCAGGAACGAGACCGCCACGGCCGCCACGGCGAGCCCGGCGGCGGTGACGGCGAGGGCGCGCTGCCCGCCCCACAGGCTCCAGGCCGCGCCGAAGGCCAGCGAGCAGACGAACCGGGCGAGCGCCTGGCCGGTGCCCACCAGCGCCTGGCCTGCGCCCTGGTGGCGGGCGGGGACGGCCGCGGCGGTGGCGGCGGCGAGCACCCCGTCGGTGGCCGCGTAGAACGTGCCGTGCAGCAGGAGGACGGCGCACACGGCCGGTGCGCCGTGCCACGGGGAGAGCACCAGGCCGTAGGCGAGCAGCAGGACGCCGTGGCCGGCGAGGAAGAGGCGGCGGCGCCCGACGCGGTCGGCGAGCGCGCCGAGCGGGACGGCGAGCAGCAGGAAGACGGCGGCGGTGCCGAGCGGCAGCAGCGGGAACAGGTGGGCGGGCAGGTCCCCCGCGCGCTGGAGCAGCAGGTACAGGAAGGCGTCGCTGACGGTGGTGAGGCCCAGCAGGGACGCGCACGCGGTGAGGCGGCGCACCGGGCGGCGGCGCAGCAGCCCGAACGCCTCGCGCAGGGTCGGCGGCGCGGCCGCGGGCCCGTCCGGCGCCGGTCCCCCGGCGGGGTAGGGGGTGATCCGGCGCGGCACGAACAGCACCAGGAGCAGGACGCCCAGCGCGGCCACGCAGCCGCTGACCACGAACACCGCGTCGTAGCCGTCGACGGTGGCGCGCAGGACGGCGAAGGCGACGAGCGGGCCGAGCAGCGCGCCGGTGGTGTCCATCGCCCGGTGCACGCCGAACGCCCGGCCCCGCCGCTCGGGCGCGGTGGCGAGGGAGATCATCGCGTCCCGGGGGGCGGTGCGCAGCCCCTTGCCGGTGCGGTCGACGGCGAGGACCGCGCCGAGCACGGGCAGGGTGTGGGCGAGCAGCAGCAGCGGCTTGCACAGGGCCGACAGGCCGTAGCCGACGCCGGCCACGGTCTTGTGGCCGCGGCCGCCCCGGTCCGCGAGGTGGCCGCCGGCCAGCCGCACCAGGGCCCCGACGCCGTTGTTGACGCCGTCGAGGAACCCGAAGCCGAGCGGGGACAGGCCGAGGCCCGCGACCACGTACAGCGGCAGTACGGCGGTGACCATCTCCGAGGAGACGTCCGTGACGAGGCTGACCGCCCCGAGGGCCAGCACGGTGCCGGGCACGGCGGCCGGCCGCCGCCCCGGACGGGCGTCCGGGGCGGCGGCGGGCCGGGTGGCGCGGGAGTCCGTGGAGCGGGAGTCCGCGAGGTACACCGGCGTCAGTTCCAGATGCCGGTGACGTCGGACGCGGAGGCGGCGTTGCCCGCGTGCGTGGTGATACCGGCCAGGTCCTCCAGCGTGCGCAGGACGTTGTAGTGGTTGTACGTGGTGGCGGTGGAGCTGCCCGGGGTCACGTGCTCGCCGTAGAAGAGGGTGGGGATGCGGTTGCCGGACAGCTTGTTGTCCTCGTCGAAGGTGACGGCGAGGACGCTGTTGTGGGTCTTGGCCCAGGTGGCGTAGGCGCCCAGGTTGTTCTTGACCCAGGTGTCGCCGGTGGAGACCGAGCAGTCGTGCATGTCGTTGCACAGGTTCGGCACGACGAACGACACCTTCGGCAGGGTGGTGTAGTCGGCCGGGAACTGCGCGAAGGTCTTCGCGGTGCTGACCGGCACGTTGGAGAAGCCGAACCAGGGGTTGTGCTTCTGCGCGTAGTTGCCGCTGCTGCAGGTGGTCGAGCCCTGGCTGGGCAGCGACTCGTTGTAGCTCGCCCAGGTCTTGCCGGCGGCGATCAGCTCCGAGGCGAGGTTGGGCTTGCTGATCGAGCCGACCGCCACGCAGCTGTCGTCGGTGCGGCCCTGGTTGGAGCCGGAGAACAGCATGTAGTAGTTCGGCTCGCTGGGGTGGGTCAGGCCGTAGGACTGGGTGAGGTTCGCGCCGCCGGCCTTGAGGGTGTTGTTGAGGTAGGGCGCGCTGGAGCTGCCGATCACCTGGGAGTAGGCGTGGTTCTCCAGGACGACGACCACCACGTGGTCGGGCGTCGGCAGGCCGGCGGCCTGGGCGGGTGCGCCGGTGGCGGCCCACAGGCCGATCGACGCGCCGGTGAGGGCGAGCGCACCGGCGAGGGCGGACAGGGGACGTCGGGGGGTGCGCTGGGAAGCCTTGACGGCGGCCATGACTGTCCTCCGGACAGGGGTGACGGACGTACCGCGGGCGGGGAAGCGCCGTAACCCTAGGGTTCCCCGGCCGAGCCCCGGTGAAGAGCAGGCGAACGGCGGGCCCCGCCCGGCAAAGGTCCCCCCAAGGCCGTCCCAAGGGCGTCCACAGGAACCCACGCCGGGTGGTGTCCCGGCGGCTCGGGCCCCGCCGGGTGGTGTCCCGGCGGCTCGGACCCCCGCCAGGCCGTGTCCGGGCGGCTCGGGCCGTCGGATAGGTTCCGAGGGGGACCTCCACGTCCCCCGGGCAGGGAAGGACATGCAATGGCCGAGACGGTGACCAACTGGGCGGGCAACATCACCTACGCAGCCGGGGAGCTGCACCGCCCGCGTTCCCTGGACGCGCTGCGGGCCCTGGTGGCGGACGGCTCCCGGGTGCGGGTGCTGGGCAGCGGCCACTCCTTCAACCGGATCGCCGAGCCCGGCCCGGACGGGGTGCTGCTCGCGCTGGACGCGCTGCCCCTGGAGGCGGACGTCGACACCGCGGCCCGTACCGTCCGGGTCGGCGGCGGGGTCCGCTACGCGGAGCTGGCCCGCCGGGTGCACGACTACGGGCTCGCCCTGCCCAACATGGCGTCCCTGCCGCACATCTCGGTGGCCGGCTCGGTGGCCACCGGCACGCACGGCTCGGGCGTGGCCAACGGCTCCCTCGCCGCCCCCGTGCGGGAGGTGGAGATCGTGACGGCCGACGGGGAGCTGGTGCGGATCGCGCGCGGCGACGCGCGGTTCGGCGGGGCGGTCACCTCGCTCGGCGCGCTCGGTGTCGTCACCGCGCTCACCCTGGACCTGGAGCCCGCCTACGAGGTCGAGCAGCACACGTTCACCGAACTGCCGCTGGAGGGGCTGGACTACGAGACGGTCGCCGCGGCCGCCTACAGCGTCAGCCTGTTCACGGACTGGCGGGCGCCGGGCTTCCGCCAGGTGTGGCTGAAGCGGCGCACCGACCAGCCGCTGCGCGCCTTCCCGTGGGCCACGCCCGCGACGCACGCCCTGCACCCGGTGCCGGGCATGCCGGCGGAGAACTGCACCGAGCAGTTCGGGGTGCCCGGTCCGTGGCACGAGCGACTGCCGCACTTCCGGGCGGAGTTCACCCCGAGCAGCGGGGCGGAGCTGCAGAGCGAGTACCTGATGGACCGCTCGTCGGCCACCGAGGCGCTGCACGCGATCGACCGCATACGGCAGACCGTCGCCCCGGTGCTGCAGACCTGCGAGGTGCGGACGATCGCCGCCGACGACCAGTGGCTGAGCCCCGCCCACGGCCGTGACTCCGTCGCCCTGCACTTCACCTGGATCGCGGACACGCAGGCCGTGCTGCCGGCGGTGCGGGCGGTGGAGGAGGCACTGGCCCCCTTCGCGGCGCGTCCGCACTGGGGCAAGGTTTTCACGGTGCCGGCGCCGGCCGTCCGTGAACTGTACGCGCGCATGGGCGACTTCGCCGGTCTCGTCCGGGAGCTGGACCCGGCGGGCAAGTTCATCAACGCCTTCGTGCGTGGCCTCCTCGACGGCTGACGGACCGGTTCGGCACCGGGGTGCCACACTTCGTCCAGCCCTTTTCCCACCGCTTGTCGCATCTTTGGCGCACGTCATAGCCTGACGCGGCGCCGGAGCGACGAGGCCCGGCCCGGGCAGGGCAGGGGGCACCCCGGTGAAGCGCACCTCGCGTGACATCCGCACCGCGAACCGCTACGAGGTGCTGCGCCAGATCATTGCCCGTTCGCCCACCTCCCGCCAGGAGCTGGCGGCCGCCACCGGCCTCAGCCTCGCCACGGTCGCCACCCTCGTCGGCGAACTGCTCGGCCTGCGGATGATCACGGAGGTCGGCTTCGAGGACTCGGCCGGCGGCCGCCCCCGGGGGCTGGTCGCCGTCCACCCCTCCGGCGGGGCGCTGATCGGCGTCGACATCGCGGAGACCTACGTCCGCGTCGAGCTGTTCGACCTCGCGCTGAACGTGCTGGCCCGGGCCGACGAGGACGTCAGCCCCGGCGAGAGCCTGCCGGGGCAGGTGGTCGGTCACGTCGCGGCCGCCGTCGGCTCGGTGGTCGCCCGGGCCGGGGTCGGGGGCGGGCGGGTGCTCGGCGTCGGGGTGAGCGTGCCGGGCCAGGTCGACCGTTCGACGGGGCGCGCCGCGTACGCGCCCAACTGGGGACTGGCACGACGTGCCGTTGCTGGACCTGCTGACCGAGCACATCGCCCACCCGCTGTACCTGGACAACCCGTTGCGGGCGAGCGCGGTGGCCGAGCTGTGGTTCGGGGCGGCCCGCGGGCGCGGGGACGCGGTGGTGGTCAACCTCGGCACCGGCGTGGGCGCGGGACTGGTCCTCGGCGGCGCACTGCACCGGGGCGTCAGCAACAGCGCCGGGGAGTGGGGCCACACCACGATCGTGCTGGACGGGCGGCCGTGCCGCTGCGGCGGACGGGGCTGCGTGGAGGCGTACGTCGGGGCGTCGGGGATCATGCGGACGCTGCGGGAGCTGAGCCCCGGCAGCGGGCTGCTGCACCCCCGGGACCAGACGGCGACGATCGCGGCGCTGGGCCGGGGGGTGCGCGAGCGGGACCCGGTGGCGCTCGAGGTGGTCCGCGACACCGTCCGGCACCTCGCCGCCGGGATCGCCAACCTGGTCAACCTGTTCAACCCCGAGGTCGTGGTGCTCAGCAGCTGGGTCGCCGCCGCCCTCGGCGAGCCCCTGCTGCACGAGGTGCGCACGGCCGTGGCCCGGCACGCGCTGGAACGGCCGCTGGCCGCCACCGAGATCGTCCTCTCCCCCATCCCCACCGACCCGGTGTGCCTGGGCGCGGCGACGTTCGCGCTGGAAGGGGCGCTCCGGTCGGCCGGGCGGCGGACCGGCCGGCGCGCGGCGCACGGCGCCGTCACGCCGCCCTGAGGTGCCGTCCCGAACAGCCGTGCGACCGTGGGGCAGGATGGGCCGCATGAACGACCCCTTCGACGTGACGCCCCGGCCGGTCGAGCCCGGCGAGTACCCGGTGTGGGACGAGGCGCTGGCCCTCGTCAACGGCGACCTGGCCGCGACGCTCCCCGAGCGCGCACCGCTGCGGCTGGTGGCACTGCCCGGCTGGGAGGAGGACGAGGACCCGCACGAGCACGTCCACGTGGCCCTGCCCGACGGCACCTGGTGGGGCAACCACCTCCCGGACGGCTCCGACGCCGACCCGGTCTCCGCGTTGTTCGCCGTCGCCGGTGCCGCGCAGGACACCGTCAGCGAACGCCTGTGGCAGGCCTGGCCGGTGTGCACCGAGCACACCTTCGGGATGCATCTGCGCGAGGAGGACGAGCGGCCCGTGTGGTGGTGCCCGCAGGACCATGTGCGGGCGCCGGTCGGGGCGTTGGGCACCGTGCAGCGTCCGCCGGGCTCCCGCGGCGCGCGGCGGGCGTGAACCGGTCGGGGCTCTCGCTCAGTGGTCGGCGCAGCAGGGCGTGGGGTCGGGCACCTCGAACGGCACGAGCGTGCCGCCCGCGGCCGGCATGCAGACCAGCACCAGGGCACCGTCCTGCCACTGCGGCCGGACGTGATCGCGCGTCAGAAGGGTTGCCCCTGCTGCGGGTTCACCGGGCGCGCCGAGCACGGTGACCCGGTCGATCGCCGAGGTCGCCAGCACGTCCCCGACCGTCGTCGTGCCGGTGAGCGCGGCGGCGCCGGGAAACAGCACCGCACGGCCCACGGCGTCGGGACGGCCGTACGCCGTCCCGTGCGCGGCCAGGCGGTCCCGTACGGCGGTCACCTCCGCGTCCGTCGGCAGGGCCAGCGACACCGCGACGCGCGGCCGGTCGTCCCGCACCAGGTGCGTGCAGCCGAACGTGCCCTCGGGGAGGGCGAGTTCGGCCGCCAGCGACAGGAGCAGGTGATCGGCCGCGCGCAGGTCCCGCAGCCCCGGGTCCAGGGTGACGACGCGGGGTGTCACGAGGGCAGGACCCACACCGGGTTGGCGTAGAACCACAGGTCGCGCCACGTGGTGTCTTCGACACAATCCAGAAGACCTGGAGTTGCGTTGGAACCACAGGCAACCTGCCTAGATGTCGCGCTTGAGCGGCTGGGAAATCGTGCCATCAAGGAAGTGACCTTTCAGAACTATCTCAGGACTCTGAGGCTGCTTGGGCTTGAAGACGTGCCCTTCAAGGAAGCTACGGTTCGGTTCCTGGCTAACCGCCTCAACACTGTCCTCAACCCTGGAACGAGGCGTAAACACGCCATCAACATCAGGGGTGCGCTGGGCGTCGCAGTTCCTTGCCCTCGGGCTCAGAGGCGAGAGTATGACCTTCCTGAACTCAAGGAAGTGCATGAGGCATTCGCTAACACCAATTGGCGTATGCACGCCTTCTCAATGCTCTATGCAGGCTTGAGGCTTGGCGAGTCATGCGTAAAGCAGCCCATCAAAGGGACTGTCCTAACGGTCGATAGACAAAGACTTCTAGACAAGACTGTAGCCGCACCTAAGACCACCGGCCCTGTTCATGTTCCTCAGTGGTTTGCTGAGGAGTATGCAGCCTATGACGATTTCGACCGGCACCAAACAACAGTCTACAAGGGAATCAAGGCAGCAAGCAGAAGGGCAGGACTAGACATCAACCCACACTCGCTCAGGCATCAGTTTGGTACTGAGCTAGTCAAGGCGGGGGCTTCACCAGAAGTGCTACGGCGACAGATGAGGCATCAAGACGTAACAGTCAGCCTTCAGTTCTACGTAGAGACCAAAGCCTCTGACATCGCTGATGTGATGGCTAGGTTCGGAGAGAGCTAGAGTAGCCCCAGAAACGACAGAAACCCCCTTCTCAGGCTCTAGGAGTCTAGGAAGGGGGTTTCGTATGCCTGAAAGCTTAGAAGGGCTCTCAGGGCTTTTGGGTCCTGTACTTGGACCAGTCGGGCTCAGGAGTGACGCTGATGAACTCAAGGTTCACATAGATGTCGCAGTCTTCCTTGACCCTCACTGCTTGTTCTTCTGTCAGGTTGTCCTTAGTGATGGTCTTACCGTTCCCTGTGTCCTTGTACTTGGCTGTGTACTTAGTCATGAGAACACTCTATCACTGCCGGGCCGTTTTCACAGACGGTTCTTCAAGACGATTGGCCTAGAGCCAATGACTAGGTAACCCATCACGTGACACCAGGCAATGAAGGCTGATGACATAACTCCGGTGCCTAGAGGCAGTCCGATGACGTTGGTCAAGAAGACGAAAGCCCACACAAGGAAGCCTAGGAAGAGACCTAGCTTAGATGTGCAGGGGTTAGACCTGATAGCCCCGTGCGTCATTAGAAGGCCAGCAAGCATAGAGAAGACTCCCCAGACTGGCTCAGGAGCTAGATAGGTCATGAACTCTGCTACTCGGCCGGTAGTTGGACCACCAAAGGGCAGACAGAGGATGAGCCCCCAACCGAGAGACAAGACTCCCAGACTCAATACATAGACGTTCATCATCCTTGTGAGTAGGAACGTTACTAGTTTGTTGGACATTAACGGTTTCTCCTTCCGATTAGATTGGTCGGAACGTTGAATTAAGAGGGTGCTAACAAGAAGAGCCCCCGGCAATCCTTAGCGAAGGAAAACCGGGGGTCACAGCTAGTCGCTTACTGGCCTGACTGAGGCTTTAGAACATCATTCATGCATCCGTGGCTAGCAATAAGGGCATTTCTTACCGCTACTTCCTCTTCAGCCTTGAAGGCTCTTGCTCTCCACTTCTCGTTCTCAGCTTCTAGTTCATCTACCCTAGCTTGTAGGTCCTTGATGTCCTGTCTCAGCTCATTACGTAGTTCGGAGGCAATGTCAGCCTTAACCTTGCCTCTGCCCAATAGATATTCAAGAATCTTGATTCCAGTACCGCCCAGAAGGGTACCGGCAAAGGCTAGCCAAGGTCCGGGGATAGCGCTTAGAAAGTCTAGCAGTGTAATCACCCTCTTCAGTTTTTTATGCGTTTCCTCTCTTGTGGAGAGAGCCGGGCCTTTTGAGACCCGGCCAGTTTTCCTCTACGGTCAGGTAAGAGGAATGTTCTCTGTTGCGTCAAAGAAACGAACAGCCGTAATGTTCAGGTCGTCTACGTTCTTTGAAGTAAGAAGAGCATTGAGGGCGTCTGCAATGCCGTTGGCTACAGCATCCTCAATCTCTCCTCTAGTGATAGGCACATTAGGTTCAAGGTCATTGACATCAAACGCCACTCCCAGGGAAGCAGTGTCGTATGTCCTGTATGTTGCCTTAACTAGATACTCTGCCATTAGATGGCCTCCTTAATTGTTAGACAGAATCACTTCTCATAAGTGATTCTCAACTGAGCAGTGGAAGCGAAATAGCCATACTCGGCTAGCGTTCCACCACTTGACCTACCAAGAGTGATTCCCTTAGCGGTACCGCTCTTGAGGTCTGTTCCAAAGGCAGAGCTAAGGGTTACCCACTTAGCCTGTCCATAGGTGAAGGCAGTTGACTGCCTTGCAAAGGTACCCGTCGTAGAGCTAGAGCCGGTTGGCTGGCTAACATCTGCGTGAGTACCAATAATCGCGTTACCACCACTGTTTGAATAGAAGTGGTTGTTATCAAGGTAAAGCTCTACCTTCTGGACTGTCGCTCCTGTGAGGTCAGTCTGAATGGTGGTTGGGAATCCATACTTTGAGTAGTTGTTTCCTTGAACACCAGGAGTGTAGTTACCCTGATAGCACTTGCCGTCTGTGCGCTTACCGTTGTTGGCGGACCATGAGGCACCCCAAGTTGACGCATAAGTCTTGGTGTACGTCGTTGGAGAAGGAGCCACATAGTTGGTAATGCTTGTTGTTGGAGCATAGAAAACATTACCGCCAAGGTCTTCTACGACGATTCTGGTGTTGGCAGTAGCCTCAAGGCGAGGAGTGTTACCTAGACCAGAGTTGATGCTTGTATACACAGCAAGAGAAAGGTCTTGCCCTAGGTTGGCATCAGGTGGTGTGAAGTCATGGCTTGAAGTCCAGACATCATCAGAAGCCGTTGCGTTATAGCTAGCTCCACGCATATAGGTGTGAATGAGAGTGTCTGCGCTTGTAGCTGTACCGCCATACTTGGCATAGACGTTCACAACCATCTGAGTAGGTGAGCTAGAACCAGAGCCACGGTCAAAGCAGAAGTTATCGAGAATGATTCGATAGTTACGGGCTTCAACGGCGGGAATGCTGATTCTAGTGACCAAATACTCAACACCGGTTGCCGGATAAGTGAAGGCACCTGATAGCGGGTGAGCCTTCAAAACTCCCTTAGGCAGTTTGTTTACAAGGGTCTGGAAGTCTTCTCCATCTACGAAGATGTCATTGACGCTGATGGATTGAAACTTAGCGTCTCCTGTAGGGCTGATAGAGAAGAGGTCATTACCGATAGTCGCACTACGAAGGTAAGCAGAACCATCAGCCTGGAAAGACCATCCAGTGATGCCAGTCTCAGGGTCATTCACGTAGTTAGCTGACTGAGCTGTCTTACCAATCAAAGCGTTAACGTCCAGCTTTGACGCCGTGACTTCTCCAGCGAGAATCTTTGAAGCCGTTACAGCGTTAGCCGCTAGCTCATTAGACGTTACTGATAGAGCCGCCAACTTAGCTGTAGTGATTGCGTTAGCTGCAATGTCACCAGTCTGAATAGCACCAGCAGCGATGTTACCCGCTTGAATAGCACCGGCCGCAATCTTGCCAGCCGTTACCGCATTGGCAGCCAACTCATTAGCTCCAATTGAGCCAGCCAGAATCTTTCCAGCAGTCACAGAGTTAGAGGCTAGCTCTGTAGACGTAATCGTTCCCGCAGCAATCTTTCCGGCCGTAACCGCGTTGGCCGCTAGCTGAGTAGCACCAACAGCCCCGGCAACAATGTTTCCTGCTGTGACTGAGTTAGCCGCTAGCTCATTGGCAGTGACTACGCCAGTCCTAAGAGCCTCAATGGTTACTGAGTCAACCTGCATGATGGCTGTGTTGTCTCTTGCCGTGTAGTTGAACAACAGCCAAGGAGCGATGTAACGAACGTTGTTGTGAACCGCGAATGGGTTCTGAATGTCGTTAGCAGGACCACCAGGAGCAGGGTTAGTACGTCCCTTGAGGTAACCCGTATAGGTCACCCAACCATCAGCAGTACCAAGAGGCTGCAAGAGAGCCGCTGGGTAATACATAGAAGTCATGAGGTTCGCACCATCACGGTTAACGTAAGTGGTCTTGTCGCCTGCATAACCAATGACACCTAGGTAGATGTTGTCTGGGCCTCCAGAAGGCTGCACAGTGGCTCTTACGCGCACTGAGACGCGATAGATGGTGTTGGGGTCATAGGCAATCAGGTTCTTGCCTAGAGCAGTCACATAGCCCTTTGCCTGACCCACGTTTCCACCTACTTGAGCTGAGCCGGTGTTGACGATGCTCCACGTTGCACCTGTGCCGGTTGTAATGGTCCAAGCGTCAGAGGAGTCAAAGTCATCCGTCCAACGCTGCATAACAGTGGTGTTGAGTGAAGGAGTGAGGTTGTTAGGGTCTACAGCTCCATCAGCAATAGCAGCGTTAGTGACTGCATCAGCAGCAATCTTTGCAGCATTGACCGCACCGTTAAGAAGCTCAGTGGCTCCAACGGCATCAGCCGCAATCTTGGCATTAGTAACAGCATCGTCGGCAAGCTGAGCCGCATTGACAGCGCCTAGAGCAAGCTCACTAGTACCAACAGCCTGAGCCGCTAGCTTTGCCGTAGTTACAGCGTCATCAGCCAACTTAAGCGTAGTGACGATGCCATCTAGAATGTCATCAGCAACTACGTTCTCAAGGTATTGCCCATCAATCACAGGCTCCTTGCCGTATACGTTCTTGACCATCCAAGTGCTGTTCTCAAGCTCAATGGTCACAGACTCTCTATCAGCCTCTTCCCTGATGCCTTCAGGAAGCCTGTCGTAGAGGCTGTGAGGGACGATGGCGGTAATAGACTCATCGAACCCATCAAGGACCACTACAGCTTGCTTCTCGTATGTCAGAGGAGAGATGTAGAGAGGAACGGCATCATCAAAGTCAGCCGCTAGAGGTGAGGCAAGGGAGAGAGTGTCTGCCTCCATGTCAGCACTCACGTAAGCGTAAGTCTGACCATCCATAATGAAAGAGCCGCCCTCTTCGTTGAAGTCAGCGGCATCCATAATCTTTAGAGTTGTCGCGCCTGTTAGGTGGTCTCCATCTAGGTAAGAGCCTAGATTCACCAGCCTAACGTCATGCACGTATCCTTCTTCAATCATAGTTCCTGTTGTTGCTCCTTAGTTATTTCTTCTTCTTTGGTGTCCATCTCCAGACATTCCCACGGACAGAAAGCCGCTTGTTATAGCCAACACTCATTGGAGTGTCTCCTACTACTAGAGGGATGCTGAACTGATAAAGCCTGAATGTTGTTGCGTACTCATCAGTCTGGATACGCACTAGGTCACCCGGCTCAAGGTGAGGGATAGGCATTGCATCAAACTTGACATCTACTGTCTGTAGAAGCCTGTCGTTTAGAACCGTGCCAGCCTTCTGCTCAGCCTCAGCGTTAGAACGAATGGAGTCGTCCTCAATGACCTCTAGGAGGTAACGAGGGACACCGTTTCTACCAAGCCGTGCAGGGCTTAGGGGATGCATCTTGTCAGCGGCTACAAAGACGCTCACAGCAGTCTTGGCACCCTTAGGCACTCCACCCTTGACTAGAACGGCGTTCTTCATCTCAGTGCTGTCATAGCTAATCTGAGGGGTTGAGAGGACTGTTCCTCCATCCTCAGACTTGAACGTGAAAACCGGTGTTCCTGGAAGGCTACGCATCTTGCAATAGCCTCTACCGTCATAGAACAACTGACGAGACATGCCGCTAGCGAGACTCTTAGCCGCATCCCAAGGGATTGACTCTCTACCAAGTGAGTAGTCAGCAGACAGTTTGTTGGCTACCTCAGGGAAGTCAAACTTGTTCTCTCCTGTTAGGTCAGCAAGGATGTCCTTGATGACATTTCCCTTGTTGGTGTTCTTCTTACGAGTGAACGTCCTCCATGCGGCTCCCTTGGCTAGGTTTTCCTTACCCTGTGCTTCTAGGCTGATTACTGAGTCACTTCTGTCCATACTGACTACCGGCCCGCAAAAGACAGGGATATCAACCCAAGCGTTCATCTGAGGGACCTTGACTGAGTAGACAACCCTAATCATTCGGTCCATATAGATAGCTCCCTCATCCGCTGAGTCAGACTCAAAAGAAAGGGTTCTATCAGGGTCAAGAAGCTGAATGGTGCAGTTCCTTGTCACGTCTGCTGTGTAATCAACGTTTACTTGACCTTCTAGCAGCCTGTTTGAAAGGTCTGCCACTCTCGCCCCTGAGAGAGTCAATAGCTGAACAGTGACGTGAACTGAGTGGGAACCAGCAAGGGTGGTGTGTAGCCACCCTTGCTGAGTCGCCGTGAGTCCAAGAGGAATCACATTTCCGCCTGGAAAGGCACTTCTTGTGCCCAGAATTCAAATGAGACCTTCTTAATGGTCTCTCGCGTTGGTAGAGGGGCTACTACCACGTTTCCAATTACTACCTTCATAGAAATGTCAGACAGAGC
Organism: Streptomyces lasalocidi; assembly: GCF_005280215.1. NCBI lineage: Bacteria > Bacillati > Actinomycetota > Actinomycetes > Kitasatosporales > Streptomycetaceae > Streptomyces > Streptomyces lasalocidi. The sequence goes on along the minus strand of NZ_SZNQ01000001.1, from coordinate 6,072,297 downwards.
AAGTGTGTAGGTCTTGCCGGGGCGAGACTTCAACTTCCAAATGTCTTCCTCCTGTTCTTGAATAGTTCCTAGGCTGTCTGGGGTTTCTGCAATCCTTCCGGACAGAGAACCCTCATAGCCTCTTAGTGCTTGTGTTACTCGTACAGACTTTGTGCCGCCTAGAGGTGAGAAGATGCCAGCCTCTTCACCCATGTTCCAAGTGCCTTCATCAGCGTCAAGAATCTGAACGTAGATGTCCTCATCAGGGTCCATTAGCCAGATACCAACGGTCTTAGGTGTGATGGTTACTGTTGGGCTACCTGATGAAGTCTTGCCATTGACTACCGCATCAACTGAGTAGGTGTGTGTCCTGCCAGGAGAAGCGTCGTAATCCACGTACTCATACGTTGTGCCGGATACAAGAGCATCTACAGGCTCTAGGTAAGCCTTGATGATTTCCCCATCACGTCTGACCACAAAGGAGTCGGGAGCTAGTGACCTCTGCCATGTCAAGGTGACGACAGGCTTTGGATACTGGAGAGTCGCTGTAAGGCTTGTAACCGGGTCTGTAGTGGCGTCATAGGCGTAAGAGACTGTCTTAGCCGCAGCAATCCAAGCAGTGTCACCAGGAGTGCTCTCACGGTTGTACGTGTCCCATACCCTTACCTCTAGGCCATAGTTGACGTTGTTGTACTTAATGACCCCGGCCGGAATTGTGTAGTCAGTGTCAGTGCTTGTGGTCTTTCCTGATGTGTGTAGCCAGTCGCCATTGTCATTCTTGACGATGACTTGCCATGCCGTCTGAGTACCACCAGTCAGAGACCAAATGATTGGTGGTGTTGGCTCATCAATCACATTGGCAGGCGGGTTAAGGATGGTCAGAGTTGGCTTGACTCGTCTTGTGAAAGACGTAGCGTCAGACCAAGCAGACCAAAGACCGGAGTCATCCTGAACCCTTACCCGCCAATAGATTGTCTGTCCATCAGAGAGACCAGCAAAGGCAGTGTCATTGAGGTCTAGCTGAGGGACAGAGGCAAGGACTGTTCCTGTATCAAAGGAAGGTGAGGTGAAGCTGTTAGTAGCGTTCATCTGCACCTGAAAGCCCTGCATAGTTGTAGAACCCTGAGCGTCTGTGAAGTCGAATCGCAACACAGGCTTAGCCAGTGCTGTAACTCGTCCTCCAGCAGGAGCCAACTGAGTTGGCTTACTTGGCTTCTCGATATAGACAACCTCAAGGGTTGGCTTTACAGAGCGGCCAGACACAGAGGCATTGGCTGAGTAGAACTGAGCAAAAGAGCTAGCGTTACTCGTCTCGATTCGCCATCCGAACCAAAGAGCCCCATCAGCAACAGCCTGCATGTGAGACGTAACGTCAAACTCCCAGACTGTGTACTGAGGGGACGTGCTCTTGGTTAGGGTTTTAGCGTCTGTGTTTGTCACAGCAGGCTTGTTGTTCCAAGTCACCTTGGTTGACATCCAACCCTGTGTAATCTTCTTGAGAGTGACTGTCCTAGAGGTTGACTCCGCATAACGTGTCGTCAAGCGAAGCTTAGCGCTAAGAATGGTTACTCCCTTTGGAAAGGGTTGAGCAAAGGTCAGATAGGCATAGCGAACCTTGCCAGTCAGGTTGGAAAACTCCAACTGAGTCGTACTAGCTAGATTGTCGCTTGGTCTATTCTGTCTTACCCATGTATCGATACCGTTTGTTACCTTGACAGGCGTAGAACTCACTTAGCCCATCCTCCTTCTGTATGTATTGAATTGCTCGTTAGCTGAGACTTCATCTCTTGCCACCGCGCGAATGTAACCGGTTCCCTTGTCCCAGTTAGTAATCTGCATCTCAAAGCTGCTTGGCATTGACTGAGAACTACCAGCGCTCTCAGCAAATGACTTGAACTGAGAGTGGTTGAATACCGCCTCAGGCTTTCTAGAAGCGTTGTAAGCGAGCATTCCCGGCTCTAGTACGCCCCCAGTGTCAAAGATGCTAGGGATAGGGTTGTCAGGCAAGAAGCGGTTAGGAATCTTGTCGTTAATCCACTGGACTACGCTGTTACCAATTGACTTGGCAGCGTCAAGACCGATGTCACCCCAGTCACCGAACTTGTTAAAGCCTGATGACCACTTACGGATGCTTGAGACGACTCCCTTGAGCTTCCCGAAGAGGCTTAGCCAAGAGCTGTTGTCTCCACCCTTACCGCCGTAGACAGAGAGATTTCCGAACTCAGCAAGTCGGTCCAGCAGACCCGGTAGGAGTGGTGGACGGGGACCGTAGTCACGGCCTCCTAGACCATCTCCACCGCTGTTGAAGGCTGCTAGCTGTCCCTGTCCCCTGGCTCCTGGGTCGAGTCGGGAGACTGAGTGCACGTGAGCCCCTGAGCCGGCCCGATGGGCACCAGCGATGTTTCTGGCCCAAGCAGCGAAGCCGACACGTCGTAGGTAGTACTGCTGCTGGAAGGAACCAGGAGCCGTGTCAACGACACCAGGACCAGCGTGAGACGTACCTGAGTAGGACGTACGAGGCTGCCATGAGCCCTGCATGACTCGGATGCGGCTACCTGAGAGCTGCTGGGCGAGAGATAGCTGAGCCGCTGTGATGCGGCTGATTGGCTCTCCATCCCAATAGACACGCTCGTCAGGGTTCTTAACGGCTCCACCCTTTGCGTAGTGCTGGGTTTCACCTAGAGACAGACGACCCTTCCTTACAGACTCACGTAGCTGATACATGGCCTTCTGACCACCAAGAGCGTTAACTTCCTTGGTTGTCCAGACGTGCTCACCAGGCATCAACATTGCGCTTACTGAGTCCTTGCCTCTGATGCCACCGCTTACGGCACCACCACGAGCAAACTTGATTGGAGAGGCAGCAGCAAGGCCCTTGACTCCTGGGATGAGGTTAATCATCTTTCGGATTCCCTTGTTGTAGACCCACTCAATCAGGAAGTTGATTGGCTTGGCTGCCATAGCCTTGAGGCTGTTCCAAATAGAGCCAATCCTGTCAATGCCTCTCTTGAATGCAGGAGCTACCGTGTTGCTGATGTAGTTCTTTAGAGCATTGAAGATAGGCTTGATGCCGTTAGTCCAGACACCAGTAACAGTGTTTCTGATGCCGCCCCAAGCAGTCTTTACGAACCCCCAGAATGCCTTGAGAGGGTTCCAAAGAAGGTTGGTGATTGCCCACTTCCACGCGTTAAAGACTGCCTTTACGAAGCCCCAATAGAGCTTGATAGCTGCCCAAACACCCGCGAAGACTGCACTTACTACCTTCCATAGACCCTGTAGGACAGGCCATAGAACGTTGACAATCATGAACTTCCAAGCTGAGAAGACCAGCTTGACTCCAGTCCACCAGATAGCAATAGCCGTGCCGATTGCTGAGAAGACAGGCTTTACTACGTTAGTCCAGAGCTGCTGAATGACTGGCCATAGAGTGTTCTTGATGAACCCCCAGAAAGCCATCAAGGCAGGCTGAATGTAGTTCGTCCAAGCACCGACGATGGCAGTTCTTACCGTTGCCCATACTTGATTGACGATGTTCCTAAAGGTCTCGCTGTTCTTGTAGGCAAGGATGAGTCCTCCTACAAGCAAGGTGAGACCTGCAATGACCAGACCTAGAGGTGAGGTCAAGAAGGCTGTGTTAAGAAGCCTCTGAGCGACAGCCCAACCTCTTGTAGCCGCAGCAGCAATCTTCTGACCAACTGCTACAAGGTTGATGTTCGTGATGAACTTTGCTAGGGCTAGAGCGTCTTGAGCTACCTTCACAGCCCAGACAGCCCCGCGATATGCGTAAGCAGCAGCAATGACACCAGCCAGGGAAGCGCCAAGAATCTTGAAGAATCCGGCGTTCTCCTTGATAAACCCGCCTAGCTGTGTAATGACAGGCAAGACGTTGTTACCAATGTACTCGACAAAGTTCTGCTTGAGCGTCCTGTAGAACGTCTGGAAGTTGCCTTGAGCATTGTCGTAGGCAGTCTTACCAGCCTTGTCTACCGCCCCAGAAACCTTGCCAACCTCAGCAGCAGCCTTAGAAAAGTCAGTGTTGAGGATTGCCTTGCTGTTGTCTTCCCATAGCGTACCGAAGAGACCAACAGCTACGTTGTTCTGCTTTACAGGGTCCTTGATAGCCTTAATCTTCTCAAGGATGGTGGATGTTGCCTTAGCGGCTGATGGACCACCCTTAGCAATGGCCTGAGCCATCTTGTCAGCGTTAAGACCTAGGTCCTTATAAGCCTGAACAGAGGTAGCAGAGCCGTCAATAGCTCTAATACCGAATTCCTTCCAAGCATCACCGATAACGTCAAGGTTCCTAGCTCCACCAGCAAGACCCTGCTTCATGATTCCAAGAGAGGTCTTAGCGTCTAGACCTAGCTTTCCTAGGTATGGTGAATACTCATTGAAGGTGTCTAGCAAATCCTGACTTGAGTTAAGGCCTAGCTGATTACCCTTCATGATGACGTCAAGGGCTTCCTTGTAACTACCGGCCAAACCAGACGTTACAAGCTGCTTAGCTGAGTTGGTAACGCTCGTAGCCTCTTCCTCGGTAAGACTAGAGATAGTCGCTACCTTGTTGGCCACGTCAGTTACAGCCGCCTTTGATGCATTACGCATCTCAGGGATACCGGCTAGAACGGCCTGAACCGTTAGCTGATTGTCTTCTACAGACTCACCAAAGCCCTGCTTATAGAGCTGTCCGGCAATGTTTCCAAACTTCTTCTGTTCTCCTGAGGTGAGTCCAAGCTGAGCCGCTAGCTTGTCGGCTGAGGCTTCCTGGCTAGCTCCCTCTAGAAGACCGGCAGAGACAGCAGCTCCAGCCGCTACAGCACCAGCCTTCATGGCGGTACCCATGGCTTCTCTGGTTCTGTCTAGACCCCTTGAGAAGGCTGCATGGAATCTTTGTCCGGCATCGCTACCGGCTCCCTGAGCCTGCTGAACACCACCGTTGAAGACACTTCTGAACCTCTGACCCACTCCCCTAAGACCACTAGAGAATTGAGTAGTGAAGTTATTACCTGCCTGCTGTCCCTGATTACCGGCAGTCTGAGCACCAGACTGCATCTGAGTGTGAATGGTCTGGCTTACATGCCCTAGACCAGAGTTAATACCGCTAGCTAGATGCTGACCCATTGCCTGACCAGCCTGACGAGCGTCTTGCTGTGCTTGGTTAAGCGCTGACCTAATACCGGCAGTTAGTTGATTAGTGCTTGGTAGCACTGAGATATACGCAGCACCAAGCTCAATGTTGGCCATATTGACCTCCTTAAATTTCTATTTCTTCTCCCATCCAAGCCATGAGGCCGCGTCTTCTAGAGACATTGCTTCTGTACCGAACTTCTTGTCCTGTTCAACTCCCGGTCTTGGGATAGGCTTTGGATAGTCCTTCTTCTTTCCTTGACTTCTCTGCCAGTTACCGACACTGATGAAGTCAGCAATAAGAGCTAGTAGCTGTTCTGTATGACCCCACATCGCTTCATCCGGACTCATAGACCTGAACAACGCAGAAGAGCGGGGTGCTTGCCGCACAATCGCCAGCAAGTCACCCCACGTAAAGTCTTCTGTTCCAACGTTTCGGAGTCTTAGCCCAAGAGCGAGGCAGTCATAAGCTATTGCTTCCTCATGTTCATCAATGAGGTCAAGGAGCATCATGATTTCGTGAAAGCTAGCTCCCTTGATTCTCTTGACTTCCTCATCAATCCATCTGATAGCCCGGCCAAAATCTTCAGGCGTCATCTGGTCTAGCTCCTTGAGTGACTGCTTAGTCAGCAGTTCCTCAAAAAGGTCCCACTCATTAGGGCGGGACCTTAGGAAGTCGTTGGTAAGAAGGGAAGCCGCTTCATCTTTCAGTCTCACGGCTTCTCCTCTCTAGGTCACTTAGCGGCGTTAGCCCTAGCGCCAAATTCCTTCATAGCCTTAGACATCTCCTTGCCAAGCTTCTCTGAGAAGTCAGCAAACTGGGTGTCATCCATGTCATCAACTGCGGCTACTACGTCTTCTCCGCCGAACTCCTCAATGAGAGTGAATAGAAGGTCTAGCTCATCACGACGACGATTCTCACGTAGCCACTTAGGAGAGCGAAGCCCTGAGAAGTCGCGCTCAAATGCAATGGTCTCGCCATTGTGCTCAAAGGTGTAAGTCTTGTTTTCCATGTTCTTAGTCCTGTTCTTGTTATTAGTCGGCCCATTAGTAAGCCCCTCTCTACCGGGCCGCATTGGTAGTAGAGAGGGGCTGTCTTACTCAGTTGTTGTATCCCTAGACTCAGCTAGAGAAGACACCATCATCAATGTACTTGATTGCATTAGCACCAGCAGTTGCGTCACGGAATGCCTCTACAGTTACCTCGTAACCAATGACATCTTCGTCAGAGTAGGTAACCTCTCCAACCTCTGTAATCTGTCCCTGAGGAACGTAGATACGGATACGAGCGTCACCATCCTTAACCTCAAAGACGAATGACTGTCTTGGAAGGGTGTCACCATTCAGCTTTACGGCGTGAAGGGTTCCCTTGGTTGAAGTAGCAGCAGTAGTCGTAACGTTGCCTGCACCATGAACAGCCTTTAGTACGTCAGAGTTAAGAGTCTCAATCAGCGTGAAGCTGTAAGTCACTGCATAGTCAGTCTGAACAACCTTAACTACGTCTCCACCCCAAGCCTTAATCTTGTCGGTTGAGCGCTCTGCTGACTCGGTAAGACCATCCTCACCGACATAACCAAGAGCCTTGAATGATGCGTTTAGAGCAGTCATAGCGTCTACTGGTGCAGCAGTACCGGTTGGAGCTACTAGAACACCACCCGTCGCTAGCGGCTTTCCTGCAAGTACGTTGGCAGAGTTATTTGCCATCTTTTATACCATCCTTAAATTTATTCTCCCTCAGCCGTTGTGTCTGGGGATGATTCGTTTGTCTCAGTTACCTGAGCCTTAGAAGCGCTCTCTACCTTCTTGGTAGACCTACGCTTTACGGACATCTCTTGCCATCCGGCGTCAAGATGGTCCTTAATAAGTCCCTTTTCCTTGTCTGGAAGGTCAACCTCCCAGCCAGGAACGTTTGGGTTCACTAGCCTCATAGGGCAACTCCCTTCATGTCGATTGCTACAGAGAACTGATAGCGGGGAGAGTCTGAATCAGGGTCAGGGAAGAAAGCGGGACCTCCTACTTCTCTAACCTTGTAGACCCAAGTCCCATTCACCTTCTCGCCTGCCATAGCTGTTACATAGGCTCTAGCCAGCCTGCATAGCTCAGAAGCTTCTACAGTGGTTGAGCCCCAACACTCAAAGGCAAGCAGAGGAGAGTCGGCATTTAGCCTAAGCTGACTACCGCCCAGTCTCGTTACCTTGATGAGCTTTCCATTAGCCGGACGTGGATTGGGAACCTTTGTCGTTACCGTTACTCCGCCCATCTTTGGCTTCAGGTAGCTGATAACCAAAGCCTCAGCGTCAGGAAAGGCAATAACTTCTGTTGCCATTAGCCACCCCTCCTCGCATTAGCCAAAGCCCTTAGTAGTGTGTTGTCTCTTGCGTTCTCTCGCTTGGCCTCAATGGAAGCCGTTACGACTCCACCACGGGCACGAGTGCGACCGTCTTCAACGTCTCCCTCATAGCCTTCACCTAGCTCATTCAGCATGTCGTCAATGACCTTCTGAAGAACTGCTTGCATCTCTGGAGACTTACGAATCTTCTTGAAGCCTCCCATGTTCCATGTAATCTGCTGAGCCATTAGCCATTCACCTTCTTCAAGATGAACTGAAAGCCTGGCTTGAACTCAAATGGTCCTAGATTCCAGTTGGCTAGGCTTCCTTCAATGGTGTATTCGTCGTCTCCGATAACCGCCCGGTCTTGAGCAGTAATGCCGTAGTCCTTTGGAGACAGAACGGCGAGACCATCAATGACAGCCTCTCTACCGGGCACTGAAGGCTCTGTAGAGGACGTAGGAGCGATTGCATATACGTCCACTAGCTCTGTTGGCCCCCAGCTCTCTACCGGGTTTCCGTGGGCATCCTCGGCCCCTGTCTGGTAGCGCTTGATGCCAATGGACCACTTAGCCTTGAGAGTCATCAAAACCACCACCCGTCATAGGAGCGGGTGCAAGGCGGAGTCGTATCCACCATGAAGACCTTTCCTCTTGCTCGGATAGACCCTCTAAGCTCTCGCCTGTCGTCATCCGTGAGGTATAGGGCTCCTGGCTCGTCTCCTCCGTAAGTCGTTGTCTGCTGGTATGGTCCGGCTCCTAGCTGAGCGCTTCTAACACCCTCAGGGTTACGCAGGTGCCTTGTGACCATTCGGGCTTCAACTCTGATTACCGTTGCTTCTCTAAGCTCTCCGCTATCCACTCTGTCGTGAAGGTTGGGGAACTCAATGAGAATGGTGTCTTCAGCGTCATCTAGAAGGGTTTCAATCTGTTCCTGAGGAGCCGTTAGCTCAACCTCTCCGGTCCATCGCTTTACAACGTCCTCATATGTTGCGTAAGTCATTGACTTACCTCCTTCTTTCTGTAATGGGAAAGGGGCGACTCACGAGAAGCCGCCCCTTCAACTGCCAATCAAGCGATTAGGCAACAGTGTTGACGCCAGAAGTAATCTTCACAAAGTGGTTGATGTTCTTAACGGCAAAACCAATCTCAACCTCAACACGAAGAGCGAACATGTTTCGCTGCCATAGGTTGAGCTGAGTACCAGCCTTGTTTACGGTTGCCTGGTCAGACATAGAAACCTCAATACCGTTTACAGTTCCGTATACGGCTGAAGTCCAGTCACCAGCGAAACCAATAACCTCACCATCGTCACCGGCCGCATCTGCCTTGTAAGCAGAGCGAGCAACTACAAGCGGAGAACCTAGAACCTGATTGATTCCACCCTCAGCCTGTAGGTTGCTTAGGAATAGTGGACGGTTGGTTGAGTCAGAAGCGTTAAGAAGAACCGCCTTTCCCTTAGGAGAGAAGACCCATCCGTCAAGAACTCCACCAGCGTTAGCAATAGCAGCGTCGATAGCTACAAGGTCAGCGTAGGTACCGGTACCGTCTACCGTTAGGGCAGGAGCGTTCTTAAGCAGGTCAAAGTTAGAACCTGGAGCCGTAGTAGCGTGGAATACAGTCTGGTCAAACTTAAGAGCAAGAGCGTTAGGTAGACGACGTGCTAGCTCCTCGTAAAGACCAGGGATGTCACGCTTGAACTCATTAGAGAAGGTCTCGATTACAGCTAGCTTGTAAGGCGTGATGCTCTTATTGCTAACGGTAGCGTCTGAAACTGGCTTCTCGTTTGTCTCTGCAACCCAATCAGCCTGAGCGTCACCAGTCACCATAGGGACGGTTACGCCAGAACCAGGAAGGTTAATCTTTCGAGCTAGACGCATGACAGCGCTAGCCTCCTGGGTGTTACCCCAGATTTCATCGGAAACACTAAGAGGTAGAGATACCCCTGAAGTGTTACGGGCAATGTTAGGCATTTAAATAAATGCCTCCTTTCGTAGATGGTTTGTGCCAGGGCATAGAAAAAGGGCCACCGGCCGAATGCCGATAGCCCTACGTCTTGTCTGGCTTTATGTGTTTGTCTTGACGCTCTACGCGTCAGAGTCCCAATGCCGCAGCAAAAGCGTCAGCATTGGATGTAGCACCAGAACCGTTACGGTTGCCCTGTGCTCGGTCTGGTCTTGGAGTCTTAGGGGTACGCTCGCTAAGAGCCGCCGCCTGCTTCTCCAAAGTCTCTTCGTCTGAACCTGTCAGAAATAGGTTCATGTGCTCCTCAGTGATTGCATACTTAGCGGCAACCCGGAAGCGCATCAGTTCTGCTTGAGCATCTTGAGTAGCCTTCTTCTGTTCGGCTAGTTCCTTAGTGGCTGCCTCAAGCTTTGCAGTCACCTTAGGTAGTTCATCAGCAGCAGCCTTATTTGCCTTGGCTCTGTCTTCCCACTTACGGGATGCTGCCTTCCAGTCAGTGTCAGGCTTTGTGTCGTCGTCGGCCTCTTCCTCCTGTGCAGGAGTTTCCTTAGGTGCCTCAGGCTCAGCAACTTCCTTCTTTGACTCTTCCTCGTTGTTTTCCTGTGGATTGACTAGCTCTCCTAGAGCCTCAATCGTCTCAGCGTTGTCAGACATTCCTTTTCCCTTCCGCCGTTTCGGCTATGTATTAGGTTGACTCCGTGCGGTGTCTCCCTCAGTAGGTTGTCTTAGTGACCCTGCTTCGCTACTTCCAAAGCGATGTATTGGTCATAAAGGCTCTCAGGGTCGTAGCCTTCTGGGTATTCGTCTCCATCCCACATGGGAATGACCTGGCAATCACAGTGGCCGTGATACTTGTTGTTCTCTCCCGCCTTCTTCGAGTTGGCGTATACCGCCCCTCTTGAAGCAAGCATGAGGCAAAACTTACAAGTCTTGGCACCAGAGGGAACCCTTGCATAGCTAGCCTTTGAAGGGTCCTTCTGTGCACTGTGGAAGATGGTGTTTCTAGCAGTCTGCTTAACGAACCTGTCGTTCACTTCAGTCAGATTGCTCAGGGCCTGTGCTGGGTTTGACTCCGTTTGGAAGAGCGGACCAACAGCCCATCTAACAGAAGCCTGCACAGCCTTTTGTTCTGGGATTTCTCCCATGAGTGCCTTGAACGGCTTGGCTGCATTGCTTGCTTCTCGTAGTTCGTCATAGAAGTCAATCGCTACAGCCGCCCCCATCTCTCCGTACTCAGTCACTAGTTCTGGCATGAAGATTTGAAGGGCATTGGTTGTAGCGACGATGTTCGTAAGGTCGAGGCTCAGGAAGAAGAGCCGTAGCTCTCTCTCAGCAAGGCGGCTGATGCCTCCCTGTGCTTCCTTGTAGTCCCGTACAGCCGTCGCCGTAGCCATCAGGCAGCCGCCTCCTCTGAGCCGGCTCGGGTGTCACCAGGAGCCTCTACCGCTGGGTCTGTGGTGCTGGGGGCTGTGACAGCCGCACGAATGGCCTCCTGGAGGGAAGCAGCTCCACGTGCCCGACGTAGGTCACTGGCTAGCCGCTCCTGCTCCTGGGGACTGAAGCCAAGTCGGTCCCATGTCACTGAGGAGTCAGCCGGTAGCACGCCAGCAGCGATGAGCTTGGAAGCCTCATCAGCAGCCGCAGAACGGGTAGGGGTGGCCGCGTCGCGCCACTTCACAGAGACGCTGTTGAACTCACTGAGGTCAGCGTCACTGCCCTCTCTCACAAGTACGGAGAGCCTTCCTACTTCCATCCATGAATGACCAAAGGAGAGCTGCTTACGCTCGGCCCTCTTGATAAGCCTTGCCTCTTCCTGACGGATAGCGTCAGCAGAAGAAGGGTTCTCAGTGACAAAGCCAAAGTATCCAGAAGGTAGAGCCGCCTCAGCAGCAACCATCTGAGAGAGAACCTTTAGCTGTTCTGCATAAGGTGCAGGAGAGGCAGCATTGAACTGACCAATCTCCGGCCTTCTCGTCTGGTCTGGCCTGTCTGTGTCTTCATCAATCGGGTCTTCAATGGCTACTACCTGACCCTGAATGGTCTGCCATGCCGGACGCATGTTTCCGTCATCGTCCATGAACATAGACATGTCGGCACCAAGGATGTACTTCTGAGGGATGGAGTAGAACTCCCGGTTAATCTCCATACCAAGAAGCGTTCTTACTCCCTGGTCTACAAGAGAACGAATGCCCCTAGTAATCTCAGAGCGTCCCCCTTCTCTAGAAGCCCTTGAACGGTTGGTCATCTGAACAACCATGACTCGTCCTAGGTTGTGGTCATCCCTGTCTAGAACCTGCCAGATTCCAGCAACCTTGCCTAGCGTGATGTTCGCGTAAGGCATGTAAAGGGTTACCTCTGACACCTGCTTTGTGCTCTCATCAATCGCATTGACACCTAGAGCCGCTGACAGTCTGCGTAGTCGGCTATCCCAGATGCCTGTCATTCTCATAGGTGACTCGACACTGATTAGGGGTGAAGGTTCTCCTTCATAACCCGCGCCGACTGTCACGAATGACGTTCCATAAATCAAGGTGTCTAGGTGACCTAGGCTTGACTCCATGGCTAGGTTGTTCTGTGTGTAAACGTCACGTAGGCCAAAGTCCTTGCCGGATTCGCTAATCCATCCTTGCCAGTCAAGACGCTCATCAAGAACGTCTACTGAGATACCGGCCCAACCAACTACAGTTCTTAGGTTCTGTAGGTGAGGCGGAATGGAAGAGCTGATGTTATCCAGCTTTCGCTTGCCTTCGTAATAATCCTCCGCTACCTGATTCCTTGGAATGTAGTAAGCCAACCTCTTTAGCATCACTTCAACTAGTGCTAGCTCATCCTCGCTTACGGTCAGGTTTGGGAGGTAGACAGCTACTGCCATCTTTATCACCTCTCAAATTTTCTATTGAATGGCGACTAGTCTTTGTCGCCTCTTAGGCTTTTCTTCTGCCTCTTCTCTCTTCTCACGTAGTGGTCTGCGGAGAGTCAAAGCATGTGCAGCCGCCGTAGCTGCAACGAGTGGGGTTAGGTCTACAGAAGCGTTCTTCTTGTCCCAACCAAAGGCATCACCAATAGCTCTTTTCTTGGCATTGGCTACCGCCGTTGTAAGTGCATCCTGACCTACGTGAAGGATGGTGCCATTGTTGACTCCATCGAAGAAGGCTCCTGAGCCGTGACGTACTTCCTTTTCTCCGGTCAGTAGCATTCGGACCCTCTTAGCCTTTAGCTGAGGGATTAGAGAGCCAGCAGGAGAGTTAACGTCAATGGCCAAAGCGACAGGATGATACTTCCTCTGAAGCTCATACAGAGCGTCAGGAAGCCATGCCGTACCGGCATCGTTGGCCACAATCTGAACCTGAATCTTTCCGTCCAAGTAAGTGGCCATGGCGATACTTGCCCTGTCTCGCATAGGTGAGACATCAACAGCAAAGGCGTAAGGCCCATCAGGGTCTACCCGATATATAAGCTTTTCCCAAGCCTCCATATCAAAGACTGACTTAGCCGTTAGGCTTTGCCACATGCCTAGACGCTCTCGTGCGAAACCTTCATCACTAGAACCGCTTCTCTCGTTCTGAGTCTTCTCAAGGTCAAGGCGGTATCCAAGCGCCGGATTAGCCTTTGCCCAAGTAGAGAAGCTGTCTAGGTCATCGCTTCTTTCTGCTGACCATTCGAGCCAGCACAAGCGGTCTACCTTGTCTCGCAAAGCAGAGTCACGGAAGCGCTGAAATACCTCACCGTTCATGTTCGGTGCCGGTGGGGTACCCGTAAGAATCGTCTGAGGATTCTTTGAAGTAGCTAGGGTGTACTGAAGTGCTTCATACCTGTCATCGTCCATCTCCTGTGCCTCATCGCACACGAGAAGGTCAGCAGTGAAACCACGACCGGAGCCCTTAGAGCGGGCTACGAATCGGATTACTCCGCCGTTCTCTAGCCAGATGGCTTCTTCACCATTGACGTTAGAGATTCGCTTGACCATCTTTTTTAGGTCTGGGAACTCATCGTTCTCAAAGTAGAACTTCATTCGACGGAAGTGGTCTTTAGCCGTCTTCAATTCGTGAGCGGTGTGAAGGATTCTTTCTCTGCGCATCACCAAGCCGTAAAGCTCTCGCGCTTCTAGAACCCCGCCCTTTCCGTTCTGACGCGGTACTGAGAGACCACACAAGGCACATGTCCAAGTCTCGTTCTCTCGCTCCCCCATCCATCCCTTAAGGACGTTCTGTTGCCACTCATCAAGGTCTAGCTTGTACTTGGCTGCTAGCTCTACCGCCGTTTCCCACGTGTCGCCGTAGAAGCTCTCAGGAATCAGACTCAGTCTTGGTGTCTGACTTCCTACGCTTGGTACGTCGTTCAGCTTCTCGTCTAGCAATGTCGTCAAGAGCGCTCACCTCCTCCCTGTCCGGCAATTCGTCAAGCTCTCGGATTACGTCCCTGAACTGACGAGACAAAGGGGCTAGGTCTCTTGCTCCTGCCGTTACGATTTCTTCTGCAAGACGGTCCCTTAGAGCAATGAGCGTCGCTCGTCTGTCTCCTGAAAGAGCCGCTGTTACTAGGTCTTCCATCTAAGGGACCTCCTTTCATTAAGTCTTTTGGGCATAAGGAAAGCCCGCGCCAATCTGGCTACGGGCTCCTATTGCTATTGCTTCTGTTATTCAATGCCTCTCCCCCACCCTCTTGGGGTTCTAACTCACGGGGGGATTGACGCAATGCCGCGTGGTGTGCCGTGACGCCGGGGGTGGGGGGCTACCCCCTAGGGTCACTCAGCCTGCTTGGCCTGATTAAGCCACTGCTCAATCTCTTCAAGTGTTACTGCGTTGTCTCCGTACTTTCGCTTACCCCAAAGGGTTGCGATAGCTACATTGACTGCTTCAATAAGCTCTTCGAGAGTATCGCCAGATGCATCAATTGCTCTGTCATTTGGATACTCAATCCTGATTGCTAGTGTCATGTGTTACCTCTTCTACTGTTATTGGTCAGAGCCACTTCCTTGTAGCTCCTTCAAGAGGGTCAGCCTTGAGGCCGTCTCCCTTCTTGCTGTTGCATGAGCGATGAGCGGGAAGAGTCGGACCGAGAATGTGTCCACCTGACTTGAGACTTTCTAGATGGTCAAGCGTGAATGCCATTGCATCAAAGTAGGGCAAGGTGAGGTCGATAGCCTTTCCGCATAGATGACATAGAGTTGGCTCCTTCATCTTGCTTGCCTTGTTCTTCTCTCTGGCTACCTTGTTCCTGTAGCTTCTTAGGTTTCTTCTTGGGTCTTTCATGCTCCCTCCCTTACCGCCGGGCGTTTTAATACGGACGCTTGGGTATTGCCTTGTACTTCTCGATTGCTTCCTCTTTCGAGTCGGCAACGATTGGACGCAATCCCTTGTCGCCGTTGATTCGCCAGACCGTCTCTCCCTCAAGGAGAGCGTCTAGTCTTTCGTTGTATCCATTGATGTACTTCTTTACTTCCATCACTCGGCTTTCTTAGTACGTGTTGTACGAGCCTGCTTCTTGAAGAACCATTCTCTTGAAGTTGGGTCCACATGAACTAGCTCCCATCCTTGTGCACCTAGTTCATTCAGGGCTTCCTCTGTCATTCGGAACCCGCCCGGAACTACAACGCGCTTGTATTCGAACTTCACTCTGTCTCCTCCAATCTCTCTAGCCATTCAAGGTGGATAACCTCTAGGACTGCGGGAACATCTTCTTCCTTCAGTGCCTTGAACCATCCGTATACATCAGTGATGTATTTAGCCACGTCGCTATAGAAAGCATTCTGTACATCGTTTAGTGCAGCCTTCTTATCTGTTGCTTCACTCATTGCTTGCCTCCTCACCACCGGCCGTTTTCTTACATTCGTTGCCACAGTGATAGACCATGGCCTTAGCTTCCTTAAGGACTCGGCAGAACCAGCCACAGTCACAGAGGAAGTGTTCATACTCAGACTTCATGGGGTCCTACCTCCTTAAGTTTTAAGTCCTTCTACTAGTAACAAGTCGTACTCACGCAAGACTGTGACATTAAATATTCAAGACTTTAGACCTAAAACGAGTAGGTAGTTGACTCCCTAGGTCTTAGGTGTGCTAGAGTCCCCTCACTCAGTCAGCTTCTAGGGCTTCAAGCCCTGGTCAGAAGGGGGAGCCAAGATGGCTACCAGCGCACTTCCCGTATCGGCCGACCAGAAGGACGAGCCTGGGGTTCAGGCCGTCAAGGTGAACGTTCCGGGTGTGGGTGAGATTGACACCTACATCAAGGTGGTCACCACGGACGATGTGGACGGTAAGACCACCGAGGGTGTTCAGACCTACTCCTTCGCCATGCCGGTTGAGGCGACCGAAGAGGTTGAGGTCATCGGGGATGACGGAGAGCCTGAGAAGAACGAGGACGGCTCCACCAAGCTCAAGGCCGAGACGTTCTGGAAGACCGTTCACTACGAGGTGGACATGTCTCCCGCGTCGCGTGACAAGCTCCTGAAGGCTCTGGCTCCCTTCGTGAAGGGTGCGCGTGAGAAGCAGGCTCCCAGCATCTCCCGTGGTGGCTACAAGCCTCAGACGCTCCCCTCTGGTGTGGACACCGCCGCTGTCCGTCGCTGGGCTCAGGCCAACGACATCAAGGTGGACGGTAAGCCCATCAACGACAAGGGGAGGGTCCCTCAGACCTTCATTGACCTGTATGAGAAGACTCACGCTAACGGCTGACCTTCTCCCCCTCATCCCCTGACTGAGCCCCTGGCTTTCGAGCTAGGGGCTTTGTCATGTCGTCTTAGTGTCTACCAAGATTCCCTTAGCAGGGTCTCTATAGTCAACGTACTTATCGTTCTTCCTGTTATTACAGTCACCGCATAGAACCTGAGCATTAGCTAGTTCATGCCTGCCACCCTTAGCCAAAGGAAGAACGTGGTCTAGCTGTAGGTCTTCTGTCGCTCCACACTTAAGACACTTCTCATAGACTCTCAGCAAGGCAGACCATGAACCGTTAGGCATGTCTCCTTCTCGGTATGTGCTCCTTCTTGTGTGCTGGATAAGTCTCTGTCTCTCCAGCACCGCCGCCCGGTTTTCTACTAGGTACTTGGTGTCATACGCCTTACGCCTGTCCGCATTGGCTCTCTGCCACTCACGCTGATATTCCTTCTTGCGCTCTGACTCGTTCCAACGCTTCTTGCACTCCTTGACCTTATCTGGGTTGGCTTCCCTGTAAGCCTTGTCTTGAGCCGCCTTCTTTGCCTTATTCTCTGGAAGCTCTCTTACTTCCTTCTCGCACTGCTTGCAACGGCTCTTGTATCCGTCCTTCTTGCTTCTAGCAACTCCGAAAGCCTCGTACGGCTTCTCTCGCTTGCATCTACTACATGTCTTCATGTCCACTCCTTAGTTAGATGAGGTTACCCCTCTACTTATAAAGAGTGGTCACACGACCATTTCGTGACACGACCCTTTCATCTTGTTCTAGAGCCGTCTCTCTGTTAGAGTCCTTCTTAAGCGAAAGGGGAAGCCAATGAGGCTCAAGAAGTACGCAGTCACTCTCTCTAACGAGAAGATTGTTTACCCCGTGGCTTCTTCTGAAGCTAAGGCCAAGGAGAAGGTTGAGAAGGCTCTTCAGGAGAAGGGCATTCAGCTCACCATCGTGTCTGTGAGGGTCGTCTGACCAACCCCGCCCGAACTCCCCCAGGAAGCCCCTGAGACTCGCTCTCAGGGGTTCTCTGCATGTCTGGGGTGTCCTTGCTCCTGGTGCTCATCCTCGGTCGGTGCCGAGCTGCTGCACGACGCGTGCGCCTGGCCCAGGGAGGCCGGCAAATCTTGTAGCAACTTTTGTACCGCTCTCCCTGGTGACCTGAGGCTCTGAGAGCCGTTCTGCCGTTTCCGGGGTCTCCTCGTACCGGCTCAGTCTGCTAGAGCCTCCACGGGGCCGTGAGAGCCCTTCTCAGGGCTACTCTGACTCCAACCTGAGGGAGTCATAGGCATAGAGCAGACTGGACACGTCTCCTTAGCCTCTACTGAGAACCTTGCTACGAGGCAGTCAAGGCAGAAGTAGAAGGTCTCTCTCACACGGCATAACCCGCCTTCTTGAAGATTCGCTTCCATGTCTCTGGTCCTGGATAGCCGTTGGCATCACTGCCTGACCATCCCTGCTGTCTCTGGAAGTCTCGAACGTTGGCTAGGTCATACTCAGTGAACAAGGGACCAGCCTGGTAGCCATCAACGTCACCATGCTTAGCGATGCCAGCCTTAATCATTGCCTTACCAAGGACAGTCACCCAGTTGTCTCGCACTCCTAGCTTGAAGTGACTAGCACCTGGGAACTTAGGTGCGACTGGCTTAGGGTCTGCTGGCTGAGGAGTCTCAGGCTTAGGAGCCTGGCTCTTCCAGTCAGGGTCAGCAGAAACGATGCCCTCAGGGAACTTTGGATAGAGGTAGCCATAGGTTCGGCTAGACCTACGCTCACGCTTCTTTAGGTAAACGCCGTTTCCTTCTGCACTACCGTCAGCATTTGTGTTGCCTTCTACTGTGTAGATGTAGGTGTCATCGTAGGCATAGACGATTCCGGTGTGTTCTGAGCCGCTTGTTCCGAACAGAGCCATAGCACCAATTGCAGGATACTGACTGAAGCGACCGTTCTTCTTAGCCCAGTCTCTAGCCTGAGCTACTGAGGCTGTTGTGCAATAGGCATCCTTAGGCAAACCCGCCTTCAGATAGACCCAAGACACAAAGACAGCACACCAGGCACCGGCCATGTCATCTACCCACTCAAGACCAGGCACCATATCCGCGTACTTCTCTTGGTTGTTCCAGTGGCCGTTTGAGTAGCCTTCTCTGTAGCCAACTTCCTTCTTGGCAATCTCGATTGCCATACTTACCGTTGTCATAAATCTCCTTAAATAGAAAAAGGGCACTCCTTCTCATAGACCCGCAAAGTTTTTGCACAGTTAAGAGGGGGCCTGGAAGGTAGTGCCGAATTGGCCTGCCTCACGGCAGGGCTTTAGTCACCACAACATCTGAATATTTTAGTTAGTCAACCTGCTGTGAGGCATTGTGGGAGCCAAGGGCTTGCACCTTGGAGCCTGCTGGTCTCCCTAAGTTTCAAGAAGCAGTCACAGTAACTGGCTGCTCGTTCGCATTTAGGGTTCGCTTTCTGCGCTCTGCCTTAGCTGCGGAGTAAAGAATCTCAAGGTGGTTATCCTCAAGGGCATGTAGTCCATGAAGAACCGCAGCTACGTTCTTCAATGCTTCTGCGGAATCAAACAGGTCTCGTGCCGTCGTTCCGTATGTGTTGCTTAGTTCATCTAGATGTGTCTTCATCATCATCCTTATCTATTTCCCGGTTTGTGTATTTCCTTGCATCCATAACCCGGCCGTAAAAGGGTGCAAGGTAAGTGACTCCTGTCAGACTCGAACTGACAACACAACGGTTCTAGGCCGCTGTCCTCTACCAATTGGGATAAGGAGCCAATGCCGATAGAGGCAGCTATCGGCTGTGATGTGATTGGAGGTGCACATCTAGTAGGCACAGAGGGAATCGAACCCCCGACATCTGCCGTGTAAAGACAGCGCTCTACCGCTGAGCTATGCGCCTTAGCCGAGACTCCAAAAGGAACCCCGGTTAGAGAGAATTGAAAGAACGACCTACAGAGCCGTAGTGGGCTGTGTGGACTCGAACCACAGTGTTGGACGCCTATGGTGAGAAGAGTAAGAAAACACCCGTCCAGCCCTAACCATTATGGAGAAGAAGGAAGGGGAATGGAGAAGAACCTTCCTTCTACTTATAACAAGGTGAACGTGCTGGGTTCTGTGACAGGCAGACCCTAGAATTTTTTCGACCATTTTTTGAGCCCCTAGAGCAAGGATGGGCCTGAAAAAGCGCATGAAAAAAACCGCCCAATTTTTTGGGCGGCTCTTCCTGGCCTTACTGTTCTAGACGCTTGACGCTCTTGCAGATGGTGTTAAGAGGTACGTCCTGACCCTTGATGACTGAGACCCTTCTCTGAATCTCTGGGCGAGACTCAACACCCTGCTTGTAGATAGCCTGAGCCAACTTGGCAATGGACATGTCTGCCGTTAGCTCTGGGAAGGTGTCCTCTAGCTCTTGGACAGTCGGTGTGGACACCTTCTTACGTGTCCTCTTAGGTACGTCCACCTTCTTCATGGACACAGGCTTAGTGTCCAGTGGCTTAGGGGACGCGTCCTCTGTCTTGTCCACCTGTCCAGTAGACGTGTCCATCTGTCCACCGGCCGTTTCTGTCCTGGTGACACTCTCAAGGCGGTACTTGATGACACTGGACATTCCCTTGAAGGTGTCCAGTGGGTACCTCAGCCAAGCAGCCTTACCGTAAACCGGCATGGCCTGTGCTACTCGTCCGCGCTTCCTAAGCTCCTTACGGTTCTCAAAGCGAAGGAACAGCTCAAACAGGATTCCTGCCACTACTGGTGGCGCAAGGAAGAAGACCTGTCCGGCAACTCCTAGACCCATCAACACAGCGTGCTGATAGTTCAGCCAAGCTGAGACTCCTACAAAGCCAAGAGTGGCTAGACGTGCTGTAAGTCCACTGTCCTCGGTCTTGCTGTACTCACTTGAGAGCACTGCTACATAGATAGCCGCCCCATCAAAGGCAACGCTCACTCCATAGGCCAACCACTTTGGTAGTCCAAAGAAGTCCATTGCCATAGTCGCCATGCTGTACCAAGAGACAGCTAGCGCAACAATCAAAACCAGGCCAAAGCCTGTCCACTGCATAATCTTACTCTTATTCATTTCAATTCTCCTAAGTTAGTTATGTCCTCCGTTCTCTAGGTGGACTGTCAACTTCTCCTGTTGACTATATCCATTATCGGTCATTACCTATTATGAAGCAAGTCTAGTGGACATCTTTTGGGCCGCCGGGCGGCCTTCTTCTAAGTAGAAGCAAAGGGAAGCAGGGTCTATAGAACTAAGAGCAAAGGAAGGAGTCTAGGTAACTAAAGACAAAGGAAGACTAGCTAGAACTACTCTTCTCTCCTTTGCTTAGATACTTCTCCTTGTCTCTCTAGCACGCCGCGAAGCGGCGGGCTCTATCTTCTCTATTACTACTTCACTGTTTCTTCTTCTCTATTACTCTTCATTATTAGGCCCCGGCTGACCGGAGGAACGTCCCCCGGCTGGCCGGAGGATAGTCCTCTGATGTACCGGAGGACAGTCCCCCGATAGACCGGAGGATAGGGAGAAGGGCCGGTAGTCAGTAGTCCTTGCTTAGACATAGAAGAAGCCCCTAACCGATGGCTAGAGGCTCTTCTCTTGCTTTGAAGTTAGTCAGGCTGCTGTAGAACGTTCTTGAAGCCCATAAGGTATGTAGCTGAGTTGAGTAGAATGTCAACGTCTTCCCTTGCGTGACCAATGGTGAAGTTACAGGCTGAGCACAGTAGTCCTCTGACGCATTTGCCACAACTCTTAGCCTTGTCTGGACAGCAAGAGTGGTCATGGTCTACAGAGAAGTTGTTGCCAGTAGCCTCAAGGTATTCATCTGCTGTGATAGGACAGATGGCACACTTCCCGCCTTGACGTGCTAGCAAGGCTTCATACTCGTCTAGAGTGATGTTGTAACTCCTCTTGAGAGCCTGACTCCTGTAGCAACGCTTGCAGTATGGTGATAGACCATCTGATGTCTGCTTAGTCTTTGTGTACTCGGTCTCAGGCTTCCATTGAGTACAGATGCTGCACTCTTTTCTACCGGCCGTATCTCTTGCGTTTTGGTCTCTATAGCGAGCAATGAGAGGTTTTAGTTCTTTGCCAGCCGCTCTCTGCTTAGCGTGTCCAGAACATAGACCGTTGGCCCAATGCTTATTAGTGCAGCCTGTGAAGGTACACTCCTTGACTTCTCTTACTGCGGGCTCTCCTAGCGGCCTTAGCGTCTTGCCAGCCTTCAACTGCTGGTAGTGTCCGTTGCAATAACCTCTAGCGCAATGCCTCTTTTCGCATCCTTCAAAAATACAAGTCTTCATGTTGTGGTTCCTACGCACTCCTTAGATATAGAAAAGCCCCGGAAGGGGCGTAGGAATGAGCCTTCCGGGGCTAAAGCTTGTTAAGTTAGAGTTCTCCTCTAGTAAGTCCTCTCGTCTGGTTTCCTACGCCGACTTGAATACCCTTTAAGTCTAGCATTTAAGGGCCGTTCTGTCCATTATGGGGCAGAATATAAGACACTTTGTTGGGCAAGGTGACTACTAGGCCACGCTCTCTTAGCTCCTTGACTGCTCTACGAGCCGTAGCGTGACTGACGCCGTACTGGTCTCCTAGGTCTCTTTCATTGGGCAAGCGTGCCTCTGGAGCGAGCCGGCCCGCCTTGATTTCGGCCTCCAGCTCGTTCGCCACACGCATGTATTCGTACTCAATACCCATGCTGGCAACGTAGGACCCACGTTTGCGCACTTCAGCCATAGGGAGCCCATGTGGGTGGTGCTGGGTGGTGCTGGGCGGTAGCCTCGCACCTGCACACATGCAAGCGGCCCCAGCACCGAGCGACCGGTACTGGGGCCTGAGTCCACGCTGACTAGGAGCGCAGACGCATGAAGCATACGACCCGATGGGTCCTGTCCATCACTGAGGAGGAACCGCCGGACGAGGTAGCAGAGGTCAAGTGCTGGGGTTGGTCTCAGCAGCCTGGCTGTGTCCCCTTGTCTCGGAAGATTCTCCTCAAGTGGCTGGCAAGCCATGACGCCTCCAACTACGGAGAAGATGCGGCTCTCTGCTTTGATGAGCTGCTGGCCAACGCCATTCGCATCCCTTCCCCTACTGGACTCACTGAGACCAAGTGGCTTCTCTATGAGGACAGGCTGAGGGTTGAAGTCAACGACTGGTCTCCCTCGGCTCCCTTCATCTCTCGTCCTAAGGCCGACTCTGAGAGCGGTAGGGGTCTCATCCTGGTTCACCTGCTTGCAGACGCTTGGGGCTACGTGCACACCACGTTCCTTCATCCTGAGGGAGAAGGCTTTATGCCTGGCAAGACTGTGTGGTTCGAGCTTTACAAGTAGAACCACTCACTGACTGGCAACCCCCGGATTGTTAACGGCTCCCCCGCCGTCCGGGGGTTGTCGCATGTTCGGAACCTTCTAGCAGAGAGTGAAGGCAGTGGAACTAGCAGTCATAGCCCTTGCCCTGTGGCTGGCCTACAAGTGGGGCCAGAAAGACGCGTATAAGCGCGGGTTCAATGATGGAGTCAAGAAGGCTAAGAACTATGAGCTTGAAGTCAAGGTGAAAGAGAAGGGGAAGTAATGGGAGGGGCTATACGGTGCTCTAGGTGCCGTAAGGGAGTCAACAAGGATGAGAAGTTCGTAGTGATAGATGATGACATCTATCACGCCAAGTGTGCCAAGCGCATTGAGAGAGGCCGTAGGTAATTTTCTAAGAGCCTAGAATTTCTTCTGGGCCTCTCAGTCCGACTCGTTTTCTGCAAAGCCCTAGAAAGCCATCTAGGGCTTTTTGCATTGGGAAGCTAGATGGTTTACTCTGTTCTTAGTGGTGCTGGGCGAGTAGCGTCTATGAATTTGACATATAACGCTTGCCCGTGCTATGCTAAGAACGTAAGCAAGAAACACCCAAGACGTTAGTGTGAGTCAGACACTAAACAGGAGGTCACCACAAGCTACAAAACTCTATACGGTTTTGTGTTATGCGCCCCTGAAGATGCTGACTCCATCTTCAGGGGCGCTTCTCGTTTACCGAGATAACATAAACCGAATGGAGATTTACTAAGTATGAACACAACACCAGAGGGACCATTTGAGTTCCAAGCAGCAGTATGGGTCTCAGACCTAACCCCACAGGAGAGAGTAGTAGCTCTAGCCTATGGCTCTTCTTACAACTGGAAGAATCAGGATGACTCTAAGTGCGGCATCTACCGAATCGCAGCAATGACAGGGATTGGCAAGAGTCAGGTTTCTAAGTACCGCTCTTCTTTGACTGAGAAGGGCTGGCTTGAGACAACCCGCCGCTTTGGTACTAGCAGCCTTACCAAGCCAACGATTCCGGCCGGATTCTCTTACGAGGATGAGAAGGGTAAGCAGGATGAGCTAGTTCAGTCTCAGAACGATGCTGAGAAGGAGCGTCGCAAGAAGGCAACCAAGAAGGATGACGAGATTGCAGCTCTGAAGGCTCAGCTTGCCGCTCTACAGGCTCAGAAGACTCCTGCCGTACAGGAAGACCCTCAGCCGGTTGCAGAGCCTCAGGAAGCCGTACAGGGCTCTGAAGAGATGTCTAAGGAAGAGGCTCAGAAGTGGCTAGACCTTGACCCGTTTGAGGATGAGGAGCCAGCCAAGCAGGTTGTAGAAAGCGGCCCGGTGGCTGAAGAGAAGGTAGAAGCACCTAAGAAGACTCGTAGAACCAAGAAGGCTGTAGAGAAGATTGACCCTGTGAAGCAGATGCTTGAGCAGGCTAGGGCTAAGAGGTCATTTGAGGATGACTTTGTTGCTAGTCGCATTGCCGAGTCTGACAACCCTGTAGAAGCCCAGCGTCTATACGACTCTGAGGAGTTTGAGGCTAAGTACCCTGACAAGGTTCAGCGTGCGGCTCAGGCAGCATTTGAGGTCATGGGCTCATTGGCTACCGCCTAAGTCTAGAGAGAAAGGAATAAGGAACATGAGTGACAAGATTGCTTGCATTGATTGTGGTAACGAGTGGCCAAAGGCTAGACGCTACTTTCCGTGGGGTTCTAAGAAGCCTAAGGTCTGCACACCTTGCATTGAGGTTCGCTTCTACGGAACTTTCGTAGAGCTAGACATTGACTGGGAAGAGATTCTGAAGGAGGAGAAGAGTGTTTGAGATTGAGGAAGAGCCTGAGTACGGCTACACAGAAGATGGTCTTCTAGTAGACGTAGAGACGTGCACTATTGACCTAGGAGACTGAATGAGTTTCTTGATTGTCGCCCTTCTTGTTATCGGTGCTTACTATTACGGCAAGTCTGTGGGGTTTGCGGCCGGTAGCAAGAAGGCTCAGGAGTACACACTAGAGATTAAGAAGAAGAAGTAGCGCTTCTGAATTTGGCTTTATAATTCCACCCGATGTAAGATGGAATCAGACAAGGGAAATACTATCGAAAGGACGCCCTTGGACTAAATAACTAATGGAGATTGAAAATGAGAAAGATTAAGATTGACGAGAATGGAAACAAGATTTGCCCTGGCTGCCAGGAAGGTAAGCCAAGAGAGGCTTACTACACCACTAAGGGTAAGGCTTCAAGCCGTTGCAAGGTATGTGTTGATAAGCAGAACAAGGCTTGGCAGCAGGCCAACCCTGAGAAGTACGAGGCTGCACAGCGAGAGTGGAGAGCAGAGAACGAGGGTCGCACCTACACAGATGTGGACGGGTACACCAAGTACGTCGGTTTTGCTCACCCAATCGCTACACCTTCTGGAATCACGCCTTACCACCGAGTCGTTCTCTTCGACAAGATTGGTCCTGGTGAGCATGAGTGCCACTGGTGCGGTAAGTCAGTCTCTTGGGCCATTCGCTTCCAAGACGACTATGAGCGCGGGCTAGTTGTAGACCACGTTAACGGCATCAAGAACGATAACCGCCCGGAAAACCTCGTTCCTTCATGCCAGAGATGCAACACCGTTCGCATGGTGCCAATCAGAGAAGCCCTAAAGCCTCTCTGTGCCTTTGAAGGGTGCGGCAACAAGGTTGTTGGTAAGAAGGACCTTTGCCAAGGTCACCACATGCAGCAGTACCTAGGCAAGGAGCTAAAGCCTCTGAGGGTTCTCGCCTACAGAGACGAGAACGGTAAGAAGTGCAAGAGTTGTGGGACCTACAAGACGTGGGACCACTACTACCAGAGAAGTAGCGGTAAGGGATACCAGCCAACCTGCAAGCCTTGCATGATTGCTAGCAACCGACAGAACACGCTAAACCGTCAGGCTAAGGAGGTTGCAGCGTGATTGACTACCTAGCCTTCTTCTTCATCCTTGGGCTTCTAGGAGCATTCGGATACCGAGTAGCTGACCTGTTCATCAAGGCTTACAGCAAGTGAGACTAACCCCGCTTCGGCGGGGTTTCTCATGTCTATTACCGCCCGGCAGTAAATGAGCTTTCCAATTTGGCATTAGAAAAGCTTCCGTGCGAAGATAGCTATATAGGGCAAGACAGTCTAGAGAGGACGTGATGCCCTGACTAATCATTAGGAGAATTGAACGATGGAATTTGTATTGAATGAGTGGCTTGACTACGCTAAGAGAGTTGCTGAGTCCTTCCACCGCACCTTTGACCGCGTAGAGGCTGAAGACATCTACCAAGAGCTAGCCATTGAGCTTGTTCTGAAGGAGAAGCAGCTAGTAGCCGCTTTTGAGATGATGGAGAGGCCAGAGAGCTACACAAAGACTGTTCTCAGGAACCGTGCATGGGGCTACTGCATGAAGGAGAAGAACGCCTTCTTTGTTCAGACCGACATGTACGACTACCAGCCTGAGAACGTGCGCATCATGATTGAGCAGTACCTAGGCGGAACCACAGAAGGCATGATGGTTCCCGAGGATGCCAAGAGTGTGCATGGCGACGATGACCTAGCAGTCTTCGCAGATATCGCGCGGGTGGTAGATGGACTCTCAGAGACAGACCAGCAGCATCTAGAGGCTTACCTGATGGACCCTGACTCCAAGGACGTAGCAGCAAGACAGCGCTACAGCCGAGTAGTTCGTAAGGTGACAGACACCTTGAACCGCAACAAGCGCAAGGCGGCCTTTGAGTACGAGGGAACAGGCTCTAGGAAGCCAATGACCAACAGGGATTCTCTCGCAGCAGCGAAGAACTCCTACAACATGAAGCAGAAGGAGAATTTCAAGGAGCGTGATTACGCATGATGAGCAGAGAACAGCTAGAGGTGATTGAGTCTGAGCTAGAAGTCACCATTGGATACCTCTTGATTAACAGAATGATGGATGTAGACCTAGTAATCAGAGGTCTTGAGAACGTGACGAGTCAGCTAGCGGAAACGGTGACGGCCGACCGTGGAGAGTGATGTACCGCTACACGCTTTTGTAGACCTGAGAGGACTGTTTGAAGGAGAATGGTGGTGGACTGTCAGAAGGATTGATGGAACACTCTTTGACTACGGATGGGACACAGACTTGAAGGCTGCTAACAAGACAGCCAGGGAAGCAGCTAGGCGACTGAGCAGGGAGCTTGGTTACCTGTAACACAAAGACCCGCCAAAAAACGGCGGGTCAAGCTGTAAGACAAACACTATGAGGAGGATTAACAATGGGATTTCTGAACGATGCTAAGAGTGACATGCTCAAGGACGAGGCTGCTAAGGCTTATGAGAAGGGCCGTAAGGTCTTCACTCCGTTCCTGAACATGCCAGCCACTCAGCGAAACGCTTCTAGCTCCATCGATGCTTGGGCAGAGATGATTGAGGCGGTAGAGGCTGAGGGATGGACACTCGCTGAGTGGTCTGTAGGTCTAGATGCCAAGGGGAAGCCTCAGGCATACCCGCTGTTCCGTAGGAACTGAAAGACAAGAAAGCACAAAAGAGCCCCAGGGATTCATCCTGGGGCTTCTTGCTGTCTGTGAGGCTCTGTGAGCCCTTCTGAGAGATTCAGGGTCCCAGGGGACCAGGAGGAGCTACGAGGCTGTCAGAGAGGCTGTCAGGGGCTCTGAGCAGGTACTTCTAGGGTCCATGAGGTCGCGCTAGGTTGGCTGGGGTACAGTGCCCAACGTCCATGAAGACACCTGTGGTTGGCCTGCAATCCCGTCACGAGGGCAGGACCCACACCGGGTTGGCGTAGAACCACAGGTCGCGCCACGGGTCGGCGTCCCCGACGACGTCGATGGCGGGACCGGCCGGGTCGACGGCCGCGCCCAGCGCGCCGACCGCGCCCCGGTTGCCGTCGGTGCCGCGCAGCCGGACGTAGACCGGGCGGTCCACCCGCCCCAGGTCGTAGGTGAGACGGACCGTGCCGGCCGACTTGCCGATCTCGTACGACTGCACGACGCGCGCGGTCGGCGCGGTGAAGGCGTCCCGGTCGGCGACGGGACCGGTGACGTCACCCTGGATGACGTCGACCCGCGCCAGCGACGGGGTGAAACCCGCCCAGTTGGGGCCGCCGGCCAGGGCCACGTCCACGGTGAGGGTGACCCGGGTGCCCTTCTTCACGTGCAGCGCGCCGCCGAGGGTGGCCCAGCGGCTGCCGCCGGAGACCCGCACGTCGAGGCCGCTGATGAGCTGTCCGTGGTCCACCCAGACGCGGCCGGCGCGGATGCCGTCCATGACGGCCGCGTAGGAGAAGCCGTCGGCACCGACGTGCGTGCGGCTGTACTGGCCCGGCCAGAAGTCGCCCTGAGTGAGGTCGATCTGCCCGCCGTAGACCGGGTCGGGGTAGCGGCCGTCGGCGTTGAAGTCGCCGCCCGGGCCGCGCACGGCGGTGTCGGCGTACACCTGGTGGGAGTCGGAGTTGGCGGTGATCCACCAGGGCTTGCCCTCGGCGAGGAGGCTGTCCCACAGGCCGCCCACGGTGGCCGTCATCCAGTCGAAGCCGCCCCAGGTGCGGTAGCTCTCCAGGGGGTAGCCGGCGAAGGAGTTGGCGCTCGGGCTGTTGTCGTAGATGCCGCGCGCCCGACCGGGGCCGAGCGGCGCGGGCAGGCCGGACGCCTGGTGGCCCGGGGCGCCCTCGAAGCCGACGGCGATCTGGTGGCCGGCGCCGGTCGCGTCGCGCCAGCCGCGGATCTCGTGCGGGGAGTCCACCCCGCGCCGCGCCGGGTGGTTGGCGAGCATCAGCGCGTCCTTGACCTTGCGCCGCTTCACCTGGTCGGCGAGGAAGGCCAGACCGGAAACGGCCAGCGCCTCGTTGGCGGGCGTGGCGTCGGAGGCGTTGTTGACGCTGCCGTCGTAGTCGGTCTCGAACTGCTTGAGGACCGCGACCTCGTTGCTGCCGGGGTGGACGAAGACGGTGCCGTGCTCGGCGGCCGGGATGTTCCACTCCAGGCCCTGGAAGACGAGCGTGTCCTCGTGCGCGGCGCGGGCCGCCCGGATGTCCGGGTTGACCTTCTCCACCCCGATCCTGGCGTGGGCGGCGCTGCCGTGGTCGGTGATGACCAGCCAGTCCAGGCCGTTCCGGGCGCCCTGGCGGACCTGGTCGACGACGCGGTACTTGCCGTCGCTGCTGTACTGGGTGTGGATGTGATGGTCGCCGGACAGCCAGAGGAAGCCCTTGCCGCGGCGGCCGGCGGAGGCGGGGACGGACGTGCCGGCGGCCGGGGCGGCGTACGCGGAGGCGCCGCCCGTCACCCCCGTCACCTCGCCGAGGACACTGCCGGCCGCCAGCCCCGCGCCGAGCAGCCCGGCGCGCCGCAGCAGGGAGCGGCGCGACTGCTGCTCCGGGGACAGCGCCTCGTCGGGCACGGACGTGTCGAACGCGGCGGGCAGCGCGGCCCCCGCCGCGGGCCCGTGGTCGTGCGGGTGGTCGTGCCCGTGCGGGTGTCCGTGTCCGTGCCCCATGAACGCCTCCTGGTTGCCGCTGCCCTCACGCGGCTGCCTGCTGCGGTGCCGGTGCGCCGCGAGAGGAGGATCGATGCGGAACATGAACGTCGGACGACGAGGAAGTGATCGACGACGGCCCGGGGCACGGCGGCTCGGTCGTGCGCGGTGGGTAGCCTTGGCTGGTTCCCAGGACACCCCAGGAGGTGTGGTGTGGCCCGAGCCGGGCTGTCCACCGGGCGGCTGGTCGCCGCGGCCGCCGACCTCGCCGACGAGGCCGGCTTCGAGAACGTCACCCTGTCCGCGCTGGCCCGCCGCTTCGGCGTCAAGGACGCGAGCCTCTACTCGCACGTCAGGAACATCCATGACCTGCGCACCCGGGTCGCCCTCCTGGCCGGCGGCGAGATGATCGACCGCATCGCCGCAGCCGTCGCCGGCCGCACCGGGAAGGACGCGCTGGTGGCGTTCGCCGGCGCCTACCGGGAGTACGCCCTGCGCCACCCGGGGCGCTACGCCGCCACCCAGATCCGCGTCGACCAGGAGCTCACCGCGTCCTCCCCCGCCCTGCGCCGCACCGCCGAGGTCACCTACGGCCTGCTCGGGGCGTACGGCCTCACCGAACCGGACCTCACCGACGCCGTCCGCCTGCTGCGCAGCACCTTCCACGGCTACTGCGCCCTGGAGGCCGGCGGCGGCTTCGGCGCCCCCCGCGACGTGCGCCTGTCCTGGGACCGGGCGGTGGACGCGCTGCACGCGGCGCTGACGCACTGGCCGCGGGAGGCGGGGACGCAGAGGGAGGCAGGCACATAAGGGAGGTCGGCGCGGGGCCGGGAGCTCAGTCCTCCTGGGCGCGGGTCCGGGCCAGGGCGTCCACCTCGGCGTAGCTGGGCGTCGTCCCGCGGGGGGTGCGGCCGGCGCGGACGTCGTCCAGTGTCTCCAGGGCCGCGCCGAGCGCCCGCCGGTACAGCAGGGAGCGAGGCTGACGCGGCGCACGCCGAGGTCGGTGAGGTGGGGCAGGCCGGGGCCGGCGGGCGTACAGAGCACGTTGAGGGGCACGTCGAGGTGCCGGACGAGGGCCGCGATCTCCCGTGGGTCGGTGAGCCCCGGCACGAACACCCCGTCGGCGCCCGCCTCCTGGTAGGCGTCCAGCCGGACCCGGGTGCCGCTGCCGTCGCCCGACCAGTACGTGTCCGTACGGGCGTTGACGAAGAGGCCGGGCGCGGCCCGCTTCACGGCGGCGATCTTCGCGGCGTGCCGGTCCACCGGACCCAGTCCGTCCTCGAGGTTGACGCCGACCGCGCCGACGGCGGCCAACTGCCGTGCGAACTCACCCACTTCGTCGGGGTCCTCACTGAACCCGCCCTCGGCGTCGACGCTGAGCAGGAAGGGCGCCGAGCCGAGCGTGAGGGCCAGCCGCAGCGTCTCGTCCCGGGTGGCGGCGGCCCCGTCCGGCAGTCCCGCGGCGGCCGCCACGGCGAGGCTCGTCGTCCCGACCGCCGGGAAGCCCGCGGTGGCCAGGGCCACGGCGGAGGCGTGGTCCCAGGCGTTGGGGAGCAGGAGGGGCCCGGGCGCGTGGTGGAGGGCGGCGAAAGGCGTCATGGGACCAGGGTGGGGGCGGAACGGTTCGGTGCCGGCCGAACCGTCGGTCCCCGGTCGGCGTTCCTCCGCCGCTCAGCCCGTCGCCCGCTCCGCGGCGCTGCGCTCCACGCAGAACTCGTTGCCCTCCGGGTCCGCCAGTACCGCCCACCCGGTGCCGTCGGCGTTGCGGCGGTCCTCGGACATCGTCGCGCCGAGGGCGAGCAGCCGCTCGACCTCCTCGTCACGGGTGCGGTCCTGCGGCTGGAGGTCGAAGTGGACGCGGTTCTTGACGGTCTTGCCCTCCGGGACGGTGACGAAGAGCAGCCCCGCGCCCTCGATGAGCGCCTCCGGGTCGCCCGGCTGGTCGTCCTCGTGCAGGGGCAGCCCGAGCACGCCGGACCAGAAGCGGGCGAGGGCGTAGGCGTCGGTGGTGTCGACCGTGGTGTGGCGGATCGTGGAAGTCATGGCTCGGATTCTCACCCGGTGAGGCGGACGGGGCGAGGAGATATCGCGAACCGCTCCCGGGTGCCGTCGGACCACTGGAGACGCACCTCCTCGGCACCGTCCACCTCCACGGTGACCAGTCGTTCCAGCGGGGCGGGGTCCGGCTCGCCGGTGAGGCGGACGAGGGCCACGAAGAGGGTGGGGCCCGCACCGGTCGCACCGGTCAGCGCGGCCAGGTCCGTCGCTCCCCTCGGTCCGGTGGGGCCGATCGCTCCGGTGGGCTCGTCCTTCGCCGACAGCCCCGCGACGGGGACGAGTTCGGCCCGTACGCCGTCCGTGGGCGCCCAGCCGGTGACCTGCACCGGGGTTCCGGGGGCCGCCCCCGTGACGAGGTGCGCCCGGACCTCGACCGCGCCGCGCGCCACGACCAGGCTGGTGACCTCCGCGGTGCCGCCGGCGGCGGTGTGGCGGGAGGCCGCCCAGCCGTCACCGACGCCCAGCGGCACGATCCCCGTCCGCCCCGGATCGCCGCCGAGGACCACGCTGTTGTCGTGGCCGGTGCCGTGGCGGTCGTCGTCCGAGGACGTGGGCGCCGTCACCGTCGAGTAGGCGAGGCGGGTGTAGTACGGGTCGTAACGGACGTCCTCGCTGCCGTGGTTGTGCAGGCGCACCAGACCGTCGGAACGGGTCGACTGGAGCAGCCAGTTGGGGGCCGCCAGCCCCGTGGCGGCGTCCTCACGCTCGGCCGGGCCGGGCTCTTCCTGAGCCGTCCACACCGGGTGGTCGGCGGGGAGGAGCAGGCCGAGGAAACCCTTGCTCGCCCAGTAGGGGGACGCCGGGCCCGAGTAGCCCTGCAGCACGCTCTCGTCGGGGCCGTGCCAGCCGAGGGTGAGCAGGCCGCGGGAGTCGACCGCGCCGCGTTCCAGGAAGTACTTCAGCGCGCCCGAGGCGAGGCGGCGGGTCTCGCCCGGCGGCAGCGGGGTGTGGCCCGTCAGGGCGCCGAGCCAGAGCGGGGCGGTGGCGGCGAAGCGGTACGTCAGGGAGCGGCCCTGCCGCACCGGGGCGCCGTCGGCCCCGAACAGACGGGCGTAGTGGGCGAGGTGGCCGGACAGCCGCGTGCCGTACGCGGCCAGCCGTTCGCGGTCGTCCGCCAACCAGGCGTGGAGCACCGGATACAGGTGCATCGCCCAGCCGTTGTAGTAGTCGAACTTGCGGCCGTCGCCGTCGGTGTACCAGCCGTCCCCGACGTACCACTGCTCGATCCGTTCCAGGCCGCGCTCGACCGCCGCGCGGGACGCCTCCACCTCGTGGCCGGCCGAGGCGAGGAAGCCGCCGACCGTCACGGGGAAGAGCTCCCAGTTGCACGGCCAGGGACGGGCGGTGAGCGCGTCCGCGAGCCAGTCGGCCGTGCGCTGCCGCACGGCGTCGTCCAGCCGGTCCCAGAGCAGTGCGCGGGTCAGCCGCAGGGCGAGGGCAACGGACGCCGCCTCGACCAGGGGCTGGCCGCGGTCCTCGATGCGGGGCCAGACGCCCGCGGGACCGGCGGCGAGCCCGTCGGCGTAGCGGGCGAGCACCCGTTCGTCCCGGCGGAAGGCGGCGAGCAGCAGGGTGCGGGCGTACCCCTCCAGGCCGTCGGAGAGCCGCCCGGACCAGCTCGGCCGGGGTCCGGGCAGGTGGTAGAGGGCACGGTCCGCGGTGGCGTACGGCTCGACCGCGGCGAGCAGGGCGTCGGCGGCGGCCTCCCAGTGGGCGCGCGTGTACCCGGTGCGCGGACTGGGGCCGGGGTCGGGCGGGGGCAGGTGCATGGGCGGCGTCCTCGGTCACGGCGACAGGGCGTGGCGGCTGGACGGTACCGCCTTCGGCAAGCGCTTCCTAGGGGGCCGACCTGACGGACGACCCTCCGGGCGGACCGGGCGGACCGGGCGAATCAGGGAGAGGCCCGCGCTGACGCCTCCCCTCCCCCTTCGACTAGCGTCGGGTCATGACCAGCGACACCCGTTCCCCCGCCCCCTCCCCGCTCGCCGAGGCCCTCGCGGCCGGGACCGTCGTGCTCGACGGGGGCCTGTCCAACCAGCTCGAGTCCGCCGGGCACGACCTGAGCGACGAGCTGTGGTCGGCCCGGCTCCTGGCGGAGCGGCCGGAAGCGATCACCGAGGCGCACCTCGCCTACTACCTCGCGGGTGCGAGCGTGGCCATCACCTCCAGTTACCAGGCCACCTTCGAGGGCTTCGCCCAGCGCGGGACCGGCCGGGAGGAAGCGGCGGGGCTGCTGCGGCTGAGCGTGGAGCTCGCCCGCGAGGCGGCCCGGCAGGCGCACGCCGAGGGCGTCACCCGCCCGCTGTGGACGGCCGCCTCGGTCGGCCCGTACGGGGCGATGCTCGCGGACGGCTCCGAGTACCGGGGCCGCTACGGGCTGAGCGTCGACGAGCTGGAACGCTTCCACCGCCCCCGCCTGGAGGTATTGGCCGACGCCGGCCCCGACGTGCTGGCCCTGGAGACCGTGCCCGACGCGGACGAGGCGGCGGCGCTGCTGCGGGCGGTGCGCGGGCTGGGCGTGCCGGCCTGGCTGTCGTACACGGTCGACGGTGCGCACACGCGCGCCGGGCAGCCGCTGGAGGAGGCGTTCGGTCTGGCCGCCGACGCGGACGAGGTGATCGCGGTCGGGGTGAACTGCTGCGCTCCCGGCGATGTCGACGGGGCCGTCGAGATCGCGGCCCGGGTCACCGGAAAGCCGGTCGTGGTCTACCCGAACAGCGGCGAGGCCTGGGACGCCGGGGCCCGCGCCTGGACGGGCCGCTCCAGCTTCACCTCCGAACAGGTCCGCGCCTGGCGGACGGCGGGGGCACGGCTCATCGGCGGATGCTGCCGAGTGGGCCCCCAGGCGGTGACATCGATCGCCCACACACTGACGACGGACTAGGAAGAAACAGACACGCACCTGCGGGCAAAGCCGAACTGCGCCCACCCAGGGGCACGGGGAACTGCGCGACCAACCACGACGACGCCGCACCGACGCAACGACCCCTGCGCCGGGGGCGCCCCACCGAGCAAAGCCGCACCCCACCAACCCCAGGGGCGCGAGGAACTGCGCGACCAACCACGACGGCGCCGCACCAGCCCAACGACCCCAGCCGAAGCCCCCGAGAAACCCTCAGTGCCGCCGCACCCCGGCCACCCGCCGCAGTCGGCGAACCGCCGACCGCAACTCCGCACCGCGAGCGAGCCGAGCGGTCAGCAGGGCGGGCAGGGGTCCGGCCGCGGAGGCGGAACTCTCACCGTCGGCCGCGAGCTCCGACGTGATCGTCGCCGCCGCGGCAGCCCGCGCCGCCACCGCAGTCGTCTCGACGGACGTCTCCCACAGCTCCATCTCAGCGTCCCGCGGACCGTATGCGGTGCGCGCGTCACTGCCGCCGCCGTCACCGAACACCCGTACGGGATGCCGTTCGTCCCACCCCTCCCACCCGGGATCACCCGTCTCCACGAACCGCACCCACGCCCCGTGCATCGCATCGGCCAGCTCCCGCGGCGCACCCTCCCCCGCGAGCTTCTCGGACTCCGGCGCGTCACCGCTGTCGAAGACGAAGCCGAGCTCCAGCGAGTGGCAGGCGCCGAGGTCGGGCAGCCGGGACGGCCACGCGAACTCGTACACGTACGTCGACCCGGGCCGGGCCTCGGCCAAGCGCCGCAACGGCACCCGCAGCAGGTGGTCGGTGACCATCTGGCCGACGATCTCGGCGGTCCCGGCACCGGGGTGCAGGGCGCGGTAACCGCGCGGCACCTCGTGGCCGCAGCGGCAGCGGGCCATGGCCCCGGCCAGGGCGACCGGGCCGAGCCGGTCGACCCGCTCCAGCAGGCCGCCGGGGACCAGCCAGAGCCGGTACTCGTCGCGGGTCCAGCCGACGAGCAGTTCGGCGCCGCGGGCCGCGTCGCCCTCGACCAGCGCCTCCAGGGGGTCGCGCGGCACCAGGTCGCCGTCGACCACGATGCCGAACGCCGGCCCGCCGAGCACCGGGCTGCTGAGCCGGCCGACCTCGGCCTGGGCGCGCAGCAGCGCGTCGCGGTCGACGGCGGCGAACGCCTCCGCGGTCGCGGGCACCTTCAGGCGGGCCGCCATCCGGCGCACCATGCGCCGCACCTTGTCCCGGTCGGAGGCCTCCGGCGGTCCGCTCTGCAGGACGGCGCGCCGGAACAGCCCCTGGGCCTGCGGCGCCGCGACGAGGGCGCCCACGCTGATCGCCCCGGCGGACTGGCCGGCCAGGGTGACGCGCGCCGGGTCGCCGCCGAACGCTTCTATGGAACGGTGCACCCACTCCAGGGCGGCGAGCTGGTCGCGCAGGCCGGGGTTGGCGGGGGCGTCGGGGAACAGGCCGTACCCCTCGACGCCCAGCCGGTAGTTGACCGAGACGCACACGACGCCGTCCCGGGCGAAGGCGTGGCCGTCGTAGACCGGGACGGCGGAGGAGCCCCTGGTCAGGGCGCCCCCGTGGAACCACACCAGGACCGGTAGCCGCGCGCCGCGCGACGGCTCGGGGGTCCAGACGTTGAGGTTGAGGCAGTCGTCGCCGGGCACGTCGGGGTCGGCGAGGTACTTCCCGAACGCCTCGGAGTACGGCGGTTTCGGCGCCGTCGGCCCGAAGGAACCGGCGTCGCGCACGCCGTCCCAGGGCGCGGGCGGCACGGGCGGGCGGAAGCGGCGGGGGCCGAAGGGGGGTGCGGCATAGGGGATGCCCCGGAAGACGGCCACGCCGCGCTCGTGGCGGCCGCGCAACGCCCCGTGCGGGGTCCTCACCACGGGGTCCGCCTGGGGTCCTGCCACGGGATGCGTCTGGTCTGCCGTCATGCGCCCACCAGCCCTTCGCCGTGCTCGCACGTGCACCGGTGACACCAGAGCACCACAG
The DNA here is from genome assembly GCF_005280215.1 of Streptomyces lasalocidi. Lineage (NCBI taxonomy): Bacteria > Bacillati > Actinomycetota > Actinomycetes > Kitasatosporales > Streptomycetaceae > Streptomyces > Streptomyces lasalocidi. Next base: position 6,036,578 of record NZ_SZNQ01000001.1, on the reverse strand, counting down.
CGGCCCCAGGTATTCCGCCTCGTCCTGCCGACGATCACTCGTTCCTTGACCACGATTTCCTGGCGCCCCTAACCTGGCAAACGCTTTCCGTCGCTCCATGCGCCCCGGGAGGGTCATGCCCAGCGCCCCGCTGCCCCGGGCCGTGTTCGCCATGGATCCGGTGCACCTCCCCCGGCTCTTCCCCGCGCCGCTGCTGGAGCGGTTGCACCGGGCGGCCGACATCGACCCCGCCGTGGTCGTGCGGGACGTCGCCGACCCCGCGGTGGCGCCGGCGCTGTCCGGCGCCGAGGTCCTGGTCACCGGCTGGGGCTGCCCGCGCCTGGACGCGGACGTGCTCGCCGCCGCCCCCCGGCTGCGGGCGGTGCTGCACGCGGCGGGCTCGGTCCGCTCCCTGGTCGGCGAGGCGCTCTGGCGGCGCGGGGTCATCGTGTCCAGCGCGGTCACCGGGAACGCGGTGCCCGTGGCCGAGTACACGCTGGCGATGATCCTGCTCGCCGGGAAGGACGTCTTCACGCACCGCGAGCGGTACCGCAGCACGCACACCCTGCCCACCCCCGCCGAGACGGCCGCCACCGGCAACCTGGGCCGTCGCGTCGGTGTCGTCGCGGCCTCCCGGGTGGGCCGCCGCCTGCTGGAGCTGCTGCGCCCCCACGACTTCGAGGTCCTGCTGTACGACCCGTACGTGGACGCCGCCGAGGCCGGCGCGCTGGGGGCCCGGCTCGTCGGGCTGGACGACCTGCTGCGGCACAGCGACATCGTCACCCTGCACGCGCCGGACGTCCCCGAGACCCACCACCTGCTGGACCGGGCGCGGCTCGCCCTGATCCGGGACGGCGGCGTGCTGATCAACACGTCCCGGGGCGCGCTGGTCGAACACGGGGCGCTGACCGACGAGTTGGTCTCCGGCCGCCTCCAGGCGATCCTGGACGTCACCGACCCGGAGCCGTTGCCGGCCGACTCCCCCCTCCACACCCTGCCCAACGTCTTCCTCACGCCCCACGTCGCCGGCTCCCTCGGCAACGAGCTGGAACGCCTCGGCCGCGTCGTGGTGGAGGAACTGGAACGCCTGGCCTCCGGCCACCCGTTGAGCCACGAGGTACGCCGGGCGGACCTGTCCCGGCTGGCCTGAGGCGTTGCCCCCCGCGGGGCCGACGGCGCCCGGTGGAGCGGGCGGGCACGGCCGCCGCACCCTGAGTGTGCCGTCTCATGACATTGGTTCCTCGCGGTCAGGCCCGGCGGGCGCAGGACGCGAGGCGATCGGCGAGCGCGGCGACGAGGTCGCGCAGTTCGTCGGGGCGCTCGATGACGAACGGCCGGTCGAGTGAGGCGAGTACCGGAGGCAACCAATCGAGCTGCTCCGCCCGCAGCTCGACGCGCAGCCACCGCTCGGTCGCCCGGTCCTGGCCTGCCGCGGGCTCGTGCTCCTCCAGGCTCGCGACGCTGGCGGGAAGGTGGGCGCGGATCTGCTCGACTGTCCCGTGGATGCGCAAGGTCACCTCATGCCGGTACTCGGCCGTGGCGAACCCTGACAACACGCGCTGCGCCGGACCGGTACCCACGGGCGCTTCGAAGGAGCCGGGCAGGGTCCGCGCGTCTGCGATGCGATCGAGCCGGAAGGTCCGGTCCTCGCCGATCCGGGCGTCCTTGCCCGTGACGTACCACCGGCCCGCATGGGCGACGATCCCGTACGCGTGCAGCGTGCGTTCGCTGCGCCGTCCGTCACGGTCGGTGTAACGGATCGAGACCGGCCGCCGGTGGCGCACCGCATCGGCGATGGTGAGCAGGACCCCGGCGTCCGGGGTGTCGAACTCGCCGGGCCGGTCCGTGAAGGCGAGAGCCGCCAGGAGTGTGTCGAGCCGGCCGGCGTTGTGCTGGGGCAGCACCCGCCGGATCTTCGCCGATGCCGTCTCGTTCGCCGTGTGCTGCGTCGTCGTCAGCCCTGCTCGGCGGCCGGCGACCAGGCCGAGAAGCACGGCCAGCGCCTCGTCGTCGCTGAGCATGAGCGGAGGCAGGCGGTACCCGGGGGCGAGCCGGTACCCGCCGTAGCGGCCGCGCACCGATTCCACGGGCACGTCCAGGTCGATCAGCTGGTCCACGTACCGCCGCACGGTGCGCCCTTCGACACCGAGCCGGTCGGCGAGCTCGGCCACCGTCCGGGTGCCGCCCGACTGCAGCAGCTCCAGCAGTGTCAGCACGCGGGCAGTGGGTCGGGGCATGCGCACAACTTAGCGCGAATACAGGACCGATTCTGTCCCCTATTTCTCCTAGCCTGCGCAGTGCACGCCTCCAGCACGGCCAAGGAGATCCCCATGGAATTCGTCTCGATCCGCATCATCACCAGCGACGTGGCACGCCTCGTCGAGTTCTACGAGCGAGCCACAGGGGCGCGGGCGACGTGGGCGACCGAAGACTTCGCCGAACTCACCACCGCGGGCGCCACCCTCGCGATCGCCGGCACCCGCACCGTCCCGCTGTTCGCCCCGGGCTCAGCCCGCCCGGCGGACAACCACAGCGTGATCACCGAGTTCCTCGTCGACGATGTGGACCGCGTTCACCAGAACCTGACCGGCTTCGTCACCGACTTCGTCACCGGGCCCACCACGATGCCCTGGGGCAACCGGTCGCTGCTCTTCCGCGACCCCGACGGCAACCTCGTCAACTTCTTCACCCCCGTCACCCCGGCGGCCATCGAAAAGTTCGCACGCTGACGCCACACACAGCCGCTCACGCGGAAGCCCTGAGATCCCAGGGCCCACCTAGGTTGCCCCGCCCACCGCCCAGTCGAGGCCGCCCCGCAGGTGGGCGAGGAACGCGGGGTCCCGGTAGGCCTCCGCGGCGTGGCCGAGGGCGGTGTAGAAGACGCGGCCCGCGCCCTGCTCGCGGGTCCAGGCCAGAGGGTGGTCCTCGCCCATGCCGCCGCCGTCGTACGACGCCTCGTCGGCGCCCAGCAACACCCGCACCCGGGCCCGGGGGTTGGTGCGGAAGTCGTACCACTCGTCGGTGAACTCCCAGACGGGGGGCAGGTTCCGGGTGGCCGGGTGGTCGCGGTCCTCCACGACGGCCCGGCCCGGCTGGTACTCCGGGTGCCGGGCGAAGCGGGCGCCGAGCAGTTCGCCGTAGTAGGGCCAGTCCTCCTCCGTGCAGGCCGCCGCGTGGACGCCGACGAAGGCGCCGCCGTCCTCGACGTACGCGGCGAGCCGGTCCCGGCCGGCGGGGGTGAGCACGTCGCCGCTGGTGGAGAGGAAGACGACCGCGGCGCAGGCGTCCAGGCCGGCCTCCAGCGCGGACGGGTCCTCGGTGTGGTCGACCTCGACGCCGTCGAACGTGCGCAGGGCGGCGACGGCGTCCGGGATGGAGTCGTGGCGGTAGTCGGTGGTGCGGGTGTACACGAGCAGCCGGGCGGTCATGTCCCCGAGCCTATGCCGGGCGCCGGGCCGGCTCACAGGGCGGACGATCTGCCGGAACGTCCGGGGCGCCGGGAGGCCGGCGCGTAGGCTCGGCGGGATGACGTCCTTCCCGGCGCACCTCGACCACATCGTCCTCGCGACGCCCGATCTGGCCGCCACCGTCGCCGAGTTCACCCGGCGCACGGGTGTGGCGCCGGCGCCGGGAGGCGCGCACGTCGACCTCGGCACCCGCAACCACCTGGTCGGACTGGGGGGACGCGCCTACCTGGAGATCATCGGACCCGACCCGGACCGCCCCGGTCCCTCCCGGGCCCGCCCCTTCGGCGTCGACGCGCTGCCCGCCGCGCGCACCCTCACCTGGGCGATCAGTCCGCCCGACCTCGACGCGGCCGTGGCGGCGGCCCGGGGACAGGGGTACGACCCCGGTGACATCCGGGCGATGAGCCGACGCCAGCCGGACGGGGTGCTGCTGGAGTGGCGGCTCACCGACGGGCCGCCGCTGCCGTGCGACCTGGCGCCGTTCCTCATCGACTGGGGCGCCACGGCGCACCCGGCCGACTCGGGTCTGCCGGTCGTCCCGCTGCTGTCGTTCACGGCGACGGCGCCCGCCCCGCACGAGGTCCGCCCCTGCCTGACCGCACTCGGCACCGACCTCACCGTGTCCCCCGGCCCCTGGGGCTTCTCCTTCACCGTGGAGACACCGAACGGCCCGGTCACGTTCGGCTGAGTGCCGGGGGTGCCGCCGGGCCGGGCGGACGCACGACCTCTGCGGTCCTCCGCCTTCCTCCTCCCCCCGGCCCGCTGTCCGTTTCGTTCAAGACCCGCTGCCCGCCCCCTGCCTACCGTGGCCCCATGACTTCACCGACTCCGCGTTTCGATGCCATCGGCCTGGTCGTCTCCGACATGGCCGCCTCCGTCGCCTTCTACCGGCGGCTCGGGTTCGCCTTCCCCGAGGGGGCCGAGCGGGAGCCGCACGCCGAGGCGGTGCTGCCCGGCGGGCTGCGGCTGTTGCTCGACACCGAGGACACCGTGCGGTCGTTCCACCCCGGGTGGCGGGCCCCGTCCGGTGGCGGTCGGGCCTCACTCGCCCTGCGCTGCGGGACGCCCGGTGAGGTGGACGCCGTCTACGAACAGCTCGTCGGCAGCGGTCACCACGGGGAGCTCAAGCCCTGGGACGCCTTCTGGGGCCAGCGGTACGCCGTCGTCCACGACCCGGACGGCAACGGTGTCGACCTGTTCGCGCCGCTCGCCCAGTAGCTCCGACGGTGTCCGGCCCGTCAACGCCCGTACGTCGCGGGTGAGGTGGGCCTGGTCCGCGTAGCCGGCCCGCACCGCCGTACCGGCCAGCGGCACGCCCGCGCGGGCCAGGGCCAGCGCGCGTTGCAGGCGCAGGACGCGGGCCAGGGTCTTCGGGCCGTAGCCGAAACGGGCGAGGGAGGTCCGGTGCAACCGGCGTGCGCCGAAGCCGAGTTCGTCGGCCACGGCACCGACCGGGTGGCCCGCGCCGAGGGCGGTGACCAGGCGGCGCAGCGCCGGGTCGGGGGGTGCCGCTCCGGGCAGGACCGCTTCCTCCAGGCCCGTCGCCGGGTCCGTCGCGGCCCGCACCGCGGCGCGCAGGCGCCGTACCCGGGACGCGGGCCACAGGTCGGTCAGGTCCACGCGGCGGTCGCGCAGTTCATGGGCGGGCACGCCGAGGAAGCCGGGCGCGGTGCCGGGGAAGAAGCGCAGGCCCGCCCAGGGCGCGGGCGGTCCGCCGGGCACGTGGGCGCGGGTGTCGGGGCCGGCGACCAGCAGCCGGCCCTCGCTCCAGAGCAGGTCCATGCAGCCGTCGGGGAGCACCGCGCGCGGCTCCCGGCCGGTCGGTGTGGCCGTCCACAGGACCGCGCCCGGCAGCCGGGAGGGGCGTTCCGCGTACACGTACGCCAGGCTACGACGGGACGGGGGTCAGGGCGGGCCGGCGGTCGGGGCAGCCCGGCGGTCCGGCGCCGCCGGTCACGCCCCCCTGGCGTTCCCGACACCAGGTCCCCTCGGGAACGTCAGACGGGCGCAGGCTCCGTCCGGGCCGCCCGGCCCCGGTGTTCCTGCGGGCTGACGCCGTAGCGCCGCTTGAACGCGCTCGACAGCGCGAACGCGCTCCCGTACCCGACCTGGCGGGCGATCGCGGCCAGGGTGTCGTCGGTGTCGCGGAGCCGGTCCGCCGCGAGGGCCAGGCGCAAGCCCGTCAGGTAGGTCATCGGGGGTTCCCCGGCCAGGTCGGTGAAGCGGCGGGCCAGGGCCGCGCGCGAGACGCCCGCCCCCGCCGCCAGCGAGGCCACCGTCCAGGGGTGCGCGGGGTCGCCCTGGAGGAGGCGCAGGACGCGGCCCACCACCGGGTCGGCCAGTGCCCGGTACCAGGCCGGGGCCTCGGCGTCCGGGCGGGAGAACCAGGCCCGCAGCGCCGCGATGACCAGCAGGTCCAGCATCCGGTCCAGGACCACCTCCTGACCGGGCTCGTCGCGCACGATCTCCTGCATGAGCAGCGGTGTCAGCGGCGACGGCCACACGTCGGCGGGGAGCGACAGCAGCGACGGCAGCGCGTCCAGCAGGCGGCCGTTGATCTCGCCGGGCAGGAGGTAGGTGCCGATCAGCAGGACCGTGGCGCCGTCGGCCCGGTGGCCCCAGGCGCGGACGCCGAGGTCCATGGAGCCGTTGAGTGAGCGGCCGTCGGGGTGGGTGCAGCGGCCGCCGGGCAGGATCAGCGCCTGCGGGGGTGTGGCCGGGTCGTCGGCGCAGGTGTAGGCGTCGGGGCCGCGGGCGATCGCGAGGTCGCCGGCCCGCAGCAGCAGGGGCTCTCCCCCGTCGGGGACGACCCAGGCGTCGCCGCGCACGGGGAGCATCACGGTCAGCGGGGCGCGGTCCTCGACGCGGACGCTCCACGGCGGGTCGAAGCTCGCGCGGATCAGGAAGGCGCCCCGCGCGCGTGGTCCCTCCAGCAGCCCGGCCAGGGGGTCGCCGCCGGTGGGCGCGGAGGAACGGGGCGGGGCGTCCATGCGGCCAGGGTAGACGCGCACCCGGCCCGGACCGGAGTCACTTCCCCGGAGCGGGCGGTTCCTCCCCGTGGTGCTGGTGCTGGTGGTGCTGGTGCGGGTGCTTCGGGGTGACGCGCGCGTGGGTGCGCAGGCGGCCGGTGACGTCCTCGGGGGGCAGGAAGCGGGACCAGCGTTCGGGGAACTCGGAGGGCATGTCCGGGTCGTCGGGGTCCTCGTGGGCGTGGGCGGCGGCGAGCCGGGCGACGTACTCGGCGGCCTCCTCCTGGCGCAGGCGCTCGTTGGCGGCGCGGGCCGCGGCGGTGGCGGCGGCCGGCCAGACGCGGTCGATGGCGGCGTTGACGGCGGCGCCGACCAGCACGGCGAACGCGGACACACCGATCCACAGCAGCACGGCGACCGCGGCGGCGAGGGAGCCGTAGATCGTGGCGCCCTCGATGGTGCTCTGCAGGTACAGGCGCAGCAGGAAGCTGCCGAGGACCCACATGGCGAGGGCGACGAGGGCGCCGGGCACGTCCTCGATCCACGGGGAGCGCACGGGGACGGACACGTGGTAGAGCGTCGTCAGGAAGACGATGGACAGCACGATGACGACGGGCCAGTACAGGACCTGCACGACGGTCGTGGACCAGGGCAGGATGCGGACCACGGCGTCGGGCCCGGCGACCATCAGCGGCAGGGCGACCGAGCCGATCAGCAGCGCGACGGTGAACAGCGCGAACGCCATGAGCCGCGTCTTGACGATGCCGCGCACGCCGTCGAGGCCGTACATCACGGTGATGGTGTCGATGAAGACGTTGACGGCGCGCGAGCCGGACCACAGGGCGAACAGGAAGCCGATGGAGATGACGTCCGGGCGGCCGCCCTTCATGACGTCGTCGAGGATCGGCTGGGCGATCTGCTGGACGCCCTTGTCGGACAGGACGGTGCGCGAGGCGTCGAGGATGTTGGTCTCGAGGCTGGTGATGGTGTCGGTGCCGGTCCAGTCGTCGACGTAGCCGAGCAGGCCGATCAGGCTGAGCAGCAGGGGCGGCACGGACAGCAGCGAGAAGAACGCGGCCTCGGCGGCGAGGCCCAGGATGCGGTACTCGATGCAGGAGTTGACGGTGTCCTTCAGCAGCAGCCAGGCGGTACGGCGCTTGGAGACGTTCCGGTAGAGGGCACGCGCCCGGTGGAGACGCCCTGCGGGGCCCTCGGGTTGCTCGGGTGACTGACTTGCTGGCTGCACGCCCTAAAGGTATCCGCCGTACGAGGCTCCGCTCATCCCCGGCTCGGGTCGGGCCCGCCCCACCGGGGAGGAACCGGGGGGCTGGGCGCGCGGCGGCATCATGTGCCCGGTCGGCGCCTGTGTCGGGGCGGCCATGTCCGGCGTACCCGGGGGTACGTTCGCGGTATGGCAGGCAGCACGCACACCGTGACCAACCAGCCCCCTCCCCTCGTCGGCCACGACGTCTACGGCGGCGACCGCGCCCTGGTGGCAGCGGTCGAACGACATCTCGACCCGGCACTGCTCGACGAGGCGCGCGCGGAGTTGTCGGCCCTGGGCCGCGCCGCCGGGTCCGCACAACTGCACGAGTGGGCCGAGCAGGCCGACCAGAACCCGCCCCGGCTGCGCACCCACGACCGCTACGGTCACCGCGTCGACGAGGTCGACTTCCACCCCGCCTGGCACCGGCTGCTCGGCAAGGGCGTCGGCGCGGGGCTGACGGCGGCCTGGGGGCGGCCGGGCGGGCACGTGCGGCGGGCGGCCGCGTTCCTGGTGTGGACGCAGGTCGACGCCGGCACCTGCTGTCCGCTGTCGATGACCCACGCGGCGGTGCCCGCGCTGCGCACCGACCCGGCGCTGGCGGCGGAGTGGGAGCCGCGGCTGACGTCCACGCTCTACGAGCGCGAGCTGCGCCCGGCCCGGCTGAAGGCGGGCGCGCTGTTCGGGATGGGCATGACGGAGAAGCAGGGCGGCAGCGACGTACGGGCCAACGCCACGGTGGCGCGGCCGCTCGCCGAGGACGGGACGTACGAGCTGACCGGGCACAAGTGGTTCTGCTCGGCGCCGATGTCGGACGGCTTCCTGGTGCTGGCGCAGGCGGCGGACGCGGCCGGCGCGGCCCGCGAGGACGCGCTGACCTGTTTCCTGGTGCCGCGGGTGCTGGACGACGGCACGCGCAACCCGTTCCGGATCCAGCGGCTGAAGGACAAGCTGGGCAACCGGTCCAACGCCTCGGCGGAGGTCGAGTTCGACGGGACGTGGGCCCGCCGGGTCGGTGAGGAGGGGCGCGGGGTGCGCACCATCATCGACATGGTCGCGGCGACCCGGCTGGACTGCGCGCTCGGTTCGGCGGGGCTGATGCGGCAGGCGGTCACCCAGGCCGTGCACCACTGCGTCCACCGCGAGGCGTTCGGCGGGAAGCTGGTCGACAAGCCGCTGATGCGCAACGTCCTGGCCGATCTCGCGCTGGAGTCGGAGGCGGCGACGACGCTGGCGCTGCGCCTGGCGGCCGCCAACGACGACGGGGGCGAGCAGGAGCGGGCGCTGCTGCGGATCGCGGTGCCGGCGGCGAAGTACTGGGTGACCAAGCGGTGCGCGCCGGTGGTGGTGGAGGCCGCGGAGTGCCTGGGCGGGAACGGGTACGTCGAGGAGTCGGGCCTGCCCCGGCTGGTGCGGGAGTCGCCGCTGAACTCGGTCTGGGAGGGCGCGGGCAACGTGCAGGCGCTGGACCTGCTGCGGGCGCTGCGCCGGGAGCCGCAGGCGCTGAACGCCTTCCTGGAGGAGGTCGGGCGGGCGCGCGGCGCGGACCACCGGCTGGACTCGGCGATCAAGGACCTGCTGACGGACCTGGCCGACCTCAGTGGCGTCGAGGCGCGGGCCCGGCGGCTCGCGGAGCGGTTCGCGCTGGTGCTTCAGGGGTCGCTGCTCGTCCGGTTCGCGCCGCCGCAGGTCGCCGACGCGTTCTGCGCCGCGCGGCTGGGCGGGGACGGGGGCGCGGCCTTCGGCACGCTGCCGGCGACGCTGGACCTGGCGGCGGTGGTGGACCGGGCCCGGAACATGGCCTGACCGGGCGCTCAGTCGCTTTTCCGGATGCGTACAGGTGAGCGGGGGTGGTGCTGCGCCGACACGGCACCACCCCCGCCGCATGGCCCTGCGAGGCCAGGAACGCCGCTCGGGACGGCGTAGCTCAATCTTCAAACAGTCCCGCCGACGACCACCAGGGTTGCAAGGGGTTGCAAGTCGGACGGGGCGAGTGACCGGAGTGTGCCCCTCCGTCACGGCGGAGCGGCAGTATTGAGGAGGATGAGACGGCGAGCGGGACCGGAGGGCGTCGGTCGGCCGGATCGGCGTCCCGCGGTCCGCTCGCTTTTCCGCAGGTCCATTCCGGGAGGCCCCAGTGGCGAACTCGCCGATGAACGTGGCGCAGCTCGCGGCCGTCGACGCCGCGCGCGCGGCGCGGGTGCTCAACGAGGTGCGGGAGGCCCGGCTGGCCGGCCAGCGGGCGCGGGTGGCGCCCCGCCCGGTGATCGAGCAGTCCTGGGACCGGTTGCTCCGCAGCGGGGTCGATCCGGAGCACGACTTCCGCTCGGGGCTGCTCAGCTCCGACGAGGTGCGCCGGCGGCGGGAGGAGTCCCCGCTGAAGGAGGTGCTGCCGGTCCTGCGGGAGGGGCTGCTGTCGGTGGCGGACGTGGCCCACCACATCATGGTGGTCGCGGACCATGACGGCCGGGTGCTGTGGCGGGAGGGCTGCACCCCGGTGCTGCGCAAGGCGGACGGGCTGGGGTTCGAGCTGGGCGCGGACTGGCGCGAGGACGTGGTCGGCACCAACGGCGTGGGCACGCCGGCGGTGGTGCGCCGGCCGGTGCAGGTGTTCGCGGCCGAGCACTTCGTGCGCTCGCACGCCACCTGGACGTGTGCGGGCGCACCCATCACCGATCCGCGCGACGGGCGGCTGATCGGTGTGGTGGACGTCAGCGGGCCGCTGGAGACGATGCACCCGGCCACCCTGGCCTGGGTCGACTCGGTGGCGAAGCTGGCCGAGGCGCGGCTGCGGGAACGGCACCTGAACGCGCTGGAGCGGCTGCGCGCGGTGGCGGCGCCGGTGCTGGCGCGGCTGACCGGGCGGGCGGCGGTGGTGGACCGGGACGGCTGGACGGCGGCCGTGACGGGGATGCCGTACACGAACCGGATCGCGTTGCCCAAGTCGCCCGCCCCGGGCCGCAGATGGCTGCCGGCGCTGGGACTGTGCGCGCTGGAGCCGCTGGACGGGGGCTGGTTGGTGCGGGCGGTGGACGAGCCCTCGCCGCCGGGCAGTACGCGCATCGTGCTGGACCTGGCCCGGCCGCGCCGCTGGTCGGTGACGGTGTCGGGCAGCGCGGGCGCGTGGAGCCACGAACTGAGCCCGCGGCACGCGGAGTTGCTGTACCTGCTTGCGGTCCACCGGCGCGGGCGCAGCGCGTCCGGGCTGGCCGAGGACGTGTTCGGGGACCCGGGGCGCACGGTCACGGTGCGGGCGGAGATGTCGCGGGTGCGCCGGTACCTCGGGGGGTTCCTGGAGCATCGGCCGTATCGTTTCTGCGAGGACGCGGAGGTCGAGGTCCTCCTGCCCGACGACCCGCGGGACCTGCTGCCGCACTCCACGGCGCCCACGGTGGCCGGCAGCCGGGGCACGGGGCCGTGAATCCGTCGCCGGACGCCCGTTCCGTACCGGAAAACGCGTGATCGTGGGGCATCTTCCCACGATCTGCCGGGTCTTCCTCCCCTGCACGTGTCACCTGCCGTAGCATCCGGTACGGGCCACCCCACCTGCTCCACGGTCAACGTACGGATCGACGGACGCAGTTGGCTCGCCTCGGGAGGACGAATGAAGCAACGGGGCCGACACCGCCGGCGCAGGCGCGGCAGGGCGCTGCGGGCGTTCCTGGCCGGAACCGCTCTCGCGCTCACCGCGGCCGCCACCATGATCAGCGCGTCCCAGGCCACCGTCACGGACGACCCCGGGGCGCTGGAAGCGTCGGCCCGGCACGCCGTGGCCCGCCAGGCGCGGCTGACCGAGGAAGCGGTCCCGCCGGGGTCCCTGGACCGGCTGACCGCCGCGATGGGCGCGCCGGTGGGCGTGGGCGACGTCCTGGCCGACGCGGACCGCAGCTTGCGTCCCGCCCCCGACTGCACGTCCGGCGAGCGCCGGGCACTGCCCGTGGCTCCGGCGGCCACGCGCGTGTACTGCTGGAACGCCAACGACACCCGTGGCTGGCAGCCGGGTGCGGTCACCACCTCCGGCGACGCGGACGACGACGGCCGGTGGGGCGCGCACCGCGTCGTGCTGGCCGGCTGGTCCGCCCCGGACCACACGACGGGCGGCGGACGGCTGGCCCGGGTCGCCTTCGTCGACGCGGACGACCCCGGCCACCTCGCCTACACCTGGGTGCTGCTCGCGATCCCGGTCGAGGGCGGCCTGGACTACCGGGCACTCGCCTCGCACGTGTCCGGGATGGTCTGGTACCGGAACCGGCTGCTGGTCACCGCCGACGACGGGGACCGGGCCGGGCTGTACGTCTTCGACCTCGACCGGGTCCAGCGGGCCGGCGTGACGGGCCGGGCGGTGGGCCGGGTGCCCGGCGGCTGGTCGGCGCACGGGGACCGCTACGTCCTGCCCGCCGTGGCCGCCTACCGGCTCGACGGCGGCCCGGGCGCGCCGCGGCCCGCCGCGCTCTCCCTGGACCGCAGCACCACGCCGGACAGCCTGGTCGCGGCCGAGTGGACGCTGCCCGGCGACGGCCGGCACGCACGGCTGTGGCGCTACTCCCTGAGCACGGTGCCCCAGCGGGCCGGCCTGCTCAGCACGGACGTGGCCGGGCGCGCGGAGCCGACGGGGACGTACGAGACCCGGGCGAGCGGCGTGCGGGGCGTGCTGGCACGCGGGGACACCTGGTACGTGACGCGGCCGGCCGGCTCCGGCGACGAGCGGGGCTCGCTGTGGCGCCAGGACCTGGACGGGGCGCGGGCCGCGCGGTGCGGCGACGAGGGCACCCACCGGTGCTGGAGCGAGGGCACGCCGTCGCTGTCGTACTGGGAGGAGACCGGCGAGGTGTGGACCCAGTCGGGCCGGGTGCTGTTCGCCCTGCCGATGGCCGCGCTCGACGACACGGCGGAGTAGCCGGGGCCGGCCGGGGCCCGCGGTGCGCGGTCCGCATGCCGGGACCGGTGTCCACGGGCGACGGATGGGCCGAGGGTGGGTCCCCCGGGCGCGGTCCGGCCGACGGGTGGGCCCCCGGGCGCGGTCCGGCCGGTCCGCAGGGTCGCGACCGGCGGCGATGCGCCGGTGGACGGGCTCGCCGGTCGGATGATTCCCTGTGCGGCATGACCAACATCCCCGTGACCACCTGGTCCCTGGAGCAGACCGACCCGAGCGACCTGCTGCCGGCCGACGCGCCCGACGGCGACGTGCGGATCGTGCGGGCCGAGGTGCCCTCCCCCGAGTTCAGCCGCTTCCTGTACGCGTCCGTGGGCGGGGACATCCAGTGGGTGGACCGGCTGGGCTGGACGTACGCGCGGTGGCGCGAGCACCTGGAGCGGCCGGGCGTGGAGACGTGGGTCGCCCACGACCGGGGCACGCCCGCGGGGTACGTGGAGCTGGGCCCGCACGACGACGGGGTCGTGGAGATCGAGTACTTCGGGCTGATCCCGGCCTTCCGCGGCCGGCGGATCGGCGGCCACCTGCTGTCGTACGGCACCGCCCGCGCCTGGGACCTGGCCGAGCGCTGGCCGGGGCTGCCGCAGACCAAGCGGGTGTGGCTGCACACATGCAGCAGGGACGGCGAGCACGCCATGGCCAACTACCAGCGGCGCGGTTTCCGCCTGTTCGACACCGAGGTGAAGGAGGAGGCCGAGGTCGCCACGCCCGGTCCGTGGCCCGGCGCGTACCCGGCCTGACCTGCGTCCGCGCGCCGCGCGGGGGGCGTTCCCGGCCATCGCCGGGACGCCGACATGGAGGGCGTTCCGAACGCACGAGGGGCCGACCGAATGATCGGCACGGGACAGGCCGCTGCCCCTCCCAGCTCTTCGACCGCGACGGGAACGTCCGACCCGGCCTGCGGGGAGACATCCGCGCGGGTGCGTCCGGTCCGAGCCGGCGCCCCTCACTTACCGGACCAAGGCGCACACATCCTCCCGGCCGTGCAGGCCTTGACGGCAGACGTCTTGTTCTTCCTGTGTTCCATCGATATTTTGCAGGGCAGTCAGCAATCTCCGACCCGCCGGAGCGAGGCGCCCCGTCCTCCCGGACTCGGTTGGCCCGGCCCCGGGCGGATCTGCTCAGCGCGGCACGTCACGTGTGTTCATGGCCCGCTCTCCCCCCACCGCAAGCCACCGGGAGTCCCCCATGGGATGGTCACGCCGTACCTTTCTCACCGCTGCCGCCGGCGGTTCAGCTGCCCTCGGCCTGTCCCCGCTCGGCCTGGGCGCCGGCACGGCAGCCGCCGCCGGCACTCCCGGCGACGTCGTCGGCAAGGTCACCGTCGGATATCAGGGCTGGTTCGCCTGTCCCGGGGACGGCGCGCCGATCAACACCTGGTGGCACTACAGCGCCAACGGCGGCCAACCCCCGTCACCGTCGAACACCACCATCGTGGCCTGGCCGGACGTGCGGGACTTCACCCACACCTACCGGACCGGCTACGCAGCCCTGGGCAACGGCCGGCCCGCCAGGGTCTTCTCGTCCTACGACCAGCAGACCGTCGACACCCACTTCCTGTGGATGCAGCAGAACAACATCGACACCGCCGCCCTCCAACGGTTCGATCCGGTCGGCGGCGAAGGTCCGACCCGCGACGCCATGGCGGCCAAGGTGCGCAGCGCCGCGGAGTCCCACGGGCGCAGGTTCTACATCATGTACGACGTCAGCGACTGGACGAACATGCAGTCCGAGATCAAGGCGGACTGGACGAACAAGATGAAGGCCCACACCGCGTCCCCGGCCTACGCCCTGCAGAACGGCAGACCGGTCGTCTGCATCTGGGGTTTCGGCTTCAACGACAACCAGCGCCCCTTCAGTGCTGCCGCCTGCCTCGACGTCGTCAACTGGTTCAAGGACCAGGGGGTCTACCTCATCGGTGGTGTGCCGACGTGGTGGCGAACCGGTGACCGCGACTCGCGCCCCGGGTTCCTCGACGTCTACCACGCCTTCCACATGCTCTCACCGTGGATGGTCGGCCGGATCGGCAACGTCTCGGACGCCGACAACTTCTACAACGTCGCAACGGTCCCCGACCTCGCGGACTGCGCCGCGCACGGGATCGACTACCAGCCCTGCGTGCTGCCCGGCGCGGTCACGCTGCGCCAACGCGCCCACGGCGACTTCATGTGGCGACAGTTCTACAACCACGTGCGAGCCGGGGTGCAGAGCGTCTACATCTCGATGTTCGACGAGTTCAACGAGGGCAACCAGATAGCGAAGACCGCCGAGAGCCAGGCGTGGGTGCCCGCCGACTCCGGCTTCCTCGCGCTCGACGAGGACGGCACGGCCTGCTCCTCGGACTACTACCTGCGCCTCACCGGCGACGGCGGGCGCATGCTGAAGCGCCAGATCGCGCTCACCGCCACCCGCCCGACCCCGCCCCTGACCGGTGCGGACGGCGGCACCAGCACCGTCATCAGCCTGCGCGCCCGCGCCAACAGCCAGTACGTCACCGCGGAGGACGCCGGTGCCGCACCCCTGGTCGCCAACCGCGCGGCGGTAGGGCCCTGGGAACAGTTCGACCAGGTCGACGCAGGCGGCGGCACCGTCGCACTGCGCGCCCACGCCAACGGCCGGTACGTCAGTGCCGAGAACGCCGGAGCGGCAGCACTGATCGCCAACCGCACGGCCGTCGGCACGTGGGAGACCTTCCAGCTCATCCGCAACTCCAACGGAACCGTCAGCCTGCGCGCACTGGCCAACAACCAGTACGTCAGTGCGGCCGACGCCGGCGCGGCTCCGCTGATCGCCAACCGGTCAGCCATCGGTACGTGGGAGCAGTTCGACCTGATCACTGCGTGACCGGGCGCCTCCCAGCGGGGGCCGCCCCGGCCGGGAGGAGCACGGCATCTCGCCCATACCGCGTCTGATCTGGGCGGACAAGCCCCGCGACGAAGCGTGTGATCGAGGACACCCCTGTCTCACTAAGCGAGACCAAGGTGTCCGCATGGCGGACGAAGCTGGACTGTGTCCATTTCGCCGTGCCACGCTTCCGTCATGTCCGGAACTGGAATTGCCTTGGTGAGTCGGCGTCACGTCGACCTCGGCCGCATGTCCAGCGCCATCTGTCCGGTCCGCTGACGTCTCCAGCCCTCCCGGCACGCCCGTTCCCCCCTCTCCCTGTGCGCAACGGCGCGCACGTATGCCCCCGTGCGCCCCTACGCACAGGTCAGAAGCGCATTCCGCCTGTCCCGAAGGACGATTCAGCATGGCTGCCAGCCCCCAGAACCCCGCCGCCTCCGCGCCCCGCCGCAAGGTGAGCCGTCACCGCGGCGAGGGTCAGTGGGCCGCGGGTCACTTCACCCCGCTGAACGGCAACGAGCAGTTCAAGAAGGACGACGACGGTCTCAATGTGCGGACACGCATTGAGACGATCTACTCGAAGCGCGGCTTCGACTCGATCGACCCCAACGACCTGCGCGGCCGGATGCGCTGGTGGGGCCTGTACACCCAGCGCCGCCCCGGGATCGACGGCGGCAAGACCGCCGTGCTGGAGCCCGAGGAGCTCGACGACCGCTACTTCATGCTGCGGGTGCGCATCGACGGCGGCGCGCTCACCACGCAGCAGCTGCGGGTCATCGGCGAGGTCTCGCAGGAGTTCGCGCGCGGGACCGCCGACATCACCGACCGGCAGAACGTCCAGTACCACTGGATCCGCATCGAGGACGTCCCGGAGATCTGGCAGCGGCTGGAGGCCGTGGGCCTGTCCACGGTGACCGCCTGCGGCGACACCCCGCGCGTGATGATCGCCTCCCCCGTGGCCGGCATCGCCGAGGACGAGATCATCGACGCCACGCCGGCCCTGGAGGAGATGAAGCGCCGGGTCCTGAACAACCCCGCGTACTCCAACCTCCCCCGCAAGTTCAAGACGGCCATCTCGGGTTCGCCGCTTCTGGACGTGGTGCACGAGATCAACGACGTGGCCTTCGTCGGCGTACGGCACCCCGAGCACGGCCCCGGCTTCGACGTGTGGGTCGGCGGCGGGCTGTCCACCAACCCCAAGCTGGGCGTGCGGCTCGGCGCCTGGGTGCCGATCGAGGACGTGCCCGACGTCTACGAGGGCGTCATCTCCATCTTCCGTGACTACGGCTACCGCCGGCTGCGCAACCGCGCCCGGCTGAAGTTCCTGGTCGCCGACTGGGGCGCCGAGAAGTTCCGGCAGGTGCTGGAGGACGAGTACCTGGGCGGGCGCAAGCTGGTCGACGGGCCCGCGCCCGAGCAGCCCGTGCAGCAGTGGCGCGACCACATCGGCGTGCACCGCCAGCAGGACGGCCGGTTCTACGTCGGGTTCGCCCCGCGCGTCGGCCGCGTCGACGGTGCCACGCTGACGAAGATCGCCGACCTGGCGGAGGCGCACGGCTCGGGCCGGGTGCGCACCACCGTCGAGCAGAAGATGATCGTCCTGGACGTCGAGCAGGATCAGGTCGAGTCGCTGGTCGAGGGCCTGGAGGCGCTGGACCTCACCGCCCGGCCGTCCACGTTCCGGCGCGGCACCATGGCCTGCACCGGCATCGAGTTCTGCAAGCTCGCCATCGTGGAGACCAAGCAGCGCGGCTCCACGCTCATCGACGAACTCGAGCGCCGGCTCCCGGACTTCGACGAGCCGCTCACCATCAACCTCAACGGCTGCCCCAACGCCTGCGCCCGCATCCAGGTCGCGGACATCGGTCTCAAGGGCCAGCTGGTCCTGGACGACGAGGGCCGGCAGGTCGAGGGCTACCAGGTGCACCTCGGCGGCGCGCTCGGCCTGGAGGCCGGCTTCGGCCGCAAGGTGCGCGGCCTGAAGGTCACGGCGGACGAACTGCCCGACTACATCGAACGGGTGCTGACGCGGTTCCGGGCCGAGCGCACGGAGGGCGAGCGGTTCGCCGCCTGGACCGCCCGGGCGTCCGAGGAGGCCCTGTCGTGAGCGAGCGCGCGGTCCCCTTCCACTGCCCCTACTGCGGCGACGAGGACCTGCGTCCGCACGAGGCAACACACGGCGCCTGGGAATGCGCGGCGTGCAACCGCGCATTCCAGCTGAAGTTCCTCGGGCTGCTCGCCCGGGGACTCCAGCGAGCCGAGGACAACGGAGGCGACGACACATGACGACGGCTCAGGACGCCCGTACGGATGCGGAGTTGAAGGCGCTCGCCGAACAGGCGGGCCGCGACCTGGAGGACGCCAGCGCGCTGGAGATCCTCCAGTGGGCGGTGGACACCTTCGGCAAGCAGTTCTGCGTCACCTCCTCCATGGAGGACGCGGTGGTCGCGCACCTCGCGTCCCGCGTGCTCAAGGGCGTGGACGTGGTGTTCCTCGACACCGGCTACCACTTCGAGGAGACCATCGGCACCCGCGACGCGGTGGCGGCCGTGATGGACGTCAACGTCATCACGCTCACCCCCCGGCAGACGGTCGCCGAACAGGACGCGCAGTACGGCCCGAAGCTGCACGACCGCGACCCCGACCTGTGCTGCCGGCTGCGCAAGGTGCAGCCGCTGGAGGAGGGCCTGGAGGGCTACCGGGCGTGGGCGACCGGCCTGCGCCGCGACGAGTCGCCGACCCGGGCGAACACCCCGGTGGTCGGCTGGGACGACAAGCGCCGGAAGGTCAAGGTCTCCCCGATCGCCCGCTGGACCCAGGACGACGTGGACGCCTACGTCGCCGAGCACGGAGTGCTGACCAACCCGCTGCTGACGGACGGCTACGCCTCCATCGGCTGCGCCCCCTGCACCCGCCGGGTCCTCGAGGGCGAGGACGCGCGCGCCGGCCGCTGGGCCGGCCGCGGCAAGACCGAGTGCGGACTGCACGGATGACGACCAACCCCCAGGAGACTGACGTGACGAGCGGAGCCACCGTCTGGCTCACGGGTCTGCCGAGCGCCGGCAAGACCACCATCGCGTACGAGCTGGCCGGCCGGCTGCGCGCCGAGGGCCACCGGGTGGAGGTGCTCGACGGCGACGAGATCCGCGAGTTCATCTCGGCGGGCCTCGGCTTCAGCCGCGAGGACCGGCACACCAACGTGCAGCGCATCGGTTTCGTCGCCCAACTGCTCGCCCGCAACGGTGTGAAGGTGCTCGTCCCGGTCATCGCGCCGTACGCAGACAGCCGGGACGCGGTGCGCAAGCGGCACGAGGCGAACGGCACGACGTACCTGGAGGTCCACGTGGCCACGCCCGTCGAGGTGTGCTCCGTACGGGACGTCAAGGGCCTGTACGCCAAGCAGGCCGCGGGCGAACTGTCGGGCCTGACGGGCGTCGACGACCCGTACGAGGAGCCCGAGGCGCCCGATCTGCGGATCGAGTCGCAGAACCAGACCGTGCAGGAGTCCGCCGCGTCGGTGCACGCCCTGCTGACCGAGAGGGGACTGGCGTGACGACCGCCGCCACCACCGCCCACGAGGGCACGGGCAGCCCGTACGCCCTGTCGCACCTGGACGCGCTCGAGTCGGAGGCGGTGCACATCTTCCGTGAGGTGGCGGGTGAGTTCGAGAACCCGGTGATCCTCTTCTCCGGCGGCAAGGACTCCATCGTCATGCTGCACCTGGCGCTGAAGGCGTTCACGCCGGCGCCGGTGCCCTTCTCGCTGCTGCACGTCGACACCGGGCACAACTTCCCCGAGGTCCTGGAGTACCGCGACCGCACCGTCGACCGGCACCGGCTGCGCCTGCACGTGGCGTCCGTGCAGGACTACATCGATCGCGGGGTGCTCAAGGAGCGCCCCGACGGCACCCGCAACCCGCTCCAGACGCTGCCGCTGACGGAGAAGATCCAGGCCGAGAAGTTCGACGCCGTCTTCGGCGGCGGCCGCCGCGACGAGGAGAAGGCCCGCGCCAAGGAGCGCGTCTTCTCCCTGCGCGACGAGTTCTCCCAGTGGGACCCGCGCCGCCAGCGCCCCGAGCTGTGGAACCTCTACAACGGCCGGCACGCGCCCGGCGAGCACGTCCGCGTCTTCCCGCTGTCCAACTGGACCGAGCTGGACGTGTGGCAGTACATCGCCCGCGAGGGCATCGAGCTGCCGCAGATCTACTTCGCGCACGAGCGGGAGGTGTTCCAGCGGGCCGGGATGTGGCTGACGGCCGGCGAGTGGGGCGGCCCGAAGGACGGCGAGGACGTCGTCAAGCGCCTGGTGCGCTACCGCACGGTCGGTGACATGTCCTGCACGGGCGCCGTCGACTCGGACGCCACCACGCTGGACGCCGTGATCGCCGAGATCGCCGCCTCGCGGTTGACCGAGCGCGGCGCGACCCGGGCCGACGACAAGCTCTCCGAGGCCGCGATGGAAGACCGCAAGCGCGAGGGGTACTTCTAACCATGAGCACGACCACGACCGAGCAGCTCTCGGCCACCACCCTGCTGCGGTTCGCCACCGCCGGCTCCGTCGACGACGGCAAGTCCACCCTGGTGGGCCGGCTGTTGCACGACTCCAAGTCGGTCCTCACCGACCAGCTGGAGGCCGTGGAGCGGGCGTCCGCGAGCCGCGGCCAGGAGGGCCCCGACCTGGCGCTGCTGACCGACGGCCTGCGCGCCGAGCGCGAGCAGGGCATCACCATCGACGTCGCCTACCGCTACTTCGCCACGCCCCGGCGGCGGTTCATCCTCGCCGACACCCCCGGGCACGTGCAGTACACCCGGAACATGGTGACGGGCGCCTCGACGGCCGAGCTGACGGTGATCCTGGTCGACGCCCGCAACGGCGTGGTCGAGCAGACCCGGCGGCACGCGGCGATCGCGGCCCTGCTGCGCGTCCCGCACGCCGTCCTCGCGGTCAACAAGATGGACCTGGTGGAGTACCGCGAGAGCGTCTTCGCGGCGATCGCCGAGGAGTTCACGGCGTACGCCGTCGAACTGGGCGTGCCCGAGGTCACCGCGATCCCCATCTCGGCGCTGGCCGGCGACAACGTGGTGGAGCCGTCCGCGCACATGGACTGGTACGGCGGCCCGACCGTGCTGGAGCACCTGGAGACCGTCCCGGTCAGCCACGACCTGGCGCACTGCCACGCACGGCTGCCCGTGCAGTACGTGATCCGGCCGCAGACCGCCGAGCACCCCGACTACCGGGGCTACGCGGGGCAGATCGCGGCCGGTACGTTCCGGGTCGGCGAGGAGGTCACGGTGCTGCCCTCAGGCCGCACCAGCCGGATCTCCGGCATCGACGTGCTGGGCCGCGCGGTCCAGGAGGCGTGGACGACGCAGTCGGTGACGGTCCTGCTGGAGGACGACCTCGACGTCTCGCGCGGCGACCTCCTGGTGCCCACCCAGGACGCCCCGCCGACCACGCAGGACGTCGAGGCGACCGTGTGCCACGTCGCCGACCAGCCGCTGACCGTCGGCCACCGAGTGCTGATCAAGCACGGCACGCGCACGGTGAAGGCGATCGTCAAGGACATCCCGTCCCGGCTGACGCTCGACGACCTGTCCCTGCACCCGCACCCGGGGCAGCTCGCCGCCAACGACATCGGCCGGGTGAAGATCCGCACCGCCGAGCCGCTCCCCGTCGACTCCTACGCCGACTCGCGCCGCACCGGCTCCTTCATCCTGATCGACCCGTCCGACGGCACCACGCTGACCGCGGGCATGGTCGGCGAGTCGTTCGCCTCCCCCGAGCCGGTCAAGGACCCGGCCGAGGACGACGGGTGGGACTTCTGAGCATGAACTCCTCCGACTTCTACTCGACGTTCGCCAAGGAGGGCGGCCGCGTCGGCAGCGGCGCCCTCGGCAGCGGACAGGGCGGGGTGGCCCGATGTGCACCGTGACGTACGCGCACCGCTCGCGCGCCCTGTCCCCCCACCCGACGTCCCGGAAGCGACGAAAACCTTCTGCCGACCCCCCGGCCACGACCTGAGAGCGTCGTGACCGCCGGGCCAACGAGAGGAACCCCTCCCGTGCCTGCCACCCGATCGACCCACCTGCGCCGCGGCCTCGCCGTCGTGGCCTCGCTTCCCCTCCTCGCCCTCGCCGCCTGCGGCTACGGCTCCGACGCGAAGGACGACAGCTCCGGCCAGCAGAAGGTCGCCGCCGGCGCCGAGAAGATCGACGGGCTCGACTCCGTCAAGATCGGCTACTTCGGCAACCTCACGCACGGCACCGCACTGGTGGGCGTGAACAAGGGCTTCTTCCAGAAGGCGCTGGGCGCCACGGACGCGAAGTACCAGATCTTCAACGCGGGCCCCTCCGAGATCGAGGCGCTGAACTCCGGTGCGATCGACATCGGCTGGATCGGCCCCTCCCCGTCGATCAACGGCTACACCAAGTCCGACGGCAAGAGCCTGCGCATCATCGGTGGTTCGGCGTCCGGCGGCGTGAAGCTGGTGGTGAACCCGAAGAAGATCAAGTCCCTGGACGACGTCAAGGGCAAGAAGATCGCCACCCCGCAGCTCGGCAACACGCAGGACGTGGCGTTCCTCAACTGGATCGCCGAGAAGGGCTGGAAGGTCGACGCCGAGAGCGGCAAGGGCGACGTGTCGGTCATCCGCACCGACAACAAGGTGACCCCGGACGCCTACAAGTCCGGCTCCATCGACGGCGCCTGGGTTCCGGAGCCGACCGCGTCGAAGCTGGTCGCCGAGGGCGCGAAGGTGCTGCTCGACGAGGCCGACCTGTGGCCGGACAAGAAGTTCGTGATCACGAACATCATCGTGTCGCAGAAGTTCCTCGCCGCGCACCCGAAGGCCGTCGAGGCGGTGCTCAAGGCGTCGGTCGACACCAACAAGTGGATCAACGCCAACCCGGACGCGGCCAAGGCCGCGGCGAACGCCCAGCTGAAGGCGGACTCCGGCAAGGAGCTCCCGGCCGAGGTGCTGGACCCGGCGTGGAAGTCGATCACGTTCACGGACGACCCGCTGGCCTCGACGCTCAACACCGAGGCGGCGCACGCGGTCAAGGCCGGCCTGCTGGAGAAGCCCAAGCTGGACGGGATCTACGACCTCACGCTCCTGAACAAGGTCCTGGCGGCCGAGGGCGGGACCGCGGTCGCCGACGCCGGTCTCGGCGCCAAGTAAGCCCGGTTCCCCGAGTCCCCAGGAGGTGACGACCATGGCCACCACGATTCTGCAGGCCGAGGGCGCGCAGTCGGTCGAGTACGCCGCCCGGATCGAGCACGTCTCGAAGTCCTTCGCCGGGCCCGCCGGGCAGCAGCTGGTCCTCGACGACATCACCCTCGATGTCGCGCCGGGCGAGTTCGTCACCCTCCTGGGGGCCTCGGGCTGCGGCAAGTCGACGCTGCTGAACCTGGTGGCGGGCCTGGACCGGCCCACCGCCGGCGGCATCACGACCGACGGGCGCCCGTCGTTGATGTTCCAGGAGCACGCCCTGTTCCCGTGGCTGACCGCGGGCAAGAACATCGAACTCGCCCTGAAGTTGCGGGGCGTGCCGAAGCACGAGCGGCGCGGCCGCGCCGAGGAACTGCTCGAACTGGTCCGGCTGACCGGCTCGCACGGCAAGCGGGTGCACGAGCTGTCCGGCGGCATGCGCCAGCGGGTCGCGCTGGCGCGGGCGCTCGCCCAGGACAGCCGGCTGCTGCTGATGGACGAGCCGTTCGCGGCGCTGGACGCGATCACCCGGGACGTGCTGCACGACGAGCTGACCCGGATCTGGGCCGAGACCGGGGTGTCGGTCCTGTTCGTGACGCACAACGTGCGCGAGGCCGTACGGCTGGCGCAGCGCGTGGTGCTGCTGTCGTCGCGGCCGGGCCGGGTGGCCCGCGAGTGGCGGGTGGACATCCCGCAGCCGCGCCGGATCGAGGACGCGCCGGTGGCGGAGCTGTCCTTGGAGATCACCGAAGTCCTGCGTGGGGAGATCCGCCGTCATGGCCAGCACTGAGACGACCGGCACGGCCGGAACGACCGCCCGCGCGGCCGACGGCGCCGCCCCGGGCGGGCCCGCCAGGGACGGCCTCGGCGGTCTGGAGGCGGGCCTGGACGCCCTGGAGACCTCCGCGACGAGTCGTACCCCGCTGCGCAGGACGCTCGTCGACAAGGTGCTGCCGCCGGTCGTCGCGGTCGCGGTGGTCCTGCTGCTCTGGCAGGCCCTGATCTCGCTGAAGGTCGTCGACGACCCGTCGAAGCTGCCGTCGCCCGCGGACGTGGGCGACGAGTTCAAGGACGCGTGGCTGGAGGGCAGGCTCCTCGGCTACATCTGGACCTCCGTCTCGCGCGGTCTGCTCGGGTTCCTGTTCGCGCTGGCCATCGGCACCCCGCTGGGCCTGCTGGTGGCGCGGGTGAAGTTCGTGCGGGCGGCGATCGGGCCGATCCTGTCCGGCCTGCAGTCGCTGCCGTCGGTGGCGTGGGTGCCGCCGGCCGTGATCTGGCTGGGCCTGAACAACTCGATGATGTACGCGGTGATCCTGCTGGGTGCCGTGCCGTCCATCGCCAACGGCCTGGTGTCCGGCATCGACCAGGTGCCGCCGCTGTTCCTGCGGGCCGGCCGCACGATGGGCGCGACCGGCTGGCGGGGCGCCTGGCACATCGTGATGCCGGCCGCGCTGCCGGGCTACCTGGCGGGCCTGAAGCAGGGCTGGGCGTTCTCCTGGCGCTCGCTGATGGCGGCGGAGATCATCGCCTCCTCGCCCGATCTGGGCATCGGCCTGGGCGCGTTGTTGGAGAACGGCCGCAACGCCAGCTCGATGTCCATGGTGTTCGAGGCGATCATCCTGATCCTGTTCGTCGGCATCGCGATCGACCTGCTGATCTTCAGCCCGCTGGAGCGCCGGGTGCTGCGCAGCCGCGGTCTGCTGGTGAAGGGCTGATCGCGCGTGCGCCACGGACCGGTCCTCCTCGTCATCGCGCACGGCAGCCGTGACCCGCGGCACGCCGCGACGGTGCACGCCCTCGTGGAGCGGGTGCGGTCGCTGCGGCCCGGCACCCGCGTGGAGACCGGGTTCCTGGACTTCAACGTCCCGTCGGTGCACGGGGTGCTGGAGTCGCTGGCGGCGGAGGGCGTGCGCGAGGTGGTGGCGCTGCCGCTGCTGCTGACGCGCGCCTTCCACGCCAAGGCGGACATCCCGGCGGTGCTGCGGGACGCCCCGCCGTGGCTGCGGATCCGCCAGGCGGACGTCCTCGGGCCGTCCCCGCTGCTGCGGGCGGCGCTCGAACGCCGCCTGTGGGAGGCCGGGCTGAGCCCGGCCGACAAGTCCTCGACCGGGGTCGTGCTGGCCTCGGCGGGGTCCACCGACCCGGAGGCGATCGCGGTGATCGCAAGTATCGCGCGGGAGTGGCGGCTCACCGGTTGGTGCGCCGTGCGGCCCGCGTTCGCCTCCGCGGGACCGCACGCCGCGACCGGCGCGGGACGTCCCGCGGGCTTCCCCCGCACCGAGGACGTCGTGCGCGCGCTCAGGGCCGACGGCTGTGAGCGGGTCGCGGTCGCGCCGTACGTGCTGGCGCCCGGCTTCCTGCCGGACCGCATCGCGCGGGGCGCGGCCGGCGCCGACGTCCTCGCCGACGTGCTGGGCCCGGCCCCGGAGGTGGCGCGCGTGGTGCTGGAGCGCTACGACGCGGCGTGCCTGCCGCTGGCGGCCGCGGTGGGTGCCTGACGGGGACGTCCCCCGTGCGCCCCCGCCGGGCGGTGGTGGGTCAGCTCGACCGCAGCCCCGGGTCCCGGCCGCTCCCGGCCAGGGCCCGGTCGAACGCGGGGGCGTCGGACGGGACCGGTACCGGGTCGGCGAAGCCGTCGTACTGGCGGTAGATCTCGCCGTGCTTGACGACCACGTCGAGGACGAAGCGGCCCACCTCCTCGGAGACGGTGAAGTCCTGGCCGGTGGACACGGCCACGTCCCAGCCGTGCACGGCCAGTTCCTTGACGAGCATCCCGGCGAGTTCGTCGGCGGGCATCGACGCCATGCCGAGGTCGACCTCGCCCTCCCAGGCCGCCGGGTCGGACCAGGCCGCGACCGCTCGCCGCAGCTGCGCGGCGTAGGCGTCCGCCCAGTGCGGGTCGGCGGTGAAGTCGCGCGCGACGAGCTCCTCGGGGAGCGGGGTGCGCAGGGCGCGGTGCTCCAGGCCGTGGGAGGTGTACAGGACCCAGTGGTTGACCAGGGCCCGCACGTCCCAGTCGGGGCAGTGCGTCGGGGCGTCCAGCCGGTCCGCCGGCACGCCGTGGGCGACGCGGGCCGCCTCGGTGGCGCACTCGGACAGGTACCGGTGCGTGTCGTTCAGGTACGGGTGCGGGTCGTCGTACGTCATGCGTTCCACGCTAAGGACCCGCGGGGGGTGCGCTCTTGAAGAAACGCGACACCGTGCGGGGGGCGGTGCCGCGGGTCAGCCGGCGGTCATCTCCACCAGTTTCACGACCGTGTTCCAGTTGCGGGTGGTGGCGATCAGGCCCTTGGTGACGCGGGGCCGGGAGAGCTGTTCGGCGAGCTTGGAGCGGCCCAGGCCGTCGGGCGCGTACAGGTACAGGGCGCGGTCGCCGAGGCGGAACTCCTCCGGAGCGTGGGCGGCCGGGTCGACGTCGGCGAAGCGGGCGGCGTCCACGGGGGCCGAGAAGTAGGTGACGTGCAGCTGCTTCGGCTGGAGGTCGGCGGCCGGGAACGGGCACGCCTCGGCGACGGCCCGCAGGTAGGCGTGGTCGCGGACGATCACCTCGACGGCGAACCCGAAGCGCTCCTCGACGCCCGCAGCGAGCTCGGCGGCGAGGGAGTCCTCGTCCCCGTGGTCGCTGGCGAAGACCGCCTGGCCGCTCTGCAGGTAGGTGCGGACCCCGGTGTACCCGAGGCCCTCCATCAGGGTGCGCAGGTCACCCATCGGCAGCTTGCGGCTGCCGCCCACGTTGATGCCGCGCAGCAGGGCCGCGTACGTCGTCGTCATGGGATCACCCTAGGCCGTCGGCTGCCGCGGGGAGCAGGGCCGCGGGCGGGTCGGGGGGTGCGGTCCCTGAGCGCCGTCCCCGAGCCGACGGGATAGATGTAAGGGACCGCTGTCCTCCCCTGTGCGGAGCCGGCGGGGTCCGGGGGGAGGAGCCGGGCGGCCGTCCTTTCACCAGGCAGTACGAGGGAAGCGGCTCGCCCGCCCCATAGCGTCGTTCCTGGAGGTGGCGGCAGGGGGCTGTCACCGCTCACGAGGGGGCAGGCCCGTCATGGGGACAAGAGACACACGGGTGCGGGGTCTGGCCGCGCGGGCCGGCGGCTGGAGCGCCCGGCACCGGTGGGCGGCGGTCGGCATCTGGGTGCTGTTCGTGGTGCTGGCGATGGGGCTCGGCTCGGCCGCGGGCCGGGTCGACGTCAAGGACAGCGACCAGCTCAAGGGCGAGACGCACACCGCGGCGAAGATCATCGAGGACGCGGGGATCGAGGAGCCGGCCAGCGAGTCGGTGCTGGTGCAGGCGCGGGGCGGCGGGCTGAAGGCCACCGACGCGGAGTTCCGCGCGGCGGTCGCCGAGGTCGTCTCGGCCGTGCGGGGCACGGGCCGGGTCAGCGACGTGACGTCGCCGTACGACACGAAGACCATCTCCCGGGACGGGCGCAGCGCGCTGGTGCAGTTCGACATGCGCGGCGACTCCGACACCGCCGGCGACCGGGTCGAGCCGGTGCTCAAGGCCGTCGAGGGGGTGCAGAAGGGCCACGCGGACACGCTGCGGATCGAGGAGATCGGCGGCGCGAGCATGATGAAGACGTTCGACGACGCGTTCGGCGACGACTTCCAGAAGGCTGAGCTGTCGGCGGTGCCGGTGGCCCTCGGCATCCTGCTGATCGCGTTCGGCGCGCTGGTCGCGGCGCTGCTGCCGGTGGCGCTGGCGGTCACCGCGATCATGGCGACGATGGGCCTGATGGGCGTCGTCAGCCACGTGATGCCGATGAGCGACACCGCCAACTCCGTGATGCTGCTGGTGGGTCTGGCCGTCGGCGTCGACTACTGCCTGTTCTACCTGCGCCGGGAGCGCGAGGAGCGCGAGGCGGGCCGGGACGCACAGACGGCCCTGCGGATCGCCGCGGCGACCAGTGGCCGCGCGATCATCGTCTCCGGTGTCACGGTGTGCGTGGCGATGGCGGGCATGCTGTTCACCGGGCTCGCCGAGTTCGAGGCGATGGGCCTGGCCTCGCTGATGGTGGTCGCCGTGGCGATGGTCGGCTCGGTGACGGTGCTGCCGGCGCTGCTGTCGCTGCTGGGCGAGCGGGTGGAGCGGGGCCGGATCCCCTTCCTGCACAAGGCGATGCGCCGCCGCGCCGCCCGGACAGGCGGCGAGAGCCGCTTCTGGTCGGCGGTGCTGAAGGGCGTGCTCGCCCGGCCGCTGGTGTCGGTGCTGGTGGCCGCCGGCGCGCTGCTGGCGATCGCCGCCCCCGCGGTCGGCATGAAGACCCAGAACCTCACCCTGGACCAGGAGTTCGGCGACTCGCTGCCGATCGTGCAGACCTACAACCGGGTCAACGACGCCTTCCCCGGCGGCTCCGAGCCGGCCGAGGTGATCGTCCGAGCGAAGGACATCAACGCGCCCGAGGTGCGGGACGCGCTCGCCGACTTCAAGGCCCGCGCGATCAGTTCGGGCGCCTCGCGCGGCCCGGTGGAGATCAAGCTGCACGACGCGCAGAACGTCGCCTACGTGTACGTCCCGCTGGTCGGCGGCTCCGACCTGGACAAGGCGGGCGCGAGCCTGGAGAAGCTGCGCGACGAGGTGCGCCCGGCCACGCTCGGCAAGGTCGACGGCCTCCAGGCGCCGATCACCGGTCAGGTCGCCGGGTCGAAGGACTTCAACGACCAGCTCGGCGGCGCGGTGGTCCCGGTGTTCGCCTTCGTGGTGGTGTTCGCCTTCCTGCTGATGCTGCTGTCGTTCCGCTCGCTGACCATCGCGGTCACCTCGATCCTGCTGAACCTGCTGTCGGTGGGCGCCGCCTACGGCATCCTCGTCGCGGTCTTCCAGCACGGCTGGGGCGCGTCGCTGGTGGGCGCCGAGGGGGTCGGCGCGATCATCACCTGGCTGCCGCTGTTCCTCTTCGTGATCCTGTTCGGCCTGTCGATGGACTACCACGTGTTCGTGGTCTCGCGGATCCGCGAGGCGCGGCTGCGGGGCCGCACCACGCGGGACGCGATCGCCCACGGCGTGGTCACCACGGCGGGCGTGGTCACCAGTGCCGCGGTCATCATGGTCGCTGTGTTCGCGATCTTCGGGACGCTGTCGATGCAGTCGATGAAGCAGATGGGCGTGGGCCTGGCGGCCGCCGTGCTGATCGACGCGACCGTCATCCGGGGCGTGCTGCTCCCGGCGGTGATGGCGCTGCTGGGCGAGCGCAACTGGTACCTGCCGAAGTGGCTGCACCGGCTGCCCGACCTCACCCACGACGAGTCGCCCGAGGCGGTCCTCGCGACGGCGCCGCGCGAGGAGCGGCCGGTGGGGGTGTGACACCCGCCGGATGAGGGCCGGTCCGCCCCGTCGCACGGGGCGGACCGACTCTCCCGCGAGCAGGGCCCGTTGGTCACCGGGGAGCCAACGGGCCCGTCCGCGTGCCGGGGCGCCGGCCGGAGCGCGCGGCGACCAGCTCGGCCTCGATCAGGTCGGCCGCCCGCCGGGTGCCGCCCTCCCGGGCCATCCCGTCCCTCACGTCCGCCAGGCGCCGGGCGACCCCGGGGTCGTCCACCAGGGCGAGCGCCGCGTCCCGGAGGGCCTCGGCGGTCGCCTCCTCGGTGGACAGCCGGCGGGCCACCCCCAGCGCCTCCAGCTGGTCGGCGTTGCCGAACTGGTCCACCGCCTGCGGTACGGCGATCATCGGGGTCGCCGTGGCCAGCCCCTCCTGGCTGCCGCCCGCGCCGGCGTGCGTGACGAACAGGTCGGCCTCCCGGAGCACCGCCAACTGCGGCACCCACGGCCGCACTTCCACGTTCGCCGGTACGGCGCCCAGCTCGGCCGGGTCGATCCGGGGGCCGGTCCGCAGGACCAGGTGCCAGCCGGGCAGGCCGGCGAAGGCCCGGACGCAGGCCCGGTAGAACTCCGGCGGGGCCGTGAAGGCCGAGCCGAGCGAGACCAGCACGACCTTCTCAGCGCCGGCGGGCCGCTCCCAGCCGCCCTCGGCCGAGCGGTCCCCCTGGCAGGCGCCGACGAACGTGTACACGCTCTCGTCGACCCGGTCGGCGTGCGGCTGGAGGGCCTTCGGGATCAGGACGAGGGACCGGTCGGGCCGCCCGACGAAGTCGTCGTGGTGCAGGGTGACGCCGTGCTCGGTCAGCCAGGCGTGGAAGCGGTCGAAGTAGGCGCGGCCCCGCTCGGAGCCGCGGGCCTCGGCCCACACGTGGGCGGCGACCTCCTCCTCGTAGCCCTCCCAGGCGACGAGGTTGGGCGACAGGGAGATCGCGGGGACGCCCCAGCGGTGGGCGAGGACGCGGGCCGGGTACGCCGTGATGTCGTGCAGCACGAGCTCGGGGGTGTCCCCGGCGTAGGCGTCGGTCAGCTGGGGCAGGGCCTGGACGGCGTCGGCCAGGAACAGCTCCACGTGGTCGAGGAGGGTGCTGCCCCAGGCCGCGGGGGCGTCGTCCGGTCCGGGCAGCGTCGAGTGCCAGGTCCGCACCTCGGCGCCGGTGCCGGCGACCTTGTCGGTGAGGGCCGGCGGGACGGCGTAGGTGACGCGGTGGCCGCGCGCCACGAGCTCCCGGATCACCTCCAGGCTGGGGTTCACGTGACCGTGGGCGGCGATGGAGAACATCGCGATGTGGGCGGGGGGCACGCCGGGGGCGGAGGCAGTCATGGGGAGGACGCTAGGCGAGACGAGACGTCTCGTCCACCGTATTTCGCGCACCCGCGCCGCAACAGCCCGCTCGCCCCGCGACCGGGGTCCGACCTGTGGGAATGCGAGACTGACCGCGGCAGCGCTACGACGACGGCACGGAGGCGGACGATGGACGAGGCGACGGCGCGGGAGGTACTGGCCGGGGCGGAGGTGCTGCCCGGGCCGGCCGGGGACGCACGCCTGCTCGCCCTCGGCGAGAACGCGGTGTTCGCCGCCGGGGACCTCGTCGTCAAGGTGGGCCGCGACGCCGAACTGCTCGACCGGGCCCGGCGCGAGCTGGACATCGCGCGCTGGCTGGCCGACACGGGCGTCCCGGCGGTGCGGGCCGCGCAGCCGGAGGCACGGCTCGTCGCCGGGCACCCGGTGACCGTGTGGCACCGGCTGCCCGACGCGGTGCGCCCGGCGGGACCGGCGGACCTGGCGTCACTGCTGCGGCGCGTGCACGCCCTGCCCGCGCCCCCGTTCGCCCTGCCGCCGCGGGACCTGCTGTCCGGGGTGGAGCGCTGGCTGCGGCTCGCGGGCGGGGCGATCGACCCGGCGGACGCGGCGTACCTGCGCGAGCGCCGGGACGGCTTCGCCGCGGCGGCCGCCGCCCTCACCCCGCACCTGCCGCCGGGCCCCGTCCACGGGGACGCCCTGCCGCGCAACGTGCACATCGGCCCCGACGGCCCGGTCCTGGTCGACCTGGAGACCTTCTCCGCCGACCTGCGCGAGCACGACCTGGTCGTGATGGCCCTCTCCCACGACCGCTACGGCCTGGCCGCCGAGGAGTACGACGCCTTCACCCGGACCTACGGCTGGGACGTGCGGGAGTGGGACGGGTGCGGCGTGCTGCGCGGGGCGCGGGAGACGGCGAGCTGCGCCTGGGTGGCCCAGCACGCGCCGAGCAACCCGAAGGCGCTGGCCGAGTTCGAGCGCCGGGTGGCCTCTCTGCGCGACGGCGACCCGACGGTGCGCTGGTACCCCTTCTGAGCCCGGCGGACGGGCACCCGCACGGGGCTAGGCGGTGCGGGCCCCCTCGCCCGTGAACTCCCGGACGGGCCAGGTGGCGTCCACCACCGCGTCGGCCTCCCCCTTGCGGCGCAGGAAGCTCTGGAAGTCGGCCGCCCAGGCGGCGTACCACTCGATCTGGCGCAGGTGCAGCTCCGCCGGGCCGAGGGAGGCCACCTTGGGGTGGCGGACGGCTATCGCGCAGGCGAGGCGGGCCGCGGCGAGGGCGTCGGCGCCCGCGTCGTGCGCGGTGTCCAGGGCGACGCCGTACTCGGCGCAGACCGCTTCGAGGTTGCGCTTGCCGCGGCGGTAGCGGTCGGCCCAGCGGTCGATGGTGTACGGGTCGACGACGGGGGCCGGGTCGAGGCCGCCCAGGCGCTCGCGCAGGGACGGCAGTTGGTGCCGGTGCAGTTCGGCGGAGAGCAGGGTCAGGTCGAAGGCGGCGTTGTACGCGACGACCGGGACGCCCGTCTTCCAGTACGTCGTCAGGACGTCGGCGAGCGAGTCCGCGACCCGGTCGGCGGGGTGGCCCTCGGCGGCCGCGCGTTCGGTGCTGATGCCGTGGACGGCGACCGCGTCGGCCGGGATCTCCACGCCCGGGTCGGCCAGCCACTCGCGGCGGCCCAGCACCTGACCGTCCCTGACCTCGATGACGGCGGCCGTCACGATGCGCGCCTCGCGCGGATCGGTGCCGGTCGTCTCCAGGTCGAAGCCGACCAGCAGCTCCTGGTGCCAGGCCATGGTGGCCCCCCTTCTCGGTGGTGCGTCCCCCCAGTGGTCTTCACCCTGCCATGCGCCACTGACAATCAGCGGAACGCATTCCGCTTCCGCCGCGGGACGATCCCCATCCACCCGGGAGCGGCGGGACGTTCAGGACACCGGGCGCGAATCCGCCCAAGCCAGCTCGAACTCCTCGCGGTACGCCCCGAAGAGACCCCCTTCGTCCACCTCGCCCGCCTTGACCACCCGGTTGCCACCGCGCAGCACCAGCACGGGCGCCTCCATGCCGCGCAGACGCCGGAGGTAGGACTGCACCACCCCGATGCCGTCGGTGCCGTCGCCGTCGACGAGGTAGGCGGTGAACCGGGGCGTGTCGTCGTAGACCTGGATCTGGAAGGCGCCCGGGTCGCGCAGCCGGGCCCGGACGCGGCGCATGTGCAGGATGTTCATCTCCACCGCGCGGCTCAGCTCGCCCCGCTTGACGCCGAGTTCGCGCTCGCGCCGCTTGACGGCGCTGGAGGCGGGGTTGAGGAACAGCAGCCGCACCCGGCACCCGGCCTCGGCGAGCCGGACCATCCGCCGGCCGGAGAAGTTCTGCACGAGCAGGTTGAGGCCGATGCCGATGGCGTCGATGCGGCGGGCGCCGTCGAAGATGTCCTCGGCGGGGAACTGCCGCAGCAGCCGCACCCGGTCGGAGTGCACCGCGACCACGTCGGCGTAGCGGTCGCCCACCAGGTCCTCGACGGCGTCGACCGGCAGCCGGCGCGCGGAGGGCACGTCGCCGCCGGTGCCGAGCATCTCCAGCAGCCGCGCCGAGGCCCGCTCGGCCTGGTTCAGGACCGCCTCGGACAGGGCGCGGTTGCGGGAGACGACGTTGCGGGTGACCTCCAGCTCGTCCAGGGCGAGTTCGACGTCACGCCGGTCGTCGAAGTACGGCTCGAAGCACGGCCAGTGCTGCACCATCAGCTCGCGCAGCTGGGGCAGCGTCAGGAACGAGACGACGTTGTCGTCGGCCGGGTCCAGCAGGTAGCCCTTGCGGCGGCTGACCTCGCGGACGGCGACCGCGCGCTGCACCCACTCCTGCCCGGCGGGGCCGGCCGCGGCCACCACCCAGTCGTCGCCGTGGACGGGTTCGTAGATGGGCCGCAGGACGGCGGCCACCACGGCGCGCAGCCGCTGCTCCACGAGGTTCAGCCAGATGTAGGCCCGCCCGGCCCGCTGCGCGCGCGTGCGCACCTCGCGCCAGGCCTCGGCGTCCCAGTCCAGCTCCGGGCCGATGGCACCCGCCTCCATCGGCCGGGCCAGGGACACCGTCCCGGGCGGGACGTCCGCGGAGCCCCCCTCGTGACCCTCGTCACCAGGGGGCAGCTCCAGCCCTCCCGAGCCCACCCGAGCACCGCCTTCCGCTCCGCCGGGCCCTCTGTCCCGAACCTTCCCGACGATCAAGGAAGGGTACTCCGCGAGCGGTCGGCGGTGCAGCCGGATGGACAGGGTCGTTGCCCAACTACCGCGGTTCCACTTGGCCGTTCTGGTTGGCGAGCGCGGCCGGGGTGAGCGGGTTCATCGCGGTGACGTCCCGCGGGGCCAGCGAGAAGCCCTGCCAGTGGACCGGCATGGGCTGCTGGTCCTCGTCGCGCGCGATGTGGTGGAAGCCGACGTTCACCCAGAGCACGGGGTGGGTGAGGGTCTGTCCGTTGACCCACTTCTCGACGGACTTGCCGTGTCCGGTACCGCAGTTGAGCGGGTTGTTGCTCGCGTACTGCTCGCACTTGTTGTACTCGGTGACGTACAGGTCGTGCTTGGTGAACGGACGTCCGGAGTACTTGGTGGTGGCGCCGGGCACGAACTCGTAGGAGCGCGCGTGGCCGTCCTTGTTCTTGCCGGCCGTGCTGACGACCCGCCACCAGCGCATGGTGGCCGCGTCACCGGCGAGTTCCTTGGTGACGGCGGTGCGGGTGGTCTTCGCGGTCGGGCCCCGCTGGCCGCTCGCGGGCGCGCTGACCTTCGAGTCGTACTGCTCGACCTTGGTCTTGGAGGAGCCGTCGAGGCCGAAGTCCAGCCGCCAGAAGACGTTGTGGCTGTGGCTGGTGGCGTAGGAGCGGGCCCCCTTGCCGATGGGCCAGCCGCGGCCGTCGCCGGCGTCGTAGTCGAACGGCGAGAGGCTGCCGGTGGCGCCGACGTTCATGTTCAGGGTGCCGTCGTCGGAGAAGCGCCACTCGGTCATGTACTCGTACCAGCCGACCTTGTTGACGGTGTAGACGAGCAGGTCCTTGCCCTGGGCCTGGTAGACCTTGTTGCCGGTGTCGGCCTGCATGCGGTACGCGTGGCCGCGCGAACGCGTGGTGGTGCACAGGCCCTTGACGTTCGGGTGGGCCGGGTCGAACGCCTCGGGGACCTTGACGGTCTTGATGGTGCCGCCGGGGCACTCGGCGGGGGCCAGGTTCACCAGGCCGGAGCCGAAGTTGTAGTCGGTGACGTCGTTGTACTCGTTGGTGCCGTCGTCGTACGGCACGTGGATCTGGGCGATCTTGGCGCTGTTGAGGACCTTGATCGGCTTGGGCTCGCCGGGCGGCTGGTAGCTGACGTCCTCCAGGACGAGGCCGGACTTGGCCTCGTAGCGCCAGCACATCCGCCAGGTGGTGCCGGTGGAGAGCTTCTGCTCGATGCGGTAGGCCGCGCTGCAGGCGGGCGCGGGCGCGGGGGCCGTCCGGGGTCCGGCGGCGGCCGGTCCGGCGGCGGTGGTCACGCCGGCGGCGAGGGCCGCCACGGACAGGCCCAGGGCCGCCGCTCCCCGGTGGGCGCGACGCGTTCTGTTCATGTGCATGAAGACATGACTCCTCGACAGGAGGTACCGACAGGTACCGGGAGGTGAGCGTGGACGGAACGGGCGCCTAGCCGGCCAGGCGCGAGACCTTGCGGGTGCTCAGGTCGACGACCAGGGACCTGGCGTCGATCCACGGGCCGTCCTTGACCTTGGGCAGCAGCCGCACGCAGCGGTGCTCGCCGCACTGGTCCAGGGCGGCGGGCTCGGCACCGGGCACGGCCCGGTAGACCATGCTCGCGAGCAGCAGCTGGTCCGGTGAGGTCAGCTCCTTGCCGGTGGCGTCCCGGTAGTCGGCCTTCAGGCCCGCGCCGAGCGGGTCGGCGATCAGCAGCCGGGCCGCCTCGGTCTGCTCCTCGGGGCTCAGCGGCGGCTGCACGCCGTGCTGGGTCCCGGTCCGCTCCACGGTGCCGGTGGCGAGGTTCACCGTCCGGGTGACGAGCGTGTCGTTGCGGTAGTCGTAGTACGTGACGTCCGCGCGGCGCGGCGCGTTCGGGTCGTCCGCCTCGGCCGCGTCGGGCTCGGCGAGGTCGACGCCGAGGCGCTGCGGGCCGCGGTCACCCCCCACGTCCTCGCCGGCCGTCATCATCTGCCGGCTGAGCGCGCTCCGCTCCGCCCGCCGGATCTCGTCGTCGGTCAGCGGATCGTGGCCGGTCCCCCGGTCCCCCTCGGCCGGGGCCGCCTCGACGACCGCGGGCGGCACCGCGCCGCCCGCCCCGCCCTGCTGCCCCGCCGCGGCGGACGCGGCCGCGCCGCCCGCCCGTCCTGCTGTGTCGTCGGCCCCCGCCGTGCCCGGCAGGGTGATCGCGACCATCACGGCCGTTCCGGTCACCGCGGTCGCCGCACCCGCCACCACCTTGCCCAGGTGGCGGCGCACTGTCGTGCGCACAATGTCCCCCTACTCCCCCTGTGTCCCCGGGAGTATGTTCTGCCCCACTGGTATCGGCAATACGCCCGTTCGGGCGCATGCGCTGGTCGTCGGGTAAGAGGGACGTAAGTCATAGGTGGTTCCACGACTTTCCGGGAGACTCGTTGAGTAAGGCGCCCCCCGCGCCGGTGGACACCTGAAAGAGTCGTATCCATGCAGGTCTGGCCTGGTGAGGCGTATCCCCTCGGCGCCACGTATGACGGTGCCGGCACGAACTTCGCGGTCTTCACGGAAGCCGCGGACCGAGTAGAGCTGTGTCTGTTGCACGACGACGGCTCGGAGACGGCGGTAGAACTCCGCGAGAGCGACGCATTCGTACGCCATGCGTACCTGCCCGGGGTCATGCCCGGGCAGCGCTACGGCTTCCGGGTGCACGGCCCCTACGACCCGGGGCGCGGGTTGCGGTGCAACTCCGCGAAACTGCTCCTGGACCCCTACGCGAAGGCGGTCAGCGGGTCGATCCGCTGGGGCGAGGAGGTGTACGGCTACCACTTCGACGACCCCGAGCGGCGCAACGACCTGGACTCGGCGCCACACACGATGGCGTCGGTCGTCGTCAACCCCTACTTCGACTGGGGCGACGACCGGCCGCCGCGCACCGAGTACCACCACACGGTGCTCTACGAGGCCCACGTGAAGGGCCTGACCATGCGGCACCCCGGGCTGCCCGAGGAGCTGCGCGGCACCTACGCGGGCCTCGCGCACCCCGCGGTGATCGAGCACCTGCGGGAGCTGGGGGTCACGGCGCTGGAGCTGATGCCCGTGCACCAGTTCGTCAACGACCACCGCCTGGTCGACATGGGCCTCAACAACTACTGGGGCTACAACACGATCGGGTTCTTCGCCCCGCACAACGCGTACGCCTCCTGGGGCGACCGCGGGCAGCAGGTGCTGGAGTTCAAGTCGGCGGTCCGGGCGCTGCACGAGGCCGGGATCGAGGTGATCCTGGACGTGGTCTACAACCACACGGCCGAGGGCAACCACCTGGGTCCGACGCTGTCCTTCAAGGGCATCGACAACCCGAGCTACTACCGGCTCACGGACGACCCGCAGTACTACATGGACACCACGGGCACCGGGAACTCGCTGCTCATGCGGTCCCCGCACGTCCTGCAGATGATCATGGACTCGCTGCGGTACTGGGTCACCGAGATGCACGTCGACGGGTTCCGCTTCGACCTGGCGGCGACGCTGGCCCGCCAGTTCCACGAGGTGGACCGGCTGTCGTCGTTCTTCGACCTGGTCCAGCAGGACCCGGTGGTCTCCCAGGTGAAGCTGATCGCCGAGCCGTGGGACGTGGGCGAGGGCGGCTACCAGGTGGGCAACTTCCCGCCGCTGTGGACCGAGTGGAACGGCAAGTACCGGGACACCGTCCGCGACCTGTGGCGGGGCGAGCAGCGCACGCTCGCGGAGTTCGCCTCCCGGCTGACCGGCTCCTCCGACCTGTACCAGGACGACGGGCGCCGTCCGCTGGCCTCGATCAACTTCGTGACCTGCCACGACGGCTTCACGTTGCACGACCTGGTGTCGTACAACGACAAGCACAACGAGGCCAACGGCGAGGACAACCGGGACGGCGAGAGCCACAACCGGTCGTGGAACTGCGGCGCCGAGGGCGACACGGACGACGAGTCGGTGCTGGAGCTGCGGCAGCGGCAGATGCGCAACTTCATCGCCACGCTGATGCTCTCGCAGGGCGTCCCCATGATCAGCCACGGGGACGAGTTCGCCCGCACCCAGCAGGGCAACAACAACGCCTACTGCCAGGACAACGAGCTGTCCTGGGTGCAGTGGCCGGACGAAGAAGGAGGTGCGGGCGAGGGCGGCGAAGCAGCCGAAGGAGCCGAGGGCGTCGACACCGGACTGCGGGACTTCACGCGCGCGCTGGTGTGGCTGCGCAGGGAGCACCCCGTGCTGCGGCGGCGCCGGTTCTTCCACGGACGGCCCGTGGAGGGCACCCACGACGACCTGTCGGACATCGCGTGGTTCACTCCCGACGGACGGGAGATGACCCAGCAGGACTGGGACTCGGCCCAGGCGTCCGCGCTGACCGTGTTCCTCAACGGCAACGCCATCTCCGAGCCGGGGACCCGGGGCGAACGGGTGACCGACGACTCGTTCCTGCTGATGTTCAACGCCTCCGCCGAGCCCATCGACTTCGTGGTGCCCGTCGACCACGGCCGGCAGTGGCAGGTGGTCGTGGACACCGCCAAGCCGGAGACGATGCAGGAGGGCTCCGGGAAGAAGGTGGAGGCCGGTGACCGGCTGACCCTGGTGGACCGCAGCATGACGGTCCTCCAGCGGCCCGCCTGACCCGGCGGCCGGACGCGCGAGCGCGGCGAGGGGCGTGGGGACCTGGTCCCCACGCCCCTCGTCCGTGCCGGTGCAGGCCCCTCGTCCGTGCCGGTGCAGGCCCCTCGTCCCTGCCGGGGCACGCCCTTCGTCCTTGCCGGAGCACGGCCCGCCGCGTCCGGGTGTCGGTACGCAGGAACCGGCCGGGAGCGGGTACGTAGGTGTGCATGACGCCTGAGCCCGTGCCCTCCGTCCCCACCGCCACCTACCGGCTCCAGCTCCAGCCCGGCTTCCCGTTCGCCGCGGCGGCGGACGCCGTGCCCTACCTCGCCTCGCTCGGCATCTCCCACCTGCACCTCTCCCCGGTCCTGGAGGCCGTGCCCGGCTCACTGCACGGGTACGACGTCGTCGACCCCGCGCGCGTGCGCGAGGAGCTCGGCGGCGAGGACGGGCTGCGCGAGCTGGCCCGGGTCGCCCACGAGCACGGACTCGGGCTGGTCGTGGACATCGTGCCGAACCACATGGCGATGTCCCCGCGCCACAACCGCCCCCTGTGGGAGGTGCTGCGGGAGGGCCCCGCCTCGCCCTACGCGCGCTGGTTCGACATCGACTGGGAGGCGCAGGCCGGACAGCTGCTGCTGCCCGTGCTCGGCGGGCCGCTCGGCGACGAGATCGACCACCTCACCGTCGACGGGGACCTGCTGCGCTACTACGACCACGTCTTCCCGCTGCGCGAGGGCACCGCCGACCTGCCGCTGCCGGAGCTGCTGGACGCCCAGTGGTACCGGCCGGTGTGGTGGCGGCTGGCCCGCACCGAGCTGAACTACCGGCGGTTCTTCAGCATCTCCGAGCTGATGGGGGTGCGGGTGGAGGACCCGCAGGTGTTCGAGGCGACCCACGGCACGATCCTGCGGCTGCTGCACGAGGGCGTGATCGACGGGCTGCGCATCGACCACCCCGACGGCCTCGCCGACCCCGACGGCTACCTGGAGCGGCTGCACGAGGCGACGGGCGGCCGCTGGACGGTCGTCGAGAAGATCCTCGCCGACGGCGAGCACCTGCCGCCGTCCTGGCCCGTCGCCGGCACCACCGGCTACGACGCCCTGCGCCACGTCGACGGCCTGTTCGCCGACCCCGCGGGCGCCGGCGAACTGGTGACCCGCTACCGCGCCTTCGCCGCCCCGCAGACCGACCGGGGCGGCGACTGGGCGGCGACCGTGCGCCGGGCCGCGTACGCGGTGCTCACCCACGAGCTGGCCACCGAGCTGGACCGGCTCGTGCGCACGGCCGTCAAGGTGTGCGCCGCCTCGCCCGACCCCGCCCTGCGCGACCGGGCGCCCTGGGCGCTGCGCACCGCCCTGGAGGAGCTGCTGGTCCGCATGGAGGTGTACCGGCCGTACACCTCGGTCGACGCGGCGGAGGTGGTCACCGAGGAGGCCGCGGCCGAGGCCCGGCGGGCGTTCGTGGTGCCGGAGGAGGCCGGCGTGGTCGACGTCGTGCGGGACCTGGTGCTCGGGCGGCGCGGCGGGGACGTCCCGGCGGCCGTGGAGCTCCGCGCCCGGTTCGCGCAGACCTCGTCCGCGCTGCGCGCCAAGTCGGTGGAGGACACGGCGTTCTACCGGTACGTGCCGCTGCTGTCGGCGACCGAGGTGGGCGGGAACCCGGGCGCCCCGGCGGTGTCGCCGGAGGACTTCCACGCGTACTGCGCGCGCGTGCAGCGCGACTGGCCGCTGACCGGGACCGTCGTGTCCACGCACGACACCAAGCGCAGCGCCGACGTGCGCGCCGCGCTGGCCGTGCTCACCGAGTGCCCGGAGCGCTGGGCCGCGACCCTGGCCGACGCGAGCCACCCGGACGAGGCCGTGCCGGACGCCCAGCTGGCGTGGGCGGCCTGGCAGACGGTGTTCGGCCTGGGCCCGGCGGAGCCCGAGCGGGTGCAGGACGCGCTGCTCAAGCACGTGCGCGAGGCGGGCCTGTACACCAGCTGGACCGAGCAGGAGCCGCCGTACGAGGAGGCGGTGGCGGCGTTCGTCGCGCAGGGCCCGTGCGGGAAGCCCGGCGCGCACGTGACCGCCCTGCGCGAGGCGCTCGCCCCGCACGTCCGGTCCAACGTGCTGGGCACCGCCCTGGTCCACCTGACCATGCCGGGCGTCCCGGACGTCTACCAGGGCACGGAGGGCGAGTACTTGGCCCTGGTCGACCCCGACAACCGGCGCCCGGTGCGGTTCCCGCCGGAGGACCAGGACGACAAGAACGCGGTGACCGCCGCCGCGCTGGGGCTCCGGGCGCGGTACCCGGACGCCTTCGGCGCCTCCGCGTCGTACACACCGCTGCCCGCCGAGGGGCCGGCCGCGGACCACTGCCTGGCGTTCGCCCGCTCCGGGGCGGTCGTCACCGCGGTGACCCGACTGTCGCTGCGGCTGGCGGAGGCCGGCGGCTGGGCGGACACCCGGCTGCCGCTGCCGCCCGGCTGGTGGGGCGACGTCCTCACCCCGGGACGGAAGTTCACCGGCCACGTACGCGTGGCGGAGCTGTTCGAGCGGCTGCCGGTGGCACTGCTGGAGCGCCTCGACGACGGTGACGCCGACTCCGGCGGGGCCGCCGGGTAGCGGGCGGTACGGCGGGCGCGGGCTGCCTCCCGAGCGGGGGGCGCCCGCGCCGGCCCGGACCCGCCGACTGGCTCCCCGGCCGGCGGGTCACCGCCGGTGCTTCACCTGTTCTTCTTGCTGAAGACAATCAGAGCGATTCCCACCAGCACGATGAACCCGACGGTGAACCAGAGCGCCGACTGTCCGTCTCGCAGCAACGGCGGGGCAGAGAAGGACCACATCATCGCTGCCCTTTCTGTGCGCTGATCAGAGCCACAGGCACGCAAGCGGCGGGCGCGGTGTCGCCGAGGGCGAAGCCCTGGAGCGTCGTGACGCGCTCGATGACCAGGACCAGCAGCACGGCCGCGGTGATCATCAGCGCCTCCGCCAGCACGAGCAGGGGCATCGAGCCCGGGTCCGTCCGGTTCGCCACCGTGAGCACCAGCGCGTGCGCGACCCATGCGGCCCACCAGAGGTTCACCAGCGTCGTGTCCCGTTTCTCCCGCCAGGCCAGGGAACTCGCCCGCCCGATGTCCAGGACGAACCGGCGCGGAACGATGAAGTTGACCACCGGGACGAACCACGCCCCGACGGTCCACACCGCACCCGGCAACGGGGCTCGTGGGGACAACTCCTGGGCGTTGCGCCGGGACCGGGCGAGCCACACGAGGAACAGCACGACCGCGACGGTCATCAGATCGACGAAGACCGTGGAGACGAGGCCCGACCGGTGCTGGGACGCCGCGGTGGCATGCAGGACGTGGTCCCGGACCGCTGCGGCACGGAACACGTCCGCCGCCGCGGCCACCGCTGTCGCCGCCTGCGCGCAACGGGCAAGGTTCCACGGAGCTCTTCGGGCGGTACTCGTCATCGTCCTCGGCCCTGTCCTGGTGTGCACGGGCACGGCGGGCACCGAGCCGGGATGATCATAGGGTCGCCGCAGGAGGGCGCAACCCTCAGCGCAACCTCGTGCTCCCGGTCGAGCGGCGCGACCGGTCACGCGGCCCGGACGGCTCCGTCGGCCCGGGCGAGGTGGCGCAGCTCGACGCGTGCCGCCGGCGCCGAGGGGACGGTTTCCCAGTAGGGGTGCCACCACAGCCGTACGGACAGGAGCAGCAAGCGGCGGCGCAGGACGGTGGTGTCGCGGGGCCGGGGCGCGGCGAGTGCTTGGTAGGTGGCGTTCCAGGCGGCTTGCGTCTGCACCAGATCGTCGGGGAAGTCGGTCGCATCCATACCGGCATTAGATCACCTGTTCGAATTACGCCGCGCGTCGGACACGCCGGTGCGCCCGCGGACCGTCGGCCGCGGGCGCACCGGCGCGCATCCGAGCCGGGCTACGGCGCTGGTGCGGCCGCGTCCGCCCGCTCGGGCCGGGGGCTCAGAAGTCGTCCGCGCCGTTGCGGAGTTCCGGGGTCCAGTAACCGGTGAGGGCCTCGGCCGGGTCGACGGCGATGCCGTCGCTGCCGGGGGCGGTGACGGCGATGACCGTGGAGTCGCCCTCCAGTTGCAGGGAGAACGCCGACACGGGCTCGTTGTCCTCGTGGACCCCGCCGTCCGACAGCTTCACCAGGGCGTAGGCCGGGGCCCCGGCCGAGAGCACGACCGGCGTGGCCGGCTTGCTCTTGGCGACTGTCGGGACGTCCTGCTTGTGGCTCTCCAGGAACTGGAGGTGCGGGAAGCCCGCCAGCCTGCAGGAGTGCCCGGAGGTGTTGCGCGCCGTGAGGACGATGTGGGTGTAGGGCGGGCCGTCCTGCATGGCGGCGGTGACCCGGACGTCCCGCGCGGTGCAGAGCAGGGTGGAGGCCGTCCCGCGTCCACCGGCGGCGTCGGTGGCGCCGGTGGAGTCCTTCGATTCCGCCGAGCGCGCGGAGGCGGCCGGCCCCGCCGCATCGGAGGTGACCGTGCCCTTGGCGGCCGTCGTCGCGCCGGCCGCCGGGGACGACGCCACCGTGGCCGCCGTGGTCGGCCGGGACGACGACGTGCTGCCGGAGTCGCTCTGGCAGGCGGTGAGCGACAAGGCGAGGGCCGTGCCCGCGACGGCGAGCAGCGTGGAGCGGTGGAGCGTGTTCATGGAGAGGTCCCCCGTGCGTGGTGCGGGCCGCGGCGCGGTGCCGCCGGCCCGGATGGTGGTGCCGGTCGGTCGACGACGGAGGGGATCCCGGCCCGTGCGTGCCGGTGCCCCGCGGGTGCGTCCGCCGGGACGCGCCGGACGCGCGCAGGGCCGTGAACAGGCGCTCCGTGTCGGCCTCCAGTCGACCACTTCCGGTCGTCCTCGCCCAGGCAGTTCCCCCGGCAGAAGTACGGTCGGCGATACTTCTGCCGGGGGGCTCTCGACCGGACGAGCCGGACAGTCGGGGAAATGCACGGTGCACGACGGCACGTCTTCGGGCAGGAACTTCGGGCAGCGGTTGCGGGCCCTGCGGGTGAACGCCGGACTGAGCCAGGAGGCGCTGTCCCACGAGGCCGGCGTGAGCGTGCGGGCACTGGCCGACATGGAGCGCGGGCGGACCCGGGGCCCCCAGCGCCGTACGGTGCGGGCACTGGCGGACGCGCTGGGCCTGGACGGGGCCGGGGCCGACGAGCTGGAGGAGGCCGCGAGCCTCGGCCGGCCCCGCCCCTGCCGGTCGGCGGACGCCGCCCAGCCGTCCGCCGCCGGGTCGGCGGCCGCCATGACCACGCGTGCACCCGACCTGCTGCCGCGCGCACCGCGCGGCTTCCACGGCCGGGCGTCGGAACTCGCCGCCCTGACCCGGGCCACCGTGGGCGAGGCCCCGGTCTGCCTGGTCGTCGGACCCGCCGGGGTCGGGAAGACCGCCCTGGTCCTGCACTGGGCCCACCGCGACCCCGCCGCACCCACCGACGGGCGCCTCTACGCCGACCTGCGCGGCTTCAGCGGCATGGGCGAACCGGCCGCCGTCGAGGTGCTGCGCGAGTTCTTGGCGGCCCTGGGCGTGCCGCAGGAGCGGATACCGGAGTCGGAGAACGGCGCGGCCGCGCTGTTCCGGTCGCTGGCCGCCGACCGCCGGCTGCTGGTCGTCCTCGACAACGCCCGCGACTCCGAACAGGTCAGGCCGCTCCTGCCGGGCGGTGACCGCTGCGTCACCGTCGTCACCAGCAGGCACCGACTGCCAGGGCTGATCGTCAGCGACTCCGCCCGGCCCGTCGCCGTCGACGTCCTCGCTCCCCCGGACGGCACCGCCCTTCTGGCCCGGGTCCTCGGCGCGCGGCGCGTGCACACGGAGCCGGCGG
The DNA here is from genome assembly GCF_005280215.1 of Streptomyces lasalocidi. Taxonomy (NCBI): domain Bacteria; kingdom Bacillati; phylum Actinomycetota; class Actinomycetes; order Kitasatosporales; family Streptomycetaceae; genus Streptomyces; species Streptomyces lasalocidi. Next base: position 5,992,651 of record NZ_SZNQ01000001.1, on the reverse strand, counting down.
CCGCGCTCCGCCTGGCCGAGCTGTGCGGCGGGCTGCCGCTGGCCCTGCGGGTGGTGGCCGCCCGCCTCGCCGGCCGGCCCGACTGGTCCCTGGACTCGATGGCCGCCGAACTGTCCGACCGTACGCGCCGCCTGAGCCTGCTCGACCTGGAGGACACCGGTGTCCGCGCCGCACTGCACCTGACACTGCAGCAGCTCCCGGCGCACCTCTCCGGGGTGTTCGCCCATCTCGGCCGTCACCCGGGCACACACGTCGACCGCTACGCGGCGGCCGCCCTGGCGGACACCGATCCGATGGCGGCCGAGATCGCCCTGGAGCAGCTGGCGGCCGCGCACCTGCTCACCGAGACGGCGCCCGGCCGGTGGGTGATGCACGACCTCGTGCGGCTCTACGCCCGCAGCCTGGACGCCCACCCCGACACCCTCAAGCGCGTCCTCGACCACTACATCGCCACCGCCACCGGGGCCGTGGCGGCGGCCGAACCCGGCTCGGAGGACTGCTTCCCGCTCCCGTCCGACTTCCTCCCGCCCGCCGCGGTACGACGGTTCGACGACCGCTCCGCCGCCGTGGCCTGGTACGCCGCCGAGCGCGACAACCTCACCCGGGCGGTCGCCGCGGCCGACGCCGCCCTCTTGCACGACAGGACCTGGCGCATCGTCATGACGATGTGGCCGCTGATCGTGTGGCGGGTGCGCGACGGCTGGGCGCCGCTCCTGCGAACCGCCCTCACGGCCACGCGCGCCGACGCCGACGAGCACGGCGAGGCCCGGGTGCTCAACGTCCTCGGCTGGGTCCTGACCGAGGAGGACCGCACCCCGGAGGCACTCGTCCACCTGGAGGCCGCGTCCACGCTCGCCGCCCGCGCCGGCGACGCGTTCGCCGAGGCCAACGCACTGATCGTGCTGGCCATGGCGCAAGCTTCCCTGGGCGGCCTCGAAGAAGCCGCCCACAGCTGCGACCGCGCGGCCGGCCTGGCCCGCCGGATCGGCGACCGCAGGATGGAACGCCTCGCCGTACAGCACCTCGCCCGCCACCAGGCCGACGCCGGACACTGGCAGCAAGCCCTGGCCACCGCGACCCACGCCCTGGCCTTCGAGCGCCCACCCGGGACGACCGACATCCCGCACGTCCTGCTGCTCGCCATCAAGGGAGAAGCACTGCTCGGACTCGGGAGACGGGCCGAGGGCATCACCCAGCTCGACCTCGCCGCCCGGGAAGCGGAATCGGCCGGCTACGACGACGGCGTGCTCCGGGCACTCACCGCCCTCCTGCGGGCATCGGCGGACCCGGACGTCCGGGCACGGTACGACGCGGCACTCGCGCGACTCACCACACGCACCTGAACCCCGACGCACCCCCGCGGGTCGGCGCGGCCGGTGGCTGGGGCGTGCCGCCGCCGGGGCCCGCACCGGCAACCCCGGAAGGTGCTGGTGTCCGTACGCCGGGAGCAGGCCGGGAAGACCGCCGTCGGGCGCGGCCGCCGTGCCTTGACAGTCGTCGGTGTCCGTGGGGTACTGCGCACAGCAGGCCGGACAATCCGACGGGGGTGAGTGTCCTGCCGCATCCGCGCTATCCCACGCCTACGGAACTGGCCGCCTCCGCGCGCGCGTTGGCCGACGCCCGGCCCGCGCTGTGTTCACTCCGGCAGGTGGGTGTGTCGCGGGCGGGCCGTCCGCTGCACCTGCTGTCCGTGGGGCACGCGCGGCGGGCCGTCCTGGTCGTCGCCGGCGCCCACGCCAACGAGCCCACCGGCGGCTCGACCCTGCTCGCGCTCGCGGAACGGGTGCTCGCCGAACCGGCGTTGCGCGACGGCATCTCCTGGCACCTGCTGCTGTGCGCCGACCCCGACGGGGCCAGCCTGCACGTCACGCCCCAGCCGCGCAGCCTGCTGGACTACCACCTGGGCTTCTACCGCCCGGCCGGCCCCGAGCAGCCGGAGTGGTCGCCCGCCCAGCTCCCGGCGCACCGGCTGCCCCCCGAGACCCGCGCCCTGACCCGGGTCATCGACGAGCTGCGCCCCTACCTCCAGGTCACCCTGCACGGCACCGACCTCGGCGGCAGCTGGGTGCAGCTGACGAAGGACGTACCCGGACTGGCCGAGGCGTTCGCCCAGTCGGCCGCGGACCTGCACATCCCGGTGGAGACGGCCGCCTCGGACGCGGCGGGCTGGCCCGCGGCCGGCCCCGGGGTGCACGTGATGCCGGCGCCGGGGACCGACGCCGCGTACCCGAGCATGCCGGACGACGCCCGGCACAGCACCTGGTACCACGTCCACCGGTACGGCGGGCTCACCGCCGTCGTCGAGGTGCCGATGTGGGCGAGCGACCTGGTGGACGACCCCGCCCCGCACCCGGCGCCGGCGGCGGAGCTGCGGCACCTGGCGCACCGGCTGCTGCGCGACGGACGGACGGTGGAGCGGGTGCTCGCCGAGGCTCTGCCCCGGCTGGAGGGCGTGGACGAGCCGCTGCTGCGGGCCGCGCGGTGGGTGCTGGAGCTGGTGCCGGGGCTGGCCGCGGACTGGACCGACCTGCCGCCGGCCGACACCACGGTGGCGTACGTCGGCAGCGTGGACGCGTTCGCCCGGCGGCTGCCGCTGCGGGCCGCGGCGATGCTGCTGCGCGTGCTGCGCGAGCGCGGGGACGACGCGGCGCCCCCGCTGCAGGACCTCGTGGCCGGCTGGAGCGATGCCTTCGCCCGGCGTTTCCAGGCCCGTTGGGTGCCGCTGGAGCACCAGGTCGAGCACCAGTCCCGCACGGTCGTCGCAGCCGCCCTCCGGGCCCGCGCGCTGCCGGACCGGCCGTACGGGGGCTGAGCCGGGCGGGACCCGCCCCACGCGCGCGTGCCACGGGCCCACCCACCGTCCCTGCACGCGCGCGTGGGGCCCGCCCCCGGACACCCCTGCCCGCGCCCGCGCCCCGGGGTCAGTCGTCCAGCGCGAACACCGCTCCCGTCGCGGCCTCCAGCTCGCAGCGGTTGGCGAAGGTCTCCCGGTAGTCCACCGGGCGGCCGTCCCACTGGCCGTGGGCGCGGACGGCCACCGGGGCGTACACCAGGGGGCAGACCGCGTCCCGGCGGGGTACGGCGCGGACGTCGCCGTGCGCGGCGGCCAGCTGCGCGCAGGCCTCGGCGGCCCGGGAGTGCCCCTGCGGCGGGTCGCACAGCAGCAGGGCGCCGCGCGGGCCACCGGACCGGCCGGCGCTGGGAGTGACGGTGAGCTCCAGCCAGCTGCCGACCGGCGCGGCGCCGCCGGCCGCCGGGGCCGGGTCGGTCACCGGGAGCGGGCCGGCGGTGGTCGCCGTGGCGGTCGTGGCGCCGGCGGCGACCAGCAGGAGGGCGGCGGCGACCGGGAGGGCGCGGCGCAGGGCCGTGGGGGCGGTGAGCGGGCGGGTGGGCCGGTGCGGGTGTGTGTGCGTCATTCCCGGTGCATCGGCACGGCCGCCTGCGTCCCCCAGTCCGGCTCACCCGGACGTGGGTACGGTGCGCCGTCCCGGGCGGCCAGCTCGAACGCGGCGCGCACGACGCGCGTCTGGTACTCGGCCTGGCGTGCGACCGGGATCCAGCGGGCGCCGCAGCCGTCCTGGTAGTCGGCGCACCAGGTGTCGATGAGCCGGTCCAGCTCCGGCAGGGCCCCGGCCGGGTCGTCGCCGGAGGCGGTGACGAGCTGGTGCAGCAGGCCCGCCGTGCGCAGCGCGAGCCGCCGCCCGGCGATCCGCAGGGCCGTCAGGTGGGCGCGGCGCAGCGGCGGCAGCGGGCGCACCGGGTCGGGGGTGCGCGGGTCCCAGGCGTCGGCGAGGCCGGGGCAGACCAGTAAATAGTCGTCGACCGGCGCGAGCAGGCGGCCGGCGTCGGGCAGGCCGGCGAGGCCGGGCCGGACGCGGGCCAGGAGGCGCTCCAGGACGCGGGTGTCGTGGCGCAGGGTCGTGCTGACGGCCCGCAGGACCGCGTCCCGGTCGTCGGGCCGGGCGGCGTCCTCCACGGCGGGCACGCCCCACATGGGCGCCTCGACGATCGCGGTGACGGTGCCGTGCCGCTGCGGGTGGAACCAGGTCGACTCCACGGCCGCCTCGGTGATGGCGGCGGCCAGGTCGCCCCGGTGCGGCGGCGGGATCAGGTGGACGGCCGGTCCCAGGCCGGGCCAGTACAGGGCGTCGTAGGGGCCGAGTTCGCGCGGGATGCCGAGCCGGGCGGCGGCGTGGGCGACGCGCTGGGCGAGGCCGGGCAGGTCACGGGTGAGTTCGACGAAGGCGCCCCCGACGTCCACGCCGTGCAGCGAGCACTGGAAGAAAGGTTTCAGTTCGTCCTGGACGCGGAGCAGGGCGCGTGTCTCGGGCAGCGCTGCGGCGTCGGCGCCGTCGGGCAGCCACTCGGGCTGTTCGAGGAATCCCGGCCGGAAGAAGTGCCGGAAGTGGCGGCCGAGGCTGTACGGGCCGGACAGCCAGCCCTCGTTGCGGCGCAGGCCGTCGGGGTCGAGGCACAGCAGCAGGTTCCAGGTGGCGTCGGCGCCCTCGGTCAGCCGGGGGTCGGCGAGGGCCCGTTCGGCCAGCCGCAGGACGGTGGCGCCGCCGACGGGTTCGTTGGCGTGCGGTCCGGCGACGACCAGCGCCTGGCGGGCGCCGTGGCCGACGGACAGGAGCCACAGCGGGGTGCCGGCGCGCGAGGTGCCGACCCGGCGCAGCCGGGCGTCCCTGGGGTGGCGGGCGGCGAGCGCGGCCGCACGGGCGGCCAGCTCGTCGACGGTCGGGTAACGCAGGAGGGGCGGCAGGGCACACCTCCACAGTGCGTGCCGTGGTTCACCCCGTGTCGCGGTGTGCGCACACGGGGTCATCACAGTGGGTCATGCCGTGGGGCTACGTCAACACCGCGGAGGGGAGCGGTGTTTCGGACAGGGTGTCCGGATGCGGCGGGACGCTTCCGCGACACGGTGTCCGGAAGTCGCGGGGCGGTTCCGCGACATGGTGTCCGGAAGGGGCGGGGCCGGTCGTACGACGGCCGGCGGGGCGGCCGCCGCGGTGGCCGACGACGGTCGCCCTGGTGGCCGCCGTGGTGGCCGGCGCTGGCCGCCCTGGTGGCCGCCCTGGTGGCCGCCCTGGTGGCCGCCCTGGTGGCCGCCGGGGGCGATCTCCCGCCCGCCGTCCGTCAGTTCGCCGAGAGGCGGAACGCCATCCGTCCGAAGGACACCTGGTCGCCCTCGCGGACCACGGCGGCGCCGACGACCCGGCGGCCGTTGACGGTCGTGCCGTTGGTCGAGCCGAGGTCGCGCAGCACCCACAGCCCGCCCTGGCGGCGGAGTTCGGCGTGCACGCGGGAGACGGTCTCGTGGGTGAGCCGGAGGCCGTTCGCGGGGTCGCGTCCGATGCGCAACGGGTGGCCGGTGCCGGGGTGCGGCAGCAGCAGCTTGGGCAGTCGCTCGGCCTGCCAGGCCCGGCGCAGCCGGACGGTGAAGCCGGAGACCGCCTCGACGGTGCCGAAGACCACGCGCGAGAAACGGTTCTCCTGGGGCAGGTCGGCGGTCAGGACGGCGAGTTCGTCGGCGCGCCGGGCGGCCAGGGCCAGCTCCATGCGCCGGATGAACGTGTCGTGCGACAGGCGTCCCATGGCGACGCCGTCCCGGAGCACGTTCAGCGCCCTGTCGCGCTCCGCGTCGGACAGCCGCGCGGGGTACGTGTTGAACTCGAAAGACGACGTCACGCTGGCGATTGTCGGTGCAGTGAACCCCGGGTGTCCAGAAAACCGGAAAACGCCGCCTCCCGTGGGCCGCGCGATGGCCGTCCGGCGACACCTGCGGCGAAGCGGGCCCGTTCGGCGGCGGATCGACCGGGTGTGAAGCACGATGGACGGGTTACTCCGGTCAGCGGACGAAGGGGAACCATCCGTGCAGTTCGAGGTGTGGGCACCACAGGCCGAGCGGGTGACGCTCCAGTGCGACGGCGTCACGCGCGCGTTGGAACGCGATCCCGAGCGAGAGGGATGGTGGGTCGGCGAGGCGGACGCCACGGACGGCTCGCGCTACGGCTTCGCGGTGGACGACGGGCCGGTGCGGCCCGACCCGCGGTCCCGGCGGCAGCCGGACGGCCCCGACGGGCTGAGCGCGGTCGTCGACCAGGGGCGCTACGCGTGGCGCGCCGAGTGGTCCGGGCGGCCGCTCGCGGGCGCGGTGCTCTACGAGCTGCACGTGGGCACCTACACCCCCGAGGGCACCCTGGACGCGGCCGCCGACCGGCTCGGCCACCTCGCCGAACTGGGCGTCACACACATTGAGTTGATGCCGCTGTGCCCGTTCCCGGGGCAGCACGGCTGGGGGTACGAGGGGGTGTCGCTGTGGGCCGTGCACGAGCCGTACGGCGGCCCCGAGGCGCTCAAGCGGTTCGTGGACCGGGCGCACGAGCTGGGCCTGGGCGTGGTGCTGGACGTGATCCACAACCACCTGGGCCCGTCGGGCAACTATCTGCCCTACTTCGCCCCGTACTTCACGGACACCCACCAGACGCCCTGGGGTTCCGCGGTCAACCTGGACGCGCCCGGCTCCGACGAGGTCCGGGCGTTCCTGCTCGGCAGCGCGCTGGCCTGGCTACGCGACTACCGCCTGGACGGGCTGCGCCTGGACGCGGTGCACGCGCTGGTCGACACGCGCGCGTACCCGTTCCTGGAGGAGCTGACCGAGTCGGTGGACGCGCTGGCGGACGAGACCGGCCGGCCGCTGTTCCTGATCGCCGAGTCCGACCTGAACGACCCGCGGCTGATCGCCCCGCGCGAGGAGCACGGGCTCGGGCTGCACGCACAGTGGAACGACGACTTCCACCACGCCCTGCACACCGCGCTGACCGGCGAGTCGCAGGGCTACTACGCCGACTTCGCGCGCTCCCCGCTGGCCTCCGTGGTGAAGACCCTGACCGGCGGCTACTTCCACGACGGCACGTACTCCAGCTTCCGGGGGCGCCGGCACGGGCGGCCGCTGGACCGCACGCGGGTGGGCGCGCACCGGCTGCTCGGCTACAGCCAGACCCACGACCAGATCGGCAACCGGGCCCAGGGCGACCGCCTGTCCCACCTGGTCTCCCCCGGGCTGCTGGCCTGCGCGGCGGCCCTGGTGCTCACCGCGCCGTTCACGCCGATGCTGTTCATGGGCGAGGAGTGGGGCGCGTCGACGCCCTGGCAGTTCTTCACCGACCACACCGACCCCGAGCTCGCCGAGGCCGTACGACGGGGCAGGCGGCGGGAGTTCGCCGCGCACGGCTGGGCCGAGGAGGACGTGCCAGACCCGCAGGACCCGGCGACCCGCGACCGCTCGTGCCTGGACTGGTCCGAGCCGGAGCGCGCACCGCACGCGCGCCTGCTGGCCTGGTACCGCTCGCTGATCGCGCTGCGCCACAGCCACCCCGACCTCACCGACCCGGACCTGGGGGACCTGCGCGTCGCCCATGACGAGCAGGCCCGCTGGCTGGCGTTCCGGCGCGGTGACGTACGGGTCGCCGTGAACCTCTCCCCGGAGCCGGCCGCGATCCCGCTGGGCTCCCGCCCGGCCCGCGTCCTGGCCGCCTGGGAGCCCGTGGAGGCCCCGGGCGAGGACGGCCTGCTGCACCTGCCCGGCGAGTCGTGCGTGGTGCTGGAACAGGAATGAGCCGCCGGAGCGGGTCCCGGAGGGCACCCGGCACCCGCCCCGCGTCCCGCACGCCCCCGGGGAACAGCCCTCGCCAGTCCCGGGGGTCAGTCCTCGCCAGTCCCGGGGGTCAGTCCTCGCCCGCCTCGCGGAAGTCCGTGACCCGCTCCAGCAGGATCGGCTCCCAGGTGCGGTGCAGCTGGGCGCGCAGCAGCGGCAGGGGGCCGGTGGCGCGGCCCTCGAGCGCGGCGGCGAGCCGGATCACCGTGTCGCAGCGGGCCAGCCACAGGCCGCGCAGACAGGGGCGGGCGCCGTACCCGGCGAGGGTGGCCGCGCGGACGGCGGCCGGGGAGCCCACCGCACGGGCGAGGCCGGCGATGTCCTCGACGGGGTCGCCGAGGACCGCTCCGGTCCAGTCGAGCACGCCGCGCACCCGCCCCTCGGCGCTGACCACCAGGTGCTCGCCGCGCAGCCGGTGGTGGACGAGGACGGCCGTGCCCGGCTGGGCGGCCAGCTGGGCCGCCCCGGGCGGGGTCAGCTGCCGCAGCCGAGCGGCGTCGAACTCGTCGGCGTCGGCGAGGCGTTGCCCGGCGGCGACGGCCATGCGGCGCAGCGCCTCCAGGGAGCGCGGCGCGGCCCGCGGCACGCCGAGCGCCTCGGCCTGCCGGGGCGGCACCTCGCGCAGCCCGCCGAGCAGCCCGGCGAGGTCGGCCTCGCCGACGGCGGTCACGTCGTGGTCCTCGGCGGTGCCGCCGGGCACCTTGGTGTCGAGCGTGTACGCCAGTCCCGGCGACCACTCGCCGTGCGCCACGCTGGTCGGCACGGCGAGCGGGACGTGCGGGCGGACGAGGTCGCGCAGCCGCAGCTCGCGGCGCAGGCGTGCGGCCGCCTCGCGGTCGGGGGCGAGCCGCAGCACGTGGCGGGTGCCGACCCACCAGGTGCAGCGGCTGCCCTCGGCAACGGGCCGTACGTCGGGGCCGTCCGCGCCGCCGCGGGCGGTGGCGCCCCTCGGGTCCCCCTCGTGCAGGAGGGTGCGGACCAGTCTGCGGACGGTGTCCGGGGTGGGTGTCGGTGCCTGGGTCATGGTCGCGCCGTCGTCGCTCGGGTGGGTCCTGGGAGGGGCTCGGGGGGGCTCGGGGGTGGTTCCCGGGGGTCGCTGACGATCCTCGCTCCCCGCGTCGCCCCGTCAGTCGACCACCACCATCTCGCGTGTCGTGTCGTTGAGCCGGCGCCCGCCGTCCTCGGTGACCGTGACGATGTCCTCGATGCGCACCCCGAAGCGGCCGGGCAGGTAGATGCCGGGTTCCACGGAGAAGCACATGCCGGGCACGAGGGGCTGCTCCTCCCCCTCGATCATGTACGGCGGCTCGTGGGTGGTGACGCCGATGCCGTGGCCGGTGCGGTGGATGAAGTACGCGCCGTACCCGGCGTCGGTGACGACCCGGCGGGCGGCCCGGTCGACCTCCTGGCAGGCGACGCCCGGGCGCACCGCGCGGAAGCCTGCCTCCTGGGCCTCGCGGACGACGTCGTGCACCCGGCGCTCCTCCTCGGTGGGCTCGCCGACGTGGACGGTGCGGGTGGTGTCGGAGCCGTAGCCGTCCTTCAGCCCGCCGAAGTCGAGGACGACCATGTCACCGTGCTCGATGACCCGCTCGCCCATCTCGTGGTGCGGGTTCGCGCCGTTGGGGCCGGAGCCGACGATGGTGAAGTCGACCTGCTCGTGGCCGTGTTCGCGCAGCAGCCGGGCGAGGTCCGCGCCGACCTCGGACTCCCGCCGGCCGGCGAAGCGCACGGTGCGGATCTCCTCGAACGCCGCGTCGGCCGCCGCGCCCGCCGCCGCCATCAGTTCCAGCTCCCTGGCGTCCTTGACGGCGCGCAGCATCGGCAGGGCCTCGGTGAGCGAGGCGTACGAGGAGCCGGGCAGGGCGCGTTGCAGGGCGAGCAGGTGCAGCGCCCAGGCGTTGTCGCTGATGCCCAACCGGCCGCCGGCGCCGAGGAGGGCCGCGGTGGCGGCGTACGGGTCCTTGCCGTCGGTCCAGTCCCGCAGGGCCAGCGCGGACGCGCCCGGGGCGCGGGCGGCGTCGGGTGCCTCCAGGGCGGGGACCACGAGCACGGGGTCGTGGTCGGGGGCGAGCACCAGCAGCGTCAGCCGCTCGGTCACGGCGGGCGGCGCGTACCCGGTGAGCCACACCAGGTCAGGGCCCGGGGCCACGAGGAGCCCGGCGAGACCGGCGTCGGCGGCCGCGCGGACCGCCCGCTCCATGCGGGCCCGGTAGTCGTCGGCGGTGAAGGGCGAAGGCGTGCTGCCGGTCATCCGGGCCTCCCAGGTGAGACGTGCGGGACTACGGGCAGCATCCTGCCCGGCCCGCGGGGGCGGCGCGAGCCGGTCGGCGGGATCGGGGGCGTGGGGCGGGGCCGGTCACGTCACGACGCCCGGGACCGCCACGAGCTGCTGGTAGCCGCCGCTGCGGTGCCGCACGGTGAGCTTCACCTCCTTGCCGGGGCTCGCCCCGGCGACGGCCCGGGCGAGGTCGGCGGCCGTCTCGACGCGGGTGCGGCCGCACCACAGCACGACGTCGCCGCGGACCAGTCCGGCCGTGTAGCCGGGTCCGGGCACGTGGACGGCGACGACCTTGGCGCCCGCCTTGTACGCGTCCACGACCTCGACGCCGAGGGTTGCCCGGGCGGGCACCGGTGCGGGGGCGGCGTGCGCCGGGCCGGTACGGGTGCCGGTGGGCGGGCCGGCGGGGGTGGGGGCCGCCGCGGCCTGGCGCTGGAGCTCGGCCAGCTTGCTCATGCCGATCACCGTGGCGCCCACGGTGCCGAGGCCGACGCCGGTCAGCACCAGGACGACGCCGGCGAGCAGGCCCAGCAGCAGGGTCGTCAGGCGGCGGCCGCGGCGGCGTGCGGCGTGCGGGCGGTGGGGTGCGGGGCCGGGCCCGGTCCCGGCGTCACCGGCGCGCGGGCCGGTGGGCTCCTGGCCCGGCAGGGGCTTGGGACGCAACGCGGTCTGTTCCATGGGGATCGCCTCCGGGGGGTGCTCTACCCGGCGGGGCGGGGCGGCACGGTCCACGAACGAGTGAGACTGGGTGCGTGGGGGTGGTCGCTCGTGTTCGTCCGCGGGTGCGTGGGGGTGGTCGCTCGTGTTCGTCCGCGGGTGCGTGGGGGTGGTCGCGCAGTTCCCCGCGCCCCTCGGTTCGCCGTGGTGTTCGCCGTCGTTCGTCTGCGGGCGCGTAGGGGCTGGTCGCGCAGTTCCCCGCGCCCCTCGGTTCGCCGTGGTGGTCGCCGTCGTTCGTCTGCGGGCACGTAGGGGTTGATCGCGCAGTTCCCCGCGCCCCTCGGTTCGCCGTGGTGGTCGCCGTCGTTCGTCTGCGGGCACGTGGGGGTTGATCGCGCAGTTCCCCGCGCCCCCTGAGGGGTCACGGACGTGGGGACAAGGACTCCGTCAGCTTGCGGGCCGCTTCGGGTGGGGTGGCCGTGTGGAGGAGTTCGGTGCGGTGGACCACTCGGGGTTCCGTGAGGGGGAGCGCGATCGTGCCGGGGGTCGTGCCGGTCGCCGGGCGGGGCAGGAGGGTCAGGCCGTGGCCCGCGGCCACCAGGGCGACCAGGACGCGGACGTCCGTGCCCTCGTAGCGCAGGGCGGGGCGGAAGCCGTGGCCGCCGTTCGCGGCGCGCAGCTGGGCCAGGGGCAGGCCGGTGTCGGGGGCGTCGAGCCAGCGGGCGTCGGCGAGGTCGCCGAGTCGCAGGCCGGTGCGGTGTGCGAGCGGGTGGGCGGCGGGCAGCAGGACGCGCACGGGCTCCTCCGCCACGCCGTACGTCGTCAGCGGTGCCACGTCGGGCAGCCGCAGCGGGTCGCTGGGGGCGGCCAGCCCGTCCACCAGGCCGAGGTCGGCCGTCCCGGCGGCGACGGCCGCGGGGACGGCGTCGCGGGCGAGCACGCGCACGGTGACGCCGGCGGGCGGCAGCGCGGCGAGCACCCGGGCGCCGAGCGCGGTCGCGGAGGCGGCCAGGGTCAGGCCGAACGCGGGCGCGGCCGCCATCCGCACCACGTCGGCGCGGGCCGCGTCCAGGCGCAGCAGCAGCGGCTCCGCGTGTTCCAGCAGCCGTTCGCCGGCCGGTGTGGGCGCGACGGGGCGGCGGGTGAGGAGCGCGGCGCCGAGGTCCTGTTCGAGGGCGGCGATGTGCTGGGAGACGGCGGACTGGGTGTAGCCGAGGGCCCGGGCGGCCGCCGAGAAGGAGGCGAGGCGGGCGACGGTGACGTAGGTGCGCAGGAGGTGCGGGTCCACGCGCCCAGCATCCCACCCGTCACATCAGAACTGCTTATGGTGCGTCCGTGAATCATCGTTGGACGTGAAGTCGGTGGCTGCCCAGGATGGTCCGCATGACCGACAGCGCAGCTCAGATCGCCAAGGTCGCCCTCGTCGGCGACCGCTCCCCCCACGTCGTCTCCCACACCCGCATTCCGCTCCTGCTGGAGTCCCTGGCCGCCCGGGACCGGCTGGTGCTCGACCCCTACTGGATCCCTTCCGGGGACGCCGAGGCGCCCGGCGCGGTCCGGGGCTTCGACGCGGTGTGGGTGGTCCCGGGCAGCCCGTACCGCAGCGAGGCCGGTGTGCTCGCCGCGATCCGCACCGCGCGGGAGGAGGGCGTCCCCTTCCTCGGCACGTGCGGCGGGTTCCAGCACGCCCTGCTGGAGTTCGCGCGCGGCGCCTGCGGCCTGACGGACGTGGCGCACGCCGAGAACGACCCGGACGCTGAGGACTTCCTGATCGAACCGCTGGCCTGCTCCCTGGCGGGCCACGAGGACACCGTCGTGCTGGAGCCGGGGTCGCTGGCCCGCGCGGTGTTCGGCGTGGAGCGCTCGGTGGAGCGGTACTCCTGCCACTACGGGCCGAGCCGGCACCTCGACACGCTGCGCGCCCACGGACTGCGCTTCTCCGGCCGGGACTCCGCCGGGCAGGTGCGGGTCGCGGAACTGCCCGGCCACCCGTTCTACCTGGCGTCGCTGTTCCAGCCAGAGCTGTACGGCGACGGCACGCGCCCGCACCCGATGATCCGGGGGCTGGCGCGCGCCGCGGTCGAGCACGCGAGCCGTACGGCGGTGGTCAGACCGTGACCCGGTACGCGGGCGCGGGCACCGCGGGCGGCCGGTCGGGCAGGAAGCCGTGGGCTCGCCGGGCCAGGTAGTCGGCCTTGTAACGGTCCACGTGACGGTGCCAGTTGAGGATGCCCGCCATCCAGTTCCGCAGGTCGTCGACGTAGGCACCCATCGCCGCCCGCCCCTCGGCCGACAGGTCGAAGTCGTCGTACAGCACGGGCAGTTCGTGGGCGACAACGTGCTCGAACTGTTCCATCCGCTGGTTCATCAGGTCGGCCACGATCCGCAGCCCGGTCGGGTAGTCGCAGCCGAAGAAGGTCTGCACGACGAGGATCGCGTTGTGCATCTCGCCCTCGTACTCGATCTCCTTCTGGTACGAGAACACGTCGTTGAGCAGGCAGCCGTAGTCCATCGCGGCGTTCTCCAAGGAGCGCACGGGCCCGCTGCGGTGGACCTCCGGCGGGACGGCGGGCCCCTGGCCCATCCGGCACAGGCTCAGGGTGAGGTCGGAGCCGAAGGTGGAGCGGCGCATCTCCAGGTAGTCGACCGGGTCGGGGACGCGGTTGTGCAGCTGGTTGGACAGCTCCCACACCCAGCTCTCGGTCATCGCGTCGACCGCGGACTTCAGGGTGCGCCGCTGCTCGGCCGTCATGCCCGCCGTGGTGCGGGCCCACAGGTCGACCAGGGCGCGTTCCATGGCGTTGGCCGGGACGACGGGTGTGGCGTCCGCCGCGTCGACCGGCATGCACGCGGACAGGCGGGCCGTGGTCAGCCGGGCGGCGGCCAGGTCGCGGCGGTGGCCGTACACCAGGGGGTAGTAGTCGTCGCCGTAGGTGCCGAAGGCGAGCCAGGCGGCGCTCAGGTCGAGGGCCTCGGGCGTGGCGTCCGGGTCGAGGCCGGCCGAGCAGACGGCGAGGTCGCAGGAGGCGAGCTTGTCCTCGTCCCATACGCCCTCGGAGAGGATGCCCATGCGGCGGGTCCACGCGAGGAGGTGGGTGCGGGCCCGGTCGAGGTGCGGGCTGAGCCGCAGGGGGAACGGCATGCGGAACTCGGGCAACCGGGCGGGGCCGACCTTCTGGTACGGCACGTGCGCGTGGGCGCGCAGCCGCTCCGCGGCGGCCGAGGCGAGCAGTGCGCCCACGTCCGCGGCGGAGGTGCCGGGTCCGGTGAGCCGCTGCCACGGCGCGGCGGAGGACACGGCCCCCTCGTTCATGTAGCGGCTGGAGCGCAGGTGCCATTCGTGGCCGCCGGACTGCCAGTCCTGGAGCCCCTTGGTGTAGGCGGCGACGGCGGCGATCTCGTCCGGGCCGAGCCCTTTCTCCAGGGCGAGTGCGGGCACTTCGGTGAGGGCGGTGTGCTCGAACTGGTGCAGGCGTGAGGTGAGGATGTCGTTGACGGTGTCGGCGGCCTCCTGGGTGGTGCAGCCGAAGAACGTCTCCAGCACGAGCACGCCGTTGCTGTTCTCGCCCTCCTCCTCGACCTCGCGCTGGTAGGAGAACAGGTCGTTGCGCAGGTGGACGGCGTCGGAGAAGGTCTCCATCAGCACCCGCAGCGGCCGGGTGCCGGCGACCGGGGCGGGGACCTCCGCGGTGGCGTACTCCACGAGCCCCGCCGACCAGGGGGCGCCGCCCACCTTGCGGCGCATCTCGATGTACTCGACGGGGTTGGCGATGCGCCCCTCGTTGATGTTGGACAGCTCCCACATGGACTCGTTGAGCAGGTGCTCGGTGGCGACGGCGAAGCGGCGGCGCCAGCCGTCCGACATGGCCGGCACCGTGCGCGCCCACAGGTCGGCGAGGCCCGCCTCCACCGGGTTCTGCGGCTCCGGGACGGCCGCGCCCGGGTCCGCCGGCATGAACAGCGGCAGCCGGTCCAGGTGGGCCTTGCCCGCGGCGCGGTCCTGGGTGCGCTTGTACATGTCGAGGAAGTGGTCGTCGAAGAAGAACACCCACACGTACCAGTCGGTGATCAGCGACAGCGCGTCGGCGTCGCAGTCGGGGTGGGTGTAGGCGCACAGCAGGCCGTAGTCGTGGGCGTCCAGGTCGGCCTGCTCCCAGACGCCGGACCCCTCGAGCATGCCCATGTCGCGCGCCCACCGCGTGGAGTGGGCCCGCGCCGCGTCCACGTGCGGGTTGAGCCGCGCGGGGTACGGCATGTAGAAGCGCGGGAGGTGAAACGGCTGCGTCATGGCCGGGGGCTACCCAGGGCCCGTGGCGGGCATCCACGGCACGGCACATGATCACACCATCGCGTGAATCGGGCGGAACGCCTTGCCTTCGCAGGCCTGTTGCTGTCCGCGAGCCCGTCCGTGGTCAGTGGGCGAGCGCCCCTGGTGCCGTGGGCGAGCCGTCCGCCCGCAGGCCCGCGCCGGGCGGCTCAGTCGCGTACCTGGATGAGCGCGTGGGTGCCGCCGGTGCGCCAGCGCTGTCCCTCGGCGGCGACCAGGTCCCGTTCGGTGTCCGGGTCGAGGCCCGTGATCACGTCGGACTTCAGGGTGCGCAGCGCGGCGACCGGGCCCGGGAAGTGGGCGGTGACGTCGGCGAAGGGGGTGGTCGGCGGCCAGCGCCGGTCGCCCACCAGGCGGCGGTAGTTGAGGTCGCCCTTGACGACGGTGAGCGTGGCGGTGGCGCACTGCGCGCGCAGGTCGGCGGGCAGGTCCTCGAAGGGCAGCGGGGACGCCCAGAAGGGGTGGGCGCGCACGGCGAGCGTGCCGTCGGTCATCGCGGACCACAGGGCACGTCCGTACACGGCGGCCTCGCCGGGCGCGGCGGTGAGGGCGCGCAGGGCGTCGACGAGGTCGGCGGTCGTGGCGTCGGAGACGTAGTACGGGTAGGGCTTGACGTGCAGGACGACCCGCTCGACGCGCCCCTCGGCGAGGAGGTGGGCGACGAGCAGCAGGTCGGGGATCAGTTCCGGGCCGGCGTTGTCGGCGACCAGGCAGAGCGTGCCCCGGCCGGTGAGCAGCGGCCACAGCCGCGCGCTGTCGTCGGCGACCAGCCCCGGTGCGACGGCGCGGCCCTCGGCTGCGGCGTCGGAGAGCCGGAACCCGAGGTCGGCGCGGTTGCCCCAGAGCGAGCCGTGCAGCAGGGCCTCGGCGCGGTCGGCGGCGGGGCGCCGCGCGAGGGCGTCCAGGGCGGCCAGTTCCTCGCGGGTCTCGGTGCTGTCGAGCTCGGCGAGCTTGAACGGACGGAAGGGGTCGATGCCCTGCCAGGGGCCGGGGGCGAAGTAGCCGACGGCGTGCAGGAGCCGGCGGTAGAACCAGCTCTCCGACCAGAGCCACGGCACGTCGAACCAGGAGCGGCCGAGGACGGCGTCCGCACCCCACTCCCGCCACCGCCGCTGGTCGTGCGCGTCGTCGGGGAGCGGCTCCAGCACGCCGTGCAGGCAGCTCTCCCGCAGGGCGTCCAGCGCGTGGTGGACCTCGGGGCCGTACGGGAACGCACCGCGCACCTGCTCGATGATCGCCGGGTGTCGCTCGGCCAGGACGCCGTGCGGGAAGGAACCGGGTTCGTCGCCGAGGAGGACGGGCGGGGCGGGGGTGCGGTGCATGCCGATCACCGTAGCGCGGGGTGGGGCGCGCGCCGGTTCAGGCGCTCGCGCGCCCCTGCCCCGGGCCGCCCCAGCCGCGGGGCGCGCACGGCTCGGAGCGCCCCGGCCTCGGACCGCGCACGCCTCAGACCACGCACACCGCCATGACCTCCCGCTCCAGCCGGGTCGCCAGCGACAGGTAGCGCGGCCGGCGCGGCACCGGTACCAGGCCCCGGATGAGGACGTACCACATCTCGGCCATCCGGCGGGGCAGTCGGGTCGGCGGCTCGTGGGTGCGGGTGACGACCCGGGTGCCGACGAACGAGCAGACCAGGGAGTGGGCCACCGCGTCGACGTCGACGTCCGGGTGCACGTCGGCCTCGCGGACCGCCCCCGCGAGGCCCCGCGAGATCAGCTCCAGCCACTCGGTGAACGGGTGCCGCAGCGGCGGGCGCACCGCGACTCCCCCGGTGGCCAGGCGCAGCCCGGCGCGGGCCACGGGGCCCTCCACGGACAGGCGCGTGATGCCGAACGTCAGCCGCATCAGCGACTCCAGGGAGGAGTAGCCGCGGTCGTCGATCTCACAGGCGACCCGACGCGAGGCCTGCGACTGCAACTCCATGATCGCGTGGGCCAGGTCCTCCTTGGCCGCGAAGTGGAAGTACAGGGCGCCCTTGGTGACTTGGGCGTGCTCGACGATGTCGCTGAGGCTGGTCGACTCGTAGCCGTGCCGGTCGAACAGGTCGGCCGCGGCCGTGATGATCGTCGTGCGCGTCTGTTCGGCGCGTAACTGCCTCGCCATCCGGGTCTCTCCTGGGCCGCAAAGAACGGGTCATGCCGTTTGTTTCTTACCCCCTGTCCACCATAACTCACCTCGCTTCGGTGCCCACGCGGCAGGTGAAAACGGCCGACTCGTCCTGCGTCCCGGTCACTTGGACGACGCCCGTGCCGTCGTCCCGCGCCTCGATCCACAACGGTTCGTCCAGCTCGGCGTACCGGTGGAAGTGCGCCTCGTACTCCGAAGGGGCCCGCGTGCCCCGGGTGTTCAGGTACGCGGCCTGGCGGGCCGCCTCCAGCAGGAGCATCCCGGGGACGTGGTCCAGCGGGTGGTCGAAGAAAACGGGATGCGCGGTATGAACTCTCAGCTGCCAGCGGCCGGGTATCCCGGTCGGGGCGAGGACCACGTCCGAGGGCAGGGCGCGGGCCACTGCGGCCGGCGCGACGCCCGGCGGGACGGGCAGGGCGGTGACCGTGTCCGGGGTACGGCCGCCGCGCAGCCGCCGGTACACGGCCGCGGCGACACAGGTGAAGCTGACGTCGGCGGTGGCGACCACGGCACCGTCGCGCAGCACCCGCGCGGTGTAGCGGGCGCCGGCCGGGCGCCGACCCCGGTACTGCACCTCGGTGAAGGCGAGTTCGAGCTCGGGTTCGGCCGGCAGCCGCTCGACCGCCAGTTCCTTCGGGCGGGTCAGCGTGTGGAGCTCCTGGAGGACGAAGCGGTGGTCCAGAGGCACCCCGTACTCGGCGTGCGCGATCAGGGTGCCGGCCTGCCGGACGGACTCGACCACGAGCAGCGGGTCGTAGGCCGACCAGTCCGGCGACACGTGTAACCCGTGAGCGCGCGGCCACTGCGCCCGGACGGTGAAGTGGTCCGCGGAAGTCCTGCGCCAGCCGGTGGGAAGGGTTTCCGCGACGGCCGCGCGGTGGACGAGCTGGCGGGGAACCGTCGCGGTCAGGGACGGTGGGTCGGCGGGCTGCCGCGGTCGGGTCATCGCTCTCCCTACGGCCCCCCGCGAGCACGGCCGACGGCGAACCGTCACTCCGTCGGGCGTTAGAGTACGAGGCGACCGGTTTGTTTTTCAACGAGATCAGTCGACGGCATCCTATGATCGGGCCGAGGCCGCGGGCGATCGCGGGGGCCCGCTCGATTCGGCGCCGTGAAGGGGCTCTTATGGCAAAACAAGAGCGCGCCATCAGGACGCGCAGGGCGATCCTGGAAGCGGCCGGCGCGGTCTTCGACGAGCACGGCTACGCCTCGACCACCATCTCCATGGTGCTGGAGCGGGCCGACGTCACCAAGGGCGCCCTGTACTTCCACTTCCCCTCCAAGGAGTCGCTGGCGCAGGCCGTGGTGGAGTCGCAGGTCTCCTTCGGGGCCGTGCCGCCGCACGCGTGCAAGCTCCAGGAGGTCATCGACATGACGTTCGTGGTGGGGCAGCAGCTGCTGGGCAACGCGCTGCTGCGCGGCAGCGTCCGGCTGGCCGTGGACCAGGAGACGCCGGCCGGGGTCGACCACGGCGAGCCGTTCCGGCAGTGGGCCGACCGGCTCACCGAGCTGCTCGAACTGGCGCAGGAGCGCGGCGAGCTGCTGCCGACGGTCAGGCCGCGCGACACGGTGGAGCTGCTGGTCGGGTGCTTCACCGGGGTCCAGCTGATGGCACGGGCGCTCACGGACCGCGCCGACCTCGCCGACCGGCTCGCGGTCATGTGGGCGCACATCCTGCCGAGCATCGCGGTCCCGGGCCTGCTCCCGGGCCTGGACGCCCGCGCCGACCGGGGTGCCCGGGTACTGGCGGCGGAGGAGGAACGGGCGGCCTCCTAGGGGGTGTCGTGCCGCGAGCCCGGCGTGATCGGCGGGACACGCCCTGGGGCGGGTTCGCGAGGGGCGTTCCGACGTGGGCCGCAGCCACGGGACCGGCGGACGGTTCAGGTGGCCGGTGGGCGCCGTGAACGCGCCGGGGGCCGCTCCCGTAATGCTGGGGTGACCGTTCCCGCGCCGGCCGAGGAGACGTCCCGATGCCCCGGATGACCGCAGTTGGCCCGCTCGCCGTCCTGGCGGCCGCCGCCCTCGGACCCGTCCTGCTCGCCTTGGGCGCGGCGGGCCCGGCCCTGGCGCACGGCGCGCCCACCGACCCGGTCAGCCGGGTGTACGCCTGCTCGCCCGAGGGGGGCGCGGCGTCACGGACGGCCGCGTGCCGGGCGGCGGTGGCGGCCAACGGGGGCCCCTTCACGGCGTGGGACAACCTGCGGGTGGCGAACGTCGACGGCCGCGACCGGCAGGTCGTGCCCGACGGCGAGCTGTGCAGCGGGGGCCTGTCCGCGTACCGGGGGCTCGACCTGGCCCGCCGGGACTGGCCGGCGACACGGCTCACGCCGGGCGGGACGCTGCGGATGAGGTACGCGTCGACGATCCCGCACACCGGCACGTTCAGGCTGTACCTGACCGTGCCCGGGTACGACCCCACGAAGCCGCTCACCTGGGACGACCTGCCCCGGCGCCCGTTCGCCGAGATCACCGACCCGGCGCTGAGCGACGGCGCCTACCACCTCACGGCGAAGCTGCCCGCCGACCGCACCGGCCGCCAGGTGCTCTACACCGTCTGGCAGAACACCAGTACGCCCGACACCTACTACTCGTGCGCGGACGTGGTGTTCCCGCAGGCCCGGGCGGCGTCCCCCACGACCGGGGCGGGCACGCCGTCGGCGCGGAGCGGCGGGAGCAGTGCGCAGGCGAGCCCGGTGCGGAGTCCGGACGCGACGGACCGGAAGGCGACCGGGGCCGCCACCGCCCCGGGCACCACGTCGCCCTCCCCGGCGGGCGCCCTCGCGGAGCGGCCCGCCGCCGGGAGCACGCCGGTGGCGGCCGCCTCGCGCGCGACCGGCGGCGGACCCTCCGCCCCGCTGCTCGCGGGCGGCGCCGCGGCGGTGCTGGTGCTCACCGGCGGCGCCGCCCTGGCCGCGCGGCTGCGACGGCGCTGAACGCCCCCGGCCCGCGGGCCGGGGGCGTGAGGAGCGGAACGGTGAAACGCAGAACGTCAGCCCGTCAGTTGACGAAGACCTTGGCGCCGTTGTCGGTCACCGGGGCGTACTTGGCGGTGAAGAAGCCGTTGGCGAAGCACAGGGACGAGCCGGAGACCTTGGTGAACTGCTGGTTGGAGAAGGTGATGCTGTTGTCGGCGTTGCTGGCGGTGCCGGTCAGGCCGGGGACCCGGTAGACGCAGTTGACGGTGCCCAGCAGGGTGCGCAGCACGACCGTCGTCTGGATGGTCGAGCCGGAGGCGGCCGTCACGGTGACGGTGCCGTTGGAGGCGACGGTGGACTGGTAGGGCAGGTTGTTGACGGTGATGCTGTTGACGCCGAGCACGCCGACGACGTTGCTGGTGCAGTTGCTGAAGGTGTGCGCCGTGACGGACTCGGTGGCCGTCCCGGGCGCGGCCGGGTTGGTGCCGATGGCCGCGGTGAACTGCGACTGGGCACAGACCACGCCGCTGGTGCCGGTGGCGCTGGAGTAGAGGGTGGCGCTGGTGCCGGCGGCCAGCGGGGCCGTGACGACGTCACCCGCGGCGACGGCGGTGCCGCCGGCGCTCCCGGTCGTCAGGACGTTGCCGGCCGCGGAGGCCGGGGTGATGGCGGGGATCGAGAGCGCGGCGACCGTACCGGCGACGGCCAGGAAGGAGCGTGCACGCATGCGGGTGCCTCTTTCGTGTGAGGGTTGGGGGAACAGCGCGGACGTGGTCCGCGGCGCCGGCCGTTGCCGGCTCGTCACGCCTTCTCCGTACGCGACGGACCGGCAACGGCAGCCGACCGGGACCGGCCGGGGGCCCACCTGGGGAGTCGCCCCCGGCCGGGCCGGGCGGAACGGGACGTACGGGCGCGACCGCGGGGGAAAGCGGTCGCAGCCGTCGCCGTGAAGAGGTGCAGAAAAACGGACTCAGGGGCGAATCCGCCCGTGCTGAGGTGCGTCCGGGAAACGCGGCCGTCCTGCCGCGTGGAGGGATCCGGCGCCACGGATCCGGGCCGGCCGGGGCGGTGCCCGCGGAGTCGGCCTGGGGCAGTTGTAGACCTGCCGCGAGACGCCGTCAAGGCTCAACGCACGTGTCGATCACGGTAATTGACGGGCCGACAGATATATGCACGCGGCCCGTTCAGGCGGGCGTCCCCCAGGAGACACGCCATGAACACCGTTTTTCCACATCTCCCTTGACCCCTGGGTGTAACCATCGGTAACTTCCGAAATGGCTACTGCCGCGTAACGAGAAAGCCCTTGCGAATCCGGGAGTTGTGAGGAGTCGCTCGCGGCAGCCGGTGTCCGCGCCAGGACAACGCGCCACTGATGCCCAACCCGCATGACTATGCCCATGGGAGCAGACATGGCCTCGTCCTCGGACGTCACGTCGTCCGCCGACAGCACACCCGGGAACCCGGAAAGCGGTTCCGAAGAACGGCGCGGCCGGGTGCGGATGCGCCGGGCCGCCGTCATGGCGGTGCCCGCGACCCTGGTCGCCGCCGGACTCGCGGTCCTCACCGCCCAAGGCGCGCTGGGGGTCCAGTTCGCGATCTCCGGCATGCCCTTCACGGTCACCGCGACGGACCTCACCGGAACCGGTTTCGAGCAGTTCGGCTCGCTCGACAACATGGCCGAGGGCAGCCCCAACGCCGGTGACACCGGCGGCCAGGTGCTCGTCGTGACCTCCGCCATCAAGAACGCCACCCTCACCAAGCTGTGCCAGAGCGTCGACCTCGGCGGCACCAACCTGAAGATCCAGGCCGGCTCCGGGGCGCAGAAGGTGCAGGCGACCGACCTGACCACGGACTCCACCGAGCTGTCCGGCAACGCCTCCTTCGACAACATCGAGATCGGCAACGACGCCAGCACCCTGACCAAGGCCGGCGTGAAGGGACCGATCGGCGTGTTCAGCCAGCAGGCCGACACGGTCCACATCGCCAACCTCCGTCAGGTCAACTACGCCACGACGGCCGGTGTGTTCAAGCTGCCGGGCCTCAAGCTGAGCTTCAGCAGCTCGGGTTGCTGATGACCACGGCCGACCGTCCGCGTCAGGGACTGCGGCCCGCCTTCCGGCACTGGCGGGCCCGGCGGCCGTTCTGGGGCGGGCTGCTGCTCGCCCTGGGCGGGGGCTGGATCCTGCTCACCGAGAAGGCGTCCCTGAAGGTCGTGCTGCACATCGGCATGCAGGGCCTGGCGGGCTACCTCCTGCCGGGCCTGATGCTGCTGCTGGGCCTGCTGATCCTCTTCAACCCGGCGCAACGCCTGTTCTACTCGATCACCGGAGTGCTGCTCTCGCTGGGCACCTGGGTCACCTCCAACCTCGGCGGCTTCTTCATCGGCCTGCTGCTCGGGGTGACGGGCAGCTGCCTCGCCTTCGGCTGGCTCCCCGACCAGGAGCCCCGCCTGGGCCGCCGGGGCCGCCGGGCGCGCAAGCAGGCCAAGTCGGCGGACGGGGCGGACCTGACGAAGGTCTGAACGAACGTCTGACGAGGTCCCGGCCCGCGGGTACGCCCGCTGGACGGACCCGGACGGTCACCGGTCGAGGGGGTGCCGCCCCCTCGACCGGCCGTCCCCCGCCCAGGCGTCAGCCCGCCCCCGCCGCGACGAGCACCGCGACCGTCTCCGCGTGCGCGCCCTCACGGGCCCACTCCAGCGGGGTGCGCCCCGTGCCCGCGTCCTCGCGGAGGGCGGGGTCGGCGCCGTGGGCGAGGAGGGTGCGGACCGTCTCGGTGTGCCCCCAGCAGGCGGCCGCGCACAGCGGCGTGCCGTCCGCCCCGATGCCGCCGCTCTCCGCGTCCGGGGGCGCCCCGGCCCGCAGCAGTCGCCGGGCGGTGTCCGCGCTGCCCTGGACACACGCCGTGTAGAGCGGGGTCACGCCGTCCGCGTCGGCGGCGCCCGGGTCGGCACCGGCCCGCAGCAGCGCGTCGACCGCCCGCCCGTCGTCGCACAGCACGGCCGCGACGAGGCGCCGCGTGAGCTTCTTCTGCCGCCTTCGGTTCACGGGGGCGAGCGTAACCAGCGCGCCCGCGGACCCCCACCTGATTTCGGCGCGGGACCGGGTGGCACGGGTGACGCGTCGCGCGTCGGCGGGTGCGCTGCTGGGCGCGACAACTTCGCCCACGCGGCGGGTAGCCCGGCGACAGCTCTCCGAGTCCCCGGAGGTCACGACCGCCGCCGTCCCGGGGTCGGGTGACACGGGGCGCCGCCTCCTCGGCAGGAGCTTGCGGGCCGCCGGACGCCGCAACTTCGCCGGCGTGAGCGGTGGTTCGGCAGGCGGTCGCCGGGGAGTGCACCGCCGTCGATGTGTGACCGGCCGGCAAGCACGCCCCGCCCACCCCGGCGTCCGCCGACAGCCGCCCGCTACAACTCCGCCAGCGCGGGCAGCAGTTCCGTGGCGGTCGTGACGTCGCCCGTCAGGGGGCGGTCGTCGGTGCCCGCGGGGAGTGCGGCCGCCGCCAGGGTGAAGGCGGGGACCGGCGGGGGTACCGGGTGCAGGCGCAACGCCCGGACGGCGGCGACGAGTTCGCAGGCCAGGACGGTGGCGTAGGCCCGGGTCGCGCGCAGGGTCTGGCGGGCGGCCTGGCCGGCGAAGCTGGCGGCCTCCTCCAGTCCCCGGGAGAGCACGGCGTGCCCGGCGGAGGCGGGGTCGGCGCTCGCCCGCAGCTCCGCCAGCGCCGAGTGGGCGGCGTACTCCAGGATCATCGTGCCGGAGCTGCCGGCCGGCCCGACGGCGAGGAACGGCGTCAGCCCGGTCAGCCCGGGGTCGCCGAGCGCGGTCAGCCGGGCGGCGGAGAGCTGCGCGGTCTGCAGGAGCGCCAGGTCGAGCCCGTCGAGCGCGAGGGCGAGGGGCGCGGCGAAGAAGCCGCCGTGGTGGTAGGCACCGGAGCCGTCGGGTGCCACCAGGGGGTTCTCCGTGGGGCAGTTGATCTCGACCTCGACCACCGTGCGCAGCCGGTCGGCGGCGTCCAGGGCGCAGCCGTGCGCCTGGGGGAAGGCCCGGAAGCCGAACGGGTCCTGGATGCGCCGGCCGGGGCCGGACGGCCGCTCGGGCAGGCCGAGCAGCCGGCGCACCTCGGCGGCGGCGCGGGCGGCGCCGGGATAGGGGCGCAGGGCGTGCACGGGGGCGGCGTAGGCCTCGGGCGAGCCCGACACCGCGGCCAGGGACAGGGCGGCCACCGCGTGGGTGGCCCGGAGCAGGACGTCGAGGTCGTGCCAGGCGAGCGCGGCCTGCCCGAGGGCGAGCGCGTTGCTGCTGAGCAGGGCCAGCGCGTCGCCCGGCCGCAGGGTGACCGGTGCCGGCAGGCCGTCCGGGGGCAGGTCGGCCGGGTGCTCCCGCCGCGTGTCCAGCCAGGGGCGTTCCCCGATGAGGGTGAGTCCGGTCTGGGCGAGGGCGGTGAGGTCGCCGGTGCCGACCCCGCCGTACTCGTTGACCGCCGGGTGGACACCGAGGCGCAGCGCGTCGGTGAGGGCGTCGACGAAGGCGGGCTGGATGCCGGAGCCGCCGGCCAGGAGCTGGTTGGCGCGCACGGCGAGCAGGGCGCGGACCTGCCGGGCGGGCAGCAGGTCGCCGGCGCCCCCGGCGTGGCTGCGCAGCAGGCGCAGGCCGTGGGCCGCCTCGTCGTCCGGGGCGACCGACACCGAGCGCTGGGCGCCGACGCCGGTGCCGCGGCCGTAGAGGCGGCCGGTGGCGGCGAGCCGCTGGGCGGCGCGCCAGGAGCGCACGGCGCGGGCGCGGGCCCCGGGCGCCACCGCGGGCACGGCGGTGCCGTCGGCGAGCGCGACCAGGTCGCCGGCCGTGAGGGTGGTTCCGTCCAGGACGACCCGGGTGCCCCCGCCGTCGTGCGGGGGCACCCGGGTCGGTCCGTTCGCCGTGGTGTCCACGTGGGGCTGCGCGCGGGAGGGTCAGTCCAGGCCGGCCGTCTTCAGCCACGCCTTGGCGACGTCCAGCGGGTCCTTGTTCTCCAGCTGCACCTGGGAGTCCAGGTCGAGCAGGGTCTTGGTGTCGAGCTTGGCGGAGACCGCGTCGAGCGCGGCGACGCCCTCCTGGGACAGACCGCTCTTGTAGACCAGCGGGGTCACGTTCGCGAAGCCGAAGAGGTTCTTCGGGTCCTGGAGGACGACGAACTTCTCCTTGGTGATGGTCGGGTCCGTGGTGAAGACGTCCGCGGCCTGCACGGTGTTCTTCTTCAGCGCGGCCTGGGTGAGCGGGCCGCCGGCGTCGAGCGCCTTGAACGACTTGAACTTCAGGCCGTACACGGACTCCAGGCCCAGCATGCCCTGCTGGCGGGTCTGGAACTCGGGCGAGCCGCCGAGGACCAGCTCGGGCGCGGCGTCCTTGAGGTCGGCCAGCGTCGAGGAGGAGGTCAGGTTGTACTTCTTGGCGGTCTGGGCGTTGACCGTGACCGAGTCCTTGTCCTCGGCCGGGGAGGACTCCAGCAGCGTCAGCTTGGCGTCGAGCTTGGCCTTGACGGCCGCGTTCACGCCCTGGAGCGAGGTCTGTTCGGCCTTGGCGTCGAGGTAGGCGAGCAGCGAGCCGTTGTACTCCGGCAGGACGGTGATGGAACCGTTCTTGAGCAGGCCGTAGGTGGTCTCGCGGCTGCCGATGTTCGGCTTGTAGGAGACCTTGATGCCCTTGGCCTTCAGGGCCTCGCCGTAGATGTCCGCGAGGAGGATGCTCTCGGCGAAGTTGTTGGAGCCGACGACGACCGAGCTGCCGTCCGCCTTGCCTCCGTCGAGCGGGTCGTCCGAGTCGTCGGAGGAGCTGCAACCGGCCAGCAGGACCGTGGCCGCGGCGAGCGCGACGGCCGCCGCGCCGGGACGTCTGCGGAGGAACCTGCTGCTGTGGGCGTTGGAAGTCACGTGTCCGTTTCCGAGCTCTTGGGTGCGATGGGGGGTGATGAAACGCGCAGGTCTCGATCCAATCCAGCCGCTTCTCGGTCAGTCAAGGGAAACCGTGTTAACGATTCACTTCGTCTTCACGGGGTGGAGGAGCCGCCCGGCCCCGGTGGTGCTTCGTAATTGATTCTTGACGTCGGCCCTGTGCGGGTGTGTTCGAAGAGGCGATAGTCTCCCGGGAGTTGGCGTAGGTCACAGCGGTGTGCGGGGACCGCAGGGCAGGCACATCGATCAGCAGTCCATCACAACCGGTCACGAGCGTGCGCCGCGCGCGGTGCCGCACCCCATGAAGGAGGCCCGGTGTCCACGAACGAAGTGGACGCGCCAGCCCGGTCGGACGCCCCTTCCGCTCGCCGGGGTCTGCGGGGCTTCGCCGACCGGTGGCCCTTCCAGCGCAAGCTCAACGTGCTCGTCGGGGTGCCGCTCGCGGTGATCGCGGTGCTCCTCGCGTACCTGATCGCCGACCTGGTGCAGGAGTCGAGCCGCGCCGAGGACGCGTCCCGGCTGGTGCGCGACAGCGCGCAGGTGGCCCGGCTGGTCTCCCTGGTGGAGGCCGAGCACCAGCAGGCCATCCTGCTGTCGGTGCGCCACGAGGCGTCGTTCGACGGCGGCACCCCCTCCTCCGAGCCCTACCGGGTGGCGCAGGCGAGCGTCGACAGCCAGGTGCGCACGGTCCGCGACACCTTCGGCGACCGGCTGCCCGGCACCGAGGCGCAGGCGCTGCGCGGGATCGAGGGCCTGGCCGGCCTGCGGGACACCATCGAGCAGGGCTACCTGCCCGCCGACAACATCGACCCCGCCTACGACGGTGCCGCCCAAGCGCTCATCGACGGCCTGGGCCTGGACCGCAACTCCGCGCTGGCCACCACCTTCACCGGCAACCTGCTCGACTCGCTGCTGCGCGCCGACGCCGCGCACGGCGCCTACGAGACCGGCGTGTTCTCGGCGCGCACCGGGGACACCAACGCGCTGATCGAGTTCACCGGCGCGGTCGGCGCCCACGAGCTGTACACCTACCAGGCCGAGCGGTTCGCCCGGTTCGCCGGCGAGGAGCAGGCCGACCGGCTCGGCGGCATCGAGCACAACGCCGCCCAGGCCGTCATCGACCGGCACTACGCCGAACTCGCCGTCGACCCCAGCTCCCTGCAGGCCGAGTCCGACCGCCAGATCCGCACGGCGCTGCGCGACGCCCTCGCCTCCTACGGCGACTACCAGCAGCAGGCCCAGAACCGGCTGGAGGTGACCGGCTCGCTCATCGACCGGATCGCCGACCGGGCCGAGCAGTCGGCCGACGACGCCGAGTGGCGCGCGGCGCTGCTGCTGACCCTGGCGCTGCTGGGCTTCGCGGTGTGGATCGCGTTCTCGGCGCTGGTGCGCCGCTCGGTGATCCGGCCCGTGCTCGCCCTCACCGGCGCCGCCCAGGAGGTCGCCGACGTCGCCGGGCGCGAACTCGCGCGGGTCGCCGACGACGACGCCGAGGAGAGCGGACCGCCCCGGCTGCGCGAGCTGCCGGTCACCGCGGACGACGAGATCGGTGAACTCGCCGAAGCCTTCAACAACGTGCAGACCACCGCGGCCGCACTGCTGGAGCGCCAGGTGCTCAGCCGGCGCAACGTCGCGGAGATGTTCGGCAACGTCGGACGCCGCGTCAGCAACCTGACGACGCGTCAGCTCGCGTTGATCGACGCGGTGGAGCGCGGCGAGACCGACCCGGCGCTGCTCGAACGGCTCTACTCCATCGACCACATCGCGGTCCGCCTGCGCCGCAACGCCGACAGCCTGATGCTGCTGGCCGGCATCCGCGAGACGGTCCTGGACGCCGGCCCGACCGCGCTCACCAACGTGGTGCGCGCCGCGCTCGGCCAGATCGAGGGCTACCAGCGGGTCCAGCTGCACGCCGGGACCGAGGTCATGGTCGAGCCCGACATCATCGGCGACCTGACGCTGATGGTGGCCGAACTCCTGGAGAACGCGGTGTCGTTCTCGCCCGCCGGCAGCCCGGTCGAGGTGACGGTCGGCTCCGGTCGGGAGGGCGCGTACATCAGCGTCGCCGACCACGGCCTCGGCATGAGCGCCGAGCGCCTCGCCGAGGAGAACGCCCGGCTGGTGCGCCGCGAGCGCCTCGACGTCGTCCCGACCAAGGTGCTCGGCCTGTTCGTGGTGGGCGCGCTGGCCCGCCGCTGGGACGTCGACGTCACCCTCACCCGCACCCCGGGCGGCGGCGTGACGGCGGAGGTGGCCATCCCGTCGAGCCTGCTGCTGACCCTGAGCACGACGGTCGCCCCGGCCGCCCCGGCGACGGCGACGGCGAACGGCGCCGCCGAGGCCGAGCCGGCGGCGGTGTCCACGGTCGCCCCGGCAGCGACGCCCGCCCGGTCCACGGCCTCCCCCTCCCCCGCGCCCGCCCCGTCCACGGCCCCCACCGGCCCCACCCCCTCCGCCCCGGCCCCCGAGAGCGCGGGGCCGCTGCCCCGCCGTGCGCCCCGCAGGGAGCCCGCGGCGGCCGAGGGCGGCGCCCCGCTCATCCCGCGGGCCCGCGGCGAGCAGCCGCTGCCGTCCGGTGACGGACCCCGCCCGCTGCGGCGCCGGGTGCGCGGGGCGACCCTGCGCACGACGGCCGAGGCGGCCGCCCAGCAGGCCGCGCTGCGCACCCCGGGCCCGGCCGACGCGGAGGCCGTCCGGGACGCGCTGGAGGAGTTCGAGGCCGCGGTGGAACGCGCCCGCCGCGACACCGCAGAGATCCCCCTCGACGCCGTACGGGCCGCGGCGGCCGCGTCCGACGACCCCCGCGACGACGACACCCCCGGCGCGGACCGCCCCGCCACGGACGCGGGCCCCCCGCCCGCGCACCCCGCGGACCCCGCCGGTCCGACGCACCGCGCCGGCTCCCACCCCGACACCCCCGCGGCGGACGACGACGACCGCCCGGCCGGGGAGCGGACCGCCGACGACCGACCCCCGACCCACGCCCGGAACCCCGAGCACCAGCAGCACCTTCCGGAAGGAGCCGAGCAGTGAGCACGTCGACAGGTGACACCCCGACGGGCGACGCCACGCCGACCGACCTGCGGGCCGCCGCAGCCGACTTCACCTGGCTGCTCAACCGCTTCGCCACCGAGACGGCGGGTGTCGTGGACGCCATCGCCGTCTCCTCCGACGGTCTGCTGATCGCCGTGTCGGAGCTGCGCGAGCACGCCGACTCCGAGCGACTGGCCGCGATCGTCTCCGGCATCACCAGCCTCGCGGCCGGCGCCTCCGGCAACTACGGCCTGGGTGGCCTCAACAAGGTCATCATCGACCTGGAGGGCGGCCACGTCCTGGTGTCCGCCATCGGCAGCGGCGCCGTGCTCGGCGTGGTCACCGACAAGGAGGCCAAGCTCGGCAACATCGCCTACGAGATGACGGTCTTCGCCAACCGCGCGGGCGCCGCGCTCAGCCCGCAGCTGGTGCTGGAGCTGAAGAACACCGTCGACGCGGGCAGGAGCCGCAGCAGGCCCCGCGGCAGACTGCGCTGAGCGGCCACCGGCTCCCCGAGCAACAGGAAGAGGACCACCGATGGCGGAAGGCCGCACACCGCGCGGCGCCGGCGGGGACGGCGCCACCCCGGTCGGCCCCGTCCCCGCCGTACGACCCTTCCTGGTCACCGCCGGCCGGGTGGCGGGCGCGGGCCGGGCCACGACCGACCGGCCGATGCCCGTGGAGACCCAGGTGGTGGCCACGACCGCCGGGCTCGAGGCGCTCGGCCGGCTCTCCTTCGAGCAGCACGACATCGTCGCCGCCTGCCGGGTCCCGCAGTCCCTCGCGGAGATCGCGTCCCGGCTGCGGCTGCACCTGAACGTGGTGCGGGTCCTCGCCGAGGACCTGCGCGCCGAGGGGCAGTTGTCGGTGCACGTGCCCGACTCGGGCGTCACGCACGACGCCTCCGTCCTGCGCAGGGTTATCGATGGCCTGCGGGCCATCCCCGACTCCCGAGGGGTACTCCGTGAGACCGACTGACCCGAGCACCGCCGGGGCCCCGGCCGCGCAGGCGGCCGTACGGCCGCCGCTGCCGGTGAAACTGGTCGTCGCGGGCGGCTTCGGCGTGGGCAAGACCACCGCCGTCGGCTCCATCTCCGAGATCGAGCCGCTGACCACCGAGGCGGCCATCACCGAGGTGGCGGCCGGCGTCGACGACCTGTCCCACACGCCGAGCAAGACGACGACCACGGTGGCGATGGACTTCGGGTGCCTCACCATCGACCCGACGCTGAAGCTGTACCTGTTCGGCACGCCCGGGCAGGAACGGTTCGGCTTCATGTGGGACGACATCGTCGAGGGCGCGGTCGGCGGGCTGGTCATCGTCGACACCCGGCGGCTGGACGACTGCTACGCGGCCGTCGACTACTTCGAGCACAAGCAGATCCCGTTCGCCGTCGCGGTCAACGCCTTCGACGGGAAGGTGGAGCACGACCTGGACGAGGTCCGCTGGGCGCTCGACGTCGCCGACGGGGTCCCGCTGCTGGTCTTCGACGCCCGCGAACGCGGCTCCGTGCGCGACGCGTTGCTGGTCGTCCTGGAACAGGCTCTGCACCGCGCCGAGAGCTGACGGCCCGTCAACGCACACTCACCTACAACGAGTACGGTCCGGCCGCCCGCGGGCAACCGGACCGTTGCGTGCTCCGTGCGCGCCCTACGCGCGCTGCCGCACCCCGCGCGAGACCGCGAAGCGGCCGAGCGCCCAGAACACGGCCAGCGTGACGAGGGCCAGCCCGGCGACCAGGGTGGCGCCGCCCACGACCTTCTCGTAGTCGCGCTGGTAGAGGCCGTCCACGATGTAGCGGCCGAGGCCGCCGAGGCTGACGTACGCGGCGATGGTGGCCGTGGAGACGATCTGGATGGCGCCCGAGCGCAGGCCGCCGAGGATCAGCGGGAGCGCCGCGGGCAGTTCGACCTGGAAGAGCACCCCGGCCTCGCTCATGCCCATCCCGCGGGCCGCGTCCACCGGCGAGGGGTCCACGGAGCGCATCGCCTCGTAGGTGGTGACCAGGATCGGCGGGACGGCGAGGACGACCAGCGGCGTCATCACGTTCACCATGCCGAAGCCCACCAGCAGGGTCATCAGCACCAGCAGGCCGAAGGTGGGCAGCGCCCGCCCCGCGACCGCGATCATGGCGAGCACGTTGCCGCCGCGCCCGTAGTGACCGGTGACCAGGCCGACCGGGAGGGCGATGAGGGCGGCGATGGCGAGCGCCTGGAGGGTGTAGCCGACGTGCTCCCCGACCCGGGTGGGGATGCCGTTGTAGCCGTGCCAGTGAGCGCCGTCGCCGAAGAAGGCGTTGATGAAGTGCAGCAGGTTCACCGGACTGCGTCCTCCAGGGCTGCGGTGGCCGGGTCGGGCACGTCCGCCGCCGGCCTGCGGCGTCCCGCGCGGGGCATCCACGGAGTGAGCAGCAGGCGTACGGCGACCAGCAGGACGTCGGCGAGGATCGCCAGGGCGGCCATGCTGAGCACGGCGTTCACCGCGAGCTCGGGCCGGTTGTAGATGTTGGCGTCGTTGATGAGGTTGCCGAGCGCGCCCTGGTTGCCGATGAGCGCGCCGACGGAGACGAGGCTGATGCTGGACACGGTCGCCACCCGCAGCCCGGCGATGACGGCCGGCACCGCGATCGGCAACTGGACCTGGAAGTACCGGCGGACGGGTCCGAAGCCCATGGCGGTGGCGGCGGCGAGCGTCTCCTGCGGCACCGAGCGCACGCCGTCGACGATCGCCGGGACCAGCACGACGAGGCTGTAGACGGTGAGCGGGATCATCACCGTGAGCTCGGTCTGGCCGGTGTAGTCGATGAGCAGCACGAAGAACGCCAGCGACGGGATCGCGTAGAGCACGGTCGTCACCCACAGCACCGGCGGGTACAGCCAGCGCAGGCGCACGCACAGCTGGGCCAACGGCAGCGAGACCAGCAGTCCGGCGAGCACGGGCAGCAGGGCCTCGCGCAGGTGCAGTCCGACCAGGCCGAGCCAGCTGTGCTGGAGGTCGCTGGGGATGTCGAAGAAGCCGCTCATCCGGCGACCTTCGCGTCCGTGGGCGCGCCCTTGGTGAGTCCCTTCGCCGCTGCGGGGGCGTCGGCGGGGACGGCCGCGTGGGCCCCGCGGATGGCCTCGGCGATGGTCTGCTGGGAGACCACGCCGGTGACCCGGCCGTCGACGCCGACGGCGACCGCCCAGCCGGTGGGCGACAGCACCGCGCAGTCGAGCGCGGCGCGCAGCGAGTCGGTGCCGGGCACGAACGGCCGTCCGTGGGACAGCAGT
The DNA here is from genome assembly GCF_005280215.1 of Streptomyces lasalocidi. Lineage (NCBI taxonomy): Bacteria > Bacillati > Actinomycetota > Actinomycetes > Kitasatosporales > Streptomycetaceae > Streptomyces > Streptomyces lasalocidi. The sequence goes on along the minus strand of NZ_SZNQ01000001.1, from coordinate 5,960,458 downwards.
CGGCCGGGATCGATGCTCCCGGCGGTCAGCCCGTGCGGCTCGCTCCAGCCGAGCGGCCTGCCGTCGAGGTCGGTGACCAGGAGGTAGGGGGTCTCGCCCGTGGCCCGGGCGGCGATCTGCTCGGCGGTGGCGTCGACGGCCACGACCGGCGTGGTGAGCAGCGCCAGGTCGGTGGCCGGGAAGAAGGAGAGGCGGCGGATGCCGCGGTCGGCGCCGAGGAAGTCCTCCACGAACGCGTCCGCGGGCGCCGACAGCAGTTCGGCGGGCGGGGCGTACTGGGCGAGCCGGCCGCCGGTGCGCAGGACGGCCACCATGGTGCCGAGCTTGACGGCCTCGTCGATGTCGTGCGTGACGAAGACGATGGTCTTGCCCAGCTCGGCCTGGATGCGCAGGAGTTCGTCCTGGAGGCCCTTGCGCACCACCGGGTCGACGGCGGAGAACGGCTCGTCCATCAGCAGCACGGGCGGGTCGGCGGCGAGGGCGCGGGCCACGCCGACGCGCTGCTGCTGGCCGCCGGAGAGCTGGTAGGGGTAGCGCTTGGCGAGGGCGGCGTCGAGGCCGACCCGCTCCATCAGCTCCCGGGCCCGTCCGCGCGCCCGGTCCTTGCCCCAGCCGAGCAGGCGGGGCACGGTGGCGATGTTGTCGAGGATGGTGCGGTGCTGGAAGAGCCCGGCGTTCTGGATGACGTAACCCATCGAGCGGCGCAGGGTGTTGACCGGCTGCTGCGTCACGTCCTCGCCGTCGAGGAGGATCGTGCCCTCGGTCGGCTCGACCATCCGGTTGATCATCCGCAGGGTGGTCGTCTTGCCGCATCCGGAGGGGCCGACGAGGACGGTGATGGACCGGTCGGGTATCTCCAGGGAGAGCCGGTCGACCGCAACCGTGCCGTCCGGATACCGCTTGGTGACTGAATCTATCCGTATCAAAACGCCGAACACCCTTCGGGTCTGGCACGTAGGTGCCCGCTGCGCCGCGCGCGGACGGGCCGTTGCGGGGAGAGTCTAGACCGCGAGGGGGGCGGGATCCGGACGCCTGTGCGACCGGCGGGTGACCGTCTCACCGGCCGGACCGCCCCGATGAGACGGCACGGCACCGGGGGCTTCAGGCCGCCACCGGCACCCCGGGCGTGCGCAGCACCCGGCCCCCGGGCAGGACGGCGAACACCTCGCACCCCTCCCGCGCGGCCGCCCAGGCGACGCCCTCCTCGCCCAGCGCGAAGGCGGCCGTGGCGACCGCGTCCGCCTCGGTGAGCGTCGGCGCGACGACGGTCAGGCTGTCCAGGCCGGTCGCGGGCAGCCCGGTGCGCCCGTCGAGGATGTGGTCGCCGCGCTCGTAGCGCGCGGAGGTCGCGACGCCCCCGTCGCTCACCTCCAGCACGGCGCACAGCCGGTCGGCGTGCCCGGGGTGCCGTACGCCGACCCGCCACGGCCCGCCGGAAACGGCCACGTCTCCCCCGGCGTTGAGGCAGAACCGGCGCAGTCCGGCGCCGGTCAGCAGCTCGGCGGCCCGCTGCACCGACCAGCCCTTGACCACGGCGCACGGGTCGAGGCCCCGGCCGGGCAGCCGCACGTCGAAGGCGCCGCCGGTGGCGCGGCGGAACTCCTCGCCCAGGGCGAGCACTTCGGCGAGGTCCGCGCTCAGGGCGCCGGCCGGCAGCTCGCCCCGCCCGTACCGGGACACCTCGCTGTCCTCGCGGAACGGGCTGAACCGCCGGTCGACCTCGCGCAGCCACGCGAAGACGGCGTCCGCCGGGCCGTCCGGGACGTCCGGGTCGTCGACGCGCAGCGACACCGGGAAGCCCATGACGTGCTCGACCCGGCGCACCTCACGCGCCCCGTGCGTCGAGGGCCGCCTGGAGCGACTCCTTGTAGCCGTCGCTGGTGACCGTGGCCCCGGACACCGTGTCGATGTCGGCGCTCTGGGCCCGCAGCGTCTCCGCGACGAGCTTCGGCACGGCATCCGTCGTCTGCGGGTGGTCCGGTGCCCGGAGCATGGTGACGGCGGTGATCCGGTCGCCCTCGAACGTGACCCGCACCTGTACGTCGCCCTTCTCCGTGGGCACGGTGGAGCCCGCGACGACGGTCGACGCGGTGGAGGCGGCGGCCGTGGGGGTGCCGGCCGGGGCCGCCGCCCCGCCCGCGCCGCTCGACGAGGTGCCCGTCGACGGCTCGTACCGCCACAGGGGCACCAGCGCGGCGGCCGACAGGACCAGGACGGGAAGTGCTCGCTTCACGGTGTCTCCTTCGCTTCCGGTGGTATGTCGGGTCCCGCGCCCGGTCAGCCCGCCAGGCTGAACCGCTCGAAGTGGATCTGCCGCCCGGGCACGCCCAGTTCGCGCAGGGTGGCGAGGACGGCCCGCATCATCGGCGGCGGCCCGCACAGGTAGACGTCGCGATCGGCGATGTCCGGCACCAGGCCCGCCAGGTCGCGCGCGGACAGCCGGTCGGGCACCGGGGGCCCGGTGACCAGATGCACGTCGGCGCCCTTGTCGCGGGCCAGGTCGCGCAGTTCGGCGTGGAGCACGGCGTCGCGCTCGGCGGTGACCCGGTGGATCACCACGGCGTGGCCGTGCAGTTCCTCCAGCAGCGCGCGGACGGGGGTGACGCCGACGCCGCCCGCGATGAGCACGGCGTCGGGCCGGGTGCGGTGCAGGGCGGTGAAGGCGCCGTAGGGGCCCTCGGCGAACACCCGGGTACCGGGCCTGAGATGACGCAGCGCGGCGGAGCCGTCGCCCGCGGCCTTGACGGTCAGCCGCAGCCGGGTGCCGTCGGGGGCGGCCGACAGGGAGAACGGGTTGGCCTGCCACCAGCGGTCGCGGGTGAGGAACCGCCACAGGAAGAACTGTCCGGCCCGCGCGGGCAGCCGGTCGAGGGCGCGGCCGGTGACGTACACGGAGACCACGTCGTCGGACTCGGGGACGACGGCCTCGACGCGCAGCCGGTGGCGCAGGTTGCGCCACAGCGGCAGCCCGAGGCGGCCGAACAGGACCGCGCCGAGGGCCACGCCCCACACGGTGTACCAGTACGCCGTCGCGGCGGACGACGCGGTGAACGTGGTGCCGAGGGCGATCTGGTGGGTGAAGGCCAGCACGACGGCGACGTAGGCGTAGAGGTGGATGAAGTGCCAGGTCTCGTAGGCGAGTCGGCGCCGGGCCCAGCGGGCGGAGACGGCGCCGAGGACCAGGACCAGACCGAGCGCGACGACGGCCCGCAGCACGCCCTCGGCGGTCTCGGCCAGGTCGACGAGCCGGCCGAGCGGGTCGGTCGAGCCGGCCAGGGTGGCGTAGCCGGAGGTGATGAACACGACGTGGCCGACCAGGGTCCACAGCAGGCCGAAGCCGGTCCAGCGGTGCCACCGGGTCAGCCGGTCCATGCCGATGCGGCGGTCGAGCCAGGGCAGCCGGGCGACCAGCAGCAGCTGGAAGGCCATGAGCAGGGCGCCGTACAGGCCGGCGAACCGGCCGAGGACGACGAGCACGCCGGAGCCGAGGCCGGCGTCGGCGGCGAAGAAGGTGACGGCGGCGACGTTCGCGGCGAGCAGCGCGTACAGACCGGTGCGGGCCACGACGCGGGGACGGACGGCCGTGGCGGGCGTGGGGGGTGACTGGACGGTCGTCACGGACGGAAACTCCTTGATCGGGAACCCTGCGACGGGAATCCCGTGATCGGGTCCTCGGAACACCGAGCCTGGCCGACCGTCGCTGTCGATTTCCTGTCGTACAACTTTCAAGAGCATATCGATCCGGGCCCGGGGCCGGACGCGGGGCCGACCGGGGCACGGGGGTGACGCAGTATGGGCGGGTGGAGAAGGTACGACTGCTCGTCGTGGACGACGACCCGCCGATCGCCGACCTGGTGGCGACGGTCGCCCGGTACGAGGGCTGGGAGGCGGTCACGGCGCACTCGGGCGAGGAGGCGCTGAGCCGCGCCGCCGCGTTCCGGCCGGACATCGTGGTGCTCGACCTGATGCTGCCCGACCTGGACGGCTTCGGGGTGCTGGACCGGCTGCGCCGGTCCGGGACGATGGTGCCGGTGGTGTTCCTGACCGCGCGGGACGGCGTCGCCGACCGGGTGGCGGGGCTGACCCGGGGCGGGGACGACTACCTGGTGAAGCCGTTCGCGGTGGAGGAGCTGATGGCCCGGCTGCGCACGGTGCTGCGCCGGACCGCGGGACCCGGCTCACCGCGCTCGGTGCTGCGGGTGGCGGACCTGACGATGGACGAGGACACCCGCGAGGTCCGCCGCGGCGACGCCCTGCTGACGCTCACCCCGACCGAGTACGAGGTGCTGCGCTACCTGATGCGCAGGTCGCCGGCCGTGCTCACCAAGGCCCAGATCCTCGACCACGTCTGGGAGTACGGCTTCGGCGGCCGGTCCAACGTGGTGGAGCTGGTCGTCAGCCGGCTGCGCCGCAAGCTGGACGCGACGGGCGCGCCCCTGATCCACACCGTGCGCGGCTTCGGGTACGTGGTGCGGCAGGCCCCGCGGTGATCTCCCGGCTGCGGCGGGCGTACCGCGGGCTGCGGCTCGGCACCCGGCTGGCGCTCGGCCTCGGGGCGCTGTCGCTGGTGGTGTTCGCGGTGGTGGGCACGGCCCTGACGACGTCCATGCGCGGCTACCTCGCCGCGCAGCTCGACGACCAGCTGCGCCTCGCCCAGCTCGGGCAGTCCAAGAGCATCGCGGAGCACGGCACGCTCCAGGGCAAGAAGTACTACCGCTGGTACTACGCCGTCTACGACGTGGGCGCGGCCGGGACGCCCGCGCTGCGCACGCCGGAGGAGCCCACCGACCTGCCCCGGGACGTGGCACCCCTCACCGCGCTGGCCGGGGCGCAGGCCGCCGCCGGCACGGAGCTGCTGCGCACCGCCGACCTCGCCGGGGGCGGGGCGTACCGGTTGCGCGCCTGCGAGGTGGAGCCCGGGGTGGTGCTGGTGAGCGCCGCGCCGATGGACGGCCTCCAGGACACCGTGCGCCGGCTGGTCACCGTCCAGGTCGTCGCCTTCGGGCTCGCCCTGCTGGCCCTGGTGGTGTGCGGCCGGGCGCTGCTGCGCCGGGGCCTGAAACCGCTGAGCGACATGGCGCACACCGCGCACGGCATCGCCTCGCACGACCTCACCGAGTCCGAGGCGCGGCTGCCGCTGCGCGCGGACCGGCCGGGCGGCGCCCCGGAGGTGGAGGAGCTGCGCACGGCGTTCAACACCATGCTGGAGCACATCGACGACTCCCTGGCGGTGCGCGCGGAGGCCGAGCAGCGGCTGCGCCGGTTCGTCGCGGACGCCTCGCACGAACTGCGCACGCCGCTGATGTCGGTGCGCGGCTACGCCGACCTCTTCCAGTACGCGGCGGCCAACGAGCCCGCCGAACGCGAACGCCACCTGGCCCGGCTGCGCGCCGAGGCGGCCCGGATGGGCGTCCTCCTCGACGACCTGCTGCTGCTCGCCCGGCTGGACGCGGCGGAGGTGGAGGCGCCGCTGCGCATGCGGGACGCGGACCTGGTGGAGCTGGTGGGGCAGGCGGCGGACGCGTTCCGCGCGAGCCACCCGGGCCGTGCGCTGACGGTGGCGCCGGGTCCGGCGCGCCTGCCGCTGCGGCTGGACCCGCAGCGCGTGCGCCAGGTGCTGGACAACCTGCTGACCAACGCGGCCGTGCACACCCCGCCGGGCACGCCGGTGTCGGTGGCGGTGTCCGTCGCCGGCGGCAGGGCGCTGGTCCGGGTCGCCGACCGGGGTCCCGGCATCCCGGCCGCCGACCGGTCCCGGGTGTTCGACCGCTTCTACCGCGTCGACAAGGCCCGCAGCCGCGACCGCGGCGGCAGCGGCCTGGGCCTGTCCGTCGCCCGCTCCCTGGCCGAGGCGCACGGCGGCACCCTCGCCCTGGCCGACGAGCCGGACGCGGCGGCCTTCGTCCTGACCCTGCCGCTGCGCTGAACCCGGGCGCACCGGAGCCCTCGGGATGACCACCCCTCGCGCGGGGCAGAACTCCCCCGACGTCCTCCGCCCCCGACAGCACCGCAGTCGCCCCTCCGCCCGCAGTGCGTCCGTTCCCGGACACCGCACCGTCACACCGGAGGGGAACGCCTCCCCCGTCCCCTCCCCGCAGAGGGCCCCCGAGGCCCCGCCGATCCGCCGCCCCGGCCGGCCCGCCCGGCACGGTCGTGGCGCGAAAGGACGACGTGCGCCGTGTCCCTGCTGCCGCTCGACGACGCCACCCCGCCCGCCGCCGCGCCACCCGCCGCGCCGGTCCTCGCCACCGCGCTCCCCGCCGCCGCGGGCCCGCCCTCCGCGCTCCCCGCCGCGCCGCTTCCCGTCCTGTCCCTGCGCCGCCCGGGCCCGCTGCCCCCGGCCGCCGCCCGGCACGCCCGCCACGCGATGACCTTGCTGCCGCTGCTGCTCCTCGGCGTCTGGGCGGCCGTCGACCGGCAGGCCGTGTACGACGGGGTCACCCGCCTCGCCGGCGCCGACCCGTGGTGGCTGCTGGCCGGGGCGGGCTTCACCTTCCTCGGCTGTGTGGTCGCCGCGTGCATCCGGCAGGGCGCCGTCCCCGACCGTCTGCCGCCGGGCCTGCTGGTCGCCTCGCAGTTCGCCGCGGGCGCCGCCAACCACGTCCTGCCGGCGAGCATCGGGGCGCACGCGGTGACGCTGCGGTTCCTGCAGAAGCAGGGTGTCCCGCTGCCCCGCGCGAGCGCGTCGCTGGCCCTGTACTCGCTGGTCAGGGCGATCGCCAAGACGCCGGTGGTGCTGGTCTTCCTGCTGGCCGCGCCGAGCGCGGTGCGCCCCGGGGCGCTGCTGCCCGACGGGCGGACCCTGCTCGTGGCGGTGGCGGGCGTGCTGCTGGCCCCGGCGGCGGCCACCCTGGTCCTCGCGGTGGTGCGGCCGCTGCGCGGCCCGGCGCTCGACTGTCTGCGCACCGCCTTGACGGGGGTGCGGGAACTGCACACCCGCCCCGGCCGGTTCCTGCCGCTGTGGGGCGGGGCGGTCGCGGCGCCGCTGGTCCAGGCGAGCGTGGTGGCCTCGGTCGGCACCGCGCTGGACCTGCCGCTGTCCTGGCCGCAGCTGGTGTTCGCGTACCTGGCCGCGACCACGGCGGCGGGCGCGGTCCCGGCGCCGGGCGGCATCGGCCCGGTCGACGCGGCCCTGGTGCTCACCCTGGCCGGCTACGGCACGCCGCTGTCGCTGGCCACGGCCACGGTCCTCGGCTACCGCGTCCTGACGGTCTGGCTGTTCCTGGCGCCGGGGATGCTGGTGATGTCGGCGATGGTGCAGCGGGAGGCGCTGTGACGGACGCCGCGCGCCTCCCGGTGCGGTGGCTCAGCCCTCGGCGGGGGCCAGCCGCAGCGAGATGCTGTTGATGCAGTACCGCTGGTCCGTGGGCGTGGGGTAGCCCTCGCCCTCGAAGACGTGCCCGAGGTGCGAACCGCACCGCGCGCAGCGGACCTCGGTGCGGACCATGCCGTGGGAGCGGTCCTCGATCAGCTCCACGGCGTCGGTGTCCTTGGGGTCGTAGAAGGACGGCCAGCCGCAGTGCGACTCGAACTTGGTCTCGGAGGTGAACAGTTCGGCGCCGCAGGCCCGACAGGAGTAGACGCCCCGGGTCTTGGTGTCGGTGTACTCACCGGTGAAGGCGGGCTCCGTCGCCGCCTGCCGGAGCACGGCGTACTCGGCCGGGTCCAGCTCCGCCCGCCACTGCTCGTCCGGCTTCTCGACGTCGTACGACATGAGCCTCAGCCCCTCACTTCGACAGCTGTTCCAGGATGCGCGGGCCGAGGTCGGTGACGTCGCCCGCGCCCATGGTGAGAACGAGATCACCGGGCTTGGCCATTCCCGCGATCACCGCGGGGGCCCCGTCCTTGTCGTGGACGGCCGTGACGTCCGCGCCGGCCGCCCGGGCGGCGTCGATGATGAGGTCGCTGGTGACACCCGGGACCGGGTCCTCGCGCGCGGGGTAGATGTCGAGGACCACGGAGGCGTCCGCCAGCGCGAGGGACTGCCCCATCTCCGTGGCGAGCTCCTGGGTGCGGGAGAACAGGTGGGGCTGGAAGAGGACGAGGATGCGGGCGTCCGCGGCCGCGGCGCGCATCGCCTCCAGGTCGGCCGTCATCTCGGTGGGGTGGTGGGCGTAGGAGTCGACGACCTGCACCCCGGCCGCCTCGCCCTTGAGCTGGAGGCGGCGCTTGACGCCCGTGTAGGCGGCCAGCGCGGGCGCGAGGTCGGTCGCGGGCACGCCGAGCGCGACGCCCGCGGTGAGGGCGGCGACCGCGTTGAGCGCGTAGTGGCGGCCGGGCACCGACACGGTGAAGACGGTCTCCCGGCCGTCCAGCACGACGGTGACCTCGCTCCTGAGGCCCTGCGCGACGATCGAGCGCACCCGCACGTCGGCGTCCTCGGCCTCGCCGTACGTCACCACGGTCAGGCCCTCGCGCCGGACCCGGCGGGTCAGCTCGCGGGCGCCCGGGTGGTCGGCGCAGACCACCAGGGTGCCGCCCGGCACGATCTTGTCGGCGAAGGTCTCGAAGGACTCGTAGATCTCGTCCATCGACGCGTAGTTGGCGTGGTGGTCGAGCTCCACGTTGAGGACGATCGCGACCTCGGGGCGGTACGTGTGGAAGCTGCGGTCGGACTCGTCCGCCTCGGCGACGAAGATCTCTCCGTCGCCGTGCAGGGCGTTGGAGCCGGGGGCGTCGAGGTCGCCGCCGATCGCGTACGAGGGGTCCAGGCCCAGCTCGGACAGGGACACGGCGAGCATCGAGGTGGTGGTGGTCTTGCCATGGGTGCCGGCGACGGCGATGGCGCGGCGGCCCTCCATGAGGGCGGCGAGGGCGTCGGAGCGGTGCACCACGGGGATGCCCAGCTCGGCCGCGCGGACCAGCTCCGGATTGTCCTGGCGGATGGCCGACGACACGACGACGCAGGTCGCGTCGTCGGCGAGGTGCCCGGCGGCGTGCCCGATGTGCACGGTGGCGCCGAAGGAGCGCAGGGCGTCGGCGGTGGCCGACTCCTTCGCGTCGCTGCCGGCCACCCGGGCGCCGCGCTGCGCCAGGATCTTGGCGATCCCGGACATCCCGGCCCCGCCGATGCCGATGAAGTGCGGTCGGTCGAAGGGGGAGGGGATGCCGGGGGCCATGCGTTCATCTCCAGGGGCTGCGGTACGACGAGTGCGGCCCCCACCCTATTGCCTGCGGGCCCCCGCCACCGGCACCGCGGTCCCCCCGCCGCCCACGGGTCCCGCGGCCGGCGGCGACGACTACGCCTTGCTGTGCGAGAACAGCTTGAGGACCGGCACGCCGACCTTGTGGCGGGCGCGGGAGGCCCAGTCGCGGTGGAAGAACTCCTCCACGTAGTGCGGGTCGGTCAGCACGATCACCTCGTCGGCGCCGACCTCCTGGACCACCCCCTTGAGGGCGTCCAGCGGGTGCTCCTCGACGAGTCTGCCCTCGGCGGCGCTGCCCGCGGTGCGCAGCGCGGTGAGGGAGACCTCCAGGGCCCGCTCCCCGACGCTCAGCGCCTCCTCGCCCTCCGGGGTCTGCCCCTCGCGCACGGCTTCGTCGAGTTCGCCGAGGGCGACGTCGTCGATGGCCCGCAGCAGCCGGTCGGCCTGCTCGCCGCGCGGCTGGAGCAGCACGTGGAAGGAGACCGCCTCGTCGCCGTGCAAGGTGGTGACGAACTCCACGTCGGCGGACGTCAAGGCCTTCTCGATCATCAACACGCTTGTGAACACCAGCGCCCCTTCTCCTGGGCCCGAGCGGCCCTGCGGAAACCATCCTTCCCCGTGCCCGCACGGGGATGCCGTCCTAGTCTGCCCACCCGGGACGAAACGGAGCGGATGATTCCGCCGTTTCGGAGCCCCCGGGTGTCGTGCGGTGGGCCCGGTGCCTGCCGCGGACCCTCGGATACCCGCCTCACGCCCTCCGGTACCTGCTGAAGAGGAATCCCTCCTCCTCCAGCAGGGAGACCAGCGCGAACCGGTGCGGGACGGGCACCGCCGGCCCGCCCGCGATCCGCTGCGCCGCACCGGCGGTGAGCATCGGCGAGACGGTCAGGCACAGCTCGTCCAGCACCTCGGCGACGACCAGCTGGCCCAGCAGCCGGGGCCCGCCCTCGGTCAGCAGCCGGGTGTGGCCCAGCTCGGCCAGCGCCCGCACGGCACGGACCGGGTCCACCCCGACGCCGTCCCCGGCGGTCACCACGCGCGCGCCCGCCTTCTCGGCCGCCGCCACGCGGTCCGGCGCGGCCGCGGCGCCGGTCAGCACCAGCGTCGGCACCGTCGGCGAGGTGAACAGCGGGAGCGAGAAGTCCAGGTCCAGGCTCGCCGTGACCACGGCGATCGCGGGCGCGGGCGTCTGGCCCGCGGCCTGGCGCCGCGCGGCGAACTCCGCCCGCACGCGGGCGGGCCGGTAGCCCTCCTGACGGACCGTTTCCGCACCGACCACCACGACGTCCGCGAGCGCCCTGAGGGTCCCGAAGATCCGCATGTCGGTGGCGTGGGAGATGGGGTGCGAGCGGCCCTCGTGCTGGGCGGCCCCGTCGAGCGTGGAGACCATGTTGGCGCGCAGGTACGGCCGCGGCCCACCGGGCGCGGGCTCGGGGTAGGCGTAGGCGTCCGCGATCTCGTCGAGGCTCCACTCGCGGGATCCGGTCTCCCCACCCCCCTCGGAGCTCCCACCGGGTGCCGTCGGCGCTGTCTGGTCGGTCACAGGGAACAGGCGTCGCATGCCGGGCAGTCTGGCACGCCCCTTAAGCTGGGGAACCGTGTCGTCCTCCACCCCCGCCCCCGACCTCGGCCCCCGCGCCGGGGCCGCCCCGCTGTCCCTGTGCGCCCGCGAGCCGCACGTGCCCGCCGACCGGCTGGTCGCCGAGATGGTGCCGCCGCCGCGCTTCGACTCGGTGCGCTTCGACACGTACGTCCCCGACCCGGGCCGGCCGAGCCAGAGCGAGGCGGTGCGGGTGCTGGAGGAGTTCGCGGGCGGGCTCGGCGGGGCGCACGCCGTCGGCGGGGCCAAGCGGGGCCTGTTCGGCTTCGGCCGCTCCCGGGCGCCCAAGGCCCCGGCCGGCCCGCGCGGGGTCTACCTGGACGGCGGCTACGGCGTCGGCAAGACCCACCTGCTCGCCTCACTGTGGCACGCCACCCCGGCGGACCCGTCCCTGAAGGCGTTCGGCACCTTCGTGGAGCTGACCAACCTGGTGGGCGCGCTGGGCTTCCAGCAGACCGTGCGCACGCTCTCCGGCCACCGCCTGCTGTGCATCGACGAGTTCGAGCTGGACGACCCGGGCGACACCGTGCTGGTCTCCACGCTGCTCGGCAAGCTGGTCGAGGCGGGCGTCGCGCTCGCCGCCACCTCCAACACCCTGCCCGGCAAGCTCGGCGAGGGCCGCTTCGCGGCGGTCGACTTCCTGCGCGAGATCCAGGGGCTGTCCGCGCACTTCCGCACCCTGCGCATCGACGGCGAGGACTACCGCCACCGCGGGCTGCCCGAGGCCCCGGCGCCCTGCTCCGACGAGGCCGTCACCAGGGCGGCGCACGCCACCGAGGGCGCCTCGCTGGACGACTTCACGCACCTCCTGGAGCACCTGGCCAAGGTCCACCCGAGCCGGTACGGCGCGCTGACCGACGGCCTGCGGGCGGTGTGCCTGACGGACGTCCGCCCGGTGCCCGACCAGTCGACGGCGCTGCGCCTGGTGGTGCTGGCCGACCGGCTCTACGACCGCGAGGTGCCGGTGCTGGCCTCCGGGCTGCCGTTCGACCGGCTGTTCAGCGAGGAGATGCTGAACGGCGGCTACCGCAAGAAGTACTTCCGCGCGATATCCCGCCTCACCGCCCTGGCCCGCGACGGGCAGCGGCTGACCGCCCCCGCCTGACCGGCCGTCCGGGCCCGGCGCCCGGCCCGATCGCGCCACGACCCCCCGTTTTTCGGGCGCAGTCGGGCCCGTGACACGGAGTTCGCCCCGCAAAGGGGCTGGCGCCGCTACCGTGGTTCTTGACCAGCCGTTGACCATTCTTTGGTGTGCGCCAGAAGCAGGAACCGCGGGAGGGGGGCGCATGGTCCGACGTGCGACGGCCCGGATCGCGGCCGGACTGCTCACCGTCCTCCTGCTCGCCCTCCCCTTCGTCGCGTCCGGCACGTCCGCACCACCGTTCGCACCCGCGCACACCTCAGGTCACACCGAGGCCAGGACCGGGGCCGGAATCGCTCCCTCCGCCGCCGCGGCGCGCGACGAGCGCCTCACCCACCGCGACTGCGACCGGCCCGGGGCACCCTCCGCTCCCCTGCGCACCCGCGACCGCGCGCGGGCCGTGGCCGCCGGCTCCGCGCCCCAGGGTGCCGAGCGCGCGCGGACGGCCCAGCTCGACACCGTCCCGCTCCCGCCGTCCACGGCCGGGGCGGCCCACCGCCCGTCGAGATCCCCGGCGGGCCACTCCCCGGCGGCCCTGCAGGTCTTCCGCTGCTGAGAGGGACGCAGAACAGCGCCTTCCCCACCTGTCCTGCACGTCCGACGCGCCCCCCCACGGCGCGCCAGGAGGAATCATCATGCAACCCCTCATCGACCCCGCCCGTTCGTCCGGACACCGCCCTGAGGAGTTCGCCCGCCCCGCCGGAGGCTCGTCCCCCGGCGCCCCCCGCACCACCTCCCCCGGCCCCCTGGCCCTCCCCGCACCGATCGCGGACGCCCGGTGAGGCGCGCCGCGACCCCCGGGTCCTCCCCGCCGCCGAGGTTCCCGCACCTGCGCCAGGACCTCGCCGCCTCGCTCGTCGTGTTCCTCGTCGCGCTCCCGCTGTGCGTGGGCGTCGCCGTCGCCTCCGGTGTACCGGCCGAACTCGGCCTGGTCACCGGCATCGTGGGCGGCCTGGTCACCGGCCTGCTGCCCGGCAGCAGCCTGCAGGTCTCCGGGCCCGCCGCCGGTCTGACCGTGCTGGTCTTCGAGGCGGTCGACCGCTTCGGGCTGCCCGCGCTCGGCGTGGTCGTACTGGCCACCGGACTGCTCCAGCTGCTCATGGGCGCCCTGAAGTGGGGGCGCTGGTTCCGGGCGATATCCGTCTCGGTCGTCGAGGGCATGCTGGCCGGCATCGGACTGGTCATCATCGCGGGCCAGTTGTACGCGGCGGCCGGCCTGAAGGCCCCCGCCTCGGGCCTCGACAAGATCCTGGGGCTGCCCGGGGCCACGGTGGACGCCGTCGGCAGCACCGGGGCGCTCGCCTCGCTGGCGGTGGGCGCGGGCACCGTCGTGGTGATGGTGGCCTGGCGCAGGCTCCCGGCGCGGGCCCGGGCCGTGCCGGGCGCGCTCGCCGCGGTCGTCCTGGCGACGCTCGCGGTGCTCGCGCTCGGCCTGCCCGTCGCGACGGTCGAGGTGGGCGGCCTGCTGTCCGCCGTCCAGCCGCCCGGCGCCGACGCCTTCGGCGGGCTGGCCGACCCCGGGCTCCTCGGCACGATTCTCGCCTTCACCCTGATCGCCTCCGCGGAGAGCCTGTTCAGCGCGGCGGCCGTGGACCGGCTGCACACCGGTCCGCGCACCGCGTACGACAAGGAGCTGATGGCGCAGGGCGCGGGCAACGCGGTGTGCGGCGTGCTCGGCGCGCTGCCCATGACCGCGGTGATCGTGCGCAGCTCCGCCAACGTCCAGGCGGGCGCCCGCACCAAGGCGTCCCGGGTCCTGCACGGCGCGTGGCTGCTGCTGTTCGCGGCGCTGCTGCCGTCCGCGCTGGCGCTGATCCCGCTGCCCGCGCTGGCCGGCGTCCTGGTCCACGCGGGCTGGAAGCTGATCCCGTTCCGCGGCGTGGCCGCGCTGTGGCGGCGGCACCGCGGTGAGGCGCTGATCCTGGTGGTCACGGCGGTGTCGATCGTCGCGGTCAACATGTTCGAGGGCGTGCTCATCGGTCTGGCCCTGTCCGTGGTCAAGACCGCCTGGGAGGCCTCGGCCGTGAAGCTGGAGGTCGTCGACAAGGGCGCCGGCCCGATCCGGGCGCACCTGGCGGGCAACGCCACCTTCCTGCGGCTGCCGAGGATCCTCGACAGCCTGGAGGCCCTGCCCCAGGACCGTCCCGTCGAGCTGGACCTGTCCGGCCTGCACCACCTCGACCACGCCTGCCGCACGGCGCTGGAGAACTGGGCCGAGCGGCACAGCGCCGCCGGCACGGAGCCGGTCCGGATAACCGCCCTGCGCTGAGCGACCGGGGCCGCGCCCGCCGTCCGGTCCGGGCAGGGGGGCGTGGCCCCGGACCGGAGGCGGGGCATATCGTGGCATAGCAGGCATCCAGACCTCGGGACCTCGGGTGAAGGAGGTCGTCATGCTCCAGGAACTGGTGACGGCGGCCGTCGCGGTCGGCGCCGGCGGGGTCGCGTACCTCCTGGCGGGCGCCCGGGTGATCAAGCAGTACGAGCGCGGGGTGGTGTTCCGGCTGGGCCGCGTCGTCGGCGACGTGCGCTCACCGGGCTTCACCACGGTGGTCCCCGCGGTGGACCGGCTGCGCAAGGTCAACCTGCAGATCGTGACGATGCCGATCCCCGCGCAGGAGGGCATCACCCGCGACAACGTCACCGTGCGGGTGGACGCGGTGGTGTACTTCCGGGTCGTCGACGCGGCGGCGGCGATCGTGAACGTCGAGGACTACCGCTTCGCGGTCTCGCAGATGGCGCAGACCTCGCTGCGGTCCATCATCGGCAAGAGCGAACTGGACGACCTGCTGTCCAACCGGGAGAAGCTCAACGAGGGCCTGGAGCTGATGATCGACAGCCCGGCGATCGGCTGGGGCGTGCAGATCGACCGGGTCGAGATCAAGGACGTGTCGCTGCCGGAGTCGATGAAGCGGTCCATGGCCCGCCAGGCCGAGGCCGACCGTGAGCGCCGGGCCCGGATCATCAACGCCGACGCCGAGCTCCAGGCGTCCAAGAAGCTCGCCGACGCCGCCAAGGAGATGTCGGACCAGCCGGCCGCGCTGCAACTGCGACTGCTCCAGACGATCACCGCGGTGGCCGCCGAGAAGAACTCCACCCTCGTCCTGCCCTTCCCGGTGGAGCTGCTGCGGTTCCTGGAGAAGGCCCAGCAGCAGCCGCCTCCTCCACCGCCCGTCGGGCCGTGACACGGGCGCCGGGCCTGGTTCCCGGGGCGCTCTCCGGGTGGTAGACACAGCGGGATCACCGTCCCTGTCCGCCAGCAGGAAGGTTGTCCCCGTATGTCCGCGACCCGTCGTCAACTGCTCGCCCGCACCGGTGCCGTGGGAGCCGGCATCGTGTTCGGCGGGGCCCTCGCCGAGCTCTTCGCGGGCACCGCCGCCGCGCAGCCCCTCGGACGCACCGGCTACGGTCCCCTGGTCCCCGACCCGAACGGCCTGCTCGACCTGCCGAAAGGATTCCGCTACCGGGTCCTGTCCCGCGAGGGCGACCCGCTGCGCTCCGGCGAGGGCCCGGTCCCCTCGCACCACGACGGCATGGCCGCCTTCGCCGGCCGCCACGGCCGCGTTCATCTGGTCCGCAACCACGAGAACCGCGTCGACGCCCGGGTGCCCGTCCCCGTGATCGACGGCCTGACCTACGACCCCGCCGGCAAGGGCGGCTGTACCGCGCTGGCCCTGGACGCCCGGGGCGAGGTGGTGTCGGAGCGGGTCGCCCTGGCCGGCACGGCCGTCAACTGCGCGGGCGGGCCCACGCCCTGGGGCACCTGGCTGAGCTGCGAGGAGACCGAGGACCGGGCCGGCACCAACGGCTACACCAAGGACCACGGCTTCGTCTTCGAGGTCGACGGCGCCGACCCGCACCGCTCCGGCGCCGTCCCGCTGACCGCGATGGGCCGCTTCCAGCACGAGGCGATCGCCGTGGACCCGCGCCGGGGCGTCGTCTACGAGACGGAGGACGCGTTCCTGAAGCCGTTCGGCCTGTTCTACCGCTTCCTGCCCGAGAAGCCGCTCGGCGGCCTCGGCTCGCTGCGGGCCGGCGGGCGGCTCCAGGCCCTGCGCGTGCCGGACGTGCCCGACCTGTCCTCGATCCAGGAGACCGGAACCACCTTCGACCGCGTCGAGTGGGTCGACGTGCCCGACCCCCTCGCCCAGGGCACGCCCGTGCGCCTCCAGGACTTCGGGCCGCGCGGCATCACGCACGCGCAGAAGCTGGAGGGCTGCTACTGGGGCGGCCGCTCGGTGTACTTCGTGTCGTCGTTCGCGCGGGGTGCCGACGGCTCGGCCGCGGACCACTTCGGCCAGATCTGGCGCTACGACCCCGACCACCACCGCCTCACCCTGGTGGTGGTCTTCGGCCCCGACACGGACGTGCGGCTGCCCGGCGAGTCCCCCGACAACATCTGCCTCGCCCCCAGCGGCGGCCTGATGGTCTGCGAGGACGGCAACGGCGCCCAGCACGTCTTCGGCGTCACCCGTCACGGCGAGGTCTACGCGATGGCCCGCAACGCCCAGAACATCGGCACCGCCGAGCAGCCGGAGTGGGGCGAGTTCGCCGGGGTCACCTTCTCCCCCGACGGACGCACGATGTTCGTCAACTGCTACACACCCGGCACCACGTTCGCCGTGACGGGCCCCTGGCACGGCTGAGCCACGGGGGTGACGCCCGCGGAGGGGCGCCCGGACGGTCACACCGGTACGACGATCACACTCGTATGGTCATGCGGTGATCGTTCCCGTACGCCGTCTCACGGTGCTCACCGCACTCTGCGCCCTCGGCGCCGCCCTCGCCGCCTGCGGCACCGCCCCGGGGCCCGGCGCCGCCCCCGCACCGCACGCGCCGAGCCCCGCCCGGGCCTCCTCGGCGCCGCCCGCCCCGCCCGCGCCGTCCCGGCCGCCCACGCTGGCGCCGGGACCGGCGGGGCTCACGCCCGTGTTCGCGCACGCGCCCCGCACCGCGGGCCGGACGGTCGCGCTCACCTTCGACGCCGACATGACCGCCGACCAGGGCCCGCGCGCCGCCGCCGGGGAGCACTTCGACAACCCCGGCCTGATCCAGGCGCTGCGCACGCTCAAGGTGCCGTCGACCGTGTTCATGACCGGCCGGTGGGCGGAGCAGTACCCCGACCAGGCCCGCGCGCTCGGCCACGACCCGCTCTTCGAGGTCGCCAACCACTCCTACAGCCACTACGCCTTCACCGCCGACTGCTACGGCCTGCCGACCGTCCCCGAGGACCGGATGCGCGCCGACGTGGAGCGGGCGTACACGGCGTTCCGGGCCGCCGGGATCACCGACGCCATGCCGTACTTCCGCTTCCCCGGCGGCTGTTACGACCAGCGGGCGCTGCGCGCGGTCAGCGGCACCGGCGTCACGGCCGTGCAGTGGGACGTGGTCAGCGGCGACGCCTTCGCGACGGACGCGGACGCGGTGGCCCGGCAGGTGCTCGACGGGGTGCGGCCGGGGTCCGTGGTGGTCATGCACTGCACCCGCAGCGCCGCGCCCACCACGGAGCGCGTGGTCCGCTCGGTGGTGCCCGAGCTGCGCCGGCGCGGCTACCGCTTCGTGAAGGTCTCCGAGCTGATCGGCACCGCGGGCGCCCGCCGCTGAGCGCGCCCGGCCGGTTGCGTGGCCGTCCTACGCTGGAGCCATGAGCGACGAGAAGGACGGCACCGGCGGCACCGACGAGACGTACTGCCTGATCGACGCCACCCGGCCGCCGAAGGCGGACGGCCCGCCGTACGCGGAGTGCGTGCTGTGCCGGGAGCCGACGGAGTACCCGGAGTCGTACAAGGGCATCACGCTGTGCCCGGTGTGCGAGTGGCAGGAGGCGCAGCGCACCGCCTGCTCGGGCTGACCTGCGCGAGGCCGCCGGCGGCCCCGCGTCTAGGGTGGGGCGGTGTGAGCGATGCCTATCAGTCCCCCGCCGACAGCCCGTTCCGCCACGCCGCCGAGGAGCGTGACCGCGCCCCGCAGTTCGTGCTGCCGATGGTCGTACGGATCGAGAAGGCGGCACCGCCCGCCCGCACCGACGCCCTGGAGACCGCCGCACGGGCCGTCCTGGTGATCCTGGGTGACGCGCGCTCCTCCGGGGACGGCGAGTGGGCCGAGGCGGTGCGCGACTGGCAGGACGCCCGGATCCGCAAGGTCGTCCGGCGGGCCCGGGGCGCCGAGTGGCGGCGGGCCGGGGCGCTGCCCGGGATCACCGTGACGGGGAAGTCGGCCGAGGTGCGGGTGTTCCCGCCGGTGCCGCTGGACGGCTGGCCGAAGGACCTGGCCAGGCTCCAGGTGTCCGGGACCGACCTCGACGACCCCGAGGCGCCGGAGCCGGCGGACCCCGGGGTCCCGGTGCTGTGGCTCAACCCCGGCCTGGAGATGTCCGCGGGCAAGGCGATGGCCCAGGCCGGGCACGGGGCCCAACTCGCCTGGTGGGAACTGTCCGGGCGGGAGCGCACGGCCTGGCGCGAGGCCGGCTTCCCGCTCGCCGTGCGCACCGCCGCCCCCGACCGCTGGCAGGAGCTGACCGGGAGCGGACTGCCGCTGGTCAGGGACGCCGGCTTCACGGAGATCGCGCCGGGCTCCTGCACGGTGGTGGCGGACCACCCGGCCCTGCGCTGAACGCACCGGTCCGCCGGAGGCGAGCGGTCCGGTCCCCCGGGCGAGAGCCCGGGTGCGGCGCCAACCTCAAATGTTCCTCTGAAGGTGCCCGCGGGGCGGTTCGCCGCCGCGCGCCGGGGCCATACCCCGTTCACCACGGAGGGGGCAGGGCAGGAGGAGGGGACCATGGTGCGACTGGGGACCGGCATCGGCTGGCGGCCGGAGATCGCGGACGCGGTGGAGCGGATGCCCGGCGTCGACTGGGTCGAGGTGGTCGCGGAGAACCTCTGCCCGGGCCACCTGCCCGAGTCGCTGGTGCGGCTGCGCGAGCGCGGGGTCACGGTCGTGCCGCACGGCGTCTCGCTCGGCCTGGGCGGCGCCGAGCGGCCCGACGAGGGGAGACTGACCGCGCTCGCCGAGCGGGCCGAGGCGCTGGGCGCCCCGCTGGTCACCGAGCACATCGCGTTCGTCCGGGCGGGCGGCCCGCTCACCGCGTCCGCGCCGCTGGAGGCCGGTCACCTGCTGCCGGTGCCGCGCACCCGCGACGCCCTCGACGTCCTCTGCGCGAACGTCCGCATCGCCCAGCGGGCCCTGCCCGTGCCGCTCGCCGTGGAGAACATCGCCGCGCTGATCTCCTGGCCCGGCGAGGAGATGACGGAGGGCCAGTTCCTGTACGAGCTGGTCGAGCGCACCGGCGTACGGCTGCTGATCGACGTCGCGAACCTGCACACCAACCACGTCAACCGCGGCGAGGACCCGGCCAAGGCGCTCGCCGAGCTGCCGGTGGAGGCCATCGCGTACGTCCACGTCGCGGGCGGGGTCGAGAAGGACGGCGTCTGGCACGACAGCCACGCCCACCCGGTGCCGCGCCCGGTCCTCGACATCCTGACCGACCTCGCCTCCCGCGTGGCACCGCCCGGGGTGCTCCTGGAGCGGGACGAGGACTTCCCCGGAGCGGGCGAGCTGGAGCGGGAGTTGACGGCGATCGGGGAGGCCGTGCGGGCCGGGTCGCGGACGCGGGGTGCGCAGCCGGTGGCCGAAGGGGTACGCGGGGCGGTCGTCGAGTCGGCACCCGAGGCGCCCGGCGCCGACGACGAGGCCGGGGAGCGGGTCCGGGAGCGGGTGGCGCTCGCGCAGACCGCGCTGCTGTCCGCGCTGGTGGCGGGGACGCCGGTGCCGGAGGGATTCGACCGGACGCGGCTCGGGATCCAGGCACGGGCGCTGGCGGCCAAGCGGGCGGGGGTGGTGGCGAAGGTGGCGCCGGAGCTCCCGGCGGTGCTGGGAACGGCGTACCGGCCGGCGTTCCTGTCGTACGCGCAGAGCCGTCCGATGCGGGGCGGCTACCGCCAGGACGCGCTGGACTTCGCGGAGTGGGCCCTGCTGAGCGGGGGCCTGGCGGAGGGGCGCGCCAAGCGGGAGTTGCGGGAGTGGTGGCTGGACCGGTCGGGTCCGGCCCCCCGGCGGCGGTCGCGGGTGACGCGCGTGGCCCGCATGGGGCGGGTGCTGATGCGCCGTTAGCGGCGCGGCGCCCCCTGCGCCGGACCGCGCACCCCGCCGGGACGTCACACCGCCGCCACACCGTGTCCGCATGGCGAACAGGGCATGGTCACGCGGGGTGTTCCTGGCATAGAAACACCGCATGTTCCGGGTTCTCCTGCTGGTGCTCGCCTGGGCCGTCGCGGGTGCGGCGTGCGCCCGGCTGTGCCTGGCCGCCGTGCGCGCCGCCGCGCTCGACCGGCGCGACGCGGGCGCGGGCCGCGCCCACGATCTGACGCTCTACGAGGCCGCCTTCCTGTCCGGCGGTCCGGCCCGGGTCGCCGACCTGACCATGGTGGCGATGGCGCGGCAGCGCCGGCTGCTGCTCGCCCACACCGGCTGGGCCACCGTCGTGGACCCGCGCGGCCGGGACGAGATGGAGCGGTCCGTCATAGGCGCCATCGGCCCCGGGGGCCAGTCCCGCATCGCGCCCGTGCGCGCCGCCGCGGCGGCCGCCGACGCCGTGCGCGGCCTCGCCGACCGGCTGGTCGGCGCGGGGCTCGCGGTGCCCGCCGGGGCGCGGACGAACGTCGCGGCGGGCGTGCGCCAGGTGCGGGCCGCCGCCGTCGCCGTGCTCGTGCTGGGCGCGGCGGCGCTGCTGGCGCCGGGCGGCTCCGAGCCGCCCCGCTCGCTGGTCGCCCTGTGGTTCGCGCTGCCGCTCGCCCTCACGCTGGGCTGCCTGGTCATCGCGCGCGGCGAGGCGGGCCCGTACGCCCCCTGGGCCTCCCCGGCCGGGCAGCGGCTGCTCGGCGCGCTGGCCCGGCGCCGCGGCGAGGGCGACGACCACTCCTACCTGACCTCGGTGGCCGTCCGGGGCGTCCGCGCGGTCGGCGGGCCGGAGCTGCGGGCGGCGTTCGCACACCGCGAGGCGTACGAGCGGGACTGACGCGCGGCGTACGAGCGGGACTGACGCGCGGCGCGAAGCGCGCGACCGACGCGCGGCGTGGGTGCGTGACCGACGCGCGGCGTGCGCGGGGGGCGTACGGGGGCATCGGCGCCGACACCCGCCGGCGGTGCTTGCCTCGCCCCACCCCCGCACCAACCATCCCTTCTGTCGCCGCCGCGCACCGAAGGGACCCGCGATGCGAGCTGCCGCCCTCCACACGGCCGCCGGAGCCCTGCTCCTGTCCATGCTCACCGCCGTCCCGGCGGCCGGCACCCCCGCCATCCCCGGCTCCCCCGGCTCCCCCGCAGCCACCGGCATCGCCGAACGGCACGGCACCGCGGTCGCGGCCGCCCGCGCCGCCGCCACCGGCATCGACTTCGGCGCCTGCCCCGACGCCGAGGACCTGCCCGCCGGCATCCGGTGCGGCACCGTCACCGTGCCGCTGGACTACGCCCACCCCGACGGCCGGCAGATCGAGCTCACCGTCAGCCGCGTCGAGGCCACCGGCAAGGACTCACGGGCCGGTGAGCGGCCCGTCCCCCGGCAGGGCGCGCTGGTCTTCAACCCGGGCGGGCCCGGCGGCTCGGGGCTGTACTTCCCGCTGATCGGCCTGCTGCCCGAGTGGAAGCGCCTGGGCGCCGCCTACGACCTGGTCGGCTACGACGCGCGCGGCGTGGGCCGTTCTGCCCCGCTGTCCTGCGAGGACCCCGGGCACTTCTTCAAGGGCCCGGCGCCGGCGCCGACCCACCCGTCCGAGGCGTACAAGCGCGAGCGCATCACGCGGGCGAAG
This sequence comes from Streptomyces lasalocidi, assembly GCF_005280215.1. Lineage (NCBI taxonomy): Bacteria > Bacillati > Actinomycetota > Actinomycetes > Kitasatosporales > Streptomycetaceae > Streptomyces > Streptomyces lasalocidi. The sequence goes on along the minus strand of NZ_SZNQ01000001.1, from coordinate 5,938,771 downwards.
GCGTACGCGCGGGGCTGCGCCGAGCGCTCCGGCGACGCCCTGCGGCACTACCACTCCCTGAACAACGCCCGCGACCTGGACGTGCTGCGCGCCGCGCTGGGCGAGGACCGGCTGACCTTCATGGGCGCCTCCTACGGCACCTACTTCGGCGCGCTGTACGCGACGCTGTTCCCCTCGCACGTGCGGCGGATGGTGTTCGACGCGCCGGTGGACCCGGACCCGGAGCACGTCTGGTACCGCGACAACCTGGCCCAGTCGGCGGCGTTCGAGGCGCGCTGGGCGGACTTCCGCGACTGGGTGGCCCGGCACGACGACGTGTACGGCCTCGGCGGCACCCCGGAGGAGGTGCAGCGCAGCTACGAGCGCGCCCGCGACCGGCTGGCCGCCGAACCGGCGGGCGGCACCGTCGGACCGGCCCAGCTCCAGGGCGCGTTCCTCCAGGCCACGTACTACGACGACTACTGGCCGCACCGCGCCGAGGCGCTGTCGGAGTACCTCAGGGGCCGGCCGGAACAGCTCGTCGCGCAGGCCGGGCCGGTGGGGCAGGCGGCCGCCGAGGCGGAGAACGGCCGCGCCGTCTACACGGCCGTGGAGTGCAACGACGCGCCCTGGCCGACCGACTGGCGGCTGTGGGACCGCGACAACACCCGGCTCGCGCGCGTGGCGCCCTTCGAGACGTGGGACAACGTGTGGGCGAACCTGCCCTGCGCCTACTGGCCGGCGCCCCGGCAGCGGCCGCTGGACGTGCGGACCGCACCGGGCGAGCTGCCGCCGACGCTGATCCTGGCCGCCGAACGGGACGCCGCCGCGCCCTACGAGGGGGCGCTGGAGATGCACCGGCGGCTGGCGGGCTCGGTGCTGGTGACCGAGCGGGACGCCGGAACCCACGGCATCGCCGGCGGGCCCAACCGGTGCGTCGACGGGCACCTGGAGGCATACCTCCTGGAAGGGCGGCTGCCCGTGCGGCGGGCCGCCTGCGCCGGGCGCGCGGAGCCGGAACCGCGCGCCCCGGCGAAGTGAGGCGGGGGAGCACCGGACACGTCCCGGTGCTCCCCCGTACCTGTTCCGTGCCCCGCTCGGGCCGGTCCGCCCCGGGCGCGGCCGCTCAGGCCAGGCCGGCCACCAGGTCCGCCACCGACTTGCGGCGGCCGGTGTAGAACGGCACCTCCTCGCGCACGTGGCGGCGGGCCTCCGAGGCGCGCAGGTGACGCATCAGGTCGACGATGCGGTACAGCTCGTCGGCCTCGAAGGCGAGGATCCACTCGTAGTCGCCGAGCGAGAACGAGGCGACCGTGTTGGCGCGCACGTCGGGGTAGCCGCGGGCCATCTTGCCGTGGTCGGCGAGCATGCGGCGGCGGTCCTCGTCGGGCAGCAGGTACCAGTCGTAGGAGCGCACGAAGGGGTAGACGCTGACGTAGTCGCGCGGCGTCTCGTCGGCGAGGAACGCCGGGATGTGCGAGCGGTTGAACTCCGCCGGGCGGTGCAGCGCCATGTTCGACCAGACGGGTTCGAGGGCGCGGCCGAGCCGGGTGCGGCGGAAGAGGTTGTACGCCTCCTGCAGCTGATCGCTGGTCTCCGCGTGCCACCAGATCATCAGGTCGGCGTCGGCGCGCAGGCCGGAGACGTCGTAGGTGCCGCGGACCGTGACGTCCTTGGCGGCGAGCTGGTCGAAGAGCTCCTGCACCTCGTCGGCGTAGCCGGAGCGGTCCTCGGGGAGCACGTCCTTCAGCCTGAAGACCGACCAGAGCGTGTAGCGGATGACCTCGTTGAGGTCCTTGGCCAGCTTGCCCTTGTTCGGGATCCTGCCGGGCTCGGTGGTGGGGGCGTCGTCACTCATGCCCTCATTCTCCCGCTCCGCCGTGCAGGCTCTGCACCGGGTCGGCGGTGAGCCGCTGCACACCGCGCGGGTCCCCGGCCAGCTGGTCCACGGCCGCGTACGCGCTCGCGACGCAGGCCGGGATGCCGACGCCGTCGTACTGCGCGCCGCACACGGCGAGGCCGGGCAGCCCGGCGACGTGCTCGCGGATGCGGGCCACGCGCGCGTGGTGGCCCACGGGGTACTGGGGCAGGCCGTCGGTCCACCGGGTGACGAGCCCGGCGACCGGAGCGGCGGTCAGACCGGTCGCCTCGCGCAGGTCGTGGCGCGAGACCTCGACCAGGTCGGCGTCGTCGCGCCCGAGGACCTCCGTCTCGCCGTAGCGCCCCACGGAGGTGCGCAGGACGAACAGCTCCGGGTCCTCCCGCGCGCTCCAGGCCCACTTCTGCGCGGAGAACGTCGACGCCTTGATGGTGCGGCCGTCCACGGGCGGCACGAGGAACCCGCTGCCCTGCGGGAGGGACACGTCCGCGCGGCGGTAGGCGAGGGTGACCAGGGCCATGGAGGCGTACTCGACGGCGCGCAGCTCGGCGGCCGCCCCGGGGCACTCGGCAGCCAGCAGGCCGGCGGCGGCGGGCGCGGGGACGGCGACGACCACGGCGTCGGCGGGCAGCACCAGGTCCCCGGCGGTGACCCGCCAGCCCCCCTCGGCGTCCCGGCGCAGGCCGGTCGCGGCCCGCCCGGTGAGGATCTCGCCGCCGCGCGCGGTGACGGATGCGGCGACCGCGAGCGGCAGGGTGCCGATGCCGCCCTCGAGGCCCAGGAACACCGGCCCGGACTGCGCGGCCGCGGCGGTCTGTCCCTGGACCGCCCGCACGGCTTCGGTGAGCGAGGGGTGGGCGCGGGCGGCCCGGAAGAGCTGCGGGACCGCGGAGCGCATCGAGAGGCGGTAGGCGTCACCGGCGTACACCCCGCCGAGCAGCGGCTCGACGAGGCGGTCGACGACCTCGCGGCCGAGGCGCGCCGCCACGTACTCCCCGACGGCCACGTCGTCACCGACCTCGGTGGGCGGCAGGTCCGCCTCGCGCGCGATGCGGGCCAGGCCCTCGTCCGACAGCACGCCCGCGAGGGCGTCGGCGGTGCCGGGGACGCCCATGACGTGACCCTTGGGCATGGGGCGCAGGGCGCCGCGGGTCCAGATCGCGGCGGTCGATGTGGCGGGCGGCTGGAGCCGGTCGGCGAGGCCCACCTCGCGCGCAAGGCCGACCGCCTCGGGGCGGCGGGCCAGCATCGACTCGGCGCCGAGGTCGACGCGGACGCCCTCGATCCGGTCCGCCACCAGCTTGCCGCCGAGCCGGGTCCCGGCCTCCAGGACGGTCACCCGGGCCCCGCGGTCCAGCAGCCGGTGGGCGGCGGCGAGCCCGGCGATGCCGCCCCCGACGACCACGACCCGCTGCCCTGTTCCCGTACGCGCTGCGCTCATGGCTCCACCTTCTCAGACGCCACCGACAGTCCCGCGCGGCCCCGTCCGGTCCCCCGCCGGGTCCGCACCGTGACCTGTTCGGGACCTCTTCGGGACCCGGCACCGCCAACGTCCCGGCGCCCTGCCGCGTCGAAGGAGCGTCAGTCGTCACGACTCCACGAGACCTCGGGGGCACACCCGCATGCGCACACGACGTTCCGCACGAGACTCCGCACGACACCCGGCAGGAGGCACCGCACCGCGTCCGGCCCGGCGGCCGGTCCGGGTCCTCGCCGGTCTGCTGCTCGCCGCCTCCGTCGCCCTGGCCGGCTGCGGCGGCGCCGGCGACTCCGGCGCCTCCAGCGGCTCCGCCGACAAGGCGGCCGTCGGCCGGGCCCCGGCCGGCGAGTACCAGGCCGGACAGGACGAGGACGCCGACGGCAAGGCCGCCGGCAGCGGTGCGGGGGCGGGCGGTGGCACGGCGGCGGGCGCTCGGGCCACCGCGCCCCCGCTCCCCGGCGACCGGATCATCCGCACCGCATCCCTGACCGTCCGGGTCGCGGACGTGCCCCGGGCCCTCGACCGGGCCCGCACCGCGACCGAGGGCGCCGGCGGCTACGTCGGCGACGAGACCACCACGCGCGACGAGGACGGCGTCGAGCACACGCGCGTGGTGCTGCGCGTGCCGGTCGGGCGCTACGAGGCGGTCCTCACCGCGCTCCAGGGCACCGGCACCCTGCTGGAGCGCACCGCGAAGGCGCAGGACGTCACCGACCAGGTCGTCGACGTCGACAGCCGGGTGGCGTCGCAGCGGGCCGGCATCGCGCGCGTGCGCGAGCTGATGGCACGGGCCACCAAGCTCAGCGACGTGCTGCTGCTGGAGGGCGAGCTGAACACCCGGGAGACCGAGCTGGAGTCGCTGCTCGCCCGCCAGGCCGCCCTGAAGGACCGCACCGACCTGGCCACCTTGACCCTGACCCTGACCGAGCAGCCGGACGCGCGGGCGGACCGGGACGACGGGCCCGGCCTCGTGGACGCCCTGGCGGGCGGCTGGGGCGCGTTCGTGACGATGCTGCGGTGGCTGGTGACGGCCGTCGCCGCGGTCCTGCCGTTCGCGGCCCTGGCCCTGGTCGTGGGGCTGGTGGCACGGCGCGTGCTGCGCGCCCGGCGGGTCGCCCGCGGTCCCCGTACGACGCCCCCGCCCGCTCCGCCCGCGCGGCCCGAGGCGACCGTGGCGGCCCGTCCCGGCGGCCCGGAACAGGAGGGCGGCGGCCCGGAACAGGAGGGCGGCCGGGACTGAAATGCCGCGCCCGCTTAGCGTGTTCGCATGAGCATGAGCGATGGCGGTGCACGTCCCGGGCGGGAGCGGCTGGTCGTGGTGGGCGGGGACGCGGCGGGCATGTCGGCCGCGTCCCAGGCCCGGCGGCTGAAGGATCCCGACGCGCTGGAGATCGTGGCCTTCGAGCGCGGCCACTTCACGTCGTTCTCGGCGTGCGGCATCCCCTACTGGGTGGGCGGTGACGTGGCCGAGCGGGACCAGCTGATCGCGCGCACCCCCGAGGAGCACCGCGAGCGGGGCATCGACCTGCGCCTGCGCACCGAGGTCACCGAGCTCGACGTGGCCGGGAAGCGGGTCCGCGCGCGGGACGTCGACTCGGGGGCCGAGTCCTGGACGTCGTACGACCGGCTGGTCCTGGCGACCGGGGCGCGGCCGGTGCGCCCGGAGCTGCCGGGGATCGACGCACAGGGCGTGCACGGGGTGCAGACCCTCGACGACGGCCAGGCCCTGCTGGACACGCTCTCCCGCGCGCGGGGACGCCGGGCGGTCGTGGTGGGCGCCGGGTACATCGGGGTGGAGATGGCCGAGGCGCTCATCAACCGCGGGTACGAGGTGACCGTCCTCAACCGCGGCAGCGAGCCGATGTCGACGCTCGACCCGGACATGGGCCGCCTGGTGCACGCGGCCATGGAGGGCCTCGGCATCACCATGGTGAACGACGCCACGGTCACCAAGGTCCTCACCGGCGACGACGGGTGGGTGCGGGCGGTGGCCACCGAGGACGCCGAGTACCCGGCGGACGTCGTGGTGCTCGGTATCGGCGTGCGCCCCGACACCGCGCTCGCCCGGGCCGCCGGGCTGCCCCTCGGCGCGCACGGCGGCCTGCTCACCGACCGGGCGATGCGGGTGCGCGGCCACGACGACATCTGGGCAGGCGGCGACTGCGTGGAGGTCCTCGACCTGGTCTCCGGCCAGCAGCGGCACATCGCCCTCGGCACCCACGCCAACAAGCACGGCCAGGTCATCGGCACCAACGTCGGCGGCGGCTACGCCACCTTCCCCGGCGTGGTCGGCACGGCCGTCAGCAAGGTGTGCGACCTGGAGATCGCCCGCACGGGACTGCGCGAGAAGGACGCCCGCCGCGTCGGCCTGCGGTACGAGGCGGTCATCATCGAGTCCACCAGCCGCGCCGGCTACTACCCCGGCGCCTCCCCGATGACCGTCAAGATGCTCGCCGAGCGCCGCACGGGCCGGCTGCTGGGCGTGCAGATCGTCGGCCGGGAGGGCGCGGCGAAGCGGGTCGACGTCGCGGCGGTGGCCCTGACGGCGGGCATGACGGTGGAGCAGATGACCGCCCTGGACCTGGGCTACGCCCCGCCGTTCAGCCCGGTGTGGGACCCGGTGCTGGTGGCGGCGCGGAAGGCCGCGACGAAGGTGCGGGGCTTCTGACGTCCGCCCGGGCGGCGCCCGCCGCCGCCCGGTGTCGCACTCGTGCGCGCCACCGCCCGCTCACGCGCCCCGCACCCGCCGTCCCGCGGACGGCCCTCGCGCGTCCGTCGCCCGGCGCGTCCGCCCCCGCCCGCCTCAGCCCGTCCCCGTGATCCGCGGCAGGGCCGACACCGCGGCCGTCGCCGACTGCTCGGCCGGCTTGGCGTGGGCGGCGGCGGCCGGGCGGGAGCGCAGCCGGTGGCTGACGGCCTCGTCCAGCGTCACCGGCCGCTGTGTCTGCGCGGCGAGCCGCCCCGCCTCCTGGCCCAGCCGGGCCACGTCCTCCCAGGGGAGCCGCACCACGAGGGAGATCTCCGCCTCGCCGTCGGGCAGGGCGTGCACCGCGGGAGTCACTCGGTCGTTCATCGCCTGTTCCTCACGTCGTCCCCGCGGTCCGCCTTCGCCGCGGGCGGTTGCCGAGTCATACGCGCGCACGAAGGGCCCCGTTCACCGGTTCGCAGAACGGATCGCGGGCAGTACTCCCCTGTGGTCATCCCCGTCCATGACGTTAACCCGGTGCGCCGCACCCCCTGGGTGACGTACGCGCTGATCGCCGCGAACGTGTTCGTCTTCCTGTTCATGCCCGGCCTGTCGGGTTCCGTGGCGGGCGACAGCAGCCTCGCGCAGAGCTGCCACCTGCACGCGTTCCTGGAGCACTACGCGGCCGTGCCGCGGGAGCTGATCCACCACCGGATGCCGCAGTTGGTCCCCAACGGCGAGGTGGGCACGGGGGCGCACGGCGCCGGGTGCGTCGTCGCGCCGCCCGGCTACGACAAGTCACCGGTGGCCAGCGTCTTCACCGCGATGTTCCTGCACGGCGGCTGGCTGCACCTGCTGGGCAACATGCTGTTCCTGCTGATCTTCGGGAACAACATCGAGGACCGCATGGGCCACGTCCGCTTCGCGCTGTTCTACGTGGTCTGCGGCTACGCGGCCGCGTACGGCTTCGCCCTCTTCAACGCCGACTCCGCCGCGCCGCTGATCGGCGCCTCCGGGGCGATCGCGGGCGTGCTGGGCGCCTACCTGGTGCTGTACCCGAAGGCCAGGGTGTGGGTCCTGGTGCCGTTCCTGGTGTTCCTGCCGCTGCGGCTGCCCGCGTGGCTGGTCCTCGGCTTCTGGTTCGTGCTCCAGGCCGTGTACTCCTCCGGCGAGGGCGTCTCCGACGCGGGCACCGTGGCGTACGCGGCGCACGTCGTCGGCTTCCTCGCGGGCATGCTGCTCGCCTGGCCCCTCAAGCCGGGCACGCCCCCGCCGCCGGAGCCGGGCGGCCTGCTCTTCGGCCGGCGCGCCCGGCCCCGGCACTCGTGGTGAGGCCCCGGCGGGCAGGAGCGGCTAGCGCGCGGTCCGGGTGTGGACGTACTCCGTGAGGCGGGTGAGGGCGTCCGGGTCGGTGGTCGGCATCACGCCGTGACCGAGGTTGAAGACGTGGCCCTCCAGCCCGGCCGCCGCGTCGAGGACCTCGCGGACCTTGGCCTCGACGGCCTGCGGGGTGGAGAAGAGGACCGTCGGGTCGAGGTTGCCCTGCAGCGCCTTGCCGGGGCCGACCCGGCGGGCGGCCTCGTCGAGCGGGACGCGCCAGTCGACGCCGACGACGTCCGCGCCGGCCTCGCCCATCAGCCCGAGCAGCTCACCGGTGCCGACGCCGAAGTGGATGCGCGGCACGCCGTAGCCGGCGACGGCGTCGAAGACCTTGGCGGAGGCGGACATCACCGAGCGGCGGTAGTCGGCCGGGGCGAGCGCGCCGGCCCAGGAGTCGAACAGCTGGACCGCGGAGGCGCCGGCCTCGATCTGCACCTTCAGGAACGCGGCCGTGATGTCGGCGAGGCGGTCCAGCAGGTCGGCCCACAGCTCCGGGTCGCCGTACATCATCGCCTTGGCGTTCTCGTACGTGCGGGACGGGCCGCCCTCGACCAGGTAGCTCGCGAGGGTGAACGGCGCGCCGGCGAACCCGATGAGCGGGGTGGCCCCGAGCTCGCGGGTGAGCAGGCCGATCGCCTCGGTGACGTAGGAGACGTCCTCGGGGGTCAGGTCGCGCAGCCGGGCCAGGTCGGCGCGGGTGCGGACCGGCTCGGCGACGACCGGGCCGACCCCGGGCTTGATGTCCAGGTCGAGGCCGATGGCCTTGAGGGGGACGACGATGTCGCTGTAGTAGATCGCCGCGTCGACGCCGTGCCGGCGCACGGGCTGCAGCGTGATCTCGGTGACCAGCTCCGGCCGCGTGCAGGACTCGAGCATGGGGATGCCCTCGCGGACCTTGCGGTACTCCGGCAGCGAGCGCCCCGCCTGGCGCATGAACCACACCGGGGTGTGCGGCACGGGCTCACGCCGGCACGCCTTCAGGAAGGGGCTGTCGTACGTCGCGGTCGGCTGCATGCCCGTCGGGCTGGCGTTGGCACTCACGACGGCAAGTCTCCCATGGCCGAGAAGCCGACGTGGCCGCGCCCCACACGGGTGTCTTGCCCTGCGCGCGGCCCCCGTTCCCCTTAATCTTCCCCGCATGGCTGCGGATCGGGATCCACTGTCGGACGGCGCTGACGGAAGGGACGACGTGAACGAGGGGGACCGGGATGGGACCAGGACGACTCCGCCGACTCCGCCGCCCTTCCGGGCCGCCGTCGACGCGCTGAGGTCCGCGCGGCTGCGCCCGCAGATCGAGGTCGAGCCGACCCCGGCGCCCAAGCGGCTCGCGCCGTTCGCGTACGCCCTGGAGGCGACGGTGGTCGACGGCGAGCAGGACCTGGCCGACGGCCGTCTGGTGCTGCTGCACGACCCGGCCGGGCACGACGCCTGGCGGGGCACGTTCCGTCTGGTCACCCTGATCCGGGCCGAGCTGGAGCCGGAGATGGCGGTCGACCCGCTGCTGCCCGACGTGTGCTGGTCGTGGCTGACGGGCGCGCTGCAGGCGCGCGGGCTGACGTACGGCGAGCCGAGCGGCACCGTCACGCGGGCGAGCTCGCACTACTTCGGCGGGCTGTCCGCACGCCCGGCCGCGTCGCAGATCGAGATCCGCGCCTCCTGGACGCCCCGGGAGGGCCTCGGCGGGGTACCGGACACCGGGTCCCACCTTTCGGCCTGGTGCGACCTGCTGGCCCAGGTGGCGGGGCTGCCGCCGGCCGGCCCCGGCGACGCGTCGGTGGTGACGCTGCCGCAGCGACGCGGACCGCAGTCCCGCTGACCTCTTCGCCCCCCGCCCCCCGCCCCGCCCCGCCACCGCCCCTCGAGCCCGGCACGGTCCGGGCTTTTTCTCTGTCCGCCTGCACCCTGATTGACCGTCTCTTTGTCGATACGGCCACTTTCAGTCACGGTCACGCTCTCGAACGAACCGATTCGTTCACCGAACGATCGACCGCGTGTCCGAATTGCACGGATTGTTACTCACTAAATCGTGATCTTTTTCTAAAGGCCCATGGGTTTGGTGCCGAAGACGTCTGTGACCTTGAAAGCCGTCCCGCACCCCAGGAGGCCTGGTGTCCGTTCTCCTCGAGCAGCCCGCAAGCCTGGTCGCCTACCGCCCGAACAAGCCCACCGCCATGGTGGTCGTGGCCGACCCGCGCGTCCGCTCCACCGTCACCCGCCACCTGTGGGCGCTCGGTGTGCGCGATGTCATCGAAGCCTCGTCCATCGCCGAGGCCCGTCCGCGCGTCGGCAACCCCCGCGACATCTGCGTCGCCGACGTCCACCTGCCCGACGGCTCCGGGCTGACCCTCCTGTCGGAGACCCGCGCCGCGGGCTGGCCCAACGGGCTCGCCCTGTCCGCCGCCGACGACATCGGCGCCGTGCGCAACGCCCTCGCGGGCGGCGTCAAGGGCTACGTCGTCACCGGCACCCGCACCAACGTCGGGCTCCCCACCCGGCCCGGTGCCGCCCCCATCGGCGCGGCCGCCGCCCGCCTCCACCGCCGCCCCCCGGGTGCCCCGAGCCACCCGGGCGGCTACCGCGAGCTGTCCGGCCGCGAGGTGGAGGTGCTCCGCCTGGTCGCCGAGGGGCAGTCGAACAAGGCGATCGGCGTGTCCATGGGCCTGTCGGCGCTGACCGTCAAGAGCCACCTCGCCCGCATCGCCCGCAAGCTGGGCACCGGTGACCGGGCCGGCATGGTCGCCGTGGCCCTGCGCACCGGGATCATCCACTGACCGCCGCCGCCCCCGCCAGCCTCTCCCCCACCGCCGCCTCCTCCGCCTCCCCCGCCCCTCCCGCCCCGCAGTCTTCACCGGACCTTCGCCCGGAGTGACTGGAATACGACCCCCCGGCGCCCGTCGACGGAACGTTCCGTCGGCGGGCGCCCGTCACGCACGGATACCCTTGACCGGTGACCGACGCCCAAGAAACCGCAGCAGCCAGCTCACTGCGAACCACCGGAGGCGCCCCTCCGGACGACGGCGGATCCACTGCTCCTGGGGCGCCGACACCGTTGCTGGAACCTCGCGAGGGCATCCCGCCCGTGATCGCCGACGAGGCGGGCCTGGCCGAGGTCGTGGCGGCCTTCGCGGCCGGCACGGGCCCCGTCGCCGTCGACGCCGAGCGGGCCTCCGGGTACCGCTACGGCCAGCGCGCCTACCTCGTGCAGCTGCGCCGCGAGGGTGCCGGCACCGCGCTGATCGACCCCGTGGCCTGTCCCGACCTCTCCGCGCTCGGCGCGGCCCTGCGCGACACCGAGTGGGTGCTGCACGCCGCCACCCAGGACCTGCCCTGTCTGCGCGAGATAGGCATGGTGCCGACGCGGCTGTTCGACACTGAGCTGGCCGGACGGCTCGCCGGTTTCCCGCGGGTCGGCCTCGGCGCCATGGTCGAAGGCGTGCTCGGCTACGTCCTGGAGAAGGGCCACTCGGCCGTCGACTGGTCCACCCGGCCGCTGCCCGAGCCCTGGCTGCGCTACGCCGCGCTGGACGTGGAGCTCCTGGTCGACCTGCGCGACGCGCTGGAGAAGGAGCTGGACCGGCAGGGCAAGCTGGAGTGGGCGCACCAGGAGTTCGCGGCGATCGCCGCCGCCCCGCCGGCCGAGCCCCGCAAGGACCCCTGGCGGCGCACCTCCGGCATGCACAAGGTGCGGCGGCGCCGGCAGCTCGCGGTCGTGCGGGAGCTGTGGGAGGCGCGCGACCGGATCGCGCAGCGGCGCGACGTGTCCCCCGGCAAGGTGCTGTCCGACGCGGCGATCGTCGAGGCGGCCCTCGCGCTCCCGGCGAACGTCCACGCGCTGGCCGCGCTGAGCGGCTTCGGGCACCGGATGGGCCGGCGGCAGCTGGAGCAGTGGCAGGCGTCCGTCGACCGGGCCAAGGCGCTGCCCGAGGCCCAGCTCCCGCAGCAGGGGCAGGCGGTGACCGGGCCCCCGCCGCCGCGGGCCTGGGCGGACAAGGACCCGGCCGCGGCGGCCCGGCTGTCGGCGGCGCGGACCGCGGTCTCGGCGCTGGCCGAGGAGCTGTCCATGCCGCAGGAGAACCTGATCACCCCGGACACCGTGCGCCGGGTGTGCTGGGAGCCGCCGCAGGGCGTGACCGCCGACTCGGTGGCCGAGGCCCTGGTGTCCCACGGCGCGCGGCCCTGGCAGGTGGAGCTGGTGACACCGGTCCTGGTGACGGCCCTGTCGGCACAGGCCGCCTGAAACCGTCCCACGCGGGGAGTGCGAGGAGCCGCCGCCTGAACCGGGTGCGAGGAGCCGTCCCGGACCCGCCCGCCCCGGGCGGGTCACCCGGACGGCCGAGCGCGACGACGGGATCGCGCCAAGATCGTGGATGCGGCGGACGGGCCGTGGGGCGGGCGGCTGGGCCGACAGCGTGAACCGGGTGTGACCTTCGCCGCTGTGCCGGGTAGGGCTGTGCAGCCACGTTACCCACAAGTAGCATGGGCCTGAGCGCGCGCTCAGCGCTGGCGCGCCGCAGCAGTGCCACCCCGCACCCTGGAGGAGAGCCATCGTGCCTCGTACCGTCAGGGACGTCGTCTTCGTCGACGGCGTCCGCACCCCGTTCGGCAAGGCGGGCCCGAAGGGCATCTACCACGAGACCCGCGCCGACGACCTGGTCGTGAAGGCGATCCGGGAGCTGCTGCGCCGCAACCCCGGTCTCGACCCCAAGCAGATCGACGAGGTCGCCATCGCCGCGACCACGCAGATCGGTGACCAGGGCCTGACCATCGGCCGCACCGCCGGCATCCTGGCCGGTCTGCCGCAGTCGGTGCCCGGCTACTCCATCGACCGCATGTGCGCGGGCGCCCTGACGGCCGTCACCACGGTCGCCGGCTCCGTCGCCTTCGGCGCGTACGACGTGGCCATCGCGGGCGGTGTCGAGCACATGGGCCGCCACCCGATGGGCGAGGGCGTGGACCCCAACCCGCGCTTCGTGAGCGAGAAGCTGGTCGACGAGTCCGCCCTGTTCATGGGCATGACGGCGGAGAACCTGCACGACCGCTACCCGCACATCACCAAGCTGCGCGCCGACGAGTACGCCGTGCGCTCGCAGGAGAAGGCCGCCAAGGCCTACGCCAACGGCAAGATCCAGGCCGACCTGGTGCCGATCTCGGTGCGCCGCACCTCCCCGGAGGCCGGTGAGACGGGCTGGGGCCTGGTCACCGCCGACGAGCCGATGCGCCCGGGCACCACGCTGGAGAACCTGGCCGGCCTCAAGACGCCGTTCCGCGTGCACGGCCGGGTCACCGCGGGCAACGCGGCCGGTCTGAACGACGGCGCGACCGCCTCCCTCATCGCGAGCGAGGACTTCGCCCGCGAGAACGGCCTGCCGGTCAAGATGCGCCTGGTCGCCTACTCCTTCGCGGGCGTGGAGCCGGAGGTCATGGGCTACGGCCCGATCCCGGCCACCGAGAAGGCGCTCGCCCAGGCGGGTCTGTCCATCTCCGACATCGGCCTGTTCGAGATCAACGAGGCCTTCGCCGTCCAGGTCCTGGCCTTCCTCGACCACTACGGCATCGCCGACGACGACGAGCGCGTCAACCAGTACGGCGGCGCCATCGCCTTCGGCCACCCGCTCGCCTCCTCCGGCGTCCGTCTGATGACGCAGCTGGCCCGCCAGTTCGAGGAGCAGCCGCAGGTCCGTTACGGCCTGACCACCATGTGCGTCGGCTTCGGCATGGGCGCGACGGTCATCTGGGAGAACCCGCACTTCGAGGGGGACAAGTGAGCACCACCGCTGAGCTGTTGAAGGGTGCGGCCGAGCTGTTCCCCGACGAGGTCGTCACCCAGGCGCACGTACGCCACTTCGACCTGCCGCTGGGTGCGGGCCGCTTCGCCCTGATCACCCTGGACAACGGCCACGACCACACCAAGCCGACCACCTTCGGCCCGCAGTCGCTGGCGAACCTGAACGCCGCCATCGACCAGGTCGAGCGGGAGGCGGCCGAGGGCACGATCGTCGGCGTCGGGGTCACCGGCAAGCCGTTCATCTTCGCCGTCGGCGCCGACCTCAAGGGCGTCGAGCTGCTGAAGCGGCACGAGGACGCGCTGGCCATCGGCAAGGGCGGCCACGAGGTCTTCAAGCGCCTCGCGGGCCTCGCGGTGCCGACCTTCGCGTACTACAACGGCGCGGCCATGGGCGGCGGCGTCGAGGTCGGTCTGCACTGCACCTACCGCACGGTGTCCGCGGCGCTGCCGGCGTTCTCCCTGCCCGAGGTCTTCCTCGGCCTGGTGCCCGGCTGGGGCGGCTGCACGCTGTTGCCGAACCTGATCGGCGCCGAGAAGGCCGTCACGGTCGTCATCGAGAACAGCCTCAACCAGAACCGGCAGCTCAAGGGCCGGCAGGTCTACGAACTGGGCATCGCCGACGCCCTGTTCGAGGGCGCGGACTTCCTCGAGCAGTCGCTGATCTGGACGGCGGCCGTCCTCAAGGGCGAGATCGTCGTCGAGCGTCCGGCCGTCGACCGCGGTGAGGCCTGGGACCAGGCCGTCGCCAAGGGCCGGTTCGTCGCCGACTCCAAGGTGCACGGCGCGGCCCCGGCCGCCTACCGCGCGCTGGACATCATCGCCGCCGCCAAGGACGGCGACCTGCAGAAGGGCTACGACGCCGAGGACCAGGCGCTCGCCGACCTGATCATGGGCGGTGAACTGCGCGCCGGCATCTACGCCTTCAACCTGGTGCAGAAGCGCGGCAAGCGCCCCGCGGGCGCCCCGGACAAGAACCTCGCGCGTCCGGTCACCAAGGTCGGCGTCGTCGGCGCCGGTCTGATGGCCTCGCAGCTCGCCCTGCTCTTCCTGCGCCGCCTGGAGGTGCCGGTCGTGCTGACCGACATCGACCAGGAGCGCATCGACAAGGGCGTGGGCTACGTGCACGCCGAGATCGACAAGCTGCTCTCCAAGGGCCGCGTCAACCAGGACAAGGCCAACCGCCTCAAGGCGCTGGTGACCGGTGTCCTGGACAAGGCCGAGGGCTTCGCGGACGCCGACTTCATCATCGAGGCCGTCTTCGAGGAGATGGGCGTCAAGCAGAAGGTGTTCGCGGAGGTCGAGGCGGTCGCCCCGGCGCACGCGGTCCTCGCGACCAACACCTCCTCCCTGTCGGTGTCGGAGATGGCGTCGAAGCTCCAGCACCCCGAGCGGGTCGTGGGCTTCCACTTCTTCAACCCGGTCGCCGTGCTGCCGCTGCTGGAGATCGTGCGCGGCGAGCAGACCGACGACGCCTCGCTGGCCACGGCGTTCGCCGTCGCCAAGAAGCTGAAGAAGACCGCGGTGCTGGTCAAGGACGCCCCGGCGTTCGTCGTGAACCGCATCCTGACCCGCTTCATGGGCGAGGTGCAGAACGTCATCGACGAGGGCACCCCGGTCGAGGTCGCCGAGAAGGCCGTCGAGCCGCTGGGCCTGCCGATGTCGCCGCTGGTCCTGCTGGAGCTGGTGGGCCCGGCGATCGGCCTGCACGTGTCGGAGACGCTCAACCGGGCGTTCCCGGACCGCTTCACGGTGTCCCCGAACCTCAAGGCGGTCGTCGAGGCGGGCAAGCGCGGCTTCTACGTCTACGACTCGGGCAGGCCCGAGCTGGACCCGGAGGTCTCCGCGCTGCTGAAGCAGGGCGACGTGGTCCTCACCGAGGAACAGGTGCGCGCCCGCGTCCTGGAGGCGGTGGCCCAGGAGATCGGCCTCATGCTGGACGAGGGCGTCGTGGCCGAGGCCCAGGACATCGACCTGTGCCTGATCACGGGCGCCGGCTGGCCCTTCCACCTGGGCGGCATCACGCCGTACCTGGACCGTGAGGGCGTCTCCGAGCGGGTGACCGGGAAGCGGTTCCTGGCCCCGGGCGTGGCGTCGGTCCCGGCGTAACGGCCGTCCGCACACCGGCAGAACACGAGGGCCCCCGCGATCGGCGGGGGCCCTCTGCGTGCGCCCGGCGGACCGAGGTCACGCGTCCTGCCACGGGCCCGGCGTGACCCGCGGCCCGTCGTCCCCGGCCCGGGCGACGAGCAGGCGGCCCGTGGCGGGCGACAGGGCGGCGACGGCCACCCGGTCGGCGTGGTCGAGGGTGAGGGCCACCTCGGCGTCCGGCCAGAGCTCGGGGCCGTGCTCGGTCCACGAGGCGCCGCCGCCCTCGTCCTCGGTGGGGTACGCGGCGAGGGCGACACGGCCGCTCGCCGCGCGCTGGGCGAGCACGGTGCTGTCCCGGCCGTCCAGCAGGCAGCGCACCGCGGCCACCCGGCCGGGGCCCGCCGCGGGGAGCAGCGGCACGGGCGCGCCACCGGGCCGCCACGCGCACAGCTCGCCGGAGGGATCGTCGGTGAAGAAGAGGGTGGTGCGGTCGGCGGAGGTGGCCAGGGCCCGCAGGGTGCCCGGGCGGGGCGCCGCCCCGACGGTGTGCTCCAGCTCCGGCTGTGCGGCCGGTTCCGCCTGCCGCCAGTGCAGCAGCGTGCCGTCGGTGGCCGCGTACGCCTCCACCCGCCCCGACTCCCCTGTGACCGCGACGGGCGGCCCCTGCACGCCGGGGCCCTCCAGGTCGCGCCACGGGTCCCAGCCGCCGCGCTCCTTCTGCGCGACCATGCTCAGGCCCGTGCCCGCGTTGCGCACGAAGACGTGCGCGCGGCCCTCGGCGTCCACGGCGACGGCGGGCACCCCGGTGCGGTCGCCCTTCTTGTTCGGGTGGCCGATGGGCACCCAGTCCAGGGGCGCGAGCAGCGGGCGGTAGTGGGTGGAGTGCACCAGGCCCGACTCACCGGGCACGGTGGGCCGCCAGGACACCAGATGGGCGTACGCGTCGACGCCCTGCCCGACCGCGAGGACCGGGTGCAGCCGCTGCTCGCCGCCGATCCGGCGGGCCGGCCGCCAGGCACCGCCCGGCAGGCGCTCCGCGCGGCACAGCACGGCCTCGCCGGAGATGAGGTAGACGCCGAGCCGTCCGTCGCGGCCCCGTACGAGCCAGTCGCCGTTCACCCGCTCACTGTAGGACCGCGGCCGCGACGGCACGGTCCACGGGGGTCCAGGGGGCGTGCGTGCGGGCACGGCCCGGTGCGGGGGCGTGGGACGCTGTCGGCATGGAGGAAAACACGGCCCTGCTGGTGATCGTCGACGGCGCGAACGTGGTCGGCTCGGTGCCGGACGGGTGGTGGCGGGACCGGCGGGGCGCCGCGGAGCGGCTGCGGGACCTGCTGGCGGCGCGGGGACTGCCGGGGCACGACGGGCCGGTCGAGGTCGTGCTCGTGGTGGAGGGCGCCGCGCGCGGGGTGGCGTCGGTGCCTGGGGTGCGAGTGGAGTCGGCGCCGGGCAGCGGCGACGACCACATGGTCGACCTCGTCGCCCGCTCCCCCGGCCGCCGCCGCCTGGTGGTGACGGCGGACCGGGAACTGCGCCGGCGGGTGACGGAGCTGGGCGCGGAGGTGACGGGCCCCAGGGCCGTACGACCCTAGGGTCCGTCGCGGGTCAGGCGCCCCGCTCGGCCTTCTCGCGCAGGGCCAGGCGGCTGTGGCTGCGGCCGTACAGGAAGTAGACCACGAAGCCGATCACCATCCAGATCGCGAACCGGAGCCACGTCTCGGCGGGCAGGTTCAGCATCAGCCACAGGGACGCCAGCACCGACAGGATCGGCACGAACGGCACCCACGGCGTGCGGAAGGACCGCTCCAGGTCGGGGCGGGACTTGCGCAGGAGGATCACGCTGATCGCCACGACGATGAAGGCGAACAGCGTGCCGATGTTCACCAGCTCGGCGAGTTCGCTGAGGCTGGTGAAGCCCGCCACGATCGCGATGATGACGCCCAGCAGGATGGTCGACCGGTACGGCGTGCGGAACTTCGGGTGGGTGTGCGAGAAGAACCGCGGCAGCAGCCCGTCACGGCTCATCGCGAAGAACACGCGGGACTGGCCGAGCAGCAGGATCATGCACACCGTGGTCAGGCCCACCGCCGCGCCGAAGCTGATCAGACCGGCGAACCACGGGTGCCCGGTGGCCTTGAACGCGTCCGCGAGCGGGGCGTCCACCGACAGCTTGCTGTACTTCTGCATGCCGGTCACCACGATGGACACGGCCACGTACAGCGTGGTGCAGATGATCAGCGAGCCGATGATGCCGCGCGGCACGTCGCGCTGCGGGTTGCGGGTCTCCTCGGCGGCGGTGGCGACGACGTCGAAGCCGATGAAGGCGAAGAACACGACGGACGCGGCGGTGAAGATGCCCATGACGCCGAAGTTCGAGGGAGCCCACCCGAAGATCAGCTGGATCAGCGGCGCCTTGAGGTTGCCGCCCGCCTCCACGGCCTGGGCCTTGGGGACGAACGGGTCGTAATTGCCGCCCTTGATGAAGAACGCGCCCGCGATGATGACGACCAGCACGACGGCCACCTTGATGGCGACGACGACGGAGGTGACGCGCGCGGAGAGCTTCATGCCGACGACGAGGATCGCGGTGAGCACCAGCACCAGCGCGGCCGCGAGGATGTCGAAGCCGAAGCCGGAGGCGCCTTCCCGGCCGGTGAGCGCGGCGGGCAGGTGCCAGCCGGCGTTGTCCAGCAGCGAGGCGATGTAGCCGGACCAGCCGACGGCGACCACCGCCGTCCCGAGGGCCAGTTCCAGGACGAGGTCCCAGCCGATGATCCAGGCCGGGAACTCGCCCAGCGAGGCGTAGGAGAAGGTGTAGGCGGAGCCGGCGACCGGGACCGACGAGGCGAACTCGGCGTAGCACAGGGCGGCGAGCGCGCACACCACGCCGGCGACCACGAAGGACAGCGAGACGGCCGGTCCCGCGGTGTTCTTGGCGGCCGTGCCGGTGAGGACGAAGATGCCGGTGCCGATGATGACACCGACGCCGAAGACGGTCAGGTCCAGCGCGGAGAGGGATTTCTTGAGGGCGTGCTCGGGCTCCTCGGTGTCCTTGATGGACTGTTCGATGTTCTTGGTCCGGAAGAGGGTGTTGCTCACGGGCTTACCTCCCACGCTGTGTCGTCCTCGACATGATCGAGAGGGGGCTTATTCCGTATGCCCCGGCGCGCGCCCCTTCACGCGAAAGGGCCGCTCGCACCACCCTTGGCGGTGGTGCAAGCGGCCCTGTCGGAGACGGACGGTGGGTGATCAGTCCCGGGCGGGCTCCGCCTGGGCGGCCCCGTCCGTGCGGAGCCGGGAGTGGGTGAGGCCGTCGAGCTGGGAGACGAGGCCGGTGACCTGGCGCGCGATGTCCGGCGCGGTCAGCCCGATCTCGGCCAGCACCTCGGCGCGCGAGGCGTGGTCCAGGAACCGCGGCGGGATGCCGAAGTCGCGCAGCGGCACGTCCACCCCGGCGTCCCGCAGGGCCTGGGCGATCGCGGAGCCGACGCCGCCGACCCGGGAGTTGTCCTCGACGGTGACGACCACCCGGTGGCGCTCGGCGAGGGGCGCCATGGCCTCGTCGACGGGCTTGACCCAGCGGGGGTCGACCACGGTGGTGGAGATGCCCTGCCGGTCGAGCAGGGAGGCGACCTCCAGGCACATCGGGGCGAGGGCGCCCACGGAGACCAGCAGCACGTCGGGCCGGTCGGTGCCCGGCTCGCGCAGCACGTCCATGCCGCCGACGCGTCCCACGGCGGGTACGGCGGGGCCGACGGCGCCCTTGGAGAAGCGCACCACGGTCGGGGCGTCCTCCACCGCCACGGCCTCGCGCAGCTGGGCGCGGACCTGGTCGGCG
Organism: Streptomyces lasalocidi; assembly: GCF_005280215.1. Taxonomy (NCBI): domain Bacteria; kingdom Bacillati; phylum Actinomycetota; class Actinomycetes; order Kitasatosporales; family Streptomycetaceae; genus Streptomyces; species Streptomyces lasalocidi. The sequence continues at coordinate 5,919,656 of NZ_SZNQ01000001.1, read as the reverse complement.
TCGCGCGGGGCGGCGAGCCTCAGGCCCGGGACGACCTGGAGGATCGACATGTCCCACATGCCGTTGTGGGAGGCGCCGTCGGTGCCGGTGATGCCGGCCCGGTCCAGCACGAAGGTCACGCCGCACTTGTGCAGGGCCACGTCCATCAGCACCTGGTCGAAGGCGCGGTTGAGGAAGGTGGCGTAGACGGCGAAGACGGGGTGCACGCCCGCGTGGGCGAGGCCGGCCGCGGAGACGGCGCCGTGCTGCTCGGCGATGCCGACGTCGTAGACCCGGTCGGGGAAGCGCTTGGCGAACTTGTCGAGGCCGACCGGCTGGAGCATGGCGGCGGTGATGGCGACGACGTCCTCGCGCTCCTCGCCGAGCCGGACCATCTCCTCGCCGAAGACGGACGTCCAGTCGGCGCCGGAGGTGGCGATCGGCAGGCCGGTGTCGGGGTGGATCTTGCCGACGGCGTGGAAGCGGTCGGCCTCGTCCTGGAGGGCGGGCTGGTAGCCGCGGCCCTTCTCGGTGAGGCAGTGCACGATGACCGGGCCGCCGAAGCGCTTGGCGCGGGCCAGCGCGGACTCCAGCGCCTCGAGGTCGTGGCCGTCGATGGGGCCGACGTACTTCAGGCCCAGGTCCTCGAACATGCCCTGCGGGGCGATGAAGTCCTTCAGGCCCTTCTTGGCGCCGTGCAGGGTGTCGAACAGCGGCTTCCCGACGACCGGGGTGCGGTCCAGGATGTCCTTGGTGCGGGCGAGGAAGCGCTCGTAGCCGTCGGTGGTGCGCAGCGTGGCCAGGTGGTTGGCGAGGCCGCCGATGGTGGGCGCGTAGGAGCGCTCGTTGTCGTTGACGACGATGACGAGCGGGCGGTCCTTGGCCTCGGCGATGTTGTTGAGCGCCTCCCAGGCCATGCCGCCGGTCAGCGCGCCGTCACCGATGACCGCGACGACGTGGCTGTCCCGCTCGAGCAGCTGGTTGGCCTTGGCGATGCCGTCGGCCCAGCCCAGCACGGTGGAGGCGTGGCTGTTCTCGATGACGTCGTGCTCGGACTCGGCCTGCGAGGGATAGCCGGACAGGCCGCCCTTCATCTTCAGGCGGGAGAAGTCCTGCCGGCCGGTGAGCAGCTTGTGCACGTAGGACTGGTGGCCGGTGTCCCAGAGCACCTTGTCCTTCGGCGACTCGAACACGCGGTGCAGGGCGATGGTCAGCTCCACCACGCCGAGGTTGGGGCCGAGGTGGCCGCCGGTCTTGGACACGGCGTCGACGAGGAAGGTCCGGATCTCGCCCGCCAGCTGGTCCAGCTCCTCCAGGCTGAGCCGGTCCAGATCGCGCGGTCCCGTGATGCGGGTCAGCAGCGGCACCCGTGCCTCCTTGCAGTAGAGCTGATCGAGCTGTTGCCGGGCCTGTCGAGTCTAATGTTCCGTCCCGGTGGTCGGTCCCCGGCCCATGGGTCATAGGTCACGCGAACGGCCGTACCCAGGATGAGGGCACCCACAACACAGCCGTGCCCGGCGCGTGGGAGCACCGGGCACGGCAGGGGCGGGACCGGCGGGCCGGTCCGTGGGCCGCTATGCGCGGCCGGCGGCCTTCTGGCTGCGGCGGGAGACCGAGTCGATGACCACGGCGCCGAGCAGCACGCCACCGGTGATCATGTACTGGATCGAGGTGTTCATGTTCAGCAGGTTCAGGCCGGTGGTGATCGACTGGATCACCAGCATGCCGAGCAGCGCGGACCACACCGAACCACGGCCGCCGAAGAGGCTGGTACCGCCGATGACCGCGGCGGCGATGGCCAGCATCAGGGTGTTGCCGCCACCGGCGCTCAGCGTCGCCGACGCCGTCTGGCCGGCGAAGAACATGCCGCCCACCGCGGCGAAGCCGCCGGAGATGGCGAACACGCTGATGCGGACCATGGGCACGCTGATACCGGCACGGCGGGCGGCCTCGATGCCGCCGCCGACGGCGAACACCTTGCGGCCGTACGTCGTACGACGCAGCACGAAGTCGACGATGACCAGCGCGGCGAGGAAGATCACCAGCGCGTTGGAGACGCCCTGGGCGTTGTTCAGCACGGCGGCCGCGATGAAGGACGCGATCGCCAGCAGACCGACCCGGAAGAGGATCTCACCGGTGGGGCGGAAGGGCACACCGGCGGCCCGGCGGCGGCGCTGCTCGCCGAAGTTGCCGACCAGGGACAGCACGACACCGAGGGCGGCCAGCAGGTAGGCGCCGATGATGGCCTGGTCCATGAAGAAGGAGCTCTGGCCGAACAGCTTCACGGGGCCGTCGTCGGACGGGATGTTGATGGTGCCGCTGGAGCCGAGCAGCCACAACATCAGGCCGTTCCAGCCGAGGAAGCCGGCCAGGGTGACGACGAACGCCGGGACGCCGATCTTGGCGAAGAACCAGCCCTGCAGCGCGCCGATGGCGATGCCGGTGGCGATCGCGAGGACCAGCGCCAGCCAGGCGTTCATGCCGTGTTCGACCACCCACACGGCGAACACGGTGGACGCCAGGCCGCTGACCGAGCCGACCGACAGGTCGATCTCGCCGAGCAGCAGCACGAACACCAGGCCGATGGCCAGCATGCCGGTGGCCGACATGAAGAAGCTGATGTCGGAGAGGTTGTCGGCGCTCAGGAAGCGGTCGTTCTTCGCCTGGAAGATGGCCCAGATGATGATGAGGCCGATGACGACCGGCAGCGAGCCGAGCTCGCCGCCCTTGATCTTGCGCTTGAACTCCGTGACGTAGCCCTTGAGGCCCTCTTCGCGGACCAGCAGGCGCGGGTCGACGACGGCCACGCCGGCGGCGGTGGGGTCGTCGGCGGGAGCGGTGGTGGCCGCGGTCTTGTCGACGCTGACGCCCTTGTCGGGGCCGGAGTCGCTCTTCACGGTCCTGGACGTGTCGCTCACTTTGCCGCCTCCGTGGTGCGACGCCCCGCACGACGGGTCACGGCGTTGTCCGTGGCACCCGTGATCGCGGCGATGATCTCTTCGTGGCTGGTGTCCTTCACGGGGAAGGAGCCGTTGTTCTTGCCCAGACGCAGGACGGCGACGGTGTCCGCGACCGCCTTGACGTCCGCCATGTTGTGGCTGATGAGGATGACGGCGAGGTTGCGCTCGCGCAGCCGCTCCACCAGGTCGAGGACCTGCGCGGTCTGCTCGACGCCGAGGGCGGCGGTGGGCTCGTCGAGGATGACCAGCTTCGGCTCACCGATCAGGGCGCGCGCGATGGCGACGACCTGGCGCTGGCCACCGGACAGGCTCGCGATCGGGATGCGCACGCTCGGGATGCGGATGGAGAGCGTGGACAGCAGCTCGCGGGCGTTCTTCTCCATCGTCACCTCGTCGATGACGCCGCGGTGGAGCAGCTCACGACCGAGGTAGAGGTTGCCGACGACGTCGAGGTTGTCGCAGAGCGCGAGGTCCTGGTAGACGGTGGCGACGCCGAGTCCCTGGGCGTCGTGCGGCTTGTTGATGTTGACCGCGTTGCCCTCCCACTCGATGACGCCGTCGTCGATGGGGTGCACACCCGCGATCGTCTTGACCAGGGTCGACTTTCCTGCGCCGTTGTCGCCGACCAGGGCGACGACTTCTCCGGCGTGAACCTCCAGATCGACGTCGGTGAGTGCCTGCACCGCACCGAATCGCTTGGAGACTCCGCGCAACGCCAGCACGGGCGTAGCGGACACGTGAACCATCTCCTTCGCCGCCTGACCGGCGGGGATGCCGCGCGTGGGACATGCGCGGAGGGATGTGCGCGACGCGCCGCCCGCGGGGGCGGGCGGTCGTGACGCACGAGGTTTACAGGATGAACATGCGCGATCGCGTCGCACTTGGCAACGGGTTCCGTCCGACGCCCGCCCCGCAGCGGGGTTGAAGGTGGGGCGGGCGTCGGAGGGGTCTCGCGGGGCCGCCGGCGGTCACGGGGACCGCCGGCCGGCCGGGGTTGCCCTTACTGCAGGCCGGCGGCCTTGCAGGCGGCGGCGTACTGGGCGGTGCAGATCTGCGCGACGGTGTAGAGACCGTCCTTGACGACCGTGTCCTTGATGTTGGCCTTGGTGACCGACACCGGGGTCAGCAGCTTGGCGGGCACCTTGTCGCCGGAGCCGCTGGTGACCTCGGTGGAGGCCGTTCCCTTGATGTCCTTGCCCTGCAGGAGGCTGACCGCGAGCTCGGCGGCGGTGTCGGCCTCCGGCTTGTAGGCCTTGTAGACCGTGGAGGACTGGGTGCCGGCCACGATCCGCTGGATGGCGGCGAGCTCGGCGTCCTGGCCGGTCAGCGGGATGGTGCTGATGCCCGCGCCCTTCAGGGTGTTGGCGATGCCACCGGCCATGCCGTCGTTGGCGGAGTAGACGCCGGCGATCTTCTTGGCGCCGAGCTGGGTGATCGCGGCCGACATCTTCTCGGCGGCGACGGTGTCCTTCCAGAGGCCGGACTGCTCGTAGGCGATCTTGACCTTGCCGTCGAGGGCCTTGTGGGCGCCTTCCTTGAACTGGGCGGCGTTCGGGTCGGCGTCGTCACCGTTGATCATGACGACGTTCGCCGACGGGCTGGCCTTGGCGCCCATCGCCTGCAGCAGCGCCTGGCCCTGCAGCTCGCCGACCTTGACGTTGTCGAAGGAGACGTACGCGGAGACCGGGCCCTGGGCCAGACGGTCGTACGCGACGACCTTGACGCCCTTGTCGACCGCGGCCTTGATCGAGGACTTGATCGCGGCGGAGTCCTGGGCGGAGATCACGATGACCTTCACGCCCTTGGTCACCATGGTGCTGACCTGCTGCGCCTGCTTGTTGGCGTCGGCCGCGGCGTTGGCGTACTCGACGTTGCAGTCGGAGCACAGCTCCTTGACCTTGGCCTCGAAGTACGGCTTGTCGAACTTCTCGTACCGGGCGGTGACGCTGTCGGGGAGCAGCAGGCCGATGGACTTGCTGCCGCCGCCGGAGCTGCTGCTGCCGGAGTCGTCGTTGTTGTCGTCGCCCGCCTTGCCGCACGCGGCAATCGACAGGGCCATGGAGACGGCGGTCGCGCCGATCACGACTCTACGCATCGTTGCGTTCATTGGGTTGTGCCTCCCTGACAGGGCCGCAACGCTGCGGCCGAGGTGGCTGGAAGTCAACTCGGCCACAGGTGCGACGTCAAGAAGTAAATACTTAACGAGATGGCAACGGCGTCATTCGTTCTCTAAGTGAAGGCGGGTGCGGCCGCCGACAGAGAACCATCCAAAAGTGTCGAATCGCCCATCTCGCTGAGCGCGAGGGCGAGCGCTCCGAGCACCTCCGCACGGCCCCCAAGCGCCCCTGGGAGAACGGACAGTTGCCGCGCCGCACTGGGGATCGCATAGCGGCCGACGGACTCCCTGATCGGCCCGAGCACCAGCTCACCGGCCTCGGCGAGATCACCGCCGAGGACCACCCGGCTCGGGTTCAGCAGGTTGCAGAGATTGGCGACTCCACTGCCGATGTGGCGGCCGACGTCGGCGATCACCCGACGGCAGCCCGGGTCTCCGTCCCTGGCCAGCCGCACGACGCCCTCCATGGTGAGGTCGGTGCCGTGGCTGGACTGGAGCAGCGGCAGCACGTAGCGCGCGGCCGCGAAGGTCTCCAGGCAGCCCCGGTTACCGCAACGGCAGACGGGACCGGATTCATCGAGTGTAATATGTCCTATTTCGCCCGCAGTACCCCCTGGCCCGCGGTAGATCTTCCCCTCGATGACGAGGCCCGCGCCGACACCGCTGGCGACCTTGATGTAGGCGAGGTCGCGCACGCCCTTGCCGCTGCCCCAGACCATCTCGCCCAGGGCGCCGAGGTTGGCGTCGTTGTCCACGTGCACGGTCACGCCGAGCCGCTCGCGCAGCTCCTCGGCGGGCCGGGTGCCGATCCATCCGGGCAGGATGGCGGAGGAGCCCAGCGTGCCGGACTCCACGTCGATCGGGCCGGGCACGCCGAGCCCCACGCCGGCGATCTTGCCCCGGTCCACACCCGTGGCCTCGATCAGCCGGCTGACCAGCCGCTCGGCCCGGTCGAAGCCCTGGGCGGAGGAGGCGTCCACGTCGAGCGGTTCGGACTCCTCGGCGAGCACCTGGTGGGCGAGGTTGCCGACGGCGACCCGTAGGTGGGTGTGGCCGAAATCGATGCCGATGACAATGCCGGCGTCTCCGCTGAGCGAGACGCTGCGCGCCCGCCTGCCACCCGCCGACGTCGGTGTGACCTCGACCGTTCCGCCGTCCTTGAGCTCACGGACGATGTTGGAGACGGTCGCCGCGGACAGGCCGGTGGTCCTCGCGATCTCCGCCTGGGTGAGGGATCCGGCCAGCCGGACGGCCCGTACGACCCGCTCCAGGTTGGCTCGGTGCAGCGACGACTGCGACCCCGGAGTCTCCACGACGACCTCCTGCGCGCGGGGCCGCTTCGATGAGACCCCGTCTATGTCCAACTAGTGAACTCTAAGCTGAGCCGTCCGGGGCACCTCCCGTCAAGAGGTTGAACAGTTTCCGCGCACGCGAACGTCCGCGCCCGCGAGGGTCGCGGTGCGTGTGGGAGCGGTTTCACGGTGTGGCGGAAGCGGCCCTTCCGGAGGCGTTCGACGGGGGTGGTGTGCGGGGGTATGGGCGGGTTCGACGGGGGTGCGGGGGCGGGGACGACGGAGGTTGAAGGCAAGGGGGCCGTCCCGTGCGGGACGGCCGCGGGCGGGTGCGCAGTGGCGGGTGTTACTTGAGCGCCCCGGCGGTCAGACCCTGCACCACCTGCCGCTGGAAGACGATGTACGCGCCGAGGACCGGCAGCATCGCCATCACCAGGCCCGCGAACAGCCCCGACCAGTCTCCCTTGTACCCCTGGCTGACCGCCAGCTGGACCAGGCCCTGGGTGAGGACCTTCTTGTCGGGGTCGGTGTTCAGCACCGTCGGCAGCATGTACTGGTTCCACTGGCCGAGGAAGTTGAAGATCCCGACGCTGATCAGGCCCGGCTTGGCCATCGGGAGCATGATCTGGAAGAAGGTGCGGCTGTGGGACGCGCCGTCCACGAACGCCGCCTCCGCGACCGACGTCGGCAGGGTGCGGAAGAACGCCGTCAGGAAGAAGACGGTGAACGGCAGCGAGTAGGCGATGTAGACCAGGATCAGCCCGTGGATGGTGTTCAGCAGGCCCATGTTGTTGACGACGTAGAACAGCGGGACCAGCGCGAGCATGATCGGGAAGCTCATGCCGCCGACGAACAGGTAGTAGATGAACCGGTTCCCGGGGAAGTCGAAGCGGGCCAGCACGTAGGCCGCCATCGAGCCGAGCACCAGCGTGCCGATGAGCGAACCCCCGACCACCAGGACGGTGTTGACGAAGTAGTCGCTCATGTTGGCGTCGGTCCAGGCCCGCGCCCAGTTGTCGAAGTGCAGCCGGTCGGGCAGCGCCCACGGCGAGCCGAAGATGGAGGCGTCGTCCTTGAACGACGTCATCACGGCCCACACCAGCGGCAGCACCACCATCACCGCCCACAGGACCAGCACGCCGTGCGAGAAGACGTTCAGCACGCGGCCCTCGGCGCGGCGCGCCCGCGGCGGCCGGTCCACGGGCGCGTCCGCCTTCGTCACCGGCACACCCGACTCCGCCGGCAGGGGGGCGGGGCTCTCGGTCGTCTTCATGCTCAGTACTCCAGCCGCTCGCGACGGCCCAGCCGCATCACGACGGCGGCGAAGGCCAGCGTGACGACGAGCAGGGCGACGCCGATGGTGGTGGCGTAGGCGGCCTGACCGTCCCGGAACGCCTTCTGGTACACGTACAGGACCATGACGGTGGTCGAGTAGTCGGGCCCGCCCGGTCCGGTCGTCATGATCTGCACGACCGCGAAGGACTCGGCGCCGAGCGCGAGGATGCCCATGTAGACCCAGCCCGACTGCACGGTGTCCCACAGCAGCGGCAGGGTGATGCGGAAGAACGTGGCCGCCCGGCCGGCCCCGTCCAGGAGCGCGGCCTCGTACAGGTCCGACGGGATGGACGCCATACCCGCCGAGAACAGCACGACGAAGAAGCCGACCGTCGACCACACGAGCACCGCCATCACGCACCACAGGGCGAGGTCGGGGTCGCCCAGCCACAGGGGCTGGACGCCGTCCAGGCCGACGCCCCGCAGGACGGAGTTGATCGCGCCGCTGTCCGGGTTGTACGCGAAGGCGAACAGCAGCGCGACGATGGCGATCGACAGCACCTGCGGGAAGAAATAGACGATCTTGTAGAAGGAGGAGCCGCGCACCCCGGAAATGACCGGCCCGCCCCTCCTTCCGCGCCCGCCCACATTGATCATGAAGGCGAAGAACAGCGCCAGGCTGATCGTCACCACCGGCAGCACGGCCGCGAACATCAAGCTGTGCTGCAAGGACTTCCAGAAGATGTCGTCGTCGAACATCCTGCGGTAATTGTCCAGGCCCACCATCTTGAATTCGGGGCTCAGGCCCGTCCAGTCCGTGAACGAGTAGTAGATGGACTGGATGAAGGGCCAGACCACGAAGAGCGCGTACAGTCCCAGGGGGAGCGCCAGGAACCCCACGATGAACCGGTACTTGCCGTGCTGCATCGCCACTCCGGTGCCGTTGTGGATTCGAGTTTTCCCGGTGCGCTACTGGTGCTTGTAGTGCTTGATCGAGGAGTCCTTGGCCGCCGCGTCGGCGAATGCCTGGATCTTGCTGATGGCCTCGGCGGGGGTGAGGCGTCCGGCCATCATCTCGCCGAGTCCCGCCACCCCGATCTGCTCCTTCTGCAACTGGACGTACCAGTCCTGGATGCGGGGGTTCACCACGTTGTCGCCGGCCTTCTCCAGCGCGGCCACGCCCGACTTCAGGCCCGGTGTCAGGGTGATGCCCTCGGTGCCGCCGTTGTACGCGGTGAGCGACTTGACCTTGGCCGTGAAGTTCTTGGACGACGCCTCGCTGAGCATGACGCGCAGCTGCTCCATGCCGCCCGGGGCGTTCTTCGCCTTGGCGGGGACGATGAACGGCTCGCCGCCGGAGGCCCAGATGGTGCCGAACGGCATCTTGTCGGAGCTGTCGAGGCCGGTGGGCGCGGAGACGGCGAGGTCGAAGTCGGCGGGGATGACGTTCGCCGACTCGTTCTCCACCCAGGAGCCGTTGGGGATGAACAGCGCCTGTCCCTTGGCCCACGCGGTCTGCGACTGGATGTGGTCCAGGCCCGGGGTGCCCTTGAGGACGTAGCCCTTCTTGTAGAGCTCGTAGTAGGCCTCGAAACACGCCTTGACCGCGGGGTGTTTCCAGGCGTTCGGCTCCAGGTTGTCGATGGCGTCGAGGACTTCGCGTCCGCCGACCTTGCCGATCATCGGGTAGAGCGAGAAGGGGAGGTAGTACGGGTACTTGCCCGCGTACGTCCAGCCCGCCATGCCCTTCTTCTTGGCCTTGGCGCACACCGCGAGCATCTGGTCCCAGGTCTCCGGGTACTGCTCGTCGAGCGAGTCCAGCGCCTTCTGCGAGTACCAGACGCCGTACACGGTGTAGGCGTAGTACAGGATCCACACCGGGTTGCCGTCGAACTGGCCCATCTCGACGATCCCGGGCCGCAGGGTGTCGCGGACCTTCTTGTTCGGGTCGTCGTACGACGGGGCGTCCAGCAGCGGGGTGAGGTCGGCGAGCTGGTTCTTGCCGACCAGGACGCCCATGTCCATCTGCTCGGCGCCGGAGTTGTCGATGAGGTCCGGCGGGGTGCCCTGGTTGAAGCGGGGCTGGAGGGTGGACTGGATCTTCTGGGTGGCGGCGAACTTCACCTTCGCCTTGGGGAAGTTCTTCTCGTAGATCTTGACCGCGTCCTCGGCGTACTCCTTGCCGAAACCGCCGTCGAACAGGACGAACTCCATCTGGGCGGTGTCATTCACCGCGAGGGGGTTCTTCGCGGTCTTCTTGCCCGCTTTCGCCTTGTCCTCGTCACCGCCGCCGCCACTGCTGGCGCAGGCGGAGAGGAAACCCATGGCCGGGGCGGAGATCAGACCGAGTGCGGCGGACCGCTTGATCAGATCGCGGCGGCCGGTGCCGGGACGGCCGTGGTTCTCTGCGGACGTGGATCCCATGCTCAAGTCCTCGCCTTCTCCAGGACTCAGGCGGTGAACCGGATCCTCCCGGCACCGCGGTCGGGCCAAGCTGGGTCGTGCAGGAAACGCCGACAGGTATAGTCCACTTCCCGCCAGCGGAGCAAGATCGAATGCAAGGTTGGTCAGTGGTCTTTTCCGAAGTGAGACCTCGTGGAAATATGTCCGGCCCGTGGCGGCCCGGCCGGGAGAATTCGCGACATGGGCAGCGCTTTCCCCTGCCAACGTCCTTGACATCACTCGTCACTTGACCCCCTACTGAGTCCTGCGAACGGAGTGAGACAACGTTGTCGGACCCGCGCAGGAGGGTGCTCGCGCATGCAGCGACACGGAAGACGGTTCCGTGGTTCCCGGGCGGCCGTGATCACGGCCGCCCTCGTGATGTCCGTAGGGGCGCCCGGTGCGGCGGCCGCCCTGCCGGCGCCGCCGGCCCGGCCCGCCCAGCAGTTCGCCTCCTCCTTCGAGGCGGGACAGCCGGCGCCCGACTGGGTCAGCACGCCCGAGACGGCGCCGGGCGGCGGCAAGCGCGCCTCGGGCGTGGACGGCGGCTACGGCGGCGGCCTGCCCGGCGACGTCACCGACCGGGTCACCGCGGTACGGGCGAACGACGAGAACACCGGCGGCGGCGAGGTGAAGGAGAACCTCCTCGACGGCGAGGCCAGCACCAAGTGGCTGACCTTCACGGCGACCGGCTGGGTCGAGTTCGACCTGGACCAGCCGGTCCGACTGGCCTCCTACGCGCTGACGTCGGCCAATGACGCCGCCGAACGCGACCCGGCCGCCTGGACGTTGAAGGGCTCCGAGGACGGCACGCACTGGACCGACCTGGACACCCGCTCCGGTGAGGACTTCGCCGAGCGCTTCCAGACCAGGACGTACGCCGTCACCCCCTCGGACGTGGCGTACCGGCACCTGCGGCTGGAGATCACCGCGAACCACGGCGCGGGCATCCTCCAGCTCGCCGACGTACGGCTGGGCACGGGCGGCCCGAGCGGCCCGGTCCCGCCGGACATGCTGGCGGTCGTGGACCGGGGTCCCAGCGGCTCCCCCACGGCCAAGGCGGGCGCCGGGTTCACCGGCCGCCGGGCGCTGCGCTACGCGGGCCGGCACACGACGCCGGGGCGGGCGTACGCCTACGACAAGGTCTTCGACGTGAACGTGCGGGTGACCGGCCGCACCGAACTGGCGTACCGCGTCTTCCCGTCGATGGCGGACGGCGACCGCGACTACGACGCCACCCATGTCGCCGTGGACCTGGCGTTCACCGACGGCACCTACCTCAGCGACCTCGGGGCGGCGGACCAGCACGGCTTCCCGCTGTCGCCGCGCGGACAGGGCACGGCCAAGGTGCTGTACGTCAACCAGTGGAACGACGTGGTCGCGCGGATCGGCTCGGTCGCCGCGGGCAAGACCGTCGACCGGATCCTGCTGGGCTACGACTCCCCCGCCGGGCCGGCGCGCTTCCGGGGCTGGCTGGACGACGTGAGCCTGCGGACGGCCGCGCCCGAGCGGCCCGCGGCGCACCTGTCCGACTACGCGCTGACCACCCGGGGGACGAACTCCAGCGGCTCGTTCTCCCGCGGCAACACCTTCCCGGCGACGGCCGTGCCGCACGGCTTCACGTTCTGGACGCCGGTGACCAACGCGTCGTCGCTGAGCTGGCTGTACGACTACGCGCGGGCCAACAACGCCGACAACCTGCCGCAGATCCAGGCGTTCAGCGCGAGCCACGAGCCGAGCCCGTGGATGGGCGACCGGCAGACCTTCCAGCTGATGCCGTCCGCGGCGCCGGGCGTCCCGCCCACCGGCCGGGCGGCACGGGCGCTGGCGTTCCGGCACGAGAACGAGACGGCCCGGCCGTACCTGTACGGGGTGCGGTTCGAGAACGGGCTGCGGGCCGAGATGGCACCGACCGACCACGCCGCGATGCTGCGCTTCACCTACCCCGGGGACGACGCGAGCGTGGTCTTCGACAACGTGACCGACCAGGCGGGGCTGACCCTGGACCGGGCGGCCGGTGTGGTGAGCGGCTACTCGGACGTGAAGTCCGGGCTGTCGACGGGCGCCACCCGGCTGTTCGTGTACGGCGAGTTCGACACGCCGGTGACGGACGGGGCGTCCAGCGGTGCCACCGGCTACCTGCGCTTCGACGCGGGCGCCGACCGCACGGTCTCCCTGCGGCTGGCCACCTCGCTGATCAGCGTGGACCAGGCGCGCGACAACCTGCGCCAGGAGATCCCCGCGGGCACGGACTTCACCACCGTGCGGGACCGGGCGCGCGACCAGTGGGACCGGCTGCTGGGCAAGGTGGAGGTCGAGGGCGCCACGCGGGACCAGCTGACGACCCTGTACTCCAGCCTCTACCGGCTCTACCTGTACCCCAACTCGGGCTTCGAGAAGGTCGGTTCCACGTACCGGTACGCCTCGCCGTTCTCGCCGATGCCCGGCCCGGACACGCCGACGCACACCGGGGCGAGGATCGTCGACGGCAAGGTGTACGTCAACAACGGCTTCTGGGACACCTACCGCACGGCCTGGCCGGCGTACTCACTGCTGACGCCCACTCAGGCAGGTGAGCTGACCGACGGGTTCGTGCAGCAGTACCGGGACGGCGGGTGGATCTCGCGCTGGTCCTCCCCCGGGTACGCCGACCTGATGACCGGCACCTCCTCGGACGTCGCCTTCGCCGACGCCTACGTCAAGGGCGTCCCCTTCGACGCGCGGGCCGCGTACGAGGCGGCGCTGAAGAACGCCACGGTGGTCCCGCCCTCGTCGGGCGTGGGCCGCAAGGGCATGGCGACCTCGCCGTTCCTCGGCTACACCGGCACCGCCACCCATGAGGGGCTGTCCTGGGCGCTGGAGGGCTACCTCAACGACTACGGCATCGCCCGGATGGGACAGCAGCTCTACCGGACCACGGGCGAGAAGCGCTACGCCGAGGAGTCGGCCTACTTCATGGACCGCGCCCTCGGCTACGTCCACCTCTTCGACTCCCGGGCCGGGTTCTTCCAGGGGCGCGACGAGAAGGGCGCCTGGCGGGTGCCGTCGGACCGGTACGACCCGCGCGTGTGGGGCTACGACTACACCGAGACCAACGGCTGGGGGTACGCCTTCACCGCCCCGCAGGACACCCGGGGCCTGGCCAACCTGTACGGCGGCCGCGACGGGCTGGCCCAGAAGCTGGACACCTACTTCGCCACGCCCGAGACCGCCTCCCCCGAGTTCGCCGGGTCCTACGGCGGGGTCATCCACGAGATGACGGAGGCGCGGGACGTACGGATGGGCATGTACGGCCACTCCAACCAGGTCGCGCACCACGTGACCTACATGTACGACGCGGCGGGCAAGCCGTGGGAGACCCAGGCCAAGGTGCGCGAGGTGCTGGCCCGGCTGTACACCGGCAGCTCGATCGGCCAGGGCTACCACGGCGACGAGGACAACGGCGAGCAGTCGGCCTGGTACCTGTTCTCGGCGCTCGGCTTCTACCCGCTGGTGATGGGCAGCGGTGAATACGCCGTCGGCTCACCGCTGTTCACCAAGGCGACCGTGCACCTGGAGAACGGCAAGGACCTCGTGGTCAAGGCACCGGGCAACAGCACGCGCAACGTGTACGTGCAGGGCCTGAAGGTCAACGGCCGTGCCTGGACGTCGACGGCGCTGCCCCACGACCTGCTGGCGAAGGGAGCGGTGCTGGAGTTCACCATGGGACCGCGCCCGTCGGCCTGGGGCAGCGGGAAGGACGCGGCACCGGTGTCGATCACCCGGGACGACAAGGTGCCGACGCCCCGGCAGGACGCCCTGGCGGGCGACGGCGCCCTGTTCGACAACACCTCGGCGACCGGCCAGGACGTGTCGGGCACGGTCGACCTGCCGGTCGCGCGGGACACCGAGGCGGTGCGCTACACCCTGACGTCCGACGAGGCGGCCCGCGCCCCGGCCGGCTGGACCCTCCAGGGCTCCGCGGACGGCAACGCCTGGACGGACCTCGACCAGCGCACCGGCGAGACCTTCGCGTGGAACCGCCAGACCCGGGCCTTCTCGGTCGCCCACCCGGGCGCGTACCGGCACTACCGGCTGGTGTTCGCCGGGGAGGCGCGCCTGACGGAGGTCGAGCTGCTGTCGTAGGCCGGCCGCAGCAACGCCACCAGTCCGTGCCCGCCCTGCCGTTGCAGGGCGGGCACGGGTGCGCGGTGCCCGCTGCGAGCCAACTCACGTTCTGCATATGCGGGTTGAATGATCGTTGGGTGATACAGTCGGTCACGACCACAAGCGGACAACGTTGTCGGAACGCGACGTCGTCCCCGCACCCCTCCCCCGGCCGTGGCACCGCCCGGCTCCGGGGGATCCCCTCGGCCGACCCACTCCCCCGTCCGGTCGGCCGGCTCGCGGACCCGGTGGCCGATCGGCTCATCGGCCGCCGGGTCCCTTGCGGGCGCAGGAGGCGGGAGCGGACCCGGCGGGTTCCGGTCCGCCGTGTGGGAGCGCTCCCACCTCCCGGGCGGAAGGTAGCGCCGATCGACGCTCTTGTAAACGACCCGCGCACGGATGCCCTCCGGCACGCGCCCGGGACGCCGTAGGCACCGGCGTCCCGCGGTACGGCGAAGGGCCGCGCCCCGGTCATCCGGGACGCGGCCCCGAGTGCCGCACGGGCAGGGCCCGTCGGCGCTCCACCGGCCTGCCGGTCCGCCGGTCCACCGACCGACGGACCCGGCGGTGTGCCTACTTGCGGATCAGGCTGCGCAGCACGTACTGCATGATGCCGCCGTTGCGGTAGTAGTCGGCCTCACCGGGGGTGTCGATGCGGACGACCGCGTCGAACTCCACACCGGTGTCGGTGGTGACCTTCACCGTGCGCGGGGTGGTGCCGTTGTTGAGCTCCTCCACGCCGGTGATGGAGAAGGTCTCCTCACCGGTCAGGCCGAGCGACTCGGCCGACTGGCCCTCGGGGAACTGCAGCGGCAGCACGCCCATGCCGATCAGGTTCGAGCGGTGGATGCGCTCGTAGGACTCGGCGACGACGGCCTTCACGCCGAGCAGCGCGGTGCCCTTGGCGGCCCAGTCGCGGGACGAGCCGGAGCCGTACTCCTTGCCGGCCAGGACGACCAGCGGGATGCCCTGCTCGATGTAGTTGCGGGAGGCGTCGTAGATGAAGGAGACCGGACCGCCGTCCTGCGTGAAGTCGCGGGTGTAGCCGCCCTCGGTGCCCGGCGCGATCTGGTTGCGCAGGCGGATGTTGGCGAACGTGCCCCGGATCATGACCTCGTGGTTGCCGCGGCGGGAGCCGTAGCTGTTGAAGTCGCGGCGCTCGACGCCGTGCTCCGTGAGGTACTTGCCGGCCGGGGTGTCGGCCTTGATGGCGCCGGCCGGGGAGATGTGGTCGGTCGTGACCGAGTCGCCCAGCTTGGCGAGGACGCGGGCGCCGGCGATGTCGGAGACCGGCTCCGGGTCCATGCCCATGCCCTCGAAGTACGGGGGCTTGCGGACGTAGGTCGACTCCGCGTCCCACTCGAAGGTGTCGCCGGTCGGGATGGGCAGCGCCTGCCACTGGGCGTCGCCGGCGAAGACGTCCGCGTAGGACTTGGCGAACATGTCCTCGCCGATGGCGTTGGCGACGACGTCGTTGACCTCGGCCTCGGAGGGCCAGATGTCCTTCAGGAAGACCGGGTTGCCGTCCTGGTCGGTGCCCAGGGCGTCCTTGGTGATGTCCACCTTCATCGAGCCGGCGAGGGCGTACGCGACGACCAGCGGCGGGGAGGCGAGGTAGTTCATCTTGACGTCGGGGTTGATCCGGCCCTCGAAGTTGCGGTTGCCGGAGAGCACCGAGGTCACCGCGAGGTCGTTGTCGTTGACCGCCTTGGAGACCTCCTCCGGCAGCGGGCCGGAGTTGCCGATGCAGGTGGTGCAGCCGTAGCCGACGAGGTTGAAGCCGACCTTGTCGAGGTACGGGGTCAGGCCCGCCTTGTCGAAGTAGTCGGTGACGACCTTGGAACCCGGGGCGAGGGTGGTCTTGACCCACGGCTTGCGGGTCAGGCCCTTCTCCACGGCCTTCTTCGCGACGAGCGCGGCGGCGACCATGACGTACGGGTTGGAGGTGTTGGTGCAGGAGGTGATGGCCGCGACCGTCACCGCGCCGTGGTCCAGCTCGTAGGTGGAGCCGTCGGGGGCCGTGACGCGCACCGGGTTGGACGGGCCGGAGCCGGCCACGACGGCGGAGTGCTGCGGGGCACCGGCGCCGTTGTCGTCGCTGCCGTAGGCCGGGGCGTCGGACGCCGGGAAGGACTCGGCGGACGCCTCGTCGACCGGGGACTGCACGCCGTGCGGCTTCTCCTGCTGCGGGACGCCCGGCTTGCGGTCGTCGCCACCGGTCACGCCGGCCTCGACGTAGTTGAGCACGTCGGCGGCGAACTGCTCGGCGGCGCGCGACAGTTCGATGCGGTCCTGCGGGCGCTTCGGGCCGGCGATGGACGGGACGACGGTGGACAGGTCCAGCTCGAGCTTCTCGGAGAAGTCCGGCTCGGCCTGCGGGTCCAGCCAGAGGCCCTGCTCCTTGGCGTACGCCTCGACCAGCGCGACCTGCTGCTCGGAACGGCCGGTCAGGCGCAGGTACTTGAGGGTCTCGTCGTCGATCGGGAAGATCGCGGCGGTGGAGCCGAACTCCGGCGACATGTTGCCGATGGTGGCGCGGTTGGCCAGGGAGGTGGCGGCGACGCCCTCGCCGTAGAACTCGACGAACTTGCCGACCACGCCGTGCCGGCGCAGCATCTCGGTGATCGTGAGCACCAGGTCGGTGGCGGTGGTGCCGGTGGGCAGCTCGCCGGTGAGCTTGAAGCCGACGACGCGCGGGATGAGCATGGAGACCGGCTGGCCGAGCATCGCGGCCTCGGCCTCGATGCCGCCGACGCCCCAGCCGAGGACGCCGAGGCCGTTGACCATGGTGGTGTGCGAGTCGGTGCCGACCAGGGTGTCGGGGTACGCCTGGCCGCCCCGGACCATGATCGTGCGGGCCAGGTGCTCGATGTTGACCTGGTGGACGATGCCGGTGCCCGGCGGGACGACCTTGAAGTCGTCGAAGGCGGTCTGTCCCCAGCGCAGGAACTGGTAGCGCTCGCGGTTGCGGCCGTACTCCAGCTCGACGTTCTGGGCGAAGGCCTCGTGGGTGCCGAACTTGTCGGCGATGACGGAGTGGTCGATGACCAGCTCGGCCGGGGAGAGCGGGTTGACCTTGGCCGGGTCGCCGCCCAGCTCCTTGACGGCCTCGCGCATGGTGGCGAGGTCCACGACGCAGGGCACGCCGGTGAAGTCCTGCATGATCACGCGGGCCGGCGTGAACTGGATCTCCTGGGACGGCTGGGCCTGGGAGTCCCAGCCGCCGACGGCGCGGATGTGGTCGGCGGTGATGTTCGCGCCGTCCTCGGTGCGGAGCAGGTTCTCCAGCAGCACCTTCAGGCTGTAGGGAAGGCGCGCGGAGCCCTCGACCTTGTCCAGCCGGAAGATCTCGTACGACTCGTCGCCCACCTGCAGCGTGCTGCGGGCGTCGAAGCTGTTCGCCGACACGACAGTCTCCTTCATTGATGTGCGCGTACCACCACGATCCTGCCGCCACGCCGGCTCGACCCGTGCGCTGAGGTTAGGCTAAGTTAGGTAACCCTTACTGCCAGACCGATGTGCGTGCGGCTGCGGTGCGCCTCGGCAGATATCTCGATGTCGAGATAACTCTAGTACATGAGGGCGGGAAGGTCATGCGCGGGCGGGGGTGGGCGCCGATGAGCGGCTGCGTGCCGTCCGGCCGACGGGTCGCAACGGCGGCGACCGGGCGCGCCCGGGCGCCGGCAGGCAACTTCACGCCGACGCCCCGCAGCGGTCCTGGCTGCTGCGGGGCGTGGGTATGGGGGTGGTTCCGGACGAGTGCTAGGGCCTGTCGTCTGGATCAGTCCGGCCCGGCCCACGGCGCCTTGTCGCCGACCCGAGCGGGGTCTGGTGCGGGCAGCTGCAAGGCGGAGGAGGGCGGCGACGCGGAGCGTCGCCAACCGACGACAACGCCGCAGATGCGCGTGCCGGACCCCGCGACGCCGGAATGATCCAAACGACAGGCCCTAGTCGCACACGACCGTCGAGATCGTCTCGTACCTCGTCATGGTGACGTACTTGGTGACCCAGTGACCGTTCTCGTACACCTGCTGGGGTACGACGACGGTGACCGGAACGACCCTGATCACCGTGTGGCAGGCCGTCGGCGCGGCCTGGGCCCCGGCGGCGCCCATGAGGACGCCCCCACCGGCCAGCACGAGTACGGCGGCCGCACCGGCGGCGGCCCTGGGAATGCGCATGTAGATCCCCCTGTGGGTGGACGGGTGCTCGGCCCCTACTGGTAGCAGGGGGGCGCGCACAGCGTGGTGGCCGGGCCGCCGTCGGCAGCTCGGGGCGGGACGTGATGGGTGGGCGCAGGCGTCCTGCTGGTCTCCCAGGGCATCGGGGCGGCCAGGGGAGCGAGAGCGGTGAGGACCGCACTGCTCAGGACTACGACGACAGTCGCGCGCTTGCGCAGGCGCATCCGGGCTCCTCGGACGGTGATGGACGGGCGGTGGGTGCCGTTGATGGCGAGCCGCGTCAGCACTCGCCGCGCCACCTCACGGACTTGATGGTGATGTTGTTCCACTGGTGTGCGTACTGGCCGCCGCCGGGGGCGTAGTGGATGCAGGTGGAGTAGCTGACGCCGCCCGCCGTGTAGCCCAGCTGGACGTGGTCGGCGCCGGGGTCGGGGTAGCCGTTGTTGAAGGTGGACTGGACGTTGGTGAGGGTGCCGGACCAGTTGCCCTGGGTCGCGAGGAGCAGGCGGCCCTCCTCGAAGGTCGAGGAGTAGGCACAGAAGGCCCCCCTGGGACAGGTGGGGTGGGAGACGTCGGCCGAGGCCGGGGCGGAGACCCCGACGGACGCGGCGAGTGCACCTGCCGCGGCGAGGATGCCGAGACTGCGACGACGCATGAGTGGTTCCCCCTGAGGTCGTGACGTGAGGCCGCCGGAGCGTTCCGCGGCGGCGGGAAAGGTCGTTCGTCACCGTAGGCAAGGGCGGGACGCCGAAGGCACCAACGCGTGCACTGCGACGCGCCAGTTCGTGCACCGGACAGCGCGGAGCCGAGGGGGCGGGAGGCGGGGCGTCTCAAGTCGGGAAGCCGGGGTAATCGCAGTCCAACGAACCGAACCGGACTGAAAGGGAGGCGTGATGCCCCTCACCTTCCGCAAGAGCTTCCAGATCCTCCCCGGGGTGCGCCTGAACATCAACAAGCGCTCGTGGTCCATCACCACCGGCGGCAAGAACGGGCCCCGGCACACCCACAGCAGCACCGGACGTCGTACGACATCGATGGATTTGCCCGGACCTTTCGGGTGGCGGAAGACGCACAAGGGCGGCGGGCACTGACATCCCGTCACCCGAACGGACCCCCCAAGAGGCGCCATCTCATATCTGAGATAGCCTCAACCTCATGTCAGACGATTACCTCGTACGCATCGGCAAGCTCATCCGTGACGCCCGTCAGCACCGGGGCTGGACGCAGACGCAGCTCGCCGAGGCGCTCGGCACCAGCCAGAGCGCCGTCAACCGCATCGAGCGCGGCAACCAGAACATCAGCCTTGAGATGATCGCCCGAATCGGTGAGGCCCTCGACAGCGAGATCGTCTCACTGGGCTACGCCGGTCCGATGCACCTGCGCGTGGTCGGTGGGCGCCGGCTGTCCGGCGCCATCGACGTCAAGACCAGCAAGAACGCCTGCGTGGCCCTGCTGTGCGCGTCCTTGCTGAACACCGGGCGCACGGTGCTGCGCCGGGTGGCGCGCATCGAGGAGGTCTACCGCCTGCTGGAGGTCCTCAACTCCATCGGGGTGCGCACCCGTTGGATCAACGACGGCGTGGACCTGGAGATCGCGCCGCCGGCCGACCTGAACCTGGCGGCCATCGACGCCGAGGCCGCCGTGCGCACCCGGTCCATCATCATGTTCCTCGGCCCGCTGCTGCACCGCATGGAGCGCTTCATGCTCCCCTACGCCGGCGGCTGCGACCTGGGCACGAGGACCATCGAACCGCACATGATCGCGCTGCGCCGGTTCGGCCTGGAGGTGGCGGCGACCGAGGGCCAGTACCACGCCGTCGTCGACCGCTCCGTCCGCCCGGACCGCCCGATCGTGCTGACCGAGCGCGGGGACACCGTCACCGAGAACGCGCTGCTCGCCGCGGCCCGCCACGACGGCGTGACCGTCATCCGCAACGCCTCCTCCAACTACATGGTCCAGGACCTGTGCTTCTTCCTGGAGGCGCTGGGCGTCAAGGTCGAGGGCATCGGCACGACCACGCTCACCGTGCACGGCGTGCCGCACATCGACGTCGACGTCGACTACTCCCCCTCCGAGGACCCGGTCGAGGCGATGAGCCTGGTGGCCGCCGCGGTCGTGACCGAGTCGGAGCTGACGGTGCGCCGGGTGCCGATCGAGTTCCTGGAGATCGAGCTCGCGGTGCTGGAGGAGATGGGCCTCGACCACGACCGCACCCCCGAGTACGTCGCCGACAACGGCCGTACCCGCCTGGTCGACCTGACGGTCCGCCCCTCCAAGCTGGAGGCGCCGATCGACAAGATCCACCCGATGCCCTTCCCCGGCCTGAACATCGACAACGTCCCCTTCTTCGCGGCCATCGCGGCCACGGCGCAGGGCCAGACCCTCATCCACGACTGGGTCTACGACAACCGCGCGATCTACCTGACCGACCTCAACCGCCTCGGCGGCCGGCTCCAACTCCTCGACCCGCACCGGGTGCTGGTCGAGGGCCCGACCCGCTGGCGCGCCGCCGAGATGATGTGCCCGCCGGCCCTGCGCCCCGCGGTGGTCGTCCTGCTCGCGATGATGGCGGCGGAGGGCACGTCGGTGCTGCGCAACGTCTACGTCATCAACCGCGGTTACGAGGACCTCGCCGAGCGCCTGAACTCGATCGGGGCGCAGATCGAGATCTTCCGGGACATCTGAGGGGTCCGGGAGAGGTGGCACGACACCTCTGACGCGCTGTTCCGCGGCCCGCCGGCACAGGCCTTCGCCACCGCCGGCGGGCCGTGGCCTGCCCAACACCGCCGGCCCGGCACGGCACCTACGTCACCGCTTCGGAACCGGCGGGCCGGTCTCCCGCGTCCAGCACGACGCCCACGCATTCCGCCCAGACGGTCTTGCCGGGGCCTTCTGGGCGGGGGTACCAGCCCCACCGGGTGGCCAACGCCCCGACCAGGACCAGCCCTCGGCCGCCGGTGTCCTCGCAGCCGGGGACGCGCAGCACTTCCGGTCGGGGTGGCGTGCGCTCGGGGCGGGTGTCGGTGACCTCGACCCTGACCGTGCGGGTGGGTGCGCTCATGTGCAGCAGCAGGTGGAAGTCCCGACCGGGGACGTGGCCGTGTCGTACGGCGTTGGCGGTCAGCTCGCCGAGGACCAGCACGATCTCCTCGTGCCGGCCGGTGCCGTACGGGATGCCCCAGGTGTCCAGCCGGTGCGCGGCCAGTCGGCGGGCGAGACGGGCACCGCGCGGGGTGGAGGTGAAGCGCATCTCGAAGGTCCGGTCCAAGTCGTCGTCGCAGCGACCGGGTTGATGGGCGCTGACGGGGCTGGGGAGTTGGCTCGTCATGCCGACAACGGTGTCCGCGGTCGCGTAGCGTCACCAGTGGTGACGCACCGACGCGGGCCGTTGTACGCGTCGAGGCGGTGCGGGTACGCGGCACGCGGCGTGACGAGGCCGCCGGGGCGGCGTTGGGCCAGGGAGGCGGTGGTGATGACCGAGGGTGCGGATGAGGGGGCCGGGACCGTGGTGGCGGACGATGCGGGGCAGGCGGCGGACACGTCCGGCCAGGCCGTGGTCATCGCGTTCGGGCAGACCTTGAAGACGTTGCGGGTGCGGGCGGGCCTGGAGCGCGAGGAGTTCGGGCGGCGGATCGGCTACTCGGCGTCCACGGTCGCGTCGTACGAGCAGGGGCGGCGGATCCCGTCGCCCCGGACCATCGAGCGGGCGGACGAGGTCCTGGATGCGGGCGGGTTGCTGACCGTGTGGAAGGAGCAGGTGGAACGGGCTCAGTATCCGGTGTTCTTCCAGGGGATGGCGACCCTGGAGAAGGAGGCTCTGGAGCTGCTCGCTTACGACACCCACGTACTCAACGGTCTGCTGCAGACCGAGGACTACACGCGGGCGGTGCTCCACATGCGGCGCCCGGTCCTGGACCAGGAAACCGTCGAGCAGCGCGTGGCGGCCCGGTTGGCCCGGCAGGACATCTTCGACCGCTGGCCCGCGCCGCTCCTGAGCTTCGTGATCGAAGAAGCGGCTCTGCGACACCCTTGGGGAGGGAAGGCCGTGCATAGGGGTCAGTTGGAACATCTGCTTCTGATCGGCGAGAAGCAGAACGTCGAGCTGCAAGTCATGCCAACGGATCGCGAGTACAACGCCGGCGTGGACGGTGCGTTCACGGTCATCACACGCAAGGACGGAATGAGGTTCGTCTACACCGAAGTCCAAGGAACGAGCGCCCTTCAAACCGAGCCGGAGCAGACGACCCTCGCCGCCGCCCGCTATGGGATCATCCGATCGCAGGCTCTCCCCTCGCGAGAGTCGCTCGACTTCGTGGAAAGGTTGCTGAGATCGCTATGAAGAGCCCCGAGTCCTCAGCCGAAGCCTCCGACCTCGCCTGGTTCAAGAGCAGCTACAGCGGAGCCGAGGGCGGCCAGTGCGTCGAGGTCGCGGCCGACATGACAGTCGTGCACGTCCGGGACTCCAAGACCGCCGCCGGGCCCGTCATCCGCGTGTCACGTGAGGCGTGGGCCGGGTTCCTCGGCGAGGCGTGACGGACGTTCGAACGTCAAGCGTGAGTCCCCGCGTTCACTCAAGGAACGGTGCGGGTGGCATAGGGTCCGGGCATGTCAGACGCGATAGCGACCGCGATCACTGCGGCGGCCGGCCTCGGTGGCGCGCTGCTCGGCGCGGTACTTCCGCAACGCTTCAACGCCCGCGAACGCGCCGCGGAGGCCGAACTCGCTGACCGGAGACGGTCCTTCGAGGAACGGCGAGAGGCGTACACGGCCGTGAACCGTGCCTCCGAGCAGTTCCACACGCTCCTCAAGGACGCCCTGCACCGCATTCGGGACGGCGTCTATGCCGAGGAGGACCGCACCCGTCTTGAGGATTCCCGCAGGGAGTACCGCGATCGCTACGCGGCGGCCCAGATGATCGTCCCCTTGCGGATCATGGAGGCCTCGCGAGAACTCAACAAGGTGCTCGCCGAGGTCGACGCGGCGGCCAAGCGCATCGACCGCGGCCTCGCGCGGGACGGCGAGAGTGCGGAGCGCCTGCTCGTCGAGGTGAGGCAGGCGGAGCCCCGGCTGGTGGCGATGCGGACCCTGATGAGGGAGGACCTGGGAATCCGGGACTAGGGTCCATCATCGAATGGCCACTACGCTGTGCACCCTAGTCCCACCAGAACCACCAGTGGGTCCGCCCTGCGAGGCGCGCCGCGTACTCGGGGAACGGTGTGGGCGGGTCATCGACGATGTTGTCCGCGGTCGACAGCACGTGCTCCAGGGCGAGCAGCTCCGTCTGCGACGCTTCGACCGGCGGACGTGCCACTGAGACGTGCAGCTCGCGTCCGATCACTCCCATCGCCCGAGCGCCGTACCGTTCCTCCCAGCTCCGCAACAGGGCGCAGACCAAGGGCAGTGGTGCATCCATGTCCAAGCCGAGCAACGCCACGGCGTCGCTGCTGCGCGCGGCGGGGACGAGCAACAGGCGGCACCCGTCCAGCCCGAACCAGCCCTCGTCGATGAGCCGGGCGAGCGTCCGTGCCGAAGCTTCCTGGGGCGTCGGGTCAGCGGACGTCACGGGCATCGGCTGTGCCAGACCCGGCCACCGGTCGAAGGGCGGCCCGGGGTCGTGCGGCCAGGGCTCGACTCCTTCGGGAAGCGCGGCCGGCGTCGGGCCGGTCCAGAGTGGCAGGCGGCTCCGCCGGTACTCGGCGAAGCCCGCCGCGAGTACGTCCTCCAAGGACGTGGCGTCAACCCGTTGCAGGGGCGACGGCCCCTTGGGAGTACCCGGCCACAGGAGCGGAACCAGTCCGGTCGTGTCCTGCTCCCCGAGCAGGCGAAGCCACAACTCCTCGATGTCGTCGGGGAACTCGTCGGAGGCCCACACCTGCACCGGGCCGCAGGGCAGGCACCGGCCGGGAGGCAACCCCTCAGGCAGCGCAAGAGTCATGGCCGCACTGTAGAAGGTGCCTCCGACAACGCGGCCGGCCGCTGCCCCCGTGCCGAACGGTGGGGTGCCACGAAGGGCAGGACCCCGGCTTCGCCGCCGCAGAACCGGAACTGGCGCAATTCCGTGTTGCGGCGCCGTGGCGGGAGGCGCACATTGGCGGACAGTGGCTCGCCGATGGGAGCGCTCCCATTTGCCGGGCCCCCCATCCCCCGATCGCGGAAAGAAGGAGACCATGCGCATCCCCCGCTGTCATGCTCGCGCCATCTCCCGCGCCCTCGCCCCGGCGCGGCTCGCCCGGCCAAGGCTGAGTCTGCTGCTCAGCGGGCTCCTCGCCGCGCTGCTCTGCATGATCCCGTGGAGCGGTACCGCGTCCGCCCACGGTTCCGTCGTCGATCCCGCGTCCCGCAACTACGGCTGCTGGCTGCGCTGGGGCAACGACTTCCAGAACCCGGCGATGCAGCAGCAGGACCCCATGTGCTGGCAGGCCTGGCAGGCCAACCCCAACGCCATGTGGAACTGGAACGGCCTGTACCGCAACGGTTCCGCCGGCAACTTCCAGGCGGTCGTGCCCGACGGCCAGTTGTGCAGCGGCGGCCGGACCGAGAGCGGCCGGTACAACGCGCTGGACGCCGTGGGTCCCTGGAAGACCACGGACGTCGCCCGCAACTTCACCATCCACCTCTACGACCAGGCCAGCCACGGCGCCGACTACTTCCTGGTCTACGTCACCCGGCAGGGCTTCGACCCCGCCACCCAGCCACTGACCTGGAAGGACCTCCAACTGGTCACCCGCACCGGCCGCTACGCCCCCAGCCAGAACTACCTGATCGACGTGAGCACCTCCGGCCTGAGCGGCCGCCACGTCGTCTACACGATCTGGCAGGCCTCGCACATGGACCAGACGTACTTCCTCTGCAGCGACGTCAACTTCACCTGAGTTCCGGGTCGGTCCCCCCACGCCGATCCGGGCCCCGCGGGCCGTCCGGGAGGTGGTCGACACGCCACCGCCTCCCGGGCGGCCTTCCTGGTGTCGCCGCGCCGCCCGGGCCACTTCGGCCACTCGAAGCAGCCCGCTCCCGACTCTAGGGACGCACCCCGCTGTGCCCGTAGTGTGAGATGACATGGGGGAGTTACGTGCGGACTGGAGGCTCCGGCTGCGGCGCGAGGACGCGCACGGTCCGGTCTGCGGTGCCGGTGTGCTCGTCGACCAGTGCACGGCGCTGACCTGTGCGCACGTGGTGGGTCGCCCGGACGCCGTCCTGTGGGTGGAGTTCGCCGAGAACAGCACGCTCCCTCCGGTCCGCGCACGCGTCATGGCGGGCGGCTGGCTGCCGGAACGGGACGACGGTGAGGACGTCGCCGTACTGCGGCTGGAGAGCCCGCGGCCCCAGGCGCGCCCCGCCCCGCTGGATCCCGGGGTGTGGGGCGGCATGGAGGTGTACGCGACCGGCTACGCGGACGGCTTCGACGACGGGATGAGCCTGTGGGGGCGCATCGGCGGCGCCAGCGGTGAGTTGGTGCAGCTCGACGCCGTCACCAGGGCGGACGTGGTGCGCGAGGGCTTCAGCGGCGCCGCCGTGTGCACCCGGCCGCGGGAGGACCGGCCGGTCCGGGTCGTCGGGCTCGTCGTCAGCTGGCGCGGTGACCTCGGCGCCTTCCTCCCCGAGGACAACCGGCTCGCCTTCTCCTACCTGATCCCCGTCGACCGCATCGCCCGACTGTCGCCGCACGTCGCGGAGTTGAGCGCGCCCGAGGCCTGGGACCGGGGCTTCGAGGCACGGGTGACCCGGTGGTTCGACCACCCGGACGAGGACCCGGTGAAGATCACCGTGGTGCCCCCGGGCGGCGGCAAGGAGCGCTCGCTGCGCCACCTGACGCACCGGGCCGACGTCGTCCACCGCGGCGGCGCCCGCACACCGGACCTCATCGACCACGCCCTGGGCCGGATCGCCTTCCCGGCCGGCGCGTACCTGGCGTACTACGACTGGCTGCGCGGCGCCGGGCCCCGGCCCGCTCCGGCGGGCGGTCACACGCACCCAGCCGGTCGGGCCGCTCCGGCGGCCGGTCGCCCGCACCCAGCCGGTCGGGCCGCTCCGGCGGCCGGTCGCCCGCACCCAGCCGGTCGGACCGCTCCGGCGGCCGGTCACGCACCCGCTGGGCCCGCCCCGGCAGCCGGTCACCCGCCCGCCCATCCCGTCACCCTCCTCGTCGACGGCCTCGACGAGGAGCCGCGGCCGGGCACCCTGATCGACGTGCTGGAGCGGCTGCGGACCGTCGGTTTCCGGCTGCTGCTCGTCTTCCGCCGGGAGGGCGGGCCGGGCTGGGACGAGGCCTGCGACCGGCTCCTGCGGCCCGCGCTCCTGCGCCAGGCGGACGCGCTGCTCGACCGTCTCCAGCGCGTGGAGCTGAGCCGGTCGGTCCGCCTCGACGTCGTCGACAGCGCCTCGTTGGGCCCGGTGGCCGAGACCGCCGAGCGGCACCGGGTCACCCGCCGGCGCATCGACGAGGAGCGGGACCCGCACCGGCAACTCGCCCGGCTGCGCGCCCTGATCAGGGCGCTGCGCGCCGACCTCGCCCGCCACGGGGGCCGTTGATGCCGCCGAGCCGGCGCTCCGCCGTCCGCCACGGCGCCGGCGCCCCCGCACCGCCCGGCCGGGGAGGAGGACGACCGTGCGGACCACGCAACAGGTGGGGGCCGACGGCAGGAAGGGGCACGCCAGGATGACGACCTGTCCGCACCGCCGCTTCAGCGGGGCACCCTGCGGCGGGACCGTGCTGGCCAGCGGCCACTGCGCGGTGTGCGGCCGCGCGCAGGACGGGCCCGGGCTGCCCGCCCTGCCCGCCGACCCGCGGGAGCACGGCCCGCGCGCCCTGCTCGCGCTGCCCGAGCGGGAGCCGCGTCCCGCCGCGGAACGCCTCGTCCGTCCCGAGGCACCGCTGCGCGTCCGCATGAGCTGCTCGTCCGCCGACTGCGGCATCACCTTCGCCCCGCCCTACACCGAGGGCCCGGTGCCGAGCAGGGGCTTCTGCCCGGCCTGCGGCGAGCGCTACTCGTACCGGCCCGAGCTCGCCGAGGGGGACCTACTGCGCGACCAGTACCGGATCATGGGACCCATCGCGCACGGCGGCCAGGGCTGGGTCTACCTCGCCGAGGACACCCACCTCGGGGACGTCGTCGCCGTGAAGGGGCTGCTCAACCGGTACGAGCACGACGGCGTGCGGCTCGCCGACGTGGAGCGCCGCAACCTCGTCGCCATCCGTCACCCCCGCATCGTCCAGATACGCGACTTCGTCGCCCGCGGCGACGACAGCGGCCAGGTCACCGGCGGGTACATCGTCATGGACGACGTCGGCGACGGCACCCTCGCGGCGGTCGTGGAGGAGGTCCGGCGCGGCGAGGCCGTCCTCGACATCGAGCACGTCGCGACGTACGGCTGCCAGATCCTCGAAGCGTTCGTCCACCTGCACGCCGACGGCGAACGGGTCTTCGTCTACGGGGACATGAAGCCGTCCAACGTCGTGCACCACCGGGACGGCGTCAAGGTCATCGACCTCGGCGGCATGCGCGAGCAGGGCCAGACCCAGCCGCCCGCGCACGTGACGCCCGACTACATGGCGCCCGAGACCGGCACGACGGCCGTGCCCACCGTCGCCCACGACCTGCACACCGTCGGCGTCACCCTGCGCGAACTCGCCCGCTGGGCCGTCACCGAGGTCCCCGGGCTGGGCGCCGCCTCCTTCGAGCGGGTCGTGGACCGCGCCGTACGGACCGACCCCGGCCGCCGCTTCACCGACGCCCGGGAGATGCTCGGCCAACTGCGCGGCGCCCTGCGGGAGATCCGGGCGCTGCGCGGCAAGAGCGACCCGCCCGAGCCCTCCGACTACTTCCGGCCGTCCACCCGGTTGCTCGGCGCCCGGCTCGGCACGGTGCCGGGCATCGAGCACTGGCTGCGGCGGCCCCGCCGCGACCGGTACGAACCGCCCGTGGCGCCGGCCCTGGACCCCGGCGCCCCCACCCCCACCGAGATCGCCGCCTGTCTGCCGGTGCCGAGGCCGTACCCGGGCGACCCGCAGGCCGCGCGGTTCGAGGTGAGCAGCGGCTACGACCCCGGCCGGCTCCTGCGGCAGGAGGACGAGAAGCCGCGGTCGGTGGAGATCTGCCTGCACAACGTGCGCGTCCTGCTGGGGCGCGACACCCGGCAGGACCTGCACCGCGCCCAGGAGGAACTCGACACGGCGGACTCCGTCCCCGGGCCGTCCGCCGTGCGCCGGTGGCGGCTGGAGTGGCACCGCGCTCTCCTCGCGCTGCGCGCCGCCGGCCTCGACGGCGACCCCCGCCCGGTCGCCGACGCCAAGGCCCACTTCACCCGGGTCCACCTCGAACTCCCCGGCGAGTACGCGCCCAAGCTGGCCCTGGCCTACTGCGCGGAGCGGCTCGGCGACGACGCGGCCGGGCCCACCGCCCGGGAGCTGTACGAGGCGGTGTTCGCGCGCAATCCGGCGCACGGCGGCGCCGCCCTGGGCCTGGCCAGGCTCGCGCTCCGCGCGCGTGACCGCGGGGCGGCCGTCGACGTGCTCGGCCGGGTCCGGCAGGGCACGCTGGACCACACCGTCGCGCGGATCGCCGCCCTGCGCATCCGCGCCGCCCGGCTGCCCAGCGACGGCGACCCGCTGCCCGTACCCGCCGAGGTCGACGCGGCGCTGACCGAGCTGGCCGGCCTGGTGGGGCGCAGACCGGGCGCCGTGGAGCCGAGCCTGTCCGAGGACGAGGCGCTGCGCCTGCGCACCGAGTTCCACGAGTGGAAACTGGACGCGGTGCACCACCTCGGCGACCGTCCCCGCTCCGTGGGCCCGGGCGGTGGGCGCGGCCGGCTCGACGCCCGCGCCCTGCGCCGGCTGAGCGCGCCGGAGCGGGCGTTGCGCGAACAACTGGAGTCGCTGTACGCGCGGTTGGCGGCCCACCACCAGGAAGAGCCCGCCGCGCACGACCACTTGGTGGACCTCATGCACGCCGTACGGCCCCAGACCGTGTTCTGACCGTACGGCGCGGCGACTGCCGCGGCCCCCTCGGGGCACGGCGACGGGGAACGGACGACGACCGACCGGACGACGGCGCGAAGGAGCGGTGACGTACGACATGAGCAGCCTCACCCGGCCGCCGCAGCCGGGCATCCGACTCCACGTCGACCTCGCCCGCGACCTGCGCCCGCACCGCAGCGCGAAGATCGAGGCGCACCTGCGGGTCGACGTGTCCGCCGACGGCGCCCCCACCGACCTGCCCGCGGTCCAGCTCGCCGTGGTCCTCGCGGTGGACGTCGCCGAGGCCAACCGGGCGGCCGTGCGGCACGCCCTGCCCGCGGCGCTGCGCGCCCTGCCCGACCGCATCTCCTTCGCCGTGCTGGGCGGCGGACCCGAGCCGGTCCGGTGCTATCCGCGCGGCGGTGAGGAGTGGGCGGTCGCCGACCAGGACGAGCGGCGCCGCGCGGCCTTCGTCACGGGGTCGCTGCCGCTGCACCGGGACGGGCCGCGCCCCGCCGGGTACGCCGCCTGGGTGGCCCGGGCGCACGCCCTGCTCGCCGGCCGGCCGGCCTCCGTACGGCACCTGGTGCTGATCACCGACGGCAGCAGCGCCGCCGGAGAGAGCCGCCTCGAAGAGCAACTGGACGAATGTGCGGGTGAGTTCACCTGTGACGTGTTCGCCGTGGGGACGGACTGGTCCCCCGACCCGCTGCTGGCCCTCGCCGAACGGCTGCACGGGACGGCCGAGTTCGTGGACGACGGACTCGGCCGGGCGATCACCGACGCCATCGGGCGCCTGCGCCGGGTGCACACGCCCCGGCTGCCGATCGACGTGACCGTGCGGCCGTGCGTGCGCCAGGTCTCGCTCAGTGAGAAGGCGCCCCGGCCGCACCGCCTGGGCGGTCTGCCCCAGCCCGGCCGGCCGCACCGCTGGAGCTTCCCGACCTACCAGTGGGAGCAGGGCCGGCGGGACTACCTGCTCACCCTGGTCGCCGACTCCGGCGCCGACCCGCTGGAGACCGAGCTGCTGTTCGCCCTGGTCTCCATCGGCGACTTCCACGCGGCGGTCACCGCCCGCTGGCACCTGCCCGGGCAGTCCCCGCCCCACGTCCCGGCGGGCGCCGACAGCGTGCGCGAGCTCAACGCCACCGCCCGGATGCGCGGTGCCCTGCGCCGCGGCCTCGCCGCCCTGCGCGACCACCGGCCGTCCACCGCCGAGGACTGCCTGGGGCAGGCCGCCCGGCTGGCGGCCCGGTTCGGCACGGACTGGGTGCTGGACGAGATCCGCGCGGTCGCCGACATCGAGGACGCGTCCGCGGGGCGGGTGCGGGCGCGCGCCGTCGACGCCGGCACCCTCGGCCCGATGATCCTGCGCGCCGGGTCCCGTCCCGGCGCGCCCCTGCCCGACACCGCCGGTGCCCGGCCGGGCCCGCACTGCGGCGCCTGCGGCACCCCGGCCGGGAGCGAGGCGCGCTACTGCATCGCGTGCGGGAGGGCCCTACGGTGACGGCCACCGGGCGGGAGCGGGAGCGGGGGCTGGAGCGGGGCGGGCGCGGCGGGAATCGCACCCCCCTTGGACGCCCCGCCTGCCCGGTCCGGCGCTCCCCCGCCACACTCGTGCGCCGGCACCCGTACTCCCCCGCCGCCCTCTGGCGCGACTTCCTGCGCCCCTGGCGGACCCGGCGGCTGCTGGAGGTGCACCTGCTGGTGCTGGTGCTGCTCGCGGCCGTGGCGTCGAGCGCCCTGTTCCTGTCGTGCCGGCAGGTCCAGCACAACGCCGACGCGCTCGCGGCCCGTGAGGCGCCGGCCGTGCAGGGACTGGCCGCCACCCGGCTCGCGGCGCTGCGCGCCGACCAGGAGGTGCACGCCCTGGTGGCGGGGGGCCTTATCGGGGTCGCGGGCTCGGGCGAGACCTACCGGTCCCAGCTCTCGGCGGCCGACCAGGGTCTGTCCCGGATCGCCGACCGCACGGACCAGGACCTCGGCACCGTCAAGGGCCTGCTCGCCACCTACACCGACTCGCTCACCCTCGGCGCCTCCCTCTACCGCGACCAGCCGCTCATGCGGGAGCAGAAGCTCGAGGAGGCCCACTCCCTGCTCACCCGCGAGGGCGTGGGGCTCGTGCCCCGCCTGGACGCCCTGCAGCGGGTGCAGTTGCGGCACGCGGAGGCCACGGCGGCCATGGGCGGGGTGCAGCGCGGCGTATGGTGGCTCGCCGAATGCGCGCTGGCCGCACTGGCGTTGACGCTGCTCTCCGCGCTGTTCGTGCTGCGCGACCGCTGCGGCCGGGACTGGAACGCGTACCTGCTCGCGGCGTTCGCGCTCACCGTGCTGCTCGCGGTGGTGCCGCTGATGACGGTGTCCGCGACCGAGGGCGGACTCACCCGGGCGGTCGGGGAGTTGCGGCAGATCACCGAGGTGTCCCGGCGCAGCGGCCCCGAACCGGCCGATGCGCAGACGCACGTCACGGAGCGGTCGGAGGACGTCCGGGAGAGCACGGACGACGGCGCCTGGGCCGACCGGGTGTACCGGGCCACCTTCGCCGGCAGCCTGCTGGCCGTCGCGCTGCCCGCGCTGGGGCTGGGCCTGCGGCTCGACAAGGACTACTGGAGGCGGTTGTGACCCGGCGGTTCAAGGTACTGGTCCTCGCCCTGGTGATGCTGCTGGTCACCGCCGGTTCCACGGTGGCGCTGTGGGCGCGGCACGACCGGGAGGAGCCGGTGACCGTCCTCGGGACGTGGACGGCCGGGCAGGCGGACCGGTTCGAGACCCTGCTGCGCGGCTTCGGCATCCCGTTCCGCTACCAGGGCACCGCCGCCCAGCGGGAGGTGCTGCTGGCCAAGGTGCAGGCGGGCGAGCCGCCGGACATCGTGATCATGCCGGGCATCGGTGAACTCGCCGAGTACGCCGACCAGCACCTGCTGGAGCCGCTGGACGACCTCTACGACCCGCGGGAGTACGGCGCGCCCTGGATGTCGGCCGCCTCGCCCTCGGACCACCTGTACTGGGTCCCGGTCAAGGCGGACCTGAAGAGCGTCGTCTGGTACCGGCAGGGCGCGGCACCGGCCCGGGGGCCGGCTCCCCTGCGCAGCTGGTGCCTCGGCATGGGCGACGACGGCGCCTCGGGCTGGCCCGGCACCGACTGGATCGAGGACCTCGTGCTCCAGCGGGCCGGCCCGCACGTCTACGAGCAGTGGGCGCGGGGCACCGGCGGCACGCGCTGGTGGCGGAGTGCGCCGGTGCGCGCGGCCTGGGACGCGTGGGCCGGGCTGCTCCGGCAGGACAGGGCCGCGGCGGCGCACGCCCTGCTGACCGACCACCGCGGCGACCCGGACGGCAACGGGCTGCTGTTCGACGCCTGGGGTGGGTGCACCCTCGAGCACCAGGGCTCCTTCGCGCCCTCGTTCTACGGCGACGAGGCCGACCGCGCGCGCATGACGGACTCCGCTCCGCTGCTGCCCGGGGGCGGCCCGGTGCGGGCCCACGAGGTCACCGGCGACTTCGCGGCCCTGTTCGGCGACAGTCCCCGGGCCCGGGCGCTGATCCGCCGGCTGGCCTCCGCCCAGGGGCAGCGCAGGTGGGCCGAACTGGCGGGGGCGGGGGTCTTCTCGGCGAACCGCCGGGTCACGGTCGAGGGCGGCCCGGTCGCCCGCGGGATCGCGCGACGGCTCGGTGCGGGCCCCCGCTGCCTGGACGCCTCGGACGTCATGGCACCTGCCGTACGGGACGCCTTCTACGAGGCGGTGCTGCTGACCCTCGCCCGGGTCGCCGCCGGTCAGGACCCGGGCATCGCGGGTCTCCTCCAGGACGTGCAGCGGGTGCAGGACGCGCGGTCCGCGCACACCGCCGGCGGCGGGGCGGCTCCGCGGACGGTGTGCAGCACCGAGTGACCGTGAGGGAGGCGTGACGGGCCTCGGGCGGGGGCCGGTGGAGCGGGCCTCACGCGAGGGTGGGCGGCGCGGCGAGCCGGCCCCGGCCGGGTCCGGGGCCCGTCGAGGGCCCGGCCCGGCCGGCCGTCGCTCAGACGGCGCTCAGCAGGACGTCCTGCTGCTGCGTCGCGTGCATGTGGGGCAGCGGCACGATGCCGTGGGGGCGCAGCTCCATCAGCGTGGCCTCGACGTGGGCCGCGCCCGCCTTCAGGGGGCTGCTCGTACCGGCCGCGGTGATCGTGTCGGACGGCCGTCCGGTGTTCTGCCAGGTGTGCTCGGCGCCGTCGCACACCGCGCGGGTGCCGCCGATGCCGTAGCGGGTCCGCGGGGCGGCGTCCTGGCTGACGGAGGAGCTGACGAAGACGGGGCCGCTGCTGCCGAGGCAGCGGTAGGTGCCGGAGAGGGTGACGGTGCCGTCCGGGGCGATCCGGCCGACCGCGTCGACGGTGACCGACTCCAGGACGCCGGCCGAGGCCGTGACGGCGGGGGAGACGGCCGTGAGCAGCAGGGCGGCGCCGGCGGC
Source organism: Streptomyces lasalocidi (assembly GCF_005280215.1). Taxonomy (NCBI): domain Bacteria; kingdom Bacillati; phylum Actinomycetota; class Actinomycetes; order Kitasatosporales; family Streptomycetaceae; genus Streptomyces; species Streptomyces lasalocidi. The sequence goes on along the minus strand of NZ_SZNQ01000001.1, from coordinate 5,885,859 downwards.
CGCGCCGAGCACGGGACGCAGATGACGCAGGGCACGCAGGGGACGCAGGGGACGCAGGGACACGGATGACCTCCTGGGGGTGGGGCGGGGTGGTGCGGTGAGTGAGGTCTTCCACTGGTTACCGGGCGGTCGCGCAGACCGCCGTGATCGTCACCCCTTCGGTGGCGGGTCCGCGACGTGCGTCGGCGAACGGTCGTGGGGATGTCCGGGTGCTGTCACGCTTCGCGGCACCCCCTGGCGGGGCGGGTCCCGGCGGGCGCATCGTCGGTCCAGGCGGGACGGGCCGCACGGCCGGTCCCACTCCCTCGACGCGGAGGTGCGCCATGTGCTCCCACCCGAACCCGACGCAGACCACCGGACAGCCGGCCGACAGCCGGGCCGCGCACGTCGTCGCCGCGCACCCCGAGCAGGGCTGGGACCTGCTGTGCGACGGCACGATCGTCTTCGACGACTCCGGCGCGGTGCTCCCGGACGGCCGTGTGCTCGCCCCGCACCGGCTCCCGGTGGACGCCCTCGCGACCGCTGCCTGACGACCTGCCAGGCGCGCCCGGCTCAGTCAGGGAGGACCGCGAAGCCGTCCAGCTCCACCAGCGCCTGCTCGTCCCACAGCCGGACGATCCCGACCACGGCCATCGCCGGGTAGTCGCGCCCGGCCGACGCGCGCCAGATGCCGCCCAGTTCGGCGGCGTGGGCGCGGTAGGCGGCGACGTCGGTGACGTACACCGTCACCCGGGCGAGGTCGGCCGGTGTGCCGCCCGCGGCGGCGAGCGCGGTCAGCAGGTTGGCCAGCGCCCGCCCGAACTGCTCGGGCAGCGTGGCCCCGACGACCCGGCCCTCGCCGTCGAGCGCGGTCTGCCCGGCGAGGAACACCACCCGGGAGCCGGTCGCCACCACGGCGTGGGAGAAGCCGGCCGGCGGGGACAGCTCCGGCGGGTTGACCCGCTGCACGCTCATGCGCCGCCCTCCTCGCGGGACCGGTACAACTCCTTGGCGACGATGCCCCGCTGGACCTCGCTCGCCCCTTCGTAGATGCGGGGTGCGCGCACCTCCCGATACAGGTGCTCCAGCAGGTGGCCGCGCTGCAGGGCGCGGGCGCCGTGCAGCTGGACGGCGGTGTCGACGACGTACTGCGCGGTCTCGGTGGCGAGCAGTTTGGCCATCGCGGCGCGCCCGGGGACGTCCGGGGCGCTGCTGTCGTACGCCGTGGCCGCCGCGTACACCATCAGGCGGGCCGCTTCCGTGCGCAGGGCCATCTCGGCGACCTGGTGGGCGACGCCCTGGAGGTCCTTGAGCTTGCCGCCGAAGGCGTCGCGGCGCGCGGTCCACTCCACGGTGGCGTCCAGGGCCGCCTGGGCCATGCCGACCGCGAAGGCGCCGACGCTGGGCCGGAACAGGTTGAGCGTGCCCATCGCGACCCGGAAACCGGCGTCGACCTCGCCGAGGACGTCGTCCGGGGTGACCGGGACGGCGTCGAAGGCGAGGGTGCCGATGGGGTGCGGGGAGAGCATGTCGAGGGGGGTGCCGGTCAGGCCGGGCCGGCCGGCGGGGACGAGGAAGGCGGTGACGCCCCGGGCGCCCGCGCCGGGTGTGGTCCGGGCGAAGACGGTGACGACGTCGGCCTCCGGGGCGTTGGAGATCCAGGTCTTCTCGCCGGTCAGCCGCCAGCCGCCGGACCCGTCGGGCGCGGCCGTCAGGGTCAGGGCCGCCGCGTCCGAGCCGGCGCCGGGCTCGCTGAGCGCGAAGGCGGCGACCGCGCGGCCCTCGCTCACCGCGGGCAGCCAGCGCTGCCGCTGGGCGGGGGTGCCGTGGGCGTGCACCGGGTGCGCGCCGAGGCCCTGGAGGGCGAGGGCGGTCTCCGACTCGGTGCAGACCCGGGCCAGGGACTCGCGCATCAGGCACAGGTCGAGGGCGCCGGAGGTGAACAGCCGGGCGAGCAGGCCGAGTCGGCCGAGTTCGGCGACGAGGGGCCGGTTGACCCGGCCGGGCTCGCCCTCCCCGGCGAGCGGGCGCAGCCGGTCGGCGGCCAGGGCGCGCAGCTCGGCGCACCAGGCGGTCCGTTCCGGTTCGAGCGAGAATGCGGGCATCGCCGGTCCCCTCTCCCGTGCACTCCTCCGACCTTATCGCGCCCCGTTGACTGCCGTCACCGACGCGATACGCTCGACGGGCGAGCCCACCACGACGCCGGACCGGCAAGGGGGCGCACGGACATGCACGACTCCGCCCACGTCGACACCTTCGCGCGCGACCACCTGCCCCCGCCCGAGCAGTGGCCCGAGCTGCGCCTCGACCTGCCGGAGCTGCGCTACCCGGACCGGCTGAACTGCGCCGCCGAGCTGCTGCACGGCCCGCCCGACGACCGCCCGGCCTTCCGCACCCCGCACGGCACCTGGACCTACGGCGAGCTGCGGGCCCGCGTCGACCGGATCGCGCACCTGCTGACCGGCGGCCTGGGCGTCGTCCCCGGCAACCGGGTGCTGCTGCGCGGCCCCACCACCCCCTGGCTCGCCGCCTGCTGGCTCGCGGTGCTCAAGGCGGGCGGGGTGTGCGTCACGGTCCTCGCCCAGCAGCGCCCGCAGGAGCTGCGCACGATCTGCGAGATCGCCCGGGTGCGGCACGCGCTGTGCGACGTCCGGGCGGTGGACGACCTCGCCAAGGCCGAGGTGCCGGACCTGCGGATCACGACGTACGGCGGCGACGCGCCCGACGACCTGCTGCGCCGCCCGGCGCCCGGGGGCGCCTACCGGGCCGTGGCCACCGCCTGCGACGACGTGGCGCTGATCGCGTTCACCTCGGGCACCACGGGCCGCCCCAAGGGCTGCATGCACTTCCACCGGGACGTCCTGGCGGTCGCCGACACCTTCGGCCGGCATGTGCTGAAGCCGCGCGCGGACGACGTGTTCGCGGGCAGTCCCCCGCTGGGCTTCACCTTCGGCCTCGGCGGGCTGGTGGTGTTCCCGCTGCGGGCCGGCGCCTCGGCGCTGCTCCTGGAGCAGGCGGGCCCCCGGCAGCTGCTGCCCGCGATCGCCGAGCACCGGGTGTCGGTGCTGTTCACGGCGCCGACCGCGTACCGGGCGATGCTGGGCGAGCCGCAGGCGTACGACGTGTCGTCCCTGCGCCGCTGCGTCTCGGCCGGCGAGAACCTGCCCGCGGCCACCTGGCACGCCTGGCACGAGCGGACCGGGCTGCGGATCATCAACGGCATCGGCGCCACCGAGCTGCTGCACATCTTCCTGTCGGCCGCCGACGAGGACGCCCGGCCCGGCACCACCGGCTTCCCGGTGCCCGGCTGGCGGGCGCGGGTGCAGGACGCGCACGGGGCGCCCGTGCCCGACGGCGAGCCCGGACTGCTCGCCGTCCAGGGCCCGGTGGGCTGCCGCTACCTCGCCGACCCCCGCCAGCGCGACTACGTGCGCGACGGCTGGAACGTCACCGGGGACACCTACGTGCGCGGCGGCGACGGGTACTTCCGGTACGTGGCCCGCGCCGACGACATGATCATCTCGGCCGGGTACAACATCGCCGGACCCGAGGTCGAGGAGGCGCTGCTGCGCCACCCGGACGTGGTGGAGGCGGCGGTCGTGGGGCGCGCGGACGAGGACCGCGGGCAGGTCGCGGTCGCCTTCGTGGTGCCGCGCGAGGGTGCCCGGCGGGACGCGGAGGCGCTGCGCGCCTTCGTCCGCCGGGAGCTGGTGCCCTACAAGTGCCCGCGCGAGGTGGTCTTCCTGGAGGCGCTGCCGCGCACCGCGACCGGCAAGCTCCAGCGGTTCCGCCTGCGCACCGGAGGCGACCAGCAGTGACGCCGACGACTTAAAATGATCAACGTGTCCGACCAGCACGCTCCCCGGTCCCTCATCGTCACGCTCTACGGCGCCTACGGCCGCTTCGCGCCGGGCCCCGTGCCCGTCGCCGAGCTGATCCGGCTGCTCGCCGCGGTGGGCGTCGACGCCCCCTCGGTGCGCTCCTCGGTGTCCCGGCTGAAACGCCGCGGGCTGCTGCTGCCCGCCCGCACCGCCGAGGGCGCCGCGGGCTACCGGCTCTCGCCCGAAGCACGGCAGTTGCTCGAGGACGGCGACCGGCGCGTCTACGCGTCCGCGCCGCCCGACGACGAGGGCTGGGTGCTGGCGGTGTTCTCGGTGCCGGAGTCGGAGCGGCAGAAGCGCCACGTGCTGCGCTCCCGGCTGGCCGGCCTCGGCTTCGGCACGGCGGCCCCCGGTGTGTGGATCGCCCCGGCCCGGCTGTACGAGGAGACCCGGCACAGCCTGCGGCGGCTGCGGCTCGACCCGTACGTCGACTTCTTCCGCGGGGAGCACCTGGGCTTCGCCGCGACCGTGGAGTCCGTGGCCCGCTGGTGGGACCTGGCGGCCATCGCCAAGGAGCACGAGGCGTTCCTCGACCGGCACGAGGAGGTGCTGCGCGCCTGGGAACGGCGCGTGGACACCCCGCCGGACGAGGCCTACCGCGACTACCTGCTCGCCCTGGACTCCTGGCGCCACCTGCCGTACACCGACCCGGGCCTGCCCGCCCGGCTGCTGCCCGCCGACTGGCCGGGGGTGCGCTCGGCCGAGGTGTTCCGGGGCCTGCACCGCCGGCTGCGGGACGCGGGCGCGGAGTTCGCGGGGGCGCCCCGGCAGGACGCATGACGGCGTCCGACGGCTGACGGAACCTCAGGGGCCCAGCGTGAGGCGGGGTTTGGGGGTGTCGGTGCGTCCGGTCCGGGGGCGCCGGCTGCCCGCCCGGTAGGGCTCCGGCCACACGGCGCCCGGCCCGGAGTAGCCCTGCTCGGCGGCGGCGTGCAACGTCCAGTGCGGGTCGTACAGATGGGGCCGGGCGAGCGCGCACAGGTCCGTGCGTCCGGCGAGGATCAGGGAGTTGACGTCGTCCCAGGAGGAGATCGCGCCGACCGCGATCACCGGCACCCCGGCCTCGTGCCGGATCCGGTCGGCGTACGGCGTCTGGTACGACCGCCCGAATTCCGGGCGTTCCTCGGCGACGACCTGGCCGGTGGACACGTCGACGGCGTCGGCACCGTGCGCGGCGAAGGCGCGGGCGATCTCCACGGCGTCGTCGGCGCTCGTGCCGCCCTCGGCCCAGTCGGTGGCGGAGATGCGCACCGTCATCGGGCGTTCCCCGGGCCAGACGGCCCGGACCGCGTCGAACACCTCCAGCGGGAAGCGCAGCCGCCGGTCCAGGCTGCCGCCGTAGGCGTCGGTGCGGCGGTTGGTGAGCGGGGAGAGGAAGCCGGACAGCAGGTAGCCGTGCGCGCAGTGCAGCTCCAGCAGGTCGAAGCCGGCCCGGGCGGCCCGGCGGCCGGCCGCCGTGAACTGCTCGCGCAGGTCCGTCAGTTGGGCCCGGGACAGCTCGCGCGGTGTCTGGCTGCCCGGCCGGTACGGCAGCGCGGAGGCCGCGACCAGGGGCCAGTTGCCGTCGGGCAGCGGCTCGTCGATGCCCTCCCACATCAGGCGGGTCGAGCCCTTGCGGCCGGAGTGCCCGAGCTGGACGCCGATCGCGGTGCCCGGCGCCCGGGTGTGCACGAACTCGGTGACGCGCCGCCACGCCTCGGCCTGCCGGCCGGTGTAGAGGCCGGTGCAGCCGGGGGTGATGCGGCCCTCCTCGCTCACGCACACCATCTCGGTCATCACCAGTCCGGCGCCGCCGAGGGCCCGGGCACCCAGGTGCACCAGGTGGAAGTCGCCGGGCAGGCCGTCGGCCGCGGAGTACATGTCCATGGGCGAGACGACGACCCGGTTGCGCAGGGTCAGGCCGCGCAGCCGGAACGGCGTGAACATCGGGGGCGTGCCGGGCGGGCAGCCGAACTCGCGCTCCACCGTCTCCACGAACCGCGCGTCGCGCAGCCGGAGGTTGTCGTGGGTGACGCGGCGGCTGCGGGTGAGCAGGTTGAACGCGAACCGGCGGGGCGGCTGGTCGAGGTACAGGGCGAGGTTCTCGAACCACTCCAGGCTCGCCCGGGCGGCCCGCTGGGTGGACGCCACGACCGGCTTGCGCTCCTGCTCGTAGGCCGCCAGCGCCGTGTCACGGTCGGGGTGTTCGCGCAGGCAGGCGGCCAGGGCGAGGGCGTCCTCGACGGCGAGCTTGGTGCCGGAGCCGATGGAGAAGTGCGCGGTGTGGGCGGCGTCGCCGAGGAGGACGACGTTGCCGTGCGACCAGTGCTCGGTGGTGACCGTGCGGAACGTCGTCCACGCCGACCGGTTCGAGCGCAGGGGCCGGCCGCGGAGCGCCTCCGCGAAGACCTTGGCGCAGCGGTCGGCGGACTCCTCCTCGCCCAGCTCGTCGAAGCCGGCCGCGCGCCAGACCTCCTCGCGCATCTCGACGATCACGGTGGAGGCGTCGGGCGCGTAGGGGTAGGCGTGCAGTTGCATCACGCCGTGCTCGGTCTCGGCGATCTCGAAGCGGAAGGCGTCGGAGGCGAAGTCGGTGGCGAGCCAGATGTAGCGGCAGCGGTGGGCGGTCACCCGGGGGCGGAACGCCTCGGCACGGGCCTGCCGGGTGGTGCTGTTGATCCCGTCGGCGGCGACGACGAGGTCGTGCGTGGCGGCCAGTCGGTCGGGGTGCGGGGCCGTGGAGCGGAAGCGGAGGTCGACGCCGAGGTCGTGGCAGCGCCCGTGCAGGACGTCCAGGAGCCGTTGCCTGCCGAGGGCGGCGAAGCCGTGGCCGCCGGAGGTGTGCCGCCGGCCCCGGTGCACGATGTCGATGTCGTCCCAGCGCACGAAGTGGCGCCGCAGGGCGTCGTGGACGACGGGGTCGGCGTGCTCGATGCCGCCCAGGGTCTCGTCGGAGAGGACGACGCCGAAGCCGAAGGTGTCGTCGGGGGCGTTGCGCTCCCAGACGGTCACCTCGCGGGCCGGGTCGAGTCGTTTCAGCAGGGCCGCGGCGTACAGTCCGCCGGGACCCCCGCCGATGACCGCGACACGCATCGTGGTCTCACCTCCCCCTCCACTTCGGGGTGCGCTTCTCCGTGAACGCGGCGTGGAACTCGGCGTAGTCCTCGCCGTTCATCAGCAGGGCCTGGGTGGCGGCGTCCAGTTCCACCGCCGCCGCCAGCGGCATGTCCAGCTCCGCCGTGAGCAGGGCCTTCGTCTGGGCGTGGGCCAGGGCCGGGCCGTCGGCGAGGCGGCGGGCCAGCGCGGCGGCGGCCTCGTCGGCCCGGCCCTCCTCGGTCAGTTCGCTGATCAGGCCGATGCGCTCGGCCTCGGGGGCGCGCACCGGCTCGCCCAGCATGAGCAGCCGGGTGGCGTGGCCGAGGCCGACCACCCGGGGCAGCAGGTAGGCCGCGCCCATGTCGCCGCCGGACAGGCCGACGCGGGTGAACAGGAAGGCGAAGCGGGCCGTGGGGTCGGCGACCCGGAAGTCCGCGGCGAGGGCCAGGACGGCGCCCGCGCCCGCGGCCACGCCGTGCACGGCCGCGATCACCGGGAACGGGCACTCGCGCACCGCCCGTACGACCTGGCCGGTCATCCGGTTGAAGTCGAGGAGCCCGGCGGTGTCCAGGGCGAGGGTGGCGCCGATGATCTCCTCGACGTCGCCCCCGGAGCAGAAGCCGCGGCCCTCGCCGGCCAGGACGAGGGCCCGCACGGACCGCTCCCGGGACAGCTCGGCGAGCAGGTCGCGCAGGTCGGCGTAGGCGCCGAAGGTGAGGGCGTTGAGCTTGTCGGGGCGGGCCAGGGTCACCGTGGCCACGCCGTCGGCGTGCTCGACGCGCAGGTGTTCCCAGTCGGCGGTGCGGGCGGCGGATCCGAGGAAGGGACTCACCCTTCGAAGCTATCACTCGTCCGTGACTGTCGTCACGAGGGCGACACAAGACGGGCACCGGTTCGGGCGGGCGGCGGTGTCACCGCTCGTCGACAAGGCCGTAACAAGGGGATCGTCGCGACGAGCCGGGGCGTTCGCCGGGGTAAGCCGCCCGGTAGCGGGGCCGCCGGTCCCGTGCGGCGCCCGTCGTGCGCCCCTGCCGGGGGCCGCCGTACCATTCCTGAGGTCGGAAAGCAGGACCGCGTGATGACGACGCTCGCAGGACCCTGCGCCATGAACGGACTCGCCTTGCACGAACCCTCCGCCTCGCCCGCCTCCTGGCGCATCGCGCTGCCGCACTCCGCCGCGGCCGTGCCCGTGGCCCGTGCGCTGGTCCGCACGGCGCTGACGGAGCCGGCCCACGGGGCGGACCGCGACACCGCCGAGCTGCTCACCGCGGAGCTGGTGGCGAACGCCGTGGAGCACGCCGCCGGGGACGGCCCGATAGAGCTGGTGGTGGAGCTGCTGCCGACCGGCTGCCAGGTCGAGGTGCACGATCCGGACCCGGCGCCGCCGGGCGACCTGACCCGCCCGTCCGGCCGGGAGCCGGACCCCTGGCAGGAGCACGGGCGGGGACTGCTGCTGATCCGCGCCCTCAGCTCGTCCTGCGGGCACCGCCCCACCGGGACGGGCAAGGCGGTGTGGTTCCGGCTGGCGACGGTCCCGCCGCAGTGGCGGCCGCAGACGTCCTGACCCGGGACCTAGGGCCTGTCGTTTGGATCAGTCCGGCCCGGCCCACGGCGCCTTGTCGCCGACCCGAGCGGGGTCTGGTGCGTGCAGCTGCAAGGCGGAGGAGGGCGGCGACGCGGAGCGTCGCCAACCGACGACAACGCCGCAGATGCGCGTGCCAGACCCCGCGACGCCGGAATGATCCAAACGACAGGCCCTAGGCGAGGGTGGCCACCAGGACCGCCTTGATGGTGTGCAGCCGGTTCTCCGCCTCGTCGAAGACGACCGAGTGGGCCGACTCGAACACCTCGTCGGTGACCTCCAGGGAGTCCAGGCCGTGGCTCTCGTGGATCTCGCGGCCGACCTTGGTGCCCAGGTCGTGGAAGGCCGGCAGGCAGTGCAGGAACTTCACGTCCGGGTTGCCGGTGGCGCGCAGCACGTCCATGGTCACCGCGTACGGGGCGAGGGCGGTGATGCGCTCGTCCCAGACCGCCTTGGGCTCGCCCATCGACACCCACACGTCGGTGGCGACGAAGTCGGCGCCCGCGACGCCCTCCTCGACGGCCTCGGTGAGGGTGACGCGGGCCCCGCTGGCCGCGGCCAGCTCGCGGGCGCGCTCGACGACCTCCTGGGCGGGCCAGTAGGTCTTGGGGGCGACGATCCGCACGTCCATGCCGAGCAGGGCGCCGGTGACGAGGTAGGAGTTGCCCATGTTGAAGCGGGCGTCGCCGAGGTAGGCGAAGGCGACCTCGGTGAGGGGCTTGGCGGTGTGCTCGGTCATGGTGAGCACGTCGGCGAGCATCTGGGTGGGGTGCCAGTCGTCGGTGAGGCCGTTGTAGACGGGCACGCCGGCGTACGCGGCCAGCTCCTCCACCTTGGCCTGGCTGTCCCCGCGGTACTCGATGCCGTCGTACATCCGGCCGAGCACCCGGGCGGTGTCCTTCACCGACTCCTTGTGCCCGATCTGCGACCCGACGGGGTCCAGGTACGTGGTGGAGGCGCCCTGGTCGGCGGCGGCGACCTCGAAGGCGCAGCGGGTGCGCGTCGAGGTCTTCTCGAAGATCAGGGCGATGTTCTTCCCCCGCAGGTGACGTGTCTCGGTCCCGGCCTTCTTGGCGGCCTTCAGCTCGGCGGCCAGTTCCACCAGGGCGCGCAGCTCCTCCCCGGTGAAGTCCAGCTCCTTGAGGAAGGGGCGGCCGGCGAGGGCGGTCGGGACAGTCGCCATGGGGGCGCTCCAGGGGGACGAGAGGGGGCGGGGACAGATGACGGTGGAAGTGTATACGAATAACAGAATTTCTATACGGCCACTCCCCGCCCCGCCCCTGCCCTCACACGGCGTCCCGCTCCACCGGGCAGCTCATGCAGCGCGGTCCGCCGCGACCCCGGCCCAGTTCGCTGCCCGGGATCTCTATGACCTCGATGCCCTGCTTGCGCAGGTGGGTGTTGGTGGTGGAGTTGCGTTCGTAGGCGACCACGACGCCCGGCTCGACGCAGAGCACGTTGCAGCCGTCGTCCCACTGCTCGCGCTCGGCGGCGTGCACGTCCTGGGTGGCGGTGAGCACCCGGATCTCGCTCAGGCCCAGCGCGGCGGCGATCGCGCGGTGCATGTGCTCCGGCGGGTGGTCCGTGACCTTCAGCTCCTTCTCCCCGGCGCCCGGCTCGATGGTGTACGAGCGGAGCATGCCGAGGCCCGCGTACTGGGTGAAGGTGTCCCCGTCGACCATCGTCATCACGGTGTCCAGGTGCATGAGGGCGCGCCGCTTGGGCAGGTCGAGGGCCACGATGGTCTGCGCGGACCCGGCCGCGAACAGCTTGTGGGCCAGCATCTCGACGGCCTGCGGGGTGGTGCGCTCGCTCATGCCGATGAGGACCGCCCCGCTGCCGATCACCAGCACGTCCCCGCCCTCGATGGTCGACGGGTAGTCGGCCTGCCCCTCGGACCAGAGGTGGAAGTCCTCGTCGCGGAAGAGCGGGTGGTGGCGGTAGATCGCCTCGAAGTGCACGGTCTCGCGCTGGCGGGCCGGCCAGCGCATGGCGTTGATGGAGACGCCGTCGTAGATCCAGGCGGAGGTGTCGCGGGTGAAGAGGTGGTTGGGCAGCGGCCGCAGCAGGAAGTCGTCCAGTTCCATGGCGTGGAAGCGCACCGAAACCGGCTCCTCGTGCCCCTCCAGGAACTCCCGCTTCGTCATCCCGCCGATGAGGGCCTCGGCCAGCTCCTCGGCGGGCAGCGCGTCGAAGGCGGCGCGCAGCGGGTCGGTGGCGAGCGGGCCGTACTCCTTCTCGTCGAAGACGCGGTCCAGGACGAGTTCCCTCGCCTCGGGGACGTGCAGGGCCTCGGTGAGCAGGTCGCCGAAGAGGTGGACGGCGACGCCGCGGTCGCGCAGGACGTCCGCGAAACCGTCGTGCTCGGCGCGCGCCCGGCGCACCCAGAGCACGTCGTCGAAGAGCAGCGCGTCCTTGTTGCTGGGGGTGAGCCTTTTGAGCTCGAGATCCGGCCGGTGCAGGATGACGCGGCGCAGCCGCCCGGCTTCGGAGTCGACGTGGAATCCCATGCCTTCATCCTGACCGCGAAGGCGGGGGTTCACCCCGGTTCCGCCGCGACTCGTTGCACCGCCCCTCTTTTCGTCCCCTTGACGACAAGCGGACGGGACGATTATCGTCTCGGTGACGAGAACGAGCGAGGGGGTCGCATGGCCGACATCACCCGGCGCCTGGGCTGGCGCCACCTGCGCGGCGCGCCGACGGCGCACGTCCGGCACCACCACTCGGGCCGGCTGGTGCACGACGGCCCGGGGCTGAGCTTCTGGTACCGCTCGCTGACCGCCGCGCTGTCCGAGGTCCCGGTCGACGACCGCGAGCTGGCGATGACCTTCCACGCCCGTACGGCCGACTTCCAGGACGTGGCGGTGCAGGCCACCGTGACCTACCGGATCGGCGACCCGGCCCTCGCCTCCGCGCGCCTGGACTTCTCCATCGACCCGGACACCGGGATCTGGCGCGGCGCACCCCTGGAACAGCTCGGCACGCTGCTGACCGAGACGGCTCAGCAGCACGCGCTGGCGGTCCTCGCCCGGACCCCGCTGGCGTCGGCGCTGGTCGACGGGGTCGGCGCGGTCCGCGACCGGATCGCGGCCGGCCTGGCCGCCGAGCCCCGGCTGCCGGCCACCGGCATCGAGGTCGTCGCCGTCCGGGTCGTGGCGCTGCGCCCCGAGCCGGAGGTCGAACGGGCCCTGCGCACCCCGGCCCGCGAGCAGATCCAGCAGGAGGCCGACCGGGCCACCTACGAGCGGCGCGCGGTGGCGGTGGAACGCGAACGCACCATCGCGGAGAACGAGCTGGCCAGCCAGATCGAACTGGCCCGGCGCGAGGAGCGGCTGGTCGAGCAGCGCGGCGCCAACACCCGCCGCGAGGCCGAGGAGGGCGCGGCCGCCGACAAGGTACGGGCCGAGGCGGAGGCGTCCCGCGCGGTGCGGCTCGCCGAGGCCGAGGCGGCACGGCAGGTGGCGCTGGCCGACGCCGAGGCACGGCGCACCGAACGGCTGGCGGAGGCGGAGGCGACCCGCACGGCCCGGCTCGCCGCGGCGGAGGCCGACCGCGCGGTGCGCCTCGCCCACGCGGAGGCCGAGGCGGCCCGCGAGGTGGGCGAGGCCCGCGCCCAGGCACAGGCGGCCTGGCTGCGGGTGCACGCCGACGTCGACGTGGCGGTGCTGCACGCGCTCACCGGCACCCGGCTGGCGGAGAACCTGCCGCACATCGACAGCGTCACCGTCTCCCCCGACGTGCTCACCGGGCTGCTCAGCCGGCTCGGGGGTGCCCCGTCGGCCGGGCGGCGCGAGCCCGGCGTAGCCGACGGGACACCTCCCGGGGGCCGCGCGTGAGCCTGGCCCCGCGGGCCGTGCTGGTCCACCGCACCACGGAGTACGAGGAGCTGGTGGCCCGGCACGGCACGCACGGGCAGGCCGCCTTCTTCCTCGCCTCGCGGGGCCGGGACATCGAGGAGGTCGCCGAGCGCCACCACCGCACCCGCCGGGCGCTGGCCGAGGTGACGGCGGCGATCCCGCTGAGCTGGCGCCAGTCCCGGGTCGAGCGGGCCGACCTGGACCGGTTCCTGTTCGCGCCGGAGGACGTCGTCGTCGTGGTCGGGCAGGACGGGCTGGTGGCCAACGTCGCCAAGTACCTGTCGGACCAGCCGGTGATCGGCATCGACACCGACCCGGGGCGCAATCCCGGCGTGCTGGTCCGGCACGCCCCGGCCGACGCGGCGGCGCTTATCCCGGGGGCGCTGGAGGGCCGCGCCTCGACGGCCGGGCTGACCATGGTCGAGGCGGTCGCCGACGACACCCAGCGCCTCGTCGCGCTCAACGAGGTGTACCTCGGCGCCGCCGGGCACCGGACCGCCCGCTACCGCCTGGGCCTCGAGGGCGACGGGGGTGTCGTCGAGGCCCAGGCCTCCTCGGGGGTGCTGGTCGGCACCGGCACCGGCGCGACCGGCTGGATCCGCTCGGTGTGGCAGGAGCGGCACGCCGCGCTGCGGCTGCCCGCGCCGACCGAGGACCGGCTGCTGTGGTTCGTGCGCGAGGCGTGGCCCTCCCCGGCGACCGGCACCGCGCTGGTCGCCGGGGAGCTGACGGCCGCCGCCCGGCTGCGCCTGACGGTCGAGTCGGAGCGGCTGGTCGTCTTCGGCGACGGCATGGAGACCGACGCGCTCGACCTCACCTGGGGGCAGACGGTCGAGGTGGGCGTGTGCGCCCACCGCCTGCGGCTGGTGGACTGACGCCCGCCGCCCGCACCCGGTGGACCGGGGCGCGGGCCGCGGGCGCGGCCCCTCACAGCCGCGGGTCGACCGGCTCCGACTCCAGGGCCAGCACCCCGAACACCGCCTCGTGCACCCGCCACAGCGGCTCGCCCCCGGCCAGCCGGTCCAGGGCCTCCAGGCCCAGGGCGTACTCGCGCAGCGCCAAGGACCGCTTGTGCTGGAGGAAGCGGCCCCGCAGCCGGGCCAGGTGGTCGGGGCGGGTGTACTCCGGGCCGTAGATGATCCGCAGGTACTCCCGGCCCCGGCACTTCACGCCCGGCTGCACCAGACGGCCCTCGCCGTCGCGGACCAGCGCGCCCAGCGGCTTGACGACCATGCCCTCGCCGCCCCGGCCGGTCATCTCCAGCCACCAGTCGACGCCCGCCCGCACCGACTCCGGGTCGCCGGTGTCGACGTACAGGCGCCGGGTGGTGTGCAGCAGGCCGCTGCCGTCGTGCTCCACCAGCCGGTCCAGCAGGGCGAGTTGCTCGTCGTGCGGCAGGCCCGCGAGGCTGCGGCCCTGGACCGCGAGGACCTGGAACGGCGCGAGCCGCACGCCGTCCAGGCCGTCGGTGGTCCAGCAGTACCGGCGGTAGGCGGCGGTGAACGCGGCCGCGTCGGCGGCCCGTTCGCGCTGCCGGGACAGCAGGTCACCGACGTCCACCCCGCGCGCCGCCGCGCCCTCGAGCGCGGCCAGCGCGTCCGGGAACACCGCGCCGGACGCGGCGCCGACCGCGGCGTACTGCGCGCGCAGCAGCCCGGACGCCTTCAGCGACCAGGGCATCAACTCGGCGTCCAGCAGCAGCCAGTCGGTGTCCAGCTCCGTCCACAGGCCGGCCGCGCCGACCGCGGCGCGCAGCCGGTCCAGGACCGCCTCCGTGGTCGCCGGGTCGTCGAAGAAGGGGCGGCCGGTACGGGTGTACAGCGAGCCCGTCGGCCCGTCGACGCCGAACCTCCGGCGGGCCGCCTCCGCGTCCCGGCACACCAGCGCCACGGCCCGCGAGCCCATGTGCTTCTCCTCGCACACGACCCGCTCGACCCCGTCGGCGGCGTACTGCGCGAACGCCTCCAGCGGGTGCTCCAGGTAGCCGTCCACCTTGGAGGTCGCCGTCGGCGCCATGGTCGGCGGGAGGTACGGCAGCAGCCGCGGGTCGACCGCGAAGCGGCTCATCACCTCCAGGGCGGCCGCCGCGTTCTCCTCGCGCAGCGTGATCCGGGGCTGGTACCGCGTCTCCACGACCCGCCGCCCCTGCACGTCCGCCAGGTCCAGCGGCCGTCCGTCCTGCCCGCCGGGCGCCTCGGAGCGCAGCGGCTTCGCCGGCTCGTACCAGACCCGCTCCGCCGGTACGTCGACCAGCTCGCGCTCCGGCCAGCGCAGCGCGGTCAGCTTGCCGCCGAAGACGGCGCCGGTGTCCAGGCAGATGGTGTTGTTCAGCCAGGTCGCCTCGGGGACGGGGGTGTGGCCGTAGACCACGGCGGCCCGGCCGCGGTAGTCCTCGGCCCACGGGTAGCGCACCGGCAGCCCGAACTCGTCGGTCTCCCCGGTGGTCTCGCCGTACAGGGCGTGCGAGCGGACCCGGCCGGAGGTGCGGCCGTGGTACTTCTCGGGCAGGCCCGCGTGGCAGACCACCAGCCGGCCGCCGTCGAGGACGTAGTGGCTGACCAGCGAGTCGATGAACTCCCGTACCTCGGCGACGAACTCCTCGCTCTCGCCCGCCATCTGCGCGACGGTCTCGGCGAGTCCGTGGGTGTGCTGGACCTTGCGGCCCTTGAGGTGGCGGCCGTACTTGTTCTCGTGGTTGCCCGGCACGCACAGGGCGTTGCCCGACTTCACCATCGCCATCACCCGGCGCAGCACGCCCGGGCTGTCGGGGCCGCGGTCGACGAGGTCGCCGACGAAGACCGCGGTGCGGCCGCCGGGGTGGGCGCCGTCGACGTAGCCCAGCTTGCCGAGCAGCGCCTCCAGTTCGGACGCGCAGCCGTGGACGTCGCCGATGATGTCGAACGGGCCGGTGAGGTGGGTCAGGTCGTTGAAGCGCTTCTCGGTGACGACGGTGGCGTGCTCGACCTCCTCCACCCCGCGCAGCACGTGCACCTTGCGGAAGCCCTCGCGCTCCAGGTGGCGCAGGGAGGACCGCAGTTCGCGGGTGTGGCGGCGGACGACCCGGCGGGGCAGGTCCGCGCGGTCGGGGCGGGACGCGTTGCGCTCGGCGCACACCTCCTCGGGCACGTCCAGCACGATCGCGATGGGCAGCACGTCGTACTGCCGGGCCAGGTCGATCAGCTGCCGGCGGGCCTCCTTCTGCACGCTGGTCGCGTCGACGACGGTGCGCCGGCCGGCCGCGAGACGCTTGCCCGCGATGTAGTGCAGGACGTCGAAGGCGTCCCGGGTGGCGCCCTGGTCGTTCTCGTCGTCGCTGACCAGGCCGCGGCAGAAGTCCGAGGAGATGACCTCGGTGGGCTTGAAGTGGCGGCGGGCGAACGTCGACTTGCCGGAGCCGGAGGCGCCGACGAGCACGACGAGGGAGAGGTCGGTGACGGGCAGGAGCCGTCCCTGCGGGGTCCCGGTGGTCATGCGGCCTTCGCCTCCTTCGCGGTCCTGGCGCCGAACACGGCGAGCTGGGTGGGCGGCCCGACCTCGGGGTCGTCCGGTCCCACGGGCCGGAACTCCACGTCGTAGCC
Organism: Streptomyces lasalocidi; assembly: GCF_005280215.1. Taxonomy (NCBI): domain Bacteria; kingdom Bacillati; phylum Actinomycetota; class Actinomycetes; order Kitasatosporales; family Streptomycetaceae; genus Streptomyces; species Streptomyces lasalocidi. The sequence continues at coordinate 5,869,907 of NZ_SZNQ01000001.1, read as the reverse complement.
GTGCCGTTCGGCCACCGCGCCGGCCCAGGCGCGGAACTCGGCACGGGTCCACTCGAAGCGGTGGTCGCCGTGCCGCACGTGCCCGGCCGGGAGGGACTCCCAGCGGACGTTGTACTCGACGTTCGGGGTGGTCACGACCACCGTGCGCGGACGGGCGTGCCCGAACACGGCGTACTCCAGCGCGGGCAGCCGGGGCAGGTCGAGGTGTTCGACCACCTCGCTGAGCACGGCCGCGTCGTAGCCCTTGAGCCGGTTGTCGGTGTAGGCGAGCGAGCCCTGCAGCAGCCGGACCCGGGCGGCCTGCCGCTCACCCATGCGGTCCAGCTTCAGGCGCCGCGCGGCGATGGTGAGCGCCCGCACGGACACGTCCATGCCGACGACCTCCGTGAACCTGACGTCCCGGAGCAGTTCCTGCACCAACTGGCCCTGGCCGCAGCCGAGGTCGAGCACCCGGGCGGCGCCGGACTCCGTCAGGGCGGTGAGGATCGCCTCGCGGCGCAGCACGGCCAGCGGGGTCGGCTTCTCCTCCGTCTCCGTGTCCTCGCCGACCGCGTTGTCGATCTCCTCGACCTCGCTGTCGTCGGTCTCGGCCAGCCGCACCAGCTCCAGCCGCTCGTTCGCCTGCCGGGTCAGCGACCAGCGGCGGGACAGGTAGCGGCTGGTGATCAGCTTCTGCTCCGGGTGGCCGGGCAGCCAGCCCTCGCCGGCCCGCAGCAGCTTGTCGACCTCGTCGGGCGCGACCCAGTAGTGCTTGGCGTCGTCGAGGACCGGCAGCAGCACGTACAGGTGCCGCAGGGCCGCCGACAGGGTCAGCTGCGCCGACTCCAGCGTGAGGCGCACGTACCGCGAGTCGCCCCACTCGGGGAACTCGGTGTCCAGCGGTACCGGTTCGGCGGTCACCGTCCAGCCCAGCGGCTCGAACAGGCGCCGGACGAGCCCGGGTCCGCCGCGGGCGGGCAGGGCGGGCACCTCGATGCGCAGCGGCAGCGGCTCGGCGGCCCGCTCGGGGCGGGCGGCGCACACGCCGCGCATCGCGCTGGAGAAGACGGCGCTCAGCGCCACCGCGAGCAGCGAGGAGGCCGCGTAGGGGCGGTCGTTGACGTACTGGGCGAGCGCCGCGTCGGGGGCTCCGCCGCGGTCCTTGCCCCGGCCGCGCCGGACCAGGGCCACCGGATCCACCTCCAGCAGCAGCGCCGCCGTGCAGTGCTGCGGGCCCGCCTCGGGGTACAGGACGTGCGCCCTGCCGTAGGAGGTGGAGAACGCCTGCGCCCTGTCGGGGTGCTTGTGCAGCAGGAACCCGAGGTCGGTGGCGGGGCGTTCCGGGGTACCGGTGGTACTGATCGTCAGGAACACGGTGGCCTGGCCTCAACGTATGGGGTGAGCTGCGGCGTTCGCCGCAGCGGGGTCGAGCGTGCCCCCAACGTACCGTCGGGTCCTCGCAGGCACTGCTGAATATTCACCGGGCCCGACGGGCCGCTACGGGACCGGCTTCCAGGCGCTGACGCCCAGCTCGCCCGTGGTGCCGAGGTCGAGGTGGGGCGTCACGGTCACCGGGTCGGCGCCGGGCAGGGCGCGCACCCGGACGTAGGGGACGTCGACGGCGGCGCCGGAGCCCGTGGTGTTGCGCCACATCAGTCCGGCGCTCGCGCTGCGGCCCGGTGCGAGCGTGAGGGGCCGGGGCGGGTCGTCGAAGCCGGTGACGGTGGCGATGCCGCCGCTGCCGTGCAGGATGCGGACGCCGTGGACCGGCTCGCGGTCCGCGTCCAGGAGGGTCAGGTCCGGGTAGCCGTGGAGGGAGACCGCGCGGGTGCCGCAGTTGTCCAGGCGCAGGCCGACCACGCGCAGGCCCATCGCGGCGTCGCCGTCGTCCGCGGTGACCCGGATCCCGGAGGGCGGGCAGACGCCGGGCGCGGCGGGCGCCTCGCTCGCGGGCACCTTGGTCACGCGCAGCACCTTCACCCGGGTCACGGGGGACGCGCCCGGCGGCAGCGTCTCCATCGTGACCGTGCCGCGCACGGTACGGCCGGGGCCGACGCCCGCCACGGTCCGCGTCCGGTTGTCCATCGCCCCGCCGGCGTCGTCGGCGAAGGTGAAGACGATGGTGTACGTCATCGCGACGGGCCCGTTGTTGGTCACCTCGTAGGCGGCGGAGACGCCCGTGGCGGCGGGGGTGCCGGTGGGCAGCGGATCGGCGTGGACGCCGTGGCCCCCGCGCGTCGGGGACGGGGTGGGGGTGGCCGCCGGGAGGGTGACGGAGGTGACGCGGACGCCGTCCACGGGCGGGTCGGTGACCGCGGTGCGCCCGCCCGGCGTGGCGGCACCCGCGTCGACGCCGCGGCCGGCGTGTTCGGTGCCGCAGGCCGTCGTCAGCAGCAGGACGGCGGCGGCGAGGGCGGGGAGCACGAGGGGCACGGGTCGGGGCATCCCGTCACCCCATCAGGGCATCGGCCCCGGCGGAGTGACGGACGCCACAGTTCCGGTCACAGCACTGTCACAGCTGCGACTGCACCTGGGACGCGATCAGCTCCAGGTGGTCCAGGTCGGCGAGGTCCAGGACCTGGAGGTAGAACCGGCGGGAGCCGACCTCGGCGTAGCGGCCGATCTTGTCGACGACCTCGGCCGGGGAGCCGGCCAGTCCGTTGGCCTTCAGCTCGTCGACCTCGCGGCCGATGGCGGCGGCGCGGCGGGCGACCTCCTGGTCGTCCTTGCCGACGCAGACCACCAGCGCGTTGGACAGCACCAGCTCGTCGGCGTCGCGGCCCGCCTCGCGCGCGGCCTCCCGGACCCGGCCGAACTGCCGCTCGCTGTCCTCGACGGAGGAGAACGGCATGTTGAACTCGTCGGCGTAGCGGGCGGCGAGCCGCGGGGTGCGCTGCGCGCCGTGGCCGCCGATCAGCACCGGGACCTTCTCCTGCGCGGGCTTGGGCAGCGCGGGCGAGCCGGTGAGGTCGTAGTGCTTGCCGTGGAAGTCGTAGGTCTCGCCGGGCGGGGTGCCCCACAGGCCGGTGACGATCTCCAGCTGCTCCTCCAGGCGGCCGAACTTCTCCTTCGGGAAGGGGATGCCGTACGCCGTGTGCTCCTCCTCGAACCAGCCCGCGCCGAGGCCGAGTTCGACGCGGCCGCCGGACATCCGGTCGACCTGGGCGACCTGGATCGCGAGCACGCCGGGCAGGCGGAAGGTGGCGGCGGTCATCAGGGTGCCCAGCCGGATGCGCCGGGTCTCGCGGGCCAGTCCGGCGAGGGTGATCCAGGCGTCGGTGGGGCCGGGCAGGCCGTCCACGTCGCCCATCTTCAGGTAGTGGTCGGAGCGGAAGAAGGCGTCGAAGCCGAGGTCCTCGGTGGCCTTCGCCACGGTGAGCAGGGTGTCGTAGTCGGCGCCCTGCTGGGGCTCGGTGAAGATGCGAAGATCCATGCTTCCCATCCTGCCTCCCGAACCGGCGCCCGGCGCCACCGGACCCCCGTGTCGGCCCCCGGCGACCTGCGGGGACCCGCGGCTCACCGTTCCGGCAGGGCCTCCTCGCGGGCCGCCAGTCTGCGGAGCATCTCCAGGACGCGGTCGCGGGACTCGTCGGCGGCGTCGATGGACTCGATGCACTGCCAGTACGTGCCCTCGTCGACCCCGCCCGCCAGGCCCACGAGGACGATGCCGACCTCGCCGAGCAGTCCGCCGAGGCAGAGCAGCGTCTCCCGGGCGTCGTCCAGCTCGGTGAGGTGGGCCGCCCGTAAGTCGCCCTCGTCGAGGTCGGGGGTGTCCAGCACCCCGCAGCCCCGGCCGGCCAGCTCGGTCAACCCCAGGGCCTCACCGCGAAGTTCGGGCGGACCGGAGACGGCCAGGCGGCTGCCGATCGCCTGGGCCAGGGTGTGCGCCTGCCAGACCTCCGTCAGGATCTCCGCCTCGCCGACACTGCCCGCGAGCGCGCGCCTGCTCGCCCGGATGAGCCGCACCGCTTCCATGCGCCGCCCCCGTCCGTCCCCGGCGCGCGCCCCTCGCGCGTCCGACCGAACTCATGTGTCCACTACCCAGAGTGAGACTCATTGAGACCTGATACCAGAGAAAGACGGAAAATACTGGACAACAAATCGGTCTCGAAGCGGCAGACAACTACCGAGTGTGATAACGATCAGTCGCCGTTCCTGCCCACCGGGAACCGGAGTTCATTGCGTTCGATCTTCGCGGCGAGCGCCGCGCGCGGGTCGATGCCCAGCACCTCGCACAGTTGCAGCAGGTACGCGAGGACGTCGGCCACCTCGTCGGTGACCCGGTGCGCGCTGTCCGGGTCGTCCATGACCCGCTCGGACTGCTCGGGGGTCAACCACTGGAAGATCTCGACCAGTTCGGCCGCCTCCACGCTGAGCGCGGAGACGAGGTTCTTGGGCGTGTGGTACGGCTGCCAGGAGCGGGCGGCGGCGAACTCGGCGAGCCGGCGCTGGAGCGCGGGCAGGTCGGGCGGGGTGTTCTCTTCGGTCACGGGTCCAGGTCTACCACCGTCACCCCGGGCACCCCGGCCGCCCAGGAGCCGTCGCTCACGGCCGCGACGCAGCGGATGTGCCCGCGCTCGCCCATCCGCCCGGCGAGGCCGAGCAGGGCGGAGCGCTGGGCGGGGTCCAGGGCGCGGTCGAAGCCGTCGGCGAGGACGGTGAGGGTGCGCATCGCGTCGGGGACCTCGCCGGGGGTGTCGACGTCCAGTACGCCGGGGCCGGTGAGCAGCACCAGCGCGAGCGCGAGGTAGCGCAGTTCGCCGTCACCGAGGCGGGCCAGTTCCGTGGCCGGCCCCGCCCCGCGGACCAGGACGGCGCGCACGGTGCCGTCGCCGAGGGGTTCGGCGCGCAGGTCGGTCACGGGCCCGGCGCACCCCGCCCGGACGGCGTCCACGAGCAGCGCGTGCCGGCGTCCGCACTCCACCCGGGTCCGCCACAGGACGTCGGCGAGGTTGTCGCACCCGGTCAGCAGGTGGCCGGTGCCGGTCGGGACGGGGGCGCGCATCGCGTCGGGGCGCGGGTCGCAGGCGTAGAGGGAGCGCAGGGCGACGACCATCTGCTCGGCGGCCGCGAGCACTCGGCGCTGGCCGTCGGTCTTGCCGGCGACGCGCAGCGGGAGCAGGGCCGTGCCGAGGCGGTCGTCGGGGAGCGGGGCGCGGGTGACGGGGGCGGAGCCCGCGGTGTGCCAGGCGGCCTGGACGGTGGGCCGGCCGGGGTCGCGCAGCGCCGTCTCCAGCAGGACGCGGTCCCCCGCGGTCAGCCGCTCGCCGACGACGCGCAGCTCCGGCTCGGCCTGGACGGCGAGGTCGAGCCGTACGGGACCCTCGGGGCCGTCGGCCGTGCAGCCGATACGGAAGCCGCGCCGGCGCTGCGCGTCGGGGCGGGCCCGGTCGGGCACCCAGGCGGCGGCGTCCGGGAACACCTCGGCGAGGACCGCGCCGCCCGCGAGCCGGGCGAGCGCCGCGCAGGCCTGGAGGGCGCTGGTCTTCCCGCTGCCGCTGCGGCCCGCCAGCACGGTGACCGCGCCCAGCGGCAGCGCGGTGCGCCGGTGCCCGGCGAAGGCGGACAGCCGCAGCTCGGTGATCCGGGGCCGCACCGGGTGCGCCCCCGCCCCGTCGGCCCGGAGCCGGGACGGAGCGGGGTGCCCGCCCTGTGCGGGGACCCGGGCCGTGTCGTCCTCGGCGGTCGCACCGGCCGCACCGGTGGCACCGTTCGCGGCGGCACCGACGGACGCGTCGGGGAGGTCACCCGGCAGGGAGGCGGAGGACCCGCGCGGAACGGTCATGCCGGGACGCTATGGCCGGCCGCACCCACGGAATCGTTCCGCCCGAGGGGCGTTCCCACGATCGGGCGGCGTGTGGAACGGCCGAAGGAGTGGGGCGGCGCGGGACGGTCCGCAGCGGGCGCCCGCGCGCCCCCACGAGCCCCGCCGTCCGCCCCCTCAGACCCCCGCGCCCTCGATCAGCCCGCTCACCTCGGTCCCCGGCGGGGTCAGCAGGAACACGTTGCGATCGACCCGGTGCATCCCGCTGGACAGGCCGAAGACGACCCCCGTGGAGAAGTCCAGGACGCGCTTGGCGACGTCCCCCTCGGCCCCGGTGAGGTCGAGCAGGACCGGGATGCCGGACATCAGGGTCTCGGCGACCTCGCGGGCGTCGGCGAACACGTTGACGCGCAGCACGACGAAGCGGCGCCGGGTCTCGGTCTCGGCGTCGGGCAGGGAGCGGTGGTCCACGGCGGACGGCCAGGCGTCCCGGCCCCGCAGCGGCACGACCTGGGCGAGCCCCTCCCACTGTTCGTCGGTGACGTCGTACCGGTTCACCGGATCCCCCTGACCTGACTCGCGTTCATTGCCTGCACCAGCCAATTCTTACGCCACGTCACCCGTACGGCCCAACAGCGACACGGTGCGCGACCGCACCGGGAGCGGAGCTCAGCGGCTGGTTGCGGACCGGTCGATGTCGGCCGGCGCGGAGTGCGGGTCCTCCTCGGCGGCCAGGTCGCCGAGGCCGACCACGCCGACGGGGCAGCCGCCGCGCTCGACGACAGGCAGGCGGCGGACGTGGTGCCGGCGCATCAGCTCGGCGGGTCCTGGGACACCTCCGAGCTGTGGGATGACGGCCCCGTGCGCCGCGTAGCCCTCAGGGGCGGGGGCGAACACGGCGACGCGGCCGGGCGGCGCACCGGGTTCCCGGCGGTCGGCGGCCCCCGGAGCACGGCGGCGCGGGCGGCCGGCCCGGTGGCCGGTCCGTCGCCGGATGGCCGGTTCCGCGCGGCGGACCGGCCGTGTGCGCACCGCGCGAGATCCGGCCACCTCAGAAGCGGAGGCGGTTCAGTTGTGCGCCGCGCCGGCTCCGGCGCACGCGTCCCGACGCGGGCGCGGGGTGACGTCTCGAACACCTGTGGGAGGTCGGCCGATGCCTCACGCCCGCCCCGCCGGATCCCCCGCCCCTCCCGCCCCGGGGGCCGCGGGACCTCGTCGGGTCCCGGTGGCCCCACAAGCGGAACCCCAAAGCTTGAACACAAATCTCACACATCCTCTCTTCATACCGGTCCCGATGGTCTAGATTGACCGTGCTTCGGGCGTTCGAGCCCGAGGCGACCTGTAATGATCTTTAGGCCCGGCGCTGCGGAGAAGCAGTCGCTACCCGTGCCGGGCGTGGGGGTGATCGGTTCAGGAGCCCGAGGGGGGCCCTGGGTGCGGGGAGCACCGGGGGTTCGACGGGTTCCGGTGCATCTCGTACGTCTGGCGGGACCCTGGGAAGTCCGTTGTCGCCAGAGTGAGTTGATCACACAGCTCTGTAGCCGGCATGTCACGTACGGGGGGCGGGGGCCTCCCGGGGGGAGGAACGGCACGGCGCGGGAGGCGGGGGCCTCCCGATGGGGAGCCAACAGTGTGGGGCGAACACCTCGAATCACTGGGAACCTGGGGGGTTCTGTGCGGCAAGGGGGACTTGTCAGCCCGATTCCGTCAGCGCGCGGGCGCTTGGCGGACGGAGCGATCGGCCGGCCCGCGATCGACTGGGAGCAGCGGTACAGACGTACCGTGATCACCAGTGACACGGTGGCCACCGCGTGCGTGGTGGCCGGGATAGGCAACTTCTTCGGGGCCCGCGACGCGGCCAACTGGCACGAGAAATGGGGGATCCTCGCCTTCGGCACCGAATTACTGGTGCTGGCGTCGCTCGCGGTCAGCCGGGCCTGGGCACCGGCCGTACTGGGTCAGGGCGCGGAGGAGTTCCGCCGCCTGGGGCGCTCGCTGTTCACCGCCACCGTCGTGCTGGCGCTCGGCGGGATCGCGCTGACCTCGCGCAACATCAAACTCTGGATCTTCGTCGCCATACCCGCGATCGCGCTCGTCACCATGACCGCGCGGTACGTGCTGCGGCTGTGGCTGCACAAGCAGCGCAAGGAAGGGCGGTGCCTGCGTCCGGTGCTCGCCGCCGGGAGCGAGGCCACCGTGCGGGACCTGATCACCCGGACCCGCAAGTTCCCGCACCTCGGCTGGCGGGTGGACGCGGTGTGCACGACCGACGGGATCACGCTCGACGGCGACCTGCTGGACGGCGTGCCCGTGGTCGGCCGGCTCACGGACGTCGCCCAGCACGTCCACCGCGACGGCTACCGCGTCGTCGCGGTCACCCCGGACCCGCACTGGTCGCCGGACCGGCTGCAGCGGCTGGCCTGGAACCTCGAGGGCAGCGACGCCGAGATGGTCGTGGCGCCGGTGCTGATGGAGGTGGCCGGACCGCGGCTGCACGTCGACGCGGTGCTGGGCATCCCGCTGCTGCGGGTGAGCATGCCGACGTTCACCGGGGGGCGGCGGGCCGTCAAGGGCGTCGTCGACCGGCTGGGCGCGGCGGTGCTGCTGGTGGCGTTCGGGCCGCTGATGCTGCTCGTCGCGCTGCTCGTGCTGGTGGACAGCCGGGGCGGGGCGTTCTACCGCCAGCGCCGGGTCGGCAAGGACGGCCACGAGTTCACCATGCTGAAGTTCCGCACCATGGTCGTCGGCGCCGACCAGGCCCGGGCCCGGCTGGCCGCCCAGAACGAGGGCGCGGGGCCGCTGTTCAAGATGCGCCGGGATCCGCGGGTCACCCGGGTCGGGAGCGTGCTGCGCCGGTACTCGCTCGACGAGCTGCCGCAGCTGTTCAACGTGCTCACCGGGTCGATGTCGCTCGTCGGGCCGCGGCCGCCGCTGCCCGAGGAGTGCGCCGCGTACGACCCGGACATCCGGCGGCGGCTGCTGGTCAAGCCGGGGCTGACCGGGCTGTGGCAGATCAGCGGCCGCAGCGACCTGTCGTGGGAGGAAGCCGTCCGGCTGGACCTGCGCTACGTCGAGGACTGGTCGCTCGCCCTGGACACGGTGATCTTGTGGAAGACGCTGCGCGCGGTGCTCTACGGGCAGGGCGCGTACTGATGCGCGGGGGCCGCCGTACGGCGGGACGCGCGAACCGCAGGCCACAGGGCCTGCCTGGGGGGAGGAACGGGTCATGAGAGTCAGCGTTTTCGGGCTCGGCTACGTGGGCTGCGTGTCGGCCGCGTGCCTGGCCGGCATGGGCCACGAGGTCATCGGCGTCGACGTCAACCAGGTGAAGGTCGACCTGGTCAACGACGGCAAGGCGCCGGTGGTCGAGGAGCGGATCGGCGAGCTGATCGCCGACGTCGTGCGCAGCGGCGCGCTGCGCGCCACCCGCGACGTCCGCGAGGCCGTCCTGAACAGCGACGTGTCGCTGGTCTGCGTGGGCACGCCCTCGGAGGCCAACGGCAGCCTGTGCACCACCTACTTGGAGCGGGTCACCGAGCAGATCGGCGCGGCCCTGGCCGAGGGGGGCGAGCAGAAGGCGGGGACGCGGCACACCGTCGTCTTCCGCAGCACCATGCTCCCGGGCACCTGTCTGAACCTGCTGGTGCCGATCCTGGAGAAGTACGTCGGCGGCACCGCCGGCGTGGACGTCGGGGTCGCGGTCAACCCGGAGTTCCTGCGCGAGGGCACGAGCGTGCGGGACTTCTTCGACCCGCCGAAGACGGTCGTCGGCGAACTCGACGCGGCCAGCGGCGACGTGGTGCTGGCGCTGTACGAGGGCCTGCCCGGCGAGGTGTTCCGGGTGCCGGTCCCGACGGCCGAGGCGATCAAGTACGCGGACAACGCGTTCCACGGCCTGAAGATCGGCTTCGCCAACGAGTTCGGCGCGGTGTGCCAGGCGCTCGGTGTGGACTCGCACCAGGTGATGGACGTGTTCCTCGCCGACCGCAAACTCAACATCAGCCCCGCCTACCTGCGGCCCGGCTTCGCCTTCGGCGGCTCCTGCCTGCCCAAGGACCTGCGCAGCCTGGTCCACGCCGCGCAGCGGGCCGACGTCTCGGTGCCGATCCTGTCCCACGTGCTGCCCTCCAACTCCGACCATCTGCAACGGGCGGTGGAGATGGTCGAGCGCACCGGCAAGCGCCGGGCGGGGCTGTTCGGGCTGTCCTTCAAGCCCGGCACCGACGACCTGCGCGAGAGCCCGCTCGTCGAACTGGCGGAGCGCCTCTTCGGCAAGGGGTACGACCTGAAGATCTACGACGCCAACGTGAGCCTGTCCCGGCTGCTCGGCGCCAACCGCGAGTACATCGAGACCCGGCTGCCGCACCTCGCCCAGCTCCTCGCCGACTCCGTCGAGGAGGTCCTCGACCACGCCGAGGTGTGCCTGGTCGGCACCCGGGACCCGGCCGTCGTGTCGGCGCTGCCCCACGGTGACGGCCCGGTGATCGTCGATCTCGTCCGCCTCCCCGACGCCGACGCGCGCCGGGCCGAACCGGGGTACATGGGCCTTGCCTGGTGACACGTCGCTCGGCGACTCGTTCGGTGACGCGCAGGGTGACGGACCGTCGGGTGACGGTGCACGGCCGGGCCGGCGCGCGCTGGTCCTGGTGGAGAACCTGTCGGTGCCGTTCGACCGGCGGGTGTGGCAGGAGTGCACGACGCTGCGCGACGCCGGCTGGACGGTGGACGTCATCTGCCCCCGCGGGACCAAGCGGGACACGGAGGCGGAGGCGGTCGTCGACGGGGTGCGCATCCACCGCTACCCGCTGCGCGCGGCCACTGGCGGACCGGCCGGCTACCTGCGGGAGTACGGGGCGGCGCTGTGGCACACGCTGCGCCTGGCCCGCAAGGTCGGCCCGGTCGACGTGGTGCACGCCTGCAACCCGCCCGATCTGCTGTTCCTGCCCGCGCTGTGGCTGAAGCGGCACGGCGCGCGGTTCGTCTTCGACCAGCACGACCTGGTGCCGGAGCTGTACCTGTCCCGGTTCCGGCGCGGCGAGGACCTGCTCTACCGCGCGGTGTGCGCGCTGGAGCGGCGCACGTACCGGGCGGCCGACGTGGTGATCGCGACCAACGAGAGCTACCGCGACGTCGCGGTGCGCCGGGGCGGCATGGCACCCGAGGACGTGTTCGTGGTGCGCAGCGCACCCGACACCGACCGGTTCCGTCCCGTGCCGCCCGAGCCGGAGCTCAAGCGCGGCAAGCCCCATCTGCTGTGCTACCTGGGGGTGATGGGCCCGCAGGACGGCGTGGACTACGCGCTGCGGGCGCTGGCGGAGCTGCGCGCGGTGCGCACCGACTGGCACGCGGTGTTCGTCGGCGCCGGTGACACCTTCGACGAGATGGTGGAGCTGTCGCGGCGGCTCGGCCTCGCGGACCAGGTGGAGTTCACCGGGCGCATCCCCGACGAGGACCTGGTGCGCTACCTGTCCACGGCGGACGTGTGCCTCTCCCCCGACCCGCACAACCCGCTCAACGACGTGTCGACCATGAACAAGGTCCTGGAGTACATGGTCATGGGCCGGCCGATGGTGTCGTTCGAGCTGAAGGAGGCGCGGGTCTCCGCGGGCGAGGCGGCCCTGTACGCGCCCGCCAACGACGAGGCGGAGTTCGCCAAGCTGGTGGCGCTGCTGCTGGACGACCCGGAACAGCGGGCCCGGCGCGGCGAGATCGGCCGGGAGCGGGTCGGCGGCCCGCTGTCCTGGCGCAACTCCCAGGCGGCGCTGCTCGCGGCCTACGCCGCGGCCTGCGCCAAGGACGACGAGAACAGCAAGAGCAAGAACAGCAAGGCTGCAAGGAGGTCGCGCCGTTGAGCGACGACACCATACGTCTGGTCACGATCGGGCGGATCCTCCGCCGGCGCTGGCGGCTCCTCGCCGTGCTCACCCTGGTGGGCGCGCTCGTCGGCTACGGCGTCTCGCTGCTGTTCCCGCCCCGGTACACGACGTCGGCGTCGGTGCTGCTGCCGGGTGCGTGGGAGGAGCGTGCGCTGCTGACGCAGACGGAGATCGCGACCAGTTCGGTGGTGGTCGACCGGGCCGCGGCCACGCTCCACTGGGACGGCGTCGACGGCCGGGACCTGCGGGACCGGGTGAGCGCCCAGGCCGCCGACGGCAACATCGTCCGGATCTCGGGCACGGCCGAGACCCCGGAGCGTGCCCAGCAGCTCTCCGACCAGGTGGCGCAGCAGTTCGTCGGCTACGCCGCGCAGGTCGTCGGTGACAACGGCGACCCGGAGGCGGCGGCGCAACTGGCGGCGCTGCGGCAGATGGTGGCGCAGACCAGCAGCCGGATCACGGAGCTGGCCGACGCGGCCGACCCGGGCAAGACCGTGGAGAGCGTGCAGGCCCGCACCGACCTGGAGAAGCTGCGCACCACGCTCCAGGAGGCCATGAACAAGCTGGAGGAGGCCGACCCGGCCGCCGTGAAGGCCGGCCTGGTCGTGATGGGGCCCGCGCCGCGCCCGACCGGCGAGGCCCCGCCCACCCGGTGGCAGCTGATCGCCGGTGGGGCGCTGCTGTTCTTCCTGGTCGCGCTGATCGGGCACCTCACCGCCGCGCGGATGAGCCGCCGGCCGCGCACCGAGCCGGAGATCGCCGAGGCGCTGGGCTCGGCGTCGCTGGGCACCGTCGACGTGCCTGCGGAGCGGGAGGCGCACCGGCCGGAGGTGCGCGGTGCGCGGGCCCGGGCGCGCCGGCTGCTGGGCCTGGACGTCCGGTGGGACGTGCCCGCCCCGCCGCCGTCCGGCGACGAGGCGAGCCGGCAGGTGCGCTACCGGCGGGTGTGCGCCCGCCTGCGGGAGCGGGTGCCGGCGCCGCGGCGGCTGCTGGCCGTCGTCCCGGAGGGCGACGGCAGCGCCCTGCGGGCCGCCGGGCAGCTGGTGGCCGCCGCCGGGGGCGACCCGCGGCTGCGGGTGGTCGCGGTCGGGGTGGACCGGCCGCTGGTGCCGGACCGGGACACCGAGTCGGGTGCGCTGGTCGTGCTCAGCCCGGGCCACTGGACCGCGGCGGAGCTCGCCGGTGTCGCCGAGGCGTGTGCCGACGCCCGGCACGAGGTCGTCGGCGTCGTCCTCGTCGGCACGTCCACGGCCCGTCCGGAGCGGTCGGCCGACCGCCCCAGGGACGCGGCCACGCCGGTGCTCGCGGGCGCCGACGACGCGACAGGAGTTGCACGGTGAGAACGAGCACGACCCCCCAGTCGCCGGCCCCCACCCCGCTGCTGGACCTGCAGTCCCTGGTGGTGGCGGTGCGCAGGCGCCGCCGTCTGTGGAGCTCGGCGGCCCTGCTGGGGCTGCTGCTGGGTGTGGCGGTCGCGGTCCTGATGCCGCCCCCGCCGACCGCGGTGACCAAGGTGCTGGTCGCCCACCAGGAGGACCAGCCGAACGACCCCGGCACGCTGATCCGCACCGACGCGGCGCTGCTGCAGACCACGCGCATCGCCGAGCAGGCCCTGCGGGCCCTGAGGTCCTCCGAGGCGCCGGAGGACTTCATGCGGGACTACAGCGCCCTGGGCCTGACCAACAACCTGCTCCAGATCACGGTGACCGGCGACAGTGACGCCGACGCGGAGGCGCGTGCCGAGGCACTGGCCGACGCGTTCGTCGCCGACCACGTGCGCCGGATGCAGCAGGCCGCCGACGCCGAGGCCAAGAGCCTGCTCGACCAGCGCGACCGGCTCCAGGGCGAACTCGCCCAGGTCAACAAGGCGATCGGGGACGGCTCCGAGGAGACCGGCCCGAAGGCGGCCGCGAACCTGGAGACGCTCTTCGCGCGCCGCGCCGAACTCACCTCGCGCATCGCCGACTTCGCCCAGCGCGCCGCGGAGGCCCGGGTGGGCACGCCCCAGCTGGTGGCGCGCACCCAGATCGTGGACGACCCGCGTGCGGTGCGGCACTCCCTGCCGAAGTCCGCCGCCACGAACGGCGTGATCGGCCTCGTCCTCGGCCTGGTGCTGGGGCTCGCGGTGGCCGCGGTCACCACGGTGGTCGCGGACCGTCCCGTGCTGCGCCGGGACATCGCCGCGCATCTCGGCGCCTCGGTCGTCGCGGAACTGCCGCTGCGCTCGACGTGGCCGTGGCAGCGGCGGCGGGTCCGCACGGCCCGGGCCCGGCTCACCACGTCCCTGGCCCGCACGGTGCGCGGCTCCACGGAACCGGTGTCGCTGCTGGAGCTGGGCTGCGCGCGCCCCGCGAGCACGATCGCCGTGGACCTGGCCCGGGAGGTCGCCGCGGACGGCCCGGTGACCCTCGTCGACGGGCTGCCCGGTACCCAGCTGCGCGGCCGCCGCACCAAGCCGGGCGACCCGGCCGTGGTCGGCGGTGAGCGCGTCCAGGCCGCCGCGCCCCAGGAGCGCCTGATCGGCGTCGGCTCGGTGGCGCCCGGCACCGCCTGGACGGACCTGCGCCACCTCGGCACGCGGACCGTGCTGGTGGTGCGGGCCGGCCACGGCAGCGCCGCCTGGCTGCACACCGTGGCCCGGCAACTCGCCGACCAGCGCATCCCGGTGGTCGGTGTGGTGCTGATCGACCCCGACCCGAAGGACCGCACCGACGGCACCCTGTGGGACGGGCTGCACACCGCGCTGCGCGGCCAGGGCGAACGGCCGGCCCGGCAGAACGGCGCGGGTGCCCCCCACGCCGTCCAGGCGGTGGGGGAAGGCCCACGGCGCGCGGAGCGCCGGCCGATGTGGGCCGCGGGGGTCCCGGACAGCGACCAGGAGGCTCGGTAGACATGTGTGGCATCGCAGGCACGTACCGGTGGCCGGACGGCAAGGCCGTGACCGACCGGCTCACCGACGTCCTGGCCCACCGCGGCCCGGACGGGGCCGGCCGGTACAGCCACCCGGCCGGGGACGGCGAGGTGCACCTCGGGCACCGGCGGCTGGCCATCATCGACCTGTCCGAGACCGGCGCCCAGCCGATGGCCAAGGACGGCCTCGTCCTGACGTACAACGGCGAGCTGTACAACGCGCCCGAGCTGCGGGCCGAGCTGGAGGGCGCCGGGGTGCGCTTCCGCGGGACCTCGGACACCGAGGTGCTGCTGGAGGCGTGGCGGCGCTGGGGCACGGACTGTCTGCCCCGGCTGCGCGGCATGTTCGCGCTCGGTGTGTTCGACGAGCGCACCGGTGAGCTGGTCCTCGCCCGCGACCAGCTCGGCATCAAGCCGCTGTTCCTGCTGCGGCGCGGCGAGGGCCTGGTGTTCGCCTCCGAGCTGAAGGCGCTCGCCGCGGTCACCGGCGGGTCGCTGGACGTGGACCACGCGGCGCTGGTGGCGTCGCTGCTGTACTACTGGGTGCCGGACTCGCGGTGCGCGTTCCGCGAGGCGGAGAAGCTGCCGCCGGGGAGCTGGCTGCGGTGCCGGCCGGACGGGCGGGTCGAGCGCGGCCGGTTCTGGAACCTGAGGGACGTCGCCGCCGAGGGGCGGCAGCGGGCCCTGGACGGGGACGTGCCGGACCTGGCGGCCGTGGTCGAGGAGTCGACCCGGCGGCACCTGCTGTCCGACGTGCCCGTGGCGACGTTCCTGTCCGGCGGGCTGGACTCCAGCTACCTGACCGCGCTGGCGGCGCGCGGGCGGCCCGGGATCTCCGCGTACACCATCGGCTTCCGCGCCGAGGACGCCCGGTTCGAGGCGATGCCGGACGACCTGCGCTACGCCCGGCAGGTGGCCGAGCGGTTCGGCGTGGACCTGCACGAGATCGAGATCGCCCCGGACGTGCTCGACCTGCTGCCGCGGATGACGTACCACCTGGACGAGCCGATCGGTGACCCGGCCGCGATCAACACGTTCCTGATCTGCTCGGCCGCCCGGGAGGCCGGGGTCAAGGTGATGCTGTCGGGGATGGGCGCCGACGAGCTGTTCGCGGGGTACCGCAAGCACCTGGCCAACCTGATCGCGCTGCGCTACCAGCGCGTTCCCGGGCCCCTGCGGCGCGGGGCGTCCGCGGTGGTGGACCGGCTGCCGGTGGCGACCAGCCGCCGCGGGTACCGCTCGGTGCGGTTCGCCAAGCGGTTCCTGTCCTTCGCGGACCTGCCGGAGGAGACCGCGTTCCGGCGCAGCTACACCATGTACGACCGGGGCGACCTGCTCGGCCTGATCGACCCCGACCTGGCCGGGACGGTCGACGACGTGCTGACCGAGCACGCGGACGTCTACGAGGACAACGACCTCGACGACTTCGTGAACCGGATGTGCCTGGCCGACGCCCGGATGTTCCTGCCGGGTCTGAACCTGGCGTACACGGACCGCTCCAGCATGGCCGCGTCGACCGAGGTGCGGGTGCCGTACGTGGACGTCGAGGTGGTCAGGGCCGCGTTCGCTGTGCCCGGGGCGCGCAAGATCGCCGGGCGGCAGGGCAAGGCGGTCCTGAAGGAGGCGGCCACCTCCATCCTGCCCCGGGAGATCGTCTACCGGCCCAAGGGCCTGTTCAGCGCCCCGCTGCGGGCCTGGATGAGCCGGGACCTGGCGCCGCTGGTGCGCGAGGTGGTCGAGGACGGCCTGCTCGTGCGGTCGGGGTTCCTGCGCCGGGACGCGCTGCGGCGGATGGTCGCCGAGGACGCCGCCGGGCAGCGGGACTTCTCCAAGCACCTGTGGCACGTGCTGACCCTCGAGTACTGGTACCGCGGCGCGACCTCCGGGTCCGGACAGCACTCCCCCACGACGGCGTAGAGACACGGCGTAGAGACAAGAGGACTTCGGTGAAACAGGTAGTACAGAACTACAAGAGCGGCGAGCTGGCGCTCCTGGACGTGCCGGTGCCGGGCTGCAAGCCCGGTGGGGTGCTGGTGCGGACCTCCTGGTCGCTGATCTCCACCGGGACCGAGCTGATGAAGGTCTCCGAGGCCGGGATGTCGATGCTGGGCAAGGCCCGCTCCCGGCCGGACCAGGTGGCCAAGGTCGCGCAGAGCGTCGCCACCAACGGGCTGCCCGCCACCTACCGCAAGGTGATGGGCAAGCTCGACTCGTACACGCCGCTGGGCTACTCGCTGTGCGGGGTGGTGGAGCAGGTCGGTGCCGGGATCGACGACGTGAAGGTCGGCGACCTGGTGGCCTGCGCCGGCAACGAGCACGCGCTGCACGCCGAGCTGAACTGGGTGCCGAAGAACCTCTACACCCCGGTGCCGGACGGTCTCGCGCCGCGGCACGCCGCGTTCGGCACGGTCGGGTCGATCGCGCTGCAGGGCGTGCGCCAGGGCGAGTCGCACCTGGGCGAGGTGGCGCTGGTCATCGGCCTGGGTCTGATCGGCCAGCTGGTGGTGCAGCTGCTGGCCGCCTCCGGGGTGCGGGTGGTCGGGGCCGACCCCGACCCGGCGCGCTGCGAGCTGGCCGAGCGGCTGGGCGCGGCGGCCTGCGGCGACCCCGGCTCGGCGGCCGTGGCCGGCGCCGTCGCCGAACTCACCGGCGGGCACGGCGTGGACCAGGTGTACCTGGCCGCGGGCGGCGGCAGCAACCAGCCCGTGGAGCTGGCCGCCCAGCTGTGCCGGGACCGGGGCCGGGTCGTCGACATCGGCAAGTGCCGCCTGGACCTGCCGTGGAACGCGTACTACGAGAAGGAACTCGACGTCCGCTTCTCCCGCAGCTACGGGCCCGGCCGCTACGACCCGGAGTACGAACTCCAGGGGCGGGACTACCCGATCGGCTACGTGCGCTGGACCGAGCGCCGCAACCTGGCGTGCTTCCTCGACCTCGTCGCCCGCGGCAGCGTGGACGTGGAGCCGCTGGTGTCCCACGTCGCCGACTTCGAGGACGCGGTGCCGACGTACCAGCGGCTGAAGGACGGTGAACTGAAGGCCGTGGCGGTGCTGTTCCGCTACCCCGAGCAGGGGGCGGACGCGGAGGCGGAGCAGGCGCAGGCCCCGTCGGTGGCCGTGCCCGCGGTCCGGCGCACCGGCGGCACGGCGGCCGCAGCAGCCCGGCCGGCGGGGGCGCCGGTGCGGCTGGCGTTCGTCGGCGCCGGCAACTACGCGTCGTCGATGCTGCTGCCGCACCTGGCGCGGCGCGAGGGCGTCGAGCTGTCCACGGTCGTCACCACGACGGCGCTGTCCGCGGCCAACGCGCAGCGCAAGTTCGGCTTCACCCGGGCCACCACCGACCTCGACGCGGTGCTCGGTGACCCGTCCGTCGACGCGGTGTTCGTCGTCACCCGGCACAGCTCGCACGCCGGGCTGACCCGCAAGGCCCTGCTGGCCGGCAAGGCCGTGTTCGTGGAGAAGCCCCTCGCCCTCACCGAGGACGAACTGGCCGACGTGGTCGCGGCGGTGGAGGAGTCCGGCAACGACCGGCTCCAGGTGGGCTTCAACCGCCGGTTCGCGCCCCTGCTGCACGACGCCCGGCAGCGGTTCGGCACCCGGACCGGCCCGGCCGCCCTGCGCTACCTGGTCAACGCGGGCCGCCTCGACCACGGCAGCTGGTACCTCCAGGAGGGCTCCGAGGGCACCCGGTTCGTCGGCGAGGGCGGGCACTTCATCGACACGGCGAGCTGGCTGCTGGGCGCCGACCCGGAGTCGGTGTGGGCGACCGCGCCGTCCGGCAACGACGACCTCCAGGTCGTGCTGCGCTACCCGGACGGCTCCACCGCCACCATCAGCTACGTCACCTCGGGCCCGTCCGGGTTCCCGAAGGAGACGCTGGACCTGATCGCGGACGGCCGCGCGCTGCGCCTGGACGACTTCGTACGGGCCTCCGTCTACGGCCGCAAGCGGTGGGTCAGCTCCCGGCTGCCCAAGGCCCGCGACAAGGGCCAGAACGCCGAACTGGCCGCGTTCGTCAAGGCGGTGCGCACCGGCGGGCCGATGCCGGTGCCGCTGGAGTCGCTGGTCGCGACCACGGCGGCCACCCTCGCCGTGCGGGCCAGCCTGGTCGGCGGCGCGCCGGTGACGCTGGCGGGGGCGCGATGACCCGGGCGGCGATGAGCGCGGGCTGGTACCTGCGGCGGCTGTCCCGGATGGGTCCGGCGGAGGTCGGCGGCCGGGTGGGCGACACGGTGCGCCGGCGGCGCTGGCGCGCGTCGCCGCCGCCGGACGGCCCGCGGGTGACCGGCGTGCGGTTCACCTCCGTGCTGCCCGCGGGGACGCTCGCCGAGGTGCCGCCGGACGCCGTGAAGCGGCTCCTCGCCGAGGCCGACCGGCTGATGGCCGGGCACGCCGTGTTCTTCGGTGTGGACCGTGACGACCTGGCCGACCCGGACTGGTCGTACGACCCGAAGACCGGGCGCCGGGCCCCGGGCGGCTACGCCTTCGACGTGCCGTACCGGGACGAGGAGGCGATCGGGGACGTCAAGCAGATCTGGGAGCCGTCGCGGCACCAGTACCTGACCGTGCTCGCCGCGGCCTACGCCGTCACGGGCGACGAGCGGTACGCCGAGCGGGTGGCCGCGCACCTGCGGTCGTGGTGGACGGCCAACCCGCCGCTGCGCGGGGTGCACTGGGTCAGCGGGATCGAGCTGGGCATCCGGCTGCTGTCCTGGGTGTGGGTCCGCCGCCTGCTGGACGGCTGGCCGGGCGCGGCCGCGCTGTTCGAGGACAACCCGGTGGCGCTGCACCAGATCTGGCACCACCAGCGCTGGCTGGCCGCTTTCCCCAGCCGGGGCTCCTCGGCGAACAACCACGTCGTCGCCGAGACCGCCGGGCAGTTCGCCGCGGCCTGCGCGTTCGGCTGGTTCCCGTCCTCGCCGCGCTGGCGCGGCGACGCGCTGCGGTCGCTGGAGCGGCAGTTGCGCGCCAACACCTTCGCCTCCGGGCTCAACCGGGAACTGGCCACCGAGTACCACGGTCTGGTGCTGGAGCTGGGCCTGGCCGCGGTCGCCGAGGCGGACGCCGCGGGCGTGCCGGTGCCGGCGTCGGTCCGGCGGGTGCTGCTGCGGATGACCGACGCGCTCGCGGCCGTCGTGGACCGCCGGCTGCGGCCGCCCCGGCAGGGCGACGCGGACGACGGGTACGGCCTGGTCGTGGACGGCGCGGGCACCGACCGCTGGGGCTCGCTGCTGTCCACCGGGGACGCCGTGTTCGGCCGGCTGCCCTGGTGGCCCGCGGTGACCGGCACCGACGTGCGCACGCCGCTGCTCGCCGCGCTGGTCCGGCCCTACCCGGGCAGGGGCAGCGCGGTGGCCCGCCCGGACCGGCGGCCGGCCCACTTCGCCGACGCGGGCCTGACGATCCTGCGCAGTGCGGAGCGGGACCGGGGTGAGATCTGGTGCCGCTGCGACGGCGGCCCGCACGGGTTCCTGTCCATCGCCGCGCACGCGCACGCCGACGCGCTGTCGGTGGAGGTCCGGCACGACGGGGTGGACGTGCTCGCCGACCCGGGGACGTACTGCTACCACGGACAGCCCGAGTGGCGGCGGTACTTCCGCTCGACCCTCGGCCACAACACCCTGGAGGTCGACGGCACCGACCAGTCCGTCTCCGGCGGGCCGTTCCTGTGGACCCGGCAGGCCCGCAGCCGGGTGCTGGCCGCGGGCGCGGACCGCTGGAGCGCCGAACACGACGGCTACCGGCCGTCCGTGCACCGCCGCCGGGTCGAACTGGCGGCGGAGCGGCGGGAGCTGACGATCGTCGACGAGCTGAGCGGCGACCGCCGGGCCGTGCGCCTGGCGTTCCACCTCGGCCCCGCGGTCACCGCGCAGCTGACGGGCCACCGGGCCGTGCTCACCTGGACGTGCGACGGCGAGGACCGCTCCGCGGTGCTCGACCTGCCCGGACAGCTGGCCTGGGAGGCGCACCGGGGCGAGAGCGACCCGCCGCTGGGCTGGTACTCGGCCGGCTTCGGCCGCAAGGAACCCGCCACCACGCTGCTCGGCACCGGCTCCGCCGACGGCACGCGCGGGTTCACGACCGTACTGACGTTCCGCGGCTAGGGGGGCGCGTGGGGATCAAGGGGCGGGCCCGGGGGTGGCCCGCGGTGGCGTCGGCGCTGGTGCTGCTGGCGGTGGCCGGCTGTGACACGAGCACGGCGAGCACGCAGCGGCCGGAGCCGACCGCTGCCGCGCCGTCCACGGCGTCCGTGGCCCGGGTGTGCGCGCACCCCGGGGCCGGGCCGGCGACGGCGCCCGCGGGCGCGGTGAGCGTCGACCCCGCGGTGCCGGGCGACCTGGCGGCGAAGACCGCCAAGAGCCCGCCGCACACCACGTTCTGGCTGCGCCCGGGCACGCACCGGCTCGAGGCCGACCGCTACGCCCAGGTGATCCCCAAGGAGGGCGACACCTACCTGGGCGCGCCGGGCGCGGTGCTCGACGGCCGGAGGACCAACCAGTACGCGTTCGGCGGCACCGCGCGCGACGTCACCCTGCGGTACCTGACCGTGCGGGGGTTCGTCGCGCCGCACGACGAGGGTGTGGTCAACCACGACTCGGCCGACGGCTGGGTGATCGAGCACTCGGTGATCCGGGACAACTCCGGCGCCGGGCTGATGGCCGGTGCACGCCAGCGGGTGCGCGCCAACTGCCTGCGCGACAACGGCCAGTACGGCATGAACGCCTACAAGTCCGGCGGCCGCATCAGCGGACTGCTGGTCGAGGGCAACGAGATCGTGGGCAACAACACCGGCGACTGGGAGAAGAAGCGGCCGGGCTGCGGCTGCACCGGAGGCGTGAAGTTCTGGGCGGTCGACGGCGCCGACGTGCGCGGCAACTGGGTGCACGACAACCGCGGGGCCGGGCTGTGGGCCGACACCAACAACAACGACTTCCGCATCGAGCGCAACGTGCTGGAGGCCAACGACGGGGCCGCGCTGATCTACGAGACCAGCTACAACGCGGTGATCCGCGACAACGTCATCCGGCGCAACAACTGGGTCGAGGGCCGCGACTACGCCGACCGCGGCGACAGCTTCCCCTTCGCGACGGTCTACCTGTCCGAGTCGGGCGGCGAACCCCGCGTCAAGGCCCGCACCGACACGATCGACGTCTACCGGAACACGCTGGAGAACAACTGGTCCGGCATCACCCTGTGGGAGAACGCCGACCGGTTCTGCAACAGCCCGGCCAACACCTCCTCCGGCGACTGCACGCTGCTGGTGAAGAAGACCTCCAGCTGTGCCCGGCCGGGGATCGCGTCGGCGCCGCTGTACGCGGACTGCCGGTGGAAGACCCAGCGGGTGGACATCCACGACAACCGCTTCGTGCTGGACAAGTCGGTCGTCGACTGCACGGTCAAGTGCGACCGCATGGCGGTGCTGGCCAATTACGGCACCTACCCGGACTGGTCGCCGTACAAGGGCGAGGGGGTGGCCCGGGCGGTCACGCTCCAGCAGCACAACCGCTGGCACCACAACACCTACGTCGGACCGTGGACGTTCGTCGCGCTCGACCCGAGCCGGGTCCTGGACTTCGCGCAGTGGCAGGGCGCTCCCTACCAGCAGGACGCGGGCAGCACCTTCCGCGCCGGGGACGGTGGTTGAGATGCGCACGGCACCGGTGGACGTGACGCGCACGGAGGCCGCGCCGGGGCCGGTGGCGGTGGTGTGGGGACTGCTGGTCCTCAACACCCTCGGCTCGGCCGGGGCGAAGACCATCGTGCCGCTGCCCCGCTCGCTCATCCAGATGGTGACGATGGGCTCGCTGATCGCCGCGTTCACGCTGGCGCTCGCGCTGAACCTGCGGCTGCGGGTGCGCTCCAGCGCCTTCCTGCTGCTGCTCACGCTGCTGCTGGCGCTGAGCGTGATCTCCAGCGTGCACCTGGAGTCGGGGTTCGGCGCGCTGTTCCGCTGCTTCCGGCTGGCCGTGTTCGTCGGCACGCTGTGGCTGGTCAGCCGCTGGTGGGACGGTGACATGACGTTCGTGCGGCACCACGTCCGGATGTACTTCGCGGTGCTCGGCTCGGTCGCCGCCGGCCTGGTGCTGTCCCCCGGCGCCGCCCTGCCCGACCTGTACGGCGGGCGGCTGGTGGGCGCGCTGTGGCCGCTCACGCCGCCGCAGATCGGCCAGTACGCGGCGGTGATCATCGGGCTCACCGTGCTGCTGCTGATGGGCCGCAGGACCGACCGGACCAGCGCGGCCGTGGTCATCGTGCCGTCGATGGTGCTGCTCGCGCTGACCCACACCCGCACCGCCACCCTCGGCCTGCTGATCGGGCTGGCGCTGGCCATCGGCTCGCTGGTGCTGACCAGCGCCGCCGCCCGCCGGTTCTTCGCCTGGGCGGTGGTGGGTGGCACGGTGACCGCGGTGGTGCTCGGCTCCGCACTGCAGGCGTGGTTCCTGCGCGGGCAGAGCAAGGAGAACTTCACCAGCCTGACCGGCCGGGCCAAGGTCTGGGACGCGCTGCTGTCGGCGCCCCGCAGCACCTCGGAGTACCTGTTCGGGGTGGGCCTGGGCGACAAGTCGTTCGGCGGCCTGCCGATCGACAACAGCTGGCTGGCCGTCTACAACGAGCAGGGCGCCCTCGGCGTGGGGCTGGTGGCGGCGATCGTCCTGGTGCTGGGCGGCGTGGCGCTGCTGCGGCCGCCGTCGCTGGCGCGGGCCTGCGCGATCTTCCTGATCAGCTACTGCGCGATCGCGTCGTACACCGAGGCCGGGCTGGGCGACGCCTCCCCGTACCTGCTGCACCTCACGGTGGCCGCCTCGCTGCTGGCGACGCCCGTCCCGGCCGGTCCGCCGCCGGCGCCCGGGGTCCCCCGACGACGCGTCCCGGGGTGGGCCCGGAGAACGGAAGTGTCCTGACCATGCACGTCCTCGTGGTGCACAACCGCTACGGCTCGGCGCAGCCGAGCGGCGAGAACAAGGTCGTCGACCAGGAGGTGGCCCTGCTGCGCGAGGGCGGCCACCGGGTCGGGGTGTTCGAGCGGCGCAGCGACGACATCGCCGCCCGGTCGCTGCCGGGCAAGGTCGCGGTGCCGCTGCTGGTGCCGTGGAACCCCGGGGTGCGCACGGAGCTCGCCGCCCGGCTGCGCGCCGAGCGGCCCGACGTGGTGCACGTCCACAACGTCTTCCCGCTGCTGTCGCCCGCGGTGCTGGCCGCCTGCGCCGACGCGGGCGTGCCCGCCGTGGCGACGCTGCACAACTACACCCAGGTCTGCCCGCCCGGCACCCTCCAGCGGGACGGGCGGCCGTGCGCCGAGTGCGTCGGGGGCACGCCGCTGCCCGCCGTGCGGCACGGCTGCTACCGCGGCTCCCGCCTGGCGACCGTGCCGCTCGCGGTCAGCCTGTCGGCCAACCGGCGGCGGTGGTGGTCCGGCGTGGAGCGGTTCCTGTGCATCTCGGCCGCCCAGCGCGACGTCCTGGTCCGCGCCGGGATGCCGGCCGGACGGCTCGCTGTGAAGCACAACTTCGTGCCCGACCCGGGCACCGTGCGCACCGGGCCCGGCGAGCACCTGCTGTTCCTGGGGCGGCTCGCGGAGGCCAAGGGCGTACGGCTGCTGATGGCCGCGTGGGACGCGCTCGCCGCCGACGGCGGGGTGGGCGTGCCGCTGGTGATCGCCGGGACGGGCCCGCTGGAGCCGGAGGTGACCGACTGGGCGGCCGGCCGGGACGACGTGCGCTACGTCGGCCTGTACGACACCGCGCAGTGCCGGGAGGCGATCGCCCGGTCGGTGGCCGTGGTGGCGCCGTCGACCTGGCTGGAGGCGTTCGGGCTGGTGGTCGTGGAGGCGATGGCGGCCGGTGTGCCGACCGTGGCCGCCGGACACGGCGCCTTCGTCGAACTCGTCGAGGACGGGGTGACCGGCCTGCTGCACCGGCCGAACGACGCCGCGTCGCTCGCGTCCCGTCTGCGCCGGATCACGGCGGCGCCGGACGGGGGCCGGGAGATGGGGCGGGCGGCCCGGCGCCGGTACGAACAGGACTTCAGCCCGGCCGTCGGGCTGGAGCGCCTGCTGGAGGAGTACCGCACCGCGATCGCGGGGCGGTCGGCACTGGCTCGCGGCGGGGACTCCCGCGCGGGCAGGGGGGATGGGGACAGCAGATGACACGATGCCGACTGTGCGGCTCGGAGGCGATGGCGAGCGTCGTCGACCTCGGCGCCACACCACCGTGCGAGAGTTTCCTCGCCGCGGACCAGCTCGACCGGCCGGAGCCGGCGTACCCGCTGCACCTGCGGGTGTGCACCGACTGCTGGCTGGCGCAGATCCCGCCGCTGATCACACCGGAGGAGACGTTCCAGGAGTACGCGTACTTCTCCTCGTACTCGACGTCGTGGGTGGAGCACGCGCGGGCCTTCGTCGACGGCGCGGTCGGCCGGCTGGGCCTCGGTCCCGACGCGTTCGTGGTGGAGGTCGCGAGCAACGACGGGTACCTGCTCCAGCACGTGGTGGACCGGGGGATCCGCTGCCTGGGCGTCGAGCCGTCGGTGAACGTCGGGGCCGCGGCGCGCGAGGCGGGCGTGCCCACGCTCACCGCGTTCCTCGACCCGGACACGGGCGCCGGGGTGCGCGCCGAGCACGGCCCGGCGGACCTGGTCGTCGCCAACAACGTGTACGCGCACATCCCCGACGTCATCGGCTTCACCCGGGGCCTGCGCGCCCTGGTCGCCGACGACGGCTGGGTCTCGATCGAGGTGCAGCACCTGCTGACGCTGATCGAGGAGAACCAGTACGACACGATCTACCACGAGCACTTCCAGTACTACACGGTCGCGGCCGCGATCCGGGCCCTGGCGAGCGGCGGACTGGCCCTCGTGGACGTCGAGCTGGTGCCCACGCACGGCGGCTCGATCCGGCTGTGGGCCCGCCCCGAGGAGGTGGCCGGCGAGCCCAGCGACCGGGTGGCCGACGTGCTGGCCCGGGAGAAGGCCGCCGGGCTCCAGGAGCTGTCCGGGTACACGGAGTTCTCCGCCCGGGTGGCCAAGGTGCGCCGCGACCTGCTGAAGTTCCTCATCGAGGCGGCCGAGCGCGGCGAGACGGTGGTCGGCTACGGCGCCCCCGGCAAGGGCAACACCCTGCTCAACCACTGCGGCATCCGGCCCGACCTGCTGCCGTACACGGTCGACCGCAACCCGTACAAGCACGGCCGGTTCACCCCCGGCACCCGCATCCCGGTCCTGCCGCCCGAGCAGATCGCCGTCGACAGGCCCGACTACGTGCTGGTGCTGCCGTGGAACCTGCGGGCCGAGCTGGTCGAGCAGCTGTCGTACGTGCACGAGTGGGGCGGCCGGCTCGTCTTCCCCATCCCGGAACTGAGCATTGTCGAGGTGACGTCATGAAGGTCGTGCTGTTCTGCGGCGGTTACGGGATGCGGATGCGCAACGGGTCCGCCGACGACGTGCCCAAGCCGATGGCGATGGTCGGTCCGCGCCCGCTGATCTGGCACGTGATGCGCTACTACGCGCACTTCGGGCACACCGAGTTCATCCTGTGCCTCGGCTACGGCGCCCACCACATCAAGGACTTCTTCCTCAACTACGAGGAGACGACGTCCAACGACTTCGTGCTGCGCGGCGGGCGCACGGAGCTGCTGTCCACCGACATCGCCTCCTGGACGATCACGTTCGTGCAGACCGGCGTCGAGTCGCCGATCGGCGAGCGGCTGCGCCGGGTGCGGCCCTACCTGGACGGCGACGAGATGTTCCTCGCCAACTACGCCGACGTGCTCACCGACGCCCCGCTGCCGGAGATGATCGACCGGTTCTCCCGGCGCGACGCGGGCGCGTCGATGATGGTGGTGCCGCCGCAGTCGTCGTTCCACTGCGTGGAGCTGGGCGAGGACGGCCTGGTCGGCGGGATCACCCCGGTGAGCGAACTGCCGCTGTGGGAGAACGGCGGCTACTTCGTGCTGCGCCAGGAGGTCTTCGACCACATCCCCGAGGGCGGGGACCTGGTCGCCGACGGCTGCGCACAGCTCGCCAAGCAGGGGCGGCTGGTGGCCCACCAGCACCGCGGCTTCTGGAAGCCGACCGACACGGTGAAGGAACGCGCCGCGCTCGACGAGGCGTACACCCGGGGCGAGCGCCCGTGGGCCGTGTGGGAGCAGGACGACGAGGGCCGGCGTGCCGCCGTGAGGACCGCGTGATCCGGCTCGGCGCGGGGCGCGTCGACCGGGTGGTCGCGGTGGGCGCGCACTGCGACGACATCGCCATCGGCGCCGGCGGCACCCTGCTGACGCTCTGCCGGGCCCGGCCGGGCCTGCGGGTGGACGCGCTGGTGCTGACCGGCGGCGGCGGGGAACGCGAGGAGGAGGAGCGGGCCGCGCTGGCCGCCTTCTGCCCGGGCGCCGACCTGCGGCTGACCGTGCTCAAGCTGCCCGACGGGCGGGTCCCGGTGCACTGGGACGAGGCCAAGGCCGCCGTCGAGGAGCTGCGCGGGCAGGGCGACCCGGACCTGATCCTGGCCCCGCGCACCGACGACGCCCACCAGGACCACCGCCACCTGGCCCAGTTGGTGCCCACCGCCTTCCGCGACCACCTGGTCCTCGGCTACGAGATCGTCAAGTGGGACGGCGACCTCGGCCGTCCGACGGCCTACCAGCCGCTGTCGCCCGAGACCGCCGAGGACAAGGTGCGCCTGCTCCAGGAGCACTACCCCTCGCAGCGGGGCCGGCCCTGGTACGACCGGGAGGCCTTCCTCGGGCTGGCACGGATCCGCGGCATCGAATGCCACGCGCGCTACGCCGAGGCGTTCGCCGTCACCAAACTCACGCTCAACCTGGGGGGTTGAACCATGCGCGTACTCCTGACCGGACACCAGGGCTACCTGGGGACCGTGATGGCCCCGGTCCTCGCGGCCGCCGGGCACGAGGTCGTCGGCCTGGACGCCGGCCTGTTCGCCGACTGCGTGCTGGGCCCGCGGCCCGCCGACCCGCCCGGGCACCGGGTGGACCTGCGCGACGTCACCGCCGAGCACGTGGCGGGGGTGGACGCGGTGATCCACCTGGCGGCGCTGTCCAACGACCCGCTGGGCGCGCTGGCGCCCGACCTCACCTACGACATCAACCACCACGCGTCGGTACGGCTGGCCCGGCTGGCCCGCGACGCCGGGGTGGGCCGCTTCCTGTACGCGTCGACCTGCTCGGTGTACGGCGCCGCCGGCGGCGACGAACTGGTGGCGGAGGACGCCCCGTTGCGCCCGGTGACGCCGTACGCGGAGTCCAAGGTGCGCGTCGAGGACGACCTGCACGAGCTGGCCGACGGCGACTTCAGCCCGGTGTACCTGCGCAACGCCACCGCCTTCGGGTTCTCGCCCCGGCTGCGCGCGGACATCGTGCTGAACAACCTGGTGGGCCACGCGCTGCTGTCCGGCGAGGTGCTGGTGCTGTCCGACGGCACCCCGTGGCGCCCGCTGGTGCACGCGGCCGACATCGCGCGGGCGTTCACGGCCGCGCTGACCGCGCCGCGCGAGGCGGTGCACGACCGGGCGTTCAACATCGGCAGCGAGACCAACAACGTGACGGTCGCCGAGATCGCCGGGCAGGTCGCGGAGGCGGTGCCGGGCTCCGAGGTGGTCATCACCGGCGAGAACGGCGCCGACCCGCGGTCCTACCGGGTGGACTTCTCCCGGTTCCGCGCGGCCGTCCCGGGCTTCGACTGCGAGTGGACCGTCAAGCGCGGCGCGCTCGAACTCGCCGACGCCTACCGCGCGCACGGGCTGACCCGTGAGGCCTTCGAGCAGCGCTTCACCCGGCTGGCCGTGCTGCGCGCGGCGTCCGGGGCGGGCACGGTCGACGACACCCTGCGGTGGCGCGCGTGACCGGAACCGGCGAGGAGATGTACGCACTGGTGGAGCGGATGTACCCGCTGTGCCGGAGCATCACCGGCGACGGGGTGCGCGCCACCCTGGACATCGTCGGCGAGTACATCCCGCTCCAGCGGCACGAGGTCCCGACGGGCACCCAGGTGCTCGACTGGACGGTGCCCCAGGAGTGGAACATCCGTGACGCGTACGTCGCCGACGCCACCGGCCGCCGGGTCGTCGACTTCGCCGCGTCCAGCCTGCACGTGCTCGGCTACAGCGTGCCGGTGGAGCGCACCATGCCGCTGTCCGAGCTGCGCGCGCACCTGCACACCCTGCCCGAGCAGCCGAAGTGGGTGCCGTACCGCACGAGTTACTACCGGCCCGACTGGGGCTTCTGCCTGGCGCAGGAGACCCTGGACGCGCTGCCCGACGGCGACTACGAGGTGCGGATCGACTCCACCCTCGCCGACGGGCACCTCAGTTACGCCGAGCACGTGGTGCCCGGCCAGGTGTCCGACGAGGTGATCGTCTCCAGCCACGTCTGCCACCCGTCGCTGGCCAACGACAACCTGGCCGGCATCGCGGTGGCGACGTTCCTGGCCCGGGCGCTGGCGGAGGGCACGCCGTACTACACGTACCGGTTCCTCTTCGCGCCCGGCACCATCGGCGCGATCACCTGGCTGGCCCGCAACGCGGAGCGGGTGGAGCGGGTCAGGCACGGTCTGGTGCTGGCCTGCGCGGGCGACTCGGGGCAGCTGACGTACAAGCGGAGCCGGCGCGGGGACGCGGGGATCGACCGGGTGATGCGGCACGTGCTCGAGGCGTCCGGACGCCCGCACCGCGTCACCGGGTTCACCCCGTACGGCTACGACGAGCGCCAGTTCTGCTCCCCCGGGTTCGACCTCGGGGTGGGCTCGCTCAGCCGGACCCCGTACGCCGGGTACCCCGAGTACCACACCTCGGCGGACGACCTGGGCTTCGTCTCGCCCGGGGCGATGGCGGACACGCTCGCCGTGTGCCGGGAGGCGTTCGCCGTGCTGGACCGCGACCGGGCGTACGTCAACCTCAGCCCCTACGGCGAACCCCAGCTGGGCCGGCGCGGGCTGTACGACGCGCTCGGCGGCCGCAGCGACGCGAAGGAGGCCCAGATGGCCATGCTCTGGGTGCTCAGCCTCTCCGACGGCGAGCACGGCCTGCTGGACGTCGCCGAGCGCTCCGGGCTGCCGTTCGAAACGGTCGCCGCGGCGGCCGACGCGCTGCACGGCGCCGGACTGATCAAGGCGTGAGACCGATGACCACCGAGGGGGAGAAGACGGCGCCGCCGGCGCGGGAGACCGCGCCGGCCGGGCGCAGCGCCCGGCGGGCCCTCGCCGGGCGGCTGTCCTGGGGCCTGGCCGACCAGGCGGCCTCCAGCATCAGCAACTTCGTGGTCGGCATGTACGTGGCCCGCTCGCTGGGGGTGACCGCGTTCGGCGTGTTCAGCCTGGCCTGGGTGACGTACGGCGTGGTCCTGAACGTCTCGCGCGGGCTGGCCACCGACCCGCTCGTGGTGCGCTTCAGCGGCGTGCCGGAGGACTCCTGGCGGGCGGCGGTGGTCCGCTCGACGGGGACCGCGCTGGGCGTCGGCACGGCCATCGGCGCGGTCTGCGCGGCCGCCGGCCCGGCGGTCGGCGGACGGGTCGGGCCCGCGTTCCTGTGCCTCGGCCTCACGCTGCCGGGGCTGCTGCTGCAGGACGCCTGGCGGTTCTCGTTCTTCGCGGCCGGCGCCGGCCGCAAGGCGTTCGTCAACGACCTCGTGTGGTGCGTGGCGCTCGTCCCGGCCATGGTGGTGGCGGCCCACGTGGGCACCGTGGCCGCGTTCGTGCTGGCCTGGGGCGCCTCCGCCTGGGTGGCCGCCGGGTACGGCTGCCTCCAGTCCGGCGTGCGGCCCGGTCCGGCCCGGGCCCGCGGGTGGCTGCGCGAGCAGCGCGACCTGGGCTACCGGTACCTGGTCGAGAACGTCAGCCTGAGCGGCGCGAGCCAGCTGCGGGCGTACGGGCTCGGCGCGATCGTCGGGGTCGGCGCGGTGGGCGCGGTGCGGGGCGCCGAGCTCCTGATGGGCCCCTTCCTCGCCGTGCTGATGGGCCTGTCGCTGGTCACCGTCCCGGAGGCGGCCCGGGTGCTGCGCCAGGCCCCGCACCGGCTCCGCCCGTTCTGCCTGCTGCTGGGCGGCGGCCAGGCCGGTGCCGCGCTGCTGTGGGGCGGGGCGCTGCTGCTGGTGCCGGACCGGCTCGGCGAGCTGGCGCTCGGCGACGTCTGGTCCTCCGCCTCGCGGCTCATCGTGCCGATCACCCTCGGTGTCGCGGGCGCCGGCCTGGGCACCGGCGCGGCGGCCGGGCTGCGCGCGCTCGGCGCGGCCCGGCGCAGCCTGCGCTGCCAGCTGTTCGCGTCCGCCGCCTACGTCGGCGGCGGCCTCGGCGGGGCGGCCGCGGCCGGCACGGTCGGCTCGGCCTGGGGCGTCGCCGCCGCGACCGTCGGCGGCTCGGCCCTGTGGTGGCTCCAGCTGCGCTCGGCCCTGCGCGAACGCCCCCTCCTGTCCGTTCCCGAAGTGAGGACCCCATGACCGCGCACCCCAGGCTGAGCATCGGCCTGCCCGTGTACAACGGCGAGGAGTACCTCGCCGAGTCGTTCGACGCCCTGCTGGGCCAGACGTACGAGGACTACGAGCTGGTCGTCTCCGACAACGCCTCGACCGACGGGACCGAGGACATCTGCCGCCGGTACGCCGCGAAGGACTCGCGCATCCGGTACCTGCGGCTGCCCCGGAACATCGGCGCCACCCCGAACCACAACCACGTGCTCGCCGAGGCGCGCGGCGAGCTGTTCAAGTGGGCCTCGCACGACGACCTCTACGGCCGGGACCTGCTGGAGCGCTGCGTGCGGGCGCTGGACGAACACCCGGACGTCATCCTCGCGCACACCGACCAGGCGGTCATCGACGGCGAGGGCCGGGTGACGGTGCCCTACGCGTACACGCTCGCCACCGGTTCGCCGCACGCCCCGGAGCGCTTCCGCAGCCTGCTGTTCGAGCCCGGCGGCGACGACTTCTACGGCGTGATCCGGACCGACGTGCTGCGCCGGGTGAAGCCGATGGACAGCTACCACCACGCCGACCGCACCTACGTCGCCGAACTGACCCTGCACGGGCGCTTCCACCAGGTGCCGGAGCTGCTGTACTTCCGCCGCGACCACCCCACCCGCGCCGAGCGGGCGAACCCGTCCAAGCGCTCGCGGTGCGTCAACCTGGACCCGCGCCGCGCCGGACGGCTGCACCCGACGCCCCGGCTGCTCGCCGAGTACGTCTGGGGCTTCTTCTCGGCCGTGCGGCGGGCGCCGCTGTCCCCGGCCGACCGGCGGGAGTGCTACCGCCACCTCGCCGCGTGGATGACCAGCCGGGCCCGGCCGGGCGCCGGCGAGCGGGTCGAGGACCGCGCCCCGGTCGACCCGGACCGGGTCACCGTCTCCGTCGACGCGCTCGTCGCCGGCCGCGAGGGGCGGGCATGAGGCGTGCGCCCCGGGTCGGGGTGTTCGGTCTGCTCGGCTCGGGCAACCTCGGGAACGACGGGTCGCTGGAGGCGGTGCTCGGGTACCTGCGCACCGCGCACCCCGGGGCGTCCGTGGACGCGCTGTGCGGCGGGCCGGAGGCCGTAACGGCCCGGTTCGGGATCCCGGCGACCCGGCTGCACTGGTACCGCGGCGAGTACCGGACCGCCTCGCGGGCCGGCGCGGTCGTCGGCAAGGGCCTGGGCAAGCTGGTGGACGCCGTCCGCACGGCCGCCTGGGTGCGCCGGCACGACGTGGTGATCGTGCCGGGCATGGGCGTCCTGGAGGCCACGCTGCCGCTGCGGCCGTGGGGCTTCCCGTACGCGCTGTTCCTGCTCTGCGCGAGCGGCCGGCTGCTGGGCACCCGGGTCGCGCTGGTCGGCGTGGGCGCCGCCCCTATCGGCAACCGGTCGACGCGGGCCCTGGTGCGCTGGTCGGCGCGGCTGGCTGCGTACCGCTCGTACCGCGACGCCCCGTCCCGGGACGCGATGCGGGCGATGGGCGTGGACACCTCGCGCGACGAGGTCCACCCGGACCTCGCGTTCTCCCTGCCGGTCCCGCCGGCCGACCCGGCGGCGGCTGCCGCGGGCCGGGTCTGCGTGGGCGTCATGGACTTCCACGGCGGCGACGACGACCGCGCCCGTGCCGACGAGATCCACGCGCGCTACCTGGACGGCACGATCCGCTTCGTGCGCGCGCTGGTCGAGGAGGGCCGGCCGGTGCGGCTGCTCACCGGCGACCGGTGCGACGCGACGGTGGTGGCGGCCGTCCTCGACGCGGTCGGCTCCCCCCTGGTCACGGCCGCCGAGACCACGTCCCTGGCCGACCTGATGGCCGAGACCGCGTCGGCCGACGCCGTGGTGGCGATCCGCTACCACAACCTGATCTGCGCCCTGAAGACCGCGACGCCCACGCTCGCCGTCACCTACGCGGCCAAGAGCGACGCGCTCATGGCCGCCATGGGAATGGACGCCTACCGCCACCCGGCGCGCGCCCTCGACCCCGAGCGGCTGCTCGAACAGTTCCGGGCGCTGGAGAAGCACGCCCCCGAGCTGCGCCGCACCCTCACCGAGCGCAACGCCGCCGCCGCACGGCGGCTGGAGCACCAGTTCACCGCCCTGACCGCGGCCCTGTTCCCGGCCGCCGGCCCCACCCCCAGCCCGCGGGAGAGCGCATGAAGGCCATCGAGGTCCCGGAGATCGACGGCGCGTACCTGTTCGAGCCGACGCCGTACGCCGACGAACGCGGCTTCTTCTGCCGCACCTTCGACGCCGACGTGGTCCGCTCGGTGGGCATCGACCCGGCCGCCTTCGTCCAGGACAGCCTGTCCCGCTCGGTGCGGGGCGTGCTGCGCGGACTGCACCTGCGCTCCGGCGCGGGCGAGGCCAAGCTGGTGCGCTGCTCGTCCGGCGCCGTCTTCGACGTGGTCGTGGACCTGCGGCCGGACTCGCCCACCTACCTGGGCCGGGCCTCCTTCGAGCTGTCCGGCGACACCCAGGTGACGCTGTACATCCCGGCGGGCTGCGCGCACGGCTTCCAGGCGCTCACCGACACCGCCGACACGTCGTACCGCATCGACCGCCCGCACGACCCGGCCGAGGACGTGACGATCGCCTTCGACGACCCGGAGCTCGCCATCCCGTGGCCGCTGCCGGTCACGTCGATGTCCCAGCGGGACCGCGGGGCACCACGCCTCGCCGAGTTCCTGAAGCAACGCCAGAGAGGATGAAGTCGGCTTGGACACTGGAGAGTTCCACCTGCCCCGCTCGCGGGCGGCGAACGAACGACTGCACAGCCTGATCCCCGGGGGCGCCCACACCTACGCCAAGGGCGACGACCAGTACCCCGAGCACCTCGCCCCGGTCATCAGCCACGGCCGCGGCGCCCACGTGTGGGACGTCGACGGCAACCGGTACGTCGAGTACGGCTCCGGCCTGCGCTCGGTCAGCCTCGGCCACGCGCACCCGCGCGTGACGGAGGCGGTGCGGCGGGAGATCGACCGCGGCGCCAACTTCGTGCGGCCGTCGGTCGTGGAGCTGGAGGCGGCCGAATGCTTCCTGGCCACGGTGCCGACCGCCGAGATGGTGAAGTTCGCGAAGAACGGCTCCGACGCCACCACCGCCGCGGTGCGCCTGGCCCGTGCCGTCACCGGGCGCCCACGGGTCGCCCTCTGCGCCGACCAGCCGTTCTTCTCCGTCGACGACTGGTTCATCGGCACCACCCCGATGTCCGCCGGCATCCCCGGCCCGACCAACGAGCTCACGGTGACCTTCCCCTACGGCGACCTGGCCGCCACGGAGGAGCTGCTCACCCGGTACGAGGGCGAGGTCGCCTGCCTGATCCTGGAAGCCGCCACCCAGACCGAGCCGCCCGCCGGGTACCTGGAGGGCCTGCGCGCCCTGGCCGACAAGCACGGCTGCGTTCTGGTCTTCGACGAGATGATCACCGGTCTGCGCTGGTCGGAGGCGGGCGCCCAGGGCCTGTACGGCGTCGTCCCCGACCTCTCGACGTTCGGCAAGGCGCTCGGCAACGGCTTCGC
This sequence comes from Streptomyces lasalocidi, assembly GCF_005280215.1. Taxonomy (NCBI): domain Bacteria; kingdom Bacillati; phylum Actinomycetota; class Actinomycetes; order Kitasatosporales; family Streptomycetaceae; genus Streptomyces; species Streptomyces lasalocidi. Next base: position 5,835,415 of record NZ_SZNQ01000001.1, on the reverse strand, counting down.
CGTCTCCGCGCTGGCCGGGCGCCGCGAGCTGATGGAGCGGGGCGGGCTGCGGCACGCCGAGGAGCGGGTGTTCCTGCTGTCCACCACGCACGGCGCGGAGACCCACTCCCTGGCGGCGGCGACGGCCGTGCTCCGGACCTACGTCGAGGAAGGCGTCACGGCCCGTCTGCACGCGCTCGGCGAGCGGCTGGCCGCCGGGGTCCGCGAGGCCGCTTCCGCGATGGGCGTCGGCGACCACGTCGTCGTGCGGGGCCGGGCCAGCAACCTGGTCTTCGCCACCCTCGACGAACGGGGCCGCCCCTCGCAGGAGTACCGCACGCTGTTCCTGCGCGGCCTCCTCGCGGGCGGGGTACTGGCGCCGTCGTTCGTGGTGAGCAGCGCGCTCGACGAGGCGGACATCGAGCACACGGTGGACGCGGTGGCCCAGGCGTGCGCGGTGTACCGCAAGGCGCTGGACGCCGGCGACCCGACGCCCTGGCTGGGGGGCCGCCCGGTGAAACCGGTGTTCCGCCGCCGGGCCTGAGGCGCCGTCAGCCGGGCCGCCGGCCGGGCGGGCGGTCGGCCGGCCGGTCGACGAGGCGGTCGACCAGGCGGGCGGCGGCTGGTGTCACCGCCAGCGCGGTGCACCAGCCGCCGAGGGCGTCCGTCGGGTAGTGAGCGCCCAGGGCGACCTGGGCCCAGCCCATCGCGGCCCCGGCCACCAGGGACGCGCCCAGCACGAGGGCCGAGCCGGCCGCCCGGCCCGGGCGGCGCCGGCCGGTCACGACCAGCGCCACCGCGAGGGCCAGCGCGGTGGCGAAGGCGGTGTGCCCGCTCGGGTAGGAGAGGTTGCCGGGGCCGTGGATGGTGCGGCCCACCACGTGCTTGAGCACGGTGGCCGTCCCCACGGCCGCGCACGCGGCGGCGACGACGAGCAGCGCCCCGCGGGGCCGCCGCAGCAGCAGGCATCCGGCCACGAGCGCCCCGACCAGCAGCACGGAGCCGACCGGCTCCCCCAGGAAGTCCAGGACCCGGGCGGGGTAGCGCCAGGGCGGCCGCACGCTGTCCGCGGTCGGGTCGACGAACCACCGGTCCACCCGCCCGGGTGCGCCGTGTCCGGCGTACATCACCCCGAGCACGGCGACCACGAGGGCGGCGAGCACGGCGACGGTCCCGAGGAGCGGCCGCAGCGGGGGCGGCAGCACGGGGTCGGACCCCTCGCGCGCCCCTGGTGCCGTCCTGGTGGTCGCTCCCCCCATGGAGCCCTCCCCTGTTCACCCCCGGCCCCGGACGGGAGCCACCGGCCACCCTAGCCAACGGGCGGACCGGTGGCAGCCCCGCCGCCGGCTCAGCCGGTCGTCAGGGTGGCGTCGTCGACGACGAAGCTGGTCTGCAGGCTGGCGTCCTCGGTGGCCGTGAAGGTCAGCGTGACCTGCCGGCCGATGTACGGGGTGAGGTCCAGGCTCCGCTGCGTGTAGCCCGCGGCCGCGTTCGCGTTGGAGTACGACTGCTTCGCGGTCCCGTCGACCTTGACCTGGAAGGTGTCGTAGGCCGTGGAGCCCGACTCGGCGGTGTCGATGTGCAGCCAGTACTTCAGCGTGGCCGTGGTGCAGCCGGCCGGGACCGTCACCGTCTGGGTGAGGGCGTCGGTGGCCGCGTAGCCGTAGCCGGCCAGCCACGCGTACCGGGTGCCGGAGTGCGCGCTCTGGCCGCTGAAGGTGCCGATGGAGCCGGTGTCACCGGTCCAGGGCGAGGCGCCGCTCTCGAAGCCGCCGTTGGCGATCACCTGCGTCGCCGTGCAGCCGCCCGCACCGGTGACCGTCAGCGTGAACGGCGCGGTGTGGGTGGTGGTGCCGGTGCCGGTGACCGTGAGGGTGTACGTGCCGGGCGGCACCGCGGAGCCGACGGTGACCGTCGCCGTGGCGGAGGCGCCTGAGGTCACCGAGGCCGGGCTGAAGGAGACCGTGACGCCCGACGGTGCGCCCGAGGCCGACAGGTTCACCGTCTGCGCGGAGCCGTTGGTGGTGGCGGTGGACACGGTGGTGGTCAGGGAGGTGCCCGGCGCGGTGCTGCCGGAGGCGGGGCTCACCGCGAGGGAGAAGTCGTTCGCGGGGACGGTCGTCGAGACCGCCTGCGTCCACAGCGTGTAGGCGACCCCGTCGGCGCTGCGGTCCAGGCCGGTGGCGTTGATGTTGGCGGTGGTGTCGCAGGAGGAGTGGTAGCAGCTGTCGTACGCCGCGCCCGCCGTGCCGCCCCACTTGGCGGCCTGCGCCGAGGTCTTGCGGGCGCTCGCCCCCATCGCGTAACCGGAGGTGGGGATGCCGTAGTTCTCGAAGGAGTAGTCGTCGGAGCGGCCCGCGCCCTCGACGTTCTCCTCGGGCTGGAGGTTCAGCGAGTCCCAGTACGCCTTCATCGGCGCGGCGGCCGCCGAGGTGATGTGGTTGATGAAGTAGCCGCCGTTGCGTGAGGCGACCATGTCGAAGTTGTAGTACGCCTTGATCGCCGAGCGCTGCGCGGTGGTCAGCGAACGGGCGTAGAAGTCGGAGCCGTTGAGGCCCTGCTCCTCGTCCGTCCACCAGCCGAAGCGGACGCGGGCGGCCATCGTGGGGTTGGTCTGGGCGAGTTTCAGGGCGACTTCCAGGAGGGTCGCGCTGCCGGAGCCGTTGTCGTTGATGCCCGGCCCGGCGGCGACGCTGTCCAGGTGGGAGCCGAACATGTAGACCTTCGACGCGTCGCCCTTGGGCCACTCGGCGATCAGGTTGGGGCCGGCGCCGCTGGTGCAGCCGGAGGTGCAGGCCTGCTCCGAGACGGTGTAACCGGCCGCCTGGAGCTTGCCCTTCACGTAGGCGACCGAGTCGCGGTAGCCCTGGCCGGTCGACCTGCGGGTGCCGCCGTTGCGGCCGGCGATGGCGTTCAGCTCGGTCAGGTGCGCCTGGACGTTGGTGACGTCGATGTCGGGGGCGGCCGCGGCGAGCGCGGCGGGGGCCGACGGCGTCGCGGTGCGGTGGCTGTCGGGGGCGGGCGCGGCGCTCGCGGGCAGCGCGGCGAGGCCCAGGGTCGCGGCCAGGGTGAGGCCGGTCAGGGTCAGGCGGGCGGGGGTGCGGCCGGCCGCAGTGGAGCTGGTCGGGACGGATCGTCGGAACACCGTGTGTCCTTCGTGAGGTGGCGGAGGGCGGGAGGCGGGGCGTGGGTGGCGCCCCTCCTCCCGCCCGGCGGTGTCAGCTCGTGGTGTCAGCTCGTGGTGAGGGTGGCGTCGTCGACGACGAAGCTGGTCTGCAGGCTCGCGTCCTCGGTGGCGGTGAAGGTGAGGGTCACCTGCTGGCCGAGGTACGGGCTGAGGTCGAGGCTGCGCTCGGTGTAGCCGCCGGCCGCGTTGGCGTTGGAGTACGACTGCTTGGCCGTGCCGTTGACCTTGACCTGGAAGGTGTCGTACACCGTGGAGCCGGACTCGGCGGTGTCGACGTGCAGCCAGTACTTCAGCGTGGCCCGGGTGCAGCCGGCCGGGACGGTCACCGTCTGGTTGACGGTGTCGGTGGCGGCGTAGCCGTAGCCGGCGAGCCAGGCGTAGCGGGTGCCGGAGTGGGCGCTCTGGCCGCTGAAGGTGCCGATGGCGCCGGTGTCACCGGTCCACGGCGACGTGCCGCTCTCGAAGCCGCCGTTGGAGATGACCTGGGTGGCGGTGCAGCCGCCCGCGCCCTTGACGGTCAGCGTGTACTGCGCGGTGTGGTGGGCCACGCCGTCACCCTGGACGGTGATCGTGTAGGTACCCGGGACGGCCGACGAGGTCGTGGCGACCGTCATCGTGGAGCTGCTGCCCGAGGTGACGGAGGCCGGGCTGAAGGAGACCGTGACGCCCGCCGGGGCGCCGGTGGCGGTCAGGGCGACCGTCTGCGCGCTGCCGCTGGTGGTCGTGGTGGCGACCGTGGCGGTCGCGGAGGCACCCGGGTCGACGCTGCCCGTGGCCGGGGTGACCGACATCGAGAAGTCCTGGCCGGGCGTGCCGCTGCAGGTGGGGTCGGCGGTCTGCGCGGGGACGCTCACCGCGTCCCAGGCGGCCTTGGTCCTGGTGAACAGGGCGCAGGTGGCGTCCAGGTTCTTGGCCGCGGTCAGCGTGGCGGTGCGGTACTTCTTGTAGGTCATGCCGCTGGTCTTCAGCAGCATGCCGCCGTAGAAGACCTTGCCGGCGTTCTGGATGCCGATGCCGGTGACCGTGGAGCTGTTGCAGGTCGGGCTGGAGGGCTTGCCGCCCCCGGGGTTGGAGCCCTCGGCCAGCAGGTAGAACCAGTGGTTCAGCGGGCCCGCGGCGGCGTGCACCTCGGTGCTCGGGATGGCGGACGACCAGCAGTTGGGGTCGCCGAGCTTGGAGGGGTCGTACATGTTGCGGATCGGCCCCTGGCCGACCAGGTTGATCATCTCGCCGACCAGGTAGTCGCCCGGAGTGTCGTACGGGGCGGGCTCGTTGGCGTAGGCCTCGGTCAGTGCGCCGAAGATGTCGCCGGTGCCCTCGCCCAGGCCCGCCTCGTTGTTGGCGCCGCCGGGCGTGTACTGGTCGATGCCGTGGCCGAACTCGTGGGCCGTGACGTCCATCGCGGCGATCCACTCGTTCGCGTTGTTGTGGCCGATCGAGATGCTGGAGCCGTCCCAGTAGGCGTTGACGTCGTTCAGCCCGACCTTGACCGGCCAGCTGCGGCCGTTGCCGTCATGGCCGTTGCGCCCGAGCCAGTCCCGGAGCATGTTCCATTCCTTCTGCGCCCCCCACATCGCGTCGACGCAGCCGGTCTCCTTGCTGGTGGGGTTGCCGGTGCCCCAGGAGTCCGTGGACTTGGTGAAGACCGAACCCGTGCTGTAGTCGGCGCAGGTCAGCCCGGGGCGGTTGGGGTCGCGCAGGGAGTACGAGCCGCCGGAGGCGGTGGTGTCGATGGACAGCGGGCTGGGGCCGTTCCACTTGCTGGTGCCGCTGCCGGCCCGCACGTCGTCCTGGGTGCCCAGGACCTTGCCGGTGAGGGCGTCCACCCAGACGTGCAGGTGGCTCGGGGCGGTCCGGGTGGCGCCGGTCAGCACGGTCTCCCAGGCGAGGCGCGCCCGGTCGCCGGCCACGCGGACGACGAGGCGGGGTGCCTGCGCCTCCTGGACGGTCGGGAGTTGCGCACGGCTGGTCCGTTCGGCGGCCGCCGCGCTGACCCGGGCCGTGGTCGCGACCGCGATCTTCGCCTTGGTGGCCGAGGAGGCGGCGCGGACGCGGCCCTTGCCGTCGGCCAGGACCACGGCGTCGCCGCCGACGACCGGCAGGCCGCGGTAGGTGCGTTGGTAGGCGATCGAGTAGAGCCCGCCGACCCAGGGGGTGACCTGCCCCCGGTCGTACCGCTCGGAGGGGCCCTTGGCCAGGACGTCGAATCCGCTGGTGGCCGCCTTGTCGGCGGCGGCCACCGCCAGGCTGCGCGGGGTGGGCGCCGGGTCGGCCGCGGCGGTCGTGGGTGCGCCCGCCGCGAAGGCGGTGGCGGGTATGACCGCCGCGCCGAGGGTCATCGCCAGCGCGACGCCGACGAGGGTGTGTCTTCTGGGCACCGTGGCTCCTTGTGGGGTGGTGATCCAGGTGGGCGGTCCGGCCCTCGGTAAATCATGCGCATGTCAATCAGGGAGTCGAGGTGCCGGACCGTTCGGAGGTCTGCCCCCCCATCCCCTCGACGGCCTCCGGTGCTGCGCGGAACGGGGAGTGCGCACCGGAACGCGAGGAGTTGGACGGGCGGCGAAGAGACTAGCGACAGGCCGGCCCCGCCGGTCCTGTCCGAATTCGGCGCGTCCGCTACCGGCCAGTGCCATTGCCGGGCATATCCGGCCGGACCGCGTCTCTGGCCTCCCCCCGACGGGCGCCCGTATCGTGCCCGCATGCGAGCGGCAGAGAGACCTCAGGGCAGTCGGCAGCCCACCGCCTCGGAGCCCAGGGAGGCCTACCTGGCCCTGCTCGAGCGGATCGCGGCGTCGGGGGCACGGGACTTCACGGCGGAGCGGGGCGAACTCGGCGACATATCCGCGGAGTTAGCGGGGTGGCTGAGGGACCGGCGGCTGGTGGATCCGGACGGTGAGCGGCTCAATCCCCCGGAACGGGCCATGCGCACCGTCCTGCTCGAACACGGGCGGCGGCTGCGCGAGACGGCCGAGGAACTCGGCCGCGAGACCCGCGCGCTGGAGGACCTGCTGTCCCTGCTGACCGCCCCGCGGCACGCCTCCCGGGAGGCGGTGGAGCTGGAGTACTTCACGGACCGCTCGCTCACCCGGCAGCGGCTGGAGGCGCTGGACTCGGTCGGCACGGACGAGTTCCTGGCGATGCGCAACGGCTTCCCCGACCCCCGGGTCCTGGAGTCCAGCCTCGGCGCTGACCTGGACATGCTGGCGCGCGGGGTCACGATGCGGATGCTGACCTCCCAGCAGGCCGTCCGGTCACAGGCGTCGGCCCGCTACCTCCACGCCCTCGCCGAGGCCGGGGTCGAGGTGCGGGTGGCGCCCACGGTGCCGCTGCACATGAACATCCTGGACCGGGCGACGGTCGTCATCGGAGCGGGGCCGGGACCGCAGGGCGAGGGCGGCGACATCATCCTGCACAGCGCGCACGTCGCCCAGGGCTTCGTCAAGGTCTTCACCCACGCCTGGGACCCGGCCCAGCCGCACACCGAGCGTCAGGCCGGACGCGGGCGGGCCGCCTGCGAACTGTCCGCACAGGAACGTGAGGTCCTGGTCCTGCTGGCGACCGGGGCCAAGGACGAGACCATCGCCCGCCGGCTGGCCTGCTCCGACCGCACGCTGCGCCGCCTGCTGAACCAGATCATGGAGAAGCTGGGCGCCTCCAGCCGGTTCGAGGCCGGGGTGACCGCCGCCCGGCTGGGCCTGGTGAGCTGACGGCGACACCCCCCGGGCGCAGGGGGAACCCCGGCCGCCGCACGGCCGGGGTTCCGCGGTGCGGGGACCTGGAGGGTCAGCGCTGCAGGGTGAGGACGCCCGGCCGCCAGGGCAGCTGGTCGTAAGGACCGCTCGCGCTCGGGGACTTGCCCTGGTAGAGGAACTGCAGGTTGCAGGGGTCGATGGTCATGGTCTGGTCGGGGTTGTTGCGGACCAGGTCACCGTGGCTGATGTCGTTGGTCCAGGAGGCACCACTGTTGGCCTTGCCCGCGAAGGGGTTGCTCTCGCTGGCGGCCTGCGGGGTCCACGAGCCGCTCAGGCTGGAGGCCGTGAAGGAGCGGAAGTAGCGCCCGTTGGCGCCCATCGCCTCGACGATCATGAGGTACTGACTCTTGCCCTGCACCTTGTACACCTGGACGGCCTCGAACAGGTTGGCCTGGGTGTCGCTCATGACGGTCGTGTACGACGAGCCGAAGCTGCCCGGGAAGTTCCCGATCGGCATGCTCGCGCGGTAGATCTTGCCGTTGTCACCGGCGAAGAACAGGTACATGTTCTGGCCGTCGGCGATCAGGGTCTGGTCGATCGGGCCGGTGCCCGAGCCGGAGATGCTCCCGGTGAACAGCGGCTGCGGGGCGGACCAGCCGTTGGGGTTGGTGGGGTCGCTCGACGTGCGGTAGATGAACGGCCAGGCACCCCACTGGTAGGCCAGCACCCAGATGTTCTTGGGCGCGAAGTAGAACAGCGTGGGCGCCACCGCGGACTGGTTCATCGCGGTCTGCCCGGTCGACGCCATGTCCGACCAGTTGGTGAAGGGCTTGAACATCATCGACCCGTACGACGACCCGGACACGTTCGACGCGTAGACCAGGTGCTTGCCGTTGTAGGTCACGTTGGTGAAGTCCTTCACGGCGGCCCACCCGTTGGCGGGCTGGGCCAGGGCGCCGGTCGAGCTCCAGCGGTACGTCGACGGCAGGGAGCAGCCGTCGGTCGGCGGCGTCCCGGACAGGCCGGTCCACTTCTGGTTGCTGCCGCCGTTGCACGTCCCGATCTGCACCGCCGTGCCGTTGGCCGTCCCGGCGCCGGCGGCCTCCAGGCACAGCCCGGACTCCACGCCGACGACCGTGCCGTCGGAGCCGACCCGCCACTGCTGGTTGGCGCCGCCGGAACAGGTCCAGATCTGCACCCGGGTCCCGGCCGTGGTGGCGTGGCCGGGCACGTCCAGGCACTTGGTGCCGTACACGGTGAGCTGGTTGGCGTCGGTCAGCGTCCACTGCTGGTTGGTCCCGCTCCAGCAGTCGTAGAGCTGCGCGAGCGTGCCGTCGGTCTGGCCGCCGCCCACGACGTCGAGACACCGGTTCGAACCGACGCCGCGCAGGGCGCCGGTGGAAGCCGCCTGGGCCGGGGTGGCGACGAGCATCGCCGCCAGGGCGGCCAGGACCGCGACCGCGGCGGCCAGCACCGCGGACGGATGCCTGCGGCTGAAACTTCCTCTGTGCATGGGGACTTCCTCAACCTCGAGTGGACGTTCGGAATGTCGAACAAGAGTCGAGCGGTCGAGCAACCCGATGATTGAGAAGCGGACGGGTGGCGTCAATACCCCTCGCACGGATCGCGGCCGTATGCGAAACATTCGCGAGGAAAGTCGCACGCGGGGCGCGAAATCGATCAACGGTCCCGAACCCCGGCGACAACGTTGGCACTCCTGCCTCCGTACCACGGATTTCGAAAGTTTCGAACATCTAACGGAAACTTTTTCTGCGCAGAGCCTTGACGATGCCTCGTCAACCTTCGATCGTCATTCCCCGATCCCTACCTCTTGGAGGCACAGTCATGGGCTCGTACGCCCTTCCCGGACCCGTGGTCCGGCGGAAGATCCGCGGCCTGCTGCTAGCAGTGGTCGTCGGCGTCCTCGGTGTCGTGAGCGCACTGGTCACTCCCCCGACCGCACACGCCGCCGAGAGCACGCTCGGCGCCGCGGCGGCGCAGAGCGGCCGCTACTTCGGCACCGCCATCGCCTCGGGCAGGCTGGGCGACTCGGCCTACACGACCATCGCGAACCGCGAGTTCAACATGGTGACGCCCGAGAACGAGATGAAGATCGACGCCACCGAGCCGCAGCGGGGCCAGTTCAACTTCACCAACGGCGACCGCGTCTACAACTGGGCCGTGCAGAACGGCAAGAAGGTGCGCGGCCACACGCTGGCCTGGCACTCCCAGCAGCCCGGCTGGATGCAGAGCCTCAGCGGCAGCCAGCTGCGCCAGGCGATGATCGACCACATCAACGGCGTGATGGTCCACTACAAGGGCAAGATCGCCCAGTGGGACGTCGTGAACGAGGCCTACGCGGACGACGGTTCGGGCGGCCGCCGGGACTCCAACCTGCAGCGCACCGGCAACGACTGGATCGAGGTCGCCTTCCGCACCGCGCGGGCCGCCGACCCGTCGGCCAAGCTCTGCTACAACGACTACAACATCGAGAACTGGACCTGGGCGAAGACCCAGGGCGTGTACAACATGGTCCGCGACTTCAAGCAGCGCGGCGTGCCGATCGACTGCGTCGGCTTCCAGTCGCACTTCAACAGCGGCAGCCCGTACAACAGCAACTTCCGCACCACGCTGCAGAGCTTCGCCGCCCTCGGCGTCGACGTGGCCATCACCGAGCTCGACATCCAGGGCGCGTCGTCCTCGACCTACGCCGCCGTGACCAACGACTGCCTGGCCGTCTCGCGCTGCCTCGGCATCACCGTCTGGGGCGTGCGCGACAGCGACTCCTGGCGGTCCGGTGACACGCCGCTGCTGTTCAACAACGACGGCAGCAAGAAGGCCGCCTACACCTCGGTCCTCAACGCGCTCAACGGCGGCACCACCACGCCGCCTCCCACCGGGGGCGGAACGCAGATCAAGGGCGTCGGCTCGGGCCGCTGCGTGGACGTGCCCAACGCCAGCACCTCGGACGGCACGCAGGTCCAGCTCTACGACTGCAACGGCGCCACCAACCAGCAGTGGACGCTCAGCGACGCCGGTGAGCTCAAGGTCTACGGCAACAAGTGCCTGGACGCCGGCGGCACCGGCAACGGCACCCGGGTGCAGATCTACAGCTGCTGGGGCGGCGACAACCAGAAGTGGCGCCTGAACTCCGACGGCTCCATCACCGGCGTCCAGTCGGGCCTCTGCCTGGACGCGGTGGGAGCCGGCACGGCGAACGGCACGCTGATCCAGCTGTACACCTGCTCGGGCGGCAGCAACCAGCGCTGGTCCCGCGCCTGACGGACCCCGTGGGGGATGGTGAGGGCCGTCGCCGTCATGGCGACGGCCCTCGGTGCGCGCCCGTCACGCGCCGCCCGCCTCCGTGGTCGGCGAGGGGCCGGGAGGGGGCTGCCAGCCCAGGACCTCGTCCAGGGCCCGCACCGTGGCCGCCCGCGGCGTGGCCCGTACGGCGAGGTTCCGGAGGGACACGGCCAAGGGGTGGGACAGCCGGGCCAGTTCACCGATGCGCCGGGAGCGGCGGCTGACGCGGACCGTGCGCCGATGCCTGGCCCGCGTGTACGCGGCGAGCGCGGACGGTACGTCGGGGTCGCGCGCGAGGTGGTGCGCCAGGACCACCGCGTCCTCGACGGCCTGGCAGCCGCCCTGCCCCAGGTTGGGCGTCATCGCGTGGGCGGCGTCACCGAGCAGGGCCACCCGCCCGGCGTGGAACCGGGGCAGGGGCGCGGCCAGTTCGTGGAAGTCGTGGTGGAGGATGCCGACCGGTTCGGCGGTGCCCGGGTCCAGCCGGTCCAGCAGCGCGGGGATCGGATCGTGCCACGCGCCGAAGCGCCGGGTCAGTTCGGCGTGGTGGTCGGCCGGTCGCGCGGCGGGTCCGGTGACGGCGGTGGCGTAGACGTAGATCCGGCCGTCGACGAGGGGAACGACGCCGAACCGCTCACCCGCGCCCCAGGTCTCGGCCGCCTGCGGGCGAGGCAGGCCGGCCCCGGGCAGTACCGCCCGCCACCCGGCCTCACCGGCGTGCCGGAGCCCGGGGTGCCGGGGGAAGAGCCGTGCGCGCAGCACGCTGCGCAGGCCGTCGGCCGCCACGAGGACGTCGGCGCGCAGGTCGCCGGCCGTCGTGTGCACGACCACCGGGCCCCCGGCGTCGTGCACGCCGGTCACCGGGACCCCGAGGCGTACGGTGCCCGGTGGCAGGGCGCCGGCGAGGGCGTCGATCAGGACGGCGCGGTGCACGGCGCACGAGGAGAGCCCGTGACGGGCCACCAGGGCACGGCTGTCGGCCCGGCTCAGCCAGGCACCGTCGGGCGTGCGCAGCCCGACCGGACCGAGCGGGGCGTCCCCGGCCCACGCCCCGGTGCGCACGCCGATCGAGTCCAGGGCGCGCAGCGCGTTGGGGGCGAGCACGATGCCGGCCCCGGCCCCCGTCAGCGCGGGGGCCCGTTCGCACAGGGTCACGCGCCATCCGTGACGGCTCAGGGCCACCGCCGCCGTCAGCCCCCCGATGCCGCCTCCGGCCACGACAACGTGCCGAGCCCCCATGGCAACCGCCTCCCCCTCACCTATCCTCTACAGATGTAGAGCGATGGCCAGGACTCTACACCTGTAGGGTGTCGGCCGTGCCCCTCCCCGACCGCCGAGAGCTGATCGCCGACACGGCCATCGACACCGTGGCCACCGCCGGACTGCGGGGTCTGACCCATCGCGCGGTGGACGCCGCGGCGGGGCTGCCGGCCGGCAGCACGTCGTACTACTTCCGCACGCGCAGCGCCCTGATCGGCGCCTGCTACCTCCGCCTGGCCGAGGTGACGGTCGCCGACGTGGATCGCTGGGAAGCGCGGTACGGCAGCCCGGACCCGGACGGCGCGGCGGAGGCGCTGGCCGCGCTGCTGCACCACTGGCTGACGGTGGACCGCAACCGCCAGCTGGCCCGCTTCGAGCTCAGCCTGGAGGCGGCCCGCCGCCCGGAACTGCGCGCCGACCTGCACACCGCCGGCCTCGCGGCCCGCGCACGGGCGGCCGCCCTGCTGGAGGGACTCGGCGCCGCCCGTCCGGCGTCGGCGGCGGACCTGCTGGTCGCCTGGACCGACGGCCTGCTGTACGACCGACTGGCGGGCGCGACGGCGGCGACGCGCCCCGCGCCGGAGGTGAGCGAACTGACCTCCGTCGTGCGGCGGATGCTGTCGGCAGCACTGTCCGCGTGACGGGGCCGCCTACCGAACGGCGAACCCGAGGAACGCCGACCAGGCGGAGGCGGTGACGGGAACGAGGGCCCGGCTGGTGTCCTTGGAGTCCCTCACGCGGACGGCGTGGGGCAACAGGGCCACCTCGACGCACTGACCACCTTCACCACTGCTGTAGCTGCTCGCGCGCCACGCGACGACTTCCTCGACATCGACGTTCATGTCTCTCCCAGCAGTTCCTCGACGAGGGTCAACGACTCGCGGGGCGTGAGCGCTTGCGCCCGGAGCAGGCCGTACTGCTCCTCCAGCTCACGAACGGTGCCCCGGTCCGTGTAGAGGCGGCTGTCCTTGTACGCCTCCACGTAGGCGATCCTCCGCGCATCCTGCGTCTCGATCAAGGTGAAAGGACCGGCCAGGCCGGCATGCTCGTCCCGCACGTTCGGCATGATCTGGATCTCGACGTTGCGCCGTCGGCCGTGCAGCAGCAGTTGCTCCAACTGCCCGCGCATCACGGGCACACCGCCCAGGGGGCGCGTCAGCACGGACTGCTCGATGACGAAGCTCATGGTCGGCATCGGCAAGCGGCTGAAGATCTTCTGCCGTGCCAGACGTGCGGCGACCCGCTCCTCGATCGTCTCGTCACTGAGCAACGGCCGTCGCATCGTGAACACGGCCCGGGCGTACTCCTCGGTCTGCAGGAGTCCGTTGATGAGGTGGGTGTCGTAGACGTGCAACTCCACCGCCTCTGATTCCAACCGCGCCGCGTCCCGGAAGAACGCCGGGTACTGCGCTCGGGCCACCTCCTCCTTCATCTCCCGGAGGACCCCGCCCGCGTCCAGTACCTCGTCGGCCTGGTCGATGAACCGGGGCGGAGGCACCCGGCGTCCCTGTTCGTACGCGGCGATGGTGGAGACGGAGTAGCCCGTCAGGGAGCCGAACTCCGGCCGTTCCAGACCGGCCCGGACCCGGAACCGCTTCAACTGGCGCCCGAAGACCCGCAGAACGCCGAAGCCGCCGGCCTCCGGTTCGTCACCGTCGCTGGACGTCTCGTCCACCCGTCCCGCCGGTTCGGCCATCGCACACCACCTCCCCCGGCCAACGCACCCCCACGCCGACCGTCACGCCCCGCGCCGCCTACACCCGCACACCCGCCACGTACAGCAACTCCTCGTGTGCGGTTCGTAGCTGTTCACGCTAGGGCGGCACCGGCACCGTGGGCCACATGAACAGCCGAATCTCCACCCCCCGGGTGCCCGCACACCACGAGTTCGCGATGGCGTTCACCTCCTCACCGCGGGGCGCGCGCCTCGCGCGCAGACTCGTGGCCCACCGACTCGACGCGTGGGGGCACCCGTACGGTGGCCGGGTCAACGACGCGGTCACGCTGATCACGGCGGAGCTGGCGGCCAACGCCGTCCGGCACGGGCACGTGGCGGGGCGCGACTTCCACGTCCGGCTCCTCCACGGCACGGACACCGTGCGCGTGGAGGTCACCGACACCCGCGCCGAGCGCGTCCCCCTGCTCTCCGGCCAGGAACCGCCCGGCGACGCGGAGTCGGGCCGCGGCCTGCTGATCGTCGCGGGGCTGGCGGCCCGCTGGGCGGTCGCCCCGCGGGAGGGCGCGCCAGGCAAGACGGTGTGGGCGGAAGTCAGCCGCTGACCGTGATGGTCGAGCTTCCGCTGCTCTGGTAACCCTCGGTGGCGAGGATCATGTAGTACTTGAACTGGCCCAGGTTCATGCCCGCCCGCGCCCAGGCGTCGAAGTGGTTGCCGGTGGTGATGGTGCCCGAGCCGCTGGTCACCTTCGTCTGCCGGACGCTCCAGTACTGGTTGAAGGTGCGGGTGCCCTCGACGGAGGGGGCGTTGTACCGGGTCGTCCGGTAGATGTCGTACGTGCCGCCGTCGCTGGAGACGGTGCCGTGGTACTCGCCGGTGGGCCGGAAGCTGCCCCAGTTGTCGACGATGTAGTACTCGACCAGCGGGTTGGACGTCCACCCGTACAGGGCGCCGTAGCCGTTGCCCGAGGGGTTGAAGTAGCCGGTGTAGCGGACCGTCCGGCGCCCGCCGGTGTTCCAGCCCTTGCCGGCGACGAAGTTGCCGCAGTTGGTCCACCGGGTGCTGTAGCTGCCGCCGCCGTTGAGCGTCATGGAGACGGAGCCCCCGCCGTCGGTCCAGAACGAGTAGTACAGGCCGTCGTAGCCGGTCTGGCTGGTGGTGATGGTGGTGGCGGCATGGGCGGTGCCGGGCAGCAGCAGCCCCGACGCGGTGGCGAGGGCGACGGTGCCGGCGCCACCGAGGAAGCCTCGCCGGCTCAGGCTGCTGAAGGGGGCGGGGCTCTGCTGGACCTGGTCCTGCTGCGAGCCGTCGTACTGCATGGGTCCTCCCGATGAGTGGCTGTCGCTCGGTGGCCACAGTTTTCGTACGGCGTCATGCCCTCGTCAACAGTTTCGACATTGTTTCGGAAACAAGTCGAGCCCGAAGGCGACAGGGAGTTGCCCATCACCCCAGTTCAACGAGCTGTTACCGTGGCTACCCCATAGCCGAACCACTCGGCGACCAGGCACCACAGCGCAAGACAGTCCACGCCTCTCGAATGTTTCGAAGGTGACCGTGACCGCTGTTCCCAGCGCTAAGGCCTCGGCGCCCGGGGCTGGGTCGCCGGGATCCGCGAGGTGAAGAACAGGGCGAGGAGAGCGGCGAGCGCGAGCGCGGCGAGGGCCGCCCGGAGGCCGTCGAGCCGTGCCTCGGCGTTCGCGTCCACGACGTCCCGGGACGTCTCCTCACTCACCCCGGCGTCGTCGAGTGCCTTCTCCAGCTGGGCGTCCGACAGGAAGGGCGCTCCGCTCTGCAACTGGACCGACGCCTGGCTCTTGGCCTGGTCGGGGACGGCCGGATTCTGCTCGACGGTCGTCAGGAACGACGACGTGAGGGCGGCGATCATGATGGATCCGGCGAGTGCGGTCCCGAGGGAGGCGCCGAGGTTGGTGACGGCGTTCTGGACGCCGCCGACTTCCGCGCTCTGCGCTTCCGGCACGGCGGACACGGTGACCGAACCGAGCTGGGAGGCCAGGGCGCCCATGCCGAGCCCGATGAGCAGCAGCGGAACGGTGACGATCTCCCCGCCGGCGTCCGCGTCGAGCGCGGCCATCAGGATCACCGCGCCCGCGAGCAGCGCGAGCACCCCGCAGCGCACCACCCGGCGCGGTGAGACGTCGGGGAGCAACCGCGGGATCAGGATCGCCGCCGCCAGGAGCGTCACCGACAGGGGCAGGATGCGCGCGCCGGTCTTCAGCGCGGACAGTCCCAGTGCGACGGACAGGTACAGCGGTACGACGAAGAAGACACCCATCTGCACCAGGTACTGGAAGAAGAACATCGTCAGGCCGCCGGTGAGCTGCCTGTTGTGGAACATGGCCGGGTCGACGAGCGGGTCCCGCCGCAGCCGCGCCGAGCGGGACTCCCAACGCAGGAAGAGCCAGATGAGCAGCAGGCCGACCAGCACCAGCCACACGACCAGGGAGACGCCGAGCCAGGAGGGGGCGTCGGGCTTGGGCCGGAACCAGCCCCACTCGTCCGAGCGGAGCACCCCGTAGACGAAGGTCCCGAGTCCGAGGGCGGAAAGGAAGACCCCCACGAGATCGATCCGAGCGCGTTCGCCGAGCGGCGCGTCGGCGATGCGACGGGCGAACACCAGGATGACGAGCACCATCACGACCTCGCCGGCGAAGACCCAGCGCCAGGAGAAGTACGTGGTCGCGAGTCCTCCGATGAGGGGTCCCAGCGCGATGGCCACGGCTCCCGCAGCCGCGACGAGACCGTAGGCGGCGGGACGGCGCTCCACGGCGAAGTTGCTCGCCACGAGCGTCACGATCGCCGGCAGGATGAGCGCCGCCCCGATGCCCTCGAGGAACGACCAGCCGATCAGCAGGACGGTCAGGTCGGGCGCGAGTGCCGTCGTCAAGGAGCCGCAGCCGTAGACGGCACAGCCGATCATGAAGGCGCGCCTGCGCCCGATCAGCGCGCCGATCTTGCCCCCGGGGATCATGAACATCGCCATCACGAGGGTGTACGCCGTGATCGCGCCCTGGATGCCGGTCACCTGCGTGTCCAGGTCCTGGGCCACGGTCGCGATCGACACGTTCATGACAGAGCTGTCGAGGGCCATCAGGAACTGACCCGACGCCAGCGTCAGCAGGACGAGCCGCTCACTCGCCGGCTGCGCGGCAACGTCCGCGGGAGGTGCCATGGCCGCATGGTGGCAGCCACGCACGCGCGCGTACGGCGACCCGCCACGGGAGTCAGTCGCTTGGCAGCGTCACGGGGCCGCGCCGTCGACCGCGGACGGCCCGGCTCAGCCGCCCGGCTCAGACGCGCGGTTCAGCCGCGCGGTTCGGACGTGGCATGCCACGCCTGGAGGCCGGCCCGGGACGCCTCCTTGGCCTGGTGCAACTTCATGGCCGCCTGCTGGCTCGGGGGCACGTCCATCTCGCGGATCAGCCGACGGCCGGCCGCGGCCACGGCGGCGGCCGCGATGGCCATCCCGGCCCACGCGACCACGGCACCGGCCGCGGTGAGCACGACGCCGGTCGTCACGAGCCGCGTGTTGATGTCGATCGTCCGCTGGGAGTGGCGGTGGTGGTTCATGTCTCCACCATCCGACGGCGCGGCCCCCTGCGCATCCCGACCACGCCACGACACCCGCGGAAGCTCGGGTTCCAGCTCGTGCTCATCGGGCTCCGCCCCCGGACGCCTGCCCAGGTGTGGTTCAGGCGTCGATGACGACGGGGATGATGAGGGGCTTGCGGCGGTGGGTGCGGAACGCCCAGTTCGCCACGGCGCGGGCCAGGAGCTGTTCGAGTTGGCGCCCGTCCCCGACGCCTTCCTCGGCCGCAGTGGCCAGGGTCTTCTCGATGACGGGGACGACCGGCTCGAAGGTGGCGTCGTCGTGGACGAACCCCCGGGCCAGGAAGTCGGGGGGCTCGGCGAGTGCGCCGGTGTCCGCGTCGACGATCGCCACCACCGTGACCACGCCTTCGGCGGCGAGGGTGAGGCGGTCCTTGAGGGAGGCCTCGGTGGCGCCGCCGACCTCCATCCCGTCCACGTAGACGTTGCCCGCGGCGACCTTGCCGGTGATGGACGCGCGCCCGTCGACCAGGTCGACGACGACGCCGTCCTCGGCGATCACGACCCGTTCGGGGTCGACACCGGTACGGATCGCGAGGTCGCCGTTGGCCCGCAGGTGGCGCCATTCGCCGTGCACGGGCATGACGTTGCGGGGTTTGACGATGTTGTAGCAGTAGACGAGTTCGCCGGCACTGGCGTGCCCCGAGACGTGCACCTTGGCGTTGCCCTTGTGGACCACGTGGGCCCCCCACCGGGTGAGCCCGTTGATCACGCGGTAGATGGCGTTCTCGTTGCCGGGGATGAGCGAGCTGGCGAGCAGGACGGTGTCGCCCTCGCCGATGCGGATCATGTGGTCGCGGTTGGCCATCCGCGACAGTGCGGCCATCGGCTCGCCCTGGGAACCGGTGCACACCAGGGCGATCCTGTGGTCCGGGAGCTTCTCCAGCTCCTTCGTGCTCACGACCAGACCGGACGGGACCTTCAGGTAGCCCAGGTCACGGGCGATGCCCATGTTGCGGACCATCGACCGGCCGACGAAGGCGACCTTGCGGCCGTGCTGGTGGGCGGCGTCCAGAACCTGCTGGATCCGGTGCACGTGGCTGGCGAAGCTGGAGACGATGACCCGGCGCGGCGCGGTGCGCATCACCTGCTCGATCGCCGGGTTCAGCTCCCGCTCGGAGGTGGTGAAGCCGGGTACTTCGGCGTTGGTGGAGTCGGTGAGGAAGAGGTCCACGCCCTCCTCGCCGAGGCGGGCGAAGGCCCGCAGATCGGTGATGCGGTCGTCGAGGGGGAACTGGTCCATCTTGAAGTCGCCGGTGTGCAGCACCATCCCGGCCCGGGTGCGGATCGCGACCGCCAGGCTGTCCGGGATGGAGTGGTTGACCGCCACGAACTCACAGTCGAAGGGCCCGAAGCCGCGCCGGTCGCCCTCCCGCACCCGCACCGTGCGCGGCCGGATCCCGTGTTCCTTGAGCTTCGCCTCCAGGAACGCCAGCGTCAGCTTGGACCCGATGACGGGGATGTCGCGCCGTTCGCGCAGCAGGTACGGGACGCCGCCGATGTGGTCCTCGTGACCATGGGTGAGGACGATGCCCACGACGTCGTCCAGCCGGTCCCGGATCGAGGTGAAGTCCGGCAGGATCACGTCCACGCCGGGCTGGGTCTCCTCGGGGAACAGCACGCCGCAGTCGACGATCAGCAGCTTGCCGGCGTGCTCGAACACGGTCATGTTGCGCCCGATCTCGCCGAGGCCTCCCAGGGCGATGACCCGCAGCCCTCCTTCGGGAAGGGGCGGGGCGGACTTCAGCTCGGGGTGCGGATGGCTCATACCCTGACGGTACCCGGAGAGCGGAACAGGATGATCCATTGCCTGGTGGAGAAGAATCCCACGCCGTGGACGATGTCACCCAGGGGAGCCGCACCGTGCCTCCCCGCACGCGCCGTCGCGGAACTGGGGGGTGTCGCGACGGCGGGATGCCCCCTAGGGGGTGTCTTGTCGATCGGGCCGGATCAGGGAGCGGCGTCTGGTGCCGTGCATCGCAAGGCGGAGGAGGGAGTCGATGCGGCGCATCGGCGACTGACGACAACGCGGCGAGGCGCGGTGCCAGGCGCCGCGAGCCCGGCCTGATCGGCAAGACACCCCCTAGGCCGCCGCGCCGGCGGCGGACCGCTCGCGGACGGGTGCGCGGCGGGCCGCGGGGACGGGGCGGCGTCGGCCGCGTGACGCGGTACCGCGCTTCTTGGGGCGTTCGGCCACCGGTGCGGTGATGACGACCGGGATGCCGGAGGGTGCCTGGGCGCCGGTGATGCGGTGCAGGGCTTCTCCGCCGGTACGGACCTGGGTGGTCTGCGGGACGATGCCGGCCGCTGCCATGAGGCGCGTCATGCCGCGGCGCTGGTGGGGGGTGACCAGGGTGACGACGCTGCCGGACTCTCCTGCGCGGGCGGTACGGCCACCGCGGTGGAGGTAGTCCTTGTGGTCGGTCGGCGGGTCGACATTGACCACGAGGTCGAGGTTGTCGACGTGGATGCCGCGTGCCGCGACGTTGGTGGCCACCAGCACGTTGACGTGACCGTTCTTGAACTGCGTCAGCGTACGGGTGCGCTGCGGCTGCGACTTGCCACCGTGCAGGGCGGCAGCCCGTACCCCGCTGTTCAGGAGGTGCTCGGTGAGGCGGTCGACGGCGTGCTTGGTGTCGAGGAACATGATCACGCGACCGTCCCGGGCGGCGATCTGGGTGGTGGCCGTCTGCTTGTCGGTGCCGTGGACGTGCAGCACGTGGTGCTCCATCGTCGTGACCGCGCCGGCCGAGGGGTCGACGGAGTGCACGACGGGGTCGGTGAGGAAGCGGCGCACGAGCAGGTCGACGTTGCGGTCGAGAGTGGCCGAGAACAGCATGCGCTGACCCTCGGGGCGGACCTGGTCGAGCAGTGCGGTGACCTGCGGCATGAAGCCCATGTCGGCCATCTGGTCGGCCTCGTCGAGGACGGTGACGGACACCTGGTCGAGTCGGCAGTCGCCGCGGTCGATGAGGTCCTTGAGGCGTCCCGGCGTGGCGACGACGATCTCGGCCCCTCCGCGCACCATGCTCGCCTGCCTGCCGATCGGCATCCCGCCCACCACCGTGACCAGCCGCAGCTTCACGGAACGGGCGTACGGGGCCAGCGCGTCGGTGACCTGCTGCGCCAGTTCACGGGTGGGTACGAGGACCAGCCCCAGCGGCTGCCTGGCCTCGGCGCGCTGCCCGGCCGTACGGGCCAGCAGCGCCAGCCCGAACGCGAGGGTCTTGCCGGAACCGGTGCGGCCACGGCCGAGCACGTCCCGGCCGGCGAGAGTGTTCGGCAGCGTTGCGGCCTGGATCGGGAAGGGTACGGTCACGCCCTGCTCCCCGAGCGCGGCCAGCAGCGCCCCGGGCATGTCGAGGTCGGCGAAGCCCTCCACGGCGGGAAGCGCGGGAGTGATCGTTTCGGGCAGCGCGAACTCCCCCGTGACCGCGGCGGGCCGGCGGCCGAACGCGCCGGAACGGCTCGGCCGGCCGGAACGGCTCGGGGCCGACGACGTGAAGCGGCTGCCGCTCCTGCCGGAGTCGGTACTGCCGGTACGGGTGCGGGCGAAACGGTCGTTCGTGCGTGTGCGGTTCATGCGGGAACCTTCCTTGAGACGGCGCATGTCAAGGAATTCCCGCAGGATCGAGCAGCGCGGAGAATTGCAAGAAAAGGCCGGTGGAATGCGAAAGCGAATCGGGCCCACGGTGAAATGTGTGCAGGCGCGGACGCTCTGGAATGAGCGGCGTCAGGAGGACGCGATTTCAGGACGAAAACGAAAGCAGCTGGGGCCCGCACCCCGAGGGATGCGGGCCCCAGCTACCAAAAACGCGTGAGCGTCAGGCGGGAACGATGTTCTCGGCCGTCGGGCCCTTCTGGCCCTGCGCGATGTCGAAGGTCACCTTCTGGCCCTCGAGCAGCTCACGGAAGCCCTGGGCGGCGATGTTCGAGTAGTGCGCGAACACGTCGGCGCCGCCGCCGTCCTGCTCGATGAAGCCGAAGCCCTTTTCTGCGTTGAACCACTTCACGGTACCAGCAGCCATGTCATTCTCCTCAGGGGCAGTGCATCGGCGCCCGCACTGTACGGACGCCATGTCGCCGCGATGATCACCCCACCGGAAAAAGACCGGACATACAAAAGCGCTTCCGCCTGCCCAGAGGCCGGGCGGAGGCGCTGAAGTTTTGGGAACCACAACTGCAACTGAGATCGACAGTAGCACGCTTCAGCGGCCGATGTGCGCTGACGCATTCCGCTCTGTTTATGGTGGCAGGGAATCTGTCTGCCATTTTCGTTCAAACCTCAGCTCGCGGGTACAGATATTGTCGCGGCTGGGCCGGCCGCAGCAGGTCAGAGCCCCTTTGAGACCGGCTCCAGAATCGCCACGCACTCCACGTGGTGCGTCATCGGGAACAGGTCGAACGCCCGCAGCGTCCGCACCCGGTACCCGCCCTCGCGGAAGTACGCCAGGTCCCGGGCCAGCGCGGCCGGGTCGCAGGCGACGTACGCGATGCGGCGGGCGCCGAGGGACGACAGGTGCTCCACGGTCTTGCGGCCCGCTCCCGCGCGGGGCGGGTCCAGGACGACGAGGTCGACCTCGGTGATGCCGGTGCGCGGCAGGACCGACTCGACCTTGCCCTGCTCGATGCGCACCCGGGGGAAGTCCGCGAGGTTGTGCCGGGCGTCCTCGACGGCCCGCTTGCCGGACTCGATGCCGAGGACCGCGCCCTGCTCGCCCAGCCGGTCGGCGAGCGCGCCCGCGAAGAGGCCCGCGCCGCAGTACAGGTCGAGGGCCATCTCGCCCTTGCGGGGCAGCAGGCCCTGCATCACGGCGGTCACCAGGGTGTCCGCGGCCTTCGTGTGCACCTGCCAGAAACCGCCGCTGCCGACCCGGTAGGTCCGGCCGTCCGCCCGCTCGCGGACGAAGGGCCGCCCGTGGACGCGGTGCACGCCGCCGTCCTTCTCGCCGACCCGCATGACCGACACCGGCCGGTCCAACTCGACGATCGGCAGCCGGGCACCCGGCTTCGGCGTGAGGATCACCTGGCGGTCCTGCGAACCGGTCGCCGCGATCGCCTCGACCGACTCCATCCCGGACCAGTCGCGCTGCTCGACACCGAGTTCACTGACGCCCTCGGCCGCGATCAGGCAGCGGTCGATCGGCTCGACCTCGTGCGAGCGGTGCCTGCGCAGCCCGGCGTGACCGGAGGCGTCGACGGCGTACTGCACGCGCGTGCGCCACTGCGGGACCTGCCCCGCGGGCACCTTGTCGCCCTCGGCCGGCATCACCGTGCCGTCCCAGCCGGCCTCCTCGGGGGTCAGCCCCGCGAGCCGCTGCAACTGCTCGGCGATCACCTCGCCCTTGAGCCGCCGCTGGGCGCCCGGCTTGGCGTGCTGCCAGTCGCAGCCGCCGCAGCGGCCGGGCCCGGCGAACGGACAGGGCGGCTCGACCCGGTCCTTGGACGCCTCCAGCACCCGTACCGCGTCCGCGCGCAGGAACCGGGCGCCCTCCTCGCCCTCGGTCACCCGGGCCACCACCCGCTCACCGGGCAGCGCGTGCCGGACGAACAGCACCTGCCCCTCGGACGTACGGGCGATGCAGTGGCCGCCGTGGGCGACGGGGCCGATCTCGACCTCGTACTCCTCCCCCACCAGCGACGTCTTCGGTTCTGCCTGCATGGTGGGGTGACTCCAGATGACGAAAGGGGGCGGATGGGCCGGATGAGGAGGGCTGAGGTCGGGAGGGAGCGAGGAAGGCCGCGCGGCCCGTGCGGGGCCGCCGACAGCCGACCACGACCGCCGACAACAGCCCACCAGTCTACGTGGCCGCGCCCCCTGCCCCGCGCCGCCCGCCCGTGCCGCCTCACTCCCGCCCGCTGTGCTCCTTGGCCCGCTCCGTCGCCGGGCCGCGTCGCACCGAACCCGGGGCGCTCCACTCCTGCCGCTTGCGGGCGCGCTGCTTGGCGGCCTCCGACGACTGGAGCTGGTACGGCACCGACGTCACCATCACGCCGGGCGTGAACAGCAGCCGGCCCTTCAGGCGCAGCGCGCTCTGGTTGTGCAGCAGGTGCTCGTACCAGTGGCCGACCACGTACTCGGGGATGATCACCGACACCGCGTCGCGCGGCGACTCCCGGCGCAGGCTCTTGACGTACTCGATCACCGGCCGGGTGACCTCCCGGTACGGGGAGTCCAGCACCTTCAGCGGTACGTCGATGCCGCGCCGCTCCCACTCCTCGCGCAGGGCCTTGGTCTCGGCCGGGTCCACGTTGACGGTGAGCGCCTCCAGCGTGTCCGAGCGCATCAGCTTGGCGTAGGCGAGCGCGCGCAGCGTCGGCCGGTGGATCTTGGAGATCAGCAGCACGGAGTGGACGCGGGAGGGGCGCACGCTGTCGTCGCTGGGGCCCTCGGGCGCGGCGATCTCGGCCGCGACCCGGTCGTAGTGGCGCCGGATCGCCGTCATCGTGGCGTAGAAGATCATCATGCCGAGCAGGGCGACCCAGGCGCCGTGCGTGAACTTGGTCGCGAGGACCACGACCAGGACCAGGCCGGTGAAGAAGGCACCGAAGGTGTTGATCGCGCGGGAGCGGATCATGTGGCGGCGCTTGGCCGGGTCGGTCTCGGTGGCCAGGTGGCGGTTCCAGTGGCGGACCATGCCGGTCTGGCTGAGCGTGAAGGACACGAACACGCCGACGATGTAGAGCTGGATCAGCCGCGTGGAGTCGGCGCCGTAGATCCACACCAGGAAGGTGGCGGCGCCGGCCAGCAGCACGATGCCGTTGGAGAAGGCGAGGCGGTCGCCCCGGGTGTGCAGCTGGCGGGGCAGGTAGCGGTCCTGGGCGAGGATCGAGCCGAGCACCGGGAAGCCGTTGTACGCGGTGTTCGCCGCGAGGAACAGCACCAGCGCGGTGGCCGCCGCGAGCACGATGAACAGGAAGCTTCCCTTGCCGAAGACGGCCTCGGCGACCTGGGTGATCACCGGGTTCTGGACGTAGCCGGAACCGACCGGCGACCCGTTCCTCAACAGGTCCGTCGCCGGGTTCTCCGCCATCCGGACGTCCGTGACCAGGGCGAGCACGATGATCCCGCAGAACATGGTGACGGCCAGCAGGCCCATCATCGCCAGCGTGGTCGCCGCGTTCTTGGACTTGGGCTTGCGGAACGCCGGGACACCGTTGGAGATCGCTTCTACACCGGTGAGCGCCGCACAGCCGGAGGAGAAGGCCCGCAGCAGCAGGAACACCAGCGCGAACCCGGCCAGCCCCTGGTGCTCGGCCTCGATGTGGAACTGCGCCGTCGGCGCCCGCATGGTGTCCCCGAGCACCAGCCCCCGGAACGCGCCCCACACGATCATGATGAAGACGCCCGAGACGAAGACGTACGTCGGGATCGCGAAGAGCTTGCCGGACTCCTTCACCCCGCGCAGGTTCATCAGCGTCAGCAGCACGATCACGGCGACGGCGCACACCGTCTTGTGCTCGACGACGAAGGGGACCGCCGAGCCCAGGTTCTCGATGCCCGAGGCGATCGACACCGCGACCGTGAGGACGTAGTCGACGAGCAGCGCGCTCGCCACCGTCAGGCCGGCCCGGGGACCGAGGTTGGTCGTCGCCACCTCGTAGTCGCCGCCGCCGCTGGGGTAGGCGTGCACGTTCTGCCGGTAGGAGGCGACCACGGTGAACATCAGCACGACCACCGCGACGGCGATCCACGGGCTGAAGTGGTACGCCGACACGCCCGCGATGGACAGGACCAGCAGCACCTCCCCGGGCGCGTACGCCACGGAGGACAGCGGGTCGGAAGCGAAGACGGGGAGGGCGATGCGCTTCGGCAGCAGGGTCTCGCCCAGCCGGTCACTGCGCAGTGCGCGCCCGATCAGGATCCGTTTGGGCACGTCGGTCAGTTTGGACACAACAGAGGATCGTAGGCCTTCGAACTGGAGGTCGCCCACCGGCCACCCCCGTAACCGGCGTCCGCGTGCGGACGGGGACCGACCGCACGGTCCCGGACCCCGGGTAACCCGTCATAGGGGTGCCCACGCGTCACCGCACCTGTGTAGCTTGGTCGCCGGTCTGAGACCCTGGTCAAGGCCACGTCGACAATTCTTGACACCGGAAGGACGGTCGTGCACATCGTCATCATGGGCTGCGGCAGAGTGGGTTCCGCTCTCGCCCAGACCCTGGAGCAACAGGGGCACACGGTCGCCGTGATCGACCTGGACCCCACTGCCTTCCGGCGCCTCGGCTCCTCGTTCGGCGGCCGACGGGTCACCGGCGTCGGCTTCGACCAGGACACCCTGCGCGAGGCCGGCATCGAGGAGGCCGGTGCCTTCGCGGCCGTGTCCAGCGGCGACAACTCCAACATCATCGCCGCCCGCGTGGCCCGCGAGATGTTCGGCATCGAGAACGTCGCCGCCCGCATCTACGACCCCCGGCGCGCCGAGGTCTACCAGCGCCTGGGCATCCCGACGGTGGCCACGGTCCGCTGGACCGCCGACCAGATGCTGCGCCGGCTGCTGCCGTCCGGGGCCGAGCCGCTGTGGACGGACCCGACGGGCGGTGTCCAGCTCGCCGAGGTGCACACCTCGCCGGCCTGGGTCGGTCACAAGATCAGCAGGCTCCAGGAGGAGACGGGCGTCCGCGTGGCGTTCCTCACCCGCCTCGGCGAGGCCATCCTGCCCACCTCGCAGACGGTGTTGCAGGAGGGGGACCTGGTGCACGTGATGATGCGCACCGACGAGGTCGAGAAGGTCGAGGCGGCGTTCGCCAAGGGCCCCGAGGAAGGCGGTCACTGATGAGGGTCGCCATCGCCGGAGCCGGCGCCGTGGGCCGTTCGATCGCGGGCGAGCTGCTCGAGAACGGCCACGAGGTCCTGCTGATCGACAAGGCGCCGACCGCCATCTCGGTCGAGCGCGTCCCGCAGGCGGAATGGCTGCTCGCCGACGCCTGCGAGATCACCTCCCTCGACGAGGCCGCGCTCCAGCGCTGCAACGTCGTGATCGCCGCGACGGGCGACGACAAGGTCAACCTCGTCGTCTCGCTCCTCGCCAAGACGGAGTACGGCGTCCCGCGCGTCGTCGCCCGGGTGAACAACCCCAAGAACGAGTGGCTCTTCAACGAGTCCTGGGGCGTGGACGTCGCCGTGTCGACCCCCCGCCTGATGTCCGCCCTGGTCGAGGAGGCGGTGAGCGTCGGCGACCTGGTCCGGCTGCTCCGCTTCAGCCACGGCGACGCCAACCTGGTCGAGCTGACCCTGCCCGAGGAGTCGGCCCTGGCCGGCACCCAGGTCGGCGACGTGGAGTGGCCCGAGGACACGTCCCTGGTCACCATCATCCGCGGCACCCGCGTCCTCACCCCGTCCCGCGAGGACTCCCTGGAGCCGGGCGACGAACTCCTCTTCGTCGCGGCCCAGGCCCGCGAGGAACAACTGGAGGACCTCCTGTCGGTACGCCGGGAGGACGCCCCGGAGGCATGACCCGACGAGAGGGGCGCCCCGCGACTCGCGGGGCGCCCCTCTCGTGCTTGCACTTCTCACCCACCGAGTCGGGTGGTGGGTGGGCAAAGGCCGGGGGTCTGGGGGCGGAGCCCCCAGCAAGGCTCAGCCGTCCCGACGGTGCCGACCACCGGCGGGGGACGCCTGCTCGTCCTCCTCGGCCCGCGCGGCAGCCTCCGCAGCCTCGGCCGCTTCCATCTCCGCGAACACGTCGATCGGCGCGGGCGCCTTCGCCAGGAAGACCCACGTCAGCCACACCGCCAGCAGGAACGGCGGGATCTTCAGCGCCACCAGCACCCAGCCCAGCTGCGTCGTGTCCGCCCACCAGTACAGCGGGAAGAGGACCGCGCACTTGGCCAGCAGGATCAGGCCCCAGGCCCAACTGGCCTTGGCGTACGCCTTCTTCCGTCCGGGGTTGCGCTTGCGCCAGGACAGGTTCTCCTTGAACACCGGCCCGAGGATCAGCCCGATCAACGGCACCCCGGCCAGCGTGGTGACGATGTACGCGAGCGCCAGCCCCAGCGTGTAGAGCATGCCCGGCAGGTAGAAGTCCTTGGCGTTGCCGGTGAACATGGCGAACACCACACCGAAGACGACCCCGAAGACCCCGCTGAACGCGTGCTTGACGGTGTCCTTCATCGCGAGCCGCACGACCACCAGCACCAGCGACACGGCCAGTGCGGCGATCGCCGACCAGTGCAGGTCCTTGTTGATCGTGAAGATGGTGACGAAGAGGAGGCCGGGCAGCACCGTCTCGACCATGCCCCGCACGCCGCCGAACGCCTCGAACAGCGCGGCCTCCGTCACCGCCCGGGCGTCGTCCGCGGATGTGTTGTCGGTCGGCTTGTCGAGCGACGTCACCGGCTACTCCCTACCGAGGGGTCTCAGTTCGTACTTCGGGTTGAACAGCACCCGGCGGCCCCGGCTCATCGAGATCCGGCCCGATGCGAGCAGCTTGCGCCCCGGCTCTATGCCGACTATCGAACGCCTGCCCAGCCACACCACGTCCAACGCGGCGGAGCCGTCGAACAGCTCGGCCTCCAGGGCCGGGACTCCGGCACGCGGCCGCAGGGTGACCGTGCGCAAGGTACCAGTAACCGTCACTATCTGGCGGTCCTGACAGTCTCCGATACGGGTGCAGCCGGCCGTCTCGGCGTCCTCCCGCAGCTCCTCGGACTCCAGGTCCTCCTGCGACGAGGAGAGCCGGTCTAGCATGCGCCGGAACCGGCCCACCGGCTTTTCGGAACGAGGAACAGCACTCATGTCTGAAGCGTACCGGTGGCCGTCCACCCGGCCGTAGCCCCGGTGCTACCGCTCGAACCGGTACCCCATCCCCGGCTCCGTGATGAAGTGCTTCGGGTGCGACGGGTCCGCCTCCAGCTTCCTGCGCAGCTGGGCCATGTAGACCCGCAGGTAGTTGGTCTCCGTCCCGTACGACGGCCCCCACACCTCCTGGAGGAGCTGCCGCTGGCCGACCAGCCGGCCGGTGTTGCGCACCAGCACCTCCAGCAGGTGCCACTCGGTCGGCGTGAGCCGGACGTCCCGCCCGCCCCGGTTGACCTTCTTGGCGGCCAGGTCGACGGTGAACTCGGCCGTCTCCACCAGCACGTCCTCCTCCTCGCCCCCGGCCGGCTCGGCACGCCGGACGGCGGCGCGCAGCCGGGCCAGCAGCTCGTCCATCCCGAAGGGCTTGGTGACGTAGTCGTCGGCGCCCGCGTCCAGCGCCTCGACCTTCTCGTCCGAGGAGTGCCGCGCGGACAGCACCAGGATCGGCACCCGGGTCCAGCCGCGCAGCCCTTTGATCACCTCGACACCGTCCATGTCGGGCAGTCCCAGGTCCAGGACCACCACGTCCGGGTGGCGGGCGGCCGCGAGCCTCAGCGCGGTGGCGCCGTCGTGGGCGGCGTCGACCTCGTACTTGCGGGCCTTGAGGTTGATCACGAGGGCGCGCACGATCTGCGGCTCGTCGTCGATCACGAGCACCCGGGTCATGAAGCCTGCCTTTCCGAAGGAGCCGGGGTCTTCCCGACCGGACCACGCCGGCCCGGGCGGTCAGGGGGGTCGACGCGACCGGCGCGGTCGGGGGTCTGCGGGTCGTCGGGGGCCTGGGACCCGCCGGAGGCCTGCGGACCGCCGAAGGCCTGTGGGCCGCCGGGGGCCTGGAGACCGCCGGAGGCGAGGGAGCCGGTCGGGTCGTCCGTGCGGTCGGGGAGCTCCCCCGACCCCACAGCGCCCTCCCCCACGCCCGCCGCCCGCAGGGTCAGCACCATGGTGAGTCCCCCGCCCGGCGTGTCCTCCGCCGTGAGCGTGCCACCCATCGCCTCGGCGAAGCCGCGGGCCACCGCGAGGCCGAGGCCGACCCCGGCCCCGCGCGGGGCGTCGCCGTGGCGCTGGAACGGCTCGAATATCCGCTCCTTGGCGTCGTCCGGCACCCCGGGCCCCCGGTCGACGATCCGCACCTCCACCCGGTCGGCGAGGGTACTGGCGGCGACCAGGACGGGCCGGCCGGGCGGGCTGTACTTCACGGCGTTCTCCACCAGGTTGGCCACCGACCGCTCCAGCAGCCCGGCGTCCACCGCGACCATGGGCAGCGTCTCCGGGACGTCCAGCTCCACGCTGTCCTCGGCCACCCCGCCGAGCGCCATCGGCACCACCTCGTCCAGGTCGATCTCCCGCACCAGCGCGGTGACCGTGCCCGTCTGGAGCCGGGACATGTCCAGCAGGTTGCCCACGAGGTGGTCCAGCCGGTCCGCGCCCGCCTCGATGCCCTCCAGTAGCTCCGCCTGGTCCTCCTCGGACCACGCCACGTCGTCCGAGCGCAGGCTCGACACGGCCGCCTTGATGCCCGCCAGCGGGGTGCGCAGGTCGTGGCTGACGGCCGCCAGCAACGCGGTGCGGATCCGGTTGCCCTCGGCCAGCGCCCGGGCCCGGTCGGCCTCCTCCCGCAGCCGCCGCCGGTCCAGCACGACCGCGGCCTGCGCGGCGAACGCGGCCAGCACCCGGCGGTCCTCCGCGGGCAGCACCCGCCCGGTCAGCGCCAGCGCCATGTGCTCCCCGACCGGCACGTCGACGTCCGCGTCCTCGGGCCGCTCGACCGGCCCGCCGACGCCGGTCCGACCCGCGCAGGTCCACGGCGCCAGGTCGTCGGCCCGCTCCAGCAGCGCCGACGACTCCATCCCGAACGTCTCCCGCACCCGCTCCAGCAACGCCTCCAGGCTGGTCTCACCGCGCAGCACGTTGCCCGCGAGGTAGGACAGGATCTCCGACTCGGCCCGCAACCGCGCCGCCTGGTGCGTGCGCCGGGCCGCGAGGTCCACCACAGACGCCACGGACACCCCGACCCCGACGAAGATCACTATGGCGACGATGTTCTTGGGGTCGGCGACCGTCCAGCGGTGCAGCGGGGGTGTGTAGAAGTAGTTCAGCAACAGGCAGCCGAGCGCCGCCGAGCCCAGCGCGGGCAGCAGCCCGCCGAGCAGCGCCGCCGCCACGGTCACCGTCAGGAACAGCAGCATGTCGTTGGCGAGCCCGAGGTCCACGGCGTTCAGCCCGAGCGCCAGGGCCACCGGCCCGCCCAGACCGACCAGCCAGCCCCACACCACGCGCGCCCGCCCGAGCCGCGCCCCGCGCGCCACCGGCAGCCCGCGCCCCTTGGCCACCTCGTCGTGGGTGACGATGTGCACGTCCAGGTCGGGCCCCGAGTCCCGCGCCACCGTGGTGCCGACGCCGGGCCCGAAGACGTACTGCCAGGCCTTGCGGCGCGAGGAGCCGAGCACGATCTGCGTGGCGTTCACCCCGCGGGCGAAGTCCAGCAGTGCCGCCGGGACGTCGTCGCCCACCACGTGGTGGAAGCTGCCGCCCAGGTCCTCGACCAGGGTGCGCTGCACGGCGAGTTCCTTCGGCGAGGCGGACGTCAGGCCGTCGCTGCTGGAGATGTACACGGCCAGGACCTCGCCGCCGGCGCCCTTCTCCGCCAGCCGCACCGCCCGCCGGATCAGCGTCCGTCCCTCCGGTCCCCCGGTGAGCCCGACGACGATCCGCTCGCGTGACCCCCAGATCTTCGAGACCCGGTGCTCGCTGCGGTAGCGCTGGAGGTACTCGTCGACCCGGTCGGCCACCCACAGCAGCGCGAGCTCCCGCAGCGCGGTGAGGTTGCCCGGCCGGAAGTAGTTCGACAGGGCCGCGTCGACCTTGTCCGGCTGGTAGACGTTCCCGTGGGCCATGCGGCGTCGCAGGGCTTCGGGCGACATGTCGACCAGTTCGATCTGGTCGGCGCGGCGCACCACCTCGTCGGGCACGGTCTCCTGCTGCCGTACGCCGGTGATCGACTCCACGACGTCGCCCAGGGACTCCAGGTGCTGGATGTTCACGGTGGAGACCACGTCGATCCCCGCCGCGAGCAGCTCCTCGACGTCCTGCCACCGCTTGGCGTTGCGGGAGCCGGGAACGTTCGTGTGGGCCAGTTCGTCCACCAGGGCCACCCGGGGGCGGCGCGCCAGCACCGCGTCCACGTCCATCTCGGTGAAGGCCGTGCCCCGGTACGCCAGCTCCTTGCGGGGCACCTGCTCCAGGCCGCTCAGCATCACCTCGGTGCGCGGCCGGCCGTGGTGCTCGACGAACGCCACCACGCAGTCCTTGCCCCGCTCCACCCGGCGGTGCGCCTCCGACAGCATGGCGTAGGTCTTGCCGACGCCCGGTGCCGCACCGAGGTAGATCCGAAGCTTGCCGCGTGCCATGGCCCCATTGTCTTCCCGTGCTTCCCGCCCACGCAGCGTCGACCTTACGGCCACGGACCCCGGCGAACGGGACGCGGACCGCCCCGCGGGACGTCCTTGACGCAACCCTGACGCGCCGCCCCGCCCCCACGGCCACCCGGCCCGCCCCCGGCACCCCGCCCCCACCACTCGCCCCACACCGACCCCTCCGCCCCGCTCCCCGGTGCCCGCCCGCGCTCCCCGCGGTGGCGCCCGAGCCGTCACCCCTCTGCGACCGCCTCCGCCCGCTCCCCCTGCTCGGCTATCTCCCCGTCGCTCAGTTCCAGCACCCGGTCGGCCAGGTCCAGCAGGGTCGCGTCGTGCGTGGCGACCAGCGCCGTGACGCCCTCGCTGCGCACGACCGCCCGCAGCAGCTCCATGACGGCGTGCCCGGTGTCCGCGTCGAGCTGGCCGGTGGGCTCGTCGGCGATGAGGAGGGAGGGGTTGTTGGCCAGGGCGCGCGCGATGGCCACGCGCTGCTGCTGGCCGCCGGACAGCTCCCCGGGCCGCTGGCCGGCGTGGTCGGCGAGGCCGACCAGGGACAGCAGCAGCTCCACGCGCTCCTCGCGCTCGCGCGGGTCGGCCCGGCGCATCCGCAGCGGCACCCCCACGTTCTCCGCGGCCGAGAGGATCGGGATCAGTCCGAAGGACTGGAAGACGAAGCCGACGCGGTCGCGGCGCAGCGCCAGCAGGCCGTCCTCACCCAGCTCCGCCAGGTCGAGCCCGTCGACCAGAACCCGCCCGCGGTCGGGCGCGTCGAGTCCACCGACGATGTTGAGCAGCGTGGTCTTGCCCGACCCCGAGCGCCCCTTCAGGGCGACCAGCTCACCGCGCGGGATCTCCAGCGAGACCCCGCGCAGCGCGTGCACGGCGGCCGCTCCGGCGCCGTACGACTTGTGGACGTCCTCGATGCGCACCATGGTGTCGATGGCGATCCCGCTCATGTGTCCTCCCCGTAGGTCCCCCGTGGCCCCGTGGGCCGGGCGTCAGTATCGCGACGTCCGCCCGGCCCCTCAATGGCCGTGCCCGCCTCCACCTCTTCATCGGACGAGCCCACCGGATCGGTTCACGGATCGGGCCCTCGTTTCTCAGAGGATCGGTCCAGCGGTCCCGCGGCCGGTCGCGCCAGGTCACGGCATCGGTCCACCGCTCCTCAGGCCGGATCGTCGCCGTGCGTCAGCGTCTCCCAGGCCACGAACAGGTTGTTGCTGCCCGCGGGCCGGTTGCGCTCGGTCAGGGTCTGGGTGTTCGTCATGGCGATGCCCAGCCGGTTGTGCAGCGCGTTGTAGCCGACCTCGGTGACCGGCCCGAGCCCGAGGTTCAAGGAGCCGCCGCACAGCCAGCTGGGGACGGCCGTGCCGAGTTCGTACTTGGACTGGAAGCCGAGGGCCTGCCGGAGCCGTTCGCCGACGTCCGTGCCGTACAGGTCCTGCCCCTGGATGCGGCTGGTCTCGGCGATGTGCGAGATCGCGGAGATGCCGTACCCGGTGTGGGTGAAGTCGCGGCAGGTCTCCTGGGTGAGGCCGGTGACGAAGGTCGACTGCCCCTGCCAGTAAGCGACGATCTTGTCCCGGGTGGTGAGGTTCTGGCTCGGCACGGTCTTCGGCAGGTCGCCGTCCGAGGCGAGGTAGACGTAGGCGGCGGTGCGCGTGCGGAACGTCGCCATGGCCTTGTCGTACGACGCCCGGTCCTCCAGGAAGACGGAGATGCCGACGGCGGCCTCCATCATGGACAGCTCCCAGTTGCCGTTGGAGTTCGAGCCGTTGATCACCTCGGGCAGGTAGACGGTGCGCAGCATGGTCGCGAAGCGGCCGGAGTTGGGCCAGCCGCCGGTGTACGCGTACTTGATGATCTCGGCGGCCCGGGGCCAGGAGGAGCCGGCCCAGCCGGTCTGCAGGGGCGCGTTGCTGTTGGTGTGGTCCTGGATCACGGCGGACCAGGCGTCCATCAGCTGGATGGCCTTCTTGGCGTACCGGTCGTCGCGCGTGACGTACCAGGCGAGGGCGTCGGTGTACGCGGCGATCGCGTCCTCGCGCTCGTCGGTGCAGCCGTAGTTGGGGTTGGAGTAGGAGCCGCACTCCACGACGGCGCGGGGTTTGGGTGTGCGGTCGAGGCTCGCGTACTTGCTCGCCAGCAGCTGGTCGAAGGCGCCCTTCCAGGGCTGGGCGCCGGCGTCGACCTTGCTGCGGGCGAAGTCGAGTTGGGCTCGGGAGACGGTGACTCCGGGGTGGGCGAACGTGGTGGGGGCGGCCTCGGCGCGCGGTGCGGTGACGGGCTGGGCGAGGAGGCCGAGGGCCAGGGCGCTGACGGCGCCGAGCAGAGCGGTCCGACGCATGGCGACTCCGTTCTCATATGTGAACGCAAAGCGGTCTTCTGAACGCTGCGTTGAGCGGAGACCCTAGTCTTCTGAGTCAGAAGTTCCTTATATAACTGTAGGCTTGCGGTATGGCTCGTACGGGGCGGCCGAAGGCCGAGTTGGTGCTGTCGGTAGAGGAGCGGGCGGCGCTGGAGGGGTGGGTGCGGCGTCGCTCAACTCCTCAGTCCTGGGCGGTGCGGTGCCGGATCATCCTGGCCTGCGCAGACGGCATGTCGAACAAGGATGTCGGTGCCTTGGTGGGCATGACGGGGCAGTCGGTGGGCCGCTGGCGGGCGCGTTTCAACGAGCATCGGATCGCCGGCCTGGGTGACCTGCCAAGATCCGGCGGTCCCCGCTCGGTGAGCGACGAGCAGGTCGCCGCAGTAGTGAAGCGGACGCTGGAGTCGACACCGAGGAACGCTACGCACTGGTCGACGCGGGCGATGGCCAAGGAAGTGGGCCTGTCCCAGTCGACCGTGTCGCGGATCTGGCGTGCCTTCGGGCTGCAGCCCCACCGCTCGGAGACCTTCAAGTTGTCGACGGACCCGTACTTCGTCGACAAGGTGCACGATGTCGTGGGCCTGTATCTGGACCCGCCCGAGCGGGCGCTGGTGTTCTGCGTGGACGAGAAGACGCAGATCCAGGCCCTGGACCGCTCCCAGCCGGTACTGCCGATGATGCCCGGGGTTCCTCAGCGGGTCACCCACGACTACGTCCGGGCCGGCACCACCACCTTGTTCGCGGCACTCGAGGTCGCCACTGGGAAAGTGATCGGATCCCTGCACCGCCGGCACCGGGCCGAGGAGTTCAAGAAGTTCCTGCTCAAGCTTGACCAGGAGATCCCGGCAGATCTTCAGGTGCACCTGATCCTCGACAACTACGCCACCCACAAGACGCCGGCCGTCAAGACCTGGCTGATCGCCCACCCTCGATTCCATCTGCACTTCACGCCCACCGGCTCGTCCTGGCTCAACCTCGTGGAGCGGTGGTTCGCAGAACTGACGAACAAGCAGATACGCCGAGGGACCCACAAGAGCGTCCAGGCCCTTGAGAAGGACATCCGCACCTGGATCGCCGCATGGAACACCGACCCCAAACCCTACGTCTGGACCAGGACCGCAGACGAGATCCTCGAACGCCTCGCCAGTTATTTACGCAGAATTCCTGACTCAGAAGACTAGGTACGGACCAAAACGCCGTCAAGGACGCGCGCATGACAAGTTTCGGGACCGGCGGAACACGACGGAGGGCCGCACCCCGTGCGGGGTGCGGCCCTCCGTGTCGCTCGCGGTCAGCGGACCTCGGTGATCTCCGGTCCGCGCTGCAACTGGCCCATGCCGCCGGCGAAGCGGGAGCCCTCGTCCTGCTGCTGGACACCCTCCGGCACCATCTGGGCGTCGTTGGGCAGCTTCAGCACGATCGGGTCGCGGGGCGCCATCGGGCCCTCGCCGCGGACCACGACCGTGTCCCTGAAGATCTGTTCGAGCAGTCCCGCCGCCTGCGGCTGGACCGCGCCCTGGCCGGAGATGACCCCGCGCAGGAACCAGCGCGGGCCGTCCACGCCGACGAACCGCACGACCTGGAAGCCGCCCGTGCCGTCCGGCAGTTGCACCGGCACCTGGGCGCGCAGTTCCCAGCCCAGCGGTCCTTCGACCTCGTCGACGATGCCGCCCTGCTGGGTGATGCCCGCGGCGATCTCCTCGCGCACCTCGCCCCAGATGCCCTCGCGCTTGGGAGCGGCGAAGGCCTGGAGCTGGACGGCGCTGTCGCGCAGGACGACGGTCGCCGCGACGATGGCGTCGCCCGCGACCTCCACCCGCAGCTCCATGCCGTCGACACCCGGCACGAACAGTCCGCCCAGGTCCACGCGCCCCTCGGCGGGGTCGCGCACCTCGGTGCTGTCCCAGGGCCCGTCCGGCCGCGGCTCGGGCTCGAGCCTCACGCGCTCGCGCTCGGCTTCTTCGTCGTCCGCCTCAGCGTCGACACTGTCGACGACCTGCTCGGCCTCGCCGGCCGCGTCCTCGGCGGCACCCTTCTTGTTGCGACGTCCGAACACGTCACTGTCCTTCCCGGTCTGATACGACCGAAGCGTATCGATACCCACCCGTCGTGCCGCCCTCGGCGGCGTCACCGCTTGTGCTGTTCGTGCCGGCCACGGCGGCATGGCCACCGGTGGACCCGAAGCCCCCCTCGGCCCGCGCCGAATCGGGAAGCTCCGCGACCTGGCGGAAGCGGACCCTCTCGACCTGCTGGACGACCAGTTGGGCGATCCGGTCGAAGCGCTCGAACCGCACGGTCTCGCGCGGGTCGAGATTCACCACGATCACCTTGATCTCCCCACGGTACCCGGCATCAACCGTCCCCGGGGCATTCACGAGGGCGACGCCGCACCGGGCGGCGAGCCCCGACCGGGGGTGCACGAAGGCCGCGTACCCCTCGGGCAGGGCGATGGACACCCCGGTGGGCAGGACGGCCCGCTCCCCCGGCTCCAGCTCGCAGGCCTCGGTGGTGCGCAGATCGGCTCCCGCGTCCCCGGGGTGCTCGTACGCCGGAAGCGGTACGTCGGGGTCGACCCGCCGGAGCAGCACATCCAGGGGGGCGCGGCTCACGGGTTCACCTCGAAGGCACGGGCCCGCCTGACCTGGTCCGGGTCGCTCATGGCGGCCTGGATCTCCTCGTCGCGCCCGTGCTGCACGAAGTGGTCGACCTTCACCTCGACGAAGAGGGCGTCCGCACGGACGGCGACGGGCCCGTCGGGGGCCCCGATCCGCCCGGTCGCCGTGGCGAAGATCTTGCGTCCGGCGACCGCGGTGACCTCCGCCTGGAGGTGGAGGGTGGTCCCGACGGGCACGGGGCGGACGAAGTCGGTCTCGAGCCGTCCGGTCACGGCGATGGTGCGCAGCAGCCAGTTCAGCGAACCGAGGGTCTCGTCCAGCGCGGAGGCGAGCACACCGCCGTGCGCGAGACCGGGCGCCCCCTGGTGGGCGGGCCGCACGGTGAACTCGGCGGCGATGGTCACGCCCTCGCCGGCCCGTGCCTCCAGGTGCAGCCCGTGCGGCTGACCGCCGCCGCACCCGAAACAGTGTTCGTAGTGGGCACCGAGCAGCTCCCCGGGCGCGGGGGCGTCGGGGTGCCGTACGGGTGCTACGGCGTCGGCCGGGGGCTGAAGAGCTGGGGAAGTACCACTCACAGGCGCAGACCTTACCCGCGCGTCGGCACTCGCCGGACACCGTGCCAAGCTTGGTTTCATGCCGCTCTCCGCCACCCCGTACGAAGAACGTCTCACCGCACCGCGCTCGTGGTGGCTGATCTCGTTCCTGGTGGGCCTCGCGATGGCCCTCGTCCTGCTGCCGTTCGGGACCCTGCCGCTGCTGGGCGGCCTGGTCGGCGGCACTGCCGTGGCGGCCGTCATGGCCAGCTCCTACGGCTCGCTGCGCATCCGCGTGGTGGGTGACTCGCTGATCGCGGGCGAGGCGAAGATCCCGGTCACCGCCCTGGGCGCGACGGAGGTGCTGGACGCGGAGGAGGCCCGCGCCTGGCGCACGTACAAGGCCGACACCCGCGCGTTCCTGCTGCTGCGCTCCTACATCCCCACCGCGCTGAAGGTCGAGGTCATCGACCCCGAGGACCCGACGCCGTACCTCTACCTGTCGAGCCGGGACCCGGAGCGCTTGGCGCAGGCACTGGAGGCGGCGCGCAAGGCCGTCGCCTAGGCCGTCCCCTCGCAAGCATGCGTGCTCGCGAGGCGTGCCCTCACGCGCGCGTGCAGGGTGCGTCGTCGCGCGTGCGGACGCGGTGGGCCGTGCGGACGCGGTGGCTCGTCGGACGTGCGGACGGCGTGCGTCTTTACGAAGACTTTCCGCCGCCGAGTTCCCTGGTGACCTCGCCCAGGGTCAGGGGGTCCGCCGGCTTCTCCAGCGGCGGCAGCGCGGGCAGGGCGTCCCAGGGCACCTGGAGCCGGCGCAGGTCGGCGCGGACCTTTGCGGCGAGTTTCCTGGTGTCCCGCCGGTTCATCACGGCGCCGACGGCGGCGCCCACCATGAACGGCATCAGGTTGGGCAGGTCGCGCACCATGCGCTTCATGATCTGCTGGCGCAGTTCGCGCTTCATGGGGCCGCCGAGCGCGGCGTTGAAGGAGGCGGGCTTGAGCACGTCGACACCGCGCTCGCCCGACCAGGAGCGCAGGTAGGCGGTGCTGCGGTCCTTGAGACCACCCGGCGGTCGCACGCCGTAGACCTCGTGGAGTTCGGCGATCAGCTTGAGCTCGATCGCGGCCACGCCGGTGATCTCCGCGGCCAGCTCGGCGGGCATGGCCGGGGGCACGGGAAGCATCGCCGCCGCGCCGACACCGGCTCCCACGGTGGCACTGGCGGCCGCGGCACCCGCCACGAGCTTGTCGGCGAGCTGTTCGGGCCCGAGGCCGGGGAACTGCCTGCGCAGCGCCTGGAGGTCCCGTACGGGGATCCTGGGGGCTATGTCGATGATCCGGTCGGCGAGGTGTCCCAGGGCCGCCCTGGCGCGGTTGCCGCCCTTGCGGGCGCCTTCGCGGGCCAGGTCCCGGGCCTTCGCGCGGATCGCCACGGCCCGTCGCCGTGCGACGGGCGCGGGACTCACCGTCGGCGCCGGGACGTCGTCCCGGTCGGCCGCCGGTTCGAGCGAGGCCGCTCCCGCAGGGACCGCTCCCTTGCCGGTGGGGCCTCGCTCGTCGTCACGCACGCCGTGGGGGCCTTTTACGGCCCCCTTGTCCGCTCCCCGAAGGTGGAAGCGGCGCTTCCGAGGAGGGGTCGAGCCAGTCACGGCCGACCCGCCCTCAGTCGCAGTCGCGGCAGATCGGCTGGCCGTTCTTCTCCCTGGCCAGCTGGCTGCGGTGGTGCACCAGGAAGCAGCTCATGCAGGTGAACTCGTCCTGCTGCTTGGGCAGCACTCGGACGGCCAACTCCTCGTTCGAGAGGTCGGCTCCGGGCAGCTCGAGGCCTTCGGCGGCCTCGAACTCGTCGACGTCGACGGATGACGCCGACTTGTCGTTCCGCCGGGCCTTCAGCTCTTCGAGGCTGTCGGAGTCGACGTCGTCGTCGGTCTTACGTGGAGTGTCGTAGTCGGTAGCCATGTCGCTCTCCCCCTCTGGGTGTCTGCGGTGTCTCCAGCGCACGTAACGCGTGAGAGGCCGGACTTGTGCCCGACCTGAGGCGGAGATTTTGCCTCACATCAAGGTCTGTTACTCAATCGACACCCAACCGGACCCCTCAAGAGTGATCGGCTTGGATGGCGAAGCGGACCGTACACGGTTCCCATGCCGCACTTCAAAGGCGTCTCACCGTGTACTTCCCGTGATATGCACCCCCGAAAACTGGGACTTTCCCGGCTTCCGGGCAGCCCACATGATCACGGAGAGTAGATGGCCGGAAATTCGCGCTTGTGATCGATCACACACGGGCGGCTCGAGCGGAGGCCGCGAGAATTCCGCTCGAAGCGAACAGTTCCATGGGTGTCGGCGCGACGACTTCAGAGGGGCAGTGTGACCCGCATCACGAGGCCTCCCCCTTCCCTCGGCTGTGCCGCGATGTGTCCGCCGTGGGCCCGTGCCACGGACCGGACGATCGACAGGCCGAGTCCGACTCCCTTGTCGCTGCCCGTCCGCTCCGTCCGCAAACGCCGGAAGGGCTCGAACAGGTTGTCGATCTCGTACGCCGGCACGACCGGCCCCGTGTTGGACACGACCAGCACCGCCTGGCCGTGCTGCACCTCCGTGGTGACCTCGACCCAGCCGCCCTCGGGGACGTTGTAGCGCACCGCGTTCTGCACCAGGTTCAGCGCGATGCGCTCGAGCAGGACGCCGTTGCCCTGGACGACGGCGGTCTCGCGCTTGCCGCGGATGTCGACGCCCTTGGCCTCGGCCTCGCCGTGCACCTGGTCGATGGCCTGGCCCGCGACCTCGGCGAGGTCGACGGGCTTGCGCTCGACGATCTGGTTGTCGCTGCGGGCGAGCAGCAGCAGCCCCTCTACGAGCTGCTCGCTGCGCTCGTTGGTGGCCAGCAGGGTCTTGCCGAGCTGCTGGAGCTCCACGGGCGCGTGCGGGTCGGACAGGTGGACCTCGAGCAGCGTGCGGTTGATCGCCAGGGGCGTGCGCAGCTCGTGCGAGGCGTTGCCGACGAAGCGCTGCTGGGCGGTGAAGGCCCGCTGGAGGCGTTCCAGCATCTCGTCGAAGGTGTCGGCCAGTTCCTTGAGCTCGTCGTCCGGGCCGTCCAGCTCGATGCGGCGGGACAGATCCGAGCCCGCCACCGCGCGGGCCGTGCGCGTGATGCGGCCGAGCGGGGAGAGCACCCGGCCGGCCATGGCGTAGCCGAAGGCGAACGCTATGACGGCGAGGCCGAGCAGGGCCAGCAGGGAGCGGCTGAGCAAGTGGTCCAGGGCGACCTGGCGCTGGCTGTCGACGCAGGCACTGATCGCATCGTTGAACTCGGGCAGCGTCAGGTTGCCCGTGGTGACGGCGGGGCAGTTGTCGCTGGTGACCTTGATGTCCGTGCCGCCCGCGATCTTGAACAGGGGTTCGTTCCCCGTACTCAGCGCCTGTGCGGCCAGCAGGTAGATGATCGACAGCAGCAGGATGCCGGCGATCAGGAACATGCCGCCGTACAGCAGCGTGAGCCGTATGCGGATGGTGGGGCGCAGCCACGGGAACGGGGGGTCCGCTCGCCGGGGGTCCCAGGTGGGCTTCGGTGGCGCCTGAGGGGGCGCGGGTGTCGTGGCCACGGGATCAGATCCGGTAGCCGGAGCCGGGCACCGTGACGATCACGGGGGGCTCGCCGAGCTTGCGGCGCAGCGTCATCACGGTGACCCGTACGACGTTGGTGAACGGGTCGGTGTTCTCGTCCCAGGCCTTCTCCAGCAGCTGCTCCGCGGAGACGACGGCGCCCTCCGAGCGCATCAGGACCTCCAGCACGGCGAACTCCTTCGGCGCGAGCTGGACCTCCTTGCCGTCGCGGAAGACCTCGCGGCGGTTGGGGTCGAGCTTGATCCCGGCGCGCTCCAGCACCGGCGGCAGCGGCACGCTGGTGCGCCGGCCGAGGGCACGCACGCGTGCGATCAGCTCGCTGAAGGCGAAGGGCTTGGGGAGGTAGTCGTCGGCGCCGATCTCCAGTCCCTCCACGCGGTCGCTGACGTCGCCGGAGGCGGTGAGCATCAGCACGCGCGTGGGCATGCCCAGCTCGACGATCTTGCGGCACACGTCGTCGCCGTGCACGAGCGGGAGGTCGCGGTCGAGGACGACCACGTCGTAGTCGTTGACGCCGATGCGCTCCAGGGCGGCCGCACCGTCGTACACGACGTCGACGGCCATGGCCTCCCGGCGCAGTCCGGTGGCCACCGCATCGGCGAGCAGCTGCTCGTCCTCGACGACGAGTACGCGCACGTCGCTTGTCCTTCCTGTGTCCACCCGCGTAGCGCGTGGGGCGCGTGCGGGCAGCGTCTGCTGGGGGTGTGGCCTCCATCCTGCCCTTTTCGGCCATAAGTCGGCAGTAAGACGGGTGAGGGCCGGGTGAGGGCCGCTCCGGCACCGGGTGTGAGTCCCGGGAATGCCGGATTTTCTCCGGGGGTTGAGGTTTCCGTGGAAGGGAGCGGGGGGAGGACGCTTTACACCCCGCGATCACGCTCTGCACGTACCGCACCACCATGCGGTGCATCTCCTCCGCTGCTCCGCAGAGTGGGCGTGGGTGTCCGGCACCGTCGCCGCCCGGCAGGGCAGCGCTGGGCACCCTGTTGGAGACGTGATCGCCCCTTCCGTACGGCACACCCCCGTGCCATCGACCCACGACCCAGGACGAGGGGGCGCAGCATGGACGCTTTCACTACGGGACTTCTGCAGCGCATAAAGACGACCGAGTCCGACCTGACGCGGGCTAGGGACGAAGGCGACGACTTCCTCGTCGAGGTGGAGCAGGGCGAGCTCGACGACCTGCGCCGCCTCGCGGCCGAGCACGGTGTGGAGGTCGGCGCGACGAGCTTCTGACCAGTTCGTGGACCGACGGGCCCCCGGTGAATCCAGCACCGGGGGCCCGTCGGCGTCCCGGGCGGCTAACGCCAGGCCTCGAAGTCCTCCAGGAGCCGCTGGAGGGGCTCGAACACGCCGGGGGTGGCGGCGATCGTCAGGGCGTGCGAGGGGCGCTCCCCCGGGCGTCCACCGGTCAGGGCGCCCGCTTCCCGGGCAATGAGGTCCCCCGCCGCGAGGTCCCAGGGGTGCAGTCCGCGCTCGTAGTAGCCGTCCAGGCGGCCGGCGGCCACGTCGCACAGGTCGACCGCCGCGGAGCCGCCGCGCCGGATGTCCCGCAGCAGCGGGACGAGCCGGGCGGCGACCTCGGCCTGGCGGGTGCGGACCTCGGTGACGTAGTTGAAGCCGGTGGACACCAGGGCCTGGTCCAGCGGCGGGGCCGGACGGCAGGCGAGGGCGCGGGTGCCCTCCCAGGCACCGGTGGCCCACGCCCCGCCCCCGCGCACCGCGTGGTACGACTCGCCGCGCATCGGGATCTCCACGACGCCGGCGACGGTCTCGCCGTCCTGTTCGGCGGCGATGGACACGGCCCAGGTGGGCAGGCCGTACAGGTAGTTGACGGTGCCGTCGAGCGGGTCGATCACCCAGCGGACGCCGCTGGTGCCGTCGCCGGAGGCGCCCTCCTCGCCGAGGAAGCCGTCGTCGGGGCGCCGGTCGGCGATCAGCGTGGTGATCAGCTTCTCGGCGGCGATGTCCATCTCGGTGACCACGTCGATGGGGCTGGACTTGGTCGCGGCGACGGCGAGGTCGGCGGGCCGGCCGTCGCGCAGCAGGGCGCCGGCCCTGCGGGCGGCCTCCTGGGCGATCTCCAGCAGTTCGGTGTGCAGGGGGTCGGTCACGGGGGTCCTCACGCGTAGGGGCTGTCGGCGCCCGCGGCGGCGGGCCGGGGGGCGCGGGCGGGGCAGCAGCCGACGGGGCAGACCTGGTGGCTGGGCCCCAGGGCGCCCAGGGCGCAGGGGGTGACGTCCTGGCCGCGTTCGACGGCCGCGCGCTCCACGACCAGGTCCCGGACCGCCGCGGCGAAACGCGCATCGGCGCCGACCGTGGCCGAGCGGCGCACCGGCAGGCCCAGCTCGCGCGCCCGGGCGGTGGCCTCGGTGTCGAGGTCGTACAGGACCTCCATGTGGTCGGAGACGAAACCGATCGGCGCCATGACGACCGCCGGGACGCCGGCCGCGTGCCGCTCCTCGAGGTGGTCGCAGATGTCCGGCTCCAGCCACGGGATGTGCGGGGCACCGGAGCGCGACTGGTAGACCAGCTGCCAGGGGTGCTCCGTGCCGGTGCGCTCGCGCACCGCGTCGGCGACCAGCCGGGCCACCTCCAGGTGCTGGCGCACGTACGCACCACCGTCGCCGTGCTCCTCGGCCGGGCCGGAGGTGTCCGCGGAGGCGGTCGGGATGGAGTGCGTCGTGAACGCGATGTGCGCGCCCTCACGCACGTCCTCGGGCAGCTCGGCCAGCGAGGCGACGACGCCGTCGGCCATGGGCTCCACGAAACCCGGGTGGTTGAAGTAGTGGCGCAGCTTGTCCACCCTCGGCACCGCCAGCCCCTCGGCCTCCAGGGCGGCGAGGGCGTCGGCGAGGTTCTCGCGGTACTGCCGGCAGCCCGAGTAGGAGGCGTACGCGCTCGTGGCCAGCACCAGGACGCGGCGGCGGCCGTCGGCGGCCATCTCGCGCAGGGGGTCGGTCAGGTACGGGGCCCAGTTGCGGTTGCCCCAGTACACCGGCAGGTCCAGGCCGTGTCCGGCGAAGTCCTTGCGCAGCGCGTCCAGCAGGGCACGGTTCTGGTCGTTGATCGGGCTGACCCCGCCGAACAGGAAGTAGTGCTGTCCGACCTCCTTCAGCCGTTCCTTGGGGATGCCCCGCCCACGCGTGACGTTCTCCAGGAACGGCACCACGTCGTCCGGGCCCTCCGGGCCACCGAACGAGAGCAGGAGCAGGGCGTCGTACGGGGTGGCATCGAGCACGTCTGGCATGTGTCGATCCTGCCACCCGCCGCTGACACCGGGGAAACGACGGGCTCGCCGACGGATTTTCCGGCCCCCTCCCGGTGGTGCGTGAGGGTGCCCTCACTCGTAAGCTGTATCGACTGCATTCGCACCTTACGAGCTCACCGCGCCTCCCCCCGTCCCCGCGCGCGTGACCGCACCGACCGGAGCCGCCCGTGCCCAGCCCCTACCGCGCCCTGTTCGCCGCCCCCGGCTCCAGGGGCTTCTCGGCCGCCGGGTTCATCGGCCGGATGCCGCTGTCGATGATGGGCATCGGCGTGGTCACGATGGTCTCCCAGCTCACCGGGCGCTACGGGCTCGCGGGCGCGCTGTCGGCGACCATCGCCCTGTCGGCGGCGCTGATCGGACCGCAGATCTCCCGCCTGGTCGACCAGCACGGGCAGCGCCGGGTGCTGCGACCGGCGACGCTGGTGGCGCTCGCGGCGGCGGCCGGGCTGCTGCTCGCCGCGCACTTCGACTGGCCGGACGGGGTGCTGTTCGCGTGTGCGGCCGGCATCGGTTCGGTGCCGAGCCTCGGCGCGATGATCCGGGCGCGCTGGGCGGCGGTGTACCGGGGCACTCCCCAGCTGCACACGGCGTACTCGTTCGAGTCCGTGGTGGACGAGGTGTGCTTCATCTTCGGGCCGATCATCTCCATCGGCCTGTCGACGGCGTGGTTCCCGGAGGCGGGCCCGCTGCTGGCGGCGGGCTTCCTGGCGGTCGGTGTCTTCTGGCTGACCGCCCAGCGCGCCACCGAGCCGGAGCCGCACCCGCGCGGGCGCGACGGCCGCGGTGGCACGGCGCTGCGCTCCCCGGGCCTGCAGGTGCTGGTGGCCACCTTCGTGGCCACGGGGGCGATCTTCGGCGCGGTCGACGTGGTGACCGTCGCGTTCGCCGACGAGCGGGGGCACAAGAGCGCCGCGAGCGTCGTGCTCGCCCTGTACGCGGCGGGCTCCTGCGTGGCCGGGCTGGTCTTCGGCCTGCTGCACGTGAAGGGGGCGCCGGAACGCCGCTGGCTCCTGGGCGTGCTGCTGATGTCCGTGAGTATGATCCCCCTCCTACTGGTCGGAAACTTGCCGTTTCTGGCCGTGGCGCTCTTCGTCGCGGGCCTGTTCATCGCTCCCACGATGATCACGACGATGTCCCTGATCGAGGAGCACGTACCACGCGCACAACTGACCGAGGGCATGACCTGGGTGAGCACGGGGCTCGCGGTCGGTGTGGCGCTGGGTTCGTCGGCGGCCGGCTGGGTCATCGACGCGGCCGGCGCCCGGGCCGGGTACGGGGTCCCGGCGGTGTCCGGGGCCGTCGCGGCCGTGGTCGGTTTCCTGGGGTTCCGCCGGCTCAGCAGGCCGGCTCCGGGTCGGGGAGGCACCGTTGAGCAGCACGACGAGCGGCAGGAACGGAACGTGGCGTAACTGGGGCGGCAACGTCGTCGCCCGGCCCGCGCGGGAGGTCACGCCCGCGTCCGTGGACGAACTGGCCGCGGCGGTCCGCCGGGCGGCCGAGGACGGCCTGCGGGTCAAGGCCGTCGGCACCGGACACTCCTTCACGGCGATAGCCGCCACGGACGGAGTGTTGATCCGCCCTCAACTGTTGACGGGCATCCGCGACATCGACCGTGACGCCATGACCGTCACGGTCGA
Organism: Streptomyces lasalocidi; assembly: GCF_005280215.1. Lineage (NCBI taxonomy): Bacteria > Bacillati > Actinomycetota > Actinomycetes > Kitasatosporales > Streptomycetaceae > Streptomyces > Streptomyces lasalocidi. Next base: position 5,790,429 of record NZ_SZNQ01000001.1, on the reverse strand, counting down.
GGCCGGGACGCCGCTCAAGCGACTCAACGTCGCCCTCGCGCGCGAGGGCCTGTCGCTGACCAACATGGGCGACATCATGGAGCAGACGGTCTCCGGCGCCACCAGCACCGGCACGCACGGCACCGGCCGCGAGTCCGGCTCCATCGCCGCCCAGATCCGGGGCCTGGAGCTGGTGACCGCCGACGGCTCGGTGCTCACCTGTTCCGAGAAGGAGAACCCGGACGTCTTCGCCGCCGCCCGGATCGGGCTCGGCGCGCTCGGCGTGGTCACCGCGCTCACCTTCGCCGTGGAGCCGGTCTTCCTGCTCACGGCGCGCGAGGAGCCGATGCCGTTCGAGAAGGTGCTCGCCGACTTCGACGAACTGTGGGCCGAGAACGAGCACTTCGAGTTCTACTGGTTCCCGCACACCGACAACACCAACACCAAGCGCAACAACCGCAGCGCGGGCCCCCGGAAGCCGGTGCCGCAGCTCGCGGGCTGGTTCGAGGACGAGTTCCTCTCCAACGGCGTGTTCCAGGCGGCCCAGTGGGTGGGCCAGGCGGTCCCGGCGACGATCCCGGCGATCGCGCGGATCTCCAGCAGGGCGCTCTCCGCGCGCACCTACACCGACATCCCGTACAAGGTGTTCACCTCCCCGCGCCGGGTGCGCTTCGTGGAGATGGAGTACGCCGTTCCGCGCGAGGCGGTGACCGGGGCGCTGCGCGAGCTGAAGACCATGGTCGAGCGCTCCGGGCTGCGCGTCAGCTTCCCGGTCGAGGTGCGCACGGCGCCGGCCGACGACATCACCCTGTCCACCGCGTCCGGCCGGGACAGCGCGTACATCGCCGTCCACATGATGCGGGGGACGGCCTACCAGCGGTACTTCACCGACGCCGAGCGGATCTTCACCGCCCACGAGGGCCGGCCGCACTGGGGCAAGGTGCACACGCGCGACGCGGCGTACTTCTCCTCGGTCTACCCCCGCTTCGGGGAGTTCACGGCGCTGCGGGACCGGCTGGACCCGGACCGGCTGTTCCAGAACGACTACCTGCGGAGGGTGCTGGGTCAGTAGGGGCGGTGCCGGTCCCGTCGGACGTCCCGGGTGCCGGGGTCTCCGAGGTGTCCGATCCACTGCCCCCGGTGGCACCCGGCGTGGGGGTCGGGGTCGGGGTCGCGCCGGACGGCGTACCGCTGTCAGTGGCCGTACCGCCGTCATCCGTAGGGGTGTCGGCGGACGCACCGGCCGAAGGGGTCGGGTCGCCGTCGGTGGACGGCGTGGCGGCGGGTGGCGTCGGGGAGGGGTCGCCCCCGGAGCCGGACCGGGAGGTGCCGCCGGTGACCGCGTCGCTGACGGTGGTGCCCCGGCCGCCGCTGAAGCTGTCGCCGGACACCAGTTCGTACGTGGTGATCCCGGCCATGGTGACGCCGAACACCAGCGCGGCCGCGACGACCGGGCGCTTCCAGCTGCGGGTCCGCGCGCGGTAGACCGTTCCCTCCGAGTACTCCCCCGGCGCCCGGGGTGTGCGGGGCCCGCCGGGTGCCGTACGCGCCCTCGCCGGCGAGGTCTCGCGCGGGCGGGCGACGGTCACCTCACGGAGCTGTTCACCGGTCCGGCTGAAGAAGTGCTGGAAGACCGTGCCGCCGCAGGTGGCGACGATGCTGACGACACCGGCGCCGAGGATCGTGCCGTAGACCCCGAAGTACGAGGCGAGCTTGGCGGCGATGACGGCCGCCACGGCGCTGCCGGCCACCTGGGGGAGACTCAGGTCGAGGCGCTTCCCCGGCGGCGCCGCTTCCTCGGCCCCCTCCCCTCCTGGGATCGACGTGTCGACGGCATCGGGCCTTTCACGCATTCCGGAACCTTGCCTGCCTTTCCCGTACTTGATCCATGATCCACGTGATCCACGCTTGACCGGCCAATCACCCTCGATCGACCATTCGGCCCTGATCGGCCAACTGCACAAGAAGGGGACGTACGAGCGAAATGGATGGTTCCATTTCTGCGGATTACGTGAAGTACGCCACGCGGATGATCACGGCGGCCGCGTGACGGGCGGCCAAGTCGCACCCCTTGCCAGAAGTTGGGCGGCGCGCCAATCCACGCACGTGGCCCGAATGGAGTACTGTTGCGAGCCCTGGGTCCGGTCTCCCGCCAGGGGCGTCCGGGGCCTTGCTGGACCGCCGGGAGGGGGCTTGTTGCTCAGGGTGAGCGAGTTGGTCACTCAGCGTGGCGAACAGGTAACCGTGCCATAACGGCGATCCCGGGTCCGAGCCCGACACGCCGGGCAACTCGGCAAGGTTGTGGCAGGCTGCACCCGGGCAGGCCACACTCGACTAGCGGAAGCAGCGACGCACGTGACGTCGGCAGGCACCACCCGGGAGGTCCCCATGCCCGAACTGCGTGTCGTGGCCGTCTCGAATGACGGCACACGGCTGGTGCTGAAGGCTGCGGACAGCACGGAGTACACGCTTCCGATCGACGAACGGCTCCGCGCCGCCGTGCGCGGCGACCGTCCCCGCCTCGGCCAGATCGAGATCGAGGTGGAGAGCCATCTCCGCCCCCGTGACATCCAGGCGCGTATACGTGCCGGCGCGACCGCGGAAGAGGTCGCCCAGATGGCCGGCATCCCCGTCGACCGCGTGCGCCGCTTCGAGGGGCCCGTGCTGGCCGAGCGCGCCTTCATGGCCGAACGGGCCCGCAAGACGCCCGTCCGCCGCCCCGGTGAGAACGCCGCGGGTCCCCAGCTCGGCGAGGCCGTCCAGGAGCGTCTGCTGCTGCGCGGCGCCGAGAAGGACACCGTGCAATGGGACTCCTGGCGCCGCGACGACGGCACCTGGGAGGTCATGCTGGCCTACCAGGTGGCGGGCGAACCGCACTCGGCGAGCTGGACGTACGACCCGCCCCGGCGGCTCGTCCAGGCCGTCGACGAGGAGGCGCGCTCGCTGATCGGCGAGTCCGACGACCTCGCCGCGCCGGAGCCCAGCTTCCCGTTCGTCCCGCGCATCGCGCGCCTGCCGCGCGACCGTGGCATGGACCGCGCCCTCGAGCGGCCGAGCCTGCCCGCGCAGGCCTCCGAGCCGGCCGAGGAGAGCACCGAGCGGGAACGGGATTCGCTGACCAGCCTGCTGGAGGCGGTGCCGAGCTTCCGTGGCGACCTGGTCGTCCCGGAGCGCCCCTCGGACGAACCCGACGACGAGCCCGTGCCGGAACCGGCCGCCGAGGAACCCCCGGCACCGGCCGCGTCCGCCGGCTCCGCCTACGCGGACGTCCTGATGCCGCGCTCGGTCGGCAGCCACCGCGACCGCCTGGTCGGCGCCACCGACCGTCAGGCCGAGGCGGACGGCGTCCGCCCGGGCCGCCGCGCGGCCGTCCCGAGCTGGGACGAGATCGTCTTCGGGACGCGCCGCAAGAAGCAGGAGTAGGGAGCAGGACAGGTTCAGGACACAGTTGAGGGCCGCGCCGGGGACGGCGCGGCCCTCAACGCGTCACTGCGGGTCCGGTCCCACGGCCACCGGGCGCGACGGGTCCGCCGACCACTCCGACCAGGACCCGACGTACAGCGCGGCCGGGATGCCCGCCACCGCCAGCGCCAGCACCTCGTGCGCCCCCGACACGCCCGAGCCGCAGTACACGCCGACCTCGGTGCCGTCGGCGGTGCCCAGCGCCTTGAAGCGCGCACCGAGTTCCTCGGCGGGCAGGAACCGGCCGTCCGGGCCGACGTTGTCGTTCGTGGGCGCGGAGACGGCCCCCGGGATGTGCCCGCCGACCCGGTCGATGGGCTCGACGTCGCCCCGGTACCGCTCACCCGCGCGCGCGTCGAACAGGACTCCGGAGCGGGCCAGCGCCGCGGCCCCGTCCGCGTCGAGCAGGCCCGCGGCTGCGGGAACCGGTGCGAAGTCGCCCTCGGCCGGGGTGGGGACGTCCGTGGAGAGCGGCCCCTCCCACGCAGTCAACCCGCCGTCGAGCACGCTCACGTCCGGGTGACCCGTCCAGCGCAGCAGCCACCACGCGCGTGCCGCCGCCCAGCCCTGCCCGCCGTCGTACACGACGACCGGCCGCGCCGACGACACGCCCGCCCGGCGCATCGCGGCGCCGAACTCCGCCAGGTCCGGCAGCGGATGGCGTCCGGCGGCGCCCGCGGCGCCGGCCAACTCCCGGTCCAGGTCGACGAAGACGGCGCCCGGCAGGTGTCCGGCCGCGTATGCGGCGCGGCCGTCGAAGGGCGGCTCCCCGGCCGCCTTCGCCACGCTGAGCTGCCAGCGGACGTCGAGCAGCACCGGCGGGTTCCCGCCGGCCAGGGCGCTCGCGAGTTCGGATGCGGAGATGATGGCGTTCATGGGCCCATCCTCGCGCACGGGGTGGCCCCGCCGTCGATGTCCGGCTACTCTGCTCCGCCGGGCAGGCCGGTCACGTGGCGTACGGGACCGGGCACGTGCCGTACAGCCGATCGACAGACATCGGCCATCGCACCGAGACGGACGGGACACCGCACATCGGGCATCCTCCGGTCACGGGCCACCGTGCGACGGCGTGCCCCGTGGCGCGCGGTACCACCGGTGGTGCGAGCATCTGCGCGACGGCCGGAGGGCGGAAGCGACGCGGCCACCACAAGAGGCCGAGGAGAGAGTGACGATGACCGGGGCACGTGGGTCGGCCGGACACGACGGCGAAGCGCACGCTCGGTACGCGCCCGGCACACCCTGCTGGGTGAGTCTGATGGCGCACGGGTTGACGGCCACACAGGAGTTCTACGGAGCCCTGTTCGGCTGGGAGTTCGTGCCCGGACCGCCGCAACTCGGCCCGTACGCGCGGGCCCTGCTCGACGGTCGTGAGGTGGCCGGCATCGGCCAGCTCTCGCCGGACCGGCACCTGCCGGTCGCCTGGACGCCCTACCTCGCCTCCGACGACGTCGACTCCACCGCCGAGACGGTGCGGCTGTGCGGCGGCACCATCGGCGTGGGCCCCCTGGAGGCCGCCGACTTCGGCCGCCTCGCCATCGGCTCCGACCCCTCCGGCGCGGTGTTCGGCATCTGGCAGGGGGCGACCCACCTCGGCACCGGGATCACCGGCGTACCCGGCACGCCCGCGTGGAACGAACTGGTGACCTACGAGGCGGCCGGTGTCGCCAAGTTCTACGAAACGGTGTTCGGCTACGAGCGTCGGGCCCTGGACTCCGCCGACCTGGACCAGGTGACCCTCTGCCTCGACGGCCGCCCGGTCGCCGGCCTGCACGGCGTGGGCGCCGCACTGCCCCGGGACCGGGGGCCGTACTGGATGACGTACTTCGAGGTCATGGACGTCGACGCGTCCCTGGCCCGCGTCACCGAGCTGGGCGGCCGGGTGCTCACCGCGCCCCACGACAGCGCCCACGGGCGCGTGGCGACGGTCTCCGACCCCGAGGGGGCCGAACTCGCCCTCGTGGAGGGGCCGCGCTGAAGGCCACCGCCGCGCGGCCCGGCACGGGACGCCCTCGGGGATCCCTCCGCCTTCCGTGCCCAAAACCATGGTCAGGGACGGCATTTGCGGAAAGAATGACGCCCATGACCGAAGGCCTCTCCATCGACCCCACCAAGCCGAGCATCGCGCGCGTCTACGACTACCTGCTCGGCGGCAAGGACAACTACGCGGTGGACCGGGAGGTGGGAGACGTGTTCAAGCGTGACCTGCCCGGCTCCGTTGCGATCGCGTTCGCCAACCGCGCGGCGCTGACCCGGGCGGTCCGGGAGATCGCGACGACCACGGGCGTCCGGCAGTTCATCGACCTGGGGAGCGGCCTGCCGACCGCCGACAACGTGCACGAGGTCGCACAGCGGCACGCGCCCGAGTCGCGGGTCATATACGTCGACACCGACCCGCAGGTGCTGGTGCACGGCCGCGCGCTGCTGGAGAGGAACGAGCACACGCGCGTGGTCGCGGCCGACGTGCGCGCACCCGAGGCGATACGCAATCACCCGGACACCGTCGAGCTCATCGACTTCGAGCAACCCGTCGCCGTGATATTCAGCGCCATCCTGCACCACGTGAACGACGAGGAGGACCCGGCCGGCATCGTCCGCTTCTGGAAGGACCAGGTGCCTTCGGGGAGTTACTTCTTCGTCAGCCACTTCCGGTCGGGCAACAACGAGCAGACGGCGGAGGCCGAGACGGTCCTGCAGCAGACGTTCGGCCGGGGCCGGTGGCGCACCGACCAGGAGATCCTCGCCCTGCTGGACGGCCTGGAGATACTCGAACCGGGCGTCGTCCCGGCGTCCCTGTGGCACCCCGACGAGGTGACCGAGGCCGACGGTCCGTGGCGCGGTCAGGCGCCTCGGGAGCTGACCGTCTGGGAGCACCTCATCGCCGCGACCCTGGCCCGCAAGCCGTAGGGCGGGCGGTCCGGAAGCCTGAGCCGGGGAGTGGTCGGGACGGGCGCGGCCAGAAGGGCAGCGGTCAGGCCTGGGTGACCGGCAGCACGTCCGGCGACAGGGCTGCCGCACGGGCCGTCGCCGCCGTCATGCGGCGGCGGTGGTGGCGCCGGCACAGCACCTCGTAGCCCACGGTGGCCGACTGGTCGACGTCGCCGACGACGACCTGCGCGCCCTCGACGACCATGACACCGCCCACCGTACGGGCGTTGTGGGTGGCGCGGGCGCCGCACCAGCACAGTGCCTCGACCTGGAGGACCTCCACCCGGTCGGCGAGTTCGACGAGGCGCTGGGAGCCCGGGAACAGCTTTGAGCGGAAGTCGGTCGTGATGCCGAACGCGTAGACGTCGATGCCCAGGTCGTCGACCACGCGCGCGAGCTGGTCGATCTGCTCCTCCGCCAGGAACTGCGCCTCGTCGGCGATCACGTAGTCCGCGCGGCCGCCCTGCGAGAGGTGCTCGACGAGGTACGCGTACAGGTCCCGTCCGTCCTCGACCTCGACCGCGTCGGTGACCAGGCCGAGCCGCGAGGACAGCTTGCCCTGGCCGGCGCGGTCGTCCCGGGTGAAGATCATGCCGACCAGGCCGCGCGAGGAGCGGTTGTGCTCTATCTGGAGCGCCAGGGTGGACTTCCCGCAGTCCATGGTTCCGGAGAAGAACACCAGCTCGGGCATGGGGAGTCGAGCACCTTTCGGCATGGGGGCGGCAACGGGGCGTGAACGAGGGCGGAAGACGTCAGGTCCGTACTTCGAGCAGGGGGACGAACTGCTCGGCAGGGGTGAGCGAACCGTGGTTGCCGACCATGGCGGACTCCTTCGGCTCGCGCTCCGAGGCGATCAGGAGCACGTCGTCGTGCGCGGCGGCGACCACGTCACCGATGCGCGCGTACACCCGGTCGTCGACGCGCGGTCCGAACCAGCCCGCCGCGATCGCCTCGTCCCGCGAGGCCACCCAGAACTGCTCCCCCAGCACCTCGCGCCAGCAGGTCAGGACGTCGTTCGCGGCGCCCGGCACCGCGTAGACGTGGCGGGCACGGCCCTCGCCGCCCAGCAGGGCCACGCCGGCGCGCAGCTCCCAGTCCTCGTCGAAGTCGATGCGGTGTTCCTCGTCGAACGGGATGTCGACCATCCCGTGGTCGGCGGTGACGTACAGCGCGCTGCGCGGCGGGAGTTGCTCGGCGAGGCGCTGCGCCAGCCGGTCGACGTACATCAGCTGGCCGCGCCAGGTGTCGGAGGCGACGCCGTAGCGGTGCCCGGCGCCGTCGAGCTCGGCGTAGTACGTGTAGACCAGCGCGCGGTCACCGGCGGCCAGTTGCTCCGCGGCGAAGTCCACGCGCTCCTCGCCGGTGAGGCGTCCGTGGAAGGTGCCGCCGCTGAGCGCGACCTTGGTCAGCGGGGTGTTCTGGAAGGTGGGCGAGGACACCTGGGCGGCGTGCACGCCCGCGTCGTGGGCCAGCTGGAAGACCGTCGGGTACGGCTGCCAGGCGCCCGGCGCGGTCCACGGCTGCCAGCGCAGCTGGTTCATCAGCTCGCCGGTCTGCGGGTTGCGCACCGTGTAGCCGGGCAGGCCGTGGGCGCCGGGCGGCAGGCCGGTGCCGACGGAGGCGAGGGAGGTCGCGGTGGTCGCCGGGTAGCCCGCGGTGATCGGGCGGCCGGTGCCGCCGCGGGAGGCGGGCAGCAGCGAGGTGAGGAACGGCGCCTCGTCCGGGTGCGCCTTCAGCTGCTCCCAGCCGAGGCCGTCGACCAGGAAGACGCAGTTGCGGTCGGCCGGGGCCAGCTCCTCGATGGTGGCCGGCAGGCCGGGTACGCCCGCGCCCGCGGCGAGCGTGGGCAGCAGGTCGGCGAGGGAGCCGCTGCCGTACTGCGGGGCGGGGGCGGAGCCGACGGCGAGCGGCTCGGCGTGCTGGTCCCAGGGCGCGGACTGGGTCATCAGCGGGTGAGGTCCGCGGTCGCCTCGGAGAGCGACTGGGCGAAGGCGAGCGCCTGGCGCACCGTCTCGGGCCCGTCGCCCGCCTCGCTCACGCGCAGGCTGAGGTCGTCGGCCGTCGAGTTGCCCGTGTAGCCGTGGTCGGCGTCGCAGTTGGGGTCGCCGCAGGCGGCCGGCTCCAGGTCGATGCGGGAGACGGCGCCCCAGCCGATGGTCAGCACGACCTCGCGCGGGAGGGTGCCCGGCGTGTACGACTCGGGGTTGGCGACCACCCGGCTGACCACCACCGAGGAGATTCGGCCGATCTTCACCGACTCCGTGGAGGTCGTGGCGTACGGCGTCGGGGACGTGTCGTCGGCGGCCTGCTCGTCGGTGTGGCTGACGATGAAGCGGTGGGCGGTGAGGACCAGTACGGTCACGTGGCGGCGGACCTCGTTCTGGTCGAACGTGGTCTCCTGGTGGACCAGGTACGACCGGATGGGCTCGCCGCCCACGGCGGCCTCCACCGCCTCGGCCACGAGGGCCGGGTAGTAGCCGCTGCGCTCGATCGCCGCACGCAGCCCCTGGGTCGTCGTACTGGTCTTGGCCATGTCCTCCATCCTACGGGGACCCACTGACTGCGAGGGACGCTCGCGCGTCGTCTCAGTACACGGGGAGTGTCCGCGGGCCCAGGTCGTCGCGGACCGGCGGCGGGGCCAGGCGGACGGACGCGTCGAGCACGCTCAGGCCGTGCGGGGCGACGACGACCGGCTCCAGGGTCACCGCGACGACCTCCGGGTGGTCGTCGACCAGCCGGGACAGCCGCAGCAGCAGTTCCTCCAGGGCCGGGGTGTCCACGGGCGTGGAGCCGCGCCAGCCGAACAGCAGCGGTGCCGTGCGGATCGACCGCACCAGCGAGGTGGCGTCGCGGTCGGTGACCGGCACCAGGCGGTGCGCCATGTCGTCGAGCAGCTGGGAGGCGGCCCCGGCGAGCCCGAACGACAGCACCGCTCCGGCCGCCGGGTCGATCACGGCCCGTACGACCGTGTCGACACCGCGCGGCGCCATGCCCTGGACGACCGGCCGCAGCTCCTCGGGCTTGCCGAACAGGTCGGTCAACTCGGCGTACGCCCGGCGCAGTTGCTCCTCGTCCGCGAGGTCGAGCCGGACACCGCCCAGGTCGGCGCGGTGCCGCAGGTGCGGGGCGGTGGCCTTCAGGGCGACGGGGTAGCCCAGGTCGCGGGCGGCGCGGGCGGCGTCGTCCGGGGTGGGCGCGGGCAGGGCACTGCGGACCCGGATGCCGTAGCGGCCGAGGAGTTCATCGGCGTCGTCGGCGCCGAGGGTCAGGCCCTGCCCGCGGGCGAGCAGGCCGTCGATCCGGCGGGCGGCACCCTTCTCATCGATGTCCTCGTACTCCGGCACCCGGCCGGGGTCGGCGGCGTCGCGGCGCCACTGCCCGTAGCGGACGGCCTCGGCGAGGGCGCGCACCGCGCGTTCGGCGGCGGGGTAGGCGGGGATGAGGCGGGAGTCCTCGGGCGCGGGGGTCTGGGGCGCGGGGGCCGCTGCGGTCCTCGGTTGTGCGGCTGTCCCTCCCGGCGGCTGGGCGGCTGCCGCGGCCATCGGCCCGCTGGTCGTCGACCCGGGCGTCGCGGCGGTCGTCGGTCCGTCGGCCGGTTCCGCGGTCGGCCCGGTGGTCGCGTCGGACGCGCGCGTGGTGCCGCGGGCGGGGGGCGCGGAGCCGGTGGCCCGGGGCGCGGTGCTGGTCGCGGCGGACAGCGCCTCGGCCAGGCCGCCCAGCTCGACGTGGACGACGAGCACCGGCTTGGTGGGCACCGCGGCCGCGGCGGACCGCAGCGCCCCGGCCAGCTCGGCGTCCCCGGGTGAGGACTCGCCGATCGCCGGGATCGCCGTCACCACCACCGCGTCGCAGGTGTCGTCGGCGAGGGCGCGCGAGAGGGCCGCGTGGAAGTCGTCGGCGGAGGCCTGGGTGGTGAGGTCGCGCGGGGGCTGGGGGCGCAGTCCGGCGGACAGGCAGGCGTCGTAGGTGAGGACGCCGAGCGACTCGGAGTTGCCCAGGATGGCCACCTTGGGCCCGCGGGGCAGCGGCTGGCGGGCGAGGAGCAGGCCGGTGTCGACGAGTTCGGTGATGGTGTCGACGCGGATGACGCCGGCCTGCCGCAGCAGCGCGGAGACGGTGGTGTGCGGCAGCCGCGTGGCGCGCACGGCGTGTCCCTGTGGGGCCGATCCGGCGCTCTGCACGACGACCAGCGGCTTGGCGGCCGCCGTGCGCCGCGAGAGGCGGGTGAACTTGCGGGGGTTGCCGATGGACTCGAGGTACATCAGGACGACGTCGGTGTCCGGGTCGTCGTACCAGTACTGCAGGACGTCGTTGCCGGAGACGTCCGCGCGGTTGCCGGCGGAGACGAACGTCGACAGGCCGGTCACGCCGGTGACGCCGCCGCCGCGCCGGTGCAGCCGGGACAGCAGGGCGGTGCCGATCGCGCCGGACTGGGTGAACAGGCCGATGCGGCCGGCCCGGGGCAGCTCGGGTGCGAGGGAGGCGTTGAGGAGCACCTCCGGGGAGGTGTTGATGACGCCGAAGGAATTGGGGCCGATGATCCGCATGCCGTACGCGCGTGCCTGGCGGACGAGGGCGCGCTGGCGTTCGCGCCCCTCGGGGCCGCTCTCGGCGTACCCGGCGGAGACCACGACGAGTCCTTGCACGCCGTGGGCGCCGCACTCGGCGACGGCCTCGGGCACGTGCTCGGCGGGGACGGCGACGACGGCGAGGTCGACGGGGCCGTCGATGTCCCGCACGGAGCGGTGGGCGGGCACACCGTCGAGTTCCCGGAGGTCGTCGGGGAACGCCTTGTTGACCGCGTGCAGGTGTCCGGTGAAGCCGGACGTGCGGATGTTGCGCAGCAGGCCGCGGCCGACGCCGCCGGGCGTGCGGCCGGTGCCGATGACGGCGACCGAGCCGGGTGCCAGCAGCCGCCGGACCGAGCGGGCCTCGGCACGCTGTTCCCGCGCGCGCTGCACGGCGAGGGAGCGCTCGGTGGGCTCCAGGTCGAACTCCAGGCGGACGACGCCGTCCTCGAAGCTGCGCTTCTGGGTGTAGCCGGCGTCGGTGAACACCTTGATCATCTTGGTGTTGGCGGGCAGCACCTCGGCGGCGAAGCGGCGGATGCCGCGCTCCCGGGCGACGGCGGCGATGTGCTCGAGCAGGGCGGAGGCGACGCCCCGGCCCTGGTGGGCGTCCTGGACGAGGAACGCGACCTCGGCCTCGTCGGCGGGCGCGGAGGCGGCCATGCCGTCGGCGCCGATCCGGTCGTAGCGTACGGTGGCGATGAACTCACCGCCGACCGTGGCGGCGAGTCCCACCCGGTCCACGAAGTCGTGGTGCGTGAAGCGGTGGACGTCCTTGGCGGACAGGCGCGGGTAGGGCGCGAAGAAGCGGTAGTACTTCGACTCGTCCGACACCTGCTCGTAGAAGCTGACCAGGCGCTCGGCGTCGTCGACGGTGATGGGGCGGATGCGCGCGGTGCCGCCGTCGCGCAGCACCACGTCGGCTTCCCAGTGGGCGGGGTACTCCGGCCGGTCCGAGGCGCTCTGCATGGGGCCCAGCGTACGGCTCGCGTACGACAACGGCGCGAGGCAGTCTGTGGAGGACGCAGCTCGGGTCGAGGCCGCGGCCCGGCGCCCACTCCCGAGGGGATCACAGGGCCCCGAGGGCACGCGTCACGATGTGGAACACTGGTCTAGACAACCCTGAGACACTGAAGGGCAGCATCACATGGCTGAGCGCCGCGTCAACGTCGGCTGGGCCGAGGGCCTCCACGCCCGCCCCGCTTCCATCTTCGTCCGGGCCGCCACGGCCACAGGCGTCCCCGTGACGATCGCCAAGGCCGACGGCAACCCCGTCAACGCGGCCTCCATGCTGGCCGTGCTGGGCCTGGGCGCCCAGGGCGGCGAGGAGATCGTGCTCGCCTCCGACGCCGAGGGCGCGGACGCCGCCCTCGACCGACTGGCGAAGCTGGTCGCCGAGGGGCTCGAGGAGCTTCCCGAGACCGTCTGAGCACCGGGCCGTCGCCCCCCGCGCGGGGAGGCACCCACCGCCGTACGACGAACCGCGTCGCCCGCACCGGGCGTCGCGGTTCGTCGTTCTTCGGGACGCCTACGGCCGTATTCACCCCGTGCCGCGCTACCGCCGGGGAAATGCTCGAGCGCCCGGAATTCCGCGCGCGGACGCACGGGAGGAGCGCCGCCGCGAATTCACGGCGGACGCACGAAAAGACAGCCCGAATACCCGGCCGTCGAATAACTCTTCTTTGTATACGGCGCTCGTGTTAATGCCGCGGGCCCGACGTGTTTACGGGATGTTGCGAAGTCCTCACACGGTCCTGGCGGTCCCCGCCGCCGGAAAAGCGCAGCCGGTGCGCGACCGCGGAGCGCTCGGTGTGCAGCGCCGTGACCGCCCGCGCGCGCTCGCCGTCACCGCGCGCCACCGCGTCGACGATCGCGCCGTGCTCCGCCCAGGTGTCCGCCGGGCTCGCGGGGGCGTCCACGGAGTACATCCAGGCGATCTTGTGGCGCAGCTGGGTGAGCGTGGACGTCAGGGCGTGGCTGCCCGAGGCCTGGGCGAGCGTCTCGTGGAACCAGCCGCCCAGGGAGCGCAGGTCGTCGCTGCTGCCCCGCCGGGCCCGCTCCTGGCCGAGCCGCACCAGGCCGCGCAGCACCTTCAGGTGCGCCTCGGTGCGCCGGTGGGCGGCCCGGGAGGCGCCGAGCGGTTCGAGGAGCAGGCGCATCTCCAGCAGGTCGGCGGCCTCCTGCTCGGTCGGCTCCGCGACGCACGCGCCCGCGTGCCGCCGGGTGACCACGAAGCCCTCGGCCTCCAGGGTGCGCAGGGCCTCCCGGACGGGGACCCGCGAGACGCCGTAACGGCGGGCGAGGAGTTCCTCGGTCAGCCGGCCTCCGCGCTCGTAGACACCCGCGACGATGTCGTCGCGGATGGCCGTGCACACCGAGTGCGCGGGAATGCGCATGACCGACCTCCGCATTAATCCCCGTGAAACGTCGATGGTGGACGTGTGCTCAGCGACTCTAATGCAAACGGCCGCAATTTCCGACGCCGGTCCGGAATCCAGGGATATTTTTTGGACAGCGGGGCGGGAGAAACGCGAAAGCCCCGGCTCGGGGAGCCGGGGCCGCAGCGTCTTAGCCGGGTGGTGTCAGACGTCCACGCCGTGCTTGCGCAGGTAGGCGATCGGGTCGATGTCCGAGCCGTACTCGGCCGTGGTGCGCGCCTCGAAGTGCAGGTGCGGGCCGGTCGCGTTGCCGGTCGCGCCCGAGAGGCCGATCTGCTGGCCGGGGACGACCGTCTGGCCGACGGAGACGGCCACGGACGACAGGTGCCCGTACTGGGTGTACACGCCGTCGCTCATGCGGATCACGACCTGGTTGCCGTACGCGCCGCCCCAGCCGGCCTCGACGACCGTGCCGAGGCCGACCGCGTGCACGGCGGTGCCGCTCGCGGCGTGGAAGTCGATGCCGGTGTGGGTGCCGGAGGACCACAGCGAGCCTCCGGTGCGGTACCCGGTGGACACGTAGGAGTGCGCGATCGGCGTCACGAACATGTTGAGCCGCTTGCGCTCGGCCTCGCGGGCGGCGCGGGCCCGGGCCTCGCGCTCCTGCTTCGCCTTCTCGACCGCCCGCTGGCGAGCGGCCTCCGCGGCGGCCTTCTCCGCGGCCGCCTGCTTCTGCGCGGCGGCCTGGTCGTCGACCTGCTGGGCGACCGAGTCGTTCACGGTGAGGACGGGGATGAGCCCGGTCTGCTCGACGGTGGGCTCGGCGGCCAGGGCCGGGGAGGCCACGGTGGCCAGGACGCCGGTGGTGGTGAGTGCCGCGACGCCCGCCGCGCGGGCGGTGGTGCGCTGGAGACGGCCGGGTCGACGGTGCTTACCCGTGGCGCAGCTGAACGCCATGTAGTGGTGCGTTCCTTTCCTTCCCTCTCGCCTACCGGGTTAGCTGACGGGTTCGGAGCAGGAAGGTCTCCTACGGGCCCCCTCGCGACACGCGCGGGCGCCCGATTCACCCCAGGGACTGGATGGGTCCCCGGCTCCCCTGGCTCGCGCCGTACGGGGACTCGGCGATGACTGTCCGGTGCCGCGGATGCGGCGCACTGCCTGACGGACAGCCCGGATGAACTTAGAAGGGCTCGCCCCCGATTCCCAAACGGAACCGGGCTTTTGTAGCGCATCCCACAGCGCAGAGCGGCAACCACTCGCCCAATTCGGACACGCAGGGGCCCTGGTGACGCTTCCGTCGCCCAGGACCCCTGTGGTGCACGCGGTGTTGACGCGGCTCGGTCGGCCTACTCGGCCTACTCGGCCGCGACCACGGTCACCTCGCCGATGCCCAGCGCCTCGACGGGCTCCTTGATCGTGGCGGCGTCACCGACGAGGACCGTCACCAGGCGGTCCACCGGGAAGGCGTTGACGACGGCCGCGGTGGCCTCGACCGTGCCGGTGGCGGCGAGCTGCTGGTAGAGCGTGGCCTGGTAGTCGTCGGGCAGGTGCTGCTCGACCTGGTCGGCCAGCGTGCCGGCGACCGCCGCGGCGGTCTCGTACTTCAGCGGCGCCACCCCGACGAGGTTCTGCACGGCGACGTCGCGCTCGGCGTCGGTCAGGCCCTCCTCGGCGAGCCTGCGCAGCACCTTCCACAGGTCGTCCAGCGCGGGACCGGTGTTGGGCGTGTCGACGGAACCGCTGATGGCGAGCATCGAGGCGCCCGACCCGTCCGGCGCGGAACGCAGCACCTGGCCGAACGCCCGTACGCCGTACGTGTAGCCCTTCTCCTCGCGCAGGACGCGGTCCAGGCGGGAGGTGAGGGTGCCGCCGAGGCAGTACGTGCCGAGCACCTGCGCCGGCCACACGCGGTCGTGCCGGTCGGGACCGATCCGGCCGATGAGCAGCTGCGTCTGGACGGCGCCGGGCCGGTCCACGATCACCACGCGCCCGGTGTCGTCGGCGGTCACCGGCGGCACGGGACGCGGCTGCGCGGCGGAGCCGGTCCAGGCGCCCAGGGTGTCGCCGAGCAGCGCGGTCAGGTCGACGCCGGTGAGGTCGCCGACGACGACGGCGGTCGCCGTGGCGGGGCGGACGTGCCGCTCGTAGAAGGCGCGCACGGCCGCGGCGTCGATCGCCCCCACCGTCTCCGCGGTGCCCTGGCGCGGGCGCGACATGCGGGCCGTCGCCGGGAACAGCTGCCTGGAGAGCTCCTTGGCGGCCCGACGCGAGGGGTTGGCCAGCTCGTGCGGGATCTCGTCGAGGCGGTTGCGCACCAGGCGCTCGACCTCGCCGTCGGCGAACGCGGGCGCGCGCAGCGCGTCGGCGACCAGCCCGAGCCCCTTGGACAGGCGCGAGACGGGCACTTCGAGGCTCAGCCGGACACCGGGGTGGTCGGCGTGCGCGTCGAGGGTGGCGCCGCAGCGCTCCAGCTCGGCGGCGAACTCCTCGGCGGAGTGCTTGTCGGTGCCCTCGGAGAAGGCCCGCGCCATGATCGTGGCGACGCCGTCCAGGCCGGCCGGCTCGGCGTCCAGGGGCGCGTCGAGCAGGACCTCGACGGCCACGAGCTGCTGGCCGGGGCGATGGCAGTGCAGGACCGTCAGGCCGTTGTCGAGCGTGGCGCGTTCGGGCGCGGGGAACGCCCACGGCTTGGCCTCGCCCGCGGTCGGCCGGGGGTGGAAGTCCATCGTGGCGAGCTCGGTCACTTGGCCGCCTCCTCGTTGTCGTCGGCTTCCACGGTGGCCGCGGCTTCCGGGTCTTCGGTGCCCTCGACGTCCTCGACGTGCTCCGGGGCGAGCGGTTCGTAGACGAGCACCGCACGGTTGTCGGGGCGCAGACGGGCCTGGGCGATCTCGCGCACCTCCTCGGGCGTCACCTCCAGCACCCGCTGGACGGCCGTCAGGGCGAGCTGCGGGTCACCGAAGAGGACGGCGAAGCGGCAGAGTTCGTCGGCGCGGCCCGCGACCGTGCCGAGCCGGTCCAGCCACTCGCGCTCCAACTGCGCCTGGGCGCGCTCCATCTCCTCGGCCGTGGGGCCCTCCTCGGCGAACCGGGCGAGCTCCTCGTCGATGGCCGCCTCGATGACGGGCACCTCGACGTCGCCGGACGTCTTCACGTCCAGCCAGCCCAGGGAGGGCGCACCGGCCAGCCGCAGCAGGCCGAAGCCGGCCGCCACGGCCGTACGGTCGCGGCGCACCAGGCGGTTGTACAGGCGGGAGGACTCGCCGCCGCCGAGGACGGTCAGGGCGAGGTCGGCCGCGTCGCTCGCGCGCGTGCCGTCCTGGGGAAGGCGGTAGGCGGCCATCAGGGCGCGCGCCGGGACCTCCTCCTCGACGACCTCGCGCAGCTGCTCGCCGATGACGTCGGGCAGCGAGCCGTCGCGCGGGGCGGGCTTGCCGTCGTGCGCGGCGATGGAGCCGAAGTACTTCTCGACCCAGGCGAGCGTCTGCTCGGGGTCGATGTCGCCGACCACGGACAGCACGGCGTTGTTCGGCGCGTAGTAGGTGCGGAAGAACGCGCGCGCGTCCTCCAGCGTCGCCGCGTCCAGGTCGGCCATGGAGCCGATCGGCGTGTGGTGGTACGGGTGGCCCTCGGGGTAGACCAGCGCGGTCAGCTTCTCGAACGCCGTGCCGTACGGGACGTTGTCGTAGCGCTGGCGGCGCTCGTTCTTGACGACGTCGCGCTGGTTCTCCATCGACTCGTCGTCCAGCGCGGCCAGCAGCGAGCCCATGCGGTCGGCCTCCAGCCAGAGGGCGAGCTCCAGCTGGTGGGCCGGCATGGTCTCGAAGTAGTTGGTGCGCTCGAAGCTCGTGGTGCCGTTGAGCGAGCCGCCCGCGCCCTGCACCAGCTCGAAGTGGCCGTTGCCCTTGACCTGGGCGGAGCCCTGGAACATCAGGTGCTCGAAAAGGTGAGCCAGGCCGGTACGGCCCTTGACTTCGTGGCGCGAGCCGACGTCGTACCAGAGGCACACCGCCGCGACCGGGGTCAGGTGGTCCTCGGAGAGCACCACGCGCAGGCCGTTGGCCAGGCGGTGCTCGGTCGCTGTCAGGCCCCCGGAGCCTGCCTGGGCTGTGGCCGTGTGACCCATGGGCATGTACGTCCCTTCGATCGCGGACGCGGTCGTCGAACCGCGCTGTTCCTACCGGTCCTGTCACTGTATGCAAGCGTGCCGACGGTCGGCGAAGTTCCCGCCGCACGTACGCCCACAGCGGATCGCGTAGCCTGCGGTCAGCCGCGGGGAGGGGCGTCCACGGGCCGGCCGGTCCGCCGGGACCGGGTCCTCGCCCGCGTTGTCAGTGCCGCGGTCCACAATGGACCGCACAGATCGCGTCACACGCTACAGATCCCGTCACACGCTTCAGCGAGCGAGCCGGAGGGGCGCCCCCGTCGGCGAGCTACCAGGAACCAGGAGGAGCCGGCAGCGATGGCCCGCCGCAGCACGAAGACCCCGCCGCCCGACGACGCGTTCGAGGAGAGGATCCTCGACATCGACGTGGTCGACGAGATGCAGGGCTCCTTCCTCGAGTACGCGTACTCGGTCATCTACTCCCGCGCCCTGCCGGACGCCCGCGACGGACTCAAGCCCGTGCACCGCCGCATCGTCTACCAGATGAACGAGATGGGCCTGCGGCCCGACCGCGGGTACGTCAAGTGCGCGCGCGTGGTCGGCGAGGTGATGGGCAAGCTCCACCCGCACGGCGACGCGTCGATCTACGACGCCCTGGTGCGCATGGCGCAGCCCTTCTCCATGCGGGTGCCGCTGGTCGACGGCCACGGCAACTTCGGCTCGCTGGGCAACGACGACCCGCCCGCCGCCATGCGGTACACCGAAGCCCGGATGGCCGCGGCGACGGGCCTGATGACGGAGTCGATCGACGAGGACACGGTCGACTTCCAGCCCAACTACGACGGGCAGGAGCAGGAGCCGGTCGCGCTCCCGGCCGCCTTCCCGAACCTGCTGGTCAACGGCGCCTCGGGCATCGCGGTCGGCATGGCGACGAACATGCCGCCGCACAACCTGGGCGAGGTGATCGCCGCCGCCCGGCACCTGATCCGCCACCCGGGCGCGGACCTCGACGCCCTGATGCGGCACATCCCGGGCCCCGACCTGCCCACGGGCGGCCGGATCGTCGGCCTGGACGGCATCCGCGACGCCTACGAGACGGGCCGCGGCACGTTCAAGATCCGCGCCACCGTGTCGGTGGACACCGTCACCGCGCGCCGCAAGGGCCTGGTGGTCACCGAGCTGCCCTTCACCGTCGGCCCCGAGAAGGTCATCGCCAAGATCAAGGACCTGGTGGGCTCGAAGAAGCTCCAGGGCATCGCCGACGTCAAGGACCTCACCGACCGCGAGCACGGCCTGCGCCTGGTCATCGAGATCAAGAACGGCTTCGTGCCGGAGGCGGTCCTGGAGCAGCTGTACAAGCTGACGCCCATGGAGGAGTCCTTCGGCATCAACAACGTGGCGCTGGTGGACGGCCAGCCGCTCACGCTCGGCCTGAAGGAACTGCTGGAGGTCTACCTCGACCACCGCTTCACCGTGGTGCGCCGACGCAGCGAGTTCCGCCGGGGCAAGCGCCGCGACCGGCTGCACCTGGTGGAGGGCCTGCTCACCGCCCTCGTCGACATCGACGAGGTCATCCGGCTGATCCGCTCCAGCGACAACAGCGCGCAGGCCAAGGAGCGCCTGATGGAGCGCTTCTCTCTGAGCGAGGTCCAGACGCAGTACATCCTCGACACGCCGCTGCGCCGCCTCACCCGGTACGACCGCATCGAGCTGGAGGCGGAGAAGGACCGGCTCACCGAGGAGATCGCCGAGCTGACCCGGATCCTGGACTCGGACGCGGAACTGCGCAAGCTGGTGTCGGCCGAACTGGCCACGGTGGCCAAGAAGTTCGCGACCGAGCGGCGCACGGTGCTGCTGGAGTCGGCCGCCAGCACGACCGCCACGGTGCCGCTCCAGGTCGCCGACGACCCGTGCCGGGTGCTGCTGTCCTCCACCGGCCTGCTGGCGCGCACGGCCAACGCCGAGCCGTTCGCGGCCGACGAGGACGCCCGCCGCACCAAGCACGACGTGATCGTCTCGGCGGTGCCGGCCACCGCGCGCGGGGAGATCGGCGCGGTCACCTCGGCGGGCCGCCTGCTGCGCATCAACGTCGTCGACCTGCCACAGCTTCCGGACACGGCGACCGTGCCGAACCTCTCGGGCGGCGCCCCGCTGGCCGAGTTCGTCTCCCTGGAGGACGACGAGACGGTGGTCTGCCTGACCACGCTCGACGAGTCCTCCCCCGGGCTGGCGCTCGGCACGGAGCAGGGCGTGGTCAAGCGGGTGGTGCCCGACTACCCGACCAACAAGGGCGAGCTGGAGGTCATCACTCTCAAGGAGGGCGACCGGATCGTCGGCGCGGTCGAGCTGCGTACCGGCGAGGAGGACCTGGTCTTCATCACGGACGACGCGCAGCTGCTGCGCTACCAGGCCTCGCAGGTCCGTCCGCAGGGCCGTCCGGCGGGCGGAATGACGGGCATCAAGGTGGCCGAGGGCGCCAAGGTCATCTCGTTCACCGCGGTGGACCCGGCGGTGGACGCGGTGGTCTTCACGGTCGCCGGCTCGCGCGGCACGCTGGACGACTCCGTCCAGACGACGGCCAAGCTGACCCCGTTCGACCAGTTCCCGCGCAAGGGCAGGGCCACCGGCGGCGTGCGCTGCCAGCGGTTCCTGAAGGGCGAGGACTGCCTGTCCCTGGCCTGGGCGGGCGCGACCCCGGCCAAGGCCGCGCAGAAGAACGGCACACCGGCCGAGCTGCCGGAGATGGACCCGCGCCGCGACGGCTCGGGCGTGTCCCTGCAGAAGACGGTGGCGGTGGTGGCGGGGCCGATCTAGGCGCCGCCACAGGGAGCGCCCGCGGGGTCGGCGGGGTCGGTGGGTGCAGCAGGGTCGGCCGGCGTGGCCGGGCCGCTGGGCCCGGCGGGCTCCTCGGCCCCGCCGGTGCCGCCGGGCTCCTCCTCGGAGCCCTGGACGAAGCGCAGGACGCCCCACATGCCGTACTCGTCGGCGGTGTCCGGGCTGTCGCTCCGGCACGCCTCCAGCTCCTTGCCGAGCGCGGAGGTGTCGATGCCGGTGCCGATGAGGACGAGCTGGGTGAGACGGGACCCGGCTCGCTCCCGGTCACCGGCGGGAGCGTCGGCGGGGGCCACGGCGCCGGCCCATGGCTCGGGGTAGAAGCGCAGGAACCGGCCGACGGCGTGGACGCCGTACCGGTGGTCGGGGTCGTACGCGCCGAAGTCGACGTACCCCTTGATCCGGTACAGCCCCTCGGGCCGGCTGTCGAGGAACTGCATGAGCCGGCGGGGGTCGAGGGGCACGTCGGAGACGAACGACAGGCTGTCGTAGGCACTGTGGAGGTGCCCGCCGTGGTCCCCGGCGTGAGCGCCGGTCTGTTCGGCGGGGTCCGCTTCCCCGGCGTGCAGGTCGTCGAAGGACAACTGCCCGACGCGTTCCTCGTCGGGGCGGCAGTCGAAGAGGAACTCCGGGTCGATCCGGCCGTAGGTGGCGGGCACGACCGCGGCACGGTCGGTCAGCGAGCGGACGAGGTCCAGGACGCGCGTGCCGTCGGGTGCGCGGTCGAGCTTGTTCACGACGACCAGATCGGCCAGGGCGAGGTGCCGGTCGATCTCGGGGTGCCGGACACGGGTCTCGTCGAACTCGGCCGCGTCGACGACCTCGACGAGACCGCCGTAGACGATCCCGGGGTGTCCGCTGGCCAGCACCATCCGCACCAGTTCCTGCGGTTCGGCCAGACCGCTGGCCTCGACGACGATGACGTCGATGCCGGCGGAGGGGCGCGCGAGCCGTTCGAGGTAGCCGTCGAGTTCGCTCGCGTCGACCGCGCAGCACAGGCACCCGTTGCCCAGGGAGACGGTGGAGTCGCCGAGGGCGCCGGCCACGGCCATCGCGTCGATCTCGATCGCGCCGAAGTCGTTGACGATCGCGCCGATCCGGCTGCCGCCGCTGCGGTGCAGCAGGTGGTTGAGCAGGGTCGTCTTGCCGGAGCCGAGGAATCCGGCGAGGACGACGACCGGGATCTGCGGTGTGCTGCGGCTGTGCGGCACGTACGACCTCTCTCACGCCTTGGCGCGCACCGGCTCACGGCGCGGGCGCGCGGTCGGGAACGGAATGCCGTCCCAGGATACGAGCGGGGGCGACGACCACGGAGTGAACGATTGTTAGCTGCGTACGCGGGGCAGACGTTGGTCAAGGCGCCGGGGTGTGCGACCCTCACTTCCTTCCGTGCGCCTCCTCTCCGCCTCCCCGCCGATCAGAGCCGCTCGGCACCCTGGGAGACGGCAAGCGCCGCCCACCGCTCGCCGGTCCCCGTCCGCCCACCCGCACCCCGACGACCGGCGGACGGCCGCCTGAACCGGGGGTTGACATGGCCACACAGAGTTCGGGAGTCCGGAAGATCGTCTCGGCCGCCAAAGGCACGCTCGCGGCCGTCTCCGGCTCCCTCAGCACACGGAGCACCCGCCACCGCAGGAGGGCCGTTCTCGCCCAACAGCACCGGCTGCACTTCGACCTGATCTGCAAGGCCATGGACGACCCCGCCCTGGCCGCAGTCCTCGACACCTACGAGACCGACGTCCCGCCGGAGAAGCAGCGGCAGTTCCTCTTCGCCAACGCCCTCTACATCAACGCCCTGTACTTCCACCGCATCGGCGCGATGACCCGCGCGGAGCTCTACGGGCACCTGCGGGTCATGTGCCGGAACGAGGTGTTCCGCGAGTACTGGGAGGCGACCCGGCACCACCGCAAGAGCCTGCCCGAGGCGTCCGAGGAGTACGCCCTCGGCCTGATGACGGACGACCTGGTCCAGGAACTCCTCGACGCCGACACGGACGAGTGGTGGGTCGTCGGCGAGCCGCCCGAGCAGTCCGCCTGACACCGGGCGGCTCGACCGTCGTGCGGCCGTCCGCGGTCAGACGTCGGGGATGTCGCGCTTGGCGCGCACGAGCGTGTCCCGGGTGATGACGACGATGCGCTCGTGGTCGGCCCGTGCGGCGTCCGACGGGAGCTCCGGATCGAGTTCCGCGGTCGCTTCGCGCCCGATCACGGCGAAGTCACCGTTGCTGAGCTCGAAGATGTCGGGGCAGGTCTGCCCGGTGGCACTGCCGCGCTCCCGAGGGGAGGCCCCGACACGTCGCACGATCTTCACGGAGGGATACCGCCTTGTGGCTCGAAGAGGGACGGAGGCAGCCCTGACTCGGACGGCGTTGTGCCCGCTTCGGGTGTTCCACGGTGGGTTGTCCACGGGGTCCACGGGTCCATGGCGGTTCGTCGCACTGCGCTCTCCGAGCGCAAGGGTGTTCGCCGGAGCGCCTGGAGAGGGCCAGGCGACAAGATACTTGAGTGACGGCTGATACGGGTGCGTCATCACGGCGGCGCGCGGTGCGATGTCTTACGGCGGCGCGCGGTGCGGTGTCTTGCTCGTGGGCTCGATCCCCGCGCGCCTGGTGCGTCCGGTGCGCTGGGAGCGCCGGGAGCCCCGGGGTACTTCGCTCCGGGGGTGGGGGCCCGCGCCGTCACACCGTCGGTACCGGCACGGGCGCGTGCGGGCCGACGTACCGCGCCGCCGGGCGGATGATCTTCCGGTCCTCGGCCTGCTCCAGGACGTTGGCACTCCAGCCGACCACGCGTGCCGCGGCGAACGTCGGGGTGAACATCGCGCGAGGCAGGCCGCAGAGTTCCATGACCACGCCCGCGTAGAACTCGACGTTGGTGTGCAGTTCCCGACCCGGCTTCAGTTCGGCGAGGATCGCCTCCACCTGCCGCTCCACCTCGATCGCGAAGTCCACGCGGGGGCCGCCGAAGCGCCGGGCGATGTCGCGGAGCATCCGGGAACGGGGGTCCTCGGTGCGGTAGACGGCATGCCCGAAGCCCATGATGCGTTCACCGGCGAGGACGCGTGCGCGGATCCAGGGGTCGATGCGGTCCGGAGTGCCGATGGCGTCCAGGGTGTCCAGCGCGCGGCTCGGGGCTCCGCCGTGCAGGGGCCCGGAGAGGGCGCCCAGCGCGCCGACGAGGCAGGCCGCCACGTCCGCTCCGGTGGAGGCGATGACCCGCGCGGTGAAGGTTGACGCGTTGAACCCGTGATCAATGGTGGAGATCAAGTATTGCTCGACCGCGCGCACCCTCACCGGATCCGGCTCCGAACCGGTCAACATGTACAGGTAGTTCGCGGCGTACGACAGGTCCTCACGGGGCTCGACGGGCTCAAGGCCCTGCTCGAGGCGGTAGAGCGCGGTCAGCAGGGTCGGTACGGCGGCCGTCGCCACGACGGTGTCCTCCCGGCGCCGGTCCGCATCGATGTCGTACACCGGCCGGAACCCCTTGGCGGCGCCGAGCAGCGACAGTGCCGTGCCCAGTCCGGCGAGCGGATTGCCGCCCGCGCCGGCCGCCGCGATGGTCGGCAGCGCCGCGGTCACCTCGGCGGGGAGGCGACGCAAGCCGGCGGTGTGCGCGGTGAAGGCGGCGGAGCGGGCCGCGTCGGGCAGGTCGCCGTGGAGGAGCAGGTGCCAGACGTCCTCGAAGGTACGGCTCTGCGCCAGGTCGACGGCCGAGTACTGCCGGTAGTGGTAGAAGCCCTCGAGCCCGCGGACGTCGCCCACTTCGGTGTCGGTGACGACGACGCCGGCGAGGCCGCGGGGCACCTCGACGAGTGCGGCTGCGGAACTGTGGACGGACATGGCTTCTCCCTCGAACTGACCTTGAACCGACTTCGAGCTGACTCGAACTGACTCCGGAGTGACCTCGTATCGATTCGACTGTGCATACTTGACTAGAAATCTGTCAATGTTGATTGAATCAATAAATGTGGTCTGCGGATACGGTGACTGCCATGCGTGATCAGGAACACGGCCCCGGCCACCCCGAACGACGGCTGAGCACCAAGGAGGCCGCCGAACTGCTCGGCGTGAAGCCGGAGACCGTCTACGCGTACGTCAGCCGCGGCCAGCTCAGCAGCCGTCGCGTGCCCGGCCGCCGGGCCAGCACCTTCGACGCCAAGGAGGTCGAGGCGCTCGCGCGGCGCAACCGCCGGGAGAGCGCCGGGAGTCCGGGCTCCGGGGCGGAGCTGTCCGTGCGCACCCGGCTCACGTTCATCGACACGGACCGGTACTACTTCCGCGGCGTCGACGCCGTCGAGCTGGCCTCCCGGCACTCCTACGAGGAGGTCGCCGAGTGGCTGTGGACCGGCCGGCTCCAGCCCGGCGCCACCCTCACCGCGCCCGAGCCCTCCGTGGCGGCGGCCCGGCGCGCGGTCGACGCGCTGCCCGAACACGCCGGCCCCACCGACCGGTTGAGGGTGGCCGCGATCGCCGCCGCGACCGCGGACCCGCTGCGCTTCGACCTGTCCGAGGTCGCCGTGCTCGCCACCGCGCGCGTCCTCATCCCCACACTGGTCGCCGCCCTGCCGCCCCGCCGGCGCGACCACCGGGACCAGGGGCCGCTGGCCCGGCGGCTGTGGGGCCGGCTCAGCGGCCGGGACGCCGACGCGGCGTCACTGCGCGCCCTCGACACGGCCCTCGGTCTGCTCGCGGACCACGACCTGGCCGCCTCGACCCTGGCGGTCCGCGTGGCCGCCTCGGCCCGCGCGCACGCCTACGCGGCCGTCTCCGCCGGGCTGGGCGTGATCGAGGGGCCCCTGCACGGCGCGGCCAGCGGACTCGCCCACCGGCTGCTGCTGGAGGTCCTCGACCAGGGCGACGCGGGTCCCGTGATCGCCGAGGAATTGCGGGCGGGCCGCCGCATCCCCGGCCTGGGCCACCGGCTCTACCCGGGCGAGGACCCCCGCGCGCGTGCGCTGTTCGCCCTACTGGAGGACGTCCCGACCGCCGGACCCGCCCTGGCCGCCGCCCGCGACGTGGTCGCCACCACCGCCCGCCACGCCCCGCTGCACGCCAACGTCGACCTGGCCCTGGCGGTCCTCACCGTGTCCTGCGGGATGCCGTCCACGGCGGGCGAGACGGTCTTCGCCGTGGCACGCACGGCGGGCTGGATCGCGCACGCCCTGGAGGAGTACGGCGAGCGGCCGCTGCGAATGCGGCCCAGCGGCCACTACGTGGGACCGAAGCCGCCCCAGGCGCTGCCGCAGGCGTAGGTCGCGGGCGCCGGCCTCCGGCGGGCGCGGGAGCTTCGACTCTCCCGCTGTGCGCGGGATCCGGCCTCCGCCGGGCGCCTTGAACCACGCAGCGCAGCCCGCGCATGGGAGGCCCGCGCACGGGAACCCAGAGGTCATGCCCGGCCCCCGCACGCCGAACGTCCGTCCGCCCGACCCCGCGGCCCGATCCGGTCGGAGCAGGACACACCGGCGCCCGGGAGCCACCAGGGACCAACTCAGGTTAGGCTCACCTCTGTGAGTACGTGCGCGACCGACTCGCGAGACCTCGGCGAGCCGCTTCCCGGAACCGCGGCCACGGCAAGGACCTGGATCCTGCTGGAGCAGCCCGGCCCCTGGGGTGCCGAAGCGCTCACGTCGAGCCATCTCGACCCGGCGCTGGGCCGGGCCCTGCGCCGGGCCGCCAAGGGCACCGGCGTGCGCATCGCCCTGATCCGCCGCCCGGGACGCCACGCCGACTTCGGCACGCCGCCCGTGCGCCGGGTGTTCGCGGCCCACACGGTGCCCGGCCGCGTGTGGCTGCGCACCGCCACGACGAGCGACCCACGGCGGCTCCTGGACCTCGACTTCGACGCGCTGAGCCGCGGGGACCACCGCACCTTCGACACCGCGCTCGACGGCCGCGCCCACACTGGCGATCCGCTCGCCCTCATCTGCACCAACGGCAAGCGCGACCGCTGCTGCGCACTCCTGGGCCGGCCGCTGGCCGCCGAGCTCGCCGGGTCGGACGTTCCGGGCGTGTGGGAGGTCACCCATCTGGGTGGTCATCGGTTCTCCCCCACGGTGCTCGTCCTGCCGTACGGCTATGCCTACGGCCGCGCCGAGGCCGACGGCGTCAAGGCGGTCCTGCACGGCGTCAAGGAGGGCCGGATCGTCGTGGAGGGCTGCCGCGGCAGCTCGGCCTGGGACCGCCCCGGTCAGGCGGCCGAGCTGGCCGTGCGCCGGGCGGCCGACGAGTACGCGGCTCAGGCGCTCGCCGTCGTCCGGACGACCGGCGAGGGACCGCGCTGGGAGGTGACCGTGGCGCACCTGGACGGACGCCGGTGGCTGGTGACCGTGGCCCAGGGCGCCTCGCTCCCGCCCCGCGCGGAGAGCTGCGGGGCGTCGGTCCTCGGCGCACCGGCCCAGATGGACGTGGTGGCGGTGCGCGAGCTGGGGCGAGTGGCGGCGCTGGCCAGCTGACGCGGGAACGGTACGACCGCCCCACGAGCCGTCATGCACCTCGGCGTGCGCCGGCGGATCAATGATTCGGTGCATCAATTGGGTGGATCAATGGATCGCTCAAGAGATCCATGCCACACCTTGCACGGATGCACGCCCCACCCCTACGGTCCGGTCGACCCGTCCACGTACCGTCGTGGCATGAGCCCCACTCCCCCCGCACGCCGCCTGCGCCTGGGCCTGCCCCGGCGGGTCTTCTCGCAGGTGCTGCTGATGCAGGTGGCGATCGCCGCGGGAGTCGCGGTGCTCGCGACCGGCCTGTTCCTCGCACCGCTCAGCGACCAGCTCGACGACCAGGCGATGCGCCGCGCCCTCGCCATCGCGAGGACCACGGCCGAGATACCGCAGATCGCGGAGGACCTGCGGAGCACGCCGCCGACGGTCGACGGCCCGGTGCAGCGGCAGGCGGAGCGGATCCGCAAGGCCAGCGGGGCCGAGTACGTGGTCGTGATGGACACCGAGGGCGTGCGCTGGTCCCACCGGGACCCCGACGAGGTCGGCGGTCACGTCTCGACCGACCCCGGGCCCGCACTGGCCGGTCACGACGTCATGCAGATCGACACCGGCACCCTCGGCCGCTCGGCCCGCGGCAAGGTGCCGCTGCGCGACAGCAGCGGCAGGATCATCGGCGCGGTGTCCGTCGGCATCGAGTACGACAGCGTGCGGGACCGGTTGTTCCACGCAATCCCCGGGCTGCTGGCATACGCGGGCGGTGCGCTCGCGGTGGGCGCCCTGGCCGCGTGGTTGATCTCCCGACGGGTCCAGCGTCAGACGCGCGACCTGGCCTTCTCCGACATCTCGGCGCTGCTGGCGGAGCGCGAGGCAATGCTGCACGGCATCCGGGAGGGCGTGGTCGCCCTGGATCGCGCGGGCCGCGTCCGGCTGCTCAACGACGAGGCGCAACGCCTGCTCGGCATCGGCGAAGAGTCCGTCGGCCGCACCCCGGACGAGGCCCTGGGCGAGGGGCGTACGGCCGACGTGCTGGCGGGCCGGGTGACGGGCACGGACCTGCTCACCGTGCGCGGCCAGCGCGTCCTGGTCGCCAACCGCATGCCCACGGACGACGGCGGCGCCGTGGCCACCCTGCGCGACCGGACCGAGCTGGAGGAACTGGGCCGGGAGCTTGACTCGACGCGCGGCCTGATCGACGCCTTGCGCGCGCAGGACCACGAGCACGCCAACCGCATGCACACCCTCCTCGGGCTGCTGGAGCTGGAGATGTTCGACGACGCCGTGGAGTTCGTGGGGGAGGTCGTCGGCGACCACCGGGTCACCGCGGAGCAGGTCACGGAGAAGGTCCACGACCCGTTGCTGGCCGCCCTGCTGGTCGGCAAGGCGACCGTCGCGGCCGAGCGCGGGGTCGCCCTGTGGGTGTCCGACGACACCCGGCTGCCCGACCGCCTCGTCGATCCCCAGGGGCTGGTCACGGTCGTCGGCAACCTGGTCGACAACGCCCTGGACGCCGTGGCGGGCACGCGGCACGCGCGCGTGGAGGTGGAGCTGCGTACGGAGGGCCGTACGGCGGTGCTCAGCGTGTGCGACACGGGTCCCGGCATCCCGCCCGAGCAACGGGAGTTGATCTTCACCGAGGGGTGGTCCACGAAGAAGCCGCCCGCCCACGGCAAGCGGGGCCTCGGGCTGTCCCTGGTGCGCCGGCTCGCCGAGCGGCAGGGTGGCAGCGTGGCGGTGGACGAGGCGGACGGCGGCGGCGCGCGGTTCACGGTCGTCCTGCCCGAGGCGCTGGCCGCGCCGGACCTGGAGCCCGCTCTGAGCGCGGGCACGTACGACACCGCCGAGGAGGAGTCACGATGATTGAGGTGCTGGTCGTGGACGACGACGCCAGGGTCGCCCAGGTCAACGCCGCGTACGTGGAGAAGGTGCCGGGCTTCCACGTGGCCGGCGAGGCGCACAGCGCGGCCGACGCGCTGCGCCGGATGGAGGCGCTGCCCCGCCTGGACCTCGTGCTGCTGGACCACTACCTGCCTGACGAGACCGGTCTCGAGGTGGTCCAGGAGATGCGCCGGCGCGGTCACCAGACGGACGTGATCATGGTGACCGCGGCGCGGGACGTCTCGACGGTGCAGGCGGCGATGCGCCAGGGTGCCCTGCAGTACCTGGTCAAGCCGTTCGCGTTCGCGGGCCTGCGGGCCAAGCTGGAGGCGTACGCGGAGTTGCGGCGCACCCTCGACGGCGGCGGTGAGGCCGAACAGTCCGACGTGGACCGGATCTTCGGCGCCCTGTCGGCGTCCTCGGAGCCGGGGCTGCCCAAGGGCCACTCCCCCACCACGGCGGAGCTGGTCCGCCGGTGCCTGATGAGCGCCGACGGTCCCCTGTCGGCCCAGGAGATCGCCGACCGGACGGGGGTGAGCCGCCAGACCGCCCAGCGCTACCTCAAGCTCCTGGAGCGCAGGGGCCGCGCGCGGCTGACCCTCAAGTACGGCGACGCGGGCCGCCCGGAACACCGTTACGTGTGGGCGACCCGCGGCTGAGGCACGGCGACACGGCTCATCGCGCGTGCCGGCCGGGTGGTCAGCCGGTCGCCTTCTGGACGAACTCGGTCGTGTACGTCCTGCTCAGGTCGACATCGGCATTCTTGATGGTGGGGTTGAACGCCTTGAGGACCTTCTCCACGGTCTCGGGGCCGTTCTTCGGCATCACGCCGTCGTCGGTGAACATCGGCAGCGTGCTCTTGATGGCCGACGCGTAGAGCACCTTGTTGCCCTGCGAGTAGTCGGCGGGCATCTTGTCGGCGATCTCGGTGGCGCTGTGGGTGAACATCCACTTGAGCGTCTTGACGAATGCATTGGCCAACTTCTGCACGGTGTCCTTGTGGCTGTTCACCCAGTCCGTCTGCATGTACAGACTGGACGAGGGATACGGTCCACCGAGCGCCGCCTCCGACCCCGCCGGGGTGCGCATGTCGAGGAGGATCTTGCCGGCGCCCTTGTCCAGAACCGTCGCGACGGTCGGGTCGGTCGTCATGCCGCCGTCGATGGCGCCCTGCTGCAGCGCGGAGATGAACGTCGGCCCGGCGCCCACGGCGACCGGGGTGAACTCGCTGACGTTCACGCCGTTCTTCACGGCGAGGTACTTGGTGAGGAAGTCCGTCGAGGAGCCGAGGCCGGTGACGCCGAGCTTGCGGCCCTTGAAGTCCTTCGGCGAGGTGATGTCGTCCGCCGCCTTGGTGGAGACGACCTCCACCTCTCCCGGGGCGTGCGAGAACTGCACGACCGACTCGACCGCCTTGCCCTTCACCTGGAGGTCCAGCGTGTGGTCGTAGAAGCCGACGGCCCCCTGCACCTGCCCGGAGACGAGCGCGGTCTCGGCCTGGACGCCGGCCGGTTCGCTGAGCAGTTCCACGTTCAGGCCCTCGGCGTCGAAGTAGCCGAGCCGCTGGGTGAGCATGGCGGGGAGGTAGATGACCTTGTCGAGTCCGCCCACCATGATCTTGACCTTGGTGCCCTTGCCGTCCCCGCCGGAGCCGGACGAGGAGGTACCCGCGGCGTCGTTGGCGCAGGCGGTGAGGGAGGCGAGGGCGAGCAGCCCGGCGGTGGCCAGGGCGGTGCGCCTGACGGTTGTGCGCATGACGGTTCACGTCCTTGAGGGAGGCGGTACGGCGAAGGGAGTGAGGAGGAGGTGGCGGGGCGTCCGGGCTCAGTGGTCGGAGCCGGACGTCTTCCACCGGAAGATGCGGCGCTCGGCGAAGGTGAGCAGTCCCTCGGCGACGAGGGCGACGGCCGCGAGGATGACCATGGCGGCGTACACACCGGCCGCGTTGAAGGTGCCCTGGGACTGCGCGACGAGCAGGCCGATGCCCTTGGTCGCGCCGATGTACTCGCCGACGATGGCGCCGATCAGGGCGAAGCCGAAACTGACGTGGAGGCTGGTGAAAATCCAGGAGGTGGCCGAGGGGATGACCACCTGGAGGGTCACCCGGCGGTCGCTGGCGCCCAGGATGCGGGCGTTGGCCACGAGGTTGCGGTCCACCTCGCGGGCGCCCTGGAAGGCGTTGAAGAACACCGGGAAGAACACCAGCACGACGGCCGAGGCGACCTTGGAGGCCGGACCCAGTCCGAACCAGATCACGAAGATGGGCGCGAGCACGATCCTGGGGATCGAGTTGAGCACCTTGATGTAGGGACCAAGGACGTCGGCGAGGAAGGTGATCCGCCCCAGGGCAATGCCGAACACCACGCCGGCGACCACCCCGATGATCCAGCCGAGCAGCGCCTCGTGGAGCGTGTACCAGATCTGCTCACCGAGCGAGCCGAGCGCTGTGCCGTGGGTGACCCAGGTGGATATCTGGTCCCAGATCTTCGACGGCATGGAGAAGTTGAACGGATCGATGACCTCGGCCCGGGACAGCGCTTCCCACAGGCCGAGCACGGCGACCAGCAGCAGGACGCGCGCGCCGGTGACGACGATCCTGCGCTTGCGGGCGGCACGCGCGCGTGAGTGGGCGCGGTCGGGCGTCTTGACTATGTCGACGACAGGTTGGCTGAGCACCTCAGGCGGCATGAGCGGCTCCCCTTTCCCGGGTGATGCGGACCTCTTCGCCGAGGGACTCCCAGATCTCGCGGTAGATGTCGATGAACCGGGGCTCCAGGCGCACCGACTCGACCTTGCGCGGTCGCGGCAGGTCGATGTCGAAGACCTGCTTGACGGTGGCGGGCCCCGCGGTCATCACGACGACCTTGTCGGCCAGCGCGATGGACTCCTCCAGGTCATGGGTGACGAAGACGACGGAGGCGCCCGTGCCCTCCCACAGCTCCAGCAGCTCGTCCGACATCAGCGCCCTGGTCTGCACGTCGAGCGCCGAGAACGGCTCGTCCATGAGCAGGATCTCGGGGTCGTTGACGAAGGTCGCGGCGAGCGCGACCCGCTTGCGCTGGCCGCCGGAGAGCTGGTGGGGATAGCGGTCCTCGAAGGCGGACAGACCGACCCGGGCCAGCCACTCGCGCGCCCTGCTCTTCGCCTCGGCCTTGGGGACGCCCCGGAAGCGGGGGCCCGCCATGACGTTGGACAGGACGGTGCGCCACGGGAAGGTGGCGTCCTGCTGGAAGACGAAGCCGACCTTGTCGCCCACGCCCCGCACCGGCTGCCCGGCGACGAGCACCTCGCCGTCGGTCGGTTCCTCCAGGCCGCTGACCAGGGTCAGCGTGGTCGACTTCCCGCAGCCGGTCGGCCCGACGACGGCCACGAACTCGCCGCGCCCGACGGTGAGGTCCAGTTCCCGGACGGCGGTGTGCAGACCCCCCGACGGGGTCCTGAACGTCTTGCTCGCGCCCCGCAGCTCGATGGCGGGGCTGGTGTGTGCGCTCATGGCCGGGGACGGTAGGTGTGCCCGGTGTCACGGCATCAGCCTTGTGCGCACATGCCCTTCTTTTGCTTGCAACAGGCTGTTGTGCTCGTTTTGCTCGCGCTAGAACAACGGAGCCGAAACACGGGCGTCACACGCGCCCGCCAGGCCTTGAGGGAAAGAGGCCCGATGATTGACGTCCTGGTGGTGGACGACGACTTCCGTGTCGCAGAGATCAACGCCAAGTACGTGGGGAAGGTTCCCGGCTTCCGGGTCGCCGCCCGCGCCCACAGCGCCGCCCAGGCGCTGGCCGCCGTCGAGCGCGGCGGCATCGACCTGGTGCTCCTCGACCACTACCTGCCCGACCGGACGGGCCTGCACCTCGTGCACCGCATGCGGGAACAGGGCCACGGCACCGATGTCATCATGATCACGGCGGCCAGCGACGTCACGACGGTCCAGGCGGCGATGCGCCTGGGCGCCCTGCACTACCTGGTGAAACCGTTCACCTTCGCCGCCCTGCGGGCCCGCCTCGACTCCTACGCCGCCCTGCGCCGCACCGTCGACCGCGTGGGCGGCCACGGCCTCACGGGACAGGAGCAGGTGGACCGCATCTTCGGCGCCCTGCGCACCGCAGCGGTGCCGCCCTCCCCCGGCCTGCCCAGCGGCCACTCGGAGCCGACGACCGACCTGATCTGCGCCGTCCTGCACCGCGCGGGCCACCCCTTGTCGGCTCACGAGGTGGCCGCGAAGACGGGCCTGAGCCGTTCCACCGCGCAGCGCTACCTCCGCCACCTCGAACAGGCCGGCCGTCTGCGCCTCTCCCTCAAATACGGCGACACCGGCCGCCCGGAACACCGCTACGCCTGGGTGACCCCGTAAGGACGTCACGCCCACCGCGACTCCACCGCCGGCTACACGGCTCCCGCACCCGTCAGCGACCGCACCTCGGTCTCCGCGTGCTTGGCCTCGTCGGCGACCTCGGCCGAGGTGACCGTGCCGAACCAGCCCGCGAGGAAGCCCAGCGGGATGGACACGAGGCCGGGGTTCTGCAGCGGGAAGTACTGGAAGTCCACGCCCGGGAACAGCGACTCGGGGCTGCCGGAGACCACCGGGGACAGCACCACGAGCACCAGGGCCGGTACCAGTCCGCCGTACACCGCGTACACCGCACCCCGGGTGGTGAAGCCTCGCCAGAACAGCGAGTAGAGCAGGACGGGCAGGTTGGCGGAGGCGGCCACCGCGAAGGCGAGGCCCACCAGGAAGGCGACGTTCAGGTCGCGGGCGAGGAGGCCGAGCGCGATCGCCACCACGCCGATGCCGACGGCGGCCGCCCGGGCGACGGCCACCTCGCTGCGGGGCTCGGCGCGTCGGCGGCGCAGCGACGCGTACAGGTCGTGGGCCACCGACGCGGAGGACGCGAGCGTGATGCCGGCGACGACCGCGAGGATCGTGGCGAAGGCGACGGCGGCCACGACGGCGAACAGGACGGTGCCGCCCGTGGAGTCAGCCCCACCGCCCAGGTCGAGCGCCAGGAGGGGGACCGCCGTGTTCCCGGCCGCGTTGGACTCGCGCACCGCTTGCGGGCCGACGATGGCCGCCGCTCCGAAGCCGAGGACGATGGTCATCAGGTAGAACCCGCCGATCAGCCCGATCGACCACACCACGGACCGCCGCGCGGCCCGGGCGGTCGGCACGG
The DNA here is from genome assembly GCF_005280215.1 of Streptomyces lasalocidi. Taxonomy (NCBI): domain Bacteria; kingdom Bacillati; phylum Actinomycetota; class Actinomycetes; order Kitasatosporales; family Streptomycetaceae; genus Streptomyces; species Streptomyces lasalocidi. The sequence continues at coordinate 5,756,689 of NZ_SZNQ01000001.1, read as the reverse complement.
TGTAGAAACGCGACAGGATGTGCGGCAGGCCTGCGGTGCCCAGCACCAGGGCCAGCCCGAGGCTGATGAAGTCGAACCGGGCCGTCCAGTCCGCGCCGTACTTCAGCCCCGGCGCGAGGAACGCGTTCCCGTGCCCGCTGCGCTCGGCCGCCGTGAGCAGCAACCGGTCGAAGTCACCGTGGAAGCGCACCAGCACCAGCGCCGTGAGCGCCACGGTGCCGCCGAGCAGCAGGACCGCTTTCACGATCTGGATCCAGGTGGTGGCCCGCATCCCGCCTAACGACACGTAGATCACCATGAGCGCGCCGACGCCCACCACGGTCCAGCACTGGGCCGCCGCGCTGGTGCGTCCCAGCAGCAGCGCCACCAGGCTGCCCGCGCCCACCATCTGCGCCACCAGGTAGAGCACGGACACGGTGACCGAGGAGGTTCCCGCGGCGATCCGCACCGGCCGCTCGCTCATCCGGGCCGCGACGACGTCCGCCAGCGTGAACCGGCCGCAGTTGCGCACCAGTTCGGCGACCAGGAACAGCACCACCAGCCAGGCCACGAGGAAGCCCACCGAGTACAGCAGCCCGTCGTAGCCGAACAGCGCGATGAGCCCGGAGATCCCGAGGAACGACGCGGCCGACATGTAGTCGCCCGCGATGGCGAAGCCGTTCTCCATGGGTGAGAACAGGCGGCCGCCCGCGTAGAACTCCTCCGCCGAACCGTGCCGGTCACGGCTGACCCAGGTCGTGATGGCCAGCGTGACCGCGATGAACGCGCTGAACAGCACCAGGGCCAGTGTCTGATGGTTGCCGGTCACGCCGCACCGCCCCTTGCTCCTCGGGTCAACTCCTGTGTGTCCCAGCGCAGTTCCAGCGCGGCCCGGTCCCTCCGCAGCCGGGCGTGGCGTGCGTAGGCCCAGGTGAGCAGGAACGTGCTCAGGAACTGCCCGAGCCCCGCCAGCAGCCCCACGTTCACCGCTCCCACGACGGGGCGCGCCATGAGGCCCGGCGCCGCCGTCGCCGCCACGACGTAGGCCACGTACCAGAGGAAGAACGCGACGGTCGCCGGCACCACGAACCGCCGGTACCTGCTGCGCACTTCCTGGAACGCCGGGCTGCGCTGCACCTCGAGGTAGACCTCGGCCGCCGCCAGGTCGTCGTCCTGCTCCGGCCTTTGCCCCTGCCCCTGCCCTTGCCGCGCCGCCGGCACCGGGACGGCCACCGTGCCCGCCTCGCCCCAGCCCGAGGCGAGTGCGTCGTACCAGGGGTCGTCGAACGGCACGTCCCCCGGCATGTCGGTGGGGGCCGGACCCCGCGCCTCGTGGTGCCCGTCCGATGGGCCGGAACCGTCCCCGCCGCCGCGCACGCGACCTTTGCTGAACTGCATGCCCAAGGATGGACAGAACGGGCCGATCCCTGACTTCTCTTCCCCGCGCTCTTCACCCCATCAGGTGACCTGGCCGGGGCGGCCTCGTCACCTCAGTCCGCCGGTGGCCGCACCAGTCCCTTCCCGTACGCGTACCGCACGGCCTGGGCCCGGTCCTTGATCCCGATCTTGGCGAACAGGTTGTTGATGTGCGTCTTCACGGTGGCCGTGGAGACGTGCAGCTTCTGGGCGATCTCGTGGTTGCTGAGCCCCTCGGCGATCAGGAGCAGCACCTCGGCCTCCCGCGCGGTGAGCCCGTCGGGCGGTTCGGAGGGTGGGGGCGCCGGCGTCGGCGCGGGTTCCGAGAGGCGCTCCAGCAGCCGTCGCTGGATGCTCGGGGACAGGCCCGCGTCCCCGGACAGGACACTCTCCACGGCCCGCAGGATCTCGTCGCCCCCGGCGTCCTTGGTGAGGTAGCCGCGCGCCCCGGCTCGCAGGGCGGGGAACAACGAGTCGTCGTCGGCGAACGTGGTGAGCACCACGACCTGCGTCTCCGGGTGCTCCACCCGGATGCGCCGGGTGGCCTCCACGCCGTCGCACCGGGGCATGCGCAGGTCCATCAGCACCACGTCGGGCGCGACCTCGGCGACGAGCCGCACGGCCTCCTCCCCGTCGCCGGCCGCGCCCACCACCTCGATGCCCGGCAGCAGCCCCAGCAGCATCACGATGCCCTCACGGACGACCGTCTGGTCGTCCGCGACGACCACCCGCGCGGGCCGCCTCCCGGCCTCCCCGGTCATACCGGCACCCTCAACCTCACCGCGAACCCTTCCTCGTCCGGTCCGGCGTCCAGCGACCCGCCCAGCAGTTCGGCGCGTTCTCTCATCCCGAGCAGACCGTACCCGCCACCGGCGCCCGCGAGTTCGCCCGGCGAGCCGCCCGAGTCCCGGACGTCCAGGGTCACTTCGCCCGCCCCGTACTCCAGCCGCACCCGCACCTTGGCCCCCGCGGCGTGCTTGCGGACGTTGGTGAGGGCCTCCTGTGCGACTCGACGAACGGCCTGGGACGCCTCGGCCGGCAGTGGTCTGCGCTCTCCCCCGATCGTGACCTCGGCCCGGGGCGCCGTGCTCACGAGCTGGGCCAGGAAGTCCTCCAGTGGGGTCAGTTCACCGCGCAGCGCGGACAACGCCTGCCGGGTCTCGTCGAGGCCGTCCCGGGCCATGCCCCGTGCCGCGACCACCCGCTCGAGGACCTGCTCGCGCTCCGCGCCCCGCTCGATCAGCAGCCGGGCCGCCTCCAGGTGCACCAGCTGTGCCGAGAGGCTGTGTGCCAGCACGTCGTGGATCTCCCGGGCGATGCGGGCCCGCTCCGCCAGGGCGGCCGATTCCGCCTCGGCGACGCGGGCCGCTCTCTCCTGGGCCAGCAGTCGCTGGGTGTTGCCGCGCGCCTCGGCGTCCAGCCGGAGGGTGTATCCGGCGAGCGCCATCCCTCCGGCGGTCACGGCCGCGGTCGGCCAGCTGTCGTTGTCGACGACCGCGAACGAGGCCAGGGCGAGCGCGGCGACCGGCAGGCCGGCCCTCAGCGGCAGCCGCTCCAACGCGGCGATGGCGCACCCGCAGCACAGGACGAGTGCCGGTGAGCGGAATCCCAGGGTGTATCCGCCCGCCGCCAGGCCCAGCAAGAGGGCCACGAAGGCCAGGGAGGACCACAGCCGGTGCTGGAGCGTCGTGCGGAAGAAGGCCCAGGCGAAGGCTCCCGCGAGGAGGACGCCCGCCACTCCGGCCACCATGCCCCAGCCGTGGGCCCGGCTGCTGTGGAAGGCGGCCGTCAGCAGGGTTCCGAGGACGAGGAGCCGTACGGCCCAGGCGATCAGGCGCCGCGCCCGGGAGGTTCCCTCCCGGCCGAGGGCTTCCCGGGACGGCCAGCGGGTCAGGGCGTTGTCGGTCACACGCGTTCCTTCCGCAGTCGCGGGGACCGGGACACCTCGTCACCGTACGCCGTGGGACCGGCGGACTCCTGTATCCAGCGCGCCCGCTGGACGAGGACCGCGGAGCGGACGAGCAGGGTGGCCGCCAGCGCGATCATCAGGGCGGAGCTGCCCTGGTGGACGCCGAGGGTCGTGCCCAGCCCGAAGAGACCCACTCGCAGGGCTATGCCCACGAGCCACACCACGGCGCTCGCCTTGGTGCTCTTGCTCCACACCGTGCCGTCCGGTTCCATCCACAAACGGGTGGTCCAGGCCCAGCCGGCTCCGATCGCGAGGCCCACCAGCAGTTCCACGGCGAGCAGGGCGGCCGAGGCGGTGTGGTGCCGGGCGTCGAGCAGTCCCGGCTCGCGCAGTGCCACGACGACGAGGATCCCGGGCAGGAGCCACCAGCGCCGGCCGGCGTCGACCCGGGCGGCGCGCACCTGCCGTGCGATCACCAGGGCGGCCACGGCCGCGATCACCAACGCGTCGACGAGCCCGGACATCACTGCCTCCGTGAACGGGGAAGGGAAGCCGACAGCGAGCGCTGCCGATGCCTTCGACGCTACGGATCTCCGGGCGTCCGTTGATCGGAGCACGGGTGGATCACGGGTGGATTCAGCGGGGCTGCGGTTCTCCACCCGTGGGTGGAGAAGGCCGCCCGGCCGGGCCTCGGTGGGGCCGGCCGGGCGTGGTGTTCCGGACGTCCGGCACAGTCGTCAGGCGTCGATCCGGGAGCGGTCCAGCGTCGCCGCCGAGCTGGAGATGAACTCCTTGCGCGGCGCCACGTCGTTGCCCATGAGCAGGTCGAACACCTGCTCGGCCGCCTCCAGGTCGGAGAGGTTGATGCGGCGCAGGGTGCGGTGGCGCGGGTCCATGGTCGTCTCGGCCAGCTGGTCGGCGTCCATCTCGCCGAGGCCCTTGTAGCGCTGGATGGAGTCCTTGTAGCGGACGCCCTTGCTCTGGAACTCCATGAGCTTGTCGCGCAGCTCGCGGTCGGAGTACGTGTAGACGTACTTGTCCTGGCCCTTCTTCGGCTGGACGATCTCGATGCGGTGCAGCGGCGGCACCGCGGCGAAGACCCGCCCGGCCTCGACCATGGGCCGCATGTAGCGGTGGAACAGGGTCAGCAGCAGGGTGCGGATGTGGGAGCCGTCGACGTCGGCGTCGGTCATCATGATGATCTTGCCGTAGCGGGCGGCGTCGATGTCGAAGGTCCGCCCGGAGCCGGCCCCTATGACCTGGATGATCGCGCCGCACTCGGCGTTCTTCAGCATGTCGGTCACGGACGACTTCTGGACGTTGAGGATCTTGCCGCGGATCGGCAGCAGCGCCTGGAACTCGGAGTTGCGGGCGAGCTTCGCCGTGCCGAGCGCCGAGTCGCCCTCGACGATGAACAGCTCGCTGCGGTCGACGTCGTCACTGCGGCAGTCGGCGAGCTTGGCGGGCAGCGAGGACGACTCCAAGGCCGTCTTGCGGCGCTGCGCGTCCTTGTGCTGGCGGGCCGCGATACGCGTGCGTGCGGCGGCGACCGCCTTCTCCATGACGACCCGGGCCTGGGCGGCGGCGTCGCGCTTGGTGGAGGTCAGGAACGCCTTGAGCTCCTTGGAGATCACCGTGTTCACGATCCGGCGGGCGGCCGAGGTGCCGAGGACCTCCTTGGTCTGCCCCTCGAACTGCGGCTCGGCGAGGCGGACCGTGACGACGGCCGTGAGGCCCTCGAGGGCGTCGTCCTTGACGATGTCGTCCTCGGCGACCCGGAGGAGCTTCTTGGCGCGCAGGACCTCGTTCATGGTCTTGGCCACGGCCTGCTCGAAGCCGGCCACGTGGGTGCCGCCCTTGGGCGTGGCGATGATGTTCACGAACGACCGGAGGGTCGTGTCGTAGCCGGTGCCCCAGCGCATGGCGACGTCGACGCCCAGTTCGCGGGTGACCTCGGTGGGGGTCATCTGGCCGTGCTCGTCCAGGACGGGCACGGTCTCCTTGAAGGTCCCCTGGCCGGTGAAGCGGAGGACGTCGCAGACGGGCTTGTCGGTGGCCAGGTACTCGCAGAACTCGCTGATGCCGCCGTCGAAGCGGAAGGACTCCTCGCCCTTGCTGCCGCCCTCGCCGAGGCCGTACTCGTCGCGGACGACGATCGTCAGGCCCGGCACCAGGAAGGCGGTCTGGCGGGCGCGCTGGTGCAGCGTCTCCAGGGAGAGCTTGGCGTCCTTGAGGAAGATCTGGCGGTCGGCCCAGTAGCGCACGCGCGTGCCGGTGCGGGCCTTGGCGATCCGCTTGGCCTTGCGCAGGCCGCTCCCGCTCTCGAACGTGGCGTCCGGGCCGTCGGCGGCGAATGCGCCGGGGACTCCGCGCCGGAAGCTGATCGCGTGCGTGTGCCCGGCCCGGTCGACCTCGACGTCCAGGCGGGCGGAGAGGGCGTTGACGACGGACGCGCCGACGCCGTGCAGGCCGCCGGAGGCCGCGTAGGAGCCACCGCCGAACTTGCCGCCGGCGTGCAGCTTGGTCATGACGACCTCGACGCCGGACAGGCCGGTCTTGGGCTCGACGTCGACCGGGATGCCACGGCCGTTGTCCCGGACCTCCACCGAGGCGTCGTCGTGGAGGATGACCTCGATGTGGTCGCAGTAGCCGCCGAGGGCTTCGTCGACGGAGTTGTCGATGATCTCCCACAGGCAGTGCATCAGGCCACGGCTGTCGGTCGAGCCGATGTACATGCCAGGGCGCTTGCGTACGGCCTCGAGCCCCTCGAGGACGAGCAGGTGCCGCGCGGTGTAGTTGGAACCGTCCCGGTCTGCTCCTGCCAGGAGAGCTGTGGACGGCACGGACGTGTCGGCGGTCACGCGGTTCGCTCCTCGCTGAATTTCAGGTGGGGCCCTTCTGGGTAAGGGCACGGCTTCGGTCGCCGCCACGAGGGTACCGAGGCCTGGTAGAGCCGTTGTCACGCCACCCTCGCGGTGAACTCAGCCTAGTCCAGACTCGTATGCATGTTCGATCCCTCGATGGGGTGAAGTACATATCACGTTCCCTTCCAGGCATGAACCATTTAGGCTCCGGGCACGTCCTCATGAACAAACCGGCAAGCCGGCCGGGAGGACCTGACCATGACCGACAGAGCGAAACCGTAAGCACCGCAGACACGCACTACGGCACATTCGCCGCCAGACCGGCTGCACCCAGCCACCACGAAAGATTTTTTCGTGGAACGGCCACGAGCGGGAACGTTTGGGGCTGGTTGGATGTTGACCCTGGTACGACAGCTCGTCGAGCTAGAGAAGAGGCGACGTGACTACTGTTCTGACCCCCGCGAGCCAGCTGACGGCCGCTGACCGCTGCGACCGCTGCGGCGCCCAGGCATACCTGCGCGTCGTCCTGCTCAGTGGCGGAGAACTGCTCTTCTGCGCCCACCACGGTCGCAAGTTCGAGCCGGAACTCAAGAAGATCGCCGCTGAGATACAGGACGAATCCGAGCGCCTGACGGCCGTTCCCACCACTGCCTCTGAAGAAGAGCACTGATCCTCGGCGTCCACGACGAGCCAGAGCCGGCACAGGCCGGTCAGCGGGCGGCCGCCCCTCGACGGAGGGGCGGCCGCCCGCACTCGTGGCGCCCAGGACGCGCTGGACCGCCTCAGGAAGCCCCGTGCGGCGCGCGGGAGCCGCGGTCCCAGCCCAGCGTCCGCAGGGCGTCGGAGACGCGCGTGTAGACGCCCGGGCTCCCCGCCTGCCCGCACCCGTTCCCCCACGACACCAGACCCACCAGCCGCCCCTGGGCGACCAGCGGACCCCCGCTGTCCCCCTGGCACGAGTCGACGCCGCCCTGCTCCTCCCCGGCGCAGAGCATGCTGCCGGCGACGTAGCGGCCGTCGTAGGAACCCGGATAGGCCCTCTCGCACACGGCGTCCGCCAGCACGTGGACGGACGCGGCCCGCAGGCTGTGCGGGTAGGCGCCGGCCCCTGTGGTGTCACCCCACCCGTAGACCGTGGCCTGGGTGCCCGGCGCATACGCCGGATCACCCGCCGGGGCCATGCGGAGCACCGCCGACGCCGGCACGGGCTCGCTGAGGGTCAGTACGGCGAAGTCGCCGGACTTGCTGGAGGAGTCGTAGCCCGGGTTGACCCAGACCTCGCGCACGGTGATCTCCTTGCCCGCGGTCGTGGACAGGTCGGTACGGCCCGTGACGACCCTCAGGTCCCGCGCCTTGCTCGCGGACGTCCCCAGGACGTCCCGGCTCATGCAGTGGGCCGCGGTGAGCACCGTCGTCAGGCCGACGGCCACGCCTCCGCAGAACTGCCCCGACCGCGTACCGCCGAACTGGTCACGGCTGGACAGCGCGACCGTCCACGGGCTCTGGGACACGTCGACCGGGAACCCGCCCACCACCACACCGCCGGGGGCCGCCTCCGCGGCCTGGACGGCCGTCCCCAGCGGTATCGCCATCACCGCGGCCGCCATGACCACCGGCCGGACCAGGGCCCGGACAAACGAACGACGCATGGATCCTCCTCACTCAGGGCTGACGACAGGAAACCCAGAGTGATCCAGTACCGGCCGCGCCGCACGCGCGCCGACACGCCGAAGGCCCGGTTCCCTCGCGGGAGCCGGGCCTTCGGCGTCGTACGAACGCGACCTAGTCGAGGTAGTCGCGCAGCACCTGCGAACGCGACGGGTGGCGCAGCTTCGACATGGTCTTCGACTCGATCTGGCGGATCCGCTCACGGGTCACGCCGTACACCTTGCCGATCTCGTCGAGGGTCTTCGGCTGACCGTCGGTGAGACCGAAACGCATGGAGACGACGCCCGCCTCGCGCTCGGACAGGGTGTCGAGCACGGAGTGCAACTGCTCCTGCAGGAGGGTGAAGCTGACCGCGTCGGCCGGGACCACGGCCTCGGAGTCCTCGATGAGGTCACCGAACTCGCTGTCGCCGTCCTCGCCCAGCGGCGTGTGCAGGGAGATGGGCTCACGGCCGTACTTCTGGACCTCGATGACCTTCTCCGGGGTCATGTCGAGCTCCTTGGCCAGTTCCTCCGGGGTGGGCTCGCGGCCCAGGTCCTGGAGCATCTGGCGCTGCACGCGCGCGAGCTTGTTGATGACCTCGACCATGTGCACCGGGATACGGATGGTGCGGGCCTGGTCGGCCATCGCGCGGGTGATCGCCTGACGGATCCACCAGGTGGCGTACGTGGAGAACTTGTAGCCCTTGGTGTAGTCGAACTTCTCGACCGCGCGGATCAGACCGAGGTTGCCCTCCTGGATGAGGTCCAGGAAGAGCATGCCGCGGCCGGTGTAGCGCTTGGCCAGGGAGACGACCAGACGGAGGTTGGCCTCGAGCAGGTGGTTCTTGGCGCGGCGCCCGTCCTCGGCGATGATCTCCAGCTCGCGCTTGAGCTTCGGGGCCAGCTTGTCGGCGTTGGACAGCTTGTCCTCGGCGAAGAGACCGGCCTCGATGCGCTTGGCGAGCTCGACCTCCTGCTCGGCGTTGAGCAGCGGGACCTTGCCGATCTGCTTCAGGTAGTCCTTCACCGGGTCGGCGGTGGCACCGGCGGCGGCGACCTGCTGGGCCGGCGCGTCGTCCTCGTCCTCGTCGGAGAGCACGAAACCGGCGCTCTCGGTGCCCTCCGGCTCGTCACCGGGCTTGGCCTCCTCGAGGACCTCTTCCTCGACCAGCTCGGCGTCGTCCTTCTTGGCCGCCGTCTTCTTGGCGGGCGCGGCCTTCTTGGCGACGGTCTTCTTCGCCACCGCCTTCTTCGCGGTGGTCTTCTTGGCAGCCGCCTTCTTGGCGGTGGCGGCTTCCTCGGTGGCAGGGTCGTCGACGGCGGGAGCGGCCGGAGCGGCGGGCGTGGTGGCGGTGGCCTTGCTCGCGGTCACCGTCTTCGCCGCGACCGTCTTGGTGGCGGTGCGCTTGGCCGGACTCTTCGCTGCGACGCTCTTTCGGGTGCGCTTCGGCTCCGCGGCACTGACCATCAGCGTCACACCCTCTTCCTCGAGGATCTGGTTGAGGCTGCGCAGTACGTTCTTCCACTGAGTGGCCGGAATCTGGTCAGCTTCGAAGGCCCGACGCACATCGTCGCCGGCGATCTGCCCCTCAGCCTTTCCCCGCTCAATGAGCGCCATGACAGAGACGGACTCGGCGATCTCCGGCGGGAGCGTACGGGATGTGCTGGCCGACACGAACAACCTCTCGGAACGTTGGAAAACGGCTTCCGGCCCCGTCCACGACGGACAGGAGCCGACCACCGGCCTGGGGATGGGCCGACGGTGCGGGCGGGGGCCGGGAGAAGCACAGCGCCTTGACCGGCGTCCGTATTCCCTCCGCGGCTGTCACCTCTTAGGTCATCGCATAGTTCCCGCGAGTGTTACGCCCAATCTTCGTGGCCCGAGTCACACCACGTAAGCGCTCAAAATCGGTCAGACACGGGCAGACACGGTCGCCGGAGGGGGTGCGAGGGACAGCCAGGGGCGCGTGTCGGCGGCTCGCACCGTCGGACCCCGCAGGGCCGCGGGGGCCTGCGGGGTCCGACGAGGGGGCGGGGCGACGGTCGGAGGACGACACGCGGTCGACGGCCGGAGCACGACACGGGAACGGCAGGCGTCCTCGGCCGCACCGCCCGGGGTGCGCGGATTCAGTGCTCGCGCGGCGCCGGCACCACGCGCTCGACCTCGGGGTGCACGGTGAGCAGCTGGCGCATGGCCGTCTCGGCACCGGCGCCGTCACCCGCCGCGAGGGAGTCGACGATCCGCAGGTGATGCGTCAGCGACGCCTCGGTCGGCCGGTCGCAGCCGGTTACCGGCCCGCCCGAGACCTGGAGGGCGGCCGACACGATCCCGTGCAGGTGCTCCAGCATGCGGTTGCCCGCGATCTGGATGAGCAGGGTGTGGAACTCGGCGTCGGCACGCGCGTACGTCAGGGCGTCTCCCTGCCCCATGGCGTGTCCCATGATCTCGACCATGTCACCCAGCCGCTGCTGGATGTCGTCGCGCCCGTGCCCGGCGGCCAGGCGCGCGGCGAGCGGTTCGATGGTCCAGCGCAGTTCGCTCAGCTCGCGGCGCTGGTCGTCGCGCTGCGGCCCGTAGGCGCGCCATTCGATGATGTCCGGATCCAGTAGGTTCCAGTCACTGACGGGACGCACGCGCGTCCCGACGTTCGGCCGCGCACTGACGAGGCCCTTGGCCTCCAGGACGCGGAGCGATTCACGGACGACAGTGCGGGAGACCTCGAACCGCTGCCCGATCTCCTCGGGCACGAGCGGGCGGTCGGCTCCCAGGTCACCCGAAACGATCATCTGGCCCAGCTGCTGCACGAGCTGGCCGTGCAGCCCGCGGCCGCGACTGCCGGAGGCACGTCGGCCCACTCGGCCCAGCTCGGGTTCCGCGGCCTCCCAGGCGGCGGGTCCGACGCGCTCGGCGGAGGGGGCCTCGGCGTAGGGGTAGCGGTCGAGATCGCCCGGGCCTGCCAGACCGGAGTCGGAGGAGCGGGCGGCGGTCATCATGGTGTGCGCAAGGGTACTCACGCATCTTTTGTCGGCGTCGCCTCCAACTGCCTTGAGGTCTTTGGTGAAAAGCACACGAAAGGGTGATCGCTCACACCGTCGCAATTGACGCCTTATCGGAAAGAAATGGACGTTCTCCGGGGAGTTGCGCACAGTGCGGGCACGAACGGTCGACGACGGTCGTCATCGCACTCGACTCCGCAGCGTGGTGAGCACATACGCGCACAGGAGAACCGTCAGCGACAACGTCAGCGCCCCTCCGACAGGTTGGGCGATCACCCTGGCCACCGCGGACAGGTACCGCTCTCCACCGAAGGGCCATTGGTACAGGAACACCTGGCGCATGCGCATCGGCAGCCCCGCGGCGCTCCGCACGGACGCCTCGCCCCAGGCCTTGTGCACGACCGGAACGACCACGACCGGCACAGCCAGCACCGCCGCCAGCCCCGCCGTGGTGGACCGGAACACCCCCGCCGCCAGCACCCCCGCCCAGGCACACCCCACCACCAGCCCGATCCAACTCGCCCCCATCGACAGCCACTCCCCGGGAACCTTCACGAACTCCCGTCCGTAGACGAGATACAACGCCTCGGCGTCACACCCCACCGTCACGAACGCCAGCATCAACGCGGTAGCCGCGGCGACGAGGAGCTTCGCACTCAGCAGCCCCAGCCTCCGGGGCACGGTGCCACGATCGGCCGCCAGCGCGGGGTGGCGGAACTCGTCCCCGAACGCCAGCGCCCCCAACAGCCCCGCCCCCAGCGCGGCCGGCGGCAACGGCAGCTCGACCGGCCACGCGGCCAGCAACCGCTCCTGCGGTGTGTGACCGATACGAGCGAGAAGCAGCGCCATGACGACGGAGGTGAGCAGCACGGCTCCAGCGGTGAGGAACCCGGTGCTGATGCCGGCGGCGCGACGCAGTTCGTAGCGCAGGGGACGGAGAGGGCTGGGGGCGGGACGGACGGAGATGGGGGGCGGGAGATCGGGGAGGGGGACGGGCGAGGGCCGGGGGGTGGCTTCTTCGGGGTGCGGGGTGGGGTGGGGCGGGGGGAGGAGGGCGGGGGGAGGAACCACCGGGAGGGAGGAATCGCGGCCCTCCTCCGTAGCCGCAGGCTGATCACCGCTGATTTCGCCTGCCTGTGTAGGGCGGTCCGATCTCGCAGCACTTTCGATCGAAGCCCGTTCACCTTCGGTCACCGCCGAACTGGCCGGAACCGCAAGGTCGCCATCCATCGCTCCAGGACCCAGGTCGCCCACCTCGTCCGCGAGTTGGTGGACCAAAACGCCGTGCCGGAACGCCGTCTCGCCCACCTGCGCGCAGCTACTGCCGTACACGGAGAGCCGGTTGCCGCTGTCCTGCACGACCTGGACGGAGCACTGTGCCGCGCGGGCCTCTCGGGTGAGGACGGCGGCGAGACGAGCGGCGTGGGGAGTGCGGACGACGACACGGGGGCGCAGGCGGGTGCGGGCGAAGCCTTGGGCGTCCTGGTCGGCGAAGACCCGGCCCTGCTCCAGGGTGATGACGTGGTCGGCGGTGCGTGCGGCCTCTTTGGGGTCGTCCATGGTGAGCAGGACCGTGCCGCCTCGGGCGGCGTGGGCCTTCAGCATGTCGTACAGCCAGCGGGCCTCTTGCCCGGAGAGTCCGTCACCGGGGGCGTCGAGCACGAGGGTGTGGGGGCCCGGGAGGAGGGCGCAGGCCAGGCCGAGCCTGCGGTCCATGCCGCGCGAGAGGGTGCCGAGGCGTTCCTCCCGCAGGCTGACGAGGCCTACGGCTTCGAGGACTTCGTCGGCTCGCCGTGCGGGCACTCCGGCCGCTGCGCACAGCATGCGGAGGTGGCCGCGCACGGTGCGGCCGGGGTGGCCGGGTACGTCGCCCAGAAGGACGCCGACCTCGCGGGAAGGGTGGGCGATGTGGTGCAGGGGGCGTCCCCTGAAGTGGGTGATTCCTCGGCCTTGTTGCAGTTCGAGCACGAGTCTGAGGACCGTGGTCTTGCCCGCACCCTGGGGTCCGAGGAGCGCGGTGACATGGCCCGCGCGCGCCTCGAACGAGACGTCGTCGACGGCGGGCGGAAGGTCCTTGCGGGGGACGCTGGTCAGTCCGAAGGCCTGGATCACCCGTAGCAAGATAGCGCCCTATGCCCGTTTTGTCGGGAACCTAGCGCTGAGGTCGTCTCGCCGGGTCGACAAGCAGGGTGTTCACGGCTCGGGCGAGAGCGCCCATACAGCGAAACGGTGCAGCCGGCCCGCTCTCAGACTTCCGGCCGCAGCATCGGCGGGTTGAGGAGGGTGGCCCCGCCGGCCCGGAAGAGCTGGGCGGGGCGTCCGCCCTGGCGGGTGGTGGTGCCGCCGGTCGGGACCAGGAAGCCCGGGGTGCCCGTCACCTTGCGGTGGAAGTTGCGGGGATCGAGCGCCACGCCCCAGACCGCCTCGTAGACCCGGCGCAGCTCGCCGACGGTGAATTCGGGCGGGCAGAACGCCGTGGCCAGAGACGAGTACTCGATCTTGGAACGGGCGCGTTCCACGCCGTCGGCGAGGATCTGCGCGTGGTCGAAGGCGAGGGGTGCCACGGGCTCGCCCTCGCGGCCGTAGCCGCCCTGCTGGAGGAGTTCCTCGACCGGGGCCCAGCGGGCGTTGCTCGCGTCGCCGCCGGCGCGGGGCGCGGGCAGGTCGGGGGCGAGCGCGAGGTGGGCGACGCTGACCACCCGCATGCGGGGGTCGCGCTCGGGGTCCCCGTAGGTCGCCAGCTGTTCGAGGTGGGCGCCGTTGTCCTGGACCGGGACCGAGGGGTCGTGGGCCTGCAGGCCGGTTTCCTCGACCAGTTCGCGCGCCGCAGCCTGGGCCAGGTCCTCGTCGGGCCGTACGAAGCCACCGGGGAGGGCCCACCGCCCCTGGAAGGGCGATTCGCCCCTGCGGACCGCCAACGCGCACAGGGCGTGGCGACGTACGGTCAGCACGACCAGGTCCACGGTGACAGCGAAGGGCGGAAAGGCTGACGGGTCGTAGGACATGCCGCGATCATAGTCGTCTTCCTGACGATAAACACTCCCTTCGTCGGTCCGGTCGATGGCTGGTCCACAACGGTTCGTGTCGGTCGGTACAGCCCGGCCCGCCGTGTGCCCGCTGTGGCACGCCCGACTGTTATGCCAGGTCAGGAGCCCAGTTGCAGGCCTTCGGCCGCCTCCTCGACCATCGCGAGTCCGAGTCTGCTGACCCGGACGGAGAACGGGGCGCCCGCGACGCGGAGTCCGGTCAGGACGATCTCGCCGAGGGGTGCGCTGCGTACGGGGCGCAGGGTGACGGTGCCGGCGGGGGCGTCGGGGCGGATGCCGGCGAGGGTGGTCAGCAGCAGGATTCCGGCGGCTGCCGCGGTGGCGGTGGGGCGGCAGGCGGCGGGGTGGGGCAGTGGGGCACCGCCGTCGGTGCGCTGCTCCCCCGCGTACATCTCCGGCAGGCGGTGGCCGAAGGCCTCGGCTGCGGCGAGGAGGCCGTGGAGCAGGGAGGACGCCTGCTTCTCGTAGCCGGCCGAGATCAGCCCCGCCACCGCGAGTGCCGTCTCGTGGACGCGGACGGCTCCGTGGCGGTGGCCGAACGGGTTGTATCCGGGTTCCTTGGTGCCGAGGGAGCGCAGCCCCCAGCCGGAGTCCATCGACGGGCCGCCCAGGAGCCGGGCGAGCTGTTCCGTCTGTGTCTTGTCCAGGAGTCCGGGTGCCTGGTGTCCGGCGCCGAGGAGGCCGGTGTCGAGGAGGTGGGCCACGCCCGCGCCGAGGTGGGGCAGGTGCCGTACGTCCGGGAGGCGCGCGACGGCGGGACGTCCGCCGCCCGGGGCGTCGATCCAGAACTCCTGGCGGAACGCGCTGCCGAGGGTCTCTGCCCACTGTCGTAGTCCGGTGCCGTCCGGTCGCCCGCAGGCGTCGAGGAGGTCGGCACCGAGGAGGGCGGCCCGGTGGGCGTGTGCCTGGGTCTCGCAGCGCACGGGTCCGCCGGGCTGCGGGTCGGGCAGGTAGGTGCCGTCACCGACGGCTTGCCCCAGCCAGGTCAGGCAGCGCTCGGCGGCCGGCAGCAACTCGTCCGTCTCGGCTTCGGGAAGTCCCCAGCGACGCGCCTCGGCGAGGAGGACGGGGAAGAGGAGGGTGGCTTCCGTCGCGGTGCAGCCGGGCGGCAGGTGGGGGCCGGCGTCCCGGCGCGGGCCGGGGATCATGCCGCACTGCGGTCCCGGGCTGGTGAGTTGGGTGCGCGCGAGAGTGCGCAGGGTGCCGACGGCGAGGCGGGTACCGAGCGGAAGGGTCATGCGGGCCGCGGACAGCGCCTCGGCCGGGGCGAGGCCGCACCGCCAGGGTGCGCCGGCCGCGAGGTGCATGTCCGCGGGCCGTGCGGGATCGCGTACCAGCAGGGCTTGCAGGTCTTCGACACTGGCTCGCAGCAGCGCCTGGACGCGAGGGTCGTCACCGCTGGCGTGTGCGGGCGCCAGGGGGTTCGTCGTCGCACGACCGGCAGGACGGACGGGGCCGCTCCCGTCCAGACGCACCCTCAGCTCCAGTTCGGCGCTGCCGCCGGGGGGCAGGTCGAGCTGCCAGCGCAGCATGCCGGCGGAAGCGAGCGCGTCGGAGGGCGGTGGGTCGGCGGTCACGGACACCGATGCGGTCGGACAGGACCAGCGCAGGCCGGAGGCGCGGACGCCGGCGGGCAGGTCGCGGCCCGCCGTGCCCGAGGCGATCGCGCTCAGGTCGGCGAGATCCGTCCCGAGCGTGATCTCGACCGGCACGCGCAAGGGGTGCGCCGCCGCGCTGCGCAAAGTGATCGTTTCCGTGCCGTCCGCCGAACGGGTGCGCTCGACGACGACGTCGGGGTCGGGACCGCCGTGCGGAGCTGCGCGCAGGGTGCCGGTGAAGCGGGCTCGGTCGGCCGAGGCCATGCGGGCCTGGACGGGGAGCGGCTCCCGTCCGGCGATGCGCAGGTGGCAGCGGGAGAGCAGGCGTCGACCGGCCCGGTAGAAGCCTTCCAGACCTCGACCGGCGAGTTGTCCGTCCGCGGTGGAGAGGGCCAGTCCGGGCAGGGCGACGCAGATCAAGGCGTCGTGTGCGGGGGGCAGGTCCCTTGGCCTGCGGGGCGTGGACGGTGTAGGGGCCGGGAGGGGTGCCGGGAGTGTGGGTGCTCCGGGCGTCGGAGCGGGCGGGGGCCCTCCGGCGTCGGACCGGAGGGGCGGCACGGGCCGTTCAGCGGTGCGGCAGTTGTCGGCGGAGGGGGGCGTCGGCTGATGCATGCGCTGGTTGCTTCCGCTCTCTGTGGGGTCCGGGCGTGTTCGACGGCAGGCAGGCATTCCGGCTGGGATGACGGGCGGGGCGGCGGGACGCCCCGCACGGGCACTCCGCCACTCAGGTGAACGGGGCGGGTCTCCCCCAGGTCACGCCCGGCACCGGGCGAGCCCACCGAACGGCGGCATGCGGTCCGGTGGATGCCGGGGCGGCGCTCCCCTGACCCCTCTACCTGAGGTCGTCGCCGGTGGCGGAATCGCCGTCTGCGGTGCCTCCGTCCGCGCGGACGGCGTTCGCTTCCTGCGCGTCCACGCGGTCCGCGCGTCGGTGTGATGCCGTCGGCTTCCCCGGTGTACGGGGGCCGGTGCTGCCCCGGCCGGCGGCGCTGGGCCGGGTGCCGTCCGCCACCGGAGTGCGGGAGCGTCGGCCTGATGGGCTCGGCACCTGTCCCTCGCCTGTCGCGGCGAGCGGTGAGGCGCCGGAGCGGGTTCGGCGGCGACGCCGTTGTTCCGGCACGTGCGGGGAGGGGCTCACCGGCGCGAGGGCTGCCGGGTGCGGAGGGACGGCCGGGTGCGTGGTGACGTCGGGCGCTTCGCTCGCCGGCTCGTGCCCTTCGCCCTCCGGCTGGGCCGCCTGCCCGCCACGTGCGCCACGTTCGGCATGCCCGTCACTCTCGGCACGTCCGCCGCATTCGGCAGGCTCCTCACGGTCGGCACGCTCGCTCCGCTCGGCACATTCGCTCCGCCCGACACGTTCGGCACGCTCGCCGCGCTCCGCACGTTCGGCGCGCAGGCAGCGGCGGACCGACTCGGGGTCCAGGCCTTCGTTGCAGGCCTGGTGCAGGAGGCGGGCGAAGAGGTAGTCGGGGTCCGCTCCGAGGGCCATGGCCAGGGCTTCCCTGGCTTCGAGTTCGTCACCGGTGGACCAGGCGACCCAGCCGGCGAGTGTGAGGGGCGCCGCGGCGTGTTCCGCGTAGGGGCCGACGCAGCGGCGGGCCAGTGCGCGCCAGAGACGGAGGGCGGGGCCCGCTTCGTCGCCCTCCATCCACTCGGCCGCCCGGTCACGGGTGGTGCGGTCCTGGAGGCCGAGGATCAGGGCGGCGGCTTCGTCGGCGCAGAGCAGGTCGTCGTCGCACCGGTCCGCTGCGGCGGGATTGGGGACGGGTGCCGTGTCGGCGAGGCGGTGCATGAGTCGTTCGGCCAGCTCGATCGTCTCGTCGGCCACCTCGGCGCGGCCGGTCTCGTCGAAGATCCTGGGGACGAGGGACATGCCCGCCGTGTCGAGTGCGACCTCCTGCTCGACGGCCACAGCGGTCTCGAGCGGCATCAGCCTGGCCCTGAGCTCGCGCAAGGTGCCGCGGACCTGGATCCCGGCGTAGGCGGCGGCTGCGGCCAGGACCGAGGTGCCGGGCAGGCCCATGGGCTCGCCCTCATCGGGGCAACAGCCCTGTCCGCCGCAGCAGTAGGACCAGAAGCGGCCGTCGGAAATGCACAGCGCCTCGATCACGGGCACGTCGAGACGACCGCAGGCCACGCGCAACTTGTGGGCCAGCGGCTGGAGCCGCTCCATGACGCTCTGGCCGGTCTCGCCCTTGGTGGGTTCCTGACACAGGTAGGCGACGATCTGCTCGGGGCGTGCTCCTCGGCGCTCGCCGCCCGTCACCAGCCCGTGGGCCAGTTGCTGCGCCACCGCGGCCCAGTCGTCGGGATGGGTGGGGATGCCGAGGCGGGCCCGGCCGCCGAACCGCCCACGGCCGCCCCTGTCGTGCAGGCTGACCAGGATGATGCTGTCCTCGGGCCGGTATCCGAGGAGGTACGGCAGGGCGTCGGCCAGTTCGGCGGGTGAGCGCAGGGTGACCTGATGGGTGCCGAGGTCTCCGTCGAACGGGGTCGGCCCGTGGGACGTGTACGGGGGTCGGCCCTCGTACGACACGTCGTCGTTGTCGAAGGGCCCGGTCATTTCGTCGTGGTTCGTCATGCGCCGACGATCTCGCGGATCGCAAGGTCCCCTTCGAACCTGTGGATAAGTCGGAGCAGGGACACGTCACGACGGACAGTTTCTGCAGGTCGGAGCGTTGTACATAGTCACATTTACCCCACCTCTCAACCCGCCGCAGCCAACATCAACGGCAGCACCTGCTCGGCCCCGGCCCGTCGCAACAACCGCGCCGCGACGGCCAAGGTCCACCCCGAGTCGGTGTAGTCGTCCACGAGCAGGACGGGCCCCGGCGCGGCGGCGATCGCCTCGGCCAGCTCCTGCGGCACGGCGAAGGCGCCGGACAGTGCCCGCAGGCGTTGCGCGGAGTTGCTGCGGCGGGCCGCGTGCGCGCCGTCGGGCCCGGTGTACGCCAGGGTGCCGAGGAACGGGAGGCGGCCCACGCTCGCGATGCCCTGCGCCAGGGAACCCACCAGGTGCGGACGGCTCAGGGACGGGACCGCGACGACGCCGACCGGCCTGGCCGTCGCCTCCGGGGTCTGGGTGGCCCATCCGCCGGGCGAGCGCGCCCAGTCGGCCAGGACGGCGACCGCGGCCCGCAGGACGTCGTCGGGGACGGGTCCGTCGGGTGCGTTCTCGGACAGCAGGGGGCGCAGACGGTTGCCCCAGCCGATGTCGGAGAGCCGGCCCAGGGCGCGCCCGGTGGAGCTCTGCTCGCCGGCCGGGATGCGGCCCTTGAGGTCGATGCCCAGTGCGGGCATCCCCGTGGGCCACATCCGGCGCGGCTCGATCTCCACGCCCGGGCGGTCCAGTTCCTTCGCCGCTCCTGTCAGCGCTTCCTCCGAGACGGAGGCGTCGATCCACGCTCCGGCGCAGTTGTCGCAGCGGCCGCAGGGCTTGGCCCCGTCGTCGTCCAGTTGCCGGCGCAGGAACTCCATCCGGCACTTGGACGTTGTCACGTAATCACGCATCGCCTGCTGCTCGGCCGCGCGCTGCCGTGCCACCCACTGGTACCGCTCGGCGTCGTACACCCATGGCTCTCCGGTGGAGATCCAGCCGCCCTTGACCCGCTTGACCGCGCCGTCCACGTCGAGCACCTTCAGCATGGTCTCCAGTCGGGTGCGCCGGAGGTCGACCAGGGCCTCCAGGGCCGGCACGGACAGCGGCCGTCCGGCGTCGGCGAGCGCCGCGAGGGTCTGGCGCACCTGTGCCTCGGGCGGGAAGGCGGTGTCGGCGAAGTACCGCCAGATCGCCTCGTCCTCCTTGCCCGGCAGCAGCAGCACCTCGGCGTGCTCCACGCCGCGGCCCGCTCGTCCCACCTGCTGGTAGTAGGCGATCGGCGAGGACGGTGAGCCGAGGTGCGCCACGAAGCCGAGGTCGGGCTTGTCGAAGCCCATGCCGAGCGCCGAGGTCGCGATGAGCGCCTTCACGCGGTTCTCCAGCAGGTCGGTCTCGGCCTGCTGGCGGTCGGCGTTCTCCGTGCGCCCGGTGTACGAGGCGACCCGGAAGCCGCGCTGCCGCAGGAAGGCGGTGGCCTCCTCCGCGGCGGCCACGGTCAGCGTGTACACGATCCCGGAGCCCGGCAGCTCGTCCAGGTGCTCGGCCAGCCAGGCGAGGCGGTGCGCGGCGTCCGGCAGTCGCACCACGCCGAGCCGCAGGCTCTCCCGCTCCAGGGAACCGCGCAGCACCAGGGCCTCGCCGGCGCCGGTGCCCAACTGTTCGGCCACGTCCGCCGTGACCCGTGCGTTGGCCGTCGCAGTGGTGGCCAGGACGGGGACGCCGGGGGCGAGGTCGGCGAGCATCGCGCGCAGCCGTCGGTAGTCCGGGCGGAAGTCGTGGCCCCAGTCGGAGATGCAGTGGGCCTCGTCGACCACCAGCAGGCCGGTCGTGGACGCGAGCTTGGGCAGCATCTGGTCGCGGAAGTCGACGGAGTTGAGGCGTTCCGGACTGACGAGGAGGACGTCGGTCTCGCCGCGCTCGACCTCCTCGTGGATGGTGCCCCACTCCTCGGGGTTGGCCGAGTTGATGGTGCGCGCCCGGATACCGGCGCGCGCGGCCGCCTCGACCTGGTTGCGCATGAGCGCCAGCAGCGGCGAGACGATCACCGTGGGACCCGCTCCCCGGCGGCGCAGCAGGGCCGTGGCCACGAAGTACACCGCGGACTTGCCCCAGCCGGTGCGCTGCACCACCAGTGCCCGCCGCCGCTCCCGCACCAGCGCCGCGACCGCCTGCCACTGGTCCTCCCGCAGCCGTGCGGTTCCTCCCGGAGCCCCCACCAGCTCGGCGAGGACGGCATCGGCTTCGGCGCGGAGCTCCTGGATGTCCATGCCTCCATGCAACCCGATACCCGGGGTCGCCTGCCAATCCGCCCTGCGGATGGCCCCGCCCTTCCGTGGGGTCGTGCGCGGGGTCGTCCGTCCCTGTGGATCACCCGTGACGGGGTGCGTTCGAACCGGTCGTGCCCGGGCGGAGCAGGCGTCACGTGCGCCCGTCCTGGGTAGTGATATAAGCCACGCATCGCCGCATAACCGTCGGTGGCCCCAATTGCTCGTTGCCGCATCCCAGTTCGACAGGAAGAATTGAGTTCCGCTCCCCGCACGGCTCGCCCGTGGCCCCGGTAGGGGTCTGTTGCGGTGCGCGCTCCCCCGAATCCGACCCGCCCGCTGTGTGGGCCGTAGCCGAAGGGAGGACCGTGACCTTCGGATTCGCTCCGTCCTCGGCGGCATCGTTGTCCGCGTCCGACGCTTCCGCCAACCGCTTGCTCGAACCCGCGGAATGGGCCGCAGCCGGCATACCGCTGCTGCGCAACCCCCGCGAGGTCGTGAGCGGGCTGCACGCGCGGCACCGGCCGGGCCCGGCCACCGCGATCGTGGCCGTGCTCGATGCGGACGAGCGACTCAGGGCCAGCGCCTCGTTCACCCGCCGCTCGGCTCCCGCCGACGGGTGGATGTTCCGCAACGCCCTCCTCGCCCAGCTGCGCCGGATCATTCCGCACGACCTGCGGCGCCGCACACCGGCGCGCACAGCCGTGCTGCTCTACTGCCGCGAGGGCGACGCGCGCTGGACGGAGGAGGACGGAGCGTGGATGTGGGGGCTGCGTGACGCGTGCACGCTGCACGGCTTGCGCTGCGGGGCGTACATCACCCTGACCGACGACGGCTGGCAGGTGCTCGGCGAGGGGCGGGGCGGCCGTCGGCCCAGCCTCGGGTCGGCTCCGGAGCCGTTCGCCCTCTCCGAGGTGCCGCCGCTGCCCCGCACCGGCGGCGCGGCATCCGACGTCCTGCGACGCGCCGCCGCACGCTGAGCGACAGCCGTCGGCCGAGCCACTACGGCACATCGGGCTTCCGGCCGACGCGCCGGGCCCCCGATCACCCGGTGGAGCACATGCGGCGTGCGGCGCGCAGCAGCCACATGCAGCTCGGCTTTTGCGCCAGCGCCTCAGGACGTTCCGGCGAGGACGGTCACCAGAACGCCCCTACGGCGAGCGTCAGACATCCGTACCGCCGTTGCCGGTGACGGCCGACGGGCGGACGCAGGGCATGCCGAGCCCGCGCATGCCCCGGCCACGCGCCGTCGCACACGCGTCAGCCGGCACCGGCGCCCCCTCCGGCCGTGACGCCGGAGGCACCCGTCCCGGCCGCCGGGGGCCCGGCTCAGACTCCCGTGCCCAGCACCGCGTTGATCTGCTGCGGGTCCCCGCAGCAGATCAGCAGGGCGCCGGCCCGGGCCTGAGCCAGGGGGAGGACGGTGGAGGCGGCGGAGGCGGAGCCTCCATTGAGCGCGACCACGACGACGGGACGCTCGGACGCCCGGCCCACGGCCTCGGCACCCGCGTAGAAGACGTCGTCCCGCGCGTCGTGCTGCGCCCAGTAGGACGCTTCACCGAAGGACAGTTCGTGGGTGGCCCACGGGTGCTGCTCGCCGGTGGTGACCACCAGCACGTCACCCGGAGCGCGGCCCGAATCCAGCAGGAGGTCCACGGCCTCCTCGGCGGCGTCCAGCGCACCTTCGGCCGAGGCCGGGATCAGCTGGACCTGCGGAGCCGTCGAGGGGGTGGCAACGGCCGGGGCCTGGGGCCCGGGCTTGGGTGCGGCCACGTCGCGGGGCGTGCGCTGCGCCGGAGCCGTCGGCCGCGGAGGACCGGGGCGGCCGGGGCGCGACGGAGCCGCGGGACGGGGGCCGGGTACGGGGCGGGGGGTCGGCGCGGTACGGCCACTGGCCGGCGTGGCGCGGGGACCCTGGGCACTCTCGTGAATCTGAGGCTCCTCGGGAATGAGAGGCATGAGCTGATTTTTATCAAACACTGGTGCGGTTCGCGCCAGTGGGTGGCACAACAGTGCGAACGGCAGGGTCAGAAGTCGAAGCCGAGTTGGCCCGCGACCTCCGGAACGCTCGCGTCCGCCCAGGTACGGGCCTTCTTGAGGTGCCGCCACTGGGGCAGCGCATCAAGATACGCCCACGACAACCGGTGGTACGGGGTGGGCCCCCACTCCTGCAGCGCGGCCTTGTGCACGGGCGACGGATACCCGGCGTTGTCCGCGAAACCGAAGTCTGCATGGTCGCTGCCCAGTTCGGCCATCATTTTGTCGCGCTGGACCTTGGCGAGCACCGAGGCGGCCGCGACGGCCACGCACGACTGGTCGCCCTTGATCACCGTGCGGACGCGCCAAGGGGTTCCGAGGTAGTCGTGCTTGCCGTCGAGGATGACCGCGTCGGGCCGGACCGGCAGGGCCTCCAGGGCCCGGACGGCGGCGAGCCGCAGCGCGGCCGTCATCCCCATGCCGTCGATCTCCTCGTGGGAGGCGTGTCCGAGGGCGTAGGAGGTCACCCACGTCCGCAGTTCCTCGGCCAGTTCGGTGCGGCGCTTGACGGTGAGGAGCTTGGAGTCGGTGAGGCCGGCGGGCGGTCGGCGCAGTCCGGTGACCGCGGCGCACACGGTGACGGGTCCGGCCCAGGCACCGCGGCCCACCTCGTCGACACCGGCAATGATCTTCGCTCCGGTCGTGGCGCGGAGGGAGCGCTCGACGGTGTGCGTGGGTGGTTCGTACGGCATGGCGCCCTTAGCCTACGCCGCCCGGATCGCTGCGCGACACCCCGGTTTCCCTCCGTGGATCCGGCTGCCCGGAAGTCGGCCCGAGCGCCCTTCGAGTACCCGTTTCGAGGCCGGCCGCCCCCCGTCCTGCCCCCCCCGCTCCGCCTCCCGCCCACCGACGGCACCCCGAGGGCACCCCGACGGAAGGAGCGGCCCCCGTTGCGCACCGGCTCAACCCCCGTGCGGCCGCAGCAACGGCAGCATCAGCTGGTCGACCATCTCCTCGAGCTCCTGGTCCTCCCATTCGCAGCCGCGCACCTTCGAGCGGTACATCATCATCGCCGGGACGGCGTCGAAGACGTAGCCGTTCGTCGCGTCGGGCCGCACCTCCCCGCGCTCGATCCCACGGCTGATGACCTGGTGGAGCAGTTCCACGGTCGGCCGCACGACACCCTCGAAGATCAGTGTCTGGAAGCGTTCCGCCTGCGCCGGATCGCATTCGTGAATCACCGCCCGGAGGGCGATTCCGGGGCGCGAGAACATCGCGTCCCGGGCCGTGCGGCACAGCGCCAGCAGGTCCTTGCGCACGGTGCCCAGGTCGGGCGCTTCGTCCAACCGCGGCAGCGCGACCTGGAGGGCGTCGGCGACGAGGTCCTCCTTCGACGGCCAGCGCCGGTAGACCGCGGCCTTTCCGGTCTGGGCGCCGGCGGCGACGCCCTCCATCGTGAGGCCATTCCAGCCGACGGTGCCGAGTTGTTCCAACGCCGCGTCGAGGATCGCGCGTTCGAGCACGGCGCCGCGCCGGCGGGGGGAGACCGCCTGAGCGGGGGCGGCCGTCCAGCGCGAAGTAACCATCCGAGTCTCTCCAGGTGCAGGTGAAGCGGGGGGTGCGGGGAAG
The DNA here is from genome assembly GCF_005280215.1 of Streptomyces lasalocidi. Taxonomy (NCBI): domain Bacteria; kingdom Bacillati; phylum Actinomycetota; class Actinomycetes; order Kitasatosporales; family Streptomycetaceae; genus Streptomyces; species Streptomyces lasalocidi. Next base: position 5,732,761 of record NZ_SZNQ01000001.1, on the reverse strand, counting down.
CAGCGTGCGCCGGACGGCAGTTGGGGGGACGACACCGTCGCACGACGAAGACAGTGAACGCTTGCGTTCTCTACCGGGGACTCACTACCGTGGGCGCAACAGTGAACGCAAGCGTTCACTAAGCCATGCGTGGGGGACCCATAGTGACAACCTCTCAGTTGATCGAAGAACAGAAACCGGGTGCGGCCCGCCGACAAGGGCATCCCGGCATCGCGCTCACCGTCATCGCGGCCTGCCAACTCATGGTGGTCCTCGACGCGACGATTGTGAACATCGCGCTCCCGCACATTCAAGATGCGCTCAAGTTCAGCACCACGGACCTCACCTGGGTGGTCAGCGCCTACACGCTCACGTTCGGCGGTCTGCTGCTGCTCGGCGCGCGGGCCGGCGACATCCTCGGGCGACGCCGGGTGTTCATGACCGGCATCCTGCTGTTCACCTTCGCCTCGCTCCTGGGCGGAGTGGCCCAGGAACCCTGGCAGTTGCTCGCCGCACGCGCCCTGCAAGGCGTGGGAGGAGCGATCGCGTCCCCCACCTCCCTGGCGCTCATCACCACCACGTTCCCCGAAGGTCCGGAGAGGAACCGGGCCTTCGGAGTCTTCGCCGCCGTGTCGGCGGGCGGCGGTGCCATCGGTCTGCTCACCGGCGGCATGCTCACCGAATGGCTCGACTGGCGCTGGGTGCTGTTCGTCAACGTGCCCATCGGCGTGCTGATCGCCTTCCTGACCCCGCTGTACATCAGCGAGTCCGAACGCCACCCGGGGCGCTTCGACATCGCGGGCGCGATGACCTCGACGCTCGGCATGGCCTCCTTGGTGTACGGCTTCATCCGCGCCGCCGAGGAAGGCTGGCGGGACGACCTGACCCTGGGCTCCTTCGCGGCCGCCGTGGTCCTGCTGCTGGCCTTCGTCTACATCGAGACGCGGGCCAAGGAGCCGATCACCCCGTTGAGGATGTTCGCCGACCGCAACCGCTCCGGCACGTACGTGATCATGCTCAGCCTGGCCGCCGCCATGTTCGGCATGTTCTTCTACATCGTGCTGTTCGTGCAGAACGTGCTCGGCTACAGCCCGATCAAGGCCGGTGTCGCGTTCCTGCCCGTGACGTTCGCGATCGCCTTGGGCGCCGGTCTGTCGCAGCGGTTCCTGCCCGTGCTCGGCCCCAAGCCGTTCATGCTCAGCGGCACCGCCCTCGTGGTGGTCGGGCTGGTCTGGCTGACGTACATCAGCCCCGACAGCTCCTACCTCAGTGGCGTGCTCGGTCCGATGCTCGTGTTCGGCTTCGGCATGGGGCTGAACTTCGTGACCGCCACGGTCACGGCGGTCGCGGGCGTCGCTCCCCACGAGGCGGGCGCGGCGTCCGGGCTGCTCAACGCCATGCAGCAGGTCGGCGGTTCGCTCGGCCTGTCCATCCTGACCACCGTCTTCGGGTCGGCCGGCAAGGACGAGGCGAAGAAGCAGGTGCCGCGGTTCCTGGCCGACGGGTCGCCGGAGCAGAAGGCGGAGTTCGCCAGGACGCACCAGCTGCCCGGACCGTGGGGACACGAAGTGCTCGCCCACGGCATCTCGACGGCCTTCATCCCGGCGGCCGCCATGGGCGTACTGGGCCTGGCCACCGCCTGGTTCGTCATCAGGGTCCGCAAGAGCGACCTGGAGGCCCTGTCCGGCACGGCCGGCCCGATCGTGGGCTGACCGGGGAGCCGGACCCCCTGGGACCGAACGGGCCGGGTCACCGGCGGGCGCGGGCGCACCGCGTCCGCGGGGGCCCGGCCCAGCCCGTCCCCGCGGCCGGCAGGCACCTCGGATCCGCGCTCCCCACCCCATACACACCACCCCTAGACCTCGCACATCCCCTCCAGAGCATCCGCACCTCACACAGCGGATGTCCGGACAACGGCGCGCGGTCACACAGAGTTCCCGCCGAGCACGGAGAGTTTCCCAGGCAGTCTCCGGGACGGCTCAGCGGCGCGTCAGGCGGACACCGCCGCCCACTCCGGCAGCGCCTCCGTCCGTTCCGCCCACGCCGCCGGTGGCGCCCCCGCCCGACCCGCGGCGACGATCCCGCCCACGATCGCGCAGGTGGTGTCGACGTCCCCGCCGACCTGCGCGGTCGTCCAGAACGCCTCCTCGTAGCCGCCCAGGGAGCGGGCAGCCGACCAGACGGCGAAGGGGACGGTGTCGTGCGCGGTCGTACGGCGTCCGCAGCCCAGGACCGCCGCTACGGTGGCCGCGTCGCCGTAGTCGAGCATGTCCCGCGCTCGTCGCAGGCCGGCACCGACCGCGCTCCGCGGGACGAGCGCGATCACGCCGTCGAGGAGTGACTCGGGGGTCGGCGGGCCGTCGGGCGCGGCGGCCAGTGCGGCGGCCGCGGCCACGGCCATGGCGCCGACCACCGCTTCCCGGTGCTGGTGCGTGGGGTAGGCCGAGATCTCGGCCTGGTGGGTGGCCTGCTCGGGATCGTCCGCGTACCAGGCGCCGAGCGGGGCGATGCGCATGGCGGCGCCGTTGCCCCAGGAGCCCTGGCCGTTGAACAGCGCGGCGGACAGCTCGCGCCAGTCGCCGCCCTCCCGGACCAGCCGCAGGAGCCGGTTGACGGCGGGCCCGTAGCCCCGGTCGAAGTCGTGGTGCTCGGCGAAGGAACGCGCCAGGGCGTCCTGATCGATGCGCCCGTGCGCGGCGAGGACCGCCACGACGGAGCAGGCCATCTCCGTGTCGTCGGTCCACTGCCAGGGCCCGGACGGCAGCTCGCGGCGCTTGAGCAGCGGGACGTTCACCGGTACGAAGAACTGGGAGCCCAGCGCGTCGCCGACGGCGAGTCCGCGCAGGCTTGCGAGGGCGCGCTCCAGGCGCCCGTCGGAAGAGGTGTCTGAGATCATCGGTTCTGCCACTCTATCCGGTGATCCCGTACGATTCCGGGTCACGCCAGCGGTCGAACGGCCGGTCGAGGGTGTACTTGCCGTCGTCGCCCAGAACGAGCATCCGCATCTCCGCGTTCCCGGGATTGGACAGCGACTCGAATTCGGCGACGGTCCAGTGGAACCAGCGCATGCAGAACAGGCGCATGGCCAGGCCGTGGGTGACGAGGAGGACGTTCGGCGGGTGGTCGGGGGCCTCGAAGCTGCGGAAGAGGCTCTCCAGGAAGTTGCCGACGCGGTCGTAGACGTCGGCGCCGCTCTCCCCCTGGGCGAAGCGGTAGAAGAAGTGCCCGTAGGCGTCGCGGTAGGCCTTCTGCAGGCGCACGTCGTCGCGGTCCTGCCAGTTCCCCCAGTCCTGCTCGCGCAGCCTGGGCTCCTCACGCACGCGGATGAGCTCCTGGTCGAGGTGGAAGGCGCGCAGGGTCTCGTGCGTGCGCCGGTACGGGGAGACGTAGACGCTGATCTGCTCGCGGCCGAAGACCTCTCGCAGTGTCTTGCCGGTCTCCTCGGCCTGCCGCCACCCGCGCTCGGTCAGCGCCAAGGCGTGGTCGGGTTCACGCTCGTACACGGTGTCATCAACATTGCCCGTTGACTCCCCGTGGCGGACAAGGACGATGCGCCGTGGTCGTGCCATGCCAAAACCCTAGATCGGATGGCGCGATTGCGAGCACTCGTGCGGGCTCCGTACGGCGTACGTCACACCGAGCGTGCTCCAGAGGTCACAAGGCGGTGCTCAAACGGTCCAGGTGGGTTCCAGCTCGACGATGTCACCGGTGAGCGAGGCGATGTCGGCCTCCGTCTGGGCCCGCAGGGAGAGCCGCTCGATGCGCTCGGTCCGGTACTTACCGTGCTCGGCCTGTGAGCGCCACATCGACAGCACCAGGAACTCATGGCCGGGCGCCTCGGCGAACAGCCCGCGGATCATGCCGGGGGAACCGGCCATCGCGGGGTTCCAGACCTTCTCCTGCATCAGGGTGTAGTGCTCGGCCCGCTCCTCGTGGACGCGGCACAGGGCCACGCGCAGCAGGTCGGCGTCCGTGAAGCGCGGCTCGAAACCGGTCTTGACGTCGAAGCGGTAGTCGAAGAGCCGGGCCTGGACGTCCTTGAAGGTGCCGGCCTGCGCCGCCGCGAGGCGGTCGTGGGAGCGGGCCATGAAGGAGTCGTAGAAGGCGCGGCTCTCCCAGAACGCGAAGACGTGGGCCACGGACGGCCGTCGCCGGCTCCAGCCCCCGCCCTGTCCGCGAAACCCAGGCTCCCCCAGAAGCCCCGCCCACTTCCGCTGCGCGCGCTCGAAACCGCGGCGGTCCACCACGGTGCAGCGAATCCACTTGACCAGCACCGCGCCATCGTAAGGCCAGCGGGCGTGGCGTCGGTCACGCTGAGCGCACCTCTGGCGCACGGACGCGTACGCGCGCGTGGCAGGATGGACAACCCGCCCCGGGGAACGGTCGGTTAAGGCCGACGACCGACCGGGAACGGGCAGTCGGGCACATGGGCAGACGGGGAAGGGGAGCCTGGTGAACGGTCTCAACAAGGGGATCCGCAAGGTCGAAGCCGCGGTGAAGTGGGATCCGAGCCCGGCCGGGCAGCCGCCCACCGACCTCGACATCGTTGCCGCCACCTATCTGGCGAGCGACCCGCACGGCGAACCCGCGTACGTCGTGCACTTCGACAGCCGTTCCCCCGACGGCACGGTCTACCTCAACCGGGACAGCACGGACGGCAAAGGCTTCGGCTGGGACGAGGTCCTCACGGTCGAACTCGAGCGGCTGGACCCGCGGTACGCGCGCGTGGTGGTCGGTGTCGTGATCCAGCAGCGGCCGGCCCACCGCACGTTCGTGAGCGTGGTCAACCCGGGCTTCCGGGTACGCGAGGGCTACTCCGTCCTGGCCGAGGGCGACTTCGGTTCCGTCCTCGGCGCCACGGCGGCGACGTTCGCGGACTTCGTGCGGGATCCGGACGAGGGCTGGACGTTCCGCGACGGTGTGCGGGGCTTCGAGGACGACCCGGCCACGTTCACCCGGCTCATGGGCCGGCTCGGCCAGGCGTGAGGCGTTCGGGGAGCTGAGGGGGGCGCGCTGCTGCGGCAGGCGCCCGCGCCCCTCACCTCCTGCCTCTCCCCCGGATCAGCCCGCGCTGTTCCAGCCGGGCACGGTCGGCAGGACGCGCTCGGCGACGCGCAGCAGCGCCGCGTCGTCGGGCGTCACGTTGTCCTGGCGCCAGATCACGATCTCCAGGGAGCCGCCGCCGTCCTCGGCGCTCGGCGCGACCATCAGGCAGCGGGCGATGCCACCGGGGGCACTGCTCGCCCCCTTGCCGCCGAGGTTGAAGCTGAGCTCGATGGTCCGGTCCGAGTAGAGGACCGCAGGGTGTCCGAGGAGGGTCTTCTTCTCGGCGTTGTGGCCCAGGAGCGCGCCCATCCGGGCGACCGGGATGTCGTCGTACGAGGCGGACAGCTTCACGGAGTAGGTGTCCAGGTCGACACTGCCCTCGGGCGTGGTGATCTTGGTACCGCCGGCGAGGGTGAAGGAGCTCTCGTTGCCGTTGGCGCTCCGGGCGCGCTCGGCCGGCGTGCCGAGGAGCGTGGGCAGGTCCGGGCGGTTGAGCGCCTCGCACAGTTGTGCGCCGGAGACCCGTTGCGCCCGCGGGGGCGCGCTCGACGAGGAAGAGCACACGGCCGGCTTCCCGTCGTCGGAGGTGTTGCCCACGGCGTCCCCCAGCGCCCACAGCCCCACCGCGAGGCCGCCGACCAGCAGCAGCGCCGCGGCCGCCTGGGCGCCCGCGCTCGTCGTCTTCTCCGGTTCGGCGGCACCGTCGGCCATGTCCCCCACCTGCACTTCCCTGTCCCCCCACTTGTAGTGCGCCTGACATGGCGCCGGTGGAGCCTAGCCGGTGATCGTTCCGCGGCAAACAGGAAAAAGCGGGGGGACCACCGTGGTGGTCCCCCCGCTCGGCGAGGTGCCGGTCAGACCGGTGCCGGGGTCAGCTGCAACCGCTGGTGGAGCCGCAGCCCTCGCAGATGTAGCAGGAACCGGCGCGCTGCATCTTCGTACCGCAGGAGAAGCAGAGCGGGGCGTCGGCCTGGATGCCCAGCTGCATCTCGACCAGCTCGGCGCTGGTGTGGGCCTGCTTCAGGACGGGCTTGGCCGTCTCGGTGGACGCCGCGGGGGTGGCCACGGCCTTCAGGTCCGTCTGGCGCGGCGCCGACTGGGCGAGGCCCTCGACGTCGACGTCCTCCTCGGCCGGCTCGTAGGAGCCGGTCTCCAGGTGGCGCTGGCGCTCCTCGGCGGAGTGGATGCCGAGCGCGGAGCGCGTCTCGAACGGCAGGAAGTCCAGCGCGAGGCGGCGGAAGATGTAGTCGACGATCGACTGCGCCATCCGCACGTCCGGGTCGTCCGTCATGCCGGCCGGCTCGAAGCGCATGTTGGTGAACTTCGAGACGTACGTCTCCAGCGGCACGCCGTACTGCAGGCCGACGGAGACGGCAATGGAGAAGGCGTCCATCATGCCCGCGAGGGTCGAGCCCTGCTTGGACATCTTCAGGAAGACCTCGCCCAGGCCGTCGTCCGGGTAGGAGTTGGCCGTCATGTAGCCCTCGGCGCCACCGACGGTGAAGGACGTGGTGATGCCGGGACGTCCCTTCGGGAGGCGCTTGCGGACCGGGCGGTACTCGACGACCTTCTCGACCTTGGTCTCGACGGCGGCGGGCGCCTCCGTCTTGGCCTCGGCCTTGTCGTCGCCCTTGGTCTTGGCGGACAGCGGCTGGCCGACCTTGCAGTTGTCGCGGTAGATCGCGAGGGCCTTGACGCCGAGCTTCCAGGCCTCGTAGTAGATCTCCTCGACCTCCTCGACGGTCGCCGTCTCCGGCATGTTGACCGTCTTGGAGATGGCGCCGGAGATCCACGGCTGGATCGCGGCCATCATGCGCACGTGGCCCATCGGGGAGATGGCGCGCTCGCCCATGGCGCAGTCGAACACCTCGTAGTGCTCGGGCTTGAGGCCGGGGGCGTCGATCACATTGCCGTTCTCGGCGATGTGGGCGACGATCGCCTCGATCTGCTCCTCCTGGTAGCCCAGGCGGCGCAGGGCCTGCGGGACGGTGCCGTTGACGATCTGCATCGAGCCGCCGCCGACCAGCTTCTTGAACTTCACGAGCGCCAGGTCGGGCTCGACGCCGGTGGTGTCGCAGGACATCGCCAGGCCGATGGTGCCGGTCGGGGCGAGCACGGACGCCTGGGCGTTGCGGAAGCCGTTGCCCTCGCCGAGGCGCAGGACGTCCTGCCAGGCCTCCGTGGCGGCGGCCCACACCGGGGTGTCCAGGTCGTCCACGCGGACGGCCGTGCCGTTGGCGTCGGAGTGCTGCTTCATGACGCGGTTGTGCGCGTCGGCGTTGCGGGCGTAACCGTCGTACGGGCCGACGACGGCGGCCAGTTCGGCGGAACGGCGGTAGGCCGTGCCGGTCATCAGGGAGGTGATGGCACCGGCGAGGGCGCGGCCGCCGTCGGAGTCGTAGGCGTGGCCGGTCGCCATCAGCAGGGCGCCGAGGTTGGCGTAGCCGATGCCGAGCTGGCGGAACGCGCGCGTGTTCTCGCCGATCTTCTGGGTCGGGAAGTCCGCGAAGCAGATCGAGATGTCCATCGCGGTGATGACCAGCTCGACGACCTTCTGGAAGCGCTCCGTCTCGAAGGACTGGCTGCCCTTGCCGTCGTCCTTCAGGAACTTCATCAGGTTCAGCGAGGCGAGGTTGCAGGACGTGTTGTCCAGGTGCATGTACTCGCTGCACGGGTTCGACGCGGTGATCCGGCCGGACTCGGGGCAGGTGTGCCAGTTGTTGATCGTGTCGTCGTACTGGATGCCGGGGTCGGCGCAGGCCCAGGCGGCCTCGGCGATCTTGCGGAAGAGTTCCTTGGCGTCGACCTCCTCGATCACGTCACCGGTCATGCGCGCGCGCAGGCCGAACTTGCCGCCCTGCTCGACCGCCTTCATGAACTCGTCGTTGACGCGGACCGAGTTGTTGGCGTTCTGGTACTGGACGGACGTGATGTCGTCGCCGCCCAGGTCCATGTCGTATCCCGCGTCACGCAGGACACGGATCTTCTCCTCTTCCTTCACCTTGGTCTCGATGAAGTCCTCGATGTCCGGGTGGTCGACGTCGAGGACGACCATCTTCGCGGCGCGGCGGGTGGCACCACCGGACTTGATGGTGCCGGCGGACGCGTCGGCACCCCGCATGAAGGAGACCGGGCCGGAGGCGTTGCCGCCGGAGGACAGCAGCTCCTTGGAGGAGCGGATGCGGGAGAGGTTCAGGCCGGCGCCGGAGCCGCCCTTGAAGATCATGCCCTCTTCCTTGTACCAGTCGAGGATCGACTCCATGGAGTCGTCGACCGACAGGATGAAGCAGGCGGAGACCTGCTGCGGCTGGGGCGTGCCGACGTTGAACCAGACGGGGCTGTTGAAGCTGAAGATCTGGTGCAGCAGGGCGTAGGCCAGCTCGTGCTCGAAGATCTCGGCGTCCGCGGGCGAGGCGAAGTACTTGTAGTCCTCACCGGCCTTGCGGTACGTCTTCACGATGCGGTCGATCAGCTGCTTGAGGCTGGTCTCGCGCTGCGGGGTGCCGACGGCCCCGCGGAAGTACTTGCTGGTGACGATGTTGACCGCGTTCACCGACCAGAAGTCGGGGAACTCGACGCCACGCTGCTCGAAATTGACCGAGCCGTCGCGCCAGTTGGTCATGACGACGTCACGGTGCGCCCAGGCCACCTCGTCGTACGGGTGCACGCCGGGGGTGGTGTGGATGCGCTCGATACGCAGACCCTTGGTGGCCTTGGTCCCCTTGGCCCGGGAACCTCGTGCCGGACCGCTCGCCGTCTCTGTCATGCCGCCTCCCTGTACAGGCAAAAACGCCCTGAAATGCCACGATGTTCCCGTGGCACGGTGATGTGTCTGGTGTTGCGGGCACCCACGCGCTGCCGCCCGCAACCGGTCTTGTCAACGCCGCCGCCCGGCCGGCCCCCGTCGCCGGGATCCCGGCTCCGGCCCTTCGGTCAGTCGGCGGCCCGGGCGGGCTCGGGGACCTGAACGGTTCCCCCTGGCCCCCCGTCGTCTTCTTGGCTCCCCGCGACGGTTCCGCCGTCCGCGCGGTCGCCGCCCGCGTCGCCGTCCGCGGCGGGGGGTCCCGTCTGGTCCCTGAGCTCCGCGATGGCGGTCTCGAAGTCCTCGAGCGAGTCGAAGGCCCGGTAGACGGAGGCGAACCGCAGGTACGCGACGAGGTCGAGTTCCTGCAACGGGCCGAGTATGGCCAGCCCCACGTCATGGGTCGTGAGCTCGGCGCTTCCGGTGGCCCGCACCGCCTCCTCGACCCGCTGGCCGAGCTGCGCGAGTGCGTCCTCGGTGACGGGCCGCCCCTGGCACGCCTTGCGCACACCGTTGATGACCTTCGTACGGCTGAACGGCTCGGTGACTCCGGACCGCTTGACCACCATCAGTGAACAGGTCTCCACCGTCGTGAAACGACGGGAGCAGTCGGGACACTGACGGCGCCTGCGGATCGACGTGCCGTCGTCAGTCGTACGGCTGTCGACGACACGGCTGTCGGGGTGCCTGCAGAAGGGGCAGTGCATGTTCTCCAACCCTCCTCACAGCAGACTCAACAGCCTCGTGGGCCACACGAGCCCCTCGAAGCAGCCCCCAGCATAGGCGATCGCCGAGCATCCGAAGACACCGGGGACCACAACTTCTGGGTCGCTGGTGACATCCAACCACTACATGTAGGGCTTGGCTCATACGTGCAGGATGTGTCGCGTGTCGCGACCGGAGCCCTCACGCACCGCTCCCCGGTCGTCACGCCGAGCGTCCGGAAGGGGGCATGATCGCGTCCGCTCCGCACGCGTGCGACCACGGAAAGGAGCCGACGGCGCGCAGGTGCGAAGCCGACGGCACGCACGCGTGGAGGCGTCCGACGATGCCCGCAATCCGCGCACACACGGTGATCACCCGCGCCCGTAGGCCGTCGACACGCACGCGTGGGGACGCACCGCGCGGACACGTACGGAGATACCGTGAGCGCCGCAGGGAGGAGCGGTGCGACTCCCGGACAGGGGCGGGTCGCGGTCCCGACGGGCGGGACGACGGATGGCAGACTGAGGCTCCGGCCCACGAGGTCGGCGGCCCCGGCGGTGAAGAGTACAACAGCGGGCCCCTTCGCCCGTCAGGACGCGGCGTCAGCCATACACCCGGACACATGATCAGGTCCGGTTATCCGCGGTTTTTCACTCGAACGTGTGTTTGGCGCAACCTTTCGAAAGCCACTACCGTTGTCCAGCAGGGAGACCATCGAGAGGGGCCGACGTGACCACCACCGCAGACAGCGCCAGCATCACCGCCCAGGACCGCTCCCAGGGCCGACTCGAGCCGGTGCACGGGATGAACGAAGCCGTGCATCCCGAGCACAAGCGCTCCCTGCCGGGCCGACCTCCAGGCATCCGTGCCGACAGTTCGGGACTCACCGACCGTCAGCGCCGGGTGATCGAGGTCATCAGGGACTCCGTGCAGCGCCGGGGGTACCCGCCGTCGATGCGCGAGATCGGCCAGGCGGTGGGCCTGTCCAGCACGTCCTCCGTCGCCCACCAGCTGATGGCGCTGGAGCGCAAGGGCTTTCTGCGCCGCGACCCGCACCGCCCGCGCGCGTACGAGGTGCGCGGCTCGGACCAGGCCGCCCAGGTCCAGCCCACGGACACCGCCGGCAAGCCCGCCGCGTCGTACGTCCCGCTCGTCGGCCGGATCGCCGCCGGCGGCCCGATCCTCGCCGAGGAATCGGTCGAGGACGTCTTCCCCCTCCCCCGCCAGCTCGTCGGTGACGGTGAGCTGTTCGTGCTGAAGGTCGTCGGCGACTCGATGATCGAGGCCGCCATCTGCGACGGCGACTGGGTCACGGTCCGCCGCCAGCCGGTCGCCGAGAACGGCGACATCGTGGCCGCCATGCTCGACGGCGAGGCGACCGTCAAGCGCTTCAAGCGCGAGGACGGGCACGTGTGGCTGCTCCCGCACAACTCGGCCTACGAGCCGATTCCCGGTGACGACGCGACGATCCTCGGCAAGGTGGTGGCCGTCCTGCGACGCGTCTGAGCACGGCGTCGGCGGGCCTCTCCCCGCCCGCCCCCTGTGACGGGGCCCCGGAATCCCTGCGCCGGTTCCGGGGCCCTGTGCTGTGCTGGGACACCGGCACGTGAATTGCCGCCGGGGCGCCCGGCGCGCCTGGCCCGTAGGCCTTCGTGCGGCCAACGCCGTGAAGTCAGGGCCGGTACCTGCCTACCGGCCCTCGTTCACTGGTCTTCCGCCTGCTTCGCCGACGCGTCGATCGCCGCCAGCGACCTGCGGACCTGGTTGCGGTCCGTCGTGAACCAGAAGTCGGGCATCGACGCCTTCAGGTAGCTCCCGTACCGGGCCGTCGCCAGCCGCTGGTCCAGGACGGCGACCACACCGCGGTCCCCGGACGCCCGCACGAGACGGCCGGCGCCCTGGGCCATGAGGAGCGCCGCATGCGTGGCGGCCACCGCCATGAAGCCGTTGCCCCCGGCTTCCTCCACCGCCTTCTGCCGGGCGCTCATCAACGGGTCGTCGGGACGCGGGAACGGGATCTTGTCCATGACCACCAGCTGACAGCTGGAGCCGGGTACGTCCACGCCCTGCCACAGCGAGAGCGTGCCGAACAGGCAGGTCCTGGGGTCCGCCGCGAAGTTCTTGATCAGCTCGCCGAGGGTTTCCTCGCCCTGCAGCAGGATCGGGTACTCCGGGATGCGCGAGCGCAGCTCCTCCGCGGCGAGCTGGGCCGCCCGCATGGAGGAGAAGAGCCCGAGCGTGCGCCCGCCGGCCGCCTGGATCAGCTCCGTCAGCTCGTCCAGCATGTCGCCGCGATCACCGTCGCGCGCGGGGCGGGACAAGTGCTTGGCCACGTAGAGGATGCCCTGCTTGGGATAGTCGAACGGCGATCCGACGTCGATGCCCTTCCACTGCGGCACGTCCTCGCCCTCGGTGCCCTCGGGAGCGAGGCCGAGGGAGGCGCCGACGCCGTTGAAGTCGCCGCCCAGCTTCAGGGTCGCGGAGGCCAGGATCACCGAGCGGTCGGAGAAGAGCTTCTCCCGCAGCAGCCCGGAGACGGACATCGGGGCAACCCGCAGGGACGCGCCGAACCGGTCGTGGCGCTCGTACCAGACGACGTCCCACTCGGAGCCGTTCACGACCCGTTCCGCCACGTCGTGCACCGACTCCACGGACGCCAGTGCCTGCTTGCGGACCGCGTCCTCGTCCTGGACGGACTTGTCGCGGGTGCCGCCGATCGCGGTGATGACCGTCCGGGCGGCGTCGCGCAGCGCCATCAGCGCGTAACCGAGGTCCTCCGGGATCTCCTCGAGACGGCCCGGCAGGGCCAGCTCCATGACCCGCTCGAACCCCTCGGCGGCGGTCTGCAGCTGATCGGCCGCCTTCTCGTTGACGAGTTTCGCGGCGCGCCGCACCGCGCGGTTGACCTGCCCGGGGGTCAGCTCCCCGGTCGCCACCCCGGTGACCCGGGAGACCAGCTCGTGGGCCTCGTCGACGATCAGCACCTCGTGCTGCGGGAGGACCGGCGCGCCCTCGATCGCGTCGATCGCCAGCAGGGCGTGGTTGGTGACGACGACCTCGGCGAGCTTGGCCCGCTCACGCGCCATCTCGGCGAAGCACTCGGCGCCGTACGCGCACTTGGAGGCGCCCAGGCACTCGCGCGAAGACACCGACACCTGTGACCAGGCGCGGTCGGAGACGCCGGGCGTCAAGCCGTCGCGGTCACCGGTCTCCGTGTCGTCGGCCCATTCACGCAGCCGCAGCAGGTCCTGGCCCAGCTTGCTCGTGGGGGCGGCCGCCTCGAACTGGTCGAACAGCCCCTCCTCCTCGTCCTGCGGCACCCCTTCGTGCAACCGGTGCAGGCAGAGGTAGTTCGACCGGCCCTTCAGCATCGCGAACTCGGGACGGCGGCGCAGCAGGGGGTGCAGCGCCTCCACCGTGCGCGGCAGGTCCCGCTCGACCAGCTGGCGCTGGAGGGCCAGCGTGGCGGTCGCTACGACGACCCGCTCGCCGTGGGCGAGCGCGGGCACCAGGTAGCCCAGCGATTTACCGGTGCCGGTGCCGGCCTGGACGAGCAGGTGGGTGCCGTCGTCGATCGCTTCCGCGACCGCTTCGGCCATGGCCACCTGGCCGGGACGCTCCGTACCGCCGACGGCGGTGACGGCGGCGTGCAGGAGTTCGGGGAGAGAGGGCTTCGTCATAGCGCGACCACCCTACGGCGCGGGACTGACAAACGAGGGGTCGACGAGGTGAGGGGCGATGGGATCAAGACCTTGGGCTTCTTGTGGGAGGGACGGGGTGGAGGTGCAAGGAGTGGTTGGGGGGAGGTGCGCGGTGAGGCGCCGGAGAGAGAGGGCGGGAAGCCGTAGGGCCGGGTGGCCGGCCGTGGACTTCGAAATATCGGGTGGCACCGGGAACCGGGCCACCGGACCGTTCGTTGCGGAGAGTGACGACACTTCTTCCGAGTGTCACAACGGGTGACGTAGGGACCGGTCTCTGATCAGCAGAGCGGCTCGCTTGGTCGGCAGTTCGAGCTCGGCGGCGTATCGGAAACCGGCGGTCAGGAAGGCGGCGATGGACGGGATGTTGCGCAGGTCGGGTTCCGCTACGACGCGGGCACAGGCAGGTCGCCGGTCGAGCACCAGATCGGCCACGGACCTGAGGAGCACACCACCCAGACCGCGCCCGCGATCGGTTGCGCCACCGATCAGCAGGTGGATACCAGTGTCGTGGGGCCGGGCTGGATAGTGCCGGGCCAGCGGGTCGAGGTCGGCCCGGTAGATCTCCCAGTAGCTCATCGGCGTGCCCTCCAGCACGCCCAGGCACGGCACGCTGCGTCCGTCGCCCGCCCGTTGGCGACGCAGGTGCTCCTCGGTCACCGCGCCGGGGCCCGCCAGGTCCCAGTAGGCCGCGACGGAGGGGTCGTTCATCCACCGGGTGACGAGGGGAAGGTCACGGTCGACGTCTACGGGGACCAGTCGAAACGCACCGACAGGGGTGGCGGCCGTAGCCCAGGTGTCGATGTGGTCGAGCAGGTCCTCCGCGAAGGACGCCCGGCGGGCAGCCGAACTCTGCACATCCGCAACGGTGTTGAGGAAGCCCACTGGAAGGCGCAACTCCAGGGTCTCCTCGTTGTCCGTGGCGGTGCCGAGGCCGGCGACGGGAGCGGTACGGACATCGGCGCCGGTGTCGGTGGGGGGCACGGGACGCTCCTCTCGGGCGTGGGTCCGGAAGGGCGCTCAAGACCCAGGGATGAGGCTCAGGAATGGAGGGGGTTGGCGATGGTGACGTAGACGGACTGGGTGTCCACGGGGCCGACGAGTTCGTCGAGGCCGTGCAGCCGGGTGAGCAGGTTGGCCTTGCAACGCAGGACGGGTGAGTCGAGCAGCCGGGCGGGCAGCGCGCTGCGCATCCGGTGAGGGCCGGAGGCGGCTTCCTGGAGGAAGCGGCGCAGGGCGGCGAGCACCAGGCGTTCGTCGGCCAGGCGCTGGGAGCCGAACGCGCCGATGAGGCCGAACACGTTGTTGATGCCGAGGTAGTAGGCGAAGCGCTCGTCGGTTACCTCGTCGGAGACGAAGGTGTCGCTCCGCTCACCGATACCGGGCAGTCGGGCGTCCAGTTCCGCGTGGCGCGAGGCGCGGAAGTAGTAGCCCTGGTTGTCGCGGTAGCGGGCGCCGGCGGGCCACCCGTCCTGGTCGAGCAGCAAGAGGGTGTTCTGCTGGTGGGCCTCCAGGGCCACCCCCGCCTCACCGTCCAGCCAGAGAACCGGCCGGACGACGTGGCGGAGGTAGCGCAGGAACCACTCGGCGGCGACGGCTCCGACAGGGCGTCCGGTGCGGGCGGCGAGACCACTGACGACGGCGGCGAGCCGGGAGCGGGTCACGGACGCTGCGGCTTGGGGGTGAGAGCGAGGGCAAGGTGAGACCAGGCCCGCGATGCAGGAGACGTCGTCGGTCGGGGCGAACGGGTTGTGCCGGATCACCACGTCGAGGCCGGTCACCGGGGTCCCGTCCGGGGTGTCGACGGCCAGCCAGGCGGGGTCGCGGACGATGTCGAAGTCCGGGTGTTCGGCGTGCCACTGCTGGGCGAGGCCGGTGCGCAGCAGGCGTTGGACCTCGACGCCGCGGTGCAGTTCCTTGCGGAGGTTCTCGCGTCGGGAGTTGGTGATGCGCAGCGCCAGCGACAGCTTGAGCATGGCGGCTGCGCCGGAACGGTGAACGGTACGGACGGAGGAGGTGGGGTGCCACGGCGGGCCGTACGAGCCGAGGTCGCGGAGGAGACCGGCGTCGAAGAGGGCGGCTACTTCACCGCGGTGCCGGGCCTCGCGCAGCTGCCAGGGGTGCAGCGGCAGGGCCGCCCAGCCATCGGGCAGCGACAGCTCGGCACCGGCCAGGCGGGCGGTCAGCAGTGGGGCGGGGACAGGGCGGCCGCGTTCGGTCCAGGCGGAGTCGGAAGCGAGGACGGAGGGAGCGACGGCGAGCCAGTGCAGGGGGAAGGAGCCACGCAACTCGGGTGAGTACAGCCGGGCTTCGGTATCGGACAGGCCTTCGCGGCTCTTCGGGGTCGGGTGCATCGGGTGGCCGAGCAGCAGGGCCTGCTCGGCTGCGAGGAACAAGTCCGCCTCGTCGGCGGGGTGTTCCCTGCGGTCGGCGATGAAGGTCGCGGTGCGACGTGCGGAGTCGGCGACGCGCGCGACGAGGTCGACGCCATGGGTGGAGGAGGGGGCGTCGCTGTGGTCGACGGGCGGAGCTGTCGTGGTGCCGGTGTCGCCGGCTTCGCCTTGAGCCCGGAGGGACTCCTCAGCGGACTCCCGGGCGAGGAGTGCCGCCACCGTGGCCGGGTCGGCGGGTGGGCAGGCCAAGGGGGCTTTGGCGAGGCGAGGGGGGCCGAAGCGGTGCCAGCCGGTTGGGGACCAGTAGCGGACAGGGACGAGCAGGGCAGTGCCAGAAGCGGGGAGAGGGATGCGGAGGACGTTGGTGAGGGGGGCGGGGAGGTTCGTTTCGCGCACCCAGCAGCGCAGCAGGTTTTCGGTGGCGGCCGTCTGGGCCGCGGTGTGCGGGTCGGGGTGGTCCAAGAGGTCGGGCTCCGGGGCCGTGCGAGGCCGTTTCGCCAAGGGCGGGGCCTCGGCGCGGCGCGGGGAACCGACTGGGCGGACGCGTTCTCCCGATGGCCGGGGCGTGGGGGCTGCGGTGGCGGGCTGGTCCACGGCGCAGGGGGCAGCGGGTGAGGAAGGGACGGTCAACGGAGGTCCTTGCAGGGCGGGGCGGTCGGCTGGTGCGGGAGCTGCACGAGGAACGTGGGACGAGCGCGGATCAGGGGTGCGGCCGGCCGGGGCCGTCGGCTGTGCCCCGGGCCACCGCCTCCACCGCGTCGGCCAAGCGGTCGAGCACGGCGGTGGCCTGTTCGTCGGTGATCGTCAGGGGCGGGAGCAGGCGTACGACCGAGGCGTGGCGGCCGCCGAGTTCGACGATCAGGCCTCTCTTCAGGCACTCCCCCCGGATGGCTGCCGCGAGGCCGGGCGCGGCGGGGCGAGGAGCACGGGGAGCAGGGGCGTGGGTGGTCGATCGGTTCGCCGACACGTCCGCTTCGTCACGCGGAACCTGCGGTTGCGCTGCGTCAGGACCCTCAGCCGACCGTTCCGGACGACGGCGTTCCCCATGCGGGCCCTCGCAGCCCCGCGGCTCCCGATCCGCGTCCTCGCGTTCCGGGTCGACCACCTCCAGTCCGATCATCAGGCCCCGTCCCCGTACGTCCCCGATGCAGGGGAAGCGGTCGGCGAGCGTGCGGAGCTGGGTCAGCATGCGGGTGCCCAGGCTGGCGGCGTGGTCCGCGAGGCGGTGCCGGCGGACGTAGGCCAGGGTGGCGGTGCCGGCGGCCATGGCCAGTTGGTTGCCGCGGAAGGTTCCGGCGTGGGTGCCGGGTTCCCAGACGTCGAGGTCGTCGCGGTAGACGACGACGGCCAGCGGGAGGCTGCCGCCGATGGCCTTGGACAGGACCATCACGTCGGGGGTGATGCCACTGTGCTCGACGGCCCAGAAGGCGCCGGTGCGGCCGACGCCGGTCTGGATCTCGTCGGCGATCAGCGGGATCGAGTGGTCGGCCGTGATCTGCCGCATGCGGCGGAGCCAGGCGTCCGGTGCCGGGATCACCCCGCCCTCGCCCTGGACGGGTTCGAGGATCATCCCCGCAGGCGTGGGCACGCCGGAGCGGGGGTCGTCGAGGAGGTGCTCCGTCCAGCGGGCGGCGAGTTCGGCTCCGGCCTCGCCTCCGATGCCGAAGGGACAGCGGTAGTCGTACGGGTACGGGAGGCGGGTGACGCGAACGTCGGTGGCGTGGCCGGAGGCGTCCTGGGCGGCGGCCGTCATGCCGTGGTAGGCGCCGGTGAAGGCGAGGACGCCCGTGCGGCCCGTCGCCGTGCGGACGAGTTTGAGGGCGGCCTCCACGGCGTCCGTGCCGGCGGGGCCGCAGAACTGCACGCGTGCGTGGTCGGCGAGCCCGGGCGGCAACGTGTGGAACAGCTCCGTGACGAAGGCGTCCTTGACGGGAGTGGCGAGGTCGAGGGCGTGCAGGGGCGCGCCGGAGTCGAGGACGGCTCGGACGGCCTCCAGGACGACGGGGTGGTTGTGGCCGAGTGCGAGGGCGCCGGCGCCGGAGAGGCAGTCGAGGTAGCGGCGGCCGTCCGCTCCCTCGATGGTCAGTCCGCGAGCGCGCACGGGCACGATGGGCAGGGCGCGCGCGTAGGTGCGGGCGGACGACTCGCGTGCCGCCTGACGCCGCAGGATCCCCTCGTGAGCGGGGCGCGCTCCCGCGAGCCCGCCCTCGGACCCGTCCGTACGCCCGTCCACACGTCCGCCCTCGGGCCGCTCCACACGTCCGTCCTCAAGCCGGTCCGCACGCCCGCTCTCCCGGGCGCCGCCGAGGAACGCGCCGGTTCCGGCACCGGTCGGCTCTCGTCCTTCGGTCGTCCCTCCGGCCGTCCCTCCGTCGGTCCCCCCGGCTGCTCCTGCGGCGGTCCCTCCGGCGGTATCTCCGGACACAGATTCGGTCACGGCCACGGCTCGCAGTCCTCCCGCTGTCCAGGGGTGAGTTCGGTCGTCGCGGAGTGCCGGGTGGGGGCCGGCGGGACCCGGGCGGGCACACGGCCGGTCCGTCGGCGTCCGGTGTTCTGCCGGTCACGGGGGCGGCCGGTGCTCGGCCCTCCTGCCCGTGGCGGTCGGCGTCGCGCTGCGGTCCGCTCCGGTGTGACGTGGCCCGGCCCGTCGGCGCCGCTCCGCCCTTCCGCTGGTGTCCTGCTGAACTCCCGCTGGTCTTCCGCGCGGAGCCCGCCCGCAGGCATCCGGCTCCTCACCGCTACCAACCCCGGTCGGTCTCACGGGTTACGGTCTCTCGCCGACATCCTCGTGGCGGTGGGAGCAGTACGGTCGGCCGTGCGCCCCCACCCGATCCACCGCCCGCCCGTATGCCCCCGCCCCGCCCCCTCCCGGCCTCCCGGCCTCCCAGTCCCTCGACCTCCCGGCCCTCTGGCTTCCCGACCTTCTGGCCAGTTGACGAAACGGCAGGTCAGAGCGCCCGTAGCGAAACCGTTGCCGTACCGTCGGAAGTCCCCCATGCGGACGGCATATTGTGTGATGCCGTTCCACAGGGCTGTGAGAAGCGTCTGAACCCGGCATGCAGGCACCGTGAGTTCAGCCGGTTGTCCGGGCCACGGTGTCCAGTTCGTCCACCTCAGGGGGAGTAAGACCATGCGACCGATACGGCCGTCGTTCACCGCTCGTCGAGGCGGGAGCACGCGCCGCCGAAGCCTCCCCACCCTGTCGGCCGTCGCCCTCGCCTCGGCGCTCGCGCTCACCGCGACGGCGTGCGGCGGGGACGACACCGACGCGTCCGGGCAGTCCTCCGCGTCCGCCTCGGCCACCGGGGGCGGCCACGGGAAGATCAAGATCCCGGACGACCTCAAGAACCGGCTCAAGGAGCACGGGATCGACCTCGACAAGTGGAAGAACGGGGCCTGGAAGAACTGGGACCGGGACGACTGGCTGCGCGAGGCGAAGGACTTCGTCAACCCGATCATCGAGGGGCTGTGGGACCCGAACCGGATGCGGGACGCCGAGGACCCCGACCGGGGCGTGGACAGCGGTGACCTCTCGGCCGACCAGGGCGTGACCGACCCGACGCCGGACCCGGTGGACGCGCAGGCCGTGCCGACGACCTACCACGCCAACGCGGCCGAGGCGGGCAAGGTGTTCTTCGACTCCCCCGAGGGCACGATGGTCTGCTCCGCGACGGTGGTGAAGGACCCGGCGCACCCGGGCAAGTCCAACCTCGTGTGGACCGCGGGTCACTGTGTGCACGCTGGCAAGAAGGGCGGCTGGTACCGCAACATCGCGTTCGTGCCGTCGTACAACGACGCGGGGCTGTCGACCTCGGCGTTGCAGACCGCGACCAGGGAGCAGGTGGCCCCGTACGGCGTCTGGTGGGGCGACTGGGCGCGGACCTCGGACCAGTGGATCGCGCAGGGTGGCCAGACCGGCGGCGACGGCGCGCCGTACGACTTCGCGGTGATCCATGTGACGCCCGAGGACGGCGGTTCGGGGAAGTCGCTGGAGGAGACGGTCGGTTCGGCCCTGCCGGTGGACTTCGACGCGCCGGCCGTGCCGAAGGTGCGGAACCTCACGGCGACCGGCTACCCGGCGGGTGCGCCGTACGACGGGCAGAAGCTCTACCAGTGCAAGGACAA
This sequence comes from Streptomyces lasalocidi, assembly GCF_005280215.1. NCBI lineage: Bacteria > Bacillati > Actinomycetota > Actinomycetes > Kitasatosporales > Streptomycetaceae > Streptomyces > Streptomyces lasalocidi. The sequence continues at coordinate 5,713,013 of NZ_SZNQ01000001.1, read as the reverse complement.
GCCGGGGCGGCTGTCGCTGGGTGCCTCGGACCCGACGATGTACCGCATCGGCTGCACGATGACCGGTGGTTCGTCCGGGGGCGGCTGGGTGGAGACCGGCTCGGACGGCAAGCCGGCGCTGGTGTCCAACACCTCCATCGGCCCGGTCCGTTCGGGCTGGCTCGCGGGGCCGCGGCTGGGTGCGGTCGCCAAGGGCGTATATGACTCGGTGAGCAAGAAGTTCGCCGGTCGGTGACGTCGCGCTGAGCCCGTCGCGGCACCCGGCGTTCGCAAGCGGGCTGCGCCCGCGTCCATACACGTTCCTTTCTCACGGGGGTTTCCGCACCATGCACTCCACACGTACGCCTCGCAGTCCCAGTCGCACCCTGGTCGCCGCGACCGGGCTCGTCGCGGCCCTGGCGCTCACCGCGACCGCCTGCGGCGGCGGGGACGACGACACGGCCGGTGGGTCCGGCTCCGGTGCCACCGCGACTGCGACCGTCACGGGCGGTGGCGGTGACAGCGGCGACGGCAAGGTCCGCCTCCCCGCCGGCGTCGCCGACAAGCTCAAGCGCCACGGCATCGACGTGGACGACTGGGCCGAGGGCGGCTGGCGGGACTGGGGCAAGGACAAGTGGCTCAGCGCGGCCAAGGACTTCGTCAACCCGATGATCGAGGGCCTGTGGAAGCCGGAGCGGATGAAGTCGGCGAAGGAGGCCGACAAAACGGTCACGGCCAAGGACGCCGCCGCCGACCAGGGCGTGAGCGATCCCGCGCCCGAGCCCGTCGAGGCGGTGGCCGAGAAGACGCCGTACCACGAGAACGCGGCCCCGGTCGGCAAGGTCTTCTTCGACTCGCCCGAGGGGTCGATGGTCTGCTCCGGCACGGTGATCAAGGACGTGAACCACCCGGGCAAGTCCGACCTCGTGTGGACGGCCGGCCACTGCGTGCACGCGGGGTCGGGCGGCGGCTGGTACCGCAACATCGCCTTCGTGCCCGCCTACAACGACCTCGGTGAGTCCGAGGAGCAGCTGAGGGACGCCACCTCCGCGGAGATCGCGCCCTACGGCAACTGGTGGGCCGACTGGGCCTCCACGTCGAAGGAGTGGATCGCCGGGGGCTCGGAGACGGGCGGTGCGGGGGCGGCGTACGACTACGCGGTGCTGCACGTCACGCCGGAGCAGGGCTCGAAGTCGCTGGAGGAGACCGTCGGCGGGGCGCTGGACGTCGACTTCTCGGCGCCGTCCGCGAGCGAGGTGGCCTCGATGGGTGCCTGGGGTTACCCGGCGGCGCCGCCGTACAACGGGCTGAAGATGTTCAAGTGCCTCGACCGGCCCGGCCGGCTGTCGCTGAGCCCGGCCCTGCCGACGATGTACCGGATCGGCTGCACGATGACCGGGGGTTCGTCGGGCGGCGGTTGGTTCCGGGTGGTGGGCGGCAGGACGAAGCTGGTGTCCAACACCTCGATCGGCCCGTCCGACAACACCTGGCTGGCGGGCCCGCAGCTCGGCGCGGAGGCCGAGGCGATCTACCGGAACATGAGCAGGACGTACGGCGGACGGTGACCCCGCACGCGCGAAGGCCCGCCCCCTGCGAAGGAGCAGGGGGCGGGCCTTCGTTCCGGCGTCTGCGCGGTGCGCGTGCCGGGCGCAGGTGTCAGCGTGCCTGCGCCGGTACGTACGGTGCGAGGTCCGCGGCCAGTTCCTCGTGGACCCGCGCCTTGAGCAGGGTGCCCTCCGCCGTGTGCTCCTCGGAGATCACCTCGCCCTCGGTGTGGGCACGGGCGACCAGCTTGCCGTGGGTGTACGGCACGAGCGCCTCGATCTCGACGGACGGCCTGGGCAGTTCGTTGTCGATCAGCCCGAGCAGTTCGGCGATGCCCTGACCGGTGCGGGCGGAGACGGCGATGGAGCGCTTCTCGACCCGCAGCAGTCGCTGGAGCGTCAGCGGGTCGGCCGCGTCGGCCTTGTTGATCACGACGATCTCGGGCACGCCGGTGGCGCCGACGTCCCGGATCACCTCGCGCACGGCCAGCAGCTGTTCCTCCGGGTTCGGGTGCGAGCCGTCCACCACGTGCAGGATCAGGTCGGCGTCGCCGACCTCCTCCATGGTGGAGCGGAACGCCTCGACCAGGTGGTGCGGCAGGTGGCGCACGAAGCCGACGGTGTCGGCCAGGGTGTACAACCGGCCGCTCGGGGTCTCCGCCCGGCGGACGGTGGGGTCCAGGGTCGCGAACAGGGCGTTCTCGACCAGGACGCCCGCGCCCGTGAGGCGGTTGAGCAGGGACGACTTGCCGGCGTTGGTGTAGCCCGCGATGGCGACGGACGGCACCTTGTTGCGCCGGCGCACCTGGCGCTGGACGTCACGGCCGGTCTTCATCTCCGCGATCTCCCGGCGCATCTTCGCCATCTTCTCGCGGATCCGTCGCCGGTCCGTCTCGATCTTGGTCTCACCGGGACCACGGGTGGCGAGGCCGCCGCCCTTGCCGCCGCCCATCTGCCGGGACAGCGACTGACCCCAGCCGCGCAGGCGCGGCAGCATGTACTGCATCTGCGCGAGCGCGACCTGCGCCTTGCCCTCACGGGACTTGGCGTGCTGGGCGAAGATGTCGAGGATCAGGGCCGTACGGTCGATGACCTTGACCTTGACGACGTCCTCGAGGTGGATGAGCTGGCCCGGGCTGAGCTCGCCGTCGCAGATGACGGTGTCCGCGCCGGTCTCCAGCACGATGTCGCGCAGCTCACCGGCCTTGCCGGAGCCGATGTAGGTGGCGGCGTCGGGCTTGTCGCGGCGCTGGATCACGCCGTCGAGCACGAGGGCGCCGGCCGTCTCCGCGAGGGCGGCGAGCTCGGCGAGCGAGTTGTCCGCGTCCTGCACCGTCCCCGACGTCCAGACGCCGACGAGCACGACCCGCTCCAGACGGAGCTGCCGGTACTCGACCTCGGTGACGTCCTCGAGCTCGGTGGAGAGGCCCGCCACGCGGCGCAGGGCCGCGCGCTCGGAGCGGTCGAACTGGTCGCCGTCGCGCTCTCCGTCGATCTCGTGGCTCCAGGCGACGTCCTCTTCCATCAGGGCATCGGCCCGGAGGCCTTCGGGGTAGGCGTGCGCGAAACGCTTGGTGTCCTGGGAAGGGGAAGAAGAGGAGGTCATTGGATCCTTACGTCGATGGGGATGCCTGTGGCGTTCACTGGTGACAACGCGCGAGTACCCCGGGAGATTCCCGTGTCCCGCCCCTGTCCGGTGGCGCGCCGACCGGACGATGGTCGCACGGTACGGCCCGTCTCGTCACCGCCTTATTCAACGGACGCCGCAGCCTTCCGGTCGCCGTGCACCATGGGCTCCGCGGCGGCCTTCTGTTCGTCCGACGCGGCCTGCGCCGTGGCCTTCCAGTCCGGGTGGCCGGGCATCGGCGGGGTCTTGTCGCCGTACAGCCAGCCGCGGAAGAAGCCGTCGAGGTCACGGCCGGAGACGCGGGCGGCCAGCGCCGTGAAGTCGGCGGTGCCCGCGGTGGCGTCCTGGTTCCGCTGCACCCAGGCCCGTTCCAGCTGCTCGAACGCACGTTCGCCGATCTCCTGGCGCAGGGCGTACAGGACGAGCGCGGCACCGTCGTAGACGTTCGCACGGAAGATGCCGATCTTCTGGCCCGGCTTGGGCGGCTTCGGGGCGGCGGGCGGCCCGCCGGAGGCGCGCCAGCGGTCGGAGGCGCCGTACGCGGCCTTCATCCGCGCCTCCATCGGCCGGTCGCCCTTCTCCTGCGCGTACAGGGACTCGTACCAGGTGGCGTGTCCCTCGTTGAGCCACAGGTCGGACCAGGTGCGCGGGCTGACGCTGTCGCCGAACCACTGGTGGGACAGCTCGTGCACCATGATCGACTCGACGTACCAGGCCGGGTAGGCGGGGTTCGTGAACACCTCGCGCTCGAAGAGGGACAGGGTCTGCGTCTCCAGCTCGTAGCCGGTGGAGGCGTCGGCGAGGAGCAGCCCGTACGTCTCGAAGGGGTAGGCGCCGACCTTGCCCTCCATCCAGGCGATCTGGTCCGGGGTCTTCTTCAGCCACGGCTCCAGCGCGTCGCGGTACCGGGTCGGCACGACGTCCCGCACGGGCAGTCCGCGCGGACCCTCGCGGTGCACGACCGTGGAGTGGCCGATGGACACCTGGGCGAGCTCGGTGGCCATGGGGTGCTGGGTCCGGTACGTCCAGGTGGTCGAGCCGTCCCCGCGGTCGACGCCGGTGGGCAGGCCGTTGGCGACGGCGGTGTAGTCGTCCGGGGCGGTGATCCGGATGGTGAACATCGCCTTGTCGGAGGGGTGGTCGTTGCACGGGAACACCAGGTGGGCGGCGTCCGCCTGGTTGGCCATCGCCAGGCCGTCCGAGGTGCGCACCCAGCCGCCGTCGCGGTCGGGCGCGGGGGTGGGGTCGCTGGTGTGCCGCACGGTGATCCGCGTCCAGCTGCCCCGGGGCAGGGGGCGTTCGGGGGTGACGACCAGGTCGTCGCCGGCCTCGGTGAAGTCGGCCGGCCGACCGTCGACCTCGACGGAGCGGACGGTGCCGTGGGTGAAGTCGAGGTTCACGCGGTCCAGGGAGGCCGTCGTCCGGGCGGCGATCGTGGTGACCGCCTGCAGCGGTTCGCTGTTGTCGCCCGAGTAGGTGAAGGCCAGGTCGTACGCCGCCACGTCGTACCCCGGGTTGCCCAGGTACGGGAAGAGGCGGTCGCCCAGGCCCAGCGGGGCTGCGGGGGCGCTCGCCGCGAGCAGGGCGAAGGAGACGGCGGACGCGGTGCCGGCGAGCAGCGCGGCCCTGGCCCGGCGCCGGCGCGCTGCCGTTCGGCCCCGGCGGGCGTCCCGCGCGCGGGGTGGGCCGTCGGCGGCGGGCGCTGGGGCGGTGTCGGGCGGGGAGGCGGCGGCGGAGGACCTACGGAACCGGGAGGCGCGGAGGGTGAGCGGCATGCACCACCGCTACCAGCGTCCGACCGCCCGACGGCGACGGCGCGCACCCGTCCCACCCGAACGGGTCGCTCACGCGCGCGTGGGGTTCACCGGTCACGGACCGACGCGGCCCCGCTCGGTCCGAAGGAGCCGACGGAACTGACGGAGCCGACGGAGCTGAGGGATGAGGCCGCCGGTCACGCCGATACCTGGTGCTGCGCGCGCCCCACGTCGTACACCCCGGCCACGTTCCGCATCGCACGCATCAGGGTGGGCAGGTGGGAGGCGTCCGGGAGTTGGAGGGTGTAGGTGTGGCGGACGCGCTGCTGGGCGGGCGGTTCGACGGTGGCGGAGACGATCTCGGCGCCCTCCGAGGCGATCGCCTCGGTCAGGTCGGCCAGCAGGTGCGGTCGGCCGAACGACTCGGCGAACAGTGTGACCCGGCACTCCGTGGTGTCCCCCCAGCGCACGTCGACCTCCGCGCGCCCCCCGTCCCTCATCCGCGCCACCCCGGCGCACTCGACGCGGTGCACGGTCACCACTCCACCGCGCACGGCGAAGCCGATGACCTCGTCGGAGGGCACGGGCGTACAGCAGCCGGCGAGCCGCGCGCTCGCCTCGGGCCGGCCGACGACGGTGACGCCGTCGCCGGGGCGCGGCGCGGGAGCCTCGTCCGAGGAGCGTACGGCCGCTCCGGCACCGCCCTCCGCTGCGGGAGTCCGTACGGCGGACCCGGGGCCCCGGTGCGCTGCGACGCCCTCCGCGTCGTCCCCCGCACCCGTCGCGCGGTCGTCCGCGGTCTCCCGGTCGCCCGTCTCCAGGTCCGTCGCCGACGTCGGGTGCGCGGTCAGCCAGCGCTGGATGGCGATGCGGGCGGCCGGGGTGTGGGCGTGCTCCAGCCACTCCCGGGAGGGCTCGGAGGCGGGGTCCTGGCCCATGAGGAGCTGGACGGTGTCGCCGTCCCGCAGCACGGTGCTCAGGGTCGCGAGGCGGCCGTTGACGCGCGCGCCGATGCACGCGTGCGCGTCCTCGCCGTACTGCGCGTAGGCGGCGTCGACGCAGGTGGCGCCCTCGGGGAGGCCGAGCGTGCCGCCGTCGGGGCGGAAGACGGTGATCTCGCGGTCCTGGGCGAGGTCCTCGCGCAGGGTGGACCAGAAGGTGTCGGGGTCCGGCGCGGCCCGCTGCCAGTCGAGGAGCCGGGAGAGCCAGCCGGGGCGGGTCGGGTCGACGCGCTCGCCGTCGGCCGTGGCCTGCTCCTCGGCCGGAGCGGCGGAGGGGTCCGCCGGAGCGGTGTACGGGTTGCCCAGGGCGACGACGCCCGCCTCGGCCACCTTGTGCATCTGGTGGGTGCGGATGAGGACTTCGGCGACCTGACCGTCCCCGCGGGCGACGGCGGTGTGCAGCGACTGGTACAGGTTGAACTTGGGGACGGCGATGAAGTCCTTGAACTCCGAGACGACCGGCGTCAGACAGGTGTGCAGCTCGCCCAGGACGGCGTAACAGTCGGCGTCCTCGTTCACCAGCACCAGGATGCGCCCGAAGTCGGCGCCGCGCAGGTCCCCGCGCTTGCGGGAGACCCGGTGGACGGAGACGAAGTGCCGCGGCCGGACGAGGACTTCGGCCGGGATGTCGGCCTCGCGCAGCACCACGCGGATGGCGTCGCAGAACTCGGCGAGCGGATCGTCCGGGCGGGAGGCGTTGGCGGCGATCATCTCCCGGGTGCGCGCGTACTCCTCGGGGTGGAGGATCGCGAAGACAAGGTCCTCCAGTTCGCTCTTGAGGGCCTGGACGCCGAGGCGTTCGGCGAGCGGGATCAGGACGTCGCGGGTGACCTTGGCGATGCGGGCCTGCTTCTCGGGGCGCATCACGCCGAGGGTGCGCATGTTGTGCAGCCGGTCGGCGAGTTTGATCGACATCACGCGGACGTCGTTGCCGGTGGCGACGAGCATCTTGCGGAAGGTCTCGGGTTCGGCGGCGGTGCCGTAGTCGACCTTCTCCAGCTTGGTGACGCCGTCGACGAGGTAGCGCACCTCCTCGCCGAACTGCTCGCCGACCTGGTCGAGCGTCACCTCGGTGTCCTCGACGGTGTCGTGGAGGAGCGACGCGGTCAACGTCGTGGTCTCGGCGCCGAGTTCGGCGAGGATCAGGGTCACGGCGAGCGGGTGGGTGATGTACGGCTCGCCGCTCTTGCGCATCTGGCCGCGGTGCGAGGACTCCGCGAGGACGTAGGCGCGGCGCAGGATCTCGAGGTCCGCGTCGGGGTGGTGGGCGCGGTGGGCCTCGACGACGTGGCCGATGGCGTCGGGCAGCCGGTCGCGCGAGGCGGGTCCGAGGAGCGCGGCGCGGCCCAGCCTGCGCAGGTCGATCCGGGGGCGGCTGCGCCTGCGGGCCACCGCGGGCGCTACCGGGCCTGGGGTCGCGGGGTTCGTGGCCTCCGCACTCATGGGGCACCTCCGGCTGCGTCGACCGGCTGACGGGGTGCCCCATGCGGACACGGCTCGGGGCACTGGCGTAGATCCCCCGTCCAGGCCGGTGCTTGATGCTACCGACCTCATCACGCCCGACCGACCGCCTCTCGCCGAGCGTGAAACGGATCACCCATTCGAGCGAGGCAAAGGAGGTTTACGTTTTCGCGCCACAGGTACAGGGGGTCGCCTTCGGCACCAGGGCGCCTGCCGCCCCGGAGGCCACATACCGGCCGTGCATGCCCTGCCGGACCTGTGAATCGCAGCCCAACTGCCGTCAGCGCAGGGCGCTTTCCAGCCACTCCGCGTCGATCTCGCCCTCGGCGACGATCACGGCAGGGCCGGTCATCTCGATCTCGCCGTCCGGGCGCTCGGTGATCACCAGGCGTCCGCCGGGGACGTCCACCGTGTACGTGACCGGCGTGCCCGTGGCGGTCGGGTCGGCCCCGTCCCGGCGGGCGGCGGCCACGGCGACGGCGCACGCGCCCGTGCCGCACGAGCGGGTCTCGCCGGAGCCGCGCTCGTGCACGCGCAGGGCGACGTGGCGCGGGCCGCGGTCGACGACGAACTCGACGTTCACGCCGTCGGGGTAGGCGGAGACCGGGCTGAAGGGCGGCGGGGTGTGCAGGTCGCCGGCGTGCGCGAGGTCGTCGACGAACGCGACGGCGTGCGGGTTGCCCATGTTGACGTTGCGCGCGGGCCAGCTGCGCCCGCCCACGCTCACCGTGACCTCGCCGGCCGGCAGGGCGGCCCGGCCCATGCCGACGGTGATGTCGCCGTCCTTGTCGATGTGGACCGACTTCACGCCCCCGCGCGTGGCGATCGCGAGGTCGCCCTCGGTGACGAGCCCGGCGTGCTGGAGGTAGCGCGCGAAGACCCGGACGCCGTTGCCGCACATCTCGGCGATCGAGCCGTCGCCGTTGCGGTAGTCCATGAACCACTCCGCCTCGGCGGCCATCGCGCGTGCCTCGGGGTGCGCCGCGGACCGCACGACGTGCAGCAGGCCGTCCCCGCCGATGCCCGCGCGCCGGTCGCACAGGGCCGCCACGGCGGCCGGGGGCAGGTCGAGGGCGTTGTCGGGGTCCGGGACGATCACGAAGTCGTTCTCGGTGCCGTGCCCCTTGAGGAAGGCGATCCGCGTGCTCATTCCTCGATCGTACGGGGTCGCTGTGACAGCGGCTCACGCCCAGGTCAGCGTCCCGTTCGGCCCCAGGTCCGCCCGGGTCGCCGAGACGCCGCACGCACGCGTGGGACTGTGCGCACCTACGCGCGCGTGGGCCTACGGCCCTGTCCACGCATACGGCCCTGTCTACGCACGCGTGCGGGAACCCCCACCGCGAGCCGGGCCCGTCAGCGCAGTCGGGCCACGCGCCAGACGGCCAGGACGGCCACCGCGGCGACGACCACGACGTACGCCAGGACCACCCGCCAGTCCGGCCGGCGTCCGGAGCCCCGCTGGGGCAGGCCGGGCCAGGTGTAGCCGACGCGGCGGGCCGCCATCATGCCCCAGCCGGCCGCGCACGAGCAGATCAGCAGGCCGAGCATGGCGATCACGGCCCCGCTGTCGCCGAAGTCGAAGGCGAGCGGGAAGGCGAACATCAGGGAGCCGGTCGCGGCCAAGGCCACGATCGGGGCGAGCTGCCAGATGCGCAGCCGGCGCTGCGGGCGCAGCTCCACCTCGACCTCGGGGCCGCTCGCGAACATCTCCTCGGGCTCGGGACCGTCGTCGGTCACCTCGCCGTCGGACGTGTCGTCGAGCGCGTCGGGGCCGAGGGGTCCGGCACCCAAGGGGTCGGCGCTCAGCGGATCGGCGCTCAGCGGATCCGCACCCTGCGGGTCGTCCGCGGCGCCCGGGCCCTCCTGGGAGTGCGCCGCACCGGCGCCGTACGGGCTCGACGGGTCGCCGTCGGCACCGCGGGGGCCCGGCGAGCCGCCGTTGGGGCTGAAGGGGGCACCGACCTGGTCGATGCGCTCCTCGTCCCGGCGCACGTGATCGTCGTCCGCTTCCCGGTCACCGCACGCTGCGGTGAACGGTTCGCTGCCTTGTGCGGTGTCGCGAGGGCCGGCCTCCATCGCCACGCGCCCTCCCAACCTCGGACTCCACTTGGTCGATCGAAGCTCGATGATGGCACGGCGCCGGAGGCCCGGACGGCGGCCTGGGCGTCCCGATGCCATGACGTGATCAGGCTGTAACCGGTCGTTCGACCAACGCCAGGGCACGTCGCGGAAGTTCTGTGACATCCGCCGCAGCCCCACTCAACCAGTGCACCCGCGGATCGCGCCTGAACCACGAATCCTGACGGCGCGCGAAGCGCTTGGTGGCACGGACGGTCTCCGCGCGGGCCTCTTCCAGGGTGCACTCCCCGGCGAGCGCCGCGAGCACCTGCTGGTAGCCGAGCGCGCGCGAGGCCGTACGCCCCTCGCGCAACCCCTGCGCCTCCAGTGCGCAAACCTCGTCCACGAGACCCGCCTCCCACATCCGGTCCACCCGGCGCGCGATGCGCTCGTCGAGCTCCGGGCGGGCGACGTCCACGCCGATCTGCACGGTGTCGTAGACCGAGTCGTGCCCGGGGAGGTTGGCGGTGAACGGCTTGCCGGTGATCTCGATGACCTCCAGCGCCCGGACGATGCGGCGGCCGTTGCCGGGCAGGATCGCCCGCGCGGCCTCCGGGTCGGCGGCGGCGAGCCGGGCGTGCAGCGCGCCGGAGCCGCGCAGCGTCAGCTCCTCCTCCAGGCGGGCACGGACCTCCGGGTCGGTGCCGGGGAACTCCAGGTTGTCGACGGCCCCGCGGACGTAGAGCCCCGAGCCGCCCACCAGGACCGGCCAGCGGCCCTCGGCGAGCAGCGCGTCGATGCGGGCGCGGGCCAGCCGCTGGTACTCGGCGACGGAGGCCGTGACGGTGACGTCCCAGACGTCCAGGAGGTGGTGCGGCACGTCACCGCGTTCTTCGGGCGTCAGCTTGGCGGTACCGATGTCCATCCCTCGGTACAACTGCATGGAGTCGGCGTTGACGACTTCGCCGCCGAGCCGTTGGGCCAGGAAAACGCCCAGATCGGACTTACCGGCCGCGGTCGGTCCGACGACGGCGATGACGCGGGGGGCGGGGGGTGCGCTGCTCACCGGACCAGTCTCCCAAACCTGGCAGGCCGCCCTCGAACGAGTTACGTGACGGCACGCGGGCGGGGTCGTTCCCCGTTGCGAGGTTCCCCGCAGCCAGATGCAGGGGCGGCACCCCGGCGAGGCGGACGAACGCTCCCCGGGCTCGCGACGCCGCCCGAGCAGGGGAGACCGGGACCGCACGGCAACGCGGGATGTCGCCCGCACGAGTAACGTATGGAGTGATTATGGGCGTTTTTGCGCGACTTCTTCGGAGGTCGAAGACCACGGAGGAGGCGGTCACGCAGGAGGTGGCCCCCGAGGCGATCCCGGTCGCGGACGAGGCCCCGGCCGACGGTGACGTCCCGAGCGGAGCCGACGTCCCGGCGAGCGGTGCGGTTCCGGCCTCCGAAGAGGCTCCGACCGCGGTCGCGGTGCCGGTCGCCGACGAGGCGGCATCAGTTACCGATGTTGGGGCCGAGGCGGGCTCGGCCATCGACGCTGCCGCGTCCGTCTCCACCGAGGCCCCTGCGCCGGCCGACGCGTCCGAGGCGGAGCCGGAAGCGACAGGGTCGGCCGCGGAGACGGTGTCGGAAGCCGACTCGGCGGACGCGGACGCGGACGGGGTCGAGATCCCCCGGCAGCAGTCCGCCGACGAGGCGGCCGACCGCGAGGCCGACGAGGGCGCCCGCACGTGACGGTCCCAGCCAGGGAAGGTGACCCATGGGTCTGATGGACAACCTGAAGGCCAAGTTCGGCCCGGCCAAGGACAAGGTCTCGGACCTCGCGCAACAGCACGGGGGCAAGATCACGCACGGCATCGACAAGGCCGCGAAGGTCGTGGACGAGAGGACCAAGGGCAAGTACAGCGACCAGATCCAGACGGGCAGCGGCAAGGCCAAGGGCGCCATGGACCGGCTCGCGCACAAGGACGACGGCACGACGACGCCGCCGAGCGCACCGCCACCGAGCGCACCGCCGTCGGCTCCCTGACCAGGGCGAACGACAGCACGCGCACGACGACGAGCACACCCGCCGCACCGGCACGCCCGCCGCACACCGCAGCGCGGACGGCGGACGGCCGCGCAGCCCCGGCTCGCGACCGTCCGCCGTTCGGCGTCCGAGCGCCCTCGGCATCGGAGGCGTCCGTTTTGCATCCGGCGCTCGATACCCGCCGCTCCGCACCCCCGCGACAGCCGGCCGACGCCTACGACCAGGCCGCGACCAAGTACCCCACCCCGTACGGCGCGTCGTCGTACAGCAGTGCCCCGCCCAGCCTCGTGCCCCCGGCGTCCTGCGCGCCCTCCGCGGCTCCCGCGAGCACCTGCCAGGGCGCGCGGCCGGAGGCCTTGAGTTCGTGGGCCAGGTCTGCGTCGAGCGCCTCCAGGGCCGCGAGGTCCGCCTCGCGCAGCGCGCGGGCCGCCTCGGTGTCGAAGGGGGCGGCGCGCTCGTCGAGGTAACCGGGCGCCTTGAGCGTGCGGCACGCGCTGCCGTCGCCCATGACCAGCAGCGCGACACGGCCTTCGCGCGTGCCGATCTCCCGGCCGATCCCGAGACACCGCTCGGGCGGGAGCCGCTGGTCGACGGCCAGTGCCTCGACGGGGGCGTGCGCCCAGCCGACGTGCTGGAGCAGCCACGCGGCCACGGCCAGCGACGGCGGCAGGGAGGGCAGGTCGGCCCCGGCGGGGCCCGGTCCGCCGAGTCGTACGTCGAGGTCGACCCCGAAGCCCCGGAACGTCCCCGGTGAGCCCTCGTGGAACAGCACGTGCCCCGGTTCCCCGCCGGGCCCCACGACCACGAGCCGGTCGGGCCGGGCGGCGGCCAGAACGCCGAGCGCGTCGACGCAGGCGGCCCGCGCCCCGTCCAGCTCGGGCGCGGCACCCGCGGCCACCTCGGGCACGAGCAGCGGCGGACACGGGCATACGGCGGCGGCGACAAGCATGATCGGCAGGGTAACCCGGGGAGGGACCACGGCTCGCCGTCGGCCCGCGGTCGAAGCAAACCCCGGACCCCGCCTCCGGCGCCTCAGCACCCCAGCCGCACGCGCAGCATCACTCCCCAACCCGCGCCCGGCGGAGCCTCACCCCCCACCCGCGCCCGGCGGCACCTCAGCCGACCGCGGCCACCCGCCCACCGACCAGCCGCAGCCACACCCCTGCCACCCCGTCAGCCGGCACCGACCACCCGATCACCGACCGGCCGCGAATGCCCAGACCTCAGTCGCAACCACACCCGCTGCCGGTGGCCACCGGCAGCGGCTCCGGCACACCGATCTTCGGCAGGCCCAGGAGCACGCCCTTCGGCTTCGCGGCCTCGGCCGCGTTGCGCTTCTCCCAGGCGTCCCCCGCGCGCGTGCGGCGCACGTCGAGCACGGCGCCCTCGGCGAGGAGGTGGTGCGGGGCGGCGTAGGTGACCGCGACGGTCACCACGTCGCCGGGGCGGACGTCCTGCTCGGGCTTGGTGAAGTGGACCAGCCGGTTGTCGGGGGCCCGGCCGGAGAGGCGGTGGGTGGCGCCGTCCTTGCGGCCCTCGCCCTCGGCGACCATCAGCTCCAGGGTGCGGCCGACCTGCTTCTTGTTCTCCTCCCAGGAGATCTCCTCCTGGAGGGCGACGAGACGCTCGTAGCGCGCCTGGACGACCTCCTTGGGGATCTGGTCCTCCATGGTCGCGGCCGGGGTGCCGGGGCGCTTGGAGTACTGGAAGGTGAACGCCTGCGCGAAGCGGGCCTCGCGGACGACGTGCAACGTCTGCTCGAAGTCCTCCTCGGTCTCGCCGGGGAAGCCCACGATGATGTCGGTGGTGATCGCCGCGTGCGGGATGGCGGCGCGCACCTTCTCGATGATGCCGAGGTAGCGCTCCTGCCGGTACGAGCGGCGCATCGCCTTCAGGACCGTGTCCGAGCCGGACTGCAGCGGCATGTGCAGCTGCGGCATGACGTTCGGCGTCTCGGCCATGGCCGCGATGACGTCGTCGGTGAAGTCACGCGGGTGCGGGGAGGTGAACCGGACGCGCTCCAGTCCCTCGATGCTCCCGCAGGCGCGCAGCAGCTTGCTGAACGCCTCGCGGTCGCCGATGTCGGAGCCGTAGGCGTTGACGTTCTGGCCGAGCAGCGTGATCTCGCTGACGCCCTCGGCCACCAGCGCCTCCACCTCGGCGAGGATGTCGCCGGGCCGGCGGTCCTTCTCCTTGCCGCGCAGGGCCGGGACGATGCAGAAGGTGCAGGTGTTGTTGCAGCCGACGGAGATGGACACCCAGGCGGCGTAGGCGCTCTCGCGCCGGGTGGGCAGGGTGGAGGGGAACGCCTCCAGCGACTCGGCGATCTCGACCTGCGCCTCCTCCTGGACGCGGGCGCGCTCCAGCAGGACCGGCAGCTTGCCGATGTTGTGCGTGCCGAAGACGACGTCCACCCAGGGCGCCTTCTTGACGATGGTGTCGCGGTCCTTCTGCGCGAGGCAGCCGCCGACCGCGATCTGCATGCCGGGCCGGGAGGCCTTCCGCGGGGCGAGGCGGCCGAGGTTGCCGTAGAGCCGGTTGTCGGCGTTCTCCCGGACCGCGCAGGTGTTGAAGACGACCACGTCGGCGTCGCCGTCGGAGCCCTCGGGGGCGCGCACGTAGCCCGCCTGCTCCAGCAGCCCGGACAATCGCTCGGAGTCGTGGACGTTCATCTGGCACCCGTAGGTGCGGACTTCGTACGTCTTGGCCGAGGGGATGTCCACTGCGGGGCTCCGGTCGCTGCTGCTGGTCATGCCACAAGGGTAGGCGCTCCCCGGAGGGGCCCGTGTCGGCCGCTTCCGGGCCGCCGGACGGCACCGGCTCGGGGCTCACGGGAGCGCCCGCTCCGCCCGGCCGGCCCCGCCCGGGCCACCGGACGGCACGCACGCGGGGGCTCGTCGGAGCGCCCCTGCCTCATCCGCCACCGGAAGGCACGCGCGCGCGGGCCGAAGGAGCCCCCGCGTCGAACGACGGCGGCCAGCCGACCACAGCCGGACGGCCGGTCGGCACGCGCGCGAGAGCCGAAGGAGCGCCCGCGGTCGGACGACGGCGGCCAGCCGACGACATCCCGACGGCCGGTCGGCACGCGCGCGAGGGCCGAAGGAGCCCCCGCGTCGAGCGGCGGCGCCCGGCCGCCCCGTCCCGGCCGCCGAGCGCCACGCACGCGGGGCTCGTCGGAGCGCCCCACCCCCACCCCACCCGCCGACCGGCACGCGCGCGAGGCTCGTAGCAGTGCTCCCCGGAGCGCCCGCTTTGCCCCGCGGCGGTGGCGACGGTAGACCTGTGCGGGTCGCGCTCCGGCCCCAGAGGGGGCAGGGGCCTCCGGCCGCCGGAGGGCCCGTGTGCGCGCCGGGGCGCGAGCCGTAAGATCGGTGATCTCGTGGGGGAGGTGGTCATGGGCAGGCGACGCCCTGGCACGCCGACGCTGGAGGAGGTGGCCGCCCGCGCCGGAGTGGGGCGGGGCACCGTCTCCCGTGTCATCAACAACGCGGCGGGGGTGAAGGAGTCCACGCGGCGCGCCGTGCAGCAGGCCATCGCGGAGCTCGGCTACGTGCCCAACCTCGCGGCCCGCTCGCTGGCCGGACGGCGGGCCGACGCCGTGGCCCTGGTCATGACCGAGCCGGACTGGCGGCAGTTCGCCGAGCCCTTCTTCTCCGAGATCGTCACCGCGCTCGGGGACGCCGTGGCCGACACCGGGCTCCAGCTGCTGCTGACCCTGGTGCGCTCGGACGCCGAGCGGCTGCGCTTCCTCGAGTACGCGCGCGGGGGGCGGGTGGACGGGGTGCTGCTGATGTCCGTGCACGCCGACGACCCCCTGCCGGACATGCTCGCCGAGGCGCGGATGCCGACCGTGCTGCTGGGACGCCGCTCCGCCGAGGAGTACGTCAGCTACGTCGACGCGGACAACATCGGCGGGGCCCGCACCGCGGTGGGCCACCTGCTCGACCAGGGCCGCACGGCGATCGCCACCATCACCGGGCCGGCCGACATGTACGTCGCCCAGTGCCGGCTGCGCGGCTACCACGAGGCCCTGGAGCTGGCAGGCCTGGGCGGCAAGCCGTCCTGGATCGCCGAGGGCGACTTCACCGAGGAGAGCGGGCGCCGGGCGATGGCCCGCCTCATCGAGCGGCACCCGGAGATCGACGGGGTGCTCGCCGCGTCG
The DNA here is from genome assembly GCF_005280215.1 of Streptomyces lasalocidi. NCBI lineage: Bacteria > Bacillati > Actinomycetota > Actinomycetes > Kitasatosporales > Streptomycetaceae > Streptomyces > Streptomyces lasalocidi. Next base: position 5,697,392 of record NZ_SZNQ01000001.1, on the reverse strand, counting down.
GACACCACGGCCGCGGGGGCCCTTCAGGCGCTGCGCGCGGCCGGGCGGCGGGTGCCGGAGGACGTCGCCGTGATCGGCTTCGACGACTTCCCGCTGGCCCGGCGGACCGCGCCGCCGCTGACGACGGTCCGCCAGCCGCTGGAGGAGATCGGGCGGGCCATGGTGCGGCTGCTCCTGGAGGAGATGGAGGAGCCGTCCGTCGCCTGGCGGCACGTCATCCTCCGGACGGAACTGGTGCTGCGCGAGTCCGCCTGAGCGACTCCGGGGACCTACCTGAGCGGCCTCGGGGACCCGCCGGAGTGGACCCCCTTCCCGTTCGCAACATTTCGGGAGCGCTCCCAAGCGATCTCCGCCCACCGTCAGTCCTTTTCCGCCCCTCCCCCTGACCTGCGGCTTCGAAGTCACTTCGACGGACCGCCGTCAGAAGTCTTGTCAGGGACATGAGCCACTCCTTACAGTCCCAACCGAACCGAGGGAATGGGAGCGCTCCCATTTATGCATCGTGGGAGCGCTCCCGCAGGCCCCCCATCCCTTCGAAGAGGACCGCAATGCGACCGTCAATGCACCATGCACGTCGAGCGCGTGGCCTGTTCGGCGCGCTGCTCACCTTCCTCGCCGTGCTCGCGGCGCTGCTCACCACCACCTCGCCCGCCCAGGCGGCCACCACGATCTGCGAGCAGTACGGCTCCACGACCGTCCAGGGCCGCTACGTCGTCCAGAACAACCGCTGGGGCACCAGCGAGACCCAGTGCATCAGCGTCGGCGACTCCGGCTTCACGGTCACCCAGGCCGACGGCTCGGTGGCCACGAACGGCGCCCCGAAGTCGTACCCGTCGATCTTCAACGGCTGCCACTACACCAACTGCTCGCCGGGCACGAACCTCCCGGCCCAGCTCAGCAGCATCTCCAGTGCGCCCACGTCCATCTCGTACTCGTACGTCAGCAACGCCGTGTACGACGCCGCCTACGACATCTGGCTCGACCCCACCGCCCGCAAGGACGGTGTGAACCGCACCGAGATCATGGTGTGGTTCAACAAGGTGGGCTCCATCCAGCCGGTCGGCTCGCAGGTCGGCACCGCCACGGTCGCCGGGCGCCAGTGGCAGGTGTGGTCCGGCAACAACGGCTCCAACGACGTGCTGTCCTTCGTCGCCCCGTCGGCGATCGGCAGCTGGTCGTTCGACGTCATGGACTTCGTCCGGCAGGCCGTCTCCCGGGGCCTGGCCCAGAACAACTGGTACCTGACCAGCGTCCAGGCCGGTTTCGAGCCGTGGCAGAACGGCGCGGGCCTCGCGGTGTCGTCGTTCTCCTCGTCGGTCAACACCGGCGGCGGCAGCGGCGACCCGGGCACCCCCGGCGGCCCCGCGGCCTGCCGGGTGACGTACGGCACGAACGTCTGGCAGGGCGGCTTCACCGCCGACGTGACGGTGGCCAACACCGGCTCCTCCCAGGTCAACGGCTGGAAGCTGGCGTTCGCCCTGCCGTCGGGCCAGCAGATCACCAGCGCGTGGGGCGCGACCGTGTCGCCGTCCTCGGGCTCGGTCACCGCGAGCAACCTGGCGTACAACGGCCAGCTCGCGCCCGGCGGCCAGACGTCCTTCGGGTTCCAGGGCACCTACGGCGGCACCTTCGCCAAGCCCACCGGCTTCACCCTGAACGGCACCGCCTGCACCACCGCGTGACCCGGGTGCGATGCGCGCGGCCCCGCACCGCCGCGCATCGTGCCCCGCAGGACCGCGCCGCACCGCGGCGCACCGCTCCGGAGGTCCGCCCGTCCGCCGCCGCCGATCGGACGGGCGGGCCCCGGTCCCGCACGGCACCGCCCCCTGGGACCCCGCCCCGGAAAGGCCCACCCGCATGAGCCCGCTGCTGACCCGCCGCCGCCCGTCGGCCGTCCTCGCCCTGTGTGTCACGGCGCTGATCGCCACCGGCACCGGGGCCGCCCCGCCGGAGCCCGCGGCCACCGCCCGGGCCGCGGCCGCCCTGCCGTACCAGGACCCGTCCTTACCCGTGGCCGATCGCGTCGGCGACCTGCTCGCCCGCATGTCGCTCGACGACAAGCTCGGCCAGATGACCCAGATCGAGAAGGACTCCCTCGTCCCGCAGTCCGACCTCGCCACGTACCGCATCGGCTCGGTGCTGTCCGGCGGCGACTCCACCGTCAGCCCCAACAACGCGCAGACCTGGGCCGACACCTACGACTCCCTGCAGCGCACCGCCCTGACCACGCCGCTCGCGATCCCGATGATCTATGGGATCGACGCGGTGCACGGCCACAACGCGGTCCGCGGGGCGACGCTCTTCCCGCACAACATCGGCCTCGGCGCGACCCGCGACCCCGCCCTCGTCCAGGACATCGGGCACGCGGTCGCCGAGGAGGTGTCGGGCACCGGCATCGACTGGGACTTCGCGCCGTGCCTGTGCGTGGCGCGCAACGACCGCTGGGGCCGCACCTACGAGTCCTTCGGCGAGACCCCCGAACTGCCCTCCGCCATGACGACGTTCATCACCGGACTGCAGGGACAGACGCTGGGCGCGGGCCCCGCCTCCGTGCTCGCCACCGCCAAGCACTACATCGGTGACGGCGGCACCAGCGGGGGCGTCGACCAGGGCGACACCCAGGTGTCCGAGGCCGAACTGCGGGCCGTCCACCTGCCGCCGTTCAAGGAGGCCGTGCGCCGCGGGGTGGGCGCGGTGATGCTGTCGTACAGCAGCTGGAACGGGGTGCGGTCGCACGCGAACAAGTACCTGGTGACCGACGTCCTCAAGGGCGAGCTGGGCTTCGGCGGGTTCGTCGTCTCCGACTGGGCCGCGGTCGACCAGCTCGACGGGCAGACCGGGTTCACCGGCGCGGAGATCGCCACGGCGGTCAACGCGGGTGTCGACATGGTGATGGTCCCGTACGACTACAAGAAGTTCCTGAGTTTGCTGCGGGGCGAGGTCACCGCGGGCCGCGTCCCGCAGGCCCGCATCGACGACGCCAACCGGCGCATCCTCACCAAGAAGTTCCAGCTGGGCCTGTTCGAGAAGCCGCTGACCGACCGGTCGTACACGGCCACGGTGGGTTCGGCCGCGCACCGTTCGCTGGCCCGGCAGGCGGTGCGCGCCTCGCAGGTGCTGCTGAAGAACGACGGCGGCGTCCTGCCGCTGCCGAAGTCGGCCCGGCTGTTCGTCGCCGGCAAGTCGGCCGACGACATCGGCAACCAGAGCGGCGGCTGGACCGTCGGCTGGCAGGGCCGCAGCGGCGCGGTCACCGACGGCACGACGATCCTCCAGGGCATCCGGGCCGCCGTCTCCGACCCGTCCCAGGTCACCTACGACCGGTACGGCAACGGCATCGGCTCCGGGTACACGGCCGCCGTGGCCGTCGTCGGGGAGACCCCGTACGCCGAGGGCCGCGGCGACCGCCCGGGGTCCCTGGGCCTGGACCAGGAGGACCTGCAGACCCTGGCCCGGCTGAAGGCGAGCGGCGTCCCGGTGGTCGTGGTGCTGGTGTCCGGCCGGCCGCTGGACGTCGCCGCCCAACTGCCCGACTGGAAGGCGCTGCTGGCCGCCTGGCTGCCCGGCACCGAGGGCGCCGGCGTCGCCGACGTCCTGTTCGGCGCCTACGCCCCCACCGGCAAGCTCCCGATGAGCTGGATGAGCAGCGCGGCGCAGGAGCCGGTCAACGACGGCGACGGCAAGGTCCCGCTCTTCCCCTACGGGTACGGGCTGACGTACGGCGGCACGCAGCCGGACCCCGATCCGACCCCGACCCCCACTCCCACTCCCACGCCGACCCCGACGCCCACGGACGGCGCCTGCACCGCCGCCTTCCGCACCGTGTCCTCCTGGCAGGGCGGGTACCAGGCGGAGGTCACGGTCAAGAACACCGGCACCGCCGCGCTGACGGGCTGGTCGGTCGACTGGGACCTGGGCGGATCGACGATCGCCAGCCTCTGGAACGGCACGCTGACCACCTCCCAGGGCCGGGCGACCGTGCGCAACGCCGCCTTCAACGGCTCACTCTCCCCCGGCGCCACCGTCTCGTTCGGCTTCACGGCGAACGGCACGGCGGGCACCCCGGCCCCGCACTGCGCGGCCGGCTGACCTGACGTCCCCGCCCGCCCGGGTGGCACCTTCCCCGGGCGGGCGGGGCTCCCATCGTTCGCCCCTGCGCGAGGCCCGGCACCACGGGCCCCGCGACGGTCGGATCCTCTCCGTTCGACGTCCCCCACCGAGCTCGACAACTCCTCGTCGTGAGACAAGGAAAGGAGAACAGCACGTGGAACAGCACGTGAAACGGCACATGAACCGACGCGGTCTCTACGCGTCGCTGGCAGCGGCCCTGGCCACCCTGCTGACGGCGCTCGGGCTGATCGCACTGTCCGAGTCCAGCGCACAGGCGCACGGGGTGGCGATGCTGCCCGGCTCGCGCACCTACCTGTGCTACCTGGACGCCCGCACCGGCAACGGCGCGCTCGACCCGACCAACCCCGCCTGCAAGGACGCCCTGGCCCAGAGCGGCTCGACCGCGCTGTACAACTGGTTCGCCGTCCTCGACTCCAACGCCGGCGGCAAGGGCGCGGGGTACGTCCCGGACGGCACCCTGTGCAGCGCCGGCAACAAGTCGCCGTACGACTTCAAGGCGTACAACGCGGCCCGCTCCGACTGGCCGCGCACCCACCTGACCAGCGGGGGGACGATCCAGGCGCAGTACAGCAACTGGGCCGCGCACCCGGGCGACTTCCGGGTGTACGTCACCAAGCAGGGCTGGTCGCCGACCACCCCGCTGGCCTGGAACGACCTGGAGCTGTTCCAGACCGTCACCAACCCGCCGCAGCAGGGCTCGCCGGGCGCCGACGGCGGCCACTACTACTGGGACATGAAGCTGCCCTCGGGCCGTTCCGGTGACGCCATGATCTTCATCCAGTGGGTGCGCTCCGACAGCCAGGAGAACTTCTTCTCCTGCTCCGACGTGGTCTTCGACGGCGGCCACGGCGAAGTCACCGGCATCCGCAACTCCGGCAGCACCCCGACGCCCACGTCGACCCCGACCTCCACTCCCACGTCCACTCCCACATCGACCCCGACCTCGACCCCGACGTCCACGCCGACCGACCCGCACACCGGTTCCTGCATGGCCGTCTACAGCGTGCAGAACTCCTGGGGCGGCGGTTTCCAGGGGTCCGTCGAGGTCATGAACCACAGCACCTCGGCGCAGAGCGGCTGGTCCGTGGCCTGGAAACCGGGCACCGGCACCAAGATCAGCAGTGTCTGGAACGGTGCGCTGTCCACCGCCTCGGACGGCACGGTGACGGTCCGCAACATGGACTACAACCGCGTCATCCCGGCCGACGGCAGCGTGACGTTCGGCTTCACCGCCACCTCGACGGGCAACAACCTGCCCGTCGGATCCATCGGGTGCGTCACCTCGTAGCGCGGCATCGTTCCCCCCGTGACCCGGCCGTTCCCGGCCGGGTCACGGGTCGATGAGGCCGGCCCGGATGGCGTAGCGGGTGAGCTCCAGCCGGTCGCGCATGCCGAGCTTCTGGAGCAGGTTGGCCCGGTGCCGCTCGACGGTCTTGACGCTGATGAACAGCAGTTCGCCGATCTCCTTCGAGGTGTGGCCCTCCGCCACCAGCTTGAGGATCTCCTCCTCGCGCTCGGTGATCGGCCGCGCGGGCACGCCGTCGCCGCGGCGCAGCCGGTCCAGGTAGGAACGGACCAGGGCCCGCTCGGCGCCCGGGTAGATGAACGGCTCGTCGCGCACGACGGCCCGGCACGCCTCCACCAGGTCCCGGTCCGCGGCGGACTTCAGCACGAACCCGCCCGCGCCCGCCTTCAGCGCCTCGAAGAAGTACTGCTCGTTGTCGTACATCGTCAGGATCAGGATGCGCAGGTCGGGCAGGCGCCGGGACAGCTCACGGGCCGCCTGGAGCCCGGTCGCGCGGGGCATGGCGACGTCCAGGACGGCCAGGTCGATGCCGCCGCGCCGGGCCAGTTCGACGGCCTCGGCGCCGTCCCCCGCCTCCGCCACGACGGTCAGGTCCGGCTCGGCGTCCAGGATGAGCCGCACCCCCCGCCGGACGAGCGTGTGGTCGTCGGCGAGCAGCACGCGGATCGGCGCGGTCGTCCGGTGGTCATGGATCGGGGCGGTCATCGGGTGTCTCCCTCGGGGGTGGGGCGGCGGGGCGGACGTCCGTCCGCGGGGGTGGTCGCGTCCGGCACCCGCCCGGGCCCGGTGCCCGGTCCCGGCACGGTCACCGGTGTGGTGGCGGCCGGGACCGTCGCCGGCACCCGGGCCGCGCCCTCCCCCGCCGAGGGCACCCGCAGCCGCACCTCCGTGCCGCCCGGCGCTCCGGATCCGCCGACCGGGCCCGGCACAACGGGTCCGCCGGCCGCGCCTGGCGCACCGGGATCGCCGGCCGCCGCAGCCGTCGTACTGGGTCCGTCGGCCACCCCAGCCGTACTGGGTCCGTCGGCCACCGCCGTCGTACCGGGACCGCCGCCCGCCGACCCCAGCGTGAAGCGCGCCCCCACCAGCAGCGCCCGCTCCCGCATCCCCCGGATCCCGGCACCCTCCCGCGCCGCTCCCCGCCCCCTGCCGTTGTCGCGGACGACCAGCTCGACGCCGCCCGGCACCGGGCGCAGGACCAGGTCGGCGCGGTCGGCGCCGGCGTGCCGGGCCGTGTTGGTCAGGGCCTCCTGCGCCACCCGGTAGACGACCAGTTCCGCCTCGGGGGTCAGCGGGGGCAGGGCCGGGCCCAGCTCGGGCCGGACCGTCAGGCCGTGCTCGGTGAACTCGGCCGCCAGGGCGCGCAGGGCGCTGAGCAGCCCCAGCTCGTCGAGCACGCCGGGGCGCAGCCGGCGGGCGATGCGGCGGACCTCGTCGAGTCCGGCCCGGGTGGCGTCCTGGGCCTGGCCGACCTCGGCGCGCAGGTCCGCGGGGACCCGGTCGGCGACCCGCTTGAGCTGGAGCAGCACGGCCGTCAGGGTCTGGCCGACCTCGTCGTGCAGTTCGCGGGCGATGCGCTGCCGCTCGCGCTCCTGCGCGGACAGGGCCCGGCCCGCGCTGGTGGCCCGCTCCGCCTCCAGCCGGTCGAGCATCGCGTTGTACGTGGTGATCAGCCCGGCCGTCTCCACCGGGCCGCCGACCACGGCCCGCCGTCCCGGACTGAGCAGGTCGGCCGCCGCCATGGCCCGCCCCAGCCGCCCGAGCGGAGCGAGCCCGATGCGCAGGACGACCGCGTGGACGACGAGCAGCACGGCGAGCCCCACGACGACGACCATGGCCTCGGCGGGCAGCACGGGCGTCGACACGGTGACCGGTCCGAGGAGCAGCGCGGCGGCCACCACCAGGCCGGCCGCGTTGAGGGAGAACATCCGCCAGAACAGCGACACGCGTCCGGCGCCTCCCTTCCCGCTCCTCACCCATGGCACGGCCCTGACCAGCATGTTCGCTCGCCGTCGGCCCTGTCCATCCGTGCTGACACCCATGTCTCCACCGTACGGGCGGATGGCAGCATGGCGGCCCTGACCACCTTCCGCATCATCGACCGACCACGACCAGCAAGGGGAAGAAACGTGTCTGCTCCACGCCTGAGGGCGACGCCGCTGCCGGGTATCGGGGTCCAGTACGACCTCGTGACACGCGAACAGCGCCACCTGTCGGTCGTGGCGCACCGCGACGGCACGCGCACGGTCAACGTCTACCGGACCGACGACCCCGACTCCTGCGCCCAGTCCGTCCGGCTGACCGGCGCCGAGGCGGGCTCGCTGATCGACGCGCTGGTGCCCTCGCACCACAGCGCCAGCCTGCTCTACACCACGGACCTCGGCCTGGTGGCCGAGCGGATCGAGGTGGCGGCGACCTCCCGCTGGAACGGGCGGGTGCTCGGCGAGACCCGGATGCGCACCGACACCGGCGCCTCGGTCGTCGCCGTCCTGCGCCGGGCCGAGGCGATCCCGTCCCCGGCGCCCGACTTCCGGCTCGCGGGCGGTGACACGCTCATCGTGATCGGCACCCGTGAGGGCGTGGACGCGGCCGCGGCGATCCTCGGACGGGAGTGACCGGGTGCACTCCGCAGTCCTGCTGATCGAGTTCGGTTCCATCATCCTGGCCCTCGGCCTGCTCGGCCGGTTCGCCGGCCGCTTCCGGATCTCACCGATCCCGCTGTACCTGCTGGCCGGGCTGGCGTTCGGCGAGGGCGGGCTGCTGCCGCTGGGCGCGAGCGAGGAGTTCGTGGCCACCGGCGCCGAGATCGGCGTCATCCTGCTGCTGCTCATGCTCGGCCTGGAGTACTCGGCGAGCGACCTGGTCTCCAACCTCAAGGCCCACTACCCGGCGGGCCTCGTCGACGGAGCGCTGAACGCCCTGCCGGGTGCGGTGGCGGCCCTGCTGCTGGGCTGGGGCCCGGTGGCGGCGGTGGTGCTGGCGGGCGTCACCTGGATCTCGTCGTCCGGGGTCATCGCGAAGGTCCTGGGCGACCTGGGGCGGGTCGGCAACCGCGAGACACCGGTCATCCTCAGCGTCCTGGTCCTGGAGGACCTGGCGATGGCGGTCTACCTGCCGATCGTCACGGCGCTGGTCGCGGGCGCCGGCCTCGCGGCGGGCAGTCTGACGCTCGCGATCGCGCTGGGCGCGGCGGGCCTCGTGCTGTTCCTCGCCGTGCGCTACGGCCGGGTCATCTCCCGGTTCGTCTCCAGTGACGACCCGGAGAAGCTGCTGCTCGTGGTGCTGGGCCTGACCATCCTGGTGGCCGGTGTCGCCCAGCAGCTGCAGGTGTCGGCCGCGGTCGGCGCCTTCCTGGTCGGCATCGCGCTGTCCGGTGAGGCCGCCGAGGGCGCGCACACGCTGCTGAGCCCGCTGCGGGACCTGTTCGCCGCGATCTTCTTCGTCTTCTTCGGGCTGCACACCGACCCGGCGAGCATCCCGCCGGTGCTGCTGCCGGCCCTCGCGCTGGCCGCCGTCACCGCCGCGACGAAGATCGCCACCGGGTACTGGGCGGCGCGGCGGGCCGGGATCTCGGTCAAGGGACGCTGGCGCGCCGGCGGTGCGCTGGTGGCCCGCGGCGAGTTCTCCATCGTCATCGCCGGGCTCGCGGTCACCGCGGGCATCGAGCCGTCCCTGGGCCCGCTGGCCACGGCGTACGTCCTGATCCTGGTCGTGGTCGGCCCCCTCACCGCCCGGTACACCGAGCCGCTGGCCCTGGGGTGGAGCCGGCGCCGTGCCGCCCGCCGGGAGCCGGAGCAGGAGCCGGTGGAGCGCACGGAGACGCCGGCACAGACGTCGGTCGGGGACTGAGGACGCCGCACACCAGGACACCTCCGCGCGCGGGCAGCGGCGCGGGGCCGTGTGAGCCCCGCCCTGGTCACCGACCCCGCCCACCTGGCAGGATCCCGCCCATGTCCAGGACGTTCCCGCGGATCGGCAGGCGCCGCGCCCTCCAGGGTGCCGGGGCCGGCGTCGTCGTGCTCGGGCTGCTGCTGTGGTGGCTGCTGCCGCTCGGCGAGGACCCGCCGGGCGGGACGATCACCTTCAGCACCGGGACGCGGGCCGGTGTCTACCAGGAGTACGGCAGCCGACTGCGGCCCGAGCTCGCCAAGGACATGCCGGACCTGCGGGTGAGGCTGGAGACCAGCAACGGCTCCCAGGACAACGTCGAGCGGGTCGCGTCCGGCCGCGCCGACTTCACCATCGCCGCGGCGGACGCGGTCGCGGCGTACGAAGCACGGCACCCGGAGTCGAAGGCCGAGCTGCGCGGGGTCGCCCGCCTGTACGACGACTACGTCCAGCTGGTCGTGCCGCGCGACTCGCCCATCCGGACGATCGCGGACCTGCGCGGCAAGCGGGTGGCGACCGGGCTGCCCCGCTCGGGGGTCCGCCTGATCGCGGACCGGGTGCTCCAGGCGGCGGGCCTGGACCCGGTCAAGGACGTCGAGCCGGCGTCGGACGGCATCGACACCGGCCCGCGGCAGCTGGAGCAGGGAAAGATAGACGCCTTCTTCTGGTCGGGCGGCGTGCCCACCAACGGCCTGCGCGACCTCGCCGACGAGTTCACCTTCCGGTTCGTCCCGATCGACGCCGACCTCGTGGCCAAGATGCACGACCAGGACGAGTCGACGCGCCACTACCGCGCGACGAGCATGCCCGAGTCGGCCTACCCCACCGTCCAGAACGGCTATGCCGTGCCGACCATCGCGGTGTCCAACCTGCTCATCACCCGGGCCGACGTGAACGTCCGGCTCACCGAGTGGATGACCCGCGTCATCCTCGACAGCCGCGACGAGATCGGCTCCCACGTCCACTCCGCCCAGTTCGTCGACCTGCGCACGGCCATCTACACCGACCCGCTGCCCCTGCACGAGGGCGCGCGCCGCTACTACCGCTCGGTGAAGCCCTGACCCACGTCCCCCGAGGGCGGGACTACGACCCCGACGTCCGGGGCACCCGCACGGTCGCCGTCAGCCCGTGCGGCTCGTGGTGGCCGTAGGACAGGGAGCCGCCGCCGGCCGCCAGCAGGGCCCGGGAGATGGACAGGCCCAGGCCGGAGCCCTTGACGTTCTGGTGGCGGCCGCTGCGCCAGAAGCGGTCGCCGACGCGGGCCAGCTCCTCGTCGGTCAGGCCGGGTCCGTTGTCGCTGACGACGACGGTCACGCTGTCCCCGTCGGCGGCGACGGACACCTCGACGCACTCCCCGTCCGGGGTGAACTTCACGGCGTTGTCGATCACCGCGTCCAGGGCGCTGGACAGGGCCACCGGGTCGGCCCAGCCGGTCACGGGCGGGCAGTTGCCGACCAGGTCGACGCCCTTGGCCCGGGCGGTGGGCGCCCAGGCGGCGACGCGCTCGGCGGCCAGCGCACCGATGTCGGTGGTGCGCAGGTCGGCCTCGGTGTGCTCGGCCAGGGCCAGGTCGAGCAGGTCGTCCAGGACCTGGGCGAGGCGCTTGCCCTCGGCCTGGACGGAGGCGATCTCCTCGTTGCCCTCCGGGAGTTCGTAGGCCAGCAGTTCGATGCGCAGCAGCAGCGCCGCGAGCGGGTTGCGCAACTGGTGCGAGGCGTCGGCGACGAAGGCGCGCTGCTGCTCCAGCACGTCCTCGACGTTGTCTGCCATCTCGTTGAACGACCGGGCCAGCCGTCTGAGTTCCGGCGGGCCGCCGCCCACGGCGACGCGGGACTTCAGCCGCCCGGTGGCGATGTCGTGGGTGGTGGCGTCGAGGACGCGCACCGGTTTGAGCACCCAGCCGGTGAGCTGGAGCGCCGCACCGATGGCGAGCAGCATCGCGGCGATCTCACCGGCGCCGATCAGCAGCCAGCCGTGCAGGATGCGCGCACGCATCGGACCGGTGGGCGAGTCGAGCACCACGACGGCGACGACGTCGCCGTCCCGGACGACCGGTGAGGCGACCACGAGGTGCCGGTGCTGCCAGGGCCACACCTGCTGCGGGTCGTGGCTGCGCCGGCTGAGCCGCGCCTCCTCGAACGCGTCGCGCACCTCGCCCGCCCCGGGGAGGAACCAGTCCCGCGGCGCGTGGGCCATGGGCGTGTCGGTGCGGTAGAAGACCGCGGCGCGGATGCCGTACACCTCGTAGTAGTTGTCGAGTTCGCGGGCCAGGGTTCTGCGCCGCTCGTCCAGGGAGCGGGCGGTGTCCCCGGGCGTCTCGGCGGGTGCCGTGACGAACTGCGCGAGCGCCGCGAAGCGCGCGGTGTCGTCGATCCGGTCGACGATCACCTTCTGCTGCTGGGCCCCGGCCACACTGACGGCGAGCGGCACGCCGAGGGCGAGGAGCACGGCCGCCATCAGGACGATCAGCAGCGGCAGGAGACGTGTGCGCAACGGTCCCCGCTACGCGGCCGGGGCGACGAGCCGGTACCCGACGCCGCGTACGGTCTCGATCAGCGCGGGCATGCGCAGCTTGGCGCGCAGGGAGGCGACGTGCACCTCCAGGGTGCGGCCGGTCCCCTCCCAGCTGGTGCGCCAGACCTCGCTGATGATCTGCTCGCGGCGGAAGACCACGCCGGGCCGCTGGGCGAGCAGGGCGAGCAGGTCGAACTCCTTGCGGGTGAGCTGGACGACCGTGCCGTCCACGGTGACCCGCCGGGTGGGCAGCTCGATGTGCACGGGTCCGAGCCGCAGCGCGTCCTCGGCGCCGGTGACCTGCTCCTCGGCGACGGTGCGCCGGCTGACCGCGTGGATGCGGGCCAGCAGCTCGCCGGTGTCGTACGGCTTGACCACGTAGTCGTCGGCGCCCAGGTTGAGGCCGTGGATGCGCGAGCGCACGTCGGAGCGGGCCGTCACCATGATCACCGGGGTGCTGGTGCGCTTGCGGATCTTGCCGCAGACCTCGTAGCCGTCCTGGTCGGGCAGGCCCAGGTCGAGCAGGACGACGCCGAAGCCGGGGCCCTCGGGGACGAGCGCCTGGAGGGCCTCCTCGCCGCTGCGCGCGTGCGTGACGTCGAAGCCGTGCCGCTTCAGCACCGCGGACAGCGCGGCGGCGACGTGGTTGTCGTCCTCGACGAGCAGCAGTCTCATGCCGGCCTCCTCCTGTCCCTCGTGCCTTCATCGTGTGTACGGTTCCGCCCGGTACGAAGGACCTCGGGTCCCCGGACGCGCGCAACTCCGCGTGCACGCGCGCGTGCACCATGGCAGTCACGCCGATGGACGAGGACGCCGTCAAGTGGCTTCCGGTTGCGCGCCCCTACCGTTATCCGGCCGATACGCACGCGTACCGCCCGAGCTACGACACGTGTCCGATTGCTATCGGATCGTGATGCTCAGATCTCCCTCAGATGTAATGACGCTGGTCGTGGCGGGTTACTACTGTCCTCCGAAACCGAGAAGGACGGAGCCTGAGAGCGATGACCGACGTATCGGTGGCCAAGGAAGACGTGGCCGCGACCGGCGACCTGGTCGTCCTGAAGAGCGTCAACAAGCACTTCGGCGCGTTGCACGTGCTCCAGGACATCGATCTGACGATCGCCCGCGGCGAGGTCGTGGTCGTGATCGGGCCCTCCGGGTCCGGGAAGTCGACCCTGTGCCGGACCATCAACCGCCTCGAGACGATCGACTCGGGCACGATCACGATCGACGGCAGGCCCCTGCCGCAGGAGGGCAAGGAGCTGGCCCGGCTGCGCGCCGACGTCGGCATGGTCTTCCAGTCCTTCAACCTGTTCGCGCACAAGACCGTGCTCGAGAACGTGATGCTGGGCCAGATCAAGGTCCGCAAGAGCGACAAGAAGCAAGCCGAGGAGAAGGCGCGTGCCCTCCTCGACCGGGTCGGCGTGGCCAGCCAGGCCGACAAGTACCCCGCGCAGCTCTCGGGCGGCCAGCAGCAGCGCGTGGCCATCGCGCGGGCACTGGCGATGGGTCCGAAGGTCATGCTCTTCGACGAGCCGACCTCGGCCCTCGACCCCGAGATGATCAACGAGGTGCTGGAAGTCATGCAGCAGCTCGCCCGCGACGGCATGACGATGATCGTCGTCACCCACGAGATGGGTTTCGCACGATCGGCTGCAAACCGTGTGGTCTTCATGGCGGACGGCCGGATCGTGGAAGAGGCTGCGCCCGACCAGTTCTTCAGCAACCCGCGCAGCGACCGCGCCAAGGACTTCCTGTCCAAAATCCTGCACCACTGACGCCGTCCGGGACGCCGTACGTCCCGGCCCGTGGCCCGCACCGCCGGCCCCGGGCCCGTCCGGCCCCACGGCGCCGCGCGATCCGCGCCCGGCGACCCGCGTCACCCGCATCGACGGCCCGCATCTGACAACTCGAAGGATGTTCACCATGAAGCTCCGCAAGGTCACCGCCGCCTCGGCAGCCGTGCTCGCCCTCTCCCTGGCCGCCACCGCCTGCGGCGGCAACGACGACGACAGCTCGAGCAGCGGCTCGGGCGGCGGCGGCAAGGTCAAGGTCGGCATCAAGTACGACCAGCCCGGTCTGGGCCTGAAGAAGCCCGACGGCTCCTTCGCCGGCTTCGACGTCGACGTCGCCACGTACGTCGCCAAGGAGCTCGGCTACAAGCCCGACCAGATCGAGTTCGTCGAGACCAAGAGCGCCGACCGCGAGAACGCCCTCGCGCGCGGTGACGTGAAGTACATCGTCGCCACGTACTCGATCACGGACGAGCGCAAGCAGAAGGTGGACTTCGCGGGCCCGTACCTGCTGGCGCACCAGGACCTGCTGGTCAAGAAGGACTCGAAGATCAGCAAGGGCACGGACCTGAACGGCAAGAACCTGTGTTCCGTCACGGGTTCGACGTCGGCGCAGAACGTGCAGAAGACCATCGCCCCGAAGGCCAACCTCAAGCAGGTCTCGAGCTACTCGGAGTGCATCGCCGGCCTGCAGAGCGGTGCCGTGGACGCGGTCACCACGGACGACTCGATCCTCGCCGGCTTCGCCTCCCAGGACCAGTACAAGGGCAAGTTCAAGCTCGCCGGTCTGAAGCTCAGCAACGAGAACTACGGCATCGGCGTCAAGAAGGGCGACACCGCCACCGTCGACAAGATCAACAAGGCGCTGGAGAAGATGGTGAGCGACGGTTCCTGGCAGAAGGCCGTCGACGCCAACTTCGGTCCCGCGGACTACAAGAACGAGCCGGCCCCGAAGATCGGCCAGATCGTCAAGTAATCCGGGGCCGCCGCCCGGACCCGCAGGGTTCCCCGTGCGCGCCGCCGCCCGTCGCGATCACGGCGGCGGCGCGCCATGCCCTCCCCCTACGTCACCCACCCGGAAGCGCGGGAGATCGTGTTCGACTTTCTTGAAGGTTACGACGTCCTCGGGGCGTTCTGGATGACGGTGAAGCTCACCGCCCTCTCCGCCGTGGGCTCGCTGATCTGGGGCACCCTGCTGGCCGCGATGCGGGTCAGCCCGGTCCCGCTGATGCGCGGGTTCGGCACGGCCTACGTCAACATCGTCCGCAACATCCCGCTGACGGTGATCATCCTGTTCTCCTCACTCGGCCTGGCCGACATCTTCGGCGTCACCCTGGGCACCGACGACTTCAAGTCCCAGGGCTTCCGGCTCGCGGTCCTCGGCTTCGTCGCCTACACCGCGGCGTTCGTGTGCGAGGCACTGCGTTCCGGCATCAACACGGTCCCCGTCGGCCAGGCGGAGGCGGCCCGCGCCATCGGGCTCGGCTTCAGCCAGACCCTCCGGCTCATCGTGCTACCGCAGGCCTTCCGCTCGGTGATCGGGCCGCTGGCCAATGTGCTGATCGCCCTGACCAAGAACACCACCGTGGCCGCCGCCATCGGCGTCGCCGAGGCCGCCGCCCTGATGAAGACCATGATCGAGAACGAGGCCCAGACCCTGCTCATCGGCGCCGTCTTCGCCTTCGGGTTCGTGGTCCTGACCCTGCCGACCGGCCTGATCCTGGGCTGGCTCAGCAAGCGACTGGCGGTGAAGCGATGAGTTCGGTCCTCTACGACACCCCGGGCCCCCGCGCCAAGCGGCGCAACGTGGTCCTGTCCGTCGTCTTCTTCGTCCTGCTCGCCCTCCTCCTGTGGTGGATCTACCGGACGATGGACGACAAGAACCAGCTGACGTCCGCCCTGTGGAAGCCGTTCACCGAGTCCGAGGCGTGGACCACGTATCTCCTGCCCGGTCTGGTCAACACCCTCAAGGCGGCGGCCCTGGCCATGGTGATCGGCCTGCCCCTGGGCGCGGTCTTCGGCATCGCCCGGCTGTCCGACCACCGCTGGGTGCGGGCCGTGTCCGGCACGGTGGTGGAGTTCTTCCGGGCGATCCCGGTCCTGCTGCTGATGCTGTTCGCGAACGAGTTCTACTCCCGTTCCACGAACGTGGGCAGCGCGGACCGGCCGCTGTACGCGGTCGTCACCGGCCTCGTGCTCTACAACGCCGCGGTCCTCGCGGAGGTCGTCCGGGCCGGCATCCTCTCGCTCCCCAAGGGGCAGACGGAGGCCGCGTACGCGATCGGTCTGCGCAAGGGCCAGACGATGTCCAGCATCCTGCTGCCGCAGGCCGTGACCGCGATGCTGCCGGCCATCGTGAGCCAGCTCGTGGTCATCGTGAAGGACACCGCGCTCGGCGGTGTGATGATCGGCTTCACCGAGCTGCTGAACGCGCGCGGCACGCTCGCGGCCAACTACGCCAATGTGATCCCGAGCTTCATCGTGGTCGCCGCGATGTACATCGTCCTGAACTTCATCCTCACCAGCTTCGCGAGCTGGCTGGAGCGCTACCTGCGGCGCAGCAAGCGCAGCACCGGCGCGGTGCTCGGCGCGGAGGACATGGAGGAGCTCAACCCGGCGGCGGTCGGCGGGACGTTCGGCACCGGTGCGGGCGGAAGTATCTGACGTCCGATCAAGTGACCAGGCGGGACCCGGAGGCAGTGGTGCGTGCGCCACTGCCTCCGTCGCTTGACGCAAACAGCGCCAATGGGTTGCATACGTTGTGTGATCGTGCACCCTGCTCCAACCCCTGGTCCAGTTGATTCGTCGAGGGCATCGTCACGGGCGGGGGGCGCGGCACCGTGGACCCGGTGATCATCGTCGGAGCCGGGCCCGTGGGCCTCACGCTCGCCCTGGCACTGGCCCGTCAGGACGTCCCCTCGGTCGTCCTCGACGAGGGTCCGGGCAAGGACGAACCCCGGCTCGCCCGCACCGTCGTCCTCGGCGCGGACACCGCCGCGCTGATGGAGCGGCTGACCGGCGTGCCCCTCGACGCGATCGGCGAACGTTGGGCCGGATGGCGGTCGATGCGGCGCAAGCAGGTGATGCGCGAGATCACGTTCGCCGACACCGCCCACGACACCTCGGACGACACCGGTCCCGCCCCCGTGCACGTCGCCCAGCACGTCCTGACCGGCGCGCTGCGCGCGGCGCTCGCGCAGGAACGACTCGTCAAGGTCGCCGTCGACAACCGCCTGGACGCCGTCGAACAGGAGCCGTCCGGCGTCACCGCCCACACCCGCGGCCCCAGCGGCACCTGGTGGCGCGGCAGTTACCTGGTCGGCTGCGACGGCCCCCGCTCGACGGTCCGCAAGCTCCAGGACATCCGCTTCCCCGGCCGTACGGCGGTCGAGCGACACGCCGTGGCCGCGCTGCGCGGGGAACTTCCCTGGGACGGCCACGCGTTGCTCCACCGGATGCCGCCGTGGCGGACGTCCGGACCGTCGGCCGGGGAGGTCACCGCCCGCCCCCTCCCGGACGGCGTCTGGCGCCTGGACTGGCTGCTCCCGCCCGGCAAGGACCTCGTCACGCCCGACCTGCTCGTCGCCCGCGTGCGCGAGACCCTCGCCGGCTGGCACGGCGGTTCGACCCCGGCGTACGAGCTGCTCGACACCGGTGTGCACACGGTGCACCACCGCCTGGCCCGGCGCTGGCGCGCCGGGCGGGTGTTCCTCGCCGGGGACGCCGCGCACCTGCTCGGCGCGTTCGGCACCCAGGGGCTGGCGGAGGGCCTGCGGGACGCCGACAACCTCGCCTGGAAGCTGGCCGCCGCCTGGCACCACGGGGGTCACGAGGCGCTGCTCGACAGCTACCAGACCGAGCGCCGCGCCGCCGTCGCCGCCCGGCTGCGCGCCGCCGACCAGGTGCTGCCGCTGCTGCGCGGCGGCGGGGGCATCAGGGCGTACATCCCCGGTGCCGCCCGGGGCCACGAAGCACTGCTGACCGACGGCCACCTCGGCCGCGGCCCGCTCGGCGATCCCGGTACGTACGCCGACTCGCCCCTGGCGCCCGGGCCGCTGGAGGGCGAGGTCCCGGTGGACACCGCGCCGGGCGCGCCCGTGGTGGACGTGCGGGTGACGGCCGAGGACGGCTCGTTCGTCCAGCTGCGCGACCGGCTGGGCCGCGGCGCGCTGCTCGTCGTGCTCATCGCGCCGGGCACGGGCGTCTGGGAGCGCAAGCACTGGATGAGCGCGGGGCTGATGCCGCGGCTGGCCGCCGCGGTGACCGCGTTGCCGCACCCGACCGAGCTGCTGGTCGCCGAGAGCTACCCGGGCGCGGCCGCCCACACCGTGCTGCTGGTCCGCCCTGACGGCCACCTGGTCACCGCGCTGAGCGGCGTCCGCCCCGCCGACCTGTACGCCGCGGCGGAGGCCGCCGTCGGCGGTACCGCGGAACGGGCCGAGACGGAGGCGAGAGCGGCGGAGGCGAGGGCGGCGGAGGCGAGGGCGGGGTCGGCGGCGGGGTGAGGTTCGGTCGGTCGGTGAGCTGAGGCGGGGCCGGTCCGGTGAGGCGGTGCCGGGGGCTCCGTCGGGGTTCTCGACCGCCGACCGGGTCCGCCGACCCGGGTCCGCCGACCCCCGCCCGGTGGCCCCCGGTCGCACGCACGGTCACCGTACGGTCCGCATAGTGACAGTGAGTTGACCGGTCCGCACCGGCATGGTGTACTCCGGATCGTGACCGACACCTGCGTGCGCCTGTGGCGGAGGGTCCACATGGACCTCGTCCGCTACGCGGGCTGCGTGTGTCGCCCGTCCTGCTGACTTCGCACACCCCCTTTTCCGCCGGCCCGGCGCTCCGCGCCGCCGTGCGCTCCCGCGAACGCTCTTCAGGACGGTGCACGTGTCTGTCGTTCCCCCTGCCTCTCTGCCCTCCCCGCCCTCCTCGGCCCTGCCCTCCGCCGCCCCGCCCGCCGCGGCGCCGACGCAGGCCGAACTCCTCGACTTCGTCCGGCGGACGGCCGCCGACGCCGAGCTGATCTCCTCGCTCCCCCTCGACCCGGAGGGCCGCACCTGGGTGCGCCTCGAAGGGCCCGGCGGCAGCGAGGCCTGGCTGATCGGCTGGCCGCCCGGCAGCGGCACCGGCTGGCACGACCACGCCGACTCGGTCGGCGCCTTCCTCACCGCACAGGGCGAGCTGACGGAGAACTCGCTCGCCGCGCGGCTGCCCACCGACGGCTGGAAGACCCTGGAACTCACCGAGGGCGTCGACCGCTCCCGTCGGCTGTCCGCCGGCCGCGGCCGCGCCTTCGGACACCACCACGTGCACGAGGTGCTCAACGAGTCCACCGAGCACCACGCGATCTCCGTGCACGCCTACTACCCGCCCCTGCCGCAGATCCGGCGCTACAGCCGCACCGGCGCGGTGCTCCGGCTGGAGCAGGTCGAGCGCCCGGAGGACTGGCAGTGAGCATCCGTCGAAACGGCACGCAGGAAACCGCACCGCGCACCGGGCCGGACACCGCCGCGCCCGTGGGCGTGGACGAACTGCTGGAACAGGTGCGCGCCCGCTACGAGCGCGTCGAGGCACCCGATGCCTACGCGGCCGCCCGGGCCGGCGAGGCCCTGCTGGTCGACATCCGGTACGCCGCCCTGCGCGAGCGGGACGGGCTCGTCCCCGGCGCGCTGGTCATCGAGCGCAACGAACTGGAGTGGCGCCTCGACCCCCGGGGCAGCCACCGGGTCCCCGAGGCCACCGGCCACGACCTGCGGATCGTCGTGCTGTGCAACGAGGGGTACGCCTCCAGCCTCGCCGTCGCGTCCCTCCACCAGCTGGGCCTGCACCGCGCGACCGACCTGGTCGGCGGCTTCCAGGCGTGGCGGGCGGCGGGGCTCCCGGTGAGCGAGGAGCCGACGGCGGATCGGTAGACGCCCCTCGGGGCAGGAGGGCGAGGAGGTGCGCCTCGGGCAGTACGGCAAGGGAGCGAGGGAGTGTCCCTCGGGCAGTGCTCACGTCGCAACGCGCCCTGCGCCCTCAGTACTGCCCGTCGGCGCCCTCATCGCCGTCGAGGAAGTCCGCGTCCTCGCCCTCTTCCTCCAGGGCCCGGCGGACCACCCGCAGGGCCATGCCCTCGGGGTAGCCCTTGCGGGCCAGCATGCCGGCCAGGCGGCGCAGCCGTTTGTCGCGGTCCAGGCCGCGGGTGGAGCGCAGCTTGCGGGCGACCAGCTCCCGCGCCGTCGCCTCCTCCTGCTCGGAGTCGAGCTGGGAGACGGCCTCGTCGATCAGCGCCGAGTCGACGCCCTTGGTGCGCAGCTCCCGCGCGAGGGCCCGCCGGGCCAGGCCCCGGCCGTGGTGCCGGGACTCCACCCAGGCGTCCGCGAAGGCGCCGTCGTCGATCAGCCCGACCTCCTCGAACCGCGAGAGCACCTCCTCGGCCACCTCGTCCGGGATCTCCCGCTTGTGCAGCGCGTCCGCGAGTTGCTTCCGCGTGCGCGGGGTCCCGGTGAGCAGGCGCAGGCAGATCGCCCGAGCCCGCTCAGCCGGGTCCCCTGAAGACTCCCCCTGCTCGGCCCTCGACGAGGAGGAGGAGCCTTCGTCCGCACCGGGCGGCTGCGCGGAACGGCGTCCGCGACGGCCGCCCCGCCCGCGCGGCCCGCCGTCACGCGTGCCGTCCGGGGAAGCGTCGGGAGGGGTGAGCTCGTCGACCCAGTCCGTTCGTCGTGTCACGGGTCGGTCAGCTCTTGGCAGCGGCGGCCTTGGTCTTGGCCGTCTTGGCGGCGGCCGGGGCGGCCGGGGCCTTGCCTGCCTCGTCCGCGGGCGCGCCGGGCGCGGTGACCGCGGCGTCGGCAGCCGCCTCGGGGGTGGGCTCCGCCGGACGCACACCGACGCCCAGCTTCTCCTTGATCTTCCTCTCGATCTCGTTGGCGAGGTCGGGGTTGTCCTTGAGGAAGTTGCGGGCGTTCTCCTTGCCCTGGCCGAGCTGGTCGCCCTCGTACGTGTACCAGGCGCCGGCCTTGCGGACGAAGCCGTGCTCCACGCCCATGTCGATCAGGCCGCCCTCGCGGCTGATGCCGTGGCCGTAGAGGATGTCGAACTCGGCCTGCTTGAAGGGCGGGGCCACCTTGTTCTTGACGACCTTGCAGCGGGTGCGGTTGCCGACCGCCTCCGTGCCGTCCTTCAGGGTCTCGATGCGGCGGATGTCGATGCGCACCGAGGCGTAGAACTTCAGCGCGCGGCCACCGGTCGTGGTCTCGGGCGAGCCGAACATCACGCCGATCTTCTCGCGGAGCTGGTTGATGAAGATCGCCGTGGTCTTGGACTGGTTCAGCGCGCTGGTGATCTTCCGCAGCGCCTGGCTCATCAGCCGGGCCTGCAGACCGACGTGGCTGTCGCCCATCTCGCCCTCGATCTCCGCGCGCGGCACGAGCGCGGCGACGGAGTCGATGACGATGAGGTCGAGCGCGCCGGAGCGGACCAGCATGTCCACGATCTCCAGCGCCTGCTCGCCGTTGTCCGGCTGGGAGAGGATCAGGTTGTCGATGTCGACGCCGAGCTTGCGCGCGTACTCGGGGTCGAGGGCGTGCTCCGCGTCCACGAAGGCGACCTGACCGCCGGCCTTCTGCGCGTTGGCCACGGCGTGCAGGGTCAGCGTGGTCTTGCCGGAGGACTCGGGTCCGTAGATCTCCACGACGCGGCCGCGCGGCAGCCCGCCGACGCCGAGGGCCACGTCGAGGGCGGTCGAGCCGGTCGGGATGACCTCGATGGGCTCGTTCGTCCGGTCGCCCATGCGCATGACCGCGCCCTTGCCGAATTGCCGTTCAATCTGTGCGAGTGCGGCATCCAGGGCCTTCTCGCGGTCGGTTCCTGCCATGGGTTCCACCCGATTTGCTTGAGTCGATCGCTTCACGTCAAAGACGCTAACGCCTGCCACTGACAATGCGCCCCGACGCCGGTCCGGCCTGTGGATAACTCGGGTGCATCCCGCCCCCAATCGGGACGAACCACCACTCCCCGACCGGGCCGGAGCCTCTATAAGAATAGATGTTCGATTTTCGTGTCAAGCGCACCACGCGGCACAGGAGTCCCCGTCCGCGAGAGGTACGAACCCCCGCTGCTCCCCCCGGCGTACGCCCACTGTCTCCAGCCGGACGACGACGGGGCGCGGCCGTACCGCGAAGCTCGGTCCATGGCCGACACGCACCCTCCGACCCCGCGCCTCCACCCCACCACCGCCACCGCCACCGGCAGTGCCCCGGCTCCCGCCCGGTTCCCGGTCCGCCGCATCGACGCCCTGTGCCTGACGGTCGGGCTGGTGCTGGTCGGCTCCGGCCTGGCGCACCTGCTCGTGTTCGCCGTCGACGGCGGTCCCTGGACCGGCCCCGTGTCCTGGCGCAAGCCGGTCACCTTCGGCCTCTCCTTCGGGGTGACGCTCGTCGCGACCGCCTGGGTCACGTCGTACCTGCGCGTCGGGCCGCGACTGCGCGCCGCGCTGCTCGGCATGTTCGCCGCCGACTGCGTCGTGGAGGTCGGCGGCATCACCCTCCAGGCGTGGCGCGGGGTGCCCTCGCACCTCGACATGGAGACGCCCTTCGACACCGCGGTGTCCCTGACCCTCGCGGTGGGCGGTGCGGTCCTGGTGGCGCTCCTCGGCGTGTTCGCGGTCGCCTCGTTCCGGCACCGGCCCACGGGTCCCGCGGGCATGCCCCTCGCGGTGCGGTCGGGGTTCGCGGTGCTGCTCGTGGGCCTGGCCTCCGGCGCGGTGATGATCGCGCGCGGGGTGGTGCTCACCCGCACCGGTCACCAGGAGGCGGCGTACCAACCGGCCCACGGGTCCCGCGGGCATGCCCCTCGCGGTGCGGTCGGGGTTCGCGGTGCTGCTCGTGGGCCTGGCCTCCGGCGCGGTGATGATCGCGCGCGGGGTGGTGCTCACCCGCACCGGTCACCAGGAGGCGGCGTACCACTCGACAGCGCCGCTCAAGCCCCTGCACGCGGTGAGCCTGCACGCCGTCCTGGTGTTGCCCGCGCTGGCCCTGCTGCTGTCCCGGACGTCGTGGAACGAACGGACTCGGTGGCGTGCCGTGGCGCTGGCGACCGGCTGCTACGGGGTGGCCGTGGTCGGCGCGGCGGCGTGGGCGGCGCTCACGTGGTGACGGCCCGGATGCCGGTCCCCGGGGCCTGCTCGGTCCGCGAGGCCTGGTCGGTCGCCTGAGCTCGGTCGGTCCCCTGAGGTGGGTGGGTCCCCTGAGCCGGGTCGCTCCCAGGAGCCCGGCCGGTCAGTGAGCGGCAGCGCCTCAGCCCGATCCCCGGTCCGGCCCCGAGCCGCTGCCCGTTCCGGTATCCGTATCCGTGCCTGTGTCCCTGCCCGTGCCCGTATCCGTGCCCGGGTCCGCAGGCGCGTTCCGGTCCGTGTCCGGCCCGTGCACCGCGTCCCTCCCCGCCGGCGGTGCGGCCGGCGCCCCCGTCCGCCGCCTCGTCCAGAGGTGTCGTGCGCGCGTGGCGGCGCCCGGTCCCGACCCGCGAGTCCGGTGGCCCTGCACACGAGGCTCGTCGGCGACGGCGTACCGCTTCACGTACGCCCCGAGGAACGCCTGGAGCGTGGCGACCGCCGGGATGGCGATCAGCGCGCCGACCGCGCCGAGCAGCGCGGTGCCCGCGACGACGGAGCCGAAGGCGACGGCGGGGTGGATGTCCACCGTCTTGGCCGTCAGCTTGGGCTGGAGCATGTAGTTCTCGAACTGCTGGTAGACCACGACGAAGATCAGCACCCACAGCGCGTACCAGGGGTTGACCGTGAAGGCGATCAGCATGGGCAGCGCGCCCGCGAGGTAGGTGCCGATGGTCGGGATGAACTGGGAGACCACGCCCACCCACACACCGAGCACGGGCGCGTAGGGGATGCCGAGGGCCTGGAACAGTATGTAGTGCGCGACCCCGGAGACCAGCGCCATCAGTCCGCGCGAGTACAGGTACCCGCCGGTCTTGTCGACGGCGATCTCCCAGGCGCGCAGCACCTCGGCCTGCCGGGCCGGCGGCAGTAC
The DNA here is from genome assembly GCF_005280215.1 of Streptomyces lasalocidi. Lineage (NCBI taxonomy): Bacteria > Bacillati > Actinomycetota > Actinomycetes > Kitasatosporales > Streptomycetaceae > Streptomyces > Streptomyces lasalocidi. The sequence continues at coordinate 5,673,747 of NZ_SZNQ01000001.1, read as the reverse complement.
GGAGCACAGGGCGCGCCGCAGCCGCGGGCCGTCGGCGGCGAAGTAGAAGGCGAACAGCGCGATCGTCAGCAGCTGGAAGAGCCCGCCGAGGACCTGGGTCGAGACGTCCAGCACGCCCGCCGCACTGTTCTGCGCGTACTTCTTGAGCCACTGCGAGTGCAGCAGCCCTTCCTGGATGTCGACGCGCCTGAGGTGGGTGTGGAACGTGTCGTTGACCCAGCTGATGACCGAGTCGAGGTAGTCCGGGAAGCCCTCGACCAGCTTGATGATCTGCCCGGCGAGCATCGACCCGAGCAGGGTGAAGAACCCGGCGAGGACGATGAACAGGCCGAAGAAGACGATGAAGGTGGCGAGCCCCCTGCGCATGCCGTAGGAGGCCATCCGGCTGACCGCGGGTTCGACCGCGAGCGCCAGGAAGAACGCGATGAGGATGTTGATCAGCAGACCGAGGACCTGGTGGAAGGCCCAGGTGCCGAGCTGGAACAACGCGATGAGGGCGAGCGCGAGGACCATCGCGCGCGGGAGCCAGCGGGGCATGCGCGCGCCCGGCGCGGCGGCGCCGTCGGCCGGTCCGGCCGGGGGCGTCTCCCCGGGCGCGGAGGGGTGCCGGGCGATCTGCCCGGAGTCGTCAGTGGGTGCCACGGACCAAGTCTCGCCCACGCCACCGACAATCGAGCGCCCCCCTGCGATCTTCGTTACCGATCAGCGCCTCTCCAGGGGCACGTTCATCACGTCGCAGACCACGCGCCACACGTCCTTCGCGTCCCAGCCGGCCGCGAGCGCCTCCTGCACCGTGCGTCCGCCCAGCTCCGCCATCACGTGGTCGCGCGCGAAGGTCTCGGCGTACCCCGCACCGAAGTGCTCCGCCATCCGCTCCCAGAAAACCGTCAACCGCATGATCCCAGTATCCCGCCCGCGGGGGTGGCCCCGGTCGGTGCGGCCTGCGGACACCGCTTTCCGCCCTACGGTCTGACCCATGGCCGACACCGGAGCACCCCCACTCCCCCCGACGCCCCCGGCGCAGTCCCCGCTCTTCCGCGCCGAGCACTTCGTCTGGCTCACCGCACGCGTGCTGGAACAGCGCCTCTTCAGCCACCGCTTCCTGAACGGCGCCGCCGACCCCGTCGAGACCGCACTGGAGGCCTACCGCAACGAGGACGGCGGCTACGGCCACGCGCTGGAGCCCGACCTGCGCGGCCCCGTCAGCCAGCCCCTGCACACCGCCCACGCCCTGCGCGTGCTGGACGCCATCGGCCGCTGCGGCGGACAGCGCGCGGAGCGCGTGTGCCGGTACCTGACGTCCGTCTCCACGGCCGACGGCGCCCTGCCGGCGATCCATCCGAGCCAGCGCGGCTACCCGGCGGCGCCGTTCGTGCCGGTCGTCGACGACCCGCCGGGCAAACTTCTCGCCACCGGGCCGGTGGTGGGCGTGCTGCACCGCAACGAGGTGTGGCACGCCTGGCTGTTCCGGGCGACCGACTTCTGCTGGCGGGCGGTGGAGTCGCTGGGCACGTCCCACCCGTACGAGGTGGAGGCCGCCGTGGCCTTCCTCGACACCGCGCCCGACCGCCCCCGCGCGCAGGCGGCCGCCGAGCGGCTGGGCCGTCTGGTGCGCGAGCAGCGGCTCGCCGCGCTCGATCCGGACGACCTGGAGGCGTACCCGGTCGCGCCGGGCTACGCCCCCGCCGAGCACCACTTCCCGCACGACTTCGCGCGGACCCCGCACTCGCTCGCGCGCGCGTGGTTCAGCGACGGCGAGATGGCCCGCTCCCTGGACCACCTCGCCGCCGAGCAGCAGGAGGACGGCGGCTGGCCGATCCGCTGGCGCACCTGGGCCGCCGCGCCCGCCCTGGAGTCCCGCGCGCTGGTCACCATCGAGGCGCTGAGCACGCTCAGGGCGTACGGGAGGCGGATCGGCTGACGGGAGCACTCCGCCACTCCCGCCCGTCGCCCCCGGCGCCGCGCGTGTGCCGCCACCCCCGGCCGTCGCCCCTGACGCCACGCGCGCCACCACCGCCGACCGTCGCGCCCCGCACGCGTACATCCCTCCGCTCAGCCTCCCAGCGCCCGCACCCCCGCCGTCACCACCACGGCTGCCGCGACGACGAGCAGGAACGGCGCCCGCAGCACCAGGGCCACGGCGGCCGCGGCGAGCCCGGCGGCACGGGCGTCCAGGACCAGCGTGTGGCCGTCGGCGAAGGTCTGCTGGGCCGTGAGGGCGGCCAGGAGTGCGACGGGCAGCAGGGCGGCGAGCCTGCGGACGAGCGGCCGTTCCAGGACTCCGGCGGGCACCAGGAGCCCGGCCAGCTTGACGACGTAGCAGCCGAGCGCGGTCGCGCCGATGGCGATCCAGGTGTTCACCGCTGGTCCCCGTCCTCGTCGTCGTGTGCCTCCGCTACCGCCGCCTGGGACCCCTGAGTACCCGGCCGGTCCACGGCGCCGCCCGAGGGCCGGCGCTCCCGTGCCGCACCCTCCCCGCCCCGGCGCATGCCCTGGGCCCACAGCACCGCCGGTGCCGCCAGGGCCGCGACCAGCACGGGCACGCCCGCCGGGAGGACGGGCAGCAGACCGAGGCCGAGCAGGACGGCGCAGCCGGCCACCGTCCGCTCGGTGCCGGACTTCAGCATGGGCGCGAGCAGCGCCAGGAAGACCGCCGGGCCCGCCGCGTCGAGTCCCCACGCGTCCGTGTCGCCGATGGCCTCCGCGCCCAAGGCGCCCAGCAGCGTCGTGAGGTTCCACAGCACGTAGAGGCTGAGCCCGGTCACGGCGAAGCCGAGCCGCACGCCCCGCCGGTCGGTCTGCGCCAGCGCCACGGCCGTCGTCTCGTCGATGACCCACTGTGCGGCGAACGGGCGCAGCACGCGCGGGAGGGCCAGCAGCTGGGACAGGCGCAGCCCGTAGAACGCGTTGCGCACGCCCAGGAAGAAGGCGCCTGCGGCCGCCGTGAGTGGGTTGCCGCCCGCCGCGAGCGCCCCCACGAGGGCGAACTGGGAGGCGCCGGTGAACACCAGCAGGCTCAGCGCGCAGGTCTGCCACACCGAGAGTCCGCTGCCCGCCGAGGTCACCCCGAAGGCGAACCCCGACAGTCCCACCGCGATCCCCACCCCCAGGGCGTCCCGTACGACGGCCCGGTCCGGCCGTCGCGCGCCGTCGGGTCCTGTCACGTCCGTGTCCGCGAGTGCTGTTCGTTCTCCCACGCGTCCGACGGTAGGAGCAGCCGCGCCGCGGTGTCTTGTACGTTCTTGCGCCCGCCGCCGTCCCGGTCCTCCGGCTCGCCCCGGCCCGAGCGCTCCCGCCGGTAGGCGCCCGGCGGTACGCCCACGATCCGGGTGAAGTGGCGGTTGAGGTGGGGCTGGTCGGTGAAGCCGACGGCCACGGCCGCCTCGGCCGGGGCGGTGCCGGCGTCCAGCATCCGCCGGGCCCGCCGCACCCGCGCGTCCGTGAGCCACGCGTGTGGGGGCATGCCGTAGGCGTCCCGGAAGGCGCGCAGCAGGGCGAACGGGCTGGTGCCCAGGTCGGCGGCCAGCTGCTCGAGGGTCGGCGGCCCGGCCAGCCGCTCCTCCAGCACGGCCCGCGCGCGTGCCGCGAGGCGGGCACCGGCGGTGCGCACCGGCCGGGCCGGCAGGGAGCCGCCGTTCAGCCGGAGCAGGCGGGTCACGGCCACCCTCAGCAGCGTGTCGGCGGCCAGCGCATTGCCCTCGTCGGCGGCCCTCAGCACCTTGTGCACGAGCGCGCCCGCGTAGGGGTCGTCGAGCACCGGGCTGACGAACGCGGGCGTGCCCCGCAGCGTCGTCGTCTCGGCCGCTATCGCCGCGACCACCTCGGGCGACGGGTACACCGCCCCGTACCGCCACCCCTCGGGCACCCCGGCCCGCCCGGTGTGCGGGGTGTCCGGGTTGACCAGCGCGAGGGCTCCGGGCCCTGCGTACTGCTCCGCGCCGCCGTGGTGGAAGACCTCGACGCCGTCGGCGATGGCGGCGATCACGAACTCCTCGTGGGTGTGCCGCGCGAACGCCTTGCGGACGTACCGCGCGCGCAGCAGGTCGACACCGGGCAGCTCCTCGTACTGCCAGTGCCGCGCCCGCTCGCCCGAACCTGCCATGCCCCCATTCTCCGTCCCGCCGTCCGGCGTCCCGAGGCCGCGCCGTCCACGCAGCTCAGGGCCATTGTCAGTGGCCGGGTGCAGGATGGACGCATGGTCAGCTCCGCACACCGGGCCCTCGACGGCTTCTCCCCCGCGACCCGCGGCTGGTTCACGGGGGCGTTCTCCGCGCCCACCGCGGCCCAGTCGGGCGCGTGGCAGGCCATCGGCGAGGGCTCGGACGTGCTGGTGGTGGCCCCGACCGGCTCCGGCAAGACCCTGGCGGCCTTCCTCGCCGCGCTGGACCAGCTCGCCTCGACGCCCCCGCCGGCCGACCCGAAGAAGCGCTGCCGCGTGCTGTACGTGTCGCCGTTGAAGGCCCTCGCGGTGGACGTGGAGCGCAACCTCCGCAGTCCCCTGACCGGCATCCGCCAGGAGTCGGTGCGCCTCGGCCTGCCCGAGCCCGAGGTGAAGGTGGGCATCCGCTCCGGCGACACCCCGCCCGCAGAGCGCCGCGCGCTGTCCACGCGCCCGCCGGACATCCTGATCACCACGCCGGAGTCGCTGTTCCTGATGCTGACGTCGGCCACGCGTGACGCGCTGACCGGCGTGGAGACGGTGATCCTGGACGAGGTGCACGCGGTCGCGGGCACCAAGCGCGGTGCGCACCTGGCGCTGTCGCTTGAGCGGCTGGACGAGCTGCTGCCGAAGCCGGCCCGCCGGATCGGCCTGTCGGCGACGGTCCGTCCGGTCGACGAGGTCGCGCGGTACCTGTCGCCGCGCCGCAAGGTGGAGATCGTCCAGCCGGAGTCCGGCAAGGAGTTCGACCTGTCGGTCGTCGTGCCCGTGGAGGACCTCGCAGAGCTGGGCGGCTCCCCGGTCGCCGACGGCTCGGAGGGCGCCGAGCGCCCCTCGATCTGGCCGCACGTCGAGGAGCGGATCACCGACCTGGTCCAGGCCCACCGTTCCACGATCGTCTTCGCGAACTCGCGGCGCCTGGCGGAGCGGCTGTGCAACCGGCTGAACGAGATCGCCTACGAGCGCGCCACCGGCGAGCCCCTGGACGAGCACCACTCCCCGGCCGAGCTGATGGGCGGCTCGGGCGCCGCCCAGGGCGCCCCGCCGGTCATCGCGCGCGCCCACCACGGATCGGTCTCCAAGGAGCAGCGGGCCCTGGTCGAGGAGGACCTGAAAGCCGGCCGCCTGCCCGCCGTGGTCGCCACGTCCAGCCTGGAGCTGGGCATCGACATGGGCGCCGTCGACCTCGTCGTGCAGGTCGAGTCCCCGCCGTCGGTCGCCTCCGGCCTCCAGCGCGTGGGCCGCGCCGGCCACCAGGTGGGCGCCGTCTCCACGGGCGTGGTCTTCCCGAAGTACCGGGGCGACCTGGTCCAGGCGGCCGTCGTCACCGAGCGGATGCGGCAGGGCGCGATCGAGTCCCTGCGCGTGCCCGCCAACCCGCTGGACGTCCTGGCCCAGCAGCTGGTCGCGATGACCTCGATGGACTCCTGGCAGGTGGACGACCTGCTGGCCATGGTCCGCCGGGCCGCGCCGTTCGCCTCGCTGCCGGAGTCGGCGTTCACGGCGACCCTCGACATGCTCGCCGGGCGCTATCCGTCGGACGCGTTCGCCGAGCTGCGCCCGCGCGTGGTGTGGGACCGGGTCACCGGCACGGTGACCGGCCGCCCCGGCGCCCAGCGCCTCGCCGTCACCTCGGGCGGCACGATCCCCGACCGCGGCCTGTTCGGCGTGTTCCTCGCGGGCTCCGACCCGAAGAAGGGCGGCGGCCGGGTCGGTGAGCTGGACGAGGAGATGGTCTACGAGTCGCGCGTGGGCGACGTCTTCACCCTCGGCACGAGCTCCTGGCGCATCGAGGACATCACCCGCGACCGGGTGCTGGTCTCCCCCGCGCCCGGGGTGCCGGGGCGGCTGCCCTTCTGGAAGGGCGACCAGCTGGGCCGCCCGCTGGAACTGGGCCGTGCGGTGGGCGCGTTCCTGCGCGAGGTGGGCTCACTGTCCAAGGAGGACGCCCGGCTGCGCCTGCTCACCGCGGGCCTGGACGCCTGGGCCGTGGACAACGTGCTGACCTACCTGGACGAACAGCGCGAGGCCTGCGGCCACGTCCCCGACGACCGCACCATCGTGGTGGAGCGCTTCCGCGACGAGCTGGGCGACTGGCGCGTCGTCGTGCACTCCCCCTTCGGCGCGCAGGTGCACGCCCCCTGGGCCCTCGCCCTGAACGCCCGGCTCGCCGAGCGGTACGGCATGGACGCCCAGGTCATGCACGCCGACGACGGCATCGTGCTGCGCCTGCCCGACGCCGACCTGATGGGCCTGGACCTGCTCGACCAGGAGCCGAGGACGGCCGGCACGGAGTACGACGCCGACCAGGCCCCGGTCGGCGCGGCCGACGTCGTCTTCGACAAGGGCGAGGTCGACCAGGTCGTCACCGACCAGGTCGGCGGCTCGGCCCTGTTCGCCTCCCGCTTCCGCGAGTGCGCCGCCCGCGCGCTGCTGCTGCCGCGCCGCACCCCCGGCCGGCGCACCCCGCTGTGGCAGCAGCGCCAGCGCGCCGCGCAACTGCTGGAGGTGGCGAGCGAGTTCGGGTCGTTCCCCATCGTCCTGGAGGCCGTCCGCGAGTGCCTGCAGGACGTGTTCGACGTCCCCGGGCTGGTGGAACTGATGGGTGACCTGGAGTCCCGCAGGGTCCGCCTGGTCGAGGTCACCACACCCGAGCCGTCCCCCTTCGCGCGCTCCCTGCTCTTCGGCTACGTCGCCCAGTTCCTGTACGAGGGCGACTCCCCGCTCGCCGAGCGTCGCGCCGCCGCGCTGTCCCTGGACTCCCGGCTGCTCGCCGAACTGCTCGGCCAGGCGGAGCTGCGCGAGCTGCTCGACGCGGAGGTGCTGGCCGAGCTGGAGCAGGAGCTGCAGTGGCTCACCGAGGACCGCCGCGTCAAGGACGCCGAGGGCGTCGCGGACCTCCTGCGCCTGCTCGGCCCGCTCACCGACGCGGAGCTGGCCGAGCGCGGCGCCGAGCCGCACTGGGCGCCCGAGCTGGCCGCCGCCCGCCGCGCCATCAAGGTCCGGGTCGCCGGCACCGACCACTGGGCCGCGATCGAAGACGCGGGTCGCCTGCGCGACGCCCTGGGCACCGCGCTGCCCGTCGGCGTCCCGGAGGCGTTCACCGAGCCGGTGAAGGACCCGCTGGGCGACCTCCTCGCGCGCTACGCCCGCACCCATGGCCCGTTCACCTCGGCGACGGCGGCCGCCCGCTTCGGCCTGGGCGTGGCGGTCACGGAGGGCGCCCTCCAGCGGCTGGCCGCGAGCGGCCGGGTCGTCCAGGGCGAGTTCCACCCGGCCGGGATCGGCCAGGAGTGGTGCGACGCGACCGTCCTGCGCCGGCTGCGCCGCCGCTCGCTGGCCGCGCTGCGGCACGAACTGGAGCCGGTGCCGCCGGCCGCGCTCGCCCAATTCCTCCCCCAGTGGCAGCACATCGGCACGGGCCACGCGCTGCGCGGCGTCGACGGACTGGTGCGCGCCGTCGAGCAGTTGCAGGGCGCGTCGGTCCCGGCGTCCGCCCTGGAGAGGCTCGTGCTGCCCTCCCGCGTGACCGACTACGCCCCCGCGATGCTCGACGAACTCACCGCCGCGGGCGAGGTCGTCTGGGCGGGCGCCGGGTCCCTGCCCGGCAAGGACGGCTGGATCTCCCTGTACCTGGCCGACGCCGCCCCGCTGCTCCTGCCCGCACCGCACCCCCTGGAGCTGACCGCCCTGCACCAGTCGGTGCTCGACGCCCTCTCCGGCGGCTACGGCCTGTTCTTCCGCCAGATCGCCGATCAGGTCCGGGCGACCACGCACCCGGACGCCACCGACCCGCACCTCGCGGACGCCCTGTGGGACCTGGCCTGGTCGGGCCGCCTCACCAACGACACCCTCGCGCCGATGCGGTCCCTGCTGGGCTCCGGCCGCACCGCGGGCTCCACGGCCCACCGCGCCAAGCGCGCGGTCCCGCGCGGCCGCTACGGCTCGCTGACGGCCGCCGCCCGCTCCGCGTCCCGGGGCGGTCCCCCGACGGTCGCGGGCCGCTGGTCGCTGCTGCCGGCCCACGAGACCGACCCCACGGTCCGAGCCCACGCCCTGGCCCGTTCGCTCCTCGACCGGCACGGGGTGGTGACCCGGGGCGCGGTGGCCGCCGAGGGTGTCGAGGGCGGCTTCTCGGCGACGTACCGCGTCCTGTCGGCCTTCGAGGACAGCGGCCAGGCCCGCCGCGGTTACGTGGTGGAGGGGCTCGGCGCCGCCCAGTTCGCGATGGACGGCGCGGTGGACCGGCTCCGCGCGGTGGCCAACGCGCGCGACCGCGGAGACGGCCGGGTGGACCCGATGGTCTTCGGCGCCGGTCCGGTCCCCGACGGCGGGGCACCCGCCGGAGCCACCGGCTTCGACGCGCCCGCCCCGTACACCGCGCTGCCCGACTTCGCCGATGCCCCGGACGCGGACTTCCCGGACTTCGCGACCACCCCCAGCGAGTGGATCTCCCCGCGCGACCTGTCCGACCCGGGCGCCGGCGGCCCGCGCGGCGGCTCGCCGAACCCGTACGCCGGCGCCCCCCGGAGCCGGGACGGCCAGAACCCCTACGGGCCGGGCTCCTCCGGCCAGGGCGCGTACGGCCAGCGCTTCGCGGACCGGGGCGGCCGCCGTGCCACCCCCGCCTCCCGCGCGGTCGTCCTGGCCGCCGCCGACCCGGCCAACGCCTACGGCGCCGCCCTCGGCTGGCCGGAGCCCCCGACGGGCGCCGGACACAAGCCGGGCCGCAAGGCGGGTTCCCTGGTGGTGCTGGTCGACGGCGAGCTGACGCTCTACATGGAGCGCGGCGGCAAGACCCTGCTGGCCTGGCCCGCCTCCCCGGACGCCGACGCGGCCCCCGGCGACGACCCCCGCCTGCAGATCGCGGCCGAAGCCCTCGCCACGGCGGCCCGCGCGGGCGCCCTGGGCACCGTCACCGTGGAACGCGTCAACGGCGTCGCGGCCCTGACCTCCCCCCTCGGCACCCTGCTCGAATCTGCGGGCTTCATCGCGACCCCCCGGGGGCTGCGCCTGCGTGCCTGACACCCTCCAGGCCCCCTCCGAACCCCTCCCCGCACCGGGCAGGTTTCGATCGCCGCGCCCGTGCCACCCTTGACCCATGCCCGAAGGTGACACGGTCTGGCAGACCGCGCGACGGCTGCACACCGCCCTCGCGAGCAAGGTGCTGACCCACTCCGACCTCCGCGTCCCCAAGTACGCCCTGACCGACCTCAGCGGCCGCGCGGTCCTCGACGTGACCCCGCGCGGCAAGCACCTCCTCACCCGCGTCGACGGCGGCCTGACCCTGCACTCGCACCTGCGGATGGACGGCGCCTGGAAGGTCTTCGCCCCCGACCAGCGCTGGAGCGGCGGCCCCGCGTACCAGATCCGCGCGATCCTCGGCACCGCCGACCGCACCGCCGTCGGCTACCGCCTCCCCGTGCTGGAGCTCCTGCACACCGCCGACGAGGACCAAGTGGTCGGACACCTCGGCCCCGACCTGCTCGGCCCGGACTGGAACCCGGAACAGGCCCTGGCGAACCTGCTCGCCGACCCCGACCGCCCCCTCGGCGAGGCCCTGCTCGACCAGCGCAACCTGGCCGGCATCGGCAATGTCTACAAGTGCGAGCTGTGCTTCCTGCTCGGCGCCACCCCCTGGCTCCCCGTCGGCGCGCTCCCCGCCGACCGCGCGGCCAAGCTGCCCGCGCTCGCCCAGCGGCTCCTGGAGGCCAACCGGGACCGCCCCATCCGCAACACCACCGGCCGCCGCGGCCCCGAAGTCTTCACCTACGGCCGGGCCCGCCGCCCCTGCCTGCGCTGCGGCACCCCCATCCGGCTCGCCGACCAGGGCGACGGCTCCCGCGACCGCCCGACGTACTGGTGCCCGCACTGCCAGACCGGCCCGGCTCCCACCCGGAACGCCGCGAGCCACACCACGAAGCCGGCCGGCTCCCGCCCCGGCGCCCGCGGTTGACGACTGCCTAGACCCCTCCGGTTGCCTCCCCGAAGCCCTCCGAGGCCTTCCGGTCGCCTCCCGGAAGCCCTCCGAGGCCCTCCGAATGCCTCCGGAGGCCTCAGAAGCCCTGCCTCAACAGCGTCGGCCGTTCACAACGACTCCGACCCGTCCCCCACGACACCCTGATCCCGCCCCGCGACCCACCCCCACGCTCCACGCCACCGCCCCGCCGCCAGCGCGCCCGCCGCCCGGCCCTTCGGCACACAGTGCACCGGCAGCAGGCTCAGCCCCCACCCACCGGCCGCCACGGCGCCCTCCACCGGCCCGGCGTCGGGCACCAGGGCCAGGCGCAGCACGGCCCACCACCACACCGCCCCGAACCCCAGAGCGGCCCCCCAGCGCACGGTTCGCCCGGTCATGGCCCGCACCTCCCTCCCGCCCAGCCGGACGCCGGAGCACGCCCGCACGGCCCGGCAGGGCGCACCAGCGACACGACGGTGCCTCACTGCGCCCGCGGTCTTCACCGCACGACGGCGCCTCACCGCGCCCGAGCGCTTCACCGCACTACGTCGTATCACCGCGCCCGAACACCTTCACCGCAGGACGGCGCATCACCGCGCCGGACACCGCCACCGTGTTCCACGGCAGCCGCCGTGTCAGCTGTTCTCCGCCTGGAACATCCAGTGGTGCTTCTCCAGGTCCGCCGTGATCGTGATGAAGATGTCCTGGCTGACCGGGTCCGCCTCGGCGGTGGTCGTCACGCGTTCCCTCATCCGGGTGATCACCGAGCCCAGCGCCGCCACCAGGGCCCCGACCGCGTCCGTGTCCTTGACCCAGCCCGGTGCCACCGCGGCGATCCCGCTGCCGGAGGCCACCGTCGCCGCCCGGCCGTCGGGCGACACCCCGAGTGCCGAGGCCCGTTCGGCGACCGTGTCGGAGTGGGTGCGCGCGCTGTCGACGACCTCGTCGAGCTGGAGGTGGACCGACCGGAAGCGGGGGCCCACGACGTTCCAGTGCACCTGCTTGGCGACGAGGGCCAGATCGACCAGGTCGACCAGGGCGCCCTGCAGCGCCTCGGACACGGTCTTCAGATCGCCCTCGGGCAGTGGGCTCTTCACGACGGACATGCTCATCTCCCGGCTCGGATACCGCTCACTCCCCCGCTGGCCCCTCCACGATGACCTCCCGATTCCGGAGCGGCAAACGCACGCATACCGGGCATCGCGGGAATGAGAGAGCCCCGGCCGGTCTCCCCCGGGTCTCCCCGGGGAAGCCCCGGCCGGGGCTTCGCACAAGTTGTCGTGTGCCTGCCGTACCGCTCAGGGGTACAGCGTCAGGCGGCGACCACGTCGACCGCCTCGGCGGGGGCCTTGATGGTCACCCGTTCCGGTGGCACACCGGTCACCGACACGGAGCCCAGCATGGGACGCACCGGCGTGGGCACGGGTTCACTGGGGGTGGCCGCAGCAGACTGGGCCAGCTCGGCGAGGGCGAGCTCGTCGCTCACTTCCCGCATGAGCTCGGACATCCGTACGTCCAGCGCGTCGCAGATGGCGGAGAGCAGCTCGGAGGAAGCCTCCTTCTGCCCCCGCTCCACCTCGGAGAGATAGCCGAGTGAGACTCGGGCGGACGAGGAGACTTCGCGCAGAGTACGGCCCTGGCGCTGGCGCTGCCGACGCAGCACGTCACCCAGCAGGCGACGGAGCAGAATCATCGGTGGCTCCCTCCTCGGACCGCGTAGCCGCATCCTTCACGCCCCACCGTACCGCCTTGCGCCGCGGCCGTGCGGGGAGCGATGTCGTGTTCACTCAGGGCTGCAAACATCAAAACCCCCCGTTCCGTTCCGTATCCTGTGCCCGCTCATTCCCACTGTGTTCGTCCGCCAGCTCCCTCAGGAGCAGGGCGAGTACGCTCCGTACACTCTCTCTACGAATTTCCGCACGGTCGCCGTTCAACCGCAGGGCCTCCACTTTTCCGCCGGGGGCGGAACCGGCGTCGGGGCCGCACACCGCGACGAAAACCGTCCCCACCGGCTGTCCGTCCTGCGGTTCCGGGCCGGCGACCCCGGTGGTCGCGATGCCCCAGTCGGCGCCCAGGGCGGCCCGCACTCCGGCCGCCATCTGCAGCGCGACCTGCGGATCCACCGCCCCGCGAGCGGCGAGCAGGTCGGCGTCCACGCCGAGCACCGCGTGCTTGAGCTCGGTGGCGTACGCCGTCACCGACCCCCGGAAGGCCTTCGACGCCCCGGGGACCGAGGTGATCTCCGCGGCCACCAGTCCCCCGGTCAGGGACTCGGCCACGGCGAGACTCTGGCCCCTCACGGTCAGTAGTCCCACCACGTCGGCGGCCGGGGAACTCACGCTTCCGTCTCCTCCAACGCCGCCCTGCGCTCGGCGATTCCCTGCCGGCGCAGCACGATGGCCTGTTTCACGTAGTCGAGCCCGGTCGCGACGGTCAGGACGACCGCCACGGCCATCACCCAGAACCTCAGGGACGCGAGCCACCCCGTCAGCGCCAGGACGTACATCCCGACGGCCACGCCCTGGGTGAGGGTCTTCAGCTTGCCGCCCCGGCTGGCCGGGATCACGCCGTACCGGATGACCCAGAAACGCAGCAGCGTCACGCCGAGTTCCCGGCCGAGGATGACCACCGTCACCCACCACGGCAGGTCACCGAGCGCGGAGAGACAGATCAGCGCCGCTCCCATGATCGCCTTGTCGGCGATGGGGTCGGCGATCTTCCCGAAGTCGGTGACGAGGTCGTAGGTCCGCGCCAGGTGCCCGTCGAACAGGTCGGTGATCATGGCGACGGCGAAGGCCGCCCAGGCGAAGGACCGCCACGCCGGGTCGTACCCGCCGTCGGCCAGCATCAGCGCGACGAAACCCGGCACCAGGACCAGCCGGAGCATGGTCAGCAGGTTGGCGACGTTCCACACGCTCGCCTGGTTGACGGCGGCGGCCGCCAGCTTGCCGCCCCGCGCGGGCCGCCCGGCGTCCCGCTCCCCGTCGGCTCCCGCGTCGCCCGACGCGGCGGTCCCGTCGACCGCGCCCAGGCCCTCGTCCGCGCCCAGCGCCCGGCCGGCGAGGTCAGCGGCGTCCAGCTCCTGGTCCACGATCCGCCCGGCCGCGTCCTGCGGGCCCGTGGCCCCGGCGGCAGCGTCCCGTCCCTGGCCGGTGACCGCCGCGGCGGTGCCGGGCCCCTGGCCCTCCGCCGCGCCCAGCCCCTGGCCCTCGGCCCGATGCGAAGCCCCGGCCGGGGAACCGCCCGCGGCCGACGCCGGGACACCCGTCATCTGCCCGCCTCCTCGGAACACCCGGACGAACCCGCAAGGGGCTCGGCCACCAGGTCGACACCCTCCGTACCGACCACCTTCGCCTCGACCATACGACCGACCTCCAGGCCTTCGCCGCTCGTGAGCAGCACCTGGCCGTCGGTCTCCGGCGCCTGGTGGGCCGCGCGGCCGTGGACGCCCTCGTCGGGGTCGACCGACTCGACCAGGACGTGCAGCGTCTCGCCCAGCCGCTCCTCCGCGCGCTGGGAGACGAGCTGCTCGGCGAGCCGCGAGACACGGGCCAGCCGCTCGGCGACGACGTCCTCGTCGAGCTTGCCGTCGTACGTCGCGGCCTCCGTGCCCTCCTCGTCGGAATAGCCGAAGACGCCGATGGCGTCCAGTCGCGCGTGCTGGAGGAAACGCTCCAGCTCGGCCAGGTCGGCCTCGGACTCGCCGGGGAAGCCGACGATGAAGTTGGAGCGCACGCCGGCCTCGGGCGCCTTGCTCCGGATGGTGTCGAGCAGCTCCAGGAACCGGTCGGTGTCACCGAAGCGGCGCATGGCGCGCAGCACGTCCGGCGCGGAGTGCTGGAAGGACAGGTCGAAGTAGGGGGCGACCTTGGGCGTCGAGGTGAGGACGTCGATGAGGCCCGGGCGCATCTCGGCCGGCTGGAGGTAGCTGACCCGCACCCGCTCGATGCCGTCGGTCTCGGCCAGCTCCGGCAGCAGGGACTCCAGCAGGCGGATGTCGCCCAGGTCCTTGCCGTAGGAGGTGTTGTTCTCGGAGACCAGCATGATCTCCTTGACGCCCTGCTCGGCCAGCCACCGCGTCTCGTTGAGCACGTCGCTCGGGCGGCGCGAGATGAAGGAGCCGCGGAAGGACGGGATGGCGCAGAAGGAGCAGCGCCGGTCGCAGCCGGAGGCGAGCTTGACGGAGGCGACCGGGGAGCCGTCGAGGCGGCGGCGCAGGGGCGCGCGGGGGCCGGAGGCGGGGGCGACGCCCTCGGGGAGGTCGCTCGGGCCGTGGCCCGGCAGCGCCACCGAGGTGGCCGATTCCTGGCGCTCGGCGGGGCTGATCGGGAGGAGCTTGCGCCGGTCGCGGGGGGTGTGCGCGGCGTGGATGCCGCCGTTGAGGATGGTCTGGAGGCGGTCGGAGATGTCGGCGTAGTCGTCGAACCCGAGCACGCCGTCGGCCTCGGGCAGGGCCTCGGCGAGTTCCTTGCCGTACCGCTCGGCCATGCAGCCCACGGCCACCACGGCCTGGGTCCTGCTGTGCCCCTTGAGGTCGTTGGCCTCCAGGAGGGCGTCGACGGAGTCCTTCTTGGCGGCCTCCACGAAGCCGCAGGTGTTCACCACGGCGACGTCGGCGTCCGAGGCGTCCTCCACGAGCTGCCAGCCGTCCGCCTCCAAACGGCCTGCGAGCTCCTCCGAGTCCACCTCGTTACGGGCGCAGCCAAGGGTGACCAGTGCGACGGTACGGCGTTCAGGCATGGGCTCAAGAGTACTTTGTCCCACCGGCGCGGAACGTCGACGGGGTTGGCGATCTTGGCCGACCCCGTCGTGCGCACCGGACCGTGCTCAGCCGACCTGCGGATCGCCCTTGGTGTACGTCAGGCGCTCCACGGCCCCGGGCCTGAAGTCGTCGTCGATCTTCTTGCCGTTGACGTACAGCTGGATCACTCCGGCGTCGCCGAGGACCAGGTTGACCTTCTGGCTGTCCTGGAAGGTCTTGGACTCGCCCTGCTTGAGCAGGCCGTCGAACAGCAGGCGGCCGTTGTGGTCCTTGGCGGAGATCCAGCTGCGGCCGTCCGTCGCGGTGACCTGGACGGTCACTTTGTCCTGGGGGGCCGCGGCGATGGCGCTGTCGGAGGGGGCAGGGGTGATGTCGACGGGCTTGTCGTTCTTCGGGACGGCGGAGGCGCTCGTGCTCGCCTCGGGCGTGGTGCCGTCGGCGACCTGTTCCTTGGTGCCGCCGCCGTCGCCCTTGACGGCGGTGAAGCCGACGAAGCCGATCACGGCGACGATCGCGGCGACCATGGCCGCCGTCCAGTTCGGGCCGCGCCGCTCGGGGCGGATGCGTTCCGCCTCGAACAGGGGTGCGGCGGGGGTGGGTGCGGGGCGGCCGCCGTGGGTGGCTTCGAACTGCTCGATCAGCGGGGCGGGGTCGAGGCGGACGGCCCTGGCCAGGGTCCTGATGTGGCCGCGCGCGTACACGTCGCCGCCGCACGGCGTGAAGTCGTCCGCCTCGATGGCGTGGATGATGGCGATGCGGACCCGGGTGGCGGTACTGACGTCGTCGACGGTCAGCCCGCGCGCGATGCGCGCCTGGCGCAGGGCGCGGCCGATGGAGGGGCGGGCTTCCTCGGACGCGTCTTCGAACGGACGCTCGTCTTCAGGGGAGTTGCCGATGGACACGGGGGCGCCTTTCGAGCGTGTAGCCACCTGTGCTGGGGGTTCAGTCTAGGGGGGGTACGAAAGGGTGGGGCAACCGGGCGGTAGGACTTTGTACGCCATCGGAATGGCCGGACACGCCGATGACGGAGAGGTCCGGACCCCAGTCTGGGACCCGAACCTGACCACTCGCTCAACTTGACGTATGTCAAGGGGAAACGGTTGCCCGCGCGTTCCTAACGGGTGCGTCACGGACGTCCGCCCGCCTCACCGATATCCCTACCCCTCCGACTCCCCCCGGATCACAGCGAGTACGCCATCGAGTTCATCGGGTTTCACGAGAACGTCACGCGCCTTCGAACCCTCGCTCGGTCCGACGATGTTCCGCGACTCCATGAGGTCCATCAGCCGGCCCGCCTTGGCGAAGCCCACGCGCAGCTTGCGCTGGAGCATGGAGGTCGACCCGAACTGGGTGGAGACGACCAGCTCGGCCGCCTGGCACAGCAGGTCGAGGTCGTCGCCGATGTCCTCGTCGATCTCCTTCTTCTGCTTGGTGCCCACGGTGACGTCGTCCCGGAAGACGGGCGCCATCTGGTCCTTGCAGTGCTGGACGACGGCGGCGACCTCGGCCTCGGTGACGAAGGCGCCCTGCATGCGGGTCGGCTTGTTCGCACCCATCGGCAGGAACAGTCCGTCGCCCTTGCCGATCAGCTTCTCGGCGCCCGGCTGGTCCAGGATGACGCGGCTGTCGGCGAGCGAGGACGTGGCGAAGGCGAGCCGGGAGGGGACGTTCGCCTTGATCAGACCGGTGACGACGTCCACTGACGGCCGCTGGGTGGCGAGCACCAGGTGGATGCCGGCGGCGCGCGCGAGCTGCGTGATGCGCACGATGGCGTCCTCGACGTCGCGCGGCGCGACCATCATCAGGTCGGCCAGCTCGTCGACGATCACCAGCAGGTACGGGTACGGCTGCAGCTCGCGCTCGCTGCCCTCGGGCGGCTTGACCTTGCCCTCGCGGACGGCCTTGTTGAAGTCGTCGATGTGCCGGTAGCCGTACGCCGCCAGGTCGTCGTAGCGCAGGTCCATCTCGCGGACGACCCACTGCAGGGCCTCGGCGGCCCGCTTGGGGTTGGTGATGATCGGCGTGATCAGGTGCGGGATGCCCTCGTAGGCGGTGAGCTCCACGCGCTTGGGGTCGACCAGGATCATCCGGACGTCCTCCGGGGTCGCCCGCATCATGACCGAGGTGATGAGGCAGTTGATGCAGGACGACTTGCCGGAGCCGGTGGCGCCGGCGACCAGCATGTGCGGCATCTTCGCCAGCGAGTGCATGACGTAGCCGCCCTCGACGTCCTTGCCGAAGGCGACGAGCATCGGGTCGTCGTCCTCCGCGGACTCCGCCAGGCGCAGCACGTCGCCGAGGTTGACCATCTCCCGGTCGGTGTTGGGGATCTCGATGCCGACCGCGGACTTGCCGGGGATCGGGCTGATGATCCGCACGTCCGGGCTGGCGACGGCGTACGCGATGTTCTTGGCGAGCGCGGTGATCCGCTCGACCTTCACGGCCGGGCCGAGCTCCACCTCGTAGCGGGTGACCGTCGGTCCGCGCGTGAAGCCGGTGACGGCGGCGTCGACCTTGAACTCGGTGAAGACGTTGGTGAGCGCGGCGACTATGGCGTCGTTGGCCGCGCTGCGCGCCTTGCCCGGCCCGCCGCGGGTGAGCAGGTCGAGCGAGGGCAGGGCGTAGGTGATGTCGCCGGACAGCTGGAGCTGCTCGGCGCGCGAGGGCATCTCGCGGGGCTGCTCGGGCGGCGACTTGGTGAGGTCGGGGACGGCCCCGGACTGCGCCTTCTCGGGCTTGATCCGCTCCTGCCGGGGCCGGGCGGCCGGTACCGGCGTCGGCACCGCTGCCGGGACGGGCGTCGGGGTGGTCGGCTCCCGGTCGCCGACGCTGACGCCCTGGGTGAGGTCGGCGACGACCGGCGAGGGGGGCATGCCGTGCAGCACGGCGCCGTCGAGGGCGGCCGCGGCCGCCGCGGCGACGTCCACGGCGTCCATGCCCCGCTGCATGTCGGGCTGCGGCACGGCGGAGCGCCGGGGGCGCCCGCGGCGCCGGGTGAGCGCCTCCGCCTCCGCGCCTTCCGGGTCGTAGGCCTGGGGGGTGCCCGAGCGCCTGCGGGGGCGCGCGGGCAGCGCCTCGCGCCACTGTTCGTCGTAGCGCTCGTCGTCGTCGGCGTACTCGTCGGCGAGCAGGTCCTCCTCGGGGTCGCGCAGCACGCCGAGGCTGATACCGAGCTGGCGCAGCCGCTGCGGGATCGCGTTGACCGGGGTGGCCGTGACGACCAGCAGGCCGAAGACGGTCAGCAGCACGAGCAGCGGGACGGCGAGGACCTCGGTCATGGTGAACGTCAGCGGGGTCGCGGCCGCCCAGCCGATGAGGCCGCCGGCGTCCCTTATCGCCTGCATGCCCTCGCTGCGGGCGGGCGAGCCGCACGCGATGTGGACCTGCCCGAGCACGCCGATGAGCAGCGCGGACAGGCCGATCACGATCCGCCCGTTGGCCTCGGGCTGCTCGGGGTGCCGGATCAGCCGTACGGCGACGACGCCGAACAGGATCGGCACCAGCAGGTCGAGCCGGCCGAAGGCGCCGGTCACCAGGATCTCGACCAGGTCGCCGACCGGACCCTTCAGGTCGGCCCAGGTGCCGGCGGCGACGATCAGGGCGACGCCCAGGAGCAGCAGGGCGACGCCGTCCTTGCGGTGGGCCGGGTCGAGGTTCTTCGCGCCGGTCCCTATGCCGCGGAACACGGCGCCCACGGCGTGCGCCAGGCCCAGCCAGACGGCGCGCACGACGCGGTACAGGCCCCCGGTGGGGCTCGGGGCGGGCTTGGGCACGGGTTTCCTGGCCGCGGCTTTCCTGGCGGGCGCCTTCTTCGCCGGGACCTTCTTCGCAGCGGCCCTCTTCGCCGGAGCCTTCGCCGGAGCGACCGCCTTCCTGGCGGGCTGCTTCTTGGCTGCGGAGGGACGTGAGGCCATGGGTGTGAGGTTACCGGGGGAGACGACAGCGGACACGTGTGCCCACTGCTTCACCCGTTCGTGTCGCCCCCGCACAGGCACGGAACTGACGCGTCCTCACACCCAACTCCGTGCTCCCCCCGGGTCAGTTCTGCGGTCGGTTCCGCCGTCGGTCCCGCCGTCAGTTCTGCGACGACACCGATGTCGTACCGCTGCCCGCACCCGGTTCCAGGGCGTCAAGGGCCCGTCGCAGTCCGGTGAGTTTGCGCTCCAGGTGGGCCGCGGTGGCCACCGCCGCCGCGTCCGCCGACTCGTCGTCCAGCTGCTTGGACAGCGCCTCGGCCTGCTCCTCGACCGCGGCGAGCCGCGCGGACAGCTCGGCCAGCAGCCCGGCCGACTCCTTGGCCCCGCCGACGGCCTTGCCGCCGCCCTCCAGCTGGAGCCGCAGCAGCGCCGCCTGCTCCCGGAGCTGGCAGTTCTTCATGTACAGCTCGACGAACACCGACACCTTCGCGCGCAGCACCCACGGGTCGAACGGCTTCGAGATGTAGTCCACCGCCCCCGCCGCGTAGCCGCGGAAGGTGTGGTGGGGACCGTGGTTGATCGCCGTGAGGAAGATGATCGGGATGTCTCTGGTGCGCTCCCGCCGCTTGATGTGCGCGGCCGTCTCGAACCCGTCCATGCCCGGCATCTGGACGTCCAGCAGGATGACCGCGAAGTCGTCCGTCAGCAGCGCCTTGAGCGCCTCTTCCCCGGACGATGCCCGCACCAGCGTCTGATCGAGCGCCGAGAGGATCGCCTCCAGCGCCAGCAGATTCTCCGGCCGGTCATCGACCAGGAGGATCTTGGCCTTCTGCACCATGGCCCGCCCTCCTCGCCCCGGCAGTGCACCGGGCGCCGCCCCTGGGGACGACTCCTTTGCGCCGCCCTTCCTTGTGCCGGTCATGGTAGCCGCACCCCGACCGTCGCCACACCCTGTCACCGTGATGTCACTGTGCACGGAACAGGAACGCGGCAGGAGACCTGAAAGTTCCCCGGATCGCCCGGTTCCACACGCGGCCGGCCACCAAACCCGAACAACTTCCGGCGGCCGCGGAAAGTTCCCGCGGCCGGCCCCTGCGCTGCGGCGCGGCGCACGGGCGCCGCGTCGTGGCGCATCAGCGCTCCCGCATCCACTGCTGCATGACCGTCAGCAGGTGGTCGGGGTCGACCGGCTTGGTCACGTAGTCCGAGGCGCCCGACTCGATCGCCTTCTCCCGGTCGCCCTTCATCGCCTTCGCGGTCAGCGCGATGATCGGCAGGCCGGAGAACTGCGGCATCCGCCGGATCGCCGTGGTCGTCGCGTACCCGTCCATCTCGGGCATCATGATGTCCATCAGCACCACCGCCACGTCGTCGTGCTGCTCCAGGACCTCGATGCCCTCGCGGCCGTTCTCGGCATACAGCACCGACAGGCCGTGCTGCTCCAGGACGCTGGTCAGCGCGAACACGTTGCGGATGTCGTCGTCGACGATCAGCACCTTCTCGCCGCCGAACCGGATGCCCGTCCGCGCCTCGCCCGAGGCCTCCTGGCCGCCGCCCGCCCACTGGTCGGGCTGCTCGCCGAGGGCGACGCCGTTGCGCCGCCGGCGCCGGAAGAGGGCCGCGGGGCCGTTCTGCGTGTCCTGGTACGACTTCACCTCGGCCGGCGTCCGGATCTCGGCGTCGGACAGCTCCGACAGCTCCCTGGCCGCCCGCTCCGAGGCC
Source organism: Streptomyces lasalocidi (assembly GCF_005280215.1). NCBI lineage: Bacteria > Bacillati > Actinomycetota > Actinomycetes > Kitasatosporales > Streptomycetaceae > Streptomyces > Streptomyces lasalocidi. The sequence goes on along the minus strand of NZ_SZNQ01000001.1, from coordinate 5,653,228 downwards.
GCCACCAGGTCACCGGCCTCCAGGGCCGGCAGGTTCTGCTGGTAGCCCTGCGGCGGCAGCTCGCTCGGGTGCAGCGGCAGGTACAGCGTGAACGTCGATCCCCGGCCTGGCTCGCTCTGCGCGTGGATCTCACCGCCGAGCAGCTGCGCGATCTCCCGCGAGATGGACAGCCCGAGGCCCGTGCCGCCGTACTTGCGGCTGGTGGTGCCGTCGGCCTGCTTGAACGCCTCGAAGATCACCCGCATCTTGCTGGCCGCGATGCCGATGCCGGTGTCGGTCACCGAGAACGCGATCATCGGCGCCTCCGGATCGGCCAGCGACCCGGCCTCCAGCAACTGCTCCCGGATCGACTGCGGCACGTCCGGACCGGCCGGCCTGATCACCAGCTCCACCGACCCGGAGTCGGTGAACTTCACCGCGTTCGACAGCAGGTTGCGCAGCACCTGCAGCAGCCGCTGCTCGTCGGTGTGCAGGGTGGCGGGCAGCTCCGGCGACACCCGCACCGACAGGTCCAGGCCCTTCTCCGCGGTCAGTGGCCGGAAGGTGGCCTCCACGTAGTCCACGAGCTGCACGAGCGCGATGCGCGTCGGCGAGACGTCCATCTTGCCCGCCTCGACCTTCGACAGGTCCAGGATGTCGTTGATCAGCTGCAGCAGGTCGGATCCGGCGCCGTGGATGGTCTCGGCGAACTCCACCTGCTTCGGCGAGAGGTTGCCCTCGGCGTTGTCGGCGAGCAGCTTGGCCAGGATCAGCAGCGAGTTGAGCGGCGTGCGCAGCTCGTGCGACATGTTGGCCAGGAACTCGCTCTTGTAGCGCATCGACACCGCGAGCTGCTCGGCACGCTCCTCCAGGACCTGCCGCGCCTCCTCGATCTCGGTGTTCTTCACCTCGATGTCCCGGTTCTGCTGGGCCAGCAGCTCGGCCTTCTCCTCCAGTTCGGCGTTGGACGCCTGGAGGGCCTTCTGCCGCTGCTCCAACTCCGCCGACCGCTCCCGCAGTTGCTCGGTCAGCTCCTGCGACTGCTTCAGCAGCAGCTCGGTCTTGGTGTTGACCGAGATGGTGTTGACGCTGGTCGCGATCATCTCGGCGAGCTGGTTGAGGAAGTCCTTCTGGATCTGCGTGAACGGCGTGAACGACGCCAGCTCGATCACCCCGAGCACCGTGCCCTCGAACAGCACCGGCAGCACGATCACCTGGGCCGGCGGGGCCTCGCCGAGCCCCGAGGAGATCTTCAGGTAGCCGCTGGGCGCGTTCTCCACCAGGATCGGGCGCTTCTCCTGGGCGGCCGTCCCGACCAGCGCCTCACCGGGCCGGAACGACGTCGGCATGGAACCCATCGAGTAGCCGTAGGACCCCAGCATCCGCAGCTCGTAGTGGTCCTCCTGGTCGGTGACCTCCTCCACCAGCGGCATCGCCAGGAAGAACGCCCCGTGCTGCGCGGCCACCAGCGGCGGCAGCTCGCTCATGATCAGCGAGGCCACGTCCTCCAGGTCGCGCCGGCCCTGCATCAGGGCGGACACGCGCGCGAGGTTGCCCTTGAGCCAGTCCTGCTCCTTGTTGGCGATCGTGGTGTCGCGCAGGTTGGCGATCATCTTGTTGATGTAGTCCTGGAGTTCCTGGATCTCCCCGGACGCGTCCACGTCGATCTTCAGGTTCAGGTCGCCGCGGGTCACCGCGGTCGCCACGCGCGCGATGGCGCGCACCTGCCGGGTGAGGTTCCCGGCCATCTCGTTCACGGACTCGGTCAGGTCGCGCCAGGTGCCGTCCACGTCCCGCACGCGTGCCTGGCCGCCCAGCTGGCCCTCGGTGCCCACCTCGCGGGCCACCCGGGTGACCTCCTCGGCGAACGACGACAGCTGGTCCACCATCGTGTTGATCGTGGTCTTCAGCTCCAGGATCTCGCCCCGGGCGTCGATGTCGATCTTCTTCGTCAGGTCGCCCTTGGCGATGGCCGTGGTGACCATGGCGATGTTGCGCACCTGACCGGTCAGGTTGGACGCCATCTGGTTCACCGACTCGGTGAGGTCCTTCCAGGTGCCGGCCACGCCCGGGACGTGCGCCTGACCACCCAGGATGCCGTCCGTGCCCACCTCACGGGCCACCTTGGTGACCTGCTCGGCGAACGAACTGAGCGTCTTCACCATCGTGTTGAAGGTGTCGGCCAGCTGTGCGACCTCGCCGCGCGCCTCGATGGTCACCTGCCGCGTCAGGTCGCCGTTGGCGACGGCCGCCGCGACCTGCGAGATGTTGCGCACCTGCATGGTCAGGTTCTTGGCCATCAGGTTGACGTTGTCGCTGAGGTCCTTCCAGATGCCGGTGACGCCCGGCACGGTCGCCTGGCCGCCCAGGATGCCCTCGGTGCCCACCTCGCGGGCCACCCGGGTCACCTGCTCGGCGAACGACGACAGCTGGTCGACCATCGTGTTGACGGTGGTGACGAGCTCGAGGATCTCGCCCTTGGCGTCGACCGTGATCTTCTTGGACAGGTCTCCCTTGGCGACGGCGGTCGTGACCTCGGCGATGTTGCGCACCTGGATGGTCAGGTTGTTCGCCATGAAGTTCACCGACTGCGTGAGGTCCTTCCAGGTGCCGGAGACACCCTGCACCTCGGCCTGCCCGCCGAGGATGCCCTCCGTGCCCACCTCACGGGCCACGCGCGTGACCTCCTGGGCGAACGACGACAGCTGGTCCACCATCGTGTTCAGGGTGTTCTTCAGCTCCAGGATCTCCCCGCGCGCGTCCACGGTGATCTTCTGGGACAGGTCACCGCGCGCCACCGCCGTCGCGACCTGCGCGATGTTGCGGACCTGCGCGGTGAGGTTCCCGGCCATGCCGTTCACGGAGTCGGTCAGGTCCCGCCACACCCCGGCCACGCCGGGCACCTGCGCCTGGCCGCCGAGGCGCCCGTCGGTGCCCACCTCGCGCGCGACGCGGGTCACCTGGTCGGCGAACGCGGACAGCTGGTCGACCATCGTGTTGATGGTGTTCTTCAGCTCCAGGATCTCGCCCCGGGCGTCCACGTCGATCTTCTGCGACAGGTCACCGCGCGCGACCGCCGTCGTGACCTGCGCGATCTGCCGCACCTGCGAGGTGAGGTTGCCGGCCATGAAGTTGACGGAGTCGGTGAGCTCCTTCCAGGTGCCCGAGACGCCGTCCACCCGCGCCTGACCGCCCAGCCGGCCCTCCGTGCCCACGTCCCGCGCCATCCGCGTGACCTGGTCCGCGAAGCTCGACAGCTGGTCCACCATGGTGTTCACGGTGTTCTTCAGCTGGAGCATCTCGCCGGAGACGTCCACGGTGACCTTCTGCGACAGGTCGCCGTTGGCCACCGCCGTCGTCACCTGGGCGATGTTGCGCACCTGCCCGGTGAGGTTGCGGAACGCCGTGTTGACGGAGTCCGTGAGGTCCTTCCACGTCCCCGCCGCGCCCGACACCTGCGCCTGGCCGCCCAGCTCGCCCTCCACGCCGATCTCGCGCGCCACGCGCGTGACCTCGGCGCCGAAGGCGGACAGCTGGTCCACCATCCCGTTGACGGTGTTCTTCAGCTCCAGCATCTCGCCGGCCACGTCCACGGTGACCTTCTGCGACAGGTCACCGTTGGCCACCGCCGTCGTCACCGCGGCGATGTCCCGCACCTGCGTGGTCAGGTTCCGGAACACCGTGTTGACGGAGTCCGTCAGGTCCTTCCACGTCCCCGCCGCGCCCGGCACGTTCGCCTGACCGCCCAGCCGCCCCTCGGAGCCGACCTCGTTGGCCACCCGGGTGACCTCGTCCGCGAAGATCCGCAGCGTCTCGGTCATCTGGTTGATCGTGTCGGCGAGCTGCGCCACCTCCCCGCGCGCGGGGACCGTCACCTTCCGCGACAGGTCACCGTTGGCGACCGCGGTGGTCACCTCCGCGATCCCGCGCACCTGGGCCGTCAGGTTCCCGGCCATGGTGTTCACCGAGTCGGTGAGTTCCTTCCACACCCCGTCGACGCCGGTCACCTTCGCCTGGCCGCCGAGGATGCCGTCGGTGCCCACCTCACGGGCGACCCGGGTCACCTCCGAGGAGAACGCCGAGAGCCGGTCGACCATCGTGTTGACGGTCTCCTTCAGCTCCAGCATCTCGCCGGCGACGTGGACGGTCACCTTCCGCGACAGATCGCCCTTGGCGACCGCCGTCGTCACCAGCGCGATGTCCCGCACCTGGGCCGTCAGCCGGTCCGCCATCGTGTTGACGGACTCCGTCAGGTCCTTCCACGAGCCGGACATGCCGCGCACCTGCGCCTGCCCGCCGAGCTTGCCCTCGGTGCCCACCTCACTGGCCACCCGGGTGACCTCGTCGGTGAACGTCGACAGCTGGTCGACGAGGTTGTTGACGGTCCGGCCGACCTTCAGGAACTCCCCGCGCAGCGGATGCCCGGGCCCCTCCGGCGTGTGCGCCCGCAGCTCCATCCGTGGCGACAGGTCGCCCTCGGCCACCGCCGACAGCACCCGCCCCACCTCGGACACCGGCCGCACGAGGTCGTCGACCAGCGCGTTCGAATGGTCGATGGCGGCCGCCCAGGAGCCCTCGCAGGCCCCCGTCTCCAGCCGCTCCGTGAGCTTGCCCTCACGCCCGACCACGCGCCGTACGCGCGCGAGCTCGCCCGTGAGGTGCAGATTGCGGTCGGCGACCTCGTTGAAGACCGCCGCGATCTCCGACATGACCCCGTCGCCGGACACCGTCAGCCGCCTGCGGAAGTTCCCGTCCCGCATCGACCCCAAGGCGGCCAGCAGCCGGTGCAGGGCGGCCGTCTCCACCGTCGTGGTGCCGCCGCGTGCTGCTCGCTTGCTCAGGGACGGTCCGCCTTTCGCGCGCGTCTCAGTGCCCCGCGTCGCTGCGCCAGACTCCACTTGTCCCTCCCGCAGGGATCGACCGTTACTGCTGTGCTCGGTACTGCTGCTCGCCGTCGCCGGCACTCCCGCGTTCCACGTCCCGGCAACCGGACCGGCTCCCGGGCTGCTGCCCGCCCCGGACGAGGACACTCGTCCCGCACGGACCTTCGCAACAAGCTTGCCCAGTGTTTCACCCTCACCGAACCAGGCCATAACAGTTCGGCAGCTTCGCACATCGTCCGCACAGCCCCGGGACCGAACCACCAAGGACGGAAACACCGGCGACCGGCATCCGCACGGGCGGGGAAGGTAAGTAACCTTGCATGCGGCTGTCCAGCCGCGCCGGTCCTACCGGCCTGGGCGGTGGCACGAGTACGAGCGGGCATCGGAGGGGCGGCCGCACACATGACCACCGGACTGATCCCGGGGGGACAGCCCCCTGAACCCCGTCCGACGGACGGACTGCCGCACCCGCGCAGCCGCCCGGACGACCGGGTAGCCCAGCACGTCGACGACCGGCCGAGGAGTCCTGTGATCACCGCGCGCGCGGCTGCCAGCTTCGAGCCCGTCGGGCGATCCGTCGCGACCGCCCGCGCGTTCGTCCGCGACACCCTCCAGGGCTGGGGCTTCGCCGACGTCGTCGACGACGCCGTGGTCCTCACCAGCGAGCTGGTCACCAACGCCGTCGTCCACGCCGGGACCCACGCCGACCTGCTGTGCCTGCGCAGCGACGACGGCGTGCGCATCGAGGTGTCCGACCGCTACCCGGAGCGCGAGGTCCCCCTTCAGGGCTCCCCCGTGACCATGGGCAGCCCCGACCGGGAGGGCGGCCGCGGCCTCCAGCTGTGCGCGGCGCTCGCCGGCCACTGGGGCGTCGACTACACGCCCACCCACAAGACCGTCTGGTTCCGGCTGGACCTGCCCGAGCGCCCCGTCGGCACCCGCGCGGCCGGCCCCGCGCTCCCCGCCCACCTGCTGCCGCTCGCCGACGCCCGGGTCCGCGTCGCCGTCGTCCAGATCGACCGCACGGGCGCCATCTCCGCGTGGAACGAGGACGCCGAGGAACTCTTCGGCTACCCCGCCGACCAGGTCGTCGGCAAGCCCCTCACCGACCTCGCCGCCTGGCCGCACACCCCCGGCACCGGCACCGGCATCGCCGAGGCACTCCAGCTCTCCCGCTGGGAGGGCAGCTACGGCATCCGCTGCGCCGACGGCCGCGTCACCCCGGTCTACGCCTCCCACCTGCGCGTGCGCGACACCGACGGCGAGCCGTCCACGGTCTGCCTCCTGGTCCGCGACCACGAGCGGGCCGTGTTGCAGACCCCCTCGCGCGTGCCGTCCTCCGACACCTCGTCCCAGGGGGACCAGAACACCGACCCGTTCGAGGTGTTCATCGGCTCCCCCGCCCCGGACGACCTCGACGGCCTCCTCCAGCGCACCGTCGAACGCGCCCGCGACATGCTCGACGGCGACTCCGCCTTCCTCCTCCTGGCCACCGACGACGAGACCGAGCTCGAGGTCCGCGCCTCCACCGGCCTGCCCTCCGCCCGCCAGCGCTTCGCGCGCGTGCCCGTCGAGGCCGGCCCCGGCCGCTACGGCTCCGCCCGCATGCCCGCCGTCCACGAGGACCTCCTCGCCGTCCCCGGCGCCGTCCCCCTGCTCAACGGCACCGGCATGCGCGCGGTCGTCACCGTTCCGCTCAAGGTGGAGGGCCGCCTCACCGGCTCCCTGGGCGTCGCCGCCGAGGCCCCCGGCCGCTACTCCAACGAGGAGGCGCTGCGCCTGCAGTTCGCCGCCGACCGCATCGCCCTGGCGGTCGAGTCGGCCCGCCTGGGCGAACTGGAGCGCCTGCGCCGCGGCTCCCTCAGCTTCCTCGTCGAGGCGTCCGACCTGCTGGCCGGCACCCTGGACCGCGACCAGACCCTGGCCCTGATGGCCCAGATGACCGTCCCCACGCTCGCCACCTGGTGCGCCGTCTACACGATCGCCGACCAGGCCTCCGAGCCGGACCTGTCGTACGTCCTGCACGAGGACGAGGAACTGATCGACGGCATCAAGTCGTTGCTCTCCAAGATCGCCCCGCCCGACCCGGTGCCCACCCCCGGCGCCCGGGTCTGGGCGGCCCCCAGCGAGGCCGCGCACGACGCCGCCCTGCGCAGCTCCATGCGCAGCCTCGGCCTGAGCGGCGGCTCCGCCCACCGGACCGCCTCGGGCATCGGCCCCACCCTCGCCACCGCCTCCGCGGTGGGCGGCGAGACCGTCGTCCTCCCGCTGGTCGCGCGCAACCGTGTCATCGGCATGCTCACCCTCGGCAAGCCCACCGACGAGCACTTCCGCCAGGAGATCCTGGAACTGGCCGAGGACCTGTCCCGCCGGGCCGCCCTCGCCCTGGACAACGCCCGCCTGTACTCCGAGCGCACGGCCATCAGCCAGGCCCTCCAGCGCAGCCTCCTCCCACCGGAGCTCCCCGAGGTCCAGGGCGTCGAGGTGGAGGTCATCTACCGTGCGGCCGGCGAGGGCAACGAGGTCGGCGGCGACTTCTACGACCTCTTCCCCATCAGCGACGGCGCGTACGGCTTCGCCATCGGCGACGTCTGCGGCACGGGCCCCAACGCCGCCGCCGTCACCGGCCTCGCCCGGCACGCCCTGCGCCTGCTGGCCCGCGAGGGCCTGAGCGGCCCGGCCGTCCTGGAGCGCCTGAACTCCGCGATCCTCGACGAGGGCGCCCGCAGCCGCTTCCTCACGCTCCTCTACGGCGAGATGCGCCCGCAGGAGGACGGCAGCGCGGAGCTGAAGGTGGTCTGCGCCGGCCACCCGCTCCCGCTGCGCCTGCGCCAGGACGGCACGGTCGAGCCGGCCGCCGAACCCCAGCCCCTGCTGGGCGTGATGGAGGACCTGGAGCTCTACGAGGAGACGGTCACCCTCGACCCGGGCGACGTCCTGCTCTGTGTCACCGACGGCGTCACCGAACGCCGCGAGGGCACCCGCATGCTCGGCGACGACGGACTCGCCGACGTCCTGACAACGTGCACGGGGCTGACGGCGGGAGCGGTCGCCGCCCGCGTCATGCGCGCCGTGGAACGCTTCGCCTCGGACGCCCCCTCCGACGACATGGCGATCCTGGCGATGCGCGTGGCCTGAGAAAGCAGAAAGACCCCGCCCGAAAAGGGCGGGGTCTTTTTAGCTGAGCCCCCAAACGGAATCGAACCGTTGACCTTCTCCTTACCATGGAGACGCTCTGCCGACTGAGCTATAGGGGCTGGTCACTTTTCGAGGTTTCCCTCGCGGCAACGGAATAGATCATACCCCGAACGACTCCCAGTTCCCAACCCGCTCAGAAGGCCGGCTGGAGCAGTCCCCCCAGGGCATTGCAGGCCGTGACGATCCGCTGCATGTCACGCCTCGTCAACAGCGCACCCATGGGAAGGGACAGCGTCTCGTCGGCGGCCAGCTCGGTCTCCGGCAACGACACGCACCGCCGGTGGTCGGGCAGCCGGTGCACGGGCGTCTTCACCGGCACCCGACAGTCAACTCCCTTGCCCTGCAAGGCTCGCGCGAACGCGTCACGATCGGGCCGCCCGTTCCCCGGCACCCGCACCACGTACTGCTGGTACGTGTGCCCGTCACCCCCGTCGGGCGTCCGCACCCCACGCAACCGCGCGTCGAGGAACGCGGCCCGCTCCCGCCGCTGCGCGACCTCGTCCCGCGGCGCCTCGGTCTCCCCTCGCTCGAGCACCAACAGCCCGTGCCGCGCCCCGAGTTCGTGCATCCGCCCGATCTCCGCCGGCCGCCCGAAGCGGTGCACGACGACGACGGCCGCCGTCCGCGGAGTGACGGCCGCCCCGACGGCGAGCGGGTCGAGGCAGTACGTGACCGGGTCTATGTCGGCGAACACCGGCAGCGCACCCGTCCTGATCACCGCCTCGGTGACGTCCACGTTCCCGAACGCCGGCACGATGACCTCGTCGCCGAGCCCGACACCCGCAGCCCTGAGCAGCGCAGCAGTACTCATGCGTCGATGGTCGGTGCGGTGTGTGAACTCCCGATGACGGACAACAAAAAAGGGTGGAACTCCGAACCGAAGTTCAGAGTTCCACCCTTTGAAGAATTGTTCGGCGGTGTCCTACTCTCCCACAGGGTCCCCCCTGCAGTACCATCGGCGCTGTAAGGCTTAGCTTCCGGGTTCGAAATGTAACCGGGCGTTTCCCCTACGCTATGACCACCGAAACACTATGAAACTGTCGAACAATGCCGCACCACACCCTTACGGGCATGGGGCTGTTCGTGGTTTCAGAACCAACACAGTGGACGCGAGCAACTGAGGACAAGCCCTCGGCCTATTAGTACCGGTCACCTCCACACGTTACCGTGCTTCCAGATCCGGCCTATCAACCCAGTCGTCTACTGGGAGCCTTACCCCATCAAGTGGGTGGGAGTCCTCATCTCGAAGCAGGCTTCCCGCTTAGATGCTTTCAGCGGTTATCCCTCCCGAACGTAGCCAACCAGCCATGCCCTTGGCAGGACAACTGGCACACCAGAGGTTCGTCCGTCCCGGTCCTCTCGTACTAGGGACAGCCCTTCTCAAGACTCCTACGCGCACAGCGGATAGGGACCGAACTGTCTCACGACGTTCTAAACCCAGCTCGCGTACCGCTTTAATGGGCGAACAGCCCAACCCTTGGGACCGACTCCAGCCCCAGGATGCGACGAGCCGACATCGAGGTGCCAAACCATCCCGTCGATATGGACTCTTGGGGAAGATCAGCCTGTTATCCCCGGGGTACCTTTTATCCGTTGAGCGACGGCGCTTCCACAAGCCACCGCCGGATCACTAGTCCCGACTTTCGTCCCTGCTCGACCCGTCGGTCTCACAGTCAAGCTCCCTTGTGCACTTACACTCAACACCTGATTGCCAACCAGGCTGAGGGAACCTTTGGGCGCCTCCGTTACCCTTTAGGAGGCAACCGCCCCAGTTAAACTACCCATCAGACACTGTCCCTGATCCGGATCACGGACCCAGGTTAGACATCCAGCACGACCAGACTGGTATTTCAACGACGACTCCACAACCACTGGCGTGGCCGCTTCAAAGTCTCCCAGCTATCCTACACAAGCCGAACCGAACACCAATATCAAACTGTAGTAAAGGTCCCGGGGTCTTTCCGTCCTGCTGCGCGAAACGAGCATCTTTACTCGTAGTGCAATTTCACCGGGCCTATGGTTGAGACAGTCGAGAAGTCGTTACGCCATTCGTGCAGGTCGGAACTTACCCGACAAGGAATTTCGCTACCTTAGGATGGTTATAGTTACCACCGCCGTTTACTGGCGCTTAAGTTCTCAGCTTCGCCCCACCGAAATGGAGCTAACCGGTCCCCTTAACGTTCCAGCACCGGGCAGGCGTCAGTCCGTATACATCGCCTTACGGCTTCGCACGGACCTGTGTTTTTAGTAAACAGTCGCTTCTCGCTGGTCTCTGCGGCCACCCCCAGCTCAGAGTGCAAGACTCATCACCGGATGTGGCCCCCCTTCTCCCGAAGTTACGGGGGCATTTTGCCGAGTTCCTTAACCATAGTTCACCCGAACGCCTCGGTATTCTCTACCTGACCACCTGAGTCGGTTTAGGGTACGGGCCGCCATGAAACTCGCTAGAGGCTTTTCTCGACAGCATAGGATCATCCACTTCACCACAATCGGCTCGGCATCAGGTCTCAGCCTTGTGTGATCCGGATTTGCCTGGATCACGGCCTACACCCTTACCCCGGGACAACCACCGCCCGGGCTGGACTACCTTCCTGCGTCACCCCATCACTCACCTACTACCAGATCGGGTCAGCGGCTCCACCACTCCCCTCAACTCCGAAGAGATCAGGGCGGCTTCACGGCCTTAGCATCACTGGATTCGATGTTTGACGCTTCACAGCGGGTACCGGAATATCAACCGGTTATCCATCGACTACGCCTGTCGGCCTCGCCTTAGGTCCCGACTTACCCTGGGCAGATCAGCTTGACCCAGGAACCCTTAGTCAATCGGCGCACACGTTTCTCACGTGTGTATCGCTACTCATGCCTGCATTCTCACTCGTCAACCGTCCACGACTACCTTCCAGTGCCGCTTCACCCGGCAGACGACGCTCCCCTACCCATCACAGCCGGCGTTGGCCGTATATGCTGCAATGACACGACTTCGGCGGTACGCTTGAGCCCCGCTACATTGTCGGCGCGGAATCACTAGACCAGTGAGCTATTACGCACTCTTTCAAGGGTGGCTGCTTCTAAGCCAACCTCCTGGTTGTCTCTGCGACTCCACATCCTTTCCCACTTAGCGTACGCTTAGGGGCCTTAGTCGATGCTCTGGGCTGTTTCCCTCTCGACCATGGAGCTTATCCCCCACAGTCTCACTGCCGCGCTCTCACTTACCGGCATTCGGAGTTTGGCTAAGGTCAGTAACCCGGTAGGGCCCATCGCCTATCCAGTGCTCTACCTCCGGCAAGAAACACACGACGCTGCACCTAAATGCATTTCGGGGAGAACCAGCTATCACGGAGTTTGATTGGCCTTTCACCCCTAACCACAGGTCATCCCCCAGGTTTTCAACCCTGGTGGGTTCGGTCCTCCACGAAGTCTTACCTCCGCTTCAACCTGCCCATGGCTAGATCACTCCGCTTCGGGTCTTGAGCGTGCTACTGAAACGCCCTGTTCGGACTCGCTTTCGCTACGGCTACCCCACCCGGGTTAACCTCGCAACACACCGCAAACTCGCAGGCTCATTCTTCAAAAGGCACGCAGTCACGAGAATGGAGCAAGCTCCACTCCGACGCTCCCACGGCTTGTAGGCACACGGTTTCAGGTACTATTTCACTCCCCTCCCGGGGTACTTTTCACCATTCCCTCACGGTACTATCCGCTATCGGTCACCAGGGAATATTTAGGCTTAGCGGGTGGTCCCGCCAGATTCACACGGGATTTCTCGGGCCCCGTGCTACTTGGGTGTCTCTCAAACGAGCCGCTGACGTTTCGACTACGGGGGTCTTACCCTCTACGCCGGACCTTTCGCATGTCCTTCGTCTACATCAACGGTTTCTGACTCGCCTCACAGCCGGCAGACTGTGAAAGAGAGATCCCACAACCCCGTATGCGCAACCCCTGCCGGGTCTCACACGCATACGGTTTGGCCTCATCCAGTTTCGCTCGCCACTACTCCCGGAATCACGGTTGTTTTCTCTTCCTGAGGGTACTGAGATGTTTCACTTCCCCTCGTTCCCTCCACACTGCCTATGTGTTCAGCAGTGGGTGACAGCCCATGACGACTGCCGGGTTTCCCCATTCGGAAACCCCCGGATCAAAGCCTGGTTGACGGCTCCCCGGGGACTATCGCGGCCTCCCACGTCCTTCATCGGTTCCTGGTGCCAAGGCATCCACCGTGCGCCCTTAAAAACTTGGCCACAGATGCTCGCGTCCACTGTGCAGTTCTCAAACAACGACCAGCCACCCATCACCCCCGGATCACTCCGGAGTTCACTGGGGCCGGCGACTGAGGAAGTTCATTCCCTCAGACACCCAACAGCGTGCCCGACCCGATCCTTCCGTCCTCCCTGCGTTCCACGCCGAAGCAGTACTAACAGGAGACTTCCAGACCGTGCCGAATAATCAACGTTCCACCCATGAGCAACCAGCACCGGACATTCGCCGATGTACTGGCCTCTGGACCGCGAAGCGGCCTAGAAGTGCTCCTTAGAAAGGAGGTGATCCAGCCGCACCTTCCGGTACGGCTACCTTGTTACGACTTCGTCCCAATCGCTAGTCCCACCTTCGACGGCTCCCTCCCACAAGGGGTTGGGCCACCGGCTTCGGGTGTTACCAACTTTCGTGACGTGACGGGCGGTGTGTACAAGGCCCGGGAACGTATTCACCGCAGCAATGCTGATCTGCGATTACTAGCAACTCCGACTTCATGGGGTCGAGTTGCAGACCCCAATCCGAACTGAGACCGGCTTTTTGAGATTCGCTCCACCTCACGGTATCGCAGCTCATTGTACCGGCCATTGTAGCACGTGTGCAGCCCAAGACATAAGGGGCATGATGACTTGACGTCGTCCCCACCTTCCTCCGAGTTGACCCCGGCGGTCTCCTGTGAGTCCCCATCACCCCGAAGGGCATGCTGGCAACACAGGACAAGGGTTGCGCTCGTTGCGGGACTTAACCCAACATCTCACGACACGAGCTGACGACAGCCATGCACCACCTGTACACCGACCACAAGGGGGCGCCTGTCTCCAGACGTTTCCGGTGTATGTCAAGCCTTGGTAAGGTTCTTCGCGTTGCGTCGAATTAAGCCACATGCTCCGCTGCTTGTGCGGGCCCCCGTCAATTCCTTTGAGTTTTAGCCTTGCGGCCGTACTCCCCAGGCGGGGAACTTAATGCGTTAGCTGCGGCACCGACGACGTGGAATGTCGCCAACACCTAGTTCCCACCGTTTACGGCGTGGACTACCAGGGTATCTAATCCTGTTCGCTCCCCACGCTTTCGCTCCTCAGCGTCAGTAATGGCCCAGAGATCCGCCTTCGCCACCGGTGTTCCTCCTGATATCTGCGCATTTCACCGCTACACCAGGAATTCCGATCTCCCCTACCACACTCTAGCTAGCCCGTATCGAATGCAGACCCGGGGTTAAGCCCCGGGCTTTCACACCCGACGTGACAAGCCGCCTACGAGCTCTTTACGCCCAATAATTCCGGACAACGCTTGCGCCCTACGTATTACCGCGGCTGCTGGCACGTAGTTAGCCGGCGCTTCTTCTGCAGGTACCGTCACTTTCGCTTCTTCCCTGCTGAAAGAGGTTTACAACCCGAAGGCCGTCATCCCTCACGCGGCGTCGCTGCATCAGGCTTTCGCCCATTGTGCAATATTCCCCACTGCTGCCTCCCGTAGGAGTCTGGGCCGTGTCTCAGTCCCAGTGTGGCCGGTCGCCCTCTCAGGCCGGCTACCCGTCGTCGCCTTGGTGAGCCGTTACCTCACCAACAAGCTGATAGGCCGCGGGCTCATCCTTCACCGCCGGAGCTTTCGACCCTCACAGATGCCTGCAAGAGTGATATCCGGTATTAGACCCCGTTTCCAGGGCTTGTCCCAGAGTGAAGGGCAGATTGCCCACGTGTTACTCACCCGTTCGCCACTAATCCCCACCGAAGTGGTTCATCGTTCGACTTGCATGTGTTAAGCACGCCGCCAGCGTTCGTCCTGAGCCAGGATCAAACTCTCCGTGAATGTTTACCGGTAATCCGGTGCACACATCACGAGAGCGGAACCGTCGAGCGGAATAAGCTCAACGGTTCACAGCGTCCTCGCTGTGTTTTCTTCAAAGGAACCTCGTCCCGGTCGTGATGACCGGAGACGGGGTATCAACATATCTGGCGTTGATTTTTGGCACGCTGTTGAGTTCTCAAGGAACGGTCGCTTCCTTTGTACTCACCCGAGAGACTCTCTCGTGGCTTTCCTCCGGGCGCTTCCCTTCGGTCTTGCGTTTCCGACTCTATCAGATCTTTCCGATCCGATTTCCTCGGTGCTTTCCAGTCGACCGCTTTTGTTTCGCGGTTTCCTTTCCGGCGTTCCCGACTTTATCAGAGGCTCTGAGCCGGGTTTTCCACCCCTCCCGGGTGGTCCCGGTGCTCGAAGCTGACCGGGTTCCCTCGGAGGCGGAGCCGTAAACGTACTGGAGCGGGGCGCCCCGATGCAAATCGAGGTGCCCCGCTCCGGGTTCGCACGGTCGGACGGGCCGACGAGGCGTCAGACCTCCACCACGACCGGCAGGATCATCGGCCGGCGGCGGTAGGTGTCGGAGACCCACTTGCCCAGCGTCCGGCGGATCAGCTGCTGCAGCTGGTGGGGCTCGACCACGCCGTCCCGGGCCGAACGCTCCAGGACTTCGGTGATCCTTGGGAGGACGTCCGTGAAGGCCGAGTCCTCGATGCCGGAGCCCCGGGCCTGCACGTGCGGGCCCCCGGTGATCTTGCCGGTGGAGGAGTCCATCACCACGAAGACCGAGATGATGCCTTCGTCGCCGAGGATCTTGCGGTCCTTCAGCGCCGGCTCGCCGACGTCACCGACGGAGAGGCCGTCGACGTAGACGTAGCCCGCCTGCACCTTGCCCGAGATCTTCGCCTTGCCCTCGACGAGGTCGACGACCACGCCGTCCTCGGCGATCACGATGCGGTCGTGCGGGACGCCGGTGAGGGCACCCAGCTCGGCGTTGGCGCGCAGGTGGCGCCATTCGCCGTGGACCGGCATCAGGTTCTTCGGGCGGCAGATGTTGTAGAAGTACAGCAGCTCGCCCGCGGAGGCGTGGCCCGAGACGTGGACCTTGGCGTTGCCCTTGTGGACGACGTTGGCGCCCCACCGGGTCAGCCCGTTGATCACGCGGTAGACCGCGTTCTCGTTGCCGGGGATCAGGGACGAGGCCAGGATCACCGTGTCGCCCGAGACGATGCGGATCTGGTGGTCCCGGTTGGCCATGCGGGAGAGCGCGGCCATCGGTTCGCCCTGGGAACCCGTGCAGACCAGCACGACCTCGTCGTCGGGCAGGTCGTCCAGCGTCTTGACGTCGACGACCAGGCCCGGCGGGACCTTCAGGTAGCCGAGGTCGCGGGCGATGCCCATGTTGCGGACCATCGAGCGGCCGACGAAGGCGACCCGGCGGCCGTACTCGTGGGCGGCGTCCAGGATCTGCTGGATGCGGTGGACGTGGCTGGCGAAGCTGGCCACGATGATCCGCTTGCGGGCGCTCGCGAACACCTGGCGCAGGACGTTGGAGATGTCGCGCTCGGGCGGGACGAAGCCGGGCACCTCCGCGTTCGTCGAGTCGGAGAGGAGGAGGTCGATGCCCTCCTCGCTGAGCCGCGCGAAGGCGTGCAGGTCGGTGAGGCGGTTGTCCAGCGGCAGCTGGTCCATCTTGAAGTCGCCGGTGTGGACGACCATGCCCGCCGGGGTGCGGATGGCGACGGCCAGCGCGTCCGGGATGGAGTGGTTGACCGCGACGAACTCGCAGTCGAAGGGACCGAGGCGCTCGCGGTCCCCCTCCACCACCTCGAGGGTGTACGGACGGATGCGGTGCTCCTGGAGCTTGGCCTCGATCAGGGCGAGGGTCAGCTTGGAGCCGATCAGCGGGATGTCCGGCTTCTCGCGCAGGAGGTAGGGGACGCCGCCGATGTGGTCCTCGTGGCCGTGCGTGAGGACGATGCCCTCGATGTCGTCGAGGCGGTCCCGGACGGAACTGAAGTCCGGCAGGATCAGGTCGATCCCGGGCTGTTCCTCCTCGGGGAAGAGCACGCCGCAGTCGACGATCAGCAGGCGGCCGCCGTACTCGAAGACCGTCATGTTGCGGCCGATCTCGCCGAGGCCGCCGAGCGGGGTGACCCGCAGGCCCCCGGCGGGGAGCGGCGCGGGCAGGCCGAGTTCAGGGTGCGGATGACTCAAAAGACTCTCCTCACCACGCACGCCACGTACCGGTCGGGCACGTGGCGCGCGTGACGTTCGTGCAGAAGCAGTTGTCGTTGTCTGGTGTGTCTGGTGCAGGCACCGGTGGCCTGCGTATTCAGTTGTGGAGTCTGCGTGCGCGGTTCGGCGCGCGAAGTCTGGTGTTCAGAGCTGTACCCCGCCCGCGGCAAGATCGATCTTGAGCTGGTCGATCTCTTCGGCGGTGCACTCGAGCATGGGCAGGCGCAGGGGGCCGGCCGGCAGGCCCAGGAGGGTGAGCGCGGCCTTGGTGGTCATGACGCCCTGGGTGCGGAACATGCCCGTGTAGACGGGCAGCAGCTTCTGGTGGATCTCGGCGGCCTTCTGGACGTCACCGGAGACGAAGGCGTCCACGAGGGCGCGCAGGTCGGGCGTGACGACGTGGCCGACGACCGAGACGAAGCCGACCGCGCCCACGGAGAGCAGCGGCAGGTTCAGCATGTCGTCGCCGGAGTACCAGGCGAGGCCGGAGCGGGCGATGGTCCAGCTCGCGCGGCCGAGGTCGCCCTTGGCGTCCTTGTTGGCGACGATCCTCGGGTGCTCGGCCAGGCGGACCAGCGTCTCGGTGCCGATCGGGACGCCGCTGCGGCCGGGGATGTCGTACAGCATGACCGGGAGCCCGGTGGCGTCGGCGACCGTCGTGAAGTGGCGGTACAGGCCCTCCTGCGGGGGCTTGTTGTAGTACGGCGTGACGACCAGCAGGCCGTGTGCGCCGGTGCGCTCGGCCGTGCGGGCCAGCTCGACGCTGTGGTGGGTGTCGTTGGTGCCGGCTCCGGCGACCACGTGGGCCCGGTCGCCGACCGCCTCCAGTACGGCTCGTACGAGGTCCGCTTTCTCCGCGTCGCTGGTGGTCGGGGACTCGCCGGTGGTGCCGTTGACGATCAGGCCGTCGTTGCCTGCGTCCACCAGGTGGGTGGCGAGCCGCTGAGCGCCGTCGAGGTCGAGTGCGCCGTCCGCCGTGAACGGCGTGACCATGGCGGTGAGGACCCGCCCGAAGGGGGTCTGCGGAGTGGAGGTCGGAGCCATGGGTTACACGCTACTCGTTGCTCATCACGGGGTCTGCCCTCGGGGGGTCGCGACAAGTCCGGACAAAGGTGGAGCCCGGCACTGCCTGCTCGGGGGTTCAAGCAGTGCCGGGTCCGTTTGATCAGGCTAGATGAACTTCTCGAAATGCCGCAATACGGACACTTCGGGCGGTGGAACCGCACATGTGTACCGCGCGGGCACGCGGTGCCGCTTTACGGCGCCACGCGTCCGTTGGCGTTGTACGCGGCGTGGGTGAGCGGCATGAGCCGGGCCCACTCCGCCTCCATCTCCTCGCCGACCATCTCGATCTCCCGCTGCGGGAACGACGGCACCTTCGCCAGCTCGTGCTGGGTGCGCAGGCCGAGGAAGTGCATCAGCGAGCGGGCGTTGCAGGTGGCGTACATGGAGGAGTACAGGCCGACCGGGAGGGCGGCACGGGCGACCTCGCGCGCGACGCCCTCGGCGAGCATCTTCTGGTAGGCGGTGTACGCCTGCTCGTACGACTCCCGCAGGGTGTCGCTGACCGCGGCGTGCTGGGCCGGCGTGCCCTCGACGAACTCGTACTTCCCGGGGCGGCCCTGCTGGACCAGCTTGCGGGAGGCGTCCGGGACGTAGAAGACCGGCTGGAGCTCGCGGTAGCGGCCGGACTCCTCGTTGTACGACCAGCCGACGCGGTGCCGCATGAACTCGCGGAAGACGAAGATCGGGGCGCTGATGAAGAAGGTCATCGAGTTGTGCTCGAACGGGCTGCCGTGCCGGTCGCGCATCAGGTAGTTGATCAGCCCCTTGGAGCGCTCGGGGTCCTTGCTGAGTTCCGCCAGGGACTGCTCGCCCGCGGTGGAGACGCGGGCGGCGAAGAGCACGTCGGCGTCCGAAGCGCTGGACTTCACCAGCTCGACGGTGACGTCACTGCGGAACGTGAGCGACTCTGGGCTGGTCACGGGGGTGGGGGTCCTTCCATCACTGCTGCGGTTGGCCACCACCTTACGGGGCACCCGGCGGGGCCTCGGCACCCTCACCCGCTGGGGTCCGGCCAAGATTTTGTCGGACATGGGCACTTTTTGCGTCACTCGCGCGTCTGAATCGGTGAGGTCCACCTGTTCGATCACAAACCATGACAAGAAAAGGAGGGGCACTCCGATGTTCCGTCGGCGCGAGCCCGTCCCCTTCGCCTTCCTGGCCGAGGCGGAGCGGTTCCGCAGCAACGTCACCCCGCCCCCACGGCAGCGCGCGTCCGCCGGTGAGATGGCCGGGCGCTGGCTGCTGGGGCTCACCATCGTGGCCGCGCTCGTCGGCGCGCTGGTCGTGGGGATGCCGGCGCTGTCGCTCGACCATGCGGTGCCCGCGCAGCAGTCACAGGCGTCCCAGTCGTCCGACTCGCCCCACCCGTCCCGGGGACACTGACTCCTCCCGGGGCCTGCGAAGGTGGTGAGCGGCGTCACGGGCGGATAACCTCACCGGTCACAGCTCCAGCATGGATCGAGTGAGGACCACCCGTGCCCCTGCCCTTCCTGACGGCCGATCACGCCTTCGAGGCCGCGGACGACGTCGCACTGCCCCACGACGACCACGAGCGCTGGCGGCGCCCCTACCGGCCCGGTCCCTGGCGGGTCGGCGTAGCCGCGGTCCTGCTGCTGTTGGCCTCGTTCGTGCTGTTCGCGGCGGTCCTCATCGCCCTCACCGGCTCCCTCTCCGAGGCGGCCACCGTCTTCGGGCTCTCGCTGCTGGTCATCGCCGGGGCACTGCGGCTGCTGCGGATGGGTGTGTGGGTCAGCTCGCACGGGCTGCGCCAGGTCGGGTTGCTCGTGACGCGGACGGTGCCGTGGGGCCAGGTCGGGGCGGTGCGGACCGTGCAGCAGCCGGTGCGCTGGCTGGGGCTGCCGCGGACCGTGCAGGGGCAGGCGCTGGTCCTCGTCCGCCGGAACCGGGGCGCCGAGGCCGCCGTACCGCTGCTGACCACGCACGACGCGGACTTCCTCGCGCGCCACGAGGCCTTCGACCGGGCGGCCGACACGGTCGAGGCGTGGGCCGCGGAGCACGCGGGCTGACGCCGCCCCTACGGACGCGCCAAGGGGCCGGCCCGCCACGTGCGGGTCGGCCCCTTCGCTGTGCCCGGTCGGCTCTGTCAGCGCCCGTTGCGCGGCCGCGCGGCGCCTTGTGGGCGCCGGTGGCTCACGCCTGGACGGGCTTGCCGTCGTGCAGGGCTATGGCGCGCTGCATGGCCTTGCGGGCGCGCGGGGTGTCGCGGGCGTCGTGGTAGGCGACGGCGAGGCGGAACCAGGTGCGCCAGTCGTCGGGCGCGGCCTCCGTCTCGGCCTTGCGTCGGGCGAAGACCTCGTCGGCCGACTCCCGGTCGATCCGGCCGCTCGGGGTGCGCCGCAGCTCGTCGACGGGCAGACCGCCCTCGGCGTCGAGTTCGGCGGCCAGGGCGTTGGCCCGGCGGACGAACTGGGTGTTCTTCCAAAGGAACCACAGGCCGATGACCGGCAGGACCAGCACCGCCACGCCGAAGGCGACGGTGACGAGCGTGCCGGACTGGATGAGCAGGACGCCTCGGCTGCCGACCAGGACGAAGTAGAAGACCAGGACGGCGGCCGTGACGAGGTAGGACAGCTTGGCTCGCATGGTCGAGGTCAACCCAGGTCCAGGAAGTGTTCCAGGCCGAAGGTCAGGCCGGGCGTCGTCACCACCCGGCGGGCGCCCAGCAGGATGCCCGGCATGAAGCTGCTGTGGTGCAGGGAGTCGTGCCGGACGGTCAGGGTCTCGCCCTCGCCGCCGAGCAGGACCTCCTGGTGGGCCAGCAGGCCCCGCAGACGGACCGCGTGCACGGGCACCCCGTCGACGTCCGCGCCGCGGGCGCCGTCCAGGGCGGTCGTGGTGGCGTCCGGCGCGGGGGCCGTACCGGCCTTGGCGCGGGCCTCGGCGATGAGCTGGGCGGTGCGCGTGGCGGTGCCCGAGGGGGCGTCCACCTTGTTCGGGTGGTGCAGCTCGACGACCTCCACCGATTCGAAGTACGGCGCGGCGATCTGCGCGAACTTCATGGTGAGCACGGCGCCGATGGAGAAGTTCGGCGCGATGAGCACACCGGTCCGCGGGGAGCCGGCCAGCCACTGCTGGAGGGATGCCAGGCGCTCGTCGTTCCAGCCGGTGGTGCCGACGACGGCGTGGATGCCGTGGCCCACGCAGAACTCGAGGTTGTCCATGACCGAGGCGGGCGTGGTCAGTTCCACGGCCACCTGGGCGCCGGCGTCGGTCAGCGCCTGGAGCGAGTCGCCCCGGCCGAGGGCGGCCACCAGCTCCATGTCCTCGGCGGCCTCCACGGCCCGGACCGCCTCGGAACCGATCCGGCCCCGGGCGCCGAGGACCGCCACGCGCAGCTTGCTCATGTCTGTTGCTTCCTTTGCCAGGTGGGTCAGGCGACCGCGTCGTGCAGGCGCGCGGCCTGCTTGTCCTTCAGGGGGCCGATGACCGACAGCGACGGGCGCCGGCCCAGGACCTCGCGGGCCACCGCGCGGACGTCGTCCGGGGTCACGGCCGCTATCCGGGACAGCATGTCGTCGACGGACATCTGCTCGCCCCAGCACAGCTCGCTCTTGCCGATGCGGTTCATCAGCGCACCGGTGTCCTCCAGGCCGAGGACCGTGGAGCCCTTGAGCTGGCCGATGGCGCGGTCGATCTCGTCGTCGGGGAGGCCGTGCTGGGCGACCTGGTCGAGTTCGTCGCGGCAGATCTTCAGCACGTCGTGGACCTGGCTGGGCCGGCAGCCGGCGTACACGCCGAACAGGCCGCAGTCGGCGAACCCGGAGGTGTACGAGTACACGCTGTAGGCCAGGCCGCGCTTCTCGCGGACCTCCTGGAACAGGCGCGAGGACATCCCGCCGCCCAGGGCGGTGTTCAGGACGCCCAGGGCCCAGCGGCGGTCGTCCGTGCGGGACAGGCCGGGCATGCCGAGGACGACGTGCGCCTGCTCGGTCTTGCGGCCGAGCAGTTCGACCCGGCCGGCGGTGCGCAGGGTGCGGCTGCCGCCGCGCGGGGCGACCGGCACGGCGTCCGGGTCGCGCAGCGCGCCGGACTTCTCGAAGGCGGCGCGGACCTGGCGGACGACCTTCTGGTGGTCGACGTTGCCGGCGCAGGCGACCACGAGGTGGGTGGGGTCGTAGTGCTTCTTGTAGAAGCGGCGGATGCGGTCCGCGGTGAGGGCGTTGACCGTGTCGACCGTGCCGAGGACGGGGCGGCCGAGGGGGTTGTCGCCGAACATCGTGTGCGCGAACAGGTCGTGCACGCAGTCGCCCGGGTCGTCCTCGGTCATCGCGATCTCTTCGAGGATGGCACCGCGCTCGACGTTGACGTCCTCTTCGAGGATCAGCGAGCCGGTGAGCATGTCGCAGACCACATCGATGGCGAGCGGCAGGTCGGCGTCGAGCACGCGCGCGTAGTAGCACGTGTACTCCTTCGCCGTGAAGGCGTTCATCTCGCCGCCGACCGCGTCGAGGGCGGCGGAGATGTCCAGGGCGCTGCGCTTCTGGGTGCCCTTGAACAGGAGGTGCTCGAGGTAGTGCGTGGCGCCGTTCAGCGCGGGGGTCTCGTCGCGGGAGCCGACGTGCGCCCAGATGCCGAAGGTCGCGGAGCGGACCGAGGGCAGGGTCTCGGTGACGATGCGCAGACCGCCGGGGAGGGTGGTCCTGCGGACCGTGCCGGTGCCGTCGGTGCCCTTGATGAGGGTTTGGGTACGGGCGACGGCCCGCGCCTCCGAAGAGGTGCGGGCCGTCGCCGTCGAGCTGCTCGACGTCACTTGTCGGTGTCGTCCTTCGTGTCGTCCTCGGAGCCTTCCTCGCCCTCGATCACGGGGATGAGGGAGAGCTTGCCGCGGGAGTCGATCTCGGCGATCTCGACCTGGACCTTCTGGCCCACGCCGAGGACGTCCTCGACGTTCTCCACGCGCTTGCCGCCGGCGAGCTTGCGGATCTGCGAGATGTGCAGCAGACCGTCCTTGCCGGGGAGCAGGGAGACGAAGGCACCGAAGGTGGTCGTCTTCACGACCGTGCCCAGGTAGCGCTCGCCGACCTCGGGCATCGTCGGGTTGGCGATGCCGTTGATCGTGGCGCGGGCGGCCTCGGCGGAGGGGCCGTCGGCGGCACCGATGTAGATGGTGCCGTCGTCCTCGATCGTGATCTCGGCGCCGGTGTCCTCCTGGATCTGGTTGATCATCTTGCCCTTGGGGCCGATGACCTCACCGATCTTGTCGACCGGGATCTTGACGGTGATGATCCGCGGAGCGTTCGGGGACATCTCGTCGGGCCGGTCGATGGCCTCCATCATCACGTCGAGGATGTGGAGGCGGGCGTCGCGGGCCTGCTTGAGGGCCGCGGCCAGGACGGAGGCGGGGATGCCGTCCAGCTTGGTGTCGAGCTGGAGGGCGGTCACGAACTCCTTGGTGCCGGCGACCTTGAAGTCCATGTCGCCGAAGGCGTCCTCCGCACCGAGGATGTCGGTGAGGGTGACGTAGTGCGTCTCGCCCTCGATCTCCTGGGAGATCAGGCCCATGGCGATACCGGCGACGGGGGCCTTGAGCGGCACACCGGCGTTCAGCAGCGACATGGTGGAGGCGCAGACCGAGCCCATCGACGTCGAGCCGTTGGAGCTGAGGGCCTCGGACACCTGGCGGATCGCGTAGGGGAAGTCCTCGCGCGCGGGCAGCACCGGCACGAGCGCGCGCTCGGCCAGGGCGCCGTGGCCGATCTCGCGGCGCTTCGGGGAGCCGACGCGGCCGGTCTCACCGGTGGAGTACGGCGGGAAGTTGTAGTTGTGCATGTAGCGCTTGCGGGTCACCGGGGAGAGGGTGTCCAGCTGCTGCTCCATGCGGAGCATGTTGAGGGTGGTGACGCCCAGGATCTGGGTCTCGCCACGCTCGAACAGGGCGGAGCCGTGGACCCGCGGGATGGCCTCGACCTCGGCGGCCAGCGTGCGGATGTCGGTGACACCGCGGCCGTCGATGCGCTTCTTCTCCTTGATCACGCGCTCGCGGACGAGCTGCTTGGTCAGGGAGCGGTAGGCGGCGGAGATCTCCTTCTCGCGGCCCTCGAACTCCGGCAGGAGCTTCTCGGCGGCGAGCGCCTTGACGCGGTCCAGCTCGGCCTCGCGCTCCTGCTTGCCGGCGATGGTGAGCGCCTGGGCGAGCTCGGTGCGCACGGCGGCGCTCAGCGCCTCCAGGATGTCGTCCTGGTAGTCCAGGAAGACCGGGAACTCGCCGACCGGCTTGGCGGCCTTGGCGGCGAGGTCCGACTGGGCCTTGCACAGGACCTTGATGAAGGGCTTCGCGGCTTCCAGACCGGCGGCCACGACTTCCTCGGTGGGGGCCTCGGAGCCGCCCTCGACCAGCTTGATGGTCTGCTCGGTGGCCTCGGCCTCGACCATCATGATCGCGACGTCGCCGTCCTCCAGGACGCGACCGGCGACGACCATGTCGAAGACGGCGTCCTCGAGCTCGGTGTGCGTCGGGAACGCGACCCACTGGCCGCGGATCAGCGCGACGCGGACGCCGCCGATCGGGCCGGAGAAGGGCAGGCCGGCCAGCTGCGTGGACGCGGACGCGGCGTTGATCGCGACGACGTCGTACAGGTGGTCGGGGTTGAGCGCCATGACGGTGCAGACGACCTGGATCTCGTTGCGCAGGCCCTTCTTGAAGGACGGGCGCAGCGGGCGGTCGATGAGGCGGCAGGTGAGGATCGCGTCCTCGGAGGGCCGGCCCTCACGGCGGAAGAAGCTGCCGGGGATCTTGCCGGCGGCGTACATCCGCTCCTCGACGTCCACCGTGAGGGGGAAGAAGTCGAGCTGGTCCTTGGGGTTCTTGGAGGCGGTGGTGGCCGACAGCACCATGGTGTCGTCGTCCAGGTACGCCACGGCGGAGCCGGCGGCCTGCTTGGCCAGGCGGCCCGTCTCGAAACGGATGGTGCGGGTGCCGAAGGTGCCGTTGTCGATCACGGCTTCGGCGTAGTGGGTCTCGTTCTCCACTAGTGATGTCTCCTCGTCCTCGTCCCTGGCTGCCCGTGTGGCAGGGGGACGGTCGTGGAGGAGCGCGCCGTCTGGTGCGGGCCGGTCTTCGATCGAAGCACCCGGGGCTGTCTTCGCCCGGGGGCCACTACCGAGGACCGGCGGCGGCGAGGTGCGCTCCTCCTCTTCTTGTCGTGCTGTGTCGTACGTGGTGCGTTCTGCCACCACATTACAAAGCGTGAGTGACAGTCCGCATGTTTCCGTACGTACGGCAAAGGGAGCGGTCCCCGAATCGGTCGGGAACCGCTCCCTCCACGGCGTGCTACTTGGCGCCGCCGGCCGCACCGCGGCGGATGCCGAGGCGGTCGACCAGCGCACGGAAGCGCTGGATGTCCTTCTTCGCCAGGTACTGGAGCAGGCGACGACGCTGACCGACCAGGATCAGCAGACCCCGGCGGGAGTGGTGGTCGTGCTTGTGGGTCTTGAGGTGCTCCGTCAGGTCGGAGATCCGACGGGAGAGCATGGCGACCTGGACCTCGGGGGAGCCGGTGTCACCCTCCTTGGTGCCGAACTCGGAGATGATCTGCTTCTTCGTGGCGGCGTCGAGCGACACGCGTACTCCTCATGATCTGTGGTGGCCACCGAGTGCCCCCGGTCTGTGTCTCGGGGGAGCTTCCGTGACTCGGAAGGCGGGGATCCGCTGGGCGCGACCTCCAGAACGGTGCGTTCCGGGGGTGCGTACACAAACGGCCGAATGCAAGAGTAGCAGCCCGCGACGACGAGCCCGTCCGCCGGGCCGGCCGGGCCCGTGGCCGCGCGCCGCCGTACCACTCGAACGAGTGCGGTCGGCGGGAATCCTCTGACCTGGACGAATGCTCCAAGTAGGGTAGTCGTACAGCTCGTTGCCCCGTAGGAAGGACCGGAGCCGCCATGGCCGATGAGACGGACGAGGAACGCAAGGCGCGCAAGGAACGCGAGCGGGACGAGCTGTACGCGCTCGACATCTCGGACGTGGAGTGGCACTGCGCGCCGGGCACCGAGGACCACGAGGAGCGGGTGGAGATCGCGTACCTGCCCGCCGGCGCGGTGGCGATGCGTTCCTCGCTCGACCCGGACACGGTGCTGCGCTACACCGAGGCGGAGTGGCGGGCGTTCGTGCTGGGTGCCCGGGACGGCGAGTTCGACCTGGAGCCGGACGCGCGCGACGGCGGGGTGCCGGCGCAGGCGGACGCCCCGTAGGCAAGAGGTGCGACGGGGGCGCGCGGTGGTGACACCGGGCGCCCCCTTCGCCGTGCGGCACGTGCGCGTGTGGTGCGGTCCACGTACGCGTGCGTGCCGGACGAGGTGACGTGGTGCCCTACTCCCGCGCCGCGCTCCCGATGCCGAGGACTAGGTAGATCCACGCCTTCTTCTGGTCCGCGCCGGGCCCGTCCGCGGTCTTGGCGCCGAAGAAGACGCGGCCGTCCTGGACGAGGACGTCGCTGTCGTCGATCGAGGTGAGGGGCGCGGCCTCCACGGGCAGCCCGAAGTAGAGGTAGGGCCGCTCGCCGCCGGTCGCGGGGTCCAGGCTCAGCAGGGCGTGCGGCGAGATGCCGTCCTCGCTGGTGCGCAGGGCGAGCAGTTGGTGCCCGCTCATCCGCACCGGCCGCAGCAGCGCGTGGGGGCCGGAGTCGAACTTGCGGGTGGTGGTCCCGGTGGCCAGGTCGAAGCCGATGATCCAGTTGGACGTGCCCTGGTCGGTCTGGTCCTTGCTGCGCAGGAAGACCTGGCCGTCGCCGACGGCGATGGTCGGGCAGTCGTCGATGACCAGGTAGTCGGAGGACGAGCACTCCCCCACGTAGGTGCCGTTCTGCAGGCTCACCGTGGCGCGGTTGCGGCCCTCGGCGTCCAGGGAGATCAGTTCGGTCAGCCCGGTGTCGCCCGCGGACACGCCGACGACGGGCGGCTCGGCGGAGGGCACGACCAGGTCGCGGACGCCCTTCGCGGCGGAGTACGTCCACACCGTCGCGCCCGTGGCGGGGTCGACCTTGCGCACGGAGTACGTCGTCCCGTCCCAGATGTCGCTGGAGGGGGTGCCTTCCTTCCAGCACGCGCGCCGGACCAGCAGTCCGGCCCCTCCGGCGGCGCCGTCGTCGCGGCAGGACCCGGTGACCGTCGTACGCCACTTGCTGCGGCCGTCGGCCAGGCCGAAGGCGCTGGTGCCGCCGCCCCAGGTGACGGCGACGGTGTCGTGGGCGAGGGTGACGCCCGGTGTGCGCTGCGGGGAACTGACGGAGTGGCCCGCCGTGGAGACGGGGAAGGTGCGCTCCCAGACCTCGGTGCCGTCGTCGAGGTCGACGAGGACGACGTGGTTGCAGTACGCCCCCTCGCGGTCGCTGGCCTTGAACAGGACGGCGGTGCGGTGGTCGACGGTGACGTGCTGGGTGTAGCCGCAGATCGGGCCGTCGAGGCGGACCGTCCACTTCTCCTGCTTCTTGCCGGGCGCGGCGTCCGCGCCGATCGGGTAGCCCGCGAGGGTCCGGTTGATGCCCTTGGCGAGGATCGTGTCGGTGGCCCACATGCCGGGCAGCGCGTAGTGCTCGCCGGGGCTCATGTCGTCCACGGAGAACCGGAAGGCCATGGCGCCCGTGGTGGTGGCGGGGGGCTTCTCCACCGTCTGACGGACGTCGAGGGGGCCGGGGACCGCTTCCCCGGACCTGCCGTCGGAGGAGGAGCCGGCGTCGCGGCCCCACAGGAGCCAGCCTCCCGTGCCGAGTCCGGCCACGAGGGCGACCAGGAGGGCGACGAGCAGCCAGGTGCGGCGTCGGCGCTTCTTCTGTTCCGTCTGCGCGGTGACCGCGGACTGGGTGAAGACGGAGGGCGGTGGGCCGAAGCTCACGCTTGCGAATCCTTTCGTCAGGACGGGTGGCGGCACGCACGCGGGGCAGCAGGCGGGCGGTGGGTGCACGCACGCGAGGGGGGCGGCAGGCGGGCGGTGGGTGGGTGCACGCACGCGTGGGGGCAGCGGCATCCGGGACGGCGCACGCACGCGTGGCGCCCCGGGACGGCGGGCCGGTGCGCGGCCGGCCGTCAGGTGCCGGCCATGGACCTGGCCGCCGCGTACACGTCGAACACGGCGAGCGCCAGCGGCACCAGGGTCAGCAGGACGAACGCCTCGGCGATCTCGAAGAAGCGCCCCCAGAACGGGGTGACGCCCCGGCGGGGAGTGATGAGCCCCACGGCGGTGACGACCGCGGCCGCCGCGGCGACGGCCGCCACCAGCCACACGCTGCGGACGTCGAGCGCGGCGGTGTCCCCGTGCAGGGCGTCGCGCCAGGACGACCGCGGCGGGTTCAGGGCGAGCCCCAGGCCGAGCGCGACGAGACCGGCGAGGCCCGCGGCCAGGGTGGCCGCGACCTGCGCGGTGTAGCGGAACAGGTGGGCCCGCATCAGCATGGCGACCGCGCCCGCCAGGGCCAGGAGCTGCGCCCAGGGGTCGTCGGAGAAGCCCAGCACCAGCGAGGCGCCCACGCTGAGCAGCGCGCAGCCGCCGACCAGGCCGACGAGGAGTTCGTGGCCGCGGCGGGCCCGGGCGGCGATGCGCTCGGCGTCCACCGGTCGCTGCGCGGCCGGCTCCTCGTCCGCGTAGCCGCCGGACGGGGTCGGCGGTTCGTAACCGACGGGCAGCCGGGCGAACCGCACGGACAGGCCCGGCAGGAACGCGAGCGCGCACACGGACAGCGGCGCGCACACCGCGGCCGTCTCGACGGGTTCGAAGTCGGCGAGGAGCGCCACGAAGGTGACGGCCAGGGCGCTCGCCGAGGCGAACACGAACGCCACGAAGGGGCCGTCGCCGCCGGGTGACACGAGCGTGAGCACCAGGGCGGCCAGCAGCACGAAGGTGCAGGCCAGCAGAAACTGGAGCCGTCCGACGCCCTGCCCGTCGGACGGCGGCAGCAGGCCCGACCCCGCGACGGCGACGTTCGGCAGCGCCCCGAGCCCGAGGGCGACCGCCGAGGCGCGGTCGTCGTACACGCGTGCGCGGACGCAGGCGAAGGTGACCAGGAAGACCCCGGCGACGGCGGCGAGGACGCCCTGGAGGCCATGCATGTCGTGGCGGGTCTGGGAGCTCCAGACCACGAACGCGAGCAGCGCAGGCAGCACCCCGCCGCCGGCGAGGCCCGCCACGCGCGTGTGCTCACCGCTCCACAGCGTGCGGTCGCGCGTGACGGCGGCGGCCACCACCTCGGCGACGTCGTCGAAGACGGCCGGCGGCAGCGACTGGGCGAACGGGCGCAGCGTGAGCAGTTCGCCGTCCAGGATGCGCTGGGCCGCGAAGGACCGGGCGCTGTCGAGGACCGTCCCGTCGCGGCGTACCAGGTGGTAGCCGACCGGGGCGCCCTCGGCGGGGCGCTGCCGGGACAGCCGCAGGACCTCCGGGTAGAGGTCCGCGACCGGGACGTCGTCGGGCAGGGCCACGTCGACGCGGCCGTCGGGCGCCACGATGGTGACCCGGCAGAAGCCGGACCGCGTGACCGCCGGGAACGGGGCCGCGGTGCCGGGTCCGCCGCTCGCGCCGGCCGGCGCGGAGGCCGTCGTGCTCACCTGTCGTCTCCCCCTCGTCAGTGCGTGCGGCCGGGGCCGGTTCGCACCTGCTCACAGGTTTTCACCCGGCACCTTATCGTCCGCCGATGTCAGTGACGGTCAGTAGGATCACGCTGCGCGACCGACGTTCCCCGGACACGGGGCGGGGGGCCGAACGGGTCGGGCGGACCAGGGAATCGGTGCGAATGAGCCACGTCGTCGTCAAGCGTCCGCCGCGGGCGCTGCCGAAGGAAGTGCCCACGGAGGAGGTCGTCCTCCAGCCGCCGCCGGAGCTGCCGCGGGGTCAGCGGGAGGGCGCGCTCATGCAGTTGCTGCCCATGCTCGGCATGGGCGGCTCCGTGGTGTTCTTCTTCAACCCGCAGGCCCAGCCCTTCATGAAGATCATGGGCATGGTGATGGTGGCGTCCACCGTCGCCCTGGGCGTCTCGATGCTGGTCCGCTACCGCCGGGGGAACACCGGGCAGTTGGCGGACCTGCGGCGGGACTACCTCCGCTACCTGTCGCAGGTGCGGCGCGCCGCGCAGGACACCGCGCGGGCCCAGCGGGACGCCCAGTTCTACCTGCACCCTTCGCCCGAGCAACTGTGGGCGCTGGTCGCCGAGGGCAGCCGCGTGTGGGAGCGGCGCACCGGCGACGAGGACTTCGGTCAGGTGCGCGTCGGTCTCGGGGTCCAGCCCCTGTCGACCCCCCTGGTGCCCCCGCAGAGCGCGCCCACCGACCAGTTGGAGCCCCTGACCGCCGGCGCGGTGGAGCGCTTCGTCGCCACCCACGGCCTGCTGGAGGACCTGCCGATCGCCCTGTCGCTGCGGGCCTTCTTCCACCTGACGATCAGCGGTGATCCGGCCACGGTGCGCGGCGCCACGCGCGCGGTGACGGCCTCCCTCACCGCGCTGCACTCCCCCGTGGACCTGGTCGTCGCCGTCGCCGCGGCGCCGGAGTCGGCGCCCGAGTGGGAGTGGGCCAAGTGGCTGCCGCACGCGCAGGCGCCCGCAGTCGCGGACGGCGCGGGCAGTGTCCGGCTGATCAGCACCGACCCGCTGGAGCTGGAGGACCTGCTCGGCGCCCGCCTCGCGGGCCGCCCGCGCTTCCACCCCGCCGGGCCGCCGGTGCCCGAACAGCCGCACGTCGTGGTCGTCCTGGACGGCGTGTCCCTGCCGCCGACCTCGCTGCTGGCGAGCCCCGAGGGTCTCCAGGGCGTCACCCTGCTCGAGGTCGTGCTCGGCGACCTCGCCCACAGCCGCGGCGACCTCTCCGTCGTCGTACGGCCGACGAGCCTGCTGCTGGAGTCCGCGCACGGGCCCGCCTACGAGGGGACGCCGGACGTCCTGTCGTACGAGGCGGCCGAGGCGCTGGCCCGGCAACTGGCGCCGTTGCGGATGGCGTCGGGCGGCGACGACGACGAACCGCTGCTGGCGAAGCTGGAGTTCACCGACCTGCTGGACCTGGGGGACGCGGCCGCCGTCGACCCCCGGCGCACCTGGCGGCCGCGCGGGCAGGCGGAGCGGCTGCGCGTGCCGATCGGCGTCGGCGAGGACGGCCGGCCGGTGCTGCTCGACCTGAAAGAGGCGGCGCACGAGGGCATGGGACCGCACGGCCTGTGCGTCGGCGCCACCGGCTCCGGCAAGTCGGAGCTGCTGCGCACCCTGGTCCTCGGCCTCGCGGTGACCCACTCCTCCGAGACGCTGAACTTCGTGCTGGCCGACTTCAAGGGCGGCGCCACGTTCGCGGGCATGGCCCACCTCCCGCACGTGGCCGCGGTCATCACCAACCTCGCGGACGACCTCACCCTGGTCGACCGCATGGGCGACTCCCTGCGCGGCGAGCTGAACCGCCGTCAGGAGATGCTCCACGACGCGGGCAACTACGCCAACATCCACGCCTACGAGAAGGCCCGCGCGGCCGGCGCACCGCTGCAGCCGATGCCGTCCCTGGTCCTGGTCATCGACGAGTTCAGCGAACTGCTCACCGCGAAGCCGGACTTCATCGAGATGTTCGTGCAGATCGGCCGGATCGGCCGCTCGCTCGGCGTGCACCTGCTGCTCGCCTCGCAGCGGCTGGAGGAGGGCCGGCTGCGGGGCCTGGAGACCCACCTGTCCTACCGGATCGGGCTGCGAACCTTCTCCGCGGCGGAGTCGCGCGCGGCGCTCGGCGTCCCGGACGCCTACGAGCTGCCGAACGTCCCCGGGTCCGGGCTGCTCAAGTTCGGCACCGACGAACTGGTGCGCTTCAAGGCCGCCTACGTCTCCGGCGCGCACCGCTCGGGCGCGCCGCGGGTGGCGTCCGGCGGGCTCCTCCCCGCGGACCGCAGGCCCGTGCTGTTCACGGCGGCGCGGGTGCCGGTGGGGCGGGGGGTAGTGGGGCAGGGGGTGGTGCCGCATCAGCGGGGGGCGTCGGGGGACGGGGACGGGGCCGACGGGGACGCGGCAGGGGCGGCTCGCGGTGCCGGTGCTGGTGCTGGTATCGGTGGGGGTACCGGTGCTGGTTCCGGTTCCGGTTCCGGTGACGATGACGCGCTCGCGGACACCGTGCTGGACGTCATCGTGCGCCGGCTGGAGGCGCAGGGGCCGGCGGCACACCAGGTCTGGCTGCCGCCGCTGGACAGCCCGCCGTCGCTCGACGCACTGCTGCCCGGCCTGGCACCCGTCGCGGGCCGCGGTCTGACCCCGCCGGGGTACGAGGGCGCGGGCCGGTTCGTGGTACCGGTCGGCATTGTCGACAAGCCGTACGAGCAGCGGCGCGACCCGCTCTGGGCCGACTTCGGCGGGTCGGCGGGCCACATGCAGATCCTCGGCGGGCCGCAGTCCGGGAAGTCGACGCTGGTGCGCACGGTCGTGGCGTCGTTCGCGCTCACCCATACGCCGCAGGAAGTGCAGTTCTACGCGCTGGACTTCGGCGGGGGCGGCCTGTCCGCGGTGGCCGGGCTGCCGCACGTCGGCGGGGTGGCCTCCCGGCTCGACCCGGAGCGCGTGCGCCGTACGACGGCCGAGGTGTACGGCATCATGAACCGCCGCGAGGAGTACTTCCGTTCGGCGGGGATCTCCTCGATGGCCGACTTCCGCGCCCGCCGCGCGCGGGGCGACATCCCGGTGACCGACCAGCCCTGGGGCGACGTCTTCCTGGTCATCGACGGCTGGGGCGCGTTCCGCACGGAGTACGAGGCGCTGGAACCGGTGGTGCTGGACATCGCGGCCCGGGGCCTCGGTTTCGGCATCCACCTCGTCCTCACGGCGTCGCGCGCGATGGAGGTCCGCGCGAACCTCAAGGACCACCTGATGAACCGGCTGGAGCTGCGACTCGGCGACGCGATGGACTCCGAGTTCGACCGCAAGGTCGCGGCCAACGTGCCGACGGGGGTCCCCGGGCGCGGACAGACTCCGCAGAGGCAGCACTTCATGGCGGCCGTACCGCGGATCGACGGCGTGTCCTCGGACACCGGCCTCCCGGACGCGACGTCGGCGCTGGTGGCCGAGGTGGGCCGGCACTGGCAGCAGCCGGGTGCTCCCGAGGTACGGCTGCTGCCGCGGTCGTTCGCCGCGGACCGGTTGCCGTCCGGCGACCGCTTCCCGGAGCGGGGCGTGTCCTTCGCACTGGACGAGGACAACCTCGAGCCGGTGTTCGTGGACTTCGACCAGGACCCGTTCTTCCTGGTCCTCGGCGAGAGCGAGTCCGGCAAGTCGAACCTGCTGAGGCTGCTCGTCCGGCGCCTCGGCGAGCGCTACGACGGCGACCACTGCAAGCTGTTCGTGGTGGACAACCGCCGTTCGCTGCTGGGTGTGACGCCGCGCTCGCACCTGGCGGAGTACATCCCCATGTCGAACCAGATGCAGCACCACATGGACGCGCTCGCCGACCTGGTGCGGCGGCGCACGCCGACGGCGGACGTCACGCCGGAGCAGTTGCGGGAGCGGAGCTGGTGGCGGGGGCCGACGGTGTTCGTCGTCATCGACGACTACGACCTCGTCGCCACGTCGAGCGGCAATCCCCTGGCCGGTCTCACGGAACTGCTGCCGTTCGCGCGGGACGTGGGGGTGCGGTTCATCATCGCGCGCTCCACGGCGGGCGCGGGGCGGGCCTCGTACGAGCCGTTCATGCAGCGCATGAAGGAACTCGGCGCCCAGGGCGTCGTCCTGGCGGGCGACCCGGCCGAGGGGGACCTGCTGGGCGGGGTGCGGCCGCGGGCGATGCCGGCGGGACGGGGGATCTTCGTGTCCCGGCGGCGGGGGAAGCCGATGGTGCAGGTGGGGTTGGCGGGGGAGGTCGGCGAGTGAGGGTGCGCAGCGGCGGCAGGTGAGGGGGGATGATCGTCCGAGCGGGAGACAGGAACGGTGGGCGTCTCCCGCGCACGCCCACCCAGGGTCCTGCTCAGCGGCTCACCGTCAAGTGGGCCTCGGCCGGCGTCAGCCGCCGGTACGGCTCACTGGAGGTAGCTGGCCGCCTTCTTGTCGCCCTCCATGTACGTGCCGCCCGACTGTCCGACGACGTGACCGATGCCGGTCAGCGCCTGGTGGATGTCGTCGGCCTCCTTCTTCCAGCGGGTGAGCTTCAGGTCGAAGGCGTCCTGGGCCTCGCCCGCCCAGTACTGCTTGCTGCTCTCGACCATCTTCCTGAGCTCCTCCAGGTCCTGTTCGAGGAGCTTCGCCTCGTTGGCGATCCTGGTGGCGGCGAAGTCGAGTGCGTTGTAGGTGACGTTCAG
Source organism: Streptomyces lasalocidi (assembly GCF_005280215.1). Lineage (NCBI taxonomy): Bacteria > Bacillati > Actinomycetota > Actinomycetes > Kitasatosporales > Streptomycetaceae > Streptomyces > Streptomyces lasalocidi. Next base: position 5,619,571 of record NZ_SZNQ01000001.1, on the reverse strand, counting down.
TCCGTCGTTGTTCCGGCTCATGCGCTGGTCCCTCTGCTCTCTCATGGGTGCCCGACGGCGTGCGGTGGGCTGGTGGCGGGTGTCCGCCGGGGCTCACATCGACGTGAAGGGGGAGACGGTGGGCGCGCCGTCCTGGAGATTGATCTTGTTGACCGCGGCGCGGACCTCGTCCTCCTTGGAGTCCTTGATCGTGCGCGCGGTCGTCATCGCCTCGATGACCTCGCCGAGGATGCCGCCGATGTTGCGCAGGGACTGGTTGATCTCGAACTGCTTCGCGTCGAACGCGGCGCGGCCGATGCCGTCCCACTGTCCTTCGAGGCTGTCGATGACGCCCTGGAGGCCGTGCACGCGGGCGCGGATGTTCTCGTATTTGGTGTACATGTCCTGCTGCAGCTTGACGACCGCTGCGTCTTCGAGTTTCTGGCTCGGGGTGGACATGGTGAGCCTGCCTTTCTCGCGTGGTGCGGGGGTACGTGGAACGGTCGGCGTGGACCGGTGCGGCGCCGAAGTGGTGGGCCCGGTGGCCGGGCCGGTGACAGGGCAGGCGACGTCCCCCCGATGTCAGCCGGAAGCACGGTGCTCCCTCCCCCGGTTCCCCCGTGCGCCGGTGGCGCAGCGTGTCCGTCCTGCCTTCCGGCGTGCGCCGGTATGCGATCGCACAGTGGGGCGGTCCCAGCACACACCGGCACCTTACCCACCTGGGGCACCGTCCCCAACTGGGACATGAGCCACGTAAGTTACGGGCCTACGGGGCCAGGAGAGCGTGGCCGGCTCCGCTTGTGGCTTGAATGATGCGGTGGTCAGGACGGCGGCGGACGAACACACCGCACCCACGGTCAGCGGCAGTTGCTAGCTTGTGCCGCGAGGGGTGGGCCGAGGACAGCGGCGGCCCCGGAGGAACGCGGCCCGAACGGCGGTGGCGGTGCGGGCAACGCGGGTTCACAACGGGGAAGGTGTCCGCCATGGCGTGGGACGAGTGGGAGCAGCTCAAGGCCGAGGCGCTGCGGCAGCGCCAGGACTCGGCACACATGCGGCTGAACGGTACGGATGCCGGAGGTGCCGGCGGTGGCGATGGCGGTGGCGGTGGCGGTGGTGCGCACGGCTCCTCCGGGGCGCCGGGCACGTACGGCGTCCTCAAGGCCAGCCAGAAGGACCTCGCCGCGCTGGGCAGGTCGGCGCACACCCTGTACAACGACCTGTGGGACCGGGCCCGGGTGGCCGTCCCCACGAGTGATTCCGCCGCCACCGACTTGACGCAACAGGGCTTCGCCCTCGGAGCCGGCCTCCAGCACGTGTCCACACGGTGGGAGGAACAGCTCAAGTCCCTGATGGACGCGTGCGCGCACATCGCGAACCACATGCACGTCACGCGGGCGCTGCACGACGGGGACGACGGTTACATCGCCCGTCGGACCAGCAGCATCGCCCTTCTCGACGCCGGGTTCGACGAACGGGTCGGGGCGCCGGGACGGCCGAACGGGGTCTACGGGGAGCAGGGCAAGAAGAAGGAGTAGGGGCCACGGCGGTCGCAGCGGCGCGGCCTCCCCGCGCACCTGGCGCCGCCTCTCCCCCCTCCGGCTTCCCCTCCACTCGACCGACCCAGGGACGACCCCATGAACTTCGAGACGCTCTTCCACGCCAACTTCAGCCTCCTCGACGACGCCGTCACCGACTGGGCGACCCTCGTGAGGAACCTCGGCGAGCTGAAGAAGGACGCGGAGACGAACCTGCACCAGGCCGCGAGCAAGGCCAACTGGGCCGGGATGAACCAGCAGGTGAGCAAGGAGTTCATCGGCAAGACGGCGGGCGAGTTCGCGGACGCCCACACCCAGGCGAGCACCATCCACCAGATCCTCAGCGACACCCTGGGCGAGCTGAGGGGCTACCACCGGCAGCTCACCACCGCCGTCGAGAACGGCCGGAAGAGGAGCCTCTCCGTCTTTCCCTCCGGTGACGCCTTCATGGTCACGTCGAGCGTCCCGCCGCAGACGGCCGCCGGGGGCGAACCCGACCGGACGGCCGACGTCACCGCACTCCGCGACGAGATCCAGGGCATCCTCGACAAGGCGACCGAGAGCGACAACTCCGCCGGCACGGTCCTCAAGGCCCTCGCGGACCAGAGCGAGCTGGGATTCTCGGACGCGCGGTACAAGGACCGGGACAGCGCGGCGGCGGCCCTCAAGAAGGCGGACGAACTGGCCAGGCTCGCGAAGAAGGACCCGGGCGAGCTGACCACGGCGGAATTCGACCTCCTGAACGCCGGCCTCAAGCAGTACGCGAACGACCTCCTCTTCGCGGAACGCTTCGCCACGGATCTCGGGGCGCGCGGCACGCTCGACTTCTGGACGGGGCTGAACGACGTACCGGGGGCGGGGGACGTGGGACAGAGGCGTCATGACCGCTACGACGACCTGCAGAAGAGCCTCGGCCTCACGCTCGCCACCGCGTCGCAGAGTGACAGCGCGGGCATGGCGGAGTGGAAGGGCCGGATGGTCGACCTGGCTGACAAGCCGGTGGGGCGTGCGGGCGGCTTCCCCCTGGGGGCGCAGGTCATGACCAACCTGATGCGGTGGGGCGACTACGACGACCGGTTCCTGGTCGACTACGGCGACAAGCTGATCGAGACGGAGAAGAAGTTCACGGGCAACGGCCGCCACGGCGCGTGGAGCCGCACCGGCGGTGACCCCTTGCTCAACCGTACGGGCACGGATTCCGGGTGGGACCCGATGACCGGCTACCTCAGAGCGCTGTCGAACAACCCCGATGCCGCAACGGAGTTCTTCAACGACACGTTCGTCACGAAGGACGAGGACCACGACTTCACCCAGGACGCGGACGGCAACGGCAAACAGGAGAAGCGGGCACTCAGCAACTTCGATTACCTCTTCGAAGAGCGGGACTGGCCCCAGGACGTGGACGACAAGGGCGAGGAGAGCATCGCGGGGCGCAACTACCTGGGCATGGCCCTGGAGGCCGCGACGACGGGACATCCGGCGGGCGAACTGCGCACGATGGACACTCCCGCGCATCACGACGGGCAGACAAAATTGTTCGAAGCGATCGTCGCCTCCGTTTCGGACGACGGCACCCGCCTCACGGATCACCCGTACATGTCGGACAGCATGGGCCAAATCGCGTCCGAGTACCTCCCTGATATCGATCGTGCGGCAACTGACGTCGATCCACATCCTGGCAGTAACGACACGAGCGGCCGACAGGCTTGGGACAGGATCCAAAAATTGTATCCAGTGGCGGGCTCGGCGGCCGAATTGAACCACCGAGATTCTTCCCGCTTCCTCTTCGCCCTCGGCCAGAACCCAGAGGGCTATGCAGCCGTCGAGGTAGCACAGAAGAAGTACATGAGCGACCTCGTGGAATACCACCTGAATCCTGACCTGCCGGAATCCCAACGACCACACCATGACCTGCGGCTCACCGTTCAAGCCATTGCTGGGCATTCGGGTGAAGTGTCGGGAACTCTTGCCATGGGTCGCAACGAAGCCATCGCGAGTCCGGCATCGGTCTCGGACGACGATTACGACCATGCCGTCAATCAATGGAAGAACGTCGCTTCCGGAGCGATCGGTACCGGTGTGGGGGTCGGCACTTCCTTCATCGCTTCGCCCGCCGTCGGCGCCGGAGCCGGAGGCGTCGCCGGAACGGTGACCAGTGTCGTCCTGGAGGAGATGTTCAAAGACGTCGAGGGCAACGAGAAGGACAACGCCGGTCCGAAGATGGGCGAGAATTGGGAGAATGGCCAGGACAACAACTTGAAGTACACGCGGAACGCCGCCGCGGAAGCAATGAGGAAATACCGACTAGCGCATTCCGACGACCTGGCATCCGTGGCGGAAAGCGAAGCCAGCAAGGGATACCTGCGCGCCGGGAACTACATGGACCGAGTAGCACCTGAGCTTCTGACAGAGATCTGACGAAGCTCACCGTTGACACCCGTAGACCTTCCGTTTCGTTCGGCCGAACCCAGGCGAGGAGTCCCTTTGTTGTTCAGAGTCAGCGCGAAGATCACGGCAGCATGCGTTCTGGTCGGGATCCTCGTGGGCTGCTCGGCTGGGTCCGATGAAAGGGAGTACGCCGCACCCGAAGCCCTCTGCGGGGTACCGGTTGACACAGGCGTGCTCTCGAAGCTCCTGCCTCCAGGCGAGAAGATCGACGTGCAGGAAAGGAACCCGACACCCCACCGCAAGCGCTGCCAGGTCAACGTCGACGGCAGCGTGGCACTCATCGCCAGTCAGGAGTGGTGGGAGGACGGGGACGGTATCGACGTCGTCGCCGACGCGTTCCCGCAGGTGGAGTCCGCTCAGCTCACGGATGACAGCACCTCGCTCCACACCGGCACCGGCGCCCTGAAGAAGGTGGAGGCGTGCGACAAGGTCGGCTACTCCGGCTACACCTTGTTCACGGCGATCCAGGTGTACGCGCGCGGCGTCGACGACTCTGTCGCGGTGGAGAAGCTGATCGGTGACTACACCAGTGGCGTCGAGGCCTCTGCGACTTGCCGTTGATCGCTTCCCGTCGGGCTCCGGCTGCCGTCACCACTCACCCGACCTGAGGTACGAGTTTCGCTGGGGAAGCTTCGCGATCACCGCCCCACCCCCCGCCGACGCCGCCCATCCCGCACCGCCACCGCCACCCCTCCCAGCGCCGCCGCCCCCACCGCGCCGCCGATGGTCACGTACGTGCCCAGGCGGGTGGTGCGTTGTTCGGGGGATTCGCCCAGGTGGAGGGGGGAGATCGTGGGGGGTTTCGGTGGGGGCGGGCCCTGCTGGGGGTGGGGGGAGCGGGGCGGGTGGGACGGGTCGGTGGCGGTCAGGGCCTTGACCGGGTCGACCACGCCCCAGCCGACCAGGCGGTCGTGGCCCGGGATGGAGCGTTCCGCCGTCTGTTCGATCTGGGCGACGACCTCCTGGGCCGTCCACGAGGGGTACGCCGACTTCAGGAGCGCGGCCACCGCCGCCACGTACGGCGCCGAGAAGCTCGTGCCGTTGTCGGAGCAGTGGCCCCCGCCCGGGACCGTCGAGACCATGTCCACGCCGGGGGCCGCCACGTCGACGAAGTCGCCGGACTGGGAGAACGGGGCGCGTTCGTTGTTGCGGTCCGAGGAGGCCACGGCGAGGACGCCCTCGTACGACGCCGGGTAGGTCGGCTTGGCGTTGCCGCCCAGGCCGTCGTTGCCCGCGGAGGCGACCACCACCACCTGCCGGGCCAGGGCGCGGGCCACGGCCTGTTCCAGCCTCGGGTCGGGTGCGACCGCGTCGGCCGTGTCCTGGGAGATGTTGATGACGTCGGCGCCGGCGCCCACCGCGTAGTCGATCGCGGTGGCCAGGGAGGCTGCCGTGCCGTCGCCCTCCGCGTTGTTCTGGGCGATCGGGATGATCGTGGCGCCGGGGGCCAGGCCCACGAAGCCGGTCCCTTCCGCGGGGCGCGCCGCGATGATGCCCGCCACGCGCGTTCCGTGGCCCACGGGGTCCGTGGTGCCCGACGCGTTGCCGCGCTCGGTCCTCTCGCCGCGGGCGTTCGTCGGCGGCAGGTAGTTCTTGCCCCTCGACGCGTCGACGGCCTCGGTCAGTTGCGGGTTCCTGACGTCCACGCCCGTGTCGATGACCGCCACCTGGACGTTGCGGCCCGTCGAACGGGCCCACAGGGCGTCGAGGTTGACCCGTTGCAGCGCCCAGGGCCTGCCCGTGTACGGCTTCGACGGGAACGTGCACGGGGTGCCGTCCGCCGCCCGGGCGGGGGCGGCCGGGAGCAGCGTCAGCAGGACGAGTGACGTCGCCGCCGCCAGTGCCTTGACGGCCGGCATCAGCGGCGGCCGTGCGGGCGCTCCGTGGCGCGGTCGCGTCTCGGCCGTCGCAACGCGGTGCTGAGTCGTCCTCATGTACGCCGCCCTCTCCCCCGCCGCGTCCGTCACGAGCCCTGCGGGAGGCGGGCCGCCGCCTCCGACAGGCGTGGGCCGGTCGGGAGGAACGTCGACCACTCCGCGGGGACCGGTGCCGGGTCCACGGCCTCGTAGCCGAGCCGGGTCTGGGCGATCCGGGCCTCGCTCAGTTCCTCCTCGCGCTGCTTGGCCGACGTGCCGACGCTTTGGTCGTCGGTCGCGCTGTCGCTGTTGGACTGCAGGGCGTAGCGCAGGCCCGTGTCGGTCACCAGGAAGACGGCGCCGGCCTTGGTCTCCGTGCCCTTGAACTGGCGGTACAGCTGGCCCGAGCCGGGCGTGACGTACGTGCTGGAGGAGCCGGTGGCCAGCGGGGCGGGGAAGCCGGTGCCCGCCCAGGTGGACAGGGTCGTGCGGCCGCTCTTGGCGTCCACCGAGCGCAGGACGCTGCAGACCGTGCCGCGGCCGGTGGCGCCGCCGGGTGCGTTGACGGTCCTCGGACGGTACGACGGCCAGTCCTTCTCCCCGGCGAACGCCGTGCTGTCGGCCACCGCGCCCGGGCTGACCTGCCGCGCCTCGCCCGCCTGTCCGACGGCGAGCAGGTCGCCGCTGTTGAGCAGCAGGGTCGCGGTGAACTCGGTGACGCGGGCCACCCGGCCGGGCAGGACGACGTAGTACTGCATGACGGAGCCGTCGTAGGCCTTGATGACCATGCCGACCCGGTCGTACGCGCCGAGGCCGGCGGAGGCGTGCGCCGGGGCGCCCGGGGGGCCGTCGATGCGCGGGACGGACACCGGGTCGCCCTGGTGGAGGGTGTCGAGCCAGTCCTGGGAGACGCGCTGCGGGGCGCGGCCGCGCGTGTCGAGCGCCTTCAGCAGTTCCCGGTCGGACGGGTCGGTCAACCGGTATGCGGTGCCCCGGGCGTCGACGACGTACCGCGTCGTGCCGTCCGGGCCGACGACGTACAGCAGGTCCCCCGCGGAGAGCTTCCCGGCGCCCTCCGTGCGCGGCCACTCCTTCTCGGCGAGGACGAAGGCCGCCTTCTGGAGGGCGCGGCCGCCGTCGGCGGGGCGCTCGCAGACCGCCCAGCGCTTGGCCCGGGCCGCCTCGCCGGCGGACGGGAGGCGGTCGGGCGCGTACGGGATGCCGATCGTGGCGCCGTGCGGGGGCTCGCCGCTGTCCAGGACCTCCTCGTCGACGGTGAGGACGCTGCTGCCGGGCTTCAGCAGCAGCCTGGCGGAGGCCATGTTGAGCACGGGGTGCAGCTGGGCCTTGCCATCCGTCCTCAGCACGACGTAGCGGGTGGTGGAGTCGCTGGCCACGATGACGTGTTCCTCCGGCGCGTCCCAGCCCTTGGGTGCCGTCGGACTGAACAGGCCGATCGCCCCGAACACCGCGAGCACCACCACCCCGACGACGACGCTCGGCACGACCGCGCCGAGCGGCCTCGGCGCGCCCTCCTCCGAGCCGGACGGCGACGGCTGGAGGAAGGACGCGAGGAGGCGGCGCTTCGCGAAGGTGTAGGCGTTCAGTTCGTCGCGCCGTGATGCCATCTGTGTCCGCTCTCTCCCCGTGCGGAGTGGTGGAGGCCCGACGGGCCCCGCCGGAGGCACGCCCCCGCCCTCGCCCGCCTCACGGGCCCGCGCTGTCAGACCCGGCCCCTACTATGCCTGTTGGGTGGTACCGCGTGCGGCACCGGTAGGGTGCTCTGGCCCTGCCGGGCGGTGGGCGCGCGGATGTTCCAGGAGAGTTCGGGGGGTTTGGGTGATGGCCTTGGCACCACCGGGCCGGTCGCGATCGCAACCGGGGGCGCCGTCCGCTGGGCGGTCGGACGGATCCATGGGGTCGGGCGGCGGCGCGGGCGCGGGCAACGCGGCTGTGGGCGGCGCGGGTTCGGGCGGCGCGGGCGCGGGGTCCTTTGGCGTCGGGCGGTCCGTGTCCCCGCAGCTGACGGTGCGTTCGGCGCGCGGGGGCTCGTTCGCGGTGCAGCGGCTGGTGCTGCTCGAGGTGGCGGCCGCGCTCGTGGTGTGCGGGTGGCTCGCCGGGCCGGTCGCGCTCGTACCGGCCGGGGTGGCCGCCGCAGCGCTCGTGGCCCTCGCGCTGGTACGGCGTCGTCGGCGTTCCCTGCCGGAGTGGCTGATCAACGCGGCGGCGCTGCGCGGGCGTCGGCGCTTGGCCGCCCGCAGCACCGTGCCGCCGGGAACCGACCCCGGCTTCGCGCCCGCCGTCGAGTGCGACCCGAACCTGCGGACGTACAGCCACACCCGCGAGGGCGAGCAGCGGCCCGTCGGCATGGTGGGCGACGGCGGCTTCCTGACGGTGGTGCTCCAGGTCGAGTCGGACACCGGGGCGTTGCGTGCCGAGCGGAGCCTGCGGCCGCTGCCGCTCGGCCTCGTGCGCGACGTGCTCGACGTCGACGGGATACGCCTGGAGTCGGCCCAGGTGGTCGTGCACACGCAGGCGGCGCCGGCCCCGCACCTGCCGCAGCAGTCCCTCGTGGTCACCAACTACCAGCGCCTGCTCGCCCAGTCGGCGGCACCGGCGGTGCGCATCCTGTGGATCGCGCTGAAGCTCGACCCCGAGCTGTGCCCGGAGGCGGTCGCCGCGCGCGGCGGCGGCCTGCCGGGGGCGCAGAAGTGCCTGGTCCGCTCGGCCGACCACCTGTCGAGCCGGCTGACCGGTGCGGGCTTCCGGGTCACCGTCCTCACCGAGGACGAGCTGTCGGCGGCGATCGCCACCTCGGTGTGCGCCAACCCCATGGTGACCGCCCAGGCCGCCGCGCAGAACGAGCCCGGCGCCGTGCCCCGGCGACGCACCGGGGAGTCGGGCGACAGCTGGCGCTGCGACAACCGCCGGCACACCACGTACTGGGTGCGCCGCTGGCCGGCGCTCGACGGTTCCCCCGCCGGGCTGCCGCAGTGGGTGGCCCGGCTGACCTCCGTACCGGCGCTGGCCACGACGTTCAGCCTGACGCTGGGCCGGGGCGGGCACCGGGACGTGACCGTCAGCGGACACGTGCGGGTCACGGGCCGCAGCAGCAACGAGCTGGCGGCCGCCCGCGAGGAGCTGGAGCGCGCCGCGCGCGAGACGCGCACCGGCCTGGTGCGCCTGGACCGCGAACAACTGCCCGGCGTCCTCGCGACCTTGCCGCTCGGAGGCACCCGCTGATGAACCCGGCCACCCGTCCCGCCGCCCCTCCCCGCCCCGCGCCCGTGCCCGCTCCCCCGGCCCCGGGGCTCCGGCAGCGGCTGCGGACCGGCTTCGGGCTGCTCGGTCCCCGGCATCCGCGGCACACCCTCACCTTCGACCAGGTCGACGCGCTGGCCCTGCCCCTCGGGGACGACGGTGTCGTCGCGGGCGTCAACGCGGCGGGTCAACCCGCCGTCCTGGGAGTCAACCGGCCCACGCCCTACGACATCGTGCTCATCGGCAGCCTGTGGACCGCGCAGGTCCTGGCGCTGCGCGCCACGGCGACCGGCGCGCGGGTCGCCGTCGAGACCGGCCGCCCGCAGCAATGGGCCCAGCTCGTACAGGCCGTCGGCGGCGGACAGGCCGGGATGACCGTGCACGAGGTCGGGCGCGTGCCGCCGCAGGGCGCCTCCGCGGGCGCGCCCGTGCTGGTGATCCGTGACTGCGGCATGCGTCCGCCGCGCGGGCGGGTGACGTCGGCGCCCTGGCAGGCGGTCCTCACCCTGCTGCCGTACCTCAGCCCGGTGGCGCCCCGGCTGATGCGCCAGGCGCTCCTCGTGGGCGTGCAGCGGGTCTCGCCGGACGAGGCCCGGGAGATCGGCCGGGTGACGGGCCTGCCGCCCGCCGAGTACGAGGCCCTGCCGGGCCTCCCCGACGGGCTCACCCTCTGGTGCGCGGAACAGGACCGGCAGTACGTGATGACCCAGCCCACGGACGCCGAGGTGGGGCTGCTGGGGGCGCCTCGACGAGTGGACTGAGGGGACCCGAGGAAGACCGCGGAGTGGAGGTGGGGGCCCGGCGCGTGCGGGTGCGCCATTCGGTGCCCCGGTCTGAGCGTCAGTCCCTTTTACGGCCTTACGAGTTGTACGTGCGGCTTTGCGGCACCCGGCGTGACGGAGCGGACCGCTGCGCGGGGGCGGGCGGGCCTGCCGGGTCGGGGCTACTGGTGATTAGGCTGGGACAGGGCGCGCTGCCAGTACCCGTGGAGAGGTGGTCCGCGTCCCAGGGGGAGAGCCGGTGGACCGCATGCCGCACCGCTCGGAACTGCCTCGGCTTCGCAGCACTTCGGACGATACGAACGACACATGGTCGCCCCGGCACGGCAGGAGAGGGGCCGACCGCACCAGGAGGAATTGTGAGCAGCGATCGGGACGGGATCCGCGGGGGCTGGGCCACACCCGGCGATGACCAGCCCGACGCGGAGTCCGGCATCGAGATGACGGGCGAGTTCACCATCGATTACGCGCCACCGGCGTGGTACACGCAGAACGCTTCCGGGGACTCCGGTGCCGGGAGCGGTGCGGACGCGCCGGCGGAGGACGCCTCGGGGGAGGCGACCTCCGGGGCGGGGGCCGGGACGGGTGCCGGGGGCGGACAGGCCGCCGTGCCGCAGCCCGCGCCGACGCCCGCTCCCCCTCCGGTGCCGGCTCCGGCTCCGTTCCAGCCGGCGCCGCTCGCACCGCCCGCGCAGGCCGCGCAGCCCGCTCCTCCCCTGCCTCACACGCCCGGGGTACCGTTCCCGCCCGGGCCGCCTGGGCCGCCCGCTCCGCCTGCACCGCCTTCGTCGCTGCCCCAGGGGGCCTACGTGCCTCCCCCGGCCGTTCCTGCACCCGATGTGCCGTTCCCTCCGGGGTTCGAGCCGCAGCAGCAGCCGCAGGCAGCACAGCCGCCGCAGGCGGTGCAGCCCCAGCAGCCGCCCCAGGCGGTGCCCGCGACGCAGCCGCGGACGCCCCCGGCCCAGCCCCCGGCTCCGCCCGCCACGGAGCCCGTGGCTCCGGTCGCCGGGGACGAGGACAACGGTGACCTCGAGAGCGGGGCGACCATGAAGTTCGCGCCGGCCGCCGTCAAGCGGGAGTTCGCCGATCTCGCCGCCGCCACCGAGGGGGTCCAGGCCCTGGCCGCCGCCACGGAGGAGAAGGCCGAGGAGCGCGAGCGGTCGGAGCCGACCGGGGCCGAGGCGGAGCCGGCCGCCGCCGGGACTCAGAACGACGGCCCCGACGCCGACGCCGACGCCGACGCCGACACCAGCGCACACACCGACGACTCCACCCCGTCCGCCGAGCCGGTACCGGCCGAGGAGACGCCCGGCGCCGCCGGTCCCTCCGGCACGCCGGACACCCGGGACGAGGACTCCCCCGCGCCCGACGCAGCCGCCGCCGACGACAACCCGGCCCCCTCCACCCCGGAGGAGACCCCCCAGCCGGAGCCCGCGCCCGCCTCCCCGGACGCCCCTGCCCCCAGCCCGGCCGCCGACGCCCACCCCGGTTGGGCTCCCCCGCCCGCGCCGTCCGCCGACGTGCCGCCGCTGCCGCCGTCGTACCAGCCCGCCGCACCCGCGCCGGCCGCCCAGTGGCCCGCCCAGCAGCAGCCGTCGGCGCAGCCGCACCCGCCGCAGTTCCCGGACGCGCCCGCACCGCACCAGCCGCCCGTGCACCCGCAGGCACCCGCGCCCGCGCCGCCCGCCTGGCACCAGGCCCCGTCACCCGAGCCCACCCCGGCCGGTTACGGCTTCCCGCAGCCGCCCGCGCCGCAAGCACAGGCCCAGCCGCAGCCGTTCCAGCCCCAGCCCGAGCAGGCGCAGCAGCCCGGCCCGCCCAACTCCCGGCCGGGCTACGGCTTCCCGCACCAGGCCCAGCCCAACGCCCCCCACACACCCGGCGCGTACGGCTTCCCGCAGCCGGGCCCCACGCCGCCCGCCGCCCCCGCCGACGGTTACGGCTTCCCCCACCGACCCCAGCCGCAGCCACAGGCCCCGTCACAACCGCAGCCGCAGCCGCAGGCCCAGCCCAACCCCCCTGTCCAGCAGGACGGTTACGGCTTCCCCCAGCAGCCCGGCCCCGCGCAGCCGCCGCAGCCCACCGCGCCCGTGGACCCGCGGACCGGTGCCGCCTGGCCGCAGCCCATCCGGCACGACCAGCGCCAACCGGTCAACCCCGGTGCCGCCCCGCTCGGTTACACCGCGGCCGTCGAGCTGTCGTCCGACCGGCTGATCAACAAGAAGCAGAAGGCGAAGAGCGGCCGGCCCGCTGCCGCCGCCTCCCGCTTCAAGCTCGGCGGGAAGAAGGAAGAGGCCGAGCGGCAGCGGAAGTTGGAGCTGATCCGCACGCCGGTGCTGTCCTGCTACCGCATCGCCGTCATCAGCCTCAAGGGCGGCGTCGGCAAGACCACCACGACCACCGCCCTCGGTTCCACCCTCGCCTCCGAACGCCAGGACAAGATCCTCGCGATCGACGCCAACCCGGACGCCGGCACGCTCGGCCGACGGGTGCGCCGGGAGACCGGGGCCACCATCCGTGACCTCGTCCAGGCGATCCCGTACCTCAACTCCTACATGGACATCCGGCGGTTCACGTCCCAGGCGCCCTCGGGTCTGGAGATCATCGCCAACGACGTCGACCCGGCCGTGTCCACGACGTTCAACGACGAGGACTACCGGCGCGCGATAGACGTGCTCGGCAAGCAGTACCCGATCATCCTCACCGACTCGGGCACCGGCCTGCTCTACAGCGCCATGCGCGGCGTGCTGGACCTCGCCGACCAGCTCATCATCATCTCCACGCCCTCGGTCGACGGGGCGAGCAGCGCCAGTACGACGCTGGACTGGCTGTCGGCCCACGGGTACGCGGACCTCGTCTCGCGTTCCCTCACCGTCATCTCGGGTGTCCGCGAGACCGGCAAGATGATCAAGGTCGATGACATCGTGGCGCACTTCGAGACGCGCTGCCGGGGCGTTGTGGTCGTGCCGTTCGACGAGCACCTCGCGGCCGGCGCCGAGGTCGACCTCGACATGATGCGGCCGAAGGTGCGGGAGGCGTACTTCAACCTCGCGGCGATGGTCGCCGAGGACTTCGTCCGGCACCAGCAGGCCCACGGGCTGTGGACGAGCGACGGCAACCCGCCCCCGGTGGCCGCCCCGCCCCTGCCGGGCCATCCGGTCCAGGGCCAGCCGATGCCCGGTCAGCCGGTCCCCGGGCAGCCGATGCCGGGTCAGCCCGGGCCGGGCCCTGTCCCGGGTCAGCCGTACCCGCAGCAGGGCGCCCAGCCGTACCCCCCGCAGCAGCCCTACCCCCAAGCCTCCCCCTACTCCCAGCCGCCCTATGCCGGATACGAGGGCCAGCCCGGACAGCAGGGCTACCCCGGTCAGCCCGCCCAGCCCGCCCAGCCCGCACCCCCCGGTCAGCCCTACGGCCAGCCGTACCCGCCGCAACCGGGCCAGCAGCCGTACCCGCAGGCAGCCCCTACGGCCCAGCCCGGCTACCCGCAGCCGCCCCACGGCGCCCCGGCGGGCCACGGTCAGGGTCACGCCCAGGCCCAGGCCCAGGCCCAGGCCCACGGCCAAGAGCCTGACTACGGCCAGGAACCGGACTACGGCCAGGCCCCGGGTGACGGCCGGACCCCGCCCCCGCCGCCTCCGCAGCAGCAGTAAGCAGCAGGGCCCGAGCGGGCCCCGACCCGCGGCCCGGGAACGCGACGGCGGCCGGTGTCGACACCGACACCGGCCGCCCTCACGCGTTCCGTCACTGCGCTCCGTCGCTCGCCGCCACCCGGCGCGGCGGGCTCACCGCCCGGCCGACGCCTCCGCGACCAGCTCCTTGCAGCGCTTGACGTCCTCGGCCATCTGCTCCAGCAGGGCCTCCAGCGAGTCGAACTTCGCCTGGCCGCGCACGTACGCCAGGAAGTCGACGGCGACGTGCAGGCCGTACAGGTCGAGGCCGACGCGGTCGATGGCGTACGCCTCCACCGTGCGCTCGGTGCCGTCGAACTGCGGGTTGGTGCCGACGGAGATCGCGGCCGGCATCGCCTCGTCGCCCACGTGCAGCCAGCCGGCGTAGACGCCGTCGGCGGGGATCGCGGTGTGCGGCAGGGTCTCCACGTTGGCGGTGGGGAAGCCCAGTTCGCGTCCGCGCTGGGCGCCGCGGACGACCACGCCCTCCACCCGGTGCGGGCGGCCGAGGATCTCGGCGGCGCCGGTCACGTCGCCCTCCCCGACCAGGCGCCGGGTGAGCGTGGAGGAGAAGGGCTCGCCGCCGCCGGCCTCGCCCGACACGTACAGGTCGACGACCTCGACCTCGAAGTCGTAGACGGTGCCCTGTTCGGCGAGGAACTCCACGTTGCCCGCGGCCCGGTGGCCGAAGCGGAAGTTGGGGCCCTCGACGACGGCCCGGGCGTGCAGCTTGTCCACCAGCACCTTGACCACGAAGTCGGCCGGGGACAGCTTCGAGAACTCGGTGGTGAACGGCAGGACGAGCACGGCGTCCACGCCCAGCTCGCCCATCAGCTCGGCGCGGCGGTGGTGCGGGGCGAGCAGCGGGGGGTGGCTGCCGGGGCGGACGACCTCGCTGGGGTGCGGGTCGAACGTCACCACGACGCAGGGGACACCCAGCTCGCGGGCGCGGTCCACGGCGTGCTTGATGATCAGCTGGTGGCCGCGGTGGACCCCGTCGTAAGAGCCGATGGTGACGACGCTGCGCCCCCAGTCCTGGGGGATGTCCTCCAAGCCACGCCAGCGCTGCACTGTGACCGCTCCTCGAACCCGTGTCCGTATCTACCGTTGACCGATTGCGCAGGTCTAAGGGTGCCATGCCGGGTGCCCGCTGCCCGCATCGGCATGGAGGTGTGACCGGGCGCACGTGCGCACCCGCGTCCGGTCACGCCGGGACCCGGACCCCGGCCAGGTTCTCGATCATCCGTCGGGTGCCGGGGCCAACCACCGCCGCCCACTCCTGGGGTTCCTCGGTCAGCCAGGCCGCCATCCGCGCGGCGAAGCCCGGGACGTGGCGGCCCAGGTCGACGACGCCCCGGTCGAAGCGGGCCGCGCCCTCGGGCGTGCGCACCAGGAGCAGCCCGATGCGGCGGACCAGGTCACGGACGTGCGGGCCCTCCTGCGGGGCCGCCGCGTGCAGGGCGGCGCTGAGGACGGACGGCTCGCTCTCGTGCGTGAGCAGGAACGCGCGCAGCTCGGTCCGCAGCGGGCGCGACCGGGGGGCGCCCGGCGCGGTGAGCACGGCGGCCAGTGTCGCCCGGACCCGCTCGGGGCCGCCGTCGAGCAGCCCGGTGACCAGGGGGCGCAGGACGGGGCGGACGTCGGGCACCTCCTCCGGCCGGTCCAGCCGGCGGTCGACGTACGCGGCGATCCCACCGGCCGCCTCCGGACGCTGCTCCAGCGCGTCGCGCACCACGCCGACGACCCGCCGGACCAGGGCGGGGGCGGCCGAGGTGGCGGCGGTGGCCTCGATCAGGTCGCACAGCAGCCGGCCGGGGTCGGCGTCGCGGTGGCGCAGCCGCGCCCGGACGGTGTCGAGCACCGGCTCGGGGTGGGTGTCCAGGGCGGCGAGCAGCGCGCTCGGCGGCAGCTGCGGGTCGCCGGTCAGGAAGTGCTCGACGGCCTGCGGGAGGTGGCGGGCGCGGGTGCGCGGGTCCCGTACGAGCAGGCCGAGCGCGCCTCCGTGCAGGGCGGCGTCGGCGGGGCGGGAGAGCAGGGCGAGGGCCGCGTAGCGCAGCAGGTCGCGGTCGGCGTCGGTGCCGGCGTGCGGTGCGGCGCGCAGCCCGTACGTCACCGCGGCCACCCGGCGCGCGGGCCGCTCGTCGTGCGCCCACCGGTCGACGGCCCGGCACAGCGCCGACGGCTCCTCCTCGGCCAGGGCGGCGAGCAGCTCGTCGGCCCGGCGGTGCGCGCAGTCGACCAGGATCTCGGTGAGGTCGTCCAGGGCGCGGTGCCGGTGGGTGTGCAGCAGGGCCTGCGCGGCTGTCGCGACGGTGGCGTGCGGGGTGGCGGGCAGCGGGCGCTCGTCGTCGAACCAGCGGGTGAGCTGCGCGGCCACGGCGGTGGGGGCGGTGGCGAGGAGTGCGGCCACGGAGTCCAGGTAGCGGGGGGCGCCGGCGTCCTGCGGGGCGGGGTCGGCGAGGACGAGCCGGCGCAGGAGATCCAGGCGGGTCTCCAGCGAGAGCGGCAGCCCGGCCCAGAAAGCGGGCCCGAACTCGCCGGGCCACGACGGCGGTCGCACGTCGGTCGAGCCGATCAGGTCGATCGAGTCGACCGAGCCCACCGAGTCGGCCGAGCCCGTCGCGTCGGTCGAGCCCGTCGCGATGACCGAGTCGCCCGCGTCAACGGCCTCTGCCTCGCCCGGGAGTTCTACCGCGTCCGCCGCGTCCGCCCCATCCGCCAGGCCCGCCCCATCTCCCAGGCCCGCCGTATCCACCAGGCCCACGAGCTCCCCGGTGCTCCCCCCGCCCCCCACTCCCCCGCCCCGCCCCCGAGCCGCCGCCGTACGGTCCGCCAGGAGCCGCAGGACGTCGGTGTACGGCGTCGCGTCCGGGACGCGGCGCAGGGTGCGGTCGAGCAGGCGGGGTGCCCACCAGCCCCCCGGGTCGGCGTCCGTGGCGTGGACCAGGTCGCGCAGCCGCTCGGCGAGGGCGCCCGTGCCGTGCTGGCGGGCGAGGTGCAGCAGCGCCTCGACCACCGGGCCGATGCGGTGGTGCGGGACCGGCACCTGGTCGGGTCCGGGCCCGCCGTCGTCCTGGACGCGGGGGCGGTGGACCAGGGCGTGCAGGGCGCCGTCGAGGTCGAGGTGCATGCCCTGGATCCAGTCGGCGAGGTCCTGGTGGGCGAAGCGGTAGCCGCTGCCGGCCGGCACGAGCAGGCCCTCGGTGAGGACGGCGGACGCCCAGCCGGTGCCGCCGCCCAGGCGGGCGGGGGCGGGGCCCCAGGGGAACACCGCCTCGAAGGTCTCCCGGTCCAGTGCGCCCTGACCAGGGCCGAGGCTGCGCCGGGCGGCCTCGTGGACCTGGCCGGCCACGCGGGCGGCGAGGCGGCGCACGGCGGTGCCGCGCAGGCCGTTCTCCGCGGCGAGGCGCACCGCCACGCGCAGGCACAACAGGTCCAGGTGGGCCGCGAACACGTCGTCGCGGTCGAGGGGGCCGGGCGGGCCGGACCCACCGGGCAGGGCCGACAGGACCTCGGAGAGCAGCCGCAGGGTGAGGGGGTGGCGGGCGTCGGCGCCGCTCAGGGCGCCGTCGGGGATGCCGTGGACGGTGTGGGCCCGGGCGGCCTCCTCGGGCGTGAGGTCGGGCAGGGGCACGTGGGGGGCGGGGCGGCGGGCACCGCCGTGCAGCATCTCCTGCGGGAACTCCGTGCCCACGCCCTCCCAGTACTCCGGGCCGCAGCCCAGCACCAGCCGTGCCCCCGCCCCCTCCAGCCAGCGCGCGGTGGCGCGGGTCCAGGCCGTCGGGCGGTGGGCCGGGTCCGGGGGCATCTCCTCGGGGCCGTCGAGGACCAGCAGGAGCGGGCGGCCGGACGCCGTCGCCAGCCGGGCCAGGCGGTCCGGGTCGAGGTCACCGAGGTCCGCCGGGGTCGTCCCGTGCGACGCGGCCACGACCCGGGCGGCCCGGGCGAGGGCGCGGCGGGCGGCGTCGGCGAGCGAAGTGTCCCCGGGGTCCAGGTCGGCGCCGCGCAGCCACAGCGTGGGGGCGGGCTCCGCGCCCAGGGCGCGCCGGGCGGCGAGCGCCGCGAGTTCCGTCGTACGGCCGCTGCCGGGCCTGCCGACGAGGGCGAGGACCGGGGTGTCGCCGGCCAGGAAGGCGGCCAACGCCTCCCGCACGGCCGGGCGTTCGACGAGGTCCGGCGCTCCGGCCGGGTGGCCGGGGAGCGTGCCGGGCGGGCCGTCGGAGCCGAGGGCGGTGGCGGTGAGCTCCAGGACGCCCGCGAGGCCGAGGTCGGCGCCGTACGCCGGGACCGTCGCGGCGTTGCGGGCGAGCAGGTCGGCGAGCGGGCCGGTCGCGGGGCGCAGCGGCACGGCGAAGCCGGTCTCGTTGTGGCCGGACCGCAGGGCGGTGCCGACGACGGCCACGACGGCACCCGTGCGCGCGTCGAGGACCGGGCCGCCGGCCGCTCCCCCGCCGAGGCGCAGCGCGTCCCGGCCGGCCGTGCCGATCGCCAGTTCCAGCACGTCCTCGACGACGTGGACGCGGTCGGTGGCGGTGTACGTCACGGAGGCCGACGCCAGGACGCGCGCCTCGCGCCAGCAGCCGGCGAGGAGGCGCACGTAGGTGCCCGCGTCGACCCGGTCCCGGGCGGTGACCGGCAGCGGGGGTACTTCCAGGCCCTGAATGCGGATCAGGGCGAGGTCCAGCTCCGGGAGCGGGGTGACCGCGTCCGCGGTGACCTCGACGGAGCGCTCGTCGGCGGTGAGCAGGACCAGCCGGGGCAGTCCGTCGACCGCTTCGTGGCTGGTGACGACGGTGCCGTGGTGGTCGGCGACGAAGCCGGCGCCGCGGGGGCGGCCGGCGAGGTCCCGGACGCGGACCAGGGCGGCGTCGGGGGGTGGGACGGCTGCCGTCATCGTCGTA
Organism: Streptomyces lasalocidi; assembly: GCF_005280215.1. Classification (NCBI taxonomy): domain Bacteria; kingdom Bacillati; phylum Actinomycetota; class Actinomycetes; order Kitasatosporales; family Streptomycetaceae; genus Streptomyces; species Streptomyces lasalocidi. Next base: position 5,601,144 of record NZ_SZNQ01000001.1, on the reverse strand, counting down.
CCTCCCGCCACGCCCGCGTGCTCGTCCTCGACGGTAGGCGGGAAATGATCAGCGGGACAGGTCGGCGGGGGAACGCGCCCCCCTGCGCTCCCCAGGTTCGCTCCGAGCGCCCGCCCGGGCGGGTGAAGGTGCGGGGGCCCTTGGATAGACCCTGGGAGTGGGGGAACCGAGGGGGACCCGTGGAGCGGCGGGGACGCACCCCGTGTCCGCCGCTCCACGAGCGGAGCGCACCTGGCGTCCTCGGGCGGAGACGGCCCCGTCCGAGCGCGCTGCCCGGCGCGTGGCTCAGGAGAGCACGGCGCTCAGGACAGCGCGGCGCTCAGGACAGCACGGCCAGGCTCTTGGCCTTGCCCTTCTGCTCCTCGACCAGTGCCAGGAAGCGGCCCTCGGGGTCGAAGACGGCGACCGGGCCGGCGCCCGCGTACACGTCGGGCATCTCCAGGCGGACGCCGTTGGTCAGCAGCCGGGCGCGCTGGGCGTCGACGTCCCAGCGGGTGAAGGCCGCGGCGGCCGCCTCGGCGACCGGCATCACCGTCAGCTCCTCCTGGAGCTGGTCCAGCGTCCGGGCCGCGTCCAGCTTGTAGGGGCCGACGCGGGTGCGGCGCAGGGCCGTCAGGTGGCCGCCGGTGCCCAGGTCGGCGCCCAGGTCGCGGGCCAGGGCCCGGATGTAGGTGCCGGAGGAGCAGACGACCGAGACGACCAGGTCGAGGACGGGGGTGCCGTCCTCGGCGACGGCGTCGCGGACGTCGTGCACCGTGAACGAGGAGATGGTCACCGGCCGGGCGGGGATCTCGAAGTCCTCGCCCTCGCGGGCCCGCTTGTACGACCGCACGCCGTCGATCTTGATGGCGCTGACCTTCGACGGGACCTGCATGATGGCGCCGCTGAGCTTGGCGATCCCCGCGTCGATGGCGTCCCGGGTGACCCGGGAGGCGTCGGCGCGGGCGGTGATCTCGCCCTCGGCGTCGTCCGTCAGGGTCGTCTGGCCGAGACGGATGGTGCCCAGGTACTCCTTCTCGGTGAGGGCGAGGTGCCCGAGGAGCTTGGTGGCCCGCTCCACGCCGAGGACGAGGACGCCCGTCGCCATCGGGTCGAGGGTGCCGGCGTGGCCGACGCGGCGGGTGCGGGCGATGCCGCGCATCTTGGCCACGACGTCGTGCGAAGTGAAGCCCGACGGCTTGTCGACGATGACGAGGCCGTCGGGCGCGGTGGTCCTGCGGTTCATTCGGTGGTGTCGTCCGTCTCGTCGTCACCGGGCTTGCGGTAGGGGTCGGCCTCGCCGGCGTACCGGGCGCCCGCGGACGCCTCACGCACCTGCTCGTCGGACTGGCGCGCCCTGTCGAGGAGGTCCTCGATGGTGCGGGCGTTGTCCGGCAGGGCGTCGGCGACGAAGGCGAGCGTCGGCGTGAACTTCACACCGGCCGCCCGGCCGACCTCGGAGCGCAGGACGCCCTTGGCGCTCTCCAGGCCCGCGGCCGCGGCAGCCCGCTCCTCCTCGCCCCCGTACACCGTGTAGAAGACGGTCGCCTCCCTGAGGTCACCCGTGACCCGGGTGTCCGTGATGGTGACGTGCGAGCCGAGGCGCGGATCCTTGATCCCGCGCACCAGCTTCTGGGCCACCACCTCTCGGATGAGGTCCGCCAGCCTCTTAGCCCGCGCGTTGTCGGCCACTGGTCGTCTCCCGTTCTTTCTTTTCCGTGTTGCACAGTCAGTCGTCGTCGCCGTGGAACTTGCGTCTCACCGAGAGCAGCTCCACCTCGGGGCGCCCGGCGACCAGCCGTTCGCACCGGTCCAGCACGTCGGTCACGTGCCCCGCGTCACCGGCCACCACCGCCAGGCCGATGCCGGCCCTGCGATGGAGGTCCAGGTGGTCCACCTCGGCGGCGCTCACCGCGTACTTGCGCTGGAGCTCGGCGACGATCGGGCGGACGACGGAGCGCTTCTCCTTCAGCGACCGTACGTCGCCGAGCAGGAGGTCGAAGGACAGGGTCCCCACATACATGTGTGTCCGGATGACCCGCCGGTACGGGATGGAGGGGCCCGCCGAACGATCGGCGGGACACCAGCACCGTACAACGAACGGCCGGGGCCGATCGACGGAAATTACTCTCCGTCGACCGGCCCCGGACCGGACCGTCCCGGAAGCCCGGGCGCTTACGCGCGCGGCTTCTCGCGCATCTCGTACGTCGCGATGACGTCGTCGACCTTGATGTCGTTGAAGTTTCCGAGGTTGATACCGCCCTCGTAGCCTTCGCGGATCTCGGTGACGTCGTCCTTGAAGCGACGCAGACCCTCGATGTTGAGGTTCTCCGCGATGACCTTGCCGTCGCGGATGAGGCGCGCCTTGGTGTTGCGCTTGACCTCGCCGGAGCGGATGAGGACACCCGCGATGTTGCCCAGCTTGGACGAGCGGAAGACCTCGCGGATCTCCGCCGTACCGAGCTCGACCTCTTCGTACTCCGGCTTGAGCATGCCCTTGAGGGCCGCCTCGATCTCCTCGATCGCCTGGTAGATGACCGAGTAGTACCGGACGTCCACACCCTCGCGCTCGGCCATCTGCGCCGCGCGGCCGGCCGCGCGGACGTTGAAGCCGATCACGATGGCGTCGGAGCCCATCGCCAGGTCGATGTCGGACTCCGTGACCGCACCGACGCCGCGGTGCAGGACGCGGATGTCGACCTCTTCGCCGACGTCCAGCTGGAGCAGCGAGGACTCGAGGGCCTCGACCGAACCGGAAGCGTCACCCTTGATGATCAGGTTCAGCTGCTGGACCTCGCCGGCCTTGAGCACCTTGTCCAGGTCCTCCAGCGACACGCGGCGCGTGCGCTTGGCGAACGCGGCGTTGCGCTCGCGGGCGGCGCGCTTCTCGGCGATCTGACGGGCCGTACGGTCCTCGTCGACCACCAGGAAGTTGTCGCCCGCACCCGGGACGTTGGTCAGGCCCAGGACCTGGACCGGCGTCGACGGGCCGGCCTCGGCGACGTTGTTGCCGTTGTCGTCGAGCATGGCGCGCACGCGGCCGTAGGCGTCGCCCACCACCATCGTGTCGCCGACCCGCAGGGTGCCGCGCTGGACGAGGACCGTCGCCACGGCACCGCGGCCGCGGTCGAGGCGGGACTCGATCGAGATGCCCTGCGCGTCCTGGTGCGGGTTGGCCCGCAGGTCGAGCGAGGCGTCGGCCGTGAGGATCACGGCCTCCAGCAGCGAGTCGATGTGCAGACCCTGCTTGGCGGAGATGTCGACGAACATGGTGTCGCCGCCGTACTCCTCGGCCACCAGGCCGTACTCGGTCAGCTGACCGCGCACCTTGGTCGGGTCGGCGCCCTCGACGTCGATCTTGTTGACCGCGACGACGATCGGGACGTCGGCCGCCTTGGCGTGGTTGAGCGCCTCGACCGTCTGCGGCATGACGCCGTCGTTGGCCGCGACGACCAGGATCGCGATGTCGGTCGACTTCGCACCACGGGCACGCATGGCGGTGAACGCCTCGTGACCCGGGGTGTCGATGAAGGTGATCTTGCGCTCTTCGTCGTTGACCTCGGTCGCGACCTGGTAGGCACCGATGTGCTGGGTGATGCCGCCGGCCTCGCCCGCGATGACGTTCGTCTTGCGGATGGCGTCGAGCAGTCGGGTCTTGCCGTGGTCGACGTGACCCATGACGGTGACCACCGGCGGACGGACCACCAGGTCGTCCTCGTCGCCCTCGTCCTCGCCGAACTCGATGTCGAAGGACTCGAGCAGCTCGCGGTCCTCCTCCTCCGGGCTGACGATCTGAACCGTGTAGTTCATCTCGTCCGCGAGGAGCTGGAGGGTCTCGTCGGAGACGGACTGGGTCGCGGTGACCATCTCGCCGAGGTTCATCATGACCGCGACGAGCGACGCCGGGTTGGCGTTGATCTTCTCCGCGAAGTCGGTGAGCGACGCGCCGCGGGAGAGGCGGATCGCCTCGCCGTTGCCGCGCGGCAGCATCACGCCGCCGACGCTCGGGGCCTGCATCGCCTCGTACTCCTGGCGACGCTGCCGCTTCGACTTGCGGCCACGACGCGCGGGACCGCCGGGACGGCCGAAGGCGCCCTGCGTGCCACCACGGCCACCGGGACCGCCGGGACGGCCGCCGAAGCCGGGACGGCCACCGCCGCCGCCGGGACCGCCGCCGAAGCCGCCACCGCCACCCGGGCGACCGGCGAAACCGCCGCCGCCACCCGGACGGGCACCGCCGCCACCGCCACCGGGACGGCCGGCGAAGCCGCCGCCACCGGGACGGGCGCCGCCGCCACCGCCGGGACGACCCGCACCGCCGGGACCGCGACCGCCGCCGGGGCCGGGACGCGGGCCGGCAGCGGGACGCTGCGGCATCATGCCGGGGTTCGGACGCGGACCGGCCGGGCCGGGACGCGGACCGCCCTGCGGACGGGGCATGCCCGCCGGGGACGGACGGTTGCCACCGGGAGCCTGCGGACGCGGACCGCCGCCGCCCTGGGCGCCGGGCGCCTGGGGACGGGGACCGGCGCCGGGAGCACCCGGGCCGCCGGGACGCTGGGCGCCCTGCGGACGGGGCGCCTGCGGGCGCGCCATGCCGGCGTTGCCGCCGGAGGTGAAGGGGTTGTTGCCCGGACGCGGGCCGGCCGGACGGGCACCGGGACGCGGCGCGCCGCCACCGGGGCGGTTGCCGCCCTGTGCGGCGGCCGGACGCGGGGCCTGGCCGCCTTGCTGGCCGGAGGACGGGCGGTTGCCGCCCTGGGCGCCACCCGGACGCGGGGCGCCGGGACGCGCGCCACCGGAGGGGCGCGAGGCGTTCTGGGCCGGGGCCGGGGCTGCCGGCGGAGCGGTGAACTCCGGGGCGGCCGGGGCGGGACGCGGCGCGGGCTTGGGACCCGGCACCGGACGCGGACCCGGGGCGGGCGTGGACGCGGGCGCCGCCGGGGCGGCGGGGGGCGTCTGGGCCGCGGCGGGCTTGGGGGCCGGCGGCCGCGGGGCGGCCGGGCGGTCGCCCGCCGGGGAGGTGCTCCCGCCCTGCGCCGGGGACGGCGCGGCGGGCCTGGGGGCGGCCTTGCGGGGGGCGGGCTTGGCGGACTTGCCGTTGCCACCGGCCTGCAAGGCGTCGGTCAGCTTGCGTACTACGGGCGCTTCGATCGTCGAAGACGCCGAACGGACGAATTCACCGAGTTCCTGGAGCTTGGCCATGACGACCTTGCTCTCGACGCCGAACTCCTTGGCGAGTTCGTAGACCCGGACCTTAGCCACTTCGCTCCTTTGAGGTCCGGGTTGCGTCCGGACCGTCGCTAGTTCATGGGCGTACTCATCGCGTACTCATCGAGTGCTCATCGCAATCTCGACCTGCTTTCGACTCGCGAGGTACCTGGGCCGCGCGGTGTTCCGCACGGCACTTCTTACGGTGTTGCCTGCTCGGCAACGGTCGTCTGCTCGACGTATCGACGCAACGCCTTTGTGTCGAGCGCTCCCGGGACGCGCAGTGCCCGCGGGAACGCCCGGCGGCGTACCGCCTGGTCGAGACAGACCAGGGCGGGGTGCACATAGGCACCCCGGCCGGGCAGCGTACCGCGAGGATCGGGGACGCACGCGTCCTCGACCGCCACGATGCGCAGCAGATCAGTTTTGGCCGCTCGCTCCCGGCACCCCACACAGGTGCGTTCCGGGCATGCTCGGGCGGGCGTCCGGCCAGACACTGTTAAGTCTACCTCCCCGTACCGACCTCACCCCTTCGGGGCAAAGATCGAACGGCTGTTGTCGTATTCTCAGCGGCTCGCGGCTTGGATCTATTCCTCGCCCGCGCCGCCGGCCGGCTCGGTGTCGGGCCGGATGTCGATGCGCCAGCCGGTGAGGCGGGCGGCGAGGCGGGCGTTCTGCCCCTCCTTGCCGATCGCCAGCGACAGCTGGTAGTCCGGCACGGTGACCCGGGCGGAGCGGGCGGCCAGGTCGACGACCTCGACCTTGGACACCCGGGCGGGCGACAGGGCGTTCGCCACCATCTCGGCCGGGTCGTCCGACCAGTCCACGATGTCGATCTTCTCGCCGTTCAGCTCGCCCATCACGTTGCGCACCCGGCCGCCCATCGGGCCGATGCAGGCGCCCTTGGCGTTCAGGCCCGAACGGGTGGACCGGACGGCGATCTTGGTGCGGTGACCGGCCTCACGGGCGATCGCGGCGATCTCCACGGAGCCGTCGGCGATCTCCGGCACCTCCAGGGCGAAGAGCTTCTTCACCAGATTGGGGTGGGTGCGCGACAGGGTGACGGACGGGCCGCGCACGCCCTTCGCCACCCGGACGACGTACGACCGCAGCCGCAGGCCGTGCGCGTACGTCTCGCCCGGGACCTGCTCCTGCACCGGCAGGATGGCCTCCAGGCGGCCGATGTCCACGAGCACGTTCTTCGGGTCGCGGCCCTGCTGGACCACACCGGTGACGATGTCGCCCTCACGGCCGGCGTACTCACCGAGCGTCGCGTCGTCCTCGGCGTCCCGCAGCCGCTGCAGGATGACCTGCTTGGCGGTGGTCGCGGCGATCCGGCCGAAGCCGGACGGGGTGTCGTCGAACTCGCGGGGCTCCTGGCCCTCCTCGAGGTCGTCGGGGTCCTCCTTCGCCCACACGGTCACGTGGCCGGTCTCCCGGTCGAGCTGCACCCGCGCGTGCCGGCGGCTCCCGTCGGTCCGGTGGTAGGCGATGAGGAGGGCCGACTCGATCGCCTCGACCAGCAGGTCGAAGGAGATCTCCTTCTCCCGCACCAGGCCCCGCAGGGCGCTCATGTCGATGTCCACGGCTACGCCTCCTCTTCCTTCTTGTCCTTGCGGTTGAACTCGACCTGCACGCGCGCCTTGGCGATCTCGGGGAAGGCGAGCCGGCGTCCGGTGGCGCGGCGGCCCTTCACACCGGGGACCTCGACGTCCAGTCCCTCGTCGTCGACCGTCAGGATCCTGGCGACCAGGTCGCCGCCCTCGGCCAGCTGGAACTTCACGAGCCGGCCCGTGGCGCGCACGTAGTGCCGGTGCTCGCTGAGGGGGCGCTCCGCGCCCGGGGTGCCGACCTCCAGGTCGTACTCGCCGTCGCCCATCGCGTCCGTCTCGTCCAGCTTCGCCGAGAGCGCGCGGCTCACATCGGCGATCTGGTCCATGTCGGGCCCGGCGTCCGAGTCGACGACCACCCGCAGCACCCGCTTGCGTCCGACCGAGTCCACGGCGACCTCTTCGAGGTCCAGCCCCTGGGAGGTGACGAGGGGCTCCAGCAGCTCTCGCAGCCTCTCGCTCTGGGTGGTGCTCATCCGGGTGACTCCTCGGCCGCGTGTGCTGTTGTGGGTTGGGGCGCGTGTCTGGTCAAAGGGTATCCGGTCGCGGGGGGTGATGCGTCCTGCCTCCGGCGGTCCGGCGCCCGTACCCGGCGGGCCCGTGGGCCGGTCGGAGGGGGGTGCCGAGCCGGTGCCGTACCGCGCGGGGGTGCGCGGGTACCGTGATCGCGGCGGGGTGACCTCCCGCCCGTGTGTTCGTACGAGCTCCCGAGGACGTCAGCCGTGCCGTACCCCCCACCGCAGCGCAGGTCCCCGGGACCGCGCAGAAGATCCCTGCTCGCCTCGGCCGCCGGGGCCGCCCTGCTGACCGGCTGCTCGTCGGACTCCGACGACGCCTCGCGCGCGGAGCGCGACGGCGGCGCCTCGTCGGCGGCCGAGCAGTCCCGCGCGCGTGCGGCGCGGGACAGCGTGGCCCTGCTGGAACGTTACGACGCCGTCCTCGCCGTGCACCCGGCGCTCGCGGTACGGCTGGCGCCGCTGCGGGCGGAGGTGCTGCGGCACGTGGAGGCGTTCGGGGGCACCCGGGCGGCCGCCACTCCCTCGGCGCCGTCGTCGGCCGGGACCTCCCCTTCGGCGCCGTCGGCGTCCGCGGCTTCCCCTTCGGCGCCGCCGGCGTCCGCGACGGCCCCGAGACCTGCCTCCGGGCAGCCGTCGGCCGCCGCCGTGCCGCCCGACCCCCGGGCCGCGCTCGCCGGGCTGGCCGCCGCCGAGCGGACGCTGGCCGATGCCCGGACGACGCAACTGCTGGCCGTGCCGGGCGAACAGGCGCGGCTGCTGGCCTCGGTGGCGGCGGCCGGCGCCGCGCACGTGTACCTGCTGACCGAGGGGGCGAAGTGAAGCGGGCGGACGAGCAGCAGGCCCTGCGGGCACTCCAGGCGGCGCTGGCCGCCGAGCACGCGGCCGTGTACGGCTACGGCGTCGTCGGCGGCCGGATCACCGAGGCGCGCCGCACGGAGGTCCGGGCCGCGTACGACGCGCACCGGGCGCGCCGGGACGCGCTGGCCCGGGAGGTGCGCGGCCTGGGGACCGAGCCGGTGGCGGCCAGCGCCGCCTACGCGCTGCCGTTCGCGGTGCCGGACTCCCCCACGGCCGTACGGCTCGCGGCGGAGCTGGAGGACCGCGTGGCCGGGGTCTGCTCCGACCTCGTGCGGGCCACGACGGGCGCGCGGCGCCGGGAGGCCGCCGGGGCGCTGCGGGAGGCCGCGGTGCGCGCCGTGCGCTGGCGCGGCGGCAGCGTAGCCTTCCCTGGGCTCGCCGAACGGACGGGCACGGGCACGGACGCGGGGGAAGCCGGGCCGTCGGTGTCGCCGCCGGTGTCCGGCACGGCGCGTCCGACGGTGTGACGGGGCCGACGAGGCCGACGGGGCCGACGGGGCCGACGGGGACACGAAGGGAACGACTCGCGCATGGCTTTCGAACCGCCGCAGCGTCTGGTGCGGGCACTCGGGGAGACCGCACCGGACGGTGACGCGTGGTTGGGGGAGCTGCCGGAGGTGGCCCGCGCGGCCGCGGCTCTACGCGAGTTGACCGTCGAGCGGGTCCAGGTGCCCGGCGGCCGCTCCAGCCTGGTGGTGCTGGTGCGGCGCGCGGACGGCACCCCGGCCGTGCTGAAGCTGGCCCCGGCCCGGTTCCGGCCGGAGGCGGAGCGGGCCGCGCTGGCCCACTGGGGCGGGCTGGGCGCCGTGGAGCTGCTCGACGGGCCCGCCGGGGACGGGGCGCTGGTGCTGGAGCGGCTGCACCCGGACGTGTCGGTGCGCTCGCTGCCCGAGGCCAAGGCGCTGCTGGAGGCGGCCGGGACGCTGCGGCGGCTGTGGGTGGAGCCGCCCGCGGACCACTCCTTCGAGACGGTGGCCGGGCGGACCGGACGGCAGGCGCAGGCGATGCGCGCGGTCGCGGACCGGGAGCCGGAGCTGGCCCCGCTGGTGGGCACGGCGCTCGATGCGCGGGAGGAGCTGCTGGCCGCGCCGCCGGAGGACCTGCTGCTGCACGGCACCTTCCGGCAGAGCAAGGTGCTCGCCGGGGAGCGGTTCCCCTGGCTGGCCGTGGGCCCGGACCCGGTGGTCGGTGAGTGCGCCTTCGACCTGGCGCGGCTGGTGCGGGACCGGGTGGAGGACCTGATCGCCTCGTCCTCGGGGGCGTCGATCACCCGGCGGCGGGTGAAGAAGCTCGCCGAGTCCCTGGAGGTCGACCAGGAGCGGCTGCGGGGCTGGACGCTGTTCCGCGCGGTCGAGTCGGGCGCGCGGGCCCTGCGCGTGGGCCGCCCGAAGGACGCGGAACTGCTGCTGGAGTTCGCCGGCTGGCTGTAGCCGGGCGGTGGGACGGACGAGGGGGGGCACCGTGGGGTGCCCCCCGACGTGTTCTCGGAGGCGGACTCCCCTACGCGCTGAGGCGGGCGATCGCCTCGTCGACCGTGAGTTCCTCGCGCTCCCCGGTCCTGCGGTCCTTCAGTTCCAGCACGCCCTCGGCGGAGCGGCGGCCGGCGACCAGGATCTGCGGGACGCCGATCAGTTCGGCGTCGGTGAACTTCACGCCCGGGGAGACGCCGGCCCGGTCGTCGACCAGGACGCGCAGGCCCGCGGCGCGCAGCTTCTCGGACACGTCCAGGGCCAGTTCGGTCTGCAGGGCCTTGCCCGCGGCGACGACGTGGACGTCGGCCGGCGCGACCTCCTTCGGCCACACCAGGCCCTTGTCGTCGGCGGTCTGCTCGGCGAGGGCCGCGACCGCGCGGGAGACGCCGATGCCGTAGGAGCCCATGGTGACGCGGACCGGCTTGCCCTGCTGGCCGAGGACGTCGAGCTTGAGCGCGTCGGCGTACTTGCGGCCCAGCTGGAAGATGTGGCCGATCTCGATGGCGCGGTCCAGGGTGAGGCCGGTGCCGCACTTCGGGCAGGGGTCGCCCTCCTGGACGACCACGACGTCGACGTGGGCGTCGACCTCGAAGTCCCGGCCCGCGACGACGTTCCTGGCGTGGGTGTCGGGCTTGTTGGCGCCGGTGATCCAGGCCGTGCCGGGGGCGACGCGCGGGTCGGCGATATAGCGGAGCTTGTCCTGGCCCTGCGGGCCGACGTAGCCGCGCACCAGGTCGGGGCGGGACGCGAAGTCGGCCTCGGTGACCATCTCGACGACGGCCGGGGCGAAGTGCGCCTCCACCTTGTCGAGGTCCACCTCGCGGTCGCCGGGGACGCCGACGGCGACGATCTCGCCGTCGACCTTCACCAGCAGGTTCTTCAGCGTGGCGGAGGCCGGGACGCCGAGGGAGGCGGCGAGCGTCTCGATGGTCGGGGTGTCCGGGGTGGGGATCTCCTCGGCGGCGGGCACCGCGGAGCCGTCCACCGGCCGCAGCTCGTAGCCGATCGCCTCGGTGTTCGCGGCGAAGTCGCAGTTCGGGCAGTCCGCGAAGGTGTCCTCGCCGGCGCCGGCCGGGGCGAGGAACTCCTCGGAGCGGGAGCCGCCCATGGCGCCGGCGGTGGCCGCGCAGATGCGGTAGTCGAGGCCGAGGCGTTCGAAGACGCGCTGGTAGGCCTCGCGGTGCAGGGCGTAGGACCGGGCCAGGCCCTCGTCGTCCAGGTCGAACGAGTAGGAGTCCTTCATCAGGAACTCGCGGCCGCGCAGGATGCCGGCCCGGGGGCGGGCCTCGTCGCGGTACTTGTGCTGGATCTGGTAGAGGATGACCGGCAGGTCTTTGTAGGAGGACGCCTGGTCCTTCACCAGCAGGGTGAAGATCTCCTCGTGGGTCGGGCCGAGGAGGTAGTCGCCGCCCTTGCGGTCCTTCAGGCGGAACAGCTCCTGGCCGTACTCGTCCCAGCGGCCGGTCGCGTCGTACGGCTCGCGCGGCAGCAGGGCGGGGAGCAGCACCTCCTGGGCGCCGATGGCGTCCATCTCCTCGCGGACGATGCGCTCGACGTTGGCGAGGACCTTCTTGCCGAGGGGCAGCCAACTCCAGATGCCGGCCGCGGTGCGCCGGACGTAGCCGGCCCGGACGAGGAGCTTGTGGCTGAGGACCTCGGCGTCGGCCGGGTCGTCACGCAGCGTCTTCGCCATCAAGTTCGACATGCGCTGGACCGGTGCGTTCGCCATGGTTCTCGTACTCCTGCCACGAAACAGTGATGGCATGGAGGTTAGCCGCGGCCCGGCCGCCGCCGGAAATCCGCCGGGGAGGTCAGGGCCGCAGCAGGGGCAGCGGGGCGCCCATCACCGCGTACGGGCGGGGCGCGCTGGGGAACAGGACCTGGCGGGCGAGGTCCTGGTAGCCGAGGGAGCGGTACAGGGCGCGGGCGGGGCTCTCGGTGTCGATCGCGGAGAGGATCGAGCGGGGCTCGGTGGCGCTGTCGGTGATCGCGGTGATCAGGGCGCGGCCCGCGCCGCGGTTCTGGTATGCCGGGTGGACGTGCAGCTCGGTGATGACGAAGGAGTCGTCGAGCCAGTGGTCGTTGTCCCGGGCGCGCAGGTAGGGCTCGACGACGGTGGACCACCAGTGGGCGCGGTCGTTGGGCAGGCCGTAGACGAAGCCGGCGAGGCGGCCCTCGGCGGTGGTCGCGCCGAGCGCCCGGGCTCCCGGGTACGTCATGTGCCGCAGGACGATCTGGCGGCGGACGGCCACCTCGTCGGGGCCGAGGCCGAACGCGACGGCCTGCACGGCCAGTGCCTCGTCCACGTGGGCGGAGAGGTCCAGGGGGCCGATGACGAGGTCCATGGGCGGGAGCCTACAGGGGGGCCGCGGCCCAGGTCAGAAGAGCACACTCATGAACGCGCCGGCCTCCTGGAAGCCCACCCTGCGGTACGTGCGCCGGGCCGCGGTGTTGAAGTCGTTGACGTAGAGGCTGACCACTGGGGCGACGTCGCTGAGGGCGTAGCGCAGGACGGCGGCCATGCCGGGGGCGGCGAGGCCCCGGCCGCGGTACTCGGGGGCCACCCACACGCCCTGGATCTGGCAGGCCTGGGCGGTCGCGGCGCCGATCTCGGCCTTGAAGACGACCTTGCCGTGGTCGTCGATGCGGGCGAAGGAGCGCCCGGAGCCGACGAGTTCGGCGACCCGGGCCTGGTAGAGCAGGCCACCGTCGCCGGCCATCGGGGAGACGCCGACCTCCTCGGTGAACATCGCCACGCACGCCGGCATGATCGTGTCCATCTCGTCCTTGCGGACCCGGCGCACGAGCGGGTCGGGGGTAACGTCGGCTGACATCCGGTCGGTGACCATGAGCGGCTGGTGGGCGCGGACCTCGCGGGCGGGGCCCCAGTGCGGTTCGAGCAGCCGCCACAGCTGGGCGGTGGACTCGGCGGGGCCGACGATGGACGAGCAGCGCCGGCCGGCCCGGCGGGCGCGGTCGGCGAAGGCGCGCACGGCGCGCGGGGTGGCACCGATGGGCACGAGGTTGGCGCCCGCGTAGCACAGGGACGTGAGCATGCCGCCCTCGTACCAGCCCCACATCTCGCCGCCCAGGCGCCAGGGGTCGAGTCCGGCGACCTGCACGCGGGCGGTCACGAAGGCGTTCGTGACGGGGTCGCGGTCGAGCACGGCGAGGGCGGCGTCCAGGTCGCTCGGTTCGAGGACCCGGGAGGTGGTCTGGGTCAACACGGGCGGGGGCCTCACGGTGGGGTATGCCTGATCTCCGCACTGTACCCGGCGCGCCTGAGCGCTGTCGCCGCGCTGTCCTGCCCCTCGAGGCCCACCCGTGGGGCCCAGTGGGACCCGCGCGGCGCACGGCCGCGCGGCCCGTCGGGGTCAGGCGCCGGTCACCGAGACCGACGGCTCGCCCGAGGCGGTCCCCTCGGCTTCCATCTGCTCGGCCAGCTTCATGGCCTCCTCGATGAGGGTCTCCACGATCTTGGACTCGGGGACGGTCTTGATGACCTCGCCCTTGACGAAGATCTGCCCCTTGCCGTTGCCGGAGGCGACGCCGAGGTCGGCCTCGCGGGCCTCGCCGGGGCCGTTGACGACGCAGCCCATGACCGCGACGCGCAGCGGGACCTCCATGCCGGTGAGGCCGGCCGTGACCTCCTCGGCCAGCTTGTACACGTCGACCTGGGCGCGGCCGCAGGACGGGCAGGAGACGATCTCCAGGCCGCGCTGGCGCAGGCCCAGGGACTGCAGGATCTGCAGGCCGACCTTGACCTCCTCGACCGGCGGCGCGGACAGGGAGACCCGGATGGTGTCGCCGATGCCCTGGCTGAGCAGGGCGCCGAAGGCCACCGCCGACTTGATCGTGCCCTGGAAGGCGGGGCCGGCCTCGGTGACGCCGAGGTGGAGGGGGTAGTCGCTCTGGGCGGCGAGCTGGCGGTACGCCTCGATCATCACGACCGGGTCGTTGTGCTTGACGGAGATCTTGATGTCGCGGAAGCCGTGCTCCTCGAAGAGGGACGCCTCCCACAGGGCCGACTCGACGAGGGCCTCGGGGGTCGCCTTGCCGTACTTCTGCAGCAGCCGCCGGTCCAGGGAGCCAGCGTTGACCCCGATGCGGATGGGGGTGCCGTGGTCCTTCGCCGCCTGGGCGATCTCCTTGACCTTGTCGTCGAACTGCTTGATGTTGCCCGGGTTGACGCGGACCGCGGCGCAGCCGGCCTCGATCGCGGCGAACACGTACTTGGGCTGGAAGTGGATGTCGGCGATGACCGGGATCTGCGACTTGCGGGCGATGGTCGCGAGGGCGTCGGCGTCGTCCTGGGTGGGGCAGGCCACCCGCACGATCTGGCAGCCGGACGCGGTCAGCTCGGCGATCTGCTGGAGCGTGGCGCCGATGTCGGAGGTGCGGGTCGTGGTCATCGACTGCACGGAGACCGGGGCGTCGCCGCCCACCGCGACCGTGCCGACCTGGATCTGCCGGCTCTTGCGGCGCTCGGCCAGCTTGGTCGGAACGGACGGCATGCCGAGTGAAATCGCAGTCATCTGCTGTGCAACCCCAAGTCGTGGATCAAGGTCCCGGTCCCGTGAGCACGCGGGCTCCGGGCTTCGAGATTACGGCACCGGCCCCGCCCGCAGCACATCGCTGCGCCGAAACCCGCTGAAGGAACGAACGGCCGGGCCCCCAGGGTGCCCGGCCGTCGTGAATACCGCGTGGCTACGAGATTTTCACCGGGTTGACCACGTCCGCGATGAGCACCAGGACGGTGAAGCAGACGAAGATCCCGGCCACCACGTAGGCCACCGGCATCAGCTTGGCCACGTCGAAGGGGCCGGGGTCGGGCCGGCGCAGCACCCGGGCCAGGTTGCGGCGCAGCGACTCCCACAGGGCGCCCGCGATGTGCCCGCCGTCGAGCGGGAGCAGCGGGAGCATGTTGAACAGGAACAGGGAGAGGTTGAAGCCGGCCAGGACGAACACGAACATCGCCAGCTGCTGCGAGGCGGGGATGTCCAGGGTGGCGATCTCGCCGGTGACCCGGGCCGCGCCGACGATGCCCATCGGGGAGTCCTGCTCGCGCGGTCCGTCGCCGAAGGCGGCGTCCCACAGGGCGGGGATCTTGGCGGGCAGGGCGACGAGCGAGTCGACGGCGTCGCCGACGCGGTCGGTCATCCAGCTCACGGACTCGCCGAAGTCCTGCTTGACGACGCCGGTGGCCGCGCTGAAGCCGAGGAAGCCGGCCTTGACGTACTGGCCCTGGACGTAGGTCCCGGCGGCGTCCTTCTTGGCGACCAGGTTGGTGGCGATGGTGGCGTGCAAGGTGACCTGCTTGCCGTCCCGTTCGACGACGAGGGGCACGGTCCGGCCGGCGCTGTCGCGGATGAGGTCGGACAGCGTGTTCCAGTCGTTCGTGCCGCGGCCGTCGAAGGAGACGATGCGGTCGCCGGCCTTCATGCCGGCGGCGGCCGCCGGGGAGGCGGGGTCGGACGCCTTGCACGCGTCGCGCTTCTCGCTCTGCGCGATGACGCAGGGCGAGATGGAGCTGACGGTGGTGGTCTGCTGCTGGATGCCGAAGCCCATCAGCACGGTCAGGAACAGGCCGACCGCGAGGATCAGGTTCATGAACGGGCCGGCGAACATGACGATGACCCGCTTCCACGGCTTGCGCGTGTAGAAGAGGCGGGTCTCGTCGCCGGGCCGCAGCTCCTCGAACGCGGCCGAGCGGGCGTCCTCGATCATGCCGCGCCAGGGCGAGGTGGAGCGGGCCACGATGCGGCCGTCGTCACCGGGCGGGAACATGCCGATCATGCGGATGTAGCCGCCGAGCGGGATCGCCTTGATGCCGTACTCGGTGTCGCCCTTGCGGCGCGAGAAGACGGTCGGCCCGAAGCCCACCATGTACTGCGGGACCCGGATGCCGAAGAGCTTGGCCGTGGACAGGTGCCCCAGCTCGTGCCACGCGATCGAGACCAGCAGGCCGAACGCGAAGACCACTATGCCGAGGATGAACATCAAGGTCGTCATGCACGGGCCTCCGCCGTCTGTGCCGCCAGTTCCCGGGCGCGCGTGCGGGCCCAGGTCTCCGCTTCGAGGACGTCCGACACGGTGAGCGGAGTTCCCGTGGCCGGTGTGCCGTGTTCCTCGACCACGCGGGTCACCGTCTCCATGATCCCGTTGAAGGGCAGGGCGCCCCGGCGGAACGCCTCCACACTCTCCTCGTTGGCCGCATTGAACACCGCCGGGGCGGTGCCCGCGAGCTGCCCGACGTGGCGCGCCAGGTTCACCGAGGGGAAGGCCTCGTTGTCCAGCGGGAAGAACTCCCAGGTCGAGGCCGTGCTCCAGTCGAAGGCGGGCGCCGCGTCCGGGACCCGCTCGGGCCAGCCGAGACCGATGGCGATCGGCCCCCGCATGTCAGGGGGCGTCGCCTGCGCCAGGGTCGATCCGTCCGTGAACTCCACCATCGAGTGGACATACGACTGCGGGTGCACGACCACCTCAATGCGGTCGAAGGGAATGTCGTAGAGGAGGTGCGCCTCGATGACCTCCAGGCCCTTGTTGACGAGGGTCGCGGAGTTGATCGTGATGACCGGGCCCATGGCCCAGGTGGGGTGGGCGAGGGCGTCCTCGACGGTGACGTGCGCCAGGTCCTGCCTGGTCCGGCCGCGGAAGGGGCCGCCGGAGGCGGTGACGACGAGCCTGCGGACGTCGGCCCGGGTGCCGGCCGCGAGGGCCTGGAAGAGGGCCGCGTGCTCGGAGTCGACGGGGATGATCTGGCCGGGCTCGGCGAGCGCCTTCACCAGGGGGCCGCCGACGATGAGCGACTCCTTGTTGGCGAGCGCGAGGGTCCGGCCCGCCTCGAGGGCGGCGAGGGTGGGCGCCAGGCCGATGGAGCCGGTGATGCCGTTGAGCACGGTGTGGCAGGCGGAGGCGGCCAGCTCGGTGGCCGCGTCCGGTCCGGCGAGGATCTCGGGGAGCGCCTCCCCGCTGCCGTAGGCGCTGTGGAGGGCCTCGCGCAGGGCCGGTACGACGTCCTCGCGGGCGACCGCGACGGTCCGCACCCGCAGCCGGTGGGCCTGCTCGGCGAGCAGGGCGACCCGGCCGCCGTTGGCGGACAGGCCGGTGACGCGGAAGCGGTCGGGGTTGCGCAGCACGAGGTCGATGGCCTGGGTGCCGATCGAGCCCGTGGACCCGAGGACCACCACGTCCTTGGGTCCGTCGCCCACGACGGGGTCGTAGACACGGTGGGGGTCGGCGAGGGCGCGGGCCGCGAGCTCCGTCGTCCGCCCGGCGGGCGGGCCCTGCGGCGTCATGTGCGTGCTCTCGGCGTGCCGGGCGCCGTCCCGCGTACTGGATGTACTCGGGTCGGCGCCCGGTGCGTCGAGAGTGCGTGCAGGGCGTCGTGGGGCAGACGGGGCTTGCGGCCCGCGCCCTGATGGGGCTGGACTGTCGCTCATCCCTCCATTGTGGCCGCAGCCGGGCCGTGGAGGGGACAGGGTGTCCCCCGGGCGGGGACACCCCGGGGGACACGGAACGGGACGGGCCGCGCGGGCCGGTCAGCGGATCGGGCGGTGGACGTTCTCCTTCAGGGACGGGCCGGGGGTCGTGTCGGCGATCCACGGGCCGTCGCCCGAGGGGTCGACGATGCCCTCCTCCAGCCACGCGTAGGTGCCCGACAGGACGCCCTTGACGACCTTGTGGTCCAGGTCGTCGGTGTTGGCCCACAGCCGCGTGAACAGCGCGTCGACGCGCAGCCGGGCCTGCTCGCAGAACGCGTGGGCGAGCTGGTAGGCCTCGCGGCCGTGGTCGTCCTGGCGGCGCAGCATCTCCGCGCGCACGCACGCGGCGCTCATCGCGAACAGCTCCGCGCCGATGTCGACGACCCGGCCGAGGAAGCCCTGCTTGGTCTCCATCCGGCCCTGCCAGCGGGACATGGCGTAGAACGTGGAGCGGGCGAGCTTGCGGGCGTGCCGCTCGACGTAGCGCAGGTGCGGGGAGAGGTCCACGCCGTGCTTGAACTCGGCGTAGGAGTTCGGCAGTTGTCCGGGGCCGGCGACGAGCCGGGGCAGCCACTTGGCGTAGAAGACGCCGGCGCCCGCGCCCGCCCGTGCCTTGTCGGACAGGGACTTGTCGGGGTCGATGAGGTCGCCGGCGACCGAGAGGTGGGCGTCGACGGCCTCGCGCGCGATCAGCAGGTGCATGATCTCGGTGGAGCCCTCGAAGATGCGGTTGATGCGCAGGTCGCGCAGCAACTGCTCGGCGGGCACCGCCTTCTCGCCGCGGGCCCGGAGCGAGTCGGCCGTCTCGAAGCCGCGGCCGCCACGGATCTGGACGAGCTCGTCGGCCATCAGCCAGGCCATCTCGGAGGCGTACAGCTTGGCGAGCGCGCCCTCGATGCGGATGTCGTTGCGGTTCTCGTCGGCCATCTGCGAGGAGAGGTCGAGCACCGCCTCCAGGGCGAAGGTGGTGGCCGCGATGAAGGAGATCTTGGACCCGACGGCCTCGTGGTGGGCGACGGGCTTGCCCCACTGCTCGCGGGCCGCCGACCACTCGCGGGCGATCTTCAGCGACCACTTGCCGGCCGCGACGCACGAGGCGGGCAGGGACAGCCGGCCGGTGTTCAGCGTGGTCAGGGCGATCTTCAGGCCCTGGCCCTCCTCGCCGATGCGGTGGGCGGCGGGGACGCGGACCTGGTGGAAGCGGGTGACGCCGTTCTCGATGCCGCGCAGGCCCATGAAGGCATTGCGGTTCTCCACCGTGATGCCGGGCGAGTTGCTCTCCACCACGAAGGCGGTGATGCCGCCCCGGTGTCCCTCGCTCCGGGGCACCCGGGCCATGACGACCAGCAGGTCGGCCACCACGCCGTTGGTGGTCCACAGCTTGACCCCGTCGAGGACGTAGTCGTCGCCGTCGGGCACCGCGGTGGTGGCGAGCCGTGCCGGGTCGGAGCCGACGTCGGGCTCGGTGAGCAGGAAGGCGCTGATGTCGGTGCGGGCGCAGCGGGGCAGGAAGGTCTCCTTCTGCTCCCGGGTGCCGAACAGCTTCAGCGGCTGGGGGACGCCGATCGACTGGTGCGCCGACAGCAGCACGCCGATCGCCGGGGAGGCGGAGCCGGCGAGGGCGAGCGCCTTGTTGTAGTACACCTGGGTGAGGCCGAGCCCGCCGTACTTGGGGTCGATCTTCATGCCGAGGGCGCCGAGCTCCTTGAGCCCGTCGACCACCTCGTCGGGGATGCGGGCCTCGCGTTCGATCAGCGCCGCGTCGACCTTCGTCTCGAGGAAGTCGCGGAGCTTGGCGAGGAACTCCTCGCCGCGCTGGACGTCCTCGGCGGGCGGGGTGGGGTGGGGGTGGATGAGGTCGAGGCGGAAGCGGCCGAGGAACAGTTCCTTGGCGAAGCTGGGCTTGCGCCACTCCTGCTCGCGGGCGGCCTCCGCCACCTGGCGTGCCTCGCGTTCGGAGACGGTGGGTCGTCCAGCGGACTCGATGGGGCTGGCGGACATGGAGGCTCACCTCGCCGCGAATCGGGATGGGGGGACGTTCGGTTACCGACGGGTGCTACCCGATCGTTGGTACCCGATCCCGGACAAGGTCACCACCCTGCGCGCACGCCTTCGGCCGCCGGGAGCGTGCCGGACGGGTGCGCCGGGACGGCCCGGACCCTTGGCCGCCCTGGCCCCGGCCCGGTCGCCGGGCACGCCGGGTGACGTACGGCGGTTTGGGCCGGTCGGGCGACGGACGCGGGAGGATGGGACCGGGACCGGGGGGTCGCCATGACGTCACCCGGCGCACGAAGAAAGCTGTCGAAGCGCTTCGACAGCCTATGGACACCGACTCGCGCCGAAGCTACTGTCGAACCACCCTCACCCGCCCCTGTTCACCGCGCGCACTGTCGAAGCGCTTCACACCGCTTGGAGAGCTGGATGGTCACTCTCGCCGAGGTCGCCCAGCACGCCGGAGTCTCGGCGAGCACGGTGAGCTACGTCCTCAGCGGCAAGCGGTCCATCTCCGCCACCACCCGGGAGCGGGTCGAGCAGAGCATCCGGCAGCTGGGCTACCACCCCAACGCGGGCGCCCGCGCCCTGGCCAGCAGCAGGTCCAACATCATCGCGCTGATGATCCCGCTGCGCACGGACATGTACGTGCCGGTGATGATGGAGATCGCCATCGCCGTGGCCACCACCGCCCGCCTCCACGGCTACGACGTGCTGCTGCTCACCGGCGAGGAGGGGCCCGACGCGGTGCGCCGGGTCACCGGCAGCGGGCTGGCCGACGCGATGATCGTGATGGACGTCGAACTCGACGACGAGCGGCTGCCGTTGCTGCGGCAGACCGGCCAGCCGTCGGTCCTGATCGGACTGCCCTCCGACACCACCGGGCTGACCTGCGTCGACCTGGACTGGGCCGCGACCGGCGCGCTGTGCGTGGAGCACCTGGCCACGCTGGGCCACCGGGACGTCGCGGTGATCGGCGAGGCCCCCGCGGTCTACGAGCGGCACACCGGCTTCGCCGAGCGCACCCTGGACGGACTGCGGACCCGGGCGCGCGACGCGGGGCTGCGGGTGCTGCACCGGCCGTGCGAGGGCGGGTACGACGCGATGGCCGTGACGCTCGCCCGGATCCTCGACGAGCGCCCCGGGACGACGGGCTTCGTCGTGCAGAACGAGTCGGCGGTGGAGCCGCTGCTCGCGCTGCTGCGCCAGCAGGGCCGGGCCGTGCCCGAGGACGTCTCCGTGGTCGGGATCTGCCCGGACCAGGTCGCCACCCAGGCGTCCGTGCGGCTGACCTCGGTCGCCATCCCCGCGCAGGACATGGGCCGGTACGCCGTGGAGCGCCTCGTCGCCAAGCTCGACGGGCGCCGCGAGGACGACGTGGTGCTGCTCGCGCCCGAGCTGACCGTCCGCGCGAGCTCCGGCCCCGCTCCCTCGGCTCCCCCGGCCGGCTGACTCCCCCACCGTCACCTCCGTCTCCCCGTCCCCAGGTCTCCCTCCCCGTCCAGGTCACTCGCGCACCGGGTCCGTCCCGGGGCACCGCCCTGTCTGCCCTCCTCCAGGAGCACGCCACGTGAATCAGCCTGCCGCACACGCACCCGAGGTCAGCCTCGCGCAGTCGTCCCCGACCGTCGGCACGTTCCGCGAGCGGGGCGGGGCGCTGGAGTGGAGCGGCCGCCAGGAGACGGTCCGCGTCGAGCCGTGGGGTCCGGACGCGGTCCGGGTCCGGGCGCGGCTCGGCGGGCCGGTCCTGGAGGACCTGCCGGGCGCCCTGCTCGACGGGGCGCCGCCCGCCCCCGCCACCGTGAAGGTCGAGGACGGCCGGGGGCGGGTGACGGTCGGCGCGCTGACCGTCGAGGTGGACGCCGAGGGCCTGGTCCGCTTCCTGCGCACCGAGGACGGGTCCGAGCTGCTCGCCGAGGAGCGCGCCCACTTCTGGTGGCCGGGACCGCGGCTGTACACGGCGGTCGGCAACGGCCACCACCGGCTGGAGCAGCGGTTCGCCGCCCACGACGGGGAGCGGCTGTACGGCCTGGGCCAGCACCAGCACGGCCGGTTCGACCAGAAGGGCCTGGTGCTCGACCTGGTGCAGCGCAACGCCGAGGTGAGCGTGCCGGTGCTGACCTCCAGCCGCGGCTACACCCTGCTGTGGAACAACCCGGCGATCGGGCGGGTGGAGCTGGCGCACAACGGCACCCGCTGGGTGGCCGACTCGGCCCGGCAGATCGACTACTGGATCACCGCGGGGACCCCGGCCGACGGGCAGCGCCGCTACAGCGCGGTGACCGGCCGCACGCCGATGCTGCCGGAGTGGGCGGCCGGGTTCTGGCAGTGCAAGCTGCGTTACCGCACACAGGACGAACTCCTCGCGGTGGCCCGGGAGTACAAGCGGCGGGGCCTGCCGCTCAGCGCGATCGTCTGCGACTTCTTCCACTGGACGCACCTCGGCGAGTGGAGGTTCGACCCCGCGGAGTGGCCCGACCCGGCGGCCATGGTGCGCGAACTGGACGAGCTGGGCGTCAAGCTGGTGGTCTCGGTGTGGCCGTCGGTGTCGCCACTGTCGGAGAACCACCCGGTGATGGAGCAGCGCGGCTGGTTCATCGGCACCCAGTACGGCCCGATGGCGCACGCCGACTGGCCGGACAAGCAGGTCGCCTCGACCGTCCAGGTGGCGTTCTACGACGCGACCAACCCCGAGGCGCGGGACTTCGTGTGGTCCCGGATCCGGGAGAACTACCTGGAGCCGTACGGCATCACGGCGTTCTGGCTGGACGCCTGCGAACCGGAGCTGAAGCCGGGCTTCCCGGAGAACCTGCGCTACTGGGCGGGCCCCGGCCTGGAGGTGGGCAACCTCTACCCGGCCGAGAACTCCCGTACGTTCTACGAGGGCCTGCGCGCGTCCGGCGCCGGCGACGACGAGGTGATCACCCTCAACCGCTCGGTCTGGGCGGGCAGTCAGCGCTACGGCGCCGCGCTGTGGTCGGGTGACATCGGCACCGACTTCGCGACCCTGCGCCGCCAGGTCGCGGCCGGCCTGAACACCGCGCTCTCCGGCATCCCGTGGTGGAACACCGACATCGGCGGCTTCCACGGCGGCGACCCGGACGACCCGGCCTACCGCGAGGTGATGGTGCGCTGGTTCCAGTTCGGCGCGCTGTCCCCGCTGATGCGGCTGCACGGCTTCCGCGACCCGGGCATGCCGCTGGGCCCGGACATGACCGGGGGCCCCAACGAGGTGTGGTCGTACGGGGAGGGGGCCGGCGCGGTGATGGAGCGCTACCTCCGGCTGCGGGAGCGGCTGCGGCCGTACGTCCTGCAGGTGATGCGCGAGGCCCACGAGGAGGGGCTGCCGGTGATGCGCCCGCTGTTCCTGGAGTTCCCGGACGATGCGGCGGCCTGGGACGTGGCGGACGCCTACCTGCTGGGGCGGGACCTGCTGGTCGCCCCGGTCCTGGAGGCGGGGGCCACCACCCGCACGGTGCACCTCCCGGCGGGCGCGGACTGGACCGACGCGTGGACCGGCGCGACGTACGGGGGCGGCGGGTCCGTCACCGTCGACGCCCCGCTGGAGCGCATCCCGCTGTTCCTGCGGGACGGCGCGCGGCTGCCGATCGCGGAGTAGGCACGCGGGAAGGGCCGGCTCCCCCGCGGGGGACGCCGGCCCTCCGTCTCGGTCACCGCGTCAACTGCTGCTGACCGTCAGGTTGTTGGTCTGGAAATTCAGTCCGCCGGACGACGAGGTGATCTCGTAGCCGAACTGGACGTCGCCGATCGTCTCGTTGCCGAACCAGCCCTTGGTGTCCTTGATCCACTTCAGGATCGGCAGGACGTTGACGGTGCCGGAGGTCGAGTTCGAGGTGCGGATGAAGGAGAAGACCTCGTTGGCGCCGTTGCTGCCCTTGTAGACGGTCCAGGTGTGCCCGCCCAGCGTCACCGTGCCCTGCGAGGTGCCGAGGGGTCCGACGGCCCCGGTCTTGTTGACCCAGAGCATGATCTCGTAGTCGTAGTCGGTGTCCCAGATGTCGTACGACGTGTTGTACGCGCCGGACGACGGGACCGTGACGTTGTAGCTGCTGGTGAGCGAGGAGAGCGAGGTGATCGACTTGTTGATCACCTTCTTCGCGTCGGGGTAGGACTTGATGCCGCCGGTGTTGGGGTGGTCGGCCCACACGCCCCAGTTGGTGCCGGAGTTGGCCCAGATGCACTGGCTGCCGGCGCCGGAGCCCCAGATGTTGTTGTAGAGCGTGTAGCCGTTCAGCGAGGTGTTGCCCCACTGGTCGCAGGAGTTCCAGACGGCGGCCGAGGCGGGGGCGGAGGCCAGGCCGACCGTGGCGCCGATCGCGAGGGCGGGCGCCAGCGCCAGCCGGGTGAGACGGCTCAGTGTGCGTGCTGCCATGGTGTCCCTTCCATGGGTGGGGGGAGGGGGTTCACCGCGCCTCCAGACGGACGACGCGGTCCTCACCGGCGACCAGGTCGAGCGGCCGGGCACCGGAGGGGGTCCTGAGGTCGACGCGCCGGGTGCGCGTCGGGCGGACGACGGCCGTGGCACCCTCGGGCGTCCAGGTGAGGTCGATCCGCGCCCCGAACCGGGTGCGCACGCCCCGCAGTTCGCCCTCGCGGAGGGACGGGGGCGGCGCGGGGAGCAGGACCAGCCGGTCGGGGGTCGACTGGACCAGCGCCTCGATCAGCACCGTGGGCAGGGTGTGGGCGGCGTCGGCGTTGTAGACGTCGCGGTTCGGGTAGTGGGTGCTCATCAGGGACGGGTGGAAGAAGTCGCCCTCCAGCACGGCGCCGAGCGCCCGGCCGACGCGCCGGCCGTCCCGGAGGCGGGCCGCGACCAGGGCGTGGTGGAGGTGGCCGTGCGCGGAGTCGTTCTCCGCGCCGCGCAGCTCCAGCGCCCGCCGGGCGGCGGCGGCCAGGCCCGGGGTGTCGTACGGGGTGATCTCGTCGAGGGGCCAGACGCCGTAGAGGTGGCTGAGGTGCCGGTGGTCGTAGGAGTCCGCCAGCTCCGGGCGGGCCCATTCGGCGAGGGCGCCGTCGGCGTTGACCCGGTGGGGCGGGAGCCGGTCGGCGAGGGCGTGCCAGCGGTCGGCGTCCGGGGTGCCGGGGTGGTGGGCGGCGGCCGTGCGCAGGGCGTGGCGGGCCGCCGAGAGGTCCATGGCGGCGTCGAGCGTGCCCCGGCCCGCGTTCGCCGGCCGGTTCTCCGGGGAGTAGGAGGGCACCACGACGAGGCGTCCGTCGGCGTCGGTGCGGGTGAGGAAGTCCTCGTAGAAGGTGGCGACTTCGGCGAGGGCGGCGGCCGTCGCGGGGTCGTGTGCGCCCCGGGTGTCGTCGTGGTCGACGAGCGGCTTGAGCAGCCAGTCGGCGCCCGCGGTCCACAGGTGCAGCGGGTACTCGCGGCTGAAGTGGACGCAGTGGCCCGACTCGCCGTCGGTGTGGGCGGGCGCGACGGCGCCGCGGGCGCCGAAGACGGCGCGGGCGTTGTCCCGCCAGTCGGGCAGCTGGCGCCGGACCAGGGCGGCCAGGGCCTCGGTGACCTCGGGCAGGTCGGCGGCCGCGGCGCCGGCGGTCTGCAGGCCGAGGTTGGCGTCCAGGGTGAACGCGCCCGACCAGGCGGTGGTCCACTCGCCGGTCCACAGGCCGGTCAGCCGGGGCGGCAGGACGCCGGAGGAGGACAGCAGGTGGTAGCGGCCGGCCGCGAAGAGCCGTTCCAGCAGGGCCGGGCTGCCCGGGCGCTTCAGCAACTCGCTGCCGGGCAGAGCGCGTTCGGCGGGGTCGGCGCGCAGGTCGAGGGTGACGCGGCGGTAAGCCGTGCGGTGCCGGGCGAGGTGCCGCTCCAGCAGGTCGTCGTACGGCTCCTGCGCCAGGTCGCGCAGGGTGCGGGACTCGGCGGTGACGTCGAACTCGCCGGTGTGCCGGTGGACGCGGGTGAGCAGCAGGACGGCGTCGGCGTGCTCGACGCGCAGGCCGCGCGGGCCGAGGGCGGTCGTGCCACCGGTGACGGCGGCGACCGTGACGCCGGTGTAGGCGCGGTCGCCGCCCGGGTAGCGGGCCCGCAGGCTCAGCACGGCGCCCTCGGGGGTGAGGACGGTCCCCTGGCCGATGCCCAGGCCGGGCGGGACGCCGGGCAGGCGGTGGTCCAGGAAGAGGGTGAGGGAGGGGCCCGGCGCGGTGACGTGCTGGACGACCACGTCGTCGGCGCGGGAGACGAAGACCCGGCTGCGCCAGTCGCCGCAGGTCGCCTCGACGACCCCGGTGGTGAAGTCGACGCGGCGCCGGTAGGCGGGGCGGGGCTCCGGCGCGGTCCGGTCCAGGTGGATGCGGAACGCGGGGTGGAAAGGCTGCACCCACTGCAGCGGTCGTCCGTCGGTGAAGTCCTCGGCGGCGCCGGTGTCGCCGGCCAGCAACCGGTCCTGCAGCGCGGTGAGCCGGTCGGCGAGCTCCGGCGGCCCGGCGTGCTCCGAGCCGTTGGGGCGGACGAGGGTGTGCTGGGTGACGATCACCCGGTCGGCGTCCGGGTCGCCGGACACCAGGGCGCCGTGGTGGCCGTTTCCGGTGAGGAAGGCGTCCTCCCAGCGGGCGGCGGGCTCGGGTTCCCAGGTGCCGTGGACGGGGCCGGCGCTCATGACCGCAGCACCGCCGCCCCGTAGCGGCCGAGGGGCACCCGGTCCGTGTGCGCGGTCCCGGTCAGCAGGTCGTGGTTGGTGCCGGGGACGTCGACGACGACCGGCTCGCGCCCGTGGTGGAGCAGGAACAGCAGCTCGCCCCGGCGCACGGCCTCGACGTCCGCCGGGAGTCCTTCCAGGACGGGCCGGACCCCGGCGCCCGCGGCGATGCGGGCCAGCAGGGCGCGCAGGGCGTCCGGTTCGGGGAGGGTGGAGAGGTACCAGGCGCGGCCCCGGCGCAGGACGGCGGGCAGCCCGTCGAGTTCCCCGCCGACGTAGGGGATCGTCTCGTCCACCGTGTCGTCGGGCTCGATCTCCTCCGACCACAGGGTGCCGTCGAAGCCGTCGCAGGGGGCCCTCTCCCCCGCCTCCAGCGGCCACCACTCGTGCAGGGTGCGGATGCCGAACAGGGCGCGCAGCCGGGCGTCCATGCCGCCCTCGCGGACGCGGTCGTCCTGGTCGGCGACGCCCGTGAGGAACCCGCTGACCAGGGTGCCGCCGCCCCGGACGTAGGCGAGGAGGTGGTCGGTCGCCGCGTCGGTCAGGGCGTAGAGCTGGGGGACGACGACGAGCCGGTAGTCGCCGAGGTCGTGCTCGGGGTGGGCGAAGTCGGTGGTGAGGTGGGCCTCCCACAGGGCGCGGTGCCAGGCGTGCAGGACGTCCGGCAGGTCGACGCGGGCGGAGGGGCGGCCGTCCTGGGCGCTCGCCCACCAGGCGTGCCAGTCGTGCAGGACGGCGATGTCGGCACCGACCCGGCGGCCGGCCACCTCGGGCCCGATGCGGGCGAGGTCGGCGCCGAGCTCCACCACCTCCTGGAAGGTGCGGCCGCGCTCCCCGGCGTGGCTGACCATGCCGGAGTGGAACTTCTCGGCGCCCTGGCGGGACTGGCGCCACTGGAAGTAGTGGATCGCGTCGGCGCCGCGGGCCACGGCCTGCAGGGACCACAGGCGGTTCAGGCCCCGGGGCTTGGGGTGGTTGACCCCGCGCCAGTTGACGGGTCCGGCCGCCTGTTCCATGAGCATCCACGGGCCGCCCCGGGCCTGGGAACGGGTCATGTCCTGCACCAGCGCGCCGTGCTGGGCGCCGAGCGGGTCGCGCGGGTCGGGGTAGAGGTCGACGGAGACGACGTCCTCCTCCCCGGCCCAGCGCCAGGCGTCCTGCCCGGTCCACAGCGGCATGAAGTTGGTGGTGACCGGGAGGTGCGGGGTGTGCCGGCGCACGATGTCCCGCTCGGCGCGGAAGCACTCCAGGAGCATGTCGGAGGTGAAGCGGCGGAAGTCCAGCACCTGGGCCGGGTTGGTGAGGTAGTGGGCGCGGCGCGGGGGCAGGATGCCGTCCCAGGTGTCGTAGTCCTGGCTCCAGAAGGCCGTGCCCCAGGCGGTGTTGAGGGCGTCGAGGGTGCCGTACCGCTCGCGCAGCCAGCGGCGGAAGGCGGCCGCGGCCTCGTCGCCGTGGTCGTAGGTGCAGTACTCGTTGTTGATGTGCCACAGGGTGAGGGCCGGGTGGCCGGCGTAGCGGGCGGCCAGGTCCTCGGTGATCGCGGCGGCGTACCGGCGGTAGGTGGCGCTGGAGTGGGAGAAGTGCTGGCGGCCGCCCCACCACTCGGTGCGGCCGTCGGCGTCCCGGGGCAGGGTGTCGGGGTGCAGCCTCCCCATCCACGGCGGGGGCGAGGCGGTCGGGGTGGCGAGGACGACGCCGATGCCGTGCTCGTGCATCAGGTCCATCAGCGTGTCGAGCCAGGCGAACTCCCGTGCCCCCGGCTCGGGTTCGATCGTCGACCAGGAGAAGACCCCGAGGGTGACGGAGGTGACCCGGGCCCGCCGCATCAGCCGGACGTCCTCGCGCCAGGTCTCCTCGGGCCACTGCTCGGGGTTCCAGTCGCCGCCGAACAGGACACGACCGCGGGTCACCGCGTCGAGGCCGGGCCTCACACCGGCTCCCCGTACTGGATGCCGCGCCCGTTGGTGGCGAGGTAGACGCGGCCGTACACGCGCGGGTCGCCGGTGACGGTCTCGCCGGTCCAGCCCCACTGGTGGGCGTCGTCGTTGATCCGCACCCAGGTCCGGCCGCCGTCGTCCGAGCGGTGCACGCCGGTCGGCGGGCCGGTGAGGGCGCCCACCAGGTAGAGCGCCGGGTGGGCGGCGCCGGGCGCGGGCCGGCCGAAGCCGAGGGCGTACGCGGCCCGGCAGCCGGCCACCCGGGTGAAGGTCGCGCCGCCGTCGGTGGAGTGGTGCAGGCCG
The DNA here is from genome assembly GCF_005280215.1 of Streptomyces lasalocidi. NCBI lineage: Bacteria > Bacillati > Actinomycetota > Actinomycetes > Kitasatosporales > Streptomycetaceae > Streptomyces > Streptomyces lasalocidi. The sequence continues at coordinate 5,573,118 of NZ_SZNQ01000001.1, read as the reverse complement.
TTGTCCTTGGTGCTCAGCCACAGGTCGCCGGACCGCCCCGGCGTCGCGACCAGCTCGAACTGGCCGTCCCCGGAGGGCAGTCCGGTGGCGCGGGCGGTGAAGGTGCGCCCGCCGTCGGTGCTCGCGTACAGGGTGCCCGTGTCGGTGTCGTAGGCGTGGAAGAGCGCCGGGTCGACGGGGTCGGCGACCGGGGTGGCGCCCCTGGGGAAGGTGGGCACCTCGGACCAGGTGGCGCCGTCGTCGGCGGAGCGGTGGGCGGGGTACTTGGTGCCGTCCCAGTGGACGAACGTCCACAGCAGGACGCCGGCGTCGGCGCTCACGGCGACCGGCCCCGGCGCCTCCTTCGCGAGCGCGGGCTGCGCGGCGAAGGGCTGCCAGGTGCGGCCCCCGTCGCGCGACAGGGCGCCGTTGCCGTGGTCGCCCCAGCCCGTGCGCACGACGTACGACGGCCGTGCCGCGGCCAGCGCGAGTCCGGTCACCGTGCCGAACACCGGGTTCGTGGCCATCCCGCGCGAGGGGGACGCGGTGAGCCGGTCGTGGTACATCACGCCGACGTCCCCGAGCCCGCTGAGCAGGTGCGCCCGGCCCGTCGGCGGCGAGATCAGGTGCCGTACCGACGACTCCTCCAAGCCGCGGATCCGCGGCGCCCAGTGCCGCAGGTCGCGGGTGCCGTACAAGGTGGCGCCGGTGCCGTAGAGGACATGTCGGGAGTCGTACGGGTCGACCGCGACCGTCTGGATCCACCAGCCGAACTTGGGCCGCTCCTCGCCCCAGGTGAGGTACGGCGTCTCGGAGACGTCGAGGACGGCGGTGTCCTTCAGGGAGGTCCAGGTGCGCCCGCCGTCGGTGGTGCGATACAGGGTGTCGACGGCCGCCCAGCGGTTGTTGGTGGAGACGACGGCGGTACCGGGGCGGCGGGCGTCCACGGCGACGCCGCCGTAGCCGAAGGTGTCCGAGGCGCCGTCCGGGCGGACCGGGGTGACGTCGGTCCACGTGCCCGTGCCGACGGCCAGCTTGTGGACGCTGCCGTCCGACTGGCCGTTGGGCCCGGGGGCGTCGGCGTAGGTGACGTACAGCTCGCGGCTGTGGCGGTCGTACGCGGCACGGACCGGCACCTTGGCGGAGGTGCCGGCGGGCTGGCCGGGGACGGCCTCCCAGGCGGTGCCGTCGGTGGTGCGGTACAGGGCCGGTGCGGTGCCGTCGGAGTCGCCCCAGCCGGCGTACACGGCGCGGCCCGCCGCGACCAGCAGGGTGACGCCCTGGCCGGTCGCGGAGGGGGCGGCCGGGAAGGAGCCGACGGGCGACCAGGTCGCTCCCCGGTCGGTGGACCGCAGCAGGCCGTCGTGCCGGGTGCCGAGCCACAGGGTGTCGCTGTCCCGCGGGTCGACCAGCAGCCGCTCGCCGGTGCCCCGGCCGTCCTCGTTGGCGCCGAGCTTCACGGTGAGGTCGGTGCGGGACCAGGTGGCGCCGCGGTCCTCGGAGCGCAGCACGGCTCCGTTGCCGGCCCAGGGCTGGGCGTAGGTGCCGAGGGCCAGGTACAGCCGGTCGGGGTGGGCCGGGTCGACGGCGAGGGCCTCCACGCCGAGGAGGTTCCAGTCGTCCCAGCCGAGGTGGTCGGTGAGCGGCGTCCAGCGGGCGGCGCGGTCGTCCCAGCGGTAGGCCCCGCCGATGTCGGTGCGGGCGTAGGCGAGGCCCGGCACGGCGGGGTGGAAGAGCACGCCGGTGACGAAGCCGGTGCCGCCGATGGTCACGGTGCGCCAGCGGTAGGCGGGGCGTTCCGCTGCGCGGGCGCCGCCGGTGGGACCGGGCAGGGCGCTGCCCACGACGGCCACGGCGGCCCCGCCGAGGAGGCTGCGCCGGGACGGGGAGAAGGCGTTCATGAGGTGAACCTCGCTGGGTGTGCGGGGACGTGGGGGCGGGCCGGGGGTGGGACGCGCAGCCCGGCGCTGCGGGGTGCCGCCGCGCCGGGAGTCAGGCGGTGACCCCTGCCGACCTCAGGGGCGCGGGGAACTGCGCGACCAGCCCCCACCGGCCCGCGGACCGGCGACAGGACCAGGCACCCCCACCGGACGCGGACCCGGTGCCGGGCGTCAGCCCTTCACGGCTCCGGTCAGCATCCCCTTCCTGAAGTGCTTCTGGACGAACGGCGACAGCACCGCCACCGGCAGCAACGCCATCACCATCACGGCCATCTGGACCGCCAGCCCCGACAGCTGCCCGGTCCTGATCGCCTGGCTCAGCCCCACCGGCGCCTCCTGCTTCTGCACCAGCTGGATCATGACGTTCTGCAGCGGCATCATGTCCTGGTCGTTCAGGTACAACGACGCGTTGAACCACGCGCTCCAGTACCCGACGGCGTAGAACAGCGTGATCACCGCGAGGACCGCCCGGGACAGCGGCATCACGATCTGCCAGAGGATCCGCACGTCCCCCGCCCCGTCGATCCGCGCGCTGTCGACGAGTTCGGGCGAGATACCCATGAAGAACCCGCGCAGCACGAGGATGTTGAACACGCTCACCGCGCTCGGCAGGATCAGCGCGAGGTAGGTGTCGGTCAGCCCGAGGCTCTGCACCAGCAGGTACGTGGGGATGAGCCCGGCGCTGAAGAACATCGTCGCCAGCAGCAGCATCAGCAGCCACCGGTGCGCGAGCGACCCGGTCCGCGACAGCCCGTACGCGCACAGCACGGACACCGTCATCGAGAACAGCGTGCCGACCAGGGTGACGAGCACGCTGACGAGCGCGGCCCGGGTGACCTGGCCGCCGCTGAGCAGTTCCCGGTAGGCGATGAAGGTGAGGTCCTTGGGCACCATCACCAGTCCGCCCGCCTCGTCGATGGTCCGGCGCGAGGAGAGGCTGGTGACGACGACGATCCACAGCGGGAACAGGATCGCCAGGCAGGCGAGGGACAGGGCGATGCCCTTGCCCGCGAGGCCGGCCGGGGACGGTTCCTCCTCCCACGCGGGGCGCGCGGGCGCGGCCCGGCGGCGCGGCCCGTCGCCGCGTCCTCGTACCGGATCGCCCACGGGTGGGCCCACGACGGCGGTCATTTCTTGTACACCCCCTGCTCGCCCATGAGATGGGCCACCTTGTTCGCGGCGAGGACCAGTCCGATGCTGACGACGCCCTTGACCAGGCCGGCGGCGGCCGCGTAGCCGAAGTCCTGGTTGCGCACGCCGTTCCACCACACGAAGGTGTCCAGGACCTCCCCCGCGTCCGTGCCCACGGCGTCGCGCTGGAGCAGGATCTGTTCGAACCCCACGGTCAGGGCGTCGCCGACGCGCAGCACCAGCAGGAGGGCGATCACCGGGCGCAGCGCGGGCAGCGTGACGTGCCACATGCGGCGCCAGCGCCCCGCGCCGTCCATCGCGGCCGCCTCGTACAGGTCGGTCGGCACCGAGGCCAGCGCGGCGAGGAAGACGATGATCCCCCACCCGGCGTCCTTCCACACGCTCTGCGCGGTGAGCAGGAAGGGGAAGGTGTCCGGGTTCGTCATGATGTCCAGGCCGTCGTACCCGTTGCGGCGCAGCAGTTGGGAGAGCATCCCGGCGCCGCCGAACATCTGCTGGAAGACGGCGATGACCAGGACCCACGAGAAGAAGTGCGGCAGGTAGAGCACGGCCTGGGCGACGGCCCGCACCCGGGGCCGGACCACGCTGTTGATGAGCAGCGCGACCAGGATCGGGACGGGGAAGAACAGCAGGAGCTGGACGGAGAACAGCACCAGCGTGTTCTGGACGGCGTTCCAGAAAGCCGGGTCCTCGAACATCCGGTAGAAGTTGTCCAGGCCCACGAAGGGGCTGTTGAGGATCGACACGACGCCGTTGTCGCTGACGTACGGGTCGTAGTCCTGGAAGGCGACGACGTTGCCGAGGATCGGCAGGTAGTTGAAGACCAGGACGAGCACGACGGCCGGCAGCGTCATGAGGATCAGGACGCGGTCGCGCCGGAACCGGTGCCGCAGGCTCGCCCGGCCCGCGCCCCGTCCCCGGGAGGAGCCGGTGGAACCGGTGGAACCGGTGGTGCCGGTCGAGCCGGTGGAGCCGGTGGCGCCGCCGGACCGCGCCGTGGTCGTCGCGGGGGTGCTGGCCTCGGCGCTGCCCCGAGGCACCGTGCTGTGGGACACGGCCGTTCTCCTTGCCTCAGGACCTGGTCAGTTCGCCGCCGAGCCGTTCTCGTCGAGGAGCTTCTTGTACCAGTCGCGCAGCTTGTCGCCGCCCTGCCGCTTCCAGTCGGAGACGGCCTGCTGCATGTCGGAGATCTTTTTGTGGCCGCGCGCGATGTCGTCCTCGAGCTGCTCGAAGTTGCTGGCCAGGTTGGCGTAGCGGGAGGGCTCGGTGATCTGCAGGCCCCAGAAGGAGGTCTTCCTGGTGAAGCCGCCCATCTTCTGCTGCCAGGTGACCTGTCCCTCGGTGATGTCGGGGAAGTCGGGGTGGGCGAGGGTCGACGCGGGGCTCGCGATCATCACGAAGGCGTTGTTGACCTCGTTGTTGCCCCGGTCGTTCTTGACGGGGACGCCGTTCTTGATGGTGTAGTGCGTGCCCTCGACCCCGTAGTTGGTCATCATCCACTCCTTGGTGCCGTACGGCGCCGCGGTGACGTCGGCGACGGCCAGCACGTCGCGGACGACGGACTCGGAGGCCTTCTTGTTGACGAAGGCGAAGATGCCGGCGGGCTCCGCGGCCCACAGGGTCGGGTCGCCGCCGTCGGGGCCGAAGAGGTCCATGCCCCAGATGCGGAAGTCCGGGTTCTGGGTGGCCTGGGAGGCGCGCTGGCCGTACCAGCTGGAGATGTCGTTGTTGTAGATCAGGAACTCACCGGCGGCGAACTTGGCGCCGGGGTCGGTGGCCTGGCTCTTGCCGAGCTTGAAGTCGGGGTGGACGTACCCGGCGGCGAACAGCTTGCGCGTCCACTCCAGGGCCTCCAGGTACGCGTCGGTCTCCACGCGGTTGACCAGCTTGCCGTCGACGAGGTTCCACCACAGCGGCTTGTCCGAGCCGGGGAAGACGCCCCAGATGTTGAACGCGGTCCACTTCATGTCGCCGCAGGCCCACCGCTTGGCCCTGGCGTTGGTGATGTCCTTGCACAGGGCCGTGAACTCGTCCGGGGACGTGGGCACTTGGTAGCCCTCCCGCTGGAAGACGTCCTGGCGGTACAGGGGCACGATGTTCGTGACGTACGACGCCGGCATCGGCAGGCCCATGAGCTTGCCGCCGAACAGGGAGCGCTGCCAGGCGTCGGTGGGGATCGCCGCGAGGTTCGGGTAGTCCTTGACCTTGTCGCCGGACAGGTAGGGGCCGAGGTCGGCGAACTTGCTGATGACGGCGCTGGGTATCTTGCCCATCATGTTCCAGCCGGGAACGACCACCACGTCGGGCACGTCGCTGGAGGCGAGGACCGCGCCGAGCTTCTGGTCGTAGGTGTTGCCGTCCTGGTTGCGCCACTGGACGTCGACGCCGGTCAGGGCGTTCATCGAGGTGTAGTACGGGTTGTCCTGCTTGGGCGGCGAACCCCAGAACGGCGACATGACGGTGACCTTGCCGCCCTTGCCGAGCTTGCGGGGCACCGAGGTCTTCAGGGTGGCCACGTCGAGCTTGGCGGTGAACCCCATCGACGAGCCGTTCTTCGACGGGATGTCCGGCGTCACCACGTTGCTGGCCACGTACGCCGGCAGGAGCCGCTTGGCGTCCTTCCCCGAGGTGGTCCCCTCGCGCGAGCCCTTGTCCGCTCCGCCGCACGCGGCGAGCAGCGGCATCCCGCCGGCCACGGCCGCGGTGGCGACCGCTGTGGAGGCGAGGAAGCCCCGCCGGCTCGGTCCGGGGGAACCGGACGGGGAGGAAGCGGCGTTCGGCGTCATTGCGTCAACCCTTCGTGCCTTCGTGGCGCACCAGGACACCCGGCGGTGGCCGTCGGCTGCGGTGTCTCGAGTGGAACTGGCTGAGCGGAAGCGGCCTTCGGTGAGCGGGTGCCTCGGCGACGAGTCAGTCGAAGCGCTTCGATGTGCAGCGAGGTTAGGTGAAGGCCGGGGGGCGCACAAGGGCCGCTTCCAAGATTCCTCGGCAAGGCCCGGGAGTTGACGGCCTTCTTGCGCTGCTTGAGCTGTGGGCGGGCCGGACCGGTTGGTGGCGCAGGACGTCTTGACACCCGCACGGTCGTCGAATGAGCATCGAAGCGCTTCGAAAGCCCTCCCCCGCTCCAGCGCAAAGGGAAACCCCACGTGACCGCATCCCCGCCGCCCACGCCGCCGTTCCGCGATCCGCGGCTGCCGTTCGCGAAGCGCGTCGACGACCTGCTGTCGCGGCTGACCCGCGACGAGAAGGTCTCCTTCCTGCACCAGTTCGCCCCGGCCGTGGAGCGCCTGGGCGTCGCCGCGTTCCGCACCGGCCAGGAGGCCCTGCACGGGGTGGCGTGGATGGGCCCCGCCACGGTGTTCCCGCAGGCGGTCGGGCTCGGCGCGACCTGGAACCCGGAGCTGGTGCGCCGGGTGGGCGAGGCGGTGTCCCGGGAGGTCCGGGCGATGCGCGCCCGCGACGAGCGGGTGGGCCTGAACGTCTGGTCGCCCACGGTCAACCTGCTGCGCCACCCGCTGTGGGGCCGCAACGAGGAGGGCTACTCCGAGGACCCCCTGCTGACCTCGGCGATCGCCACCGCCTACACCCGGGGCCTGCGCGGCGACCACCCGGTGTACTGGCGCACGGCCCCGGTGCTCAAGCACTGGCTGGCGCACAACAACGAGACCGGCCGGGACGTCACCTCCTCCTCGGTGCGCCCGCGGGTGCTGCACGAGTACGACCTGCGGGCGTTCCGCGCGACGGTCGAGGCGGGTGCGGTGGCCGGGGTGATGCCGGCGTACAACCTGGTCAACGGCCGCCCCAACCACGTCTCGCCCCATCTGCGCGAGCACCTGCGGACCTGGACCGACCAGGAGCTGCTGGTCTGCTCGGACGCGGGCGCGCCCTCCAACCTGGTGGACTCCGAGCACTACTTCGACACCCACGAGGAGGCGACGGCCGCCGCGCTCGTGGCCGGCGTGGACAGCTTCACCGACCACGGCACGGACGGCTCGCCGATCGCGGCCCGGGTCCGGGGGGCGCTGGAGCGGGGGCTGCTGTCCGAGGCGGACGTGGACACGGCGGTGCGCCGCCAGCTCTCCGTCCGGTTCCGCCTCGGCGAGTTCGACCCGGACGACGACCCGCACGCCCACTCCGGCGCCTTCGACACCCCGGAGCACCGGGAACTCGCCCGGGAGGCGGCCGAGCAGGCGGTGGTCCTGCTGCGCAACGACGGGGTGCTGCCACTGGCCCCGGACACCCGGCTCGCGGTGGTCGGCCTGCTCGCCGACGAGTGCAAGCTCGACTGGTACAGCGGCACCCTGATCCACCGTTCGACACCGCTGGAAGCCCTGTACGAGCGGTTCGGCGCCGAGCGCGTGCGGTTCGCGGAGGGCGTGGACCGGGTCCGGCTGCGCACGTCCGCCGGGACGTTCCTGCACGTCCCGCCCGCGCCGGAGGCTCCCGACCCGGCGCGCGGTGCGCAGGGCGCCCTGGACCCGGCGCTGCTCGCGGGGCGCACCGACCTGCCGCCGCTGACCACGGACGCCGTCGGCACCGAGTTCGCGCTCGTCGACTGGGGCGACGGCGTGCTCACGCTGCGCGCGCCCGACGGCCGCTACCTGGCGGTGGCCGAGGACGGGTACGTGCGCGCGTCGGCCGACCAGCCCGGCGGCTGGGTCGTCCAGGAGACGTTCCGTCTGGAACGCCGGGGGGAGCACGGGACCGGTCACCTCCTGCGGCACCTGGGGACGGGGCGTCCCGTCTCGGTCGCCGCCGACGGCGTGAAGGTTGCCGCGCGGACCGCGGAGACGACAGAGCCCGCAGAGACGGCAGAGATGCCAGTGACCGCAGGGACGGCAGGGACGGCAGAGACCGCCGAGGTCTTCGAGGTCGTCGTCGCCGAGCACGGGACGGACGCCGTGCGCCGGGCCGCCGCGGACGCCGACGTGGTCCTCGTGGTGGCGGGCAACGACCCGCACATCCGCGGCCGGGAGACCGAGGACCGCACGACCCTGCGGCTGCCCACGCACCAGGAGCGGCTGCTGGAGGCGGCCCGGGCCGCGAACCCGCGGACGGTCCTCGTGCTGGTGTCGGCCTACCCGTACGCGTTCGCGCCGGGGCGGCTCGCGGCCGCGCTGTGGACCGCGCACGGCGGCCAGGCGGCCGGCACCGCGCTGGCCCGGGTGCTGGCCGGCGACGTCGCGCCCGCGGGCCGGCTGCCGCAGACCTGGTACGCCGACGACGCCGACCTGCCGGACCTGCTCGACTACGACGTGATCGGCGGCCGCCAGACGTACCGGTACTTCGAGGGCACCCCGCTGTTCCCCTTCGGCCACGGCCTGTCGTACGTGCCCTTCGGCTACGCCGACCTGGTCACCGCCGTCGCGGACGGCGCCCTGCACGTGTTCTTCACGCTCACCAACGCGGGGGACACGACCGCCGACGAGGTGGCCCAGCTCTACACGCGCGCGGTGGAGCCCTCGGTGCCCCGGCCGCGCCGCGAACTCCTCGCGCACCGCCGGGTGACGCTGGCGCCCGGGGAGACGAGGCGGCTGGAGTTCGCCGTACCGCTGCGGGCGTTCGCGTTCTGGGACGTGGCGCGCGGCGACTGGCGCCTGGAGCCGGGCCGTTACGACGTCCTCGTGGGCGCCTCCAGCGAGGACGTCCGGCTGCGCGCGACCGTCACGCTCGACGGGGAGCCCGCGGCGCCCCGCCCGGTGCTCCGACGGGGCCTGTCCGCAGCCGACTTCGACGAGCACGGCGGGGCCGCGCTCGTGGACCGCACGAAGGCCGCCGGGGACGCGGTGACCCCGGCCTCCGGCGGAACGGCCGAACTGCTCTACCGGGCCTGCGACTTCGTCACCGGCGTGCGCACCGTCCGGCTGGAACTGGCGGGCGGCGCGGGCACCGTGGAGCTGTCGGCGGGCGGCGCGCGCGCCACCGTGGAGTCCCCCGGCACCCCGGGGCCGTACGACTACACCACCGTCGAGGCCCCCCTGCCCGTCGCGGGCGGGACGCACGACCTGCGCGTGACGCTGCGCGGCCCGCTGCGGCTCGCGCACGTCGGCTTCTCCGGCTGAGCGACGTGGGCGAAGGGCCCGCACGACGACGGCCCGAGCCCCCGCACAGCGGGCTCGGGCCGTCGGCCGGGAGGGGTGGTTACAGGGCGAGCCCGGTCAGGACCAGGACGCGCTCGTAGGTGTAGTCCTCCATCGCGAACCGCACGCCCTCGCGGCCCACACCGGACTGCTTGGCACCGCCGTACGGCATCTGGTCGGCGCGGTAGGACGGGACGTCGCCGATCACCACGCCGCCGACCTCCAGGGCGCGGTGGGCCCGGAAGGCGACCTGGACGTCGTGGGTGAACACGCCCGCCTGGAGGCCGTACTTGGAGTCGTTGACGGCGGCGAACGCCTCGGCCTCGCCGTCGACCCGCTGCACGGTGAGGACCGGTCCGAAGACCTCCTCGCAGGACAGGGTGGTGCCGGCCGGCACGTCGGTGAGGACGGTCGGCGCGTAGGAGGCGCCGTCACGCTTGCCGCCGGTGAGCAACCGGGCGCCGGCGTCGACGGCCTCGCTCACCCAGGACTCCACGCGCTGGGCGGCGTCCTCGCTGACCAGCGGGCCGACGTCGGTGGCGTCGTCGGCGGGGTCACCGGTGACCTGTGCCTCGACCGCGGCGACGATGCGCGGCAGCAGCCGGTCGTACACGGCGGCGTCGGCGATCACGCGCTGCACGGAGATGCAGGACTGGCCGCCCTGGTAGTTGGAGAAGGTCGCGATGCGGGTCGCGGCCCAGTCCAGGTCGGTGTCGCTCGCGTAGTCGGCGAGGACGACGGCCGCGCCGTTGCCGCCGAGCTCCAGGGTGCAGTGCTTGCGCGGCACCGAGTCCATGATCGCGTAGCCGACCTTCTCGGAGCCCGTGAAGGAGATGACCGGCAGGCGCTCGTCCTGGACCAGTTCGGCCATGCGGTCGTTGGGGACCGGCAGGATGGACCAGGAGCCGGCGGGCAGGTCGGTCTCGGCCAGCAGCTCGCCGAGGATCAGCCCGGACAGCGGGGTGGCCGGCGCCGGCTTGAGGATGATCGGGGCGCCGGCGGCGATGGCCGGGGCGACCTTGTGGGCGCACAGGTTCAGCGGGAAGTTGAACGGCGCGATGCCGAGGACGACGCCCTTGGGGAAGCGGCGGGTCAGCGCGAGCCGGCCCTGGCCGCCGGCGTCGGTGTCCAGGCGCTGGGCCTCGCCGCCGTTGAAGCGCCGGGCCTCCTCCGCGGCGAAGCGGAACACCGAGACGGCGCGGCCGACCTCACCACGGGCCCACTTGATCGGCTTGCCGTTCTCGGCGGAGATCAGCCGGGCGATCTCCTCGGTGCGCTCGGCCAGCCGCCGGCTGACGTGGTCCAGGGCGGCGGCCCGGACGTGCGCCGGGGTGGCCGCGAAGTCCTCGCGGACGGCGTACGCGGCGGCCACGGCCTCCTCGGTCTGGGCGTCCGTGGGCACGCTCACGGTGGCGACGGTCCGGCCGTCCCACGGCGAGGTGACCTCGAAGGTGTCCGTGCCGGTGGCCTGGCGGCCGGCGAGCCAGAAGGCGTGGGCGGCGCCCACGACGGGTTCCTGGGGCATGTGCGAGTCCCGGCCCTTCCGCGTTGGGGATGTGCTGTGGCGTTCGGGGTCCACGGTAGGCGCGGCACCGGGCGGGGACGTTTGTCCGGGGCGTAGCAGTGCGGGGCCGGGGTGCGCCGCTTTGGCGTGATCGGCGTGCACCCCCCTCACGACCGCGCCCAGCGCGCCGAGCAGCACCGCTCCCAGGCACCAGCTCGCCACGACGTCCAGCGGCCAGTGGAAGCCCCGCCGGACGAGCCCGTACGACACTCCGAGGACGAGCAGCGCGCCCACGGCGACGGCCCCCCGGCGGGCCCGGTCGCCGCGCAGCCAGGGCAGCAGCACCAGCACGGCGCCGCCGTACGCCAGGAGCGCGGTGGCGGTGTGGCCGGAGGGGAAGTACCCGGTGCCCGGGGGGTTGACGGGGGGTCCGGGCCGGTCGGTCCAGTTCTTCACGGGGACCACCACGAGGGGCACCAGCGCCAGGCACACCAGGGCCGCGAGGGGCGCCGGCCACCAGCGCGGGACGCCGGCCGTCCAGCCGCGCCGGGCCACGTACACGGCGACGACCAGCAGCACGGGGAGGGCGACCTGCACGTTGCCCAGGTCGGACAGCAGCTCCCCCGCCCGGTCCGGCCGCACCAGCCAGCGGCTGACCCGCTCGTCGGCCCGCAGCAGCGGCCCGTCGGCCAGGACCTGCCAGGTGAGCAGCGCGAAGACCAGCAGGGGCAGGGCGAGCAATGGCGCCGGGAGCCGCGGCGGCAGGCGCCCGGGAACGCGGCCGGACTGCCGGGGCGGAGCGGTGGACATGGGTCCAGCGTGTCAGAAGACGGAAGGAGCCCGGACGGTGCCGGGCTCCCTGATCCGTGCCGAGAGGTGCTGAGAAGGAGGTCGGCCGCCCCGGAACGGGGGGGATGGTTCCGGGGCGGCCGTCCGGACCGGGTGGTCGCGCGCCCCGGGGGGTGTGGGGCGGGCGACCGTCCGATCGGTGGAGATGCGGAGCCTCACGGCTCCGGTGTGCGCGAGGGCACGGCCAGGCCGGAGCTGGGGAGGCCCCGGCCTGATGTCGCCCACAGTCCCCTGTGAGCGGGTGTATCTCTCATCTGGACCGAACCTACGGCAGGCCCCGGCCGGACGACAGGCCCCTCGGCGTCCCCCCATCCACCTCGCACACGTTCTTCACACGCCCTGCCGTCGGTGCACGTGAGAGGCCCGACAGACGTGCGTCGGGCCTCTCAGATGCGCGCGGGACGGTGCTTGATCAGATGCGGGTGAACGCCTGCTCGATGATGTCCAGGCCCTCGTTCAGCAGGTCCTCGCCGATGACCAGCGGGGGCAGGAAGCGCAGCACGTTGCCGTAGGTGCCGCAGGTCAGGACGAGCAGGCCCTCCTGGTGGCAGGCCTTGGCGAGGGCGGCGGCCGCCTCGGCGTTCGGCTCCTTGGTGGCGCGGTCCTTGACCAGCTCGATGGCGATCATGGCGCCGCGGCCGCGGATGTCGCCGATGATGTCGAACTTCTCGGCCATGGCGGTGAGGCGGGCCTTCATGACCGCCTCGATCTCCTTCGCCCGGGCATTGAGGTCGAGCTCCTTCATCGTCTCGATGGCGCCGAGCGCACCGGCGCAGGCCACCGGGTTGCCGCCGTAGGTGCCACCCAGGCCACCGGCGTGCGGGGCGTCCATGATCTCGGCGCGGCCGGTCACGGCGGCCAGCGGGAGACCGCCCGCGATGCCCTTGGCGGTGGTGATCAGGTCCGGGACGATGCCCTCGTCCTCGCAGGCGAACCACTGGCCGGTGCGGCAGAAGCCGGACTGGATCTCGTCGGCGACGAAGACGATGCCGTGGTCGGCGGCGAACTGGCGGATCGCGGGCAGGAAGCCCTTGGCCGGCTCGATGAAGCCGCCCTCGCCGAGCACCGGCTCGATGATGATCGCGGCCACGTTGTCCGCGCCGACCTGCTTGGTGATCTGGTCGATGGCCTGCGCGGCGGCCTCGGGGCCGGCGTTCTCGGGGCCGGTCGGCCAGCGGTAGCCGTAGGCGACCGGGACGCGGTACACCTCGGGCGCGAACGGGCCGAAGCCGTGCTTGTACGGCATGTTCTTCGCGGTCAGCGCCATCGTCAGGTTGGTGCGGCCGTGGTAGCCGTGGTCGAAGACGACGACCGCCTGGCGCTTGGTGTAGGCACGGGCGATCTTGACGGCGTTCTCGACGGCCTCGGCGCCGCTGTTGAAGAGGGCCGACTTCTTCTCGTGGTCACCCGGCGTGAGCTCGGCCAGCGCCTCGGCGACGGCCACGTAGCCCTCGTAGGGGGTGACCATGAAACAGGTGTGGGTGAAGTCGGCGAGCTGCGCGGAGGCGCGGCGCACCACGGCCTCGGCGGAGGCGCCGACGGTCGTCACGGCGATGCCGGAGCCGAAGTCGATCAGGCTGTTGCCGTCGACGTCCTCGATCACGCCGCCGCCCGCGCGCGTGACGAACACCGGCAGCGTGGAGCCCACGCCCTGCGCGACCGCGGCGACGCGACGGGCCTGCAGCTCCTGCGACTTCGGGCCGGGAATGGCGGTGACGACGCGGCGCTCCTGCGGAAGTGCGGTCATGAGGGGCTCCTGGGGGTCTTGCGGGTGCGTTCCTTCGTTCCTCGCAGGCTAGGCCGGGCGCCCGGGGGTGGGCATGCTCCATGTGGGCGTTTTCCCGGACCCCGGTTGTCCGTGGTGGACATAGAGGAGCCGTGGCCGTGCCACGGCGGAGCAAGGGCCCTGACGTGCGGGAGCGGGGGGCCGGACGGGCGGCGGGGGCACGCTGCGGGCGCGTAAGCGGTGAACTGCCCTTGCCGGGGCGTTAGATTGACCGCTGACGGTGGACGGAACGGCTGGTCAGGGGGCAACGGCGATGAACAGCGACGGGACACAGGACGCGCGCGGCACGCACGCGAACCCCGTGCCACGCCCCACGACCCCTCCCGAACCCCCCGCGACCCGCCCCGACCTGCCCCCGCCCCCGGCCGCACCGCCCGCGGGCCCGACGGGGCGGTCCGGGCCGTCGGAGTACGCCGCCGGCCCGTCCGGTCCGCCCGCCGTGCCGCCGCCGCCCGGACGGGCGCCCGGCACGCCGCCGCCCCCGGCCGCCGCCCCCGCCGCCCCGCCCTCCGCGGTCGCCGACTGGCTGGACGCCCCGCGCCCCGAGGCCCGCCCGGGCATCTGGCGCCACGGCTACCGGCTGCCGAAGGGCGCGAACGCACCGGAGCGGCTCGCGACGGTCACGGTCGTCGGCATGCTGGTGCCCCTGGTCGCCGCGCTGGTGCTGTGGTCGCTGTGGCGGCGGGGCAGCCTGCCGTACCAGTTCTCGGTGCTGCGCCTGTTCACGCCGGACGACTGGTGGTGGGGCGGCACCATCGCCTCGCCGAGGACCATGGACGGCGCCGAGGCCCGGGTGGTCTACGACGGCGTGTTCTTCGCGGTGCTGCTGTACGCCATGGGCCGGCTCGGCAGCTGGCCCGACACCGTGCGCCACCTCGTCGGCCGCCGCCCCCAGCCCGCCCGCGCCCTGCTCGCCGCACTGGCCGCCCTGGTCACGCTGAGCTTCGTCTTCCCGGACGCGTTCGGCGTCGGCTGGAACGCGCTGCCGGTCGTCGACCCGCTGTTCTCCCTCGTCGTGCTGTTCTCCGGCGGCTACGAGCTGTTCGCGTCGCCGCTGTTCACGGACTCGCTGTACACGGTCATCACCCTGCTCGTGCTGTGGCCGTTCGCCCGGCTCGGCGGCTGGCTGCCGTACGCCAAGGAGCGGCTCGCGGCCCGGAAGGCCGCCGCCGCGCCGAGCGCGCCGCGGCCGGTCGCCCGCCCTCGCTCGCAGTGGCCCGCGCTGCGCGACGCCGGGCAGGAGGAGGCCGCCGACCTGCTCACCGCCGAGGTGGCCGGCGGCCGGATGAACGACGTCGACTGCGCGCGGATCGACCACGCCTTCGCCACCGCCCGCCGCGACGCCGGGCTGGCCGCCTTCCGGGACACGGTGCTGCGCCAGGGCGGCGCCGCCTGGACGCACCCCTCCGGCGCCCGGGACCTGCCCCGCCGCTCGGCCCGGCACGACCTGCTCGCGGACCAGGTGCGCATCGGCCGCTGGGTGGCCGCCGAGCGCTCCCCGCTGCCGTACCACGACGCGGGCGCCGCGCTCGGGCCCGAGGTGCTGGGCACCTCGCTGCTGGCGGTCGGACCGTCCGGGTCGGGCAAGACGCGCACCCTCGTGGAGCCGGTCACCGAGACGCTGGCCCTCCAGGCGCTCACCGGGGCGTGTGCCGTGGTCGCGGTCTCCGCGCCCGGCGCCCGGCTCGGCTCCGACGCCGCCTTCGACGTGGTCGTCCGGATCGGCGACCCGGCCTCGGGGTACGACCTGGACCCCTACGCCGAGTCCGACGACCCGGACGAGGCCGCCGCGATCCTCGCCGAGGCGCTGGTCGGCGACCTCGACGCCGTCGGGGCGCAGGGCGCGGCCACCGCGCTCGCCCAGCTGCTCGGCCCCTACCGGGCGGTGCACGGCCGCTTCCCGACGCTGCCCGTGCTGCGCGAGCTGCTGGAGGGCGAGCCGGCGGCGGTGTCGGCGCTGCGGGAGGCGCTCGCCGGGCACGAGGTGATGCGGCGCGAGCTGGAGACGCGGGTGCGGCAGACCGGTGTCCCGGGTGACGCGGGCCGGGCGCTGGCCGACCGGCTGGCGCTGCTGGACCGGCCGGCCTTCGCGGACTTCTTCGGCGGGGGCGGCGCCCAGCGGCCCTTCTCGCTGCGGTCCGTGGCCCACCATCCGCTGCGGGTCCGCGTGGACCTGCCGGAGCGGGGCCACGAGGAGGCCGGGCGGCTGCTCACCCGGCTGGTCCTCGCACAGTTCCACGCCGTGGTCCGCCAGGGGCGGCGCGCGCACTTCGCCTGCCTGGTCCTGGACGACGCCACGGGCGCGATCACCCCGGAGTCGGTGCGCCGCGTCCAGCGGCTGCGCTCGCAGAATGCGGGCGTGCTGCTCACCCTGCGCTCGATCGGCGACGTCCCGGAGGCCCTGCACGGGCCGCTGTACGGGGCCGTCGGCTGCCGGATGGCGTTCAGCGGGGTCACCACCTGGGACGGCAACCGGTTCGCGCAGGCCTGGGGCACCGAGTGGGTGGAGACCACGGAGGTCGCGAAGCACACGGTGTTCGCCGACCAGCCGATGACCCGGGCCATCCACGCTCTGCGCAAGCTGGTGACCGGCAAGGCGGTGACCACGGACGCGGTGACCGTGCGGCAGGTCGAGCGGGAGCGCTGGTCGGCTTCGCAGCTGGCGCACGAGGTACCGCCGGGGCACGCGGTGCTGTCCCTGACGACCGTGACGGGCGAGCACGCTCCCCCGCTGCTGGTGGACCTGCGGGGCTGAGACTCCGCGGGACGGGGGCGCACCGGGTCGGGGTCGAACGGACGCAGGGCACTCCTCCAGTGAGGCAGAATCGCCACAGGCCCTTCATACGATGTGGCCAAACGATCACCCGACGATCACGTCCGCCGACCTGAAGGCGCCATGCCCCCCACCCTCGCCTCGCTCGTCCACCACTCCGCGCTCAAGCTGACCGTGCGCGCGGGCGAGGACCGCCTCGACGTGCCCGTGCGCTGGGCGCACGTCAGCGAACTCGCCGACCCGGTGCCGTACATGGAGGGCGGGGAGCTGCTGCTGATCACCGCGCTGAAGCTGGACGCGGAGGACCCGGAGGCGATGCGGCGCTACGTGCGGCGCCTGGCGGGGGCCGGCGTGGTCGGGCTCGGTTTCGCGGTCGGGGTGAACTACGACGAGGTCCCCGCGGCCCTGGTCGACGCCGCCGCGGAGGAGGGGCTGCCGCTGCTGGAGGTGCCCCGCCGCACACCGTTCCTGGCGATCAGCAAGGCGGTGTCGGCGGCGATCGCGGCCGACCAGTACCGGGCGGTCACCGCGGGCTTCGCGGCCCAGCGCGAGCTGACCCGGCAGGCGCTCACGGCCGGCCCCGAGGGGCTGCTCGCCGCGCTCGCGCAGCAGGTCGACGGCTGGGCCGCGCTGTACGACGCCTCGGGCGCCGTGGTGGCGACCGCGCCGGAGTGGGCGGGCCGCAGGGCGGCGCGGCTGACGGCGGAGGTGGAGCGGCTGCGGGAGCGGCCGGCGCCGGCGTCCTCGGTGGTGGGGGGCCCGGGCGGCACCGACGC
Source organism: Streptomyces lasalocidi (assembly GCF_005280215.1). Taxonomy (NCBI): domain Bacteria; kingdom Bacillati; phylum Actinomycetota; class Actinomycetes; order Kitasatosporales; family Streptomycetaceae; genus Streptomyces; species Streptomyces lasalocidi. Next base: position 5,556,279 of record NZ_SZNQ01000001.1, on the reverse strand, counting down.
CGACGACCGGGTCGAGCTGCACTCGCTGGGCACCGGCCGCCGCCCGCGGGCCGCGCTCGCCGTCGGCACGGCGGCCGCCCCGGGCACCGCCGAGCGGTACGCGGTGCACTCGGCGATCGCCCTGCTCACCCTGATCACGGAGCGCTCGCGCTCGCTGCACGCGGCCGAGCAGCGGATCGGTGCGGCGGTGCTGCGCATGCTCCTCGCGGGCGAGCCGGACCACGCCCGTGCCGTCGCCGGCGGTCTGTACGGCGAGCTGCTGGACGCCCCGTTCCGGATGATCGTCGCCGAGGCGGCGCCCGGCCCGGCGGCCCGCGCCCATGCCGACGGGCCGGCCCCCGCGCGCGGCGCCGCGGCGAAGTCCGCGGAGGCGGCGGGCGCCCCGCTGGACGCGCTGGCGGAGGCGCTGGAGGCGGCCGCGGCCCGCTCCGGCGAGGCGGTGCTGGTGGTCCCGGAGGGCGAGCGGCTGGTCGTGCTCGCGCCGGACGGCGGGGCCGCGGTGACGGCGTGCGCGGACTTCGCGGCGGCGCTGGAGGCCGGGCGGCCTGCGGGCGGGGCCCGCGGGGCCCGCGAGGCCGGGGACGACGGCGAGCTGGTCGTCGGGCTGTCCGCGCCGGCCGGGCCGATCGCGGCGGCCTCCGCCTACAAGCAGGCCGAGCAGGCGCTGTCGGTGGCGCGGCGGCGGGGCCGGGTGTGCGTGGAGCACGAGCAGCTGGCCGCCGGTTCGGTGCTGCCACTGCTCGCGGACGACGCGGTGCGGGCGTTCGCGGACGGTCTGCTGCGGGCGCTGTACGAGCACGACGCGACCGGGCGCGGTGACCTGGTGGCCTCGCTGCGGGCGTGGCTGTCCCGGCACGGCCAGTGGGACGCCGCCGCGGCGGACCTCGGCGTCCACCGCCACACGCTGCGCTACCGGATGCGCCGGGTGGAGGAGATCCTCGGCCGCTCCCTGGACGACCCGGACGTGCGCATGGAGCTGTGGCTGGCGCTGAAGGCGACGTCGACGGACCAGGGCCCGGGGACGCCCGCCCGCCCGTAGCCCGCCGGCCCGATCGGCGAGGCACCGTCTAGGTCTCCTCCCCCCGGGCCCGCTGGGCCGCCGCCTCGTGCAGGGCCAGTTCCAGGAGTGCGGGGTCGGTGAGGGTGCCGGAGCCGTCCGGCGGCACCAGCCAGCGCACGCCCCGGGCGGCCCGGCCCGGGTACGGCACGACGATCCAGGTGCCGCTGCCGGCCGTGCGGATGCCGGTGCCGACCCAGCGCGCGGCGGTGCCCGGCGGTACGAAGAACCCCATCCGGTCGTCGCCGAAGTCGACCAGCACCGGGCCGGGCCGGTCCAGGACGCGGGTGAGCACGTCGAGCGTGGGATAGCCGAGCTCGCCCGGCAGGATCAGGACGTCCCAGGCCCGGCCGGCGGGCAGCAGCGCGACCCCGTGGGGGTTGCGCTCCCATTCCCAGCGGCACGCCTCGGGGTCCGGTGCGACGGATGCCAGCCACTCGACCGCCGTCTTCGCCCCAGTCATCTGACGACCTCCCTGTCTGTCGTGGACGCGGTCGCGTCACGAGGGAGAGGGAGGTCCCCGCCGGGCATTACGCGGGTTCGGCCCACCTTTTTGCAGGAGGCCGCGTCAGCTGTCGAAGCCCAGGCCGAGCCGGTCCATGGTCCGCAGCCACAGGTTGCGCCGCCCGCCGTGCGCGTCGGCGCGGGCCAGCGACCACTTGGTGAGGGCGATGCCGGTCCAGGCGAACGGCTCGGGCGGGAAGGGCAGCGGCTTCCTGCGGACCATCTCCAGCTCCGTGCGCTCGGTGCGCTCCCCCGCGAGCAGGTCGAGCATCACCTCGGCGCCGAACCGGGTCGCGCCGACCCCGAGGCCCGTGTAGCCGGCCGCGTAGGCCACCTTGCCCTGGTGGGCGGTGCCGAAGAACGCCGAGAAGCGGGAGCAGGTGTCGATGGCGCCGCCCCACGCGTGCGTGAAGCGCACCCCCTCCAGCTGCGGGAAGCAGGTGAAGAAGTGTTCGGCGAGCTTGGCGTAGGTCTCGGGCCGGTCGTCGTACTCGGCGCGGATCCGGCCGCCGTAGGGGTAGATCGCGTCGTAGCCGCCCCACAGGACGCGGTGGTCGGCGGACAGCCGGAAGTAGTGGAACTGGTTGGCCGAGTCCCCGAGGCCCTGCCGGTTCTCCCAGCCGACCGACTTCAGCTGCTCGGGCGTCAGCGGCTCGGTCATCAGGGCGTAGTCGTAGACCGGGACGGTGTACGCGCGCACCCGCCGGACCAGGCTGGGGAAGACGTTGGTGCCGAGGGCCACCTGGCGGGCGCGGACCCGCCCGTAGGGGGTGCGCAGCGCCAGGCCGGCGGCGCCGTACGGCTCGAGGGTGAGCGCGGGGGTGTGCTCGTACAGGCGCACGCCGAGGCGCAGACAGGCCTGCTTCAGGCCCCAGGCGAGCTTGGCGGGGTGCAGCATGGCCACGCCCCGGCGGTCCCACAGCCCGGCCTCGAAGGTGGGCGAGGCGACCTGGGCGCGCACCGCCTCGGCGTCCAGGAACTCGACGCCGTCGGCGAGGCCCCGGCTCTCGGTCTCCTCGTACCAGTCGCGCAGTTCCCGCGCCTGGTAGGGCTCGGTGGCGACGTCGATCTCGCCGGTGCGCTCGAAGTCGCAGTCGATGCCGTACCGGGCGATCGCCCGCTCGATCTCGTCGAGGTTGTGCTCGCCGAGCCGCTGGAGGGTGTGGATCTCGTCCGGCCAGCGGCTGAGCCCGTTGGCCAGGCCGTGGGTGAGGGAGGCGGCGCAGAAGCCGCCGTTGCGGCCCGAGGCGGCCCAGCCCGCCTCGCGGCCCTCGATCAGGACCACGTCCCGCCCCGGGTCGCGCTCCTTGGCGACCAGCGCGGTCCACAGGCCGCTGTAGCCGCCGCCGACGACGAGCAGGTCGCAGGTCTCGGCGCCGGTGAGGGCGGGCTCGGGGTGGGGCCTGCCGGGATCCTCCAGCCAGTACGGGACCGGCCGGGCTTCGGAGAGTGCCTTCGTCCAGTGATGTGCAGAACTCATGGCGCGTGGGGCCATGATGTCAACTCCCTACGGTGTTCCGGATCACGCCTTGCGCTTGGTGCGGCGGTTGCTGATGACCATGGCGGTCAGGACGAGCAGGACGGCGATGAGGAACATGGCCGTCCCGATGACGTTGATCTGCACGGGCGTGCCGCGCTGGGCCGAGCCCCAGACGAACATCGGGAAGGTCACCGTCGAGCCCGCGTTGAAGTTGGTGATGATGAAGTCGTCGAAGGACAGCGCGAAGGCGAGCAGCGCGCCCGCGGCGATGCCGGGGGCCGCGATGGGCAGGGTGACCCGCACGAAGGTCTGCACGGGCCCGGCGTACAGGTCGCGGGCCGCCTCCTCCAGGCGCGGGTCCATCGACATCACGCGGGCCTTGACGGCGACGACGACGAAGCTGAGGCAGAACATGATGTGGGCGATCAGGATCGTCCAGAAGCCGAGCTGGGCGCCCAGGTTGAGGAACAGGGTGAGCAGCGAGGCGGCCATGACGACCTCGGGCATGGCCATCGGCAGGAAGATCATCGAGTTCACGGCGCCGCGGGCCCGGAAGCGGTAGCGGACCAGCGCGAAGGCGATCATCGAGCCGAGGACGGTCGCGCCGATCGTCGCCCAGAGGGCGATCTGGAGGCTGATCGACAGCGAGCCGCACAGGCCGGACACCCCGCAGGGGTCCCGCCAGGCGTCGGTGGAGAACTGCTGCCACTCGTAGTTGAAGCGGCCCTTGGGCTGGTTGAAGGAGAACACCGTCACGACGATGTTCGGCAGCAGCAGGTAGCCGAGCGTGATCAGCCCGGCGATGACGACCAGCCGGCGCTTGAGCCAGGTGACGACGGGCATCAGACCAGATCCTCCGTCCCGGACCTGCGGATGTAGAAGGTGACCATGAGCAGGATCGCCGCCATGAGGATGAACGACAGGGCCGCGGCGGTCGGGTAGTCGAGGACCCGCAGGAACTGGGTCTGGATGACGTTGCCGATCATGCGGGTGTCGGTGGAGCCGAGCAGTTCGGCGTTGACGTAGTCGCCGGAGGCCGGGATGAAGGTCAGCAGGGTCCCGGAGACCACGCCCGGCATCGACAGCGGGAAGGTCACCTTGCGGAAGACCGTCGAGGGCTTGGCGTACAGGTCGCCGGCGGCCTCGTGCAGCCGTCCGTCGATGCGTTCCAGCGAGGTGTACAGCGGCAGGATCATGAACGGCAGGAAGTTGTACGTCAGTCCGCACACCACCGCGAGCGGGGTGGCGAGGACGCGGTCCCCGGCCGTCCAGCCGAGCCAGTCGGTGACGTCCAGCACGTGGAGGGCGTTGAGCGCCCCCACGACCGGTCCGCCGTCCGCGAGGATCGTCTTCCAGGCGAGGGTGCGGATCAGGAAGCTGGTGAAGAACGGCGCGATCACCAGGATCATGATCAGGTTGCGCCAGCGGCCCGCGCGGAAGGCGATCAGGTAGGCCAGCGGGTAGCCGAGGACCAGGCACAGGACGGTCGCCGCGGCCGCGTACAGCACCGAGCGCAGGGCCTGCGGCCAGTAGTCGTCCAGCGCGTTCCAGTAGGTCGCGAAGTGCCAGGTGACCTTGTAGCCCTGTTCCAGGGAGCCGGTCTGCACGGACGTGGACGCCTGGTAGATCATCGGCAGCGCGAAGAACACCACCAGCCAGAGCAGTCCGGGCAGCAGCAGCCAGTACGGCGTCCAGCGGCCGCGCCGGCGCGGCGGCTTCTTGCCGGGTGCGGCCGGGGTCAGGGGCGGGGGCGCCTCGGTGAGCGTCGACATCGCTACGCGGCCTCTTCCTCGACGGACCCCACGCCCGCGTCGATGTCCTGGTCGGCGTCGAGCCCGAACGTGTGCGCCGGGCTCCAGTGCAGGACGACCTCCGCGCCGGGCACCAGGCGGCCGTCGCGGTCCACGTTCTGCGCGTACACCGCGAGTTCGGGGCAGACCGCGCTGTCCACGACGTACTGCGTGGAGACGCCGATGAAGCTGGCGTCGGCGATCGTGCCGGTGATGCGGTTGCGCCCCTCGGGGATGGAGCCGGCGTCGTCGGCGTGGGTCAGGGAGATCTTCTCGGGGCGCACCCCGACCAGCACCCTGCCGCCGGCCGCGGTGGGCGCGGTACAGCGCGCCGCGGGCAGGACGAGCTTGCCGCCGCCCGCCCGCAGGACGATGTCGTCGCCGCTGCGGGTGTCGACCTCGGCCTCGATCAGGTTGGAGGTGCCGAGGAAGTTCGCGACGAACGTGGACCGCGGGTTCTCGTAGAGGTCGGCGGGAGCGCCGAGCTGCTCGACGCGGCCGGCGTTCATCACGGCGACCGTGTCGGCCATGGTCATGGCCTCCTCCTGGTCGTGCGTGACGTGGACGAAGGTGATGCCGACCTCGGTCTGGATGCGCTTGAGCTCCAGCTGCATCTGGCGGCGCAGCTTCAGGTCGAGGGCGCCGAGGGGCTCGTCGAGCAGCAGCACCTTGGGGTGGTTGATCAGCGCGCGGGCCACCGCGACGCGCTGCTGCTGGCCGCCGGAGAGCTGGTGCGGCTTCTTGCGCGCCTGCTCGCCGAGCTGGACCAGCTCCAGCATGTCCTCGACCTGCTTCTTCACGCTCTTGATGCCGCGCCGGCGCAGGCCGAAGGCGACGTTCTCGAAGATGTCCAGGTGCGGGAAGAGGGCGTAGGACTGGAACACCGTGTTCACCGGGCGCTTGTACGGCGGCAGGTGGGTGACGTCCTGGTCGCCGAGGTGGACGGTGCCCGTGGTGGGCTCCTCCAGGCCGGCGATCATGCGCAGGGTGGTGGTCTTGCCGCAGCCGGAGGCGCCGAGCAGCGCGAAGAACGAGCCCTGGGGCACGGTCAGGTCCAGGGGGTGGACGGCGGTGAAGGCGCCGTAGGTCTTGCCGATGCCGGTCAGGCGGACGTCGCCGCCGCTGTCGTTCGTGGTCTTCATCGTGGTCACGCCCCAGTGAGCTTCGCGAACTTCGCTTCGAATGCGGTCTCTTCCTTCGCGCTCAGCGAGCGGAAGGCGTGCGACTTGGCCTGCATGGCCTTGTCGGGGATGATCAGCGGGTTGTTCGCCGCGTCCGGGTCGATCTTCGCCAGGTAGGGCTTCACGCCGTCCACCGGGCAGACGTAGTTGATGTAGGCGGCGAGCTCGGCGGCGGCCTGCGGCTCGTAGTAGTAGTCGATCAGCCGCTCGGCGTTGCTCTTGTGCCGGGCCTTGTTGGGGACCAGCAGGTTGTCGCTGGACGTCAGGTAGCCGCTGTCCGGGACGACGAAGTCGACGTCGGGGCTGTCCGCCTTGAGCTGGACGACGTCACCGGCCCAGGCCAGACAGGCCGCCAGGTCGCCCTTGGTGAGGTCGGAGGTGTAGTCGTTGCCGGTGAAGCGGCGGATCTGGCCGCTGTCGACGCCCTTCTGGAGGCGGGCGATCGCCGCGTCGTAGTCGTCGGCGGTGAAGGACGCCGGGTCCTTGCCGAGGTCCAGCATCGTCATGCCGACGCTGTCGCGCATCTCGGTGAGGAAGCCGACCCGGCCCTTGAGCTTGGGGTTGTCGAGCAGGTCGGAGACCGACTTCACCTCGACGCCGTCCAGCGCCTTCTTGTTGTAGGCGATCACCGTGGAGATGCCCTGCCACGGGTAGGAGTAGGCGCGCCCGGGGTCCCAGTCGGGGGTGCGGAACTGGCCGGAGAGGTTGGCGAAGGCGTGCGGCAGGTTGGCCGGGTCGAGCTTCTGCACCCAGCCGAGGCGGATCAGGCGGGCGGCCAGCCAGTCCGTGAGGACGATCAGGTCGCGGCCGGTGTCCTGGCCGGCGGCGAGCTGCGGCTTGATCTTGCCGAAGAACTCGTTGTTGTCGTTGATGTCCTCGGTGTACGTGACCTTGATGCCGGTCCGCTTGGTGAAGGCGTCGAGCGTCGGGTGGTGCTTGCCGCTGTCGTCGACGTCCATGTACTCGGTCCAGTTGGAGAAGGTGACCTTCTTCTCCTGCGCCGAGTGGTCCTCGGCGGACGTGCCGCCCGCCGTCTTGCCCGCCGCGGGGATCCCGCAGGCGCTCAGCGACCCCAGGCCGCCCAGCGCCAGCGCGCCGCCCGCGGAGGCGCGCAGCAGCGACCGGCGGGTCAGGGCCGCCCGGCCGTTGCGGAGGCTGCGCCGCATCGCGGCCAGCTGGGCCGGTGAGAGGCGGTCGTCGGGCTCGTACTGCTCCATGCGCGTGGTGCCCTTCCGGGAGGGTCGGCGGCCGCCGGTCCAGCGGCCCGTCTGTTATCGGTCCCCGAAGACGGTGCGGTGCCAGTCCTTCGCAGCAACCGCCGTGTTGTCGAACATAACGTGCTTGATCTGGGTGTACTCCTCGAACGAGTACGAGGACATGTCCTTGCCGAAGCCGGACTGCCCGAAGCCTCCGTGCGGCATCTCGCTGATGATCGGGATGTGGTCGTTGACCCACACGCAGCCGGCCCTGATCTCGCGGGTCGCCCGGTTCGCCCGGTAGACGTCCCGGGTCCACGCCGACGCCGCCAGTCCGTACGGGGTGTCGTTGGCGAGGCGGAGGCCGTCGTCGTCGGTGTCGAAGGGCAGCACCACGAGGACCGGGCCGAAGATCTCCGCCTGGACGATCTCGCTGTCCTGGGGCGCGTCGGCGACCAGCGTGGGGCGATAGTACGCGCCGTTGCCGAGTTCCCCCTGGGGGACCTCGCCGCCGGTCACCACGCGCGCGTAGGCGCGGGCCCGGTCGACGAAGCCGGCCACGCGGTCGCGCTGGGCCGAGGACACCAGCGGGCCGAGGTCGGTGCCGGGCGCGAAGGGATCGCCCAGGCGGACGGTCTCCATCAGGGCGGCCGTGCGCGCGACGAACGCCTCGTACAGGGGCCGCTGCACGTACGCGCGCGTGGCGGCCGTGCAGTCCTGCCCGGTGTTGATGAGCGAGCCCGCGACCGCGCCGTGCGCGGCGGCCTCCAGGTCGGCGTCGTCGAAGACCACGAAGGGTGCCTTGCCGCCGAGCTCGAGGTGCAGGCGCTTGACGGAGGCGGTGGCGACCTCGGCGACGCGCCGGCCCACCGCGGTGGAGCCGGTGAAGGAGGTCATGGCCACGTCCGGGTGGCCGACCAGGTGCTCGCCCGCCTCCCGGCCGGTGCCGGTGACGACGTTGAGCACCCCGTCCGGGATCCCGGCGGCGGTGGCGGCCTCGGCGAACAGCAGCGAGGTCAGCGGGGTCAGTTCGGCGGGCTTCAGCACGATCGTGTTGCCCGCCGCGATCGCCGGGAGGACCTTCCACGCCGCCATCTGCAGCGGGTAGTTCCACGGCGCGATGGAGCCGACGACGCCGATGGGCTCGCGGCGCACGTACGAGGTGTGGTCCCCGGAGTACTCCCCGGCGGACAGCCCGGCCAGGTGGCGGGCCGCGCCGGCGAAGAACGCGGTGTTGTCGATCGTCCCCGGCACGTCGAACTCACGGGTGAGCTTCAGCGGCTTGCCGCACTGGAGGGACTCGGCGCGGGCCAGGTCCTCGGCGCGGTCGGCGAGCACGGCGGCGAAGCGGTGCAGCGCGTCGGAGCGCTCGCCGGGGGTGGCCCCGGCCCAGCCCGGGAAGGCGGCGCGCGCCGCGGCGACGGCCGCGTCGACGTCGTCGGTGCTCGCCAGCGCGTACGTCAGGACGTCGCGGCCGGTGGCCGGGTCGACCACCGTGTGCGTGGCGGCCGAGGTGCCGTGGCGGTAGCGGCCGCCGATGAACTGGGCGCCCTGGGCGAAACGTTCCTGAGCGGGAAAGGCGGGAAGGGCGGTGGTTCCGTCGGATCCGTCCCGAGTGGCGGTGTCCGGGTTCTGCATGTCGCTCTCCTGAGCCGTCGCCCCGCAGGTGCACGGGGGTGGGGTGGCGTAGCTCCAGCTCGATTTGAGTGCCGATCCTGACAGAGTGATGAGACCCTCACAAGGGATTCCGTTGTTGCCTTTCGGTTACGCGACGAAATCTGTCGACCAGGTGTCGAGTCGGCACGTAAAAGGACGGACGCAGTGTCCGTGGTGCCTGCGACACTCGCGTGCATGGTGAACGACACGGGGAGGATCGACTCCCGGGAGTCCCTGATCAGGGCGCTCCACGCGGGGTCGACGGTCACGTACCTCTACTTCTGGGGACACCGGCCGCGGCCGGACGGACACGTGGGGCCGAGCTGCCTGAGCCAGTGGTGGCCGTCACCCTTCGTGGTCGACGGGGTCGCCTACGCGACGGCCGAGCACTGGATGATGGCCGGCAAGGCCCGGCTCTTCGCGGACGCCGAGGCGGAGCGCCGGGTGCTGGCCGCGGAGCATCCCGCGGAGGCGAAGAAGGCCGGGCGGCTGGTGCGGGACTTCGACGAGGCGACGTGGGAGCGTGAGCGGTTCGGGATCGTGGTCGAGGGCAGCGTGCACAAGTTCTCGTCCGACCCCGCGCTGCGGGAGTTCCTGGTGCACACCGGGGAGCGGGTGCTGGTGGAGGCCAGCCCGGTGGACCGGGTCTGGGGCATCGGGCTCGCGGCGGACGACCCGGCGGCGCGCGACCCGGAGCGGTGGCGGGGGCCGAACCTGCTGGGGTTCGCGCTGATGGAGGCGCGCAGGCGGCTGCGGGGGGGAAGCGGGCCGGGCTAGGGCCTGTCGTTTGGATCAGTCCGGCCCGGCCCACGGCGCCTTGTCGCCGACCCGAGCGGGGTCTGGTGCGTGCAACTGCAAGGCGGAGGAGGGCGGCGACGCGGAGCGATGGGGGCCCCTCCCGCTCGAGCGAAGCCGAGAGTGGGGGAAACCGACGACAACGCCGCAGATGCGCGTGCCAGACCCCACGACGCCGGAATGATCCAGACGACAGGCCCTAGCTGAGGACCAGCAGCAGGACCACGCCCACGGCCGAGACCAGGCCCGCCGCGCCGCAGATGATCCCGGCCAAGGCGTGACCGGGGTTGGTGGCCTCGCCCCGGGCCGCCTTGGCCCTGCCCATCACGCCGAAGATCACGGCGAGGACGCCCAGCACGATGGCCAGGGGCCACAGGCAGAAGCCGACGGCCGAGACGATGCCGCACACCAGCGCGGCGGTGCCCATGCCGTTGCTCGGGGGCAGCATCCCGGGCCACCCGTAGGGCACGGGGGCCCCCGGGCCGGCCGAGTAGCCGTGCGGGGGCGGGAAGCCGGGGCCGCCCGGATAGCCGTACGGCACCTGTCCGGGACCACCGGGAGCGAGCGGCGGCGGGGGGACGGCGCCGTCCTGGGGGGCGTTCGGGGTGACGGGGTGCGGGGCGCCGCCGTAGGGGGTGTACGGGTCGTACCCGGCGTACGGGGTGTACGGGCCGTTCGGCGGCGGGGGTGCGGCAGGCCCGGGAGCGGGGGTGACGGGCGGTGCGAAGGGCGCGGCGCCGGCCGGTGGAGCGAAGGGGTCACGGTCGGCGGGCGGGGCGGAGGGGTCCGGGCCGGCCGGTGGGGCGAAGGGGTCACGACCGGTCGGCGGGGCGAACGGGTCGCGGCCGGTCGGCGGGGCGAACGGGTCGGCGGGCGGGGCGAAAGGATCGACGGGCGCCTCGGCCCGCTCCTCCCCCTCCCCCGGCGGTCGCGCGTCCCGCGGTGCTCCCGTCGGTGTCGCGTCCTCGGACATGCTGGAGCCCCCTCCGTCGTACGTTCCGTCATGCTACGGCCCCCGCCCGGACCGCCCCGCTCCCGGCCTACGATGATCCGCGAGACACCGATCAGCCGATCACCCGCGTCCCGTCCGACGGCCACCGGCCGCGGGGGACGCCGCCCCGGGGAGGACCCCTTGACCGACCACCGCGACGTACCCGCCGGCGCCACCGAGCCCACCGCTCCGACCGGCCCCACCACCTCCGACGCCGCCCGCGTCCCCCGGGACCTGCACGCCTTCATCGCCGGGCTCCCCAAGGCCGAGCTGCACGTCCACCACGTCGGCTCCGCCTCCCCGCGCATCGTCTCCGAGCTCGCCGCCCGGCACCCCGACTCCAGGGTGCCGACCGACCCCGAGGCCCTCGCGGACTACTTCACGTTCACGGACTTCGCCCACTTCATCGACGTCTACCTGTCGGTCGTCGACCTCATCCGCACCCCCGAGGACGTCCGCCTGCTGACGTACGAGGTGGCCCGGGAGCTGCACCGCCAGCAGGTGCGGTACGCGGAGCTGACCATCACGCCGTACTCGTCCGTCCGGCGCGGCATCGACGAGCGGGCGTTCATGGACGCCATCGAGGACGCGCGCAAGGCGGCCGAGAAGGAGTTCGGGACGGTGCTGCGCTGGTGCTTCGACATCCCCGGCGAGGCCGGCCTGGAGTCGGCCGAGGTGACGGCGCGGCTCGCCACGGACGACCGGGTGCGTCCGGAGGGCCTGGTCTCGTTCGGGCTCGGCGGCCCGGAGATCGGCGTCCCCCGCCCGCAGTTCAAGCCGTACTTCGACCGGGCGATCGCAGCGGGCCTGCACTCGGTGCCGCACGCCGGGGAGACCACCGGCCCGGAGACGGTCTGGGACGCCCTCACCCACCTGCGCGCCGAGCGCATCGGGCACGGCACCAGCTCCGCGCGCGACGAGAAGCTGCTGGCCCACCTCGCCGAGCGGCGCATCGCACTGGAGGTGTGCCCGACCTCGAACATCGCCACGCGCGCGGTCCGCTCGCTCGACGAGCACCCGATCCGGGAGTTCGTCCGGGCCGGCGTGCCGGTCACGATCAACTCCGACGACCCGCCGATGTTCGGCACCGACCTGAACAACGAGTACGCGGTCGCCGCCCGCCTGCTCGACCTCGACGAGCGCGGCCTCGCCGACCTCGCCAAGAACGCGGTGGAGGCGTCCTTCCTCGACACGCCCGGCAAGGCCCGGATCACGGACGAGATCGACGCGTACACGACGCGCTGGCTCACCGCCTGACACCAGGCGCCCCGCCGCCCACCACAATGGGCGCATGCAGATCGTGACTGCGGTGGCCCACCGGGGCGACCCCTACCGCTTCCGCGAGAACACCCTCGACTCCCTGCGTTCCGCGCTCCGCCTGGGCGCGGACGCGGTGGAGGTCGACGTACGGCTCACCCGGGACGGCGTGCCGGTGCTCCTGCACGACGACACGTTGAACCGGCTGTGGGAGCACGACCGGCCGCTGCGCGCGCTCACCGCCGCCGAGGTGCGCGAGGTGACCGGGGGCCGGGTGCCGACGCTGGCCGAGGCGCTGACGGCGACCGACGGCGGCCGGGTGATGCTGGACCTGCCCGGCACCCGGGAGGTGCGCGCGGCCCGCCGGGTGGTGGACGCCGTACGGGAGGCCGGGGCGCAGGACCGCGTGTACTACTGCGCGGACGCCGAGGCGATGCTGGCGGTGCGGGGCGCCGACCCGTCCGCGGAGATCGCGCTGACCTGCACGAGCCTCGCTCCCCCGCGTCCGGCGCTGCTGGACGCGGTCCGCCCGCGCTGGCTCAACTACCGCTGGTCCCTGGTGGACCGCGCCCTCGCGGCCCGCGTCCACCACGACGGGCTGCTGCTGTCCGTGTGGACCCCCGACACCCGCCGCTCCATGCGCCGCCTGATCGACCTGGGAGTGGACTCGATCACCACCAACCGCGTCGACGTCCTGTGCGCGCTGAGGGAAGCGTGACCGAGGGACGGGCGACCGAGGGACGGACGACCGGGGGACGCGTGACCGGTCGCGGCCTCTAGGGGGGAACCCCGACAACTCCCGTGTCGGCACGGGGGGTTGCTCGGGGTCCGGCCAGGGGTGCGTCCCCTCCTCGGCGACGATCCGTGCGGCGTCCGCCGCGCCGAGGATGATCACGCAGCCCCTTCCGACGCCTCGGCCCCCAGGAGTCCCGCATGCGTGCGCACCGCCGTACGACCGTCCTCGCCCTCTCCGTCGCCCTGCTGGCCGCCACCGGTCCGCTGGCGGCACCCGCGTCGGCCGCGCCCGCCGCGTCGGCCCCGGCGGTGCGGGCCCGGACCCCGGCCGGGCCGGACGGCGCCGCCCTGCGGGCCGCACTGGCCGGGCTGCCGGACGGCGACGCCACCGCGGCGCTGGTCCGGGTCGGCGGCGGCGACGGCCGCTGGCGCGGCAGCGCGGGGGTGCACGACCTCGCGAGCGGCCGGCCGGCGGATCCGCGGGCCCGCTTCCGGGCCGGCTCGACGACCAAGGTGGTGACGGCGGCGGCCGTGCTGCGCCTCGCGGCGGACGGCCGGATCGACCTGGACGCGCCCGTGCAGCGCTACCTGCCGGGCCTGCTCAGCACGGCGTTCCGGCCCGTCACCGTGCGGCAGTTGCTCAACCACACCAGCGGCATCCCGGCCGGCGACGGCCTCGGCGACTCCTTCGAGGAGCTCTACGCCCACCGCTTCGACTACCTCGCCCCGCGCCAGGTCGTGGCCTCGTCGGTGGCCAAGGGGCCGGAGTTCGTCCCGGGGACGCGGCAGCACTACCTCAACATCAACTACACCGTGCTCGGGCTGCTGGTCGAGGAGGTCACGGGCCGGCCGTACGCCTCGGCCGCCACCGCCCTGGTCCTGCGCCCCGCCGGGATGCGGGACACCTCCTTCCCCGGCGCGGACCCGCGCATCCGGGGCCCGCACAACCACGGCTACCAGAAGGTGCGACGGGCCGACGGGACGGCGGAGTTCGTCGACGTCACCGACTGGGTCCCGGCCGACGAGGCGGCCGGCGGGATGATCTCCACGACGGCCGACCTCGAACGGCTGCTGACCCGGCTGTTCCGCGGGGAGCTGGTGCCCGCTCCGCAGCTGGAGGAGATGTTCACCGTGCCCGCGGACGTCCCCGGCGCCAGTTACTCGGCGGGGCTCCAGCGGTTCGAGCACGACGGCCGGGTCTACTGGCTCAAGTCGGGCGCCCGGTACGGCTACAGCACCCTGCTGGCCGCGACCCGCGATCTCAGCCGCACGCTGGTCTACTCGGTCAACTCCACGGACGCGAAGGGCGAGGGCATGAACCCGGTGGCGCAGCGGATCGCCCTGGCCGCGCTCACGTAGCCGCCGCCAGGCGCTGGATCTTCCTGCGCACCACCCACAGCGGGAGCACCCCGAACACCCCGAACGACAGGTCGACGACCGTCCACCAGAAGGGGATGCCGCGCACCGGCCCGCAGATCAGGGCGAGCGGGACGATGCCGGCACAGGCGATCATGCCGAACTCGACGACCCAGATGTTGCGGACCGGGTCACGGTAGGGCCCCCAGAACGCGACCGCGATGACCAGGTGGGCGAAGGCGAGCCAGTCCGTGCCGTACAGCACGAAGGGGTACTCGGCGTCGGTCGCGTCGAGCCCCTGCCGCACCCGCTCGATCCAGTGCATCAGCCCGGGCAGGTGCTCCGGCACGGACAGGCTCCGCAACAGGCTCTCGGTCCAGTGCAGTTCGTGGACGAGCGGGAAGGCCGTGGCGCCGCTGAGCACCAGGCAGACGACGAAGAAGACCAGCCACGCGCGGATGCCCTTGAGCAGGGCGGCTCTGTCGCTCATGACCTGAGCCTACGCCGTTCTTGAACACGTTCAAAACTGCCTTCCCGCCGCCCGCGCGAGCCCGCGCGGCTATCGGCCCTGCGCGCGGAAGCCGCGCAGCCGCAGTGAGTTGCTCACCACGAACACCGACGAGAAGGCCATCGCGGCGCCCGCGATCATCGGGTTCAGCAGTCCGGCCGCGGCGAGCGGCAGCGCGGCGACGTTGTACGCGAAGGCCCAGAACAGGTTGGAGCGGATGGTGCCGAGCGTCCGCCGGGCGAGGCGGATCGCGTCGGCGGCGACGCGCAGGTCGCCGCGGACCAGGGTGAGGTCGCCCGCCTCGATCGCCGCGTCGGTCCCCGTGCCCATGGCCAGCCCGAGGTCGGCCTGGGCGAGCGCGGCCGCGTCGTTGACGCCGTCGCCGACCATGGCGACGGTGCGTCCCTCGCCCTGCAACCTCCGTACGACGGCGACCTTGTCCTCGGGCAGCACCTCGGCGATCACCTCGTCGATGCCCACCTCGGCGGCCACCGCCTCGGCGACGGCGCGATTGTCGCCGGTGAGCAGCACGGGCGTGAGACCGAGCGCGCGCAGCCGCCGTACCGCCTCCGCGCTGGTGCCCTTCACCGCGTCCGCGACCTCCAGGACCGCGCGGGCCCGCCCGTCCCAGGCCACCGCGACGGCCGTACGACCGCTGCGCTCGGCCTCCTCGGCGGCGGCCGCGAGAGCGGCGGGCAGCTCCATCGCCCACTCGGCGAGCAGCCGCCGGCGCCCGACGAGCACGGCGTGCCCCTCGACGACGCCCTGGACGCCGAGTCCCGGCACGTTGGCGAAGTCCTCCGGCACCGGCAGGGCGCCGGCCCGTTCGAGGGCTCCGGCGGCCACCGCGCGGGCGACCGGGTGCTCGGAGGCGTGCTCCAGGGCGCCGGCCAGCCGCAGCACGGTCTTCTCGTCCTCGGCGTCGGCGGTGTGGACGGCGAGCAGGGTCATGCGGCCGGTGGTGACGGTGCCGGTCTTGTCCAGGACGACCGTGTCCACGCGCCGGGTCGACTCCAGCACCTCGGGGCCCTTGATGAGGATGCCGAGCTGCGCGCCGCGCCCGGTGCCGACCATCAGCGCGGTCGGCGTGGCGAGGCCCAGCGCGCACGGGCAGGCGATGATCAGCACCGCGACGGCCGTGGTGAACGCGGCCGTCGGACCGGCCCCGTTGCCCAGCCAGAAGCCCAGCGTGGCGAGCGCGAGCCCGATGACGACGGGCACGAAGACGCCGGAGATGCGGTCGGCGAGCCGCTGGGCGGCCGCCTTGCCGTTCTGCGCGTCCTCGACCAGCCGGGCCATGCGGGCGAGTTGGGTGTCGGCGCCGATCCGGGTGGCCTCGACGACCAGCCGGCCGCCCGCGTTGACGGTGGCGCCGGTGACCGTGTCGCCGACGGTGACGTCGACCGGGACGGACTCCCCCGTGAGCATCGAGGCGTCGACGGCGCTCGCCCCCTCCACGACGACGCCGTCAGTGGCGACCTTCTCGCCGGGCCGGACGAGGAAGCGGTCGCCGGTCCTCAACTCCGCGACCGGGACCCGCTCCTCACGCCCCGAGCGCAGCACCGTCACGTCCTTGGCGCCGAGTTCCATCAGCGCCCGCAGGGCCGCGCCCGCCCGCCGCTTGGAGCGGGCCTCGAACCAGCGCCCGGCGAGGATGAACGCCGTGACGCCGGCCGCCGCTTCCAGGTAGAGGTTCCCGGCGCCGCCGCCGCGCTCCACGGTCAGCCGGAAGGGGTGGCGCATGCCGGGCGTGCCCGCGTCGCCGAGGAACAGCGCCCACAGCGACCACAGGAACGCGGCCGACACACCGACCGAGATCAGCGTGTCCATGGTGGCCGCGCCGTGGCGGAGGTTGGTCCAGGCGGCGCGGTGGAACGGCCAGGCTGCATAGGTGACGACCGGGGCGGCCAGGGTGAGGGACAGCCACTGCCAGTTGTCGAACTGGAACGCCGGGACCATCGCCAGGGCGATCACCGGCACGGCCAGGACGACGGCGGTGAGCAACCGCTCGCGCAGCGGCCGCAGTTCGTCCACCGGTTCGGCGTCCGGGGTGTCGGCCGTCTCCGCGACCGGCTCCCGGGCGGTGTACCCAGTGGCCTCGACGGTGGCGATCAGGTCGGCGACGGACACCTCACCGTCATGGGTCACCTTCGCCTTCTCCGTCGCGTAGTTGACGGTGGCGGTGACCCCGTCCAGGCGGTTGAGCTTCTTCTCGATGCGCGCCGCGCAGGACGCGCAGGTCATGCCGCCGATGGCGAGCTCGACCGCGGTGCCGCCGGGGGCGGTGGTGGTCATTGCTTCCTCCCTGGCCCTTCCCTTTTCTTAATACCCCCAGGGGGTATAAGGTGCTGCCATGTATACCCCCCGTGGGTATGGAGACGCAAGGAGACCCGGATGAGCCCCCTCAAGAAGATCGGCGCCTTCACCGCGGCGCTCACCGCCGCCTTCGCGGCCGCCTACGGCGTGGGCAGCGCGGTCGCCCCGGTCGACGGCGGCAGCACGCGGGAGGCGGCGCACGCGTCGATGGCGGACGGCGACGGTCATGCGGAACAGGGGCCGGCCGCGGCCCACACCCCCGGCGGCCTCCAGGTCTCCGAGGGCGGCTACACGCTCGACCTGGGGACGGCCTCCCTCCCGGCCGGGACACGGGCCATACTGCGGTTCGTCGTCCGGGACGCGGAGGGCGCCCCGGTGACGGCGTACCGCACCGAGCACGGCAAGCAGCTGCACCTGATCGTCGCCTCACGCGAGCTGACCGCCTACCGCCACCTGCACCCCACCCGCGCGGCCGACGGCACCTGGAGCACCCCCGTCGAGCTGCCCGAGGCCGGCGGCTACCGGGTGTTCGCCGACTTCACCCCGGCCGCCGCGCGGGAGGGCCTGACCCTGGGCTCCGACCTGGCGGTCACCGGGTCGTACGCGGCCCACGCCCTGCCCGCCCCGACGAACACCGCGACCGTCGACGGCTACACCGTCCGGCTGGACGGCACGCTGACCCCGGGCCGGGAGAGCGACCTGACCTTCAGCGTCTCCCGCGCGGGCCACCCGGTCACCACGCTCCAGCCGTACCTCGGCGCCTACGGCCACCTGGTCGCCCTGCGCTCCGGCGACCTGGCCTACCTGCACGTGCACCCGCACGAGGAGGCGGAGGGCACGGCGGTCTCCGGACCGGAGGTCGCCTTCACGGCGACGGCCCCGAGCCCCGGCACGTACCGCCTGTTCCTGGACTTCAAGGTGGGCGACCGGGTCCACACGGCGGCGTTCACGGCCACCACCACCGGCCACGGGCACTGACCCGCGCCCGGGGACCGGCCTCCCCTTCCCCGGAGTCGCCGTCGAGCGGTCAGGCGTCCGGGTCGACCTCGGGGTGCGTGAACCGTACGGGCTTGCCCAGTGACCGGGCGTAGGCGATCTCGGCGCGGGTGCTGTCCGAAGGAGGCCGAGCCGACGGGGTTGAGCGAGAGCGTCGACTTGGCGAAGTCGGCCGGCACCGGATCGGGGATCGGCAGTGAGTCAGCACCACGAAAGACTGTCCCCTGCCACGAGGGACTGTCCCCGATGAGTCACCCACCAGGAGCGCCTCGTCGGCCGGACCCTGCGGAGGCGTGAACGAGGACTCTAGGGGATGTCCGCGACGTCCCGTCGCCCGGTCTGGGTCGGCTCGACCGTCCGCCCCTCCCTCGCCGTCGGGACGCCCGGGTCGGTCGAGGGGGCCGTGCGGGGGGCCGCCGACGGGCCGGTCCGGGCGCCGGGGGTCCTGCTCGGCTCGGACGAGGGCGACGGGAAGGGTGAGCGGGACGGGGGCGTGGACGGGGCCGTGGACGGGGGCCGCGAGGCCGACGGTTCCGGTGCGGCGGGGGAACTGCTCGCGGGCGGCGGCGCCAGCGGCACCGTGGGGCGGGCCGGGGCCTCGGACGCGCCGGGCGCGAGGAGGAAGGCGGTGAGGGCGGCGACGGCGCAGGTCAGTCCCGCCCCGGCGGCGGTGCGCAGCAGCCGTCGGCGGGCGGCGGCGCGGCGGATCGCCTCGTACCGTCCGGGCGGCGCACCGAGATGGTCGGCCCCCGGCCGCAGGATCACGGTGAGCGGGTCGTCGGGCCCGAACCCGAGGTCGTCGTCGAGGCGCTGGTCGTCGGAGCCGGACCCGTCCGGCCGGCCGTCGAGGCGTTGCTCGTCAGGTCCATGACCGTACCGCCGGCCGTAGGGGCGCCCGTCGTCAGCGGGTGGGATCAAGGCTCCTCCTCAGGTGGACGCGGAGCAGTTCGCGGGCCGCGTGCAGGTCGGCCTTGACGGTCCCTTCCTTGCGTCCGGTCAGCACGGCCACCTCCCGGATCGGCATGTCAGCGTAGTAGTGGAGCAGGATCGGGACGCGCAGCCGCTCGGGCAGCGACTGCACCAGCAGCCGCACCGAGGGGTCGTCCTGCTCCTGCGGGGGCCGCACGGCGGCCTCGGTGGTGGCCCGGCGCACGGCCCGGCGCTCGCGCTCCAGCTTGCGCCAGTGGTCGCGGACCAGGTTGGCCGCGGTGACGTAGAGGAAGCCGCGCGGTTCGTCGACGGCCGTCCAGCGGGCCCAGAGCCGGGTGAAGGACTCGGAGGCGATCTCGTGGGCCGTCCCGTCGTCGTCGACGAGCCGGCGGCACCAGCCGGCGAGGCGCGGGTACAGGGCGGCGAACAGCTCGGACGCCTCCCTGTCGCGGGACCGTTTCACCGTTCTCCAGGGTCGTGGGGGAACTCGGGGAGGAAGACCCCGGGCCGACGGCGTACGTTCCGCCGGCCCGGGACCGCGATGCCGTGGGGCTCAGGGACCGGCGGCGCGGAGCGCGGCGAAGACGATGACGTTCGCCGGGTAGCCGTCACCGGTCCGGGGCCCGCCGCAGGTGATGAGCCGCAGCTCCGGCCGGGCCACGTCGCCGTAGACCTCGTCGGCGGGGAAGTCGGCCTTGGCGACCGTGCGCACCTCGCGCACGGCGAACGCCGCGGTGCGGCCGTCCTCCAGGCGCGCGGTGATCCCGTCGCCCCGGCGCAGCCGCGCGAGGTGGCGGAAGACGCCGTCCCCGTAGGGGCCTACCGTGACGTGGCCGAGGATCACCGAGGGGCCGACCTGCCCGGGCGGGGGCGAGTACCGGTACCAGCCCGCCCGGTCGTGCGCGGTGACCGGCGGCACCTGCACGGTGCCGTCCGCCGCGAGCCCCAGCCGCAGGACCGGGGTGTCGACGCCGATGGCCGGCACCAGCAGCCGTACCGGCGCCGCGCCGGACGGCCGGGGTGCCGCGCTCTCCCGGGGCGCGGACCGCCGGGCGCCCGTGGTGGCCGCCGGGCGGGCGGCCGTCGGCCCGCCGCAGCCGGTGAGCAGCGCGGTGGCCGCCGCGCCGACGACGGCGCGCCGGGAGAGCGGGCTCATGCCCCGGTCGCCCGCCGACGCCGTACGACGAGGAAGGCCGCGCCGGCACCGGCGAGCACGGCCGTTCCCCCGCCGACGAGCGCGCCGGTGTTCCCGGAGTCGCCGGCGGAGGCGGCCGCCACACCGGTGTCGGGCGCCCCGGAGGGGACGACCCGGACCTGGCCGGGCACGGTGCTGGGGGCCACGGTGGGTTCCGCGCTGCGGGTGCCGGGCGCCGGGCGCGGGGTCGCGCCGGTGCCGGGCCCGGCACTCGGGACGGCCGTGGCCGCCGTGGTGCGGGGCACCTGGGTGGGGCTCGCGTCGGCGAACGCGGGCACGGCACCCGCGAACAGCGCGGTGCCGGCGAGTGCCAGGCCACTGAGGACGGTTCGGCGCATCGATCGCTCTCTTTCGTCGGCGGCCCGTGGTCGGCGGGCCGGGATGGACGAGCGGAGAGACGACGCAGCGGCGGACCGGGTTGTAAAGAGATGGCAAAGGAGAAGGGGGGTGGGTACGGCACACGACGAGGCCCGCACCCCCAGGGGTGCGGGCCTCGTCAGGTCCCGGCCGGTGCGGCCCGGTCCGGTGTCAGGCGTCCAGCGACGTCATCACGTGCTTGATGCGGGTGTAGTCCTCGAAGCCGTAGCCCGACAGGTCCTTGCCGTAACCGGACTTCTTGAAGCCGCCGTGGGGCATCTCGGCGACCAGCGGGATGTGGGTGTTGATCCACACGCAGCCGAAGTCGAGCTTCTTGGACAGGCGCATGGCGCGCCCGTGGTCCTTGGTCCACACCGAGGAGGCCAGCGCGTACTCCACGCCGTTGGCCCACTCGACCGCCTGGTCCTCGTCGCTGAAGGACTGGACGGTGATGACCGGGCCGAAGACCTCGTTCTGGATGATCTCGTCGTCCTGCTTCAGGCCGGAGACGACGGTCGGGGCGTAGAAGTAGCCCTTGTCGCCGACCCGCCGGCCGCCCGCCTCGACCTTGGCGTGCGCGGGGAGCCGCTCGATGAAGCCGGCGACCTGCTCGAGCTGGCGGGGGTTGTTCAGCGGGCCGAAGAGCACGTCCTCGTCGTCCGGGTGGCCGGTCTTGGTCTCGGCGGCCGTCTTGGCGAGCGCCGAGACGAACTCGTCGTGGATGGACTCGTGGACCAGCACGCGCGTGGCGGCCGTGCAGTCCTGGCCGGCGTTGAAGAACCCGGCGACGGAGATGTCCTCGACGGCCTTGGCGATGTCGGTGTCCTCGAACACCACGACCGGGGCCTTGCCGCCCAGCTCCAGGTGGACGCGCTTGACGTCGGCGGAGGCGGACTTGGCGACCTCCACGCCGGCGCGGACCGAGCCGGTGATGGAGGCCATGGCCGGGGTGGGGTGCTCGACCATCATGCGGCCGGTCTCGCGGTCGCCGCAGATGACGTTGAAGACGCCCTTGGGCAGGATCTCGCCGAGGATCTCCGCGATCAGGACGGTGGAGGCCGGCGTGGTGTCCGACGGCTTGAGCACGACGGTGTTGCCCGCGGCGATCGCCGGGGCGAACTTCCACACGGCCATCATCATCGGGTAGTTCCACGGCGCGACCTGCGCGCAGACGCCGACCGGCTCGCGGCGGACGATCGAGGTCAGCCCCTCCATGTACTCGCCGGCCGAGCGGCCCTCGAGCATCCGCGCCGCGCCCGCGAAGAAGCGGATCTGGTCGACCATCGGCGGGATCTCCTCGGTGCGGGTGAGCCCGATGGGCTTGCCCGTGTTCTCCACCTCCGCGGCGATCAGGTCCTCGGCGCGCGCCTCGAACGCGTCCGCGACCTTCAGGAGGGCCTTCTGGCGCTCGGCGGGGGTGGTGTCGCGCCAGCCGGGGAAGGCCGCGGCCGCGGCCGCCATGGCGGCGTCGACGTCCGCCTGCCCGGACAGCGGCGCGGTCGCGTACGCCTCGCCGGTCGCGGGGTTGACCACCTCCGTGGTCCGTCCGTCGGCGGCGTCCCGGAACTCACCGTCGATGTAATTGCGCAGACGACGCAGCTCGGTGCTCACTGCCGGCCCTCCAAGGGTCAGGGGTGTCCAATGACTGAGACACCCAGCCTAATCGGAGAGCCGACGTTTTCAACACCCCCGATCCCGCCGAAGCTGCGAAATCCGCAGGCTTCCGTCACGTAAACAACGAATTTCATCGCCTCGACCTTGCGCAACTGTCGATACGTCGTGCACAGTGAGGCCGTGGCCAGTCGAAGCGCAGAGCACAGGGACTCGCGGGACCCCCGCGATTCCAGGAACGGCACCCCCCATCTGGATGCCGTCAGCCTCGCCATCATCGAGCAGCTCCAGCAGGACGGGCGCCGGCCCTACGCCGCGATCGGCAAGGCCGTCGGCCTGTCGGAGGCGGCCGTGCGCCAGCGCGTCCAGAAGCTGCTCGACCAGGGCGTGATGCAGATCGTCGCCGTGACGGACCCGCTCACCGTGGGTTTCCGCCGGCAGGCGATGGTCGGGATCAACGTCGAGGGCGACGTCGAGGCGATCGCGGACGCGCTGACCGACATGGCGGAAGTCGAGTACGTGGTGATGACGGCGGGCTCGTTCGACATCCTCGCCGAGATCGTCTGCGAGGACGACGACCACCTGCTCGACGTGATCAACAAACGCATCCGGGCGCAGCCCGGCGTGCGCTCCACGGAGAGCTTCGTCTACCTGAAGCTGAAGAAGCAGACCTACATGTGGGGAACCCGATAACCGTGAGGACCCGATAACCGTGAGCACCAAGGACCTCAGCCGAACCGCGTACGACCACCTGTGGATGCACTTCACCCGCATGTCCTCGTACGAGAACTCTCCCGTCCCGACGATCGTGCGCGGCGAGGGCACCTACATCTACGACGACAACGGCAAGCGCTACCTCGACGGTCTCGCGGGTCTGTTCGTGGTCCAGGCCGGTCACGGCCGCACGGAGCTGGCGGAGACCGCGTTCAAGCAGGCCCAGGAGCTGGCGTTCTTCCCGGTGTGGTCGTACGCCCACCCGAAGGCGGTCGAGCTGGCCGAGCGGCTCGCCGACTACGCGCCGGGCGACCTGAACAAGGTCTTCTTCACCACCGGTGGCGGTGAGGCGGTCGAGACCGCCTGGAAGCTCGCCAAGCAGTACTTCAAGCTGACCGGCAAGCCCACCAAGCACAAGGTCATCTCCCGCGCGGTCGCCTACCACGGCACCCCGCAGGGCGCCCTGTCCATCACCGGCCTGCCGGCCCTGAAGGCCCCGTTCGAGCCGCTGGTCCCGGGCGCGCACAAGGTCCCGAACACCAACATCTACCGCGCCCCGATCCACGGCGACGACCCCGAGGCGTTCGGCCGCTGGGCCGCCGACCAGATCGAGCAGCAGATCCTCTTCGAGGGCGCCGACACGGTCGCGGCGGTCTTCCTGGAGCCCGTGCAGAACGCCGGCGGCTGCTTCCCGCCCCCGCCCGGCTACTTCCAGCGCGTGCGCGAGATCTGCGACCAGTACGACGTGCTGCTCGTCTCGGACGAGGTCATCTGCGCCTTCGGCCGCCTGGGCACGATGTTCGCCTGCGACAAGTTCGGCTACGTCCCGGACATGATCACCTGCGCCAAGGGCATGACCTCCGGCTACTCCCCCATCGGCGCGTGCATCATCTCCGACCGGCTGGCCGAGCCGTTCTACAAGGGCGACAACACCTTCCTGCACGGCTACACCTTCGGCGGCCACCCCGTGTCGGCCGCGGTGGGCCTCGCCAACCTCGACCTGTTCGAGCGGGAGAACCTCACCCAGCACGTGCTGGACAACGAGGGCGCCTTCCTCGGCACCCTGCAGAAGCTGCACGACCTGCCGATCGTCGGCGACGTCCGCGGCAACGGCTTCTTCTACGGCATCGAGCTGGTCAAGGACAAGGCGACGAAGGAGTCGTTCAACGACGACGAGACCGAGCGCGTCCTGTACGGCTTCCTGTCCAAGGCGCTGTTCGACAACGGCCTGTACTGCCGTGCCGACGACCGCGGCGACCCGGTCGTCCAGCTCGCCCCGCCGCTGATCTCCGACCAGTCGACGTTCGACGAGATCGAGCAGATCCTGCGCGCGACCCTGACGGAGGCGTGGACGAAGCTCTGACCGACGGCTGTGATCGTCGGTAAGGCAGACCAACGACGGCCCCGGTGCCGCCCGTTCGAGTGAGAAACGGGCGCCCGGGGCCGCGTGCTGTCCGGCCTCCCGGCCACGGCTGCCTAGCGTGCCCAGTGACCGATCGGCCCTGCCGTCCTTCCCCCGCCCGGGGGACGGCACGGGAACCACAGATCTGAACCGAGGTGTACGCCATGGAGGCCCCGCCGGACAACGACGTGCTCTGGGCACGCTCCCTGCACTTCACGCACCGGGACGGCTCCCCCGCGCTCGGCGGGGTCTCGGTCGGGCTCCGCGAGGGCGAGGTCCTCGCCGTCAGCGGCCCGCGCGGCAGCGGCAAGACGACCCTGCTGAGCTGCCTGTCCGGGCTGACGCGGGCCGAGCGCGGCGAAGTCTGGTTCAACGGCGCCCCCGTGCACACCCTCGGCCCGGTCGCCCGCGAACGCCTGCGCCGCGACCGCTTCGGCTGGATCGACCCGGCCCCGCTCCTGGTGCCCGAGCTGAACGTCTGGGAGAACGCGGCGCTCCCCCTGATGCTGCGCGGCACCGGCCGCCGCCGGGCCAAGGTGGCCGCCCAGGAGTGGCTCGACCGCCTCGACGTCGGCGACAAGTCCCGCCTCCGCCCCCACGAACTGACCCAGGCCGAGCGCCAACGGGTGTGCATCGCCCGGGCGTTGGCCCCGGCGCCCGCGGTGCTGTTCGCCGACGAGCCGACCGCGCCCCTGCACCGCGCCGACCGCGCCCACGTCCTGCGCACGCTCACCACGGCCGCGCGCTCCCACGGCATCACGGTCGTCCTCGCGACCCACGACCCGGAGACGGCCGCGGTGGCCGACCGCACGGTCTGCCTGCTGGACGGCCGCCGCGTGCACACCGTCCACCTGCCGCCGGTCGGCGAGTCGGAGGGCCGGGCCGCGTGCTCGCTCTCCGCCTGACCCACAGCGCCCGGCCGGTCGTCCAGCTGCGCCGCCTGCTGGTGGCGGCGGCCTCGGCGGGCACGGGCTTCCTGCTGCTGTCCACCCTCGGCTACGCCCTCGGCCACCCGTGGGCGTCCACGGCCTCCCTGCTGCGGCTGGCCTGGTGCGCGGTGCCGCTGGCCGCGAC
Organism: Streptomyces lasalocidi; assembly: GCF_005280215.1. Taxonomy (NCBI): domain Bacteria; kingdom Bacillati; phylum Actinomycetota; class Actinomycetes; order Kitasatosporales; family Streptomycetaceae; genus Streptomyces; species Streptomyces lasalocidi. Next base: position 5,531,178 of record NZ_SZNQ01000001.1, on the reverse strand, counting down.
GGCCCACCTCGCCACGGCCGTGGCCCGCACGGACCCCGGCACCCGGCCCCGCCCGGGCCTCGCGGCCGTCGGGCTCGGACCGGCCCGGCTGATGGCCGTCTCGGCCACCACGACGGCCCTGTCGAGCGTGCTCGGCTCCCTGCTGGCGCTGCTCGTCTTCCTCCACCTGCGCGGCGACCTCACGGGCCTGCCGTTCGACGGGGTCCGGTGGGAGTTCCTCGCCCCGGACCAGTCCCTCCCCCTGCCCGGCGCCCTCACCCTCCTCTCCCTCACCCCGCTGACCTGCTCGGTCGCGGTCGCCCTGATGCTGCGCCCGCGCGACACCCGCCTGGCCACGCGCGCGGCGACCCGCACCCTCGGCCGGGTGGGCCGCCAGGCGGCGAAGGCGGCGGGCGGCCGCGGCAGCGCCCCGGAGCGGGGCGGCGACGGGCACCCGGGCGGCTCGCCGACGCCGGGCGGTGCGGGCGGGCACACGGATGCGCCACCCGCACCGGACGCGGTGGGCGGACAGGGGGACGCCCCGCACGGGACGGCCGGCGCGGACCGGCCCCACCCGGTCGCGGTCAACGGCTCCCGGCCGGCCGAGGGCGACGCCCTCCCCGCGACCGGTCCCGGGCCGGCGGAAGCCGACGCCCGGCTGAACGGTGCGGCCCCCCGGCCGGCCCCGCCCGGGCCGAACCCCACCGCCCTCCCCTGGGGCGCGGCCCTCCTCGCCGCCGGCCTCGCGGTGGAGGCGTACACCGGCGGCGGGGCGACAGCGGCCGGCCTCCGGCTCCCCGGCGGGCTGCACGGTCCCGGCGCCACCCTGCTCGGCTGGGCCCTCACCGCCCTCGGCCTGGCCCTCGCCGGGCCCGGCCTCACCCACCTGTGCGGCCGGCTCCTGCAGTCCGCCCAGCCCGGCGCGGTCCGTCTCCTCGCCGGGCGCGGGCTGATGGAGGAGGCCACCCGCATCGGCCGCCCCGTGGGCGTGCTGTGCGCGGTGGCCTCGGGCGGGTACGCGATGGACACCCTGGGCACCGACTCCGCCGGCGCCGGTCCGCTGACCGTCCTGGGCGGGCTCGTCGTGGCCGGCTGTGCCCTCGCCACCCTGGGCACCGCCGCCGTGGAGGCCCGCCAGGCCCGTGCCGAGACGACCGCCGCCCTGCTGCGGCTCGGCGCCCCCTCCACGGCGCTGCGCGGCGCGGCCGCCCTGCGCGCGGGCGCGCTGCTGGCGGTCTTCGTCCCGCTCACCGTGCTCGTGGCCGAACTGGCCTCCCTGCCGCTGGCCGGATAAAAGTCCGGCGTCACCGATGAGTTCCGGCGGGGCCCCGGGTCCACCCCACCGAACAGCACGACAGGACACCACCGGCACCGAACGGGAGAGACCCATGACCGCGCCCTCCGGCTACCAGCAGATGATCTTCGTCAACCTGCCCGTGAACGACCTCGACGCGTCGAAGAAGTTCTTCACCGAGCTGGGCTACTCGATCAACGCCCAGTTCAGCGACGAGAACGCGGCCTCCGTCGTGATCAGCGACACGATCGTGGCGATGCTGCTGACCAAGCCGTTCTACGCGACGTTCACCGACAAGGAGATCGCGGACTCGGCGAAGACCAGCGAGGTGCTGATCGCGCTGAGCGCCGAGAGCCGCGCCCAGGTCGACGAACTGGTGGACCGCGCGCTGGCGTCCGGCGCCACGTCCAGCGGCCGCACCCAGGACATGGGCTTCATGTACGGCCGTTCCTTCGACGACCTCGACGGCCACACCTGGGAGGTCATCTGGATGGACCCGACCGCGATCGAGGGCTGACCCGACGCGATCGAGGGCCCACCCGGCCGCGGTCGGGGACCCACCCGCTCTCGAACGGCTGTGCCAGCATGGGCGGGTGCATCCGACACCCGCCCCGCCGCAGCCCCCGTCCGAGCCGCACCGGCCGTCCGGATCCGGCGGTCCCCCCGGACCGAACCCGCCGGCCGCACCCGTCACCGCGCAGCCGCCCCAGCCCTACGACGGGTGCCACGACCGTGAGATAGAGACGCTCGCCGAGTTCGACGAGGTCGTCTCCCGGCACGGCACGCTGGCCCACTACCGCGTGCAGTCCGTGGACCTCACCGGCCGCACGGAGGCGCTGCTCGGTCTCGACACCGCGGGCGCCGTCTTCCTCGGCTGCCCGATGAGCCCGCCGGCCGCGGCCCACGTCCGCACCTCGGGCGCCCTGGTCTTCCCGCCGGTCCCGGGCCTGCCCTTCGACCCGTACCGGGGCCTGGTCTACTCGCCCGACGAGCTGTTCGCCGGGCTCGACGGCGGCTACGAGGCGACGCCGGACGCCCTGAGCTACGCATGGTTCCAGCGGACCAGGTCCGACGGCGACATCTTCTCCTCGATGCTCCGCTCGATCCACGACGACGCGGTGTCGGACGCCCTCGACGAACTCCTCGCCGGCGCACCGGTGGTGGGCGTCATGGGCGGCCACGCGATGGCCCGCGGGACGGACGACTACGCCGGCGCCGCCCGCCTCGGCCGTGAACTGGCCCGCGCCGGACTGACGGTGGCGACGGGCGGCGGCCCGGGCGCGATGGAGGCCGCCAACCTCGGCGCCTACGCCGCCCCGTTCGAGGACGGGATGCTCGGCGAGGCCCTCCGACTCCTCGCCAAGGTGCCCGGGTTCGCCCCCTCGGTCACCGACTGGGCCCGCGCCGCCTTCGAGGTGCGCGAGAACTGGCCGGGCGGCGGACGGTCGGTCGGCATCCCCACCTGGTTCTACGGCCACGAGCCGCCGAACCCGTTCGCCTCGCACATCGCCAAGTACTTCGCCAACGCCCTGCGCGAGGACGGCCTCCTGGCCCGCTCCACCGCGGGCGTGGTCTTCCTGCCGGGCGCCGCCGGCACCGTACAGGAGATCTTCGACAGCGCGACGCCCAACTACTACGGGTCGCGAGGCGAGCCGCGGCCCATGGTGCTGGTGGACCGGGCGCACTGGACGGAGCGGCTGCCCGCCTGGCCGCTGCTGCGGGCACTCGCCCGGGAACGCTCCATGGAGTCCCGTATCGCCCTCGTTGACCGGATCGAGGAGGCGCCGGAGGCGTTGAAACGTCTCGGCGGTTAATGAGTGGGCAAAGGCAACCGCCGGGGGGCGGCTGCGCGTTGACAGTTGTTATGGAACGCTTATAGACCTGTGAGCCAGCTGGGACTGGCGCCGCCCACTGCGACCGGCGACGCCACCTCCCCCACCACCCCCCGCAGTTGTAGCTCCCGAAAAGGACAAACGTGTCCCACAACCGTCGTACCGCCGCCCGTTCGGCGCGCATCCTCGGTGTCAGCGCCGCCTCGGCCGCCCTGGCCCTGGGCGCCGCGGGCAGCGCCCTCGCCTGCTCCCTCGCGGACTTCTCCGCCGCGGCCCTCTGCGACGGCGGCAAGGGCGTCATCACCGTCACCGACAAGGACGCCTCGGGCGTGCCCGCGGTCGTCACCGTGTACCTGGAGAACAACGGCAGCGACCTCCGCCAGGTCGGCGAGCAGACGGTCATCGGCACCAAGGAGGGTGCCCAGGTGCAGTTCGCCGAGGAGTGGAAGCCCGGCGCCGTCTACCGGGTCCACGTCACGGCGACCCGGGGCACCAAGACCTTCGTCAACGACGACATCCCGCTGCTGACCGCCCCGGCCAAGGCCTGCGCGGCCGAGCAGACCGCCAAGCCCTCGCCCTCCACCTCGCGGTCGGCGACCGGGAAGCCCTCGGCCTCGGCCTCCGCCTCCACCCCGCCCGGCGACGACACGACCGCCACCGCGAGCGGCAGCGCCGCGGCGCCCGCTCCGGGCGGCAACGAGGTCTCGCCCGCGGCCCAGGAGTCCAACCTGGCCGAGACCGGCGCCGACTCCAACACCCCCGTGATCGCCGGGATCGCGGCCGCCCTGGTCGCGGTCGGCGGCGCCGCCGTCTTCTTCGGCATGCGCCGACGGGGTGCCGGCAACCGCCACTGAGCGTCCCGCCGAGCCCCGCGGACGGCCCGTCCCCCTGGGGGCGGGCCCTTCGCGTACCCGGGGCGTGCTCTCGCGCCTCGGCCGAGGGCGACCGCGGCCGCCTCAGCCGAGGACGACCACGTCCGCCGCGTCGAACTCCACGCCGACCTCGGTCCCGGCCTCCGGGGCGTCCCGCAGGGCGCAGGCCGCCTCCAGGCGGGGCGCGTCCTCGGGCTGGAGGTGCACGGCGACGTGCGTGCCCCGGAAGGTGCGGGCGCTCACCCGGCAGCGCAGCCCCGCGTCGGCGGCCACCAGCCGGACCCCGGCCGGGCGGACCAGCAGCGTCCGCTCGCCCTGCTCCGAGCCGGCCGGCACCGGCACCTTGCCCCACGGCGTGTCCGCGGCCTCCCCGGCGACGGTCGCGGGCACCACGTTGCCGAAGCCGAGGAAGCGGGCCACGAAGGCGTCCACCGGGCGCTGCCACATCTCGAGCGGCGTGCCGGACTGGGCGATCCGTCCGTCCCGCATCACCACGACCCGGTCGGCGAGCGCGAACGCCTCGCCCTGGTCGTGGGTCACGGCGAGCACGGTGGTGCCCAACCGGGCGAACAGCTCCCGCAGTTCGACGACCAGCCGTTCGCGCAGGGACCGGTCGAGCTGGCCGAGGGGCTCGTCCAGCATCAGCAGCCGGGGGCTGGGCGCGAGGGCCCGGGCGAGGGCCACGCGCTGCTGCTCGCCCCCGGACAGCGCCGTCACCGCCCGCCGTCCCGCGCCCGGCAGTCCGACCAGGTCGAGCAACTCCCCCACCCGCGCGTCCTGGTGCTTCCTGGACGTGCCGTGCATGCGCAGCCCGAAGGCCACGTTCCCGGCGACGTCCCGCTGCGGGAAGAGCTGGTGGTCCTGGAACATCAGCCCCACGCCCCGCCGGTGCGGGGGCACACCCGCCTGGTCGCGGCCATCGAGCAGCACCCGTCCGTCGTCCAGGGGCTGGAGTCCGGCCACGGCCCGCAGCAGCGTCGACTTGCCGCTGCCGCTCGGCCCGAGCACGCACACCACCTGGTGTTCGGCCACGTCCAGGTCGACGGCGTCGAGCACCGGCCGCCCGCCGAACCGCACGGTCGCCCGCTCCAGAGCCAGCAGCATCAGAACTCCCCCGTCCGGTCCGCGATCCGCAGCCCCTCCAGGGCCAGCAGGGCCACCGCGCACACCACCATGAGAATCGTCGAAAGGGCCATCGCCTGGCCGTAGTTGAGCTCCCCGGCACGGCCCAGCAGCCGGGCCACGGCCACCGGCAGCGTCGGGTTGTCGGGGCGCGCGATGAACACGGTGGCGCCGAACTCGCCCAGCGACACCGCGAAGGCGAACCCGGCCGCGACGGCCAGCGCCCGCCGCACCATCGGCAGGTCCACCTCCCGCCACACCCGCCACGGCGACGCGCCGAGCACGGCCGCCGCCTCGCGCAGCCGGTCGTCCACCGCCCGCAGCACGGGGAGCATGGTGCGGATCACGAACGGCACCCCGACCAGCGCCTGCGCGAGCGGCACCAGGATCCAGCTGGTGCGCAGGTCCAGCGGGGGCTCGTCGAGGGCCACGAGGAAGCCGAAGCCGACGGTCACGGCGGAGACGCCGAGCGGCAGCATCAGCAGCGCGTCGAACCCCCGCACCAGCCGGCCGGCGTCTCTGCGGGTGAGCGCGGCGGCGGCGAGACCGCCGATCAGCAGGGCGATGGCGGTGGCGGTGGCGGCGTACTCCAGCGAGGTGCCGATCGCGTCGATCGGCGGGACGAGGAACACACCGCCCTCGTCCGAGGTGAGCGCCCGGTAGTAGGCGAAGTCCGGCGCGTCGAACGACCGTTGGACCAGCACCGCCAGCGGCAGCACGAGCAGCAGGGCGACCGTGGCCAGGACGCCGGCGAGCAGCGCCCACTGCCCGGCCCCGCGCGGGCGGCGCGCGGTGCGGGAGGCGTCCACCAGCCGCAGGGCGCTCTCCCGCCGCCGTACGGTCCAGGCGTGCACGGCGAGGATCGCGCCGACGGCGGCGAACTGCACGAGGGTGAGCACGGCCGCGGTCGACAGGTCGAAGATCTCGGAGGTCTGCCGGTAGATCTCCACTTCCAGGGTGGAGAAGGTCGGCCCGCCGAGGATCTGCACGATGCCGAACGAGGTGAACGTGAACAGGAACACCATCAGCGCGGCCGCGGCGACGGCCGGGCCGAGCGCGGGCAGCGTCACCTGCCGCCAGGCGCGCAGCGGCGAGGCTCCCAGCATCCGCGCCGCCTCCGCCTGCCGCGGGTCGAGCTGCGCCCACAGCCCGCCCACGGTGCGCACGACGACGGCGTAGTTGAAGAAGACGTGCGCGAGCAGGATCGCCCACACGGTGGTGTCCAGCCGTACGCCCCACAGGTCGTCGAGGAGGCCGCCGCGCCCCACCAGCGCCAGGAACGCCGTACCGACGACGACCGTCGGCAGCACGAACGGCACGGTCACCACCGCACGCAGGACCTGCTTGCCGGGGAAGTCGAGGCGCGCGAACACGTAGGCGCCGGGCAGCGCGACGAGGAGCGTGAGCGCGGTGGAGGCGCACGCCTGCCAGGTGGTGAACCACAGGACGTGCCGGATGTCCGGCCGGGCGAGCACGTCCGTGAGCCGGCCGAGGTGCCACACCCCGTCGGCGTGCAGGCCGCGGGCGACGATCGCGGCGACGGGGTAGGCGAAGAAGACGCCGAAGAACGCGACGGGCAGCGCCATCAGTCCGAGCCGGGCCGCGGCCGCCGGGAGCCCGGCGGGACGGCCCGTACCGCCCGGCCGGCCCGTACCGCCCGGCCGGCCCGTACCGCCCGGCCGGCCCGCGCCGTCCGGCCGGCCCTTGCGGCCCGTCGCGTCGGCCGTCACTTCAGGACGATCGAGGTCCACGACGTGACCCACTGGTCGCGGTGGGCGGCGATCCGGTCCGGGGCCATCGTCTCGGGGTCCTTGGCCGCGGGCCCGAACTGCGTGAACTCGGCGGGGACCGCGGCGCCCTGCCGGACCGGGTAGACGAACATGTTCAGCGGCATGTCCTCCTGGAACTCCTTGGAGACCAGGAAGTCGAGGAACGCCTTGCCGCCCTTGGTGTTCTTCGCGTTGCTGAGCAGACCGGCGAACTCGACCTGCCGGAAGCAGGTGCCGGCCGCCACACCGGTCGGGGCGGTGGCCGGCCGGGGGTCGGCGTAGATCACCTCGGCGGGCGGCGAGGAGGCGTAGGACACGACGAGCGGCCGGTCGCCGCCGGCCTTCCTGCCGCCGGCCGAGCCGGAGAACTCCTCGTTGTAGGCCTGCTCCCAGCCGTCGACCACCTTGACGCCGTTGGCCTTCAGCTTCTTCCAGTAGCCCTCCCAGCCGGCGTCGCCGTACCGCGCGGCACTGCCGAGCAGGAAGCCGAGGCCGGGCGAGGAGGTGGAGGCGTTCTCGGTGACCAGGAGGTTCTTGTAGGCCGGCTTGACCAGGTCGTCGAAGGAGGCGGGCGGGGCGAGCTTGTGGTCGGCGAAGTACTTCTTGTCGTAGTTGACGCAGATGTCGCCGTAGTCGACGGGCGTGACGCGGTGCTTGGTGCGGTCGAGCTGGTAGGCGGCGCCGACCTGGTCGAGACCCGCGGCCCGGTACGGCTGGAACAGGCCGTTGTCGAGGGCCCGCGACAGCAGGGTGTTGTCGACGCCGAAGAAGACGTCGCCCTGGGGGTTGTCCTTGGTGAGGACCGCCTTGTTGACGGCCTGCCCGGCGTCGCCGTCCTTGAGGACCTTGACCCGGTAGCCGGACTGCTTCTCGAAGTCGGCGAGCACCTTCTTCGACACGGCCCACGAGTCGTGGCTGACGAGGGTGACGGTCTTGCTGTCGGCCGGGGTCTTGGCCTCGGACGAGCCGCACGCGGACAGCGTCGCGACCAGGCCGAGGCCGGCCGTCGCCGCCACGAGGGTCTTGGTGTGCACTGGATGTCCTCCTGGGGTGGGCCAGGAAGAACGCGGCCCCGCCCGGGAAGCCCGGGCAGGGCACAACAGCTCGAGTGATGACCGAACTTCCTACCCAGAATGACCTGGGCGAGGTTCAGAGGGTCTGCGGCCCGGTGCCGCACTCTCAGCGCTGTGGCGCTCCCCTGTCGGAATATGAAGATGTGACGTCACCGCGGTGACCTGACCGGATTTTACCGCTCGGTGGCGGCGAGCTGACCGCAGGCCCCGTCGATCTCCTGACCACGGGTGTCCCGGACGGTGACGGGCACGCCGTGGGCCGCGATCGCCTCGACGAACGCCTTCTCGTCCTCGGGCCGGGAAGCGGTCCACTTGGAGCCCGGGGTCGGGTTCAGCGGGATGAGGTTGACGTGCACGGGCTTGCCCTTGAGCAGCCGCCCGAGCCGGTCACCGCGCCAGGCCTGGTCGTTGATGTCGCGGATCAGCGCGTACTCGATGGACAGCCTGCGCCCGCTCTTCTCGACGTACTCGAACCCGGCGTCGAGCACCTCGCGCACCTTCCACCGCGTGTTCACGGGGACGAGGGTGTCGCGCAGCTCGTCGTCGGGGGCGTGCAGCGAGATCGCCAGCCGGCACTTGAAGCCCTCGTCGGCGAACCGGTGGATGGCCGGCACGAGCCCGACGGTCGACACGGTGATCCCGCGCTGCGACAGCCCGAGGCCGTCGGGCGTGGGGTCGGTGAGCGCGCGGATGGCGCCGACGACGCGCTTGTAGTTGGCGAGCGGCTCGCCCATGCCCATGAAGACGATGTTGGACAGCCGCGCGGGCCCGCCCGGCACCTCGCCGTCCCGCAGCGCCCGCATCCCGTCGACGATCTGGTGGACGATCTCGGCGGTCGACAGGTTCCGGTCGAGGCCGGCCTGTCCGGTGGCGCAGAAGGGACAGTTCATCCCGCAGCCGGCCTGCGAGCTGATGCACATGGTGACCCGGTCCGGGTACCGCATCAGCACGGACTCCACGAGCGTCCCGTCGAACAGCCGCCACAGCGTCTTGCGGGTCGTCCCCTGGTCCGTCGACAGGTGCCGCACGACGGTCATCAGCTCGGGGAACAACGCCTCGCGCAGCGGTTCGCGCGCACCGGCGGGGATGTCGGTCCACTGCTCCGGCTCGTGCGCGTACCGCGCGAAGTAGTGCTGCGACAGCTGCTTGGCACGGAACGGCTTCTCCCCGATCCCGGCCACGACGGCCTTCCGCTCGGCGGGCGAGAGATCGGCAAGATGCCGCGGCGGCGACTTCGCTCCGCGCGGCACGACAAAGGTGAGTTCTCCGGGCTTAGGCATGGCTGTACCAGTGTCGCAGATCGACTCGGGGAGCCCAGGCCAGAGCGGGGTGGGGGTGGTCACCTGTGGGTACCAACTGTCAGCGTTGGTCGACCTCGGACGGCCCAGGGACGGCCCAGGACTCAGTCAGCCGTCGCCGCAGGTGCCCAGGTGGCAGCGCCACGGCCGTCATTCCGTCTGCGCTGGAGCGACCGGGAGCTGTTCCCTGTACGGCCATGTGAAGGTGCGATCGGGTTCGAGATGGGCGTCACCCCAGTGAATGGCATGGATGCCATGCTCGGCGTCAGCCGTGAAGAACACACAGACGAGCCTGGTGGAAGCTCCCAGCTCCTCGAACGCTTCGTGCAGCCCCAGGTACTCCTCGGTCAACAGGTCCTCATCGATGTCGAACAGGGTCTCCGGAGGCTGCGGCCCGTGCGCCCGGAACAGCCGTTGCCGCGTGGGCGACGCGTTGGCGGGCAGCCGGGCCCGGTCCAGTGGCCTGGGCCTGTCGGCGTAGCGGAAGGGGAAGAGTGCGTGATCGTTGATCACTGCGTACTCGTATCCGCGTACGTCTCGTACGGCTTCCCCCAGCTCACGTGCCGTCTCCGCCAGGTGCTCGCGCACCAGGCCTGCCAGGGCGACACCGTACGGACTCCGCTTCTTCAGCCCCGCAGCAAGGTGCGCAGCATGAGCCTTCGCGTGCGCCGTGGCCAGCTGCACCGGAACCGCAGCAGCAAGCGCGCCGGCATTCCGCCCAAACCGCTCGACGGCCCAGGCCGAGGGCCCTACCGGGTAGCCACCCAACACCGGCATACAGTGCTCCCCTCTCCAGGCCGACCCCTGAACTGTGTGACACGCGCAAGAAGGGCGCACAAGGGTCGATCTGGCCAGGACGTGGCCGCACACGCTCGTTTCTCAGAACAGCACACTCGACCGTTCCTGAGCTTGTCCGTCACTCTGCCAACAGCGCTGCATGACGCCCAGCAGATGCGATAGCCACCAAGTCAGCACATGACGTAGAGATCGTACGATCCTCCAATAGCTCGGACGAGTGATCGACTAGTCTGCACGTATGGCATGGACTGTCGATTCCGCATTCTCTGAATTTCATCAGAACATTAATCTCCCCGGCGATCACCGAACCACTGCAAACACCCGAAAAGATTGGGTGTTGAGACAGCTGGGAACGTCATTCACCGTTCTCGACGCTTTCACTATGGGATCGATTCCTCGGTTCACCGCACTGAAAGGTTATGCCGACCTCGACATTATGGCCGTACTGCACTACGAGAAACACATCAAAGGCCGCCTGCCATCCACGGTCCTGTCTAATGTCAAGCGCGCCCTTGGTCCGGGGGCCGGAAACGTCCGGCGCAATGGACAGGCAGTGACAATAAAGTTCCAGTCTTGGCCAAATATCGATGTGGTGCCTGCCGTCAGGTACGTCAACGACGCCGGTCAAGTAACGCACTATGAGATCCCTGACATGAACAGGGAGGTATGGCTTGAGACTAAACCGAGAAACCATGCCAGCAAGGTTTCTCAAAAATCAGCCGACCACGGCCCAAAATTTCGACAGGTAATTAAGTTCATCAAAGACTGGAACCGACGACAGAGCGTCAGACTGCAGAGCTACCATATCGAGGTAATCGCACTACAGACTTCTACAGACTGGAAAGAATACGACTGGTCAGTATTGCAGTGGTTCAGCCAGGCAAAAAGTTCGATCTACAGTTGCTGGAACGACGGAAATGATGTAAGCCAGTACCTCACACCCGATCGTGCTTATAAAATCCAGCAGGCAGTAAATGGGGCACACTCGGCCGCTCTAAACGCTTGGTATGCCACTGCGGGCCCGGCCAAAGATCAGGCGGCGGCCATCCGGGGATGGAAGTCCGTCTTCGGCCAGAACTTTCCGACCTACGGGTAGCTAGGAGATGTAATGACGCCGTCTACGCCGCCAAGGAAGATCATGGCGCGTCAGAATGAAGAGAGACCGCTGCGACTCCTCGCCGCGCAGCGGCAACTCTACGAGGACGCCAAGCAGCTGCACAACTTGAGAACATCCCTCATCATCGGTGGGGGTCTATCAGGTGCGGTGCTGTCTCTGGCGCTCCCACCTGCCAGACAGGCACTTGGTGTCTGCGTCGCCGTGATCCTACTTTTTGTGAGTATTCTGGGAGCTTCACGGGAGAAACGAAAAAGCAAGCAGGCGGCGTCCGTGCAAGAGGAATTCGATACCTACGTGTTCGATCTCCCCTGGAATGTGACACTAATTGATCGACCATCGAACGCAACCATCGCAGAGGCAGCAGCAAGGCACAAGCCCAAAAAGCTAGAAAATTGGTATAGCGACACCGAAGATCTTCCGTACCCTCTCGACGTTCTTGTGAGTCAGCGCAGCAATCTTGCGTGGGGCGCTTCCGATCACCGGCGATGGAGTGCCACGCTCGTCGGTCTCGGTGTCCTTCTCTTTGGTATGGCCTGCCTGGCGTCAGCATTTCTTAAGCTTTCCTTTGCCGACTCGGCGACGGCGATCTTTGCGCCGCTCATTCCGGCAATGAAAGAGATCATTGAAATGGCACTGAAGAATAAAGAATTCACTGACGCAAAAGAGGCCTCGGAGCGGCGCGCGGCACAGATTTGGGATGACTCCATGAGTCGACGCAGGCCGCCCAAACTAGCCTCATGTCGAGAACTCCAGGATCAAATCTGTTCTTTTCGTCAGACCAACCCTGTTATTCCATCTTGGTTTTACTGGTTTAAACGCGATGAGAACGAAAAGGTAATGCACGTCAGCACGGCTGATTACGTCGCTGAGGCACGCGAAAAAGGTGTGATAAGTAACGCTATGTAGTGGCCCCGTCGAAGCAGAAGTATGTACTTCCAGGGCGGCGGAGCGGCTTTGGGCTGGAGCTGCTTTGGGGCGAGTGATCATGGCCCCGTAAGCTTCCGGCGCGTCGGGCAGTCTGTGGACCTGCCCGTTAAAGCACGACGTTGGGGCCATGATCTTAGAGGCTCGCCCCAAAGTGGCTGCCTAAAGCCGTGGAGCCGACCGCCCCAGCCACAGAGGGTGTCTCCCACCTTCATGCCCGCAGCCGCCGAGCGCGCCGCCGGGCGCGGCCAGCCGGGGCGGAGACAGGAGGCAGGCCGCGCCGCAGAGGCGGCGCGCGCCCGCGCCGTGCGCGGGCCTTGATGAAGTAGGGAAAGTCTTACCGCACCCATGATCGGCAACCGCCCCGATCGTGGCCTGTCGGCTCGCTGCTCGCCTCGGCTAACGTTCCATGCATGCCTTCTGCACTGGACACGCCCCAGGGAGCGGCCGAACTCGCCGAGTCCCTGCTCCCTCCGCTCGGGAACCGCTGGCTGCACACTCAGGCCGTGGCCGCTCGGGCTCGTGAGGCTTCCGCGGCTGTGTCCGAAGCGGACCGGGATCTCCTCGTCGCTGCCGCGTGGCTGCATGACATCGGCTACGCGCCCGAGCTGCGTGACACCGGCTTCCATCCCCTCGACGGTGCTCGGCACCTCGAATCGCTGGGTGCGCCGGCACGCCTGGTGCGGCTGGTCGCTCATCACTCCGGGGCCGTGTATGAGGCAGAGCAACGCGGGCTCTCGGCAGAGCTGGCCGTCTACGAGCGGGAAGACTCCCCGGTCCTGGACGCTCTGATCTTCGCTGATATGACGACCGGCCCCGCCGGGCAGTCCTTCGACTTCGACACCCGGATCGACGAGATCCTGGTCCGTTACGAGCCGGGCAGCGAGGTGCACAACGCGATCAGCAAGGCGCGGCCGTACCTCCGGGGCGCTGTCGAGCGGACTCGCGACCGCATGGTGCATCAGCCGATGTAGGGCTCCGCCCGGTCGGCCAGGCCGTGCTCGATCCGCATGCGCATCGACGGGTGAATGTTCAGCTCGTCCAGCTTGCTCGGGTCGACGAAGGCCACTTCCTTGCTCTCGCTGCTCGTCCGCAGCTCGCCGCCGGTGATGCGGGCATGGAAGCAGATCGAGAACTGCTGGCGGACCTCTCCGTCGTCGTACGCCATGACGTGGCCTGGGTTGGTGTAGATGCCGACGAGGCCGGTCACCTCCACGTCGAAGCCGGTCTCTTCCTTCGTCTCGCGCACGGCTGCGTCTGGGGCCGACTCGCCCAGGTCGACGCCGCCACCGGGCAAGGCCCAGAGGTCGTTGTCGGTCTTGTGGATCAGCAAGACCTCTCCGGCCTCGTTGCGTGCCACGGCGGTCACGGAGGGGACGAGGCTGTTCGCCTTCGGGGCATTGGGATCGTTGAAGTAGTCGACACGGGCCATGTGTTCAGCGTTGCACGTCCGGAGCCTGTTACGCCTCCCGGCCCTGCTCCCATGCATAGTCGAAGCTCCGCATGTAGTGCCGGAAGGTTCGCGCTCCGGGGAGGTACCGGAAGTGCATCACCGGGTTCTGACCGGCGGGAGCTCCGAGGACGTGCGGGTTCACGAGAACGTCCTCGTCGAACCGGTAGATCGAGTTGTAGAGGATCGTGTCGTGCAGCCGGACTTCGACGCCGGGCGTCGACATGGCGGGCTCGAGGTAGCGCCGGGTGATCCGGGCACGTGCGGCCAGGTCACCACCGATGCCCTCCTCTTCGCCGCGCTGGCGGACCGCCTCGGAGTCGGGATCTCCGAGCAGGATGCGGACCTGGGCGCCGGCCTTCGCCTTCTCGGCCAGCTGGTCGGGCAGGTCCGGATTGCTGTCGAAGAGGAAGAGGCCGGCGTACACGAGGATGTCGACCTGGTCCGTCGCCTTCTCGATCAGGGATGACCAGAGCGGGGCGGGCACCGCGCCACGGTGCGGGTAGTACGTGATCAGCTCGGACGTGCTGGCCTTCTCCGCCTGCTTCTCCACGGACGGCCAGAGGTAGACCTCGTCGACTCCGAGGAAGCTCGCCGCCTTCCAGCGGTGCCCGCGGTGCGGAGTGCGGCCGGTAGTGATCCACCGCTCGACGCTCTTGGGGTCCACTCCGACGTGCTCGGCAACGGACTGGATCGTCTCGCCCTTCGCTGAAATCGCCGCGCGCAGACGCTCGTTCGCCATGACGTGCCCTTCACTCGGACGGCTAGGGACGTTTTGACGGTATCTCAGACGTCCCCAAACGTCCATACGGGCGGTGATGCGTCCACCCCTTCTCACGGTCTCCTGATCTCACCGACGGGATGTCGGTCAACACTTCACAGCAACAGGAGACAAGACGATGCGTCAGATCCCCGTGGACACCGCCAACGCCACCGTGATGGTCGCCAAGGCCCCGCAGCCCAAGGTGAAGGACCGCCGTACCGGTGAGATCGCCACGGACAAGGACGGTGCCACCCTGATGGTCGTGGAGGTCATGTTCTCCACGCCCGACGAGGTGGAGATCCTCAAGCTCACCGTTCCGCAGTCCGGCGTCTCCGAGGACCTGGACATGGGCACCCCGGTGGTCCTGACCGGCCTGGTCGCCTCGCCGTGGGAGAACGAGTTCAACGGCCAGAAGCGGCACGGCATCGCCTTCCGCGCGGTCGCGGTGACCTCGCTGACCGCTGCGGACTCGGCCTCGAAGGCGGCCTGAGCCATGACGTGGCTGATCGTCGCCCTGGTGCTGGTCGTCGCCGCTGCGGGTCTCCTGCGGTGGCGGCGCCCCGCCTGGTACTGGCTGACCTTCGGGGTCACCCTCGCCGCGCTGCGGGTCCTGGTCCGGTACGGCTCGGTCATGGACGCCTGCGGCCTCACCGTCCCGGCCCCTCGCTGGTGCCTGGCCCTGGCCCGGATGACGAACCGCCCCGTTCCCAGCCCCCGTGCCCCGCGCATCCTCCGGGTCCGAGTGACCCGGACCGGCCTGGTGCTCCGGCTCAAGCTCCGCCCCGGTCAGGACGCCTTCGACGTAGCTGCCTCGTGCGACCGGCTGCGACACTCGTTCGCCATGTACGGGGTCACCTCCCGTGAGCTGCGCTCGGGCGTCGTCGAGCTGCGCATGACCGGCTACGACGTGCTCAAGCGCGTGCAGATGCCCGCCCTGGTCGACACCCGACCGATGCGGGTCCCGGTCGCCATGCGCGAGGATGGGGCCGTCCACTACCGCGACTACCGAGCCGTGCCCCACGCGCTCACCCTCGGGGCTACGGAGTCCGGGAAGTCGGTCTATCAGCGCAACCTCGTCGCCGCCCTCGCGCCGCAGCACGTCGCCTTGGTCGGCATCGACTGCAAGCAGGGTGTCGAGCTGTTCCCGCTGGCCCGCCGGTTCTCCGCGCTTGCCGACAACCCCGACACCGCCGCTGAACTCCTCGACGCGCTGGTGTCCCACATGGAGGACGTCTACCAGCTCATCCGGGCCGAGCAGCGGATCACCGCTGACGTGCCGGATGCGGAGATCGCCGCCGACATCTGGGACCTGCCCGAACACCTGCGGCCGGTGCCCATCGTGGTCCTGGTCGACGAGGTCGCCGAACTCGCCCTCTTCGCGACCAAGGAGGAGGAGAAGCGGCGGGACCGCATCATCACTGCCCTGGCACGGCTCGCCCAGCTCGGCCGCGCGGCCGGCATCTACCTGGAGATCTGCGGGCAGCGCTTCGGCTCCGAACTCGGCAAGGGCATCACCATGCTCCGTGCACAGCTCACCGGCCGCACCGCCCACCGCGTCAACGACGAATCCTCGGCGAACATGGCCCTCGGCGACATTGCCCCGGACGCCGTCCTCGCCGCAATCCAGATCCCCACCGACACCCCCGGCATCGCCATCACCGGCGACTCGACCGGCGGCTGGGCCCGCATCCGCGCCCCGCACACCTCGCTGCGGCAGGCCGTGAACATCTGCAACCGGCACGCCGACCTGACCCCGGACCTTCCCGCCCTCGCCCCGTTTCGGCCCGCGCTCGGCACCCTCACACCGGTTCCGGCCCCGGCAGTCGAGTCCGCCCCGGCCGCTGCCTGAGCCACACCCCCTGATCGGTCGGCGCGACCGCTCCTCACGCCAAGTCCCTACCCCTGCCATGCCAGAAACCGGAGGTGACCCCGTGGACACCCGCGAGGACTTCAACCGCACGGTGCAGCTGCTCGGCGCCCTGGCCCTGTACGCCCACACCTTCGGCGCCGACCGCGCCTTCGTTGACGCCATCGGCCCGTCCCTGGCCGTCTCCCTTCCCAACCCCCCGCCCGGCGTCTTCCCGCCCGGCTACGACCCCAGCGACGGCCCCCAATACCCGGGAGGGCAGCCGTGATGGCCCGCCTCCGCGTCGACGCCGTCCTGGTCCAGGCCGTCATCGCCGGGGCGCTGTCCTTCGCGCACCTGCACGACCTCGCCGCCGCTGCCGGACAGGACGGCTGGAAGGCTTGGGCCTACCCGGTCTCGGTCGACCTGCTCCTGGTCGCCGCCTGGCGTCGACTGCGTACGGACGGGCCGTCCCGGCTCGCCTGGTGCTGGTTCCTCATCGCCCTGGTCGCCTCGCTCGGCGCGAACGTCGCCACCGCCGGACTCCTCGACCTGAACGACGTCCCGGCCTGGCTGCGCATCCTCGTCGCCGCCTGGCCCGCCCTGGCCTTCATGGGCGGCACCCTCCTCGCCCACTCACCCACTCGGCAGGAGCCGGAAGCGCCGGCACCCTCCGCCCCGGACCCGGAGCATGAGCCCGAACCGGTCACCGCCGCTGAGCCGGACCCGGAGCCTCAAGCCGCTGCCGTCCCGCCGGCTGAGGAAGCCCCGGCGCTGCCCACCGCGAAGCCCCGTCCGGTGGTGCCGGTCCCGGCCGCGCTGGTCGACCACGCCCGCAAGGTCGCCGCCGACCACCAGCAGCGCACCGGCTCCCGGATCGACACCGACACCCTCCGCGCCCGCCTCGGCGTCCCGCCCCAGCTCGCGGACGCCATCGCCGCCCAGCTCACCTGACCCGAGAGGAGACTCCGTCATGCCCGCCCGCGACTTCTTCCACTCCGTGATGCGGATCGGCCCGGTGCAGATCGGCACCCACCGCGACCGCAACGGCACCACCAAACACGCCGCCGTGTGCAGCTCTGACGGCTGCGGCTGGTCCGCCGACTACTCCAGCCAGTCCGCCGCCCAGCTCGCCGCCCGCACCCACCGCTGCAAGGTCCGCTAGGAGGTCACCCCATGGATGTTCCCCTCTGGTTCGCCCTGGTCGTCGTCGGCTGGCTCGGCGTCAAGCTCATCCGCCCGCCGCTCTGGCTGGTCCTGGTGCTGCTGCTCGGCGGCTACCTCCTCGCCGACAGCCTCCTGGCACCGGTCATCGACACCGCCGTCAAGTAAGGAGATCCGCCCATGTTCCGGCCCAAGCTCCCGACCATGCCCCAGCCCACCGGCACGGTCACCCCTCCCACCGTGGTGGAGCCGACCACCATCACCCCGGGCACCTCGGTTTCGCCGCCCACCCCGGCCCCGGTCGCTGGCCCCGCTCGGCCCACGGTCCAGCTCACCCCCGGCACCGCGCTCGCCCTGGTCGGCGGCGGTAGCGCCGTGGTCCTGGTCGTCGGCGCCGTCCTGGTCTCCATGCTCCTGGCCGTCGCCATCACCGCCGCCTCGGTCGCCGTCTGCGCCGTCGTCCTGCGCTCGCTGCTGGCCTCCCAGCACCGCCGCTGACCGGTCCCGGTGGCGACGCACAAGCCGCCAAGCACGCCGCCGCCTCCGGGACCCGTACCTCGCCAACCGCCGTCACCGAAGGGAACGCTCATGGACCTGCAGATAGCCGCCGCCCTGGTGCCATTACTGGGCTGGGCCGTGCACGGGGGCTTCCTCACCCACCGGCTCGCCGCCGCCCGCCGTGACCCGCTGACCGGTCTGCACACCCGCGCCGGATGGACCGCTCGCGCCGAACACTGCATCCGCCGGCACCCGGCCGCCGCCGTCCTCCTGGTCGACCTCGACCACTTCAAGGCCCTCAACGACACCCACGGCCACGCCGCCGGGGACGCAGCGCTCATCGCTACCGCCGACCGCCTGCGCACCTGGTGCGGCCGTCGCGGCACCGCCGGACGCCTGGGCGGGGACGAGTTCGTCGCCGTCGTCCAGGGCCTGGCCGCCGTCGACCTAGACGCGCTCACCACCGCACTCCACCGGCCGCTGCCCTACAACGGCGTTTCGCTGCCGCTGGCCGCGTCGGTCGGCGTCTGCCGCCTCGCCGAGCTGCCGGTGCCGCTGCTGACCGATGCCCTCGCCGCCGCCGACGCGGCCATGTACGCGGCCAAGGGCCGTGGTCGCCGGGGCTCGCGCCTCTCTCGCTGACCGGCCGCCGGGTGGCGCACAAGCCGCCAAGCACGCCGCCACCCGGGGCCGTTCCTTCCAACCGCAATCGAAAGGAACCACCATCATGACTCAGCACACCCCGCCCGCGTCGCGCATCTGCCCGGCCTGCGACGGCTTCGCCTCCGTCGCCGTCACCATCGGCGGCCGTGACCTGCGCGGGCACCTGCGCACCATCACCGCTCACTGCCCGGTCTGCCACGGCACCGGCACCGTCACCGCCCGCCGCGTCCGGGAGGGCGCTGGTGCCTGAGACGCTGCTCGACCCGGCCACCCTCGGCGACCTGCTGAGGGTGGCTTCTGCTTCCGACTACCACCGCTGGGAAGAACAGATCCGCCGCACCGGCGGCTGCGCCGACCCCATCCACCTGACCGGCTGGGTCGTGCACAAGGACAAGACCACCGGCGAGACCCTGCACCACTACTCGACCGAGGGCGAGCCGGGCGGCCGTCTCCGCCTCGCCTGCGGCAACCGGCGTGCCTCCCGCTGCCCCTCCTGTGCCTGGACCTACGCGGGCGACACCTACCACCTCATCCGCGCGGGCCTCGCCGGTGACGACCGCCGCGACATCCCCGCCACCGTCCGCGATCACCCCCGGGTCTTCGCCACTCTCACCGCACCCTCCTTCGGCCCGGTCCACAACCGTCCCGATCGCGGCGTCTGCCGCTGCGGCACTCGCCACACTCCCGACGCCCCGGAGCTGGGCACCGCTCTCGACCCGGACACCTACGACTACGCAGGCGCGGTGCTGTTCAACAACCACGCCGGACAGCTCTGGCAACGCTTCACCAACCGGCTCCGCCGCGAGATCGCCGCCCGCGCCGGCCTCACCCAACGCGAGCTGAAAGAGCGTGCCCGGCTGTCGTACGGCAAGGTCGCCGAGTTCCAGAAACGGGGCGCTCTGCACTTCCATGCCGTGATCCGACTCGACGGACCGGACGGCCCGGACACTCCTCCCCCAACCTGGGCGACCGTCGACCTGCTCGCCGACGCGATCCGTGCAGCTGCGGCGCACTCCTACACCTCGGTCTCCGTCCCGGCCGCCGTGGACCAACCGGCCCGCACCTTCCGCTGGGGCACCCAGCTCGACATCCGCCCCGTGAAGGCGTTCGGGGACGGCTCCGACATCACCGAGCAGGCTGTCGCCTCCTACGTCGCCAAGTACGCGACCAAAGCGGCCGAGAACACCGGCACCCTGGACCGCCGCATCGGCGAGCTGGCCGAGCTCGACCGCCACCAGGTCCCCGACCACACCCGCCGCCTGATCGAAGCCTGCAAGACCCTCGACCCGCTCTACCCGGACCGGCGGCTGTGGGCCTGGGCTCACATGCTCGGCTTCCGCGGCCACTTCTCCACCAAGTCCCGCCGCTACTCGACCACGCTCAGCGAACTCCGCCAGACACGCGCCGACTACCGCGCCGCCCAGGAACAGGCCGCCCTCGGCCTCGAGGACGCAGAGCCGGACACCGTCCTCGTCCTCGCCGACTGGCAGTACGCCGGGCACGGCCACACCCCCGGTGAATCTGTCCTCGCCGCCACCATCGCCCGCGACCTCCAGCTCAACCGCGAAACCGCCCGCGAAGCCCTACGCGACCAACTCGCCGACGAAAGGGAGTGCTGACCATGGCCTCAGAGCTGCCGAACCGGTTCTTGACCCCTGAGGACCTGGTCGAGATGTTCGAGCTCCCCAGCGTCGAGACCGTCTACCAGTGGCGCCGCAAGCGCACCGGCCCCCGCGGCTTCCGCGTCGGCCGGCACCTCCGCTTCGACCCGACCGACGTGCGCGCCTGGGTCGATTCACGGATTGATGAGGCTGCCTGATGGCGGGGCACATCCAAGACCGCTGGTACAGGACAGAGACCGGTCCGGACGGCAAGCCCGTCAAGGTCAAGACAGACCGATACGGCGCTGGCATGCGTTACCGCGCTCGGTACATCGGCCCTGACGGCACCGAGAAGTCCAAGAGCTTCCCGGACCGACAGAAGCGCCTCGCCGAGCAGTGGCTCACCGACATCGCGTCGGACATGTCGCGCGGTCGGTACATCGACCCGCGTGCCGCTCGGATCACCTTCAAGAGCTACGCCGAAAAGTGGCTCAAGACTCACGGCATCGACCCTGCCAGTCAGGTCGTCGTCGAGCAGCGGTTACGCCTGCACGCGTTTCGCCTGATCGGCTCCCGGCCGCTGGACTCGTTCCGCCCAGAGCACATTCGTGCGCTGGTGAGCGCGCTGGAGAACGATCCGGCCGTGAGCGGCGGCTATGCGCGGAACATCTACGGCGACGTACGTGCCGTGCTCAGTGCGGCGGTCGACGACGGGCTGTTGCCCCGCAACCCGTGCTCCGCGAAGTCCGTTCGTCCGCCGGCCGCCGAGCAACGCCGGGTTGTGCCGTGGCTGCCTGCTCAGGTCCGTGCGGTCCGCGCGGCACTCCCCCAGCGCTACGGGCCCATGGTGGACGTGGGTGCCGGGTGCGGACTCCGTCAGGGGGAGATCGTGGGACTGGCTGAGGATGCGCTCGACTTCGACGGCGGCATCATCCGGGTCGTCCGGCAGGTGAAGCTGATCCGAGGGAAGGCCGTATTCGCTCCTCCGAAGTGCAACAAGGAGCGGGACGTACCCTTGCCGCCCACGGTGGCCGAGTCCCTGCGGGCCCACATGGACGCCTTCAAGCCCGTCGAGATCACCTTGCCGTGGCGCAAGCCGGACGGCCCGAAGGTCTCCGCCCGTCTCCTGTTCACGAACACCGCAAGCGGACTCGTCTGGCGCAGCAACTTCAACGTCCAGGAGTGGAAGCCCGCTCTTGCGGCGGCCGGACTGATCTCGGCGGCCGGAGCCGACGGCAAGTACGAGTCCGCTCGGGAGCACGGCATGCACGCGCTGAGGCACTTCTACGCCTCGGTACTGCTGGATGCCGGCGAGAGCATCAAGGCCGTGAGCGAGTACCTAGGGCACGCCGACCCCGGACTGACGCTGCGGGTGTACGCGCACCTGATGCCATCGAGCCAGGAGCGTACGAGGAAGGCCGTGGATCGGGTGCTTCTCCCGGCCCCGCGCGAGCCTGACGGCCCAGAGACGGCCCAGTAGCCTGAACAAGGCCCCCTATCCGCGCCGAACGCGCTGGTAGGGGGCTTATTGCTGCCCGGGTACTGCCAGTTCTCCGGGCTTGGGCATGATGCATCCAGTGTCGCAGATCCAATGGAGTGACCTGCGGCTGTCACCCCGGACGACTCTCGTCACGTTCCCGGCGCTGCCCGAGGTCGGCTACCCGCGCACTCACCGGCGGTGTCGGGCTTCAGGTGAAGGCCCTCGGGTGGTTTACCCGGTTCACCAACTGCCGGTCGCATCCCCTCGGTTAGCTTCGGAGCGTAGTCATGTGACTGCGTAGCGTGAGAGGGGAACAGCGATGCATGCGAAGTTCAGGGGCCGACTGGCGGCCCTCGTCTTACGGGTTCCGCCGACCCGCGGCGGGGCTGCGGTGCGGCGCTCCGGCGCCCGTCCGCGCGCGGCAGCACTGGCCGTGGGCTTGACCCTGGCGGTGTCCGCGATGGCGCCTCAGGGCTCGGCCTCCGCCGCCGATCAGTACGAGTGGGCCGCGCTGGGCGACTCGTACACCGCCGGCGTCTTCGTCGGGGAGCCGCTGCCCCCGCTCGGAGTTGCGTCGCGGGACGGCTGTGACCGCACCAGCGGCGCCTACCCGGGTGTGGTCGAGCGGGAGCTGAACGAGTTCCCGCCGGGCCGGCCCGTCCACCTGACCAACGTCAGCTGCGGCAACGCCACCATCACCGAGATCGCCGACACCCGGCAGACGCCGATCAGCCCGGTCCAGCCACCCGCCGACGGCTGGCCGGCCGTGGACACTCAGGTCGTGCGAGCCGGGCTCAACGACGGGACGGACGTCGTCACCATCGGCGTCGGCGGCAACAGCCTCCCCTTCGGCGGCATGCTCCTCAAGTGCCTCGAACTGGGCGGGAACCTCGGCAAGTCCTGCCGCGAGTACTACACCAGTCCCCCCGAGGGGGAGGAGAACATCCACGACAAACTCGCCCGGGTCCAGGACGAGTACGTGCAGATGCTGGCCAAGGTCCACGAGGCCGCACCGAACGCCCAGGTGATCACCGTCGGCTACCCGGCAGTCCTGCCGGACGAGGGCAGTGAGTGCAACCGGCTCTCCCTCACCGAGCTCGGCGCGATCAAGCACGCCGACATCGACTGGCTCCGCGACCACGTCCTCAAGTCGCTCAACAGCACCATCCAGCGCGTCACGTCGTTCTTCGGCGACCGCTACGTCGACGTCTACTCCTCCAGCGTGGGCCACGACGCCTGTCAGCCCGCCGGCACCAAGTGGGTCGAGGGCATCTGCGGCGACGCCGCGGCTTACTGGCCCGCCAGGCTCCCCGGTACGCCGCTGAACTGCGCTCCCCTCGACAAGCGCGTCACCCTGGTCCACCCCAACGCCGGGGGCCACGCCAACACCGCCGCCCACGTCGAACGAGCCATCCGCATCGCCCTCCTCCGCTGAGCCGACCGCAGGCCGGCCCCGACGGCCACAGCCACGGCACCGGTGGGTGCCCATATCCCGAGAAGGAGGAGCAATGACGCCTTACGACCACACGGACCCGGTGATCTTCCCGGCCGGTGCCGCCACGGAGACCAGCGCCGCGGAGGCTGCACAGGGCGAGTGGGACGCCGTCGTCGTCGGTGGCGGCATGGCGGGTTCCATCATCGCCGAGCAACTGGGCCGGGCGGGCCACCGGGTGCTGATCCTCGAAGCCGGCCCCGGCAAGGACCTGGACCTCGCCGAGTACGAGTCGTACCTGTCGCGGTTCTACGGCGCGACGGTCAAGGACAACCAGTCCCCGTACCCGTTCAACCCGAACGCCCGGATGCCCAGGAGCACCGACACCATGCCGGTGCGTCCGGACACCCCCCGCGACGACTTCTACCTCGTGCAGGAGGACGAGTACTGCTCGGACACCACGTTCACCCGCGTCCTCGGCGGCACCTCCATGCACTGGGAGGGAAAAGCGCTGCGCATGCTGCCCGAGGACTTCGATCTGCGCACCAAGTACGGCCAGGGCCTGAACTGGCCGCTCAGCTACGACGACCTGGAGCCGTACTACCGGCAGGCCGAGGCCGAACTGGGCGTGTCCGCCGAGGTCGAGGAGCAGAGCTATCTCGGGATGCACTTCCCCGAGGGATACGTGTTCCCGATGCACCGCATGCCGCCGTCGTACCTCGACCAGACGGTCGCCCGGGGCGTGGACGGCATGCGGGTCAGCCTGGCGGACGACGAGTACACGCTCCGGGTACGCACCTTCCCGCAGGCCCGCAACGGCGTGCCCAACCCCGCGTACGACGGCGGCAAGGGCTTCGTCCCGGTCGGCGCGGTGAGCACGAACCAGGTGGAGGAGGGTGAGCGCTGCCAGGGCAACACCAACTGCGTCCCGATCTGCCCCGTGCAGGCCAAGTACCACGCGGGAAAGACGCTGACCAAGGCGCTCCGCAGGGGCAACGTCAAGATCGTCACGCAGGCCGTCGCGTCCAAGGTCGAGATCGACGAGCACGACCGGCGGGTGACCGGGATCACCGTCAAGAACTACCACTCGCTCGAGTCCAACAGCTACGAGACGTACACGGTGAAGGGCACCGTCTACATCCTCTGCGCGCACGCCATCGAGAACGCCCGGCTCATGCTGGCCTCCGACATGCAGCGCATGAGCCGCAGCCGGCTGATCGGCTGCAACCTGATGGACCACGCGTACCTGCTGTCATGGGGGCTGCTGCCCAAGCCGGCCGGCACGATGCGGGGCACGTCCTGCACGAGCGGGATCACCGACCTGCGCGGCGGGCGGTTCCGCGGGACCCAGGCCGGGTTCGGCGTGGACATCCACAACGACGGGTGGGGATGGGCGACCGGCTCGCCCTACACGGATCTGGTCGAACTCGTCGACCAGCGGGGTCTGCACGGGCCGGAGTTGCGCAGGACACTCGGCAACCAGATCTCCCGGCAGCTGCTGCTGGCCTTCATGATCGACCTGCTGCCCGAGAGGAGCAACCGGGTCACCGTGGACGAGCGGTACAAGGACGCCCTCGGCAACCTGAAGCCGGTCGTGTCGCTCAAGATCCCGTCCTACACCATGCGGGGCGCCGCGTTCGCCCGCAAGCTCGCGACCGAGATCTTCGAGAGGCTCGGCGCCGAGGACAGGACCGTGTACCACCGGGACCGTCCGAGCGCCGTCGAGCACGACGGCCAGTGGTACAACATCGTCGGCGGCAACCACCTGGCGGGCACCCACATCATGGGGACCGACCCGGCGAACTCCGTGGTCGACCACACCCAGCACTCGTGGGACCACGACAACCTCTACCTCGTCGGCCCCGGCAGCCTGCCCTCGATCGGGACGTCCAACATCAGCCTGACCATGGCGGCGCTCGCCATCCGCAGTGCGGGCCACATCGCCACCTACCTGCGCGCCGCGAAGGCACCGGTCACCGTCCACAGCAGCTAGACGGCTCACGGATCGGCGGGTCGAACACGACACCGTCCGCCCATGGCCCGCGCCGCCGCTCATCGCCTGCGCCGCCGCCCATCGCCCACTGCCCATGGCCCACTGCCCATCGCCCATCCCGCACGATTGGGGAAACATGTCCGTTTCTTCAGGATCAGAGCCTGCTCAGGACTGCAAGATCCAGACCATCGAGCAGCTCCACGACTACCTCTCCAAGGGGCTCCAGCTGGAGCACGCGACGCTGCCGCCCTACCTGACCGCGCTCTACTCCTTACACCCGGGGAAGAACTCGGACGCCTGGCACGTCATCAGGGTCGTGGCCGTCGAGGAGATGCTGCACCTCACCCTGGTCGCGAACGTCCTCAACGCCGTGGGCGGGACGCCGGACCTCACCAAGCGGGGCTTCGTGCCGGACTATCCGGCGTACCTGCCGTGCGGTCCCGACTACTTCAAGGTGCACCTCCGCCCGTTCTCGCGCGCAGCCCTCGACACCTTCCTGAAGATCGAGAAGCCCGCGCCGGCAGCGACCGAGCAAGACAGGTTCGTCCCGATGGACTGGGCGGCCCTGGGAGTCACGTCCGACGGCGCTCCACCGCCACAGGAGAAGCTGGCGGAGCTCGAGGAGTCCGCGACGGTCCTCGGCCTCGTCCCCGGCGAACCCACCGAGCGCTTCCTGAGCATCGGCGAGTTCTACGAGGAGATCATCCGGGGCATCAACCACTTGGAGGACCAGGCCCGCAAGGCAGGGAAAACGATCTTCACCGGCGACCCCGCCCGCCAGGTGACCCCGGAGTACTTCTACTCCGGTGGCGGGGACGTGATCAAGGTGACCGGCCGCGACACCGCGATCGCGGCGCTCACCCTCGTCGCGGAGCAGGGCGAAGGGCTGTACGGCGGCATCTACGACAGCCAGGACGAACTCGCCCACTACTACAGGTTCGAGCAGCTGGAGAAAGGGCGGTACTACCAGAAGGGCGACGATCCGGGCGAGCCCTCCGGCCCGACTCTGAGCGTCGACTGGGATGCCGTCTATCCGGTGAAGCCGGACCTCAAGGTGGAGGAGCTCACGCAGGACCCGGAGGTCGAGGCGGCGGCCAGGGAGTTCAACCAGTTCTACGCCACCTTCCTGACCGGCATCAACCTGGCCTACAACGGTCAGCCCGACCTCCTGCTCAAAGCGGTCTGGGAGATGTTCCGCATGCGCGACCGCATGAACCTGCTCATCCGCAATCCGCTCACCGGGCATCCAGGGGCGCACGCCGGCCCGACATTCGAGATCCGCTAGCGTCGAAGGAGGCAGGACCATGACGCAGGAAACGAGCACGGAGACCGAGCTGCGCGCTTTCGTGAAGTTCTCCGCCACGGTGACCGGGTTCAGCGAGTTCGACCTGTGGGGAACCGGTCAGGCGGAGGACTACCACAGGACGGCCGTGCAACGGCTGGGGCCGGAGGGGCTCCAGGCGGCGATGGCGTCCGATCCCTCCGCCGATCCCGCCGACCCCGCCGGCCCCGCCGATCCCGCCGTGAAGAGCATCATCAAGCTCTGGTACGTCGGCGTCTGGTACCGCCCGGAGCAGGCGGGACGCCTGGACGTGGCGGCCTGGACGGCACCCGGGCGCAGCGGAGGCAAGCCCGCCGTCCCGGAAGGCAGCGAAGCGACGCCCGCCGTCCCGGAGGGCAGCCGGGCCGAGGGAGACCGGTCCTCGCCCCCGTTCGTCGTCTCCCCCGCCGCCTACACCGAGGGACTGTTGTGGCGGGCGATCGGTGCCCACCCGTCCGGCGCGAAGGCACCGGGCTACGGGTCGTGGGCCACTCCACCCGCATTCGAGGACCACCAGGAGAAGAAGGTGCCATGACCGGCGCTGCCCCGCGAATGGCCCGCTCCGACCTCGTCGGCGTCCTGGGGTGGTGACGTACCCACCACCCGCCCGGTGGCGGCCGGCCCGGTTCCGGGCTAGGGCCTGTCGTTTGGATCAGTCCGGCCCGGCCCACGGCGCCTTGACGCCGACCCGAGCGGGGTCCGGCGCGTGCAGCTGCAAGGCGGAGGAGAGCGGCGACGCGGAGCGTCGCCAACCGACGACAACGCCGCAGATGCGCGTGCCGGGCCCCGCGACGCCGGAATGATCCAAACGACAGGTCCTAGGCCGCCCCGTGCTCCAGCCGTTGCCGCAGCAGCTCCTCGTTCCGCCGGAACTCCTTGCGCACCTGAGGGCGGACGACCAGGGGGACGAGGACCTTGCCCAGGCCGCGGCCCTGGAAGTCGAGGGTCATTGTCAGGCGGGTGCGGCGGCCCTCGTCCAGCGGGGTGATCTCGCCGTGGAAGCGGCCCCTGACCGGGCCGTCCACGCCCCGCACCGTCCACTCGCGGAACGGCTCGTACTGGGTGCACTCCATCGTCGTCAGCACCTGCCGGCTCCCGACGTGCCGGGTGACGCGGACCCGGGAGCCGAGGCCGAACGGGCCGTCGTCGAGCTGCCGGGCGGCCACCGCGCTCGCCTGCCACTCCGGCAGGTGGCGCGGGTCGATGACGTACGCCCACACGTCCGCCGGGCGGCAGTCGAGGTCGATCTCTTCACGGAAGCCGGACATGGCGCCCCTTTCCGGGCGGTCCCCCTGTGCGGGCCTACAGCGGAATCGTCCCACCGGGGCCCCGGGTCGTCATCCCGGGGCAACGGCGACGGGCCCCCGTCCCGAGGAGGACGAGGGCCCGTCGCGCGGGGTCAGGCGGGTCAGCCGGAGCCGACGAAGAGCACCAGCAGCAGCCACACCACCGGAGCCGTCGGCAGCAGCGAGTCCAGGCGGTCCATGATGCCGCCGTGGCCCGGCAGCAGCGTGCCCATGTCCTTGATGCCCAGGTCCCGCTTGATCATCGACTCGCCGAGGTCGCCCAGCGTGGCGCTGGCCGCGACCGCGAGCCCGAGCAGCAGGCCCTGCCACCAGGTGCCGTCGTCGATCAGGAACTGCAGGCACAGCGCGCCCGCGACCATCGCGAAGGACACGGCGCCGAGCAGGCCCTCGCGGGTCTTGCCGGGGCTGATCCGCGGGGCGAGCTTGTGGGTGCCGAAGCGCCACCCGACGGCGTACGCCCCGGTGTCGCTGACGACCGTGAGCAGCAGGAACGTCAGCACCCGCCACGGTCCGTCGTCGGCGGTCAGCATCATCGCGACGAAGGTCGCCAGGAACGGCACGTAGAACGCGGCGAAGACGCCCGCCGTGACGTCCTTGAGGTAGCCCTCGGGCGGTTCCGTCATCCGCCAGACCAGCACCGCCAGCGCGGTCAGCGCCATCGCGACCCAGGCGCCCTCCGCCCCGCGCACGTAGCCGGCGACGACCATCGCCGCGCCGCCCACCGCGAGCGGCACCAGCGGCGCCTTGATCTGCTTGCGCTCCTGGAGCCTGCTGGTCAGCTCCCACAGGCCGACGACCACGGCGACCGCGACGACGCCCACGAAGACGGCCTTGACGACGAACAGCGACGCGACGATCACCACGCCGAGGCCGACGCCGACCCCTATGGCCGCGCCCAGGTCCCGGCCCGCGCTCTTCTTCGGCGGGGCGGGCGCGGGCGCCGGCTGCGGCTGCGGCTGGGCGGCGGGCATGGGCTCCGGATTCTGCGGCACGTACGACGAGTCGTGCTGCGGCGTCGCGTGCGGCTGGGCCGACGGGGCCCCGGACCGGCCGCCGTACCGCTCGTCCGGGAACCGGCCGTGGTCCCCGGACGGGAACCCGGCGCCGTTCCCGCCCGGGAACGCGCCGTGGTCCTCGTCCCGGAACAAGGGGCCGCCCGTCCGAGCGGCCCCCCGGTCGTCATCCTGGTCTCCGCCGTACGCGGGTCCGTCGGGCACGATGGGCATGGGGCGAGTCTGCTGCGCCTCGGGCGCATCGTACGCGGGACCCGCCGGGGCAGCCCCCGGGACCGGTCCACGCTCGGTGGGCCCCCAGTACCCGGCCTGCCCGGCCTGCGGCGGCGCCCCCCAGGAAGAGTCGTTCATCAGACCTCGAGCAACTCGGCTTCCTTGTGCTTGAGGAGCTCGTCCACCTGCGTGACGTACTTCGCCGTGGTGTCGTCGAGTTCCTTCTCCGCACGGCGGCCCTCGTCCTCGCCGACCTCGCCGTCCTTGATCAGCTTGTCGATGGCGTCCTTGGCCTTGCGGCGGACGGAGCGGATGGACACCTTGGCGTCCTCGCCCTTGCCCTTGGCGACCTTGATGTACTCGCGGCGGCGCTCCTCGGTGAGCTCGGGGAACACCACTCGGATGATGTTGCCGTCGTTGCTCGGGTTGACGCCCAGGTCGGAGTCGCGGATGGCCTGCTCGATGTTGCGCAGCGCGCTCTTGTCGAACGGCGTCACGACCGCCATGCGCGGCTCCGGCACGGAGAACGAAGCCAGCTGGTTGATCGGCGTCGGCGCACCGTAGTAGTCGGCCACGATCTTGTTGAACATCGCCGGGTGCGCACGGCCGGTGCGGATCGCGGCGAAGTCCTCCTTGGCGACCACGACGGCCTTCTCCATCTTCTCCTCGGCCTCGAGGAGGGTCTCTTCGATCACCACTTGCTCCTGCGTGTCTTGAGTAGGCCCGGCTGCGGTTCCTTGCGGGGGCGGCGGCCGGCTGCGTCGCGTCTTCTTCTGCACGTTTCCCGACCGGTGGGACATTGTCCATCCCCCGGCCGGGGTGATCAGCCCTGGCTGGTCTGCTCGCCCACCAGCGTGCCGATCTTCTCACCCTTGACGGCGCGGGCGATATTGCCCTCGGCCAGAAGCTCGAAGACGAGGATCGGCAGCTTGTTGTCGCGGCACAGCGTGATGGCGGTGGCGTCGGCGACCTTCAGGTCGCGGGTGATGACCTCGCCGTAGCCGAGGGCGTCGAACTTCACGGCGTCGGGGTTGGTCTTGGGGTCGGAGTCGTAGACCCCGTCGACGCCGTTCTTGCCCATGAGCAGCGCCTCGGCGTCGATCTCGAGGGCGCGCTGGGCGGCGGTGGTGTCGGTGGAGAAGTACGGCATGCCCATACCGGCGCCGAAGATGACCACGCGGCCCTTCTCCAGGTGGCGCACGGCGCGCAGCGGGATGTACGGCTCGGCGACCTGGCCCATGGTGATGGCGGTCTGCACGCGGCTGTCGATGCCCTCCTTCTCCAGGAAGTCCTGGAGGGCGAGGCAGTTCATGACCGTGCCGAGCATGCCCATGTAGTCCGAACGGGCGCGGTCCATGCCGCGCTGCTGGAGCTCGGCCCCGCGGAAGAAGTTGCCGCCGCCGATGACGACCGCGATCTCCGCGCCGTCGCGCACCACGGCCGCGATCTCCCGGGCGATCTTGTGCACCACGTCGGGGTCGACGCCGAGGCCCCCACCACCGGAGAACGCCTCTCCGGACAGCTTCAGCAGGAACCGGCCGTGTACTTTGCCGTCGTCGCTCTTCTGGGCCTTGGTGGTCATGGGAGATCCCGCCTCTTTCACGTGGTGCACATACGAGGAAGGCCATTGCCGGTCGGGTGTCGTTCGCAACCCCTGCGCGGCAATGGCCTCCTCGTCAGATCTGCTGTCGTCCGTCACGCGCCCGGGTGATGGCATCCGCCGGCGACAGGGCCGACTGATGCCGACCCTATCGGGGCCGGGCGTCCGTCGCGGTACGGACTCAGATGCCGACCTTGATGCGCGCGAAGCGCTTCAGGGTGACACCGGCCTCGTCCAGGACCTTCTGGACGGACTTCTTGTTGTCGAGCGCGTACGGCTGACCGAGCAGCGTCGCGTCCTTGAAGAAGCCGTTGACGCGACCCTCGACGATCTTGGCGATCGCGGCCTCGGGCTTGCCCTCGGCGCGGGTGGTCTCCTCGGCGATGCGACGCTCCGACTCGACGACGTCGGCCGGCACGTCCTCCTTGGCGAGGTACTTCGGAGCGAACGCGGCGATGTGCTGCGCGACGCCCTTGGCGACCTCGGCGTTCGGCTTGTCCAGCTCGACCAGGACACCGATCTGCGGGGGCAGGTCGGGCATGGTGCGGTGCATGTAGGCGGTGACGTAGCCGTCGGCGAACTGCGCGAAGCGGTCCAGGACGATCTTCTCGCCGAGGTTGGCGTTGGCCTCGTCCACGTACGCCTGGACGGTCTTGCCGGGCTCGATCTCGGAGGCGAGCAGCGCCTCGAGGTCGGCCGGGGACGTCTTGGCGATGTGCTCGGCGATGGTGTTGGCCACGGCCTGGAACTTGTCACCCTTGGCGACGAAGTCCGTCTCGCACTTCAGCTCGACGACGACGCCGGAGGAGTTGTCGTCGGCGATGATCGAAACCACGGCGCCGTTCTCGGCGGAGCGGCCCTCGCGCTTGGCGACGCCCTTCTGGCCCTTGATGCGGAGCGCCTCGACGGCCTTCTCGACGTTGCCCTCGGCCTCGTCCAGCGCCTTCTTGCAGTCCATCATGCCGGCGCCGGTGAGCTCGCGGAGCTTCTTGACGTCGGCGGCGGTGTAGTTCGCCATGAGTCTGTGAGTCTTTCTCGAAGTCTGCGGATTCGGAGATCTGCGGGGTCTACGGCCCCCATGGAGCGCGAGGGCCGTGACGCGCCGCCGACCTACGGGTGAACGGCGGGGGCGGAGTGAGTGTCACCGCCCCCGCCGTCACCTCTGACGCTGTCGAATCAGGCCTGGTCGCCCTCGGCGGCCTTCTCGCCCTCGGCCGCGGGGGCCTCGGCGGGAGCGGCCTCGGCCGGAGCAGCCTCGGCCTCGGCGGCCTCAGCGGCGGGCGCGGCCTCGGCGGCCGGAGCGGCCTCCTCGGAGTCGGCCTTCTTCTCGCCGCCCTCGAGCAGGTCACGCTCCCACTCGGCCAGCGGCTCGCCCGCGGCCTTCTCGCCCTTGCCCTCGGTGGCGACACCGCTGCGGGAGATGAGGCCCTCGGCGACGGCGTCGGCGATCACGCGGGTGAGCAGGGTGACGGAGCGGATCGCGTCGTCGTTGCCCGGGATCTTGTAGTCGACCTCGTCGGGGTCGCAGTTGGTGTCGAGGATCGCGACGACCGGGATGTTGAGCTTCCGGGCCTCACCGACCGCGATGTGCTCCTTCTTGGTGTCCACGATCCAGACGGCGCTGGGCACCTTGGACATCTCGCGGATACCGCCGAGGGTCTTCTCCAGCTTGGCCTTCTCGCGGGAGAGGACCAGCAGCTCCTTCTTGGTGAGGCCGGAGGCGGCCACGTCCTCGAAGTCGATCTGCTCGAGCTCCTTGAGGCGCTGCAGGCGCTTGTAGACGGTCGAGAAGTTGGTGAGCATGCCGCCCAGCCAGCGCTGGTTGACGTAGGGCATGCCGACGCGGGTGGCCTGCTCGGCGATGGCCTCCTGCGCCTGCTTCTTGGTGCCGACGAACATGACCGTGCCGCCGTGGGCGACGGTCTCCTTGACGAACTCGTAGGCGCGGTCGATGTACGACAGCGACTGGAGCAGGTCGATGATGTAGATGCCGTTGCGCTCCGTGAAGATGAACCGCTTCATCTTCGGGTTCCAACGACGGGTCTGGTGACCGAAGTGGACGCCGCTCTCCAGCAGCTCCCGCATCGTGACGACGGCCATGGCCGTATCTCCTCGAGTTTCTCGGTTGTGCCGCGTCGGCCGGCCGGCCGTCGCGCCTGACGCCCGCGTCGCGCCTTGCCGCAAAGGACCGAGAGGCGCTGGCACCGACCGCTGGGCGGCCCGGTGTCGGGGCGTGCGAAGTCGACCCGGTGACCCGGATCGCCAGAAGAAGTGTACGGGACCGACGGGGGCCCGGGTGACGCCGCTGTCCACAAGCGGGGGGTTCGTCCACAGCACCCGGCATGATCAGCACGTGCGGGGGACGGTGGGGGCATGCGAGCGATGCGAGGTGCGGGGGGCCGGGCGGGGCTGCGGGCCGGCCCGGGGACCGGTGTGGGGCGGGTGGTGCCGGGGGCGGTGCTGGTGGTCTGCCTGTTGCTGATGTCGGTGGTGACGTCGGTGGTGACGTCGCCGGTGCTCGCGCGGGCGGACGTCACCCCGTCGCCCGCTCCCCCACCGGTCCCGTCACCCCCGGTCCCGGTGATCGGCCGCTCCTGGCCCGTGGGCACGCGTCCCGCCGTGGTGCGCGGCTGGGACCCGCCGGCGACGCCGTACGCCCGGGGTCACCGCGGGGTGGACCTGGCGGCGCCGGCCGGCGCTCCGGTACGGGCGGTGGCGGCGGGACGGGTGGCCTTCGCGGGCCTGGTCGCCGGGAGGGGGGTGGTGTCGGTCGAGCTGGCGGGGACCGACCTGCGCACGACGTACGAGCCGGTACGGGCCTCGGTCCCGCAGGGTGCGCGCGTGGCGGCGGGCGAGGTGATCGGCACGGTGGAGCCGACGGGCTCCCACTGTGCGCGCACGTGCGTGCACTGGGGTCTGCTGAAGGGCGAGAGCTACCTGGATCCGCTGTCCCTGCTGCCGCCGTGGCTGTTGAGGCGGGGACCGTCGAGGTTGCTGCCGGTGTGGGGAGTACCGCTGCCGGACGGGGCTCAGCCCCGTACGCCCCGCAGCACCATGCTGACCGCCGCCTCCGCCACGACCCCGGGTTCCTCCGCCGCGCCGAGCTCGATGCGGCGTACCGCGGCGTCCACGACGCCCTGGACCAGCATCGCGGCCAGCCTGGGTTCCGCGTGGCCGAGCCCGGTCAGGGCGTCGACGATCATCGAGACGAGACCGCCGTGCGCGGCGCGGATCTTCTCCCGGGCACCGGCGTCCAGCTCGCTGGCCGAGATCGCCACGACCGCCCGGTGGCGCCGGTCGCCGACCAGTTCCAGCTGCTTGCGCACGTACGCCTCGACCTGGTCCCCGGGGCCGTCCGCCGCGGCCATGGCCGCGGCGACCTCCGCCGCCCAGACGGGGAAGTCGACCTCGCACAGTTCCTCGACGACCGCGGCCCGCGACCGGAAGTACTCGTAGACGGAGGAGCGCGCGAGCCCCGTCCGCTCGGCGAGGGCCGGGAAGGTCAGCGCGTCCGTGCCGCCCTCGGACAACAGGGTGCGGGCCGCGTCCAGCAGGGCGGCTCGCTGCATCGACCGGTGCTCGGCCACGGAGGCCGCTCGAATCCTTGGCACTCGACCACTGTACGGACGCGCCTGCCGCGACGGGAGTGCCGCAGGGGACCGGCCACGGTGCGGGGGGTCTCACCGGACGGGGCTCACCGGCCGAAGCTCGCCAGCTTCGCGCGCAGCTGGAGCACCGACTTGGTGTGGATCTGGCTGACCCGGCTCTCGGTCACGCCCAGGACGTTGCCGATCTCGGCGAGGGTGAGGCCCTCGTAGTAGTAGAGGGTGACCACGGTCTTC
This sequence comes from Streptomyces lasalocidi, assembly GCF_005280215.1. NCBI lineage: Bacteria > Bacillati > Actinomycetota > Actinomycetes > Kitasatosporales > Streptomycetaceae > Streptomyces > Streptomyces lasalocidi. Next base: position 5,496,914 of record NZ_SZNQ01000001.1, on the reverse strand, counting down.
TCCCGGTCGGGCAGGGTGTTGATCGCCCGCGCCAGGAAGCGGCGCAGCTCGCGGTCCTCGGCCACCTCGACGGGGTTGTCCGCGGCGGTGTCCTCGAGGGTGTCCATGAAGCTCAGCCCGTCGCCGCCCTCGCCGCCGACGTGCAGCAGCTCGTCGAGGGCGACCACGTTGGCGAGCGACAACTGGCTGAACACGGCGTGCAGTTCGTCGACCGCGATGCCCAGCTCGGCGGCGACCTCGATCTCCGACGGGGTCCGTCTCAGCCGCGCCTCAAGGGTCGCGTAGGCGCGCTCGACGTTGCGGGCCTTCTGCCGCACGGAGCGGGGGATCCAGTCCAGGGCCCGCAGTTCGTCGATCATGGCGCCGCGGATCCGGGTGATGGCGTAGGTCTCGAACTTGATCTCGCGTTCGACGTCGAACTTCTCGATCGCGTCGATCAGCCCGAACACCCCGGAGGAGACGAAGTCCGCCTGCTCGACGTTGGGCGGCAGGCCCACGCTGACGCGGCCCGCCACGTATTTCACCAGGGGCGAGTAGTGCAGGATCAGTTGTTCCCGCAGCCGTTCGTCGCCCGTCGCCTTGTACGACCGCCACAGCTCGTCGAGCGTCGAGGGGGCGGGCGGCCGCACGCTGCCACCGTCGCGGGCGGCTGGGGGGATCGCCGCCCGGTCGGACCCGGAGGTGTGCTGGGGCATTCGTCGCCTTGTGCCGTTCTGCCGTGGAGTTGCCGGTCTGTGTTCTACGTCGGAATCCACGTGAGCGTAGCGTGACTGGAGCGTCGCAATGAGCGAAGAGCGGGTGCCGATCCATGCGCAGATACGTTCCTCCACGCGTCCTGGCGGGGCACGGCGGCCCGCGGTCCGCCCGGGGGGCCGCGTCAACTGCCGGAATTCCCAAGGCGTTACGCGTTCCCCCGGACGGCCGAACCGGACGGGTCAGGGCTGACGCGGACCCGGTCGAACGGAGAGCACCGCCTGGCGTGTCAACTTCCAGCCGTCGCCCAGTCGTTCGACGTAGCCCAGCGCCTTGAGCTCGTAGAGCCGCGCGACCGCGTCGTCCTCGGTGGTCTGCGCGCCCCGGGCGACCTCGTCCGCCGGGGCGGCCCGTCGGCCGGGCAGGGCGGCCAGGACGCGGCGGGCGGCGGGGTCCAGCAGGTCGCGCGGCAGCACGGGGCCGCGCCGCTCGGGGGCCAGCTCGCCCATGTCACCGACCAGTTCGACGACTTCCGCCGCGTCGGTGACCAGGACGGCCTCCCCGCGCAGCAGTTCGTGCACCCCGGCGGACAGGGCACTGGTCGCCGGGCCCGGGACGCCCATGGTGTGCCGGCCGAGGCGCCGGGCGGCCCGCGCGGTGACGAGCGAGCCGCTGCGGTGGGCGGCCTCGACGACCACGGTGCCCCGGGTCAGGGCGGCGATGACCCGGTTGCGCAGCACGAACCGGCTCGGCGTCGGATGCTCCCCTGGCGGCAGCTCGCCGACGACCAGGCCCTGTTCCGCGATCCTGTTGATCAGCCCGGTGTGGCCGCGCGGGTAGGGCCGGTCGACGCCGCAGGCGAGGACGGCGACGGTGGCGCCGTCGGCGCCGAGCGCACCCCGGTGGGCGGCGCCGTCGACGCCGTAGGCCCCGCCGGAGACGACGACCCAGCCGCGCTCGGCGAGGCCGGCGGCGAGGGCGGTGGCCATGTGGGCGCCGTACTCGGTGCAGGCGCGGGCGCCGACGACGGCGACGGAGCGCAGCGCCCACATCCGCAGGTGGGGGCTGCCCCGCACCCACAGGCCGAGCGGCCGGGCGTCCCCGAGGTCGTCGAGCGTGCCGGGCCACTCGGTGTCGCCGGGGCACACGAACCGCAGGCCGGCGGCGTCGGCCAGGGCGAGGTCGCGGGCCGGGTCGGCCGCGCCGGCCCGGGCCCGCAGCCCGGCCCACCGCCGCTCGCTCACCCCGGTCGGCGCGTCCTCGTCCGCGCCCCGCAGCAGTTGCCGCACGGCCCCTGGTGCCCCGGTCTCCCGGACCCACCGCCCCGCGACCTCGTCGCCGGGCTCGATCACCCGCCCGAGGAAGACCCGGGCCGCGCGCTCGTCGTCCGGGGCGCCCGGGCCGCTCACGTCAGGGCCCCGATGGCCATGGGCACGCCGCGCGGCACCCCGGTGCGCAGTTGCAGAGCCAGCGCCACGTCCGTCGCGTCGGGCCGGTCGTGTCCGACCAGGTCGGCGACGGTCCAGGCGACGCGCAGCACCCGGTCGAGCCCCCGGGCGGTGAGCACGCCCCGCTCCAGGTTCCGCTCGGCCTCGTCCATCGCGCCCCGCGCGGCGTGCCAGCGGGTGCGCAGCTCCCGTCCGGGCACTTCGCTGTTGGTCCGCCACGGTGTCCCGGCCAGCCGGGCCGCAGCCCGTTCGCGTGCCGCGTGGACGCGGGTCGCGACGACCGCCGTGGACTCGCCGCCGGGGCCCCGGTGCGCCAGCTCGGCGCGGCTGACGGGGTCGACCTCCACGCGCAGGTCGACCCGGTCGAGCAGGGGCCCGGACAGCCTCGCCTGGTAGCGCCGGATCGCCGACGGCGGGCACTCGCACAGGGAGTCCCGCTGGGAGAAGCGGCCGCACGGGCAGGGATTGGCGGCCAGCACCATCAGGAACCGGGCGGGGAAGCGCACCACCCCCGCGCTCCGGGCGATCACCACGTGCCCGGACTCCAAGGGCTGGCGGAGCGCGTCCAGGGCCTGGCTGTTGAACTCCGGAGTTTCGTCGAGGAAGAGCACGCCCCGGTGCGCCAAGGACACCGCGCCGGGGCGGGCGATCGAGGGGCCGCCCCCGACGAGTGCCTGCATGGTGGCCGAGTGGTGCGGGGCGCAGTAGGGCGCCACGTCGATCAGCGGCTTGCCCGGCGGCAGTAGCCCGGCCACCGAGTGCACGGCGGTGACCTCCAGGGACTCCTGGCCGGACAGCCGGGGCAGGACGGCCGGCAGGCGCTCGGCGAGCATGGTCTTGCCGGCGCCGGGCGGGCCCTCCAGGAACAGGTGGTGGCCGCCGGCCGCGGAGACCTCCACCGCCGTCCGCGCCGAGATCTGGCCGACCACGTCGGACAGGTCGTGGCCCGGGTCGTGCTGGGCCGCGCCCATGCTGTGCATGCCGGTGGCCGCGCCCGTGCCCGGCACGCGCAGGCCGGCCAGCAGCGGGTCCGGGCGGCCCTGCTCGTCCGGTGCCTCCTCGGGGACGGGCTCGTCCGCGAGGACCGCGATCAGCTGGCGCAGGCTGCGCACCCCGAGCACGGACACACCCGGCACCAGCGAGGCCTCGGCGGCCGCGCACTCGGGCACCACGACCTGTTCGTACCCGGCCTCGGCGGCCGCCAGGACCGCGGGCAGGATGCCCCGCACCGGGCGCACCCGGCCGTCGAGCCCCAGCTCGCCGATCATCACGATGTCGGCGAGCACCCGGGGGTCGATCCGCTCGGCGGCCCCGAGCACGGCGCACGCCACCGCCAGGTCGAACCCGCTGCCGGCCTTGGGGACCGAGGCGGGGCTGAGTCCGACGGTGAGCTTCTTCTGGGGCCATTCGCCGCCCGAGTTGACCACCGCGGCCCGGACCCGGTCGCGGCTCTCCGTCAGGCTCTTGTCCGGCAGGCCGACCAGGGTGAAGGCGGCCACTCCCGGTTCCAGGTCGGCCTGGACCTCGACGACCACGCCCTCCACGCCCACCAGGGCCACCGAACACGTCCGTGCGAACCCCATGTCAGGCCACCCCCCGCACGTGCTCGACGACGGGCGCGCCGCGGTCCGGCAGGACGACGCCCACCAGGTCGATGCGGACGCCGCCCGGCGGGGCGCCGCCGTGGGCGTGGATCCAGCCCTCGGCCAGGCCCCGCAGGCGCTGCGCCTTCTCCGGGGTCACCGCGGCCATCGGGTGTTCGTACGCACCGCTCCTGCGGGTCTTCACCTCGCAGACGACCAGTACGTCGCCGTCCCGGGCGACGATGTCGATCTCTCCGGTCCTGCCCCAGCGCCAGTTGCGCTCCAGGACCGTCATCCCGGCCTCCACCAGCCGTCGTGCGGCCAGCGTCTCGCCGTACCTGCCGAGTGCACTGCGTGCGTTCATGTCGGCACCACCTCCGGTGCCCACCGTCACGCACGGCGCCCCGCGGAGTTGATCTCCGGGGACTACTCAGCGGTTGTGGAAAACCCCGTCACCCGCTCGGGAGCTCCAGGTCGCTCTTGTTGAGCTCCTCGATGTTCACGTCCTTGAACGTGAGGACCCGCACCTGCTTCACGAACCGGGCCGGCCGGTACATGTCCCACACCCACGCGTCCGCCATCGACACCTCGAAGAACACCTCACCCTGGACCGAGTGCACCTGCATCTCGTAGTCGTTGGTCAGGTAGAAACGCCGCTCGGTCTCGATCACGTATTTGAACAGACCGACGACATCGCGGTACTCCCGGTAGAGCTTCAGCTCCATCTCGGTCTCGTACTTCTCGAGGTCCTCGGCGCTCATGGCATGTTCCCCTTCAGCCGTGCGATCCCCCCATTGTGCGCCAGCACCGCGGACCCCTAGACGATTTCCGTGTCAAGGGTCACCGGGCCGGCCGGGGGACCTTCGTCGAGCAGCCTGCGCAACAGCTCGGCGAGTCTGGTCGGATACACCGTCTCATGCGTCCGGGTCAGTTCCGCACAGGTCCACCACCTCGCTCCGGCGACGCTGCGCCGTTCCAGTTCCGTCAGGGCCTGGGCGCGGGTCGCCGTGGTCGTCGTACGGGCCAGGTAGTACCACTCGTCCTGGTCCCAGCGGCGGCCCGCGAACGGGAACGAGCACCGGCGCCGCCACAGCACCGGGCCGAGGTCGACGTCGGTGATGCCCGTCTCCTCGGCGAGTTCCCGCACCGCGGCCGCCTCACGGGTCTCGTCGCCCTCGACGCCGCCGCCGGGCGTGAACCACCAGTCGTCGGCCGGGTCGTCCGGCTCGTGCCCGTGCAGCAGCAGGATGCGGTCGTCGGGGTCCAGCAGGACCACCCGGGCGACCCGGCGCAGCCCGCCCTCGTAACCGTCCGTTGGGACGGCGGCACCGGCACTCGCGCCGGCACCGGCAGCACCGGCACCGGACGTCTCAGCGGCCACCGGCCGCCCCCGTCGCCGGTCGCGCCCCGCGGCGGCCGGACGCGCGCTTGGCGATCGGGCCGTACGCGCCGCCGCCCAGGACGAGGACCGCCCCGACGACGATCAGCGTGAGGATCAGGCGCAGCGGCCCCGGCTGCGAGAGGGTGCCCAGGGCCTGGAAGCCGGTGGGGCGCTTCAGCATGCCGTCCATGGGATAGACGACGGCGTCCACGCGCGCGCTGACCGCGCCGCGGGCGACCGTGCCCTGGGCGGCGTCGGAGAGGTGGGCGGTGGAGTCCAGGGAACCCTGGCGCTCGTCGCCGAGCAGGAAGAGACGGCCCGCGGGCACCTTCACGGTGGGGAAGTCCGTGATCTCCGCGAGGCTGCCCTCGGGCAGGTACGGCTCGTCGATCTGCTTGCCGTTGACGGTGAGCTTGCCGTTCGTGCAGCAGGCGACGGTGTCGCCGCCGACGGCGACGACCCGCTTGACCACGTCGGCGTTGGTGACCCAGCTCTTGTCGTGGAAGACCACCACGTCACCGCGGCGCACCTCGCCGCCGTCGATCCGCTGGGCCAGGACCCGGGCCCCGGCGTTGATGGTCGGGGACATCGAGCTGGTGGGCACGGTGTACGGCCGGTAGACCACCGCTCCCCAGGCGAAGCCGCCGAGGAACAGCACCAGGCCCAGCGCCATGGCCAGCCCGGACAGGCGCTGTCCGGTCCGGCCGCCCACCGGGCCCGCCGTGGTGCCGCCGCCGTGCGGGGCCGTTCGTGTCGTGCTCTCGCCACCCATGGGTCCGCACCCTACCCGGCGGTACCGAACGGGGTCAGCCCCTCGCCGGCCGCCGGGGTCCCAAGCTTGGGAAAGGGTTTGCCAGGGCGCTGAGGTGCGGGTCGGCCTCTAGGGGGTGTCTTGCCGATCAGGCCGGGCTCGCGGCGCCTGGCACCGCGCCTCGCCGCGTTGTCGTCGGTCCCCGATGCTCCGCATCGACTCCCTCCTCCGCCTTGCGATGCACGGCACCAGACGCCGCTCCCTGATCCGGCCCGATCGACAAGACACCCCCTAGCGGGGCGCGGACGACGTGGTCGGTCCGGCCGTCGCCGCCGCGGTGGCCCGCCGGCGGCGCCACAGGGCGACCGGTACGACACCGACGAGCGCGAGGCCCTCCGGCGCGACGGTGACGGCGGCCGAGCGGGCGTCGAGGCCGTTCTGGTCGAAGGTGTCCGGGACCGGCAGGGTGCCCCAGCGGTTGATCGGCCAGGCCTTGACGACGGCGCGGCCCACGACCTCGTCGACCGGGACCATGCCGTGGTGGCGGTCGGACTGGTTGTACCGCGAGTCCCGCGAGTTCTGGCGGTGGTCGCCCATCACCCAGACGTAGCCCTTGGGGATCTTCACGGTGAACTGGCCGCCCTGGTCGTCCTGGCTGCACGGGGTGTTGCCGGGGTACACGTAAGGCTCGTTCAGCGCCTTGCCATTGACGGTGAGCGGGCCGGTGCCGCTGCACGCGACGGTGTCTCCGCCGACGCCGATGACCCGCTTGATCAGGTCCTTCTCCTCGGCGGAGGGCATCAGGCCGATCCAGCTGAGGAAGGTCTGCAGGGCGTTCGGCTCGGGGGTGGGCTCGCCGGCGAGCCAGTTGTCCGGGTCGTGGAAGACGATGACCTCGCCGCGCTCGGGCTCGGAGCCGAACCACGGGGTCAGCTTGTCGACCAGGACACGGTCGCCGCGCTGGAGGGTGTTCTGCATCGAGTCGGACGGGATGGAGAACGCCTGCACCAGGAACGTCTTGATCAGCAGCGCCAGGACCAGCGCGATGCCGATCAGGATCGGCAGCTCCTTCCAGAAGGAGCGCGGCTTCTTGGGCTGCTTCGGCGCGGGTCCGTCGGCACTGCCCGTGCCGTCGGGGCCGTCCACGCCCTGTCCGCCGCCGGTGCCGGCCTGCTCCCCGGGTGGCCCGTCCTGGGCCGAGCCGGGCTCATTCCCGGAGGTCACGGCGCCGTCCGCAGCCCGGTCGGCCGCTTCCACGGGGCGTCCGCGGTGCTCCTCGCCGTCGTGTCCGGACCGTGCGCCAACCGCCACATCCCCCACGCCAACTCCTCACTCTGTGCCGCTGCCTGCTCCCTACGCGGCGCAGGCCCACCACTCCCATAACGAGCGGGAGTTCCGCAGGGCTCGGGAGTCGGATCGTTCCGTTTCGATCGTCGGGGGCAACCCTATGCGACAGCCGGGGGGCCGGGACGGCAGCGGAGGCCGCCGAGTCGGTGACCGAGGAGAAGGTTTGCGGTCCCTTGAGACTGTTCCAGTGGCCGAGCGGCCAGGCGATGACCATGGCGCGGCCCACCACCTCGTCCAGGGAGACGGTGCCGCCGTAGTCGGTGTCCTGGTGGAAGCGGGAGTCGGCCGAGTTGGCCCGGTGGTCGCCCATCACCCACAGCCGGCCCTGCGGGACGGTCACGTCGAACGGCGTGTTCGAGGGGGCGTTGCCCGGATAGAGGTAATCCCCCTCGTTCAGCGGAACGCCGTTGACGGTGATCCGCCCCTGGGTGTCACAGCACTTGACGTGGTCGCCGCCGACGCCGACGACGCGTTTGATGAGGTCCTTCTCGTTGTCCGAGGGCAGCAGGCCGATGAAGGTCAGGGCCCCCTTGACCTGCTTGACCACCACGGGGTCGTTCTTCCTGGTGGTGCTCTGCTCGTCCTGGAGCCAGCCGCCGGGGTCCTTGAACACGACGACGTCCCCGCGCTCCGGCTCGGAGCCGAACCACGGGGTGAACTTGTCGACGAGGACCCGGTCGCCGATCCGGATCGTCTGCTCCATCGAGCCGGACGGGATCACGAACGCCTGCACCAGGAACGTCTTCAGCACCAGCGCGATCAGGACGGCGACGCCGACCAGCAGCGGGATCTCCCGGACGGCGGAGCGCCTGCGCTTGCGCTTGACCTTGCGCTGGAGCTTGCGGCGCTCCGCGCGCGTACGCCCTCCGGAGGAGGAGCCGGAGGCCCGCCGGGAGCCGGTGGGCAGGAGGTTGGCCGCCCCGTCACCCGGTGTGCCGCGCGGCTTGCCGCGGTTACCCATGGGCACCGCCCGCGGCAGGCACGCGCGCGTACGCGTCCGGGCGCTTCAGGCGGGTCAGGTGGGCGGCGGGCCAGACGATCCAGTCGACGCGGCCGACCACGTCGTGGACCGGGATCATGCCGCCGCCCGGCGAGCCGAGGTGGTCGCGGGAGTCGCGGGAGTCGCTGCGGTGGTCGCCGAGCACGAACAGGGTGCCGTCGGGTACGACGACGTCGAAGGGCACCGTGGACGGACTGTCGCCGGGGTGGAGGAACGTCGACTCGTCGACCGACCGGCCGTTCACCCGGATCCTCCCCTCCTGGTCGCAGCAGACCACGTGGTCTCCCCCCACGCCCACGACGCGTTTGACGTAGTCGGCGTCACCGAAGTACCCCGTTCCGTCGAACACGACGACATCGCCGCGGCGTGGCGCGGCACCGAAACGGTACGCCAACTTATTTACGAGAACGCGGTCCCCGATCCTCAATCCGTTCTCCATGGATCCGCTGGGGATCTGGAAGGGCTGGGCCACGAACGTGTTGAGGAGCAGCAGGAAGACCAGGCAGATCAGCAGGGTGAGGCTGATGCGGCCGCCCGGGAGCCAGTCGGTGATCCGCGCCGCCAACGTGAAGCGCGACCGTCCCTCCGGTCCCTCGCCGTCCGGCGGGTGGCCGGGCGGGGTGGGGCGGGAGGAGCGGTCGCGCTCCGTCGGCTGTGCTTCGGTGTCCATCGGGGCCAGATGTTATCCGGCCCGGAGGGGGACTCCCGAACGCGCTCAGTTGTCGCGCTTCTCCTTGATCTTCGCGGCCTTGCCGCGCAGCTCACGGAGGTAGTACAGCTTGGCGCGACGCACGTCACCGCGGGTGACGAGCTCGATCTTCTCGACGATCGGGGTGTGCACCGGGAAGGTGCGCTCCACGCCGACGGAGAAGGAGACCTTGCGGACCGTGAAGGTCTCGCGCACGCCGGAGCCCTGGCGGCGGATCACGACGCCCTTGAACTGCTGCACACGGGAGCGGTTGCCCTCGATGACGCGCACGTGGACGTTGACGGTGTCACCCGGGCGGAACGCCGGGACGTCGCTGCGCAGCGAGGCGGAGTCGACGGTGTCGAGCAGGTGGGCCATGTCGTCTGCTTTCTTCGCTGATGCCACAGGTCATCAACGGAAACTAGGGGTGTCCGAAAAAGGGGCCGTGAGGTCGGGGCGGGCGTCGTCTCCCCCTGTGGCAGGGGCGCGCGCCGGACCGTGCACGGCACAACAGCCGCCTATTCTTCCATGCCGGGGGCCCGTCGCCAAAATCGGCCGTACGGCTCACCTGCGGGATCGGGTTCCCAGCCGAGGATGGACAGCATCTCGCGGTCCTTCTTGTCGAAGGACGCGGGCGTGCAGCGCTCGATCAGGTCGGGCCGGTGGGCGGTGGTGCGGCGCAGGGCCTCGTCGCGGCGCCAGCGGGCGATCTTCCCGTGGTGGCCGCTGAGCAGCACGTCCGGGATGCCGTGACCGCGCCACTCGGGGGGCTTGGTGTAGACGGGGCCCTCGAGGAGGCTGGCCATGGCGCCGGGTGCGAAGGAGTCGTCGCGGTGCGACTCGGCGTTGCCGAGGACGCCGGGCAGCAGCCGGGCCACGGCCTCGGTGACGACCAGCACGGCCGCTTCGCCGCCGGCCAGGACGTAGTCGCCGATGGAGACCTCGTACACCGGTATCCGGGTCGCGTACTCGTCGATGACGCGCCGGTCGATGCCCTCGTAGCGGGCCGGGGTGAAGACCAGCCAGGGGCGTTCGGACAGCTCGACGGCGAGGTCCTGGGTGAAGGGGCGGCCGCTCGGGGTCGGCACGATGAGCGCGGGCGCGTGGGCGCCGCGTTCGTAGCCGTCGGCGAGGACCGCGTCCAGGGCGTCGCCCCAGGGCTCGGTCTTCATCACCATGCCGGGGCCGCCGCCGTAGGGGGTGTCGTCGACGGTGTTGTGCCGGTCGTAGGTCCAGCGCCGCAGGTCGTGGACGTGGACGTCGAGCTGTCCGCGCGCGCGTGCCTTGCCGACCAGGGAGACGTTCAGCGGTTCGAGGTACTCGGGGAAGATCGTGACGACGTCGAGGCGCATTACGACCCGTCCCCCGGGGTGCCTTCCGCGTCGTCCCCCGAGAGGTCCTTCGGGTCGTCCCCCGCGTCGTCCCGGGAGGAGGCGATCTCGGCTCGGTCGTCGATCAGGCCCGGCGGGGGCGCGATGACCGCGCGCTGCTCCTCCAGGTCGATCCCGGTGACGATCTCCTCGACGAAGGGGATCATCACCTCGGTGCCGTCGGGCCGCTCCACGATGAACAGGTCCTGGGTGGGCAGGTGCGAGATCTCGGTGATCCGGCCGACCTCGGTGCCGTCCTCGGTGACCACGTCGAGGTCGATGAGCTGGTGGTCGTAGTACTCGTCCTCGCCCTCCGGCAGCTCCTCCGGGTCGATCTCGGCGATCAGGAGGGTGTTGCGCAGGGCCTCGGCGGCGGTGCGGTCCCCGACGCCCTCGAAGCGCAGGAGGAGCCGGCCGCTGTGGACGCGGCCGGTGGCGATGGTGAGCGGCCCGGTGCCGGCCGGGTCGGTGGCCAGGACGGCCCCGGGGGCGAGCCGCAGCTCGGGCTCGTCGGTGCGTACCTCGACGGTGACCTCGCCCTTGATGCCGTGGGCGCGGCCGATCCGCGCGACTACGAGCTGCACTGTCGGTGTTCTCCTGTCGGTACGGTCGGGACGGTCGCCGCGCGCGGAACAGGAGCCGGGCGGCGGACCATACGACTCGGGCCGGGGAGGGCACTGAGCCGTCCCCGGCCCGGGCCGGTGGTGCGATGCTGCGAATGCGTCAGCGGACGTGGTCCACGTCGACGAGGTCGACGCGGACGCCGCGGCCACCGATGGCGCCCACGACGGTGCGCAGAGCGCGTGCGGTGCGGCCGTTGCGGCCGATCACCTTGCCGAGGTCGTCGGGGTGGACCCGGACCTCGAGCACACGTCCACGGCGCAGGTCGCGCGAGGCGACCTGCACATCGTCAGGGTTGTCGACGATGCCCTTCACGAGGTGCTCAAGCGCCTCTTCGAGCATCTGGCTCAGGCCTCGGCCGACTCGGACTCAGCCGCGGCCTCGTCCTTCTTCTCAGCCTTCTTCTTCTGGGTGATCGCCTCACCCTTGCCCTCGTCGTCGCCGCCCAGGGCCTCGAACGACGGACGCGCCTTCTTCGGCTCGGCGGTCAGCAGCGGAGCCGGGGCGGGCTCGCCCTTGAACTTCTGCCAGTCGCCGGTCTTCTTCAGGATGGCGAGCACGGGCTCGGTCGGCTGGGCGCCGACACCGAGCCAGTACGCCACGCGGTCGGCGTCCACCTCGATGATCGACGGGTGGTACGTCGGGTGGTACTTGCCGATCTCCTCGATGGCCCGGCCGTCACGGCGGGTACGGGAGTCGGCGACGACGATGCGGTAGTGAGGCGAACGGATCTTGCCCAGACGCTTCAGCTTGATCTTGACTGCCACGGGAGTGGGTTCTCCTGGAATTGACGTGGTTGGGCACGGCGGAACTGCCGCGTGGGGTTGCGGTACCCGAGTGCCCGATGGACGCGTCAGCCGGAGGAGAGAGGGGTCCTGTGCGACTGTCGAGTACAGCTTGCCATTGTGCCACACCCGGCGGGGCGCTCCGGGCCGGGGCGCCCGTGCTGCCCCCGCGGGCGGGCAGGCGGCAGCGGCGCCCGGCGGGCACGGGACGGCGGAGGACGGCGGGCGCGGGGACGCACCGCGGGGCGCGGGAAACCGCGCGGCCGGTCACCACGGATCGGTGACCGGGCGCGCACGCCCCGCGCCCCGCGCAACCGGCAGCCACGAGATGCCGGTGACGCGTCGGTGCGCTAGGCCGCGCCGATGACCTCCGGGATGCGGAACGGCTTCCCGCAGCCGCCGCAGACGATCGGCGCCTGGGCCAGGACCGAGGGGACGACCCGGACGTTGCGCCCGCAGTCGCACACGGCCTTGACCCGGACCCCGCCGCCGGAGGAGCCGTGCCGCGCGGCCGGGCCGCGGAAGGCGCGGGTGGCGTCGGAGGACGTGGCCGCGGTGTGGGCCTTGAGCGCCCGCTGGAGCCGCTCGATGGTCGGGCGGTACCGCCGCTTGGCCTCGGGGCTGAGCGTGACCAGCGAGAAACCGCTGCTGGGGTGCGGTTCCTCGGGGTGGTCCAGGCCCAGCTCCTCGGCGATCGCGAGGAACCTGCGGTTGTGGTAGCGGCCGGCCCGCGACGTGTCACGGACGCCGCGCGCGGCGGCGATCCCGTGCACTGCCTCGTGCAGCAACCGCTCGAAGGAGAGCTCGTGACCGCACGCGGACGACGACTCCCCGATCAGGGATTCTGGCGCGGCAAGGTCCGGCAGTTCGGGGTGGTGCCGCTGAATGTCGGCCCACGCCTGTGCCAGCTCTGCGGCGAGAACAGGTGGTGTCTGTGTCGTGCTCACGTAATGACAACGAGCGGGAGTGCCGCTGTGTTCCTATTCCGGGCCATCCCAAATAATTTGCACGTACCCGTCAGTTGCCACTGATGCGTCCTGACGAGGGCGGGTGCGCTGATCTGCGGAGAAGCCTCGCAGCTCACCACAAGGTGGTGCGTAGTCCGCCGTACGCCCCGGCGTGTACGCCGTCTGCGCGCGCCGGGTGAGGGGTGGCGGGCCGGGGCGCAAGAGGAGTTCCGGCCGCTTCGCGCCCCGGCCCACTGCCTCAGTAAGCGCGCGCGACGACCGCGACGTTACCGGGTGCGTCCTCCGACTGCGGCACCGACCCGTCCTCGGCGACCAGGCACCGGACGGTCACGCCCTGCTCGGCCAGCCGGGCCTCGCCCTCCGCTCCGAGGTCCGCCCACGGGATGCGGGCCCAGCCGGTCGCGGCGGCCTCGACGGCCTCCTCGATCGTGGAGACCTCGACGGTGCGCGACAGCCGGCGCTCGCGGGACTGGGTCAGCAGCAGCGCCTGGTCCTCCTCCAGCAGGCCCGGCAGCCGCTCGACGAGCGTGTCCAGGGACACCGCCTCCTTGCCGCCGGGGATGCGGCGGGCCAGCATCGCGGTGCCGTTCTCCAGGTCGCGCGGCCCGATCTCGATGCGCACGGGCACGCCCTTGAGTTCCCAGTCGACCGCGCGCCGCCCGAACGGGGTGTCCACCCGGTCGTCGACCTGGACGCGGATCCCGGCCGCCTTCAGCCGGTCGCCGAGCTCGCGGACCGTGGCCAGAACCGCCTCGTCGCCCTTGATCGCCAGGACCACGGCCTGCACCTGCGCGAGCCGCGGCGGCACGCGCAGTCCGCTGTCGTCGCCGTGCATCATCACCAGGGCGCCGATCATGCGCGTGGTCGAGCCCCAAGAGGTCTGCCAGACCAGCTCCTGGGTGCCGGCCTGGGACAGGTACGTGGTGTTGAACGCCTTGGCGAAGTTCTGGCCCAGCTCGTGGCTGGTGGCCATCTGCAGCGCCTTGCCGTCGCCCATCATGCCTTCCAGCGTGAGGGTGTTGATCGCGCCGGCGAACCGCTCCCGGGCCGTCTTGCGGCCGGGCACGACGTCCATGGCGAGGACGTTCACCATGAAGTCCTCGTACACCCGGCGATGGATGCGGGAGGCGAAGTCGCGCGCGTCCTCGTGGGTGGCGTGCGCGGTGTGGCCCTCCTGCCACAGGAACTCCGTGGTGCGCAGGAAGAGCCGGGGCCGCAGCTCCCAGCGCACCACGTTCGCCCACTGGTTGATGAGCAGCGGCAGGTCGCGGTAGCTCTGCACCCACTTCGAGAAGTAGTCGTTGATGATCATCTCGGAGGTGGGCCGGACGACCGCCGGCTCCTCCAGCTCCTTGCCGCCGCCGTGCGTGACGACCGCCAACTCCGGTGCAAAGCCCTCGACGTGGTCGGCCTCGCGGGTGAGGTAGGACTCGGGGATCAGCAGGGGGAAGTAGGCGTTCTGGGTCCCGGTCTCCTTGATGCGGGCGTCCATCTCGGCCTGCATCCGCTCCCACAGCCCGTACCCGTACGGTCGGATCACCATGGTGCCGCGCACCGGGCCGTTGTCGGCCAGCTCCGCCTTGTTGATCAGATCCTGGTACCAGCGGGGGAAGTCGTCCGCCTGGGGCGTGAGAACGGGTGCCTTTGCCATGGCGCGATGGTACGGGTCCACGTTGCCGGGATGTGAATTCTTGCCACAGGCATGGGCAACTCCCAAGCAGTCCCCAACGCCCCCTGGACGCCGCCGCGAGGGGGGAGTTACCTGGCATACGGGAACCCGCTGACGCACGGCACGGGGGCCGGGCGACGAGCGGGGCGGCTGGAACTGTCGACTCTCTCTCGTCGGATTGGGGCGCTTATCCATGACACCTGTGCTCGTGCGGCAGCACCTTCCGCAGGCGGGGCCGTCGCCCCGCGCGGATCGCGGTGCACGCGCGCGTGACTGGTCGGAGATCCAGGAGCGGATGCTGGTGCCGCTCTACGAGGCCGTCTACGAGCGACTGGACGTGGGCCCCGGCACGCGTGTGCTGGGCCTCGGCTGCGGTTCCGGACTCGCCCTGCTGATGGCGGCGTCCCGGGGCGCGGCCCTCACCGGTGTCGAGTCCGCCTCCCCCGAGCGGCTCGCGCTGGCCCGTGAACGGCTGCTGCCCGAGGGGCGGCCGGCCCGCGCGCGGACGGACGCACGGCTCGTGCAGGGGGCGCCCGGGGACGCGGCCGGGGCGCGGAGCCCGGCGTACACCCTGGTGACGGCGTTCGAGCCGATCGGCGCCCTGACCGGTGACGCGGAGCGGCTCACCGCCGCGCTGGCCGCGGCGGTGCCGCTCGCCCGGCGCGGGGCGGCGGTGGTGCTGGTCGGCTGGGGGCCGCCGGAGCGCTGCGCCACCACGGCCGTGCTGCGGGCGGCGGCCCGGGAGAACGAGCCGCCCCGCTGGCGCCCGCCGCTGCGGGACGACCTGGAGCGGGTCGCCGCGCGGGCGGGCCTCACTCCCGACGGCTCCGGGCGGGTCGCCTGCCCGTTCGGGTACGCGGGCGTGGACAGCGCGGTGCGCGGGCTGCTGTCGACGGGGCTGTTCGACGCGGCCACGGCCGCGTCGGACGCGGCGCAGGTCGACAAGGAGCTGACCGAGGCGCTGCACCCGTACCAGCGGCGGGACGGCACGGTGTGGATGCCGAACGTGTTCCGCTACCTCGTCGCGCGCGTGCCCTGACGGGTCACCGGCGCGGGGCGGGGCGCCGTCACGGCTCGTCCTTGGTGGTGCGGACGATACCGGCGATCCGGTAGGCGTCGGCCTCCTCCAGCGTCTCCCGCTCCAGCAGGGCCTCGGCCAGGGCGTCCAGTTGGCCGCGGTGGTCCCGCAGGGCGCGGCGCGCCTCCTCGTAGCACTCGTCGACGACGCGGCGCATCTCCTCGTCGATGGCGTCGAGGGTCTGCGGGGCGGCGGCCAGGCCGTACGCCTGCTGGGCGTCGCCCGGGAGCGCGGACAGGCGGCCGACGCGCTCGCTCATGCCCCAGCGGGAGACCATCCCGCGCGCGATCCGGGTGACCTGCTCCAGGTCGCTCTCGGAGCCGGTGGTGATCACGCCGTAGACGACCTGCTCGGCCGCCATGCCGCCGAGGGCGCCGATGATCCGGCCGCGCAGGTACTCCTCGGTGTACGCGTACTTGTCCGCGTCCGGCGTGGACAGCGTGACGCCCAGAGCGCGCCCGCGCGGCACGATGGTGATCTTGCGGACGGGGTCGGCGCCAGGCTGCAGCATGCCGAGCAGCGCGTGGCCGCTCTCGTGGTAGGCGGTGCGCCGCCGCTCCTCGTACGGCATGACCAGCGCGCGCTCGGCGCCGAGCTGCACCTTCTCCAGGGCGTCGGACAGGTCGGCCGGGGTGACCTGCCGCTGGTCGCGCTTGACGGCGAGGAGGGCGGCCTCGTTGGCGAGGTTGGCCAGTTCCGCGCCGGTCATGCCCGGGGTGGTGCGGGCGACCTGGGCGAGGTCGACGTCGTCCGCGAGCGGGATGCCGCGGGTGTGGATGCGCAGGATGGCCTCGCGGCCGCCGCGGTCCGGGGGCGAGACCTGCACGACCCGGTCGAAGCGGCCGGGGCGGGTCAGTGCCGGGTCGAGGACGTCGGCGCGGTTGGTGGCGGCGATGACGATGACGCCCTCGGAGCCGGAGAAGCCGTCCATCTCGGTGAGGATCTGGTTGAGGGTCTGCTCGCGCTCGTCGTGGCCGCCGACGCCCGCCCCGCCGCCGCGGGCCCGGCCGATGGTGTCGATCTCGTCGATGAAGATGATCGACGGGGCGACCTTGCGGGCCTCGGCGAACAGCTCCCGGACGCGGGAGGCGCCGACGCCGACGATCATCTCGATGAACTCCGAGGCCGAGGCGGAGAAGAACGGCACCCCGGCCTCCCCGGCGACGGCCCGCGCGAGCAGGGTCTTGCCGGTGCCGGGCGGGCCGGCCAGCAGGACGCCGCGCGGCATCTTGGCGCCCATCCGCCGGTAGGCGTCGGGGTTCTTCAGGAAGTCCACGACGTCGTTGAGCTCGCCCTCGACCTCGTCGATGCCGGCCACGTCCGCGAACGTGGTGCGCTGCTCCCCCGGTTCCAGCTCGACCGGCTTCGGCGGGGCCTTGCGCCCCAGCATGCCGCCCGCGCCGCCGAGGCCCGCACGCATCCGCCGCGCGATGAAGATCCACACGGCGACCAGGAGCAGCATCGGCGCGAGCGAGATCAGCAGGTTGGCCAGGAAGCTGCGGTGCTGGACGACCGGCTCGGCGGTGACGGTGACGTCGTGCCGGGTGAGGTCCTGCCAGAGTCCGTCGTCCGCGAAGGTCGGCCGCTCGGTCTTGAACTTGGTGTACGTCCCGTCGCCCTCGGGGTCGTCCCGGGCCTTCTTCAGCTGGCCCTGGATCGCGTTGCCCTTGGCGTAGATCTTCTTGACGTTCCCGGTGTCGACCTGCTTGCTGAACTCCGTGTAGGAGATCGTCGGCTCGGTCTCCTCGTCCAGGTAGGACAGGACCAGGTTGGCGATCAGGTACACGACCAGCGCGGTGAGGGCCAGCCGCCACCAGCCGCCGCGCAGCCGCCGTCCGCCGGGGGGCGGTTTCGGCGGCTCCTCGGGGGCGCCCTCGGTGCGCCAGGGCTGGTCGGGCGACTTGCGCGGCGGCGCAGGGTTGGTCATATCGGGACGTTACGACACGGTCCGGGCACCGGCACGCCCAGCCGGGTGCTGCGCGAACGACGCGGGGCGCCCTCCTGGTGGAAGGGCGCCCCGTGCGCGTACGGGCTGCTGCGTGCGGTCAGCCCATGAACTTCTTGAACTCATCCGGCAGTTCGAAGTCCTCGGCCTGCTGCGGCAGCCCGAAGGCGTTGCCGCCCTGTCCGGCCGCCTCACGGCGCTGGGCCGCCTCCAGCTCCTGCTGCTTGCGCTTCATCGGGTTGCCGGAGCGCTGCTTGCCCTTGGTCTTCTTCTGCTGCTTCTTCTGCCGGCCGGGGCCGCCGCCCATGCCCGGCATCCCGGGCATCCCCGGCATGCCGCCGCCCTGGGCCATGCGGGACATCATCTTGCGGGCCTCGAAGAACCGCTCGACCAGGTTCTTCACGGCGCTGACCTCGACGCCGGAACCCTTGGCGATGCGGGCGCGGCGCGAGCCGTTGATGATCGTCGGGTCCTGGCGCTCGCCCGGGGTCATCGACTTGATGATCGCGGCGGTGCGATCGACGTCCCGCTCGTCGATGTTGTTGATCTGGTCCTTGATCTGGCCCATGCCCGGCAGCATGCCGAGGAGCTTGGAGATGGAGCCCATCTTCCTGACCTGCTCCATCTGGGCCAGGAAGTCGTCCAGGGTGAAGTCCTGGCCCTTCTTCGACGCCAGCTTGGAGGCCATCTTGGCGGCCTCTTCCTGGCTGAACGTCTTCTCGGCCTGCTCGATCAGGGTGAGCAGGTCACCCATGTCGAGGATGCGGGAGGCCATCCGGTCCGGGTGGAAGGCGTCGAACTCGTCGAGCTTCTCGCCGTTGGACGCGAACATGATCGGCTTGCCGGTGATCTGCCGGATCGACAGGGCGGCACCACCGCGGGCGTCACCGTCGAGCTTGGAGAGCACCACGCCGTCGAAGCCGACGCCGTCGCGGAACGCCTCGGCGGTGTTGACGGCGTCCTGACCGATCATCGCGTCGACGACGAACAGGATCTCGTCGGGGCGCACCGCGTCCCGGATGTCCGCGGCCTGCTGCATCATCTCCTGGTCGATGCCCAGGCGGCCGGCGGTGTCGACGATCACGATGTCGTGGACCTTGGCCTTGGCGAACTCGATGGAGTCCTGGGCGACCTTCACCGGGTCGCCCACGCCGTTGCCCGGCTCGGGCGCGAACACGGCGACACCGGCGCGCTCGGCGACCACGCTCAGCTGGTTCACGGCGTTGGGGCGCTGGAGGTCACAGGCCACCAGGAGCGGGGAGTGGCCCTGCTCCTTCAGCCAGCGGCCCAGCTTGCCCGCGAGGGTCGTCTTGCCGGCACCCTGCAGACCGGCCAGCATGATCACGGTCGGCGGGTTCTTGGCGAACCGCAGCCGGCGGGTCTCCCCGCCGAGGATGGTGACCAGCTCGTCGTTGACGATCTTGAGGACCTGCTGGGCCGGGTTCAGCGCCTTGGAGACCTCGGCGCCGAGCGCGCGCTCCTTGACGTTCTTGATGAACGTCCGCACGACGGGCAGCGCCACGTCGGCCTCGAGGAGCGCGATGCGGATCTCACGCGCGGTGGCGTCGATGTCCGCCTCGGAGAGCCGTCCCTTGCCACGCAGGTTCTTGAAAGTAGCTGAGAGGCGATCGGAGAGAGTATCGAACACGGCGCTCGCGGTCCTCGGGGTCGGTGGTGGCTGCGGGAATCGCCCTCCAGGGTATCCCGGAGCGGCGCGGCGGGGTCACGGTCGGGCCGGAGCCGCTTCCCCGCCGCGGATTTCAGCCCCGCAGGGTCTCCTCCAGCTTGCGCGCCACGGCCACCGCCTCCTCCCCCGGCAGCGGGTCCCCCTCGGGTCCCGTGACGTAGAAGGCGTCGACGGCGTTGGCGCCCAGCGTGCTGACGTGGGCGCTGCGCATCCGCACCCCGGCGTCCTCCAGCGCGCGGCCGATGCGGAACAGCAGGCCCGGCGCGTCCTGGGCGCGTACCTCGATCACCGTGGCGTGCCGGGAGGCGGCCGGGTGGACCGTGACCCGCGGCGGGGGCGCGACCACGCCCCGGCGGCGCGGGTAGGCCGCGTCGCGCTCCGCGAGGCGGGCGGCGATGTCCAGCGAGCCGTCCAGGGCGCGCACCAGGTCCGCGCGCAGCCGGGCGGCCTGTGGCAGGGAGCCGTACTCGGCGGCGACCCGCCAGTCGAGCAGCAGCACCGACCCCTCGACCCCGTCGGGCAGCTCCAGCGCCCGCAGCTCGGCCGTGCGCACGGTCAGCCGGTGCACGGCCAGCACCCCGGCCACCGCGGGCAGCACACCCGGCTGGTCGGGTACGGCGATGAGCAGCTCGACGCCCAGCGGCTCGGGCCCGTCCGGCGCCTCGGCGGTGTCCCCCGCGGGCGGCTCGGTCTGGGCCCGCAGGGCGAGCACGGGTCCGCCGGTGGCGACGGACTCCAGGGCGAGGCGCTCCTGCTCCGCGGTGACCACGGCGGCCGCGGTGGCCGGGGCGTCCTCGGGCACGTCCCCGGCGAGCACCGCCGAGACCCGCCGGACCAGGTCGGCGACGAGCGAGCCCCGCCAGGACGACCAGGCGGCCGGACCGGTGGCGAGCGCGTCGGCCTCGGTCAGCGCGTGCAGCAGCTCCAGCGTCGACTGGGTGCCCACGGCCCGGGCGACCAGGGCCACGGTGGCCGGGTCGTCCAGGTCGCGCCGGGTGGCCGTCTCGACGAGCAGCAGGTGGTGGCGGACGAGGGCGGCCAGCACGGCGCTGTCGGCGCGGTCGAAGCCGATGCGGGCGGCGACGTCCTGGGCGATGATCTCCCCGGCCACGGAGTGGTCGCCTGGCCACCCCTTGCCGATGTCGTGCAGCAGCGCGGCGACCAGCAGCAGGTCGGGACGGCTGACCCGGCGGGTGAACTCGGAGGCGCGGACGGCCGTCTCGATGAGGTGCCGGTCGACCGTCCACACGTGCACGGCGTTGCGCTGCGGACGGCAGCGCACCCGCTCCCAGTCCGGCAGCAGCCGGCTGACCAGCCCCTCCGCCTCCAGCGCCTCCCACACCTCGACGGTCGGGCGGCCCGAGCCGAGCAGGGTGACCAGCTGCTCGCGTGCCTCGGCGGGCCAGGGCGTGGGCAGCGGGCGGACGGTGGCCGCGAGGCGCCGCACGGCGTGCAGGGACAGCGGGAGGCCGGCCTGGGCGGCGGCGGCCGCGGCGCGCAGCGGGAGCACCGGGTCGCGTTCGGGTCGGGCGGCGCGGGCGAGCACCGCCTCGCCCTCCTGCTCCACGACCCCCTCGGCCAGCGGAGAGCGCTCGGTGACCGGTTTGCCGCCGCCGAGCGCCCTCCCGTCGCCCGCCACCGCCCTTCTGAGGAAGTCGCTTCGCTCCCTTGCCAGTTTGCGCAGCCTGGGCCGCACCGAGCGGGACCGCAGCACGCGGCTCACCTCGCGCCAGGTGACGTCGCTGGCGTAGGAAATGAGCCGGGCGGCCTCGTAGACCTGGCGCAGCAGGGTGTCCGCGTCGAGCAGGCCCAGCTCGGCGGCGACCTGGTCCTGCTCCTGGAGCGCCAGCCGGTCGGTGGCGCGGCCGGTGGCCAGGTGCAGCGCGTCGCGCACGTCCAGGAGGCGGCGCCGGGCGTCGTCGAGTCCCTCGCGCGGGGCGTCGGCCAGCCAGGAGGCGGCGACGGCGCGCAGGGCGGTGGCGTCCCGCAGCCCGCCGCGGGCCTCCTTCAGGTCGGGCTCCAGGAGGTACTGCAGCTCGCCCTGGCGCTCGGCGCGCTCGGCGCACAGCTCCTGCAGTTCGGGCAGCCGCCGGGGGGCCTGGTTGCGCCAGTCGGCGAGCACCGTGGTGCGCAGCGCGGCCGTCAGTCCGAGGTCACCGGCGAGGTGGCGGGCGTCCAGCAGGCCCAGCTGGACCTTGAGGTCCTCGCCGGCCGTCCTGCGGGCCTCGGCCGGTGTGCGGACGGAGTGGTCGAGGGCGAGGCCGAGGTCCCAGACGGGGTACCACAGGCGGTCGGCGAGGGCGGCGACCGCCTCGGGGTCGCTCCCGTCGTGCAGCAGCACCAGGTCGAGGTCGCTGCGGGGGGACAGCTCGCCGCGGCCGTAGCCGCCCACGGCGATCAGGGAGGCGCCGCGCAGTCCCGGGGCGGCCGCGGTGAACAGACCGGCCAGCCAGTCGTCGGTCAGTCCGGAGAGGGCGGCACGGCGCGGCGGCCCGGACCGCGCCCCCTCGGTGAGGAGGCGCAGCCGGGCCGCCGCGTAGCCGCTGGGTCCCGAGTCCTCTGCTTCGTCTCGCACGTCCGTACTCGTCACCCAGTGACTCCTGTTCTTCTCCGCGGTCAGAGCGCGTCCGGGCCGCGCTCGCCGGTGCGGACCCGTACGGCCGTCTCGACCGGCAGGGACCAGACCTTGCCGTCGCCGATCTTGCCGGTGCGGGCCGCCTTGACGACGACCTCGATCAGCTGTTCGGCGTCGTCGTCCTCGGCCAGGACCTCGATGCGGATCTTGGGTACCAGGTCGACCGTGTACTCGGCGCCGCGGTACACCTCGGTGTGTCCCCGCTGACGACCGTAGCCGCTGGCCTCGGTGACCGTCAGGCCGTGGACGCCGAAGGCCTGCAGGGCCTCCTTGATCTCGTCGAGCCGGTGGGGCTTCACGACGGCGGTGATGAGCTTCATGCGTCCACCTTCTTGGCAGCGGTGCCGGCCACCGGGGCGGGGGCGGGGGCGGCGGTCGTGCGGGCGGCGCCACCGCCAGCCCCGCTGAAGTCGTATGCGGTCTCGGCGTGCTCGGCCGAGTCGATGCCGGAGACCTCGTCGTCCTCGGGGACGCGCATCCCGATGGTCCGGTCGAGGAGGAAGGCGAGGACCGCGGAGGCCACCAGGGAGTAGCCGAGGACGGCGAAGACGCCGGCGCACTGCTTCCAGAACTGGTCGAGGCCGCCGCCGTAGAAGAGGCCCTGGGCGTCGGACTGGCCCTTGCCGGTGGCGAAGAAGCCGATCAGCAGGGAGCCGGCGACACCGCCGACCAGGTGGACGCCGACGACGTCGAGGGAGTCGTCGTAGTTGAACCGGTACTTCAGGCCGACGGCCATGGCGCACAGCACACCGGCGATGGCGCCGACGGCGATCGCGCCGAGCGGGGAGACCGCACCGCCGGACGGGGTGATGGCGACCAGGCCGGCGACCGCGCCGGAGGCGGCGCCCAGCGTGGTGAAGGCGCCGTGGCGGATCTTCTCGTAGGCCAGCCAGGCCAGCATGGCGGCGGCGGTGGCGACCTGCGTGTTGACGAACATCAGCGCGCCGACGCCGTCGTCGTTGCCGAGCCAGGACCCGGCGTTGAAGCCGAACCAGCCGAACCACAGCAGCCCGGCGCCGAGCATGACCAGCGGCAGGCTGTGCGGGCGCATCGGGTCCTTCTTGAAGCCGACCCTCCGGCCGATGACCAGGATCACGCCGAGCGCCGCGGCACCGGCGTTGATGTGCACCGCGGTGCCGCCGGCGAAGTCGATCACGCCCAGCTCGAAGGCCCAGCCGCCGGAGCCCCAGACCCAGTGGGCGACCGGGAAGTAGACGATCGTGACCCACAGGGTGATGAACAGGGCCCAGGCGCTGAACTTCACGCGGTCCGCGAGGGCGCCGCTGATCAGGGCCGGCGTGATGATCGCGAACATCAGCTGGAAGACGCAGAAGACGAAGACCGGGATGGTGTAGCCGTCCCAGAGCTGGGTGAGCCCGATGTTGCTGAGGCCGACCCAGTCGGAGTTCCAGCCGATGAGCGAGCCGGAGTCGGCGCCGAAGGCGAGGGAGAAGCCGTAGAGCACCCACAGGACCGTGACGATCCCGAGGCTGATGAAGCTCATCATCAGCATGTTGAGGGTGGACTTGACGCGGACCATGCCTCCGTAGAAGAAGGCCAGGCCCGGGGTCATGAGCATCACCAGGGCGGAACAGATGAGCATGAAGCCTGTGTTCGCGGACGACAGCGTCGGTGCGTCCGCCGCAAGCGTGATGGCTGGTGCCATCGGCGTCTCCTCGTCGTAGGTACGGCCCCGTGCGGGCGAAGCCTGAGCGGAATGAGGGGTGGGCCGGTTCTGCGCCATGAGATTCGCGCAGCGCCGTTTCGGCGGGAGCCCCTCGTTGTTTCGCCGGGGTGACGAAGGCGTCCTGCGTGTTACGCGTGGGTGAAGTGCCCGATGCGCGGCGGGGCGATCGTTATCGTGGCGCAACCTGCCGCGGGGGAAAGGAACCGGCCGCGGGCGGCCTTCCGATGACCTGGCATGGGGGAGCCGAGTCGGGCTGTTCGGGAGGGCCGGCCGCGGCCGGGGCTGGGGGGCGGTGCGGTGGTCAGACCGCCTCGGCGGTCTCGGGCAGTTCGACGGCGAGCCGGTCGGTGAGGTCGACGATCTCGCTGAGGTCGCCGAAGTCCCGGACGGCGGTGTCCACGGTCTTTCGGATACGGGTGTTGACGCGCTCGGAACGGACCTTCTTGGCGATGCCCATGGCCTCCACCGCGTACGCCGTGGACTGCTCGGGCTCACCGCGCAGCAGGTGCACGGTCGCCATGCCGATGAGGTTGAGCGCGTACGACCGCTGGTGCTCGCCGTCCTTGGCGAAGAGGTCGACCGCGCGCCGCATCAGCGGCTCGGCGAGGGAGGCGTAGGCGGGGCTGCGGCCGGCCACGTAGGCCAGGTCGCGGAAGGAGTGGCTGTTCTCGCCGTACAGCTCGGCCTCGGAGAAGAAGCGGATCCAGTCGGGGTCCGGCTCGTCCCACTCCTCCGCGTCGGCGAAGGTGTCCTCGGCCATCCGCACGGCCCGCTTGCACCGGCCGGGCTGACCCATGTTGGCGTAGGCGCGGGCCTCCATCGCATACAGCATCGACTGGGTGCGCGGGCTCGCGCAGTCCCGGCTGCCGTACTGCGCGAGGTGGATGAGCTCCAGGGCGTCGTCGGGCCGGCCGAGGTGGATCATCTGGCGGCTCATGCTGGACAGGACGTACGAGCCGAGGGGGCGGTCGCCGGCCTCCTTGGCCGCGTGCAGTGCGAGGACGAAGTACTTCTGCGCGGTGGGCTGGAGCCCCACGTCGTAGCTCATCCAGCCCGCCAGCTCGGCCAGTTCGGCGGCGACCTTGAACAACTTCCGGGCGGTGGCCTCGGGCTGGGGCTCCTGCAGCAGGTCGGTGACCTCGTGGAGCTGGCCGACGACGGCCTTGCGGCGCAGTCCGCCGCCGCACTGGGCGTCCCACTGCCGGAACATCACGGTGGTGGACTCCAGCAGTTCCAGCTCCGGCTTGGACAGCCGGCCGCGGGCGCGGCTGGTCGGCAGGGACTCCTCGCTCTCCTGGCGCGGGCCGGACGGGCTGGGCACGAGCCAGCGCTGGAGGGGTTCGATCAGGGACGGGCCGGCCGCCAGGGTCAGCGACGTCCCGAGGAAGCCGCGCCGCGCCAGCATCAGGTCGCTGCGCGAGAACTCGCTGAGCAGCGCCACCGTCTGGGGACCCGTCCAGGGCAGGTCGACGCCGGTCGCGGAGGGCAGCTGCCGGGTGGCGCGCAGCCCGAGGTCCTCGACGGAGACGACACAGCCGAACCGCTCGGAGAACAGCTCGGACAGGATCCTGGGGATGGGCTCGCGGGGGTTCTCGCCGTCCAGCCAGCGGCGGACCCGCGAGGTGTCCGTGGAGATGTGGTTGGCGCCCAACTGGCGGGCACGGCGGTTGACTTGGCGGGCGAGCTCGCCCTTGGACCAGCCGCTGCGCACGAACCACGACGTGAGGAGCTCGTTGGGGCGCTTGTCGGCGCTCGCAGCGTTCGTCCCGCTTCCGCCGTTGCCGCTCACTGGAACGCCCCCATTCCTGAGACCACTTGTCGCTGAGTGCGCCAAGCCCTATCAGAATGCCGGTCCTTGGGGTCCTCCGTCCGGCGGTTCTCACCCATCGAACGGAAAGCCGACTTGCCCCCGGCATACCCACGAGTGCATGTGCCCTCAGGCCTCGTGCACTCACAGTAGTCCTACGATCACGCCTCCAGCCATGGCGATCCCGGAAACGCCACCATTCGCCACCCCTTCGAATGAACTCAGGGTGTCGCGTTCGCGATTCACTTGACATAGCCCGGCCAGGAGTGAGCGGAGCGATGCACCGAGGGGCGCGCGTCACGTCGCGTACCACCGCGAGTGCTCCGACGCGCCGCGTCCGGATCCGGCACCGGGACCGGTACAAATACAGAGAGTCACGTTCCGCGTCCGTTACGTAACCACCGGTGCGGCGGACCCGTTGGAGGGGGCATGGGCTTCACGATCGGCGGCATTCGCGAGATCCGCTCCGGCGCGCGCAGGCGCGCCCGTTCGTCCGAGTGCACGGTGGTCGCGGAATACACCGGGCTGTGGGGCTGGGACGTGGTGCCGGGAGCCCGGGCCGCGGCGGGCGCCTGTTCCTGCGGCCGTCCCGACTGCGGCGCGCCCGGCGCACACCCGCTGGACTTCGCCCCCACGCTCGCGGCGGGCGCCACCCTCGACGACGCGGCGAAGGCCTGGTCGGAGTTCCCGGGCGCCTCGGTGATGCTGCCCGTGGGGCGCGCGTTCGACGTGATCGAGGTGGCCGAGGCGGCCGGGCGCCGGGCGCTGGTCCGGCTGGAGCGGATGGGCCTGCCGCTCGGCCCGGTCGTCGGCACGCCCGAGGGCCGCGCGCAGTTCCTCGTCGCCCCGGGCGCCGCCGCCGAACTGACGGGCCTGCTCTACCGCATGGGCTGGGACGACCCGTCCTCCCTCGACCTGCGCGGCCTC
This sequence comes from Streptomyces lasalocidi, assembly GCF_005280215.1. Classification (NCBI taxonomy): domain Bacteria; kingdom Bacillati; phylum Actinomycetota; class Actinomycetes; order Kitasatosporales; family Streptomycetaceae; genus Streptomyces; species Streptomyces lasalocidi. The sequence goes on along the minus strand of NZ_SZNQ01000001.1, from coordinate 5,470,844 downwards.
GGCCCGGGCACGGCGATCACGGCGCCGCCCTCCGACCGCGGGGGCGCGGGCCCGGTCCACTGGCTGCGCCCGCCCGAGCTGGACACGGCCACCCGGCCTCCGGCGGCCCGGCTCCTGCTGGGCACGCTCGCGTACGTGGCACACCGGTCGCGGGCGTAACCCGACGGCCCCCTCCCCCGCGTCCGGCCCGCGCCCGCCGTCACCGGCTCACCGGTCCTCCGGTCCCCGGTCCCCGGTCAGGGCACAGAGCGAAGCGCCCGTTCCCCAACTGCACCTTGGGGAGCGGGCGCTTCTTCGCGAGCGGAGCCGCCGACGGACCGAAGTGGGCGGCCGGGGCGGCGGCGGGCGGCGGTGCTCAGTCGCCGATCAGGGCGTCGACGAACGCCGCGGGCTCGAACGGGGCCAGGTCGTCCGCGCCCTCGCCGAGGCCGATCAGCTTGACCGGGACGCCCAGCTCGCGCTGGACCGCGACGACGATGCCGCCCTTGGCGGTGCCGTCCAGCTTGGTCAGCACGATGCCGGTGATGTCGACCACCTCGGCGAAGACCCGCGCCTGGACCAGGCCGTTCTGCCCGGTGGTGGCGTCCAGGACCAGCAGGACCTCGTCGAGCGGGGCGTGCTTCTCGACGACGCGCTTGACCTTGCCGAGCTCGTCCATGAGCCCGGTCTTGGTGTGCAGCCGGCCGGCGGTGTCGATGAGGACCACGTCGACCCCCATCTCCTTGCCCTCCTTCACCGCGTCGAAGGCGACGGAGGCGGGGTCCCCGGCCTCGGGTCCGCGCACGGTGTAGGCGCCCACCCGCTCGCCCCAGGTCTGGAGCTGGTCGGCGGCGGCGGCCCGGAAGGTGTCGGCGGCGCCCAGGACGACCGTACGGCCGTCGGCGACGAGCACGCGCGCCAGCTTGCCGGTGGTGGTGGTCTTGCCGGTGCCGTTGACGCCGACGACCATCACGATGCCGGGCTTGCGGTCGGCCGGCTCGGTCTTCACGGTGCGGTCCAGGTCGGGGCCGACCAGGGTGATGAGCTCCTCGCGCAGCAGGGCGCGCAGCTCCTCGGGGGTGCGGGTGCCGAGCACCCGGACGCGCTCGCGCAGGCGCTCCACCAGCTCCTGGGTGGGCAGCACGCCGACGTCGGCGGTCAGCAGCGTGTCCTCGATCTCCTCCCAGGTGTCCTCGTCCAGGTGCTCGCGCGAGAGCAGCGTGAGCAGGCCCTTGCCGAGGGCGTTCTGCGAGCGGGACAGACGGGCGCGGAGCCGGACCAGACGGCCGGCGGTGGGCTCCGGGATCTCGATGACCGGGGCCTCGACGACGGGCGGTTCCTCGACCGCCGTCCCGGTGGCGGCGCCGCCACCGGGGAGATCCACCTCCTCGATCGTGCGGCGCGGTTCGTCGCGCGGCGTCTCGGCCTCGTCGCCGACGTGCGGCTCGGCCGGGGGCGCGGTGATGTCGGGGGCGGTGGGCGGCGGCGGGGGCAGCGGCTTCTTGCGGCGACTGCCGACGACGAGCCCGCCGAGCGCGCCGATCACGACCACGGCGATGACTACAGCAAGGATGACGATGTCCATAACCCGTCCAGTATGCGCGACCCCTGTCGCCCGGACCCGCCGCCCGCGCACCGTGTGTACGACACCGCCGCCCCCGGTCCCGGCGGGGCCGGGGCGGGGGCGGCGGACGGTACGAGGAGAGGGGCAGCGGGGACTTGGCCCGTCTCCTCGAGCTCGTGCGGGCGGGTCAGCCCATCTCCTCCAGCGCCTTGCCCTTCGTCTCCTTGACGAACTTCAGGACGAACGGGATGGAGAGCGCCGCGAACACCGTGTAGATCACGTAGGTGCCGGACAGGTTCCAGTCGGCCAGCGACGGGAAGCTCGCGGTGATGGCCCAGTTGGCGATCCACTGCGCGGCGGCGGCGACGCCGAGCGCGGCGGCGCGGATCCGGTTCGGGAACATCTCGCCGAGGAACACCCAGACGACGACACCCCACGACAGGGCGAAGAAGAGGACGAAGATGTGGGCGGCGATCAGGGCGACCCAGCCCTGGGTGGCCGGGAGCTTGCCGTCGACGAGGTCGTAGGAGAACGCCCAGGCCTCCAGGCCGAGGCCGATCACCATGCCGACGGAGCCGATGAGGGCCAACGGCTTGCGGCCGACGCGGTCCACGAAGATCATCGCGATCACGGTGCCGACGATGTTGATGATCGACGTCGTGAAGGAGTAGAAGAACGAGTCCGTCGGGTCGACGCCGACCGACTGCCACAGCGTCGAGGAGTAGTAGAACGCGACGTTGATGCCGACGAACTGCTGGAAGACCGACAGGCCGATGCCGACCCAGACGATCGGCTTGAAGAAGAAGGAGCCGCCGAGCAGGTCCTTGAAGGTCGACTTGTGCTCGCTCTTCATGGCGTGCTCGATCTCGGCGACCCGGGCGTCGAAGTCGACGTCCTTGCTCTCGACCTCCGCGAGGATCTCGCGGGCGCGCTCGCGCTTGCCGACGGAGATGAGGAAGCGGGGGGACTCCGGGATGGCGAAGGAGAGCAGGCCGTAGAGGACGGCCGGGATCACCATGACGCCGAGCATGACCTGCCAGGCCTCCAGGCCCATCAGCTTGCCGCGCTGGTCGCCGCCGGCGGCGTTGAGCAGGCCCCAGTTGACCAGCTGGGAAATGGCGATGCCGACCACGATCGCGGCCTGCTGGAAGGAGCCGAGCCGCCCGCGGTAGGCGGGCGGGGCGACCTCGGCGATGTAGGCCGGGCCGATCACGGAGGCCATGCCGATGGCGAAGCCGCCCACGATGCGCCAGAAGGCGAGGTCCCACAGCGCGAAGGGCAGCGCCGAGCCGACGGCGCTGATGGTGAACAGCACGGCGGCTATCTGCATGCAGCGGATGCGGCCGATGCGGTCCGCGATCCGGCCGGCGGTGGCCGCGCCGATGGCACAGCCGATCAGCGCGATGGCGATGACCTGGGCCAGGGCCGCGGAGCCCACGTCGTAGCGGTCCCGGATGGCCTCGACGGCGCCGTTGATGACGGAGCTGTCGTAGCCGAAGAGGAAACCGCCCATGGCGGCCGCCGCCGCGATGAAGATGACATGCCCGAGATGATCGGGATGAGCCGTTCTGGCTCCTGGCTGAGGTGCCTGCGCAGTGCTGGTCACGTGTTCTCCTCGGGCCGCGGCAACGCTGCCGCTGGGGGGCGAGCCCTTCCAGGTGATACCTGAAGGTAAAAGTAACGTTGCAGAGCCTATGCCTTCATGTCTCGAAGTCAAGAGACCCTGAATGTGAGGTAACAGGCACCGGAAGAAGCCGCTGTGTTCAATTCTTGAATGATTGAAGGAGGCGGGCCCTGGCGGAGGCGGACCGCACGGGTCCGGACCGGGTCCCGACAGTGACCAAGTGCCCGGGATGGGCGGCGGCTAACTAACGGAGCCGCTGGCTGATGACCTTCGAGACGCCGTCGCCCTGCATCGACACGCCGTACAGCGCGTCGGCGACCTCCATGGTCCGCTTCTGGTGGGTGATCACGATCAGCTGCGAGGACTCCTGGAGCTCCTGCATGATCCGGATCAGCCGCTGGAGGTTGGTGTCGTCGAGGGCGGCCTCGACCTCGTCCATCACGTAGAACGGGCTGGGCCGGGCCTTGAAGATCGACACCAGCAGCGCGACCGCGGTCAGCGACCGCTCGCCGCCGGAGAGCAGGCTCAGCCGCTTGACCTTCTTGCCCGGCGGACGGGCCTCGACGTCCACGCCGGTGGTGAGCATGTTGTCCGGGTCGGTCAGCACCAGCCGGCCCTCGCCGCCGGGGAACAGCCGGCTGAACACGCCCTCGAACTCGCGGGCGGTGTCCCGGTAGGCCTCGGTGAAGACCTGCTCGACGCGCTCGTCGACCTCCTTCACCACCTGGAGCAGGTCGGCGCGCGTCTTCTTCAGGTCCTCCAGCTGCTCGCTGAGGAACTGGTGGCGCTCCTCCAGCGCCGCGAACTCCTCCAGCGCCAGCGGGTTGACCTTGCCCAGCTGCTGGTACGCCCGCTCGGCGGCGCGCAGCCGCTTCTCCTGCTCGGCCCGCACGAAGGGGCGGGGCTGGTTGCGGGGGTGCTCGGGGTCCTCGGGCAGCTCCTCGCCCTCGGCGGGCGGCGACGGCGGCACCGGCTGGTGCGGGCCGTACTCGGAGACCAGTCCGGCGGGCTCGACGCCCAGCTCCTCCAGGGCCCTGGTCTCCAGCTGCTCGATACGCAGCCGCTTCTCGGCGCCCAGCACCTCACCGCGGTGGACCGAGTCGGTGAGCTTGTCGAGCTCGGCCTTCAGGTCCCGGCCCGCGGTGCGGGCGGCGGCCAGCTCCTGCTCGCGGCGCGCCTTGGCGGCCTCGGCGGCGGTCCGCTCGCGCTCGGCGCGGGCCAGGGACACCTCCACGTGCGCGAGGAGCTGCCGGGCACCGGAGGCGACGGCCCCGGCGACGGCCGCCTCGTGGCGCAGCCGCGCCCGGCGCTGCTCGGCACGCGCGCGTGCCTCGCGTTCGGTGCGGGCGGCCCGGTCGAGGGAGTCGGCGCGGCCGGCCAGCCCCTTGACGCGTTCCTCGTGCGTACGGACCTGAAGGCGGGCCTCCATCTCGGTCTGGCGGGCGTTGGCGCCGTCGGCGGCGAGCCGGTCGCGCACCGAGGTGTCGGGCTCCTCCTCGACCGGCATCTCCTCGGCCACGGCCAGCCGTTCGGCCAGTTCCTCGACCTCTTCCAGCGCCCTGTCCAGCGCATCCTGCGCGCGTGCGGCGGCGGCCGCGGACCGCTCGGCCTCACCGGCGGCCCCCCGCGCCTGCCCGGCGAGCCGGCCGAGCTGCTGGGCGACGGCGGACTTCTCCCGGTCGGCGGCCCGGCGCCGCTCCCCCAGCTCCTCCACGAGCGCGGCGGCCTCCCGGCGCCGTTCGGCCGCGGCGAGCTGGGCGGTGGTCAGCTCCTCGCACCGCACGGCCAGCTCGTCCAGCTCGGCCGCGGCCTCGTCGACGGACGCCTGCACCTCCAGCAGGCTCGGCGCCCCCGCGGACCCGCCGTGCGCGAAGTGCGCCCCGAGCAGATCACCCTCGGCGGTCACGGCGGTCAGGTCCGGCCGCGCGTGGACGAGGTCCTCGGCGTCCTCGAGGGTGCCGACGACGACGATCCCGCGCAGCAGGCGCCGTACGGCGGGCATCAGCTCGGCGGGGCCGCGCACGAGAGCGGCGGCCGGCCGGGCGCCGTCGGGCACGTGCTCCGCCGGGCCGGTCCGCCCCGGTTCCTCCGGGGCGCCGGTCAGCAGGAGGCTCGCCCGTCCCGCGTCCTCCTTGCGCAGGAGGCGGATGGCCTCGGCGGCCGCGCCCGGGCTCGTCACGGCGAGGGCGTCGGCGGCCGCGCCGAAGGCGGCCGCCAGGGCGGCCTCGTGCCCGGGGGTCACGGTCAGCAGCTCCGCGGCCGGGCCCAGCAGTCCGCTGAGGCGGTCCCGGGCGCCGAGCAGCGCGCCGGAGCCGTCCTTGCGCCGCAGGCCCAGGGCCAGTGCCTCGTGCCGGGCCTGGGTCGCCGCGCGCCTGCGTTCGGCCGCCGTGACCGCCTCGCGGGCGGCCGTCTGCGCGGCCTCGGCCTCGGCCAGCCGCCGCTTGGCGTCCTCGTGGCGCTCGGCCAGTTCCGCGTCGCCCGCGTCGAGGCCGTCGACCTCGGCCTGCAGCGCCTCGTACTCCTCTTGGGCGCGGACGGCACGGTCCTGCGCCTCGTCCCGGGCGGCGGCCAGCCGCTCGATCTCGGCCTGCGCGGAGGCGGCGCGGGAGCGGGCGGCGTTGACCTGGCCGCCGAGGCGGGCCAGCCCTTCGCGGCGGTCGGCGAGGGCACGGGCCGCGTCCTTCAGGCGCCGTTCCTCGGCGGCCAGCGCGCCCTCCAGCTCGGCGCGGTGGGCGACCGTGTCGTCCAGGGCCCGCTGGGCCGCCTCCAGGGCGGCCTCCAGCTCGGCCTCCTGCTCCCGGACACGGGCGGCCTCGCGCTCCATGTCCTCGGGGTCACGGCCGCGCCGTTCCTCGGGCGGGGCGGAGGTGGCGCTCTTCACGCGCGCGTCGGCCAGCGAGATCGTGCCGCGCACCCGCTCGGCCAGCTGGGACAGCTCGTACCAGGTCTGCTGGGCGCGCTGCAGCCGGGGCGCCAGCCGGCGCACCTCGTCCTCCAGCAGCGCCTCGCGCTGGAGCGCCTTGCGCAGCTCCAGCTCGGCGGCCTCCTTGCGCTCCTTGAGCGCGGCCTCGTCGGCCACCTCGACCTGCAGCGCATCGCGCAGCCGTACGAGGTCGTCGGCGAGCAGGCGCAGGCGGGCGTCGCGCAGGTCGGCCTGAATGACGGCCGCCCGGCGGGCCACCGCGGCCTGGCGGCCCAGCGGCTTGAGCTGGCGGCGCAGCTCGTCGGTGAGGTCCTGCACGCGCGCGAGGTTGGCCTGCATCGCGTCCAGCTTGCGCAGCGCCTTCTCCTTGCGGCGGCGGTGCTTGAGGACGCCGGCCGCCTCCTCGATGAAGGCCCGGCGGCCCATGGGGTCGGCGTGCAGGACGGAGTCGAGCTGGCCCTGGCCGACGATGACGTGCATCTCGCGGCCGATGCCGGAGTCGGAGAGCAGCTCCTGGATGTCCAGCAGGCGGCAGGTGTCGCCGTTGATCTGGTACTCGCTGCCGCCGTTGCGGAACATGATCCGCGTGATGGTGACCTCGGCGTACTCGATGGGCAGCGCACCGTCGGAGTTGTCGATGGTCAGGGACACCTCGGCGCGGCCCAGCGGGGGGCGGCCGGTGGTGCCGGCGAAGATGACGTCCTCCATCTTGCCGCCGCGCAGCGACTTGGCGCCCTGCTCGCCCATGACCCAGCTGAGCGCGTCCACGACGTTGGACTTGCCCGAGCCGTTGGGGCCGACGACGCAGGTGATCCCCGGCTCGAACCGGAGCGTGGTCGCCGATGCGAACGACTTGAAGCCGCGGAGGGTCAGGGCCTTGAGGTGCACGCCGCCGGACTCTACCTCCCGGGGGTGTCTCACTCCATGAACCCGCGGTTTCACGCGTGAACGCGCAGGGCACACCCTTCGTTAACGAAGCTGAAGGGTGTGTGGAGCAGCGAAGTCCGGCGGGGGTGCGGCGGACGGCTCGAGGCGGAGGACGGGGGCAGAAAGAAGGGACGCCGAAGCGTCCCTTGCAACTCTGACAACGAAGCGGTCCGACGCGGTTGATGACGGACATCCCAACCGCTGCGCATGCTGTTGTGGAGCGGGTGCAGCGATCAGGTGAGCGCAGGCTCCGCCTGGTGTGCGTCGATGCTCTGCACGATCCTGTCGTGAGAAGCGGCAGCCTGCAGGGCGTCCTTCTCCGCCTGGATCCGTCCGAGCTCGGATTCCAGGTCCTGGACTCGCTGCTGCAGCCGTCGCATCTCGGCGAGGAGTCGAGGGTCGGAGCCGCCGACGTAACCGAGAAGCGCCTTTGCCATGATGGATGGTCCTCCACAATGAGTGACCGACCGAAGCGGTATGGGTCGTGAGGGATATGCACCCGCGATGCCTGGCAGGATGCTGCTGCTGCCGTTCATCCATGCCAAACAGCTGGGTGCGCGGGGTGCTTTCAGGTTCTCACCAAAAAGTTTGACGGTCAACACGATCACACCCCGTATTGGCGGGCGACCCGGCGTGCGCGGCCTGGAACGGCGGCGAGACGATTGCTGCGGGCCCCTCGGGGCGTGGCGATCATCCTGGCGTGCACGGCCCGGCGGCGCAAGCCTCTCTCGGCACTCACCTGCTCCTTTTCCCGGAGCCGGCCGTGCGCGGAGGGTGTCCGGACGCCGACGGGGCGCGGACCCGGCGGGCGGCTCAGCGCATGGCGAACCCGTCGTAGCCGCCGCGGGGTGTGTCCCAGATCTCGGTGACGCCGTCCACGCGCCCGGGCGTGTCGTCACCCTGGAGCCAGGCCAGCAGGCCTTCGCAGCCCTCGCGCGGCCCCTCGGCGACCACTTGGACGCGGCCGTCGGCCAGATTGAGAGCAAAGCCACTCAGCCCGCCGATCTCCAGCGCCTTCGCCCGCGTGAACCAGCGGAAACCCACCCCTTGGACCCGTCCCCGCACCCAGGCGACCAGCCGTACGTCCTCGCTCATGGCTGCAACCTAACCGGCCGATGTCACGCGCGACACATCCTCCCCGCGCGTCATGCGGTACCGTCCCCACCCAATGAATCTCATATGAAACTCACTCGATCGAGTGGGTCTGGTCGGCCACGAGGAGTCATTGACCGGATGCGTCACTGACCGAGGGGCTCGGGTCGCCAGCAGGGACGAGGAAGGCCAGGACATGGGACGCCACCGACGCTCCGACGCCGGCCGCGCCGCCACGGGCCGCGCCACGGGGGTCACACAGCCGAAGGGCCCGTTCACGCGGGGTCACTCCCGAGGGGACTCGTACGGGAGCGAGGGGCCCACGCTGGGCATCGCGCCCTACCTGAACCCGGAGGCGTACGCCGAGGAATACGCCAAGAGCCACGACTACCTGTACGCCATGGACGACGCCCGTGGCGGCGAGGGGTACGGCGACGACGGCCCGCGGACCGCGGTGTTCTCGAGCGACGGGTTCGGCGGCGCTGACGGCGGTCACGCGACCGGCGGCCACGACGACGGCTTCACCCCCGACCGCGGGGCCGGACGCGGGCACCGCCGCCGGAAGCGGGCCGCGACGCCGGTGAAGACGGGTCTGCTCGGCGTGTCCGCCGCGGTGGCCCTCGGCACGGTGGCGGTGGCCACCGGTGTGGTGCCGGGCCTGGAGAACTACCAGCTCGGCGGGGGCACCAGCACCGGGGACAAGGTCCAGGCGGGCGGCGCGCCCACCAACTCGGCCTCCGAGCAGGGCGGCACGTCCGGCGCCGCCACCGAGAGCCGCGACTCCACCCCGACCAGCCGTGGCGGCACGGGCCGCTCGGTGTCGCCGTCCGCCTCGGCGCCCGCGTCGGCGCCGGCCTCGCCCTCGGCGTCGCCGTCCGTCTCGCCCACCCGGACGGCGCCCGCGAAGCCGTCGGCGACGCCGTCCACGAAGGAGCCGGCACCGTCGGCGAAGACCCCGTCGCGGCGGGCGGTCCCGAAGGCTCCGCAGCGCACCAGCGCCCCGGTCACCGTCTCGGCCGAGGCGCAGGCCGCGGCCCAGGTGCTGAACCTCGTCAACGAGGAGCGGGCCAAGGTCGGGTGCAGCCCGGTCGCCGCGAACAGCGCGCTGGCCGACCTCGCGGCGCGGTTCAGCGACGACATGGCCGCGCGCGGCTTCTTCGACCACACCGACCCCGACGGCAAGACCCCCTGGGACCGCGCGGCGGCGGCCGGGATATCCGACCTGGGCGGCGAGAACATAGCGCGCGGCCAGGCCGACGCGGCCGCCGTGATGGAGGCCTGGATGAACAGCCCCGGCCACCGCGCCAACATACTGAACTGCGACTTCAAGACGCTCGGAGTGGGCGTCCACATGGGCCCGGGCGGCCCGTGGTGGACCCAGGACTTCGGCTACTGAGACGCCGGTCCCACGACGTGGACGCCTGACCCGAGCACCGGGGATCAGGCGTCCGTCGTGTCTTCGGCGTTCCACGTTCGGGGAGGTCACCCACAGGTCGAGGCCCTGGTCACCTCGTCGAGCGGCTCGTCGGCGTCCGGCAGGAAGCAGATGTCGTACCCGTCCCTGCGGACCCGGTAGAACGGGCCGTCCCACATGCGCGCCCCCCGTCGTTGCGGCCGCCCGCCCGGCGTGGTGCGGCGACCCCGACGGACCGTACCGGCCTGCGGCCGCCCTCGCGACGGGGTTTCCCTAGGCTGCCGCCGCCCCCGAGCGGAAGGCGGCCGCGGTGCGGGCGACCCGGTGGCCCAGGTGTTCCGCCGTGGCGACGTCGGCCTTGTGGACGGCCTCCGGGCCCTCGTCGACGTTGGTCTGGGCGGCGGCGCCGGCGAAGACGCCGAGGCGGTTGAGGTCGTTCTCGGAGCCCTCGCTGCTGTTCCAGCCGGGGTGCAGGCCGAGGTTCACCCAGTGCATGCCGTGCTGGGCGGCGAGGATCTGGAAGAACTGCAGCGTGTGCAGCTTGTCGCCGCTCTTGGAACCGGAATTGGTGAAGCCGGCCGCCAGCTTGTCCTTCCAGTCCTGGCCGGACCAGCGCTTGGCGGTCGCCTCGGCGAAGACGTGGAAGGCGCCGGACGCGGTGCCCATGTAGGTCGGGGAGCCGAACACGATCGCGTCGGAGGCGTCCAGCAGCGTCCACTGCTCCTCGGTGATCTCGTCGACCTTGATCAGGTGCACCTCGGCGCCCGCCTCGACGGCGCCGGCCCGCACGGCCTCGGCGAGGACGGCGGTGTGGCCGTAGCCGGAGTGGTAGGCGATGGAGACGACAGGGATCGTCATGGGAAAGCTCCTCAGCGCAGGTCGAAGGCGATGACGAAAGGTAAGCACTAACTTTTGGAAAGTGCAACCTGTCGGTTAGCGCTGCTTTCGCGTACGCTGGGGCCATGGACGGCATTCAGGAGCGCACGGCGGAGCAGGACCTCCCCTACAACGTGTTCGCCAAGGCCTGCCCCTCGCGCGGCACGCTGGAGCACGTCACGGGCCGCTGGGGCGGGCTCACCCTCGGCGCGCTGCACGAAGGCCCGCTGCGCTTCAACGAGCTGCGCCGCCGGGTCGACGGCGTGAGCGAGAAGATGCTGTCCCAGACGCTGCACGCGCTGGAACGCGACGGGCTGGTGCACCGCGAGGCCCAGCCCACCAACCCGCCCCGCGTGGACTACGAGCTGACGCCCCTCGGCCGCGACGTCGCCGAGCGGCTGCTGTCGCTCATCCACTTCGTCGAGGGCCGGATGGACGACGTCCTCGCCGCCCGCGAGCACTACGACACGGCGCGCGGCGCCCTCTGACACGTCGGACAGAAGTAGCTCGACCGGTTCATCCACGGCCGCCGGCGCATCGGCGTACCGCACCGCTTGCACGGCAGCCCCTCGCGCCCGTAGGCGTCCAGGGACCGGTCGAAGTAGCCCGACTCGCCGTTGACGTTGACGTAGAGGCTGTCGAAGCTGGTGCCGCCCACGGCGAGCGCCGCCCCCATGACCTCCCGGACGTGGCCGAGGAGTTCGGCGGTGCGCGGGCGGGTGAGGGTCGCGGTGGGGCGGTCGTAGTGCAGGCGGGAGCGCCACAGCGCCTCGTCCGCGTAGATGTTGCCGACGCCGCTGATCAGTGACTGGTCCAGCAGGGCCCGCTTGATGGTGGTGCGCTTGCGGCGCAGCGCCCGGTGGAACGCCTCGTCGTCGAAGAGCGGGTCCAGGGGGTCGCGGGCGATGTGCGCGATGACGTCGGGCAGTCCGTCGGGCGTGGTGTCGTGCAGCGACAGCCCGCCGAAGGTGCGCTGGTCGACGAAGCGCAGCTCGGTGCCCTGCTCGTCGGCGAAGCGGACCCGGATGCGCAGGTGCTTCTCGTCGGGCGCCGTGTGCGGCTGGACCAGCAGCTGACCGCTCATCCCCAGGTGCGCGAGGACCGCCTGGGGCGTGTCCTCCAGCGGCAGCCACAGGTACTTGCCGCGTCGGCTGGGCGTGCCGACGCGGTGGCCCGCGAGGCGGTGCGTGAAGTCGTCGGCGCCGAGCACGTGGCGCCGTACGGCACGCGGGTGCAGCACCTCGGCCGCGGCGACGGTCCGGTGGGCGACCCACCGCTCCAGCCCCCGCCGTACGACCTCGACCTCGGGCAACTCGGGCATGGGATCCCCCGTGGACTACCGGTGTACGAGCCGGGCGTCCCGCATCCGGCGGAGGGCCGGGGGCGGGACGCCCGGTTCGCTGCTGACGTGCTGTGTGCTGCTGGTACTGCTGTGTGCCGCTGTGGTCAGGCGGAGGCCGGAGCCTCGTCCGTGGTGTCGGCCGTGTCGGCGCCGTCGGTGTCGTGGACGGGTTCCGCCGTCCTCGCCGCCTCCGCCGCCTTGGCGCGTTCGTCCGCGGCCGCGCGGATGGCCCGCCAGGCGGACTCCGCGGCCTGCTGCTCCGCCTCCTTCTTGCTGCGGCCGGTGCCGGTGCCGTACGAGACGCCTCCGACGCGGGCGGCAGCAGTGAAGGTCTTCTCGTGGTCGGGGCCGGTCTCCGTGACCAGGTACTCGGGCACGCCGAGCCCCTCGGTCGCGGTGAGCTCCTGGAGACTGGTCTTCCAGTCCAGGCCGGCACCGAGGTTGGAGGACTTCTCGATCAACGGGTCGAACAGGCGGTGCACCAGTTCGGAGGCCGCGTCGAGGCCCTGGTCGAGGTAGACCGCGCCGATCACCGCTTCAAGGGTGTCGGCGAGGATGGATGCCTTGTCCCGTCCGCCCGTGCCTTCTTCACCGCGGCCGAGCCGGATGAAGGACCCCAGGTCGAGTCCGCGACCGACCTCCGCCAGCGCACGCGAGTTGACCACCGCGGCCCGCAGCTTGGCCAGCTGGCCCTCGGGCAGGTCGGGGTGGGTGCGGTACAGCGTGTCCGTGACGACGAGGCCGAGCACGGAGTCCCCGAGGAACTCCAGCCGCTCGTTCGTCGGCAGGCCGCCGTTCTCGTACGCGTAGGAACGGTGGGTCAGCGCTCGCACCAGAAGGGCGGACTCGACGTGGTAGCCGAGCCGCCCTTCCAGAAGCGTGTGGGACGAGGCCGTGTCCGCCTTCTTCCTGGCGACTGATTCCGCCTTGGCGTCAGACATGAAGCCTCTCACCAGCCGCTCAGACCTCGAGGACCTGGCGCTTGTTGTAGGTGCCGCACGACGGGCACGCGATGTGCTGCTGCTTGGGCTCGTGGCAGCGCTCGCACGCGACCAGGGTGGGGACCGCAGCCTTCCACTGCGACCGGCGGTGGCGCGTGTTGCTGCGCGACATCTTCCGCTTCGGAACAGCCACGGCTACTTCTCCTGCTTCTCGTCGACGCGCGCTGATCGAGTCGCGTCGCCGCTCATCTCGTCCTTCTCGCCGTCCGACATGGTGCCGGCGAGTCCCTGCAAAGCCGCCCAACGGATGTCGACGGCGTCGTGGTGGTGGTCCGGGTCGTCCGCGAGCCGCTCTCCGCACTCGGAGCACAGACCCGGGCAGTCTTCCTGGCACACCGGCTGCATCGGCAGTGCGAGCACCACCGCATCACGCAGCACAGGCTCGAGGTCGAAGAGTCCGTCCTCGAGGTGGAACCTGTCCTCGTCGTCCTCGGCGTCGTCGCCCGGTTCCGCGATCACACGGCCCCGGTCATCGGCGTCAGGGTACGAGAACAGTTCCTGGAAGTCCGCTTCCACGTCCAGCTGAAGCGGCTCCAGACACCTTACGCACTCCCCCTCGGCCCGTGCACGGGCGGTGCCTGTGACGAGCACCCCTTCCATGACCGACTCGAGGCGCAGGTCGAGCTCCACCGGGGTGCCTTCCGGCACTCCGACGACGCCCTGGATACCGAGGTCCCTGGGGGCGTCGACCGTACGGGTCAGGCGCTGCAGCGCACCAGGACGCCGCCCCAGCTCGTGCGTGTCGAACACGAGGGGGTTGCGGTGGTCGAGGCGGGCGTTCAGGGCCGTTCCTGCTTTCGTGTGCGGAGCTGGGGGACGCTGCCCGGCGTGTACGGGGGCAGCGCGGATCGCGAAGGTGGGCGCGACCGAAGAGCCAGGATACTGGAGCTTTCCCCCAGGACCCAATCCGGTGCCCCGGACACCCTCCCCCATGGCCCCCGCACCCGGCCCCGGGGGCCCCGCACCCCGTCCGCTACTGGCCGCGGCCCTGCTCGTAGGCGCGCAGCTGCTCGGCGCTGATCATGCCGGTGTCGAACAGGCTGGTCTCGTCGAGCGCGTACGACTGCTGCGCCTGCTCCGGCTGCTGTCCCTGCTGCTGGTGCTGCTGACCCTGCTGCTGGTGCTGGTGGTCGTAGGCGGGGTGCTGGGGGTCGTAGCCCTGGTAGGCGTACGGATCGGCCTGCTGGTAGCCGTAGGGGTCCTGCTGGCCGGCGTAGGTCTGCTGCTGCGGGTAGCCGTAGGGGTCCGGCTGCTGCTGGTAGGCGTACGCGCCCTGCTGGTCGTACGACGGCTGCTGGGCCTGCTGCTGCTCGGCCGGGGCGTCCCGCTCCGCGAGGGCGGCCAGGTCGGCGAGGTAGTCGGCGTCCGAGGAGTGCTGGTAGGTCGTGGTGTCGTCGGCGAGGGCGCCGAGGTCGTCGGTGGCGATCCGGCCGTGCAGCTTCTGCCGGCCGCGGCCCACCGCGTCCAGGGTCTTGGCGAGGACCGCCTCGAAGGCGCCCAGCTTGGTGTCCACGTACGCGTCGGCGTCGCGGCGCAGGGTCTCGGGGTCGTGGCTGCGCTCGGGGGCGTCCTCGTCCTCGTAGCCGTTCTCGTCGGTGCCCGGGCCGGTGCCGAGGAGCTTCTCGCGGCCGCGGCCGACCGAGCCGAGCGTCTTGGTGAGGACGACCTCGAAGTTGGCGAGCTTGGAGTCGACGTATTCGTCGGCCTCGGCGCGGATCTCCTCGGCCTCTTGGCGGGCCTCGGTGAGGATCCGGTCGGCCTCGGCCTGGGAGCGGCGGGCGACCTCGGTGTCGGAGATCAGCGAGCCGCGCTCGGCGTGCGCGTGGGAGATGATCCGCTCGGCCTCCTGGCGGGCCTCTTCGACCATCTGCTCGCGGTCGCCGATCAGTTCCCGGGCCTGGGCGAGGGAGTCGGGCAGCGCCGCGCGCACCTCCTCCAGCAGGGAGAGGAGTTCGGCGCGGTTGACCACGCACGAGGCCGACATCGGCATCGACCGGGCGCTGGAGACCGCCGCCACGATCTCGTCGAGCTTCTTCTGTACGTCCACCGGGTGCTCGCCACTCTCTACAGCTGTGATGGAGACGGACGGGACGACTGTAGCCCCATCAGTCCGCGCGCAGGCGCTCGTTGAGGGCGGTCAGGACGGCCGGCGGGACCAGGTGGGAGACGTCGCCGCCCCAGGTCGCGACCTCCTTGACCAGCGAGGAGGACAGGAAGCTGTACGTGGGGTTGGTGGGCACGAACAGGGTTTCGACGCCGGAGAGGCCGTTGTTCATCTGGGCCATCTGGAGCTCGTAGTCGAAGTCGCTGACCGCCCGCAGGCCCTTGACGATGGCGGGGATGTCCCGCTCCTTGCAGTAGTCGACGAGGAGGCCGTGGAAGGACTCCACGATCACGTTGCCGTACTCGGCGGTGACCTCGCGTATCAGGCCGATCCGCTCGTCGATCTCGAACAGGCCCTTCTTGGACTTGTTGATCATGACCGCGACGTACACCTCGTCGTAGAGGCGTGAGGCGCGGGAGATGATGTCGAGGTGACCGTTGGTGATCGGGTCGAACGATCCGGGACAGACGGCGCGGCGCACTGGAGTTCCCTCGCTCTCGGGTCCGGTCATCGTGCGTCTTCGCACGGGGAGGCGGCGCGACCGTACCAAAACGTTCCCTCGCCGTAGCGACGGGACCGGAGTGCCGCGAAGCCGTCCGGCCAGCGGAATTCGCCACCTCTGGTGCTGCGCTCCACGGTGACGAGCGCGTCGGCCGTGAGCCAGCCTTCCGAGCGGAGTGTGAGGAGGATCTCCCGAAGATCGTCATCGGTGACGGCGTACGGGGGATCGAGGAAGACCAGGTCGTACGGTGCGGCAGGGGGCGCCGCACGGATGACCTGCTCGGCCTTGCCGGCGCGGACCTCGGCGCCGGGCAGGCCCAGCGCGCGCACGTTCTCCCGCACGGTGCGGGCGGCGCGGGCGTCGGCCTCCACGAGCAGGGTGTGGCCCGCGCCCCGGGACAGCGCCTCCAGGCCGACGGCGCCGGAGCCGGCGTACAGGTCGAGGACGCGCTCGCCGTCCAGGGGGCCGCCCAGCAGGGACTGCCAGGTGGAGAAGAGACCCTCGCGCGCGCGGTCGGAGGTGGGACGGGTGCCGTTGCCCGGGGGGACGGCCAGTCGACGGCCGCCGGCGGCGCCGGCGATCACGCGGGTCATCTTGCTTCCTCGGTGGTGGGCGGCCGGGGGTTCCCTGCCTGGGTCAGCTGTGGGTTCCAGTGTGGCCGGTGGCGCGGTGGCCCGCGTCCCCGGGGAGGTCGGGAGGTGCGGCCCTTGGCCCCTCCCCGCCCCCTGTCCGGCCTTCCTCCCCCCTTCTCACCTTCTCCTCACCCCTTTTCGAGGTACTGCTCCCTCTCCTCGTCCAGGAGGGCGTCCAGCGCGGTGCGCAGGCCGGGGAGACCGGTCAGGTCCGGGTCGGCCGCCACCAGGGCCGTCGCCTCCTGGCGGGCCTCCGCGATGATCTCCTCGTCCTCGATGACCTCCAGCACCCGCAGGGAGGAACGGGCGCCGGACTGGGCCTGGCCGAGGACGTCGCCCTCGCGGCGCTGTTCCAGGTCGATGCGGGACAGCTCGAAGCCGTCGAGGGTGGCGGCGACCGCGTTCAGCCGCTGGCGGGCCGGGCTCGCCTCCGGCATCTCGGTGACGAGGAGGCACACGCCGGGGGCCGCGCCACGGCCGACGCGGCCGCGCAGCTGGTGCAGCTGGGAGACGCCGAAGCGGTCGGCGTCCATGATCACCATGGCGGTGGCGTTCGGGACGTTGACGCCGACCTCGATGACGGTGGTGGCGACCAGCACGTCGGCGTCGCCCGCGGCGAAGCGGCGCATGACGGCGTCCTTGTCGTCGGGTGCCATCCGCCCGTGCAGCACCTCGACGCGCAGGCCCTGCAGCGGGCCCTTGGCGAGCTGGTCGGCGACGTCCAGGACGGCCAGCGGGGGCCGCTTGTCGGCGTCGTCCTGCGCCGGTGTGCGCTTGCCGGTGCCCTCCTCCTCGTCGCCGATGCGGGGGCACACCACGTACGCCTGGTAACCGGCCGCCACCTCCTCGCGCACCCGCTCCCAGGCGCGGGCCAGGAAGTGGGGCTTGTCGGCGGCGGGGACGACGTGGCTGGCGATGGGCGAGCGGCCGGCCGGGAGCTGGTCCAGGACCGAGGTCTCCAGGTCGCCGAAGACCGTCATGGCGACGGTGCGCGGGATGGGCGTGGCCGTCATGACGAGCAGGTGCGGGGGCTGTTTGCCCTTGCCGCGCAGGGCGTCGCGCTGCTCGACGCCGAAGCGGTGCTGTTCGTCCACGACGACCAGCCCCAGGTCGTGGAACTGCACCTTGTCCTCGATCAGCGCGTGCGTGCCGATGACGATGCCGGCCTCGCCGGTGACGAGGTCCAGCAGGGCCTGGCGGCGCGCGGCCGCGCCCATCGAGCCGGTGAGCAGCACTACCTTGGTGGCGTGCTCGGACCCGCCGAGCATCCCGCCCTCCGCGAGCTCGCCCATCATCTCGGTGACGGACCGGTGGTGCTGCTGGGCCAGGACCTCGGTGGGCGCGAGCAGGGCGGCCTGCCCGCCGGCGTCGACCACGGCGAGCATGGCCCGCAGGGCCACCATGGTCTTGCCGCTGCCGACCTCGCCCTGCAGCAGCCGGTGCATCGGGTGCTCGGTGGCCAGGTCGTCGAAGATTTCCCGGGAGACCCGCTGCTGACCCTCGGTGAGGGTGAAGGGCAGCCGGTCGTCGAACGTGGTGAGCAGGCCGTCGGGGCGGGGGACGCGCGGGGCGGCGGGGAGCTGGGCGTCGGTGTGCCGGCGGCGGGCCAGGGCGACCTGGAGGACGAACGCCTCGTCCCACTTCAGGCGGGCGCGGGCGTCGGCGACGTCGGCCTTGGTCTGCGGGCGGTGGATCTTGACCAGGGCCTCCGGCAGGGAGACCAGGCCGCGGCCCTCGCGCAGCGCGTCCGGCAGCGGGTCGAGTGCCTCCTGCACGCCGGGCAGCACCGTCTGCACGGCTTTGCCGATCTTCCAGGACTCCAGCTTGGCGGTGGCCGGGTAGAGCGGGATCAGGGCGCCCGCCCAGCTCTCCACCGTCTCCCCCGTCTCCCCCTGCTCCCCCGGCTCGTCGGGGTCGCCGCGCAGCAGCTCGTAGGCGGGGTGGGCGAGTTGCAGGCGGCGGTTGAAGACGGAGACCTTGCCGGCGAACATCGCGCGGGTGCCGGGCAGGAGATCCTTGTGCGGCTTGTGCACGCCGTTGCCGAAGAAGACCAGCTGGACGCGGCCGCTGCCGTCCGTGATGGTGACCTCCAGGCGCTGCCCCTTGCCGCGGGGTGCCCGGGCGGAGGCGAAGGTGTGCAGGCGGGCGTCGGCCACCTGGGCGACCACGGTGACGTGCTCGTCCATGGGCAGGTCGGCGAGGTGGGTGAGCTGGCCGCGCTCCTCGTACCGGCGCGGGTAGTGGTGGAGGAGGTCGCCGACGGTGTGCAGGCCGAGGTGCTCGGCCATCACCTTCGCGGTGGCGGCGCCGAGCACGTTCTTCAGGGGTCGTTCCAGTGCGGGCACGAGATCCATTGCACACCACCGCACTGACATCGCCGTATACGTGTGTCGAAACCCCTGGTCAGGCGCGTCGCTCGGGAATTAGGATGACGCGCTCCGGCCATCCCCCGCGGTCACCGCCTCACCGGGACCGCCCGACCCCGCGCCGTCGCGAGTCCCCCCACCGGCGCAGCGACGATGGACTCCCAGACCTCACAGTCATCCCCGGCCCCCGAGCCGCCCCGTACGTTTCAGGTCGACCTGCGTGGTCTGGTGGACCTGCTCTCCCACCACCTCTACTCCAGTCCCAAGGTCTACCTGCGCGAGCTCCTGCAGAACGCGGTGGACGCCGTCACCGCCCGGCGGGCCGTGGAGCCCGGTGCCCCGGCCCGGGTGCGCCTGTACCCGGACGGCGCGGACGGCGCGGACGGTGCCGCGCTGCGCGTGGAGGACTCCGGGATCGGGCTGACCGAGTCCGACGTGCACGAGCTGCTGGCGACCATCGGGCGCAGCTCCAAGCGGGCCGAGGGCCTCCAGGAGGCGCGGTCGGACTTCCTCGGGCAGTTCGGCATCGGACTGCTGGCCTGTTTCGTGGTGGCCGAGCGGATCCGGGTGGTCAGCCGCAGCGCGCGGACCCCGCAGGCGCCGCCGGTGGAGTGGACGGCGCGCGACGACGGCTCGTACACCGTGCGCACGCTCCCGGACGAGGCCCGCCCCGAACCCGGCACGACCGTGCACCTGGTGGCGCGGGCCGGTGCCGCCGAGTGGCTGGCGCCGGAGCGGGTGCTGTCGCTGGCGCGGGACTTCGGCTCGCTGCTGCCGTACGACGTGCGGGTGGGCGAGGAGGAGGTCACCGACCTGCCCGCGCCCTGGGACCGGCCGTACGCCTCGCCCGCGAACCGGCGGGTGGCGCTGGCCCGGCACTGCCAGGGGCTGTTCGGCTTCACGCCGCTGGACTCGATCGACCTGTCGGTGCCGGTGGCCGGGATCCGCGGGGTGGCGTACGTGCTGCCGTCGGCGGTCAGTCCGGCCCAGCGCGCCGGGCACCGGGTGCACCTGAAGGGCATGCTGCTCACCGAGCGGGCCGAACAGCTGCTGCCGGACTGGGCATTCTTCGTGCGCTGCGTCCTGGACACCGACAGCCTGCGGCCCACGGCCTCGCGCGAGGCGCTGTACGAGGACGAGACGCTGGCCGCCGTGCGGGACGCGCTCGGCGAGCGGATCCGGTCCTGGCTGACGGGGCTCGCGGCGGGCGACCCGGAGCGGCTGGAGGCGTTCCTGTCGGTGCACCACCTGGGCGTGAAGTCCCTGGCGCGGCACGATCCGGAGATGCTGCGCACGATGCTGCCGTGGCTGCCGTTCGAGACGACGGACGGGCGGCTGTCGCTGGAGGAGTTCGCGCAGCGCCACCGCGTCGTGCACTTCACGCGCACGGTGGAGGAGTACCGCCAGGTCGCGCCGATCGCCTCCGCGCAGGGCATCGGCGTGATCAACGGCGGTTACACCTACGACAGCGAGCTGGTCGAGGCGCTGCCGTCGGTGCGGCCCGGCACGGTGGTCGCCGAGCTGGACGCGGACACGGTGACCGCGCACCTGGACGCCGTGGACCCGGCGGAGGAGCTGGCGCTGGCGGGGTTCCTCGCGGCGGCGCGGGCCACGCTGGACCCGCTGGGCTGCGACGTGGTGCTGCGGGCGTTCCACCCGCTGTCGGTGCCCGCGCTGCACCTGGACGACCGGGCGGCCCGGCACGAGCAGGCGCGGGCCGAGGCCGAGGCGCAGGCGGACGACCTGTGGGCGGGCATCCTCGGCTCGCTGCGCGGCAGCGCGCCCCGTTCGCGGCTGGTGCTCAACCACCTCAACCCGCTGATGCGGCGCATCAGTTCGCTGCCGGAGCCGGAACTGATCGGCACCGCCACGGAGTCGCTGTACGGACAGGCGCTGCTGATGGCGCAGCGACCGCTCAGGCCCGCGGACTCGGCGCTGCTGAACCGGGCGTTCATCGGCCTGCTGGAGTGGGCCACCCACGGTGAGGAGGGGCGCTGATGAGCGGGATAACGGACTTCGACTCGCTCCGCCGGGCGATGGCGGACAATTCCGAGCAGCCGGAGGGGCCGGCCCGCAACGCGCGCGCGGAGCAGCTGCTCGCCGAGGCCGAGAAGCTGGACGTCCCGCTCGCCGTGATCGAGGCACTCGGGCACCAGCTGAAGGTCTACAACTACAGCTCCGAGAAGGCGAAGATGTTCGTCCCCTTCGCGCGGCTGCTGCGCATGTGGGACGAGCGCCCGGAGGACTTCGACGCCTACGAGACGCACTCGCTGCACTGGGTGTTCAAGTGGATGTCGGCGGGGATGCTCGACCAGCCGCACATCCCGCTCGCCTCGATAGAGAAGTGGCTCGGCGAGATGGAGCACCGCTACCGGCTCGCGGGGCACTCCGAACGGGCGGTGCGCAGCGCGGAGTTCAGCGTGGCCGCGCACGTCGGGGACCGGGCGCGGGCCGAGCGGGCCTTCGCGGCCTGGCTGGCGGCGGACCGGGACGCCATGGCCGACTGCCACGCGTGCGAACTGCACGGGCAGGGCTGGTGGCACGCGGAGCTGGGCCGTGACGAGGAGGCCCTTCAGCTGTGGGAGCCGGTGCTGGAGGGCGCGTACACGTGCGCGCACGAGCCGCACACCGCGCTGGCGTCGTCCCTGCTGCCGCTGCTGCGTCTGGGCCGCGTGGAGGAGGCCCGCGCGCACCACCTGCGGGGCTTCCGGCTGGTGCGGGCGATGGAGAGCATGCGCGGCGCGTACGCCGACCACGTGGAGTTCTGCGCCCTGACCGGCAACGAGGCCCGGGGGCTCGAACTGCTCGCGGAGCGCCCCGCCTACTTCACGGACGACGGCCAGCCGCAGAGCAAGCTGGACTTCCTGGGCGTGGTGGCGCTGCTGATGGACCGGCTGGTGGAGCGGGGGCTGGGCGGGCAGACGGTGCCGGGCCCGGCCGGGCGCACCTGGACGGCCGCCGGGCTGTCGGCGCACGCGCGCGGCGAGGCCCTGGCACTGGCCGCCCGCTTCGACGCGCGCAACGGCACCTCGTACGTCAGCGAGCGGCTGCGCGACCGGATGGCGCGGCGCCCGCTGGTGGAGCGGCTGCCGCTGGGCGTGCGCGCCGTGCGGCCCGCCGCCGTCGCCCCGGCCCCGGTGCCGGCCGCGCCGGCGGAGCCGGCCGGGGAGCCGGACGACCTGGCGGCGCTGCTGGTCCGGGCCCGGCAGCTGTCGGACACGCTGCGGCCGCACGCCGTGGAGGCGTGGGCCGCGGTCGCACGGGCCGCCGAGGGCGCGGAAGGCGCCGGGGGCACGGTGCTGGACGCGCGCGACCGGGCGGAGATCGCCGACCACGAGGGGATGGCGCTGGGCCCCGAGGGCGTCGCGTCCTTCGAGCGGGCCGCCGCGCTGTACGAACAGGCCGGCGACCCCGGGGAGGCCCTGGCGGCCCGCGCGCGTGCGGCGTACGTCCGGGCGCTGGGCGGCGAGGTCGAGGAGGCCCGCGCGGCGGTCGCCGAGCCGTACGACAGGGTCCTCGCGCTGTACGCCGACGGGGGCACCGGGCTGCGGCAGACGGCGGGGGTGCTGATGAGCCGCGCCCGCATCCTGATGCGGCCCGTGCACGAGGCGGAGGGCCCGGTCGCGCCCGGCGTCCTCGCCGACGCCGAGGCGGCCGCGCGGGAGGTGCTGGCCCTCGTCGAGGGCCGCGCGGACGACGACGTGCGGCTGGCCGCGCGGGTCGCGGAGGGCCACGCCCTGCTCGCCGAACTGGCCACGCGGTCCGGGGACCCCCGCGCGGGCGCGGAGCTGTTCGCACGGGCGGCCGCGGAGTTCGTCGCTGCGGGCCTGCCCTGGTTCGCGGTGGAGTACGAGGCCCGGCTGGCCGCCCTGGCGCACCACCTGGGCGACCCGGCCGGGGCGGAACGGGCGCTGCGGGCGGCCCTGGAGCACGGCGGCGAGCACCTGGAGCCCGTCGGGCGGGCGCAGTTGCACCTCCAGCTCGCCGAGGTGGTCGGGGGCCGGGGGCAGGCCGACGAGGCCGCCGAGCACGCCATGGAGGCGGCCCACTGGGCCGACGTGGCCGGCGAGGGCCCGACGCTCGGCGCCTGGGCCCGGCACCAGCTCGGCGGCCACCTGGTGCGCCGGGGCCGCTGGGCGGAGGCCGCCGAGGTCCTGGAGTCGGCGCTCGCCGACCTGGGCGTCGACACGCACGGCGACGGCACGGTCGTCCAGACCCAGTGGTGGCTCGGGGACTGCCTGAGCGAGCTCGGTGAGCACCGGGAGGCCGCCGAACGCCGGCTCCAGGCCGCCGAGATCGCCCGGCACTGGCCCGAGCAGCACGACCACGCCACCCTCGCCCACCTCGCCGCCGAGTCCCTGGGCCAGGCGGGGCTGCCCGCCGAGGCGGACCGGGCGTACGCGCGCGCCGGTGAGCTGTGGCGGTCCCTGGGCAACGTGCACGGCCTGGTGCGCTCCCTGCGCGCCCGCGCGTGGCTGGCGCTGCGCACCCAGGAGGGGCCGGGGACCGCGCGCACGCTGATGGCCGACGCGGTCGAGGAGTGCGCGGACGCGCTGGGCGCCCTGGACGCGGCGGATCCCGCCGGCGCCGAAGCCGCCGGGAGCGCGCAGGAGGCCGCGGAGGCGGTGGCGGCCCGGCAGCGGCTGGTCGAGGAACTGGGCCACACCCACCGCCAGTTCGGCGACCTGCTCGCCCGCTCGGTGGCGGAGGACGACGACGACGCGTCGATCGGCGCCGCGCTGGAGGAGGCGCTGACGCAGATGACGCGGGCCGTCGCCGTGTTCGCGCCGCTGGGCGACGCCGCGCTGCACGCGCGTACCGGCGCCGAACTGGCCGCGGGCTGGCTGGAGACCGACCTGGGCCGCCCGTCCGACGCGGCGGCACGCGCGCGGGCGGTGCTGGCGGCGTACGACGCCGTGGCCGGGGACGGCGACGACGGGGACCGGGACGGTGAGACGGTGCGGGCGCGCCGGGCGGAGGCGGAACAGCTCATCCAGGTGGCGACGGAACAGCCGACGGGCTGACCTCCGCTGGAGCGGGGCCGGAGGGGCCGACCTCCGCAGCGGCGGGAGCGGCGGGTCGGGGTCCGGCGGGAGACGGTGGTGCCGGGCCCGCGGGCTGCTCCACCGCGGGCTACTCCACGCCGATGAGCAGCAGCGCGCCCTGTCGGCCGCCCCGGTAGGCCACCGTGTCGACGGCGAGGTACGCCTCCCGCACCCGGGCCCGCAGGTGCTCGGCGACCTCCTCGGGCACCTCGTCGCCGAGCACCAGGGTGACCAGCTCGCCGCCCGCCGCGAGCATCCGGTCCAGGACGGTGCGGGCGGTGTCGGTGACGTCCGCGCCGATCACCGCCACGTCGCCGTCGATCAGGCCGAGGACGTCACCGGCCTGGCAGATGCCCGCCATGGTCCACGACTGGTGCTCGGCGACGGTGACCTCGGCGTAGCGGGTGGCGCCGGCCGCCGAGGTCATGGCGACGACGTCCTCGTCGAAGCGGCGGCCGGACTCGTGCACGGCGAGCGCGGCCAGGCCCTGCACCGCGGACCGGGTGGGGATGAGCGCCACCCGGATGCCCTCGGCACGGGCCTGCTCGGCCGCCGCGGCGGCGGTGTGGCGCAGTTCGGCGTCGTTGGGCAGCAGCACCACCTCGCGCGCGTGGGCCCGTCGTACGGCCTGCACCAGCTCCCCGCTGGCGGGCGGCTCGCCGGGCCGGGCGAGCACCGTGGTCGCGCCGGCCTCCGTGTACAGGCAGGCCAGGCCCTCGCCGGGGACGACGGCGACGACGCCCCGCTGGACGCGCTCGCGGGGTGGTCGCTCACCGCGCGCGGTGTGCACGTCGTCCGCCCCGAAGTGGGTGATCCGGATGCGGTGGGGCCGCCCGGCCTCCAGGCCGGCCTCGACGGCGGCGCCGGCGTCGTCGACGTGCACGTGGACGTTCCACAGGCCGTCGCCGCCGA
Organism: Streptomyces lasalocidi; assembly: GCF_005280215.1. Classification (NCBI taxonomy): domain Bacteria; kingdom Bacillati; phylum Actinomycetota; class Actinomycetes; order Kitasatosporales; family Streptomycetaceae; genus Streptomyces; species Streptomyces lasalocidi. The sequence continues at coordinate 5,446,541 of NZ_SZNQ01000001.1, read as the reverse complement.
CCACGACCAGGGAGTCGCCGAGGGCGTCCAGGCGCTCCCGCAGCCGGGCCACGGCGCTGTCCTGGGCCTCCAGGAGGTAGATGACCTCGTAGGCGGGCCCGTCGCCCTCCTCGCCGTCCGGCGGCTCGCACGGGTCGATCACGGTGTCGGTGCCGGCGTCAGCGGCTGCGGCTGCGGCCGCGGCGGTGTCCGTGTCCGTGTCCGACGTCGTCCCGCCCAGTGCGTCCCCCACCGGCGCGAAGGCCGCCCCGGCCGCTTCGACCGCAGCCGGCACCTCCCCCGTCAGCGTCTCCACCAGTGCCCCCAGCACCGCGACCAGCCCGCGCCCGCCCGCGTCGACCACGCCGGACCGCTCCAGGACGGGCAGCTGGGCCGGTGTCCGCGCGAGGGCCGCGCACGCGCCCCCGTAGGCGGCCCGGGCGACCGTCCCGCAGTCGCCGTCGGCCGTCCGGGCCGCGTCGGCGGCGGCGGAGGCGACGGACAGCACGGTGCCCTCCACCGGGTGGGCGACGGCCTGCCGGGCGGAGTCGGCCGCGTGCCGCAGGGCCAGGCCGAGGCCCTTGCCGTCGGTGTGGGGGCGGTCCTGTTCCTCGGCGAGCACCTGGGCCATGCCGCGCAGCAGCTGCGCGAGGATCGTCCCGGAGTTCCCGCGGGCGCCGATGAGCGCGCCGTGCGCCATGGCCCGCACGGCGTCGGCGAGCGAGGGCACCGAGGACGCGCTCCCGGCGGGGTTCCCCGTCGGACCACCGTCCGCGGCCGCGGGGGCGACGCCGGCTCCCCCGCCGCCCGCGCCCACCTCGTGTCCCGCGAAGACCGCCTCCACCGCCGTCGCCGCCGACTCGACGGTCAGGTAGAGGTTGGTGCCGGTGTCCCCGTCCGCGACCGGGTAGACGTTGATCGCGTCGATCTCCTCACGCGCGCGTCCCAGCGCGCGGAGCGCGAGACCGCACCAGGTGCGCACCGCGAGAGCATCGAGGAATGTCTGCGGCACCTGCGCCACCTGCGCCTCTCCTTGAGCTGCTGGACGTGGGAGGCAGCGTAGACCGTGAACGGGTCCCTGCCCCAAGGGGGCAGCAGGGCGACGGGCCGGGGACGGGCCGTCGGCCGACCATGGTAGTTTCGTTGCACGGGCGCAGTCGTTGTATGCTGCTCCGGTTGCCCGATCCGATCGGGCTCTCCCCCTGGCAACGCCACTCGAGATCGTCGGTCCCCGGACCGTGGTCCCGGCCTGCCGGGATCAACCGTAAGTGCATCTGAAGTCTTTGGAGTGACCCGTGGCTGCCAACTGCGACGTCTGCGGCAAGGGGCCGGGCTTCGGCAACAACATCTCGCACTCGCACCGCCGTACGCCCCGTCGCTGGAACCCCAACATCCAGCGCGTGCGTACCGTGGTCGGCGGGACGCCGAAGCGCGTGAACGCTTGCACCTCGTGCATCAAGGCCGGCAAGGTCTCGCGCTGACGCTCAGCTGAGCGCGCGGCCACTGCCGGTTCGCTGCATCGAGCCGGTCCACCCCGGGTGGACCGGCTTTTTGCTGTACCCGCTGCCGGTCGCGTCCCGTGTGACGGAACTCCGGCCTCAGGCTCCGGGAGCACCCCGTGTGAGCGCCCAGCCGTGGTCCACGGGCCCGATGCCGGCGCCGAGCGCGAAGCCGGCGGCGATCGCCCCGGTGACGTACTCCTTGGCCGTCGTCACCGCCTCCGGCACGGACCGGCCCTTCGCCAGCTGCGCCGCGATCGCGGAGGCGAGGGTGCAACCCGTGCCGTGAGTGTGCCGGTTGTCGTACCGGGGGGCGCGCAGCCAGTGCTCCTCGGTGCCGTCGGTGAGCAGGTCCACGGCCTCGCCGGGGAGGTGGCCGCCCTTGATGAGCGCCCAGCGCGGCCCGAACGCCAGCACCGCGGCGGCCGCTTCACGCATCCCGTCCTCCGACACCACGCGGATGCCGGTGAGTTGGGCGACCTCGTCGAGGTTGGGGGTGGCGACGGTGGCGACCGGGAGCAGCCGGGTGCGCACCGAGTCGAGCGCGGACGCGGCGAGCAGCGGGTCGCCGTGCTTGGAGACGCCGACCGGGTCGACGACCGCGGGCGCGTCCGTCCCGGCGATCAACTCGGCGACCGCCTCCACGACGGGGGCGCAGGACAGCATGCCGGTCTTCACGGCCCGTACGCCGATGTCGTCGACGACGCTGCGGTACTGGGCGCGCACCGCCTCCACGGGCAGTTCCCACACGCCCTGGACGCCCAGGGAGTTCTGCGCGGTGACCGCCGTGACGACGCTCATGCCGTGCACGCCGAGGGCGAGCATCGTCTTCAGGTCGGCCTGGATCCCGGCGCCACCGCCGGAGTCGGAGCCGGCCACCGTGAGGACCGTGGGCCTCATGACTCGATGTCCCCGCCGAAGTGGTCCCAGCCGCCCTTGCTGGTCCAGGGCGCCCCGTCGACGGTCACGTGGGGCAGCGCCGAGGGGTTGAGGACCTCGCCGATGACCTTCCAGCGGGCCGGCAGCTTCACGTCCGGCGGGAAGGTCGCCACGATGGCGTGGTCCTCTCCCCCGGTCAGCACCCACTGCATGGGGTCGACGCCGACGGCCTGCCCGATGTCGTTCATCTGCGTGGGGATGTCGATGGCGCCGGAGCGGACGTCGATGCGGACCTTGCTGGCCTCGGCGATGTGCCCGAGGTCGGCGATCAGGCCGTCGCTGACGTCGCACATCGCGGTGGCGCCGAGCGAGGCGGCCGCCGGGCCCGCGTGGTAGGGCGGCTCGGGGCGGCGGTGGGCCTCGACGAAGGCGCGCGGCGAGCGGAAGCCGCGGGAGAGCACCGCGTACCCGGCCGCGGACCAGCCCAGCCAGCCGGTGACGGCGACCAGGTCGCCGGGCCGGGCGCCGCCCCGGGTGACGGGCTCGTGGTTGCGCAGGTCGCCGAGCGCGGTGATCGACACCATGATCGTGTCGCCGCGCACGACGTCGCCGCCGACCACGGAGGCGCCGGCCACCTGGCACTCGTCGCGCAGCCCGTCCATCAGCTCCGTCGGCCAGGTCACCGGGAGTTCGGCGGGCACGACCAGGCCGAGCAGCAGGGCGGTCGGCACGGCGCCCATCGCGGCGATGTCGGCGAGGTTCTGGGCGGCGGCCTTGCGGCCGACGTCGTAGGCGGTGGACCAGTCGCGCCGGAAGTGCCGGCCCTCCAGGAGGATGTCGGTGCTGGCCACGACCCGGCGGTCGGGCGCGGAGACCACCGCGGCGTCGTCACCGGGGCCGACCCGCACCGCCGGGGTGGTGGTGAGCCGGGAGGTGAGCTCCCTGATGAGCCCGAACTCGCCGAGCTCACCAACAGTGCCCTTCATTGCCCTTACGCCCCTTCTGTCCCTGTCCGTGCCCGGTCGCGCGGGACCGGTCTGCTCGATACGGTCGACCTGACCGTGCTCTTCGGCCCTGCCCGCACCCCGGCGCGCACGCCGTGCTCCCCCCGGGTCTCCCCGCGGCGCGCGACGACGCGATACCGTGGCGTTCCTTTTCCCCACATGATCCTCGTGGCCGCCCTGGAGGTTCCGTGGTACAGGCGTACATCCTGATCCAGACGGAGGTCGGCAAGGCGTCGACCGTCGCCGAGACGATCGGCAAGATTCCCGGTGTCGTCCAGGCCGAGGACGTCACCGGTCCCTACGACGTGATCGTGCGGGCCCAGGCCGACACGGTCGACGACCTCGGCCGGATGGTGGTCGCCAAAGTCCAGCAAGTGGACGGGATCACCCGAACCCTGACCTGCCCGGTCGTGCATCTGTAGCCCCCGTCTACCCTTGGCCGGTGAACTCCTTGCGTCACCGGCTCATCGGCCTGCCCGCGCTCGCCCTGCTGCTGATCACCGTCGGCTGCTCCTCGGCAGACGACGGTGCGTCGGCGGCGGTTCCCCGCCCGGGCGCACGGGCCGCCGCACTGTGCCGGACGCTGGACGGAGTGCTGCCGGCCACGGTGGACGACGAGAGCCGCGAGGATCCCGAGCCCGCGTCCCAACTGACCGCGGGCTGGGGGAACCCGGCGATCATACTGCGGTGCGGTGTGCCCCGGCCCCCGAAGATGGTCGATCCCTCGGTGTCCCAGGGCCTCGACCCGGACGCGGTCGCCGGCGGGGTCGACGGCGTCGACTGGCTCATGGAGAAGGCGGACGGCGGGGCGTACCGGTTCACGACCGCGAGCCGCCTCGCCTACGTCGAGGTGACGGTGCCGGCGGACCGGGACAGGTCGGCGGTGCTGATCGACCTGGCCCCCGCCGTCAAGAAGGCGATCCCCGAGGGGATCGCCGACTGAGTGCTGCGCGCCGGTCGGGGCCGGCCGGTGTCAGCGCAGACCGGTGGGGCGCCGCAGCGCGGCCTGGATCAGCCGGTCCACCAGCTCCGGGTAGCCGACCCCGCTCGCCTGCCACATCTGCGGGTACATCGAGATGGGCGTGAAGCCCGGCATCGTGTTGATCTCGTTGATCACGAACTCCCCGTCCTCGGTGAGGAAGAAGTCCGCGCGCACCAGGCCCTCGCAGCTGGCCGCCTCGAAGGCGTCCACCGCGAGCCGCTGCACCTCGGCGGTCTCCTCGGGCGTCAGCGGCGCCGGCACCAGCCCCGGGGTGGAGTCGATGTACTTGGCCTCGAAGTCGTAGTACGCGTGCGTGTCCGGCGGGGGGATCTCGGCGGGCACCGAGGCCCGCGGGCCGTCCTCGAACTCCAGGACGCCGCACTCGATCTCGCGGCCGCGCAGCGCCGCCTCGACGAGGATCTTGGGGTCGTGGGCCTGGGCCGCGGCGATCGCCTCGTCCAGCCCGGACAGGTCGTCGACCTTGGTGATGCCGATGGACGAGCCCGCGCGGGCGGGCTTCACGAACAGCGGCCAGCCGTGCTCCCCGGCGAAGTCCACGATCTTCCTGCGGGCCGCGGACTCGTCCCGGGCCCACTCGCGGGGCCGGATCACCACGTACGGGCCCACCTTCAGCCCGAAGGAGGTGAACACCCGCTTCATGTACTCCTTGTCCTGGCCCACGGCCGAGGCGAGCACGCCCGCCCCCACGTACGGCACGCCGGAGAGCTCCAGCAGGCCCTGGAGGGTGCCGTCCTCACCGTAGGGCCCGTGCAGGACGGGGAAGACGACGTCGACCTCGCCGAGCGCCTTGGGCACCGACCCCGGCTCGCTGTAGACGACTTCGCGGTTGGCGGGGTCCACGGGGAGGACCACCGCGCCCTCGGCCGACTCGGCGAGCTCCTCCACGTTCGGCGTACGCCGCTCGGTGATCGCCATGCGCTCGGGTTCGTCCGCGGTGAGCGCCCAGCGGCCGTCCTGGGTGATGCCGATCGGCAGGACGTCGTACTTAGTCCGGTCGACGGCCTTGAGGACGGCTCCGGCGGTGACCACGGAGATCCCGTGTTCGGAGCTGCGCCCGCCGAACACGACGGCCACGCGCGGCTTGCGGGACGGCTGCTCAGGGCTCTGGGGGAGGTTCTCGGTGCTCATATCGCGTTGAGAGTACCCGGTGGTAGGGCCGCGTCCCAGCGTCGGTGCGCGGCCGAACGAGGGGCGTCGCTCAGTGTCGTTCCGGCTTCGCGCTGCGCGACATGAGCTCCTTCACGGCGACCACGGGCGGCTTGCCCTCGTGGACGATCGCGACGACCGTCTCGGTGATGGGCATGTCGACGCCGTGGCGGCGGGCCAGATCCAGCACGGACTCGCAGGACTTGACGCCCTCGGCGGTCTGCTTGGTGACCGCGATGGTCTCCTGGAGGGTCATGCCGCGGCCCAGGTTGGTGCCGAAGGTGTGGTTGCGCGACAGCGGTGAGGAGCAGGTCGCCACCAGGTCGCCCAGGCCCGCGAGTCCGGAGAAGGTCAGCGGGTCGGCGCCCATGGCCAGGCCCAGCCGGGTGGTCTCGGCGAGGCCGCGGGTGATCAGGGAGCCCTTGGCGTTGTCGCCGAGGCCCATGCCGTCGGCGATGCCCACGGCGAGCCCGATCACGTTCTTCACCGCGCCGCCGAGCTCGCAGCCGACGACGTCGGTGTTGGTGTACGGGCGGAAGTACGGCGTGTGGCAGGCGGCCTGGAGGCGGCGGGCGACCGCCTCGTCGGTGCAGGCGACCACCGCGGCGGCCGGCCTGCGGGAGGCGATCTCGCGGGCCAGGTTGGGTCCGGTGACCACGGCGACCCGGTCCCGGCCGACCTCGGCGACGTCCTCGACGACCTCGCTCATCCGCATGGTGGTGCCGAGTTCGACGCCCTTCATCAGGGACACCAGCACGGTGTCCGGCGCGAGCAGCGGCGCCCACGCGGCCAGGTTGGCGCGCAGCGTCTGCGAGGGCACCGCGAGGACGGTGAAGTCGGCGTCGCGGGCGGCCTCGGCGGGGTCGGCGGTGGCCCGCAGGTTCTCCGGCAGTTCGACGCCGGGAAGGTAGTCGGGGTTGGTCCGCGTGGAGTTGACCGCGTCGGCGAGCTCGGCGCGGCGCGCCCAGAGCGTCACCTCGCAGCCCGCGTCGGCGAGGACCATGCCGAACGCGGTGCCCCAGGACCCGGTCCCGAAGACGGCCGCCCTGACGGACTCGCTCACGTGCCGCTCTCCCCTTCACGGCCCGTCTGGGCCTCGGTCCGCCGCCGCTGCTCGATCCGCTCACGGCGCGGGTCGTAGGGCGTCTCGGGTGCCTTCTCGCCGCGGATCTCCTCCAGCTGGCGGGTGATGGCGGCCATGATGACCTCGGTGGCCTCCTTGAGGACGTCCGCGGTCATCTCCTTGCCGTAGAAGCGCGACAGGTCCACGGGCGGTCCGGCGAGGACGTGGTGGGTCTTGCGCGGCAGCAGCCGGGGCTTCTTGGCGTAGGGCGGCAGGATCTCGTTGCAGCCCCACTGGGCGACCGGCACCACCGGGCACTTGGTCTGCAGCGCCACGCGCGCGGCGCCCGTCTTGGCGGTCATCGGCCAGCCCTCCGGGTCGCGGGTGAGGGTGCCCTCGGGGTAGAAGGCGACGCACTCGCCGCGCTCCACCGCGTCGATGGCGGCCCGGAAGGCGCTGAGCGCGTCGGTGGACTCGCGGTAGACCGGGATCTGTCCGGTGCCGCGCATGGCGGCGCCGACGAAGCCCTTCTTGAAGAGCCCGCTCTTCGCCAGGAAGCGCGGCACGCGCCCGGTGTTGTACTGGTAGTGCGCGTACGCGAAGGGGTCGATGTGGGAATTGTGGTTCACCGCGGTGATGAATCCGCCCTCGGCCGGAATGTGCTCCATTCCGCGCCAGTCCCGCTTGATCAGAGCCACCAGCGGCGGTTTGCAGATCACCGCGGCGAAGCGGTACCAGAAGCCGATTCTGCGGCGGGGCACGCGGACACCTTCCTCTAGGACTTCCCAGGGCCTGCTGCGGGGCCTGGGGCCGCACAAGTGTCGCCCCGGGCCGCCGGTCTGTCGAGAACACCGTACGCCCCGGTCACCGCAGTGCCGGAGGGGCCGGGGCGCGGGCCGGGTGACAATGACCGTGACGAGCAAGGGACGGTACGCCGGTGCAGTGGACGTTGGTCATACCCCTGAAACCCTTGGCGCAGGCCAAGAGCAGGCTGGCGGACACCGCGTCGGAGGGTCTGCGCCCGGGGCTGGCGCTGGCGTTCGCGCAGGACACGGTGGGGGCCGCGCTGGCCTCGCCCGCCGTGCGGGATGTGGTGGTCGTCACGGACGACGCGCTGGCCGGACGGGAACTGGCGGCGCTCGGGGCGCGGATCGTGCCCGACGCCCCGCGGGCCGGTCTGAACGCCGCGCTGGCGCACGCGGCCGGCGCCGCGCGCGCCGTGGACCCGCGGTGCGCGCTCGCGGCGGTGAACGCCGACCTGCCGGCGCTGCGCCCGCACGAATTGGCGCGGGTGCTGGACGCGGCCGCGGAATTCCCCCGCGCTTTTCTCGCGGACGCGGCCGGTATCGGCACCACGGTGCTGACGGCCGTTCCCGGGCGGGAATTGCTCCCCGCATTCGGAGTGGATTCCCGGGCCCGTCACCGCGCCTCGGGAGCGCGGGAACTCGGCCTGACCGGGGTGGCGTCCGTACGGCAGGACGTGGACACCGGCGAGGACCTGCGCGCGGCGCTGGCGCTCGGGGTGGGCCCCCGGACGGCGGCGGCGGCCGCGCGGCTGCTGACCGCCGGGCAGTAGGCTGCCGTCATGCAGGCGACCGCATACACGTACGACCCGCAGACGCGCAGCGGGCAGGTGCTGCTCGACGACGGGACACCGGTGCCCTTCGACGCGGCGGCGTTCGACGCGGGCGGACTGCGGCTGCTGCGGCCCGGTCAGCGGGTGCGGATCGAGACGGAGGGCCCCGCGGACGCCCCCCGCGTCACGCTGGTCACCCTGCACACCTTCTGAACCACCGGTGTTGCGGCCCGCGGGCGTTCCCGGACACGCCGCGGGCCGGACTCCCTGGGGAGTCCGGCCCGGCACGTGAACACCCTCGTCGCCTTATGCCTGGCGGGCGGTGGCCTTCTTGGCGGTGGTCTTGCGCGCGGTCGACTTCTTGGCGGGGGCCTTCGTGGCGGTCGCCTTTTTCGCCGGGGCCTTCTTGGCCGCCGTCTTCTTGGCGGTCGCGCTCTTCGCCGTGGCGGTCTTCTTGGCGGCGGCCGCGGAGGTCTTCTGCGGGGTCGCCTTCTTCGCGGTGGACTTCTTGGCGGCGGCCGTCGTGGTCTTGCGGGCGGTCGTCGTCTTCTTCGCGGCCGACTTCTTCGCGGCGGCGGCGGTGGTCTTCTTGGCCGCGGCCTTCTTGCCCGCCGCCTTGGCGATGGTGGGGGGCGGGCCGGACAGGCTGCCCTTGGGCGCCTTCTTGACCGCGATGTCGTTCTTCGGGAGCTTCTTCGACCCGCTGACCAGGTCCTTGAAGCCCTGACCGGCGCGGAAGCGCGGCACCGAGGTCTTCTTGACCCGAACCCGCTCGCCCGTCTGGGGGTTGCGGGCGTAGCGGGCGGGCCGGTCGACCTTCTCGAACGAACCGAAGCCGGTGACCGAGACCCGGTCGCCGCCGACGACCGCGCGGACGATGGCGTCCAGGACCGCGTCGACAGCATCGGCGGCCTGCTGGCGGCCGCCCATCTTGTCGGCAATCGCTTCTACGAGCTGCGCCTTGTTCACGTCTTCCCCTTCGGAGACATTGCCAGAACGAAAGTGTTCAAGCGTTTTCGCACGTTAGGCAGATATATACCGCAAATCAAACACGAAACGGGCTTATCACCCTTGTGCCGCAACGGACTCGACCGCCGTGGCCCGTTCAGCGTTCCTCTCCGGGGACGCGCCCCGCGTCCAGGTCCGCCGTGAACCGGTCCAGCCGCCTTGTCGCGTCGGCGAGATCGTGCTTGGCCGCGGCCGTAATGACCAGCAGCTTCCGGGTCAGCGCCATCCGTACGCCCTCCGGGACTTGCAGTGCGCGCACCCTTGCGTGCGCTTCCTTGAGTTGGTCCGCGACCGCCGCATAGAGCTCGAGTTGGCCGTCGTGTTCCATGCACAGATTGTGCCATCTGGGGCGAGTTGTCGCCCGCCCAGGGTGCAACTGCCGCCCCGGCGAGCCGTCCCGGCACGGTGGGACGACCCCTTCACGGCAGCCGCCTACCCGGGCAACCAGGCGGTTAACGTGGGAAGTTGAGGAGGTTCCGCGGGGATGACGGGGCCGAACGGGTACAGAAACAGCCGTACCCCCGATCGGAGTCGATCGGGGGTACGGCGGGGGTGCGGGTGGCCGAAACCCGTCGGGTGGCGAGGGGTGCGGGCCGGGTGATCTAGACGGGCAGCGTCCGCGGCTTGTGCGACGGCCGCTTCTCCTCGTAGGCGGCGATGTCCGCCTCGTTCTGGAGGGTGAGGGAGATGTCGTCCAGGCCGTTCAGCAGCCGCCAGCGGGAGTTCTCGTCCAGCTCGAAGGCGGCGGTGATCCCCTCGGCGCGCACCTCGCGGGCCTCGAGGTCGACCGTGACCTCGGCCTGCGGGTCGTCCTCCGTGAGGTCCCACAGCGCGTCCACGACCTTCTGGTCGAGCACCACCGTGAGCAGGCCGTTCTTCAGCGAGTTGCCGCGGAAGATGTCGGCGAAGCGGGAGGAGATCACGGCCTTGAAGCCGTAGTTCTGCAGCGCCCAGACGGCGTGCTCGCGGGAGGAGCCGGTGCCGAAGTCGGGGCCGGCCACCAGGACCGTCGCGCCCTTCCGCTCGGGGCGGTTGAGGATGAACTCCGGGTCCTTGCGCCAGGCCTCGAACAATCCGTCCTCGAAGCCGTCCCGGGTCACCTTCTTGAGCCAGTGAGCAGGGATGATCTGGTCGGTGTCGACGTTGGAGCGGCGCAGCGGGACCGCCCGGCCGGTGTGCGTGGTGAATGCTTCCATGGCTGATCAGACTCCAGCGGGCGTACGGGTCTCGGCGGCGGACAGATCGGCCGGGGAGGCCAGGTGGCCCAGGACGGCCGTGGCGGCCGCGACCTGCGGCGACACCAGGTGGGTACGACCGCCCTTGCCCTGCCGGCCCTCGAAGTTGCGGTTGGAGGTCGAGGCGGAGCGCTCACCGGGGGCCAGCTGGTCGGGGTTCATGCCCAGGCACATCGAGCAGCCCGCGTGCCGCCACTCGGCGCCGGCCTCCTTGAAGACCACGTCCAGGCCCTCGGAGACGGCCTGCAGACCCACCCGCGCGGAGCCCGGGACGACCAGCATCCGTACGCCGTCGGCGACTTTGCGGCCTCGCAGGATCTCGGCGGCGGCGCGCAGGTCCTCGATGCGGCCGTTGGTGCAGGAGCCTACGAAGACGGTGTCCACACCGATGGAGTTCAGCGGCTGTCCGGCCTCCAACCCCATGTACTCCAGGGCCTTTTCGGCGGCCAGGCGCTCCGAAGCGTCCTCGTACGAAGCAGGGTCGGGGACCGACGCCGAAAGCGGTGCGCCCTGGCCCGGGTTGGTGCCCCAGGTGACGAACGGCGAGAGCGCGGCGGCGTCGATCACGACCTCGGCGTCGAACTCGGCGTCGTCGTCGGTGCGCAGCGTCTTCCAGTACGCGACGGCGGCGTCCCAGTCGGCGCCCTCGGGGGCGTGCGGGCGGCCCTTGAGGTAGGCGAAGGTCGTCTCGTCGGGGGCGATCATGCCCGCGCGGGCGCCGGCCTCGATCGACATGTTGCAGATGGTCATGCGGGCCTCCATCGAGAGCTTCTCGATGGCCTCGCCGCGGTACTCCAGGATGTAGCCCTGGCCGCCGCCGGTGCCGATCCGCGCGATGATCGCCAGGATCAGGTCCTTGGCGGTGACGCCCTCGGGCAGCTCGCCGTCGACCGTGATCGCCATGGTCCGGGGGCGGGCCAGCGGCAGCGTCTGGGTGGCCAGCACGTGCTCCACCTGGGAGGTGCCGATGCCGAACGCCAGCGCGCCGAAGGCGCCGTGGGTGGAGGTGTGCGAGTCACCGCAGACCACGGTGGTGCCCGGCTGGGTCAGGCCCAGCTGCGGTCCCACGACGTGGACGACGCCCTGCTCGACGTCCCCGAGCGGGTGCAGGCGCACCCCGAACTCGGCGCAGTTCTTGCGCAGCGTCTCCAGCTGGGCGCGGGAGACCGGGTCGGCGATCGGCTTGTCGATGTCCAGGGTGGGGGTGTTGTGGTCCTCGGTGGCGATGGTGAGGTCGAGGCGCCGCACCTGCCGGCCGCTCTTGCGCAGTCCGTCGAAGGCCTGCGGGCTGGTCACCTCGTGCAGCAGGTGCAAGTCGATGAAGAGGAGGTCGGGCTCGCCCTCGGCGCGCCGGACGACGTGGTCGTCCCAGACCTTCTCCGCGAGTGTCCTACCCATCGCTTTCCCTCCGGCCGGCGAACGTCCACCGACCCAACTAGAGATCTTGGGGAGACGGCGCCCGCACCCCGTGTTCCGGGCACCCGCCGCCGGGCCCGTTCGGTGCGCGGGCCGTCTTCGTCCAAGGGTTGCGCGTCTCACGGAAAAATGAACTTGCGTTTCACAGAGTGAGACGGGAGTATCGTTGCATGGACAACAGTAGCGGCGTAGGCGTGCTGGACAAGGCGGCCCTTGTCCTGAGCGCCCTGGAGTCCGGTCCGGCCACCCTCGCGGGGCTGGTCACCGCGACCGGACTGGCACGACCCACGGCCCACCGGCTGGCCGTGGCCCTCGAACACCACCGCATGGTGGCACGTGACATGCAGGGCCGTTTCATCCTCGGCCCGCGCCTGGCGGAACTGGCCGCGGCGGCGGGCGAGGACCGGCTCCTCGCGACGGCCGGCCCGGTGCTGACCCACCTGCGCGACGTGACGGGCGAGAGCGCCCAGCTCTACCGCCGCCAGGGCGACATGCGCATCTGCGTCGCCGCGGCGGAGCGGCTGTCGGGCCTGCGGGACACGGTCCCGGTCGGCTCGACGCTGACGATGAAGGCCGGTTCCTCGGCGCAGATACTCATGGCCTGGGAGGAGCCCGAGCGCCTGCACCGCGGTCTGCAGGGCGCCCGCTTCACGGCGACGGCCCTGTCGGGCGTCCGGCGCCGCGGCTGGGCCCAGTCCATCGGCGAGCGCGAACCGGGCGTCGCGTCGGTCTCCGCGCCGGTGCGCGGCCCGTCGAACCGCGTGGTGGCCGCGGTGTCCGTCTCCGGCCCGATCGAGCGCCTCACCCGGCACCCCGGCCGCATGCACGCCCAGGCCGTCATCGACGCGGCGGCCCGGCTGTCCGAGGCCCTGCGCCGCACCGGCTGACCCCGACGCGACCACCCGCCCTCCCGGGAGCACCGGCCCCAACGCCGCGGCAGGTCCTCCCGGTAAGGCGTGACCCACGTCCGCCGGACCGAGCAGGCGGGTTCGTTCCCTAGGACGCCGGCGCGCGCCAGGCCAGCCGGTCCTTGGCGTACCGCCCCCGCTCGGCGAGCGGCACCTGTCCGTGCGCCGCGGCGAGCCCGAAGGCCGGCATGTCGCCGTAGATCGACTCGTAGCGCCCCTCGGGCACGACGTACGCCTCGTGCCAGATCCCGACGTGACCGCGCACCTTGCCCGCGCGCTCCTTGCCGTTGATCCGCGCCCACACCTCGTGGTGGAAGGCGTCGGGCGCGCTCGCGTACGCGTACAGCTTCTCCTTCGACTCCCAGTACTGGACGATGTAATACGTCCTCGGCGACGCCGTCAGCAGCACCCGGGAGAGCAGTCCGCGCTCCGGCGCCCTCTTCAGCTCCGCGAGCATCCGGAACATCGCGAACATGACCGGCAGCCACTGGTGCACCGCCCACAGGCGGTTGATCCGCATGCCGATCAACAGGACGACCACGTCCCCGTGGGCGTCCGCGGTGGTACGACGTGCACCGACACGTTTCCCGTCCATGCTTGGATAGTGCCGTTGTCCAAGGGAGGGCACAAGAGATGCGGCTGGCCGAACTGAGCGGGCGCAGCGGTGTGTCCACCGCGACGATCAAGTACTACCTGCGCGAGGGCCTGTTGCCGCCCGGCAGGCAGGTCAACGCGACCACCGCCGAGTACGGCGAGGAGCACCTGCGCCGGCTGCGCCTGGTGCGGGCGATGGTCCAGGTGGGCCGGCTGCCGGTGGCGACGGTGCGCGAGGTGCTGGGCCACGTCGACGACGACTCCCTCGGCCGCACGGTCCGGCTGGGCGCCGCCCTGTGGGCGCTCCCGCAGGTCCCGGAGCCGGACGCGGACGACGACCACGCGCGCGCGGCCCGCGAGGAGGCGGACGCCCTGCTGGACGCACTGGGCTGGTCCAACGCCAGGCTGCTGACGACGATCTCGCCCGCGTACCGCTCGCTGGTGGTGGCGGTGGCCGCGCTCCGCCGGCTCGGCTACGACTGGGACGCCGAACTGCTCGCGCCGTACGCCCGGTTGATGCACCGGGCGGCACAGCTCGACCTGGACCACGTGGAACGGCAGCCCTCGGAGGCGGAGCGGGTGGAGGCGGCCGTCCTGGGCGCGATCCTGGTGGAGCCGATGCTCCAGGCCCTGCACCGGCTGGCCCAGGAGGAGGAGTCGGCCCGGCGGTACGGCTTCGCGTGACGGGGGCCGGGCACGGCGAAGGCCCCCCGCCTGAGCGGAGGGCCTTCTCGCTGTACCCCCGACCGGATTCGAACCGGCGCTACCGCCTTGAGAGGGCGGCGTGCTAGGCCGCTACACAACGGGGGCGTGGACTCTGCGTTTCCGCAGGCCCGAGCTGGTCTACCTGGACTCGAACCAAGACTAACTGAACCAGAATCAGTCGTGCTGCCAATTACACCATAGACCAATGTGGTTTAGACCAGTCAGTACCCCCGACCGGATTCGAACCGGCGCTACCGCCTTGAGAGGGCGGCGTGCTAGGCCGCTACACAACGGGGGCCCTAGCGATCCTGCATCGACGGCGGCGGGAGCGACCCGGCCGCCTTCGTGGGAAGGATCTGTACCCCCGACCGGATTCGAACCGGCGCTACTGCCTTGAGAGGGCAGCGTGCTAGGCCGCTACACAACGGGGGCTCGCGGATGTGATCCGCGGGTGCAGATGAGCTCTGCGAGCTGGCCTACCTGGACTCGAACCAAGACTAACTGAACCAGAATCAGTCGTGCTGCCAATTACACCATAGGCCATCGGAACGCAAGCCCCGCAGGGGATCTTGTTCTCGTTCGCTCCCCCGGGTGTGTGGCCTTTCGGCCCGCTCCCCGGCGGCGCAGGAAGAACATTACCCGAAGGTGGACGGGGCTCCAAAACGGGTATCGGCGCCGAGCAGCGCGGGCAGTTCGGCGAGCGAGGCGATCCGGTGCCGGCCGGACGGGGCCTCCACGACGGCCCGGCCGCCGTGGCGGTCGATCCACACGGACAGCAGTCCGGCGTCCGCCGCGCCCCGCCCGTCGATCTCCGGGTGGTCGCCGACGTAGGCCACCTCGTGCGGGGGCAGGTCCAGGGACTCGCAGGCCGCGAGGAAGGCGGCGGCCTGCGGCTTGGAGACGCCCAGCTCGGCCGCGCACAGGATGGTCTCGAAGCGGTCGTGGAGGCCGAGGACGCGCAGCTTGCGGTTCTGGACGTGCAGGCTGGAGTTGGAGAGCACCGCGTGCCGGTGGCTGGCGGCGAGGGCGTCCAGCACGGGCACGACGTCCGGGAAGAGGGACCAGGCGGCCTCGTAGTGACCGACGTAACGCTGGAACCAGACGTCGGCCTCGTTGTCGGTCAGCTCGGCGCCCAGGAACACCCGGACGCGGTCGCGGCGCTGCGCCTGGAAGCCGATCTCCCCCGCGGCGAACCGCGCCCACTGCTGGTCGGTGGCCTCGCGCCAGCGGATCAGCGCCTCCTCGGCACTGCCGTACCCGGCGAGCAGCCCCTCGGCGGCCAGGTGCGCCCGCATGCCCTCCCGGTCGGCGGTCGTGTAGTCGAAGAGGGTGTCGTCCACGTCCCAGACCACGGCGCGTATGTTCCTCATGCACCGACCGTAACCCGCGCCGCGCGCCGGTGTCCGGGAGACGCGGAAGGGGCGGCACCCGGTGCACCCGGTGCCGCCCCTCGTCGCGTGTCGCGCGGACGGGCTACGCGGTCAGCCGCGCCAGGGCCGCGTCGATGCGGGCCAGGGACGTCTCCTTGCCCAGTACCTCCAGGGACTCGAAGAGCGGCAGGCCGACCGTGCGGCCGGTGACGGCGACGCGGACCGGGGCCTGCGCCTTGCCGAGCTTGAGGCCGTGGGCCTCACCGGCGGCCAGGACGGCCTCCTTCAGCGACTCCGGGGAGGTCCAGTCGGCCGCCTCCAGCTTCTCGCGGGCGGTGCGCAGCAGCGCGTCGCTGCCCTCCTTCATCGCCTTCGCCCAGCTCGCCTCGTCCACGGCCGGCTCGGCCAGGAAGAGGAAGTCGACGTTGTCGGTGATCTCGGACAGCACCTTCAGCCGGGTCTGGGCGTGCGGGGCGATCGCCTGCCACTTGGCCTCGTCGAAGTCCTCCGGCGCCCAGGGGGCGAACGGGGCCTGGAGCCACGGGCGGCAGCGCTCGGTGAAGTCCTTCACGTCCAGCAGCCGGATGTGGTCGCCGTTGATCGCCTCGCACTTCTTCAGGTCGAAGCGCGCCGGGTTGGGGTTGACGTCCTTGACGTCGAAGGCCGCGACCAGCTCCTCGCGCGTGAAGATGTCCTGGTCGGCGGAGAGGGACCAGCCGAGCAGCGAGAGGTAGTTGAGCAGGCCCTCGGGCAGGAAGCCCTGCTCGCGGTAGAGGTTGAGCGAGGCCTGCGGGTCGCGCTTGGAGAGCTTCTTGTTGCCCTCGCCCATGACGTAGGGCAGGTGGCCGAACGCGGGGACGCCCTTGGCGACGCCCAGCTCGATCAGCGCCTTGTACAGGGCGATCTGGCGCGGGGTGGAGGAGAGCAGGTCCTCGCCGCGCAGGACGTGCGTGATCTCCATCAGCGCGTCGTCGACCGGGTTGACCAGCGTGTACAGCGGGGCGCCGTTGGCGCGGACGATGCCGTAGTCCGGCACGTTCTCCGGGGTGAACGTCAGCTCGCCGCGGACCAGGTCGGTGAAGGTGATCGTCTCGTCCGGCATCCGGAACCGGACGATGGGTGCGCGGCCCTGCGCCCGGTACTCCTCGACCTGCGCCTCGGACAGGTCGCGGCAGTGGCCGTCGTAGCCGGAGGGCCGGCCGGCGGCGCGGGCGGCCTCACGGCGGGTGTCCAGCTCCTCCTGGGAGCAGTAGCAGTGGTAGGCGTACCCGCCGTCCAGCAGCTTGCGGGCGACGTCCGCGTACAGGTCCATGCGCTGCGACTGGCGGTACGGCGCGTGCGGGCCGCCGACCTCGGGGCCCTCGTCCCAGTCGAAGCCGAGCCAGCTCATCGCGTCCAGCAGCTGCTGGTACGACTCCTCCGAGTCGCGGGCCGCGTCGGTGTCCTCGATGCGGAAGACGAGCGTGCCCTGGTGGTGGCGGGCGAACGCCCAGTTGAACAGGGCGGTGCGCACCAGGCCCACGTGGGGGTTGCCGGTGGGCGACGGACAGAAACGGACGCGTACGGGGGAGCCGGGTGCGCTAGCCACGCTTGACAACCTTGTTGGTGAGAGTGCCGATGCCTTCGATGGTGACGGCGACCTCGTCGCCGACGGTGAGGGGGCCGACCCCAGCCGGGGTGCCCGTGAGGACGACGTCGCCCGGGAGCAGCGTCATGGCCTCGGTGATGTTGACGATCAGGTCCTCGATCGAGTGGATCATCTCGCTCGTCCGGCCGAGCTGGCGCTGCTCGCCGTTGACGGTCAGCTGGACGGTGAGGTCCGAGGCGGTCGCGAGGTCCAGTCCGGTCTCCACCCACGGGCCGAGCGGGCAGGAGGTGTCGAAGCCCTTGGCCCGGGCCCACTGCTTCTCGCGCTTCTGCACGTCCCGCGCGGTGACGTCGTTGGCGCAGGTGTAGCCGAAGATCACGTCCTGGACGCGCTCGCGCGGGACCTCGCGGCACATCCGCCCGATGACCACGGCGAGTTCCGCCTCGTGGTGCAGGTCGGCGGAGAAGGAGGGGTACTGGATGGCGTCGCCGGAGCCGATCACCGAGGTGGACGGCTTGAAGAAGGCGAACGGGGCGTCCGGCACCTCGTTGCCCAGCTCGCGCGCGTGCTCGGCGTAGTTGCGGCCGAAGGCCACGACCTTGTTGGGGAGCACGGGCGGCAGAAGCCGGACCTTGCTCAGCGGCACCTTGGTGCCGGAGAGCTCGTGTTCCGCGAACGGGATGCCCTTGATGATGTCGAGGACGAGCTCGTCCGGCTTGTCGCCCTCGACCGCGCCGAAGGCGACGTTCCCGTCGATGGAGAACCTGGCGATGCGCACGGGTTGGTTGGCCCCTGATCTGTTCGCTGCTGGAGTCTGACGCTCCAGGCTAACGCGGAAGGGCGTCCCCGGCCGGGGACGCCCTTGACATCCGTGGGCGGCCGCGCTGCATGATCGACGGTGGTCGTCGGCCGGTGGAGCGGCGGCCGTGGTGGGCCGGTGGGCCCGCTGCGACGCCCTACTCGGCGGCGGCCATCTCCGGGACCTCCATCAGGATGGTGCGCCGGGGGTTCGCGGTCTGGGCGGGCAGGTCGACGGAGTGCTCCGGCTGCGGCGGGGTCTGCAGGTCGTCGGCGCCCGTCAGGTGCGCCAGGGTGGTGCGCCGCGGGTTGGCGATCTTGCGGAACATCGTCATGGTCTCCACTGTTGACTGACCCTGTTCGTCTCGGGGCGCGAGCGAGGACGCGGACGGCCTCACGCAGGGGCGCCGGTTGTCGGTTCTGCCAGGTCTGTAAAGCGTCAGGCTAGACATCCGATTCCCCGCGCACGGCACGGAGTGCCACCCGGGGCGTGTGAGTTTCCTCACTTACTCGTGTTCAAGCGGGCCAATTCAGGCTCACAACCGACCCCGACCAAACGGACATTGAGCCCCTGAAGCCATCATTCCGCTCCTGATCATGGCGACTGGGACACGGAACCCGCCCCACCGAAACGCCCAGCTCTGTCCGCTATCTGCCCGAAGACTTTCCACGAGCGGTGACGCGGCCCTCACGGCGTGTCACACATGTCACAGCCCGGCCAACACACCTTGTTGGAGATCCTGCACTGTGCTGGAATTCCACGGACCGCCGCAGGATCGAGCCGGCGCGCAGGGGGCGCACACCAGCGCCGAGTGGCGGCGAGAAGGGGGAACCTGCGCCGGGTCACTCACGACCACCGGGGGGCGTATTCAGGGCGCCCCTCAAGACGCCGACACCGTCCTTCCGTTCGCGCGGAGGGACGCCTGGTCCAGAGGTTGCGACGCTAGTGCAGGGACGTTTCAAGAGGGATGGCAGCGCTTCGGCGGAGCCGGAGCCGCACGGCGGGACTGGCCCCATGGCCGTCAGCTCCTCGCCCCAGCACGCCCAGAACCCGGGCCCGGCACCGTCCGGTGACGGTGGTGACCGCCCCGGGCGCCCCGGCGCGACCGCCTCGTCGGCCACCTCCGGGTCCTCGGGCCGCTCCGGCGGGACCGCCGGCGCGGGGTCCTCGGGCCCCGATGCCCCCATACCCCCGGTCAAGCCGGCCAAGAGTGCCACCGACCCCGGCCCCCGTGTCGCGCTGCGCAACTGGCGCATCTCCACGCGCCTGGTGGCCCTGCTGACCCTCCCCGTGGTCGCGGCCACCTCGCTGGGCGCGCTGCGCATCGACCAGTCGATGGAAGACATCCAGCAGCTCGACAACATGAAGCTGCTGACGGAGATGACCAAGCAGGCCACCGAGCTGGCCACCGCGCTGCAGACCGAGCGCGACCAGTCGGCCGGTGTGCTGTCGCACAGCGACCGCCTGGCCGACGTCAAGGGCGTGCGCGACCAGACCGACCAGACCCTGGCCGCCTTCGTCGACGCCTCCGAGGCGATCGACACCTCCAGCAAGGACGGCAACCTCCAGGGCGTCCGCGACAACATCGTCGGCCTGGTCAGCGACCTCGGCACCCTGGCGAAGATCCGCAGCAGCGCCTACGCCGCCAAGGGCAACGCGATGCAGACGGTCGAGGGCTACCACCGTCTGATCAGCCGGCTGGTCGACCTCTCCCAGGACATGGCCGAGGCCACCAGCAACCCGGACATGATCCAGCGCACCCGCGCTCTGGCGGCCTTCTCCGCCGCCAAGGAGTACTCGTCGATGCAGCGGGCCGTGCTCGCCTCGGCGCTGCCGTCCAACGACGAGACGGCCGGCAAGCTCTCCGACAACGACCGCACCTACGGCGAGATGGCGCTCGAGAGCGAGGACTCCGAGCTCGCCATCTTCCGCAGCATCTACGGCGACTCGGGTGCCGAGGAACTGCTGCGCCCGATCCTGCAGAACAACGCGACCATCCTCCAGGCCGACAAGTACGCCAACCGCGCGTTCGCCTCGGCCAGCGGTCTGCAGTCGCTGGACCGCCGGTCCTGGAAGGACTGGCTCGACGCCAGCGGCACCAAGATCAGCCAGATGAAGAACATCGAGCACACGCTGCTCGAGGACATGGAGCAGAAGGCCCGTCAGCTGCGCGCCGAGTCGGAGCGCGAGGCCATCATCTCCGGTGCGCTGATCCTGCTCGTGCTCGGTGTCTCGCTGGTCGGCGCCTTCATCGTCGCCCGGTCCATGATCCGCTCGCTGCGCCGGCTCCAGGAGACCGCCACCAAGGTCGCCCAGGACCGCCTGCCCGAGCTGGTCAAGCAGCTGTCCGAGACCGACCCGCAGGACGTGGACACCTCCGTGGAGTCGGTCGGTGTGCACTCCCGGGACGAGATCGGCCAGGTGGCCGCGGCCTTCGACGACGTGCACCGCGAGGCGGTCCGCCTCGCCGCCGAGCAGGCCCTGCTGCGGGGCAACGTCAACGCGATGTTCACCAACCTCTCGCGCCGCTCCCAGGGCCTCATCCAGCGCCAGCTCTCGCTCATCTCCGAGCTGGAGTCGCGCGAGGCCGACCCGGACCAGCTGTCCTCGCTGTTCAAGCTCGACCACCTCGCGACCCGCATGCGCCGTAACGGTGAGAACCTCCTCGTCCTCGCGGGTGAGGAGCCCGGCCGCCGGTGGACCCGTCCGGTCCCGCTGGTCGACGTGCTCCGCGCCGCCGCGTCCGAGGTGGAGCAGTACGAGCGCATCGAGCTGGCCTCCGTGCCGACGACCGAGGTCGCCGGCCGCGTGGTCAACGACCTCGTGCACCTGCTCGCCGAGCTGCTGGAGAACGCGACGTCGTTCTCCTCGCCGCAGACCAAGGTCAAGGTCACCGGTCACGCCCTGCCCGACGGCCGCGTCCTGATCGAGATCCACGACACCGGCATCGGCCTCTCCCCCGAGGACCTCGCCGCGATCAACGAGCGGCTGGCGTCGCCGCCCACCGTGGACGTCTCCGTCTCCCGCCGCATGGGTCTGTTCGTGGTCGGTCGTCTGTCGCAGCGCCACGGCATCCGCATCCAGCTGCGCCCGTCCGACTCCGGTGGTACGACCGCGCTGGTCATGCTGCCCGTGGACGTCGCGCAGGGTGGCAGGAAGCCGCAGCCCAAGCCGGGCCAGGGCGGTGTCTCCGGCGGTCCCGCCGCCGCGCAGGCCGCCGCCGGTGCCGCCGCGGCACGCCGCCAGGCCCAGTCCGGCGGTGCCCTCGGTGGCGCCCCCGCGCAGGGCGGTGCCCTCGGCGCCGGCCCCGCGGGAGCGGGCCGGCTGGCCGCGGGCCAGGGTCCCCGGGCCGCGCTGCCCGGCCGCGACGGCGCTCCCGGCGCGGGCCAGGGCAACGGCCGCGGTCCGCAGGGTCCGCAGCAGGGCCGCCCGGCCCCGGCCGGCGCGGGTGCCGGCTTCGGCGGGCAGGCCCCGGCCGCCCCGCAGGGCCTCCAGGCGTCCGCCCAGGGTGGCCCGGCAGGTCAGGGCGGTCAGGGACAGGACATGTTCGGCGGCCGTGGCCCCGTGCCGCCGCAGCGCGGCACCGAGGGCGCCGGTCGTCCCGGCCGCGGCCGCCGGCCGCAGCTGCCCGGCGGTCCCCGGGCCGAGCTGCCCGGCGGCAACGCCCAGCAGCGCGTGCCGAGCTGGGGTGACGAGAACGCCCAGCCGCAGGTCGGCCGCGGTGCGCCGGACGCCCCGCGCGGCCACGACGAGCCGGACGTCGCCCGCACCTCGCAGCTGCCGCGCATCGACGACCGGCAGGGTCCCGGCTCCACCTCGGAGATCCCCCGGATCGACGACCGCCAGGCTCCCCAGGGCGACTACGGCCGCCCGGGCGCGAACGGCGGCCAGAACACGGGCCAGTTCCCCCGTCCCCAGGACACCGGGCAGTTCCCGCCGGTGGGCGGACCGCAGCAGACCGGGCAGTTCCCGGTCCCGGGCGGCCGTCAGGACGCGGGCCAGGCCCCGCAGGCCCCCGGCCGCGCGGACCGGTCCGACAACGGGTTCGTCCGCTCGGACGTCTACGGCACCACGGCGCCGAACGCCTCGGCGAACCCGGGCCGGTTCACCGCCCCGCAGGCGTACGACAACGGCTCCACCGGGCAGTTCCCGGTGCCGGGCCAGGACCCGTCGGCCACCGGCCGGCACGTCCTGCCCGACCGCCAGGACCCGTCCGTCACGGGCCAGTTCGAGCGGCCCCAGGGGCCGGGCGGCTACGCCCCGCAGCGGCCGGTCCGTCCCGAGCCGGAGGCGCTGCCCCCGGCCCAGGGTCCGGGCGACGGCCGTACCCCGCTGTACGACACCCTGGAGACCAACTGGTTCCACGGTGGGCAGCAGGGCGACGCCCCCGCTGCGGGTGCCCAGGCCCCGCAGGCCCCCCAGCAGCAGCCGCAGGCCCCGGCCCCGGCTGCCCCCCAGCGTCCCGCTTCGGCCTCCTGGCGCACCTCGCCCAACGACGAGCTCGTGCGCCAGGCGGAGCGGGTCCGGCAGCCGGCCGCGGGTGGCGTGACCACCTCCGGCCTGCCACGCCGGGTACCCCGGGCGAACCTCGTCCCGGGGACGGCTCAGCAGCAACAGCACCAAGCCGGTCCGCAGGTCTCGCGTGCGCCTGACGACGTGCGCGGGCGGCTGACCAATCTCCGTCGGGGCATCGCGCAGGGTCGTCAGGCCGGCAACGGCCAGACGGGCAGCTTCCCCAGCCCCACTCACCAGCAGGAGCGTTAGTTGAGCCAGATGAGCCAGGCGGCACAGAACCTCAACTGGTTGATCACGAACTTCGTGGACAACACCCCGGGGGTGTCCCACACCGTCGTCGTGTCCGCCGACGGTCTGCTGCTGGCGATGTCGGAGGGCTTCCCCCGCGACCGCGCAGACCAGCTGGCGGCGGTGGCCTCCGGCCTCACGTCGCTGACGGCCGGGGCCTCCCGGATCTTCGAGGGCGGCAGCGTGGCGCAGACCGTCGTCGAGATGGAACGGGGATTCCTCTTCCTCATGTCCGTCTCGGACGGCTCGTCCCTCGCCGTCCTCGCGCACCCCGAGTGCGACATCGGCCTCGTCGGCTACGAGATGGCGCTGCTCGTCGACCGCGCGGGCGCGGTGCTCACGCCCGACCTGCGCGCCGAACTGCAAGGCAGTCTGCTCCACTGACCGCTTCCGGATCCACCCGCCTCACCAAATCACCGTCCGGCCGCCACAATCCCCCCACGGCCCCGTCAGACGGCACGACTGACCGAGACTTGCTGTCCCGCCCGGAGGATTCATGACCCCGCCCACCGCCCATCATGATCCGTACGCCGAGCCGTACGGGGACGAGGGCGACCAGCCGCTGGTGCGTCCGTACGCGATGACCGGTGGCCGGACCCGGCCGCGCTACCAGCTCGCCATCGAGGCGCTGATCAGCACCACGGCCGACCCGGCAGCGCTCATGGGACTGCTTCCCGAGCACCAGCGCATCTGCCACCTGTGCCGTGAGGTCAAGTCGGTGGCCGAGGTGTCGGCGCTGCTCGCCATGCCGCTCGGCGTGGCGCGGATCCTGGTCGCGGACCTCGCCGAGGCCGGCCTGGTCGCCATCCACCAGCCGGGTGGCGACGAGAACAACGGCGGCGCACCGGACGTGACGCTGCTCGAAAGGGTGCTCAGTGGACTTCGCAAGCTCTGACGGAGGGCGGGCCACCACCTCCGCGAAGATCGTGGTGGCGGGCGGCTTCGGCGTCGGCAAGACCACGTTCGTGGGCGCCGTCTCGGAGATCAACCCGCTGCGCACGGAGGCCGTGATGACCTCCGCCAGCGCGGGGATCGACGACCTCACCCACACCGGGGACAAGACCACCACCACGGTGGCCATGGACTTCGGCCGCATCACCCTGGACCAGGACCTGATCCTGTACCTGTTCGGCACGCCGGGTCAGGACCGCTTCTGGTTCATGTGGGACGACCTGGTGCGCGGCGCCATCGGCGCGGTGGTGCTCGTGGACACCCGGCGCCTGGCGGACTGCTTCCCGGCGGTGGACTACTTCGAGAACAGCGGCCTGCCGTTCGTCATCGCCCTCAACGGCTTCGACGGACAGCAGCCCTACAACCCCGACGAGGTGCGCGAGGCGCTGCAGATCGGACCGGACACCCCGATCATCACGACGGACGCCCGGCACCGCGCCGACGCGAAGAGTGCGCTGATCACGCTGGTGGAACACGCCCTGATGGCCCGGCTGAGGTAGCGTGCAATTCGTCCCTCGCGTACGGCAGTTGCCGTAGACAAATCGGAGCCGACTGTGGCGTTTGACACGGTCGGCTCCGGTGTTCATAACGTTTCGGCAGAGGAATCGACCGGCACCGACACACCGTGCGGTCGGCTGGTCTCGCTGCGCGCACGAAGGCCCCGTCTTTTGACGGGGCTCGCTCTTTTTGACCGTTTTATCTGGGACTTACATCACGCGGAATCGACTCATCCGAGTGTTTGGAACAGCACTGGTCGACGTGCTGGAATGCCTGAACTGCCCAATAGTCAATGACGTACTCATGGTCGATGGCTGACCGGGCTCTGAGAGACTGCGGCACGACGATGGTGCCGACCGCCGAGAGGTTGTTGGTCGAGTGAGGCGAAGCAAGAAAAGTCCCGAGCCCGCGGCCCGGGGCAACTTCACCCCGCCGCAGCGCGGAGCGGCACCCGCCCCCGTGCCCGGTTCGGAGCCGTCGGCCGCGCCCGCACCGAGCGGCAGCCGGCTCTCCCCGCGCAACTGGCGGGTGCCCACCCGGCTGAACGCGATCCTGCTCATACCCGTGCTGGTCGGCCTGGTCATGGGCGGCTTCCAGGTGAAGAACTCGATCGACACCTGGCAGGAGGCGGAGGACGCGGAGAGCACCGCGCGCCTGGTGCAGGCCTCCCTCACCTACGCGGATGCCCTCTACAACGAGCGGGACACCACCGCCGCCCCGCTGCTCAAGGGCGCCGGCAAGGACGACTCGACCGTCAAGGGCGCGCGCGACGCCACCGACAAGGCGGCGGACGCCTTCAACGTGGCCGCGCAGAACATGCCCCCCAAGGCGGGCCTGGAGCGCCGCCTGAAGCTCTTCCGCGAGGTCGAGCCCAAGCTGCAGGCGCTGCGCACCGCCGCCTACACCACCAACCTCAAGGGCGTGCAGACCGAGGAGGGCTACGTCCAGGTCGCCCACCCGCTGATGGAGTTCGCCAACGAACTCGGGCTCGGCACCGGCAACATCACCTCCTACGGCCGTACCGTCTACGCGATCTCGCTGACCAAGGCCGCGCTCTCCCTGGACCGGGCGATCGGCACGCACCTGCTGGTCAACCCCGGTCCCACCAAGGCCGACCTCGCCAAGCAGCGGGTGGCGCTCTCCTCGTACGCCTACCTCGAGGGCATCGCCGTCGAGGAGTACATCGGCGGTGGCACCGAGCAGGACGCGCAGAAGCTCACCGACCTGCAGGCCACGATCAAGACGCGGGCCGCGGCCCAGGCCCAGGAGGCCAAGGCCAAGGACCCGGACTACGTGCCGCCGCCGTCCGACCCGGCCGTGATGGTCGCCGGCATGTCCGGGCTGACCAGCACCGACAGCTCGGAGCGTGCCGCGCTCGCCACCCAGGGCATCACGCCCGAGAACTGGTGGGCGGTCACCACCCTCAAGTACACGGCCTACCGGCAGATCGAGTCGGACATGGCCGACAAGGCGGTGACCGAGGCCTCGGACATCGCCGCCGACGCCAAGACCTCCGCGATCATCACCGGTGCGGCCGTCGTGGTCGCGCTGCTGCTGGCGTTCATCCTGGCCGGCGCGGTCGCGCGGCAGATGTCCCGGTCCATGCGCCAGCTGCGCAACGCCGCGTTCGGCATCGCCGAGCAGCGCCTGCCGATGCTGGTCGACCAGCTCTCGCGCACCGACCCCGGCCGGGTCGACACCCGGGTCGCGCCGATCCCGATCACCACCACGGACGAGATCGGCGAAGTCGCCCGCGCCTTCGACCAGGTCCACCGCGAGGCCGTCCGGCTCGCCGCCGAGCAGGCCCTGCTGCGGGGCAACATCAACGCGATCTTCACCAACCTCTCGCGCCGCAACCAGTCGCTGATCGAGGGCCAGCTGACCCTGATCACCGACCTGGAGAACAACGAGGCCGACCCGGACCAGCTGGAGAACCTCTTCAAGCTGGACCACCTGGCGACCCGTATGCGCCGCAACGGCGAGAACCTGCTGGTCCTCGCCGGTGAGGAGCCCGGCCGCCGCTGGGACCAGCCGGTCCCGCTGGTCGACGTGCTGCGCGCCGCCTCCTCCGAGGTGGAGCAGTACGAGCGCATCGAGCTGTCCGGCGTCCCGGAGGCGGAGATCCACGGCCGCGCCGTGACCGACCTCGTGCACCTGCTGGCCGAGCTGCTGGAGAACGCCACCACGTTCTCCTCGCCGCAGACCAAGGTCCGCGTCACCGCGACCCGGCTGCCCGACGGCCGCGTCATGATCGAGATCCACGACAAGGGCATCGGCCTCACCGCCGAGGACTTCGCGGACATCAACCACAAGCTGGCCAACCCGCCGACCGTGGACGCCGCGATCTCGCAGCGCATGGGCCTGTTCGTGGTCGGCCGGCTGTCCGACCGGCACGGCATCCGGGTCCAGCTGCGCCCCTCGGGCGAGCAGGCCGGCACCACCTCGCTGGTCATGCTGCCGGACGCGATCACCCACGGCGGCGGTGGCGAACCGGCCGTCCAGCGCGACGAGTTCACCGTCTCGCAGATCATCCCGGAGCAGAACTACGGCGGGGAGAACTACGGCGGGGAGAACTTCGGCCAGCCGATGCGCACGGCCGCCGAGCTCGGCTTCGACGACAGCCGCTACACCGAGGTGCCCGACGACCCGCGCGACCTGGACCCGGTGGGCCGCTCCCTGATGCGCGAGGAGCGCCGCGCGGCCCTGGAGTCCCAGTCGCCCGGCGAGCCGGACCGGCAGGAGCAGGAGCGGCCCGCGTACGACGACGGCTTCGACGGCCAGGCCTCGCCCTACGACGACGCCCGCGGCGGCTACGAAAACGCGCAGAACGGCTACGACGCCCCGCACAACGCCTCCTACGAGGGCGGCGCCACCGGCTACGCCGAACCGCCCGCCCCGCAGCACGGCTACGACCAGCAGACGTCGTACGACGAGCAGTACTACGCGCCCAACGGCGGCCTGCCGCAGAACGAGTCCTTCTCCGACCCGTTCGCCGGCAACGGCGCGGGCGGCCGCGGCGACACCTTCTCCTCCCGCGACGACGCCTTCACCGCGCACGGCGGCTACCCCGAGCAGGGCTATGCGGAGCCGGCGCAGGAGGAGCAGGCCGCGCAGCCGGCGAACGCCCAGGACGGCGCGAACGGCTACGACGAGCGGTCCTACCAGGACGACTGGCCGCAGCAGACCGGCTACCACAACGGCTACCCGGACCAGTACGCTCCGGAAGCGGAATCCGCGCAGGCCAGTGACGCGGGCGAGCAGGACCGCGTAGGCTTCGACCGTCCGGGACCGGCTGCCCCCGCCGGCCACGAGCTGACCGACGCCGGACTTCCCCGCCGCGGAGGCTTCGCGGCGAACGGTTCGAACGGCGCCCAGCGGCCCGTGCACCGGGAAACGCCGGCTCCCGCTCCCGACGGCAACGCCAAGGGCGGCGACGGCGACTGGCGTTCGGCGAACGACGAGCGCTGGCAGCAGGCCGCGCAGCTGCGCAAGCCCAAGGCAGGCGGGGTCACCTCCTCCGGCCTGCCGCGGCGGGTGCCCAAGGCCAACCTGGTCGAGGGCGCCGCCGAGAACACCCCCCAGGGAGGCCCACAGGTCTCCCGCGCCCCGGAGGACGTCCGGGGCAGGCTGAGCAACCTGCGGCGCGGCGTCCAGCGAGGCCGCACCGCAGGCAGTGAAACGAACGGCCAGGGCTTCGGTCCTGACAGCACCTACAACCAGGAGCGTTAGTGTGAGCCCGATGAGCCAGGCGGCACAGAACCTGAACTGGTTGATCACCAACTTCGTGGACAACACCCCGGGGGTGTCCCACACGGTGGTGGTCTCCGCCGACGGACTCCTTCTGGCGATGTCCGAAGGCTTTCCCCGCGACCGCGCCGACCAGCTCGCGGCCGTCGCCTCCGGTCTGACGTCCCTCACGGCAGGCGCCTCCCGCATCTTCGAGGGCGGCTCCGTGAACCAGACCGTTGTGGAGATGGAGCGGGGATTCCTCTTCATCATGTCCATCTCCGACGGATCGTCGCTCGCGGTCCTGGCGCACCCCGAGGCGGACATCGGCCTCATCGGGTACGAGATGGCCCTCCTGGTGGACCGTGCCGGTACGGTCCTGACGCCCGACCTTCGTGCGGAGCTCCAAGGCAGCCTGCTCAACTAACAGACGTACGGTGCGTTTTGGCGTCCCGAGGCCGTAGGGTTTCGGGACGCGGCTACCCCACGACGGGTGCCAGGCACAGTCGGAGGAGGAAAGACAGTGGCAACACCCCCAGGCGGTCCGTCTTCGGGCAACTGGTCGTACGGTCCCGCCCAGGGCCCGAACGACGGCTCGGCGAACCCGTACAACTTCCCCTCCACGCCGAGCCACCGGCAGCCGTACGCGCCCCAGGGCCCCGGCCCGTCGCCGTACGACCAGCCGCAGGCACCGCGCATCCAGCCCGTGCAGCCGCATCGCCGCACCCCTGAGCCGGCGCCCGCCGGGGCGTCCCACAATCCCCTGGTGCGTCCGTACGCCATGACCGGTGGCCGGACCCGCCCGCGGTACCAGCTCGCCATCGAGGCGCTGGTGCACACCACCGCGGCTCCGCACCAGATGCAGGGCCAGCTGCCCGAGCATCAGCGGATCTGCAACCTGTGCCGGGAGATCAAGTCGGTGGCCGAGGTCTCGGCCCTGCTCACGATCCCCCTCGGCGTGGCCAGGATCCTCGTCGCCGACTTGGCGGAGGCGGGCCTGGTCGCCATCCATCAGCCCGGCGGCGACGAGAACGCCGGCGGCCAGCCAGCCGTGACACTGCTCGAAAGGGTGCTCAGTGGACTTCGCAAGCTCTAGCGGCGGGTCGATTTCTGGGAGTCGCTCCACCACATCCGCGAAGATCGTGGTGGCGGGCGGCTTCGGCGTGGGCAAGACCACGTTCGTCGGCGCCGTCTCGGAGATCAACCCGCTGCGCACGGAGGCCGTCATGACGTCTGCTTCGGCGGGCATCGACGACCTCACCCACACCGGGGACAAGACGACCACCACGGTCGCCATGGACTTCGGCCGCATCACCCTCGACCAGGACCTGATCCTGTACCTCTTCGGTACGCCCGGCCAGGACCGCTTCTGGTTCATGTGGGACGACCTGGTGCGCGGCGCCATCGGCGCGGTGGTCCTGGTGGACACCCGCCGTCTTGCGGACTGCTTCCCCGCGGTCGACTACTTCGAGAACAGCGGCCTGCCCTTCGTCATCGCCCTCAACGGCTTCGACGGACAGCAGCCCTACAACCCCGACGAGGTGCGCGAGGCCCTCCAGATCGGCCCCGACACCCCGATCATCACGACGGACGCCCGCCACCGCGCGGACGCCAAGTCGACGCTGATCACGCTGGTCGAGCACGCGCTGATGGCGCGCCTGCGCTAGGACGGCGCACCGCGGCGGGACGACGAAGAGCGAACGACGAGAAGGGCCCCCCTCCCGGTGGAGGGGGGCCCTTCTCGTCGTCGTGCCGGGGGCTCAGCGCCAGCTGTGCGGGGCGCGGAAGCCGGGCTCGCGCTCCAGGCGGCGCCAGCCGGCCTTGACGCGGCCGCGGTGGGCCGGGATCTCGGAGGGACGGGCCGCGGCGCGGGCCAGGAGGACGGCCGTGATGGCGGCGACCTCCTCGGGCTCGGCGTGGCCCTTCTCGACGCGGATGTCAGGGGTGCTCATGGGTGTCAGTCTCCGTGAGAGAGGGGTCCGCGGGGTTGCCGCGGCGGGTCCGCCCGGTTACTGCGGGGGGTTGCCGTGCTTGCGGGAGGGCAGGTCGGCGTGCTTGGTGTGCAGCATCGCCAGGGACTTGACCAGGACCTCGCGGGTCTCGGCGGGGTCGATGACGTCGTCGACCAGGCCGCGCTCGGCCGCGTAGTACGGGTGCATCAGCTCGGACTTGTACTCCTTGACCATCCGCGCCCGCATCGCCTCGGGGTCCTCCGCGTCGGCGATCTGCCGGCGGAAGATGACGTTGGCGGCGCCCTCGGCGCCCATCACGGCGATCTCGTTCGTCGGCCAGGCGTAGGTGAGGTCGGCCCCGATGGACTGGCTGTCCATGACGATGTAGGCACCTCCGTACGCCTTGCGCAGGATCAGCGAGATCCTCGGCACGGTCGCGTTGCAGTAGGCGTAGAGAAGTTTGGCGCCGTGCCGGATGATCCCACCGTGCTCCTGGTCGACGCCGGGCAGGAAGCCGGGGACGTCCAAAAGGGTGATGATCGGGATGTTGAAGGCGTCGCACATCTGCACGAAGCGCGCGGCCTTCTCGCTGGCCTCGATGTCGAGGACGCCGGCGAGGGTCTGCGGCTGGTTGGCGATGATGCCGACGACCTGGCCGTCCAGGCGGGCCAGCGCGCAGATGATGTTCCGCGCCCAGCGCTCGTGGACCTCCAGGTACTCGCCGTCGTCGACGATCTCCTCGATCACCTTGGTCATGTCGTACGGCCGGTTGCCGTCGGCCGGGACCAGGTCGAGCAGGGCGTCGGAGCGGCGGTCGACCTGGTCGGTGCACTCCACCCGCGGCGGGTTCTCGCGGTTGTTCTGCGGCAGCAGCGACAGGAGGTAGCGCACCTCGGCGATGCACGTCTCCTCGTCGTCGTAGGCGAAGTGGCACACGCCGGACGTCTCGGCGTGCACGTCGGCGCCGCCGAGGCCGTTCTGCGTGATCTCCTCGCCGGTGACGGCCTTGACCACGTCGGGGCCGGTGATGAACATCTGCGAGGTCTCGCGGACCATGAAGACGAAGTCGGTCAGGGCGGGGCTGTAGGCCGCGCCGCCCGCGCACGGGCCGAGCATCACCGAGATCTGCGGGATGACGCCGGAGGCCTTGGTGTTGCGCTGGAAGATGCCGCCGTACCCGGCGAGGGCGGAGACGCCCTCCTGGATGCGGGCGCCGGCGCCGTCGTTGAGCGACACCAGCGGGGCACCGGCCGCGATGGCCATGTCCATGATCTTGTGGATCTTCGTGGCGTGGGCCTCGCCCAGCGCGCCGCCGAAGATGCGGAAGTCGTGGGCGTAGACGAAGACCGTGCGGCCCTCCACCGTGCCCCAGCCGGTGATCACACCGTCGGTGTACGGCTTCTTGGCCTCCAGGCCGAACCCGGTGGCCCGGTGCCGGCGCAGCTGCTCGACCTCCTGGAAGGATCCGGGGTCCAGCAGCAGCTCGATCCGCTCCCGGGCGGTCAGCTTGCCCTTGGCGTGCTGCGCCTGGGTCGCCCGCTCGCTCGGTCCGGCGAGTGCCTGCGCACGGATCTCGTGCAGCTCCGCCACGCGCCCGCGCGCGTCGGTCGGCTCACCGGTCGGCTCACCCGTCGTCTCTTCCAAAACGGTCATGTAGTGACCTTACGAAGCCCACCCAGGAAAGCGAGC
The DNA here is from genome assembly GCF_005280215.1 of Streptomyces lasalocidi. NCBI lineage: Bacteria > Bacillati > Actinomycetota > Actinomycetes > Kitasatosporales > Streptomycetaceae > Streptomyces > Streptomyces lasalocidi. The sequence goes on along the minus strand of NZ_SZNQ01000001.1, from coordinate 5,415,150 downwards.
CGTCGACTCCGTACAGTCTCCGGGGCGTTTTCCTGGTACCACCGGACAGAACCGGGCCGGGATGCAGGCCTTCCGACTGCTCAGGGGGTGTGTCGGTTGTAGGGGTGACACAAAGCGCCCGCCGACGCGGGGGCCGGGCGCGAGGGAGAATGGAGAGGAACGGGCGGCGCCCAGTGGAGTGATCCACCGAGCCTAGCCGGTCCTCCCGGGGGCCGCCGACGGGCACCCGGTGTCACGCCGGGGACACGCTGCGGATGATGTTGAAACTTGAACGGAATAGGTCTAGGGTCGATCCCGTTGAAGTCGTTGAACATTCAACGGAACACCCCTCCCGTCCCCAAGGAGCACCCCATGAGCATCTTCGGTCGCAAGAGCGAGACCACCACCGCCACCTCCGGGGCCACCGCCGTGAACCCGGACCTCGCCGCCCTCACCGGTGACTACACGATCGACCCGGCGCATTCCACGATCGGTTTCGTCGCCCGGCACGCCATGGTGACCAACGTCAAGGGCAAGTTCACCGACTTCACCGGCTCGCTGCACCTGGACGGCTCCGACCCCGCGCGCTCCACCGCCACCCTGGACGTGCGGATGGAGAGCATCGACACCGGGTCCGCGGACCGTGACGGCCACCTGAAGAGCGCGGACTTCTTCAAGACCGAGGAATTCCCGGCCATGACCTTCCGCTCCACCGCTGCGGAGGCCCTGGGCGGCGACGACTACCGCATCACCGGCGAGCTCAGCCTGCTCGGCGTGACCAAGCCGCTCACCGTCGACCTGGAGTTCAACGGCGCCGCCAAGGACCCGTTCGGCAACGAGCGCGTCGGCTTCGAGGGCAAGGCGGAGATCCTGCGCTCCGAGTGGGGCCTGACCTGGAACGCCGCGCTGGAGACGGGTGGCGTGCTGGTCTCCGACAAGATCAAGCTCACCTTCGACATCTCGGCGATCCGCGCCGCCTGACGCCGGCACCGCCCGCACCATCACGACGAGCGCCCGTCCCCGCACCGCGGGGGACGGGCGCTCGTCGTTGCGCGCACCGCCGCGGGTGGGCGTCAGAAGCCCCCGCCGAAGTCGCCGCCGCCCCCGCCCCCGCCGAAGTCCCCGCCGCCCCCGCCGCCGAAGTCGCCGAAGTCACCGGGGTTGAAATCGGCGCCCGAGACGTCCCCGCCCTGGTAGCCGCCGCCGAAGGTGTCGAAGTCGCCGTAGCCGGCGCCGTACGCGGCCGCGTAGGACGGCGTGGCCATCATGCTGCCCAGCATCGTGCCGACCAGCAGGCCCGGCAGCAGGCCGCCGCCGTAGCCGCCGAAGTAGCCGCCCGCCCACGGGCCGTAGGCCGGGCCGGCGTCCCAGTAGGGTCGGCGGCCGAAGTCGCTGTCCACCTCGCGCACGGCCGGGTCGAGGCCGTCGGCCAGCCGGGTGGCGTCCGCCGCGCACACCGGGACCTCGCGGGCCGCGCCGCCGGGCGGGCTCCACACCGCGTCGGTGACCGAGGGGCCGTGCCGGGGGTCGAAGAAGCAGGGCGGGCGCCGCTCGGGCAGGGGCCGGTGCTCGCGCCGGGCGGCCAGCCGGGCCAGGGAGAAGCGGCCGTCCTCCAGGGCCTGGGTCACCGCGCGGACGTCCTCGGGCCGGGCCGCGGCGGCCATGGCCGACTTGGCCTGGTCGTAGGCGTCCAGCGCGCGCTCGTAGTCGGCGCGCATCGCGTCGTCGGCACCCGGCTCGGCGGGGTGGAACTCCAGGCGGTCCAGTTCCTCGCCGAACGCGGTGATGTCCTCGTCGACGACCACCCGCAGCCGCTCCAGCGCCGCCCGCTGCTCCTGGGCGCGGCGCCGCCGGTTACGGCTGACCAGCGCGTACCCGCCCGCGCCGGCCGCGACCAGGACCGCGCCGGCGGTGACCAGCGCGGTGGTGGAGATGCCGGTGCCGTCGGAGGTGCCCCAGCTGGAGGGCGCCGAGCCGCCCATGTTGGCCACGGCGCGCTCGGTGAAGTCGGTGAGCTGGGTGGCCGCGTCGCCGTCGCCCTGGACGCTGGTGACGAGGTTGCGCACGGCCGCGTTCGGCAGCACGGAGGAGTCCGCGCGGGCGTCGAACCGGTCACCGAGGCGGATCGCGTACACCCCGGTGATGCCGGTGGCGGTGCGCAGGTCGGTGAAGAGGTTCCGGGTCGGGTAGTCGGCGGGCAGGACGGCGACGAAGACGGGCTTGCCGGCGTCCTCGATCCGCTTCCGCAGGGCGTGCGCGTCCGCCGGGGACAGCTGGGCGGACGCGGCCGGATCGACGTAGACCGGGCTCTCGCGCAGGGCCTCGGCGATCTGCGAGACGCCGGTGGCGGCAGCGGCGCGCGGGGCGCCCGCCGAGAGCACGGTCAGCACGGCGAGCGCCAGCGCGGCCAGCAGCGCGCCCACGCTTCGGGCAGGAGTCGCGAGCCTCATGACCCCGGACTACCCGAATATCGGGAAGCTACCCGAAGGGCGCGAACCGGGGCCGAAGAGCCCCGGTCCGGTCGCTAGGCGGCCCGGTAGGCCGCGGTCAGCTTGTCCACCGCCCCTCCGTAGTGTCCGGTCAGCAGCAGGTGGTCGGCCTCGGCGAAGGGGCGGGCGAGGGCGGCGGTGATGTGCTGCCCCGCCTTCTGCTGGACGATCAGCCGGGCCCGGGCGACCAGTGCGGCCCCGGTCCGGTCCGCGCCGGCGCGGTCGGCGGCCCGGGCGGCCGCGGCGAGCGCCTTGAGGGTGGCGGCGCCGCCCCGGGGGGCGGGCGTGAGCGTCGTCAGGCCCCAGCCGTAGGGGAACTGCGGGTCGTAGGCGGTGTCCCCGACGTTGATCGGCAACTGGGCCTCGGACTTCGGCCAGGTGACCGGGAGCTGCCCGGTGAAGGGGCGGCGGCCGTACAGGACGTCGGCCACGCCCGCGCCCTCGGTGCCCGGCAGCCAGGAGGCGACCAGGGCGTCGATGCCGGGGAGCCGGTCGCCGAGGAGCTGGGGCCGCCCGGAGACGACCAGCACCGCGCACTTCATCGCCGCGCACACCGTGTCCACGGCCTTCTGGTCGGCTGCGGACAGCCGCAGGTCGTGGCCGTTGCCCACGTCGCCGACGCCCTCGGCGTAGGGGGTCTCGCCGACGACGACCACGCCGACGTCGTGGCTGGCCGTGGGCGCGGAGGCGTCCTTGGAGTAGGTGACGTGGCCACCGGCCTCGCGCATGCCCTGGAGGATCGTGGTGCCGGGGGTGATGGCGCCGGAGGAGCCCTGCCAGGTGAGCGTCCAGCCGCCGGACTGGTTGCCGATGTCGTCCGCGTTGGACCCCGCGACGTAGACCTTCTGCGACGTCTTCAGGGGCAGCAGGCCGCCGTCGTTCTTCAGGAGCACCTGCGACTCGGCGGCCGCGCGGCGGGCGACGGCGCGGTGCGCGGCGGAGCCGATGTCGGCGGCGCCGCGGGTGTCGGCGTACGGGTGCTCGAACAGGCCGAGCCGGAACTTCTGGGTGAGGATCCGGGCGACGGCGTCGTCGACGCGCCGCTCGCTGACGCGTCCGGCCCGCACCTCGTCGACCAGGGTGGTGGCGAAGTCCTTGTAGCCGTAGGGGACCATCATCATGTCGACGCCCGCGGTGACGGCGGTGCGCACGTGCGCCGCGTAGTCGCCGGGGAGCTGGTCGATGGCGTTCCAGTCGCTGATGACGAAGCCGTCGAAGCCCATCCGGCCCTTGAGCACGCCGTTGATCATGTCGCCGCGGGCGTGCATCTTGACCGGGCCCCGTCCGTCGCCGGCGATGTCCAGCGAGGAGTACGACGGCATCACGGTGCCCACGCCCCGGTCGACGGCCTCCTGGTAGGGCGCGAGGTGGACGGCCTCCAGCTGCTGCCGGGTGACCTGGGTGACGCCCTGGTCGATGGTGTAGGTGCCGGTGGTGGAGGAGCCGTAGGTGGTGCCGCCGTCGCCGACGAAGTGCTTGGCGGTGGCGAGGACCTTGTCGGAGCGGTCCAGGTCGCTGCCGTCGGCGCGGCCCTGGAGGCCCTGGACGATCGTCTCCATCGACTCGACGAGGGCGGGGTCCTCGCCGAAGGACTCGTAGGAGCGGCCCCAGCGTTCGTCGCGCGTGACGCACAGGCACGGCGCGAAGTCCCAGGGCACGCCGGTGGCGCGGACCTCGGCCGCGGTCACCGCGCCGGTGCGCTGGACGAGGGCGGGGTCGCGGGTGGCGCCGAGGCCGATGTTGTGCGGCATGACGGTGGCGCCGGCCAGGTTGTTGTGGCCGTGGACGGCGTCGACGCCGTAGACCAGCGGGATCTGGAAGCGGGTCGCCCGGGTCCGCAGCTGGAAGGCGTCGATCATCTTCGCCCAGGCGGCGGGGGTGTTGGGCGTGGGCGTGGAGCCGCCGCCCGAGAGCAGGGAGCCGAGGCCGTAGGCCGCGATGTCACCGGGTGCGCCCATCGCGCCGCGCTCCGCCTGGGTCATCTGGCCGGCCTTCTCCTCCAGGGACATCCGGGAGAGCAGGTCGGCGACGCGCCGCCGCACGGGCAGCTTGGCGTCCAGGTACGGCAGTCCGTGGGCGTCGACGACCACCTCGGGGTTCTCGGCGGGCGGCTTGGCGCCGGTGACCGTGAGCTTCAGCGGGATCGTCTCGGCGGGCTCGGCGGAGCGGTCCTTCAGGGTGTGGACGCGGACGGTGCGGGTGGTGCCGGAGGCGGTGCCCGCGGGGAAGGTGAGGGTGCCGGAGACGGGGGTGTAGTCGGTGCCGGGGCGGGCGGTGCCGCCCGCGGTCTCGTAGGCGACCGTCACCGGCTGGTCGACGGGGGCCGCGCCGGTGGTGGTGAGGGTGACCTTCACGGTGGCGTCGCCGCCCTCCGCCACCGGGTGGACGGCCGCGTCGGTGGTGACGGCGGCGCGCAGGGACTGGTCGGCGGTGCCGTACAGCTCGACGCCGTCCACGGCGAACCGGCCCTTGACGCCGACGGGCAGGGTGAGGGCGTAGCCCCACATCTGCGTGAGCCCCAGGACGTGGTCGATGCCGCCGACGGGCTGGTAGTCGGTGCGGTAGACGAAGTCGGTGAAGGGCAGTTCGACCTGTTTCCAGCCGGTGAAGTCGTCGGTGAAGGAGGTCGTCCACAGTTCGGAGGCCTCGCCGTGGGCGCCGCCGTCCTTGATCTCGAAGGCGATCTTCTTGCCGGTGCCCTGGCCCTCCCACCACAGGCGGACGCCCCGGTGGGCGGACCAGTCGTGGGCGGGCCGGTCCGCAGCGAAGTCGTGGGTGAAGCCGCCGTAGCCGCTGATGTCGTAGGTGCCGGTGAGGACCTTCTCGCCCTCGGGGGCGTCGGGGCGGGCGGTCAGCTGGAGGGCGGGCGGGTCGTCGCTGTCGCCGCCCCAGGTGAAGATGCCCTCGGCGGGCTGGGACGCGAACGGCACCTCGCCCTCGAAGCGGTCGACGGCGACCGTCGGCGGGTCGGCGGCCGCCCGGGACACGGCCGGGGTGAGCAGTGCGGCGCACAGGGCGGTGGAGACGAGCAGGGCGGTTCTTGGCATGGACCTTCCCTCGACTCTCTGGTTCACTCTGGCTCGAGCAGTTCACTCATGACTTAGCTCACATCGTGAGTTAACAACCTCCGAGACTTAACCAAGCCGCCGCAGACCCGTCAAGACGTCCCGTCAGAAGGGCATGCACCGATGAGACGATCCCCCCACACCCTCCGGCTGCTGCTCGCGGCCGGGCTCGCCCTGGCCGGGCTGAGCGCCACCGGCCCCGCCGCGCACGCGTCCGGCGAGCAGGTCACCGCCTACCTCACCACCACCGACGACGACGCCGGACGGCACGTAGTGCGCGGCCTGCAGGCGCAGGCGCCGTTCGCCTTCCAGTCCGGCACCGGGGGCGGCGGCGAGAACATCACCGTCGACGAGAACACCCGGTACCAGACCTTCACCGGCGGTGGTGCGTCTTTCACCGACACCGCGGCCTGGCTGATGAACAGCAGTGGAGCACTGTCCCCGGCCACCCGGGACGCCACGATGCGCAAGCTGTTCTCGCCGACCGACGGAATCGGCCTGTCGTTCCTGCGCAACCCCATGGGCGCGTCCGACCTGGCCCGCTTCGGCTACACCTACGACGACGTCCCGGCCGGGCAGACCGACCCGTCCCTGGCGAGGTTCTCGATCGCCCACGACCTGGCCGACGTGGTCCCGCTGACCCGGCAGGCGCTCCAGCTCAACCCGGCCCTGACCGTGATGGCCTCGCCGTGGACGGCGCCGGCCTGGATGAAGGACAGCGGCTCGCTCAACGGCGGCTGGCTGAAGGCCGAGGACTACGGGGCCTACGCCTCCTACTTCGTGAAGTACCTCCAGGCCTACCGCGACCAGGGCGTCCCGGTCTCCTACGTCACCGCGCAGAACGAGCCGACCTGCTGCTCGGGCTACCCGTCGATGAGCTGGAACGCGGGCGGGCTGGCGTACTTCACCAAGAGCGAGCTGCTGCCCAAGCTCCAGGCGGCGGGCCTGTCCACCAAGGTCCTCGCGCACGACTGGAACTGGGACACCTACGACGCCTACGCGGCCCAGACCGTGGACGACGCGGCCGTGCGCAGCCACCCCAACTTCGGCGGCATCGCCTGGCACGGCTACGGCGGCGACATCGCCAAGCAGACCACGGTGCACAACCAGTACCCGGGGCTGGACGCCTTCGGCACCGAGCACTCCGGCGGCACCTGGATCGCCAACCAGCAGCGCGAGGACATGTCCAACATCATCGACTACACCCGCAACTGGGCGAAGTCGGTGACCAAGTGGTCCCTCGCGGTGGACCAGAACCGCGGCCCGCACAACGGGGGCTGCGGCACCTGCAGCGGCCTGATCACCGTGCACAACGGGGACGGGGCGAGCGGGACCGTCGACTACACCGTCGAGTACTACACGATGGGCCACCTGACGAAGTTCGTGCGGCCCGGCGCCCAGCGGATCGCGTCCACCGCCTCGTCCGCCGTGCCCAACGTCGCCTGGCGCAACCCCGACGGCTCCAAGGCGCTGATCGCCTACAACGACTCCGCCTCGGCCCGCACGGTCACGCTCAACTGGGGCGGCCAGCACGCCACCTACTCCCTGCCCGGCAAGACGTCGGCCACCTTCACCTGGTCCGGCACGCAGTCCGGCGGGGGCGGGCAGAGCGGCGCGTTCGTCGGACTGGCCGGCAAGTGCCTGGACGTCGCGGGCGGCGCCACGGCCAACGGGACCGCCGTACAGCTCTACGACTGCAACGGGTCGTCGGCCCAGCGCTGGACCGTGCAGCCCGACGGCTCGGTCCAGGCCCTCGGCAAGTGCCTCGACGTGGCCTCCGCCTCCACCGCCGACGGCGCCAAGGTGCAGCTCTACGACTGCAACGGCACCGGCGCCCAGCGCTGGTCGTACAACGCGGCGACCGGCGACGTGGTGAACACCGCGGCGAACAAGTGCCTGGACGTCACCGACAACTCCTCGGCCAACGGCGCCCGCGCCCAGATCTGGTCCTGCACCGGGGCCGCCAACCAGAAGTGGGCCCTGCGGTAGCCGTCCGGCGTCGCCGTCCCGCGGGCTCCCCGGGCGCCCGGCCGGTACGCTGACCGCGACGCGCGCACCGGGAGGCCGAGATGACCACCGCACAGGACCTGCTGATCGTCGCGCTGGACGAGCCGTCCAGCCGGCCCGTCGCGCAGGGCGACCTCTCGCTCGCCCTGGCCGGCGCGGAGGTCCTCGACCTCCTGGACGCCGGGGCGCTCTCGCTGGACGGCGACCGGCTGGTGCCGTTCGGCGAGCGCCCGACCGGGGACCCGATGCTGGACGAGGCGAGCGCCTCGCTGGTGCGGGAGGAGCCCTACGAGACGGTCGAGGACTGGCTGTGGCGCCGGGGCAACGGCCTGGCCGCCCGGTACGCCACCGCGCTGGAGGCGGAGGGCCGCGGGGCCGGTGCGCCCCGGCGGCTGCTGCCCCGCCTGGGCGGCCGGACGGAGCGGGCCGACTCCGCCGCCCGGCACCGCGCGGGCGAGCGCTGGGCGGTGCGCGAGCCGGTCCTCGCCACGCTGGCGGCGACCCTCGGCATCCAGGAGGCGCCGGTCGGGGCCCCCGACGGCGCCGACCCCGCGGAGGGGGACGCGCTCACGCTGGTGTCGGCCACCGTCGAGGACGCCCTGACGGAACTCGAGGCGGTGCGGCAGCGGCGGCGCATCGAGGACGACGCCTTCGCCAACGTCTGGCGCGCCCCCTGACGGGGGGCCGCCGGCCGGCCGCGGGTTACTCGGCGGGCTCTACCCCGGCCCGCAGCAGGCCGTAGGTGCAGGCGTCCTCCAGGGCCTGCCAGGAGGCGGCGATCACGTTGTCCGCGACGCCCACCGTCGCCCACTCCCCCGTGCCGTCCGACGTGGAGATCAGGACGCGGGTGGTGGACGAGGTGCCGTGCTTGCCCTCCAGGATGCGGACCTTGTAGTCGACCAGCTCCAGGTTGGCCAGCTGGGGGTAGATCTTCTCCAGCGCCACCCGCAGGGCCCGGTCCAGGGCGTTGACCGGGCCGTTGCCCTCGGCCGTGGCGACGATGCGCTCGCCCTTGGCCCACAGCTTGACCGTGGCCTCGTTGGCGTGGGTGCCGTCGGGGCGGTCCTCGACGATCGCCCGCCAGGACTCGACCTCGAAGTAGCGCAGCGGACGGCCGCCCTGGACCTCCGAGCGCAGCAGCAGCTCGAAGCTGGCGTCGGCCGCCTCGTAGGTGTAGCCCTTCAGCTCCCGTTCCTTGACGCGCTCGACGACCCGGCCGACCAGCTCACGGTCGTCGCCGAGGTCGACGCCGAGCTCCTTGCCCTTGAGCTCGATCGAGGCGCGGCCGGCCATGTCGGAGACCAGCATCCGCATGGTGTTGCCGACCTGCTCCGGGTCGATGTGCTGGTACAGGTCCGGGTCGACCTTGATCGCGGAGGCGTGCAGGCCCGCCTTGTGCGCGAAGGCGGACAGGCCGACGTAGGGCTGGTGGGTGGAGGGCGTGAGGTTGACGACCTCGGCGATGGCGTGGGAGATCCGGGTCGTCTCGCGCAGCCGGCCCTCGGGCAGCACCTTCTTGCCGTACTTCAGCTCCAGCGCGGCGACCACCGGGAAGAGGTTGGCGTTGCCGACGCGCTCGCCGTAGCCGTTCGCCGTGCACTGGACGTGGGTCGCGCCCGCGTCGACGGCGGCGAGGGTGTTGGCGACCGCGCAGCCGGTGTCGTCCTGGGCGTGGATGCCGAGGCGGGCCCCGGTGTCGGCGAGGACGGTGGAGACGACGGCGTGGACCTGGGCGGGGAGCATGCCGCCGTTGGTGTCGCACAGGATGACCACGTCCGCGCCGGCCTCGGCGGCGGTCCGTACGACGGCCTTGGCGTACTCGGGGTTCGCGCGGTAGCCGTCGAAGAAGTGCTCGCAGTCGACGAACACCCGGCGGCCCTGGGCGCGCAGGTGGGAGACGGTGTCGCGGACCATCTCCAGGTTCTCGTCGAGGGTGGTGCGCAGGGCGAGTTCCACGTGCCGGTCGTGCGCCTTGGCGACCAGCGTGACGACCGGGGCGCCCGACTCCAGGAGCGCCCTGACCTGCGGGTCCTCGGCGGCCGTCGCGCCGGCCCGGCGGGTGGCGCCGAAGGCGACCAGCTGGGCGTGCCGGAAGTCGATCTCCGCGCGGGCGCGGGCGAAGAACTCGGTGTCGCGGGGGTTCGCGCCGGGCCAGCCGCCCTCGATGAAGCCCACGCCGAAGTCGTCCAGGTGCCGTGCGATGGCGAGCTTGTCGGCGACGGTCAGGTTGATGCCCTCGCGCTGGGCACCGTCGCGCAGGGTGGTGTCGAAGACGTGGAAGGCGTCGTCGAGCTCGCTGGTTGCCGTCTCGGTCATGGTGTGAAGGCTCCTGATGTCGGATCTCGGTCTACCGGAATGACCGGCTCCACCGCCCCCATGCTCCCGCGCGCTGTCGCTCCCGGCTGCGGGTGGGCCAGAAAAGCGAAAAACCTCTCGCGGGTGCGAGAGGTCTGCGCGCGGGTCGAGGCGACGATGGCCGCTCGTACCTGGTCGTACGAGGCGGTCACTGCGGACCGGCGCGCCTGCTGCCAATAATCATGGCGAACGAGAGCACGGGGGAAGTCTGGCACAGGCCGCCCGGGGGCTCACCGTCCGTCTCAGGATGCGAACAGCGCGTCGTCCAGGAACTCGTGGACGTGGGTGAGCACCTGCACCCGGTCGGTGCCGCGCAGGCCGATCGCGACGTGGATGGAGAAGCCGTCGAGCAGGGCGCGCAGCCGGGCGGCGAACCGGTCGGGGTCGACGGCGCGGAACTCGCCGCGCGAGACGCCCTCGGCGAGCAGGGCCACCAGGTCGCGGTGCCAGGCGCCCTCGATGGCGGCCTGCCGCTCGCGGGCGGCCGACTCGGCGGCGGCGTTCTGCGAGCGGTTCCAGACCTCCAGCCAGAGCGTCCAGTGCGGGTCGCGGTGGCCGTCGGGGACGTACAGGTCGACGTAGGCGCCGAGGCGGTCGCGGGCCGTGCCGGGGCGGGCCAGCAGGCGGGCGCGCTCGGCGCCGAGGCGGCCCTCGCTCCACTCCAGGGTGCGCAGCAGCAGCTCGTCCTTGGAGCCGAAGTAGTAGAGCAGGTGGCCGCTGCTCATGCCGACCTCGCGGCCGAGCGCGGCCATGGTGAGCTGCTCCAGGCCCCGTTCGGCGATCATCGCCATGGCCGCGGCGAGGACGTCCTCGCGGGGCGGCGCCTGTCTGCGCCCACCGGCCATGCGCCCGCCCCCTAGATCCTCGGCTGCTGCTGGGTGATGCAGTGGATGCCCCCACCGCCGGAGAAGATCGTACGGGCGTCGACCAGGGTCACCGTGCGCGCGGGGAACAGCCGGCGGAAGAGGCCGGCCGCGATCTCGTCGCGCGGGTCGTCGAAGCCGCACAGCACGACGCCGCCGTTGCAGAGGTAGTGGTTGATGTACGAGTAGTCGGCCCAGTGGCCGTCGGCCTCCAGGACGGTGGGCGCCGGCACCTCGACGACCTCCAGCCGGCGCCCGCGCGCGTCGGTCTGCGCCTTCAGCAGCCCGATGACCTCCCGCGTGACCTCGTGGTCGGGGTGGGCCGGGTCGGGCTGGTGGTGGGCGACGACCACACCGGGGCGGGCGAACGCGGCGACGATGTCGACGTGCCCGAGGGTGCCGAAGCCGTGCGGGGGGTAGTCGCCGGTCAGGCCGCGGGGCAGCCAGATCGCCTTGCGGGTGCCGAGCAGGCCGTGGATCTCCGCCTCCACCTGCTCGCGGGTCCAGCCGGGGTTGCGCTCGGGCCCGAGCTGCACGGTCTCGGTGAGCAGGACGGTCCCCTCGCCGTCGACGTGGATCGCGCCGCCCTCGTTGACCAGCGCCGAGGCGTACGTGCGGGCCCCGGTGAGGTCCGCGACGTGCGCGGCGACCTTGGCGTCGTGCTCCCAGCGGGCCCAGTGCTGGGCGCCCCAGCCGTTGAACGTCCAGTCGACGGCGGCCAGTTCGCGCCCGTTCGTCAGGAACGTGGGCCCGATGTCCCGCATCCAGGCGTCGTCGAGGTCCCGTTCGACGGTGTCGACGTCCTCGCCCAGCAGGGCGCGCGCCCCGGCGGACTGTCCGGGGCCGCACACCACCGTCACCGGTTCGAAGCGGCGTACCGCACGGGCGACCGAGGCCCAGGCGTCGCGCGCGGCGGCGAGTCCGGCGGGGTCGTCGAAGGTGGGGTTGGGGGACGGCCAGGCCATCCAGGTGCGCTCGTGGGGGGCCCATTCGGCGGGCATGCGGAAGCCGTCGGCGGCAGCGGACATCGTGGGTCCTCAGAGGAAGTAGAGGCGGTTGAGGGAGACGGAGTCGGCGGGCTCGGAGCGCAGCGGCTCGCCGTCGAGGGTGACCAGGCCGGTGCGCCCGTCCACGTCGACCTGCCCGGTACGGCAGTTGCGGCGCAGGTCGGCCGGTCCGATGCCGCGGGTGCCGCGGACCGCGACCCGGCGGCGCCGGGTCGGCAGGGTGTCGTGGCCCTGGTCCAGGGCGGCCCGGGCGACGAAGGCCACGGACAGGTCGGCGGGCGTGGCGCCGTGCGCCCCGAACTGCGGGCCCAGGACGAGGGGTTCGCAGGTGTCGGTGGCGGCGTTGGGGTCGCCGGTGACGCCGTAGGCCGGGAAGCCGGACTTCAGGACCAGTTGCGGCTTGGCGCCGAAGTACTCGGGCCGCCACAGCACGAGGTCGGCGAGCTTGCCCACCTCGATCGAGCCGACCTCGTGGGAAAGGCCGTGCGCGATGGCCGGGTTGACGGTCAGCTTGGCGATGTAGCGCAGGACGCGCTCGTTGTCGTCGCCGGCCGGGGCGCCGAGTTCGGCCTTCATCTTGCCGGCCATGGCGAAGGTGCGGCGGACCGTCTCGCCGGCCCGGCCCATGCCCTGGGCGTCGGAGGAGGTGATGCCGATGGCGCCCAGGTCGTGCAGCACGTCCTCGGCGCCCATGGTGCCGGCCCGGATGCGGTCGCGGGCCATGGCGGCGTCGCCGGGCAGGTCGGTCTTGAGGTCGTGGACGGAGACGATCATGCCGTAGTGCTCGGCGACCGCGTCCCGGCCGAAGGGCAGGGTGGGGTTGGTGGAGGAGCCGATGACGTTCGGCACCCCGGCCATCTTCAGCACGTTGGGGACGTGTCCGCCGCCGCAGCCCTCGATGTGGAAGGCGTGGATGGTGCGGCCCTCCAGCACGCGCAGGGTGTCCTCGACGGACAGGCACTCGTTCAGCCCGTCGCTGTGCAGGGCCACCTGGACGTCGTGCTCCTCGGCGACGCGCAGCGCGGTGTCCAGCGCCCGGGTGTGCGCGCCCATGTCCTCGTGCACCTTGAAGCCGCTCGCCCCGCCCTCGGCCAGCGCCTCCACGAGCGGCGCCTCGTGGGAGGACGAACCGCGGGCCAGGAAGCCGATGTTGACGGGCCAGGCGTCGAAGGCGCCGAACGCGTGCCTGAGCGCCCAGGGCGAGTTGACGCCGACGCCCCACACGGGGCCGAACTCCTGCCCGACGATCGTGGTCACCCCGGAGGCCAGGGAGGCCTCCATGACGCGCGGGGAGAGCAGGTGGACGTGGGTGTCGACGGCCCCGGCGGTGGCGATCAGCCCCTCGCCGGACACGATGGAGGTGCCCGTGCCCACGACGACGTCCACGCCGTCCAGGGTGTCGGGGTTCCCGGCCCGGCCGATCGAGGAGATCCGGCCCTCGCGGATGCCGATGGAGACCTTGCGGATGCGCTGCACGGCGTCGATCACGACGACGTTGCTGATCACCACGTCACAGGTCTCGCGCACCGCGGCGGCCTTCAGGTGCAGCCCGTCGCGGGCCGTCTTGCCGAACCCGGCGAGGAACTCGTCGCCGTGGCTCTGCGCGTCGGACTCGACGCGGATCACGAGGCCCGAGTCGCCGAGCCGGATGCGGTCCCCGGCCCGGGGGCCGTGGGTGGCGGCGTACTCGTGGGGAGTGAGGCGGCGGGCCTCGGCGGGGTGCCCTCCGGGACGGCTCATCGCGGGTCCTCCTCGTGCGGGTGGGCGTCGGGCGCGGCGTCCGGCCGGGGTCCGGGCCCGGCGCCCAGGTAGCCGCACGCCGCCGCCCGCCGCAGGGCCTGTTCCCGTGCGCCGGGGGCGTCGAGCGGGCCGTCGACGAGGCCGGCGAAGCCGATGGCGACGCGGGCGCCGCCGATGGGGACGAGGCCGACCTCGTGCGTCTCGCCCGGTCCGAACCGCACCGAGGACCCGGCGGGCACGGCGAGCCGCATGCCGTAGGCCGTGGCGCGGTCGAAGCGCAGGCGCGGGTTGGCCTCGAAGAAGTGGAAGTGGGAGGTGACGGACACCGGCACCGGGGCGGTGTTGGTGACCGTGAGCCGCGCGGCCGCCTCCGGCTCGGCGTGCTCGGGGCCGGGCAGCAGGGCGCCGGGGGCCGCGTCGCCGAGCCCGCCGCCGATCGGGTCGGACACCACGGCCAGCCGTGAGCCGTCGTCGAAGACGGCCTCGACGTGCACCTCGGTCACGACGTCGGCGACGCCCGGCAGGACGTCGTCCGGGCCGAGCACGCGGCGGGCCCGGTCGATCGCCTCCGCGAGCCGGGCGCCGTCGCGGGCGGCCTCGCACACGGTGTCCGCGATCAGCGCCGTCGCCTCGGGGACGTTCAGCCGGAGCCCGCGGGCCCTGCGGGCCCGGGCCAGCTCGGCGGCGCCGAAGAGCAGCAGCCGGTCGCGTTCGGTCGGGGTCAGCCGCATGTCACTCCCTCCATTTAGAGCATCACTCTAAACATGAAAATTCCTCGGCGAAAGGTTGACGTCGGCGTGACGCAACCCTCACATTGAACGTCGTTCTAACCGAGGGAGACCAGCATGCCGATGGAACAGCGCGGAGTCGACACCGTCCCCGAGGACGAACGCACCAGCGGTCCCCGCGACCTGGTCTCGATCCTGCTCGGCTCGAACCTCTGTCTGGGCGTGATCGTCTTCGGCTGGCTGCCCGTGTCCTTCGGCCTCGACTGGTGGGGTTCGCTCACCTCGATCGTGGCGGGCACCGTCGTCGGCACCGCCCTCACCGCGCCGCTGGCCCTGATCTCGCTGCGCACCGCGACCAACCTGTCCACCTCCTCGGGCGCCCAGTTCGGGGTGCGCGGACGCCTGGTCGGCTCGGTGGTCGGCCTGCTGCTGGCCCTCGGCTACACCGCGCTGACCGTGTGGATCGGCGGGGACGTGGTGGTCGGCGTCCTCGGCCGCCTGGCCGGGCTCCCCGCCGACGCGCTGTCGTACGGCGTGGTGTACGGGCTGCTCGCGGCGGCGACGGTGGCGGGCGCCGTCTACGGCTACCGGGTGCTGCTCGCGATGTCCCGGGTGCTGGCCGTCGGCATGACCGCGTTGCTGGCGCTCGGGGTGCTCGCCTACGCCCCGCACTTCACCACGGCCGCGCTGCCGGACGCGGGCGGCTACCTGCTCGGGGGCTACTGGCCCACCTGGTTCCTGTCGGCGGTGGCCGCCGGGCTGTCCGGGCCGATCGCGTTCATCACGCTGCTGGGCGACTACACCCGCTACATCTCACCGGCCCGCCACTCCTCCCGGCGCGTGCTGCGCGCCACCTGGCTCGGCCTGCTCCTCGGCCTGCTGGTGCCGCAGCTCTTCGGCACCTTCACGGCGTACGCGGCCCGCGCGGCCCTCGACTACGCCGGCCCGCTGGTCGACGCCTCCCCCGCCTGGTACCTGGTCCCCCTGCTGCTGGCCGCTTCGGCGGGCTCGGTCGGCAACGCGGGCCTGATGCTGTACTCGATGGGCCTCGACCTCGACGCCATCCTGCCCCGCGCCTCGCGCGCCCGGGCCACCTGCACGGTCGCCGTCGTCGCCACGGCCTGCGTGTTCGTGGGCCACTTCGCCTCCCGCGCGCAGGACGCGATGACCTCCTTCGTTCTGCTGCTCACCGCGATCGGGACCCCCTGGGCGGTGATCACCCTGATCGGCTTCGTCCGCTGCCGCGGCGTCTACGACCCGGACGCCCTCCAGGTCTTCAACCGCCGCGCCCGGGGCGGCGCCTACTGGTTCACCGGCGGCTGGCACGTCCCGGCGACGGTGAGCTGGGCGCTGGGCGCGGTGGTGGGCGTGCTCGCGGTGTCG
Source organism: Streptomyces lasalocidi (assembly GCF_005280215.1). NCBI lineage: Bacteria > Bacillati > Actinomycetota > Actinomycetes > Kitasatosporales > Streptomycetaceae > Streptomyces > Streptomyces lasalocidi. Next base: position 5,399,534 of record NZ_SZNQ01000001.1, on the reverse strand, counting down.
CTGCCGTCGTACGAGGGCCCGCTCCTGGGGCTCACGGGCGGGGTGGACTGCAGCTTCCTGCTGTCCGGGCTGGTGGGCGCGGCGGCGTACGTCCTGTCCACGCGCGGGTCCGCACGCACGACGGCCCCGGAGTCCCTCGGGGAGGGGTCCGGGGCCGGTCCGTCGGGGTCCGCGGCGCTGCCGGCCGAGCCGGGCGGGCGCGGCCGGGGCTGATCCCGTGCCGCCGCCGGGCCTGGCCGCGTGCCGGGGTCAGGCCAGCCGGTGCATCCAGCCGTGCTTGTCCTCTGCGGTGCCGCGCTGGATGTCGAGCAGCGCGTCGCGCAGCCGCAGGGTCACCTCGCCGGGCTCGCCGCCGCCCTGCTGCCACTCGCCGCTCGCGCGCTTGACCGTGCCGACCGGCGTGATCACGGCCGCCGTCCCGCAGGCGAACACCTCGGTGAGGGTGCCGTTCTCGGAGTCGCGCTGCCACTGCTCGACGGAGACGCGGGCCTCCTCGGCCCGGTACCCGAGGTCGCGGGCGACGCCGAGCAGGGAGTCACGGGTGACGCCCTCCAGGATGGAGCCGGTCAGCGTGGGGGTGACGATCTTGTCGCCGTACACGAAGTACAGGTTCATCCCGCCCAGCTCCTCGACCCACTGGTGCTCGACCGCGTCGAGGTAGCAGACCTGGTCGCAGCCCTTGGCCGCGGCCTCGGCCTGGGCGAGCAGGGAGGCGGCGTAGTTGCCGCCGGTCTTGGCGTCGCCCATGCCGCCGGGGACGGCGCGGACGCGGTCCTCGGAGACCCAGATGGACACCGGGCGCACCCCGCCGGGGAAGTACGCGCCGGCCGGCGAGGCGATGACCAGGAACAGGTACTCGTTGGCCGGCTTCACGCCGAGGCCGACCTCGGTGCCGATCATGAAGGGCCGCAGGTACAGCGACTCCTCGCCGCCGTGCGCGGGCACCCAGTCCTGGTCCTGGGCGACCAGCGCGTCGCACGCCTCGATGAACGTCTCCACCGGCAGCTCCGGCATCGCCAGGCGGCGCGCGGAGCGCTGGAAGCGCAGGGCGTTCTGGTCGGGGCGGAAGGTGGCCACCGAGCCGTCGGGCTGGCGGTAGGCCTTCAGGCCCTCGAAGATCTCCTGGGCGTAGTGCAGGACGTGGGTGGCCGGGTCGAGGGGGATCGGCGCGTACGGAACGAGCTGGCCGTCGTGCCAGCCCCGGCCCTCGGTCCACTTGATCGTCACCATGTGGTCGGTGAAGTGGCGGCCGAACCCCGGGTGGGCCAGGATCGCCTCGCGCTCCGCGGCGGAGAGCGGACTGGCGGAGGGCTTGAGCTCGATCGTGGGCGTCGTCATGAGTGGTTGTCCTTCACCGGTTGTCGTGACGGGCCGCGCTCATGCCCCGCACGACCGTGTCGGCCGGTGGTAGGACGTCCGAGCATTCCCTCATGTCGCGGCTCCGCGTTCGATTATCGCGCGGATGCCGGGGCGGAAGGAATCGGGGTGAGGGGTGAAGCGGCCCAGGGGTTGATGGTGGCACCCGGGGCCGCATACGGAAAGCCGCCGGGTGCGGTAAGCGACCCGACGGCTCTCGTGTGCAGCGCGGCGGGTCAGCCGGCTACGCGTACGGCGAGCGCGTCGCCGATCTGGGCGGTGCTGCGGGCGGGCTGTCCGGCGCGCTCCGCGAGGTCGGCGGAGACGGCGTCCTCGATGCGCGTGGCCTCGGCCTCGTACCCGAGGTGGCGCAGCAGCAGGGCGACGGACAGGACCGTGGCGGTGGGGTCGGCCTTGCCCTGGCCGGCGATGTCCGGGGCCGAGCCGTGCACGGGCTCGAACATGGACGGGAACGCGCCGCCCGGGTTGATGTTCCCGGACGCGGCGACGCCGATGCCGCCGGAGACGGCCGCGGCGAGGTCGGTGATGATGTCGCCGAAGAGGTTGTCGGTGACGATGACGTCGAACCGCTCGGGCTGGGTGACCAGGTAGATGGTCGCGGCGTCGACGTGGATGTACTCGGTGGTGACCTCGGGGTACTCCGCGGCGACCCGGTGGAAGACGTTCGTCCACAGGTGACCGGCGAAGGTCAGCACGTTGTTCTTGTGGACGAGGGTGAGCTTCTTGCGCGGGCGGGCCTGGGCGCGGGCGAAGGCGTCCCGGACGACGCGCTCGACGCCGTAGGCGGTGTTGACCGACACCTCGGTGGCGACCTCGTGCTCGGTGCCCTGGCGGATGGTGCCGCCGTTGCCGGTGTACGGGCCCTCGGTGCCCTCGCGGACCACGACGAAGTCGATCTGCGGCTCGCCGGCCAGCGGGGTGGCGACACCCGGCAGGAGCTTGGAGGGACGCAGGTTGACGTGGTGGTCGAAGGCGAAGCGGAGCTTGAGCAGGAAGCCGCGCTCCAGGACGCCGGACGGCACCGAGGGGTCGCCGATCGCGCCGAGCAGGATGGCGTCGTGCCGCTTCAGGGCGTCGAGGTCGGCGTCGGTGAGGGTCTCACCGGTGGCGTGGTAGCGCCTGGCGCCGAAGTCGTACTCCTTGGTCTCCAGCTTCACATCCTGCGGGAGGACGGCGGAGAGGACCTTGAGCCCTTCGGCCACGACCTCCTGGCCGATGCCGTCACCGGGGATCACTGCGAGATTGAGGATGCGAGAGCTAGCCGACATGGCGAGCACCCTACTCTTCGTCCCATGGGATGACACGGGTTGTCCGCCATGCGGACAGTCGTGGCGTCCTCGGCCCACCCGGACGGCGGTTCCGCTCGGCGGTGCGCGCGGGGAAGGGTGTCGCTCGACACGAGCCCGAGGAGAGCGCATGCGGAGCACGGCCGAGCGTCACGAGTTCCTGCGCACCCGCCTGGTCCCGCGCCGCACGCTGGTCACGGCGGGCGCGGTGGCGGGCGGGCTGCTGACGGGCCGCTCGGGGTCCGGCACCCCGGTGCGCGCCGGGCGCGGTGCGCGGGTCGAAGCCGGTGCCGGGCGGGGAGAGGCACGGTGTACGTCACGGCGGGCGGCGGCGGCCGGGGCCTGTACGGCTTCCCGGCGGACGTGCCGGAGAGCTACGAGGGCCACGAGCACGCGGCCGGTGCGGTCGGCACCTTCCACTGGACCAGGGGCGGGCGGTCCGCGCCCGAGACCGTGACGTGGTCCCGGGTGCGCTACCGCGGCTTCCCGCTGCTCTCGGTGGAGGCGGAGCCCGGTCCGGCGCCCCGGCTGACGGTCTCGGCGCTCGCCTCGGACGGCGGGCGCGTCGACCACTTCGAGGTGCGGCGCGGGGTCTGAGTCCCGTCGGACGCCGCGCCGCACCCCGCGGGAGGGCGGCTCCCGGCTCGTGGGGGCCGCGGCAGGCGGGCTGCCGCGGGGCTCAGTGCCCGGTCTCGCCGCCGTTGTCCCGGCGGTCCAGGGCGCGCTGGAGCGCGGCGGCGGCGTTCTTGCGGTCGGACTCGCTCGTACGGGAGAGGTGACGGACTCGGCGGCGGGCGGTCGTCTCGGCCATGGTCATCGGCTCCTTCGGCATCCGGGAGTGCACTGTGCACGGGAGGGTGTTCGAGACGCCGGAAAGGGGCGGGGAGCGGGGGCCGCAGGGGTTGCCTGCACGGGGCCCGGCTCACGACCGCCATTCGCTGGGTCGAGCGAGACGTTCGGCTCCTACAAAGCTAAGCGACGGTCCTCGGTCTGTCTGCACAATTACTCGGACTTCCTACTATCTGAGACGGCGACGGGCCGGGCCCGACCCGGAGGTCGGAACCCGGCCCGTGCGGGGCGCGGTGGGACTCAGCCCATGTGCGGGTAGCCGTAGTCGGTCGGCGGGACGAGCGTCTCCTTGATGGCGCGGGTGAGGGTCCAGCGCATCAGGTTCTGCGGGGCGCCCGCCTTGTCGTTGGTGCCGGAGGCGCGGCCGCCGCCGAACGGCTGCTGGCCGACCACGGCACCGGTCGACTTGTCGTTGATGTAGAAGTTGCCGGCCGCGTAGCGCAGCTTCTCCATCGTGTACGCCGCGGCGGCACGGTCGCCCGCGACGACCGAGCCGGTGAGGGCGTACGCGGACACCGACTCCATCTGGGTCAGCATCTCGTCGTACCGGTCGTCCTCGTAGACGTGGACGGCGAGGATCGGGCCGAAGTACTCGGTGGTGAACACCTCGTTCTCCGGGTCGGTGCACTCGATGACCGTCGGGCGCACGAAGTAGCCGACCGAGTCGTCGTAGCTGCCGCCCGCGACGATCGTGCAGGACGGGTCGCCCTTGGCGCGGTCGATGGCCGCCTTGTTCTTGGCGAAGGCGCGCTCGTCGATGACGGCGCCCAGGAAGTTGGACAGGTCCGTCACGTCGCCCATGGTCAGGTAGTCGACCTCGGCGGCGAACTCCTCCTTGAAACCGGAGTTCCAGATGGAGGCCGGGATGTACGCCCGGGACGTGGCGCTGCACTTCTGGCCCTGGTACTCGAAGGCGCCCCGGGTCAGGGCCGTCTTCAGCACCGCGCGGTCGGCCGACGGGTGGGCGACCAGGAAGTCCTTGCCGCCGGTCTCGCCGACCAGGCGCGGGTAGGAGCGGTACTTCTCGATGTTGGCGCCGACCGTCTTCCACAGGTACTGGAAGGTCTTGGTGGAGCCGGTGAAGTGGATGCCGGCCAGGTCGCGGTGGTGCAGGGCGACCTCGGAGACCTCGATGCCGTCGCCGGTGACGAGGTTGATGACGCCCTTGGGCAGCCCGGCCTCCTCCAGCAGCTGCATCAGCAGGACGGCCGCGTGGGTCTGGGTCGGGGACGGCTTCCAGACCACCACGTTGCCCATCAGCGCGGGGGCGGTGGGCAGGTTGGCCGCGATCGCGCTGAAGTTGAACGGCGTGATCGCGTAGACGAAGCCCTCCAGCGGGCGGTGGTCCAGGCGGTTCCACACGCCCGGGGAGTTCGCCGGCGGCTGCTCGGCGAGGATCTGGCGGGCGTAGTGGACGTTGAACCGCCAGAAGTCGACCAGCTCGCAGGGGCTGTCGATCTCGGCCTGCTGGGCGGTCTTGGACTGGCCGAGCATGGTCGAGGCGGCGATGGTCTCGCGCCAGGGGCCGGCCAGCAGCTCGGCGGCGCGCAGGATGATCGCGGCACGGTCGTCGAAGGACATCGCGCGCCAGGCCGGCGCGGCGGCGAGGGCCGCGTCGATGGCGTCCTGCGCGTCCTGCCGGGTGGCGTGGCGCAGGGTGCCGAGGACGGCCCTGTGGTTGTGCGGCTGGACGACCTGGAAGGGCTCGCCGCCGCCCATGCGCTTCTCGCCGCCGATGGTGCAGGGCAGGTCGATCGGGTTGTCGGCCAGCTCCTTGAGCTTCGCCTCCAGGCGGGTGCGCTCGGGCGAGCCGGGGGCGTAGCCGTGCACCGGCTCGTTGACGGGGGTGGGGACCTGGGTCACAGCGTCCATGGGTTCCGTAACTCCTTGCGTGAGCGGTGTTGCGAGCGGGGGTGCGGTGCGGGCTCAGCCCTTGCTGACCATCGAGCGGGCGAAGAAGCGCAGGTTCGCCGGCTTCTCCGCGAGACGGCGCATGAAGTAGCCGTACCAGTCGGTGCCGTAGGCCGTGTAGACGCGCATGCGGTGGCCCTCGGCGGCCAGCCGCAGGTGCTCCTCGCCCCGGATGCCGTACAGCATCTGGAACTCGTACTCGTCGAGCTTGCGGCCGGCGCGCCGGGCCAGCTCCTGGGCGATGGAGATCAGCCGCGGGTCGTGGGAGCCGATCATCGGGTAGCCCTCGCCCTCCATCAGGATGCGCAGGACCCGGACGTACGCCTTGTCGATCTCGTGCTTCTGCTGGTACGCGACCTCGGCGGGCTCCTTGTAGGCGCCCTTGACCAGGCGGACCCGGCTGCCGGCGTCGGCCAGGCGGCGGGCGTCGGCCTCGGTGCGGAAGAGGTACGCCTGGATGACGCAGCCGGTCTGCGGGAAGTCCTTCCGCAGCTCCTCGTGGATGGCGAACATCGAGTCGAGGGTGGTGTGGTCCTCGGCGTCGAGCGTGACGGTGGTGCCGATCGCGGCGGCGGCCTCCACGACGGGGCGGACGTTGGCGAGGGCCAGGTCGTGGCCGCCTTCGAGCGCCTGGCCGAACATGGACAGCTTCACCGACATCTCGACCTTGTCACCGAGGCCGAGCGGCGCGATCCGCTCGATCAGTTCCAGGTAGGCGTCCCGGGCGGCCGAGGCCTGCTCCGGGGTGGTGATGTCCTCGCCGACGACGTCCATCGTCAGCTCCAGGCCCTTGGCCGTCAGCTCCTCGACGATGGGGACGATGTCGTCCACCGTCTCGCCCGGGATGAAGCGGTCGACGACCTGCTTGGTCACCGGGGCCGCCGAGATCAGGCGTCGCATCCGGTCGCTGCGCGACGCGGCGAGAATCACGGGACCCAGCACGGGGCACCTCCATCGAACGTGCATCAGGGGGCCGTCGGCCGACGGGGCGGCCACGGCACGGAGAACCACCGTGAAACCTAAGGATCCCTCCGATCCTGGGCCATCGACAGCTGTCACGCATCCGTGCCGGAGATCTCAGACAGATGTATGAAAGGACCGCCGAGGTGCGGGACAATGCCCGGGTGACGTCCGAGTACGGCGGTGCCTACCAGGAGCTGGTCGACGAGATCTCCGAGCTGCTCGGCGCCCCCGCGACCCTGGAGAACCGCGACTTCGAGCTGATCGCGTTCGGCGCCTACGACAGCGAGGACGACCTCGACCCGTCGGCGCTGGACCCGGTGCGCACCCGCTCGATCCTCACCCGGCGCTCCACGGCCGCCGTCCGGGCGTGGTTCGAGGGCTTCGGCATCACCCGCGCCACCGCCCCCGTGCGCATCCCGCCGACCCCGGAGGCCGGGGTGTACCGCGGGCGGATCTGCCTGCCGGTGCGCCACCGGGGGGTCGTCCTCGGCTACGTCTGGCTGCTGGACTCCGAGCCGGGTCCCTCAGACGCCCAGTTGGCCGCCGCGATGGAGGTGACGGCGCGGATCGGCGCGCTGCTCGCCGACGAGGTGCAGCACGGGGCCGACCTGACGCGCGAGCTGCGGGCGGTGCTGACCGCCGGGTCGGGCTGGCAGCGCGACATGGCGGTCGCCGAGCTGCGCACCGCCCTGGGCCCGCGCGCGGACGGCCCGCACACGCTGGTGTGCGTCGCGCCCTGGCCGTCGGCCGACCCGGACGACGCGCCGTCGGTGCGGACGGTGCCGCACGCCACCGCCCTGTGCACCGTGCCGTGGGGCACGGCCGGCCAGAGCCTCGCGGTGCTGGTGCGGCTGCGCTCGGCGGACGTGCGGACTCCGGCGGTGACGGCGGCGAACCGGCTGCTCGGCGCCGGGGCCCGCGCGGCCGGCGTCGGCGAGCCGGGCACCGGCCTGGACGGGCTGGGCGCGTCCTGGACCCAAGCCGCGGCCGCGGCCCGCGCCGCCCTGGCCGAGCCCCGGCTGGGCCCGGTCGCCGAGTGGTCCGGCATCGGCCCGTACCGCCTGCTGACCCGGCTGCCCGCGGACGCGCCCCGCGACCCGGCGGTGGCCCCGCTGCTGACCCCGGCCCACCGGGAGCTGGCCCGCACGGCGGAGGTCTACCTCGACGGCGCGGGCCAGGCGGGCCGCACGGCCGCCGCCCTCGGCATCCACCGCCAGACCCTCTACTACCGCCTCTCCCGCGTCGAACAGCTCACCGGCCTGGACCTCGACGACGGCGAGGACCGCCTGCTGCTGCACATGGCCCTCAAGGCGGCCCGGCTGTAGGGGGCCTCGCGGACCCGCGCCGGTTCCGGCGGGAAACGCCGGACGCCGGGCGGTCCGAGGGGGGAACCTCGGGCCGCCCGGCGTCCGGGACGGGGTGGGTCAGACCAGGTTCACCGAGCGGGCCGACGTGGCGCCGATCTCCGCCGCGACCTCGGCCAGCACACCGGGGGCCACCGTGTCGTCCACGGTCAGCACGGCGAGCGCCTCGCCGCCGACCGTCGCCCGGGCGACCTGCATGCCGGCGATGTTGATGCCGGCCTCGCCGAGGATGCGGCCGACGGTGCCGACGACACCGGGACGGTCCTCGTAGCGCAGCACCGCCATGTGGTCGGCGAGCGCCAGGTCCACGTCGTACTCACCGACGGCGACGATCTTCTGGACGTTCTTGGGGCCGGCCAGCGTGCCGGAGACCGACACCTCCTCGCCGCCCGCGAGGGTGCCGCGCACGGTGACGACGTTGCGGTGGTCGGCCGACTCCGAGCTGGTGGTGAGGCGGACCTCGACCCCGCGCTCCTGCGCGAACAGCGGGGCGTTGACGTAGGACACGGTCTCGGCGACGACGTCCTCGAACACACCCTTGAGCGCGGACAGTTCCAGCACCTTCACGTCGTGCTGGGTGATCTCGCCGTACACCTCGACGTCGAGGCGGACCGCGACCTCGCCCGCGAGGGCGGTGAAGATCCGGCCGAGGCGCTCGGCGAGCGGCAGGCCCGGCTTGACGTCCTCGGCGATGACACCGCCCTGCACGTTCACCGCGTCGGGCACCAGCTCGCCGGCGAGCGCGAGGCGCACCGACCGGGCGACGGCGATGCCGGCCTTCTCCTGCGCCTCGTCGGTCGACGCGCCGAGGTGCGGGGTGGCCACGACCTGGTCGAACTCGAACAGCGGGGAGTCGGTGCAGGGCTCCTTGGCGTACACGTCGAGGCCGGCGCCGGCGACGCGGCCCTCCTTCAGCGCCGAGTACAGCGCCTCCTCGTCGACGATGCCGCCGCGCGCGGCGTTGACGATGCGCACGCTCGGCTTGACCTTGCGCAGCGCCTCGTCGCCGATCAGACCGACCGTCTCCGGGGTCTTGGGCAGGTGGACGGTGATGAAGTCGGAGACCTCGAGCAGCTCGTCCAACGACAGCACCTTGACGCCCATCTGGGCGGCCCGCGCGGGCTGCACGTAGGGGTCGTAGGCGACGACCTTCATGCCGAACGCGGACATGCGCTGCGCGACGAGGGCGCCGATCCGCCCGAGACCCACGACACCGAGGGTCTTCTCGGCGAGCTCGACGCCCGTGTACTTGCTGCGCTTCCACTCGCCGTTCTTCAGCGCGGCGTTGGCCTGCGGGATGTTGCGGGCCGTGGCGAGGATCAGGCCGCAGGCCAGCTCGGCGGCAGTCACGATGTTGGAGGTCGGGGCGTTGACGACCATCACGCCGGCCTTGGTGGCGGCGGAGACGTCGACGTTGTCCAGGCCGACGCCGGCGCGCGCGACGACCCTCAGCCTGCGGGCCGCGGCGATCGCCTCGGCGTCGACCTTGGTGGCCGAGCGGATCAGGATGGCGTCGACGTCGGCGATGGCAGGGAGCAGTTCGGCTCGGTCCGCTCCGTTGCAGTGCCGGATCTCGAAGTCCGGGCCGAGGGCGTCCACAGTCGCGGGCGACAGCTCTTCAGCGATGAGTACGACAGGTTTCGAGCTCACGTGAGTCCTCACAGATGCAATGCGGACGGCCGTCCCGACGGCCGCAGGCGGTGGAGGGGCTAGCCGCGTGGAGACGCACGACGCTGTGGGCCTGACGCGTATGTAGTACGGCAGTGTAGTGGCGCGGCGGTGCGCGTCCTGCGCCTGAGCGGAAGGATCACCCGTCCGTGATGCGACGGATCGGAGAACGGGGCCGGAGCGGTCCGCTCCGGCCCCGTCACCCGGGGCTCACGCCTCTTCGTCGACCCAGCTCATCAGCTTGCGCAGCTGCTTGCCGGTGGTCTCCAGCAGGTGCTCGGAGTCCTGCTGCTTGTACTCGTTGTACTTCTTCAGGCCGCCGTGGTACTCGTCCATCCACTGCTGCGCGAAGGAGCCGTCCTGGATCTCGGCGAGGACCTTCTTCATCTCGGCCTTGGTGGCGTCGGTGATGATCCGCGGGCCGGTGACGTAGTCGCCCCACTCGGCGGTCTCGGAGATCGACCAGCGCATCTTCTCCAGGCCGCCCTCGTACATGAGGTCCACGATCAGCTTCAGCTCGTGCAGGCACTCGAAGTAGGCGATCTCCGGCTGGTAGCCGGCCTCGGTCAGCGTCTCGAAGCCCGCCTTGACCAGCGCGGCCGTACCACCGCACAGGACGGCCTGCTCACCGAACAGGTCGGTCTCGGTCTCCTCGGTGAAGGTGGTCTTGATGACGCCGGCGCGGGTGCCGCCGATGCCCTTGGCGTACGACAGGGCCAGCGCGAAGGCGTTGCCGGTGGCGTCCTGCTCGACGGCCGCGATGCAGGGGACGCCGCGGCCCTCCTCGTACTGGCGGCGCACCAGGTGGCCCGGGCCCTTGGGGGCGACCATGCAGACGTCCACGCCGGCCGGGGGCTTGATGAAGCCGAAGCGGATGTTGAAGCCGTGGCCGAAGAACAGGGCGTCGCCGTCGTTCAGGTGCGGGGCGATGGACTCCTCGTAGACCTGGCCCTGGATCGGGTCCGGCACCAGGATCATGATGACGTCGGCCTCGGCGGCGGCCTCGGCCGGGGTCACCACGCGCAGGCCCTGCTCCTCGGCCTTCGCCTTGGACTTGGAGCCCTCGTGCAGACCGACCCGCACGTCGACACCGGAGTCGCGCAGCGACAGGGCGTGGGCGTGGCCCTGGCTGCCGTAGCCGATGACCGCGACCTTGCGGCCCTGGATGATGGACAGGTCGGCGTCAGCGTCGTAGAACAGCTCGGCCACTTTGCGTTCACTCCTTGGGTACGGGTGTTGCGTCCCACCGTATGACGGCGGGGGGAGGGGAGGTTCGGGGGTCTCGCTATCCGGGCGGCCGCTGATCGCCGGCCGCCCGGAGCTGTGCCTAGGCGGACCGGTCGAGCGCGCGCAGCGAGCGGTCCGTGATCGAACGGGCACCGCGGCCGATCGCGATCGTGCCGGACTGGACGAGCTCCTTGATGCCGAACGGCTCCAGCATCTTGAGCATGGCGGACAGCTTGTCGCTGCTGCCGGTGGCCTCGATGGTCACGGCCTCCGGGGAGACGTCCACGGTCTTGGCGCGGAACAGCTGGACGATCTCGACGATCTGGGAGCGCGTCTCGTTGTCGGCGCGCACCTTCACCAGAACGAGTTCGCGCTGGACGGCCTGTGACGGCTCCAGCTCGACGATCTTCAGCACGTTGACGAGCTTGTTGAGCTGCTTGGTGACCTGTTCCAGCGGCAGGTCGTCGACACTCACCACGATGGTGATGCGGGAGATGTCGGGGTGCTCGGTGACACCGACCGCGAGCGAGTCGATGTTGAAGCCGCGCCGGGAGAACAGGGCGGCGATCCGGGCGAGGATGCCCGGCGTGTTCTCCACCAGGACGGAGAGCGTGTGCTTGGACATGGTTTCTGCTCTTCCTTGCCGGTCGCGGTCAGTCGTCTTCGCCGTCGCCGAAGTCCGGGCGGACGTCCCGGGCGGCCATGATCTCGTCGTTGGAGGTGCCGGCGGCGACCATCGGCCACACCATGGCGTCCTCGTGGACGATGAAGTCGATGACCACCGGGCGGTCGTTGATGCTGTTGGCCTCTTCGATGACCTTGTCGAGGTCGGCGGGGTCCTCGCAGCGGATCGAGTAGCAGCCCATGGCCTCCGACAGCTTCACGAAGTCGGGGACGCGGGTGCCGCGGGCCTGCGGGTTGACGTCGTCGGGCCCGGAGTGCAGCACCGTGTTGGAGTAGCGCTGGTTGTAGAAGAGGGTCTGCCACTGGCGGACCATCCCGAGGGCGCCGTTGTTGATGACCGCGACCTTGATCGGGATGTTGTTCAGGGCGCAGGTGGTGAGTTCCTGGTTGGTCATCTGGAAGCAGCCGTCGCCGTCGATCGCCCACACCGTCTGCTGCGGCGCGCCGGCCTTGGCGCCCATCGCGGCCGGGACCGCGTAGCCCATGGTGCCCGCGCCGCCGGAGTTCAGCCAGGTGGCGGGCTTCTCGTACTTGACGAAGTGCGCGGCCCACATCTGGTGCTGGCCGACGCCCGCCGCGAAGATCGTGCCCTCCGGGGCCAGCCGGCCGATGCGCTCGATGACCTGCTGCGGGGAGAGCGAGCCGTCCGCGGGCAGGTCGTAGCCCAGCGGGTAGGTCGAGCGCCAGCGGTCGAGGTCCTTCCACCAGGCGCCGTAGTCGCCGCGGTGGCCCTCGGCGTGCTCCTTCTGGACGGCTTGCACCAGGTCGGCGATGACCTCGCGGGCGTCACCGACGATCGGCACGTCGGCGGCGCGGTTCTTGCCGATCTCGGCCGGGTCGATGTCCGCGTGGACGATCTTGGCGAACGGCGCGAAGCTGTCCAGCTTGCCGGTGACGCGGTCGTCGAAGCGGGCGCCGAGGGCGACGATCAGGTCGGCCTTCTGCAGCGCGGTGACGGCGGCGACGGAGCCGTGCATGCCCGGCATCCCCAGGTGCTGCGGGTGGCTGTCGGGGAACGCGCCCAGCGCCATGAGGGTGGTGGTGACGGGCGCGCCGGTCAGCTCGGCGAGGACCTTCAGCTCGGCGGTGGCGCGCGCCTTCAGCACGCCGCCGCCGACGTAGAGCACGGGCCGCTTGGCGGCGGTGATCAGCTTCGCGGCCTCGCGGATCTGCTTGGCGTGCGGCTTGGTCACCGGCCGGTAGCCGGGCAGGTCCAGGACCGGCGGCCAGGAGAAGGTGGTCTGCTTCTGCAGGATGTCCTTGGGGATGTCGACCAGGACCGGGCCGGGGCGGCCGGTGGAGGCGATGTGGAACGCCTCCGCGATCACCCGGGGGATGTCCTCGCCCTTGGTCACCAGGAAGCTGTGCTTGGTGATCGGCATGGTGATGCCGACGATGTCCGCCTCCTGGAAGGCGTCGGTGCCGATCGCCGAGGAGACCACCTGGCCGGTGATCGCGACCAGCGGCACGGAGTCCATCTGCGCGTCGGCGATCGGGGTGACCAGGTTGGTGGCGCCCGGTCCCGAGGTCGCCATGCAGACGCCGACCTTGCCGGTGGCCTGCGCGTAGCCGGTGGCCGCGTGGCCGGCGCCCTGCTCGTGACGGACCAGGATGTGGCGCACCTTGGTGGAGTCCATCAGCGGGTCGTACGCGGGGAGGATCGTGCCGCCGGGGATGCCGAACACCGTGTCGACACCGACCTCCTCGAGCGAACGGATGAGGGACTGCGCACCCGTGACGTGCTCGGGGGCGGACTGGTGTCCTCCGGATCGGGGCCGCGGCTGCGGGTGAGGGGCCCCGGTGGCCTGCTCGGTCATCGGCATTCTCTTCTCGATGCTGAGGGTTTTTGCGAGGTTCGGGCGGGGTTCGGCTGCCGCACGACAGGTATCCGTGCAACAAAAAACCCCTCGTGCCGTAAGGCAAGCGAGGGGAGCGCGCCGGGTGCAGGTCGCTGAGCGATGGAGGGCTCAGCGTCAGCCGACGCGCTGTCCAAGTACGAGAATTCGGGTGCGCATGGCACTGACCCTCCCCCCGACGCGCACCACGTGTCAAGTGGGTGGGACGGGCGTCTCATCATGTGAGCAGAGGGTCGTGCCACCACCGAGGACGGCCGTGACCCCTCCGGTGTACCGCAGGGCCGCGCCGCCCGCGAGGGCCGGCTCGGACGGGCCGTGCGGCACCGGGCACCGGCCGGAGCGCAGCGAGCGGCGCAGCCGGTACTCGTCCAGCGGGCCCGTGAACGCCATGCCCTGGCCGTGGGTGCAGCCCATCGCGCGCAGGGCGACGACCTGTTCGGGCAGGTCCACGCCGTCGGCCACGGACTGCAGCCCCAGGTCGGCGGCGATCCGCAGCAGCCCGCTGGTGATCTTGTGCAGCCGGGCGGACTCGACGACCCCCTCGACCAGGCCGCGGTCGAGCCGCAGCACGTCCAGGGGCAGCCTGCGCAGCGCCGTGAGCGCGCCGTAGCCGGAGCCGAAGCCGTCCAGGGCGATGCGCACCCCGTGCCGGCGCAGGGCGCCCAGCCGGCGCTCCAGCTCGTCGAAGGAGACCCGTGGGTCGAGGTCGGCCACCTCGACGACGAGCGAGCCCGAGGGCAGGCCGTGCCGGGTCAGCAGGGCCTCGACGGAGCCGGGGGGCATCGACCGGTCCACCAGCCGCCGCGCGCTCATGCGCACGCACACCGGCGCGCTCAGCCCGGCCGCGGCCCGCTCGGCGGCCTGCGAGACGGCCTCCTCCAGGACCCAGCGGCCCAGCTCCGCGGTGCGCTCGCCGTCCTCGGCGACCCGCAGGAACTCGGCGGGCGTGAACAGCACGCCCTGGGAGGAGCGCCAGCGGGCCTCGGCGGTGACCGCGGTGATCCGGCCGTCGTCCAGCCGCACCACGGGCTGGTGCAGCAGCGTGAACTCGCCGTCGTGCAGGGCGGCCCGCAGCCGGGTGGCCAGCTCCGCCTTGCGCACGACGTCCTGCTGCATCTGCGGCTTGTACAGCTCGACGCGGCCCTTGCCGGCCGCCTTGGCCCGGTACATCGCGAGGTCGGCGTTGCGCAGGAGCTCGCCCGCGCCGAGACCCGGCTCGGCGAAGGCCACGCCGATGGACGCGGCGACCCGGACGTCGGAGCCGTCGATGTCGTAGGGCTGGGAGAGGGTGAGCCGGAGGCGGTCGGCGAGCTCCAGGATGTGCCGCTCGCGGGCGCCGCGGTCCCGGGTGGTGTCGCCGACGATCAGGGCCGCGAACTCGTCGCCGCCCAGCCGGGAGGCGGTGTCGCCCTGGCGGACGGCGTCCTGCAGGCGGCGGGCGGCCTGGACGAGCAGGGCGTCGCCGGCCTGGTGGCCGATGGTGTCGTTGACCGCCTTGAAGCCGTCGAGGTCGATGAAGAGCACGGCGGTGTTGCGCAGCGCGGTGCCCCGGTCGGAGCTGCGGCGGCCGGACAGGGCGTGCTGGACGCGCCGGGTGAACAGGGCGCGGTTGGGCAGGTCGGTGAGCGGGTCGTGCTCGGCGTTGTGCTGCAACTGCGCCTGGAGGCGGACGCGTTCGGTCACGTCACGGCAGTTGAAGATGAGGCCCCCGTGGTGGCGGTTGACGGTGGACTCGACGTTGAGCCAGCCTCCCCCGCCCCCGGCGTCCCCCGGACGAGAGGTGCCCGCGACGCCGGACCGGAAGCGGCACTCGATGCGCGTGGTGGGTTCCTCCGCGGGGTCGGCGGCGAGGAAGCGGCGCAGCTCGTGCACCACGCAGCCGAGGTCCTCCGGGTGGATCAGACCGGCCAGCTCGGTGCCGACCAGCTCCTCCGCGGGGCGTCCGTAGACCCCGGCGGCGGCCGGGGAGACGTAGCGCAGGACGCCGCTCGGCGCGGCGATCATGATGACGTCGCTGGAGCCCTGCACCAGGGAGCGGAAGTGGTTCTCCTTCTGCGCCAGTTCCTGGGTGAGGGTGATGTTGTCGAGCAGCATGATGCCCTGGCGCACCACGAGGGCCAGGACGACGGCCCCGCCGGTGATCAGGACGACGCGGTCGACGCTGCGGCCGTTGAGCACGTTGTAGAGGATGCCCAGCGTGCAGACGGCGGCGGCGAGGTAGGGCGTGAGGGCGGCCAGCGAGCCGGTGATCGGCCGGGTGCCCGGGTAGCGGCCGGGGTCGCCCCCGGGGGCCGGGCCGGGCCGGCGCCCGGCGTCGCCGCCCGCAGCCGCCACCGACGCCTGCGCCGGCGCCGTGGCCTGCGTCGCGGCCGGGCCCGTGGCCGGGATGTGCGCGACGGGGGCGCGCTGTCCGGGCAGGTGCTCGTGGACCACGCGCGTGTGCCCCTCGCGCACCGTCTGGCGGCGGGCGTGACGGGTGGAGGCCCAGGGGGCGTAGGCCAGCAGCAGGGAGCCCGCGAACCAGCCGGCGTCGAGCAGCTGGCCCGAGCGGTAGTTGTTGTGCAGCAGCGGGGAGGTGAACAGGGCGTCGCACATCACGGTGAGGGCGAGTGCCCCGATCGCGGTGTTCACCGCGGTGCGGTTCACGGTCGAGCGCCGGAAGTGCAGCACCAGCACCATGCTCACCAGGGCGATGTCCATCAGCGGGTACGCCAGCGACAGCGCGGCGTGCGCGACGCTGGGTCCGTCGAACCGGGCGGCCTGGGCGAGCGCGAGGCTCCAGGACAGGGTGAGCAGCGAGCCGGCGATCAGCCAGGCGTCCAGGGCGAGGCAGACCCACCCGGCCTTGGTCATGGGCCGGGTGGCGAGCACCAGCAGGCCGACGATGGCCGGCGGGGCGAAGCACAGGAAGAACAGGTCGGCGTAGGAGGGGCTGGGCACGGGCCGCCGCAGGACGACCTCGTACCACCCCCAGACGCCGTTGCCGAGGGCCGCCATCGCCGAGGAGAGGGCGAACAGCAGCCAGGCCGGTCGAAAGCGCACCCGGCGGGTGCGCGCGTAGAGGAAGCAGGAGACGGCCGCGGTGCCGGCCGCGGCGGCCAGCCCGAAGTCGCCCATGACCAGGGCGAGTTCCTCGGAGCCCCAGTCGAGTGCGGAACCGACGGCGTATCCCGCGCAGACCAGGGCCAGCAGCATCTGGTGGACCAGGCCGGGCCGCAGGGGTGCGGAGGGCCGGGGTCCGACCGGGGCGGCACCCACCGGGGGCCGCTGACTCGGCGTCCCGTCGAGCACGGGCGTGGAGGTCGACGGCGGCGAGGTCACCGGGG
Source organism: Streptomyces lasalocidi (assembly GCF_005280215.1). Classification (NCBI taxonomy): domain Bacteria; kingdom Bacillati; phylum Actinomycetota; class Actinomycetes; order Kitasatosporales; family Streptomycetaceae; genus Streptomyces; species Streptomyces lasalocidi. The sequence goes on along the minus strand of NZ_SZNQ01000001.1, from coordinate 5,383,023 downwards.
CCTCCTGGCACGCGCCGGTCCCGGGCCCCGCAGGCTCCGGTGGACCGGGTGGGCCTGTCGGCGACGGCCGCCCGGCCGGCGGTGGTGACTGGTCTGTGCGCCCCGGTGGCCGGGAGGTGCGCCGTGGGCACGTCCGTGCGCCGTCGTGCGCCAGGGTCGCCGCCGACGGCTCCGCCGCGTCGGATCGTTCGTCCATAGGCCGTGCATCGCCCGTCGCCCCCCTACAGTCTGAAATGTCCGTCCCCGGCGCCGAATGTCCACGGCGCAGCCCCTGTCGGGACGATACACCAGGATCGTCACTCAGGGACATAGTTCCTCTACGCTCAGTGACGGCCAGCGGCGACGCACGCACGGACCGCGCACGGGGGACTGCGGAGGGTGCCCGGAGCGGGGTCAGTCGCTCGCCGCGCCCGTCGTCAGGACCACGTTCCGCAGCGGCTCGCGGTTCACGTACCGGCGCAACTGGTCCACCAGCAGGCGCTCGGCGCGGGGCAGGAAGGCGGAGGTGGGGCCGCCGACGTGCGGGCTGATGAGGACACCGGGCGCGTGCCACAACGGGTGGTCGGCCGGCAGCGGTTCGGGGTCCACGACGTCCAGCGCGGCGGTGATGCGGCCGCCCTCCAGGGCGCCGAGCAGGGCGTCGGTGTCGACGACGGCCCCGCGGGCGACGTTGACCAGCAGCGCGCCCTCCTTCATCCGGGCCAGGAAGTCCTTGCCCACCAGCCCGCGGGTGGCCTCGGTGAGCGGGGTGGAGAGGATGACGACGTCCGCGTCGGGGAGCAGGGCGGGCAGCTCGGCGATCGGGTGCACCGGTCCGCGCTCCGTGGTGCGCGCGGAGCGTGCGACGCGCACCACCCGCGCGAGCTCGAACGGCGCGAGCCGGTCCTCGATGGCGGCGCCGATCGAGCCGTAGCCGACGATCAGCACGCTCCGGTCGGCGAGCGCCGGGTGGAAGTGGCTCTGCCAGCGCCCCTCCTGCTGCGCCCGCACGAACCCGGGGATGCCGCGCAGGGACGCCAGGGTCAGGGCGACGGCCAGTTCGGCGGTGCTCGCCTCGTGCACCCCGCGGGCGTTGCACAGGCTGACGCCGGCGGGCAGGCCGGACAGGTGGCCGGTGATGTCGTCGACGCCCGCGCTGAGGGTCTGCACGACGCGGACGTTGCGCATCAGCGGCAGCGGCCGCACCTTCACGGACTGCCGCTTGAGGTAGGGCACGACGTAGACGGCGCAGTCCGCCGGGTCCCCGGGGAAGGGCTGGGTGCCGTCGTCCCCGCCGTCGTAGAAGAGGTAGTTGGGGCCCTCCGGCAGGCCGTCGATGCCGTCGGGCGGGAGGGGGAGCCATACGTCTCGGGGCGCGTCGTGGGTCATGCCAGGAGGCTATGTCAGGGGCGTGCGGGCGCAGAGGTTAGGTTGGGGGTCGGCACAGGGAGGGTCACGGGCTGGTGGAGCGCAGGACGATCGGCGCGGGGGCGCTCGCGGTGGGGGCCGTCGGACTCGGGTGCATGCCGATGAGCTGGGCCTACAGCGCGTCGCGGCAGCGGGGCGAGGAGTCGTTGAGGGCGGTGCACCGGGCGCTGGACCTGGGGGTCTCGCTGCTCGACACGGCCGACATGTACGGCCCGTTCACCAACGAGCTGCTGCTGGGGCGGGTGTTGAAGGAGCGGCGGCAGGACGCGTTCGTGTCGACCAAGGTCGGCCTGCTCGTCGGCGAGCAGCACATCGTGGCCAACGGCCGCCCGGGGTACGTCAGGAGGGCCTGCGACGCCTCGCTGCGCCGGCTGCAGACCGACGTGATCGACCTCTACCAGCTGCACCGCGCCGACCCCGAGGTGCCCGTCGAGGAGACCTGGGGCGCCATGGCGGACCTGGTGCGGGCGGGCAAGGTGCGGGCGCTCGGGCTGTGCGCGGTCGGCGTGCGGGGCGGCCGCCGCACGCCGGGGCCGCGGTTGTACGACGCCACGCTGCGCCAGTTGCGGCGGGTGCAGCAGGTCTTCCCGGTGAGCGCGGTCCAGGCCGAACTGTCGGTGTGGTCGCCCGAGGCGCTGGACGCGCTGCTGCCGTGGTGCGCGGAGCGGGGCGTGGGCTTCCTCGCGGCGATGCCACTGGGGAATGGTTTCCTCACCGGCACCCTCCGGCCCGGCGCGGGCTTCGAGCCCGCGGACCTGCGCGCCCGGCACCCCCGCTTCACGGCGGAGATGATGGCCGCGAACCAGCCGATCGTGGCGGGCCTGCGCCGGATCGCCCGCCGGCACGGCGAGGACGTCACCGCCGCGCAGGTGGCGCTGGCCTGGGTGCTGTCCCGGGGGCGGCACGTCGTACCGGTGCCGGGCACCAAGCAGGAGCGGTGGGTCGCGCAGAACGCGGCGGCGGCCGGGCTGCGGCTGACGCCGCAGGACCTGGCGGAGATCGACGGGCTGCCGGCCGCGCAGGGGTCCTGGGACTGAGACGTCCCGGGGGTGACACGTCCGGGGACGGACACCGGCCGGCGCCCCGGAGCGGTTCGGGGTGCGGTGATCGGGAACCCGGGGGGCCGGGCGCGGTGTATGACAGGGAGAACCCGCCGCGTCGAAGGGACATGATCGTGCAACGTCGAGCCGTACCGGCCGTGTTGGCCGTGAGCGCGCTGCTGCTGGCGGCCGGCTGCTCCGCCGGCGACGGGGGCGCGCCGGACGCCGGACCCACCTCCGCCGGGACCGCTCCGGCGCGGTCGGCGTCCCCGAGCCCTGCCGAGCCGACGCCACCGGCCAAGGGCACGGTGAAGGTGGTCCGCACGGTCGCCGGGGGCCTGGACACCCCGTGGGGCCTGGCCCCGGTCCCGGACGGCGACCTGCTGGTGTCCTCCCGTGACGAGGGCACGATCACCCGGATCGACGCGGACACCGGCCGCAGGACCGAGCTGGGCGAGGTCGCGGGCGTGGAGCCGAACGGCGAGGGCGGCCTGCTGGGCATCGCCCTGTCCCCCGACTACGCCTCGGACCACATGATCTACGCGTACCTCACGTCGGCCTCGGACAACCGCGTCGTCCGGATGCTCCACGACGACAAGAAGCCGGCCGGGGAGCAGCTCGGCGCGCCCGACACGGTCTTCAAGGGCATCCCCAAGGGCGTGATCCACAACGGCGGCCGGATCGCCTTCGGACCCGACCGGATGCTCTACGTCGGCACCGGCGAGACCGGCGACCGGGGGCTCGCCCAGGACAAGGACTCCCTGGCCGGCAAGATCCTGCGCCTGACCCCGGAGGGCGAGCCGGCCCCGGGCAACCCCTTCGGCTCCCCGGTGTACTCCTACGGCCACCGCAACGTGCAGGGTCTGGCCTGGGACGACAAGCAGCGGCTGTTCGCGTCGGAGTTCGGGCAGGACACCTGGGACGAGCTCAACGCGATCAAGCCGGGCGGCAACTACGGCTGGCCCGAGGCCGAGGGCAACGGCGACGACGCGGCGTACCGGAACCCGGTCGCCCAGTGGCACACCGACGACGCCTCCCCCAGCGGCATCGCCTACGCCCGGGGCTCGATCTGGATGGCGGGGCTGAAGGGACAGCGCCTGTGGCGCATCCCGCTGAAGGGTACGCAGGCGTCCGCGGCCCCGCAGGACTTCCTCGAGGGCACGTACGGGCGGCTGCGGACGGTGGTGGCGGCCGGCGGGGACAAGCTGTGGCTGACCACGAGCAACACGGACGGACGGGGGACGCCGAAGCAGGGCGACGACCGGATCCTGGAGCTGGAGGTCAGCTAGGGGGTGTTTCGGGTGTTTCTCCTTGCAGGTCGTCCTGCTCGGGCGGGCGGACGACCACCTTGCCCGAGGCGAGGTCTATCGGGCCCCGGCCGGGATCGGCGTCGCCGACGTCCTCGCGGGTCAGCTCCAGGCGGTTCTGTTCGTCCCGGGTGTGCTTGCGCCCCGGCGCGAACAGGTCCTCGAAGGCGTTGAACATCGCGCTTCCCTCCCGCGCCCGGGGGCGGCGCCGCGGCCGGCGCCGTCTCAGCCCGCCACCAGCCTCCCCTCCACCTCTGGCGGGAACAAGCCCAGGCGGTGGGCGAGGGCCGCCGCCTCGCCCCGGCCGGAGACGCCCAGCTTGCCCAGGATGTGGGAGACGTGGACGCCGGCCGTCTTCGGGGAGATGAACAGCTCGTCCGCTATCTGCCGGTTGGTACGTCCGGCGCAGACCAGCCGCAGCACCTCGCGCTCGCGCTTGGTCAGCCCGTGCGGGTCGGCGGGGGCGTTCCCGCGCAGGAGGGGGAGGCGGGCGCGGTGCGCGAGCCGGGTCGCGGCGTCGGCGAGGGGGCGGGCACCCAGGTGCTCGGCTACGGCGAGGACCAGGCGCAGGAGTTCCGTGGCGCGGGCGCGCTCGTCACCGCCGTCGCCGTCGCGGTCCTCGCTGTCTCCTTCGCCGTCGCGACCGCCGTCCGGGTCGTGGCCGGCGTGGTTGCCGTCGCCGCCCGTGGCCAGCAGGGCCTCGGCCAGCCGGTGGCGGGTGCGGGCCAGGTCGTAGGGGCGATCGAGCGCTTCGAAGGCGGTGACCACGGCGCTCCACTCCCCCGGGTCGCCGCGGCCCTCGGCGCGCGCGAGTTCGGCGCGCACCCAGTCCTGGTGGGCCCGCCACAGCGGGACGGCCGCGGTGAGCCCCTTGGCGGCCCGGCGCAGGGCGGCGGTGCGGGCGGGGTCGGGGACGGGCGCGTCGCCCTCCAGGGCGGCCGCGGTGAGCAGGAGCGGCCAGCCGTAGCGCTCGCAACCGGGCGGGAAGCCGGCGGCCAGGATCCGGTCGAGGTGGGCGCGCGCCCCGTCGGGTCGGCCCTCGGCGGCGGCGAGACCGAGTGCGACCCGGGTCAGGGGCAGCTCGTGCTGGGCGGCGTCCTCCTGTGCCCGGAACAGGTCGCGGGCCAGGGCGAGATGGCGGCGCGCCTCGGCCAGGTCGCCGCGTTCGTGGGCGAGTTCGGCGCGGACGGTGGCGAGGAAGCCGCGGGTGGTGGCGCCCTGGCCGACCTGGCCGGCGGTGAGGGCGCGGTCGGCCTCGTCCCAACGGCCCAGCGACATCAGGGACTCGGCGAGGTTCCCCCACACCCAGCCCTCGCTGTCGGCCAGGCAGTGGCGCCGGGCGAAGGCGACGCCCTCCTCCAGGAGGGGCACGGCACTGCGGGAGCGGCCGATCGCCTCCAGCCCGGAGGGCAGGTTGACGTAGACGTTCAGCGCCACGGTGGGGATGTCCTCGGCGAGCGCCCGCTCCTTGACCTCGTGCAGCGCGGTGAGGCCGGTCTCGGTGTGGCCGGAGGCGAGCTGGAGGGTGCCGAGGATCTGGCGGGCGTTGAGCTCGGTCTCGCGGGCGCCGACCATGCGGGCGTACTCGACGGCCCGTTCGGCGGCGCGGAAGGCGTCCGGGCCGGGCGCGTGGATCATCGCCCAGTTGGCGACCTGGACGAGGACTTCGGCGTGCACCCGGCTGGGCGGCAGGCCGCGCACGCACTCCTCGGCCCGGGTCAGCTCCGCCCGGCCGTCGCCGCGGCCGACCTGCCGCGCCAGCCGGGCGCACTGGATCCAGAACCACGCCGAGCGCAGCGGGTCGGGCTCCTCCTCCAGCAGCCGCAGCGCCCGCCGGGCGGTCTTCAGGGCGCGCTCGCGCTCCCCGCACAGCCGGCCGGCGACGGTGGCCGCCGCCATGAGGTCGAGGTAGCGGGGCGGTGTCCCGGACGGGTGGCGGCCGTCGGGGTCCGCCGCGGGTCCGGCGGGCGGCGGAGGCGGGGGTGGAGGCGGGTAGGACTCGGGGTGGTCCAGGGGGCGCAGCCCCGCGCGGACCTCCTCGGGGGCGGTGTCCCACAGCTCCATCGCCCGTTCCAGGAGGCGCAGTTGCTCGCTGTGGGCGTGCCGGGAGCGGGCCTGGACGGAGGCGTCGAGGACGGCGGGCAGGGCCTTGGCCGGGTCGTGGGCGCGGTACCAGTGGCTGGCCAGCCGCATGGCCCGCTCGTCGGCCGGGACGAGCCCCGGGTCGTCCTCCAGGGCTTCGGCGTAACGGCGGTTGAGGCGGGAGCGTTCGCCGGGCAGCAGGTCGTCGCTGACGGCTTCGCGGACCAGGGAGTGGCGGAAGCGGTAGCCGTCGCCGTCGGGTGTGGCGAGGAGCAGGTTGGCGTTGACGGCCGCCCGCAGCGCCGCCAGCAGGTCGTCCTCGGCGAGCCGGGCGACGGCGGCCAGCAGCCGGTACTCGACGGTGTTGCCGCCCTCGGCGACGATCCGCGCGATCCGCTGGGCGCTCTCGGGCAGTGCCTCGACCCGGACCAGCAGCAGGTCGCGCAGGGTGTCGGTCAGTCCCGTGCGGCAGCCCTGGCGGGCGGCGACGGCGAGTTCCTCGACGAAGAAGGCGTTGCCGTCGGAGCGCTCGAAGATCGCGTCGACCTGCGCGGGGTCGGGGTCGGCGGCGAGGATGCCGGCGATCTGCCGCTCGACCTCGGCGCGGGTGAACCGGTCGAGGTCGATGCGGTGGACGGTGCGGAGCCGGTCGAGTTCGGCGAGCAGCGGGCGCAGCGGGTGGCGGCGGTGGATGTCGTCGCTGCGGTAGGTGGCGAGGACGACGAGCCGGCCGGTGCGCAGGGTGCGCACGACGTACGACAGCAGGTGGCGGGTGGAGGCGTCGGCCCAGTGCAGGTCCTCCAGGGCGACGACGACGGTGCGTCCGGCGGCGACGCGCTCCAGCAGCCGCACGGTGAGCTCGAAGAGGCGGGCGGTGCCCTCCTCGTCGTGGCGGCCGGTGCCGGGTTGGGCGAACTCCGGGAGCAGCCGGGCGAGTTCCTCCTCCTGGCCGGCCGCGGCGGCGGCCAGGTCGTCCGGCAGGGCGCGGCGCAGGGCGCGCAGCGCGGTGGAGAACGGGGCGAACGGCAGCCCGTCGGCGCCGATCTCGACGCAGCCGCCGACGGCGACGACGGCGCCCGCGCGGCCGGCCGCGGCGGTGAACTCCTCGACGAGCCGGGTCTTGCCCACCCCGGCCTCGCCGCCCAGGAGCAGCGCCTGCGGCTCGCCCGCGGCGGCCCGGGCGAGCGCGTCGTCCAGGGTGCCCAACTCGGCGGCGCGGCCCACGAACACGGGTGAGACGGTCCTGGTCTGCACGGTCCCGAGCATGGCACAGGGCCCCGGCGCCGCCCCGGTGTTTTCTTCGGGGAGGGCCGGGGCGGCGGGGGCGTTCACGCGGCCCGGGCGGACCGCAGCCGCCAGGGGCGGCGGGTATGGCCGGTATCGCCGGTACGGCCGGTATCGGACGGGCCGTGGTCGCCCTCGCGGGCGGCGGTGCGGCCGGCGGCCTCGCGCCGGGCGGCCCGGCGGCCGCGGACGGCCTCGCGGGCGAGCCGGTCCTGCTCGGCCTGGCGGATGAGATCGGCGGAACGGAGCTGCTGGAGCTCGAACTCGTACATGCGGTCCCCTCGGGAGAGTGTGTCGGCTTCGCTCGATTGCGATGCCTCCACCTTCGTCCCCGAGGCGGGGCCGCCACATCGGGAGAGTTCCGCATCTTCGCGGGGGCGCGGTGCCTTAGACACACCCGAGGGGCCCCGGGCCCGGCGTAAGGCACGTACGCCGGGACCTAAGGCCCCTCGGGAGAGGACCGGTTCAGCTCGCGGGCGGCAGGCCGAGCAGGACGTCGCTGTACTTCAGCACGGCCAGCAGCAGGCCGATCACGCCGAGCGCGACACCGGCCCAGGCGACCGACTTGATCCACGGCGCCTGCGGCCTGCCGGGCGCGCCGAAGGCCGGGCGGACCAGCACGACGGCGCCGGTGACCAGCGCGACCAGGGCGAACAGGCCGGCCCACAGGGCGGTGGTGTGCCAGGCGTCGCCGTAGACCTCCTTGATCTGCTGGGAGACGCTCGCCGTGGAGGAGGTCCGCAGCTGGCCGACCAGGGTCTCGCGGGCGGCGGCGACGGTGCCCACCCAGTTGCCGGTGAGCGACACGATGCCGAGGGCGACGGAGACGACGGCCCCGGCGCCCTGGCCGACGCCGGAGGGTCCGGCCGCCTCGGCGTCCGTCTTGGCGTCGGCGTCCGCGTCGGCACCGCTCGCGTCCTCGGTGGCGGCGGCCCTGGTGGTGCCGTCCTCGGCGACGGCCTCCGCGGTGGCGGCCTCCTCGGTGCGGGCGTCCTCGGCGGCGGGCTCGTCAGTCTTGGTTTCCATGCCTGGCACCGTACGGACGCTCTCTGAGAGGTTGCTTAATGATCGTTGTGAGGGCCGCGCACGGCCGCGTCGATCTCCTCGACCTCGGCCACGACGTCCGTGAGCCGGTCCAGGGCGGCGGCGCGGCACTCGGGCGGTTCGATGCTGATGCGGGGCAGCCGGCGCTCCAGCCAGCCGGGCAGCCACCAGTTGGCGTCACCCAGCAGGTGCATCAGGGCCGGCACCAGCAGGGTGCGCAGGACGAAGGCGTCCAGGGCGACGGCGGCGGCGAGCGCGATGCCGAACATGGCGATCACCCGGTCGCCGCTGAGCACGAAGGCGAGGAAGACCGAGATCATGATGACGGCGGCGGAGTTGATGACCCGGCTGGTCTCGGCGAGCCCGACGCGGACGGCGCGCCGGTTGTCCCCGGTCTCCAGCCACTCCTCGTACATCCGGCTGACCAGGAAGACCTGGTAGTCCATGGACAGCCCGAACAGGACCGACACCATGATCACCGGCAGGAACGGCTCGATCGGGCCCGCCCGGCCGAGGCCGAGCAGCTCGCTCCCCCAGCCCCACTGGAAGACCGCCACGACCACCCCGAACGAGGCGGCGACGGCGGCGACGTTCATCGCGGCCGCCTTGAGCGGGATGCCGACGGACCGGAAGGCCAGCAGGAGCAGCAGGCAACCGAGGCCGATGACGACGCCGACGAACAGCGGCAGCTTGCCCACGATGACGTCCGCGAAGTCGTCGTAGCCGGCGGTGACGCCGCCGACCTGCACGTCGAGCGCGGTGCCCCTCTCGGCGCGGGGCAGCACCTCCTGGCGCAGCCGGTCGACCAGTTCGCTGGTCCGCTGGGACTGCGGCGCGGAGTCGGGCACCACGGTGAGGCGGGCGGTCGTGCCGGCGGAGTCGTAGGTCACCGGGGTGACCGACGCGACGCCCTCGGTGGTGCGCAGGGTGGCGTCGAGGTTGTCCAGGGCGAGCCGGTCCTCACCGCCCGCCACGTGCGTCACCAGCGTCAGCGGGCCGTTGACGCCCGGTCCGAAGCCCTCGGCGAGGAGGTCGTACGCCTGGCGGGTCGTCGAGGTCGTCGGGTCGTTGCCCTGGTCGGAGGTGCCCAGGCGCAGCCCCAGGGTGGGCAGGGCGAGGACGGCGACGACGGCGAGGGCGAGCGTGCCGAGCAGCTTGGGCCGGCGCTCGACCAACGCCGACCAGCGGGCCGCGAACCCGGTGGGCACCTCCGGTTCGGGGCCGTGCTCGGCGAGCCGGCGCCGCTCGCGGCGGCTCAGGGCGCGCGGGCCGATGAAGGAGAGCAGGGCCGGCAGCAGGGTGACCGAGGCGGCGACCGTGAGCAGCACGGTGAGACAGGCGGCGACGGCGACGCCGTTGAGGAAGGTCAGCCGCAGGGTGAGCATGCCGAGCAGCGCGATGCACACGGTCGCGCCCGCGAAGACGACGGCGCGTCCGGTGGTGGCGACGGCGGTGGTGGCCGCCTCGGTGACGGACAGCCCGCGCCGCAGGCCACGCCGGTGCCGGGTCACGACGAACAGGGCGTAGTCGATGCCGACGCCGAGTCCGATCAGCAGGCCGAGCATCGGCGCGAAGTCGGCGACGGTCATGGCGTGCCCGAGCAGCGCGATCCCGGCGTACGCCGTGCCGACGCCGACCAGGGCGGTGGCGATCGGCAGCAGGGAGGCGGCGAGCGAGCCGAAGGCGAGGAACAGCACGACCGCGGCGACGACCACGCCGACCACCTCGGCCAGGTGTCCGCCGGGGGCCTCGGTGAGGGACATGGCGCTGCCGCCGAGCTCCACCCGGAGCCCGTCGGCCTCGGCGCCCTTGGCGGTGTCCGCCACCGCCTGCGCCTCGTTCCGGTCGATGTCCTCGGCGCCGTCGGTGAAGGTGACGGTGGCGTAGGCCGTGCGGCCGTCGGCGCTGACGGCGCCGGTGCCCCGGTCGGCGTAGGGGCTGCTCACGGCGGCGACGCCGGGCAGGTCGGCGATGCGGTCCAGGGCGCGGGTCATCGTCTGCTCGACGTCGGCGGCGCGCACCGAGCCCGAGCCGGTGTGCCAGACGACGGTGTCGGCGTCGCCGCCGAGTCCCGGGAAGCCCTTCTCCAGCAGCTGGGCGGCGTGGCCGGCCTCCGTGCCGGGGACCGCGTAGTCGTTGGAGTACGCGCTCCCGGCGACCGCGGCGGCGGCGCTCACCCCGGCGAAGGCGGCCAGCCACAGCAGGACGGCGACGAGGCGGCGCTGGACACACCAGCGTGCGAGGGCTGCCACGAACGTGCTCCCGGGGTGAATTGTGGATCTTTGACCGGGAACAGTCGTCCATGAGCTGAACGGCCCGCAAAGAACGCATGAGCGATGCCAGGTCACTCTTTCAGGCGTTGGAGATCCTTTGCGGCCTTGGTGGGGCTTTTCACACGAGTGTCAGGCAGATCACAGGACAATAACGCGATCGGTGTCGGCCGGGCATAAGCCCTGCGTAAGCGGGGTGCGGGCCGACTCAGTCGGACTGGTCCCCCACGGCCATCACCATCACACCGGCGATCAGCAGCCAGAGCGCGCGGCGGGTGCGGCCGCGGGCGCCGAGGAGCGCGCCGAGGGCGCAGACGGCGGCCCCGAGGGCGTAGGCGGCCGGGACGAGCGCCGGGGCGGAGCCGGTCAGGCGCAGCAGGGAGGCGGCGAGGCCGGCCAGGGTGAGCACGGCGCCCGTCCCGGTCGCCGTCCAGCGGGCCCGCCGGGCGTCCTCGCCGTCGCCCTCCTCATCCACGTCGGCCTCCGGACCGGCCGGGGTCGTCCCGGCGTCGGCGTCGGCGCGTATGTCCTCGTGGGTGTCGGAGTCGGTGCGTCCACTCATGGCGCGGGAGCGTACCCGGTCGGCCGCGCGGGGGCACGGAGCGGGTGGTTCCGGCCCACGTGGCCCGGAGGACGAGGGCTCGGACGCGGGGGCGGGGTGAGTCGGGGATGCGGGCGGGCCCGGAAGGTGGGGGCGCGTGCGCCGAGGCGCGTGACTCGGGAAACACGAACGGCCCCGGAGGCAGGTCGCCTCCGGGGCCGATCGCGCGGGCTCAGCCCTCGGTGACGCCCAGCTTCTCCAGGATCAGTTCCTTGACGCGGGCGGCGTCGGCCTGGCCCCGGGTCGCCTTCATGACCGCGCCGACCAGGGCGCCGGCCGCGGCCACCTTGCCGCCGCGGATCTTGTCGGCGACGCCCGGGTTGCCGGCGATGGCGTCCTCGACGGCGGCGGTCAGCGCGCCCTCGTCGGAGACGACCTTCAGACCGCGCTTGTCGACGACCTCGTCCGGGGTGCCCTCACCCGCGAGGACGCCCTCGATGACCTGGCGGGCCAGCTTGTCGTTCAGGTCGCCCTTCGCGACGAGCTCGGCGACCCGGGCCACCTGCTGCGGGGTGATGGCCAGTTCGTCCAGCGCCTTGCCCGACTCGTTGGCGCTGCGGGCCAGTTCGCCCATCCACCACTTGCGGGCGGACGCCGCGTCCGCGCCGGCGTCGATCGTGGCGACGATCGGCTCCAGCGCACCGGCGTTGAGGATCGCCTGCATGTCGGTGGCGGAGATGCCCCACTCGGCCAGCAGCCGGGTGCGGCGGGCCAGCGGCAGCTCGGGCAGCGCGGCACGGATCTCCTCGACCCACGCGCGCGAGGGCGCCACGGGGACGAGGTCGGGCTCCGGGAAGTACCGGTAGTCCTCGGCCTCCTCCTTCACGCGGCCCGAGGTCGTGGACCCGGTGTCCTCGTGGAAGTGGCGGGTCTCCTGCACGATCGTGCCGCCGGAGGACAGCACCGCCGCGTGCCGCTGGATCTCGAAGCGGGCCGCACGCTCCACGGACCGCAGCGAGTTGACGTTCTTCGTCTCGGACCGGGTGCCGAACTTCTCGGTGCCGTTCGGGCGCAGCGAGAGGTTCACGTCGCAGCGCATCTGGCCCATCTCCATGCGGGCCTCGGACACGCCGAGGGCCCGGATGACCTCGCGCAGCTCACGGACGTACGCCTTGGCCACCTCGGGGGCGCGCTCGCCGGCGCCCTCGATCGGCTTGGTGACGATCTCGATGAGCGGGATGCCCGCGCGGTTGTAGTCCAGCAGCGAGTGGGACGCGCCGTGGATGCGGCCGGTGGCGCCGCCGACGTGTGTCGACTTGCCGGTGTCCTCCTCCATGTGGGCGCGCTCGATCTCCACGCGGAAGGTCTCGCCGTCCTCCAGCTGCACGTCGAGGTAGCCGTTGAAGGCGATCGGCTCGTCGTACTGGGAGGTCTGGAAGTTCTTCGGCATGTCCGGATAGAAGTAGTTCTTCCGGGCGAAGCGGCACCACTCGGCGATCTCGCAGTTCAGCGCGAGACCGATCTTGATCGCGGACTCGACGCCGGTCGCGTTGACGACCGGCAGCGCGCCGGGCAGGCCGAGGCAGACGGGGCAGGTCTGGGTGTTCGGGTCGGCGCCGAGCGCGGTCGAACAGCCGCAGAACATCTTGGTCCGGGTGCCGAGTTCGACATGGACCTCCAGGCCCATGACGGGGTCGTACGACGCCAGCGCGTCCTCGTACGGCACCAGGTCGATCGTGGTGGTCACGGTGAGTACTTCCCTCTCAGCCCAGCAGGACGTCGTCGTCGCCCAGCCGCTTCAGCTCGCGGTACAGCAGGGCGAGGCCGGTGACGATGCCGGCGGCGGTGACGACCGCGTCGACGAGCCGCAGCGTGTCGCTCTCGGCGCGGGCCTTCTTGATCTGCTTCGCGGCGCCGACCGCGCCGAACGCGGTCGCGGCCATGGACAGGTACGTGCCGGACTTCGACTTCTTGAAGCCCTTGGCCTTGGTCAGTGCGCTCACAGCGACGGTGCCTCCTCCAGCAGCGGGTGTCCCCACTTTTCCACGAAGGCGGCCTCGACGGCGGCGCCCACCTTGTACAGCCGGTCGTCCTGCAGCGCCGGGGCGATGATCTGCAGGCCCACCGGGAGGCCGTCCTCCGGGGCGAGGCCGCACGGCAGCGACATGGCCGCGTTGCCCGCCAGGTTGGTCGGGATGGTGCACAGGTCCGCGAGGTACATCGCCATCGGGTCGTCGGCGCGCTCGCCGATCGGGAAGGCGGTGGTCGGGGTCGTCGGGGAGACGATCACGTCGACCTGCTCGAAGGCCTTCTCGAAGTCCCGGGTGATGAGCGTGCGGACCTTCTGCGCCGAGCCGTAGTACGCGTCGTAGTAGCCGCTCGACAGCGCGTACGTGCCCAGCATGATGCGGCGCTTGACCTCCGGGCCGAAGCCCTCCGCGCGGGTGAGGGCGGTGACGTCCTCGGCGGAGCGGGTGCCGTCGTCGCCGCTGCGCCGGCCGTAGCGCAGGCCGTCGAAGCGGGCGAGGTTGGAGGAGCACTCCGAGGGCGCGATCAGGTAGTACGCCGACAGCGCGAGGTCGAAGGACGGGCAGTCCAGCTCGACGATCTCGGCGCCCAGTTCCTTCAGCAGCGCCACCGACTCGTCGAAGCGCTGGATGACACCGGCCTGGTAGCCCTCGCCGCGGAACTGCTTGACGACGCCCACGCGCATGCCCTGGACGCTGCCGTTGCGGGCGGCCTCGACGACCGCCGGGACCGGGGCGTCGATGGAGGTGGAGTCGAGCGGGTCGTGCCCGGCGATGACCTCGTGCAGCAGGGCCGCGTCCAGGACCGTGCGGGCGCAGGGGCCGCCCTGGTCGAGGGAGGACGAGAAGGCCACCATGCCGTAGCGGGACACCGCGCCGTACGTCGGCTTCACGCCGACCGTGCCGGTGACGGCGGCCGGCTGGCGGATGGAGCCGCCGGTGTCGGTGCCGATGGCCAGCGGCGCCATGTACGCGGCCAGCGCGGCCGAGGAGCCGCCGCCGGAGCCGCCGGGGATCCGGGTGAGGTCCCAGGGGTTGCCGGTCGGGCCGTAGGCGCTGTTCTCCGTCGAGGACCCCATGGCGAACTCGTCCATGTTGGTCTTGCCGAGGATGACCACGTCGGCGGCCTTCAACCGCCGGGTGAGGGTCGCGTCGTACGGCGGGATCCAGCCCTCGAGGATCTTGGAGCCGACGGTCGTCGGGATGCCCTCGGTGGTGAAGATGTCCTTCAGGGCGAGGGGGACGCCGGCCAGCGGGCCGAGCTCCTCCCCGCGCTCGCGCTTGGCGTCGACGGCGCGGGCCTGGGCCAGCGCGCCCTCGCGGTCCACGTGCAGGAAGGCGTGCACCTTCTCGTCGACGGCCTCGATCCGGGCCAGGTGGGCCTCGGTGACCTCGACGGCCGTGAGCGCGCCGGAGGCGATCCGCTCGGCGGTCTCGGCGGCGGTGAGCTTGGTGATGTCCGTCATGGCGGGTTACTCCTCCCCCAGGATCTGCGGCACCTTGAAACGCTGCTGCTCCTGGGCCGGGGCGCCGGACAGCGCCTGCTCGGGGGTGAGCGACGGACGGACCTCGTCCGCGCGCATGACGTTCGTCAGCGGGAGCGGGTGCGAGGTCGGCGGTACGTCTTGGTCGGCGACCTCACTGACGCGGGCGACCGCGCCGATGATGTCGTCCAGCTGTCCCGCGAAGTGGTCGAGCTCTTCGGGCTTCAGCTCCAGACGCGCCAGCCGGGCGAGGTGGGCGACCTCCTCGCGCGTGATGCCAGGCATGCAGCGTTCCTCTGGGGTGAGTGTGTGTGGTGTGGGGCCAATCCTAGGGGGCGGGGAGCGGTCGCCGTTAAACGGTTTCCCCCGGGTCGCCGTTGAACGGTTTCCCGGGCTCAGTGCCGGGTGTCCCAGGCGGGGCTGCTCAGGAAGTGGTTGTCGTACAGCTCCTGGACCTCCAGCAGGCTCTCCGGGGTGACCTCGCCCAGGCGGATGCGCTGCAGGTGGCGGAAGTACGCGAAGCGCTCCACGCCCGGCGTGATCACGATGAGCAGGTCCAGCGGGGCGCCGGGCGCGGCGGCGAAGGCGTGGGGGCGGTCCGGCGGGACGACGATCAGGTCGCCGCGCCCGGCGGTGACCACGTCGTCGCCGGACAGGACCTCGGCGGTGCCGTCGAGGACGTAGAACATCTCGGCGGAGTGGTGGTGCACGTGCGGCTTGGCGCCGTCGGCGCCCTCCGCGAGGGTCACGCGCACGGTGGACAGCGCGCCACCGGTGGCACTGCTGTCGGCCAGCAGCCGTACGGCGACGGGGTCGCCCCCGACCACCTCGGCCTCGGCGTCACGGACCAGGACGGTCTCGTCGAACTTCGGTACGAACAGCGACATCGTCGGCTCCCCCGGTGGGCGTGCGGGCCCGGCGGCCCGTGGTGGACGCGGTCAGACGGCGAACAGCAGGGCCGCGCTGACCAGTACAACGACCGCGGTGGCGAAGTGGATCCCGAACGCGACGGCCTTCTGCCCGCCGTGGCGCAGGACGATCACCGTGTCGACGAGCGGGACCAGCGCCACGCAGACCATGAACCAGGCCTCCGCGCGGAGCCCGACGAAGGCCAGCAGCGCCAGGCCCACCAGCCCGAGGGTGCCGTCGCGCAGCCCCTTGACGGACAGGTAGGCCCCCGCGTCGCCGTGCGCGTCGGCCGGCACGCCGTAGCCCGCGGCGGCGGGGGCCGGCCGGAACCAGAAGCGGTAGCCCAGGAACAGGCAGAACAGGTCGAGCAGGACGGCCAGGGTGTACGCGGTGACGGTCATGGGAGCCCCCTGATGAGTTTTGCTAGCGGCGCTAGCTGTCGTAGCGAAGCTAGCACGAGCGCCGACAGGTTGGCTAGCGCTGCTAGAATCGGGAGCATGTCGATCCAGACGCGCCGGGAGCGCGAACGAGCGGAGCGGGAGCGGCTGATCGTCAAGGCCGCACGCGAACTGGCCGAGGCCGAGGGCTGGGACGCGGTGACCACACGGCGTCTGGCGGCCGAGATCGAGTACAGCCAGCCGGTCCTCTACAGCCACTTCAAGGGCAAGGACGCGATCATGGCGGCGGTCGCGGTGGAGGGCTGCGCCGAGCTCGCGCTCGAGCTGCGCGCCGCGCGGGAGGCCGCCTCGGGACCGCGGGCGCGGCTGGCGGCGGTCGGCGAGGCTTACACGGCGTTCGGCCGGCGGCGGCCCGCGCTGTACGACGCGATGTTCACGCACGCGGTGGACCTGCCGTTCGCGACGCCCGAGGCGCCGGCGCCACTCCAGGAGGCGTTCGGGGAGCTGGTGCGGGCCGTGGAGCCCATCGCCGCCGACGGCGACGACGTCTCCCTGCTCACGGAGACGTTCTGGGCGAGCCTGCACGGCCTGATCACCCTCATGCGCAGCGCCCGCCTGCCGGAGGCGGACCACGCCCGCCGACTCGACCTGCTGATCGGCCACTTCACGGCGGGGAGGGTCTGAGGGGGCGCCCGGAGAGGGGGTCCGAGGGGCGTCCGGGGCGCTGTGGGTGGGGGTTCGAGGGGCGTCCGAGGCGCCCTCGGCAGGGGCTTGAGCGGCGTCCGAGGAGGGTCCCCCGGGGTGCTACTCGGCGGCCGGCAGGGCCGCCCGGGGGCGTTGCCAGCCGCGCGAGCCGCGGGCCAGCAGCCAGGCGGTCATCTCCTCGGGCGGCATCGCCGCGGCGACCAGCCAGCCCTGCACCGCGTCACAGCCCAGGTCGCGCAGCCGCTCCCACGTCTCGTCGTCCTCGACGCCCTCCGCGACGACGAGCAGGCCCAGCGAGTGGGCCAGGTCGACCGTGCACCGCACGATCTCGGCGTCCTGGGCGTCCACGGCCAGCCGCGCCACGAACGACCGGTCGATCTTCAGCTCGCTCACCGGCAGCCGCCGCAGGTGCACCAGCGAGGAGTACCCGGTGCCGAAGTCGTCCAGGGACATCTTCACGCCGTGCCCGGTCAGCGCGTTCAGCGTGTCCGCGGCCCGCTGCGGGTCCTCCAGCAGCACGTGCTCGGTGATCTCCAGCTGGAGCGAGCCCGCCGGCACCCCGTGCCGGGCCAGCCGCGCTGCCACCGAGCCCGCGAACCCCGGCGTGTGCACGTCCCGCGGCGAGACGTTCACCGCGACCGGCACGAACAGCTGCTGCTCCCGCCACCGGGCCACCTGCCCGAGCGCGGTCTCCAGCACGTACTCCGTCAGGTGGGGCATCAGCCCGGAGGACTCGGCGATCGCCTTGAACTCGTCCGGGGGCACCTTCCCGCGCTCCGGGTGGACCCACCGCACCAGCGCCTCCAGACCGGCCACCTGGCCGTCGAAGCGCACCTTCGGCTGGTAGTGCAGCTGCACCTCGTGGGCGTCCAGGGCCCGGCGCAGGTCGCCCAGCAGCCCCAGCCGGTCAGGGGTGTTCGAGTCCCGCTTCGACTCGTACACCTCCACGCCCGTACGGTCCCGCTTCGCCTGGTACATCGCCACGTCCGCCCGGCGCAGCAGGCCCTCCGCGTCGAGCGCGTGGTCCGGGAACACGGCGACCCCGGCACTGGCCTCCAGCACGAGGGTGAGACCGTCGAGGTCGAGCGGGGAGCTGAGCGCGGACACCAGGGCGCGCGCGACGCGGGTCGCGGACGTCGTGGAGTCCGCGACGGGCAGTAAGACGGCGAACTCGTCCCCGCCGAGCCGGGCGACCTCCGCGCCGCGCGGCAGCGCCACCCGCAGCCGGTCGGCCGTCTGCAACAGCAGCCGGTCGCCGGCGAGGTGGCCCAGCGTGTCGTTGACCGAGCGGAAGCGGTCCAGGTCGATCAGCATGAGCGCGGCGCGGGCGCCGATGCGCTCGGCGTCGTCGAGGGCGGTCCAGGTGCGCTCCAGCAGCCACTGCCGGTTGGGCAGCCCGGTCAGCGGGTCGCGCAGTTGCTCCTCGGCGCGGGCCCGGGCGATCCACAGCGTGGAGTCGAGGGCGATCAGCGGGATGGCGAACAGCGGCAGCAGGATCGGCTTGGCGACGGCCACGACGCACACCAGCGGGGCGATGCCGAGCAGGGCGACGGCGACCAGGCCCTGCCGGACCAGGGCGGTGCGGGCGACGGTGGGCAGTCCCCCGCGCGGCGCGTTCAGGTACCACAGCAGCACGCGCGTGACGGCGAGGTAGGCGACGGCCACCAGGATCACCTGCGGGGCCGTGTAGAGGGTCCAGGTGCCGGGGTCCCAGGGGTCCTCGACGGACGGCACGCGTCCGCAGGCGGCCAGCAGCAGGGCGCCGGCGCCGATGCCGAGGATGTCCACCGCGCCCTGCAGAACACCCTGCCGCCACCGGTGGCGCCGGGCCACGCCGACCAGGACGACGACGGTGAGGCTGACCATGCCGGCGGGCACCCAGCCGTACAGCAGCAGCACGGCCAGGGTGAGGGCGGCGCCGGAGCCGGTGCCGCCCCACCAGCGGGCCCGGCCGAGCATCACCAGGTGGCCGACGATGACACCGCTGAGCAGGGCCAGCGACCAGCCGGTCGTCCCGGACGGGAACAGCGCGTGGTCGCCGGTGAAGGCGCGGTAGAAACCGGCGCCGAGGGCGAAGCCGGCCGCCGCGACCACGGCGGCGGGCAGCGCCGGCCAGGACGGGTGGCGTTCGGTGTCGGCGCCGGGCAGTCCGAGGGAGACCGGGAGGACGGGCAGCAGGGCGCGGGTGCGGGCGTCCGTGGCGGTGGACGCCGCCCTGGCGGACGACCTGGACGCCGCGGCCGGGGCGGCCCACGCGGCGCCGGTCGCGGGCCGCCCGGCGGTGTGCCCGGGGCCGCCGGGACGCCGGCCCGGCCGGGCCGACCACCGGTCCGCCCACCGGGCGCCGGCCGTCCGGAGCCAGGGCAGCCGCGCGTGCGTCGCGGCGCTCTCGGTCGGTTCCATTCCCGTCCCTCTCACGGCCGGCGGTGCCCACGCCCCGCGGCCCGATGCCCGACGAACCATCCACGGCGCCGCGTGGGAGAACCCTTTCCCCTGCGCTTCGCGAGCGCGGGGATGCCCCGACCGCAATGGGGCCCGGCAGGCGCACCTCTCAACAGTAGGCCGCGGAAGGCTTCCACGGGCAGCGGTCGCCGACGGTTGCCCGAATGCGCCCGGGCCACCCGTATACATCTGATATGCGCTGATCGGGTGGCCTTCAACCGCTATTCCTCGGTCGAGAGCGCCACCCCGGCCGCCGCCTCGGGCCCCTGCTCCAGCAGGACGACGAAGCCGTCCTCGTCCAGCACGGGCACCTTGAGCTGCATCGCCTTGTCGTACTTCGATCCGGGGCTGTCACCCACCACGACGAACGAGGTCTTCTTGGACACCGAACCGGTCACCTTCGCGCCGCGGCTCTGCAGGGCCTCCTTGGCCCCGTCGCGGGTGAAGTGCTCCAACGTGCCGGTGACGACGAGCGTGAGCCCTTCCAGGGGACGGGGCCCCTCGTCCTCGGCGGTGGCCTCGTCCTCGAGGCGCACTCCGGCGGCCTTCCACTTGCGCAGGATCTCCTGGTGCCACTCCTCGGCGAACCACTCCTTGAGCGAGGCGGCGATGGTGGGGCCCACGCCCTCGGTGCCCGCCAGCTCCTCCTCGCTCGCCTGCTGGATGCGGTCCATCGAGCGGAACTCGCGGGCCAGCGCCTCGGCGGCGACCGGTCCGACGTGACGGATCGACAGGCCGGTGAGCACCCGGGCGAGCGGGCGCTCCTTGGCCGCCGCGATGTTGTCCAGCATGGAGAGCGCGTTCTTCTTGAGCTCGCCCTGCTGGTTGGCGAAGACCGTGACGATCTTCTCCTCGCCGGTCTTCGGGTCGCGCTTGGGCAGCCCGCTGTCCTGGTCGAGGACGTACGCCTTGATGGGCAGCAGCTGCTCCGCGGTGAGGTCGAACAGGTCGCCCTCGTCCTTCAGCGGCGGCTCGGCGGGCTCCAGGGGCGCGGTGAGCGCGGCGGCGGCGACGTAGCCGAAGTGCTCGATGTCGAGCGCCTTGCGGCCGCCGAGGTAGAACAGGCGCTCGCGCAACTGGGCGGGGCAGCCACGCGCGTTGGGGCAGCGCAGGTCGACGTCCGCCTCCTTCATCGGCCGCAGCGGCGTCCCGCACTCGGGGCACTCGGAGGGCATCACGAACGCGCGCTCGCTGCCGTCGCGCAGGTCCACGACGGGGCCGAGGATCTCCGGGATGACGTCACCGGCCTTGCGCAGCACCACGGTGTCGCCGATCAGCACGCCCTTGGCCTTGACGACGTCCTGGTTGTGCAGGGTGGCGAACTCGACCTCCGAGCCGGCCACCGTGACCGGCTCCACCTGCGCGTACGGCGTGATGCGGCCCGTGCGTCCCACGCCGACGCGGATGTTGACGAGCTTGGTGTTGACCTCTTCCGGCGCGTACTTGTACGCGATGGCCCAGCGCGGGGCGCGGGCCGTGGAGCCGAGGCGGCCCTGGAGGCGGATCTCGTCGAGCTTGACGACGACGCCGTCGATCTCGTGCTCCACGGAGTGGCGGTTCTCGCCGTAGTACGCGATGAACTCCCGTACGGCGTCGAGGTCGTCGACCACCCGGTTGTGGCGGGAGGTGGGCAGGCCCCACTCCCCCAGCAGGTCGTACGCCTCGGACAGGCGGGTCATGCCCTCGTAGCCCTCCAGGGCGCCGATGCCGTGCACCACCATGTGCAGCGGGCGGGTGGCGGTGACCCGCGGGTCCTTCTGGCGCAGCGAACCGGCCGCCGCGTTGCGGGGGTTGGCGAAGGGCTTGTCGCCCGCCTCGACCAGCCGGGCGTTGAGCTCCTCGAACTTCTCCATCGGGAAGTAGACCTCGCCGCGGATCTCGACGAGCGTGGGGACGCCGTCGCCGTGGAGGCGGTCGGGGATCTCGGCGATGGTGCGCACGTTGGGCGTGATGTCCTCGCCGGTGCGGCCGTCGCCACGGGTCGCCGCGCGCGTGAGCCGGCCGTTCTCGTAGGTGAGGTTGACCGCGAGGCCGTCGACCTTCAGCTCGCACAGGAAGTGGTACGCGGAGGTGCCGACGTCCTTGTGGACGCGCTCGGCCCAGGCGGCGAGCTCCAGGTCGTCGAAGGCGTTGTCCAGCGAGAGCATGCGCTCGCGGTGCTGGACGGCGGTGAACTCCGTCGCGTACGCGCCCGACACCTTCTGGGTGGGCGAGTCGGGCGTGCGCAGCTCGGGGTACTCCTCCTCCAGCGCCTCCAGGGACCGCAGCAGGCGGTCGAACTCGGCGTCGCTGATGACGGGAGCGTCCTTCACGTAGTAACGGAAGCGGTGCTCCTCGATCTGCTCAGCGAGCTGGGCGTGCCGCTCCCGCGCCTCGGCGGGCACCGTCGTCTCCGCTTGCTTGTCGCCGGCCACCGTGTTGTCCTCCCGTTACTCTGGGTTGTCCGCGAGGGATCTCGCCGCCCGGACGCAGTGGGCGAGGGCCCGGCGGGCGTACGCGGGCGAAGCGCCCGCGAGGCCGCACGCCGGAGTGACCGTGACGACCTGCGCGAGAAGCTCCGGCCGCAGCCCCAGCCTGCGCCACAGCGTCCTGACACCCATGACGCTACCGGCAGGGTCTGACAATGGACCGTCCACGGCGGGTACGACACCGGCGAACAGCGCGGTGCCGGACTCGACGGCCTCACCGATCACGTCGTCGTCACGCTCGGTGAGCAGGGAGGCGTCGAACGACACCCCGGCCGCACCGGCCCGGCGCAGCAGGGCGAACGGCACGTCCGGCGCGCAGGAGTGCACCACCACGGGCCCGGCCGCGTGCACCCCGACGACCTCCCGCAGGGTGGCCTCGACGACCTGCCGGTCGACGGCGCGGTGGGTGCGGTAGCCGCTCGCGCTGCGGACCTGTCCGCGCAGCACGGCGGTGAGGGACGGCTCGTCGAGCTGGAGCACGAGCCGGGCGCCGGGGACGCGGCGGGCCACCTCGGCCAGGTGGGTGCGCAGGCCCTCGGCGAGGGAGCCGGCGAGGTCGCGGCAGGCCCCGGGGTCGGAGAGCGCGGCCTCGCCGTTCCTCAGCTCCAGGTTCGCGGCGAGCGTCCAGGGCCCGACGGCCTGCACCTTCAGCGCGCCCTCGTAGCCCTGGGTGAACTCCTCCAGCGCGTCCAGGTCCTCCACCAGCCAGGACCTGGCCCGCCGGGTGTCGCGTCCCGGCCGGTCACCGATCCGCCACCCGCTGGGCTCCACGCGTGCGTACAGCTCGACGAGCAGTCCGGCGGTGCGGCCGATCATGTCGGCGCCGGGGCCGCGGGCGGGCAGTTCGGCGAGGTGCGGGAAGTCCTCGAAGGACCCGGTGACGCTCTTGGCGGCCTCCCGGGCGTCGCCGCCGGGCAGGGAGCCGACGCCGGTGGCGGGCCCGAAGCGGAACTCAGTGTCGTTGCTCACCCCGGCAGCCTACGTAACCCGGGCCGGCCGGTCCCCCGGCCGGTCCCGGGCCGGGGGCGGCGGGGCGGCGGTCAGGCGCCCGGGCGGACCGTCAGGTCGTTGACCTCGGCGTCCCGGGGCAGGTCCAGCGCCATCAGCACCGTGGTGGCGACCGACTCGGGGTCGATCCACGCGGACGCGTCGTAGGGCTTGCCCTCCTGCTGGTGGACCTTGGCCTGCATGGGGCTGGCCGTGCGTCCGGGGTAGACGGAGGTGACCCGGACGCCGTGGTCGTGCTCCTCCTGGCGCAGGGAGTCCGCGAGGGCCTTCAGCCCGTGCTTGGAGGCCGCGTACGCCGACCAGTCGGCGCTCGCCCGCAGGCCCGCCCCGGAGTTCACGAAGAGCACGTGGCCGCGGCTCGCCCGCAGCTGGGGCAGGAAGTGGCGGGTGAGCTCGGCGGGCGCGACCAGGTTGACGTTCAGCTGGTGGCGCCAGGACTTCGGGGTCAGCTCGCCGACCGGGCCGAGGTCGACCACGCCCGCGACGTGCAGCAGCGAGTCGACCCGGTCGGGCAGCGCCTGGTGGGAGAAAGCCCAGCTCAGCCGGTCGGGGTCGGCGAGGTCACCGACCAGGGTGCGCGCGCCGGGGAACTGTGCGGCCAGCTCCTTCGCGCGTCCCGCGTCGCGGGCGTGCAGCACGAGGTCGTCCCCGCGCGCGTGCAGGCGGCGGGCGACGGCCGCGCCGATGCCGGAGCCGGCCCCGGTGATCACATGTGTAGCCATGCCGCCATGCTCGCACCCTCCCCCGCCCGGCTCAGACGACGCCCTGGCTCTCCTCCAGGTAGGCGAGCGCCCCCACCGGCTCCTCCGCGAAGAACACCAGCTCGGTCAGGGGACGCGGCAGGAAGCCCTCCTCGTCCATGCGCCGGAACTGCTCCTTGAGCCCGTCGTAGAACCCGGCGGTGTTGAGCAGCACGACCGGCTTGTCGGTGTGCCCGTGCTTCTTCAGCTCCAGGATCTCGGTGGCCTCGTCGAGGGTGCCCGTGCCGCCCACCATGATCACCACGGCGTCCGCCTTCTCCAGCAGCAGCCGCTTGCGCTCGGCGAGGTCCTTGGCGACCACCATGTCGTCGACGCCCGGGCGGACCCGGGCGGACAGGAACTCCACCGAGACCCCGCACAGCCGCCCGCCCGCCTGCTGCACGCCGTCCGCGACCACCTTCATCAGCCCGACGTCGGACCCGCCCCAGACGAGCGTGTGGCCGCCCCGGCCGAGGAGTTCGGCGAACTCGCGCGCGGGGCCGGTGTAGCGGTCGTCGAGGTCGGCGGCGGAGAGGAAGACGCAGATTCGCATGGCGTCCACGGTACGCGGGAAGATTCGCGGCCCCGCGGGCGCTGTCCGTACATGGCCACTGGACACAGGATCACCATCGAGCAGGGCGACGTACGCGTGCGCGTGGTGCGCGACGGACAGGTGCTGGCGGAGAGCGACCGGCCGCTGGTGCTGCGCGAGACGGGCTGTCCCGTCCGCTACTACCTCCCCGCCGAGGACGTCCGCACGGAGCTGCTGACACCGTCCGACACCCACACGCACTGCCCGTTCAAGGGCACGGCGTCGTACTGGTCGCTGCCGGGCAGCGCGGAGGGCACGGATGACACGGACCGCGTGTGGGCGTATCCCGACCCGAAGCCGGAGGTCGCCGCGATCAAGGCGCACCTGTGCTTCTACGACACCGAGGTCGTCGAGGACGTGTCGTAGCGCGATGAGTTCCGTGCCCTGCGGCAGTCTGCACGGGCATGGACGACAACCTCCTTTCCCGCGACGGGACCCGTATCGCCTACGAACGCGCCGGCCGGGGTCACTCGGTGATCCTGGTCAGCGGCGCACTGTCCACCGGGGGCACCCTCGCGCCGCTGGCCGCCGCGCTCGCCGAGCGCTTCGAGACGGTGGTCTACGACCGCCGGGGCCGCGGCGACAGCGGTGACACCGCGCCCTACGACGTGCTGCGCGAGGTCGAGGACCTGGCGGCCCTGGTGGAGACGGTGGGCGGCGAGGCGTCGCTGTTCGGCGTGTCCTCCGGGGGCGCGCTGGTGCTGCGGGCCCTGGCCGAGGGGCTGCCGGTGCGCCGCGCGGTGGTCTACGAGGTGCCCTACGCGGACTTCTCCCCCGCCGGCGCCGAGGAACGGGCCGCGTACACCCGGGACCTGACCGAGGCACTGGAGCAGGGCCGGCGCGGCGACGCGGTGGAGCTGTTCCTGCGGCTGACCGGCATGGCGGACGACATGATCCGGGGCGCCCGCCAGGCGCCGATGTGGGCGGCCCTGGAGTCGGTCGCCCCGAGCCTCGCCCACGACGACGCCGTCATGGGCGGCGGACTGGTGCCGCGCGAGCTGCTGGCCCCGGTCGGGGTGCCGGTGCTGGCCCTGGCGGGCGGCGCGAGCCCCGACTGGATGCAGCGCGCCGCGCACGCGGTGGCCGAGGCGCTGCCGCAGGGCTCCTCCCGCATCCTTGAAGACCAGACCCACGTGGTGGACCCGGACGCGGTGGCACCGGTCCTGACGGAGTTCCTGGCGGCCTGAGCGCCCCGGGCGCCGGTGGCGCGGGCGTGGCTCAGGCGACGCCCGCGGTCGCCCGCACGGTCGACGCGATGGTCGCCGAGCCCACCACGCGCGTGCCGTCGTACAGGACGATCGCCTGGCCGGGGGCCACGCCGCGGACCGGCTCGGTGAAGGTCACCCGCAGTTCGCCGTCGACGGGCTCGGCCCGCACCTCGGTCTCGCCGCCGTGGGCGCGCAGCTGCGCGGTGTAGGCGGCGGGGCCGGTGGGGGCGGCGCCGCACCAGCGGGGCCTGATCGCGGTGAGCGCCGTGACGTCGAGGGCCTCGGCGGGGCCCACCGTGACGGTGTTGTCCACCGGGGAGATGTCCAGCACGTAGCGGGGCTTGCCGTCGGGGGCCGGGGTGCCGATCCTGAGCCCCTTGCGCTGGCCGATGGTGAAGCCGTACGCGCCCTCGTGGGTGCCGAGCCGGGCGCCGGACTCGTCGACGATGTCGCCCTCGGCCCGGCCGAGGCGCCGGGCGAGGAAGCCCTGGGTGTCGCCGTCGGCGATGAAGCAGATGTCGTGCGAGTCGGGCTTCTTGGCGACGGCCAGGCCGCGCCGCTCGGCCTCCGCGCGGATCTCGTCCTTGGTGGTGACCGTGTCGCCGAGCGGGAACAGCGCGTGCGCGAGCTGGCGCTCGTCGAGCACGCCGAGCACGTACGACTGGTCCTTGGCCATGTCGGAGGCGCGGTGCAGCTCACGGGAGCCGTCCTCGGTCACGACGACCTTGGCGTAGTGACCGGTGCACACCGCGTCGAAGCCGAGGGCGAGGGCCTTGTCCAGCAGCGCCGCGAACTTGATCTTCTCGTTGCAGCGCAGGCAGGGGTTGGGGGTGCGGCCGGCCTCGTACTCGGCGACGAAGTCCTCGACCACGTCCTCGCGGAAGCGGTCGGCGAGGTCCCAGACGTAGAACGGGATGCCGATGACGTCGGCGGCGCGGCGGGCGTCGCGGGAGTCCTCGATGGTGCAACAGCCCCGCGCGCCCGTGCGGAACGACTGGGGGTTCGCGGAGAGCGCGAGGTGGACGCCGGTCACGTCGTGCCCGGCTTCGGCGGCACGGGCGGCGGCGACGGCGGAGTCGACCCCGCCGGACATGGCGGCGAGGACGCGGAGGGGACGCTGCGGGGTCTCAGTCATAACCCTTCCAGGGTACGGGGCGGCGGGAACCGGGGTGCCCGGGTGAGCGTTCATCCGTACAGGGGCGCGGAAGGGCGGGACGGGACGGGACGGGGCATGGGGGCGACGCGGAAGGGCACGGCGACGGGCGCGAAGAAGAGCACGGGGGCTGGCGCCGGGAAGGGCAGCCGACAGGGCGCGGGCACGGGTGCCGGGAAGGACGCCGACCGGCGGATCGGGCGGCGGGCCCTGCTGATCGGCGGCGCGGCGGCCCTCGTCGGCACGGCGGCGCTGGCGCGCGACGAGCTGGGGCGGCTGTGGTGGCGGATGCCGGGCGTGGAGAAGCCCCGGGTCGCGGGGGCGGTCGACTTCCGGGGCGCGCGCTGGGTGGCCGCCTCCCCGGCGAACTTCCGCTGGGCGGACCGGCCCGACGACTACGCGATCGACCGGGTGGTAGTCCACGTCACGCAGGGCAGCTTCGCCAGCGCGGTGAAGGTGTTCCAGGACCCGGGCCACCGGGCGGCGGCGCACTACATCGTGGGCCGCGACGGCAAGGTGACGCAGATGATCCGCGAGCTGGACGTGGCGTTCCACGCCGGGAACCGGGAGTACAACGAGCGGAGCGTCGGCATAGAGCACGAGGGCTTCGTGGACCGGGCGTCGTCCTTCACGGACGCGATGTACGCCTCCTCGGCCCGGCTGACGGCCGGGATCTGCGCGCGCTACGGCATCCCCGTGGACCGCGAGCACATCATCGGCCACGTCGAGGTGCCCGGCGCGGACCACACGGACCCCGGCCCGCACTGGGACTGGGACCGGTACATACGCCTGGTGCGCTCGGCACACGCAGCCGTCACGCGCGCGTGAGGGCGCCCCGGGCCGCCCTGACAGCTCTCTGAGCCTTCCGCGGCTCGGTCCCTACGTCAGCCCCGCCGCCCGCGCGCGTTCCACCGCGGGGCCGATCGCCTTGGCGACGGCCTCGACGTCGGCCTCGGTGGAGGTGTGGCCGAGGGAGAAGCGCAGGGTGCCGCGGGCCAGGTCGGGGTCGGTGCCGGTGGCCAGCAGGACGTGGCTGGGCTGGGCGACGCCCGCGGTGCAGGCGGACCCGGTGGAGCACTCGATGCCCTGGGCGTCCAGCAGGAGCAACAGGGAGTCGCCCTCGCAGCCGGGGAAGGAGAAGTGGGCGTTGGCCGGGAGCCGGCCCTCCGGGGCGGGGTCGCCGCCGAGGATCGCGTCGGGCACGGCCTCACGGACGACGTCGACGAGCTGGTCGCGCAGGGCGCCGATCTCGCGGGCGAACCATTCGCGCTGCTCGGCCGCGAGCCGGCCGGCGACGGCGAAGGAGGCGATGGCCGGGACGTCCAGGGTGCCGGAGCGGACGTGGCGCTCCTGGCCGCCGCCGTGCAGGACGGGCACGGGCGTGTACTCCCGGCCCAGCAGCAGCGCGCCGATGCCGTACGGCCCGCCGATCTTGTGGCCGGAGACGGTCATCGCGGCGAGGCCGGAGGCGGCGAAGTCGACGGGGACCTGACCGAAGGCCTGCACCGCGTCGGCGTGCAGCGGGACGTCGAACTCCCGGGCCACCTCGGCCAGTTCGGCGACCGGCAGGAGCGTGCCGATCTCGTTGTTGGCCCACATCACGGTGGCCAGGGCCACATCGCCGGGGTTGCGGGCGATCGCCTCGCGCAGGACCTCGGGGTGGACGCGGCCGTGGCGGTCGACGGGGAGGTACTCGACGGTGGCGCCCTCGTGCTCGCCGAGCCAGTGGACGGCGTCCAGGACGGCGTGGTGCTCGACGGGGCTGGCCAGGACCCGGGTGCGGGCCGGGTCGGCGTCGCGACGGGCCCAGTAGAGGCCCTTCACGGCGAGGTTGTCGGCCTCGGTGCCGCCGGAGGTGAACACGACCTCGCTGGGGCGGGCGCCGAGCGCGGCCGCGAGGACTTCGCGGGACTCCTCGACCGTGCGGCGGGCGCGGCGCCCGGATGCGTGGAGGGAGGACGCGTTGCCGGTGACGCTCAGCGCGGCGGTCAGCGCCTCTGCCGCCTCCGGGAGCATCGGGGTCGTCGCGGCGTGGTCGAGGTATGCCATGGTGCCGCCGATTGTACGGCGCCCGTCGAACGAGCCCCGGTGTGCGGTCGGTCCGTGGACACGCGGCGCCCTCGCCGCGGGCCGGGCCGGGCTGCTCGGGACGGCCGGCCCCGGGGGTGTCCGCCTAGAAGCTCCAGGAGACCGTCGAGTCGACGTGCATGAAGGCGACGAGGACGACCAGGTCCAGGACGCCGAGGGCGAGGCCCAGGTAGGCGCGGCCCTTGCGCTGTGTACCGCGGATCAGGGCGATGGAGGCCAGGATGATCGCGGTCGGCCCGAGGAAGACGTTGAGGACCAGGAAGCCGACGAGGCCGAGGACGAACGACGCCACGGCCATGCCGTCGGTGTCGCGCAGGCCGGTGCGACGGGCGGCGGGTGCGGTGAGGTGCATGACTGATCAGCTCCTTCAGCGGTGGCCGGCACTGCGGCGGCCGTGGCGCTCACGGACGGCGAAGACGACGAGCCAGGCCGCGATGACGGCGGCGGCGACGAGGGTGAAGCCGAACGGCGCGTGGGCCACGGTGCCCAGGACCACGCCGAGCAGCAGGAGTGCGGCGACGAGGAACAGCATGGGATCCAATCCCCCCTTCGAGACGGGTCGATTCCGTCTCCGTGACATCTCGGTGAACAGTTGTAGGTACAGTTGTTCACTGAGTTCCCAGTCTAGCGCGATCGAAGACTTTCCAATTACGGAGAACAGTTGTTAACTGGATGACATGAGTCACACCGTGGGCATCCGGCAGGTCCAGAAGCAGAAGACCCGGCAGGCGCTCCTGGACGCCGCGCTGGCCCTGCTGGAGGAGCAGAGCCTGAGCAGCCTCGGCCTGCGCGAGGTCACCCGGGCCGTCGGGGTCGCCCCGACCGCCTTCTACCGGCACTTCCGCTCCACCGCCGACCTCGGCGTGGCCCTGGTCGACGAAGCCCTCGGCAGCCTGCACCGGATGGTGCGGTCGACGGTGACCACGGCCGACTCGAGCGACGAACGCATCCACCGCGCTGTGGAGTTGATCGCCCGTCACGTGGACGCGTACCCCGCCCACGTCCGCTTCATCGCCCGCGAGCGACATGGCGGGGTCCAGTCGGTGCGGGAGGCGATACGCGGCCAACTCGGCCGGTTCGCCGAGGAGGTGCGGGCCGAGCTGGCCAAGGACCCCGAGGCGCGCGGCTGGAGCGAGGACGACCTGCTGATGCTCTCCCACCTCTACGTCGACCAGATGCTCGCCACCGCCTCGCTCTTCCTGGAGGCGCTGGACGGCCCCGAGGGCGAACGCGAGCGGATCACCCGGCTGGCCACCCGGCAGATGCGGCTGATCAGCAAGGGGCGCCGGCACTGGCTCGACTGAGCCCGTGCCGGGGGCGGTTCCCGGCCGTGTCGCGCCCGTCGGCCCCCGCCCCGGCGCCCTGGTCCCGGCCCCGGGTGTCACCCGGACCCGCGGTCGGCGGCCCCGTACAGCTGCGTGACGGAGGCGGCGGCCGCGCGCAGTTCCGCGCGGGCCTCGGGCGGGTCGAGGACCTCCACCTGGTCGGAGAACGCGAGGAGCTGGCGGACGGCCAGGACGAAGGGGAAGGCCAGCCGGACGGTCACCCACTCGCTCGCGCCGTCGTCCTCGGCGGGCGGTCCGGTCAGGTGCGCGGCGTTCATCCGCAGGAACATGTCGAGGCGGGGGCGCCGCACCCGTGCGGTCACGGCGAGCGCGTCCGGCCGCTCCTCGACCTGGCGGCGCACCACCTCCCAGGCGTCGGCGAGTTCGACGCCGGGCCGCCGGCGCACCGGGTCGTCCAGGACCGTCGCCGAGCGCACCCGGTCGGCGCGGAAGAGCTGTGGGGTGCCGCGCCGGTCGGCGACCAGGTACCAGACCCCGGCCTTGGCGACGAGGCCGTAGGGGTCGACCGTGTAGGTGCGCGGCTCGCGGGCGCCGCTGTGGCGGTAGCGCAGGCGCAGCCTGCGGTCGGCGAAGACCGCGTCCTGGAGGGTGTCCAGGTCGGCGGCGGGCTGCGGGCCGCCCTTCCAGCGGGTGGCGTCGACCAGGATCCGCCGGCTGGTGACCTCGGCGGCCGGGCGGTGGGGCGCGGGCAGTGCGGCCATGACCTTGCGCAGGGCGGAGCCGAGGGCCGCGTCCAGGCCGAGGGCGGCGTGCGCGCCCTCGGCGGCCAGGATGAACAGGGCGCGCGACTCGTCGGCGGTCAGTCCGGTGACGTCCGTGCGGAACCCGGGGAGCAGTTCGATGCCGCCGTGCCGGCCGCGCTCGGCGTAGACCGGGACGCCCGACGCCGACAGGGCCTCGACGTCGCGGTAGATGGTGCGCACCGACACCTCGAGCCGTTCGGCGAGTTCGGGCGCGGGCACGCGGCCACGGGTCTGCAGGAGCAGCAGGATCGACAGCAGGCGGTCGGACTTCACCCGCCCAGCATCGCGCCGCCCGGAAGTCCGCCGCAAATCATGACGGCAACTGTCAGGTTATGCCGTGAGGATCACCTGCGTACCGAGTCACCGAACGGCAGGAGAAGCACCCCATGAACACCCACCTCACCGAGGCCCGGCACACCGCGCCCGCCGTCGACCCGCGTCCCGTCTACGCCCGCGCCACCGCGCAGGCGGCCGCCGTGATCGCGGCGGTACGGCCCGAGCACCTGACCGGGCCCACGCCCTGCGCGGAGTTCGACGTGCGGACGCTGCTCTCCCACACCGTGGGCGGCACCCTGCGTATCGCGGTCATCGGCGAGGGCGGCGACGGACTCGCCGTCCGGCCGTTCGTGGACGGCGTCACCGACGACGCCTGGCCGCGGGCGTACGCCGAGGCCCGCACGCGCGTGCTCGCGGCGTGGGAGCCCGACGAGCGGCTGACCGCCCCGGTGCGGGTGCCGTGGGGCGAGGTGCCCGGCCACGCGGGGCTCTCCGGGTACGTGATGGAGCTCGTCGCCCACACCTGGGACCTGAACGAGGCGCTGGGCCGGCCGGTCGAACTGGACGGTGACCTGGCCGAGTTCGCGCTGTTCGCCGCGCACCGGGCGCTGCCCGACCCGGAGCGCGACGAGAACACGCCGTTCGCCGCGGCCCGGGACGTGGCCGAGGACGCCGACGCCTACGCCCGGCTGGCGGCCTGGCTCGGCCGGGCACCCCTGGCCGCAGGCGCCTGAGCCGCGCCCCGGCCGAGTCGCGCCCCGGCGCCTCCCGCTCCCGCGGGAAGCGCCGGACAGGAGGTCAGCCGCGCAGGACGCGGGCCAGCTGGCGGGACTGGGCGACCAGGCGGTCCTGGCTGTCCCAGACCTCCGCGTCCTCCTCCAGGAAGCCGCCCGCGAGGTTGCGCGTGGTGATCGCCACGCGCACCGGGCCGGGGGCCGGCCGGGCGCGGACGTGGACGGTGAGCTCGATGGTCGGCACCCAGCCGGAGATGCCGAGGTCGAAGGCGGTGGGCGGCAGCGCGTCCACCGCGAGGAGCAGGGAGAACGGGTCGTGGTCGCGGCCGTCGGCCAGGCCGAACCAGGCCCGCATCTCGCCCTTGCCGGACGGCTGCCCGAGCGCCCAGCCGACCGTCGCCGGGTCCAGCTTGAGCATCAGCCGGTCGGCGATGGGCTGCTGGTCGCCCTGCGGGACGGGGCTGCCCTCGGGGCCGAAGCACTGGCCCGGCGGCGGGATCGCGGGCGGCTTCGCCGAGGTGCGGACGTCGTCGGGCAGGGCGTCGAGGTCGCCGTAGGAGGCGAGGACGCGGATCCGCTCGACCTCCCGGCCCTCCTCGTCGTACTGGAGGAGGGACGCCTGGCCGGTGGAGAGGGTGCGGCCGGCGCGCACGGTCTCGGTGCGCACCACGGCCGGCCCGGGGCGGGAGGCGCTGAGGTAGTGCGCGGTGAGGCTGAAGGGGTCGCCGTGCGGCAGGGTGTCCGCGAGGGCCCGGCCGAGGACGGCGAGCAGATAGCCGCCGTTGACCGCGCCGAAGATGGTCCAGCCCTCGGAGAGGTCGATGTCGTGGAGGCCGGGTGCGCGCTCGGTGACCGCGGTGTCGCGGTCGAACTCGCTGTCGCCGACGGCGGCGGGAGCGGTGACTGCTTCTGACATGGGTGAACCGTACAACAGGGTAATACTAAGCGGTAGCTTTTCTCGGGAGCCGACGGGCGTTCCCCGCCCGGGACACCCCCCACCGGGTGAAGGTCCGGCAATTTCTCGGTAAGTGTCCGTACTCGTCCGTAAACCCGTGAACGCTCCGTGCCCTCTCTTAGGGCATGAGCCTCACCGGGACTCCGTTCCTCTACACCCTGATCGTGCTGTCCGTCGTCGCGGTCGCCCTGCCGCTGGGCCTGTGGTCACGGCTGCGCGGCCCGAAGGCGCTGCGCGCCGCGGCCCGGGTGCTGATGCTGCTGTTCGCCCAGGGCACCGCGGTCGCCCTGGTCTTCGTGCTGGTCAACAACGCCAACAACCTGTACGACACCTGGGACGACCTGCTCGGCACCGGCAGCCATGTGCGGCAGGCCGCCGACCTGGGCCCGGACGGCACCGGCGGCGTCGAACTCAGCAGGCTCCCCCGGGTCCGGCAGGAGTTCTCGCCCGCCCAGGGGCCCGGCATGCACGCGGCCGGCGGGGTACGGGTCACCCAGCTCGAGGGGCGGGTCTCCGGGGTGAACGCCGAGGTCTACGTCTGGCTGCCCCCGCAGTACGACCAGCCCGCCTACCGCACGCACCGCTTCCCGGTGGTGGAGCTCCTGCCCGGCTACCCGGGCTCCGCGAAGTCCTGGTTCGGCACGCTGAAGGTGCACGAGCAGCTGCTGCCCCTGATGCGCGAGGGCAAAGTCGCCCCGTTCATCCTGGTCGCCCCGCGCACCACCCTGCTGCCCGGCGTGGACACCGGCTGCGCCAACATCCCGGGCACGGTCAACGCCGACTCCTGGCTCAGCCTGGACGTGCCGCGGATGGTCGTGGACAACTTCCGGGCCCAGTCGGCGCCCCAGGGCTGGGCGGTGGCCGGCTACTCGGCCGGCGCGCACTGCGCCGCCAAGCTGGCCGTGGCCCACCCCGACCGCTACCGGGCCGCGGTGAGCCTGTCCGGCTACAACGACCCGATCGCCGAGCGCACCTCGCTGGCCGCGCAGAGCCGCGCCCTGCGCGCGCAGAACAACCCGTACGTGCTGCTGCGCCGGGCCGCCACCCCGCCCCCGGTCGCCCTGTACGTCTCCGGCCAGCCGGGCGACGGCTACGAGGCCGGCGTGGCGCTGCTGAAGGAGGCCAAGGCGCCGACCAGCGTGCACGTGGTCTTCCTGCCGCGGAGCGCGGGCGGCCACACCATGGCGCTGTGGCGGCCGCAGGTGGTGCCCGCCTTCACCTGGCTCACCGCCCAGCTCGGTCAGGGACACCCGGGGCGGGAGCCGAAGGGGGCTGCTCCTCACGCACCGTCGAACGGCGGTGCCAGGCACGCGGCGCTCGCCAGTGGTACCGCATCGCGAGAAGGCGCAGCACGAAGGCGGTGACCGCGGCCAGCCCGCTGGCGAGCGGGGTGAGGACGCCGTAGCGCAGGCACAGCGCCACCATGGTCGCGCCGACGATGGCCGGCACGGCGTACAGGTCGCGGTCCCAGCGCAGCAGCGAGGGCACCTCGTTGGCCAGCACGTCGCGCAGCACGCCCCCGCCGACGGCGGTGGCGAGGCCCAGCGCCGCCGAGGCGGTCAGGCCCAGGCCGTGGTCGTACGCCTTGGTCGTGCCCGCGACGCAGAACAGGCCGAGGCCGGCCGCGTCGAAGACGTTCACCCCGGCCTGGATGCGCTCGACCTCCGGGTGCAGGAAGAACACCAGGAGCGCGGCGAGCAGCGGGGTGAGGAAGTAGCCCAGGTCCGTGAAGGCGGCCGGGGGCACGGCGCCGATCACCAGGTCCCGGAACAGCCCGCCGCCCAGCGCGGTGACCTCGGCGAGCACGGCGATGCCGAAGACGTCGAAGTTCTTGCGGACCGCGAGCAGCGCACCCGAGATGGCGAACACGAAGATGCCGACCAGGTCGAGGGTGTGCTGGACGGACGGGCTGAAGAGTTGGTAGACCACCCTTCCATTCTCACCCAACCCGAAGCCCCCGCCTTACATTGCAAGGCGGGGGCCGGGTACTGCTGGCTTTTCGCTGCCTACTTCTCCTTGGCGGGAGCCTCCGGCGCGGCGGGGGCGTCCGGCGTGGCCGGAGCCTCCGCCTCGACCGCCGGGTCCGGCTCGGCGGCGGGCGCGGTCACGGCGGCGGGGTCCGCCTTCGCGACCGGCTCGGCGTCGGCGGCCGGCTCCGCCGCGGTGTCCACGGCCGGCGCGGCCTCGGCCGGCGCGGCGGCCTCGGTCGACGCTGCCCCGGTCGGCGCGGACGGCTTCTCGGGGGCGACCTCCGCCGCCACCGCGGCCGACGTCTCCGCCGACTCCGCCAGCACCTCGTCCGGCACCAGCTCGCTCGCCTCCTTCGCGGCGGTCAGCAGCACCGTGTCCTGCGGCTGCTGGTCCTCGAAGTTCTCCGGGTGGTGGCAGGCGACCCGCTGACCGGGGCGCAGCTCCAGGAGCGGCGGCTCGGTCGTGCGGCAGATCTCCGTGGCCTTCCAGCACCGGGTGTGGAAGCGGCAGCCGCTCGGCGGGGCGATCGGCGAGGGCACGTCACCCTTGAGCAGGATGCGCTCGCTCTTCTCCGCCTTGCGCCGCGGGTCCGGGATCGGCACCGCGGACATCAGCGCCTTGGTGTACGGATGCATCGGCGTCTTGTAGAGCAGGTCGCGGTCGGCCAGCTCCACGATCTTGCCGAGGTACATCACCGCGATCCGGTCCGAGACGTGCCGGACGACCGACAGGTCGTGCGCGATGATCACGTACGTCAGGCCCAGTTCCTGCTGGAGGTCGTCCAGCAGGTTGACGACCTGCGCCTGGATCGACACGTCGAGCGCGGAGACCGGCTCGTCGGCCACGACCAGCTTCGGGTTCAGCGCGAGCGCGCGGGCGATGCCGATGCGCTGGCGCTGACCGCCGGAGAACTCGTGCGGGTAGCGGTTGTAGTGCTCGGGGTTGAGGCCGACCACCGACAGCAGCCGCTGCACTTCCTTCTTGATGCCGCCCTCGGGCTCGACGCCCTGGAGCTTGAAGGGCGCACCGACGATCGTGCCGATCGTGTGGCGCGGGTTCAGCGACGAGTACGGGTCCTGGAAGATCATCTGCACGTCGCGGCGCAGCGGACGCATGCCCGCCACCCCGAGGTGCGTGATGTCCTTGCCCTCGAACTCGACCTTGCCGGCCGTCGGTTCGAGCAACCGGGTGATCAGCCGGCCCATCGTCGACTTGCCGCAGCCCGACTCGCCCACGACGCCCAGGGTCTCGCCCGCGCGCACCTCGAAGTCGATGCCGTCGACCGCGTGGACCGCGCCGACCTGCCGCTGGAGCAGGCCCTTCTTGATCGGGAAGTGCTTCTGCAGGCCGGTGACCTTCAGCAGCACCTCGCCGTCGGCGCGGCCGCCGCCCGTGTTCTGCGCGGGAATCGTCGCCGCTTCGTCGTCGCGTTTCACGTCACTCACAGCTTCGGCGCAATCTCTTCGGTCCAGATACGCTCCCGCTGCTCCGTGCTCAGGTGGCAGGCGGCCCAGTGCCGGCTGCCGACCTCGGCCAGCTCGGGGCGGACCGTGCGGGTGACGTCGTCCTTCGGAATGTCCGCGTACGGGCAGCGCGGGTTGAAGGCGCAGCCGGACGGGACGTTGATGAGGGAGGGCGGGGAGCCCTTGACCGGGATCAGGCGTTCCTGCTGCTCGCGGTCGAGCCGCGGCATCGAGCCGAGCAGGCCCCAGGTGTAGGGGT
This sequence comes from Streptomyces lasalocidi, assembly GCF_005280215.1. Classification (NCBI taxonomy): domain Bacteria; kingdom Bacillati; phylum Actinomycetota; class Actinomycetes; order Kitasatosporales; family Streptomycetaceae; genus Streptomyces; species Streptomyces lasalocidi. The sequence continues at coordinate 5,347,079 of NZ_SZNQ01000001.1, read as the reverse complement.
GGCGGGGCTCGTAGAACACCTTGTCCGCCGGTCCGCGCTCCACGCAGCGGCCGCCGTACATCACCAGGATGTCGTCGGCCAGTTCGGCGACGACGCCCAGGTCGTGGGTGATGACGATGACCGCGGAGCCGAACTCCTTCTGCAGGTCCCGGATGAGGTCGAGGATCTGCGCCTGGACGGTCACGTCCAGGGCGGTCGTCGGCTCGTCCGCGATCAGCAGTTCGGGGTTGTTGACCAGCGACATCGCGATCATCGCGCGCTGGCGCATACCGCCGGAGAACTCGTGCGGGTAGTTGTCCACCCGCTTGTCCGGCTGCGGGATGCCCACCCGGTCGAGCATCTCGACCGCGCGGCGGCGCGCGGTCTTCTTGTCGACGTCGTGGTGGATCCGGTACGCCTCCACGATCTGCTGGCCGATCGTGTAGTACGGGTGCAGCGCCGACAGCGGGTCCTGGAAGATCATCGCCATCTCCCGGCCGCGCAGCTTGCGCACGTGGTCGGGGTCGGCGGTGAGCAGCTCGGTGCCGTTGAGCCAGATCTCGCCGGAGATCTGGGCCTTGCGCTTGCCGTACTGGCCGGCGGTGTGCAGGCCCATGATGCCGAGCGAGGTCACCGACTTGCCGGAGCCGGACTCGCCCACGATGCCGAGGGTCTTGCCCTTCTCCAGCTGGAAGCTCAGCCCGTCGACGGACTTGACCAGGCCGTCGTCGGTCGGGAAGTGCACCTTCAGGTCGCGCACTTCCAGGAAGGCGGAGGGGGCGGCGCCGCTGACGGGCTCCCCCAGGGCCGCTCCGGTCTTGCTCAGGTCGGTCATGTGAGCCTCACTCGGGGGTCGATCACGGCGTAAAGGATGTCCACCACGAGGTTGGCGAAGAGCACCGCGAGGGAGGTGATCAGGGTGACGCCCACGATGACGGGCAGGTCCTGGTTCCTGATCGCGAGGAGCACCTCCCGGCCGAGACCGGGGAGGTTGAAGGTCGACTCGGTCAGGATCGCGCCGCCGATGAGGGCGCCGAGGTCCATGCCGAGCATGGTGAGGATGGGGGTCATCGTGGAGCGCATGGCGTGCTTGCGGATGACCACCGGCTCACGCAGGCCCTTGGCGCGCGCGGTCCGGATGTAGTCCTCGCCGAGGATCTCCATCATGGTGGCCCGGGTGATCCGGGCGTACATGGCGGCGTAGAGGAACGCCAGGGTGACCCAGGGGAGGATCATCCCGGTGAACCACTTGCCCGGGTTGTCGGTGAACGGCACGTAGGTCCCGGAGAACCAGTTGAGGCCGAACACGAAGATCGCCAGGCTGAGCATGCCCGTGAAGTAGATGGGCAGGGAGACACCGGCGAGGGCGACGACCATGGCGCCGCGGTCCCAGAGGCTGCCGCGCTTGAGGGCGGAGAGCACACCCGCCGAGACACCGAGGATCAGCCACAGGACGGCCGCACCGAGCGCCAGACCCAGGGTCACCGGGAAGCGGTCGGTGAGCACCGGCCAGATGGCCTGCTCGCTGCGGAAGGAGTAGCCGAAGCAGGGAGCCGCACAGTGGATGGTGTCCCCGCCGCCGGTGTAGGTCCGGCCGACGAAGATGCCCTTGAAGAACTCCCAGACCTGGACGTAGATCGGGTCGCCCAGACCCAGCTTCTGCCGCACCCCTTCGACTGCTGCGGGGTCGGCCTGCTTGCCCACGAAGCTCGAGGCGATGTCGACGCCCGCCCACTTCGGGACGAGGAAGAAGATGCAGAAGACCACCGTGATGATGACCACCAGCATCACTGCGGCGGCGAACAACCGCCTGATGAGGTAAGTGAGCACAGCTCTCGGCCCGCCGCGGGACCGCGGGCCACCGGAGGTCTTCCGGTGGCCCGCAGTTCACGCTGCGCCGGCCTTCACCTGCCTTTCGTGCCGTTCGGCGGGTGTGCCGGTTGTCAGGAGGCGGACTTCAGACCGAGGTTCACGAAGTCGTACATGCCGCTGTAGTTGTCGGACGTGTACACGTTCGCCAGTCGGTCCGAGCGCCAGTTGATGAACTTCTCGAAGACGAAGGGCAGGTAGTAACCGCCCTCCATGACCTTGTGGTTGATCTCCGTGGCGATCTTCTCCTTGCCCGCGTCGTCCAGCGTGGTGACGTACTGGGAGAAGAGGCCGTCGATCGCCTTGTCGTTGATCAGCGCGTAGTTGTTGTTACCGCTCTGCAGGATGTACTTGCTGTCCCACAGCGGCAGACCGAAGCCCTGGACGGTCGGGAAGTCCGGACCCCAGCCCATGATGATGATGCCGTAGCCCTTCTTCTTCACGTTCGAAGGGCTGCCGATGATGCCGGCGGTCTGGGAGCCGTCGTACTGGTCGATCTGGGCGTTGATGCCGACCTTCTTCAGCGACGCCTGGAGCGACTGGGCCGTGGCGACCTCGACCGGCTTGTTGTTGCGGACCGCGATCGTGGTGCTGAAGCCGTTGGGCTGGCCGCAGGCCTTGAGCTCTTCCTTGGCCTTGGCGACGTTGCCGCTCTTGTTGGCGCCGTTGAGCTCGTACGGGTCGTACTTCTGGCCCTCGGCGCCCGGGACGGACGGCGGGAGCATGTTGGTGCCGATGTCGCCACCGGCGACGGGGCCACCGCGCGCGGTCTGCAGCGACACGTGGTCGGCGCCGTAGATCACGGCCTTGCGGCAGTGCTCGTTGTCGAACGGCTTCACGCTCTGCGGGAAGACCGCGTAACGGACGTAGCCGGAGACCGGGTTGTCCAGGTTGGCCTTGTGCTGCTTCAGGGCGGTGGTGCGGCCCTGCGGCGACATGCCGGTCTGGTTGATGTCCAGGTCCAGGTCACCGTTGAGCAGGCGCTGGTCCAGCTCGTTGGCGTTCGAGAAGAACGTGACGGTGATCTTGTCCGGGTAGGCCTTGCGGACCGGGTCCGAGGCCTGCTTCCAGCTCGCGTTGCGAGCCAGCGTCAGGCTCTTGCCCGGGCTGTACGACTCGAACTTGTACGGGCCGGAGGAGAACGGCTTCAGGCCGTACTTCGACTTGGTGTCCTTGTCCTGGCGGACCGGGGAGGCCGAGACCAGGGCCAGGATCTCCTCGAAGTCGGAGTTGGCCTGCGGGAGGTGGAAGACGATGGTCTTGTCGTCCGGGGTGTCGATCGCCTTCAGGCCGAGCTTGTCGGCGGAGGTGTCCTTGTACGGGCCCTTGTACGTGCCCTTGGGGTCGAGCACCTCCTTGAGGTACGTCGGACCGCCGGACAGCACGTCCTGGGCCCACACGCGCTCGATGCCGTACTTGACGTCCTTCGACGTGATCGGCTTGCCGTCCTCCCACGTCACACCGTCACGCAGGGTGTACGTGTAGGTCTTGCCGTCGTCGGTGACCTTGGCGAGGCCGGTGGCGAGGTCCGGAGTGAGCTGGGCGCCGCCCTTGCCCGGCTCCGTCTTGCCCGTGACGAGCTGACGGCTGTAGTAGCGGGCGAAGTTCCACATGAAGCCGTAGTAACCACGCGTGGTGTCCCACGAGTCGGCGTCCTGGGCACCGCCGAACTTCAGGGTCCCGCCCTTCTTGACCGCGGAGGCCTGGGCAACCTTGTTGTTCGCGGCGTCGAAGCCGGCGGCGCCGTTCTTCGAACCGCCGTCGTCGTCGCCACCGCCGCCGCACGCCGCCGTGGTCAGCAGCGCAGCGACCGCGGCCGCAGCGGCCAAGGCCTGCTTACGCCGCCCTGAGGTGCGTTGGGTAGTCACGATCTCGGATCCTCCGGATTTGATGAGAGACCCCGTGTCAGGTGCCACGGGACGTTGCAGGTCCGCCGGCTCAGCGGGAGCCCTTCGGGTCCAGCGCGTCCCGCACGCCGTCGCCGAAGAGGTTGAAGGCCAGAACGGTGATGAAGATCGCCACGCCGGGGACCACCATGTACATCGGGTCCGAGTCGTAGTAGTCCAGCGCGCTGGAGAGCATCTGGCCCCAGGACGCGGTGGGCGGCTTGACGCCCACGCCCAGGAAGCTCAGCGCCGCCTCGGTGAGGATGTTGGTCGGGATCATCATCGTCGTGTACACGATGATCGGGGCGACCAGGTTGGGCAGCAGTTCCTTGAACAGGATGTAGAGGCGGCCGGCGCCGAGCGACCGGGCGGCCTCGACGTACTCGCGCTCACGCATCGAGAGCGTCTGGCCGCGCACCACGCGGCCGATGTACGGCCAGCCGAAGAAGCCGATGACCAGGATCATCACGAAGACGCGCACGCCCGTGCCGGTCAGTCCCAGCATCTCGTTCGGCATCACGGACACCAGGGCGATGATGAAGAGCAGCTGCGGGAAGGCCAGCAGACCGTCCATCACGCGGCTGATCAGGGAGTCGACCCAGCCGCCGAAGAAGCCGGCCAGGATGCCGAGGATCGTGCCGAGGACGACGGCGACCAGGGCGGACAGGAAGCCGACCAGCAGGGAGATGCGGGCGCCGTAGAGGATGCGGGCGAAGATGTCACGGCCGTTGACCGGCTCGACACCGAGCAGGTGGTCGCCGCTGACACCGCCCAGCGAGCCGGTGGGCGTGCCGAACAGGGGGTCGATCAGGTTCTCGTGGTACGCGTTCGGGTCCTGGCCCAGCAGGCTCGTGATCACCGGGGCGAGCAGGGCCAGCGCGATGAGCAGGAGCACCACGGCACCGCCCGTCAGGGCCAGCTTGTCCCGCTTCAGGCGCTCCCAGGCGATCCGGCCCAAGGAGCGTCCCTGTACGGCCTTCGCGTCGGCGCTGGCGACCGCCGCTTCCTCGGCCGCGCTCGGGGCCGCTTCCGCGGTCGGCTCGTGCAATGGTGCCGTCATCTGGCAGGGACCCCTCTCAACCGGCGGTGGCCGGCCCGCACTTGCCGCTGTAGCGGCGTGATCAGTCCGTCGTACACAGGGGCGAACACCCCTGGAGCCGGAGTCTTCAACGCTTTGGCGATCTGTAGCCAGACTTGGCGGTGAAAGGATGCGTAAACGTGATACGCGCTGATGTATTCCGTTATCCGGACGGTGGGTAACGCCACCCGGACGCGTGCAAATTCGGACACTTGCTACGCAAACGGAAGCAACCGCCCCACTCTACGCGCGCAGACCCTCAATGGCTGGATGAAGGTCGGTCAGGGGTAAGGTCATCGGGTCGCCGCCGCTCAGTACCGTGCGGGCGGGGGGTAGCCGTAGCCCGCCGCCGGCGCCTGGGCGGGCGCCGCGGGGAGCGCCGGGACGTGCGCCTCACGGTCGTAGAACGGCCGCGCCTGGGCCCGCATCCACAGCACGACCGGGTCGTGGTCGTCGGTCATCGTCACCGTCGACACCGGGAGCCCGTCGGGCACGGCGCCGACGGACCGCTGCATCATGGCGCGCACCGCGTCCACGGACGCCGGGCCGGCGTCGTACACGTCCAGGCCGATGGTGAGGTACGGCGCGCCGAGGGCCGGCTGCACCCACGCGCGGCGCAGGGTGCGCACGGCGGGGGTGCGGTGCGCGTTCTGCGCGAGCAGGGCGTAGAACTGCGGGATCTCCACGGCCGGCTCCGACAGCCGCAGCGGGCCCGCCGGCTGGCGCTCCAGGCCGGTGGCGATCCGCCGCAGGTCGAGCCAGGGGATGCCGACGCCGCCACCCGGGGCGTGCGGATTCAGCCAGAGCCCGAGGTGGTCCGGGTACAGCGCGCGGGCCGCCTCGAGACCGTCGATCACCTCGTACGACCGGTTCCAGCCGCTGGCCGACAGCTCCTGGGCCGAGGTCACGCACGGGGCGTACCCGTGGCCGTCGACCTCCATCGCGCCGTACTGCGCGTCCGGGGAGCCCGCCTGGCCGCGCCAGAGCAGCATCCAGACCTGGCCGGTGGACGGGGTGGCGAGGGCGCGGAGCAGCGCCTCGTAGGCGTCGTAACGCCCGGGCGTGACCTGGCGCAGCATGTGCTCGACCTGGCCGGTCGCGGCCGTGCCGCTCGCGCTCACCTGTTACCGCCCCTTCGCTGAGGACTCGTATAGGGGAACAGCTTAAGTGGCGGCGCCCGCCACGGCCGCCTCCCGAGGGGCGACTTGTGCGGTACCGGGGGGTGCGCCGGCCCCGCCCGCGGTCAGGCGCCGGCCGTGTAGAACGGGCGCACCTGGGCCTTCATCCAGTCGCCCACCGGGTCCTGGGCGACGTCCAGCAGGATCAGGTTGACCGGCCACCGCACCGGGACCCGGCCCAGCGCGCGGCCGAGGGCGTCCTGGGGCACGGCGCGCAGGTCGCCGTCCCACGCGGAGAGTTCGACGCCGACGAACAGCACGGGGTCGGCGGTCTCGATGGCGGCGAGGCACCGGCGGGCCGTCAGCACGACGCCCGTCGCGCCGAACTCGGCCGACGCCGCGGACAGGAAGTCCACCGGGTCGTCCTGCCAGTCCGGCTCGAAGAGCCGCACCCGTCCGCCGCTCGCGAACCCGTCCAGCGGCGTGCGGCCCGCCCGGCACAGCTCGGCCACCGCGGGCGGGGGCAGCGGGACGCCCACCACACCGTCCGGGTTGACCGCGATGCCCACCTGCGGGGGCAGGCCCCGCGCGAACTCCACGGCCGGGGCGATGGCGTACGCCATGTGCGCGCCGACGACCTGGCGGAACTGCTCCTCGGAGCTGAACACCGGCACGTACGCCTGGCCGTCCAGCTCCAGCGTGGGCAGGTCGAGGGGGCCGCTGTGCGGGCCGCCGCCGTTGGGCAGCGGCACCCAGACGAAGCTGCGGCCCAGCACCTCCACGATCCGCCCGCCCGCGCCCGGCACACCGAGCGAGGCGGAGAGCACCTCCTCCAGCTCGTTGCCGGGCCACCCGCCGTGGGGCTGCGGGTGGGGCCGGGCCGGGAAGGGTGCGGGCACGTCCGCCGGGAAGTCCATGGTCTGCCTACCGCCTGCTGGGCTCGCTCTGCTGTGGCTGAAAAGGCTAGCGGGTGGCCGTTCGGGGCCGGCGGGCCCGGCGGGCGGGGAGCGCCCGGCCCCTCAGCCGGTGAAGCCGATCCGGGTCAGGGCGTCCGCCGCGGCCCGGTCCAGGAGGACCGCCGACGCGCAGCCGTCGGGCAGGGTGCCCCGCTCCACCGCCCGCAGCAGCCGGGCGGCCGCCCGGCGGTGGCGCAGGAAGGCGTAGCGCGAGACGCCCCGGCCGCGCTCACGCTGGCCTTCCAGCGCGGTGCCGGGCGGGACGTCGAGCAGCAGCAGGTGCAGCGCGCCGCCCCGGCGGCGGGCGGCCCGGCCCAGCCAGGCGCGCACCCAGCTCTGCGTCCCGCAGTCGTGCACCACCAGGCCCTCGCCGGAACGCACCGCGCGCCGCAGCCCGGCGTAGTGGGCGAGGCGCACCAGCGGGCGGTAGACGGCGTACGGCAGGACGCCGGCGAGGCGCGCGTCCCAGCGGTCGCGGGTGTCCTGGGAGTCGACGCCCCGGCCGCCGGCCGCGCGCCGCATCAGCGTGGACTTGCCGCTGCCGGGCAGCCCGGTGATCACGACCAGGTCGTGCGGCCCGAAGAGCAGGGCGCGCGGCCCATGGCCGGCCCGGTCGCGCAGGTCCCGCACCACCGGGACGCGCTCCTCGGCCCGGGACGTGCGGGACGGTGCGGTGCCCTGCGCGGGCAGCGCGACCGCTGGGGTGCTCGCGTACGCCGTGGTCCTGTCCACCGTGATCGTCCTCCCCTGGGGGCCGGGTGTCGGTCCCCTCCCCGCCCTGCGTAAAGAGAAGGTAATGCCCGGTGGCTCACGGCGGTATGCGCGTACCGCCACAAGCCGGTTACAGATCCGGCCTGCCGCCCGCCGCCCCGGCGTGCAATGATGAGCCCGCCAACTGCATACCGGCCGTTTGAATCCGCGCGGGAGAGTCCCCGGGTCCCCTCTGGACCGCCCGGGGCGCCGAAGGAGCAAGTCCCTCCCTTGAATCTCTCAGGCCCCGTTACCGCGCGGGCGAGGCACATCTGAAAAGCGGGCCGCCCCGACCGGCGGCCCCACCCAAGGTGCAAGCCGTGACCACTCCCCGCGGGGATCACGGCGAACCTCTCAGGTTCCGATGACAGATGGGGAGGAACGTTCCTCGCCCCCGTCCCGTATGCCCTGGGAGACGACCGACCGATGAGCAGTACCGAACCCCGTCGTACCGCGCTCGACGCCGTGCACCGTGCCCTCGGCGCGACGATGACCGACTTCGCCGGCTGGGACATGCCCCTGCGCTACGGCTCCGAGCGCGAGGAACACCTCGCCGTGCGGACCCGGGCGGGCCTGTTCGACCTCTCCCACATGGGCGAGATCGCCGTGACCGGCCCGCAGGCCGCCGCCCTGCTGAACTTCGCCCTGGTCGGCAACATCGCCTCCGTGGGCGTCGGCCGCGCCCGCTACACCATGATCTGCCAGGCCGACGGCGGCATCCTGGACGACCTGATCGTCTACCGGCTCGCCGAGACCGAGTACCTGGTCGTCGCCAACGCCTCCAACGCCCAGGTCGTGCTGGACGCGCTGACCGAGCGGGCGGCCGGCTTCGACGCCGAGGTGCGCGACGACCGCGACGCCTACGCGCTGCTCGCCGTCCAGGGCCCTCAGTCGCCCGGCATCCTCGCCGCGCTCACCGACGCCGACCTCGACGGCCTGAAGTACTACGCCGGCCTGCCCGGCACCGTCGCCGGGGTGCCCGCCCTGATCGCCCGCACCGGCTACACCGGCGAGGACGGCTTCGAGCTGTTCGTGAAGCCGGAGCACGCCGTGGAGCTGTGGCAGGCGCTCACCAAGGCCGGCGAGGGCGCCGGGCTGGTCCCCTGCGGCCTGTCCTGCCGGGACACCCTGCGCCTGGAGGCGGGCATGCCGCTGTACGGGCACGAGCTGACCGCGGAGCTTACCCCCTTCGACGCCGGGCTCGGCCGGGTGGTGAAGTTCGACAAGGAGGGCGACTTCGTGGGCCGCGAGGCGCTCACCGAGGCCGCCGCACGCGCCGAGTCCAGCCCGCCGCGCGTCCTGGTCGGCCTGGTCGCCGAGGGCCGCCGCGTGCCGCGCGCCGGGTTCCCGGTGGTCGCGGACGGCGCGGTGATCGGCGAGGTCACCTCGGGCGCGCCCTCGCCCACGCTGGGCAAGCCGATCGCCATGGCCTACGTCGACGCGGCGCACGCCGCGCCGGGCACGGCGGGTGTCGGCGTCGACATCCGGGGCAGCCACGAGCCGTACGAGGTCGTGGCGCTGCCGTTCTACAAGCGCCGGAAGTAGACACTGGGCGCGCGGCGACGCGCCCGTGCTCCGTCGGTCCGGGTGCCGCAGGCGCCCGTGGGCCTGCGGCAGCGGTGCCGTCGGCGCTCGCGTCCCGGTGCCCGCGCCCCGGCGCCCGGGCGTGACCTCGGACACAGGTCCGCAGGTCACGCGTGCCGCCGGCAGTCCCCTCTTCACCAGCACTCCCCCGCGTACAGGAGAATTCAGGCCATGAGCAACCCCCAGCAGCTGCGCTACAGCAAGGAGCACGAGTGGCTGTCGGCCGCCGAGGACGGCGTGTCGACGGTCGGCATCACGGAGCACGCGGCCAACGCGCTCGGCGACGTCGTCTTCGTCCAGCTCCCCGAGGTCGGTGACACGGTGACCGCGGGCGAGTCCTGCGGCGAACTGGAGTCCACCAAGTCGGTCAGCGAGCTGTACGCGCCCGTCTCCGGTGAGATCACCGCGGTCAACCAGGACGTCGTGGACGACCCGGCACTGGTCAACTCCGCCCCGTTCGAGGGCGGTTGGCTGTTCAAGGTACGGGTCACGGACGAGCCGGACGACCTGCTCTCCGCCGACGACTACACCGCCTTCACCGCCGGCTGAGGGCTGAGGACCATCGCATGTCTGTTCTGAACACGCCCCTGCACGAGCTCGACCCGGAGATCGCCGCCGCGGTCGACGCCGAGCTGCGCCGCCAGCAGTCCACGCTGGAGATGATCGCCTCGGAGAACTTCGCGCCGCTCGCGGTGATGGAGGCCCAGGGCTCGGTGCTCACCAACAAGTACGCCGAGGGCTACCCCGGCCGCCGCTACTACGGCGGCTGCGAGCACGTCGACGTGGCCGAGCAGATCGCCATCGACCGGGTCAAGGACCTGTTCGGCGCCGCCTACGCCAACGTCCAGCCCCACTCCGGCGCCTCCGCCAACCAGGCGGCCCTGTTCGCGCTGGCCCAGCCCGGGGACACCATCCTCGGCCTGGACCTCGCCCACGGCGGCCACCTCACCCACGGGATGCGGCTGAACTTCTCCGGCAAGCAGTTCAACGTGGTCGCCTACCACGTGGACGACGCGTCCGGCCTGGTCGACATGGCCGAGGTCGAGCGGCTCGCCAAGGAGCACCGCCCGAAGGTGATCATCGCCGGCTGGTCGGCGTACCCCCGCGAGCTGGACTTCGCGGAGTTCCGCCGGATCGCCGACGAGGTCGGGGCGTACCTGTGGGTGGACATGGCCCACTTCGCCGGCCTGGTGGCGGCGGGGCTGCACGCCAACCCCGTGCCGTACGCCGACGTGGTGACCTCCACCACCCACAAGACGCTCGGCGGCCCGCGCGGCGGCATCATCCTGGCCCGCGGCACGGACTTCGCCAAGAAGCTCAACTCCGCCGTCTTCCCCGGCTTCCAGGGCGGTCCGCTGGAGCACGTGATCGCGGCGAAGGCCGTCTCCTTCAAGGTCGCCGCCTCCGAGGAGTTCAAGGAGCGCCAGCGCCGCACCGTGGACGGCGCCCGCATCCTCGCCGAACGGCTGACCGCGGCGGACGCCCGGGAGGCCGGGGTGAACGTCCTGTCCGGCGGCACCGACGTGCACCTGCTGCTGGTCGACCTGCGGGAGTCCGAGCTCGACGGGCAGCAGGCCGAGGACCGCCTCCACGAGGTCGGCATCACGGTCAACCGCAACGCCGTCCCGAACGACCCGCGGCCCCCGATGGTCACCTCGGGCCTGCGCATCGGCACCCCCGCCCTCGCCACCCGCGGCTTCACCGCCGAGGACTTCACCGAGGTCGCCGACGTCATCGCCGAGGCGCTCAAGCCGTCCTACGACGCCGAGGCCCTCAAGGCCCGGGTCACCGCCCTGGCCGAGAAGCACCCGCTGTACCCCGCTCTGGGCCAGTAGTTCCCGTTTCCGCCGGGCGCCCCGCACACTCGTGAGAGGGCGGGGCACCCGGCAGGCATCTCGCACCACCCCCCGTATTGAGGAGTCACCCGTGGCCATCTCGGTCTTCGACCTGTTCTCGATCGGCATCGGCCCGTCCAGCTCCCACACGGTCGGCCCGATGCGCGCCGCGCGCATGTTCGTGCGCCGCCTGCGCAACGAGGGGCTGCTGCCCTCCGTCGCGTCGGTGCGCTGCGAGCTGTACGGCTCGCTGGGCGCGACCGGCCACGGCCACGGCACCCCGAAGGCGGTGCTGCTGGGCCTGGAGGGCGACTCCCCGCGCACGGTGGACGTGGAGACGGCCGACGAGCGGGTCGCCGCCATCCGGGAGACGGGACGGCTGCGGCTGCTCGGCGAGCACGAGGTCCCCTTCGCCTTCGACGACGACCTGGTCCTGCACCGCCGCAAGGCGCTGCCCTACCACGCCAACGGCATGACCGTATGGGCGCACGACGCCGACGGCACGGAGCTGCTGACCAAGACGTACTACTCGGTGGGCGGCGGGTTCGTCGTCGACGAGGACGCGGTCGGCGAGGACCGGATCAAGCTCGACGACACGGTGCTGAAGTACCCCTTCCGCACCGGCGACGAGCTGCTGCGGCTGACGAAGGAGACCGGCCTGTCGATCTCCTCGCTGATGCTGGAGAACGAGCGCGCCTGGCGCACCGAGGACGAGATCCGGGCCGGCCTGCTGGAGATCTGGCGGGTCATGCGCGAGTGCGTGGGGCGCGGGATGAGCCGCGAGGGCATCCTACCGGGCGGTCTGAAGGTCCGCCGCCGGGCCGCCGTGACCGCGCGGCAGCTGCGCGCCGAGGGCGAGCCGCTGGCCCACGCCATGGAGTGGATCACGCTCTACGCGATGGCGGTGAACGAGGAGAACGCGGCCGGAGGCCGCGTGGTGACCGCCCCGACCAACGGCGCGGCGGGCATCATCCCGGCGGTCCTGCACTACTACCTGGACTTCGTGCCCGGCGCCGACGAGGACGGCGTGGTCCGCTTCCTGCTCGCCGCGGGCGCGATCGGCATGCTCTTCAAGGAGAACGCGTCCATCTCCGGCGCCGAGGTGGGCTGCCAGGGCGAGGTCGGCTCGGCCTGCTCGATGGCGGCGGGCGCGCTGGCCGAGGTGCTCGGCGGCACCCCGGAGCAGGTCGAGAACGCGGCCGAGATCGGCATGGAGCACAACCTCGGCCTCACCTGCGACCCGGTCGGCGGCCTCGTGCAGATCCCCTGCATCGAGCGCAACGGCATGGCCGCGGTCAAGGCGGTCACGGCGGCCCGCATGGCGATGCGCGGCGACGGCTCCCACAAGGTGTCCCTGGACAAGGTCATCAAGACGATGAAGGAGACGGGCGCGGACATGTCCGTCAAGTACAAGGAGACGGCCCGCGGCGGGCTGGCGGTGAACATCATCGAGTGCTGAGCCCGGGACCCGAGGAGTCGCGCGTGCCAGGGTGGGGCATCAACAACTCCCCTTGCCCCACTCACCCTTGAGGAGCTCCCCGCATGCTCCGTGGCATCGACGTCAGCGCGTACCAGTCCGCCTCCTACGACACCGACGGCCTCTCCTTCGTCTTCGTCAAGGCGACCGAGGGGCGCAGCTACACCAATCCCCGGCTGGCCGCACAGGTCAAGCGGGCCCGGGACGCCGGGCTGGTGGTCGGGTTCTACCACTTCCTGTGGCCCGGGAACCTCACCGCGCAGGCGGAGTACTTCCTGTCCAAGGCCCCCGACCGGCCCGGTGACCTCCTCGCGGTCGACTGGGAGACGACCGGGGAGGGCACCCACGCCTCCACCGCCGAGAAGGACCGCTTCCTGCGCAGGCTGAAGGAGCTCCGGCCGGACAACCGGGTGCTGCTCTACTGCAACCGGAGCTTCTGGCTGAACGTCGACACGACGTCGTACGCCGGTGACGGCCTCTGGATCGCCGACTACGTGAGCGCCGGCCGGCCCCGGATCAAGGCCGCGTGGCGCTTCCACCAGTACACGGACGACCCGGTGGACAAGGACGTCGCGCACTTCGCGAGCAAGGCCGCGCTGCTGTCCTGGGCCGGGAGCGCCTGACCCGGCCGGGGCCGTCCGCGCGGGTGCGGCCCGCCGGGCACCCCGGCGCGGGTGTCCGGCGGGCCGTTCGCGCACGGTGGGGGCGGTTCAGCCGCGGAAGGCCGCCGGGCGCTCCGGGCTCGCCTCGTCCAGGGCCTTCCGCACGTCGGCCACGCCCCCGCGCAGTCCGTACACCGGGGTGTCGGGCTGCTGGCGCCAGGAGTCGTCGAGGCCGCCGGCGTCGACGGTGTCGAAGCCGAGTTCGTCGATCAGCGCCCGGACCTTCGCCTTGGCGGCCTCGTCGTCGCCGGCCACGGGCAGGGCGACGCGGTCGGGGGCCCCGGCCGGGCGGTGGCGGTCCAGGATGTCCTGGGCGTAGGTGCCGTTGAACGCCTTGACGACCGGGTGGCCGAGGTGGCGTTCGGTCCAGCGGCTCTCGGTGAGGCCCTCGTCCTCGATGCCGGCGATCCGGCCGTCGCGCTGCTGCGGGTAGTAGTTGCCGGTGTCGATGACGGCGACGTCGTCGGCCGCCTCGTCGAACAGCCCCCGGGGCAGGTCCGGCACCGCCTTCAGCGGGACCGTGACCACCACGACCTCCGCCCCGCGGGCCGCCTCCTCGACCCTGACCGGGGTCGCGCCGGTCTCCTCGGCCAGCTCCGTGAGCGTGTGCGGGCCACGGGAGTTGGCCACCGAGACGTCGTGGCCGAGGGCGGTGAGCCGCCGGGTGAGGTTGCCGCCGATGTTGCCCGCACCGATGATGCCGATCTTCATGCCGGACCCTTCCAGGTTGCTTGCACGTGCATCTTCCTGGTGGGGCTCAACCCCGGGGGTGCGCGGGGTATTCCGCAGGCGGGGCGAACGGGTGACGACGTTCGGCCCGCTACCCCCGGGCCCCGCCGAACGGGTCCTCCAGCTCGGCCCCCAGGATCCGCGCCGCCTCCTCCGCGTCCCCCCGCGCCACCGCCCGCAGCAGGGCCGCGTGGGCGTCGTGGCCCGTCGCGGGGTCCTCGGTGCGCAGGGTGGTCAGGGTCAGCAGGTCGGTGAGGCCGTCGCGCAGGACGGGGGTGAACTCGCGGAACAGGTCGGCCAGTACGGGGTTGTGCGCGGCGGCGACCACGGCCGCGTGGAAGGCGATGTCGGCGTCGACGAAGGCCGTGTCGTCCGCGTCGGCCGCGGCCAGCCGGCCGGCCAGGGCGCGCTCCATCGCCGTGATGTCGTCCGGGGTGCGGCGGTGCGCGGCGAGCCGGGCCGCGTGGACCTCGACGGCCGTGCGGACCTCGTAGACGTCGGTGACGGCGGCCCGGCGCAGGCGCGTGGGCCAGTCCTCGGCCGGCTCGGTCGCGGTGACGAAGACGCCCGCGCCCTGCCGCGGCCGCACCAGCCCGGCGCCGGCCAGCGCACGCAGCGCCTCGCGGACCGTGGAGCGGCCGACGCCGAGTTCGCGGGCGAGGGTGGTCTCGCCGGGCAGCCGGGTGCCGACGGGCCACGCGCCGCTCGTGATCTGCTCGCGCAGGCGGGCGGCGGCCTGTTCGACCAGGGGACTGGGACGGACGGAGCCCAGGGGCACGGTGGTCACCACCCTTCGGGGGGCGGGGCTCCGGCATCCGGAACCCACTTGTCTGAGGAGCTGAGGTGTGCGTAGCGTACCGCCCATGACGCTCCGCGGTCTCCTTCTCGGCTGCCGCGGCGGGGCCTGACGCGACCGGCACCCCGCCGCGGGACGCCGTGCTGCCGGTCACCGTCCGACCAGACGAAGGCAGCGACCGCAGATGACCACCCCGATCAGTCCCGCGAGCACCGCGAGCACCGCGAGCACCGCGACCCCCACGAGCCCGGGGGTCCCCGCGCCGGGCCCGACGCCTCCCCCGCCCGCCTGGAACCCTCAGCGCCCCGGCGGCATGCCCCACCACCGCTACCGGCCCTACGACGAGCGCGTCCACGTGCCCGTCACCGAGCGGGCCTGGCCCTCCGCCCGGATCCGCCGGGCCCCGCTGTGGGTCCCCGTGGACCTGCGGGACGGCAACCAGGCGCTGGCCGAGCCGATGGACCCGGGCCGCAAGCGCCGCTTCTTCGACCTGCTGGTCGCCACCGGGTTCAAGGAGATCGAGGTCGGCTACCCGTCCGCGAGCTGCGCCGACTTCGACTTCGTACGGCACCTGGTGACCGACGGGGCGGTGCCGGACGACGTCACGCCGGTGGTGTTCACCCCGGCCCGCGCGGACCTGATCGACCGGACCTTCGAGTCGATCGCCGGGCTCCCGCGGGCCGTGGTGCACCTGTACATCGCGACCTCGCCGGTGTGGCGGGACGTGGTCCTCGGCCGCGGCCGGGCGCAGGTGGCGCGGACGGTGCGCGCGGCCGCCGAGCGGATGGCGCGGCGGGCCGGGGACGACGGGCGGGTCCGGTTCCAGTTCTCGCCGGAGACCTTCAACCTCACCGAGCCCGACTTCGTCCTCGAACTGTGCGACGGGCTCACCGCGTTGTGGGACGCGAGCCCGGACCGCCCGGTCACCCACAACCTCCCGGCGACCGTCGAGATCGCCACCCCGAACGTCTACGCCGACCAGATCGAGTACGTGCACCGCCACCTGGCCCGCCGGGACGCGGTCGTGCTGTCCGTCCACCCGCACAACGACCGCGGCACCGGTGTCGCCTGCGCCGAACTCGCCCTGCTGGCCGGGGCGCAGCGGGTGGAGGGCTGCCTGTTCGGCAACGGCGAGCGCACCGGGAACGTCGACCTGGTGACCCTCGCCCTCAACCTCTTCACCCAGGGCGTCGACCCCCAGCTCGACCTGGGCGACATCGACCGGGTCAGGGCGACCGTGGAGCACTGCAACCGGCTCCCGGTGCCCCCGCGCCACCCGTACGCCGGTGACCTCGTCCACACCGCGTTCTCCGGCACCCACCAGGACGCGATCAGCAAGGGGCTCGCCCACCACGCCCGCAGGGCCGCCGAGTCGGGGGTCCCGGAGAACGAGGCACCCTGGGAGGTGCCGTACCTGCCGATCGACCCGGCCGACCTGGGCCGGTCGTACGAGGCGGTGATCCGCGTCAACGCGCAGTCGGGCAAGGGCGGGGTGGCGTACCTGCTGCGCGTGCACCACGGGGTGGACCTGCCGGAGCGGATGCGGCCGCAGTTCGCCCGGGTCGTGCAGCGGGTGACGGACGACAGCGGGCGGGAGGCGACCCCCGAGGAGCTGTACGGGCTGTTCCGGGCGGCCCACTTCGACGGGGGCCCGGTCCGGCTGGCCTCCTGGTCGTGCCACCCGGACGGCCCGGACGGGCACCGGTTCGCGTGCACCCTGGAGACGGACGACGGCACGACCGGCGAGCGCACGAGCGGTGACCACCAGGGCACCGGCGCCGGTCCGGCGGCCGCCTTCGCCGACGCGCTCGCGGGCGGCACCGGGCGCGCGGTCGACGTCCTGGAGGTCGTCGAGCGCGGGGGCCTCACCTTCGCCGAATGCCGGGTCGACGGCGTCGCCGTCTGGGGCGCGGGCGAGGGCGCGACGGCGCTGGAGGCGGGCGTGCGGGCGGTGCTGTCGGCGGTGAACGGGGCGCTGCGGTGAACGCGCTGCCGCAGGACGTGGTGCTGTGCGCGCGGGACGTGCACGTGGTGCGGGACGGGCGGCCGATCCTGCGGGAGGTGTCCCTGACCGTGCGGACCGGCGAGCACTGGGCGCTGCTCGGCGCGAACGGCGCGGGGAAGTCGACCCTGCTCGGCCTGCTCGGGGCGCGCACCCATCCGTCCCGGGGCTCCGTCGACGTGCTGGGTCGGCGGCTCGGGCGGGTGGACGTACGGGAGGTGCGCGCGGACGTCGGTCACGTCGACCCGCGGCACCCGCTGACCGAGCCGCTGCGGCTGCGGGACGTGGTGCTGACGGGGGTGACCAACTCGGTGGCGCGACTGCCCCGTTGGCGTCCGACGGTGCAACAGGAGCGGCGGGCGGACGACTTGATCGGGACGCTGGGGCTGGCCGCGCTGAGCGGAGCGCGCTGGCCGACGCTGTCGCAGGGTCAGCGCGGCCGGACGCTGATCGCCCGCGCGCTGATGCCCGAGCCCCGGCTGCTGCTGCTGGACGAACCGGCGACGGGCCTGGACCTGCCGGGCCGGGAGCAGCTGATCGAGGCGCTGGCGTCGCTGCGGACGGCGCACCCCCGGCTGGCGACGGTGCTGGTCACCCACCACTTGGAGGAGCTGCCGCCGCACACCTCGCACGCGCTGCTGCTGCGGGACGGGCGGGCGCTGGCCCAGGGGCCGGTGGCCGGGGTGCTCACCGGGGACCGGGTCGGCACGTGCTTCGACCTGCCGCTGGAGCTGGAGCGGCACGGGGGCCGCTGGAGCGTGCGGATCGCCCGGCGTCCGTGAGGGGCGGCAAGCGGGGGGCCTTCCGGGCGTGTGCCGGAGGCCCCCGTGCGCCGCGTCACTTGTTCAGGTAGGTCCAGAACTCGTCGAAGGACAGGACCTTGTCCCCGTTGAGGTCACGGGTCTTGATGAGGACCTCCGCGACCGACTCGGTGACGTTCCAGTCGCCGCCCTGTGCGAGGGCGGTCTTGAACTCCGCGGCGGTGATGAAGCCGTCCCCGTCCGTGTCGATCCGCTGGAACTCCTTGCGCGCTGCTTCGATGTCCGCCACCGATCCGCCCCTTTTGTCGCTTCTGCTCGCGTGTGTCATGTCGTGCTGGCGTAGTGCCGCAGGTCAGATTAACGGCCCGGGGGACCCTGCCGTCCCCCGGAGCGGGTCTGGGAGGCTGGGCGGGCGGCCGCGGCGGCCGCGTGGACGGACCTGAGGAGCGCGTGGTGGGGCGGACCCTGGGCGGCATCCTGGACGCGGCGGCCCGGGGCGTCTTCCCGCCGGCGGACGGCCGTACGACGGTGCTGCCGCAGCCCTCCGACCGGGACGCGGGGGTGCTGTCCTTCACCGCGCACTCCGTGGTGTTCACCGACGAGGACCCGTGCTGGGTGCGCGACACGCTCGCCGGCCTGGACTGCGACCCGCTGGCCGCGACGATGAACCCACGGTTCCTGGCGGCCCTGATGGACCGCACCGGGCGCGGCTGCGAGACGGTCGACGCGGTGCTGGTCGGCTCCCCGCTGCCGGGCGGGCCGCCGCTGCCGCTGAAGGAGATCGAGGACGCCGACCACCCCCGGGTCGGGTACGCCCGGGGCCGGCGCGACGACGTGCGCGCGTGGACGGCGGACGGCGGGGTGCTGGTGACCGGGCGCGGGGTCGCGGGGCGGCTGGAGGTCTCGGTCGAGATCGACGAGGACGTACGGGAGCGGGGGCTCGGGCGGCTGCTGGTGACCGCCGCCCGGCACCTGGCCGGGGAGCCGCTGTGGGCCCAGGTGGCGCCGGGGAACGCCCGCAGCCTGCGGGCGTTCCAGTCGGCAGGCTACCGGCCCGTGGGGGCCGAACTGCTGCTGCGGCGCCCGGACGCCTGAGCGCGGGGCGCCGCGCGGGGGGGTCAGCGGAAGACGCCGGTGTGGCCCAGGGAGTAGCGGCCCGGCTGGGGGTAGACGGCCAGCCCATGCGGGCCGCTGCCGACCTTGATCCGGGCGAGCTGGGCGCCGGTGCGGGTGTCGATGGCGTACACCTCGGCGTCGTACCGGCCGGACAGCCACAGGACCTTGCCGTCGGCGGAGACGCCGCCCATGTCGGGGCTGCCGCCGCCGGGCAGCCGCCACTTCTTGGTCAGCGCGTTGCGGGTGAAGTCGAAGACGGAGACGGTGCCCTCGCCCCGGTTGGAGATGTACATCTCGCGCGAGTCGCGGCTGACGTAGAGCCCGTGGCAGCCCTTGCCGGTGGGCAGGAACGCGGGCGGGGCGAACGTGTCGCCGTCGAGGACCCACACGCCGTTGGCGGTCATGTCGGCGATGTAGAAGCGCTTGCCGTCCGGGGAGACCTTGACGTCCTGCGGCATGGCGCCCTTGAACGGCAGCTTCTGCTGGCCCACCACCTTCATCCTCGCGGTGTCGACCTTCAGCAGCTCGCCGCTGAACTCGCAGGAGACGATGAAGTACCGCCCGTCGGCCGAGAAGTCGGCGTGGTTGACGCCGTAGCAGGTCACCGGCTCGGTCCTGACCCGCTTCATGCTGTGCGCGTCGCGGAAGACGAGCTCGCGGTCCAGGGAGGCCATCACCACGGCGTACTTGCCGTCCGGCGTGAAGTACAGGTTGTACGGGTCGTGCACGTCGACCGGCTTGCCCGCCTTGCCGGTGCGCGGGTCGATGGGGGTGAGCGTGTTCCCGCGGTCGTTGTTGACCCACAGGGTCTTCAGGTCCCAGGACGGCACGACGTGCTGGGGCTGGCGGCCCACCGGGATCGTCTCGACGACCTTGTACGTCTTCGGGTCGATCACGGTGACCGTGTCGGACTCGGTGTTGGGGACGTAGACCCGGGAGGGGAAGTCCTTGACCACCGGGGACAGCCGGCC
Organism: Streptomyces lasalocidi; assembly: GCF_005280215.1. Classification (NCBI taxonomy): domain Bacteria; kingdom Bacillati; phylum Actinomycetota; class Actinomycetes; order Kitasatosporales; family Streptomycetaceae; genus Streptomyces; species Streptomyces lasalocidi. The sequence continues at coordinate 5,327,510 of NZ_SZNQ01000001.1, read as the reverse complement.
CGGCCGGTCGGCCGCGTAGACGTCCCGGGGGTCGAGCAGGGGCGGCATGCCGGGCAGGCCCTTGGCGACGGCCGGGGTGGCGGCCGGTGTCCCGGCGGGGGCGGCGGCCTTGGTCGTCCCGCCGGCCGCGTGGCCGGTGGCGTGGTCCCGGCCCTGGGTGCCGCAGGCGGCGAGGGCGAGCAGGCAGCAGCCGGCGGCCAGGGCGCGGCGCAGGGCGGGTGCGGGTGTGGGGTGTGCGTGCATCAGCTCAGCAGCTCCGTGGTGGTGACCGCGTGCAGTTGGCGGCGGCCGAGTTCTTCGAGGACGGCGGGGAGCGCGGCGAGCGTGTCCGGGTAGCCGAAGTGCAGGCTCACCACGGACCCGTTGCGGACCTCGCCGAGGACCTGCCGGGTGACGGCGGGGCCGCCGGGGGACGTGAAGTCGCGGGAGTCCACGTCGTACGACAGGACGTGCGGGTAGCCGGCGGCGCGGGCCAGCCGTTCGACGAGCGGGGAGGCGCGGGCGGCGCGGGAGGGGCGGAACCAGGTGCCGATCGAGCCGGTGAGCCGGCGCAGCCGCTCGGCGCAGCGGGTGATCTCGTCCCGGGCCGCGGCCTCGGGCAGGGCGTTGACGTCGATGTGGCGGTGGGTGTGGTTGCCGAGGTCGTGGCCGCCGTCGAGGACGCGGCGGGCCAGCTCGGGGTGCTCGTCCAGCCAGGTGCCGACGGCGAGGACGGTGACCCGGGCGCCGTGCCGCTCGGCCTCGGTGAGCAGCGCGCGGGCGAGGGCGGGGTCGCCCTGGCCGTGGAAGGTGAGGGCGACGCGGGGCCGGTCCCGGGGGCCGTGGCCGATCTGGGCGGGCTGACCGGGGAAGGCGCGGGGGGCGGGGGCGGCGCGGGTGGGGACGCGGGCCGCGGTGAGCGTGGGCGGGGCGGGTGACGTGCGTGACGTGGACACGGAACGGTCGGCGTCGGGCGCGGCGCACGCCGGGGCGAACGCCCCGGCGGCGACCAGCCCGGCACCCGCCCGCAGCGCGGCACGACGGTCGGTGGGAGTCACCCGCACCATTTAAGGGGCAAAGGGTGTGAAATCGGCTGATTCACCCTCGCGTACGGTGTGAAAGCCCCCGTCGGCTCACCGACCCTGCCGGCTCACGGCACCGCTCGGCCTCACCGCGCCGCTCGGCTCATCGCGCCGCTCGGCTCACCGCACCCGCAGCAGCAGCACCGACCGCGCCGGCACGGTGATCGCCGTCCCCGCGGGGTGCGTGACGCCCGGCTCCCCCGCCTGGTCCTCCCGGGAGGTGTCGACGACCAGCTCGTACTCCTCCGCCCACGGCGGGCCCGGCAGCGCGAACGACGCCGGGCGCTCCCCCGCGTGCAGCACGGCGAGGAAGCTGTCGTCGACGACGGTCGCGCCCCGGTCGTCACGGCCGGGGATGTCCCGGCCGGAGAGGTACATGCCGAGGCCGGCCGCGGGGGCGTACCAGTCGTCCTCGGTCATCTCCGTGCCCCGGGCGGTGAACCAGGCCAGGTCGCGCAGGCCGTCCGCGGAGTGCGGGCGGCCGGAGAAGAACGCCCGGCGGCGCAGCACCGGGTGGCGGTGGCGCAGCGCGATCAGCCGGGAGGTGAGGTCGAACAGCGCCTTCCAGCCGGGGTCCTCCAGCAGGCTCCAGTCGATCCAGCTGATCTCGTTGTCCTGGCAGTAGGCGTTGTTGTTGCCGCGCTGGGTGCGGCCCAGCTCGTCGCCCGCGACCAGCATGGGCACGCCGGTGGACAGCAGCAGGGTGGTCAGCAGGTTGCGCAGCTGGCGGCGGCGCAGCGCGTGGATCCGCTCGTCGTCGGTCTCGCCCTCGGTGCCGCAGTTCCAGGCGCGGTTGTCGTCCGTGCCGTCGCGGTTGCCCTCACCGTTGGCCTCGTTGTGCTTGCGCTCGTAGGACACCAGGTCGCGCAGGGTGAAGCCGTCGTGGGCGGTCACGAAGTTCACCGAGGCGTACGGGCGCCTGCCACCCCAGGCGTACAGGTCGCTGGAGCCCGACAGGCGGTAGCCCATCTCCCGCACGTCGGGCAGCGCGTGGCGCCAGAAGTCGCGGACGGTGTTGCGGTAGCGGTCGTTCCACTCGGTCCACAGCGGTGGGAAGGCGCCCACCTGGTAGCCGCCCGAGCCGACGTCCCAGGGCTCGGCGATCAGCTTCACCCGGCGCAGCACCGGGTCCTGGGCGATGACCGCGAGGAACGGGGAGAGCATGTCGACGTCGTGCATGGAGCGGGCCAGCGCGGCGGCGAGGTCGAAGCGGAAGCCGTCGACGCCCATCTCGGTGACCCAGTACCGCAGGGAGTCCGTGATCAGCCGCAGCACGTGCGGCTGCACCACGTGCAGGGTGTTGCCGCAGCCGGTGTAGTCCGCGTACCGGCGGGCGTCCGGCTGGAGGCGGTAGTAGCCGCGGTTGTCGATGCCCTTCAGGGACAGGGTCGGGCCCAGCTCGCCCGCCTCCGCGGTGTGGTTGTAGACCACGTCGAGGACGACCTCGATGCCGGCCGCGTGCAGGGCGCGCACCATCCGCTTGAACTCGCCGACCTGCTGCCCGGTCGTCCCGGAGGAGGCGTAGCCGGCGTGCGGGGCGAAGTAGCCGATGGAGTTGTAGCCCCAGTAGTTGCGCAGCCCGCGGCGCAGCAGGTGGTCCTCGTGGGCGAACTGGTGGACGGGGAGGAGTTCCACGGCGGTGACGCCGAGCTTCACCAGGTGCTCGATCGCCGCGGGGTGCGCGAGCCCGGCGTAGGTGCCGCGGAGCTCCTCGGGTATGCCGGGGTGGAGCCGGGTGAAGCCGCGCACGTGCAGCTCGTAGAGGACCGTGTCGGCCCACGGGGTCTTGGGGCGGCGGTCGTCGGCCCAGTCGTCGTCGTCATGGACGACCACGCCCTTGGGGACGTGCGGCGCGGAGTCGCGCTCGTCGCGCACGGTGTCGGCGACCTGCTGCTGGGGCCAGTCGCGCACGTGCCCGTACACCTCCGGCGGCAGGCCGAACTCGCCGTCGACGGCGCGGGCGTACGGGTCGAGGAGCAGCTTGGCCGGGTTCCAGCGGGCGCCGGTCCACGGGTCCCAGCGGCCGTGCACCCGGTAGCCGTAGCGCTGGCCGGGCATGACGCCGGGCACGAAGCCGTGCCAGATCTCGTGGGTGAGCTCGGTCAGCCGGGCGCGGGTCTCGCGGCCCCGCTCGTCGAACAGGCACAGCTCGACCGCCTCGGCGCCGCCCGCCCACAGGGCGAAGTTGGTGCCGGCCACCCCGTCCGGGCCGGCCCGGAAGCGGGCGCCGAGCGGCGTGGACGCTCCCGGCCACACCGGCACCCCGGGGGTCCTGCGCCGGTCCCCGTTCACCACGGCGGCCGGCGTGGAACGCCCCTCCGCCACGGCCTCCTGCTCGGCTGCGCTGGACACCGTTCAGCCCCTTCGGTCGGCTCCTGGTACGGCGTGGCCACGGTGGTCCGGCGTCCCGGCCCGGCCCCGCGTCGCGTCGTCCTCCCCCTGTTCTGCCCAGAGGTTGCGTCGCACTCACGTTTCCCCGGGGCGCACCCCGTCGTTGGGTTCCTCGTGAGGCACGAAACTGGGCGCGCGCGACGCGTGGGGACCGCACTGGCCGCCGTGGTGACGGGGGCGGCACTCCTCGCCGGGGCGAGCGGCTGCACGGGGGACGGCAGGAGCGGACTGGACCGGATGCTGGGCGGGCCGCCCCCGGCCGGGGACGTCATCCGGGTCACCCCGGACGACGGCGCCCGGGGCGTGCGCACCGGACAGCGGCTGCGGGTGCGGGTGCCGGACGGGCGGCTGGAGTCGGTGCGGGTGACGCGCGTGCAGGACGCCCGGGAGAGCGAGGTGCCCGGCCGGGTGTCGCGCGACGGGCTGACCTGGGCGCCGGACGAGGACCGGCTCGCGCTCGCCGCCCGCTACGCGGTGGACGCGGTGGCCGTGGACGGCGACGGCCGCCGCTCGGCCCGGCACACCTCGTTCACGACGCGCGTCCCCGACGAGCGCTTCGTCGCCTACGTCACCCCGGACGACCGCTCGACGGTGGGCACCGGCATGATCGTGTCGCTGCGCTTCAACCGGGAGATCGAGGACCGGGCCGCCGTGGAGCGGGCCGTACGGGTCACCGCGTCGCCGGCCGTGCGGGTGCGCCCGCACTGGTTCGGCAGGGGCCGGCTGGACTTCCGCCCCGAGGACTACTGGCGGCCCGGCACCCGGGTCACCGTCGCGCTGCGGCTGCGTGACGTCGAGGGGGCGCCCGGGGTGTACGGGCTCCAGCAGCGCGCGTTCTCCTTCACCGTCGGGCGCGACCAGGTCTCGCTCGTGGACGCGGCCCGGCACACCATGCAGGTGCGGCGCGACGGACGGCTCGTGGCGACGGTGCCGATCACGGCGGGCGCCCCGGACACCACCACGTACAACGGGCGGATGGTCGTCACGGAGATGTTCGAGGTGACCCGGATGAACGGGGCCACGGTCGGGTTCAAGAAGGCCGACGGCAAGGGCGAGTACGACATCCCCGACGTGCCGCACGCGATGCGGCTGACCGAGTCGGGGACCTTCCTGCACGGCAACTACTGGGCGCCCTACGCCTTCGGGAAGGTCAACGTCAGCCACGGGTGCGTGGGGCTGCGGGACGTCAAGGGCGGCAGCGCGCGCACGCCGGCGGGCTGGTTCTTCGACCGGAGCCTGATCGGGGACGTCGTGGAGGTCGTGCACAGCGAGGACCGGACGGTGGCGCCGGACAACGGGCTCGGCGGCTGGAACATGAGCTGGAAGGAGTGGGTCGCGGGCAGCGCGGTGAACTGACCCCCGAACGCAGACCCGACGCACCCCCGAGGCACCCCCGACGAACCCCGTCACACCCTGAACGCGTCGTGAACGCGTCCTGAACGCGCTGCGCGCACAGCTTCGGCACACGACCCCCACCCGGTGATCGGAGTTGGGACGGAACGGTGACATTCCCGGCCCGGCCACGCCCCTGACCTTGTGGTTACTATGCGCCAGTGCGCGCGGGAGACGCGCAGGGGCGCGGGCCCTGAGGGCCCGGCGAGGGGAGAAACACGTGTACGTGATATCGGGGGCGTCGGCCCACGCGCGCCGCGGGGGGCGGCTGGCGCTGGCCGTCGGCGGTCTGCTGCTGGCGGTGACGGCGTGCGGCGGGGGCGACGGGCCGGACGCCGGTTCCGCTGCCCAGGACGGCAAGGGCAAGCCCTCCGCGCAGGCGGCGAGCGGGCAGTCGGAGGCCGTCGTCACCATCGCGCCGAAGGACGGCGCCACCTCCGTCGACACCAGCGGCGCGCTGAAGGTGGGCGCGGCCAAGGGCAAGCTCACCGAGGTCGTCGTCAAGGACGACAAGGGCGCGGCGGTGGCCGGCGCGATCACCGCCGACGGCACCGGCTGGGCGCCGGCCACGCACCTGGCCGCCGCCACCAAGTACCAGGTGCACGCGGTCGCCAAGGACTCCGCGGGCCGCACGGCCGCCGAGGACTCCTCCTTCACCACGCTGACGCCGGACAACACCTTCATCGGCACCTTCACGCCGGAGGACGGCTCCACGGTAGGCGTGGGCATGCCGTTCTCGGTCCGCTTCACCCGGGGCATCACCCACCCCGAGGCCGTCGAGAAGGCCATCAAGGTCACCACCGTGCCGGCGGTCGACGTACAGGGCCACTGGTTCGGCAACGACCGGCTGGACTTCCGCCCGGAGCAGTACTGGAAGGCCGGCACCAAGGTGACGGTGAAGCTGGACCTGGACGGCGTCGAGGGCCGCGAGGGCGTCTACGGCAAGCAGTCCAAGACCGTGTCCTTCACCGTGGGCCGCAACCAGGTGTCCGTGGTGGACGCCAAGAAGCACACGATGAAGGTCATGCAGGAGGGCAAGGTCGTCAAGACCCTCAAGGTGACCACCGGCAAGCCCGGCTACGCCACCTGGAACGGCCAGATGGTCATCAGCGAGAAGTTCACGGTGACCCGGATGAACGGCGACACCGTCGGCTACGACGGCGAGTACGACATCAAGGACGTGCCGCACGCCATGCGCCTGACCGGCTCGGGCACCTTCGTGCACGGCAACTACTGGGGCGGCGACGCCTTCGGCAACTACAACGCCAGCCACGGCTGCATCGGCCTGCGCGACGTGCGCGGCGGCTACGACAGCGGGGTGCCGGCCGCGTGGTTCTTCAACCACTCGATGGTCGGCGACGTGGTGGTCGTGAAGAACTCGACCGACCCGACGGTGGACCCGTCCAACGGGCTCAACGGCTGGAACCTGTCGTGGGCGGAGTGGACGAAGTAGCAGGGGACGACCCGCACCGCGGGCCCGGTGCTGTGACCCACGGCACCGGGCCCGCGGGCGTTAGTGCCCGTTAACCTGCTGCCATGACCGTGAATCTGGAAGTCGCCGAGGGTGTCGGGACGCTGCGCCTGGACCGCCCGCCGATGAACGCGCTGGACGTGGCCACGCAGGACCGGCTGAAGGAGCTCGCCGAGGAGGCCACGCGCCGCGACGACGTGCGCGCGGTGGTCCTGTACGGCGGCGAGAAGGTGTTCGCGGCGGGCGCGGACATCAAGGAGATGCAGGCGATGGACCACACCGCGATGGTCCTGCGCGCCCGCGCGTTGCAGGACTCCTTCACGGCGGTCGCCCGCATCCCCAAGCCGGTGGTGGCGGCCGTGACCGGGTACGCCCTGGGCGGCGGCTGCGAGCTGGCGCTGTGCGCGGACTACCGGATCGCCGCCGAGGACGCCAAGCTGGGCCAGCCGGAGATCCTGCTGGGCCTGATCCCGGGCGCGGGCGGTACCCAGCGGCTGGCGCGGCTGATCGGCCCGTCGAGGGCCAAGGACCTCATCTTCACCGGCCGGATGGTCAAGGCCGACGAGGCGCTGGCGCTGGGCCTGGTGGACCGGGTGGTGCCGGCCGGCGAGGTGTACGCGCAGGCGCACGCGTGGGCGGCGAAGCTGGCGCAGGGTCCGGCGCTGGCGCTGCGGGCGGCCAAGGAGGCCGTGGACACCGGCCTGGAGACGGACATCGAGACGGGCCTCGCGGTGGAGCGCACGTGGTTCGCGGGCCTGTTCGCGACCGAGGACCGCGAGCGCGGGATGCGCAGCTTCGTGGCGGAGGGCCCGGGCAAGGCGAAGTTCCTCTAGCGACGAGGCGGTTATGGGAGCCTTAAGGCCACCTTAAGGCTTTCTCGTCGAGGGAGCCGGCGCCTTGCCCCGACGACGCGTCGTCACCGCAGGTCGGCGGGTCCGCTCCCGGACTCCTCATGCCGTTGGCATATGACAGGAGCGGGGCGTGGAGCGGGTGCTTCCGGGGGGTGGATTCCCCCGGAACGCCCACGCGGTGGCCACCCGGCGGCCATGATGGGGGCATGGCGGGGCTGGAGGGTGGCGGACAGCCGCGAGGGCACGGCCGTGTCGACGCGGCACGCTGGTCGCCCGCGGTCGAGGACGAACGGGCGCTCAAGGCACTCGAGTTGTTCGGCAACCCGACGGAGGGCGAGATCCAGCTCCCCTCGCGCCCCGAGTCCGCCGCCGGCGCCCGCCGGCTGGCCCAGGTCGTCGTACTGCGCCAGTGGGGACTGTCCCCCAGGATCGCCGAGGACGTCGTCCTCCTCGTCTCCGAACTCGTCGGCAACGCCGTGCGGCACACCGGGGCCCGCGCCTTCGGGCTGCGCATGCGGCGTCCGCGCGGCCGCATCCGCGTCGAGGTCCGCGACCCCTCCCGGGCCCTGCCCTGCCTCCTGCCCGTCCAGGGGACCGACCTCAGCGGCCGCGGCCTGTTCCTCGTCGACAAGCTGTCCGACCGCTGGGGCGTCGACCTGCTGCCGCGGGGCAAGACCACCTGGTTCGAGATGCGGGTCACGGACCGTTGACCCGCCGCGCCGCACGCGGGGCGCCCCCGTGGCCGCCGGCCCGAACCCGCAGGTCGTAGGACCAGCGTCGGAGCCGGGTCCGGGCGAAACTCGCTGGGCGATGTCAGTGGCGATCCGTAGGCTCGCTCCTGATGTCGACGACGCGCGCAACCACCGAAGAGGCCCCCGCCGACGACCGGTCCGCCGTACGGACGCTGCTGCGGCTGTGGCCGTACGTACGGCCGGTGCGGGCACGGCTGTTCACCGCCGCGTTCATCGCGGTCGTCGCCTCCTGCGTGGGGCTCGTCATCCCGCTGGTGCTCAAGTGGATGGTGGACGGGCCGGTCGCCGACCGGGACCCGGGCGGGGTGTGGCTCGGCGCGCTGTACCTGCTGCTGCTCGGGCTGGCCGAGGCGCTGCTGTTCGGACTGCGGCGGTGGCTCGTCGCGCGCCCCCTGTCGCACGTCGAGGCGGAGATGCGCGCCGACCTCTACCGCCACCTCCAGCGGCTGCCGATCGCCTTCCACGACCGGTGGGCGTCGGGACAGTTGCTGTCCCGGGGCACCACCGACCTGATGCTGCTGCGTATGTTCCTGGCGTTCCCCCTGACGTTCCTGCTGGTCAACAGCGTGACGATCCTGGTGGGCCTGGTGATCATGCTGCTCCAGGACTGGACCCTCGGCCTGGTGATCCTCGGCCCCGCCGTGCCCGTGGTGATCACCTGCGTGGTGTTCGAGAAGCGGTACGCCGACGTGGCGCGGCTCGCCCAGGACCAGGTGGGCGACCTGACGACCGTCGTCGAGGAGAGCGTGCTCGGCATCCGGATCATCAAGGGGTTCGGGCGGCACCGCAGTCAGGCCCGGGCGTTCCGGGAGCTGTCGGGGACGCTGCGCGGGACGGAGCTGCGCAAGGCCCGGCTGCTGGCGCTGATCTGGGCGGTCATCGTGACCCTGCCGGAGGTGGCGATCGCGGCCGCGCTGGTGGTGGGCGCGGTGCAGGTCGCCGACGGGGACCTGTCCGCGGGCACGCTGGTGGCGTTCCTGTCCACGGCGCTCGCGCTGCGCTGGCCCGTGGAGTCGATCGGCTTCCTGCTCGCGATGAGCCAGGAGGCGGCGACGGCCACGGAGCGGTACTTCGAGGTGATGGACGAGGAGCCGGAGTCCGCGGGAAGCGTCGAACGGGGGGACCCCGGGACGGCCGGCGCCGGTCTGCGCTTCGACGGCGTCACCTTCCGCTACCCGGACGCTCCCCCCGGCTCCCCTCCCGTGCTCGACCGGATCGACCTGCACATCCGGCCCGGCGAGTCCATGGCGCTGGTCGGGGCCACCGGGAGCGGGAAGACCACGCTCACCGCGCTCGTGCCCCGGCTGCACGAGGTCACCTCGGGGCGGATCACGCTCGACGGGCGGGACATCGCCGGGCTGCCGAGGGACGAGCTGCGCTCCCTGGTGGCCGTCGCCTTCGAGGAGCCCACGCTGTTCTCGGCGACCGTCGGGGAGAACGTCCTCATGGGCGCGGGCGGCGACGCCGGACCCGAGGAGCTGGAGCGGGCGCTCGCCGTGGCCCAGGCCGCGTTCGTGCACGGGCTGCCGCACGGCGCCGACACCCAGGTCGGCGAGCAGGGCCTGAGCCTGTCCGGCGGCCAGCGGCAGCGCCTCGCGCTCGCCCGGGCCGTCGTGGGACGGCCGCGCTTCCTGGTGCTGGACGACCCGCTGTCCGCGCTCGACGTGCACACCGAGGCCGCCGTGGAGGCCGCGCTGCGGCAGGTCCTCGCCGACACCACCGCGCTGATCGTGGCCCACCGCCCGTCGACCGTGCTGCTCGCCGACCGGGTGGCGCTGCTCTCCGGCGGCCGGATCGTCGCCGTGGGCACCCACCAGGAACTGCTGCGCGGCAACGCCGAGTACGCCCATCTGATGTCCGGGGAGTCCGGACAGCCCGGGGAACAGGAGGCCGACCGCCGATGACCGCCCCCAGCACCCCCGCCGAGCCGCTCACCGGCGCGGAGGACGACACCGGCCCCGAGCCCCGGCGCCCGGGCGCCGGCGACCCGTTCGACCGTGACGTCCTGCCCACCCCCCCGGGCGCCACCGCCGCGCTGCTGCGCTCGCTGCTCGCCCCGATGCGGGCCCGCGTCACGGTGACGACGCTGTTGCTGCTGCTCCAGCAGGCGGCCGTGCAGGCGGGCCCGCTGCTGGTGGCGTACGCGATCGACCGGGCCGTCCCCGCGTTCCGGGACCACGACGACACCGGGCCGCTCGTCGCGGTCGGGGCCGGCTACCTGCTGTGCGCGCTGGTCTCGGGCGCGCTGCAGTACGCGTTCATCGCGCTGTCCGCCCGGGTCAACCAGGACGTGCTGCTCGGCTTGCGCGGGCGGATCTTCCGGCACGCGCAGGCGCTGAGCATCGACTTCCACGAGCGGTACACCTCGGGCCGGCTGATCTCCCGCTCGACCACGGACGTGGAGTCGCTGCGCGAGCTGCTGAGCGAGGGCCTGCAGGAACTGGTCACCGTGGTGCTGTCGTTCCTGTACATCTCGGCGATGCTGCTCTGGCTGGACGCGGGGCTCGGGGCGGTCGCGGTGGCGTCGTTCGTGCCGCTGTACCTGCTGGTGCGGCTGTACCAGCGGCGGGCGGGCCGGGTGTACCAGGAGCGGTCGACGCGCATCGCGGCGGTGATCGTGAAGTTCGTGGAGACGATGAACGGCATCCGGCCGGTGCGCGCGTTCCGCCGGGAGGCCGTCAACGACGCCGAGTTCGCGGTGCTGAACCGGCGGCACGAGCGGACCAACGGGGACGCGCTGCTGGAGATGGCCCGGTACGTCGTCGGCTCGCGGCTGGTCGCCAACACGGCGGTCGCCGGGATCGTGCTGTGGGGCGCCCACCGGGTGGCGGGCGGCTCGCTGGAGCTGGGCGTGCTGGCGGCGGCCGTGCTGTACCTGCGGCGGCTGTACGACCCGATCGACCGGCTCGGGATGTTCCTCAACTCCTACCAGTCGGCGGCGGCCTCGCTGGAGAAGATCGCGGGCCTGCTGGCCCAGACCCCGACCGTGCCCGAGCCGTCGGTGCCCCGGGAACTGCCGCCGCGCGCGGGCGGGCACCCGGGCCGCCAGGTGGTCTTCGACCAGGTGAGCTTCGGCTACCGCACCGGCGGCGAGGTGCTGCCCCGCTTCGACCTGACCCTGCCGGCCGGGCAGACCGTCGCGGTGGTCGGCTCGACCGGCGCCGGCAAGTCGACGCTGGCCAAGCTGCTCGCCCGCTTCTACGACCCCTCCTCGGGCCGGGTGCTGCTCGACGGGGTCGACCTGCGCGAGCTGTCGGTGCGCGAGCTGCGGCGCGGGGTGGTGATGGTGACGCAGGAGGCGTTCCTGTTCTCCGGCACGGTCGCCGAGAACATCGCCATCGGCCGGCCCGAGGCGTCCCGGGAGGAGGTCGAGCGGGCGGCCAAGGCCATCGGCGCGCACGAGTTCATCAGCTCCCTGCCCGACGGCTACGACACCGACGTCCGCAAGCGCGGCGGGCGCATCTCCGCCGGGCAGCGCCAACTCGTCGCGTTCGCACGGGCGTTGCTCGCCGACCCCGCGGTGCTGATCCTGGACGAGGCGACCAGTTCGCTGGACGTGCCGGGCGAGCGGGCGGTGCAGCGGGCCATGTCGACGGTCCTGGAGGGCCGTACGGCGGTGGTGATCGCGCACCGGCTGTCGACCGTGGAGATCGCCGACCGGGTCCTGGTGATGGAACACGGCCGGATCGTCGAGGACGGCACGCCGGCCGAACTGGTCGCGGGGACGGGCCGGTTCGCGGACCTGCACCGCGCCTGGCGGGACAGCCTGGCCTGACGCCGGCCGGATCGACGGCACACGACGACACGGGGGTGCGCGGTGATCGACGCCTACGAGGATCCCGGGACGCCCGACCGGCGCGGCGGCGCCCGCTACCTGTGGTGGCTGGTGCGCTGCCAGCCGGGGCGGTCGGTGGCCGGGGCGCTGCTGGCCAGCGTGTGGATGGCGCTGCTGGCCGCCGCGCCGTACCTGCTGGCGCGGGCGGTCGACGAGGGGCTGGAGCCGGGTGACACGGCGGCGCTGGCCGGCTGGACCGCGGTGCTGGTCGTGCTGGGCGCGGTCAACTCCTGGGTGAGCGTCCTGCGGCACCGGACGATGACCCGGGTGCGGATGGACGCCCTGTTCCGCACGGTGAAGGTGGTCGTCGGGCACGCGGTGCGACTCGGGGCCGCGCTGCCGCGCCGGACCGGGGCCGGGGAGGTCGTCACCATCGGCGTGGGCGACGTGCACACCATCAGCACCGCGCTGACGGTGATCGGCCCGGGCGTCGGCTCGGTCGTGGTGTACGGCGTGGTCGCCGCCCTGCTGCTGGCGGTCTCGCCGGTACTGGCCGGCGTGGTGCTGCTCGGGATGCCGGTCGTGGCGCTGCTGGTGGGGCCGCTGATGGCGCGGCTCCAGCGCGCGGAGGGCGGCTACCGGGAGCGGCAGGGCGTGCTCACCGCGCGAATGGGGGACCTCGCGGGCGGGCTGCGCGTGCTCAACGGGCTGGGCGGCAAGGGGCTGTTCGCGGACGCCTTCCGGCGGGACTCGGCGGTGCTGCGGGAGCAGGGCTACCGGGTGGGCGCGGTGGCCAGCTGGCTCCAGGCGCTCGGGGTGGGCCTGCCCACGGTGTTCCTCGCGGCGGTGACCTGGTGCGCGGCCCGGCTCGCCGCGCGGGGCGAGATCAGCGTGGGCGAGCTGATCGCGGTGTACGGCTACGTCGCCGTGCTGGTCGGCCCGGTGGCGTTCCTGGTGGACATGGGCTACCAGCTCAGCCGGGGCGTGGTCGCCGCCGACCGGGTCGCCCGGCTGCTGCGGCTGGAACCGGAGCCGGAGCACGGCAGCGCCGACCCGCCGGCCGAGCCCGCGGTGCTGTACGACCCGGAGTCGGGTGTGCGGGTCGTCCCGGGCCGGCTGACGGTGCTGGCCGCGGCGCACCCCGCGGACGGCGCCGCCGTGGCCGACCGGCTCGGGCGGTACGCGCCCTCGGACGTCACCTGGGGCGAGGTCCGACTGGACGAGGTGGCGCTGCCGCAGGTCAGGGCGCGGATCCTGGTCGCCGGGCCGGAGGCCGACCTGTTCGCCGGGACGCTGCGCGAGGTGGTGTCGGGGCGGCACGAGCGCGATCCGGACGCCCTGGCGCGGGCGGTGCGGGCGGCGGCCGCGGAGGACGTCGTGCAGGGGCTGCCCGAGGGGCTGGACTCACCGGTGTCCGCGCAGGGGCGCAGCCTGTCGGGCGGGCAGCGCCAGCGGGTCCGGCTGGTGCGGGCGCTGCTCGCCGACCCGGAGGTGCTGCTGGCCGTGGAGCCGACGTCCGCGCTGGACGCCCACACCGAGGCGACGGTCGCCGCGCGGCTGCGGGACGCCCGGCGGGGCCGCACGACCGTGCTCACCAGCACGTCCCCGCTGGTGCTCGACCATGCCGACACGGTGGTCCACCTGGTCGGGGGCAAGGTCGCGGCGACGGGCCGGCACCGGGAGCTGCTGGAGCGGGAGCCGGGCTACCGGGCGCTGGTGACCCGGGACGCCGAGCGGGAAACCGGGCAGGACATCGGACCGGACGCCGAAGAGGACGCCGGACAGGACGCCGAGGGGGCGGTGCGGTGACGGGGCAGGGGGACGTGGTCGACGGCGAGGAGGGCACGGCGTCGGCCGGACGGCTGCCGGTCGCCCGGCCCGCGCAGGTGCGGCGGGCCGTGGGGCGGCTCGTGCGGGCCGACCGGCGGGCGTTCGCCGGGGTGATCGCGCTGAACGCGCTGGCCGCCGGCGCGGGGCTGGCCGGGCCGTGGCTGCTCGGGCGGATCGTCGACGTGGTGCGCGACGGGGGCGGGGTGGGCGCGGTGGACCGGCTGGCGCTCGGCATCCTGGTCTGCTCGCTGGCGCAGTTGCTGCTGGCCCGCTGGGCGCGCTACGTCGGCCACCGCTTCGGCGAGCGGACGCTGGCCCGGGTGCGCGAGGAGTTCGTGGACCGGGCGCTGGCGCTGCCCGCGTCGGTGGTGGAGCGGGCCGGCACGGGCGACCTGACCACGCGCGGCACCGCGGACGTGGCGGCGGTCGGCACCACCCTGCGCGACGCCGGGCCCGAGCTGCTGGTGTGCTCGGCGCAGGCGCTGTTCCTGCTGGTTGCGGTGTTCGCGATCGACCCGCTGCTGGGCGCGGTCGGGGTGCTGGCGCTGACGCCGATCGGGTGGGCGCTGCGCTGGTACCTGCGCCGGGCCCGGGCCGGGTACCTGGCGCAGGGCGCCGCCGACTCGGAGGTGGCCGAGGTGCTGGCGTCCACGGCGGCCGGGGCGCGGACGGTGGAGGCGTTCCGGCTGCGCGAGCGGCGGACCGCGGCGAGCCGGGACGCGCTGGAGACCTCGCGCCGGGCCCGGTTCCACACGCTGTACCTGCGGTCGGTGTTCTTCCCGGCGGTGGAGGTGTCGTACACGCTGCCGGTGGCGGGGGTGCTGCTGGTGGGCGGGGTGCTGCACGGGCGGGGCGCGGTGAGCCTGGGCGCGGTGGTGGCGGCCGCGCTGTACCTGCGGCAGTTCACCGAGCCGCTGGACATGATCCTGATGCGGGTGGAGCAACTGCAGAGCAGCGGCGCCTCGTTCGCCCGGGTGGAGGGCCTCGCGCGCTCGCCGCGCGCCGGGGCGGACGGGGACGCGGTGCCCGTGGACGACCGGATCGACGTGACGGGCGTGCGCTACGCCTACGAGCGCGGCGGCGAGGTGCTGCGCGGGGTGGACCTGACCGTGCGGCCCGGGGAGCGGCTGGCCGTCGTGGGCCCGTCGGGCGCGGGCAAGTCGACGCTGAGCCGGCTGCTGGCCGGGGTGGACGCGCCGACCGCGGGCACGGTGACGGTGGGCGGGGTGCCGGTCGCGGGCCTCTCGCCGGAGCGGCTGCGCCGCCAGGTCGTGCTGGTCACGCAGGAGCACCACGTCTTCCTGGGCACGGTCCGGGAGAACCTGCTGATCGCCGAACCGGCCGCGTCGGACGACCAGGTGTGGGCGGCGCTCGGCGCGGTGGGGGCGGCCGGGTGGGTGCGGGGGCTGCCGCTGGGCCTGGACACCCGGCTCGGACAGGGCGGTTGCCGCGCGGACGGCTCGCGGGCGCAGCAACTCGCGTTGGCCCGGGTGGTGCTGGCCGACCCGCACACGCTGATCCTGGACGAGGCGACCGCCCTGCTGGACCCGGCGACCGCGCGGCACACCGAGCGCGCGCTGGCCGCGGTGCTGCGGGGCCGTACGGTCATCGCCATCGCGCACCGGCTGCACACCGCGCACGACGCGGACCGGGTGGCGGTGATGGAGGGCGGCCGGCTGACCGAACTCGGCACCCACGACGAACTGGTGGCGGCGGGCGGCACGTACGCGGCCCTGTGGCGGACCTGGCACGGCGACGGGGCGGACGAACAGCGCACTGCTGAACCGCCGTTCAGTGGATGAACCGTTCGCATAGCGAACCCGAACTCCCGGCCAACGAACCGTTTCCGGTCAACTTCCTGACGCGCCCCTGACAGGAAGCGCGGTCTGCTGCCACTCTTCCCACGGCCGCTCCCACAGGAACCCCACAGCAACAACACAGGAGCGGCCGTTCTCCGAGCACTGTGTACGTCCTGTTCTGCCCGGACGGCCCACCCGCCGCCCGGTCTCCCCCGGCCGTGCGACCCACGGCCCGCAGAAGGAGTCAGTGTTGAGCAGCAGGTCCTCACGCAGACGCACCTCCCCCACCCCGTACCGCAGGACCGCGGCCGTCGCCCTCGTCGGCGTCGCGGCCCTGGTCGCGGCCGCCGTGCAGTCGGGCGCCGCGTCCGCCGCCCCCTCCTCGGCATCCGCGGCCGCCCGGCCCGGCGCCGAGTCCGTGCGGCTCACCCCCGCCCAGCGCGCCGAGCTGATACGCAAGGCCGACGCGGCCAAGGCCACCACCGCCAGGGAGCTGGGCCTGGGAGCCCAGGAGGCGCTGGTCGTCCGGGACGTCGTCAAGGACGCCGACGGCACGGTCCACACCCGCTACGAGCGCACCTACGCCGGCCTGCCGGTCCTCGGCGGCGACCTGGTCGTCGACACCGCGAAGTCGGGCGAGACCCGGGGCGTGGTCAAGGCCACCCGCGCCACCGTCAAGGTCGCCTCGCTCACCCCGACCGTCCCCGCGGACCAGGCCCGCAAGCAGGCGCTGCGCCTGGCCGCCGACGCCGGCGCGGACCACGCGGCCGCCGACCGGGCCCCGCGCAAGGTGGTCTGGGCCGCGAACGGCACCCCGGTCCTCGCGTACGAGACGGTGGTGGGCGGCCTCCAGGAGGACGGCACCCCGAACGAGCTGCACGTCGTCACGGACGCCACCACCGGCAAGAAGCTCTACGAGTACCAGGGCATCGAGACCGGCACGGGCAACACCATGTACAGCGGCACGGTGACGCTGGGCACCAGCCAGTCGGGGTCGACGTACACCCTCACCGACACCGCGCGCGGCAACCACAAGACGTACAACCTCAACCGGGGCACCTCCGGCACCGGCACGCTGTTCTCCGGCCCCGACGACGTCTGGGGCAACGGCAGCGCCTCCAACGCGGAGACCGCGGGCGCCGACGCGCACTACGGCGCGGCCCTCACCTGGGACTACTACAAGAACGTGCACGGGCGCAGCGGCATCCGGGGCGACGGCGTGGGCGCGTACTCGCGGGTCCACTACGGCAACAACTACGTCAACGCCTTCTGGTCGGACAGCTGCTTCTGCATGACGTACGGCGACGGCAGCGGCAACACCCACCCGCTGACCGCCATCGACGTGGCCGGGCACGAGATGACGCACGGCGTCACCTCCAACACGGCCGGGCTCAACTACAGCGGCGAGTCCGGCGGCCTGAACGAGGCCACCTCGGACATCTTCGGCACCTCGGTCGAGTTCTACGCCAACAACGCCTCCGACGTCGGTGACTACCTCATCGGCGAGGAGATCGACATCAACGGCAACGGCACCCCGCTGCGCTACATGGACAAGCCCAGCAAGGACGGGGCGTCCAAGGACAGCTGGTACTCGGGCATCGGCTCGGTGGACGTGCACTACTCCTCCGGCCCCGCCAACCACTTCTTCTACCTGCTGAGCGAGGGCAGCGGCGCCAAGGTCATCAACGGCGTCAGCTACAACTCGCCGACCTCGGACGGGCTGCCGGTCACCGGCATCGGCCGGGCCAAGGCGGAGAAGATCTGGTTCCGCGCGCTGAGCACCAAGTTCACCTCGACCACCAACTACGCGGGCGCCCGCACCGGCACCCTGGCGGCGGCCGGCGAGCTGTACGGCACCTCCTCCGCCGAGTACAAGGCGGTCCAGGACGCCTGGGCCGCGGTCGCGGTCGGGGCGCGCTCGGGCGGCGGGGGTGGCGGCACCACCTTCGAGAACACGGCCGACGTGTCGATTCCGGACAACGGAGCCGCGGTCACGTCGTCGATCACCGTCTCCGGCCGGACCGGCAACGCGCCGTCCGCCCTCCAGGTCGCGGTCGACATCGTGCACACCTGGCGCGGTGACCTCGTCGTCGACCTGGTGGCCCCGGACGGCACGGCGTACCGCCTGAAGAGCTTCAGCTCCTCCGACTCCGCGGACAACGTCCAGGCCACGTACACGGTCGACGCGTCCTCCGAAGTCGCCAACGGAACCTGGGCGTTGCGGGTCCAGGACCAGGCGGCGCAGGACACCGGCTACATCAACGCCTGGAGCCTGACCTTCCCGTAGACGGCCAGGTCACGCCACCCGGACAGGGTGCCGCCCCGGGGGTCCGGCCCCCGGGGCGGCGCCCCGGTTTTGCCAGGGCCTTACCGACGGTCTGTTGGCGTTTTACCGAGGTGACGGGCGTTCACATGCCCGCAACGTTCATCGGACAGTCACTTTTCGGCCAACATCACGAGGGGGTCATGACATGTACGCGACCTGCTGTCAGGCTTCCTCTCACCCGCCGCACAACTTCACTCAGATCCCGGTCGGCCGCCCCACGACTGTGCCGGACTCCCCCACGAAGGAGCTTGTGTGACTCCCCTGTACACGCGTCACAAGCGCACCACGCTGGCCATCGCCACCGCCGTCGCGGCCGGTGCGCTGCTGGCCACCGGAGTGACCACCGGCACGGCCGCCGCACAGGCGGACGCCACGGCCGCGGCGACCCCGCTCGCCGCCCCGGTGCAGCTGTCGGCTTCCGCCCGCACCTCGCTGCTGCAGGAGCGGCAGGCGGAGGCGGCCACGACGGCCCAGCAGATAGGCCTCGGCGCCCAGGAGAAGCTGGTCGTCAAGGACGTGGTGAAGGACGCCGACGGCACGGTCCACACCCGCTACGAGCGCACCTACGGGGGCCTGCCGGTCCTCGGCGGCGACCTCGTCGTGCACACCTCGAAGGCCGGCAAGGCCGAGGGCGTCACCAAGGCCACGAAGGCGGCCATCAAGGTCGCCTCGCTCACGCCGAAGATCGCCGCCGGCGCGGCGGAGAAGCAGGCGCTGGGCGCCGCCAAGTCCCTGGGCTCCGACAAGGCCGCGGCCGACGGCGCCCGCAAGGTCATCTGGGCCGGCTCCGGCACCCCCGTCCTCGCCTACGAGACGGTCGTCGGCGGCTTCCAGGACGACGGCACCCCGAACCAGCTGCACGTCATCACCGACGCGGCCACCGGCAAGAAGCTCTACGAGTACCAGGGCGTCGAGAACGCGACCGGCACCGGCAAGACCCTGTACTCCGGCACGGTCAGCCTGACCACCAACCTGTCGGGCTCGACGTACCAGCTGTACGACACCACGCGCGGCGGCCACAAGACGTACAACCTGGCCCGCGGCACCTCCGGCACCGGCAGCCTGTTCACCGACGCCGACAACGTCTGGGGCACCGGCACGGCCTCCAGCTCCTCCTCGGACCAGACGGCCGCCGCGGACGCCGCCTACGGCGCGCAGGAGACCTGGGACTTCTACAAGTCGACGTTCGGCCGCAACGGCATCAAGAACAACGGCGTCGGCGCCTACTCCCGCGTCCACTACAGCAGCGGCTACGTCAACGCGTTCTGGGACGACAGCTGCTTCTGCATGACCTACGGCGACGGCAGCAGCAACACCCACCCGCTGACCTCGCTGGACGTGGCCGGCCACGAGATGAGCCACGGCGTCACCTCGAACACGGCGGGCCTGAACTACTCGGGCGAGTCCGGCGGCCTGAACGAGGCCACCTCGGACATCTTCGGCACGGGCGTGGAGTTCTTCGCGGGCAACTCCTCCGACGTCGGTGACTACCTCATCGGCGAGAAGATCAACATCAACGGCAACGGCACCCCGCTGCGCTACATGGACAAGCCCAGCAAGGACGGCGGCTCCGCCGACTACTGGTCCTCGTCCGTGGGCAACAAGGACGTGCACTACTCGTCCGGCGTCGCGAACCACTTCTTCTACCTGCTGTCCGAGGGCAGCGGCGCGAAGACCATCAACGGCGTGAGCTACAACTCGCCGACCTACAACGGCTCGACGGTCACCGGCATCGGCCGCGCCAAGGCGCTGCAGATCTGGTACAAGGCGCTCACCACGTACATGACCTCGACCACCAAGTACGCGGGCGCCCGCACGGCGACGCTGAACGCGGCGTCGGCCCTGTACGGCTCCACCAGCGCCGAGTACAAGGCGGTGGCCGCGGCCTGGTCGGCGGTCAACGTCAACTAGCCGGCCGGTAGTTGAACGACGGCGGCACCCAGGAAGCCAGGCTTCCGGGTGCCGCCGTACTCTTGGGCACCATGTCCTCGACGTCCTCGGCCTTCACCTACGAAGCCGTCGGCGCGACCCGTCAGGGTCCCGCCGGCTGCCCGCCCGGCTTCCGCCCGATGCAGGTGCGCACCCGCATCGGCGAGGGCGAGGCGCTGTTCCGCCGCGCCGCCGAGGCGGTGCTCACCTGGGAGATGCACCGCGAGCTGGGCGTCGGCATCGACGCCACGGCCGAGCGGGCCGACCCGGGCGTCGACGTCACGGTCACCCTGGCCGGCATGATCAAGGCCCCGTGCCGGGTGGTGTGGACCGTGTCCGAGCCCCGCCGCGCCGGCTGGGCGTACGGCACGCTCAGCGGCCACCCCGAGTGCGGCGAGGAGTCCTTCGTGGTCGACCGCACCGGCGACGGCACGGTCTGGCTGACGGTCACCGCCTTCAGCCGCCCGGCCAAGTGGTACGCCAAGGCGGGCGGCCCGGCGACCCGCGGCCTTCAGCAGGCGTACGCCCGGCGCTGCGGGACGGTCCTGCGGCGCCTGTGCGCGCCGCAGGACGCGGCCTGACCGCCGCCCCGGGGCACCCCCTGCGTCACCGCATCAGCACGCCCGCCGCCTCGACCAGCTCCTGCGAGGGGCCCGCCACCAGGCCCAGCTCCGCGGCGGAGGCCAGCAGCCGGTGGGCGGGCAGCACGCGGACCGTGTAGCCGAACGGGCCCGTGCGGTCCAGGGTGAGGGGCCCCTCGTACACCCAGCGGCCCTCCTGGTCGGCGCCGCCCGCCGGCTTCAGCGGGACCGTCACCGCCTCCGTGATGCGGTCCTCGCTGTCCACGCGGCCCGACAGGGCCTGCACCTCCACGTCGTCGGGACCGAGGCCGCCGAGGCGCACGTGGACGCGCAGGGCGAGGGTGCTGCCCAGTTCCGCGGTGGCGGCGGCCGCCGAGGTCTCGACGTGCTCGACGGTCACCTGCTGCCAGGAGGCCCGCACCCGCTCCTTCCAGTCGGCGAGCTCACGCGCGGTGTCGGCGTCCAGCGCGCGGTGCGCCACGGCGGCCGGGGCGTAGAGCCGCTCGACGTACTCGCGGACCATGCGCCCGGCCAGCACCTTCGGGCCGAGCCGCATCAGGGTCTGGCGGACCATCTCGATCCAGCGGTCCGGCAGCCCCTGGCGGCCCCGCTCGTAGAAGCGCGGGGTGACCCGCTGCTCCAGCAGGTCGTACAGGGCGGCCGCCTCCACGTCGTCCCGGTGGTCCGGGTCGGTGCCGGCGCCGTCCGCGGTGGGGATCGCCCAGCCGAAGTCGGGCTGGAACCACTCGTCCCACCAGCCGTCCAGCACCGACAGGTTGAGACAGCCGTTCAGCGCGGCCTTCATCCCGGAGGTGCCGCACGCCTCCAGCGGGCGCAGCGGATTGTTCAGCCAGATGTCGCAGCCGGGGTAGAGCTTCTGCGCCATCGCCATGTCGTAGTTGGGCAGGAACACGATCCGCCCGCGCACCCGCGGGTCGTCCGCGAACCGCACCAGCTCCTGCACCAGCCGCTTGCCGCCGTCGTCCGCCGGGTGCGCCTTGCCGGCGACCACGATCTGCACCGGCCGCTCGGGGTGCAGCAGCAGCTCCATCAGCCGGTCCCGGTCGCGCAGCATCAGCGTCAGCCGCTTGTACGACGGGACGCGGCGGGCGAAGCCGATGGTCAGCACGTCGGGGTCGAGCACGGAGTCGATCCAGCCCAGCTCGGCGGTGCCGGCGCCGCGCTGCCGCCAGGAGGCCCGCAGCCGGGAGCGCACCTCCTGCACGAGCTGTTCGCGCAGGTCGCGCCGCAGGTCCCAGACCTCCTGGTCCGGGATGTCGGCCACCGCGTCCCAGCGCTCGGAGCCGCCGAGGCTCAGCACGTCCTCGGCGCGCTGGGCGCCGACCTGGCGGGCGCCGAGCCGGAACACCTCGGGGGCCACCCAGGTCGGGGCGTGCACCCCGTTGGTGACCGAGGTGATCGGCACCTCCTCGGGGTCGAACCCCGGCCACAGTCCCGAGAACATCTCCCGGCTGACCTGTCCGTGCAGCAGCGAGACGCCGTTGGCGCGCTGGGCGAGCCGCAGGCCCATCACCGCCATGTTGAACAGGTTGGGCTCGCCGCCCGGGTAGGTCTCCATGCCGAGCCGCAGGACGCGCTCGACGTCGATGCCGGGCAGTTCGGCGTCGGTCCCGAAGTGGTGGGCGACCAGCTCGCGGTCGAAGCGGTCGATGCCGGCCGGGACCGGGGTGTGGGTGGTGAACACGGTGCCGGCCCGCACCGCCTCCAGGGCGGAGTCGAAGTCGAGCCGCTGCTCGTCGCACAGCTCGGCGATCCGCTCCAGGCCGAGGAAACCGGCGTGTCCCTCGTTCGTGTGGAACACCTCGGGCGCCGGGTGACCGGTGAGCCGGCAGTACGTGCGCA
Source organism: Streptomyces lasalocidi (assembly GCF_005280215.1). Taxonomy (NCBI): domain Bacteria; kingdom Bacillati; phylum Actinomycetota; class Actinomycetes; order Kitasatosporales; family Streptomycetaceae; genus Streptomyces; species Streptomyces lasalocidi. The sequence goes on along the minus strand of NZ_SZNQ01000001.1, from coordinate 5,305,489 downwards.
CCGCCCGCACGCCGCCGATGCCGAGCAGCATCTCCTGCAGCAGCCGGTGCTCGCTGCCGCCGCCGTACAGCCGGTCGGTCACCCCGCGCTCGCCGGGGTCGTTGTCCTCGACGTCGGAGTCCAGCATCAGCAGCGGGACGCGACCGACCTGGGCGAGCCAGATCCGGGCGCGCAGCCGGCGCCCGCCGGGCAGGGCCAGCGCGACGTACGCCGGGCTGCCGTCCTCCTCCTTCAGCAGGCTCACCGGCAGCTCGTTGGGGTCGAGCACCGGGTAGTGCTCCTGCTGCCAGCCGTCCCGGGACAGGCTCTGGCGGAAGTAGCCGTGCCGGTAGAGCAGGCCCACGCCGATGAGCGGCACCCCGAGGTCGCTGGCCGCCTTCAGGTGGTCGCCGGCCAGGATGCCGAGGCCGCCGGAATACTGCGGCAGGGCGGCGGTGATGCCGAACTCGGGCGAGAAGTAGGCGATCGCCGCGGGCAGGCCGTCGGGCTGGGCCTGGTACCAGCGCTCGCCGGTCAGGTAGTCGTTCAGGTCGTCGCAGACCGCGGTGAGCCGGCGCAGGAAGCGGCGGTCCTCGGCCAGCTCGGCCAGGCGCGCGGGGCGCACACTGCCGAGGAGCCGTACGGGATCACCGTCCGAGGCGGCCCAGCGCTCTGGATCCACGGACTGGAACAGGTCACGGGTCTCCGGGTGCCAGGACCAGCGCAGGTTGCGCGCCAGGTCGCTCAGGGGCCTCAGGGGTTCCGGGAGAACGGGTCGGACGGTGAATCGACGGATCGCCTTCACATTCCACCTCGTCGCGCGTGCGGGGGGACACACGGCGCTGTGCGTCCTCGTCGTCACCTCCGACCGTAGTGGTTACTTCGGGGTTGGTGGGGGCGTCTCGGGGGTGACGGGGTGGCGCACGTGGGGGCGCACGCGGTCGATCCGGCCGGTTTCCTCCCCCCGGGCCGTCTTGTGGGCCTTCGTCCGGGCACGAGAGGCTTCCCCCCGGACGCACCCGGCGCAGGGCGGTGTGCGTCGCGTCGAGGGAGGGAACGCGCAGCATGGCTCGCACGCGGAACGGGCGTCCGCGCCGGGCAGGGGGGCTGATCGCAGCGGTCGCGGCCGCGGCGCTGTCGGCCGTCACCCTGCCCGCGCACGCCGTACCGGAGGGGACCGTCGTGGGCGCCGGGGCACCGGGGTCGGTCGGCGGCAGTTACCTCGTGTCGCTGCGGGAGGGGGTGCGGGCCGGCTCCGCGGGGACCCGGCGGACCGTCGAGGGGTACGGGGCGAGAATCGGCCATGTCTACGACGCGGTGCTGCACGGCTACGCCGTCACGGCCCGCCCGGCCCAGGCCCGCCGGCTCGCCGCGGACCCGCTGGTCGCCTCGGTGGTGCAGGACACGCGGGTGGCCGTGGACGGGGTGCCCGCGCCGCGGGCCCGGCGCACCGGGCCGCCGGTGAGGACGCAGCGCAGACCGCCGTCCTGGGGGCTGGACCGCCTGGACCAGCCGCGGCTCCCGCTGGACGGCCGCTACTCGGCCCCGTCCTCGGGCGGCGCCGGGGTCACGGTCTACGTCCTGGACACCGGGGTGCGCGTCAGCCACCGGGAGTTCGGCGGACGCGCGCGGTACGGCCGGGACTTCGTGGACGGGGACCGCACCGCCGCGGACGGCAACGGGCACGGCACGCACATCGCGGCCACGGTCGCCGGGGCCACGTACGGCGTGGCGAAGCGGGCGCAGATCGTCTCGGTGCGGGTGCTGGACGACGAGGGGGCCGGCACCACCGGCCGGGTGATCGCCGGGATCGACTGGGTCACCCGGCACGCCCACCGGCCGGCCGTTGCCGACCTCAGCCTCGGCGGGCCGTACAACGCCCAGCTCGACGCGGCCGTGCGGGCCTCGATCCGGGCGGGGGTCACCTACGTGGTCGCCGCCGGGAACGACGGCGAGGCCGCCGCCCTGCACTCCCCCGCCGACGTGCGCGAGGCGCTCACGGTCGGCGCGACGGGCCGGGGGGACGGGCGCGCCGCGACCTCGAACCTCGGCTCGGCGGTCGACCTGTTCGCCCCGGGCATGTCGATCACGTCCGCGTCCCACCGCAGCGACACGGGCTGCGCGGTGTACTCGGGCACGTCGATGGCGGCGCCGCACGCCGCGGGCGCGGCCGCGCTCTACCTGGGCACCCACCCGCAGGCGTCCCCGGCCGAGGTCGGGCGGGCCCTGGTGGCGGCCGCGGCGCACGGGCGGGTGTCCGGCCGGGGGGCCGGTTCGCCGAACAGGCTCCTCCAGGTGCCGGCCGTCCGCTGAAGCACGGCGGAGCCGGCCGCGGATGTCTCAAATCGGGCGGGTCGGACGGGTCGACATACGGGCGAGTAGTTAGCAACGTGCCGGATTGCCCACCCGAAGAGCATGGGAAGGCTCCTGCGGTGCACGACGGATCATCCGGAAGGTCCCGGGACACGCTCTCGCGTTCCCCGGCAGATCACCCTCCGGAAACATGTTCGGGGCAGCATGGGAAACACGCCTCAGGTACGACCCCTTGCACGTTCCCCGGACCCCCGCAGCACGCACCACCCCCTTCCCTCCGCCCACCACCCCCGTTCGATGCGGACAGGAGCGGTCATGCCCGCCACGCACCACTCGTCAGTACCCCCGACGTCCCGGTCCACCCGGGCCGGTTCCGCGCCCCCGGGGCGCACCCGGCCACCGGCCCCGGACGACACTTCCGCCGGCGCCCGGGACAACGGCCCGGGGACCGCCGTGGGGCGCATACCGGTCCTGGACGTCCGCCCGTGCGTCCAGCACGGACGCCGGCCGGCCAAGGCGGTCGTCGGGGAGTCGTTCGAGGTCTCGGCCACCGTGTTCCGTGAGGGGCACGACGCGGTCGCCGCCAATGTCGTGCTGCGCGACCCGGAGGGCCGTCCGGGGCCCTACACGCCGATGCGCGAGCTGGCCCCCGGCACCGACCGCTGGGGCGCCACCGTGCGCGCCGACGCGCCGGGGACGTGGTCGTACACGGTGGAGGCCTGGGGGAACCCGGTCGCCACCTGGCGGCACCACGCCCAGATCAAGATCCCGGCGGGCCAGGACACGGAGCTGGTGCTGGAGGAGGGCGCCCGCCTGTACGAGCGGGCGGCCGACGGGGTGCCCGAGGACGACGGGCGCGACGTCGTGCGCGCCGCCGTGGAGGGCCTGCGCGACACGTCCCGCCCGGCGGCCTCCCGCCTCGCGGCGGCGCTGGCGCCGGAGGTGGCCGAGGTGCTGTCCCGGCACCCGCTGCGCGACCTGGTGACGGCCTCGGACCCGCTGCCGCTGCTGGTGGAGCGGGAACGGGCGCTGTTCGGGTCCTGGTACGAGTTCTTCCCGCGCTCGGAGGGCACGCCCGAGGAGCCGCACGGCACCTTCCGCACGGCCGCGCGCCGGCTGCCGGCGATCGCCGAGATGGGCTTCGACGTCGTCTACCTGCCACCCATCCACCCCATCGGCACCACGTTCCGCAAGGGCAAGAACAACACGCTCTCGCCCGGCCCGGACGACGTGGGGGTGCCGTGGGCGATCGGCTCGCCGGAGGGCGGGCACGACGCGGTGCACCCGCAGCTGGGCACGCTGGAGGACTTCGAGTGGTTCGTGGAGCAGGCCCGCTCCCTGGACCTGGAGGTCGCCCTGGACTTCGCCCTGCAGTGCTCCCCGGACCACCCGTGGGTGTCCAAGCACCCGGAGTGGTTCCACCACCGTCCCGACGGCACCATCGCCTACGCGGAGAACCCGCCCAAGAAGTACCAGGACATCTACCCCATCGCCTTCGACCAGGACATGGACGGCCTGGTCGCGGAGACGGTGCGGGTGCTGCGGCACTGGATGGACCGCGGGGTGCGCATCTTCCGCGTGGACAACCCCCACACCAAGCCGGTCGTCTTCTGGGAGCGGGTGATCGGCGAGATCAACGCCGCCGACCCCGACGTGATCTTCCTGGCCGAGGCGTTCACCCGCCCGGCGATGATGCACACCCTGGCCCAGGTCGGCTTCCAGCAGTCCTACACCTACTTCACCTGGCGCACCACCAAGGAGGAGCTCACCGAGTACCTGGGCGAGCTGTCGGGCGAGGCGGCCGCGTACATGCGGCCCAACTTCTTCCCCAACACCCCCGACATCCTGCACGCCTACCTCCAGCACGGCGGACGCCCCGCCTTCGAGGTCCGCGCGGTCCTGGCCGCGACCCTGTCGCCGACCTGGGGCATCTACTCCGGCTACGAGCTGTGCGAGAACACCCCGCTGCGCGAGGGCAGCGAGGAGTACCTCGACTCCGAGAAGTACCAGCTGCGCCCGCGCGACTGGGAGGCCGCCGCCCGCGAGGGCCGCACCATCGCCCCCCTCATCACCCGGCTCAACCGGATCCGCCGCGAGAACCCCGCCCTGCAGCAGCTGCGGGACGTGCACTTCCACGAGGCCGACAAGGAGTCGGTGATCGCGTACTCGAAGCGCAGCGGTTCCAACACGGTTCTGGTGGTCGCGAATCTGGATCCCCACCACACCCAGGAGGCAACGGTCTCGTTGGACATGCCGCAACTCGGCCTGGACTGGCACGAGTCGGTGCCGGTGCGCGACGAGCTCACCGGCGAGACCTATCACTGGGGCAGGGCCAACTACGTGCGTCTCGAACCGGGCACCCGCCCCGCGCACGTCTTCACCGTCCTGCGACCGTCCACCCCGCAGACCGGAGGGTCACCCACACGATGATCGTCAACGAGCCCGTATCGGACAAGTTCGAGGACACCCCCGCGAAGGACCGTGATCCCGACTGGTTCAAGCGCGCCGTCTTCTACGAGGTCCTGGTCCGCTCCTTCCAGGACAGCAACGGCGACGGCGTCGGCGACCTCAAGGGCCTCACCGCCAAGCTCGACTACCTCCAGTGGCTCGGCGTCGACTGCCTGTGGCTGCCGCCGTTCTTCAAGTCCCCGCTGCGCGACGGCGGCTACGACGTCTCCGACTACACGTCGGTGCTCCCCGAGTTCGGCGACCTCGCCGACTTCGTGGAGTTCGTCGACGCCGCCCACCAGCGCGGCATGCGCGTCGTCATCGACTTCGTCATGAACCACACCAGCGACCAGCACCCGTGGTTCCAGGAGTCCCGCAAGGACCCCGACGGCCCCTACGGCGACTACTACATGTGGGCCGACGACGACAAGCAGTACCCTGACGCCCGCATCATCTTCGTCGACACCGAGGTCTCCAACTGGACCTTCGACCCGGTGCGCAAGCAGTACTTCTTCCACCGCTTCTTCTCCCACCAGCCGGACCTCAACTACGAGAACCCGGCCGTGCAGGAGGAGATGATCTCCGCGCTGAAGTTCTGGCTGGACCTGGGCATCGACGGCTTCCGGCTGGACGCGGTGCCGTACCTGTACGCCGAGGAGGGCACCAACTGCGAAAACCTCCCGGCGACCCACGAGTTCCTGAAGCGCGTGCGCAAGGAGATCGACGCGCAGTACCCGGACACGGTGATCCTCGCCGAGGCCAACCAGTGGCCCGAGGACGTCGTGGACTACTTCGGCGACTTCGAGTCCGGGGGCGACGAGTGCCACATGGCGTTCCACTTCCCGGTGATGCCGCGCATCTTCATGGCGGTGCGGCGTGAGTCGCGCTACCCGGTCTCGGAGATCCTGGCCAAGACGCCGGCGATCCCGTCGGGCTGCCAGTGGGGCATCTTCCTGCGCAACCACGACGAGCTCACGCTCGAGATGGTCACCGACGAAGAGCGCGACTACATGTACGCGGAGTACGCCAAGGACCCGCGGATGCGGGCCAACATCGGCATCCGCCGCCGGCTCGCGCCGCTGCTGGACAACGACCGCAACCAGATCGAGCTGTTCACCGCCCTGCTGCTGTCCCTGCCCGGCTCGCCGATCCTCTACTACGGCGACGAGATCGGCATGGGCGACAACATCTGGCTCGGCGACCGCGACGCGGTGCGCACCCCGATGCAGTGGACCCCCGACCGCAACGCCGGCTTCTCGTCCAGCGACCCGGGCCGCCTCTACCTGCCGACGATCATGGACCCGGTGTACGGCTACCAGGTCACCAACGTCGAGGCGTCGATGTCCTCGCCCTCGTCGTTGCTGCACTGGACCCGCCGCATGATCGAGATCCGCAAGCAGAACCTGGCCTTCGGCCTCGGCAGCTACACCGAGCTGCCGTCGTCGAACCCGGCGGTGCTGGCCTTCCTGCGGGAGTACGAGGACGACCTCGTGCTGTGCGTGCACAACTTCTCCCGCTTCGCCCAGCCCACCGAGCTGGACCTCAGCCGCTTCCACGGCCGGCATCCCACCGAGCTGTTCGGCGGGGTGCGCTTCCCCGCGATCGGCGAGCTGCCCTACCTGCTCACGCTGGCGGGCCACGGCTTCTACTGGTTCCGGCTGCGCAGGGAAGGCGCGTAGGGCGAAGGGACCCACCTCACAGGCACGGACCCCGGGCAGGGCGGTTTCCTCCGCCCTGCCCGGGGCACGCACTAGTAACAGCCCCGACCGCCCCGGGAAGGGACGTGACGCCATGGCGGAAACGGTCACCACTCGCACTCTGACGACGGGCCCCGGCCTCCTCGCGTCACTCGACCCGTTGTTGCGGGAGTGGCTGCCACGGCAGCGCTGGTTCGCCGGCAAGGGGCGGCCCGTCACGGGATTCTCGCTCGTCGCGGCCACCGAGCTGCTGCCGGCCGGCGGCCCGCTGGGCCTGCACCACCTGCTGGTGCGCGCCCACCAGGGGGCCCCGCACCAGGGCACGGCGCCCGGCGACTGCTACCAGCTGCTCATCGGCGCCCGCGAGGCCCTGCCCCCGCACCTCGCGCCCGCGCTCATCGGCCACGTGACCGAGGGACCGCTGGCCGGCACCACGATCTACGACGCGCTCTACGACACCCGGCCCGCCGAGGTGCTGCTCGAGGCCCTGCGCTCCGGCGCGCGGATCGGCGCCCTGCGCTGCGACCGGGACCCGGCCCAGGAGATACGGGCGGGGCTCGTGCCCCGCCTCGTGACGGCCGAGCAGTCGAACTCGTCCGTCATCTATGGAGATACGTTCATCCTGAAGCTCCTGCGCCGCGTGGTGCCCGGCGTCAACCCGGACCTGGAGCTGCCCCTGGCGCTGGCCCGCGAGGGCTGCCGCCGGGTACCGCCGCCGACCGCGTGGATGCAAGCCGAGCTCGGCGGTGAGCCGTACGTCCTCGGCGTGCTCCAGCCGTTCGTGCAGGGCGCGGCGGACGGCTGGGAGCTGGCGCTGCGCCGGCTCGCCAAGGACGAGGACTTCACCAGGGAGGCGCGGGCGCTCGGGCGGGCCACGGCCGAGGTCCACACCGCGCTGGCCCGGGCCCTGCCCACCACCACCCTGGGCCACGCGCACGTGGACCCGCTGGTGGCCGGCATGATCGAGCGGCTGGAGCAGGCCGCGCAGGCCGTCCCGGCGCTCCGGCCGTACGCACCCGGTCTGCGCACCGCCTACACGGCACTGGCCGACCTCGCGGCCGAGGGCCACACCTGGACCGCGCAGCGCGTCCACGGCGACCTGCACCTCGGGCAGTGCCTGCGGTCGGCGTCCGGCGAGTGGTCGCTGATCGACTTCGAGGGCGAACCGGCCCGCCCGCTGGCCGAGCGGCGGATGCCCCAGCCGATCGAGCGGGACGTCGCGGGGATGCTGCGCTCCTTCGACTACGCGGCCCACTCGGCGGAGAGCCCGGCGCCCGACTGGGCGGCGGCCTGCCGTGCCGCGTACTGCACCGGATACGCCGAGGTCTCCGGCGTGGACCCGCGCACCGACCCGGTGCTGCTGCGGGCCTTCGAGACCGACAAGGCCGTGTACGAGGTCGTCTACGAGGCCCGTCACCGCCCCGACTGGCTCCCCGTGCCGCTGTCCGCGGTGCGGCGGCTCGCCGCGTCCGACCCGTCCTAGCCGTTCCCCAGCCGTCGTCCCAGCTTCGCCCAGGAGGCTTCGTCCGTGACTCCCAGCCCCTCGTCCAGCGGTTCGCACCCGAAGGACTCGAAGAAGGCGGCGGTCAAGAAGACAGCCGAGAAGATCGCGAAGGCCGTGCAGCCGGCGAAGACCGCGAAGCCCTCGAAGACCGCGGGCTCCGCGGTGCCGGCGGAGAGTGCCGAGCAGGCGGTGGCGAAGAAGGCGGTCACGAAGAAGGCCGCCGCCAAGAAGACGGCGGCGGTCGCGAAGAAGACGACCACGGCGAAGACCGCGGCGCCCGCGCGCGCGGCCGGGAAGACGGCCGCGAAGACCACCACCACGGCGGCGAAGCGGACCGCCGTGAAGGCGGCGGCCGGGGAGACCGCGACCGTGAAGAAGGCGGCGGCCAAGAAGGCGGCGGCCAAGAAGGCGGTCACGCAGAAGGCGGCGGTCAAGAAGCCCCCGGCGAAGAAGGCGACGACGGCGAAGAAGGCCGCGGCGAGGACCACGGATCCGGTCGCCGGGACGGCGGCGGTGGCGAAGCAGGCGGCCGCCAAGGCCGCCAAGGCCGCCAAGGGGACGGCCGCGGTGAAGGAGACGGCCGCCCGGACGACGGCCGCCGTGAAGGAGACCGCCGCCAGGAAGGCCGCCGCGGTGAAGGAGACGGCCGCCCGGACGACGGCCGCCGTGAAGGAGACCGCCGCCAGGAAGGCCGCCGCGGTGAAGGAGGCCGCCACCGGGAAGGCGCCCGCCGCGAAGGTGCCCGCGGCCGAGGAGACGGCCGTCGGGCAGGCGGCCGTGAAGAAGGCCCCGGCCAAGAAGGCCCCCGCGAAGAAGGCGACGACGGCGAAGAAGGCCGCACCGGCCAAGAAGACGACGCCGGTCGAGAAGACGACGCCGGTCGAGAAGACGGTGCCGGTCGAGAAGGCGGCGCCGGTCAAGCAGACGACGGCGACCAGGAAGGCCGCGCCGGTCAAGCAGACGACGGCCAAGAAGGCGGCGACGGCCAGGAAGACGGCGACGGCCAGGAAGGCCACGGCCGTGGCGGCCACGCCGGCCGTGGCGGCCACGCCGGCCGTGGCGGCCACGCCGGCCGTGGCACCGGAGCCCGTGCCCACCGCGGCCGAGCCGGCGCCGGCCGTCGCGGCGGAGTCGGTGCCCGCCGTGACGGACGGGCCGGCACCCGCTCCGGCGGTCGCGGCCGAGCCCACCCCCGTCGAGGCCACCGCCCCGCCCGCGCTCACCGCCTACGACCGCGACCGGTTGCTGACCGGGACGCACCACGACCCGCACGGGCTGCTCGGCGCCCACCCGGTGGAGGACGGGGTCGTCTTCCGGGCGTTCCGGCCGTACGCGCGGGCGGTCGCCGTGCTGGCCGGTGAGGTGCGGGCCGACCTGCACGACGAGGGCGACGGGTTCTTCTCCGGCGTGCTGCCGCTGCGCGAGGTGCCGGCCTACCGGCTCCTGGTGACGTACGAGGACACGGTCCAGGAGGTCGAGGACGCCTACCGCTTCCTGCCCACGCTCGGCGAGCTGGACCTGCACCTGATCGGCGAGGGCCGGCACGAGGACCTGTGGACGGTGCTCGGGGCCCACCCGATGACCCACGAGGGCGTGCGCGGCACCCGCTTCTCGGTGTGGGCGCCGAACGCGCGCGGCGTGCGGGTGGCCGGCACCTTCAACTTCTGGGACGGCACCGGTCATCCGATGCGCTCGCTGGGCTCCTCGGGCGTGTGGGAGCTGTTCGTGCCCGGGATCGGCGAGGGCGAGCTGTACAAGTTCGACATCGCGCGGCCCGACGGCTCGCACACCCTGCGCGCCGACCCGATGGCCCGGCGTACCGAGGTGCCGCCGGCCACGTCGTCGATCGTGACGTCCTCGCAGTACGAGTGGGACGACGCCGAGTGGCTGGCGCGGCGCGCCGAACGCCCCGCGCACGAGGCGCCGTTGTCCATCTACGAGGTCCACCTGCCGTCCTGGCGGCCCGGTCTGACGTACCGCCAGCTCGCCGAGCAGCTGCCCGCCTACGTGAAGGAACTCGGCTTCACGCACGTCGAGTTGATGCCGGTCGCCGAGCACCCCTTCGGCGGCTCCTGGGGCTACCAGGTCACCGGCTTCTACGCGCCGACGGCCCGGCTCGGCACCCCGGACGACTTCCGGTACCTGGTCGACCGGCTCCACCAGGCCGGCATCGGCGTCCTGATGGACTGGGTGCCGGCGCACTTCCCGCGCGACGCGTGGGCGCTGGCCGAGTTCGACGGGCGCCCGCTGTACGAGCACGAGGACCCGCTGCGGGCGGCCCACCCCGACTGGGGCACGCTGGAGTTCGACTTCGGGCGCCGCGAGGTGCGCAACTTCCTGGTCGCCAACGCGGTGTACTGGTGCCAGGAGTTCCACATCGACGGGCTGCGCGTGGACGCGGTCGCCTCGATGCTCTACCTCGACTACTCGCGCGAGCCGGGCCAGTGGACGCCCAACGAGCACGGCGGCCGGGAGAACCTGGACGCGGTGGCGTTCCTGCAGGAGATGAACGCCACCGTGTACCGGCGCTGCCCGGGCGTGGTGACCATCGCCGAGGAGTCCACCGCGTGGGACGGCGTCACCCGGGCCACCCACCACCGGGGCCCGAGCGGCTTCGGCGGGCTGGGCTTCGGGCTGAAGTGGAACATGGGCTGGATGCACGACTCGCTGCAGTACATGAGCCACGAGCCGGTGCACCGCAAGTACCACCACCACGAGATGACGTTCTCGATGGTGTACGCGTACAGCGAGAACTACGTGCTGCCGATCTCGCACGACGAGGTGGTCCACGGCAAGGGTTCGCTGGTGTCGAAGATGCCGGGCGACTGGTGGCAGCAGCGCGCCGGCCACCGCGCCTACCTCGGCTACATGTGGTCCCACCCGGGCAAGCAACTTCTGTTCATGGGCCAGGAGTTCGCCCAGGGCGCCGAGTGGTCCGAGGCGCACGGCCCGGACTGGTGGCTGCTCGACCCGGCCTACGGCGCCGAGGCCGACCACCGCGGCGTGCGGGACCTGGTCCGCGACCTCAACGGGGTCTACCGCGACACCCCGGCCCTGTGGGAGCAGGACACCGAACCGGCCGGCTTCCAGTGGGTGACGGGCGACGCGTCCGAGGACAACGTCATCGCGTTCCTGCGCTACGACGCCGACCGCAACCCGCTGCTCGCGGTCAGCAACTTCGCCGCCGTGGTGCGCCCCGACTACCGCCTCGGCGTCCCCGACGACGTGCCGGCCTGGCACGAGGTCCTGAACACCGACGGGGCCCGCTACGGCGGCAGCGACGTCACCAACCCGCACCCGGTCAAGCCGGAGCCCCACCCGTGGCACGGCCTCCCGGCGAGCATCCGGCTGACCCTGCCCCCGCTCGCGACGGTCTGGCTGCGCCCCGCCTGACGGGCCCGGGACGGCCCGGGAGCACACGCACCCGCTCCCGGGCCGTCCCTCACCCGCCCCACCCGCTAGGCGAGCGCGTCGGCCAGGGCCGGGGGCAGTTCTCCGGTGTGGACGACGCCGAGCCGCTGGGTGGCCCGGGTCAGGGCCACGTACAGGTCGCTGGTGTCGTACGCGGCGGGCTCCACCACCAGCACGGAGTCGAACTCCAGGCCCTTGGACTGACGGGGGTCGAGCAGCACCACCGTGCGGGTCAGGTCGGGTTCGGCGCCCGCGGTCACGCCGTCCAGCCGGGCGGCGAGCCGGCGGTGCAGGTCGCGCGGGGCGATCACCGCGAGCCGTCCCTCGGCGGGGGTCAGCTCCTCGACGGCCTTGGCGACCGCGCCGGGCAGGTCGTCGGTGGCGCGCGCCCAGGGCCATACGCCCGTGGAGCGCACCGAGCCGGGCGGCTCGAAGCCGGGGTGCTCGGCGCGCACGACCGCCGCGGCGACCGCCATGATCTCGGCCGGGGTGCGGTAGTTGACGCCGAGCCGGGCGTGCTCCCAGCGGTCCTGCACGTACGGCTGGAGGATGTCCTCCCAGGAGCCGACGCCGGCCGCCTCGGCGGTCTGCACGGGGTCGCCGACCAGCGTCATGGACCGGGTGGGGCTGCGCCGCATCAGCAGCCGCCAGGCCATCGGGGACAGCTCCTGCGCCTCGTCGACGATGATGTGCCCGAAGGCCCAGGTGCGGTCGGCCGCGGCGCGCTCGGCGGCGCTGCGGTGGTCGGCCTCCTCGTGCCGCTCGGCGAAGCGTTCGGCGTCGATGATGTCGTGCGCGGACAGCACCTCGGACCCCTCGGGGTCGTCCTCCTCCTTGTCCTCGAACTCGTAGGTGCGTGAGGCGTAGGAGACGTCCAGCACGCCCTGCGCGTAGGCCACCTGGGCGGAGCGCTCGCGCTCGGCGCGGTCCCGGGCGGCGCGGTCGTCCTCGCCGAGGAGTTCGGCGGCCTCGTCGAGCAGCGGCACGTCGGCCACGGTCCAGGCACGGGTCACCGGGCGGCGCACGGCGGCGGCGTCCGCGTCGTCGAGGTACCCCTCGGGGGCGGCGAGGAAGTCGGCGACCAGCCGCTGCGGGCTGAGCACCGGCCACAGCTGGTCGACGGCCGACCGGACCGCCGGGTTCTCGGCGAGTTCGTCGCGGATCTGGGTGAGGTCGCTCGGATCGAGCAGGCTGGAGCCGTCGTAGGGGTCGGTGCCGACCCGCTCGGCGTACAGCTCGGTGAGGGTGTTGAGGACGTGGCCCTCGAAGTGCTCGCGCGCCACGTTGTGGGGCAGCCCGGTGGCGCGGGTGCGTTCACGGGCGACGTTGACCAGGCCGTCGTCGAGCATCAGGACCTCGCGGTCGTGCTCGACGGTGAGGACCGGGTCGGGCAGGGACTGGCGGTCGCGGACGACGGCGGCGAGGACGTCGGCCATCTCGGCGCGGCCCTTCACGGCGGCCGCCTCCGGGGTGTCGACCGCCGTCGCGCGCACCCCCGGGTACAGCTCGCCGACGGTCGCGAGGAGCACGCCGGTCTCGCCGAGGGAGGGCAGCACCTCGCCGATGTAGCCGAGGAAGGCGGGGTTGGGCCCGACGATGAGCACGGCCCGCTTGGCGAGCAGTTCGCGGTGCTCGTAGAGGAGGTAGGCGGCCCGGTGCAGGGCGACGGCGGTCTTGCCGGTGCCGGGGCCGCCCTCGACGACGAGCACGCCCCGGTGCGGCGCCCGGATGATCTCGTCCTGCTCGGCCTGGATGGTCTGCACGATGTCGCCCATCCGGCCGGTGCGCGCGGAGTCGAGCGCGGCGAGCAGCACGGCGTCGCCGCTCGGGTCCTCGTAGCCGGTGCGGGTGGCGTCGCCGAGGTCGAGGATCTCGTCGTGCAGGGCGGTGACCCGGCGGCCCTGGGTGCTGATGTGCCGGCGGCGGCGCAGGCCCAGCGGGGTGTGGCCGGTGGCCAGGTAGAACGGGCGGGCGACGTCGGCGCGCCAGTCGATGAGGACCGGGGTGCGGTCGGCGTCGTCGGTGCGCAGCCCGATGCGGCCGATGTGGTGGGTGGTGCCGGAGGTCAGGTCGATCCGGCCGAAGCACAGCGAGCCGTCGACGGCGTTCAGCGCGGCCAGCAGCCCGGAGCGCTCGGCGACCAGGATGTCCCGTTCGAGGCGGGCCTGCATGGGGGTGTTGCCCTGGGCGAGCGCGTCCGTGACCCCGGTCTCGGTGTTCTGGCGCAGGGCGTCCACGCGCGTGTACAGGTCGTCGATGAATTCCTGCTCGTCCCGCATTTCACCGTCTGGAAATTCGGTGTTTGACAATTCCGCTCCCGGCCGGATATACTGTGGTCACTGAACTTCTCCGCGACCGGCATTATCCGAAGTCGCGAACCATTCAATATACGCAAAGGAATCCCCCGGGCGCAATTGCGCCCGGGGGATTCCTTTCGTCCCGGCCCGGGAAGGACGGGGGTGCCTCAGAGGGCGTCCTCGATCTCCGCCAGCAGCCGCCGCTTGGGCCGGGCGCCCACCATGGCCTTCACCGGCTCCCCGGCCCGGAAGACCATGAAGGTCGGCATGGAGAGCACCTTGTAGTGGTTGGTGGTCGCCGGATTGGCGTCCACGTTCAGCTGGACGACCTTCAGCCGGTCCCCCTCCTCGGCGGCGAGGGCCTTGAGCACCGGCCCCATCTGCCGGCACGGCGGGCACCAGTCGGCGGTGAACTCCACCAGCACCGGCAATTCCGCGTCGATCACCTGCGCCGCGAAATCGGCGTCCGTCACCTCGGTCACGCTCACAGTTCCTGCCCTCCCAGTTCGCACAACGGTGGCTCGCCGTCGGTCGACGCCAGCCGCACGGCGATCGTGGCCCGCACCGCCTGCAACTCCCCGATCAGCGAGTCGAGTTCGGCGAGCTTGCGCCGGTAGACCGCCAGCGAGGCCGGACAGGAGTCGCCCTCCGGGTGTCCGGCCCGCAGGCACTCCACGAACGGCCGCGTCTCCTCCAGGTCGAACCCGAAGTCCTGGAGCGTGCGGATCTGCCGCAGCAGCCGCACGTCGCCCTCGTCGTAGGTCCGGTGTCCCAGGTCGTCGCGCCGCGCGGGCAACAGACCGCGCGACTCGTAGTAGCGCAGCGTCCGCGTCGTGGTGCCGGTCCGTGCGGCCAGTTCGCCGATTCGCATGTCCCCGACGGTACGACTTGACGCCGACGTCAACGCAAGGGCGGACGCGGGGACGGCCGGGACCGGTCGTTTCAGCGGCGGTGGGCGGAGCCGGACCGCTCGCCGGACGCGGCGCCGTCACGCCGGTCCTCGTCCGGGTCCGCGTTCCCGTCCTGGTCCGGATCCTCGTTCCCGTCCTGGTCCGGGTCCTCGTTCCGGCCCCCGTCCCGCGTCGCGCCCGGGTCCGCGTGCCCGGCCCGCGCCGCGTCGGCCGTGTCCTCCCGGCTCGTGTCCTCCTGGCGGGCCTTGCGGGGCAGCAGCAGGGCGACCAGGAGCGTGCCGGCGCCGAGGATCACCGCGCCGACCAGGCTGGTGTGGGCGACCGCGTCGGAGAAGGAGGAGGCGACCGCGTCGGTCATCTGCCGGGCGGCCCCGGCCAGGTGCTCGGCCTGGCCCTTCAGCTGGGCCGCCTGCTGCGGGTCGGTGGCCTGCGCGGCCCGCGCCGCCAGCTGCTGCGCCTTCTGCCCGACGCCCTCGGCGACGGCGTACCCGGCGCCCACGGAGTCCTGGGCGGTGGCGAGGGTGCCGGCGGGCAGGTCGGCGCCCCGGGCCGCGTCCCCGAGGTGGTCGGAGTACGACGTACCGAGCAGGGAGCCGAGGATCGCGATGCCGAGGGAGCCGCCGAGCTCCAGCGAGGTGTCGTTCACGGCGCCGCCGACGCCCAGCTCGGACTCCGGGAAGGAGCCCATGATGGCGTCGGTGCAGGGCGACAGGGCGAGGCCGATGGCCAGGCCCAGCACGATGAGCGGGGCGACGAAGTCGCCGTACGACGCACCCGCGTCGACCCGGGTGAGCAGGGCCAGGGCGACCGTGCCGCCGACCATGCCCGCGGTGACCGTCCACTTCATGCCGACCCGCGGGGTGAGGTAGCCGGTGAGGGCCGAACCGACGAAGACCGCGCCGGCCAGCGGCAGCATGCGCAGGCCGGTGTCGAAGGCGTCGTAGCCGAGGACGAACTGCAGGTGCTGGGTCAGGTAGTAGAAGGCGCCGAAGACGGCGAGGAAGAACAGGGCCACGGCGAGGTTGGAGCCCGCGAAGCGGCGGTCGGCGAAGCGGCGCACGTCCAGCACGGGGTGCGGGTGGCGCAGCTCCCACAGGACGAACGCGGCCAGGCCCACGCCCGCGACGACCGCCGCGGTGACGGCCTTGGCGCCCCAGCCGAAGTGCGGCCCCTCGATGATCATGTAGACGAGCGAGCCGATCCAGACCACCGACAGCAGTCCGCCGACGTAGTCGATGCGGTCGTGGTGGCCGGCCCGGGACGGCGGGACGAGGACGAAGGCGCCGACCAGGGCGACGGCCGCGACCGGCACGTTGATGAGGAAGGTGGAGGACCAGCCGTGGTTCTCCAGGAGCGCCCCGGCGACCAGCGGGCCGGCGGCGATGGCGAGGCCGGCGGTGGCGGTCCACAGGGTGATGGCCTTGGCGCGCTCGGCGCGCGGGAAGGTCGCGGCGAGCAGGGAGAGCGTGGCGGGCATGATGAGCGCCGCGCCGACGCCCATCACCGCGCGCGCCGCGATGACCTGCGTCGAACTGCCGGCCAGCCAGCCGCCGACGGACCCGCCGGCGAACACCAGGAGCCCGAGGACCAGCGCCCCGCGCCGGCTGTACTTGTCACCGATCGCGCCGAGCAGCAGCATCAGCGCCGCGTACGGGACGGTGTAGCCGTCGATGACCCACTGCAGGTCGGCGCTGGACAGGCCCAGGTCGGCGGTCATGTCCGGCGCGGCGACCGTCAGGGCGGTGTTCGCCATGACGATGATCAGCAGGCTCAGGCAGAGGACGAGCAGGGCCCACCAGCGCCGGGCGTAGGGCCCGTCCATCCTCTCGACCGGTTCCTTCGCGACGAGTCGCATGGCAGGGATCGCCTTCCTCGATACGGGTACACGGCGGGGTGCCGCCGATGAGTGCACACCAGTGTGTAATTGCACAACACTGTGCAATATACGCCCGTTGCACAGGACTGTGCAAGTCGAGGGGTGGGAGCGGCAGCCCGCCGGAGGAGGGCGGAGGGCACCGGAAGGGGAGCCTCGGCCACGGACGGGCACAATGGCCGTCATGACCACGGGTAACACCAGCCGCGCCGACCTCAACCGGCGCCGCATCCTCGACGTCGCCCTCGCCGAGCTGCTGCGCGACCCCGACGCGTCCATGGACCAGATCGCGCGCGCCGCCGGTGTCGTGCGGCGCACGGTGTACGGCCACTTCCCGAGCCGGGAGGCGCTGATCAGCACGCTGGTCGACGACGCGGTGGAGGCGCTGGCCGCCGCGCACGCCGCGGGCCGCGAGGGCGTGGCCGACCCGGCCGAGGCGGTGGCCCGCTCCGTGCTGTCGGTGTGGGAGATCGCCGACCGCTACCGCCTGCTGGTCGCGCTGGCCCAGCGCACGGTCACCATGCAGGGCATCCGCGAACGCCTCTCCCCCGTGCGGGCGAACAGCGTGCGCCTGCTCCAGCAGGGCCTCGACGAGGGCGTCTTCGCCTCGGCCCTGCCCGCGCCGGCCCTGGCGTATGTGCACGAACAGATCCTGTTCGCCCTGATGGAGGCGGTGAACGACGGCCTCCTGAGCACGCACGAGGCGGGTCGCTCGGCGGCGGTCACGGTCCTGACGGCGGCGGGCGTCCCCGCGGCGGCGGCTTCGGCCCTGGTGACGGAGGTGAGCGGGGCGCTGCCCCGGTGACCCCGTTCCCGGACGACGGAAGAGCCGGATGCCCGGCCCCGGTTCAGGCGGGGCCGGGCATCCGGAGTCGGGAGGGACCGGGCATCGGGGCCGGGAAGGGGCGGGCGCGCCCGGGATTCCGGGGACCGGGGACCGGGGGGGGTCAGGCTCGGGCGAGTTCCTTCTCGCCGCCTTCCCGCTGCTCGGGGGCGTCCGTGGCGGGTGTCCCGGTGTGCTCGTCGAGCAGGGTCTTCTCGTCGAAGGGGAGGTCACCGGCGAGGACGCGTCCGACGCGCTCCTTGTCGATCTCCTTGGTCCAGGTGCCGACCAGCACGGTCGCGATGGCGTTGCCCGCGAAGTTGGTCAGCGCGCGGGCCTCGCTCATGAAGCGGTCGATGCCGACGATCAGGCCGATGCCGTCCACCAGGGCCGGCTTGTGCGACTGCAGACCGCCGGCCAGGGTCGCCAGGCCCGCGCCGGTGACACCGGCGGCGCCCTTCGAGGCCACCAGCAGGAACAGCAGCAGCGGGATCTGCTCGCCGACCGACATCGGCGTACCCATGGCGTCGGCGATGAACAGGGACGCCATGGTCATGTAGATCATGGTGCCGTCGAGGTTGAAGGAGTAGCCGGTCGGCACGGTGATGCCGACGACGGGCTTGCTGACGCCCAGGTGCTCCATCTTCGCGATCAGGCGCGGCAGCGCCGACTCGGAGGAGGAGGTGGACAGGATCAGCAGGAACTCACGGCCCAGGTACTTGAAGAAGGTGAGCACGTTCAGCCCGGCGACCACCCGCAGCAGCGCGCCGAGGACGACGAACACGAAGAGGAAGCAGGTCAGGTAGAAGCCGAGCATCAGCACGGCGAGGCTCTTGAGCGCGTCCACGCCGGCCGAGCCGACGACCGCGGCCATGGCGCCGAAGGCACCGATCGGGGCCGCCCACATGATCATGGCCAGGACGCGGAAGACCAGCCGCTGGATGTGCTCGACACCGCGCAGGACCGGCCGCCCGGCGCTGCCCATGGCCTGCAGCGCGAAGCCGCAGAGCAGGGCGATCAGCAGGGTCTGCAGCACCTCGCCCTCGGTGAACGCGGACACGATCGTGGTGGGGATGATGCCGAGCAGGAACTCGGTGGTGTCCTTGGCCTCCGGCGAGACCTGCGCCTGGCCGGTCTCCTTCACGGCGTCGGTGACGGCGAGCCCGCTGCCGGGCTCCAGGATGTTGCCGACGACCAGGCCGATGGCGAGCGCGACCAGCGACATGACCAGGAAGTAGGACAGCGCGATGCCGCCGACGGCACCGACCTTGGCGGCCTTGCGGACCGACCCGATGCCCAGCACGATCGTGCAGAAGATGATCGGCGAGATCATCATCTTGATCAGGTTCACGAACCCGGTGCCGATCGGCTTCAGCTCCACGGCGAAGTCGGGAGCGGCGAGGCCGACGACGATGCCGATGGCGACCGCGACGATCACCGCGATGTACAGGTAGTGGGTGCGGTCCCGCCGGGCGGCGGGAGCGGCTGGTGCCGTATCGGGGGTGCTGGCGGCCACGGCTGCCCTCCTTGACGTCTTCGTCGGCATCACCGGCGTGCGGCTCACGTCCGGGCTGTGGGGGATAGCCGTGACTATGTCGGCCCCTGTGAGGGCGGTCACCCTTCCGTTCATTGAGTTCATGCCGGGGGCCGGGTCACGCAGGTCACGCCCTAGGGGGTGTCTTGTCGATCAGGCCGGATCAGGGAGCGGCGTCTGGCGCCGTGCATCGCAAGGCGGAGGAGGGCGGCGATGCGGAGCATCGGCAACCGACGACAACGCGGCGAGGTGCGGTGCCAGACGCCGCGAGCCCGGCGTGATCGGCAAGACACCCCCTAGGCCGTTCGGTGCGCGGCGGAGGTCAGGGCACACTGGCCTCCATGCGCATCCCCGTCCCCCGGCCCCGCAGCCTGGCAGGCCAGCTGTTCGCCGTGCAGGCCGTGCTCATCGCGGTCGTCGTCGCGGGGTACGCGCTGTTCATGTACGTCAGCGACCAGCGGCAGGCGCAGGACGCGGCGGGCCGGCAGGCGACGGCGGTGGCCCGGGCGGTGGCGGACTCCCCCTCGGTCCGCGCGGCGATCCGCACCCCGCACCCCACCGCGGAACTCCAGCCGTACGCGCTGCGCGTCATGCGGGACACGGACGTCGACTTCGTCACGATCATGGACCCGCGCGGCATCCGCTGGACGCACCCGGTCCCGTCGGAGATAGGCCGGCACTTCCTGGGCAACACCGGGCGCGCGCTGCGCGGCGAGACGTTCACCGAGACCTACACCGGCACCCTCGGCGCCTCGGTCCGCGCCGTCACCCCGGTCGAGGACGACGACAAGCGGATCGTCGGCCTGGTCAGCGCCGGCATCAAGGTCGAGGCGATCAGCGAGCGGGTGCGCGGCCAGGTGACGGCGCTGGTCGGCTGGGCGGCGGGCGCGCTGGCCCTGGGCGCGGTGGGGACGTACGTCGTCAACGCCCGGCTGCGGCGCCACACCCACGGCATGAACGCGACCGAGCTGAGCCGCATGCACGACTACCACCAGGCGGCCCTGCACGCGGTGCGCGAGGGACTGCTGATGCTGGACGGGCAGTTCCGGGTGGCGCTGATCAACGACGGCGGGCGGGAGCTGCTGGGCGTGGCGGGCGACGTGGTCGGCAGCTCGGTGGCGGGCCTCGGGCTGCCCGCGCCGCTGACCGGGGCGCTGCTGTCGTCGGAGCCGCGGGTGGACGAGGTGCACCTGACGGCCGACCGGGTGCTGGTGGTCAACACCTCCCCGGTGTCGGGCGGTGAGCGCCGCGGCACCGTCGCGACCCTGCGGGACGTGACCGAGCTGCAGTCCCTCATGGGCGAGCTGGACTCCGAGCGGGGCTTCACCCAGGCCCTGCGCTCCCAGGCCCACGAGGCGGCCAACCGCCTGCACACGGTGGTCTCCCTGATCGAGCTGGGCCGCGCCGAGGAGGCGGTCGACTTCGCCACGGCCGAACTGGAGCTGGCGCAGGCGCTCACCGACCAGGTGGTCGCGGCGGTGAGCGAACCGGTGCTGGCCGCCCTGCTGCTGGGCAAGACGGCCCAGGCCAACGAGCGGGGCGTGGAGCTGGTGGTGTCCGGGGACAGCCGCCTCGACGACGGCGTGCTCCCGGAGAGCCTGTCGGCCCGTGACCTGGTGACGATCCTCGGCAACCTCATCGACAACGCGGTGGACGCGGCCCAGGGCAGCACCCGGGCCCGCATCACGGTGACGGCGTACGCGACGGAGCCGACGGCCGGGGCTCGCGGTGCCGGCGGGGAGCTGGTGCTGAAGGTCGCCGACACCGGGCCCGGGGTGGACGGCGACCACACCGACCTGGTCTTCCAGCGCGGCTTCTCCACCAAGCCGTCCGGTCCGGGGGGCCGGGGCCTGGGGCTCGCCCTGGTGCGGCAGGCCGTGCACCGGCACGCGGGGGACCTGTCGGTGGCCGGGGCCGAAGGGGGCGGTGCCGAGTTCGTGGTGCGGCTGCCGCTGCGGGCGGCCGTCCCCGCCGCGCGGGTGAGGGGAGGCGGCGCGTGACGGGTGAGGAGCCGATCCGGGTCCTGGTCGTCGAGGACGACCCGGTGGCCGCGGACGCGCACGTGCTGTACGTGGGCCGGGTGCCGGGCTTCGTCGCGGTCGGGAAGGCGCACACCGGCGCGGAGGCCCGGCGGATGCTGGACCGCACGGAGGTCGACCTGCTGCTGCTCGACCTGCACCTGCCGGACGGGCACGGCCTGCACCTGGCGCGCTCGCTGCGGGCGGCCGGGTACCACGCGGACGTCATAGCGGTGACCTCCGCGCGCGACCTGACCGTGGTGCGCGAGGGCGTCTCCCTGGGCGTCGTGCAGTACGTGCTCAAGCCCTTCACCTTCGCGACGCTGCGGGACCGGCTGGTGCGCTACGCCGAGTTCCGCGGCGCGGCCGGCGAGGCGAGCGGCCAGGACGAGGTGGACCGGGCGCTGGCGGCCCTGCGCGCCCCCGGTCCGGTGGCGCTGCCCAAGGGGCTGAGCGGGCCGACGCTGGAGCGGGTGACCGCAGCGGTGCGCCGGGCGGCGGAGGGGATGACGGCGGCCGGGGTCGCCGAGGCGGTGGGCATCTCCCGGATCACCGCCCGCCGCTACCTGGAGCACCTGGTGGAGGCGGGCCGCGCCGAACGCAAGCCGCTGTACGGGCAGGTGGGGCGGCCGGAGCTGGTGTACCGCTGGGTGCCGGGGGCCGGGGCCGGACGCTGACGCGCGGGGCGCGCACCCCCCGCCGCTCGCCACGCGCCGCCGTACGTTCCTCCAAGCGGTGATTGTGGCGGAACGGACCGTAGTCACCCCCCGGGGGCGCCCCTACGGTGGCCCCGTGCACCGACCCTCACCCCACCCGCCCCCACCGCCCCCGCCGGGCCCGCCGTTCGACGGCCTCGCCGCCCGGCGCCTGCGCGCGGCACTCGGCATGGGCCCCGACCACGTCGCCCACGGTCTGCGGGTCTCCTACGGCCTCGCCCACGCCACCCCGGACCTGGTGATGGCCTGGGAGCGCGGCGCACTCACCCCGGGCAGCTCCGAACTCACCGCGCTCGCGGGGGTGTTGTGGTGCTCCCCCGGTGAACTGATCGGCCGGCCCCGGACCCTGCGTGAGCACCGCGTCGCCCGCTCCCTGGCCCCGGAGGACGTCGCCCGGGCGGCCGGGCTGTCGCTCGCCGCGTACCTGCGGGCGGAGGAGGGCGGGCCGTGGCGCGGCACCGAGCGGCAGACGGCCGCCCTCGCCGGGGTGCTCGCGCTGTCGCTGCCGGACCTGGTGACCGTCACCGGCCGGGAGGCGCAGCTCGCCGAACTGCTGCGCCGGGCCGTTCAGTCCCGCTGGCAGGCGTACGTGCGTCCGGTGGCGCGGATCGTGCCGCTGGACCGGCGGGTCCTGGAGGACACCCTCCAGGAACTGCACCAGGACTACCAGGGGCACATGGCCGCCACCCTGAGCTGGGGCGGCGGCACCGCCGACTCCAGCGCCGCGGGACGCGCGTACCTCGACGGGATCGTGGGGACCTTCTGGTCGACGGCCGGGGCGAAGGGTGCCCCGGGCCCGCACGGCTCCCGGGAACCCGGTTCCTAGAAGACCGACTCCGCCTCGTCCATGCGGTCCTTGGGGACCGTCTTCAGCTCGGTCACCGCCTCCGCCAGCGGCACCATCACGATGTCGGTGCCGCGCAGCGCGGTCATCCGCCCGAACTCGCCCCGGTGCGCCGCCTCCACCGCGTACCAGCCGAAGCGGGTGGCGAGGACGCGGTCGTAGGCCGTGGGGGTGCCGCCGCGCTGGACGTGGCCGAGGATGACCGGGCGGGCCTCCTTGCCGAGCCGCTTCTCCAGCTCGTACGCCAGCGCCGTGCCGATGCCCTGGAAGCGCTCGTGGCCGAACTGGTCGATCTCGCCCTTGCCGTAGTCCATGGTGCCCTCGGCGGGGTGGGCGCCCTCGGCGACGCAGATGACGGCGAACTTCTTGCCGCGGGAGAAGCGCTCCTCGACCATCGTGACCAGGTCGGCCGGGTTGAAGGGGCGTTCCGGCAGGCAGATGCCGTGGGCGCCGGCGGCCATGCCGGACTCCAGGGCGATCCAGCCGGCGTGGCGGCCCATGACCTCGACGACCATCACGCGCTGGTGGGACTCGGCGGTCGTCTTCAGGCGGTCCATCGCCTCGGTGGCGACGCCGACGGCGGTGTCGAAGCCGAAGGTGCGGTCCGTGGAGGAGATGTCGTTGTCGATCGTCTTCGGGACGCCGACGACCGGCAGGCCCGCGTCGTACAGCATGCGCGCGGCGGTCAGGGTGCCCTCGCCGCCGATCGGGATGAGGGCGTCGATGCCGAAGTCCCGGACGATGTCGGAGGCGTTCTCGCAGGCCTCGCGCAGCCGGTCGCGCTCCAGCCGGGAGGAGCCGAGGATGGTGCCGCCGCGCGCCAGGATGCCGCTGACCGCGTTGAGGTCGAGGCCGCGGTAACGGCCGTCCAGCAGGCCCGCGTAGCCGTCCTCGAAGCCGATCACCTCGTCGCCGTAGTGATCGACCGCTCGGTGCACGACCGACCGGATCACTGCGTTCAGGCCGGGGCAGTCGCCGCCTGCGGTGAGAACTCCGATGCGCATCGTGCTGTGTCTCCTGCTCGCTGTGGGTACCGGTGAGCCGCGACCGATTCTTTCATGCCCGCCGGGCCGGTGCGGCGGGCCGCCGGAGCGGCACTGACGGGCGCCTTAACTGTGCCCGGGGGTACTGTCAAGAGGGTTCTGCTCGCCCCGGTGGGCGATTTTTGTGACGGAGAGGGAACGGAGAGCTCACGTGACGCGCAGCGTGTACGTCACCGGCATCGACCGCGGCGACGGCCGCCAGGTCGTGGAGCTGGGGGTCATGGAACTGCTGACCCGGCAGGTCGACCGGGTGGGCGTGTTCCGTCCGCTCGTCCACGACGGCCCGGACCGGCTGTTCGACCTGCTGCGCGCGCGCTACCGGCTGTCCCAGGACCCGGCGACCGTCTACGGCATGGACTACCGGGAGGCCTCCGTCCTCCAGGCCGAGCAGGGCACCGACGAACTGGTGTCCACGCTGGTCGAGCGGTTCCACCTGGTCGCCCGGGACTACGACGTGGTGCTCGTCCTCGGCACCGACTTCGCCGACACCCAGCTCCCGGACGAGCTGTCCCTGAACGCCCGGCTGGCCAACGAGTTCGGCGCGTCGGTGGTCCCGGTGGTCGGCGGCCGCAAGCAGAGCGCCGAGTCGGTGCTGGCCGAGACCCGCAACGCTTTCCGCGCCTACGACGGCCTGGGCTGCGACGTCCTCGCCATGGTCGCCAACCGGGTGGCCCGCGAGGACCGGGAGGCCCTCGCCGAGCGGCTCGCCGGCCGGCTGCCGGTGCCCTGCTGGGTGCTGCCCGACGAGCCCGCGCTGTCCGCGCCGACCGTCGCCCAGATCGGCCACGCGCTCGGCGCGCGGGTGGTGCTCGGCGACGACTCGGGGCTGGCGCGGGACGCGCTGGACTTCGTGTTCGGCGGGGCGATGCTGCCGAACTTCCTGGCCGCCCTGACCCCCGGCTGCCTGGTCGTCACCCCGGGCGACCGGGCCGACCTGGTGGTGGGCTCGCTGGCCGCGCACAGCGCCGGCACCCCGCCGATCGCCGGGGTGCTGCTCACCCTCGACGAGGTGCCGGGCGACGCCATCCTCGCCCTCGCGGACCGGCTCGCCCCGGGCACGCCGGTGCTGTCGGTGCCCGGCAACAGCTTCCCCACCGCCGAGCAGCTGTTCTCCCTGGAGGGCAAGCTGAACGCGGCCACCCCGCGCAAGGCGGAGACCGCGCTCGGCCTATTCGAGCGGTACGTCGACACCACCGACCTGCTGCGGCGGGTCTCGGCGCCGAGCAGCGACCGGGTCACGCCGATGATGTTCGAGCACAAGCTGCTGGAGCGGGCCCGCGCGGACCGGCGGCGGGTCGTGCTGCCGGAGGGCACCGAGGAGCGGGTGCTGCACGCGGCGGAGGTGCTGCTGCGCCGCGGGGTGTGCGACCTGACGCTGCTGGGCCCGGTCGACCGGATCCGCAAGCAGGCCGCCGACCTCGGCATCGACCTCGGCGACTGCGAGCTGATCGACCCGGCGACCAGCGAGCTGCGCGACCGCTTCGCCGAGCGGTACGCGACGCTGCGCGCCCATCGGGGCGTGACCGTGGAGCTGGCCCACGACGTGGTCGCCGACGTGAACTACTTCGGCACGCTGATGGTCCAGGAGGGCCTGGCCGACGGCATGGTGTCGGGGTCGGTGCACTCCACGGCGGCCACGATCCGGCCCGCGTTCGAGATCATCAAGACCAAGCCGGAGGCGTCGATCGTCTCGTCGGTGTTCTTCATGTGCCTGGCGGACAAGGTCCTCGTCTACGGCGACTGCGCGGTGAATCCCGACCCGGACGCCCGGCAGCTGGCCGACATCGCCATCCAGTCGGCGGCGACGGCCGAGCAGTTCGGCGTGGAGCCGCGGATCGCGATGCTGTCGTACTCGACCGGCACGTCCGGCTCCGGCGCGGACGTCGACAAGGTGCGCGAGGCGACGGAGCTGGTCCGCGAGCGCCGGTCCGACCTCAAGATCGAGGGGCCGATCCAGTACGACGCGGCCGTGGAGCCGACCGTCGCGGCGACCAAGCTGCCGGGCTCGGAGGTCGCCGGGCAGGCGAGCGTGCTGATCTTCCCGGACCTGAACACCGGCAACAACACCTACAAGGCCGTGCAGCGCTCGGCCGGCGCGATCGCGGTCGGCCCGGTGCTGCAGGGTCTGCGCAAGCCGGTCAACGACCTCTCCCGGGGCGCCCTCGTCCAGGACATCGTCAACACCGTCGCCATCACGGCGATCCAGGCCCAGTCCCCGCTCGAGAAGGCAGCCCAGCAGTGACCGGCACCCGCGTCCTCGTCCTCAACTCCGGCTCCTCGTCGCTGAAGTACCAGCTGCTCGACATGCGCGACAGCAGCCGGCTGGCGGCGGGCCTCGTCGAGCGGATCGGCGAGCAGACCTCCCGCCTGAAGCACACCCCGATGGCGGCCGGCGGGGACGCCCGGGAGGCCGACGGGCCGATCGCCGACCACGACGCCGCGCTGAAGGCCGTCGCGCAGGAGCTCGCCCGGGACGGCCTGGGCCTGGACTCCCCCGACCTGGCCGCGATCGGGCATCGGGTGGTGCACGGCGGGATGTTCTTCACCGAGCCCACCGTCATCGACGACGCGGTGATCGCCGAGATCGAGCGGCTGATCCCGGTCGCGCCCCTGCACAACCCGGCCAACCTCACCGGCATCCGCACCGCGCGGGCGCTGCGCCCGGACCTGCCGCAGGTCGCGGTGTTCGACACGGCGTTCCACACCACCATGCCGGAGTCGGCGGCGCGCTACGCGATCGACCCGAGGATCGCCGACCGGCACCGCATCCGCCGCTACGGCTTCCACGGCACCTCGCACGCGTACGTCTCCCGGGCGACCGCCGAGCTGCTGGGCAAGGCGCCCGAGGACGTCAACGTGATCGTGCTCCACCTGGGCAACGGCGCGTCCGCGTCGGCCGTGCGGGGCGGCCGGTGCGTGGACACCTCCATGGGGCTGACGCCCTTGGAGGGACTGGTGATGGGTACGCGCTCCGGCGATTTGGATCCGGCGGTCATCTTCCATTTGGCGCGCGTTGGCGGAATGTCCATGGACGAGATCGACACTCTCCTCAACAAGAGGAGCGGTCTGTTCGGTCTGTGCGGGGACAACGACATGCGCGAGATCCGCCGGCGGATCGACGAGGGCGACGAAGCCGCCGCACTCGCCTTCGACATTTACGTGCACCGGCTGAAGAAGTACATCGGCGCCTATTACGCGGTTCTCGGCACGGTGGACGCCGTGGCGTTCACGGCCGGGGTCGGCGAGAACGCGGCCCCGGTGCGGGAGGCGGCCGTCGCGGGCCTGGAGAGCCTGGGCCTCGCGGTGGACCCGGGGCGCAACGCCGTGCGCGGCGACCGGCCGCGGATCGTCTCGCCCGACTCCGCGCGGGTGGCGGTCGCGGTGGTGCCGACGGACGAGGAACTGGAGATCGCGACACAGACCTATGCACTGGTCGGAAAGAACACCTGAGCACCGGCCCGCCCATTTGTACCTTCCGCCAGACGGAATATTCCGGAGCGAAACAAACCGATAGGATCGCCCCATGCGCCGTTCGAAAATCGTCTGTACTCTCGGCCCCGCGGTCGACTCCCATGAACAGCTCGTCGCGCTGATCGAGGCGGGCATGAACGTGGCCCGCTTCAACTTCAGCCACGGCACCCACGCCGAGCACCAGGGCCGGTACGACCGGGTCCGTGCCGCCGCCAAGGAGACGGGCCGGGCCATCGGTGTGCTCGCCGACCTCCAGGGCCCCAAGATCCGTCTCGAGACCTTCGCCGAGGGCCCCGTCGAGCTGGTGCGCGGTGACGAGTTCACCATCACCACCGAGGACGTGCCGGGCGACAAGACGATCTGCGGCACCACCTACAAGGGGCTGCCCGGTGACGTCGCCCGGGGCGACCAGGTCCTCATCAACGACGGCAACGTCGAGCTGAAGGTCCTGGACGTCGAGGGCCCGCGGGTGCGGACCATCGTCATCGAGGGCGGTGTCGTCTCCGACCACAAGGGCATCAACCTGCCCGGCACGGCCGTCAACGTGCCCGCGCTGAGCGACAAGGACGTCGAGGACCTGCGCTTCGCCCTCCGCATGGGCTGCGACCTGGTCGCCCTGTCCTTCGTCCGGGACGCCAAGGACGTCGCCGACGTGCACCGCGTCATGGACGAGGAGGGCCGCCGCGTCCCCGTCATCGCCAAGGTGGAGAAGCCGCAGGCGGTGGAGAACATGGAGGACGTCGTGATGGCGTTCGACGGCGTGATGGTCGCCCGTGGCGACCTGGCCGTCGAGTACCCGCTCGAGAAGGTCCCCATGGTGCAGAAGCGCCTGATCGAGCTGTGCCGGCGCAACGCCAAGCCGGTGATCGTGGCGACCCAGATGATGGAGTCGATGATCACCAACTCCCGTCCGACCCGCGCCGAGGCCTCCGACGTGGCCAACGCGATCCTGGACGGCGCCGACGCGGTCATGCTGTCCGCCGAGTCGAGCGTGGGCGCGTACCCGATCGAGACCGTCCGGACGATGTCGAAGATCGTCGTCGCGGCCGAGGAGGAGCTGCTGAGCAAGGGCCTGCAGCCGCTCGTGCCGGGCAAGAAGCCGCGCACGCAGGGCGGTTCGGTCGCCCGCGCGGCCTGCGAGATCGCCGACTTCCTCGGCGGCAGGGCCCTGATCGCCTTCACCCAGTCCGGCGACACCGCGCGCCGGCTGTGCCGCTACCGCGCGGCCCAGCCGATCATCGCGTTCACCACGGACGAGGGCACCCGCAACCAGATGACGCTCAGCTGGGGCGTGGAGCCGCACGTGGTGCCGTTCGTCGCCAGCACCGACGAGATGGTCGACCTGGTGGACCAGGAGGTCGTCAAGCTGGGCCGGTTCAGCGAGGGCGACGTCGTGATCATCACCGCCGGCTCGCCCCCCGGCGTGGCCGGCACCACCAACATGGTCCGGGTGCACCACCTGGGCAGCACCGGCCGCGACTGACCCCGCGCGGGCCGCGGGCCCTTCCGTACGGCGCTGAGGGCGCCCCCTGGATCCCAGGGGGCGCCCTCAGGCGTGGTGCGGCTCCCGAACGGGTCCGGGGGGACGGCTCAGCCGGTCGCGTACTGGTGCAGTCCGGGGATGTGCAGGGTGCCGCCGAACTGGCCGGCCTGCGTGACCTTCACGTTGGTGAAGTAGATCAGCGGGATGTTCAGCGGCGGCGGGCTGTCCGGGGTGAACGTGACCGGGATCAGGCCGAACAGGTTGCCCGAGATGCTTTCGGTGTACATCACCGTGTCGCCGTCGCGGATCGTGGACGTGGTGCCCTTGCCGGCCTGCACGTGGTACGTCTTGCCGGACTGCTTGTCCTTCACCAGCTGGTGCAGGTCGCCGATGTCGGTGCCGCCGGAGATGACGTACTTGAGCGCCTTCTTCTTGGTGCCGTTGGCGGTGCGCACCTCGACGATGCCCTGGTAGTCGGCGCCCTTGAGCAGCAGCGAGCTGGCCTCCAGGTACCACGGGTCGTCCGGCACCAGGGCCTTGTTGTCGACGCCGCCCTCGTCCTCGGTGGCGGCGGGGCAGTCCTCGGCGTCGGCGGAGGCGCTGGCCGACGGGTCCGGCGAGGCCGACGGGCTCGGGGAGGACGTGGCGTCCTTCGCGTCCTCCGCGTCCTTCGCGGCGTCGGCGGCGGCGTCCTTCACCTTGTCGGTGACGGCGTCGGTGGTGTCCTTGCCGGCGCCCTCGTCCGTGGACGAACCGGCGGACGAACCCGAGCCGGAGCCCGAGGAGCCGGACGTACCGGAGGAGCCCGAGGAGCCCGAAGTACCGGTGGACCCGGACGAGCCGGTGGACCCCGACGTCGTGTCACCGCTGCCGCCGCTCGCCGGAGAGGTCTCGGACGGCGAAGGGGTCGCGGTGGACGTGGCGTGGGAGCCGCCGGTGAGCAGGTCGCCCAGGGCGTCGCCGATGGTGCCGAGCAGGTTGCCGTCGCCCTGGGTCGCCGAGGGGCTGGGCGTGGAGGCCGCCGCACCGGACGTGCCGGAGGACGAACCGGTCGTGCCCGTCGAGGACTTCTCGGTCGTCTTCGGCGCCTCGGAGGTGGCGGACGGGCGGGGCTCGGCGGTGTCGTCGGAACCTGAATCCGACGAACCCGAAGAACCCGACGCACCCGACGCGGAGCCGGCCGAGGTGCCCGAGCCGTCCTGCGACCCGGCGGAACCGTCCTTGCCGTCCTGGGAGTCCGCGGACGGGCTCTCGCTCGCGGAGGCGGACGGCGACGGCGAGGAGGAGGCGCTCGCGCCCTCGAGGGCGGCCACGCAGTCCTTGTACTCGTCGACGGTGAGGCTCTTGGAGGCCGGCTGGTCGTCGGCGTTGGCGAGCGTGGGCGTGAAGCCCATCCCCATCAGGACGGCGGTCGGCATCGCGGCCAGGGCTATCGCCTTGCCGGCCGGCATGTGGAGCCTGGTGAACAGCGGCTTCTTGGGTGCCGCGTGGCGGGGCCCGGTTCTCTCACGGGACACGTCCACCTCGGTCCCGTGGGTCACCTCGTCAGCCGGCACTGTGCCTCCCGTTCGCCCCGTTGGCCGGGCTCGTTCCTGACAGATCGTGCGCCCCCAGGGCCGGGTGGGCCTGGGTGGGACCCGCGTCGTCGTGCGCGGGCTTGCCGAAGTCGACGGCCGGCGGCTGATGCGGCGCCTCGTACGGCGCCGCCGGGGGAACTCCCGGGCCGGCCGGGGGGATCGCGCCCTCGGGGGCGCCGCCCGCCGTGTGCACGGACCCCGGGCCCTGGGGCGCGGGCGGTGCGCCCGGCGACCAGGAGATGGCCATCGCGCCGCCGACGAGGGCGAGCAGGAAGCCGATCAGGAAGCCACCGAGGTTGGACACGGGGATGGAGACCAGGCCCAGCAGGATCGCCGCGGTGCCCGCGAAGACCCGTACGTGCTTCTGGAACCACAGGCTGATGCCCAGGACGACCAGCAGGACGCCGATGATCAGGGAGCCGGCGCCCGCGGTGGTGGCCATCGCCAGCGTCAGGTGCCCGACCTGGAGGTGGGCGTACGGGAAGTAGGCGATGGGGAGTCCGCCGAGGAGGACGAACAGACCGGCCCAGAACGGCCGCGTGCCCCGCCAGGCGCGGAACTGCAGCCTCCGGCGTTCGAACTGGCCGGATGCGGCAGGAGTCTCGGCGCTCATGGAAAACAGCTCCCTGGTGCGGCGTTGTTGCTGTGGTGGTGGGAGGGGGGTGCGTGGGACTCCCCGGGGAGGGAGAGTGGACGGGCGGGGGCGCCACCGGCTCCCCCGCCCGTCAGGAGGTGCTTAGTAGCACTCCTTGACACCCGTCGACAGCGACATCTTCAGGCCGCTGAGCTTGAAGGTTCCGGCGGTGGTCGCCCACGCCGTCTGCTTCACGTCGGTCAGCGTCGCCGACTCCGCCTGCTGGGCGAAGCCGTACGGGTTGGCCGAGTCGCCGTCCTTGATGCCCGGACCCTTGCTCAGGTCCTTGCCGGCCACACCGATGTCGATGCCCTTGAACGTCGCGTCGGCGCTCAGGTCCTCGACGTCGATGAACAGGTTCTCCGCCTCGACCGGCGTGCCGCCCCCGCCGGCCTTCAGCGTGAGGCTGACCGAGCCGAGCAGCGGGATGTTCGGCGTGACGACCGACTGGCACATGTTGGTGATCGACGCGGACTTGAACGCCGAGACGGCGACGGGGTGAGCCGTCTTCTTGCCGTCGAGCGTGTAGCCCGAGTCGATGGCGCCGTACTGCGAGAAGCCCGTGCCGACGAGCTTGTCGGCCGAGACCTTGAACGACTGCCCCGACACGCTGAACGACGCGGCGAGCGCGCCCTGCGCGAGGGCGATGCCTATGCACGCGGTGGCGGCAACGCTGGGCACCATGACCACAGCGAACCGCTTCCATCTGGTCCCGCCACGCACCTGGGACTCCATATTTCCTCCTTCTCGGACGTACATCTCCTGCCCCGGCTCGCCCCCGGGACGGCGGCTCGGCCGGGCAGGGATGGGAGAAGTGCTACGTCCTCGGGAAGGGGAGCGCCCGAACTCGGAGGCACGTGTACCGCACCCGAATCACCGGCGATCACCCCCGAGCGACATCCACTGGTCGCGCCTGACACGCATCACGCACAACCTTTGAGGACAGGCTTCGCGGTGGGCGAAGACCCCCCTGTCCAAGAGCCGGCTCCACAGTCGTCGGCTCTGCCCGGTGGGGACCCAGGAAGTCCCGTGGCCCGATTGGCGGTCGGGTGCGGGAAGGGACCGAGCGTGGCCGATCGTGGTGCATTCTCGCGCCGGGCACAAGGGGGTTCGTTACTCGCTAGTAACGGCGCGATAACCGTCGGACGACCCAGAGGTCTCGCGCGGCAACTCAGGGTGTCAGGTAGGGCCAGAACAAAACTATTGATCACTGGACAGAACCCGACAGACCAACGCCCCTGACTTACTTCAAGTAACAGCGGCCGCGATTACCAAGTTTTGGCAAAGCGCGGCCGCTGCGGGCCCGTCGGCGGAACTTTCACCCGGATTTCACCCGTCCTGATGTTTCGTCACTGGGCGCGACGGGCGGGCGCCCAGGGGGTCAGAACAGGGCGCGGGCCAGGGCCCGGCGCGCCGCTGCGACCCGCGGGTCGTCGGCCCCGACGACCTCGAACAGCTCCAGCAGCCGCACCCGTACGGCGTCCCGGTCGTCACCCACCGTGCGCGCCACCGTGTCGATGAGGCGCCCGAAGGCGTCCTCCACGTGGCCGCCGACCAGGTCCAGGTCGGCGGCGGTGATCTGCGCCTGCGGGTCGGCCGGCTTCTCGGCGGCGTCCCGGCGGACCCGCTGCGGGTCCAGTCCCTGCACCCGCTGGAGCAACTCGGCCTGCACCAGACCCAGTTTGGCCTCGGTGTTGCCCGGGTCCTCGGCGAGGACGTTCTTGTAGGCCTGGACCGCGCCGCCCAGGTCACCGGCGTCCAGCGCCTGCACGGCGGCCTCGAGGAGCCCGTCGTGCGGGCCGGCCTGGGCCGCGGGCTCGGGCTGTCCGCCCGGCTCGGCCTCGGGGTCGACGGTGAGACCGGTCAGACCGAAGCGCTGCTCGGCGACGGCGACGAGCTGGTCGAGGGTCTCCCGGATCTGTGCCTCGCCGGCGGCCCCCTGGAAGAGCGGCAGCGCCTGTCCCGCGACGACCGCGAAGACGGCCGGGATGCCCTGCACCCCGAACTGCTGCATCAGCATCTGGTTGGCGTCGACGTCGATCTTGGCGAGCAGGAAGCGGCCGTTGTACTCGACGGCCAGCCGCTCCAGGACCGGGCTCAGCTGCTTGCAGGGCTGACACCACTCGGCCCAGAAGTCGATGACGACGGGTACTTCGGCGGACCGCTGGAGGACATCGCGCTCGAAGGTCGCCTCATCGACGTCGATGACGAGGTCGGCCGGGGAGACGGCCCCCGCGCCGCCCTGGCGGGCCGCTTCGGCGCGCGCCTGCTCCGCCTTCGCCTTGGCCTCCTGGGCCGCCTTCACCGCGGCGAGGTCGACGACTCCGCTCATGGACATGTTCCGTGGCTGCATGCGTCTATCCTCCCCCGTCCGCGCGTGTGCGAGGAAATGCCGTCCGGGGCGCCGGGTCCCCACCCTCGCGCCGCACGGTCCTGCCTGGTCCTGCGTGGTCGTGGCCCGTGTACGTCCGGCACGGGCGGTGTGCGAGAGCGCCGCCACGCTTTCGCTACGAGTCGTAGCGTAATGCCATGCCGGGTGCCCGGGACACCACTTCCCGGTGATCTCCCTCACGACGCCGCTCATCCGGCCGGTTATGGTCGGAGGATGCAGAGCCGCAGCCCGTCCGCCGCTCGTCCCGGCCGCCCCCGCAGCGCCACCGCGGACGCCGCGATCCTGGCGGCGACCAGGGAGGCCCTGGTCGAACTGGGCTGGTCCAAGCTCACCCTGGGCGATGTGGCGACGCGCGCGGGAGTGGCCAAAACGACGCTCTACCGGCGCTGGTCGGGCAAGAACGAACTGGTCGTGGACGCGGTGGCCGAGCTCTTCGACGAGCTGTGCCTGCCGGACCGCGGCAGCCTCGCGGCCGACATCGAGGGCGTGGTGCTGCAGTTCGCGGCGATCCTGGCCCGCCCGGAGGCGCGCGGCGGGCTGATGGCGGTGGTGACGGAGGCGACCCGGGACGACGCCCTGCGCGCCCGGATCCGCGCCTCCATCGTCGACCGCCAGAAGGGCTTGGTCCTCCAGGGCCGCTCCCGCGCCCAGCAGCGCGGCGAACTTCCCCCGGAGACCGACCCGGAGGAGTCCGCCCGCACGGTGGACCTCATCTTCGACATGGTCGCGGGAGCGGTGGTCCACCGCACGCTGGTGAGCGGCCGCCCGGTGGACGAGGAGTGGGTGCGCGGCTTCACCCAGATCCTGCTGCGGGGCCTGACGGCGCCGTCCTGACCGCGCAGTTCTGACGGCGCGGTCCCGACCCCCGGGCGGTCAGAAGCCCGCCGGCTCGGTGTACACCCCCCACTCGTCGCGCAGCACCCCGCAGATCTCGCCGAGCGTCGCCTCGGCGCGCACCGCGTCGAGCATCGGGCCGATCATGTTGGACCCGTCGCGCGCGGCGCCGAGCATCGCGTCCAGCGCGGAGCGCACCGCGGCCTCGTCGCGGTCCGCCTTGCGCCCGGCCAGCACCCGCACCTGCTCGCGCTCCACCTCGTGGCTGACGCGCAGGATCTCCAGGTCGCCGGTGACCGACCCGGTGTGCACGTTGACGCCGACGACCTTCTTGTCGCCCTTCTCCAGGGACCGCTGGTAGCGGAACGCGGACTCGGCGATCTCGCCGGTGAACCAGCCGTCCTCGATCCCGCGCAGGATGCCGGAGGTGATCGGGCCGATGGGGTGCTGCCCGTCCGGGTGCGCCCGCAGGCCGCGCTCCTTGATCTGGTCGAAGATCTTCTCCGCGTCGGCCTCGATGCGGTCCGTGAGCTGCTCGACGTACCACGAACCGCCCAGCGGGTCGGCCACGTTGGCGACGCCGGTCTCCTCCATCAGCACCTGCTGGGTGCGCAGCGCGATCTCCGCGGCCTGCTCGGAGGGCAGCGCGAGGGTCTCGTCGAGGGCGTTGGTGTGCAGCGAGTTGGTGCCGCCGAGCACCGCGGACAGGGCTTCCACGGCCGTCCGCACGACGTTGTTGTACGGCTGCTGGGCGGTCAGGGAGACGCCTGCGGTCTGAGTGTGGAAGCGCAGCCACTGCGCCTTCTCCGACTTCGCGCCGTAGACGTCGCGCATCCAGCGGGCCCAGATGCGGCGCGCCGCGCGGAACTTGGCGATCTCCTCGAAGAAGTCCAGGTGCGCGTCGAAGAAGAAGGACAGGCCGGGCGCGAAGACGTCGACGTCCAGGCCGCGGCTGAGCCCGAGTTCCACGTACCCGAAGCCGTCCGCCAGCGTGTACGCCAGCTCCTGCGCGGCCGTCGCGCCGGCCTCGCGGATGTGGTAGCCGGAGACGGACAGCGGCTTGTAGGCGGGGATCCGCGCGCTGGTGTACTCCATGAGGTCGCCGATCAGGCGCAGGTGCGGCTCGGGCTGGAAGAGCCACTCCTTCTGGGCGATGTACTCCTTGAAGATGTCCGTCTGGAGCGTGCCGTTGAGCACGCCCGGGTCGACGCCCTGCCGCTCGGCGGCGACCAGGTACATGCAGAAGACGGGCACCGCCGGCCCGCTGATGGTCATGGAGGTGGTGACGTCCCCGAGCGGGATGTCCTTGAACAGCACCTCCATGTCGGCCGCGGAGTCGATGGCGACGCCGCAGTGGCCGACCTCGCCCAGCGAGCGCGGGTCGTCGGAGTCGCGGCCCATGAGCGTCGGCATGTCGAAGGCGACGGAGAGCCCGCCGCCGCCGTTGCCGAGGATCATCTTGTAGCGCTCGTTGGTCTGCTCGGCGTTGCCGAACCCGGCGAACTGCCGGATGGTCCACGTCCGCCCGCGGTAGCCGGTCGGGTGGAGCCCGCGGGTGAAGGGGTACTCACCGGGCCAGCCGATCCGCTCGAACCCCTCGTACGCGTCCCCCGGCCGGGGGCCGTAGACGGGCTCGACGGGGTCGCCGGAGAGCGTGGTGAAGTCTGCGTCGCGCTTGCGTGCGGCGTCGTACCGGGCCTGCCAGCGTCGGCGGCCCTCCTCGATGGCGTCAGCGTCCATACCCACGAATTTACTAGGACGTCCAAGTAAATGTCGATGGGAGACCGCCGCACGCACGCGTACGGCGGTCCGCGTCAGGCCTTGGCGACCACGGGCGCGTCCTGCGCGACCCGGGCCTGAAGCTCCTGGCTGACCTTGCGCTCCACGAAGAACGCGGCCGTGGGGATGGTCCCGGCGAGCAGGACCCACAGCTGCTTCTTGACCGGCCACTTCGCCTTGGAGCCCAGGTCGAAGGCGACGACGAGGTACACGACGTAGAGCCAGCCGTGCGCGATGCCGACGGCCGTGGTGAAGCCGTCGGCGCCGTCGATGTGGAGCAGGTACTTCGCGATGACGCCCAGCGTCAGCAGGACCAGCAGCACACCGGTGACGTAGGCCATGACGCGGTAGCGGGTCAGCACGCTCTTCTTCATGGGGACGAGCGTAACCGCCCGTTTCGGGCGATCTTCCGCCGGGCCACCCGTGCGCGGGCGGGCCGGCCAGGGTCTGTCGTTTGGATCAGCCCGGCCCGACCCACGGCGCCATGTCGCCGACCCGAGCGGGGTCCGGTGCGTGCAGCTGCAAGGCGGAGGAGGGCGGCGATGCGGAGCATCGGCAACCGACGACAACGCGGCAGATGCGCGTGCCGGACCCCGCGACGCC
Source organism: Streptomyces lasalocidi (assembly GCF_005280215.1). Taxonomy (NCBI): domain Bacteria; kingdom Bacillati; phylum Actinomycetota; class Actinomycetes; order Kitasatosporales; family Streptomycetaceae; genus Streptomyces; species Streptomyces lasalocidi. The sequence goes on along the minus strand of NZ_SZNQ01000001.1, from coordinate 5,269,305 downwards.
GGGACGATCCAAACGACAGGCCCTAGTGCTCGTCGAAGTCGTGCGCGGCGACCCGCAGGGGCCGCAGCAGCGCGAAGATCTCCCCGCACTCCTCCGCGTCGTACGCCCCGAGGCCGAAGTCCATCGCCATCAGGTCGCGGGTGGCCGCCTCGACGACCTCGCGGCCCTTCTCGGTGATGACGGCGAGCGTGCCGCGCCCGTCGTTGGGGTTGGGGCGCCTGGCCACCAGGCCGGACCGCACCAGGCGGTCGACCGTGTTGGTGACCGACGTGGGGTGCACCATGAGGCGCTCGCCGATCTTCGACATCGGCAGCTCGCCCTCCTTGGAGAAGGTGAGCAGGACCAGCGCCTCGTACCGCGCGAACGTCAGGCCGTACGGTCTGACCACCGCGTCGACCTCGGCCAGCAGGATCTGGTGGGCCCGCATGATCGAGGTGATCGCGGACATGGCCGGCACGCTTCCCCAGCGCTGCTTCCAGAGCTCGTCGGCGCGGGCGATGGGGTCGAACGGGAGACTGAGGGGCTTCGGCACGGCACCAGACCCTACCCGGCGGTCATATGGTGGTCAGCCCCGTCTCGCCTTTCGGTCGCCCGGTGCCCGTCCGGCGTTCCTTCCGGTCGCCCGGTGCCCGTCCTGCGTTCTTTTCGGACATCCGGCGCCCGTCCTGCGCGCCTTTCGGTCACCCGAGGCCCGTTCCGCGTACCGGTCGGTGACCCGGTGCCCGCCCCCGCTCCTCACGCCCGTCCGGCCTCCGTCCGGCGCGCCTCCAGCGCCAGCGCCGCGCAGCACACGGTGCCCAGTACCCCCGCGCCGGCGACCGTCGCCCGCACGCCCACCAGTTCGGCCGCGACCCCCGCGAGGGCCATCCCGACGCCCTGGAACGTCATCAGGCCGGCCGTGAGCAGCGTCATCGCCCGGCCCCTGACCTCGTCCGGCACCGCCCGCACCAGCCACTGGTCCAGGCCCAGCGTGTACGCCGAGCCCGCTCCCGCGACCGCGAGCAGCAGCAGCGACCCGGTGAGGCCGGGGCGCAGGGCGTAGCCCAGGTACGGCAGCAGGGTCACGCAGACCAGCGGCAGCGCGATCCGCTCCCGGGCCGCGGGACGCAGCCGGGCACCGGCGAGGAGTTCACCGGCGATCGTGCCGACCGGCAGCGCGCACATCAGCAGGCCGAGGCCGGCCGAGCCGGCGCCGAGGTCGTCGGCGTAGGGGGCGACCAGCGCCTCCGGGACCACGGAGAACACCGGCGGGACCCAGAACAGCAGGAGCAGCACCCGTACCCGCCGGTGCCCCAGGACCTGTCGCGCGCCCCGCAGCGAGTCCTTCACCAGGCTGCTGCCGTCGTGGGCGCGGGCGGGCCGGCGGGCGGTGCCCAGGCGCAGCAGCACGGCCGAGGCGAGGAAGGTCGCGACCGTGATCAGCAGCGCCCGGCGCGGGGCCACCACGGTGAGCAGGAGGCCGCCGAGGCCGTAGCCGACGAGGAGGGCGCTCTGCGCGGTGATCCGCAGCAGGGAGCGGCCGAGGACGAACAGGTCGCCGTCGCCGAGGATGTCCGCGAGGGTCGCCATCCGCGTCCCGGAGAACACCGGCGAGACCATGGCCAGGCAGCAGCGCAGCGCGAGCAGGACGCCGATGGACGCGCCGGGCGCCGTCATCGGGGCGACGCAGGCCGCGCACACCAGGTCGCAGACGACCAGCACCCGCCGGGCCGGGAAGCGGTCGGCGACCCCGGCGAGCAGGGTGCCGCCGACCAGGTACGGCAGGAAGCCGAGCGCGAAGGTGAGCGCGCTGAGCAGCGGGGAGCCGGTGAGGTCGTAGACGAGGACGGACAGCGCGACCTCGGCGACGATCACGCCCAGCATGGACAGCAGGTGCGCCGCGAACACGGTCCGGAACTCCCGGACGGCGAAGACCCGGCCGTAGCCGGTGGCGGGCCGGCCCGGGGGCGGGCTCGGGGGTGCGGGGGCGGGCGTGACGGTCTCCCCACGGACGTCCGCCCGCGGGTACGGCTTCTCGGACATGGGCAGCAGCGTGCGGCGCGCGCCGGGCCGCCCGTAGTCTTTCGGCCCTGGCCGAATGTTCGGCCCGTCGATCGTCGCGTCCGGGGGTGTCCGATGCCGTCCTACCTGCACTTCGGCGAGGAGGACTTCCTGCGCTGCCGGTTCGCCCTGTCCCCGCTGTGGGAGACGCAGGAGGCCGCGCGCACCCTCAAGCGGCGCGAGCGGCACGGCTACCACCTGCCCTGGCTGCGCCGCCACCGCGCGGCCGTCGAGGAACTGGACCTGTCCGGGCTGTGGCTGCTGATGCCCCGCCGCGGCCACTCGCCGGACTGGCTGGGTCCGCCGCCGATCGGGCCGACGGCCTCCTTCGAGGAGGAGATCGCCGCGGTGCGGGCCGCCGACCCGCGCGCGGCCCGGGAGGACACCGCCCGCTCGCTCGCCGACACCCCCGGCGCGCTGGACTCGCCGCAGGGCCGCGCCTGGCTCGCCGACCCGCGGGGCATGGTCCGGGAGCTGGCCGACCTGCTGGAGCGGATCTGGCACACGCTGGTCGCGCCGGACTGGCCCCGGCTGCGGGCGCTGCTGGAGGCGGACATCGCCTTCCACTCGCGGCGGCTGGCCGAGGTCGGGCTCGGGGGCGTGCTGCCGGAGATCAACCGGCGCTGCGGCTGGGACGCGGGGACACTCACCGTCGCGTCCGGCGGCCGGCACGAGCGCCACCTGGGCGGTCAGGGGCTGGTGCTGATGCCGAGCGTCTTCGTCTGGCCGGACGTGGTGAGCGGCTTCGAACCGCCCTGGCAGCCGACGCTCGTCTACCCGGCGCGCGGCGTCGGCGGGCTGTGGACCGAGGCGGCGGACCGGGGCGCGGAGGCACTCGTCCGGCTCCTGGGGCGCGGCCGGGCAGCCGTCCTCGCCGCCCTGGACGACCCGGCGACCACCACCGCCCTGGCCCACCGCCTGGGCCTCGCGCCGTCCTCGGTGTCCGCCCACCTGACCGTGCTGCGCGACGCGGGCCTGCTGGTGGCTCGGCGGTACGGGCACCAGGTGCTGTACGAGCGGACGCCGCTCGGGATGGCGCTGGCGTCGGGCGGCGACTGAGCGGGCCGGACGGCCGGCGGACCGACCCGTGGCCAACCGTTTGAGCAGTCGCTCAAACGGGTGTACGGTCAGCCCGACGGTTTGAGCGATCGCTCAAACCCGCTCGGACAGGGGGACATCCGCATGCGAGGACAGGAGCACCGGGGGCTGTACGTCGAGGCGCGCATCCGCGCCGGCCTCGACGACCTGTGGGCCCGCACCCAGGACCCGACCGCCCACCAGCGCTGGGACCTGCGGTTCAGCCGGATCGAGTACCTCCCGCGCGCGCAGGGCGAGCCGCAGCGCTTCCGGTACGCCACGCGCGTGCTGCCGTTCCTCACCGTCGCCGGGACCGGCGTCTCGGCCGGCGAACGGGAGCGGCCGGACGGCACCCGCACCTCGGCGCTGCGCTTCTCCTCCCCGCACCCGCTCTCGCTGCTGGCCGAGGGCAGCGGCTACTGGCGCTACGTGCCCGACGGCGACGCCGTGCGCTTCCTGACGGGCTACGACTACCGCCCGCGCTGGGGCCGCTTCGGCGCCGTCGCCGACCGCCTGCTGTTCCGGCCGCTGATGGGCTGGGCGACGGCCTGGTCGTTCGACCGGCTGCGGCTGTGGCTGGAGCGGGGCACGACGCCCGGGCGCGCCCTGGCGCGCTGGCTCACGGAGCTCGGGGTGCGCGCGCTGGTCCTGGTGGTCGCCTGCACGGGTCTGGGCCTGGAGCCCTTCCTGCGGTCGTTCGGGCCGTTCGCCGCGTCGCTGGCGTACCTGTGCCCGCTGCTGCTGAGCGTGGCGGTATGCGTGGCGCTGCTCGCGCCTCCCCTGCCGGCCACGCCGGCCGCCCGCCGCTGTCTGCGCCGGTCCCCGGCACACGTGCGCGCGCCGCGCGTGCTGCGCACCCTGGAGACGCCCCGATGACCGCCCCGGCCGCGGCCTCCCTGTTCCGCACGGCGATGGGAGCCGGCTTCGAGCGTCTGCACCCCGAGCTGCGCCGCCGCTTCTCGGTGGGCCTGGCGAGCGGCGAGGCGTGCGTGGGACGGGGGGTGATGGACCGGATCTGGCACGGCGGGCCGTTCGTGAAGCCGTTCCTCGCGCTCGGCGCCACACACCACATCCTGGTGCCCCGCGCGGGCCGCCGGATCCCGTTCGTCATCGAGAACGTGCCGTACGCCGACTCCTTCGGCCGTGAGACGGTGAGCTTCGTGCGCACCTTCGACCTGCCCGGCGGCCCGCGCCGCTTCGACGCCCAGATGGTGCTCAGCCCCAAGGGCGACCGCGTCCTCGACTACCTGGGCACCCACCAGCACCTCGCCAGCGAGCTGCACCTGCGCGCCGAACCGGACGGCTCGCTGCTGATCCGCTCCGGCGAGCACCGGTTCCGGGAGGGCCCGGTGGACGTGCGCGTGCCCGAGCTGGTCGGGGCGACGGCCGAGGTGCGCGAGTCCTTCGACGAGCGGCGGGGCTGCTTCCGGATCAGCGTGCGGGTGGTCAACCGGTACGCCGGCCCGCTGTTCGGCTACGACGGCTCGTTCACCGTGACGTACGCGGACGTGCGCCGCACCGGGGTGCGCCCGGGGCTGCGGCCGGTGCGCGAGGAGGCCCGCGCGTGAGCCCGGAGACGGCCAAGGCGCAGGAGACGAAGGCCAAGCTGCTCCAGGGCGCGCTGCGCACCCTGACCGAGCAGGGCATCGCGAAGACCTCGGCGCGCACCATCGCGGCGACGGCGGGCGTCAACCAGGCGCTGGTCTTCTACCACTTCGGCTCGGTGGACGAGCTGCTCGCGGCCGCCTGCCGCTACGGCGCGGAGCAGTCGGTCTCCCGCCACCGCGACCGCCTCGCGGCCGTGTCGTCGCTGACCGAGCTGCTCGCGGTGGGCCGCCGCATCCACGAGGAGGAGCGGGCCGGCGGCCACGTCGCGCTGCTCGGCCAGCTCCTGGCGGGCGCCCAGACGCACGCGGTGCTCGGCCCGGCGACCGCGGCGGGCCTGGAGCTGTGGATCGCGGAGATCGAGGGGGTGCTGACCCGGGTACTGGCCGGCACCCCGCTCGGCGAGTACGCCGACCCGCCGGGCCTGGCACGGGCGGTCGCCGCGTCCTTCGTGGGCATCGAGCTCTACGAGGGCGCGGACCCGGCCGGCGCGACGGCGGCCCTGGACGCCCTGGAGCAGCTGGGCTTCCTGCTGGGCGCGCTGGAGGAGCTCGGGCCGGTGGCCCAGCGGGCGGTGCGGCAGTACCTGCGCCGGGCCTCGGCGCGGCGCTGAGGCCACCGGGGAACGCCGGCACGACGGGCCGCTACGGCCCCCGGCGGACCCGCCGCGGCCCGCTAATCGGCCAGGTGCCGCTCGACGGTCTCCACCTTGGAGGTGAGGCCGTCGGTCACCCCGGGGCGGATGTCCGCCTTGAGGACCAGGGACACGCGCGGGGCACGGGCCTCGACCGCGGCCACGGCGCGCCGGACGACGTCCATGACCTCGTCCCACTCGCCCTCGACGGACGTGAACATCGCATCGGTGCGGTTCGGCAGGCCCGACTCGCGGACCACCCGGACGGCGTCGGCGACGTACTCCCCCACGTCCTCGCCGACGCCCAGCGGCGTCACGGAGAAGGCGACGATCATGCGTTGACGACCCCTTCCTTGCGGGCGCGGGCGGCGATGACCGCGTCCTCGGCCTCCCGGCGCAGCTTGCGCTCGGCGAAGAAGCCGCCGGTCGGCAGCACGGACAGGACGAAGTAGAGCGCGGCGGTGCCCAGCGGCCACCTGGCGCGGTTCCAGGCGTCGGCCCAGAAGATCACGTACAGGACGAACAGCACACCGTGGACCGCGCCCATCACGGGCACCGCGTTGAAGTCCGTGGTCCGCTTCAGCACGGAGCAGACGAGCAGGATCAGGAAGGACACGGCCTCGGGGGCCGAGACCAGGCGGAGGCGTCGGAGGGCGGCGGCTGTCTTGAGGTCCACGGGTCACCTTCGGTGGGAGCGTCGGCGGTCGGGCGTTTGTGAACGCACGCACAAGCGTTCGTCCATTGTGGCAAACCGCGCCCCTGGGGGTGCGCTCAGGGTCGGTCTCCACCTACGGGCCCTGTTCGGTCCACCCGCGCGGCGGCTACCTTTCGCACCGTGGCGATGTTCCGACTGCAAGGCAGCAAGGTCCTCGCCGTCGACGTGACAGGGGATGCCGTGAAGGCGAAGAACGGCTCGATGGTCGCGTACGACGGACAGATGGACTTCAAGAAGCTCAGTGGCGGCGGCGAGGGGCTGCGGGGGATGGTGACCCGGCGTCTCACCGGCGAGCAGATGACCGTGATGGAGGTGAGGGGGCAGGGCACGTGCTGGTTCGCGGACCGGGCCTCCGAGATCAACCTCGTCCAACTCCAGGGGGACAAGCTGTACGTGGAGTCGAGCAACCTGCTCGCGACGGACGCCGGCCTCAGGACGGGGACGACGTTCACCGGCCTGCGCGGCGCCTCGCAGGGCAACGGGCTGTTCACGACCACCGTCGAGGGCCATGGACAGGCGGCGATCACGTCCGACGGCCCGGCGGTGGTCCTGCGGGTCAGCCCGCAGTACCCGCTGTCCGTGGACCCGGGGGCGTACGTCGCGCACCAAGGGAACCTGCGGCAGTCCTTCCAGTCCGGCGTGACGTTCCGCACGTTCCTCGGCGAGGGCGGCGGCGAGGCGTTCCAGATCCGCTTCGAGGGCGACGGCCTCGTCTACGTCCAGCCCAGCGAGCGCAACACGATCGCGGGGGACGTGTGATGGCCTTCCGTGAGATCAACTCCAAGATGGTCGAGGCGACCGTGGTGCCGGGGCAGCGGCTGTTCAGCCAGCGCGGCGCCATGCTGGCGTACCGGGGCGAGGTGTCCTTCACGCCCAACCTGCGGGGCGGCCAGGGCGGGGTGATGTCCATGATCGGGCGCCGCCTGGCCAACGAGGACACGCCCCTGATGACCGTCGAGGGCAGCGGCACGGTGCTGTTCGGGCACGGCGGCCACCACGTCCAGCTGATCACCCTCACCGGCGACACCCTCTACGTGGAGGCCGACCGGCTGCTCGCCTTCGAGGGCACCCTCCAGCAGGGCACGATGTTCCTGGGCTCGCAGGGCGGGGTGATGGGCATGGTCCGCGGCCAGGTCAGCGGCCAGGGGCTGTTCACCACCACCCTGAAGGGACACGGCGCGGTCGCCGTCATGGCGCACGGCGGTGTGTTCGAGGTCCCGATCACCCCCCAGCGCCCGGTGCACGTGGACCCGCAGGCGTACGTCGCCCACCACGGCGACGTGCGCAACAAGCTGTCCACCGCGCTCGGCTGGCGGGACATGGTGGGCCGCGGCTCGGGCGAGGCGTTCCAGCTGGAGCTGAGCGGCAGCGGCGTGGTGTACGTCCAGGCGTCGGAGGAGAAGCTGTGAGCACCCACTACGGCGCGGGGCCGACGGTGTACGACCCGATGACGCTGCCCGTCGACGACAACGTCAACTCCTACACATTCTGTGTGGAGCTCAAGGGGAGCCAGTGGTTCCTGCAGAAGGGGAAGATGATCGCCTACTACGGGACGATCGACTTCAACGGCATCGGACACGGCCGTCTCGACCGTCTGGTGCGCACGTCCTTCCATTCGCCTCTGCACGCGAGCGACTGGGTGGTGGCCGAGGGTTCGGGCAAGATGCTCCTCGCCGACCGGGCCTTCGACGTGAACTCGTACGACCTGGAGAACGGCAACCTGACCATTCGCTCGGGCAACCTGCTCGCTTTTCAGCCAAGCTTGTCGCTGAAGCAATCGATCGTGCCGGGTTTCCTGACACTCATCGGAACCGGGAAGTTCGTGGCCGCGTCCAACGGTCCGGTGGTGTTCATGGAACCGCCCCTCAGGGTGGACCCGCAGGCGCTGGTCGGCTGGGCCGACTGCCCCTCCCCGTGCCACCACTACGACCACCAGTACATGACCGGGGTGATGGGCGGTCTACGTGCGCTGACGGGCCTCGGCGGGGCCTCCGGCGAGGAGCACCAGTTCGAGTTCGTGGGGGCCGGCACGGTGCTGCTCCAGTCGACCGAGACGCTGATGGCGGAGCAGGCCACGGGAGCGACCCCGCAGCAGGCGGGAGTGCCCGGGGGCGGCGGGGGCCACGGCCCCCAGGGACCGCAGTCGGGGGCACCGCGCCTTCCCGGACAGCTGGGAGACCTCCAGCGTCGCTTCGGGCTGTGAGCGGTAGTCTGCGGAGTGTGACATCGAACGCGTGCGCACCGTCACACCACCCTCAGTAGTTCGCCTTTCAACATTTTAGGTAGACTTCATTCATGGAGACCGAGACGGCCACGCGCTGGCTGACGGATGCGGAGCAGTGCGCCTGGCGCACCCACCTGGAGGTCAACCGACTGCTGACCTACCAGCTCGAGAAGGACTTGCAGCCGTTCGGCCTGACAATGAACGACTACGAGATCCTGGTCAATCTCTCCGAGTCGGAGGACGTCCGGATGCGGATGAGCGATCTCGCGTCCGCCACCCTCCAGTCGAAGAGCCGCCTCTCGCACCAGATCACCCGCATGGAGAACGCCGACCTGGTGCGCAGGGAGAACTGCGAGTCCGACCGCCGCGGACTCTACGCCGTCCTCACCGAGCACGGCATGGAGACGATGAAGAAGGTCGCGCCCCACCACGTGGCGTCCGTGCGGCGGCACTTCATCGACCTCCTCTCCCCCGAGGCCCTGGTGGAGCTGGACAAGGCCCTGCGGCCCATCGCGGACCACCTGCGCGGGCAGCGGGGACGCCCCTGAGCGGCGTACGGGCGGCATGACGAGCGACAGGCGGACCCCCTTCAGGAGGTCCGCCTGTCGGCTCGTGCGGCCGTGCGCGGGCTCAGCCCTCGGTGAGCCCGGCGACCAGTTCGTCCGCGGCCCGGTAGGGGTCCAGGTCGCCGGAGACGATCCGCTCGGCGAGCGCGCCGAGGCGGCGGTCGCCGTGCAGGTCGCCGATCCGCTCCCGCAGCGCGGTCACCGCGATCGTCTCGACCTCCCGGGCGGCCCGGGCGCGCCGCCGCTCCACCAGCACCCCGTGCTCCTCCATCCACGCCCGGTGCTTCTCCAGGGCCTCCACGACCTCGTCGACGCCCTCCCCGCGCGCGGCGACCGTCTTGACGATCGGGGGCCGCCAGTCGCCGGGGCCGCGGGCCTCGCCGAGGCCCAGCATGTGGTTCAGCTCCCGGGCCGTGGCGTCGGCGCCGTCCCGGTCCGCCTTGTTCACGACGTACACGTCGCCGATCTCCAGGATGCCCGCCTTGGCGGCCTGGATCCCGTCGCCCATGCCCGGGGCGAGCAGCACCACCGAGGTGTCCGCCTGGGAGGCGATCTCCACCTCGGACTGGCCCACGCCCACGGTCTCCACCAGGATCACGTCGCAGCCCGCCGCGTCCAGCACGCGGATCGCCTGCGGCGCCGCCCAGGCGAGGCCGCCGAGGTGGCCCCGGGTCGCCATCGACCGGATGTAGACGCCGGGGTCGGAGGCGTGCTCGGACATCCGGACCCGGTCACCGAGCAGCGCGCCGCCCGAGAAGGGCGAGGAGGGGTCGACGGCCAGGACGCCGACCCGCCTGCCCTGCCGCCGGTAGGCGCTCACCAGCGCCGACGTCGAGGTGGACTTGCCGACGCCGGGCGAGCCGGTCAGGCCCACCACGTAGGCGTTGCCGGACAGCGGGGCCAGTGCCGCCATGACCTCGCGCAGCTGCGGGGACGCCCCCTCGACCAGGGAGATCAGCCGGGCCACGGCCCGGGGCCGGCCTTCCCTGGCCTGGGCGACCAGCGAGGAGACGTCCTGCATCACAGCTCCGTTCAGGATGGGGTCGTACGGTCGTACGTCGGTCGTCAGCGGGCGGCGCGGGCTACGCCTTGGCCACCCGCACGATCAGCGCGTCGCCCTGGCCGCCGCCGCCGCACAGCGCCGCCGCGCCGACCCCGCCACCGCGCCGCTTGAGCTCCAGCGCCAGGTGCAGCACCAGACGGGCACCGGACATGCCGATCGGGTGACCCAGGGCGATCGCACCACCGTTCACGTTCACCTTTTCCGTGGACACGCCGAGGTCCTTCATTGACTGCACGGCGACCGCGGCGAACGCCTCGTTGATCTCGATGAGGTCCAGGTCCGACACCTCCAGGCCCTCCTTCTTCAGGGCGTGCAGGATGGCGTTGGAGGGCTGGGACTGCAGCGAGTTGTCCGGGCCGGCCACGTTGCCGTGGGCGCCGATCTCGGCGATCCACTCCAGGCCCAGCTCCTGCGCCTTGGCCTTGCTCATCACGACCACCGCGGCCGCTCCGTCGGAGATCTGCGAGGAGGAGCCGGCGGTGATGGTGCCGTCCTTGGTGAACGCCGGGCGCAGCTTGCCCAGGGACTCCGCGGTGGTCTCCGGGCGGATCCCCTCGTCCTTGCTGAAGACGACCGGCTCGCCCTTGCGCTGCGGGATCTCCACCGGGGTGATCTCGGCCTCGAACAGGCCGTTCTTCTGCGCGGCGGCGGCGCGCTGGTGGGACAGGGCGGCGATCTCGTCCTGCTCGGCGCGGCCGATGCCGAGACGGCTGTTGTGCGTCTCGGTGGACTCGCCCATCGGGATGTTCTGCCACGGGTCGGTCAGGCCGTCGTAGGCCATGGCGTCGAGCATCTGCACCGCGCCGTACTTGAAGCCCTCGCGGGACTTCGGCAGCAGGTGCGGGGCGTTGGTCATGGACTCCTGGCCGCCGGCCACCACGACGTCGAACTCACCCGCACGGATCAACTGGTCCGCCAGGGCGATGGCGTCGAGGCCGGACAGGCACACCTTGTTGATGGTGAGCGCCGGGACGCTCATCGGGATGCCCGCCTTGACCGCCGCCTGACGTGCCGGGATCTGCCCCGCCCCGGCCGTGAGGACCTGCCCCATGATCACGTACTGCACCTGGTCGCCGCCGATCCCCGCACGGTCGAGGGCGGCCTTGATCGCGAAGCCGCCGAGGTCGGCTCCGGAGAAGGACGTGAGCGAGCCGAGCAACCGCCCCATGGGCGTGCGCGCGCCCGCGACGATCACAGAGGTGTTCGTTGCAGAAGACATGAGCTGCGATCCCCTTACCGGCCTGCACGGGCCGAGGAGTGAACGAGGGTTTACTTCGAATGTACTGACGTGCAGTACACGGCGTCATCGGGCCATCGGTGTGATCGCGCGCACGTTGCGTAACCAGGGCATGAGCGCTGCACTGAATCCATGCTGACGCGAATCGACCACATCGGGATCGCCTGCCACGACCTCGACGCGACCGTCGAGTTCTACACCTCGACCTACGGCTTCACCGTGTTCCACGAGGAGGTCAACGAGGAGCAGGGCGTGCGCGAGGCCATGCTCAAGATCAACGAGACCTCCGACGGCGGTGCCTCCTACCTCCAGCTGCTGGAGCCGACCCGCGAGGACTCCACCGTCGCCAAGTGGCTCGCGAAGAACGGCGAGGGCGTGCACCACATCGCCTTCGGCACGGCGGACGTCGACGGCGACGCCGCGGCCGTCAAGGACAAGGGCGTGCGCGTGCTCTACGAAGAGCCGCGACGCGGCTCCATGGGGTCACGGATCACCTTCCTGCACCCCAAGGACTGCCACGGGGTCCTCACAGAACTGGTCACTTCGGCCCCTGTTGAGTCGTCTGAGCACTGACCCTCGTACATAAGGGCCGGTAGGGTTGGGGGCGGTCGTCGCCACCACGCGGGCGACCGGGTCCCGTCCGCGACGGCGGGACCGTGCCGGGGTCCGGGTTTCGGGGGTACGAGCGGCGGGCAGCAGCCCATGTTCCGCCGTTGATCTGACACCATTCCCCGGGGGCCCCGTCCGCGGATGGACGAGGCTCGTTGGAAAGCTTGCGACCAGGGGACGGATGGGACCGCGCAGTGCGGGGCTACGAGAGCCAGGAGCGGGAGCCGGCGGCTGACGTCGACCACCTCACTCGGTTCGAAGCCGAGATGAAGCGGCTGAAGACCGAGCGGGAAAAGGCGATCCAGCACGCCGAGGACCTCGGCTACCAGGTCGAGGTGCTGCGCGCCAAGTTGCACGAGGCGCGGCGCACCATCATGTCCCGGCCCTCCTTCGAGGGGGGCGACATCGGCTGGCAGGCCGAGCAGTTGCTGCGCAACGCGCAGATGCAGGCCGACCAGATCCGCGCCGACGCCGAGCGCGAGCTGAGCCAGGCCCGGGCGCAGACCCAGCGCATCCTCCAGGAGCACGCCGAGCAGGCCGCGCGCCTCCAGGCGGAGCTGCACACCGAGGCGGTGACCCGGCGCCAGCAGCTCGACCAGGAGCTCGCCGAGCGCCGCCAGACCGTCGAGTCGCACGTCAACGAGAACGTGGCCTGGGCGGAGCAGCTGCGCGCCCGCACCGAGTCGCAGGCCCGCCGGCTGCTGGAGGAGTCCCGCGCCGAGGCCGAACAGGCCATGGCGGCCGCCCGCGCCGAGGCCGAACGGCTGACCCGGGAGGCCCGCGAGCGGCTCCGGAACGAGGCGGAGACGGCCCGCACCGAGGCCGAGCAGATCCTGCGCCGCGCCCGCACGGACGCCGAGCGCCTGCTGAACGCGGCCTCCACCCAGGCCCAGGAGGCCACCGACCACGCCGAGGCGCTGCGCTCCTCCACGGTGAGCGAGTCCGACACCGCCCGCCGCCAGGCCCAGGAGCTCAGCCGCGCCGCCGAGCAGCGCATGTCCGAGGCCGAGGAGGCGCTGCGCAAGGCGCAGACCGAAGCCGAGAAGGTGCTCGCCGAGGCCAAGGAGGCCGCCGCCAAGGCCCTCACCACCGCCGAGGCCGCCAACGAGACGCGCACCCGGACCGCCAAGGAGCAGGTCGCCCGGCTGGTCGAGGAGGCCACCAAGGAGGCCGAGGTCACCAAGGCGGAGGCCGAGCAGGCACTCGCCGACGCCCGCGCCGAGGCGGAGAAGCTGGTCGCCGAGGCCGCCGAGAAGGCCCGGACGGTCACCGCCGAGGAGAGCGCGACCCAGCTGTCCAAGGCGGCCAAGACCGCCGAGGACGTCCTCAACAAGGCGCAGGAGGACGCCCGGCGCACCACCCGGGCCGCCGCCGAGGAGGCCGAGCGGATCCGCTCGGAGGCCGAGGCCGAGGCGGACCGGCTGCGCGCCGAGGCGCACGACATCGCCGAGCAGCTCAAGGGCGCGGCGAAGGACGACACCGAGGAGTACCGCGCCAAGACCGTCGAACTCCAGGAGGAGGCACGGCGGTTGCGCGGCGAGGCCGAGCAGCTGCGCTCGGACGCGGTCGCCGAGGGCGACAAGATCCGCGCGGAGGCCCGCAAGGAGGCCGTCCAGCAGATCGAGGAGGCCGCCAGGACCGCCGAGGAGCTGCTCGCCAAGGCCAAGGCGGACGCCGACGAGCTGCGCCAGAAGGCGACGGCGGACAGCGAGAAGGTCCGCACCGAGGCCATCGAGCGCGCCACCACGCTGCGCCGCCAGGCCGAGGACACGCTGGAGCGCACCCGCAAGGAGGCCGAGCGCCACCGTGCCGAGGCCGCCGAGCAGGCCGAGGCGCTCACCGCGGACGCCGAGCGGGCCGCGCGCGAGCTGCGCGAGGAGACCGAGCGGGCCGTCGAGGCCCGGCAGGCCGAGGCCGCCGCCGAACTGACCCGGCTGCACGGCGAGGCCGAGACCCGGCTGGCCTCAGCCGAGCAGGCGCTGACCGAGGCCCGCGAGGAGGCCGTCCGCATCCGCCGCGAGGCCGGCGAGGAGATCGACCGGCTGCGCGCGGAAGCCGCCGAACGGATCCGCGCGCTGCAGGAGCAGGCCGAGGCCGAGGCCCAGCGGCTGCGCGACGAGGCCGCCGCCGACGCGTCCGCCTCGCGCGCCGAGGGCGAGGCCTTCGCCGTACGCCTGCGCTCGGAGGCCGCCGGGGAGGCCGAGCGGCTGAAGTCGGAGGCGCAGGACACCGCCGACCGGGTGCGTTCCGAGGCCCAGGCCGCCGCCGAACGGCTGGCCGCCGAGGCGTCCGAGACGCTGGCCGCCGCCCAGGAGGAGGCCGCCCGCCGCCGGCGCGAGGCCGAGGAACTGCTCGGCGCCGCCCGCCAAGAGGCGGACCAGGAGCGCGAGCGGGCCCGCGAGCAGAGCGAGGAGCTGCTGGCCTCGGCGCGCACCCGCGTCGAGGAGGCGCAGGCCGAGGCGATCCGTCTGGTGGAGGAGGCCGACCGGCGCGCCACCGAGATGGTGTCGGCGGCCGAGCTGCACGCCCAGCAGGTGCGCGATGCGGTGGCCGGGCTGCACGAGCAGGCCCAGGAGGAGATCGCCGGGCTGCGCTCCGCCGCCGAGCACGCGGCGGACCGCACCCGCCGGGAGGCCGAGGAGGAGGCGGATCGGGTCCGCGCCGACGCCTACGCCGAGCGGGAGCGGGCCAGCGAGGACGCCGGCCGGCTGCGCCGCGAGGCGAGCGAGGAGACGGAGGCCGCCAAGGCGCTGGCCGAGCGGACCGTCGGCGAGGCGATCTCGGAGGCCGACCGGCTGCGCTCGGAGGCGTCCGCACACGCCCAGCGGGTGCGCACCGAGGCCTCGGACGCGCTCGCCGAGGCCGACCAGGCCGCCGCGCGCACCCGGGCGGACGCCCGCGAGGACGCCAACCGGATCCGCTCCGACGCGGCGACGCAGGCGGACACCCTCATCACCGAGGCGCGCGCCGAGGCGGAGCGCCTGCAGAACGACACCCTCGCCGAGGCCGAGCGGCTCCAGTCGGAGACGGCCGCCGAGGCGGAGCGGGTGCGGGCCGACTCCGTCGCCCGGGCCGAGCAGCTCATCGGCGAGGCCACCGACGAGGCGGAGCGGCTGCGCGCCGAGGCCGCCGAGACGGTCGGCTCCGCGCAGGCGCACGCCGAACGGCTGCGCACGGAGGCCGAGCGGGTGCGCGCCGAGGCGCGGACCGAGGCCGAACGGCTCGTCAACTCCGCGCGCGAGGAAGCCGACCGGACGCTGGACGAGGCCCGCCGGGAGGCCAACAAGCGCCGCTCGGAGGCCGCCGAGCAGGTCGACACGCTCATCAGCGAGACCACGGCCGAGGCCGACAAGCTGCTCACCGAGGCCCAGCAGCAGGCGCTGAAGACCACCGCGGACGCCGAGTCCCAGGCCGACACCATGGTCGGCGCGGCCCGCACGGAGGCCGACCGGATCGTGTCCGAGGCGACCGTCGAGGGCAACTCCCGGGTGGAGAAGGCCCGTACGGACGCCGACGAGCTGCTGGTCGGGGCCCGCCGGGACGCCACGGCCATCCGGGAGCGGGCGGAGGAGCTGCGCGAGCGGCTCACGTCCGAGATCGAGGAGCTGCACGAACGGGCCCGCCGTGAGGCCGCCGAGACGATGAAGTCGACCGGCGACCGCTGCGACGCGCTGATCAAGGCGGCCGAGGAGCAGCTGGCCAAGGCGCAGGCGAAGGCCAAGGAGATCGTCTCGGAGGCCAACTCCGAGGCGGGCAAGGTGCGCATCGCCGCCGTCAAGAAGGCCGAGGGTCTCCTCAAGGAGGCCGAGCAGAAGAAGGCCACCCTGGTCAGGGAGGCCGAGGAGCTCAAGGCGGAGGCGATCCGCGAGGCCCGGCGCACGGTCGAGGAGGGCAAGCGCGAGCTGGAGGTTCTGGTGCGCCGGCGCGAGGACATCAACGCCGAGATCTCCCGGGTCCAGGACGTCCTGGAGGCGCTGGAGTCCTTCGAGGCGCCGTCGGCCGGCAAGGACGGCGGGGTCAAGGCCGGCGCGACGGTCGGCGCCCCCCGATCGGGTGGCAAGTCCCCGGAGAACTAGCCAGGGATGCCCATTCCGTTGAAGTCTGGGGCCTTTGCCCACGTCATTGGCAAGCCGTCCGGCGGCGAGCCACCCTAAAGGGGTGTCATTCTCCAGATCAAAACTGCATCCGCTCGATGACACACCGCATCGGCGCCTAGGATTCCACCTATCACCTCACCGGTCTCATTCGACAGGAACCCCATGAGCGACACTTCCCCCTACGGCTTCGAGCTTGTGCGGCGTGGGTACGACCGCGCTCAGGTGGACGAACGGATCTCGAAGCTCGTCTCCGACCGTGACAGTGCTCTGGCCCGCATCACCGCCCTGGAGAAGCGCATCGAGGAGCTCCACCTCGAGACGCAGAACGCCCAGGCCGCCGTCAACGACGCGGAGCCGTCGTACGCGGGTCTCGGCGCGCGCGTCGAGAAGATCCTCCGACTGGCCGAGGAAGAGGCCAAGGACCTGCGCGAGGAGGCCCGCCGCGCGGCCGAGCAGCACCGCGAGCTCGCCGAGTCGGCGGCCCAGCAGGTGCGCAACGACGCGGAGTCGTTCGCCGCGGAGCGCAAGGCCAAGGCGGAGGACGAGGGCGTCCGGATCGTCGAGAAGGCCAAGAGCGACGCCTCGCAGCTGCGCTCCGAGGCCCAGAAGGACGCGCAGTCCAAGCGCGAGGAGGCCGACGCCCTCTTCGAGGAGACCCGCGCCAAGGCCGCGCAGGCCGCCGCCGACTTCGAGACGAACCTCGCCAAGCGCCGCGAGCAGTCCGAGCGTGACCTGGCGTCCCGTCAGGCCAAGGCCGAGAAGCGCCTCGCGGAGATCGAGCACCGCGCGGAGCAGCTGCGCCTGGAGGCCGAGAAGCTGCGCACCGACGCCGAGCGCCGCGCCCGCCAGACGGTGGAGACCGCCCAGCGCCAGGCCGAGGACATCGTGGCCGACGCCAACGCCAAGGCCGACCGCATCCGCTCGGAATCCGAGCGCGAGCTGGCGGCGCTGACGAACCGTCGCGACTCCATCAACGCCCAGCTGACGAACGTCCGCGAGATGCTCGCCACGCTGACCGGTGCCGCGGTGGCCGCGGCCGGTACGCCGGCCACGGACGACGAGCCGATCTCCCGCGGGGTCCCGGCCCAGCAGACGCGGTAGCACCGACCGACCGTGGGCCCGCGCTTCCCTCCCGGGGGCGCGGGCCTTCGTCGTACCCCGGCCGTTCCGGCCGAAGTCGGCCTCCTTCTACCCGCCCGGGTGGCATCCGGCGAACGCCGGTCATAGCGTGGCCGCATGATCGAGCTCGAGGGGCTGACCAAGCGGTACGGCGAGAAGGTGGCGGTCAACAATCTCACCTTCACCGTCAGACCCGGCATCGTCACCGGCTTCCTCGGACCCAACGGGGCCGGGAAGTCCACCACCATGCGCATGATGCTCGGTCTGGACCGGCCCACCGCCGGTGACGTACGGATCGACGGCAAGCACTACGACCAGCTGAAGGACCCGCTGACGTACATCGGCGCCCTGCTGGACGCCAAGGCCGTGCACGGCGGCCGCAGCGCCTTCAACCACCTGCTGTGCCTGGCGCAGAGCAACGGCATCCCCCGGGCCCGGGTGCACGAGGTGCTCGACACGGTCGGCCTCACGGCGGTCGCCCGCAAGAAGGCCAAGGGCTTCTCGCTGGGCATGGGCCAGCGTCTGGGCATCGCCGCCGCGCTGCTCGGCGACCCGCGGATCCTGATGTTCGACGAGCCGGTCAACGGGCTCGACCCCGAGGGCATCCACTGGATCCGCACCCTGATGAAATCACTGGCCGCGCAGGGCCGCACCGTCTTCGTCTCCTCCCACCTGATGAGCGAGATGGCCCTCACCGCGGACCACCTGGTCGTGATCGGCCAGGGGAGGCTGCTCGCCGACACCTCCATGGCCGACTTCATCGCGCGCAACTCCCGTTCCTACGTCCGCATCCGCACCCCGCAGCGCGAGCGGCTGCTCGACGCGCTGCACGAGGCGGGGGTCACCGTGGTGGAGGCGGGCGGCGGGGTGCTGGAGGTCGACGGGGGCAAGGCGGAGCAGCTCGGCGAACTGGCCGCCCGGCACGGCGTCGTGCTGCACGAGCTGAGTCCCCAGCAGGCCTCCCTGGAGGAGGCGTTCATGCAGCTCACCGCGGAGTCGGTGGAGTACCACGCGCACAGCGACGCGCCGGCGGCGCCGCAGTGGGGCGACGACTGGAAGAAGGACTGAGCATGGCGGTGACCCAGGTCGTCCGGTCCGAGTGGACGAAGATCCGCTCCGTCGCGTCCACCGTGTGGACGCTGTCTCTCGCCGTGGTCGTGACCATCGCGCTCGGCATGCTGATCTCCGCGCTGTCGAAGAACGAGTTCGACTCCATGAGCCGGCGGGACCGGCTCTCCTTCGACCCGACGTTCATCAGCTTCGCCGGGATGAGCCTCGGACAGCTGGCGATGATCGTGTTCGGGGTGCTGGTGGTCTCCAACGAGTACAGCACCGGCATGATCCGCACCTCGCTCGCCGCGGTGCCGCAGCGCGCCTCGTTCCTGCTCAGCAAGATCGCGGTGGCCACCGGGCTGGCCCTGCTGGTGTCCCTGGCGACGAGCTTCGCGGCGTTCTTCCTCGGCCAGGCGATGCTCGGCTCGCACCGGGCGCAGATCGGCGACCCCGGGGTGCTGCGGGCGGTCATCGGCGGCGGTCTCTACATGACCCTGATCGCCGTGTTCTCCATGGGCGTCGCCACGATGCTGCGCTCGCCGATGCTCTCCCTCGGCATCCTCATGCCGTTCTTCTTCCTGATCTCCAACATCCTCGGCAACGTCAGCGCGACCAAGAAGGTCGGCCGGTACCTGCCCGACCAGGCCGGCAGCAAGATCATGCAGGTGGTGACGCCGCTCGACGACGACACCCCGTACGGGCCGTGGGGCGGGCTCGGGATCATGGCGCTGTGGGTGCTCGCGGCGCTCCTCGGCGGCTTGCTGCTGCTGAAGAAGCGGGACGCATGACCCGGCGGCCCCGGACACCGCGGTTTTACTTCCCCTTGGGCGGAACCGTCAGCGGCTGGATATCCTCCTAACCCTTACGGGGGCGCGTGCGCCCGCTGTCCTGAACCTTTCGATGGGTGCGGAGCATGATCGAAGCAGTCGGCCTGACCAAGCGCTACGGCGACAAGACCGCTGTGTACAACCTGTCCTTCCAGGTGCGGCCCGGTGCCGTGACCGGCTTCCTCGGGCCGAACGGCTCGGGCAAGTCGACGACGATGCGGATGATCCTCGGCCTGGACAACCCCACCGCGGGCTCGGTGACGATCGGCGGCTACCCGTACCGCAGGCTGCCCAACGCGCCCCGGCACGTCGGCGCCCTCCTGGACGCCAAGGCCGTGCACGGCGGCCGCACGGCCCGCAACCACCTGCTGTCCCTGGCCCAGTTGTCCGGCATCCCGGCCCGGCGGGTCGACGAGGTGCTGGGCGTGGTGGGCCTGCAGGACGTGGCCCGGCGCCGCTCCAAGGGCTTCTCCCTGGGCATGGGCCAGCGGCTCGGCATCGCCGCCGCGCTGCTCGGCGACCCCCAGGTGCTGCTGTTCGACGAGCCGGTCAACGGGCTCGACCCCGAGGGCATCCTGTGGGTGCGCAACCTGATGAAGGCCCTCGCGGCGGAGGGCCGCACGGTCTTCGTCTCCTCGCACCTGATGAGCGAGATGGCGCTGACCGCCGACCACCTCATCGTGATCGGCCGCGGCCAGCTGCTGGCCGACATGAGCGTGCAGGACTTCATCGAGGCGAACTCCGCGGGCTTCGCCCGGGTACGCACCCCCGACAGCGAGCCGCAGCAGCGCGAGAAGCTGACCTCCGCGCTGACGGAGGCGGGCGGGCACGTGCTGCCCGAGCAGGACGGCGGGCTGCGGGTGACCGGGCTGGCGCTCCCCCGCATCTCCGCGATCGCCCACGAGGCCGACGTACGACTGTGGGAGCTGTCGCCGCACCAGGCCTCGCTGGAGGAGGCCTACATGCGGATGACGCAGGGCGCCGTGGACTACCGCTCGACGGCCGACCAGAAGTCCGGCCTGATGCAGCCGCTGCCGCCAGGCGCCGCGCCGCCCGTGCCGGTGCCCGGCCAGGGCCAGCCCGGCTGGTACGCCCCGCCGCCGCCCCAGCCAGGCCCGACGCCGCCCGGCGGCCCGTACGCGGGTTACGGCGCTCCCGCGGCCCCGGCGCCCGGCTACGGCGCACCCGCGGCCCCCGCGCCCGGCTACGGCGCCCCCGTCGCCCCGGGCGCCGGTCCGGTGCCGCAGACGGGCAACCCGTACGCGCAGGCCCCCGCGCCCGCCGTGCCGCCCGCGGCCCCCGTGGAGGCTCCCGCGGCCGCGGGCGCGCAGCCCGTGGCGTCGCCCGCCGCCGCCCCGGCCGCCGCCTCCGCTCCCCACGACGCCCCGACCCAGCCCGAGGACGACCGATGAGCAGCCCCCAGTCCCCCTCGCCGCAGGCCGCGCCCTTCCTCCAGCAGGCCCCGGGCGGAGCGCCGTACGCCGGCTACACCTCGCCCATCCCGGTGGTGCGCACGCACCTCGGGCACGCCGTCGCCTCGGAGTGGACGAAGATCCGGTCCGTGCGCTCGACGATGTGGACGCTGGGCGTGTACGTGCTGCTGGTCGTCGGCATCGGCCTGGTGACCGCGCTGCTGGTCGCGGCGAACGCCTCGGACAGCAGCCTGGACGGCGAGAACCCCCTGTCCATGGGCTTCTTCGGGCTGCTCCTCGGCAGCATGTGCGTCATCACCCTCGGCGTGCTGACCACGGCCTCGGAGTACGGCACCGGCATGATCCGCACCACAACGGTGGCGTGCCCCTCGCGCGGCCGGGTCCTCGCCGCGAAGTCGATCGTGTTCTTCGCCGTGGCGTTCGTGGTGACCCTGGTGTCGACGTTCCTGGTCGCGGTGGTGGACACCGCGGTGCTGACCGACGCGCGGGAGCCGTCCGGCGGCGAGTGGCTCAAGGCCACCGTCGGCGTGTCCCTCTACTTGGCGCTGCTGGGCCTGGTCTCCCTCGCGATCGGCTCGGTGATCCGGCACTCCGCGGGCGCCATCACCATCATGATCGGCGTGCTGCTGGCCCCGCTGGTGATCGCCCTGTTCATGTTCTCGGAGTCCCTGCAGGACCTGCGCGAGGCGCTGTTCGAGTACTCGATCCCCAGCCAGCTCGGGATCTTCTACTCCTCGTCGCTCACCGACAGCGGCCCCAGCGGCTGGGACCCGCTGTGGATCGCGCTCGGCACCACCGCCGTGGTGCTGGGCTCCGCCTTCTTCCTGCTGGAGAAGCGGGACGTGTAGCGGCGCGGTTCAGAACCTCGGCGTGCCGCGGGACCGCCGTACCCCTGGGGTGCGGCGGTCCCGTGCGTTCCAGCAGGCCTTGTGCCAGTGCCGACGGTCGTCCACGCCCGCGTGCTCCGGCCAGGCCACCACGTGCGGCACCCCGTCCGGGATGATCTGGTCGCACCCGGGGCAGCGGTACGCCTTGCCCTGGGCGCTCGCCCCGGCCACGTGCCGTACGCTCCACTCCTCGCCCCGCCAGCTCACCGTGGACTGCCAGCCGCCGTAGCGGCCCGACCGGTCGTCCTCGGCGCTGCGGCCGGACGCGGGATCGGCACCCTTGGGCCGGTTGCGACGCGGGGACACGGGACACCTCTCGGGGCTGTACGGGAAGCGGGGCCGGCGTCCAGCCTACGCGGCGCCGGGCCGGGTACGCGGAGGGCGTCAACGCCTCGCACGTCCCCCGCGGGGCGCCGGAGGCGGGTCGGTTCTCCCGACAATCCGCAAATCCCCCCGCACGCCCGTGTCCTCGGCACGTGTCGGACGGTTATGCCCTGTGGGGGAGCTCCGCGTCGGAGCCGAGGAAGCAGGAAAGTGCCATGCGCGTAGGAAGTTTCGTGTTGGCGGCCCAGTTCCCGGGTCAGGGTCAGGGGGAGGCCCTGCACCGGGCGGTCCGCTCGGCCGAGGTGGCCGAGGAGGCGGGGCTGGAGTCGGTCTGGCTGGCCGAGCACCACTTCGTGCCGTACGGCACGTGCCCGTCCGCCATCACCCTGGCCGCGCTGCTGCTGGGCCGCACCCGTCGCATCCGGGTCGGCACGGCGGTCAGCGTGCTGTCCACCGCCCACCCCGTGGCGCTCGGCGAGCAGGCCGCGCTGCTGCACCTGACGAGCGGCGGCCGCTTCTCGCTCGGCGTGGGGCGCGGCGGGCCCTGGGTGGACCTGGAGGTGTTCGGCAGCGGTCTCGCAGCCTACGAGTCCGGGTTCCCGGAATCACTCGATCTGCTGGTGCGCTGGCTGCGCGAGGCCCGCGTAGGGGCGGACGGCGAGCGGTTCCGGTTCCGCGAGGTGCCCGTGGTGCCCCGGCCGTCGGAGGCCCTGACCGACGCAGCGGGGCCGGAGGTGGTCGTGGCGTGCACCTCGCCGGCGAGCGTGCGGCTGGCCGCCGAGCGGGGACTGCCGATGCTGCTCGGGATGCACGCCGGGGACGAGGAGAAGGCCGAGATGGTCGCCCTGTGGCGGCGGCACGCGCGCGCGGCGGGACGGTCCGCGGACGAGATCCGCGGCGCGGCCCACGTGTCGGCGGGCGTCTGCCAGATCGCGGACCGGCGCACGGACGCCGTGGAGACGCTGGTGAAGGCGATGCCGGGCTGGCTGCGGCAGGGCCTCGACGCGCACGTCACCGTGGACGGCCGCGCCCGGCGGATGCGGGACCCGGTGGCCTACACCGAACTGCTCTGCGGGCTGCACCCGGTGGGTACGCCCGAGGGGTGCGCCGACCGGCTCGCCGCGACCTGCGAGCGCACCGGCATCTCCCGCTTCGCCCTGCTCGTGGAGGGCTCGGGGGACCTGGCGGCGACGGAGGAGAACGTACGGCGGCTGGGCGCCGAGGTGCTCCCCCGGCTGGGGTGAACTCCCGCGCGCCGCAGGGCGCTTGCCGCTCCCGTGCCGATGGCACCTCCCGTACACGGGGAGCGGCAAGCGACGGGGCCGCGTCAGCAGTCCCGCAGTTCCGGGGACTGGTTGAGCAACTGGCTGCGCACCGAGGTGAAGCGGGTGAGCGTCTCGTCGACCGAGGGGTCCAGCGGGAACACCGCCACCCGGTGGCAGTTCTGGAAGGCCAGCCGTACACCGAAGTGCCGCTGCAGGGCGCCACGAATCGCGTCACTCGCGAGCGCTCGCAGCAGCTGACCGCGTGCCTGCTCGTCCGGCGGGGGCGTCTGGTTGTCGGCGAACGGACCGCCGTCGACCTTCAGCTGGGCCACCAGGGAGCTGACCATCTCCCATGCGTAGGGCAGGGAGGTCCGGACGCAGTCGACGAAGGCTGCGTCGTCGACCTCGCCTCGCTCGGCCTGTTCGAGTAGGGCCGGTGAGACGTCGAGCGACATGGGTTCTCCTCTCGCACCCCGGAAGAACAGGGGTTGCCGGACAGGGAAAGGGAGACCGCCCCACGGACATCACGCGCACGCTGAGTACACGCATCGCGACCTCCCGTTCCCACCGTAGGCAACTGCCGGGAGCGGCACCAGGAGAATGCGAACAAAGGGAACCCCAGGTAGGCACACAATCGGCCACACCCGAAACGTCCGTGTACAGGGAGGAAAGGGAGTGATCGACGGGACGGGCGGGGACACGTCCGGGCGGCGGGGGCGGCGGAGCGGGCGGGGCGGTGGAGGCGAATCGCGCGCCGCCCGGGGTGTCGAGTAGCGTTGCCGACCATGCGTCTCGTCATCGCCCGGTGCTCCGTCGACTACGCGGGTCGGCTCACCGCCCACCTTCCCACCGCGCCCCGTCTGATCCTGGTCAAGGCGGACGGCAGCGTCTCGATCCACGCGGACGACCGCGCCTACAAGCCCCTGAACTGGATGTCGCCGCCCTGCACGCTGAAGGAGGGCAGCGGCGAGGACGAGGGCGTCTGGACCGTCGTCAACAAGGCCGGCGAGAAGCTGATCATCACGATGGAGGAGATCCTCCACGACTCCTCGCACGAACTGGGCGTCGACCCCGGCCTGATCAAGGACGGCGTGGAAGCGCACCTTCAGGAGCTGCTCGCCGACCGCATCGACACCCTCGGCGAGGGCTACACGCTGATCCGCCGCGAGTACATGACCGCCATCGGCCCGGTCGACATCCTGTGCCGTGACGGCGAGGGCCGCACGGTGGCCGTGGAGATCAAGCGGCGCGGCGAGATCGACGGCGTGGAGCAACTCACGCGCTACCTGGAGCTGTTGAACCGCGACCCGCACCTCGCCCCGGTGCGCGGCATCTTCGCGGCCCAGGAGATCAAGCCCCAGGCCCGCGTCCTCGCCACGGACCGCGGCATCGGCTGCCAGGTCCTGGACTACAACGCCCTGCGCGGCATCGAGGACGACAAGCTGCGGCTGTTCTGACCGAACGCCTCGCGCGCCGCTGACGGAGCGCCCACCGGGCCGGACCGTCCCTCGGCGTCCGCGCGGTGGCCGCCACGACGGCGCTCCGCCACGGCGGTGGTGTCCGGCGGTGCCGCACCGGCCCGAAACCGTGTGCGACGCCGCCGCGGCCCCGGCGGGCGGCGGCAGGCCGGGCGGAGTTCCCGGCCTCGCGGCCGCCGCTCCCCCGGGCGCGCCCTCCGCTCGGCGGCCCTCAGATCACCGGCTCGCCGGACCCCGAGGAGCCGGCCGTGCCCGGCGTCCCTGCGCTGTCCTCGGGTGCGCTCCCCGAGGAAGCGGTCGGCACCGAGGTGACCGCGCCGCCGGCCGTCGCCGAGGTGTCGCTCGTCGGGCTCCCGGTCGGAGTGCCCGAGTCGGTCGGCGTCCCCGTGGGGGGCGTCGACGAGCCGGTCGGCGAGCCGGTGGGGCTGGACGAAGTCGAGGCCGACGGCCGTCCGGACGGGGACCCCGACGTGCTGGGGGACGGCGACGAGCTGGGACCGTCGTTGTCGTGCGTGCCCGGGGAACTGCTGGGCCCCGGTGTCGGGGCCGTCGTGCCCGTGGGGGTCGGGTCGTCCGACGTGCCCAGGGTGCCGTCGGGGCCCGGGTCCGTGGGGCGGCTCGTGGGGATGCCGGTGTCGCCGGTGCCCGGGTCGTCGCCCGGGGTGTCCGTGCCCGGGTTGCCGTCGTCCAGGCCGGTCGTGGCGGACGGGTTGACGCCGACGCGGTCGGAGGGGTTGTGGGCGTCGTTGTCGGAGGTCGCGCCGAGCGTGACGACCGTACCGAGGACGGCGACGAGCAGCGCGCCCGCGCCGGCCGCGACGAGGTTGCGCTTGGCGAGGCCGCGCAGGCCCCCGCGGCGGTGTGCGGCGGGCGTCGGGGCGGCGCCGGACTGCCGGTGGGTGACCAGGGTGGGCGGAGGCGGGGCGGGGAGCGCCGCGGGGGTGCCGCGGGGCGGGGTGACCGGCTGCTCGGGTCGGGTGTCGGACGCGTCCGGCGCCAACAGGGCCGCGACGCCGGGCACGTCGCCCGAGCGGTCGGCGACCAGGGCGAGGGCGCGGCGCCCGGCGACGGTGCCGCGCTTGTCGGCGAGGGCGCCGCGCAGCCCGATCGAGGAGTCCAACTCGGCGCGGGCCCGGTCCAGTTGCCCCTCGCACAGGGCGAGGACGCCGAGTTCGTGGTGGAAGTAGGCCTGGTCGGCGACCGCGCCGGCGAGCCGGGCGGCCTCGGCGCCGGAGCGCAGCGCCTTCTCCCAGGCGCTCCAGTGCAGTCCGGCGGCGAACGCCGGTGCCGCGGTGCGGGCCAGCTCCACGGGCACGCACGTCTCGTCCTCGGCGGGGCCGGTCGCGGCCGGTGCGGTGACGGCCAGCGCGGCGAGCACGGCGTCGGCCTCCGCGCACACCCGGTCGGGGGTGACCGAGGGGTGCCCGGCCCACCAGGCGTAGTGCCGGGCGGCGGTGTGGGCGGTCTCGGCGCCGTCGTCGGCGTACCCGGCGGCCTCCAGCTGGGTCAGGACGCCGGCGGCGAGCCGGTAGCGGGTGCCGACCGGGGAGACCAGCCCGCAGGCGGCGAGTTCGCCGAGGGCCGCGTCGGCGTGGGTGTCGCCGACGAGCGCGGGCAGGTGCGCCTGGTGCGGGACCTCGCCGCCCAGGGCGACGGCGAAGCGGAGGGTGGCGCGGGCGGAGGCGCTGAGCCGGGAGGCGAGCAGCGGGGCGGGCGCGGCGGCCTCGCCGAGGGAGGGCAGCGGTATCTCCTCGCCGCCCGCGTCGTCGGACGGTCCCGGCAGTCCGGACCCGGCGGTGTCGTCGGCCTTGGTGGACCCGGCGAGCGGCCGGGCGTCCTCGAAGACGCCGTACTCGTCGACCGCCTCGGCGCTGGCGCGCAGCCGGTCGCGCTGGCGCAGCAGGGCGCCGGCCTGGACGAAGCGCAGCGGCAGGCCCTCGGACTCGAACCAGAGGTCGCCGGCCCAGTTGGCCTCCTCCTCGGTGAGGGCGCGGCCGACGGCCCGCTCGATGAGGTCGGCGCCGCCGGCCCGGTCCAGTCCGGGCAGGTCGATGTCCTCGACGGCGGAGTCGGCGGTGGGCGGGGGCGTGTCCGGGGTCGCGCCGAAGAGGAAGGCGCACTCGGGGGTGGCGTCGAGGAAGTCGTCGAGCGCCGCGCCGCCGAAGTCGAGGTCGTCGACGATCACCACGGCGCCGACGTCCCGCACCAGGGCGAGCAGTTCGTCCGGGTCGGGGCGGTACTCGGCGGCCTCGTACACCGCGTGGAAGAGGTCGTGGAGCAGGTCGTCCGCGGTGCGGCGGAACCCGTTGAGGCGGACCACGCCGTCGGGGGCGAGGTCCGCGCAGTCCTCGGCGACGAGGTCGAGCATCCGGGTGCGGCCGGAGCCGGCGGGGCCGGCGAGCCGGACGGAGCGGCCGCGGGCCAGCAGCCGGACGAGTCGTTCGCGCTCGTCCTGACGGCCCAGCAGGGGCGGCGCGGGCCGGTCGGGTCCGGCGGGCGCGGGCAGCCGGGCGGCGCGGTCGGCCTCGGCGCGGGCGGCGGGGGTGCGGCGGACGGGCCGCTCGGGGCGTTCGGTGGGCGGGCAGAGCTCGATCTCACTGCCGTCGACGGGGTTGACGGTGACGAGGTGCTCGCCGGCCACGAGGCGCACCATGCGGACCGGTGAGGCCGCGTGCTGGCCGAAGTCGGGGGTCAGGGCTTCCCTGGAGGGGCGCGGGCGCGGTGCCCGGTCCTCGGCGTCGTGGCCGTACTCCTCGGGTCCCCGGCTGGTCGGGTCCATAGGCTCAAGCCCCCCAAAAGCGTCGTGTGGCGGTAGCCCCTCCCGGCCTTGCTGCACACTTCGCTGTCGCTTCTGGTCCGGTGCCCGCTCGAGGGTTGCGGGCGGCGGGCAGACGAACCGTAAACCTTGGGCCAGTATCTCCGACAGTCCGGGGTACTGCGCGGTCCGGGACGTCACGGTCCGGTGAGGATTGCGTGTGTGACGTCGTGGTTCACCGTGGACCCGCGCGGCTCAGACGTGGGGCAGCGACTCCGCCGCGAGGCCGCCCTCGATGGCGAGGATGCGGTGCAGCCGGGTGGCCACCAGCAGGCGCTGCATCTGCGGCGGCACCCCGCGCAGCACCAGGCGCCGGCCGCAGCGGCCGGCCCGCCGGTGGGCACCCATGATCACACCGAGGCCGGTGGCGTCCCAGGAGTCCAGCTCGGACAGGTCGAGCACCAGGTCGCCGACGCCGTCGTCGACCGCCGCGTGCAAGGCCGTACGGGCGTCCGCCGCGCTGCGGACGTCGAGGCGGCCCCCGACGACCAGCTCGACGTGGTCGCCCCTGATGTGCATATGCGCTCCCCTAAGCGTGCGTCTCGTGCTCCGCGGTGTGGTGGTCCGGTGTTGCAACCTCTGACTGCGGGAAACGTCCGGAGGTTGCCGTCTGTGAGCGAACCGATACCGAATTCACTCGCAGGGGTGAGGCCATGGGGACGCGAGTGGTTCCCGTGCCGGGAGAAGCCCTGCCCCCTCACGCGCCCGCTGTCACCGGAGTCAGCCGTCCGGAGCAGCGGACCGGTCCGGCCCGTACGTCCCCTCGGCGGGACACTAGCGGGCCGGAGGCGCTGTGTGACGGGTTAGTAACGCGCGTCACGTCTCATCTGACGGACATCACACCGCGGGCGTGTCAGGGGTCGCCACGTACGGCGTAGTTGAGCCCCTTTGACCCGAACTACTCTGGCCGCATGGTCAATCTGACGCGTATCTACACCCGTACCGGCGACCGGGGCACCACCGCCCTGGGGGACATGAGCCGGGTCCCGAAGACCGATCTGCGCATCGCCGCGTACGCCGACGCCAACGAGGCGAACGCGGTCATCGGCACGGCGATCGCCCTCGGCGGGCTCGGCGAGGAGGTCGTGGCGGTCCTCACCCGGGTGCAGAACGACCTGTTCGACGTGGGCGCGGACCTGTCGACGCCGGTGGTGGAGGACCCCGAGTACCCGCCGCTGCGGGTGGAGCAGTTCTACGTCGACCGGCTGGAGGCGGACTGCGACCGCTTCAACGCCGAGCTGGAGAAGCTGCGCTCGTTCATCCTGCCCGGGGGCACGCCCGGCGCGGCCCTGCTGCACCAGGCGTGCACGGTGGTGCGCCGGGCCGAGCGCTCGACGTGGGCGGCGCTTCAGGCGCACGGCGAGGTGATGAACCCGCTGACCGCGACCTACCTCAACCGGCTGTCGGACCTGTTGTTCATCCTGGCCCGCACGGCGAACAAGGAGACCGGCGACGTCCTGTGGGTGCCGGGCGGCGAGCGTTAGGACGGGCGCTCGCGCTTGGGGAACAGCGTGTAGCTCGCCGCGACGACCAGGTTGATGCCGATGACGAGGAGCATCCGGTGCTGCCAGGCGCGCAGGGAGCCGGTGTCGCCGTCGTCGCCGACGTACCAGGCCGCGGCCTGGAGCAGGGCGAGGGCGACGGTGCAGGCGACGATCCAGCGGCCCGCGACCTTCCACTCGTGGAGGGCGCGGGCCCGGCCGTAGCGGGGCGGTCGCACGGGGGGCGGGCCGCCGGCGAAGCGGTGCGCGAAGCGGGCGTCGGCCCAGGCGATGGTGGAGTGGCCCAGCCCGACGGTGAAGCCGATGTAGACCGCGGCCAGCCCGTGGCGCCAGTCCGGTGCGGCGCCGTGGCGCAGGTCGATCGCGGTGACGGCGAACAGGACCACCTCCAGCAGCGGCTCGCACAGCAGCAGGGCGAGGCCGGTGCGCGGCATCCGCAGCAGGTACCGGACGGCCAGTCCGGCGGCCAGCAGCACCCAGAACGCCACCTCGCAGGCGACGACCAACCCGACGATCACGTTCGCTCCCTCCGTACGCCCGGGGAGGCGCCCCTCCAGCCTCACGGCGGGGACGGCCGGGCGCGTCGTCGCCGATGACGACCCGTCGGTACATCGAAGGATGCAGTGCGGACCCTCCCCGGGCACCAGGCGGCGGGCCCGCTGAGCGTGTTGGATGGGGACATGGCCGTACGACCGGGCCGGCCGCGCCTGTCCCGCCCGCACCGCTTCGACGTGGGCGTCGCCCTCGCCGGTCTGCTCGGCGGGCTGGCGATGGCCGCGCTGGGCCTGTCCACGTCGGGCAGCGCGCTGCTGCCGCCCGCCTGGGGGCTCCTGGCGCTGGCCGTGATGGCCGGCCTGGAGCTGCTGCGCCGATCGGCGCCGCGGGCCGCGCTGCTCGCGGGCACCGGGGCGCTGGTGCTGGACGTGCTCGCCCCGGGCAACGCGGCGACCATCCTGATGTACACCGACCTCGCGTACGCGGCCGTGCTGTACGGGCCCCCGTCGGCCGCGCGCCGGGTCCCGGTGGTCACCGGGCTGGCGAGCCTCGCCGTGACGCTGGGCTTCCTGGTGTGGTGGCGCGACCCGCAGGCGCTGTTCGTCGGGCTCGGCGCGGCGCTCGTCTCGTTCGGGCCGGCCGCCACCGGCGCGCTGGTGCGCGACCACCGCGACGCGGCCGAGGCCGCCCGGCTGCGCGCCGGGCAGACGGCGCTGCTCGCGGAGCGGGACCGGGTCCAGGCGGTGACCGCCGAGCGGGCCCGGGTGGCCCGTGAGCTGCACGACCTGGTGGCGGGCCACCTGTCGGCCATCGCCATCCACTCCACGGCGGCCCTGTCGATCGACGAGCCGGCGACCACGAAGGAGGCGCTGGTGGTCATCCGGGAGAACAGCGTGGAGGGGCTGGCCCAGATGCGACGGCTGATCGGGATCCTGCGGGACGCCGGCGCGGAGGAGGCACCCGCGGCCGCGCCGACCCTGGACGGGCTGGGCGCGCTGGTGGAGACGGCCCGCACCAATGGTCTGGACGTGTGCCTGGCCGCGGAGCACGCGGAGGTGCCGGCGCCCGTCGGACTGGCCGCGTACCGCATCGTCCAGGAGTCCCTGACCAACGCCCTCAAGCACGGCGGTCCCGGCCCGGTCACGGTGTCGCTGGGCGAGCGGGACGGGGCGCTGGAGGTGCGGGTGAGCAGCCCGTACGTCCGGCGCGGCGGGCCGCTGGCACCCGGCTCGGGCGCCGGTCTGGTCGGCATGCGGGAGCGGGCCGCGCTGCTCGGCGGCACGTTCTCGGCGGGGCCGGACGGGGAGCGCTGGACCGTGCGCGCGGGGCTGCCGCTCGCGGCGGACACCGCGTCAGGAGGTGCCCGGTGAACGGCCCCGTGCGGGTGCTGGTCGCCGAGGACCAGTCGGCCGTGCGCGCCGGGCTGGTGCTGATCCTGCGCAGCGCGCCCGGCATCGAGGTGGTCGGCGAGGCGGCGGACGGCGAGCAGGCGGTGGCGCTGGCGCGGGAGTTGGGACCGGACGTGGTGCTGATGGACGTTCAGATGCCGCGGCTGGACGGGGTGTCGGCGACCCGGCGGATCATCGGCGAGCGCCTGGCCGACGTCCTGGTGCTGACCACCTTCGACCTGGACGCGTACGTGTTCGGGGCGCTGCGCGCGGGGGCCGCGGGGTTCCTGCTGAAGAGCGCGGAGGCGCGCGAACTGATCGAGGCGGTACGGACGGTGGCGCGGGGCGAGGGGGTGGTGGCCCCGGCGGTCACGCGCCGGCTGATCGCGGAGTTCGCGGCCGGGTCGGCGCGGGAGCCGAGGGCCGATCCGGCGGTGCTCGACGGGCTCACCCGGCGGGAGCGCGAGGTGTTGTCCTGTCTCGGCGCGGGGCTGTCCAACGCGGGGATCGCCGAGCGGCTGGAGATGGCCGAGGCGACGGCGAAGACGCACGTCAGCCGTCTGCTGGGGAAGCTGGGGCTGCGCAGCCGGGTGCAAGCCGCGGTGCTCGCGCAGGAGTTGGGGATCCAGCCGTCCGACCGGTGAAGTGGTCCAGACCTATTGACCTGTGGTCCAGACCTTTCTATTCTCGCGGCACCGTGGGCTGAAGGCTCAGTCATGCCCACGACACCCCACACATCTCCACACCCCCGCTCCCCCAAACAGAGGACGCAGGATGCGCTTCAGACACAAAGCGGCGGCCGCCCTGGCCACCCTGGTGCTCCCGCTGGCCGGACTGGTCGGCATCGCGAGCCAGGCGGAGGCCGCTTCGAACGCCACCGCCACCTTCACCAAGACCAGCGACTGGGGTACCGGCTTCGGCGGTCAGTGGACCGTGAAGAACACCGGCACCAGCAGCATCAGTTCCTGGACCGTGGAGTGGGACTTCCCCTCCGGCACCAAGGTCACCTCGGCCTGGGACGCCACGGTCACCAACTCCGGCGACCACTGGACCGCCAAGAACGTCGGCTGGAACGGCACCATCGCCCCCGGTGCCTCCGTCTCCTTCGGCTTCAACGGCAGCGGCCCCGGCTCGCCCGCCAACTGCAAGCTGAACGGCGGCAGCTGTGACGGCGGCCCCACCGTCCCCGGTGACACCGCCCCCTCCGCGCCCGGCACCCCCACCGCCTCCTCCGTCACCGACACCTCGGTGAAGCTCAGCTGGAGCGCGGCCACCGACGACAAGGGCGTCAAGAACTACGACGTCCTGCGCGACGGCGCCAAGGTCGCCACCGTGACCACCACGTCGTACACCGACACCGGGCTGACCGCGGGCACCGACTACACCTACACGGTGCAGGCCCGCGACACCGCCGACCAGACGGGCCCGGTCAGCGGCTCGGTCGCCGTCCACACCACCGGCGGGACCACCACTCCCCCGCCCCCCGGCGGCAAGGTCAAGCTCGGCTACTTCACCGAGTGGGGCATCTACGGCCGCAACTACAACGTCAAGAACCTGGTGACGTCGGGCTCCGCGGCCAAGATCACCCACATCAACTACGCCTTCGGCAACGTCACCAACGGCCAGTGCGCCATCGGTGACTCCTACGCCGACTACGACAAGGCCTTCACCGCCGACCAGTCCGTCGACGGCGTCGCCGACACCTGGGACCAGCCGCTGCGCGGCAACTTCAACCAGCTGCGCAAGCTGAAGGCCAAGTACCCGAACATCAAGATCCTGTGGTCCTTCGGCGGCTGGACCTGGTCCGGCGGCTTCGGCCAGGCGGCGGCCAACCCGGCCGCGTTCGCCCAGTCCTGCTACAACCTGGTCGAGGACCCGCGCTGGGCCGACGTCTTCGACGGCATCGACATCGACTGGGAGTACCCGAACGCCTGCGGTCTGAGCTGTGACACCTCGGGTGCGGCGGCGTACAAGAACCTGATGGCCGCGCTGCGCGCCAAGTTCGGCGCCAACAACCTGGTCACCGCGGCCACCACGGCCGACGGCTCGGCCGGCGGCAAGATCGAGTCCGCCGACTACGCGGGCGCCGCGCAGTACGTCGACTGGTACAACGTGATGACGTACGACTTCTTCGGCGCGTGGGACGCCAAGGGCCCGACCGCCCCGCACTCCCCGCTCACCTCGTACACCGGCATCCCCAAGGCGGGCTTCACCACCGCCGACGCGATGGCCAAGTTCAAGGCGATCGGGGTCCCCGCCAACAAGCTGCTCATCGGCATCGGCTTCTACGGCCGCGGCTGGACCGGCGTCACCCAGGACGCCCCGGGCGGCACGGCCACCGGCCCCGCGGCCGGCACCTACGAGCAGGGCATCGAGGACTACAAGGTCCTCAAGACGTCCTGCCCGGCCACCGGCACCATCGCCGGCACCGCGTACGCCCACTGCGGCACCAACTGGTGGTCCTACGACACCCCGGCCACCATCGCCACCAAGATGGCCTGGGCGAAGAACCAGGGCCTGGGCGGCGCCTTCTTCTGGGAGTTCAGCGGTGACACCGCGAACGGCGAGCTGGTGAGCGCGATCAACAGCAATCTGTAGGAACCCGCTAGACCCGTAAGTACGTGCTCTAGGCGACGTTGACGCGCTGACCGGGCGGGGCTGCCTCAAGCCACGCGAGAAATCCGGTCAGCGCGTCTTCGCTCATGGCGAGTTCGAGACGCGTCCCCTGATGGAGACAGACCAGGACCACCGCGTCCGACAGCAGCGCCAGCTCTTCCTCGCCCTCGGGCAGCCGGCGCCCGGCCACCTCGATCGAGGCGCGCTCCAGGACCCGGCGCGGGCGGGGGGCGTAGGAGAAGACCCGGAACCAGGTCAGGCGGTCGCCGCTGTACCGGGCCACCCCGTAGGACCAGCCCTTGCCGCTCGTGTCCGGCCTCTCCGGCACGTCCCAGCGCAGGCTGCAGTCGAAGGTACCCCCGGAGCGCTGGATCAGCCTGCGCCGCAGACCGAAGACGAACAGACCCAGCCCCATGAGGGCGACGACGATTCCGCACACAGTCAGAGCGAGGACCATCGACTACCGACCTCCTCGACTCCTAGATAACGGAACGGAAAAAACATCCAGATTCACCTCAGCCGCGGCCGGCGCCGGATTGCTCCGGTGCCGACCGCGGCTGAGTGACGTCATCGCATACGCGCTGTGCTCAGTGCGTGGTCGCCGCCCGCAGGCGGACCTCCGCGCGCCGCTCGGCGAAGGCGTCGCCCTCGGCCTTCGCGCGCTCCAGCTCCCGCTCGGCGCGCTGGACGTCGATCTCGTCCGACAGTTCGGCGATCTCCGCCAGCAGCGACAGCTTGTCGTCCGCGAACGAGATGAAACCGCCGTGCACCGCGGCGACGACCGTTCCACCGTCACTCGTACGGATGGTCACGGGGCCCGACTCCAGCACACCGAGCAGCGGCTGGTGACCGGGCATGACGCCGATGTCGCCGGACGTGGTGCGCGCGACGACCAGGGTGGCCTCGCCGGACCAGACCTGGCGGTCGGCGG
Organism: Streptomyces lasalocidi; assembly: GCF_005280215.1. Classification (NCBI taxonomy): domain Bacteria; kingdom Bacillati; phylum Actinomycetota; class Actinomycetes; order Kitasatosporales; family Streptomycetaceae; genus Streptomyces; species Streptomyces lasalocidi. The sequence goes on along the minus strand of NZ_SZNQ01000001.1, from coordinate 5,235,305 downwards.
CGACCAGCTCGACGTGCAGCTCAGCAGCCAAGAGAGGCTCCTCGGGTCACCACCCGGCTCTTGCTCGCCGGGTGTTGGGTACAAGTCTAAGGGGCGTGACAGAGGGGGCGGGACGACCCCGCCCCCTCACGCGTCACACGGGCAGCCGGGGGTCAGGAGACGCCCAGCTCCTTCGCGTTCTTCTTCAGGTCCTCGAGACCACCGCACATGAAGAACGCCTGCTCCGGGAAGTGGTCGTAGTCGCCGTCGCAGATCGCGTTGAACGCGGCGATCGACTCGTCCAGCGGCACGTCCGAACCGTCCACGCCGGTGAACTGCTTGGCGACGTGGGTGTTCTGGGACAGGAAGCGCTCCACGCGACGGGCACGGTGGACGACGAGCTTGTCCTCCTCGCCGAGCTCGTCGATGCCGAGGATCGCGATGATGTCCTGCAGGTCCTTGTACTTCTGCAGGATCGTCTTCACGCGCATGGCCGCGTTGTAGTGGTCCGCCGTGATGTAGCGCGGGTCCAGGATGCGGGACGTGGAGTCCAGCGGGTCCACGGCCGGGTAGATGCCCTTCTCCGAGATCGGACGGGACAGCACCGTCGTCGCGTCGAGGTGGGCGAAGGTGGTGGCCGGGGCCGGGTCGGTCAGGTCGTCCGCGGGGACGTAGATCGCCTGCATCGAGGTGATCGAGTGACCGCGGGTCGACGTGATGCGCTCCTGGAGCAGACCCATCTCGTCGGCCAGGTTCGGCTGGTAGCCCACCGCGGACGGCATGCGGCCGAGCAGCGTGGAGACCTCGGAACCGGCCTGCGTGAAGCGGAAGATGTTGTCGATGAAGAACAGCACGTCCTGCTTCTGGACGTCACGGAAGTACTCGGCCATGGTGAGGCCGGCCAGCGCGACGCGCAGACGGGTGCCCGGGGGCTCGTCCATCTGACCGAAGACCAGGGCGGTCTTGTCGATGACGCCCGAGTCCGACATCTCCTCGATGAGGTCGTTGCCCTCACGGGTGCGCTCACCGACACCGGCGAACACGGAGACACCGTCGTGGTTGTTGGCGACGCGGTAGATCATCTCCTGGATGAGCACCGTCTTGCCGACGCCGGCACCGCCGAACAGACCGATCTTGCCGCCCTTGACGTACGGGGTCAGCAGGTCGATGACCTTGACGCCGGTCTCGAACATCTCGGTCTTCGACTCGAGCTCGTCGAAGTTCGGGGCCTTGCGGTGGATGCCCCAGCGCTCGCCGGTGTACTGCTCGTCGACGTTCAGCACCTCACCGAGGGTGTTGAACACCTTGCCCTTGGTGAAGTCGCCGACCGGCACCGTGATGGAGTTGCCGGTGTCGGTGACCGCGGCCTGGCGGACCAGACCGTCGGTGGGCTGCATGGAGATGGTGCGGACCAGGCCGTCACCCAGGTGCTGGGCGACCTCCAGGGTCAGCGTCTTCTTCTCGCCGGCGTTGGCCGGGTCGGCCACCTCGACGTGAAGGGCGTTGTAGATGTCCGGCATCGCGTCGACGGGGAACTCCACGTCGACGACCGGGCCGATGACCCGGGCGACGCGGCCCGTAGCCGTCGCGGTCTCAACAGTGGTGGTCATTATCGGTCACTCCCCGCGGTCGCGTCGGCCAGGGCACTGGCGCCACCGACGATCTCGCTGATTTCCTGGGTGATTTCGGCCTGGCGGGCCGCGTTGGCAAGACGGGACAGCGTGTTGATCAGCTCGCCCGCGTTGTCGGTGGCCGACTTCATCGCGCGCCGCGTGGCGGCGTGCTTCGAAGCGGCCGACTGGAGCAGCGCGTTGTAGATCCGGCTCTCCACGTAGCGCGGCAGCAGCGCGTCGAGGACGTCCTCCGCGGAGGGCTCGAAGTCGTAGAGCGGGAGGATCTCGCCCTGCGGCTTGGCCTCCTGCGCGACCTCTTCCAGCCGCAGCGGCAGCAGCCGGGCGTCGAGCGCCGTCTGCGTCATCATCGAGACGAACTCGGTGAAGACGATGTGGAGCTCGTCCACCCCGCCCTCGGCCGTGTCCTTCTCGATGGCCTCGATGAGGGGCGCCGCGACCTTCTTGGCGTCCGCGTACGTCGGCTCGTCGGTGAAGCCCGTCCACGACTCCGAGATCTTGCGCTCACGGAAGTTGTAGTGGGCGACACCGCGCCGGCCGACGATGTACGTGTCGACCTGCTTGCCCTCGCGCTCCAGGCGCTCGGTCAGCTGCTCCGCCGCCTTGATGGCGTTGGAGTTGAAGGCACCGGCCAGACCGCGGTCGCTCGTGAGGAGCAGGACCGCGGCACGGGCCGGGTTCTCCGCCTCCGTGGTGAGCGGGTGCTTGGTGTTCGAACCCGTACCGACCGCCGTGACCGCGCGGGTCAGTTCCTGCGCGTACGGCGTGGAGGCCGCCACCTTGCGCTGCGCCTTGACGACGCGCGAGGCGGCGATCATCTCCATCGCCTTGGTGATCTTCTTGGTCGCGGTGACGGATCGGATGCGACGCTTGTAGACCCGGAGCTGGGCTCCCATGAGTCAGGTCCTTCCTACGTCACTTGGCGGCAGCGGCCGGAGCCTCTTCGCCGAGGAGCTTGCCGTCGGAGGTCTCGAACTGCTTCTTGAACTCCGTGATCGCGTCGGCGACGGCCGTGAGGGTGTCGTCGGACATCTTGCCGCCCTCACGGATGGAGGTCATGAGGCCCTGCTCCTTGCGGTGCAGGTACTCCAGCAGCTCCCGCTCGAAGCGGCGGATGTCGGCGACCGGCACGTCGTCCATCTTGCCGGTGGTGCCGGCCCAGACGGAGACGACCTGGTCCTCGGTGGACATCGGCTGGTACTGGTCCTGCTTCAGCAGCTCGACCATGCGCTGACCGCGCTCCAGCTGCGACTTCGAGGCCGCGTCCAGGTCGGAACCGAAGGCGGCGAACGCCTCCAGCTCACGGAACTGGGCGAGGTCGACGCGCAGACGGCCGGAGACCTGCTTCATCGCCTTGTGCTGCGCGGAACCACCGACGCGGGACACGGAGATGCCGACGTTCAGCGCGGGGCGCTGACCGGCGTTGAACAGGTCCGACTCCAGGAAGCACTGGCCGTCGGTGATGGAGATGACGTTGGTCGGGATGAACGCCGAGACGTCGTTGGCCTTGGTCTCGACGATCGGCAGACCGGTCATCGAACCGGCACCCATCTCGTCGGAGAGCTTGGCGCAGCGCTCCAGCAGCCGGGAGTGCAGGTAGAAGACGTCACCCGGGTAGGCCTCACGGCCCGGCGGGCGGCGCAGCAGCAGCGACACGGCGCGGTAGGCGTCGGCCTGCTTCGAGAGGTCGTCGAAGATGATGAGGACGTGCTTGCCCTCGTACATCCACTGCTGACCGATGGCCGAACCGGTGTACGGCGCCAGGTACTTGAAGCCGGCCGGGTCGGACGCCGGGGCGGCGACGATGGTCGTGTACTCCAGGGCGCCGTTCTCCTCCAGCGCGCGGCGCACGCCGGCGATGGTGGAGCCCTTCTGGCCGATGGCGACGTAGATGCAGCGGACCTGCTTCTTCGGGTCGCCCGAGCGCCAGTTGTCGCGCTGGTTGATGATCGTGTCGACGGCCAGCGCGGTCTTGCCGGTCTGGCGGTCACCGATGATCAGCTGACGCTGACCACGGCCGATCGGGGTCATCGCGTCGACGGCCTTGTAGCCCGTCTCCATGGGCTCGTGCACCGACTTGCGCTGCATGACCGTGGGGGCCTGCAGCTCGAGGGCGCGACGGCCGGACGTCTCGATCTCGCCGAGGCCGTCGATCGGGTTGCCGAGCGGGTCGACGACACGGCCGAGGTAGCCCTCGCCGACCGCGACGGAGAGGACCTCACCGGTGCGCGTGACCGGCTGACCCTCCTCGATGCCGCTGAACTCGCCCAGGACGACCGCACCGATCTCGCGCTCTTCCAGGTTCAGCGCGAGACCGAGGGATCCGTCCTCGAACTTCAGCAGTTCGTTCGCCATGGCCGAGGGCAGTCCCTCGATCTTGGCGATGCCGTCGCCGGCAACGGTGACCGTCCCGACCTCCTCGCGCGAGGCCGCGTCCGGCTTGTACGACTGGACGAAGGTCTCCAGTGCGTCCCGGATCTCCTCCGGCCGGATCGTGAGCTCCGCCATCTGGGTTCCCTGCTCTCCTTGTTGGGCCCGAAGTTTCACTTGGGGGGTATGGGGATCCCCCCCAAAAGAGGTGAATCCTCTGCACGGCCCAACCAGGGCCGTAGGTACGTTCGTGTTGAGTTGGCTGCTAGCTCGCCATGCGGCGGGCGGCGTCGTCGATGCGGTCCGCGATCGAGCCGTTGATGATCTCGTCGCCGACCTGCACCCGGATCCCGCCGAGGACGTCGGGGTCCACGTCGAGGTTCAGGTGCATGCTGCGGCCGTAGAGCTTCGCCAGGGCGGCGCCCAGGCGCTGCTTCTGCCCGTCGCTCAGCGGCACCGCCGAGGTGACCACGGCCACGACGCGGTTGCGGCGCTCGGCGGCGAGCTTGGACAGCGAGTCCAGTCCCGCTTCCAGGCTACGACCCCGCGGCGCACTCACCAGGCGCGTGACCAGACGCTCGGTGGCCGCGTCGGCCCGGCCGCCGAGCAGGCTGCCCAGCAGCACGCTCTTGGCCGTTCCGGTGGCCTTCCGGTCCGTCAGTGCGGCGCGCAGCTCGGTGTTCGAGGCGACGATCCGGCCGAAGCGGAACAGTTCGTCCTCGACGTCGTCGAGCGTGCCGGCCCGCTGGGCGGACGTGAGGTCGGCGGTGTTCGCCAGCTCCTCCAGCGCGTCCACCAGGTCGCGCGGCTGCGACCAGCGGGAACGCACCAGACCGGCCACCAGGTCGGCGGCGTGGCCGCTGATCTGGGCGCCGAGCAGGCGCTGCACCAGTTCGGCCTTGGCCTCTCCGGCCTGCGCCGGGTCGGTCAGGACCCGACGCAGCGACACCTCGCGGTCGAGCAGCGCGGTGACGGCCGCCAGCTCGTCGGCGAGCCGCGCGGCGTCCACGGTCGTGGAGTCCGTCAGCGCGTCGAGACGCTCACGTGCGGCTGCCAGGGCCTCGCGGCTCGCTCCGTTCATCGCGCCGCCTCGGCCTTCTCCTCGAGCTCGTCGAGGAAGCGGTCGATCACGCGGCTCTGCCGGGCGTGGTCCTCGAGGGACTCACCGACGAGCTTGCCGGCCAGCTCGGTGGCCAGCTTGCCGACGTCCTGACGCAGCGCGGAGGACGCGGCCTTGCGGTCGGCCTCGATCTGGGCGTGACCGGCGGTGACGATCTCCTCGCGCTGGCGCTGGCCCTCCGCACGCATCTCGGCGATGAGTGCGGCGCCCTGCTCCTGTGCCTCCTGGCGCAGGCGCGCGGCCTCGTGCCGGGCCTCGGCGAGCTGGGCCTTGTACTGCTCGAGGACGCTCTGAGCCTCGGTCTGCGCGGCCTCGGCCTTCTCGATACCGCCCTCGATGGCCTCGCGACGCTCTTCCAGAACCTTGTTGATGTTCGGGAGGAGCTTCCAGGCGAGGAAGCCGAAGACGATGACGAAGGCGATGAGGCCGATGACGAGCTCGGGGATCGGCGGGACGAGGGGATTCTCGGTCTCCTCGGCCGCCAGAATGAGCAGCTGGCTCATGTCAGTGCCTTTCGTCTAGTCGGCTGATCGTGAATCGTCAGATCACTTGCCGTAGACGAACGGCATGACCAGACCGATCAGGGCGAGCGCCTCACAGAAGGCGAAGCCGAGGATCTGGTTGGCGCGGATCAGGCCGGCGGCCTCGGGCTGACGGGCGAGGGCCTGGGTGCCGTTACCGAAGATGATGCCGACGCCGACGCCGGGGCCGATGGCAGCGAGGCCGTAACCGATGGAGCCGAGCGAGCCGGAAACAGCGGCAAGGGTCTGGGACATGCCAGTTCTTCCTTTTCTTTACGGACCGGTGGGGGTTGGCCACCGGACGGCTGGGGGGTGGTGCGGGGCGGGGCTCAGTGGTGCTCGGCGAGCGCGCCCTGGATGTAGGTGCACGTCAGGAGGACGAAGACGTACGCCTGAAGGGCCTGGATGAAGAGCTCGAAGGCCGTCATCACGATGGTCATGATGAACGAGACGCCGGCGTAGGCGATCCCGATGCCGTTCAGCAGGTACCAGCTGGCGATCGTGAAGAGCAGCAGCAGGGTGTGACCGGCGAACATGTTCGCGAAGAGCCGGACGGCGTGCGTGAAGGGGCGCACGAGCAGGTTCGAGAAGAACTCGATGAGCATCGCGAGCGGCAGGACCGCTCCCAGCGACTTGTCGTAGCCCGTGACGTTCTTGAAGAAGCCCACGAAGCCGTGGCGCTTGAAGGTCAGCGACACCCACAGGACGTAGACCACGAGGGCGAGCACGGCCGGGTACGAGATGATCGCGGTGACCGGGAACTGGGCGAGCGGGATGATCGACCAGAGGTTCATCATCCACACGAAGAAGAACAGCGAGACGATCAGCGGGACGTACTTCTCGCCCTCCCGCTTGCCGATGGTCTCGTACACGACTCCGCGGCGGATGAAGTCGTAGCCCGCCTCGGCGACCATCTGCAGCTTGCCGGGGACGACCTTCGGCTTGCGGAAGGCGGCCCAGAAGAAACCGACGATGACGATGGAACCGAGCAGCGCCAGCAGCATCGTCTTGTTGAAGTACACGTTGCTGTCGCCGTCGCCCCACAGGGGCTCGAACAGGAACGAGTGCAGGCCGGGAGCCGGGAAGCCACAGCCGTCGAAGATGTGGCAGTCGGTCTCGAAGGCGAGCACCTGCGTCGGATCAGCACTCACCGCGGGCTCCTTCAGCGTGGCGCATAGGTACGGCAACCTCGTTGTGTCGGCGCGGCAGCGAGCCGCGGTTCGGCACGGGACTGGTGTTACGGATGTGGGGGCGGCTGAGGGGCATCTCGCCTCGCGCTTGAGCAGGCGTCAGCTCGAATGCCCGCGCCCGCGATGCCGCAGTTGGCACCGGACGATAGCAGGATCTCTCAGGCGTCCTTATCCCGGCCCTACCCCTCACGACGAGTGCCCCGATTTTTCGGGTTCGACGTAGAGGATCTTGGCCTTCATGTGGGCGCGCGTCTGGGCGGCGATCCACGTGAGGGTGGCGGCGACAAGGGTGAGCGCGAACGCCCGGGGGTTGAACAGCGTCGTGTCCTTGAACACGGCGAGGAAGACGAACAGCAGCAGGATCTGCGCGGCGTACAGCATCAGACCCATGGCCTGGAAGAGGTGCGGGAGCGATTTCGCCGTCCGCTGCAGGACGTAGAGACCGATCCCCATGAAGAGGATCGCCAGCACGGCTGCCACGACCGCCCCGACCGCACCCTTCCCGCCGGCGACCACACCACTGACGACGGCGGCGATCGCGCCGACGGCAGCCGTGGGCACAGCGGCCTGGGCCAGGATCCGGACGTCGTTGGACGGCATGGCGGCAACTCCGCGTTCAAAAGGGGGCTGGGGTGTCGTCATGGACGAGCGTAGTCCCGGCTGAGGCGGTCGAGACCTCGTGCCGTCGGACCGTCGCAGTGCGGTCTGTCGGCTCTACCGGGGGTTCTCGTGAACCGTATCACAAACTATTTGATGAGGTCTTTACCTGGATGGTGTGCTGACTGTCACACGTGAGGGTGACCCTGCGCGTCTGAGCGAAAACAGCGCCGACTTGTCTGGTATTGGGGCGGTTCGCTCCCCCACGAGTTGGCAATGTTCTAGTCAGATTCTTACCCAGCGCCCGACGGCCCCGAGGAGGGGACCGGTGGCCTCCTCACCCGCGGGGAACACGCGAACGAGCGCCCAGAGCGGTCGCTCCGTTGACGCCGGGCGCCCCCGGGCCGCCCGAGACGCCGACCGGGACGGGAGCGCGCGGCTCGTCGTCGGCCGCCTCCGCGCTCGCGGCGTTCTCCGCGCTCCCGGCACCCTCCGCCGCACCGGGCGCGGGCGCCGTACGGCGCCGCCGGTAGCGCGGCGGCACGAACGCCTCGGCCCAGCGCGGGGCGCGCGGCGTGAACCGCGGCAGCAGGAGCAGCACCAGGCCGACCGCGCTGAGACCCACCACGCCCAGGACGATCCACATCGACGCCGAGTTCACCGAGTAGGCCAGCGCCCCGAACGCGATCAGCGCCGACCAGAAGTACATGATCAGCACCGCGCGGCTGTGCGAGTGCCCGATCTCCAGCAGCCGGTGGTGCAGGTGCCCGCGGTCCGCCGCGAACGGCGACTGGCCGCGCCAGGTGCGCCGCACGATCGCCAGGATCAGGTCGGCCGCCGGGATCGCGATGATGGTGAGCGGCATCAGCAGCGGGATGTAGACCGGCACCATCTGGTGCACCGCGTTGCGCTCGGACCCGGAGAACAGCTTCATCACGTCCGGGTCGACCTGGCCGGTCACCGAGATTGCGCCCGCCGCCAGCACCAGTCCGATCAGCATGGAGCCGGAGTCGCCCATGAAGATGCGCGCCGGGTGCATGTTGTGCGGCAGGAAGCCCACGCACATGCCCATCAGCACCGCCGCGAACAGCGTCGCCGGGGCCGCGGCCTCGATGCCGTACGAGTACCAGATGCGGTAGGCGTACATGAAGAACGCCGCCGACGCGATGCACACCATGCCGGCCGCGAGACCGTCCAGGCCGTCCACGAAGTTCACCGCGTTGATGGTGATGACCACCAGCGCCACCGTGAGCAGGGTGCCCTGCCACTGGGTCAGCGCGACCGTGCCGACGCCCGGGATGGGCAGCCACAGGATCGTCAGGCCCTGCATGACCATCACACCGGCCGCGATCATCTGCGCGCCCAGCTTGATCAGCGCGTCGATCTCGAACTTGTCGTCGAGGACGCCGATCAGCCAGATCAGCGCGGCGCCGCTGAGCAGGGCGCGCGGCTCGTTCGACTTCTCGAAGACCTGGTTGAGGTTGGCCAGGTGGTCCGCGACCAGCAGGCCCGCGCACAGCCCGAAGAACATGGCGATCCCGCCGAGGCGCGGAGTGGGCTCCCGGTGCACGTCACGTGCCCGGATCTCCGGCATCGCCCCGGCCACGATCGCGAACTTCCGTACCGGCCCTGTCAGCAGATACGTCACCGCGGCCGTGACGCAGAGCGTCAGCAGGTATTCACGCACGGGCTTCCCCACAGGTCTCGCTGGCCATCTCAGCCCCACACCCTAGCGACGGCCGCATGTGGATGAGGACTTCCGGGTAGCAACGATGGTTGCACGTATGGCTGTGGGGTCCGTCGCACGGGGCGCACCGGGGGGTGTGCGGGCCCGCCACCACCCCCCTCATCCGGGGTACGGCGGGAAGGCCGCCACCAGGTCGCGGACGTCGTCCCGGGCCCGCTGGGCGTCGGTCGCCCGGCGCAGCACCCGGGCCATCAGCGTCGCGACGGCGGACATCTGCTCCTCCCCCATGCCCTGGGTGGTCACCGCGGCCGTGCCCAGCCGGAGGCCGCGCAGGTCGGCGTGCGGCAGGGCGCAGCAGTCCAGCACGATCCCGGCCCCGGCCAGCAGTCCGCGCGCGGTGCGCCCGTCGACGCCGAGCGGCGCCGGGTCGGCCGTGATGAGGTGCGTGTCGGTGCCGCCGGTGGTGACGGCCAGGCCCTGCGCCGCCAGTCCGGCCGCGAGCACGCGCGCATTGGCGACGACCCGGTGCGCGTACGCGGAGAACGCCGGGGTGGCCGCCTCCCCGAACGCGACCGCCTTCGCGGCGATGGTGTGCATCTGCGCGCCGCCCTGGGTGAACGGGAACACCGCCCGGTCCACGCGCTCGGCGAGGTGCGCGCCGCACAGCAGCATCCCGCCGCGCGGTCCGCGCAGCACCTTGTGCGTGGTCGCGCACACGACGTCGGCGTACGGCACCGGACTGGGTGCCGCCCCGCCCGCGACCAGCCCGATGGGGTGGGCGGCGTCCGCGACGAGGAAGGCGCCCACCTCGTCGGCGACCTCGCGGAAGAAGGCGTACTCGAGGTGGCGGGGGTAGGCGATGGAGCCGCACACGATCGCCTTGGGCCGGTGGGTGCGGGCCAGGGTGCGCACCTGCTCCCGGTCGACGAGTCCGGTCTCCGCGTCCACCCCGTAGGGGACGAAGTCGAACCAGCGGCCGGAGAAGTTCGCGGGCGAGCCGTGGGTGAGGTGACCGCCGTGGGGCAGCCCGAGGGCGAGCACGGTGTCGCCGGGCCGCAGCAGGGCGGCGTACGCGGCGAGCACGGCCGAGGAGCCCGAGTGGGACTGGACGTTGGCGTGCTCGGCGCCGAACAGAGCCTTGGCGCGGTCCACGGCGGCCCGCTCGGCCATGTCGACGATCTCGCAGCCGCCGTGGTGGCGGGCGCCGGGGTAGCCCTCGGCGTACTTGTTGGCGAGCGGGGAGCCGAGCGCGGCCAGCACGGCCGGTGAGCTGAAGTTCTCGGCGGCGCTCAGCTGGAGCGTCGTCGCCTGGCGCATCCGCTCCGCGAGCAGGATCTCGGCGAGCTCGGGATCCTGCCGCCGCAGCAGGTCGGCCCCGAGGGCATGGCTGACGGTCATGACGGGCTCCGGACGCGTCGACGCTGACGTACGTCCAATGTAGGCCCGGCACTCCGGGCACGCCCGCGATGCTGCGGCGACCGGGGCCCGGCCCGGGACGGCACGGCGTGGGGACGGCTCGGGAGGCGCGGGCGGGGACGCGGGACGGCGCCGGCGGGACGGCGTCAGCCGGTGCGGGCCGGGACGCCGGTCAGGGCCGTCACCACCGGGTCCAGCGCCTGGTGTATCTCGTCGCCGATCGAACGGAAGAACGTCAGGGGCGCCCCGTACGGGTCGTACACCTCGTCCGCCTCGGCGGTGGGCGCCAGCAGCCAGCCGCGCAGCGCGGCGGCGGCGCGGACCAGGGCGCGGGCGCGCTGGACCACGCCCTCCTCCAGCGGCGGCAGGGTGGCCGGGTCGATGGCCTTCACCAGCCGGGTGAACTCCTTCAGCGTGAAGGTGCGCAGCCCCGCCGAGTGCCCCATGGAGATGACCTGGGCGCGGTGGTCGCGGGTGGCCGTCAGCACCAGGTCGGCGTGGATGACGTGCTCGTCGAGCAGCTCCCGCCCGACGAACCCGGAGGCGTCCGCGCCGAAGTCGGCCAGCACCTGCTCGGCGTGGGACTCCATCGGCGCGCCCTCGTGGCCCCAGGTGCCGGCGCTCTCCACGACCAGTGCGCCGCCCAGGATGCCGAGCCGCTGCTTCACGTAATGCCGGGTGAGCCGCTCGGTGATGGGCGAGCGGCACACGTTGCCGGTGCTGACGTGGAGGATGCGGAAACTGTCGCGCGGCAGTCCCACGAAGGTCGTGGTGATCTCCGCCGCGCTCTCCCGGTCGCCTATGCCACGCCCCGCGTCAGGGGCCGTCAATTCGCCACCTCGAGGTCGGGTACCACCTTCCGCAGCTCCTCGGCGGAGATCGCGCCCGCGCGCAGCAGCAGCGGCACCTCACGGGTCACGTCGACGATCGACGAGGGCACGTTGCCGGGGGTCGGTCCGCCGTCGAGGTAGACGGAGACGGAGTCGCCGAGCATCTCCTGGGCGGCGTCGCAGTTCTCCGGCGCCGGGAAGCCGGTGAGGTTGGCGGAGGAGACCGCCATCGGGCCGACCTCGGTGAGCAGTTCGATGGCGACCGGGTGCAGCGGCATCCGCACGGCCACGGTGCCCCGGGTGTCGCCGAGGTCCCACTGCAGGGACGGCTGGTGCTTGGCGACCAGGGTGAGGGCGCCCGGCCAGAAGGCGTCGACCAGTTCCCAGGCCAGTTCGGAGAAGTCGGTGACCAGGCCGTGCAGGGTGTTCGGGGAGCCGATGAGGACGGGCGAGGGCATGTTGCGGCCGCGGCCCTTGGCCTCCAGCAGGTCGCCGACGGCCTCCTGGGAGAAGGCGTCCGCGCCGATGCCGTACACCGTGTCGGTCGGCAGGACCACGAGCTCGCCACGGCGGACGGCGGACGCGGCCTCGCGCAGACCGGTCACTCGGTCGGTCGCGTCGTTGGTGTCGTATCGCCGAGCCATCTCTAGCGGGCCTCCTCGTACACGTACTGCGGGTGGTGGGTGGGGGTGGTCACGGCAGGGCCTTGCGGGCGGTGGCGAAGCGTGGCCGGTTGTTGAGGTCGGGGTGGTCGGCCGCGTCGGCCCAGCCCCGCTCCTCGGTGAAGATCCACGGCACCTGGCCGCCCTGGGTGTCGGCGTGCTCGATGACGACGACACCGCCGGGGCGCAGCAGCCGGTGCGCGGTGCGCTCGATGCCCCGGATCAGGTCCAGGCCGTCCTCGCCGGAGAACAGCGCCAGCTCGGGGTCGTAGTCGCGGGCCTCGGGGGCGACGTACTCCCATTCGGTGAGCGGGATGTACGGCGGGTTGGAGATGACCAGGTCGACCTGGCCGTCGAGGTCGGGGAACGCGGTCAGCGCGTCGCCCTGGCGCAGGTCGACGCGCGACCCGGCGACGTTCTTGCGGGTCCACACCAGGGCGTCCTCGGACAGCTCCACGGCGTGCACGCGCGAGCGGGGCACCTCCTGGGCGAGGGCGAGCGCGATGGCGCCGGAGCCGGTGCACAGGTCGACGATGCACGGCTCGACGACGTCCATGGCGCGCACCGCGTCTATGGCCCAGCCGACCACGGACTCGGTCTCCGGCCGGGGCACGAAGACGCCGGGGCCCACCTGGAGCTCCAGGTAGCGGAAGTAGGCCCGCCCGGTGATGTGCTGGAGCGGCTCGCGCTGCTCGCGCCGGGCGATGACCTCCCAGTAGCGGGCGTCGAAGTCGGAGTCCTTCACCAGGTGCAGGGTGCCGCGCTTGACGCCGTGCACGAACGCGGCGAGCTCCTCGGCGTCGGTGCGCGGTGAGGGCACGCCGGCGTCGGCCAGCCGCTGGGTGGCCTGGGCCACCTCAGCGAGCAGCAGGCTCCGGGGGCTCGGGGGTCGCCCCCCAAAAGGTTGCTGCACGCGCGTCCTCCGTGTCGTCCTCGGTACGTCGTTTGCGCCGGTGCGCCGCTACGCGGCCGCGAGCTTCGCCGCCGAGTCCGCGTCGACGCACGCCTGGATCACCGCGTCGAGGTCGCCGTCCAGGACCTGGTCCAGGTTGTACGCCTTGAAGCCGACCCGGTGGTCCGAGATGCGGTTCTCCGGGAAGTTGTAGGTGCGGATCTTCTCGGAGCGGTCGACGGTGCGGACCTGGCTGCGGCGGGCGTCGGCGGCCTCGCGCTCCGCCTCCTCCTGCGCGATGGCGAGCAGCCTGGAGCGCAGGATGCGCAGGGCCTGCTCCTTGTTCTGCAGCTGGCTCTTCTCGTTCTGGCAGGAGGCGACGACACCGGTCGGCAGGTGCGTGATGCGCACGGCGGAGTCGGTGGTGTTCACCGACTGCCCGCCGGGGCCGGACGAGCGGTAGACGTCGATGCGCAGGTCGTTGGGGTTGATCTCGACGTCGACCTCCTCCGCCTCGGGCGTGACGAGCACACCGGCGGCGGAGGTGTGGATGCGGCCCTGCGACTCGGTGGCGGGCACGCGCTGCACGCGGTGCACCCCGCCCTCGTACTTCAGCCGGGCCCACACGCCCTGGCCGGGCTCGGTCGTGCCGCGGGTCTTCACGGCGACCTGGACGTCCTTGTAACCGCCCAGCTCGGACTCGGTGGCGTCGATGATCTCGGTCTTCCACCCGACGCGCTCGGCGTAGCGCAGGTACATCCGCAGCAGGTCGCCGGCGAACAGCGCGGACTCGTCACCGCCGGCGCCCGCCTTGATCTCCAGGATGACGTCCTTGTCGTCGCTGGGGTCGCGCGGGACCAGCAGCAGCCGCAGCTTCTCCGTCAGCTCCTCGCGCTGCTGCTCCAGCTCCTTGACCTCGGCGGCGAAGTCGGGGTCGTCGGCGGCCAGTTCGCGCGCGGTGTCGATGTCGTCGCCGGTCTGCTTCCAGGAGCGGTACGTGGCGACGATCGGGGTGAGCTCGGCGTAGCGCTTGTTCAGCTTGCGCGCGTTGGCCTGGTCGGAGTGGACCGACGGGTCGGCGAGCTTCTTCTCCAGGTCGGCGTGCTCGGTGACCAGTTCCTCGACGGCCTCGAACATCTTGGGCTCCTGTTGCGTACGTGGGTGAAGTGCGGGCGACCAAAAACGCCGGTCCCGGGCACGCCCCGGGCGGGGGCGCGACCGTGGACCGGCGAAGAGGGGCTCGCTACTTCTTGGAGCCGGCGGAAGCCTTGCCGAAGCGGGCCTCGAAGCGGGCCACACGGCCACCGGTGTCGAGGATCTTCTGCTTGCCCGTGTAGAACGGGTGGCACTCGGAGCAGACCTCGGCCCGGATGGTGCCGGACTCGATGGTGCTGCGGGTGGTGAACGACGCGCCGCAGGTGCAGCTGACCTGCGTCTCGACGTACTCGGGGTGGATGTCGCGCTTCAAGGTGTCTCCTAGGTATCGGGAGGACGCCGGGTCGCCGCCGCGGGGTGCGGGGGCGTGAACCGGAGTCGACGTACCAGTCTGCCAGGACTGGCGCCATCCTCCCAAACCGGGGGTGCGGGTGTTCTATTCCCGGGGGCGCCCACGGGGGTGGGGGCCTGTCGCCGCGGGCGGGTGCGGGCCCGTCGTGGCTCGTCGCGCAGTTCCCCGCGCCCCTTCGAGATGGGTTCCGCTGTGCTTCCCCCAGGGGCGCGGGGAACTGCGCGAACGGCCACGACGCACCCACGGACGACTACGAGGCCGTCACCACACCCGCCGCCTCACCCGTGGCCGTACCGGTCGTCGCCGCCTTCGGAATCGCCGTGTCCGTCCTCAGCGCGTTCCACACCAGGCGGGCCTTGGACTGCTCGACGAGGACCCGGTTGGGGTCCGCGGGGTCGTACCGGACCGGCAGGGTGACCATGGTCATGTCGGACGCGCCGATGCCCTTCAGGCCGTCCGCGAAGGACATCAGGGAGTTCACCGAGCCGAGTGCGGAGTCGGTCGTCACGGCCTTCGTCGCGGTGTCGGCGAGGTCCAGCAGCTTCTTCGGGTTGCCGAGCAGGCCGACGTGCTCGACCTGGTCGAGCAGTGCCTTGACGAACGCCTGCTGGAGCTGGATGCGCCCGAGGTCGGAGCCGTCGCCCACGCCGTGCCGGGTGCGGACCAGGCCGAGGGCCTGCTCGCCGTCGAGGGTGTGCGCGCCGGCCTTGAGCCGCAGGTGGCTGTCGGGGTCGTCGATGTCCTTGGTGGTGGTGATCCGGACCCCGCCGAGCTGGTCGATGAGCTTCTGGAAGCCGGCGAAGTCGACCTCGAGGTAGTGGTCCATGCGCACGCCGGACATCGACTCGACGGTCTTCACCGCGCAGGCGGCCCCGCCGGTGGAGTACGCCGAGTTGAACATGACGTCCCGGGCGGCGTCGTGGGTGACGCCCTTGGGGTCGGTGCAGGCGGGACGGTCGATCAGCGTGTCGCGCGGGATGGACACCACGCTCGCCCTCCGGTGGCCCTGGTACACGTGGATGATCATCGCCGTGTCGGAGCGGGCGCTGCCGTCGTCCGTGCCGCCGCCGAGCTTCTTGTTGCTGCCGGAGCGCGTGTCGGAGCCGAGGACCAGGATGTTCTCGCTGCCGTTGTCGGCCTTGGTGGGCCGGTCGGTGCCGAGGGCCTGGTCGATGTCGACGCTCTTGAGGTTGCCGTTGAGCTTGAAGTACACGTACCCGAGGCCGGTGCCACCGAGGACGACCACGCCCGCGGCGGTCCACGCCGCGATCATCAGCCCCCGGCGCCGGGCGCGGGGCTTGCGGCGGCCTCTGCCGCTGTCGGGACCGGTGGTGCCGTTGTCATCACCCGGTATGCCGGGCTCCGGCGTGCTCTCGGCGGACATGTGCTCCTCGGTTCGTCGGTGCGCGGTCGGATACCCCCTGCGGTCGGGATCAGGCCTGGTGCTGTCCGTCGTACGGACCCGTACCGCTCCATCGTCACCCCGTCCGTCAGACGGGGAAACCGGGGAAAGGGTTGCACGACGGACCGTGCCCGCCCTGGTGACAGGACGGGCACGGTGGGTCACCGGTGGAGCGGGTGCACCCCGCTCACCTGCGGGGTCAGCCGAGGAGGTCGTACTGCTGGAATCCGGTGCCGAGGGAGACGCGTGTGGCGAAGCTCGCAGTCGTGTTGGCGCCGGTCCCCTTGTACAGGTAGAGCGTGCCGCCGGGGGTGCGGGCCAGCAGGTCGGCCTTGCCGTCGCTGTTGAGGTCGCCGACCGTCACGAGCGCGTTGTACGTCGTGTTGGTCCAGGTGGCGACCTTCAGCGCGGGCTGCCACAGGGCCGTGGAGGCCACGCCCTTGCTGCGGTACAGGTACACGGCGCCGGTGCTCTTGTTGCGGGCGAGCAGGTCGGCGTTGCCGTCACCGTTGAAGTCGCCGTGGCCGCGCACGAGGTTGAAGTTGTTGAAGCCGGCGCCGACCTTGAGGGGAGCGGCGAAGCCTCCGTTGCCCTTGCCCGCGTACAGCCAGAGCGCGCCCGTGGAGTCCACGGCCAGCAGGTCGGGCAGGTAGTCGCCGGTCATGTCGCCGGGGGCGACGATGTTCAGGCGGGTCTTCCAGTTGTCACCGATCAGCTTGGTCGTCCACGAGTCGGTGGCGGGCACGTAGTGCTCCCAGAAGACGTCGCCGTCGGAGGACCGGCGCATGATCAGGTCCTGGTAGCCGTCCCGGTCGAGGTCGGTCTGGACGATCAGGTTGTAGCCGTTCCAGTTGCCCCAGGACTCGCGGGCGGCCAGCGAGGTGCCCTTGGAGACGATCCTGTAGGCGGTCTTGGTGGAGGCGTTGCGCACGAACAGGTCGGCGAGGTGGTCACCGTTAAGGTTGGTGTCCTCCACGCGCGGGTAGGCGGCGCCGACGTAGGACGAGACCTTGGTGAAGACGCTGTACGCGCCGCTCGCGACGCAGTCCTCGACGCCCCAGGAGACGACGCCCACGATCCGGCCCTTGACGATCAGCGGGCCGCCGGAGTCGCCGTTGCAGGCGGAGGTGGTGCCCTCGTCGGTGCCGGTGGCGGGGGTGCCCGCGCACACCATGTGGCCCTTGACGAAGTCCGCGCCGTAGGCAGTCGCGCAGGTGGTGTCCGACTGGATCGGCAGGGTCGCCGTCTTCAGCACGTCGGAGATGTCCTGCGTGGTGGAGCTGGTGCGGCCCCAGCCGAACAGCGTGGCCGGGGTGCCGGCGGCGTACGACGCCGTGTCGGTGGCCGTCGTCATCCGGATCGGCGTGGCCTTGATCGGGTTGGGCAGCGTCAGCACGGCGATGTCGTTGTTGATGGTCGCCGGGCTGTACGACGGGTGGTTCCACTGCCGCCAGACACCGCTCGCGTTGCCGCCGTGCAGGTCGGTGATGTGGCCCGTGCTGTCGACCGTCGGCAGCTGGGAGGTGCCGGTGATGACGGTGCCGTGGGAGTACCAGCTGTAGTTCTTGTTGTACTCGTCGCGGACGCAGTGCGCGGCGGTGAGGATCTTCGTCGGGGCCACGACCACGCCGCCGCAGAAGAAGCCGATGTCGTCGGCGGTGGTGGTGGTACCGCGGTCGTCGCCGTACCACAGCTGCGCCATGTACGGGGCGTTGGCGATGGTCGCCGTGGTGCCACCGATGATCTTCGGGTCGGCGGTGCGGGTACGGGTGCTCCCGCTCAGCGCCTCCTTGCCGGTGTGCCCCGGGGTGTCGTCACCGGCGACGGCGATCGCAAGCCGCTTCTCCAGCTCGGCTTGGGACGGTGCGCTGACCGTCGGCTTCGGCGGGGTCTCGGCCGCCTGTGCGGACGACGTCAGCAGGACGCCTGCGACGGCGGCGGCGAGGCCGGCCGCGGCCACGGGCAGGGCGATCCGTACACGGCGTCTGTGACGCCGTCCCCCGGACGTGGGTGTACCCACAAGTCCCCCCTCGGGAAGTGGTGTTCCTGGGTTTGCGCGGTCGAACGGGCGACCGAAGAGCGTGATCGTACCGTGGACGTGGACATGCAGAAGGGCCGCCCCCCTCGGAAGGGGGACGGCCCGTACGACGCCGGCGGGGACTAGTCGCCGTTGCCCGGGGTGGGCGTCGTCTTCTGAATCTGCATGAGGAACTCGCCGTTCGACTTGGTCTGCTTCATCTTGTCGAGGAGCAGCTCGATCGCCTGCTGCTGGTCCAGCGCGTGCAGGACGCGGCGGAGCTTCCAGACGACCGCCAGCTCCTCGTTGCCGAGCAGGATCTCCTCCTTGCGGGTGCCGGACGCGTCGACGTCCACCGCGGGGAAGATGCGCTTGTCGGCGAGCTTGCGGTCGAGCTTGAGCTCCATGTTGCCGGTGCCCTTGAACTCCTCGAAGATCACCTCGTCCATGCGGGACCCGGTGTCCACCAGGGCGGTGGCGAGGATGGTCAGCGAGCCGCCGTCCTCGATGTTGCGGGCCGCACCGAAGAAGCGCTTCGGCGGGTACAGCGCGGTCGAGTCGACACCACCGGACAGGATGCGGCCGGAGGCCGGGGCCGCCAGGTTGTAGGCGCGGCCCAGGCGGGTGATCGAGTCGAGCAGCACGACCACGTCGTGGCCCAGCTCCACCAGGCGCTTGGCGCGCTCGATGGCCAGCTCGGCGACCGTGGTGTGATCCTCGGCCGGGCGGTCGAAGGTCGAGGAGATGACCTCGCCCTTGACCGACCGCTGCATGTCGGTGACCTCTTCCGGACGCTCGTCGACCAGGACGACCATCAGGTGGCACTCGGGGTTGTTGTGCGTGATCGCGTTGGCGATCGCCTGCATGATCATGGTCTTGCCGGTCTTCGGCGGGGCCACGATCAGACCGCGCTGGCCCTTGCCGATCGGCGACACGAGGTCGATGATCCGGGTCGTCAGCACGCCCGGGTCCGTCTCCAGGCGGAGGCGGTCCTGCGGGTACAGCGGGGTGAGCTTGTTGAACTCCGGGCGGCCGCGGCCGTGTTCGGGCGCCATGCCGTTGACCGAGTCCAGGCGCACCAGCGCGTTGAACTTCTCGCGGCGCTCGCCCTCCTTGGGCTGGCGGACCGCACCGGTGATGTGGTCGCCCTTGCGCAGGCCGTTCTTGCGGACCTGGGCGAGGGAGACGTACACGTCGTTCGGGCCGGGCAGGTAGCCCGAGGTCCGGATGAACGCGTAGTTGTCGAGGATGTCCAGGATGCCGGCGACCGGGATCAGGACGTCGTCCTCGGTGATCTGCGGCTCCGCGGTGGCGATCTCGTCGCGGCCGCGGCGGCCCCGGCGGTCGCGGTAGCGCCCGCGCCGGCCGCGCCGGCCGCCCGCCTCGTCGTCGTAGCCGTCGTCCTGGCGGTTGTCCTGCCGACTGTCCTGGCGGCCGCCGCCCTGCTGCTGGCCCTGGCCCTGGCCCTGCTGGCGCTGCTGGCCACCGCCGCCCTGGTTCTGCTGGTCGTCGCCCTTGCCGCGGCGGTCGCGGTCACGGTCACGGCCGCGCTCACGGCGGTCGCGGCGGCGGCCCTCGCCGTCACCGGCGTCGCCCTGCGCCTGCTGCGACGGGCCCTGCTGCCCCTGCTGGCCCTGCTGGGACTGCTGCTGGGCGGGCGTCTCCGCCTTCGGCTCGCTCTTGGCCTCGGCGGCGACGGTCTCGGGCGCGCCGGCCGGGGCGCCCGCCTCGGCGGTGGCGCGGCGGCGCCGGCGCTCGGCCGGGGCCTCGTTGCCGCCGGCGGGCTGGCCGGGGATCTCGATCTGCTGCTGGGCCGCGGCCTGGTCGGCGGGGGCCTGCTCGGCCTTCGCGTCCGCCTTCTTCCCGGCTTCCTCGCCCGTACGGGTGCGGGAGGTGGCGCGGCGCTTGGGCTTGGTCTCACCGGCGGCGTCGGCCTGGGGCGCGGGAGCGCCTCCCTGGGCCTGCGCCTCCTTGATGACCTCGATCAGCTGGCTCTTGCGCATCCGCGCGGTGCCCCTGATGCCGAGGCCGGAGGCGACCTGCTGGAGCTCGGCCAGCACCATGCCCTCGAGGCCGGTACCGCGGCGCCGCCGGGAGCCGGCACCGGCGGCAGGCGCGGAGGCGTCCGTGGAGGGCGCGGCAGCGGTCTCCTCGACACGTGCGCCCATCAGATCGGTGGTGTCGCTCACGAAGGGTCCTTCCCTGGAGCGGACGTCGGCCTGTCTGGCTCGGCGACCGGTTGTGCTGTCCGGTTCCGGTCCTTGCTGTGCGGACGGAGCCGGGGCGGTGGTCCGCCAAAGCGGCGGAAGAGATATCTGGTGATGGCGCTTCCTCGAGCCGTGGCACCCGGTGCCGGGGTCACGTGGCGTGGTCGCACCGATTCCGGAACTCCCCCAGCGGGGGTAGCCCCACCTGAAGGCCGCTCAGCGCCGGTGTACGGCGTACTGCCCAGGTACGACGTACGGAACGCAGTGCGGCTTGGGGAGCTCCCGGAAGAATGTCTGTCCCGGACGGGGACACGAGGCACCTCGCCATGGTGAGGTCGGGTGCAGACTTGAGATTAACACTACCGGATCCAACAAACATTCCCCCTCTCGAAATCCGGCAACCGTGCGTCACATGTCGCCGGACGGCGCGAGCGGCAGCACGCTCGCGCCTCGCAGATCCAGACTCAGCCGGTTGGCGGCCCAGTCCGCACCGGCCAGCGCCTCGACCTTGTCGGCCGAGTCCGCGTCGGCCAGCGCCATCACGGTGGGTCCGGCGCCCGAGATCACCGCGGGGATCCCGTCGCCGCGCAGCCGCTCCACCAGCGCCGCGCTCTCCGGCATGGCCGGTGCGCGGTACTCCTGGTGCAGGCGGTCCTCGGTGGCGGGCAGCAGCAGCTCGGGGCGCCTGGTCAGGGCCTCGACGAGCAGGGCGGCACGGCCCGCGTTGGTGGCGGCGTCCACGTGCGGCACGGTGCGCGGGAGCAGTCCGCGCGCGGTCTCGGTGAGGACCGGCTTCCCGGGCACGAAAACCACCGGAACGATGGAATCGGAGGGCTCCATCCTGATGGCCCGCGCGGCGCCGGCCTCCATCCAGGACAGGGTGAAGCCGCCCAGCAGGCACGCGGCGACGTTGTCGGGGTGGCCCTCGATCTCGGTGGCGAGTTCGAGCAGCGCCGTGTCGTCGAGCCGGGACTCGCCGCCTATGGTCACGGCGCGCGCGGCGACGATGCCCGCGCAGATGGCGGCGGAGGACGAGCCGAGGCCGCGCCCGTGCGGGATGCGGTTGGCGCACACGATCTCCAGGCCGCGCGGCTGGCCGCCCAGGATGTCGAAGGCGGTGCGCAGGGAGCGGACCAACAGGTGGTTCTCGTCGCGCGGCAGCGTCGCGCTGCCCTCCCCCGCGATGTCGACGTGCAGCCCGGAGTCGGCCACCCGGACGACCACGTCGTCGTACAGCCCCAGCGCGAGGCCGAGGGCGTCGAAGCCCGGGCCGAGGTTGGCGCTGGTGGCGGGGACGCGCACCCGGACGGCGGCGGCGCGGAACGCTGGACCGGCCATCGCTCGTTGACTCTCCTTGAGCTGCGGAACTGTCGAATGACAGTCGAATGACTTCGCTGGACATTCGATGACGTACGAAGACCCTGGGCCGCCGGAGCGGCGCTGTCCGGGAACAGCTGCGCTGCGGCACATGCGGGCGGGGCATATGCGGCAGGCGGGTCCCTACAGCCTATCGAAGGAAGGTTCTGCGGCGACATAGGGCGCACAGGAGGCGCACGATGCGTGTCGCAGGCCCGCTGTGCCCCTGCGTAGGGGAACGTCCCCCGTCGGGCGCGGTTGACGCGTCCGCTGCCGCCCTGCGTCCCCCGTACCGCATGCCGCGCGGGTGGACGGGCGGGCTGTCGGGCGCGGGTACGGGGCGGCCGGAGCGTCGGACGGCAGGACCGCCGGGCGGCCGGGTCTTTCGGCTGTCGGGCCGGCCGCCCGCGTCCTGTGCGACTCAGCGTCCTACGCGAGTCCGAGGCGCTCCGCCGCGGTGGCCGCGTCGACCGGCACGGTGACCGGCTGCGGGGCGCCGGCGACGGCCCAGTCGGGGTCCTTCAGACCGTTGCCGGTGACGGTGCACACGATCCGCTGGCCCGGGTCGACCTTGCCCTGCTCGGCCGCCTTGAGCAGACCGGCCACCGAGGCGGCCGAGGCGGGCTCGACGAAGACGCCCTCCTGCGCGGCCAACAGCCGGTAGGCGCGCAGGATCTCACGGTCCGTCACCTCGTCGATGAGACCGCCGGACTCGTCGCGCGCGGCGAGGGCGAACTTCCACGACGCCGGGTTGCCGATGCGGATCGCGGTGGCGATGGTCGACGGGTCCTTCACGACCTCGCCGCGCACGATCGGGGCGCTGCCGGACGCCTGGAAGCCCCACATCCGGGGCTTGCGGGCGGCGACGCCGTCGGCGGCGTACTCCTGGTAGCCCTTCCAGTACGCGGTGATGTTGCCCGCGTTGCCGACCGGCAGGACGTGGATGTCGGGGGCGTCCCCGAGCATGTCCACGATCTCGAAGGCGGCGGTCTTCTGACCCTCGATGCGCACCGGGTTGACCGAATTGACCAGCGCCACGGGGTAGTTGTCGCTGAGCGAGCGGGCGAGGGTCAGGCAGTCGTCGAAGTTGCCGTCGACCTGGAGGATCTTGGCGCCGTGCACGAGGGCCTGGCCCATCTTGCCCAGCGCGATCTTGCCCTGCGGCACCAGCACGGCGGACACCATGCCCGCGCGCACGGCGTAGGCGGCGGCGCTCGCGGAGGTGTTGCCGGTGGACGCGCAGATCACCGCCTTCGCGCCCTCCTCCTTGGCCCGCGAGATGGCCATGGTCATGCCGCGGTCCTTGAAGGACCCGGTCGGGTTCGCGCCCTCGACCTTGAGGTGCACCTCGCAGCCGGTGCGCTCGGAGAGCACCTGCGCGGGCACGAGCGGCGTACCGCCCTCGCGGAGCGTCACGACCGGCGTGGTGTCCGATACCGGCAGCCGGTCCCGGTACTCCTCGATGATTCCGCGCCACTGGTGGGTCATTGCTGGTTACTCTCCTTCAACCCGCATGATGCTGGCGACGCCCCGCACGGTGTCGAGCTTGCGCAGCGCCTCGACGGTCCCACCGAGGGCGGCGTCGGATGCCCGGTGGGTGACGACGACGAGGGAGGCCTCGCCGTCGGAGTCCGGCCGCCCCTGCTGCCGCACCGTGTCGATGGACACTCCGTGCTCGGCGAAGACGGTCGCGACCTGGGCGAGCACGCCCGGCTTGTCCGCCACGTCGAGGCTGATGTGGTACCGCGTGACGACCTCGCCCATCGGCGAGACGGGCAGCGCGGCGTACGCCGACTCGCCGGGCCCGGTGGACCCGTCGAGCCGGTTGCGGCAGACGGCGACCAGGTCGCCGAGCACGGCCGAGGCGGTCGGCGAACCGCCGGCGCCGGGGCCGTAGAACATCAGCTGACCGGCGGCGTCCGACTCGACGAACACGGCGTTGTAGGCGCCGCGCACCGAGGCGAGCGGGTGGGTCAGCGGGATCATCGCGGGGTGCACGCGCGCGGTGACGGAGGCACCGTCCTCGGCCCGCTCACAGATCGCGAGCAGCTTGATGGTGCAGCCCATCGCCTTGGCGGAGGCGAAGTCCGCGGCGGTGACCTCGGTCATGCCCTCGCGGTGCACGTCGTCGAGGCGTACGCGCGTGTGGAAGGCGATCCCGGCGAGGATGGCGGCCTTGGCGGCGGCGTCGAAGCCCTCGACGTCGGCGGTCGGGTCGGCCTCGGCGTACCCGAGCGCGGTGGCCTCGTCGAGCGCCTCCTGGTAGCCGGCGCCGCTGGAGTCCATCTTGTCGAGGATGAAGTTGGTCGTGCCGTTGACGATGCCCATCACCCGGTTGATCTTGTCGCCGGCGAGCGACTCGCGCAGCGGGCGGATCAGCGGGATGGCGCCGGCGACGGCGGCCTCGTAGTAGAGGTCCCGGCCGTGCTCCTCGGCGGCGGCGTGCAGGGCGGCGCCGTCCTGGGCGAGCAGCGCCTTGTTGGCGGACACGACGGAGGCGCCGTGCTCGAAGGCGGCGGTGATGAGGGAACGGGCCGGCTCGATGCCGCCGATGACCTCGACGACCACGTCGATGTCGCCGCGTTTGACGAGCGCGGTCGCGTCGGTCGTGATCAGGGCGGGGTCGATGCCCGCGCGCACCCGGTCGGGCCGCCGGACGGCCACGCCGGCCAGCTCCACGGGGGCCCCGATGCGCGCGGCGAGGTCGTCGGCGTGCGTCGTCATGATGCGCGCCACCTCTGAGCCGACCACTCCACAGCCCAGCAGCGCCACCTTCAGCGGACGCGTACGCATCATCCGACCTCGTTTCCTCTTACCGTCTACGGTGGGTCCAGTCTCACTCACCGGACCGGAGTTCCTGCCCCTGGTCCGGATCGTGAGACATCTATTTCATTTTCGCGGGACCGCGCGCAGGAGATCTTCCAGCCGCGCCCCGCACCTCGCGCGCTCTCGGCGGTCAGCCGACGTCGAGGCGCAGCAGGTCCTCCTCGGTCTCCCGCCGGACGATGACGCGGGCCTCACCGTCGCGCACGGCGACGACGGGCGGCCGCAGCACATGGTTGTAGTTGCTCGCCATGGACCGGCAGTACGCCCCCGTCGCCGGTACGGCGATGAGGTCACCCGGTGCCAGGTCGGCGGGCAGGAACGTGTCCCGCACGACGATGTCGCCGCTCTCGCAGTGCTTGCCGACGACGCGGCTGAGCATGGGCTCGGCGTCGCTGGTCCGCGACACCAGGGCGACGCTGTACTCGGCGTCGTAGAGCGCCGTGCGGATGTTGTCGGACATGCCGCCGTCGACGGAGACGTAGGTGCGCAGCCCCTCGAGCGGCTTGACGGTGCCGACCTCGTACAGCGTGAAGGCGGTCGGCCCGACGATGGCCCGCCCCGGCTCGACGGAGATCCGCGGGGTCGTCAGCCGGGCGGCCTCGCACTCGCGGCCGACGATCTCGGTGAGCGCCTTGGCGATCTCGTGCGGCTCGCGCGGGTCG
Organism: Streptomyces lasalocidi; assembly: GCF_005280215.1. Taxonomy (NCBI): domain Bacteria; kingdom Bacillati; phylum Actinomycetota; class Actinomycetes; order Kitasatosporales; family Streptomycetaceae; genus Streptomyces; species Streptomyces lasalocidi. The sequence continues at coordinate 5,210,433 of NZ_SZNQ01000001.1, read as the reverse complement.
TCGCCGCTGGTGTAGGCGATGCCGAGCCCGCCGCCCAGGTCGATCTCGGGCAGCTCGACGCCGTGCTCGTCGCGGATGTCCTTCAGCAGCCCCACCACGCGGTGCGCGGCGACCTCGAAGCCGGACATGTCGAAGATCTGCGACCCGATGTGCGAGTGCAGCCCGATCAGCTCCAGCCCGTCGAGCTGCAGGGCCCGCCGGACGGCTTCGGCGGCCTGCCCGCCGGCCAGCGGGATGCCGAACTTCTGGTCCTCGTGCGCGGTGGCGATGAACTCGTGGGTGTGCGCCTCGACGCCGACGGTGACCCGGATCTGCACCCGCTGCCGGGTGCCCAGCTCCTGCGCGATGTGGGCGACCCGCACGATCTCCTGGAAGGAGTCGAGGACGATCCGCCCGACACCGGCGGCGACGGCCCGGCGGATCTCCTCGGGCGACTTGTTGTTGCCGTGGAAGGCGATGCGCTCGGCGGGCATCCCGGCGGACAGGGCGGTGGCCAGCTCGCCGCCGGAGCAGACGTCGAGGTTCAGCCCCTCCTCGTCCAGCCACCGCACGACGGCCCGGGACAGGAACGCCTTGCCGGCGTAGAAGACGTCGGCACCGGACCCGAAGGCGGTGCGCCAGGCGCGGGCGCGGGCCCGGAAGTCGTCCTCGTCGAGGACGTACGCCGGCGTCCCGAACTCCTCCGCGATCCGGGTGGCGGGAATCCCGCCGACGGTGAGGACACCGTCCTCGTCCCGGCGGACGGTCTGCGACCACACCTTGGGGTCGAGGAGGTTGAGGTCGGCGGGCGGCGCGGCGTAGTGCCCCTCGGGGAGGACGTCGGCGTGACGGGGCCCGGCGGGGTGTGCGGAACGGCTCATGACGGGTGTGGGGCTCTCTGTGTGCTCTGGCGGCGGGCGGCGGGGGCGGGGGCCGGGTGGGTCTCGTGGGCCGGGTCGGCGTGGTCGGCGTGGTCGGCCGGGTGGGTCGTGTCGGCGTCGGTGACCTGGGTGGCTGTTCCCGTTCGCATGGCTCAGAGGTGGTCGGGGGCGTCGATGCCGAGCAGGGACAGGCCGCCGGCCAGCACCGACCCGACGGCGTCGGCGAGCGCGAGCCGGGCACGGTGGGCGGCCGAGGGTTTCTCGGCACCGCGGGGCAGCACGGTGGGCAGGAAGGGGATCACGGCGTCGGCGAGGGTGACCAGGTGCCGGGTGAGGCGGGAGGGGGTGCCGGGGTCGGGACGGGTCGCGTCCGCGGGGACCACGGAGGAGAGGAGGCGGGGGTGGTCGGCGAGGAGGCGGAGGAGGGTGGTCTGGGCCGGGCCGGACGTGTCGAGGTCGGTGTCGGCGTCGGCGGCGGTTGACGGGGGTGCGAAGCCGAGGTCGGCGGCGTTGCGGTGGACGGCGCGGGTGCGGGCGTGGGCGTACCGGACGCGGAAGAGGGGGTTGCTCTCACGCTGCACGAGGTGGTCGGCGCTGATGCGGGGCCGGTCGTGGGGGGCGGGGTGCAACAGGGCCCAGCGGGCGGCGTCGGGACCGAGGGGGGCGGGGTCCTCGGGGGCGGGGAGGGGACGGAGGACCAGGGTCCCGTCGGCGACGGACAGCGGCCGTGACGGCGGTGATGAAGCCGCGGACTCCTCGTGCTGGACCTCGACCCGGCCGCCCTGCGAGGCGACGATGCGGGAGAGGGAGTCGGCGAGGACTTCGGCGCGTACGTCGTAGGGGACGCGGAGGGCGAAGACGCGCCCGGCGAGGAGGTCGGAGTACCCGTACCGCAGCCCCTCGGCGAGGACGCGCTGCACGAGGCCGGAGCCGGTGCCGCGGTCGAGCCGGATGTTGAGGAAGCCGGGGCCGGTGATCTGGACGTCGCGGATGCCGGGGGCGTGGGCGAGGTGGGGGCGGAGCACTTCGGCGACGCGCAGCGGGGGCTGCCCGGCGGGCCGGGCGAGCTGGAGGGCGACGTTGGTGGCGTAGTCGCCGTGACCGCCGGGCCCGGGGGGTGCGACGGACACGCGCCGCGGGAGGTCGGGCAGCCCGTGCAGATCCACGGCGAGGTCCCCCGCGTCGACGGCACACCGGACGGCGTGCAGCACGGTGCGGGAGAGCTCGACGGGGGTCACGGGACAAGCGTAGGGGAGGAGGGGGGTGGGGAGGCGAGCCGGTTTGTGGGGGGTCCCGGGATGTGGGACGAGAGGGTGCACGGGGTGGGGTGCAGCGTGGAGAAGCGGATGGACCTAGGGCCTGTCGTTTGGATCAGTCCGGCCCGGCCCACGGCGCCTTGTCGCCGACCCGAGCGGGGTCTGGTGCGTGCAGCTGCAAGGCGGAGGAGGGCGGCGACGCGGAGCGTCGCCAACCGACGACAACGCCGCAGATGCGCGTGCCAGCCCTGCGACGCCGGAATGATCCAAACGACTGGCCCTAGCTGCCTAGCTGCCGGCCTGGCTGGGGGTGGAGCGCGGTGCCGGGGCGGCGGTACCGGTATCGGAAGCGGCGGCGCTGCCACCTTCAGTAGGCGCTCGCTCCAACAACCGGCGGACGAGGGAGACGAGCTCGGCGGGCTCGAAGGGCTTGGCGAGGAAGGCGTCGACGCCCACTTCGAGACCGGCTTCGAGCTCGTACTGGGTGCAGGCGCTGACGATGGCGAGGGGAAGGTCACGGGTCAGGGGGTCGGCGCGGAGCCGGGCCGCGGTGCTGAGCCCGTCGAGCCGGGGCATGACGACGTCGAGGGTGACGAGGTCGGGCCGGACCTGATGAACGACTTCCAGACATTCGGCACCATCGGCCGCGGTCACGACCTCGAGCCCCTCGAGCTCGAGATTGACCCTGATCAGCTGGCGGATGACCTTGTTGTCGTCCACAACGAGAACCCGCCCCGACGCGCCTGGCACAACTCGAGAGTAGGTCGACACCGGCCACCGCGTCCGGGTTTTCCTGACTTCTGCCTCGTGAGGGGGGTGGGTGGGGGCGCGGGGGGTGGAGGCGGGCGCCGAGGTCTTGGGGGTGGAGCGGGCACCGGGGGCGCGAGGGGCGGGTGCGGGCGCCGAGGTCTTGGGGGGTGGGGTAGGCACCGGGGAAGTGGGGGGTGAGGACGAGGGCCGGGTCTTGCTTCGTGGGGGCGCCTGGGGACTTGCGGGGCCGACGCCGGCGTCTTGCGAGGGGAGCGGGCGCCTAGGGACTTGGGGGGACGACGCCAGCGTCTTGCGAGGGCGGGGCCGACCCCAGCGTCCTGTGTGGGTCGGGCGCCGGTTCGTCTGAAGGAGCAGGAATGGCAGGCCGAGGGCCTGTGGCCGCACACCGCTCCACGAAAAGTGGTTCATGACCACCCCGGCGGAGCTGGTAGTGTTCTACCCGTCGCCGCGAGCAACAAGCGCCGCACCGACACGCCCCCGTAGCTCAGGGGATAGAGCAACGGCCTCCGGAGCCGTGTGCGCAGGTTCGAATCCTGCCGGGGGCACCTTGCACGAGGTGCCCAAAGACCCCGTCACCAGCGGAAACGCTGAGGCCGGGGTCTTCGCGTATGTGCAGGCGTATGCGGGTCGAAGCGGCCGGATGCCGGGGTCTGTGGACTATTCGTGGACGAGATTCTGGGGCATCTTTCCTGGTCAGCTCCAGGATTTCCGAGGTAGCGCTTAGTCGCCCTCTGGCCACCCTGACGGAGGCGAAGGCGGCTTGCGGTTGTCCCGCCGCTCGGCCTACCGCGCGTTCGCCCCACGCAGGCTCGTGAAGATCAGAAGCCTGCCGCGCGCAGAAGCACCACACGCGGCCAGCCCCGCTACGGCAGGTCTTCCAGACGGGCCAGGAGTCCGGCCGCGGTCGCCACTGCCGCTACCGCATCCGCCCGAGACCACGTGAAGTGCTCTGTGGTCCCCGAATCGTCGTGCTGCGCCCCGCTGAAAAGCTGGTAGGCACTTTGGATCAGCATCCCCCACCGCTGTTCCTGGGACCGCTGCTGCGCAGGCGGCAGGTTCCTCACCACGTTTACGGTGTCGCAGGCTTCCCTCACAGCGTCCAATGCCAGACGGGCCTTGCCAACGGCCTCCTCGAATCTGCCCGCGCCGATCAAACTTTTGGCTTCCCTCAGACGCCGCGCGGCAGTGGCCCTGTTCTCCACCTCTGTAATTGGAACCAGTACGTCAACGAACGCGCCCGCATCGAGTTGGACAAGAGTCTTCGCCCACTCCTCGTGCGAAATCCGGACGGTCAGCTGGTCCGTGCGGGCCGGCCAGCCTGCGATGGCACCGAGTTGCACTGCAGTCAGGTCCACACGCAACTCCAACTCCCGACCCTTCCGGGCCTTCTCCAAGCCCAGTATCTGCGCGTCGGTCAACACCACATCGAAGCTGATGTTTCGACCCTCGGGGTGCGCTTCCATCGGCCACCGCTGCGCTAGTGGGCCCAGCCACCCGGAGCTCCCCATGTCGTTCACCCAAAGCTCACCCGACAGCTGGTGCGCCTGCCCCTCGGGGATGTCGCCCGTTCCGGCGGCCTCGAAAAACAGTGTGAGGCGGTGCACACCCCAGCCCGGTATGAGTGTCAGCGCGTGTCGGGCGGGCTTGATGCTCAGCAGGTAGCCGTCGAACTGGAAGGCCATCAAGGGCTCCTCGCAAGTGGTTCTAAGAGAACCCTGATGGTGCCAGCCTGCGACCTGCTTACGCCAAGGATTAGAGTGCCTACCGAAGGAACACTCAGCCGGCGTCCGGCCACTCTTCCGGAGGCAAAGGGGGCTTGGGGTCGTCCCGTCGCTCAGCCTGCCGCGCGTTCTCCCCGCGCAGACTCGTCAGCCACGGCCACAGATCGGGCAGCGGCTGTGCCGGGCAGGCTAGACGGTGCTCGATCCGACACCGCTGGAACTGATCCGGCGGACACACCCCGTAAACCGTCACGCGTCCATCGGACAGCTCGATCCACCGGTGCTCCGCCGGGACGGTGTGAGCCAGCGGATGCATGTCCGGCTCCAGCAGCACCCAGTCCTGTTCGAGCGTCGCCACTCGGTCCTGTAACAGCCCGCAATGGGGGCAGCGGGTTTGCCCGCCGCCTAATCGCCGCGGTTTCTCCTGTAAGACGCCCATACGGTGAGGGTCGCCAGCCCGGCAGTCCTGGCGTAGAGCGCGAACCGGACGCAATTCCTGGGGCGACCGTCCGCCAGCGGGACGAAATACGACGCGTCAGGTGCAGCCAGCAACTAACGGCCGACAGCACACGGCCGAGATACGGCGAAGCCCTCCGGCCCAAGCGGGCTGGAGGGCTAACGGCCTACGCGCGACATCATTCGTACTCGCGCAGCAGATCTTCAATCTTGCGGTTGGCGATCTCTTGCCGTCCATCGATGCACTTGGCGTAGCGGCTCAGCAGGACCTCAACGCTATTTCCCGCCCGTTCGGCGACCTCTGTCGGATCCACCCCGGAGTTGAGCCAGGTCGACAGTGCCGAGTGCCGAAGGTCGTACGGTCGGGCGGCGAGCGGTGAGGCGACCGCGGCCGGCGGAAGCGCCAGCGCACGGGCCTCCTGCCACACTCGGTAGTACGTCGAGGAACCGACCACTCCCCCGCGCTCGTTGGTGAACAGCCGTCCGTCCTCCGCAGTGCCGAACGTGTCGAGGTGCTGCCGGAGGAGGGTGACGAGCTGGGGCGGGACCGGGACGAGCCGGACCTCTTCCGATGGGCGGTTCTTGAGGCCCCGGTCGTCGTGAGTCTCGCCGGAATCGGTCCACTGCTTCCCGACGCTGGGGCGCGTTCGGTTCAGCAGCAGTGTGCCCCACCCCGTCTCGGGCAGCTTAAGGTCCGCATTCGTGAGGCCGACTGCCTCAGCCGGACGCAAAGCGCCGTAATACATGCAGGCGAACAGCCCGACGAGCCGGCGGCCACGCGCCCGGCCATACCCACCGACGTAGGAGACGGCAGTCAGCAGCGAACGGGCCTGCACCGGATTGGCGACCACCCGAGGGTCAACCTCCCCGACCACCTTAGGCTTCTTCCAACGGATGCTCGTGATCGGGTTCTCTTTGAACTCCCCGAGGTCGACCGCATAGTGCAGCGCGTTGACGAGCGTCCGCCGCTTGCGCCGGACAGTCTCCGCGGCGGCCGCCGTCCCATCGAGCTTCAGCCTGAGGGAGTCCAGGACCGCCCTGCCGATCGCAGCGTCCCCGAGGTCCGACAACGGACGCGATGCCTTGGCCACCCAGTGCAAGGCGTTGGCGACGTCGGGCGGCAAGTCGCGCTCGTCCGGTCCTGGAAGGACAAAAGCCCAGTTGCGCAGCGCCCTCCTGATCAGGTCCTCGGGCGGCTGTCCCGGACGCTCATCGAGAAGGGCCATCGTCACGGCGGTCAGGGACTCATTGATCCCGTTACGCGTGTTCGGCGCCGCATGCGGCCACTTCATGGCCAAGTACTTGAGGGCGAAGGCGTACCAGGTCATCGAGGCCGCCTTCTCGACCATCGAATCTGGCAGGCCCGTCCCCGTGTCGAACTCTTCGCCAGCGTGCGCGGCCTGGAGAAGTTTCGACCGGTAGTGATCCGCAAGGCCTTTGGTGCGGAACTGTTCGGAGAAGACGTTTCCGGCAACAGTCCACCGGACGTCATAGGACGACTTCTTAGTGTTCCTCTTGCGGACGCCCCACACCTTAACGTCGAGTGACTTCATGCCGCCGCCTCCAACTGCCGCAGCCACGCGGTGAAGTCGCTCCGCCAAACGCGCAATTCTCCATTCGGCAGCTTGAAGGCTCTGGGCCCCATCCCAAGCTCGCGCCAGCGGTAGAACGTACGCCGCGAAACCCCGCCCAACTCATCGAGGATCTGCGGGACGGTCATCAGCTCATCTCTCACGTCAGGCTCCTTCCAAGGCGGCAATTTCTTCGCGGGCGGTTTCGCGGTTGAGCCGGATATCCCGGTGGATGGTGGCGGCGAGCCAGGATTCGCCGGGGGTGTGGCCGTGGCCGGCGTAGGTCCAGTGGGCGAGGGTGAGGGTGGTGGCTTCCTCTTCGTCCGGGTCGGGCAGGCCGAGGGCTTCGCGTTGTTGGGCTGCGCGGTAGTCGGCGCGGGTCTGGCGCAGGGCGCCGAGGGTGGTGGAGTAGCGGCGGGACTTGGTGGAGAAGTGGCCGCGGAAGCCGAGCATGTGAGCCCAGTCGCGCAGCTTGCGGTCCGGGTAGAGCGGGTGCAGGTCCAGGCAGGCCGCGATGAGCCGGGCGGGGTGCTCAGGGATGCCGAGGAGGACCAGGGCTTCTTTGTTGCCGATGCGGCGGTCCACGGTGCCTGTTGTCTCGGCTGCCTTGGTGGCGTACTTGGCGACGTAGGAGGCCACGGCCTGTTCGGTGATCTCCTCGCCGTTACCGAAGGCGCCGATGGGCTGGACGTCGAGCTGCGTGCCCCAGCGCAGGGTGCGGGCGGGTTGGTCACCGGCCCGCGGCACGTCGACCGCGACGCGGGCGGCGGCAGCCTTGATCGCGCTGGTGAGGAGGTCGAGGGTGGCCCAGGCCGGGGGCGGCGAGTCGGGTCCCTCGGGGCCGTCGAAGCGGATCACGGCGTGGAAGTGCACGGCTCCGCGCTTTTGGTATTCGGCGACCTTGCCGAAGGAGACGCGGGACTGTGCGTGGGCGGCTTTCTGTGTGAGCCCCGCGCGCTTGGCGATCTCGCGGCGTAGGTAGATCGTGAAGTACCGCCACAGCTCTGAGGCGTGGTTGTTCCACAGCACGGCGCCCGCGTAGTCGTAGGTGTCAGGGTCGAGCGGTGTGCCCAGTTCCGGCGCGTCTTCGGCGTGGTGGGCCCCGCAGCGGCAGGGCCGGTTGCTGGGACGGTTGTGAACCGGGCCGAACGACGGAGCGGTCAGGGTCGCGAAGACGCGCGGGTGATTGCGGATCGTGTCCGGGGTGCCTTTGGAAGGGTCTCCGACTAGGCCGGCGCGGATGAGGTGGTAGGTGTCGCCCGCGTAGGTCCAGGAGCAGGCGGGGCAGCGGGAGGCGCGGCGGTTGCCGCATGCGATGCGGAGACGGCCGCCGGGTTCGCTGTCGGTGTTGTAGCGGTGAAGGACGCGGCCGGTGGCCCGGTCGCGGGTGACGGTCGAGCCTTGCAGGTGGATCGGGTTGGAACATCCGCCGGTGCGGCGGATCTGGTCCCGTACGCGGTCGAAGCCGGGGGACCCGGCCAGTCTCAGCACGTCGGCGAGGGTGGCCGGGTCCAGGCCCGCCGTGACGGCGGAGTGAGTCACCTCTTGTTCCCCTTGAGGATCGAGCGGACGACGACCGCGCAGACCGCGACCGAGGCGGCGGTGACGGCGACCGCGAGGAGCATGGAAACGAGGACCGCGCCGACGGCCAGGACCGCGGCGCCGCCACCCGTGACCAGGGCGAGGGTGCTTCCGACGGTCAGTTGGACGGAGGGCCGGTGGGCCGACGGGGCGGGCTGAGTCGGGATGTGGGTGGGGGCGTAGGGCACCGGGCGGTAGACGGTCTGCACCGTCGGTGTGGGGGCGGGGGCGGTGTCCTGGGGCGGGTACTTGGGGGTGAACACGTCGGTGTTCCCTTCTGCGGCGGTCAGTCGAGGAGCGTGGCGACGGCGGGGGCGAGGACGCTGTTGGCGACGAGGTAGCCGCCGAGGAGCAGCAGTGCGACAAGCCACCACGGCGGGCGGGCGAGCTGGATGCCGAGGACGGCGACGACGAGCACGGCGAACCAGAGCGGGACGCTCATGGCGGTGGTCTCCTTCTCAGGCCTTGCAGCGGTGGGTGCGGGCGGCGAGTTCGGCGGCGGTGCGGCTGTCGTACTCGGCGGAGAAGTCGCAGCGGGGCGCGGTGCAGGCGGCGAGGTGGCGGTTGCGGCCTCGGGCGAGGAACGAGGCGACCTGCACGGGACCGAAGCGGCGGACGTTGCGGAAGCGCGGGTTCACAGGGGCGGTCCTTTCTCAGAGGTGAGCGGCGACGGAGGCCGTCATGGACGCGGGCAGGCCGAGCCGGGCGCGTACGGCGTCGGGGTCGGCCGGTTGGCCGGTGGTGGCGCGGTGTTCCTCGGCGAGGGCCTGAACGCGGTCGACGAGCGCGGGCGGCAAGGCGACCGCCCTGGGAGCGGGAGCCGGGGCAGGGATCGGGTCCGGGGTGTCATCCGGTGGCAGCGCCGGGAGGGCGTAGCGGGGGAACTCGTCGACCGGCGGAGCCGGAGGCGTCTCGGCGTCCCGCTCCGGAGAGACAGAAACCGGAGTTGCCTCGGACGCTCGTGGTTCGTGCGCCAGAAGGGTTCCGCCGAAGAAGGCGACGGCTGGCCACCCGGCCACCACGACCCGCAGCGAGGCGGGAACCTGGTCAAGGTCGAGGAGACCGGCCGTGGCGACGTTGGCGCCGAGGGACGCGGCCAGGGCAACCAGGAACCACAGCCGCGCTCCCCCGGCCGGTTGCCCGGCCCGCTGGTGGGCCCGCATGCGGCGCCAGGCGGCGACCAGCAGGAGGTCAACACTGATCGGGTAGGCCCACGCCTTCCAGCCGCCCTGTCCTGCCGCTGCGGCGAGGTCGTGCAGGTGGGCGAAGGACAGGGCGCCCGCGATGACGGCTTGCACGATCACGGCATCCACGCGGGCGAGGTGGGCACGCATCGGCTCGTCTTCCTTCCGGTTCGAGGCATGGGAGGGGTAGGGACCTGGCGCGAGGCGGCCACGCCGACCGTGGGAAAGGGAGGAAGGGTTACTCGGTCACCGGGCGCGCGGCCGGCACCGGGGTGACGGGGGCCGTCGTACCGGCGGACTCGACGGCGACGGCGGGCCGGAAGGCGTCGAGGCGAGGCAGCTCCGGAACGAGGGCGGAGGTGGCGCGGCAGACGGCCGCCGCTTCATCGAGGCTGAGGTGCGGGGACCGGATGCGCGACCAACCGCCGGAGGAGTCACCGACGATGGCGACGCCGGGACGCTCGGCAGGGATCGCGGTGGCGGCAAGGGCCGCTTCCGGGGAGACGTCGGCGAGCGCCATGTTCGCCGACGACTCGTCGTTGACGCGGTGACAGACACGGCCGGTGAGCTGGGCCCGGAGCATGGTGGCCCCCTTGCCCAGTTCGGAGCCGAAGCGCTGCCCGCACACCTCCAGGTAGATGCCGGCCGCGCGACCGAGCTGGGCGATGCGGATGAGCTTGGTGACCATGGCGTCACGCCGCTTCTCGTCGTCCCGGTTCGCGGCGAAGAAGAGTTCCGCCACCTCGTCGACGACGACCACGACCGGCACCGGCCGCACCTTCTCGGGCAGGCCCCACACGTCCGAGGTGAGGACGGCGTCCGTACCAGCCGCGGAGCTGAGTCCGATGAGCCGAAACCGCGCCTCCATCTCATCCAGCAGCGCGTCAAGCAGTTCGCTCGCACGGTCCGGAGTGTCGGCGAGGGCCGACAGACGCGGCGCGAACGGCGCCAGTTCCACGCCCCACTTGCAGTCGATACCGACGAGCACGACCGGTTGCCGGGCGAGCCCGCAGACCAGGTTGCGCAGGAAGACCGACTTACCGGACTGCGTGGCTCCGAGGATGAGTTCGTGCGGCACGGTGCGGAAGTCCCGTACGTGCCAACGCCCGTCCTCCCGCAGCGCCAACGGGAACGTGAGCAGGCCCCCACCCTTCCGCTGACGCATCGGACGCCGTACGTCGTTCAGCACGTCCCAGCCGATCAGCCGGAGTTCCAGCCAGCCCGGCTTGGTGGGTCGGATGTGCACGGCGTGAGCCGCCCAGGCGTGCCGCAACCGGTCGGCCGAGGCCATGAAGTCTTCGGGAGCCTGCCCGATTGCCATCCGCAGCCGCATCACCAGACCGGACCCGGTCGGCAGCGGCAACGAGCGACGCGGGGGCACGGGAGCCGCCTCTCTACCCACCAGGCGAGCCGTGGCCCGGCGGACAGCAGAGGCCGGAACCGTCAGGCCGCAGGCGTCCATGGTGGCCCGATAGGTGGTGACCACGCGCAGCGCGACCAGCGGGTACCCCACGAGCCACCAGAACGCGACCGGCATACGCCGACGCAGCACCAGCAACACGACGACACCCACCAGGCACAACGTCAGCACCCACACGGTGTCGGTCATGACGGTCAACCCTTCACCGGCGCGGGGGCGTTGACCATGACGGCGTCGGCCCGGTAGGCGATGCCGTGACGCATCCGCCCGCCGAACTCCGGGAGTGGCGCGAGCGCCGCGCCACTCCCGGTGGGTCGCCGGACCCGTCAGACCGGACTGTTCACGCTGCGCACCATGGGCTCGTCGTCACTGCCCTGGTCGATGACCTGGATGCGTACGAAGTCGTCCGCGAAGCCGACAAGCACGAGGAACCAGCCTCGGTACCAGCCGCTTCGCGTGTGCCGGACAGCGTTGGCGGCCAGCTCGCCGACGACCAGGACGGCGTCATAAACGAGGCTGGGCGGCTCATCTTCCAATAGGGCGGCGACGAAGTGACGAGCCTCGGCCACCTGCCAGGGTTGGCCGGGGAAGCTGCGGCCCCAGTTCTTGGGCATGGGAAAACTCCTCCTGCGTCTAGGGGGCTAGACGATGCAGGCAGCAGAGTATTCTTAGGCTCGCAGGCAAGCCAGGCATGTAGAGGAATTATTCCTCTAACGGGTGGTGTTGTCGTCGCCCAGGGCTCGGAAGTCCTTCATCACTTGCAGCAGCAGTGCCCGCACGTCGGACCCGAAGGTCGCAGCCTCCTCGAAGCGGCTGAAGGTGCCCTCGTACGAGGTGACGTCGGCGGAGTCGTCCAACACCCGCTGCCCGCGGAAGGTCTCGACGACCACCGCCTCCCGGTCGCACAGACTGAACCCGTGGCGAGGCATGACGGGTACGGCCTGACGCCAGGGGATGACCCCGAGGCGGACTGTGCTCAGGCTCTCGACAGCCAACAGCCGGTCAAGTTGGGCGAGCATGAGCGAGGGACTGCCCGGCCAAGTGCGAAGGACCCCCTCCGTCAGCACGAACACCCACTCACGCCCTGGCTCATACAAGAGGCTCTGCCGCTCGATACGGGCGGCGACGGCGCGACCGACCCCTTCCGGCGTGGCTGCTGGTGCACTGTCGAAGACATGCCGGGCGTACTCAGCGCTCTGAAGCATGGCCGGCAGGACGACGCACTGAAAGGAGCGGACGAGCTGGGCGGACCGCACCGCTTCGTCGAGCGCGCCGCCAAGTGCCGTTTCGGCGCCAGCGGCTTGGGTTGCGTGCTGCGCGGCTTCCACAGCACTCAGGAGGTCACGCACCTCCCGAGTGGTCGTCTCATCAAGGCCGAGAGCCCGGGACAGACGACCCAAGACGTCAACACTGGGGACCATCCGGCCCGTCTCCACCTTCGACACGGTCGGCTGGCCAACTCCCGCCAGCTGCGCCAGCGTGGCACCAGTTAGACCAGCCTCGGTACGAAGCCCGCGAAGACGCGTGCCGAGCGCCTTCAATCGATCCTGCCGCTCACTCCCCATGACCAGGGTTCTACACCACGAAGCAGCAGAGCCCATGCCCTCGAGGCGCGAGGACCGTCCGATCCAGACGCCTCACCTTGATCAGCTGTTACAGGTTTCCCTACCTCATCAAGGGCTCGCTTCGCTCGCCGTCGCTCCCGGCCTCCTGAACTGCAAGCAGTTCGATCGGAGATCGAAGGTGCCGCGCACAGCGCGGCGGCGCCGGTCGGTCGCCGCCGCGCCGCCCCTCCTTGCCTTCGTCACCGGGGCTGCGCGCGTCGTCCGCCCGCGCCCACAAGGGGGCGAAGATTAGGCCGGGGTTGAACTGAGACGGCACAGCCGAGGTCAGTACAGTGCCTCCGGCGGGCGATCGGCCGGCACCGGGATAGAGGGGGCGCCATTCCCGACTGCGAGTTCGTAGTGGTGTGCGGGAAGCTCTCATCCCGTCCACCGCCGACCCAGGCAGAGCCGAGCAGACGAGGTCCATGGCGTCCAGGTCGTTCGTACAGTGGCGCGCTCCACCTGGACGCCATGGACCACGCCCGCTTCACGGTGTGTGGGTCGACGGCGAACGGGATGAGAGCTTGGGTAAGTGGTGTGTTGAGGTAGCTGGCGCACCGCGCTGCCCCTGACGAGGAACACCAAGCCGCTCAGGTGGGCTAGCGGTAACCGCGCGCACACGGCCCGTCACATACAGGCCGCACTGTCGGCGCCACCGGCTACAGTTGCGCCGTGACTGACGAACCTACCCTGTCCCGCGCTCTGAGCGGCCCCGAACATCAGCAGGTACGCCTCCCCGTTATCAAGGACCTCATCGAATCGGGCTGGGATCAGGGACAACTGCGGTGGAAGCCTGAGTGGCGAGTACCGAAGTCTCCTCATGATGCGGCCAAACGCGAGGGTGGCAAGTCATTCGCAGGGTGGCCAGTGGATCTCGCCATCTTCGATGACCCCCAGCACGTTGGAGACTGGGAACATGTCGTCGCAATCTGCGAGTTCAAACAACCCAGCCTCGAAGAGGGCGTATCGCAGCTTGAAATTTATCTGGCCCGCGAACCTCGCGCTCGCATGGGTTACTGGACTAACGGAACCGAGGACGTCCGGGTCTATAAGCTCGCGGACGGTACGTTCAAACCATTCCACAACATGGGGGTGCCGCGCCCAGAGGAGAACTTCTCCCGCCCCTCCGAACGGCCTCTAGCATTCCGTGACCTAGTTACACCAAGGCCCGGGCAGTTGCGGGCAGTCTTCAAACGGCTACTCGACGTCGTGGTAGCTCGGGACAGCAAATCCACCAGGTCAGAGTCTCAACTTAACGAGCTGTGCAATCTCTTGTTGCTGAAGCTCGAATCTGACTCTTCAGCGTCTTACCACGACAGAGAGCCAGTGAACTTCCAACTCTCCCCGCAGGGAGAAGAGTCCACGGCTAGCTCAATCCGAAGGCGTTTCGCTGAGCTAAAGAAAATGCGCCCTGCCGTGTTCGCTGAACACCGCGAAGGGGACATCGAGCTCGACGACCACACCATCCACGAAGCCGTCTACGAGCTGTCCAACCTCAACCTTTTGAATGTGGGCCCAGAGGCTATTTCGGCCGCATTCCAAGTATTTCGTCGGGCGAACCTCAAAGCGGGCGAAGGGCAGTACTTCACCCCTCAACGCGTCATTTCGACAGCCGTCAGAATGATGGACATTCGCCTCGACGACAAAATCATCGACCCTGCGTGCGGAACTGGTGGATTTCTCACGGAGGCCTTCCTCTCTCTTGTACGCGAGATTCCTGAGGACAAAGCAGCTCAAGCACGAACATGGGCTCACCGTCACGTGTACGGAGTAGACAAGGATTCTATCAACGTTAAGCTCACTCGGGCCATTATGGTTGGCCTTGGGGACGGATCGGTCAACGTTCACATCGGCGACTCGATAAGAGAGCATCGCTGGCCCAAGGATTATCCGCATCTCCAGCAGCCTCTGAGCGAAGAGTCATTTACGGTCGTCATCACGAACCCACCTTTTGGCAGGAACCTGAAGGTAAGCAAGGTCGATGCCCGGCTGAATAAGTACAGCATTGCGGAGGCTGCGAGCCGAAAGGACGGCGAGTACGCCGATTTGGAGATCGGTCTGGTATTCCTCGAACGCGCTCACCGCCTACTGATGAGGGGAGGGCGCCTCGGCATCGTCCTACCTGAGACCTACTTCTTCTCGCCCACTTACAAGTGGCTCCCGGGCTGGCTAGAGGATCGATTCATCCTGAGGGGCGTTCTCAACATCCCCATGGAAGCGTTCCAGGGCTTCTGCCGAGCCAAGACAAATTTCTACGTCTTCGAGAAGAAGTGATTCGCATGGTCCACAAGCCAGCATGGTTCCGCGATGGCCAAGTATTCATCTCGTACGCTCCGACTGTTGGCATCAACAAAGACGGCGAAGATCTTTTCGTCGTAGACCCTGACACCGGGCTGCGCACAAACACGATTGATGATCAGATCGCTGCTGACGTCACGGCTCTTACCACCGAGTTCGAAACAACCGATACGAGTCGTTGGGTCGACACCGACAAACTCGGCGACCAGCTCATGGCCGTCCCGAACTACTTCGACGACCGACCCATTCGCGACTTCGAGAAGATGATGAAATCTTCTGAATTGGAAGGGTTCAAACAGCAGACCATCGGCGATCTGATCGAGAACGGCCTCATCGAAGCGATGCATGGCCACGGAAGCCCCTCGGCGGACTTCCGAACGGGTCACGTTCCATACATCAAAGTGTCCGATATTCGAGCCGGACAAGTAAACATCAACCCCACCAATCGCGTGCCGGACGTGGTAGCAGAGCGTTTCTGGAAGGGTTCAGAGTCTGGCCTCAGGGAATACGACCTGGTCACGCCGATCCGAACGAGCAAGAACATCGGTGAGTTCGCCCTCATCATGCCCGGCCAGGAACGAGTCGTGCTAACCAAGGAAGTTCTCGTTCTTCGGGCCTCAGAGAACGCCCCGTTCGATAACTTCTACATCCTGTGGGCAATGACCCTCAAGGCTGTACGGCGCCAATGGGACCGCATTGTCTTCATGCAGACCAACCGTGAGGACGTAGGTAGGCGCTACCGAGAAATTCTTATCCCCGTTCCCCCTAACCGTGAGGCAGCAGATATGCACTCGCAGGCCTTTAGGGATTACTACCTCGGGACACAAAGGCTCAGGGACAACTTCTTGACATATCTCGCCAGCGAAGACAAGCATTACATCTTCATGGCCTCTTCGGTGGCTTCAGTTGAGGACTTTATCGAGGAAAGTGGCAGCGACGACTGAGAGAAGCGAATAGACAGAACGGCAGCCGCACCGCGGGCGTACCCTTTAAGCAGCTCCACGGGACGGGCCCGGCCTGGCGGCTACCGGACCGGGCCCGTCACCGAGGAGCAGCGGTGAGTTCGGCCGTCCGTTTAGCGGCCGAGCTTACCGCCTCGCTTGCGCCAGAAAAGAAGTGACTGCCACAAGAAGGCTTAGCGCTGACAGGATCACTTGCCAGTGGTCCGGGCCAGGCCAACTTTTCTTAGCCTTCTTTAATGATCGACGCTGCACTGCTGCTCCTTTCTTTACAAGGCGCCCGTGAAGGACGCTCCAACGACCCAACTGTCGGTTGGAGGAGTTCGAGGTGGTGGAGATGAACAGCGGTCCAAAGCCTAGCGCGCCACCTTCCGCAGGGATTCGCCCACGCGTAGCTGGAAGCGCCACGATGCTGATAATCCACGTATTTTTGCACGCGTTTAACGCGAGTATCTCTGAACAGCGAGCCCCCTGGTGCGCTCCATCCCTTAGAGAGGCCGTTAGGCAGACACACAGGACTTTGAGACGGACACGACAAAACATCCTGCGTCAGGATGTGTGATTTGCATCACATTAAGCGCCCGGGGTGTGAGATGCAGAGGAAAGCAAACCAACCGCGTCGGTCGCCCAAGTGCCCCTCGGTCGCGGACTATCTGTTGACGCGTTCGCGCCTCCCTGTCAAGGGTCGTGCCTTACTTGCGGCGACGCCGCGGATGCGGCTCGGGGGCGGCTGGGCGGTGGTACCGGGGCCGGCGGAGGTCGCGGAACGGGCGGCGCGGCTGCGGGGTGCAGGGCGCGAGGAGCTGTCGGCGTGAGGCTCGCCGCTAGCGATTTGCTCCTTTCCCCGTAGGTCACGTAGTGTTCTATTCACCGACGCGGGGTGGAGCAGCTCGGTAGCTCGCTGGGCTCATAACCCAGAGGTCGCAGGTTCAAATCCTGTCCCCGCTACTGAAAGCTGAGGGCCGGAATCCGATCAAAGGATTCCGGCCCTCAGTGTTTGTGTGCACCGAAGACGTCATGGCCCTAAACAGTCGTGGACTATTCGTGGACAGGTCGCCCCGCAACTAGCCTGTTGTAGGGCGACGACCAGGCAAAGCGCGGCGAGCCGAAGAGCCCTCCGGAGTCGCGTGCGCGCGCCTGTGGGTGTCCGCTAGTGGTAGAAGATTGCTACTCCGCCGTGGTGCGAGCAGGCGCCCTGGTGGTGGGCTGCGTATGAGTACGTGCCGTCGTTGCACTTGGCCGTTGCTCCGCCGCCCGCGGAGTCCGAGTCGCCGCCGGTGGACGACGAGCCGCCAGATGACGAACTGCCGCCGCCGCTTGTCGACTTCTTGGTCGGGGCGTGGGCTGTGACGGTCACCGTTACCTTGACCGTCTTCGTTACCGTCGGTGCCGGTGTGGGCTCGGCCGTCTGCGTCACCGTGGCCATTGCGGTAACCGTTGCCGTGACTGTGGGAGTCGGTTCGGTCTTGGTGTTGGCGACCGTCTTCGTCTCGTTCGGCTTCTGGTTGTCGGCGCCCACCGCGCCGATTCCGATGAGGAACGCCACGCCCAGGGCCGGCAGTACGAAGCGCTTGCGGGCCCACTTGGGTGCCGGGCGGGGCATCGGTGGGACGGGCGGTGGCTGGAACGGTGGTTGTGGCTGGTAGTAGCTCACAGGACCCCCCTGTTGAAGTACTTGAGGGGTGAAACTACCTAGACCCGTTCAGCAGATGTGAGGGAATGGTGGAGAACGTGACTCAGTTGTGACGTCGTGGCGACTCGGCCATTGGAGCACTGTCACTGTCCACCGTCTCCAGGCGTCGCTGGGCCTCCGACACCAAGCCCCGCAATCTCCCCGGCCCCACGCCCTCCCTGTCCAGCCACTCCTCCAAGCGCGGGCGTAGGTAGCGGGCCACGCCCAGGCCGTGGCGGCGTAGGGCTGAGCGGTTCTGGGAGATCTCCTCCTGGATTTCTCTGCGGAGGTCGTCCGTCCAGCCCTGGTTGCGGTCCTCCTCCGTGAGGGGGGTCTTCAGGGCCGCCACCGCCTCGTCCAGGAGTGGCAACGGGTTGGTGAGGTCCATGGGTCATGATCCCTCGGCCGGCCCTCAGCCGGGATCTGCACCCCCGCTGAAGGCCAGTCGTCGGTCAGGCCTCCCTTTGCGTCAGCCCAGCTCCCCCACTCCCACCGACCAGATCCCCCGGCCGTGCGTCGCCGCGTACAGGGTTTTGCCGTTCGGGCTCGGTTTGAGTTGGAGTACTGCGGTCGCCGGGAGCGTGCCTACGCGTTGCCAACTCGTGCGGTGCGGGGCCCGGTAGACCACTCCCAGGTCCGTGGCCACCGCCAGGCCGCCGTTCGGGGTCAGCAGGGCCGCGTTCGTCGGGACGTCGGGGAGGTTCTTGGAGATGTCCTTCCACGTGGTGCCCGCGTCCTTCGACTCGAAGACGTGGCCAACCCCCGCTCCCGGGCCCTCCGTCCAGTGGCGGGAGAAGCCATTGACCGCCAGGATCACGTGGTTCGCGTTCCTCGGGTCCACGGCGAAGCCGCTGAGGTAGCGGTTGGGGATCGTCGCGTCGGGCGGGAGGGTGAGGTCGTGCCAGCCCGTGCCGTCCTCGTTGCCCACGGCGATGCCCCGTGCGAAGCCCTGGTTGTTGCAGGGGCCGCACCAGGCCGCGTAGACCTTGCCGTTCGAGGCTGCCACGGCTGTCGCTGTGCGGCCCGCGCCCAGGTCGTGCACGTTCTTCCACTCCGTGCCGCTGCGGATGGCGTAGCCGTGGGTCTGGACCCAGATGTGGCGGCCGCCCGCGATCCATGTCGCGTCGTCCGCTGTGTCCGCGGCCAAGGGGGCCACGAAGCGGGCCTCGTTGGTGGCGTTGTCGGGTGGGGCCACGTTGTACGACGTCGCCTTCGTGGGGTCGGTGGTCCAGCTGCCGTCGTTCTGGGCGCAGTTCTGCGTCACCTGGACCGCCAGGTAGACGTATTCCTGAGCTATGTTGCAGCCGTTCTGCGGGTCCGTCAGGGTGTCGGCGCCGTCGCCGCCGAAGTTGGAGCCCATGACGCGGTCGTTGCCGCGCAGGATGGACTGGCCGTTGTCCTGGAGGCCGCCGGTGATCAAGAGGCCGCCGTTGTCGCGGTCCTTGCCCACGCCCACCGAGTAGTACTGGAGGGTGTCGATCGTGCCGTCGTTCAGGGACGTCCAGTCGGTGGCGTGGCCCGAGGCGTCCTGGGTGCCGTTCAAGGGGCGGCGGTAGGCGCCGCCGTCGTTGCCCACGTAGACCCAACTGCGGCCGTGGTAGCGGCCGATCGCCACGCCGTGCTGGTCGGGGTGGGTGGTCTGGTGGCAGCTGCCGGTCTGGCGGGACGGGTCGATGCTCCAGCAGGGGAAGCCGAAGTTCCAGTACGGGCCCACGGCGGACCAGGTGGTGCCGCCGTTCCTCGTCTCGAAGACCTCCTCCAGGCCCGCGTAGACGTGCTTCGGGTCGCTCGGGTCGACGGTGAGGAACTGGTTGTACCAGGCCTGGATGCCCGGCATGTAACCCGGTTCGGTGAGCGCGGAGCCGCCGGCCGCGAGGACCTTGTAGTCCGCGATCCTCGTCCACGGGCCCGTCGGGGAGCCGGACGCCGAGACGAAGATGCCTTCCAGGGCGCTGTCGGGGTTGGTGTTGAGCTGTTCCGGCGACTGGTCGATCGCGTAGTAGCGCGAGCCGTCCGCGGAGCGGGCGAAGGTGACGTTGCCGACGCCTTCCGCGTCCGTCGGCAGGTCGCCCATGCCGCTGGTGATCCGGGTCCAGGTGCCGCGCACCTTGGTGTAGAAGCCGTTGTAGTCGTCGCCGCTGCGCCAGCCGACCGCGAGCACGACCTTGTGCGGGTCCTTCGGGTCGATCGCGATGTCGTTGGTGAGGTTCTTGTACGCGGCCGACTCGTCGTCCGCCTTCGCGCCGCCCGGCAGGTAATCGGGGTTGGGTGCGAACTCCAGGGTCCAGGGGCCGGAGAGCTTCGCCGTGGAGTGGCTCCACACGCCCGCGCTGGTCGCCGCCCACACTCGGCCGCCGCCGAAGCGGAGTTGGTGGATCGTGGTGGACTCCAGCTCCTTGCCGCCGACGCGGTCGCGCGTGGTGAAGGTGCCGTGGTGCGGGTGGGACAGGACGTAGACGCCGCTGCCGAGGTAGGCGTCCGCGTTGGTCGTCGCCTCGCCGGTGCCCAGCCACAGGCGGCCGGCGCCGTCCAGCGCGAGCGCTCCCGTGGACTGGGACGGGAGCCGGTCGCTGAGGGGCTGCCAGTGGCCGCCGCCGGTGCGGGAGCGCCAGACGCCGCCGCCGGCGCTGCCCGCGTACAGGTAGCCGTCGTCGTCCGCCGCCATCGCGGCCATGCGGCCGGTCACCCGGCCCGCGCCGCCGCTGGAGTTGGAGTCGATGTCGCGGTAGCGCGGGTCGTCGGAGTCGTACGGCAGGCCGGTGACGTGCCGCCAAGTGCCCTTCGTCCGAGGCAGGGCGGTCAGGTCGCGCCAGGCGGCGCCGTACGCGCCCGGCGCCACGACGCCGGGTGAGGTGCGGGCCTCGGCGTACTGCTCCGCGCCCTCGGCGATCTCGTCCGCCTCGTTGCCGTCGTCGTCCTCGGCGGCCAGGCCGGGGTTCGCGGTGCCGATCGACTGTTCGCGTGCGGCGGCCAGGCGGTCGAGGGTGCGGGGCCCGAAGGGGTCGGGGTGGCCGCCGGGTGCGGCTCCCGCGGGGAGCGCCACGCAGGCGGCGGATGCGGTGATGGCGCAGATCGTGAGCCATCGTCTCTTGCGGGTGCGGTTCGGTGCTGACACCTGGTCCTCCCGGAACGGATGGAACGGGCAGAACGGGCAGAACGAGCAGTGCTGCAGCTGTCGTTGCCGACCCGACCACGTGGGGCCGGGGGTGTCCGCTCCTTGGGCAAGGCTTGACCGGAACCTGCCATATCGGTGAACCGGGGGTCATTCGCCGGGAAAGTGGTCATATGGCCGCGTGCGTCCACTCCGATTCGAGCGTTTCTCAAGTGGCGCTAAGGTGGGCCGCCACAAAAGCGGTTGCGCGAAGGGATGTTGGCGTGGTCTTGAAAGCCGTGCGCTCGGCCTTGGAAGCGATCTATGTGCGGCGGCTGACGCGCAAGCTGGAAGGGCGGCCACGGCCCCGGCACGTGGCGATCATGCTGGACGGCAACCGCCGTTGGGCGCGCGGCGCCGGGCACGACGACGTGCGCGAGGGTTACCGGGTCGGCGGCGCCAAGGTCACCGACTTCCTGCAGTGGTGCGCCGCCGCCGACATCCAGCACGTCACGCTGTGGATGCTCTCCGACGACAACCTGCACCGGCCCGCCGACGAACTGGGCCCGCTGCTCGAGATAATCGAGGAGACGGTGCAGCGGGTGTGCGCCACCGAGGAGGCGTGGGAGGTCTCCGTCATCGGAGCCCTCGACCTGCTGCCGGGCGACACCGCGCGCGTGCTGAAGGAGGCCGCCTCGCGGACCACCGGGCGCGGCGGGCTGACCGTGGACGTGGCCGTCGGCTACGGCGGGCGCCGCGAGATCGTCGACGCCGTGCGGTCCGCCTTCGACCGGCACATCAGCGAGGGCGGCGATCCGCGCGACCTCGCCGCCGACTTCGACCTGGAGCACATCACCGACAACCTGTACTCGCCCGCCGGCCACGACACCGACTTCATCATCCGCACGTCCGGCGAGCAGCGGCTGTCCGGCTTCCTCCTGTGGCAGTCCGCCTACGCCGAGGTCCACTTCGTCGACGTGCTGTGGCCGGCGTTCCGGCAGATAGACCTGCTGCGGGCGCTGCGGTCGTACGCGGACCGGGACCGCCGGTACGGTCGCTGAGCCTCGCGTCCCGTCCGAGGCAGGGCCGCCCGGCGTGCCCGCTGTGTCGTCGCGGCCACGGCTTGGTTGCGAACAAGGGCATTGCCGGGCAGGGCGGTTGGGACCGCGGGATGCTCCCCTGCATGGAGAGGGACCGGTACGTCGACTTCCTGCGGGCCTGGGCGATCGTGCTCGTCGTGGTGGGCCACTGGGTGATCACGGGGTTGGTGCGGCACCCCGACGGGACGCTCGGTGCGCCGGAGTTGCTGGCGACCGTGCCGTGGACGCAGTGGCTGACCCTGGGCCTCCAGATCATGCCGCTGTTCTTCCTGGCCGGAGGGCACGCGGCCGCCGGTTCGTGGGAACGGGCCCGGGCGCGGGGCGGCAGTGCCGCCGGGTGGGTGGGGCGGCGGGCGGTACGGCTGCTGTTGCCGGTCGGCGCCTACTGCGGACTGGTGCTGACGGGACTGGGGGTCGCCTCGCTCGCCGGAGTCGACCGGGGCACGCTCGCGCTGGTGGGCTGGGCGATGGCGATGCAGTTCTGGTTCCTGCCGGTGTACCTGCTGCTCAGCGCGCTGACTCCGGTGTTGTACGCGGCGCATCGGCGGTGGGGGGTGTGGGTGCCGGTGGGGATGGGAGTGGTCGCGGTCGGGGTGTCGTGGGGCACGGCCTCGGGCTTGGGCACCGCCGCCGGCGCCGACTTGGGTGCGGGGTCGCTGAGCGTCGCGGATGCGTTCGGGTCGCTCAACTACGTCCTCGTCTGGGGCGTGGTCTATCAGCTCGGCTTCTGCTGGCGTGACCGGCTCCTCGGCGGGAGGCCCTGGGCCGGGGGCGCCCTGGTGCTCGGCGGTGGGGCCGCCTTCGCGGCGCTCGTCGGGGCCGGGCCCTTCCCCGTCAGCCTGATCCTCGTCACCGGGCAGGACCCGAGCAACACGAACCCGCCGTCGGCCGCGATGCTGGCCTGGTCGGTCGGCCAGGTGGGGCTCGCCCTGCTGGCGGCCCCGGCGGTGCGCCGGTGGCTGGAGCGCGAGCGGGTGTGGCGCGGTGTGGGCCGGCTGGGGGGCCTCAGCATGACCCTCTACCTCTGGCACATGCTGCCCGTGCTGGTCGTCGCGGCCGCCTTCTACCTCCCCGGCCTGGCGCCCCGGCCCGCGTTCGGCTCGGCCGCCTGGTGGGCGTGGCGAGTGCCCTGGTTGGTGGTCCTCGGGGCCGTACTCGCGGGTGTCGTACGGGCGTTGATGCCGTTGGAGCGGCTGCTGGCGTCGCTTGATGGTCGGTTGCGACCGGATGTGCGGCTCCGGCCGGGGCTACGGGTGTGGGCCGGGCTCGCCGCGGCGGTGCCCTCCCTCGCGTACTTCGCGGGCCACGGCTTCGCCCCTGGCGGCCGGTTGTCCCTGCCGGCGGTCCTGGGGCTGGCGGTGGGGACGGCGCTGGTGGTCGCGTCCGGCCCGGGGCGCGGCCCGGGCGGGGAGCAGGGGCCTGACACGGCGCGGGCGGCTGACGGCCGGGACTGCGGCCGTGCGGCGCCGGGAGGCGGGGCGGTGGCGGTCGCTGGTGCCCGCGAAGAGGTCGGCGGCGGGGTGGTGACGGCTTCCGATGCTCGCGTGCAGCCCGGCGACGGGGCCGGGGCGGCAGCTGGTACCCGCGCGGAGCTCGGCGAGGGGTCCGTGGCAGCTTCCGGCGCCCGCGAAGAACTCGGCGACGGGCCCGTGACGGCTGCTGATGCCCGCGCGGAGCCCGGCGAGGGGTCCGTGGCAGCTTCCGGCGCCCGCGAAGAACTCGGCGACGGGGCCCTGGCGGCTGCTCGTGCTCAAGCGGGGCCCGACGACGGGTCCGTGACGGCCGTCGGGGCCGGTCCCGGCTGAGGCGGGCTCACGCCGAGCGCTTGCGGGGCTGGGTCGTCTTCTTCGTGGTGGAGGCGGACTTCTTCGTCGTCGTGGCCTTCTTGGCGGCCGACGTCTTCTTCGCCGCCGTCGACCTGGACGTCGCCGCCGTCGTCTTCTTCGTGGGCTCCGTCGTCTTCGACGTCGACTTCCTCGGGGTCGCCTGGGTCTTCTTCGTGGTGGACGTCGACTTCTTGCCGCCCGTGGCCTTCGGGGACGTCCGGGACGTCTTGCGGGGCAGGTGGCGGACCTCGGCCTCCTCCTCGGGCGGGGCGCTCTCGCCGCGGGACTCCTTGGCCGCGCGCACGCTGTTCTCCAGGGCCGCCATCAGGTCCAGGACCTTGCCGCCGGCCGGACGGGACGGGCTTTCCGGCACGGCCTCGCCGGCCGCCTTCGCCGCGATGACCTCCTCCACCGCATCCCGGTACTCGTCGTGCAGGTCCGCGAGGTCCACCTCGCCGAGGGTGTCCATCAGGGCGTCCGCCAGGTCCAGCTCCTTGTCGCGGACCGTCACGTCGGCGTCCGGGGCCACGCCCTCGGGCGCGCGCACCTCGTCCGGCCAGAGCAGCCCGTGCATCGCGATCGCGTCCCCGACCACCCGGAGCATCCCCAGCCGCTCCCGGCCGCGCAGCGCGTACTTGGCGATCGCCACCTTGTTGCTGCGCTTGAGCGCCTCGCGCAGCAGCGTGTACGGCTTGGCCGCCGGCGCGCCGCCCGCCGCGAGGTAGTACGCCTGGTCCATCTCGAGCGGGTCGATCCGGTCGGCCGGCACGAACGCCACGATCTCGATCGTCTTCGCCGTCGGGATCGGCAGTTGGGCCAGGTCCTCGTCGGTGATCGGCACGATCGTGCCGTCCGCGTCCTCGTACCCCTTGCCGATCTCCGACGAGGTGACCTCGCGGTCCTCCACCTCGCAGAACTTGCGGTAGCGGATGCGTCCGCCGTCCTCGGTGTGGATCTGGCGGAAGGAGATCGAGTGGCTCTCCGTGGCGTTCACCAGCTTGATGGGGATGCTGACGAGGCCGAAGGAGATGGCGCCGTTCCAGATGGATCGCAACGTTCAGCACCTTTCCGGGCCGCGGGTCCGGTAACCCGACCTGACGACAGGGGGGCGGTTTGTACAGGTTTCGTGTGATTCTCATCGTATGACGCCGATCACAGAGGTGGAGGGGCGACGGCTGGCGCTCAGCAACCTGGACAAGGTGCTGTATCCCGCGACCGGCTTCACCAAGGGTGAGGTGCTGCACTACTACGCCACCGTCGCCGACGTGCTGCTGCCCCACCTGCGCGAGCGGCCCGTCTCCTTCCTGCGCTACCCGGACGGGCCCGACGGCCAGCTGTTCTTCACCAAGAACGTGCCGCCCGGCACGCCCGACTGGGTCGCCACCGCCGAGGTCCCCCGGTCGGAGGGGCCGTCCCGGATGGTGCTGGTCCAGGACCTGCCCAGCCTGATGTGGGCGGCCAACCTCGTCACCGAGTTCCACACCCACCAGTGGCTGGCCCCCACGCCTGACGAGGCCGACCGGCTGGTCTTCGACCTCGACCCCGGGGCGCCCGCGACGATCGTGCACTGCTGCGAGGTCGCCCTCTGGCTGCGCGAGCGGCTGGCGGCCGACGGGATCGTGGCCTACGCCAAGACCTCCGGGTCCAAGGGGCTGCATCTCCTCGCCGCCGTGCGCGGCTCCTCGTCCGAGCAGGTGAGCGACTACGCCAAGCGGCTGGCCGTCGAGGCGGAGCGGGCCATGCCGGAGCTCGTCCTGCACCGGATGACGCGCAGCCTGCGGCCCGGCAAGGTGTTCGTCGACTGGAGCCAGAACGCCGGCCGCAAGACGACCGCGGCGCCGTACACCCTGCGGGCGCGGGCCGAGCCGACCGTGTCGGCGCCGGTCACGTGGGCGGAGGTGGAGGAGTGTGGGGCGCCTGAGGGGCTGGCTTTTCAGGCGGGGGACGTGGGGGCGCGGGTGGGGGAGTTCGGGGATCTGTTGGCGCCGTTGTTCGATGTGGAGGGGGCCGGGGTGCTGCCGTAGTCGGGCGCGGGGTGGTCACTTGGCGCGCCGGTGCGCTGGGGCTGCCGCCCCAGACACGCGGGTGGTGTCTCGGCTCGCCCGGGTGCTGGGGGCTGCCGCCCCCAGGCCCCCGCTTCGGCCCTGGACGGGCCTCGTCCTCAAACGCCGGACGGGCTGGATGGCGTCCGGTGTGGCCCACCGGGAGGCGGGACGATCGCCCTCACAGGCACGGGCGCGGGCCGCCATCCCCACACACACGCCTCAGCAGGCCGCCCACGTCCCCCGGTCCCGGGCCATCGCGTGCAGTGCCTCCACGTCCGCCGGCTTGAGGACCCCGCCCGTGCGCGCCAGGTCCGCCAGGTCCGCGTCCTGCACGACCCGTACCTCGCGCGGCGGAGCCGTCACGCGGACGTCCGCCGGGCCGGCCAGGGCCAGGACCGGGTGGACCTCGGCCGTCAGGGCGTAGGAGGCGCGGTCGGCGGCGGCGCGGGCGCGGCGCAGGACCGGCTCGGGGTCGTGGCGGCCCAGGGACACCATCGGGTCGGCGACCAGCACCCGCTGCTTGCGCGCGTACAGGGCGTGGACGGCGAACAGGCCGCCGGGGCCGATGGTCAGGTGGTGGACGCGGTCGCCGCCGGGCAGCGGCACCGAGTGCAGGGTGTGCCAGCCGGCCCCGTCGAGGCGGTCCAGGGCCTCGCCGACGGTCTGCTCGGCCTCCAGGGCCCGGCGCCGCGGGTCGGCGCGCAGCCGGAGGCCCTGGCGGGCCGGGTCCCGGTCGAGGGCGATCAGCAGGGCCTCGCCGGGGCGGTTGGGCGCGAGGTCGTCGTCCGGGTGGAGGGACAGGCGGGCCAGCTCGGCGGGGGTCGGCACCGGGGGCGGGCCGACGGCGACCGGGCCGGTGAGGAAGGGGCCCAGCGCTTCCAGCACCTCGTCCCGGCGCTCGTCGCTGAGCAGGTTGACCCGGCCGGCCTCCCGGTCGTACCAGGCGACGTTCCTGCCGTCCGTACGGCAGACGTAGAGCCGCTCCCGGCCGTGGCGCCAGGCCGGTACGACGCGCAGTCCGCTCATGCACATCACCCCGACGACCATGGGAGCAGGTGGGTGCTCCGGGAGCAAGACGGCGGCCGCCCCGGGACGCGGCCGGGCACCCGCCCCCGGTCCGCCGGGCGCCTGCACCCCGGGCCGCCGCGCAGCCACACCCCGGTCCGCCGGGGCCCCGCGGCCGGCCACGCGATCCGGCTGGTACCGTCGCGGCGATCGCCCGGCCGCCCCCTCGGCCCACCGGTGGGCAAATAGGACTTCCCTCCGAATATGGTGTACGGGGCCGTCGTCGTCGTCGATCACAGGAGTCCCGTGTCCGTCAGCCGCCCCGTCCGGACCGGCCTCGCCGTCGCCCTGCTGGCCTCGGCCGCCGTGGCCTGCGGTGACGCGGGCGGACTGCGCGGTGCCGGGTCCACCCCGACCGCGACCAGCCCGGCCCGGCTCTGGCCGCAGCTCACCCCGGCCTCCAGCCCCGCCTGGAACATCGACGAGGCGGACACCGAGGTCGTCAAGGGCGTCACCGTGCCCGGCGACGACCTCCGCGAGGTCGACCCCGTGGCGATCGTGCGCGCCGAGATCGCCGCGCACCCCAAGGACTACCGGGGCCCCGACGCCATCTACCGGGACACGACGGCCCGGATGGCCGCCTGCACCAACAAGCCCACGGACGGGAAGGCCACGGGCCGCACCGCGAACGCGGACACCACCGCCGCCGGCAAGTGCCCCGTCCTCCAGCCCTACTACCGCGACCTGACCGGTGACGGGCGCGTCGACCTGACCCTCGGCTTCCGGCTGCTGCCCGGGGACGCGCCGGACCTGACCGCCGTGCGCGCCTACACCGTGGACAAGCACCGGCTGCTGCGCGTCATGGCCTGGGAGGACGCCGTCAGCGCGGTCGAGCTGGCCGGGCGGTCGGTGATCATCCGTTCGCCGTCCGACCTCGCCGACTACGAGTACCGGCTCCAGTGGACCTGGGACCCGGAGCAGAAGGCGATGCTCCTCACGCACGACGAGATGCTCCGCACCCACCACGGCCACCGCCCAGGGCGCCCCTCCCCGACGACCACCGCCACGGCCGGCCGGAGTTCCACGGCCGACCCGGGTCCCACCCCGTCCCCGTCGGTGACCCCGTGAGGGCACCCGCTCCCCGCCGGTCCGTCCTCCGCCGGCCCGCCACCCGTCGGCCCACGTCCCGCCGCGCGGCCCCGCTCCCCCGCTGGGCCGGCACGCTCGCGGTGAAGTCGGCCGCCTTCATCACGGTGATGTGCTGCGCGCTCGCCGCCCTGCTCGGCGTGCTCGTGCACGTCCAGGTCACCGACCAGACCGTCGGCCAGGCCCGCGACCTCGCCCTGTCCCGGCTGACCGACGCGACGTCCGCGTACGAGGCGGGCGACACGCTGCTGCCCGGCGCGGGCGTCGACCCCGAGGGCCTGCCCCAGCCACTGCGCAAGCTGGCGCTGGCCGGGAGGCGCGGCACCATGGTCGCCGACCACCGCGGGCAGCCCACGATGTGGGCGGCCGGTCCCGCCGACGGCGGACACACGCTCGCCGTGGCCGTCGACTACGGCCAGCAGGCCCGCACCATCGAGGGCCTGGACAGCGCCATCCTCTGGTCGTCGGGCCTGGCGATCGGGGCGACCCTGCTGGTCGGCGCCTTCGCCGTGACCCGGGTGACCCGGCGGCTGCACGCCACCGCGCTGGTGGCCCGGCGGATCACCGCCGGCGACCTGGACGCGCGCGTGGACGACCCCCGCACCAAGGACGCGAGCCGCCCGCAGGACGAGGTGGCCGCGGTCGCCGCGGCGCTGGACTCGATGGCGGCCTCCTTGCAGGGCAAGCTGCTGGCCGAGCAGCGCTTCACCGCCGACGTCGCGCACGAACTGCGCACCCCGCTCACCGGGTTGCACGCGGCCGCCGAACTGCTGCCGCAGGGACGGCCGACCGAGCTGGTGCGCGACCGGGTGGCCGCGCTGCGCACGCTGACCGAGGATCTGCTGGAGATCTCCCGGCTGGACACCGGGCGCGAGCGCGGGGAGCTCGACTCCGAGGACCTGGGCGCGCTGGCCGAACGGGTCGTCCGGGCGTCCGGCACGGACACCGAGGTGCGCCTGGTGCGGGACGCGCGCGTGGAGACGGACCGGCGGCGCCTGGAACGCGTGCTGGGCAACCTGGTGTCCAACGCGCACCGGCACGGGCGCGCCCCGGTGGTGCTGACCGTGGACGGGCCGCGGGTCACCGTGCGGGACCACGGGGACGGCTTCCCGGAGTACCTCGTCGCGCACGGGCCGCAGCGGTTCCGCACCGAGGGGGGCGCGAAGGGGCACGGGCTGGGGCTGACCATCGCGGTGGGGCAGGCGGAGGTGCTGGGCGCACGGCTGACCTTCGCCAACGCGCCCGAGGGCGGGGCGGTGGCCACGCTGATCCTGCCGGAGGAGCGGGCCCAGTCCGCGTGACGGGCCCAGTCCGCGGGACGCGCCCGTTCGCGTCGTACGTCGGGCATCACCCCTCGGGCGCCATCCATCGGCCCAATCCAGCGGGCACCCTCCCCCGCCCGCCCCTAACGTGGCGATCAGTCAGCTTTTGACACCTCACGACCCCCTTCCTGGAGGTACGCCATGGTCGCTATGGTCCTGCGGTCCACCCTCGCCCGTCTCGCCATGACGGGCGCCGCCGGCGCCCTCGCCCTCTCCGCCTCCGTCGTCCCCGCCATGGCCGACGACGGCTGGGGCGGCGACGGACAGGGCAACGCCAACTCCCAGCAGGGCACCTCCGCCACCCAGGGCCAGAGCCAGGGCCAGGGCCAGGACAGCGACCAGTACCAAGGCCTGGGCCTGGGCTACCAGCAGGTGCAGGGCCAGGGCCAGGGTCAGGGCCAAGGCCAGCAACAGGGCGAAGGCCAGAACCAGGGCCAAAGCCAAGGCCAGCAACAGGGCGAAGCCCAGGGTCAGGGTCAAGGCCAGGACGGTCGTCTCACCCGCGGTGTCGTCACCGCCCGCGGCGGCCTGCTCCTGCGCAGCGCGCCCACGCGGTCCAGCGAGGTGATCCGCATGGCGCGCCAGGGCGAGACCGTGTCGATCTTCTGCCAGACCCGCGGGGAGAGCGTCGACGGCAACCGGCAGTGGTACCTGCTCACCGACGGCACCTGGGCCTGGGGGGCGGCGCGTTACATCCACACGTTCGACCGGGAACCCCGTCCCTGCTGACACCCGACTGACCCAGCCCCCGCCCCAGCGAAGCTCACGAGGAACATCAATTGGGTAGGTTCCGGACATGATGTCAGCCGGAGTCGACACCGTCGTGGCGGAGCGGGCCCCCGCCCGCCCGGCACGCCTGCCCCGGCAGCGCGGCATCGAGCTCGCGCTCATCGTCCTGGCCGTCCTGCTGTCCGTGTACGGCTACTGCGCGGTGGGCCTGGCGCGCAACGGCACCCTCCCGCCCGGCGCCGCGGGCTACGGCGCCGGGCTCGGCGTGCTGGCGCTGCTGGCCCACCTCGCGGTGCGGTTCCGGGCGCCGTACGCCGATCCGCTGCTGCTGCCGATCGGTGTGCTGCTCAACGGACTCGGGCTGGTGCTGATCTACCGGCTGGACCTGGAGACGCCGGGTGACCGGGCGGCGCCCACGCAGCTGGTGTGGTCGACGCTCGGCATCGGGCTGTTCATCGTGGTCGTGGCCGCGCTGCGCGACCACCGGCTGCTCCAGCGGTACGCGTACGTGTCCGTGGTCGCCGCGCTGGTGCTGCTGTGCCTGCCGATCCTGTTCCCGGCGGTCAACGGCGCCCGCATCTGGGTGCGGATCGCCGGGTTCTCCCTGCAGCCGGGGGAGTTCGCGAAGGTGCTGCTCGCGGTGTTCTTCGCCGCGTACCTGGCCGCCAACCGCAACGCGCTGGCGTACGCGGGCCGCCGGGTGTGGTTCGTGCAGCTGCCCACCGGGCGCGTGCTGGGGCCGATCGTCGCGGTGTGGCTGGTCAGCGTGGGCGTGCTGGTGCTGGAGCGGGACCTCGGCACGTCGCTGCTGTTCTTCGGCCTGTTCGTCGTCCTGCTGTACGTGGCCACCGGCCGGACCGGCTGGATCGCGGTGGGGCTGCTGCTCGCGGGGCTCGGCGCGGTGGCCGTGGGGCGCTTCGAGCCGCACGTGCACGGGCGCGTGGAGGACTGGCTGCACCCGTTCGCGTCGATCGACGCGGGACAGGGGCCTGGCCAGCTCGCCCAGTCGCTGTTCGCGTTCGCGGCGGGCGGGGTGCTGGGCACCGGGCTCGGCAACGGCCACTCGGTGCTCATCGGGTTCGCCGTGAAGTCGGACTTCATCCTGGCGACGGCCGGTGAGGAGTTGGGGCTGGCCGGGCTGTCGGCGATCTTCCTGCTGTACGCCCTGCTCGTGGAGCGCGGCTACCGGGCGGGGTTGTCGCTGCGGGAGCCCTTCGGCCGGCTGCTGGCGATCGGGCTGGCCTCGCTCGTGGCGCTCCAGGTGTTCGTGATCGCGGGCGGGGTGACGGGGCTGATCCCGCTGACCGGCATGGCGATGCCGTTCCTGGCGCAGGGGGGTTCGTCGGTGGTCACCAACTGGACGATCGTGGCGCTGCTGATCCGGGTCAGCCACTCGGCGCGCCGCCAGTACGACGGGAAGCCGGCCCCATGACCGTCGCACGGGGGACGAACGGCGCGGTGCGCCCCGAGGAGGCCCGGTGACCCGGCACATCCGGTACGCGGCCTTCTTCTGCGTGCTGTTGCTCGCGGCCCTGCTGGTGAACGCCGCGCGGGTCCAGGTGGTGCAGTCCCCGGCCTACGACGACAACCCGGCCAACCGCCGTGCGACGATCGCCCGTTACGGCCAGCCGCGCGGGAACATCGTGGTCGGGGGCCGCCCGGTGACCGGCTCCCGGGACAGCGGCGAGCAGCTGCGCTTCGAACGCACCTACGTGGACGGCCCGTTGTACGCGCCGGTCACCGGTTTCGCCTCGCAGGAGTACGGCCGCACCCTGCTGGAGGCCACCGAGGACGGCGTCCTGGCGGGCACCGACCCGCTGCTGGCGCCGCTGCCGCTGCTGAGCGACCTCACCCGGGCCCGTGCGGCGGGCGGCGACGTCGAGACCACGCTGGACCGTGAGGCGCAGCGGGCGGCGTACGAGGGGCTGGCGGGGCGCAAGGGCGCGGTGGCGGCGGTGGATCCGGCCACGGGCCGGGTGCTGGCGCTGGTGTCGAGCCCGTCGTACGACCCGGGTGAGCTGTCGGGGAACGGCGCGGCGGCCGCCCGCGCGTGGGCGCGGCTGAACGCGGACCCGGACAAGCCGATGCTGAACCGGGCGGTGCGGCAGACGTACCCGCCGGGGTCGACGTTCAAGGTGGTGACGGCCGCGGCGGCGCTGGACGCGGGGGTGGTCAGGAACCTGGACGCGCGCACCCGGTCGCCGGCGCCCTACCGGCTGCCGGGGACGACGACCCGGCTGGACAACGAGGGTGACGGCTGTCGGGACGCTCCGCTGCGGGAGGCGTTCCAGTGGTCGTGCAACACGGTGTTCGCCAAGCTCGGCGTGGACGTCGGCGTGGCGCGGATGGGGGCGACGGCGGAGGCGTTCGGGTTCAACGACGCCGGGCTGCGGATCCCGTTCGCGGTGGCGCCGAGCACGTTCGACACCACCGTGGACCGGGCCCAGTTGGCGCTGTCGTCGATCGGCCAGTACAACACCCGGGCGACGCCGCTGCAGATGGCGATGGTCGCGGCGGCGGTGGCCAACGGCGGGCAACTGCGCATGCCGTACCTGGTGGAGCGGACGACGCGGCGCGGCGGTTCGACGGTGGCGGCGGCCGGTCCGCGGCCGCCGCGGCAGGTGATGCAGCCCTCGACGGCGCGCAAGCTGCGGCAGTTGATGGAGGACGTGGTGCGGGAGGGGACGGGGCGCAAGGCGGCCGTCCCGGGGGCGACCGTGGGCGGCAAGACCGGCACGGCCCAGCACGGGCTGGGCAACTCCGGTGTGCCGTACGCCTGGTTCGTGTCGTGGGCGCAGGCGGACCGGGACATGCAACCCGAGGTGGCGGTCGCGGTGGTGGTGGAGGACGCCTCCGCGGACCGGGGTGACATCACCGGCGGCGGGATGGCGGCGCCGATCGCACGGGCGGTGATGGAGGCGGTGCTCGACCCGTGAGACGGGGGGTGCGGGCGCGCGGGGCGCCGACCTAACGTCCGGTCATGACCGACACCACTGCTCCCGCCGCCCGCTTCGAACTCGCCCAGGTCAACCTCGCCCGCCTCAAGTTTCCGCTGGACTCGCCGGAGTTGAAGGGCTTCGTCGACCAGCTCGACCCGGTGAACGCCGACGCCGACGCGGCCGAGGGCTTCGTCTGGCGCCTGCAGTCGGAGGGCGGCGACGCCACCGACATCGCCGTCTTCGGCGACGAGTGGCTGATCGTCAACATGTCGGTGTGGCGGGACCTGGAGAGCCTCAAGGAGTTCATGTACACGGGCCGCCACCGGGAGGCGCTGACCCGGCGGCGGGAGTGGTTCGAGCGGGCGGCGGAGGCCATGGTGACCCTGTGGTGGGTCCCGGCCGGCCACCGGCCCACGGTCGCGGAGGCCGAGGCGCGGCTGCTGCACCTGCGCACCCACGGTCCCTCGCCGTACGCCTTCACCTTCCGCACGCTCTTCCCGCCGCAGGGCGCGCAGCCGCTGCTGGGCGAGGTGCCGGAAGGGCTGGGCTGCTCGGTGTGAGCCCGCGCGGGACGAGCCTCGGTAGACATCGGGTCAACAAGTCGCGCACGGGGGATTGACGGGCTTGCTGACAGGTAGTCTCATAACTGGCATGACGACTGTGACCGAGGCCGAGGTACTGCGCGACGCGCTCGGTCTGCTCAAGGACCGGGAACAGGTGGCGGAGCGACTGCTGGCCTCCTCCGCCAAGCACTCCTTCGACCCGGACGAGGAGCTGGACTGGGACGCGCCCTTCGAGGACGGCAAGTGGTTCTGGCCGCCGGAGCTGGTGTCGCTGTACGGCACGCCGCTGTGGAAGCGGATGAGCGAGGAGCAGCGCATCCTGCTCTCCCAGCACGAGGCGGCGGCGCTCGCCTCGCTGGGCATCTGGTTCGAGATCATCCTGATGCAGCTGCTGGTCCGGCACATCTACGACAAGGCGGCGACGAGCGCGCACGTGCGGTACGCGCTCACCGAGATCGAGGACGAGTGCCGCCACTCCAAGATGTTCGCGCGGCTCATCTCGCACGGCGGCACCCCCTGGTACCCGGTGAGCCGGGCGCACCAGAACCTCGGCCGCGTGTTCAAGACGATCTCCACCACGCCCGGGTCCTTCACGGCGACGCTGCTCGGTGAGGAGGTGCTGGACTGGATGCAGCGCCTAACCTTCCCCGACGAGCGGGTGCAGCCGCTGGTCCGGGGCGTCACGCGGATCCACGTGGTGGAGGAGGCGCGGCACGTGCGCTACGCCCGTGAGGAGCTGCGCCGCCAGATGCTGACGGCGCCGAGGTGGTCGCAGGAGTTCACCCGGGTCACCTCCGGCGAGTTCGCCCGGGTGTTCTCGGTGGCCTTCGTGAACCCCGAGGTCTACACGAACGTCGGCCTGGACCAGCGCGAGGCCCTCGCCCAGGTGAAGGCCAGCGGCCACCGGCGCGAGGTCATGCAGAACGGGTCGAAGCGGCTGACCGACTTCCTGGACGACATCGGCGTCCTGCGGGGCGTCGGCCGCCGGCTGTGGAAGTCGTCGGGCCTGCTGGCCTGACCCGGGTCACGCCGTCGGCGGGCGACGGCTCGGCGTGCGCGCCCCGGCCCCGCCGGACGGCGCTGCGGCGGCGGGGGTGTCCGGCTCCCGCCGCCGGACCCCCGCACGATCCCCACGCTCCGATTACGCTGCACGCATGACCCCCGCCGCCCCCGCGTACCGCAGGCTCAGCGTCGAGGAGCGACGCAGTCAGCTCCTCGAGGCCGCGCTGACCCTCTTCGCGCACCGCGCCCCCGAGGACGTCTCGCTGGACGACGTGGCGGAGGCGGCGGGCGTGTCGCGGCCGCTCGTCTACCGGTACTTCCCCGGCGGCAAGCAGCAGCTCTACGAGGCCGCGCTGCGGTCGGCCGCCGACCAGCTGCGGCTGTGCTTCGACGAGCCCCGCCAGGGGCCCCTGCTCCCCCGCCTCGGCCGGGCCCTGGACCGCTACCTCGCCTTCGTCGACGGGCACGACGCGGGTTTCAGCGCCCTGCTCCAGGGCGGCAGCGTGGTCGAGACGTCCCGGACGACCGCCCTGGTGGACGGCGTACGGCGGGCCGCCGCCGACCACATCCACAGCCACCTCGGCGTCACCGACCCCGGGCCCCGGCTGCGGATGACCGTCCGCATGTGGATCACGTCCGTGGAGGCGGCCTCGCTGATCTGGCTCGACGAGGGCAAGCAGCCGCCCCCCGGTGAGCTGCGGGACTGGCTGGTGGACCAGTTCGTGGCCGGCCTGA
The DNA here is from genome assembly GCF_005280215.1 of Streptomyces lasalocidi. NCBI lineage: Bacteria > Bacillati > Actinomycetota > Actinomycetes > Kitasatosporales > Streptomycetaceae > Streptomyces > Streptomyces lasalocidi. The sequence continues at coordinate 5,175,577 of NZ_SZNQ01000001.1, read as the reverse complement.
CGGTGACCGCCGCCCGCGACGCGCAGACCGCCGAGCTGGTGCGGGGTGCGCTCGCCGCCGGGACCTGATCGACACTGGTGGCGTGAAGAGCGAAGACACCCCCTTCGAGGGCGGCCCCATGGACGGGCGCGTCCTGCCCGTGCTGGTCGGCCCCACCGGCCAGCCGCCGAAGACCTACCGCATCCCCGTGCCCGACGCCGCCGGCGGGCCGCCGACCGTCCTGGTCTACCGGCGCGAGCCGCGCGGGCACAGCAAGCGGCTCGGCCTGCCGCGCGGCTGGAAGTACGCCTTCGACCCCTCCGGGGACACCCGCGGACACCGGGTGCGCTGGCCCTGGTCGAAGCCCGGTGCCACGCCGGACGGCAAGCCGGACGACCCGCACGGGTGACCCGGTTGCGCCGAACCGCGCACACCCGGCGCGCGGGACCGGCCGGAGCGTGGTGATGCTCGCCGTGCGGGGTGGAGGGGCCACCCCGGCGCGGAGGTGATGACGTGTCAGGAAGGCTGCTGCGCCTGGTCTGTACGGCGGCGCTCGCCACGCAGGTCGCCCTGGTCCCCGGGGCCGCCGTCGCCGTACCGGAGCCGGACGGGTCCGCGGAGCCGTCGGTGGCCGAGCTGCTGACGGACCTTCAGAAGCTGTACCGGGACGCCGAACGGGCCACCGAGGCCTACAACGCCACCGAGGAGCAGCTGCGGCGCAAGCGCGCCGAGGTGGCCCGGCTGGACGGTCAACTGGCCCGCGCGCGGCTGGCGCTGGACGACAGCCGCGGCGAGGCCGGCCGGCTCGCCCGCCGGCAGTACCAGTCCAGCAGCGACCTCTCGCCCTACCTGCGGCTGCTGCTCGCGCGCGACCCGCAGCACGTCCTCGACCAGGGCCATGTGATCGGGCAGGTGGCCCGTGAACGGGCCGGTACGACGGCCCGGCTGGCCGGTGACGAGCGCCGCCGCGACGAGCTGGCCCGCAAGGCCCGCGCGGCCCTCGACGCCCGGATCACCCTCACCGAGCGCCGGAAGAAGGAGCGCGACGACGTGCGCCGGCGACTCGACGACGTCGAGGAGATGGTCGCCTCGCTCAGCGCGGAGCAGCTGCACGAGGTGGCGGACCTGGAGCGCACCGGGGTCGCCGAGCGGCAGCGCGAGCTGGAGGACTCCGGCGCGCTCGGCGAGGACGACGGCAAGCCGACCGCCGAGGGCGAACGCGCGGTGCGCAACGCGGTCCGCCAGCTCGGCAAGCCGTACCAGTGGGGCGCCGAGGGGCCGCGCTCCTACGACTGTTCGGGGCTGACCTCGTGGGCCTGGGACCGGGCCGGGACGCCGATCCCGCGCACCAGCCAGGAGCAGTGGGCGAAGCTGCCCCGGGTGCCGCTGGACGCGCTGCGGCCCGGCGACCTGGTCGTGTACTTCCCCGAGGCCACGCACGTGGCGCTGTACCTCGGCGACGGCCTGGTGGTGCAGGCGCCCCGCCCCGGCGCACGGGTGAAGGTCTCCCCGCTCGCGGCCAACCCGGTCCTCGGCGCCGTACGCCCCGACCCGGACGCCCGACCCGTCCGCCACTACACCCCGCCGAAGCTCCCCGCGGCCGCACCGACCGGCGGCGACGAGGGCTACGCGTCGGCCGCGGTGCCGGAGTAGGAGAAGAGGGGGCGTCCACGGCGGCGGCCGGATCGGGAGCCGCCGGGCCCCGCGGGGAGTCGCCGCACCTGGTGGTAGCCGAGCCCCACCGCCGCCCGCGGGCAGCAGCTCAGCCCGGCCGACCACCGGGTGGACGGCGGGGCGCATCCTGGCAGGGGTTCAGTCCGTGGCCGGGCCCGGGTGCGGAGAGCGCCCCGTCGCCGGTCCCGGGCGGGAGCCCAGTCCCGTCGTCGCCGTGTCGATCGCCTCGTCGAGGACCTCGCGGGAGCGGGCCAGGTCGGCCATCACGCGGTCGATCCGGTCGCGCTCCGCGAGGAGTTCCTCGAGGAGCTTGCCGTCGGCGCGCTCGTTGGGGCCGCCGTCGGCGTCCCGCATGCACGGCAGCAGCCGGGCGATGGTCCGGCTGTTCAGGCCGGCCGCGTACAGGGTCTGGATCCGCACGACGCGGTCCACCGCCCACTCCCCGTACGCGCGGTGCCCGCCGGGCGTGCGCTCGGCGGAGAGCAGGCCCTGCTGCTCGTAGTAGCGCAGGGAGCGCTCGCTGACGCCGCTGCGCCGCGCGAGTTCACCGATCCGCATGGACCCCCACCTCGTCCGCTGCCGTGCCGCCGGTCCGGGCTTGATCCTCACACCGGTGTCAGCTTCTACGGTACGGCCATGACGCACACCACCACGGAATCCGCCCTCTTCCGGCCCGCCCGGCTCGGCCCGCTGGACCTGCCCAACCGGCTGGTGATGGCGCCGCTGACCCGCAACCGCGCGGAGGCGGACGGCGTGCCCTCGGCCGTCATGACCACCTACTACGCGCAGCGCGCCTCCGCCGGGCTGATCATCGCCGAGGCCGCGACGCCCAACGCGGTCGGGCAGACGTACCCCCACATCCCCGGCATCCACACCGCCGCCCAGGTGGCCGGGTGGCGGCGGGTCACCGACGCGGTGCGCGCGACGGGAGGGCGAATGGTGCTGCAGCTCCAGCACGGCGGGCGGGTCGGGCACCCCGAGACCAGCGGGCTGACGCCCGTCGCCCCGTCGCCGGTACCGCTGCCCGAGACCCTGCACACCCCGAGCGGGCGCCGGCCGTCCGTGGTGCCGCGCGAGATGAGCGCCGCCGACATCCGCGCGACCGCCGCCGACTTCGCCCGCGCCGCCCGCAACGCGCTGGACGCCGGCTTCGAGGGCGTGGAGGTCCACTCGGCCAACGGGCACCTGCTGCACCAGTTCCTGGCGGAGAACACCAACCGGCGCACCGACGCCTACGGCGGGCCGGTCACCTCGCGCATCCGGTTCGTGGTGGAGGTGGTGGAGGCCGTCGCCGCCGCGATCGGGCCCGAGCGGGTGGGCCTGCGCGTCTCCCCCGGCAACACCGTCAACGGCATCGCCGAGGGGGACACGGCGCTCCTCTACCCGACGCTCGTGAAGGCCCTGACGGACAGCGGACCGGCCTACCTGCACCTGGGGTACGCCGACCCCGGCGTGCCGCTGTTCGCCGAGCTGCGCCGCCTGTGGCCGGGCACCCTGATCGCCAACCCACGGCTGGCCCTGGACGAGCCGCCCCTGCCCGCGAGCGAACGGCTCCTCGCGGCGGGCGCCGACCTGATCGCCCTGGGCCGCTCCTTCCTCGCCAACCCGGACCTGGTGACCCGGCTGCGCACCGGCGCCCCCCTGAACGCGGTCAGGGAGGCGTACCTGATGTACACGGGCGGCGAGGAGGGCTACACGGACTACCCGGCGCTGCCGGCCGGGTCCCCGTCGCCTCAGGCGGCCCCGGACACCGACGCCAGGTAGGCCGACGTCTTCTCCGGCTCGTAGAAGAAGTTCTCGAAGTCGGCCGGGTCGTTGAAGGCGTTGGCGATGCGGTGGGCGACCGGGGGGAGCTGGCCGGCGGCGCCGAGGAGGTTCACGATGTGCTCCGGCGGCGGGGCGAGCATCGCGTTGGTCCACTTGGTGACGTGCTGGGCGGTGTCCCAGTAGCGGTCGAAGGTGGCCCGCATCCAGGCCTCGTCGAACTCCTTCTCGCCGTGCTCCAGGATGGAGGCGAGGTAGGTGGCGGCGCACTTGGACGCCGAGTTCGAACCCTGGCCGGTGATCGGGTCGTTGGCGACGACCACGTCCGCGACGCCGAGGACCAGGCCGCCGCCGGGCAGCCGGCCGATCGGGTTGCGCACGGTCGGCGCGTAGCGGCCGGACAACGTGCCGCCCGCGTCGGTCAGTTCGACCTCGGTGGCGCGGGCGTACTCCCAGGGCGTGAACTTCTCCATCAGCTCCAGCGTGAGGGCGAGGTGCTCCCCCGGGTCCTTGACGCCCTTGAACACGTCCAGCGGGCCGCCCGGGATGCCCTCCCAGAACAGGATGTCCGCCCGGCCGGAGAGCGTGAGGGTCGGCATCACGAACAGCTCGCCGACGCCCGGCACCAGGTTGCAGCGCACGGCGTCCATGTCCGGGTGCTCCGGGCGCGGGCCCAGGCCGTGCACGTAGGCCACCGCGAGGGCCCGCTGCGGCTCGCTGTACGGGGAGCGCTCGGGGTCGCGGGCGAACATCGACACCAGCTCGCCCTTGCCGGCCGAGACCAGCACGAGGTCGTAGGTGCGGGAGAAGTAGTCGAGGTCGGAGACGGCCGCGCCGTGGATCACCAGCTGGCCGCCGCGCTGGGCGAAGGTGTCCATCCAGCCGGCCATCTTCACCCGCTGGTCGACGGACTGCGCGTGGCCGTCCAGCTCGCCGACCCAGTCGATCGCGCGCTGGGTGGGGCCGGGGTCGTGCGAGCCGGGGGCCGCCACGGACACGCCGAGGCCTTCGATCTTCGGGGCCTGCGACTCCCAGAAGTTCAGCTGGAGGTCGCGCTCGTGCTGGAGCGCGGTGTGGAACATGCACTGCGTCGACATCACCCGGCCGGAGCGGATCTCGTCCGCCGTCCGGTTGGACATCAGGGTGACCTCGTACCCGTGCGACTGGAGGCCGAGGGCTATCTGGAGTCCGGACTGGCCGGCTCCGACGACGAGTATCTTCCGCATGCGGGGTGTTGTCTCCTACTCGGGGGTTTCGTCGAGCGCGTGGCCGACGAGGGCCAGGAGGGTCTCGATCACCGAGATCCGGCGCCGCGCATCCATGATCATGACAGGTATGTGCGCGGGGATCGTCAGGGCCTCGCGCACGTCCTCCGGCTCGAAGAGCTCACTGCCGTCGAAGTGGTTGACCGCGACGACGTACGGCAGGCCGCAGCTCTCGAAGTAGTCGAGCGCCGGGAAGCAGTCCTTCAGCCGCCGGGTGTCGGCCATCACGACCGCGCCGATCGCGCCGCGCACCAGGTCGTCCCACATGAACCAGAACCGTTGCTGGCCCGGCGTGCCGAACAGGTAGAGCACCAGGTCGTCGTCGAGGGTGATGCGGCCGAAGTCCATGGCCACCGTGGTGGTCAGCTTCTGCGGCGTGGCGGTGAGGTCGTCGTGGTCCTCGCTCGCCTCGGTCATCAGCGCCTCCGTCTGGAGGGGCGTGATCTCGGAGACGGCGGTGACCAGCGTGGTCTTGCCGACGCCGAAGCCGCCGGCAATGACGATCTTGGTGGCGATGGGGGCGCGGGTGCGGTCCGTCTGCCAGGCCATCAGGTTCTCGTCGGGCTCCACGACCTCGACGCGCGGGGAGACGCCGCGAGCGGCGTCAGAGACGACGGAGTCCACTCAGCACCCTTTCCAGCAGGGCCCGGTCCGGCCGGCCCGTGCCGTGACCGGTTCCCGTGCCGTACACCCTGATCTTTCCCTGGTCCGCGAGGTCGCTGAGCAGCACCCGGACCACGCCGAGCGGCATCTTCAGCAGCGCGGCGATCTCGGCCACCGTCCGCATGCGGCGGCACAGTTCGACGATGGCCCGCATCTCCGGCATGACCGTCGTGCGCAGCGAGCCGTTCGTCAGTTCCTTGCGCTCCTCGGGGGCCTCCAGGGCCGCCACGAACGTCTCCACCAGCAGGACGTGGCCGAAGCGGGTGCGGCCGCCGGTGAGCGAGTAGGGGCGCACCCGGGCGGGCTTGCGGTCGCCGCCGCGGACCGGGAGCTGGTTCCTGCCGCCCTGCGGCGGGGTGGGCTGCGCGGTCATCGGGTGCTCCCCGCCGACTGGGACTGCAGGGACTGGCGCAGTTCGCTGCGCAGTTCGGGCGTCAGCACGTGGCCGGCGCGGCCCACGAACAGCGCCATGTGGTACGCCACCACGCTCATGTCGCAGTCCGCGGAGCCGTGGACCCCGAGCAGGGACCCGTCGCTGATCGACATGACGAACAGGCTGCCCTCGTCCATCGCGACCATCGTGTGCTTGACCCCGCCGAACTCCATGAGCTTGGCGGCGCCGACGGTCAGGCTGCCGATGCCCGAGACGATCGTCGCGAGGTCGGCGGCGGAGCCGCGCGGGCCGGCGGGTTTCGCCGTACGGGCCTCGCGGGCCTCCTCGTTGCGACCGGGGTCCGAGGAGAGCAGGAGCAGGCCGTCGGAGGAGACCACCGCGACCGACTGGATGCCCGGCACCTCCTCGACGAGATTGGTCAACAGCCAGTGCAGATTGCGTGCTTCACTGCTCAGTCCGAAGGTACTGGGCGCGGTCAACTGCTTGCCTCCTCGACTGTGCCCCCCGTGGTGTCCTCGGCGTGTACGGCCCGGTCGGCCCGGTCGGCCCCACCGGTCCGGTCGGTGCGTTCCGTGAGTTCGGCCTCGGCGTCCCGGTAGCCGGCCTGCGCGCCCGTGCGGAAGCCGCCGAGTCTGCGGCGCAGGGCGTCGGCGTCGACGGACGCGGTGCGCTGGCGCGGGGCCTGGGCCGGAGCGGTGATCCTGGGGGTGCGCTTGGGAAGTCCCTTGGCGGTGACGGGGTCGTCGTCCTCGGCGGACGGTCCGTCGGCGGTGCGGCTGTGCTCGGTCCCGGCGTCGGCCTCCGCCCCGGTGTCGCCCTCGTCGTCGGCGGGTGCGGGGTCCGTGTCGCGCGGGGCCTCGGCGTGCGGGTGTTCCGCCGCCCCGGACTCCGGGACCCGCGCGGTGCGGTGGCCCTCGTCGGGCTCCCGGTCGGGCGCCGCGTCGGGGTCCGGCCCGGTCTCCTGGCCGGTGCCCGGCTCGGTCTGCCGTTCGGTCTCCTGCTCGGTCTGCCGCGCGGTCTGCCGCTCGGTCTCCTGCTCGGCCTCCGCGTCCTCGGGCGCGATCGGGAGCAGGAGTTCCATCGTGGTCTCGGCGGGGGCCTCCTTCGGCTTCACCGGGGCGTCGCGGGTCGCCTTCTCGGCCAGGGCCACCAGGGGGTCGGGGTGGGTACGGCCGTGCAGGACGTTGGAGTTGGCCTCCGCGTCGGCACCGGGCAGCGAGAACGTCTGGGTACCGGACGCGGTGTGCGCGGCCGGCGGCACCGCGGCCGCCGGGGCCGTGGCGAGCAGTCCGGTGGGCAGCACGACGACCGCCGCGATACCGCCCTGCTTCTGGTCGCGCAGCTGCACCCGCACCCCGTGCCGGTGCGCGAGGCGGGCCACGACGTACAGCCCGAGGCCGAGCCCCTCCTCGCCCTCCTGGTCGTACGGCGACTCCGGGTCGAAGGCGGACAGGCGGGCGTTGAGGCGGGTCAGGCGCTCCTCGGTCATGCCGATGCCCTCGTCCTGGACGGAGAGCATCACCTCGCCGTTCTCCAGGAGCCAGCCGGAGACCTCCACGGGCAGGTCCGGCGGCGAGAACGAGGTGGCGTTCTCCAGGAGTTCGGCGAGCAGGTGGCTCAGGTCGTCCGCGGCGAAGCCGACCAGGTGGGCGTGCGGGGGCAGCGCGGCGATGCGGACGCGTTCGTAGCGCTCGATCTCGCTGACCGCGGCGCGGACCACGTCCACCAGCGGCACCGGGCCCGGGTGTTGCTGGACGTGCTCGGTGCCGGCCAGCACCAGGAGGTTCTCGCTGTGCCGGCGCATGACGGTGGCGAAGTGGTCGAGCTTGAACAGCGTGGCCAGCCGCTCGGGGTCCTGCTCGCGCTCCTCCAGGCCCTCGATGACCGACAGCTGGCGCTCCACCAGGCCGAGGGTGCGCAGCGCGAGGTTGACGAAGGTGCCGCCGATGCTGGTGCGCAGCCGCTCCAGCTGGGCGGCGGCGTCGGCGAGTTCGGCGCGCAGGTCCTCGCGGGCGTCGGCCATCTTCTGCCGCTGCCCGACCAGGTGCTTGCGGTCGGCCTCCAGGGTGGCGATGCGCTCGTGCAGGGTGACGGCGTGCGCGTGGAGGGCGTTGACGGAGCGGACGACCTGGGCGAACTCGTCGTTGCGGCCGGTGAACTTCACCGGCTCCTGCGCCGTCGGGTCCTCCGCCTCGGCCAGCCGTGCCGTGCCGCGCCGGACGGCCGAGAGCGGGCGGGTCAGGCTGCGGGCCATGCCGGTGGCGACGCCGACCGCGACCAGCATCAGCACGCCGAGGACGGCGATGCGGATCTCCAGCGCGGTGACATCGTCGTCACGCAGCGCCGAGAGGTCCTTGGTGCGGCGGTCGTAGAGGGAGGACTCCACACCGCGCATCAGGTCGATGCGGGCGGACAGCGCCGCGTCCAGCTTCTCGGTGCCGGTGCCGAGGTCGTCGTCGCTCAGCTCGGGCTGGTCGGTGAGGGTGGCGAGGTACTTCTCGGCGGACTCCACCTCGCCGCCGGTGACGGTGGAGTCGAAGGAGTCGACCGCGGCCCTGGGCGCGGTGGCGTGGAAGTCGGCGAGGGCCGCGTCGGAGCGCAGCCGGGCCTGCTGGGCGGCGGCGGTGAGCGCGTCGCGCTGCTTGCCGTCGGCCTTGGAGGACGTCCGGGAGGTGCTGGTGCCGCCGGTGGCGGGGTCGTAGACGCTCTCCGTGGACGAGGGCACGTTCAGGGCGGCGAGCAGCAGCCCGCGGGCGGCGGACGCCTGCTGCACGGCGGTGTCCAGCTCGGCGAGCGCGTACGCGCCGGAGCCCGCCCGGGCGGGCGTCTGCTCGGCCAGGTCCTGGGCGAGCCGGTGCAGTTCGGTGATGGCGGCCGAGTACGCCTGGTGCGCCTGCAGGGCAGTGCTCTGGCCGGTGAGGGCCGCGCGGCGCACGGCGGCGATGCCGTCGAGGTCCTCGCGCAGGTCCGCCGGGGTGTCGCTGTCGGCGCGCAGGTCGTCGACCTGGCGGTCCACGCGGGCGCTGCTCTGTTCCGACGGCGCCGCGGACTTGGGCCGGCCGGCCGCGAGGTAGGAGGTCACCTCGTCGCGTTCGTCGGCGAGCGACTGGGCGAGCGCGAGGGCGTCCTCGGTCTGCTCGGCCAGGGTCACCAGGTCCTGGGAGTCCTTCAGCTGCCCGGAGGCGGCGAGGACCGAGGGGGCACCCGCGCCGACGATGGCGGCGGCCACCACGGCCACCGCGACGATCAGGCGGTTGCGCACGTGGGTCGGACGGCCCTTGCCGACGGGGGTCTGCGCCTGCCCCTCGGGGGCCGACTGCCTGCCTGTGCGCCGAGGCCGCGTTTTCTGCACCGGTGCTCGCATTCCTGACTCGTGTACCCATCGGGTCCGGGTGACGCTCCGTCACATGACGCCCACGCCCCGGTACGGTTCCGGTTCCCGACCCTCCCAGTGCCGGTGGGCGGTCATCGCTCATCGCCTGCGCCGCCACCCGAAGGAGTGAACATCGGAGGGGAGTTGGCGGGCAAGTTCCTCTGGCGCGTGCGACGGCCTTGTCCCGCGGGCCGGTTGGACGTCTGCGGCGGGCTTTGGCAATATTCGCCGCCACGCCTTCCCGGAGCCCTGCAATCCCGCCCAAAACCGGCGCCTGACCTGCGTCGGTGCGCCCGACGGGCAACCGATGCAAGCCTTTCGCGGGGTCTGTGAAGACGTCGTGCAGACTGGCCGGATGCATACGGAACTCGTCTCGGAGCCCGGGGACTCCTCCTGCCCCAACGAGGACTTCGCGAGCGTCGGGCTTCCCGCCTCCGGGCAGGGCGGTTCGCTCGTCGTCCTCGACGGCGTGACTCCGCCGAGGAGCGCGACGGGCTGTCTGCATTCGGTCCCCTGGTTCACGGCGCGGCTGGGCGGGGCCCTGACCGAACTGACCGTTTCCCTCCCGGATGTTCCGCTGGCCGAGGCCCTGTCCCGCGCCATTTCCCGTACCGCCGCGGCCCATGCGGGCACCTGTGACCTTTCTCACCCGCGTACGCCGCAGGCAACCGTGGCGGTCGCGCGCTGGTCCGGGGACGCGGTCGAGTACCTGGTGCTCTCCGACTGCGCCCTGCTCCTCCAGGCGCCCGACGGCACGGTCACCCCGGTGCTCGACGACCGGCTCGCCCGGCTGCCCCGCGCTCTGCTGGCGAGCGACGCGATCGTGGACACCCGGGTGCGCAACAAGGAGGGCGGCTTCTTCACCGCGGCCGCGGACCCGGCGGTGGCGGAGAGGGCGGTGACCGGGAGCCTCCCCCGGGACCGGGTCCGCGCGCTGGCCGGGCTGTCGGACGGCGCGGCGCGCTGGGCGGAGATGTTCCGCGAGGGCGACTGGACGGACCTGTTCACCCTGGTCCGCGACGAGGGCGCCCGCGCCCTGGTGCGGCGGGTGCGGGAACGGGAGCGGGCCGACCGGGACAGCCGCACCTTCCTGGGCCGCGGCAAGACCCACGACGACGCCACGGTGGTGTTCGCCCGGCTGTGACGCGGACTCCCGTGGTGAGGACGACCGCTGCGGCCTTGGCGTAGTCGGCGCGGGCGGCGCGCGTCCCGACGGCCGTCAAGGGCCGTGGCCGGGGCGCTACTTCTCCATGACCCGGTTCAGCTGGTGCAGCAGGCGGGCCAGTTCCGCGACCTCGCGGCGGTCCCAGTGGGCGAGCTGGCTGACGTAGCGGGCGCGGCGGGCCTCGCGCACGCGGCCGACCCGGGAGCGTCCCTCCTCGGTGAGGTCGACCAGCCAGGCGCGGCCGTCGGCGGGGTCGGGTTCGCGGGCGAGCAGTCCCAGCTCCTCCAGGGCGCGCAGCTGGCGGGACATGGTGGCCTTGCCGACGCCGATGTAGGCGGCCAGTTCGGTGGCGCGCTGGCGGCCCAGCTCGTCCAGCCGGATGAGCAGCCCGTACGCGGCGGGCTCCAGGTCGGGGTGGACCTCGCGGGCCATCTCCCCCTGGTTGGCGCGGGCGCGGCGCAGCAGCACCGTCAACTCCCGCTCCAGCGAGAGGAACTCGGGGTCGGCGCCGCCGGCCGGGCCGCCTCGTCGTGCGGCGCGGTCCGCCGCGTCCTTCGCGTCGCCGTTCGCGTCGTCGTGCACGTCAGCACCCCTGCCCGGTTTCCCGTACCTGAAAGTTTCCGCCACTGCCGGCCATCGCCCCAGCTCCGTCAGTATTTCGCAGGCGTAGACCAACGGCAGCTCCCGGACCCCCTTCTCAGGGGCCGTTCTACGTGCGTAGCGTCGTCAACGCGCCCCCATCCTGGCATGACCACGCCATACATGCCGGACGGGTGACCGCGCACCGCCCGGCACGAGATCCGCGTTCCCCCCACCACTCCCCCGGAGGTACGTCATGCCCGTGCACAGATCCGGCGCCACCCCCACGAGACCGGCCACCGCCGTCCTGGCCGCCACCCTGGGCGCCTTCGCCGCCCTCGGCGCCCTGCTCCTGCCCGCCTCCCCCGCCTCCGCCACCGCGGCGGCCGTGCCCGCCCGCGGCTCCGCCGAGATGGGCATGGGCGTCCTCGCCCACGACGGGCGGAGCGGCACCCCGGTCCCCGGTGACGCCACCCAGACGGAGGGCGTGGACGTCTCCGCCCACCAGGGCAACGTCGCCTGGTCCACCCTGTGGGGCAGCGGGGTGCGCTGGGCGTACACCAAGGCGACCGAAGGCACGTACTACCAGAACACCTCCTTCGCCCAGCAGTACAACGGCGCCTACGACGTCGGCATGATCCGCGGCTCGTACCACTTCGCGACCCCGGACACGACCGGCGGGGCGACCCAGGCCAACTACTTCGTGGACCACGGCGGCGGCTGGTCCCGCGACGGCCGGACCCTGCCCGGCGTCCTCGACATCGAGTGGAACCCGTACGGCGCCGCCTGCTACGGCAGGACCCAGAGCGCGATGGTGACCTGGATCCGCGACTTCCTCACCCAGTACCGGGCCCGCACCGGCCGCGACGCCGTCATCTACACGGCCACCAGCTGGTGGACCCAGTGCACGGGCAACTACGCCGGCTTCGCCGCCACCAACCCGCTGTGGATCGCCCGCTACGCCGCCGACCCGGGGACCCTGCCGGCCGGCTGGGGCTACTACACGATGTGGCAGTACACCTCCACCGGCCCGACGGTCGGCGACCACGACAAGTTCAACGGGGCCCTGGACCGCGTCCAGGCACTGGCCAACGGCTGACGGGCCCCGGCCGGCCGGCGGCTGACGGGGCCGGCCGGGGGTGGCCGGCCGGCACCGGGAAGGCCCGGACCCCCGCAGGGGAACCCGGGCCTTCCGTCGGCCGGCCGTCCCCGTCACGCGGCGGCCGGCACCTCCGGCGCCGCCCCGCTGGTGGCGGGGGCCAGCGCCAGTTCCAGGACCTGGCGGACGTCGGTGACGGTGTGGACGTCGAGCTTGTCCAGCACCTCCGCCGGGACGTCGTCCAGGTCGGGCTCGTTGCGCTTGGGGATGATCACCGTGGTGACGCCCGCCCGGTGCGCGGCGAGCAGCTTCTGCTTCACCCCGCCGATCGGCAGCACCCGCCCGGTCAGCGAGACCTCGCCGGTCATCGCCACGTCCGTGCGGACCAGACGGCCCGACAGCAGCGACGCGAGGGCCGTGGTCATGGTGATGCCGGCGCTCGGGCCGTCCTTGGGGACCGCGCCCGCCGGGAAGTGGATGTGCACGCCCCGGTCCTTCAGGTCGGCGACCGGCAGCTCCAGTTCGGCGCCGTGGCTGCGCAGGAAGCTCAGCGCGATCTGCGCCGACTCCTTCATCACGTCGCCGAGCTGACCGGTCAGGGTCAGCCCCGCGCCGCCCGTCTCCGGGTCGGCCAGCGACGCCTCGACGAACAGCACGTCGCCGCCCGCCCCGGTCACCGCCAGGCCGGTGGCCACGCCGGGCACCGCCGTACGGCGCTCGGCCGGGTCCTGGGCCGACTCCGGCACGTGGTGCGGCCGGCCGAGCAGGGACCGCAGGTCCGCGTCGGTGAGGGTGAACGGCAGCTCCCGCCGGCCCAGTTCGTGCTGGGCGGCCACCTTGCGCAGCAGCCGGGCGATGGAGCGCTCCAGGGTGCGCACGCCCGCCTCGCGGGTGTACTCGCCGGCCAGCTTGCGCAGCGCGCTCTCGTCCAGGGTCACCTCGTCCTTGCTCAGGCCCGCCCGCTCCAGCTGGCGCGGGAGCAGGTGGTCGCGGGCGATGACGACCTTCTCGTCCTCGGTGTAGCCGTCCAGGCGGACCAGCTCCATGCGGTCGAGCAGGGCTTCCGGGATGGCCTCCAGGACGTTCGCCGTGGCCAGGAACACCACGTCGCTGAGGTCGAGCTCGACCTCCAGGTAGTGGTCGCGGAACGTGTGGTTCTGCGCCGGGTCCAGCACCTCCAGGAGCGCGGCCGCGGGGTCGCCGCGGAAGTCCGAGCCCACCTTGTCGATCTCGTCGAGCAGGACCACCGGGTTCATGGACCCGGCCTCCTTGATCGCCCGCACGATCCGGCCGGGCAGCGCGCCGACGTACGTACGGCGGTGGCCGCGGATCTCGGCCTCGTCGCGCACGCCGCCGAGGGCGACGCGGACGAACGTCCGGCCCATGGCGTGGGCGACCGACTCGCCGAGCGAGGTCTTGCCGACGCCGGGCGGGCCGACGAGCGCCAGGACGGCACCGCCGCGCCGCCCGCCGACGACGCCGAGGCCGCGCTCCGCGCGCCGCTTGCGCACGGCCAGGTACTCGGTGATGCGCTCCTTGACGTCCTCCAGACCGGAGTGCTCGGCGTCCAGGACCGCCTTGGCGCCCTGGATGTCGTAGGCGTCCTCGGTCCGTTCGTTCCACGGGAGTTCGAGGACGGTGTCCAGCCAGGTGCGGATCCAGGAGCCCTCCGGGGACTGGTCGCTGGACCGCTCCAGCTTGTCGACCTCCTTCAGGGCCGCCTCGCGGACCTTCTCCGGCAGGTCGGCGGCCTCCACGCGGGCGCGGTAGTCGTCGGACTCCTCGGCCGAATCCTTGGAACCGTCGCCGTTGAGCTCGCGCAGCTCCTTGCGCACGGCCTCCAGCTGGCGGCGCAGCAGGAACTCGCGCTGCTGCTTGTCGACGCCCTCCTGGACGTCCTTGGCGATGGTCTCGGCCACCTCCTGCTCCGCGAGGTGGTCGCGCAGCTGCTGGGTGGCGAGCTTCAGCCGGGCCACCGGGTCGGCGGTCTCCAGCAGCTCGACCTTCTGCTCGGTGGTGAGGAAGGGCGAGTAACCGGAGTTGTCGGCGAGGGCGGAGACGTCGTCGATGGCCTGCACGCGGTCCACGACCTGCCAGGCGCCGCGCTTGCGGAGCCAGGCGGTGGCCAGGGCCTTGTACTCCTTGACCAGGTCGGTGACGTGGCCGGGCAGCGGATCGGGGGTGGACTCGTCGATCCGGGTGCCCTCGACCCACAGCGCCGCGCCGGGGCCGGTGGTGCCCGCGCCGATCTTCACGCGGCCGCGGCCGCGGATCAGGGCGCCGGGGTCGCCGTCGGCCAGCCGGCCCACCTGCTCGACCGTGCCCAGCACGCCGGTGCCGGCGTAGGTGCCGTCGACGCGGGGGACGAGGAGGACCTTCGGCTTCCCGGGCTCGGAGCGGGCGGCGGCCTGGGCGGCCTCCACCGCGGCGCGCACGTCGGCGTCGTTGAGGTCCAGCGGAACCACCATCCCGGGCAGCACCACCTCGTCGTCGAGCGGCAGCACAGGCAGGGTGAGCGGTGTGAACGCTGCGGACTCAGCAGCCATGATCTCCCCTTCGGCAGTCAAGTTGAGTTATGCCGACTCAATGCACGTGAGCCTCCGAATGTTCCCAGGGCCGTGTTCGCTGTGAGCGATCAAGGGTGGGGAAGGGGGCGAGCGGGCGCATATCGTCAGCCGTGTAAGAGGTGACCTGGCCGAGGGGTTGTTACGGAGGCGGGTGTGCACGAGATCGTACGGGCATGGGTCGACGGGTGGGTCGTGTCGCGCGGGGCCGCACCCCCGCAGCCGCGGCCCTGGGGCGTGACCATCGACGTCGGGGACGTCCAGCACGTGTCCCGGCACGTCCTCGGCGCGATCGGCGAGGGCGTGGAGGAGGCGGTCGTGCGCAAGGTCGCGGGCGAGGTGACCGGGGCGGGCGTCTGGCTGAAGGCGTTCCGGGACCCCGGGGACGTCTCGGCGTGGCTGGGCCCTGGCTGGTGGGTCGACCCCGAGCCGGGCTACCTGATGACGGTCCCGCTGGCGCCGCCCTCCGGTGCCGCCGTGCCCGACGGCGGAGGCACGGTGCCGGTCGGCTACGCCGTGCGCGACTGGACCCGGGGCGGCGTGACCAAGGTCCTGGTCACCGCGCCGGACGGCTCCCTCGCGGCCCGCGGCCAGATCGTGCCGACCGGGGCGCAGGCGGTCGTCGACCGCATCGAGACGGCACCGGCCCACCGGCGCCGGGGCCTGGGCGGCCTGGTGGTACGGCGTCTGCTGGCCACGGCGGTCACGACGGGAGCGCGCCGCGGCGTCCTCGCGGCCACCCCCGACGGGCGGGCGCTGTACGAGGCACTGGGCTGGCGGGTGGAGGCGGTCCTGACCAGCGCGAAGTTCATGGGGGTGGAGGACGAGGACGGGGGCGAGTAGGCGGCGCGGGCGGCGGACTGGGGCCGGCGGGCGGTCCGGGCGGCGTGCGGGGCGAGCAGGCGGCGCGGGCGGCGGCGGCACGCGGGTGGGCGCGGGTGGTGGGCCGTCGGCCCGGCGGCTTGGCGGGGCGGCGGCCCTGAAGGGGTGGCCGGGTGGCGGGCGAAAGCGCGCGGCGGCCCGAGCTGCGGGCGGGTGAGCA
The DNA here is from genome assembly GCF_005280215.1 of Streptomyces lasalocidi. Lineage (NCBI taxonomy): Bacteria > Bacillati > Actinomycetota > Actinomycetes > Kitasatosporales > Streptomycetaceae > Streptomyces > Streptomyces lasalocidi. The sequence goes on along the minus strand of NZ_SZNQ01000001.1, from coordinate 5,160,016 downwards.
GACAGCCCGAGCGGCGGGCGCGGGCGAGCAGGTGGCCCAGGTGGCTGCGGCACGCGGGCGGTTGCGGCCGGCGTGCGGGCGGCCCGGCAGCTTGGCGGCCCGGCAGGGCAGCCGCTCGCGGGACGGCGGCCCGGCAGGGCAACCGCTCGCGGGACGGCGGCCCGGCAGGGCAGCGGCCGCTCGCGTGACGGCGGCCCGGGTCACGGCACCTGTCCCGGCCATGGCGCCCGCTCCGAGCACGGCGGCGGCGCCCGCCCCGCTCGCGGCACCTGTCCCGGCGGGCCCCGGGCCGTCGCCCGTCGGCCGGCCGCGGGAGCCGGCCGGCCGCATCCGCGTCCCGGTTCCCGGTGCCGGGTGCGCAGACTCGCCCTGCGCGTCAGCCCCCCCTCGAACTCCGCGTGAAGCAGCCGCTCGTGCCCTACGCCGCCGTGGCGCGCACCGTCGGCCGGTCCGTCCGCCCGGGCCCCGGCTCCGCCGGCCGTTCCGTGGCCGTCTCCCGGTCCGTCCGCCACCCGCGCACCGTCGGCCACAGGGCCACGCCCACCGCGAGGGCGATGAGGTGTCCCCAGTTGGTCAGCGGGTCGGTGAAGGCGACCAGGTCCTGCAGCAGCAGGCCCCCGAAGGTGATGAGCAGCGGCCACCGCAGCCACGGCGCGAGCAGCCCGGACAGGGCCCCCACGCTCGCGGCCACGCCGAAGCTGATGCCGTAGTCGAGGCGGTGCAGCGAGGTGCCGGGCAGGTGCCCGGCGAGGACCGCGAGGCCGACCGGCCCCTCGGTGGCCAGCGTGGCCAGGGCGTGCCCGGCGACGAACACGGCCGCCGTGCGCAGCCCGCCGAGGCGCCGTTCGAGCGCGGTGAGCACGACCACGAAGCCCACGGCGAACGGCGAGACGAAGCCGCCCGCCACCCACAGCGCGCTGGCCGCCAGCACGGGCACCGGGGCCCGCAGCAGGTGGGCCACGTCCGTGCTGGAGCCCTGGTGCAGGGCGTGCACGAGCGAAGGGTCGGCGTACGTGGCGACGCAGGAGGTGACGGCGAGGAGGACGGCGTACCAGAAGGTGAAGGGGGTGGCGGTCGGGGTCGGCAGGAGGTACCAGGGGCTCGGGCCGCGCGGGGCGGGGCCGGCCTCGGGCGCGTCCGGCCGGGCCGGCCCGGGTTCCCGCTCGGGGGTCCACTGGCGGGGCATCCCGTCCAGCGGTCCGGGGGGCCGTCCATGGGCCTGCGGGGGCGCGGGAACCCGTGGTGTCGCGCGGGGCGACGGGTCCGGCGGTGCGGTGCGTTCCACCTGAGGCGCTCCTTCCGTTGCCGCCAGCCTTCGCCGCGCGGGGGCCCGCTGTCTGTGACCGCGGCCACGTCACCGGCGATTCTCAGCAACCTCTCAAGGTGCTCCGCGTACGGCTTCCCTCCCCCACTCGGATGACGTGCACAAACTCCGTCAACAATCGGTCACGTAAGTGCCAGGATGGGCCGATGCCCCTCTCCGACGAACTTCCCCTCGGCTCAGAGACCCCCCGAGTCCTGGACCGTCGTACGGGCCCGCACGGCGAGGTGGTGCTGCGCCGGCACGGGGAGGTCCTGCAGATCATCGCCAACGGCTGTTTCCTCATGGACACCTCCGACGGCCGCTCGGAGCGGCTGCTGGTCGACGCGGCGCTGGCCGCGCTGGACGACCGGCCCGCACCGCACGTCCTGATCGGCGGGCTCGGCGTGGGATTCTCGCTCGCACACGCCGCCGCCGAACCCCGCTGGGGGCGGATCACCGTGGTGGAGCGCGAGCGGGCGGTCGTCGACTGGCACCGCGAGGGCCCGCTGGGCGCGGTGTCCCGGGACGCGCTCGCCGACCCGCGCGTGACGGTCGCCGAGGCGGATCTGGTCGCTTATCTCCATGAGACATCGGACACGTTCGACGCGCTGTGCCTCGACATCGACAACGGGCCCGGCTGGACGGTCACCGAGGACAACGACGGGCTCTACGCACCGGCCGGACTCGCCTCCTGCGCGCGGGTGTTGAGACCCAGCGGGGTGCTCGCCGTGTGGTCCGCGCAGCCGTCTGCGGAATTCGAGGGAACCTTGCGGAATGCCGGGTTCCCGCAGGTGCGTACCGAAGAGATCCCGGTTGCCCGAGGCGTGCCGGACGTGGTGCACCTCGGCGTCCGACCTGGATAGCAAAGGCGCGGCGACTCCCCGTACGCTGCTGCCTTGGCGCCGATCATTCAAGCGTCAATCGCAGTCATGCGCAGACATGGGATCACCCCACGGATCCCGGGTAAGCAATCTCAGGGGCGGGCGATGGAGCAGACACACACCTCGCACAGCGGAACGACGACGGCCACCCAGGGCGCGCAGCGGCGCGTGCTGGTCGTGGAGGACGACCCGACCATCGTCGACGCGATCGCGGCCCGCCTGCGCGCCGAGGGATTCCTCGTGCAAACGGCGGGAGACGGCCCCGCGGCGGTCGACACGGCCGAGGCCTGGCAGCCGGACCTGCTGATCCTCGACATCATGCTGCCGGGCTTCGACGGCCTGGAGGTCTGCCGGCGCGTGCAGGCCCAGCGGCCGGTGCCGGTGCTGATGCTGACCGCGCGCGACGACGAGACCGACATGCTGGTCGGGCTCGGCGTCGGCGCCGACGACTACATGACCAAGCCGTTCTCGATGCGGGAGCTCGCCGCGCGCGTGCACGTGCTGCTGCGCCGGGTGGAGCGGGCCGCGCTGGCCGCCTCGACGCCGCGCACCGGCATCCTGCGGCTCGGCGAACTGGAGATCGACCACGCCCAGCGGCGCGTGCGCGTGCGCTCCGAGGACGTGCACCTGACGCCGACCGAGTTCGACCTGCTGGTGTGCCTGGCCAACACCCCGCGCGCGGTGCTCTCCCGTGAGCAGCTGCTCGCCGAGGTGTGGGACTGGGCCGACGCGTCGGGCACCCGGACCGTCGACAGCCACATCAAGGCGCTGCGGCGGAAGATCGGCGCCGAGCGGATCCGCACGGTGCACGGCGTCGGCTACGCCCTGGAGACCCCGACGCCATGACCGGCGGGCCGGACGGACCCAGAAGCCCCGGGGAGCCCTTCGGGGGCGTTCGCCCGTTCTCGATCAAGACCAAGCTGGGCGCGCTGGTCGTCACGTCGGTCCTGATCACCACGGGCCTGTCGGTGATCGCCGTGCACACCAAGACGGAGCTGCGGTTCATCACGGTCTTCTCGATGATCGCCACGCTGCTGATCACGCAGTTCGTGGCGCACTCGCTGACCGCCCCGCTGGGGGAGATGAACACCGTCGCCCGGTCCATCTCCGACGGCGACTACACGCGCCGGGTGAGCGAGCGGCGGCGCGACGAACTGGGCGACCTGGCGCAGACGATCAACGTCATGGCCGACGAGCTGGAGGCCCAGGACCGCCAGCGCAAGGAGCTGGTGGCGAACGTCTCGCACGAGCTGCGCACCCCCATCGCGGGCCTGCGCGCGGTGCTGGAGAACGTGGTCGACGGCATCGCGGAGGCCGACCCGGAGACGATGCGCACGGCGCTGAAGCAGACTGAGCGGCTCGGGCGGCTGGTGGAGACCCTGCTGGACCTGTCCCGCCTGGACAACGGCGTCGTCCCGCTGCGCAAGCGGCGCTTCGAGGTGTGGCCGTACCTGTCGGGCGTGCTGAAGGAGGCCAACATGGTGGCCTCGGCGCGCGCGGGGATGGCGTCGGGCTCGGGCAGTCACACGCGGACCGACGTGCACCTGCACCTGGACGTCTCGCCGCCGGAGCTGACCGCGCTCGCGGACCCCGAGCGCATCCACCAGGTGGTGGCGAACCTCATCGACAACGCGGTCAAGCACAGCCCGCCGCACGGGCGCGTGACGGTCAGGGCGCGGCGCGGGCCGCAGCCGGAGTCGCTGGAGCTGGAGGTCATGGACGAGGGACCGGGCATCCCGCGCTCCGAGTGGCACCGGGTCTTCGAGCGGTTCAACCGGGGCGCGGTGCGCCGGCCGCACGGTCCGGGCAGCGACGGCGGCACGGGGCTGGGACTGGCGATCGCCCGCTGGGCGGTCGATCTGCACGGTGGCCGGATCGGCGTGGCCGAATCCGAGCGGGGTTGCCGGATCCTCATCACCCTTCCGGGAGAGTCTTCTCCGTCGAGTTGACGTACAGTGCGAACCGGAACCTCAAGATCCACGACGGTCCGCGCGGCGTTCCCGCAGCCGGACACGTGTGATCAGGGGCGGGCCCGCACGCTCGGCGCGCGCGGTCCGCGTCGGCGTACCCTCTCACCTGTGCGGGCTCCGCGGTGAGCAGGTCAACCGCGCTTGTTTCCCGCCATTTCAAGCCCCGAAACACGCTCTTTCATGTGACTTACGCGACGATGGACGGGCCCGGCCTGACCTTCACCCCGCGGGAGGCGTAGCCTTTATTCCCGCTGTCCATCACCTTGTGAAGCGGAAGAGGGCGGTTGCCGCCGTGTCGCCACAGTCCCCCAGTAACGCATCGAGCGCTCCGACGACCGACGCGGACCAAGCGGGCAAGAACCCCGCTGCCGCGTTCGGTCCCAACGAGTGGCTCGTCGACGAGATCTATCAGCAGTACCTCCAGGACCCGAATTCGGTGGACCGAGCCTGGTGGGACTTCTTCGCCGACTACAAGCCGGGCGCCCCCAGCGGCCCGGCTGCGGCGGGTACTGCGGCCACGGGGGCCGCAGGGACCACCCCCACCCCGGCTCCGGCCGCGCCCGCGGCTCCCGCCGACCGGACCCCCGCCGCTGCACCGGCCACCCCGGCCCCTGCCGCCCCGGCGCAGGCCGCGCCCGCGGCTCCCGCCGCGAAGGCCCCCGCCGCTCCCGCGCCCGCCAAGCCGGCCGCCGCGAAGGCCGCACCGGCCACCGAGGCGCCCGCGGGCCCGGAGTACGTGCCGCTGCGCGGCCCGTCCGCCGCGGTCGCGAAGAACATGAACGCCTCGCTGGAGCTGCCGACCGCCACCTCGGTCCGCGCGGTCCCGGTGAAGCTGCTGTTCGACAACCGCATCGTCATCAACAACCACCTCAAGCGGGCGCGCGGCGGGAAGATCTCCTTCACGCACCTGATCGGCTTCGCGATGGTCCAGGCCATCAAGCAGATGCCGTCCATGAACCACTCGTTCGGCGAGAAGGACGGCAAGCCGGTCCTGGTCAAGCCGCCGCACGTGAACCTCGGCCTGGCCATCGACCTGGTGAAGCCCAACGGCGACCGCCAGCTCGTCGTGGCCGCCATCAAGAAGGCCGAGACGCTGAACTTCTTCGAGTTCTGGCAGGCCTACGAGGACATCGTCCGTCGCGCCCGCGACAACAAGCTGACGATGGACGACTTCACCGGCGTCACGGTCTCCCTGACCAACCCCGGCGGCCTCGGCACGGTCCACTCGGTGCCGCGCCTGATGCCCGGCCAGTCGGTGATCATGGGCGTCGGCTCCATGGACTACCCGGCCGAGTTCCAGGGCACCTCCCAGGACACGCTGAACAAGCTCGGCATCTCCAAGGTCATGACGCTCACGTCGACCTACGACCACCGGGTGATCCAGGGCGCGGCCTCCGGCGAGTTCCTGCGCGCGGTCGCCAACCTGCTGCTGGGCGACAACGGCTTCTACGACGACATCTTCGAGGCCCTGCGCATCCCCTACGAGCCGGTCCGCTGGCTCAAGGACATCGACGCCAGCCACGACGACGACGTCACCAAGGCCGCCCGCGTCTTCGAGCTGATCCACTCCTACCGGGTCCGCGGCCACGTCATGGCCGACACCGACCCGCTGGAGTACCGCCAGCGCAAGCACCCCGACCTCGACATCGTCGAGCACGGGCTGACGCTGTGGGACCTGGAGCGCGAGTTCGCGGTCGGCGGCTTCGCCGGCAAGTCGATGATGAAGCTGCGCGACATCCTCGGCGTGCTGCGCGACTCGTACTGCCGCACCACCGGCATCGAGTTCATGCACATCCAGGACCCCAAGCAGCGCAAGTGGATCCAGGACCGCGTGGAGCGCCCGCACTCCAAGCCGGAGCGCGAGGAGCAGCTGCGCATCCTGCGCCGCCTGAACGCCGCCGAGGCGTTCGAGACGTTCCTGCAGACCAAGTACGTCGGCCAGAAGCGCTTCTCGCTGGAGGGCGGCGAGTCCGTCATCCCGCTGCTCGACGCGGTGCTGGACTCGGCCGCCGAGTCCCGCCTGGACGAGGTCGTCGTCGGCATGGCCCACCGCGGCCGGCTGAACGTCCTCGCGAACATCGTCGGCAAGTCGTACGCGCAGATCTTCCGCGAGTTCGAGGGCAACCTCGACCCGAAGTCGATGCACGGCTCCGGCGACGTGAAGTACCACCTGGGCGCCGAGGGCACCTTCACCGGCCTGGACGGCGAGCAGATCAAGGTCTCCCTGGTCGCGAACCCCTCGCACCTGGAGGCGGTGGACCCGGTCCTGGAGGGCGTCGCGCGCGCCAAGCAGGACATCATCAACAAGGGCGGCACGGACTTCACGGTCCTGCCGGTGGCGATCCACGGCGACGCGGCCTTCGCGGGCCAGGGCGTGGTGGCCGAGACCCTGAACATGTCGCAGCTGCGCGGCTACCGCACCGGCGGCACGGTCCACATCGTCATCAACAACCAGGTCGGCTTCACCGCGGCCCCCGAGTCCTCGCGTTCCTCCATGTACGCGACGGACGTGGCCCGCATGATCGAGGCCCCGATCTTCCACGTGAACGGCGACGACCCCGAGGCCGTCGTGCGCGTCGCGCGGCTGGCGTTCGAGTTCCGCCAGGCGTTCAACAAGGACGTGGTGATCGACCTCATCTGCTACCGCCGCCGCGGTCACAACGAGTCGGACAACCCGGCCTTCACCCAGCCGCTGATGTACGACCTGATCGACAAGAAGCGCTCGGTGCGCAAGCTCTACACCGAGTCCCTGATCGGTCGCGGCGACATCACCCTGGAAGAGGCCGAGCAGGCGCTGCAGGACTACCAGGGCCAGCTGGAGAAGGTCTTCACCGAGGTCCGCGAGGCGACGGCCCAGCCGGCCGCCGCGCCGTCGCACGACCCGCAGGACGGCTTCCCGGTCGCGGTGCAGACCGCGGTCTCCACCGAGGTCGTCAAGCGGATCGCCGAGTCCCAGGTCAACATCCCCGACCACGTCACCGTCCACCCGCGCCTGCTGCCGCAGCTGCAGCGCCGGGCGGCGATGGTCGAGGACGGCACGATCGACTGGGGCATGGGCGAGACCCTGGCCGTCGGCTCCCTCCTGCTGGAGGGCGTCCCGGTCCGCCTGGCGGGCCAGGACTCCCAGCGCGGCACGTTCGGCCAGCGCCACGCGGTCATCATCGACCGTGAGACCGGCCAGGACTTCACGCCGCTGCTGTACCTCGCCGAGGACCAGGCCCGCCTCAACGTCTACAACTCCCTGCTCTCCGAGTACGCGGCGATGGGCTTCGAGTACGGCTACTCGCTGGCCCGCCCCGACGCGCTGGTGATGTGGGAGGCGCAGTTCGGCGACTTCGTCAACGGCGCGCAGACGGTCGTGGACGAGTTCATCTCCTCCGCGGAGCAGAAGTGGAGCCAGACGTCCGGCGTCGTCCTGCTCCTGCCGCACGGCTACGAGGGCCAGGGCCCGGACCACTCGTCCGCCCGCCCCGAGCGGTTCCTCCAGCTGTGCGCGCAGAACAACATGACGGTCGCCATGCCGACGCTCCCGTCGAACTACTTCCACCTCCTGCGGTGGCAGGTGCACAACCCGCACCACAAGCCGCTGGTCGTCTTCACCCCGAAGTCGATGCTGCGCCTGAAGGCCGCCGCGTCGAAGGCGGAGGAGTTCACCACGGGCGGCTTCCGCCCGGTCATCGGCGACGCCTCGGTCGACCCGGCCGCGGTCCGCAAGGTCGTCTTCTGCGCCGGCAAGGTCTACTACGACCTCGAGGCCGAGCGCCAGAAGCGCGGCGTGACGGACACCGCGATCATCCGCATCGAGCGCCTGTACCCGCTGCCGGGTGCCGAGCTCCAGGCGGAGATCGCGAAGTACCCGAACGCCGAGAAGTACCTGTGGGCCCAGGAGGAGCCGGCCAACCAGGGCGCCTGGCCGTTCATCGCCCTGAACCTGATCGACCACCTGGACCTGGCGGTCGGCGCGGACATCCCGGCCGGCGAGCGCCTGCGCCGCATCTCCCGCCCCCACGGGTCGTCCCCGGCGGTGGGTTCGGCGAAGCGGCACCAGGCGGAGCAGGAGCAGCTGGTGCGCGAGGTGTTCGAGGCGTAAGCCGTCCGGCACCCGCACGACGGCGACGGCCCGCTCCGGTTTCCGGGGCGGGCCGTCGCCGTTCGCGCAGCCGCTTCACGCAGCCGCTCAGGTCGCCTGGGGCTCGAAGTCCCAGTACGGGCGGTTGCGGGCGCGGGCCGAGATGGTGTGGACGTGCTGCTTGCCGAGGGTGGCCTCCAGGTCGGACAGGGCCTCCTGCTCGACCTTCTCGGCCTGCTGGGTGTCGCGCAGACCGTGCAGGTCGGCGGCGTGCGCCACCCGGGCGGACAGGGTGAGCGGATGGGTGCGGCCGAGCGTCTCGGTGGCCCGGGTGACGGTGTCCCGGCTGAGCCGGGCGGCGCCCTCGGTGTCACCGATGAGGCTGCGCAGGGCGGAGGCGTTGATGGCGCAGCCGAGCGTGTAGGGGTGGTTCTCCCCCACCGCCGCCGTCATGTCGGCCAGCGCCTGCTCGATCAGCACGTGCGCGTGGTCGCGTTCACCGACGCTGCGCAGCACGAGGGCGTGGTTGGCGTGGGCGCCGGCGATGAAGGGGTGGTTGTCGGTGAGGAGCTGCTCGTAACGGGCGATGATCGACTCGCTGGCCTCGCGGGCCTGGTCGATGTCACCGTGCTCGCGGGCGAAGCAGCTCTGGCTGACGGCCGCGGCCAGGGTCTCCGTGTGGTGGTCGCCGAGCTTGCGCTCGTAGCGCTCCAGGACCCGCGTCAGCAGGGACCCCGCCGCGGTGCGGTCGCCACCGCGCAGCCGGCACAGGGCGAGGTTGTGTTCGGCGCGCAGGGTCTGCGGGTTGTCGGCGCCCAGTACGAGCCGGCACTCGCGGACGTTCTTCGCCTGGATGGACTCCGCCTCGGTGTAGCGGCCCAGCAGCCGCAGGCCGATGGCGTAGGAGACCTCGGAGAACAGCGCCCAGGGGTGCCGTGCCTTCAGCAGTCGGCGGCGCAGCTCCAGCGTCGTCTTGTCGACGTCCAGGGCCTCCTGGTAGTGCCCGAGCAGCCGGTGGGCGAACCCGAGGTTGTTCAGGGCGTTGAGGGTGCGGGAGTCCTCCTCGCCGAGGAGGTCGCGGTAGGTCGGGTAGAGCCAGCGGTAGAGCTCCAGGGCCTCGTCGTAGCGGGCGAGTCCCCACAGGTCGGCGCCCAGTCCGTTGACCGCCCGGAGGTAGTCCAGGTCGCGTTCGCCGCGTTCCCGGCGCAGGTGGTCGGCTGCCTCGCGCTCCAGGGCCTCGGTGCGCACGTAGTCGCCGGAGGAGCGCAGCAAGTTGGCGTAGTGGTAGATGAGTTCGAAGATCCTCGGGTGGTGCTCGCCGAGGGACGAGCGCCAGGCGTGCAGGGCGCGCTCGCCGAGTTTCACCCCTGAGGTGTACTCGCCGACGAAGTACATGTAGCGCAGGCAGTTGAGCACCAGGCGCTGGACCTTGGTGTCCTGGCTGTTGAGCACGTCCGCGTACTTGAGGTGCGGCACGATCTCGGCGTAGGTGTCCCACAGGCGGGTGTCGGTGGCGCGGCCGGGGTCGGCGGCCGCGAGTGCGCGCCTGACCACGTCGATGAACTCCCGCCGGTCCGACTCGGGCATGTCCTTGCGGACGATCTGGTGGACCATGCGGTGCAGGTAGAGCGACTCGCCGGAGGACGCGCCCGGTTCGCCCGACGTCTCGTGGGACTCCAGGCGCACCACCGAGTACTGGCGGAGCTGGTTGATGGCCCTGTTCCACAGCAACGGGTCCTCGAGCAGCCCGGTGAGCTGCTCGGGCAGGTCGTCGTGCGGCATCTCCTTCAACAGCCGTACGGGAACGAAGCCGGGCGCGAAGAACGTGCACAGCCGCAGCAGGTCGACCGACTCGGGAACGGTCTCGCGGAGCTTGTTCAGCAGTATCGACCAGGCGGTCTGGAAGGCGAGCGGGAAGTCGGCGGACACCTTGACCACGTCCTGGTCGATGCCGCCTTCGAGCAGTTCGATGTAGGCCTCGACCGACATGTCGGAGTCGTTGAGCCAGCCGGCCGTCTGGTCCAGCAGCAGCGGCAGGTCCTCCAGGGCGGCGGCGAGCTTGTCGGCGTCCGTCTCCGTGAGCCGAGGCGCGCGCCGTCGGATGAAGGCCACGGACTCGTCCCGGCCGTACACCGGGACCTGCATCAGCTGGCTGTTGTGCTCGCCCCACTGCGGGTTGCGCGAGGTGATCAGCACGTGGCCGGGACCGGTCGGCACCAGGTCCCAGATCTGGTCGGGGTCGTCGGCTCCGTCGAGGATGAGCAGCCAGCGGGAGAACGGCTCGCCGCGGCGCAGCGCGTCGCGCACCGCGCGCAGCCGCTCACCGTACTCGGCGCCCGTCGACAGGCCCAGTTTCGGGGCGAGTTCGGCGAGCACGCGGCGGTAGGACACCCGCTTCTCGGCGTTGATCCACCACACCACGTCGTACTCGGAGCTGAACCGGTACACGTATTCGGCGGCGAGCTGGGTCTTCCCGACCCCGGACATGCCGTACATCGTCAGGACGCCTGCGCCGGGCTCACTGCCGTGCAGCAGGTGGTAGGCGTCGTTCAGCAGCGGCTCGCGGCCGGTGAACCGGGTGTTGCGGCGGGGCACGTTGCCCCAGACCTCGGGCATGGCCGACGGAAAGCGCGGCGCGCGTCGGCTCCCGGTGGACTCCGGCAGCGGCTCGTGGCCCAGGTCCAGTCGCTCGCAGAGACGCCGTTCGGCCTCCTCCGGGCCGATGTTGACGAGGTCGGCGGGCCCGAGGACGGCCGTGGCGGCGGGGACCGGCGCGGTCGTCAGGGAGACGGCGGCGAACCGGGACGGGTCCGGGGCCACCACCTCGCGCAGCGCGGTGTTCCACTCCTCGTGGGTGCGCGGGCCCAGGAGGAAGTACCAGTCACTGACGAGGATGAGGACGCGGCCCTCGGCGAGGCTCAGGTCGCGCAACAGGTCGGCCAGGGGCACCTCCGGGGGCGCGTCCCACCGCAGGTACACCACACGCAGGCCGCGCCGCTCCAGGCGGTCGCCGATCCAGGCCGCCCAGGCACGGTTGAACCCGGCGAAGCTGATCGTGACGGTCTGCCGCACGGCCCCCCTCTCGGCTGACCCGACCGGCCTACGAGTTCCAGACATGCAGCGGCCTCCCCGCACGAAATGTTAGAAGCTGGGCACGGCTCCGGGAAGGCATGGGAACGCACCGCCGCCGACGCTCGTGGTTCGCATCCCTTCCCGCAAGCGCAACGATCTCCACCTCCCGACGCAACGTTCTGCGCCGGAATCGGCGGGCCGGTCACGCAAGTGGCGCACGCGGGTCGCCCGGGAGCCGCTGGGCCCACAGGCGGCGCGCAGCGCTCACGTACTCCCGGGCCCGCACGGCGTGGGTCCTCGGTGCGGGGTGCTCGCCCATCCGGGCGTGCGCCTCGACCAGGCATTCGACGAACTTTCGTCCCGGTGGCGTGAGTTCGGCCGACCCGACGAGGGCGGGAAGTGCCGCGCCCACCTGGGCGTGATAGCGCGCGAACTGGGACCAGTCTGCGTCGAGGCGGGTGCGGTCCGTGCCGTCGAGCGCGCGGTGCTGGTGGAAGTCGGCGAGGGCGAGGTGGGCGTACGCCCCTTGCAGAAGCCCGTCGTACGGGCGGGGGTCGGGTCGCCAGGGAGCGAAGTACCGTGCCCGGCCGTCGGCGTGGTGCAGCGGGACCATCTCGCTCACCACGGCCAGTTTGGCGTGGTGCAGTTCGTGCACGAGCGTCGCGGCGAGACGCGTGGCGTCGGGGGGCGTACTGCTGAGCACCGCGCCGAAGGCCTCCCGCCGGGTGGCGCTGCAGGAGCCGCGGGCGCGGTCGTCGTCGGAGGCACGGTCGGGCATGGCGAGCGGCACCAGGCAGCGCAGCAGGGTCGCCGCCTCGGTGAGCCGCCGCTCCCCGCCGAGCCGCAGCGCCGCCGCCGTGCCCGACCAGGCCTGGAGCCAGTGCTTGCGTTCGCCGTCGTCGAGGGTGGCGGGCCCGGTCAGGCCGTAGCACTGCGGGTCACCGTGCGCGGCGCGGTACGGGTCCAGGTCCTCCAGCGGCAGCGGCGGGTCGTCCGGCCGTAGACCGGGCAGGGCGTACGCCGGGGTCCAGGCGCGCGCGTCGGACCAGGCGCCGCCACCGTCCTCAGGGACGACGCAGACGTCCGGCTCGCCCGGCCGACGCAGGGTGAGCCGTCCGTGCCGGTGGACGGCGTCGACCCGCAGGGGCCCCGGACGGCCGGTGCGCAGCGCTCCCAGGGAGGGCAGCACGAGCGTGCCGCCGTGTGCGGTGAGCCGTACGGCGAAGGGGACGCCGGCCCGGACGGCGGCGGCTGCGACGAGGGCACTGAAGTGGGCCAGGTCCTCCGCGAGTTCCCGTCGCCGTCGCTCGGGGTCGGCCGCGGAGTCCGCGGGGGCGAGGCCCTGCAGGCAGCGCCGGGCCCAGGGGCCGAGGAGCGGCCGGCACAGGGCAACCCGGACAGGTGAGCGGTGCGGTGCTACGCCGGGCGCGCCGAGGGCCTCGGCCTCCTCCAGCAGGGCCCAGTCCTCGTGGAGCCGCTGCCGTGCGGCGGGCGGGCACTCCATGGACGCGTCGGCTGCCTCCAGGACGGCCCGCAGGAGCAGCAGCCGTCGGCTGTCCTGGTCGCGGACGAGCAGGGCCAGGGTGGCCGGGCCGCCTCCGGCGGCGCCGAGTTCGGCGAGGGCCTGGTCGGGGAGCGGCGGGAATATCACGGGAGGCCTCCTTCGGCCGAGGAGGTGGCCGGTGGGGGGACCTCCTCGGTGAGCCGTCGCGCCACGTGCCGGATGAAGCGCTGGAGATCGGTGCAGTACACCGAGGGGTGGACGAAGCCGTGTCCGGCCCGGTACCGGTGCGCGTACTGGCCGCCGCCGCAGACGTGCAGGACGGGGCAGGCCCGGCAGGTGGCGGCCAGCGCGTCCGCTCCCGCCTGCCGGGCCGCCACCGCGGGGTGGCACAGCGCCTCGTCGAAGGGGTGGCGGAAGACGTCGAGGCCGGTCTCGGCCGCGCCGTGGTAGGCCGACTTCAGGGAGTCCACCTGCTCGATCGACCCGTCGGTCTCCACGACCACCGTCTCGAACGGCGCGAGTCCCAGGTGCTCGGTCGCAGCCGGCCGGCCGAGCAGCAGGGCGATGCACGCCTCGAACAGGCGGACCCGTGCCTCGCGTCGCCCGGCCCGCCACCAGCGGTCGAACACCGCACAGAGCCAGTCGCCGTGGCGCTGCCCGTCGTGGTGCGGCGGCGGAGCCGACCAGTTGCCGTGCGGCAGGAGCAGGTCCAGGGCCGGCGGGCGCAGGGCGAGGAGCGAGTCGTACGTCTCCACCGGGTCCAGAGTCGGGTCGACGACCGTGAGGATGCCGGCGTAGGAGGCCGGGAAGCGGTCGGCGAGCAGCCGGACGCCCCGGGAGGCGGCGGGCCAGGACGGCCGTCCGGCGTGGTCGACGCGCCGTGCGTTGTGGCCGGGCAGGCCGCCGTCGAGGCTGATGCCGACGCTGATGCCGGCGGCGGCCAGGGCGTCGAGGCGGGACGCGGTGAGCAGCGTGGCGTTCGTCTGGACCGTCGCGTGCACCGTCGTGCCGTCGGGGACGCGGGCCCGGACCAAGGCGGTGAAGCGGGCGAGCGTGTCCGCCCCGGCCAGCAGGGGTTCGCCGCCGTGCAGGACCAGGGAGAGGTCGGTGGGGCCGTGGGTGCGCGCGTGCTCGGCGATCCGGGTCGCGGTGCGCTCCAGTACGGCCGCGGACGCCGCCGCGGGACGGTCGCGCCAGGTGTGGTCGGGGCCCGCGTAGAGGTAGCAGTAGCGGCACGCGAGGTTGCAGCGGCCGTGCACTTTCACGATGAACTGGCGGAACGGGACGGGCACGGCGGGGGCAGGGGGACCGACGGGTACGGCGACACCGTGCGACACTCCGTCACCCCCCATGGCTCGGTCGTCCCTGGCCCCGTTCCCGACCGGGGAACCGGCAAACGCCGAGTCGGTCCCGGCAGCCCGACCGACCTGAACTGCTGCTGTCGGCGCGGAACTTGACCGGATTTCGTCGTCCGCCGGGCGCTCGGCGGCGCGTCGTCAGAACGCGCTGCCGTATCCCCAGAGCATCTCGCCGGGCTGTGCGGCCCGCTCGCGGAGATCGTCCAGGACCTCGCGCAGCACCGGGTGGCGGATCGTCCGCAACTCGGTGAGGCTCAAGGCCAGGACGTCCGCGAACGGCTCGTCCGGCATCGACTCGGCTGACTCCACGCTCATCCTCTCCCCAGGTCACTCCAGCTGGGCGAGCCTGCGCGCCGTCTCCTCGGCGTCCGGCTGCCCCGTGCCCACGCTGCCCTCCGGCAGGCGCTGCCACTCCGCGCGCGCCGCGCGGTAGGCCTCGCGGGCCGCGCGCGGACGGGCGGCCGCCTCATAGGTCCTACCCCTCCAGTGGTGCGCCTGCGCGCACAACTCCACGGCGTGGATGCGGTGCCGGTCGGTCTCGGCCTCCTCCTCCGCCTCCCGGGCGGCCTCGGCGGCGTCCCGGAAGGCGTCGACGGCCGCGTCCAGCCGGGTGGGCCGGCCTAGGCCCCGGTACGCCTCGAACTGCGCGTGCCCGAGCGCGAGGAGGGAACGGGCGGCCAGTAGAGGGTCGGTCGCCTCGGCCGCCGCCAGCCCGAACAGGTGCTCGGCCTCCCGGAGGTCGACCGGATCGCCCCGGTCGTCGTAGCGGACCATCAGCGCCTGCCCCAGCAGCAGCAACCGGTGCGCCAAACGCCGGTCCCCCGACGGCGTCTCCGTCCGGCACTCGCGCAGGACCCGGATCGCCCGGGACAGCGCCCCCGGCGCGCGGCCTCCGGTCTTTAGGGACGCCAGGCGGAGCAGGGTCTCGCCCCACTCGGCGAGGACGTCGGCGTGGGAGGGGGCGTCGCGGGACATGCCGTGGGCGGCCTGTTCGAAGCGGTCGGCGGCCGTGTGCAGGTCGCGCGGGTCGCCGGTCTCGGCGTGGCGGGCGACGCCGATGCGTCCGGACCGCACCAGCAGGGCCGCGCGCAGGCCGCGGTCGCGGGTCAGGGACAGGGCCTCGTCCACGCGGTCCTGTGCCTCGCGCAGCGGGCCGCCGGACGTCAGCAGGGCGTCGACCAGGTCCAGGCGGACGCGCACCCCGTCGCGCAGCGGCTCCTCGGCGCCGGCCGTCTCCAGCGCGTCCCGCAGGCTGCGGGCCGCCAGCTCGGCGTGGCCGCGCGCCTGTTCCTGGTCGGCGGTGGTCTCCGCCAGACGCAGCAGGACGCGGCCGTGGGCGAGCGGGAGGTCGGGCGGGCGCCGGCGGCGGTCCGGCCAGGCGTCGGCGAAGGCCTCCAGCATCCCGACCGCGCCCTGGAGCAGCGCGCTGTCGCCGCCGAGGCGCCACTGGGTCTCCAGGGCCTCGACGCGCTCCAGGGTCAGCTCCAGCGCCTCGCCGTCGGCCAGGCCGGGCGCGGCGCACGCCACGGCGTACTCGCGGTCGGCGCGGCGCAGCAGGTCCAGCGCTCCGGCGCGGTCGCCGCGCCGTCTGCGGTCCACCGCGGCCGCGTGCAGCACGCGCGCGAGGACGGCCCGTTCGCGCAGGGCGTGCGGGTGCGCGACGGCGCGCTCGGCGGCCTGCTCGGCCTCCCGCAGCAGGTCGGCGCCGCCCTGCACCTCCCACAGCCGCAGCGTGCTGTGCGCGTACTGCGCCCACAGCACGGGGTCGCGGCCCGGCGGCCGCTCGTGCTCGGTGGCGCCGCGCAGCAGCTGCACGGCGTCGATCAGGTCCTGCACCATGCCCTCGTCGTCGAACCGCTCGACCAGCGAGCGGGCCCGCACGACCGCCTGGTGCGGCGGCCGGTCGCCGGCCGGCCGGTCGCCGGTGCGGCCCCCGACGGCCGCGAACTGCTCGGGCAGCGGCATGAACCGCCCCAGCACGCGCGCGGCGACCTCCGCGAAGGGCTGCGGCACGAGCGTGACGTCGCCGGGGTCGGCGGCGTCGCCGGGTGCGTACGGGCGTCCCGGGCCGCCGTTGCCGAGCTGGGCCAGGGCGAGCGCGGGGAAGTTGGGGCCGCCCTTGCCGTAGCGCTGTTCGATGTACTCCGAGCAGTGCTTGAGGACGAGGACGGCCTCGTCGCGGCCCAGCGTGGACAGCAGGGCGTCCTGGACGTCGGGCTGCATCTCGTACCAGGGCACGCCGTCGTCGGCGTACGGCTCGCCGGCGCGCGTGACCAGGCCGCTGAGCAGCACCTCGGCCAGTTCGGACGGGCCGGATCCGGGCAGCATGGTGCGCTGGACGAGCTGCATGACCGGCAGGCACAGCGGGGCCGCCGCGAGGTAGACGGCGAGCCGGCCGGCGGCCGGGGAGGCGGTGGAGCGGAAGCGTCCGACGCGCTCGACCCACGTGCGCGGCCGGGCGGGGCCCGCGGCGGGCGCGGGCGGCTGGTCGGCGCGCACCCAGCCCACGGCCCCGGCGACGGTGCCCGGACCGGCCCCCGACAGCAGCCGTGCCCATGCCCCGAGCGCCACCGGCTCGGGGGGCAGCACGGGGACGGGCAGTCCGCCGCGGCGGGCCTCCGCGGGCGTCCCGGACGGGGTGCGCACCCGCAGCACGGCGGCGCCGCCCAGCGTCTCCCCGCGCGTCAGCTCGCCGTACGTCACCGGCAGCCGGGTCCGGCTCCACAGGCGCTGCGGGAGGGGCTGGAGCACCGCGGCCGGTGCCTGGCGGGCCAGCTGGTGCAGCATCCGGTGGGCGCGGCCGCTGCGCCACAGCGGGCCCGCGCAGTCGCTCACCAGGAGGGTGATCCGGCGGCCGGTGGGGTCGCTGAGCCGGTCCGCGGAGTGCAGCGGGGCCGCGAGCGGGTCGGGGCTGCGGCCGACCACCGGGTCGCCTTCCGGGCCCTCGTGCAGATGGCTGACCTGGACGTCGCCGAAGGCGCCCAACTGGGCGAACACCTGCTCCAGTTCGGCGAACATCCGGTCCCACACGCGCATCGACGGCGAGGCGTCCAGGACGAGCTGGAGCCGGGTGTCGCCGCGGGTCACGGCCCGGTGGACGGGCATCACCAGGCCGCCCGCGCGGGCGCTCAGCTCGGCCGTCGCGGTCTCGTCCAGCTCCTTGCGCAGCGGCGGCGCGGGGCTGCGATAGCCCTGCAACGGGCGTAACGCGCGCTGGAGTTCGAGCGGCGCGGGCAGCGCCGGGGCGGCGGGCACGCCGACGGGCAGCGCCATGGCGTGCCCGTCCGCACGCGCGCGTGCCGCGCCACCGCGCGTCGGCGGGTACAGCGCGACCCGCCCGTCCGGCCCGCTCCCGTACGACGGTGTCGGCGCGGGCGGGTGCGGGCCGGGCGCGTCCGGCGGGGAGCCGGGGGCCCGGTCGGCGGGCCGCTCGCCGGACGGCCGGCCCGGCCGATCGCGCCCGCCGCCGCACACCGTGTCCTGCTCCGGCGCGGGGTCCGCAGGACGGGCCCAGCGGGCCAGCCACAGCGCGTCGCTGAGCCCCTCGACGTCGGGGTCCAGGCCCACGTGGCGGAGCCGTGCGACGAGCTCGGCGAGGGGGTCGGGGGCCGGGTCGGGGGCGGGGGGTGCCTCGGGCCGGGTGGGAGCGGTGGACGGGGCGGGGTCCGTGGGGCCGTGGCGTGCCGTCGGGTCGGCCATCAGTGCCTCACCTCGGGCGGTCGAGCCGCTGGATGAGCAGGTCGGCGAGGCGGTCGCGGCTGGGCGGGGCGGCCGCGTCGGTGAGGTAGATGG
Source organism: Streptomyces lasalocidi (assembly GCF_005280215.1). Lineage (NCBI taxonomy): Bacteria > Bacillati > Actinomycetota > Actinomycetes > Kitasatosporales > Streptomycetaceae > Streptomyces > Streptomyces lasalocidi. Next base: position 5,142,067 of record NZ_SZNQ01000001.1, on the reverse strand, counting down.
CGTTCAGCAGCTGGTCGGCGGCGAGGAGTTCGCTGCGCGAGCGCTCCAGGAAGCGGGTGATGAGGTCGTCGCCCGCGCGGGCCGCCTCGTCGCCGAGGTGGGCGCGGACGAACGTGGCGAGCCGGTTGTGGTCGGGGCGGCCCAGCTCCAGGTGGATGCAGCGGCGCATCAGCGGGGCCGGGAAGTCGCGCTCGCCGTTGCTGGTGAGCACGACGAACGGGAACGCCCGGCAGCGCACGCGTCCGTCGCGCACCCGCACCTTGGTGCCGTCGGCGGTGAGCACCTCGGCCTCGCCGTCGGGCAGCCGGTCGGCGATCCGCTGGAGCTCGGGGATCTGGAACTCGCCCTCCTCCAGCACGTTCAGCAGGTCGTTGGGCAGGTCGATGTCGCTCTTGTCGAGCTCGTCGATGAGCAGCACGCGCGGGGTGTCCGAGGGCAGCAGGGCGGTGCCGAGCGGGCCGAGGCGGATGTAGCTGCCGATGCTGTCCACCGCGCCGGGGCTGCCCGCGGCGCCGCCGTAGCCGCCCTGTGCGGCGATCTGGACGTCCTGGAGGCGGGCGATGGCGTCGTACTCGTAGAGGCCGTCCTGGAGGGTGGAGCGGCTGACGATGGACCAGCGCAGCACGTCGCCCAGCCCGAGTTCGTACGCCACCGAGTGGGCCAGGGTGCTCTTGCCCGCGCCGGGGCTGCCGGTGACCAGGAGCGGACGGCGCAGGTACAGCGCCGCGTTGATCATCTCCAGCTCCTCGGCCCCCGGCCGGTGCAGCTCGGCGAGGTGGCGGTGGGCGCCCAGCCGGCGGTCCTGGGAGCCGTCACCGGGGGCCTGCGCGTCGCGTCCGGCGAAGTCGCGCCAGGGCGGGGGCGGGGGCAGCCGGTCCATCCCGTCGTGGGGTTCGCCGGCGCCTCGGTAGATGAGCCACTCACTGGAATCGGTCATGGTCCCCGGTCCTCGTCGTCACGCGTCCATGGCAGCCGTCGAACGTGCATCACGGTATCGACCATCAGGTGGCCTGGTAAGGGGCCGGAGGGCGCACGGGGGGCGGCCTCACGGCGCCTCCAGCAGGTCTCCGGCGCCGGGCAGGGGCCGGTGCGGATCGTCGTAGTAGAGCGCGATGCCGTCGGCCCAGTACGCCTCCGTGCGGCCCGCGCGCAGCTTCACGCGCATGCTGTGCACGACCTCGGGGAGCAGCTCCGCGCCGACACCGTCGTCCACGGCCTGGCGCGCGCCCCGGTGGAACTCCCCGCACACGGTGTCGGACCGGCCGGACCGGCGCCGCCACAGGGCCACCCCGAACCCGGCGTGCACGATGCGCACCAGGGCCGCCGCGTCGTCCTCGTAGCGGTGCTCGCCGTAGCGGCACAGCACCGGGACGGTGCGGTGGGCGAGGGCCCGCAGGTCGGACACGGGCGGCACGGGCTGGCGTACGCCGTCGTCGCAGTCGAGGACCTCCGCGCGCGCGTCGTGCGTGTGCAGGCCGCGCCAGCGGTCGTGGCGCTCGTGCTGGCCGTCGGCCTCGTCGGGGTCGTACTCGCCGTCGTCGGGCAGCTGGTCAAGGTCGGAGCAACGCACCACGACGGGCCGCTGCACGCCCAACGGCGGCTCGTCGGGGTGCAGTTGCCAGGTGTCCACGGGCAGGCCGAGCAGCAGGTGGGGCAGGGCGGCCTGCAACGGCGCGGACCGGTCGGGCGCGTCGCAGCGGCGGAACGCCTCGGCGAGCGGTTCGGCGGCCTCGGCCGCGAGCCGGTCCCACGGGGTGCGTTCGGCCTCGTGCAGCCGCACGACGTCGCCGTCGGGGCGCGCCACGGACACGGACCAGTCGCAGCGGTCGGGCTCCCAGCCGCGCCGCAGCACCTCCAGCAGGACGGTCAGCCCGGGCGTCACGCGCGCGTGGTCGCGGCCCTCCGGGGTCGCGGGCCGATCGCGGCCGTGGGCCTCGGCCGGGAGCGGGACAGCGGGCGGCGGTGCGTCGGGCCGGGGGTGCGCGCCGCCCGAGGAGTCGTGGCCGGTGACGCCGTGGCCCGTGACGCCGTGGCCGATGGCGTCGGGGCCGATGACGCCGTGGCCGGTGACCGGCCCGGCCGGTCCGTGGCCCGTGGCGCGCGTGCGGGCGCGCAGGCCCGACCACTCCTCGCGCCGGCGGGCGAGGCCGGCGCGGTAGCCGCTGTCCAGACCGGCGGCGGCCTGGCGCACCCAGTCCCACAGGGCCCGCTCGGCGGCCAGCGTGCTGGGGGTGGGCGGACGGTCGGCGTACATCACGCGCATCGTGTAGTCGAGGACCAGCTTGAGGACGCCGTCGTCCCGCGCGTTCTCGTACAGCAGGCCCAGGCCGTCGCGCCAGCCGCGCGGGGCGGGCAGGTGCTGCGGGAGCTCCAGGTCGGGCAGCGACTCGAGGACGTCCAGCAGCGCGCGGGTGCCGGCGGGCGGCGGCAGTTCGGCGAGCCGGCCGAGCAGTTCGGTGCGCTCGTCGGGACTGAGGGTGCGGCCGGGCCGGGCGCCGATCCGCTTCTGGGCGTCGGCCCAGGTGGCGCCGCGGGAGCCGGAGGGCAGCTGGCGGTGGCGGTGGTAGCGGTCGTGGGCGTGGAAGACGGCCTGGTAGACGTCGTCGTGCTCGGCGGTCGCGGCACCGCGCGGCACGGGCAGCGTGCGCAGCCGCTCGATGCCGGTGCAGGTGCCGCCCTGACCGTGGTCGGTACGGGACTTCAGCACGCCGATGACCTCGCCGCGCTGCGGGTCGACGACGGGGCCGCCCGAGACGCCGTACGGCAGGTCGTTGTGCCCGAGGCGCATCTGCGCGCCCGCGCTCCAGCCGCCGAGGGTGCCCTGGACCTCGATCGGGCCGTCCAGGACCTGGAGCCGGCCGCCGACCACGGTCCAGCCCGCGTAGAGCAGCTTGCCCTCGCTGACGTACGCGGTCGGCCGCTCGGACACGTACACGCACGCGTGGCCGACGGGTTCGCGCAGCCGCACCAGGGCCAGGTCGGGAGCGGGCCAGCTGCCCGACGGGGGCTGTCCGGTCCGGTCGGGCAGGGTCGCGACCACCTCGCCCGCGACGACGGAGGCGGCCTGGTCGGCTCCGCTCTGGTGGATCACCGCGACATCGCCCCCCTCCCCGCCGTGCACCACGTGTGCGCAGGTCAGCACCCAGTTCGGGGCGATGAAGAATCCGCTGCCGAGGAAGGTGCCCGGTTCGTCAGGGGCATACCCGACGTCCGCGCGATGGATGCGCACCGTCGCCGCCAGGACGAGGTCACGCAGCGCACGGTGGGCCTCGTCGAAGGCGCCCGGTGCGCCCCCGTCGTGCCGGTGCGTCATGCCCCGCCCCCATCGGAGGGGCCGTCGGCGCCCCCGTGCGCCGGGGCGCCGGGGGACGCGCCCGTGCGCCCCGGGTCGCCCGGGGGCGTGGGGTGCGGGACTCCCGGGGGCGTGGGGTGCGGGGCGCCCGAGGGCGTGGGGTGCGGGGCGCCGGAGGGCGGGGTGTCCGGGGCGCCGGAGGGTGTGGCGTCCGGGGCGCCCGGGGGCGCGCTGTCCGGGTGGGGCGGGCTGCCGTTCCACGTGAGGGTGACCGTGATGCCGGCCTTGGCCTCGCCGTCGGCGAGGAGGCCGACGACCTTCCCGGCCTTCGCGGTCAGCTCGATGCCGAACTCGACGCTCACCTCGTCGGGCCGCACGGCGCGCAGCGGCCCGGCCAGCGAGTGGGCGACCCCGGTGACCAGCGCGTGCAGGCTCTCCACGCTGGCCTCGACCCGCTCGGTGAAGCCGGTGTCGCTGAACGACAGCTGCCCCGGCGGCGCGGCCAGCTCGTCGGTGCCGGAGATCCGGGCCCACACCGGTGTCCCGTCCGGCAGGGCGATGCGTGCTACCCGCGTCACGTCCTGGCTCATGGCGACTCCCCCGTCCCGCCTATTCTTTTCCTGTCCCTTCCAACGGAGCAGCAGGCCCTTTTTCTCCCTGTTCCCTCCGTGACCCACCCATCGCAGGAACCAGGGTCCTTCCCCGGGGGAACCGCCCCTACCCCTGCGACCGACCCACGGAGCACCATCCATGTACTTCACCGACCGCGGCATCGAGGAACTGGAGAAGCGGCGCGGCCAGGAGGAGGTCACCTTCGAGTGGCTCGCCGAGCAGCTGCGCACGTTCGTCGACCTCAACCCGGACTTCGAGGTCCCGGTGGAGCGCCTGGCGACGTGGCTGGCCCGGCTGGACGACGAGGACGACGAGTAGCCGGACCGGCCCGGCAGGCCGACGCGCGGGTCTACGGGGGCGCCTGGAGCGCCCCTTTCGCATGTCCGCGCCCGGACGCCGGGCTGCGGCCCGCGGGCGGTGCCGCTCACCGGAACGAGCGGCTTGACTTCCCGGACCCGCGATATATCGTGAATAGCGGAAGACGCGATATGGCGCGTCACTCCACCGCCGTGCCGGCGACTGCCGCTGCGTCACGGTCCTGTCGTCCGTCGCGTCGAGGAGGTCGCACCATGTCCGAGTGGTCCGTCGCCGAGCCCACGAAGCTCTCGTTCGACGAGCCCGTGAGCGAGCTGCACGTCCGCATCGTCGCCGGAACGGTGAACGTCGTGGGCACCGACGAGGGTTCCGCCCGTCTGGAGGTCTCGGACATCGAGGGGCCACCCCTGGTCGTGACCCACCGGGGCGGCACCCTCACCGTGGCCTACGAGGACCTGCCTTGGAAGGGCTTCCTGAAGTGGCTGGACCGCAAGGGCTGGCGGCGCAGCGCGGTCGTCTCCCTGGCCGTCCCGGCGTCCACGCGCGTGGAGGTGGGCGTGGTCAACGCCGCGGCCGTCGTCTCCGGCATCGACGCGCGCACCGAGGTCAAGGGCGTCTCCGGCGACACCACGCTGGTGGGCCTCGCCGGTCCGGTCCGCGCGGACACCGTCTCGGGGAACCTGGAGGCCCAGGCGCTCTCGGGCGACCTGCGGTTCAACTCCGTGTCCGGTGACCTGACCGTCGTCGAGGCGGGCTCCTCGGTGAAGGCCGACTCGGTGAGCGGCTCGATGATCGTCGACATCGACCCGACCAGCCGCCCGACCGACATCTCGCTGACCAACGTCTCCGGGGAGATCGCCATCCGGTTGCCCCACCCGGCCGACGCGGAGGTGGAGGCCAACACCGCGAGCGGCACGGTCTCCAACGCCTTCGAGGACCTGCGGGTCAGCGGCCAGTGGGGCGCCAAGCGGATCACCGGACGCCTCGGCGCGGGCAACGGCCGGCTGAAGGCGACCACCGTATCGGGCTCGATCGCCCTGCTGCGCCGCCCGGCCGCCGACGGCGCATGGGAAGCGGACCCGACGCCGCGGACGCCCCCGGCGCCGCCGACGCCCCCCGCACCTCCTGCGCCGCCCACGCCGCCGGCCTCCCCCGCAGCTCCGACGCCGCCCACGCCCCCGACGGGCGCCGCGGACGCACCGGACGCACCCCACGCCCCCGACTCCCCCGCCCCGGCCGACGGCACGACCGACAAGAAGGTGCTCTGACATGCCTCCCGTCTTCGCCCACGGCCGTCTCCGCCTCTACCTGCTGAAACTCCTGGACGAGGCGCCCCGCCACGGCTACGAGGTGATCCGCCTGCTGGAGGAGCGCTTCCAGGGGCTGTACGCCCCGTCGGCCGGCACCGTCTACCCCCGACTGGCCAAGCTGGAGGCCGAGGGCCTCGTCACCCACACCACCGAGGGCGGCCGCAAGGTCTACGCGATCACCGACGCCGGCCGGGCCGAACTGGCCGACCGCAGCGGTGAGCTGGCCGACCTGGAGCTGGAGATCCGTGAGTCGGTCGCGGAGCTGGCCGCCGAGATCCGGGCCGACGTGCGCGGCGCCGCGGGTGACCTGCGCCGCGAGATGCGCGCGGCCGCGTCCCAGGCGCGCCAGGGCGGCCGGTCGTCGACGAGCGGGAGCGGCCTCTTCGGGGAGTCGGCCGACGCCGACGACAAGGAGAGCTGGCGGGCGGCCAAGGAGGAGATGCGCAGGGTCAAGCAGGAGTGGAAGGAGCAGGCCCGCCGCGCCAAGGACGAGAGCCGCCGCGCCCGCGAGGAGGCCCAGCGGGCCCGCCGCCAGGCCAAGGAGGCCCAGGACCGGGCCCGGGAGCAGGCCCAGGAGGAGTTCCAGCGCATGGCGCGCCGGGTCCAGGAGCAGGTGCAGGACCACTTCGCGCGCGGGGACTGGCCGACCGGGGTGCGCGAGGGACTGAGCGAACTCGTCAAGGAGGTCGGCGAGTTCGGGAAGGACTGGGGCAAGGGCCTGGGCGACTTCGGCAAGGACTTCGGCTTCGGCCGCCCCGACACCGAGCGGCCGTGGACCCGCCAGGAGCACTCGGCCGGCCCGGACGCCTCCCGCCCCACGGAGGACAGCCGTACGGCTGAGCACTCCCGTACGGCCGAGGACTCCCGGATGACGAAGGGCTCCCCCACGGCGGAGGGCTCCCGCACGGCGGCGTCCGCGTCAGAGGCGTCCCGTCCGGCGGACTACTCCTCCACCCCGGAGGACTTCCCCGCCGAGTACGCGCCCTCCTGGGCCCACGAGCCGTCCGGCGGCGACCCGGTCCGTGACCTGGACCGCCTCCTGGACCGCTTCCGCGACGACATCCGTGACGCGGCCCGCGACCACGGGGTCACGGACGACCAGCTCCTTCAGGCCCGCCGCCACCTGTCGACGGCGGCGGCCCACATCGGAGCGCTGCTGAGGTCGCCGAAGCCCTGAGGGACGGGCGGCTCCGGTGCGGGGCAGCCCCTCACCGGAACCGCCCTCACCCCGCCCTCACCGGAGCCGCCCTCACCCCGCCTTCGCCGTGCCCCGACCGTCCCGGCCCTCGCCCCCGCCCTCGCCCCCGCCCTCGCCGAGGACGCGGGTCAGGGACGCGTGGGTGACGCCGTGGTCGGCGAGGACCTCGGCCACCACGTCGGTGCGCACGGTCAGGGCGAGCAGCAGGTGCTCGTCGCCGATGTGCCGGTCCTTGCGGGCCAGGGCCATCCGCAGGGACTTCTCGATGACGTCCTTGGCACCCCGCCCGAACGGGCGGCGGCCCGAGGGCCGGCCCCGGCCCGCACGCCCGCCGGACATCGCGCCGGCCCCGTGCACCTCCTCCACCCGGGCGACGATCTCCGAGACGTCGATGCCGAGGCCGGCGAGGGCGTCGGCGTCGGCCCGCGACAGCCCGGCACGCCGCCGGGCCTCGTCCAGGGCGTCCCGTACGGAGTCCCCGCGGTCGGCCACGCCCAGGGCGGCCAGCGCGAAGGAGGCACGGCTCGGCCCGCGGTCGAGCAGGGCGAGGAGCAGGTGCTCGGCGTCGACCGCCGGGGCACCGGCCCGCTCGGCGTGCTCCGCCGCGCCCCGGACCACGTCCCGGGCGTCCTTGGTGAACCGCTCGAACATCACTGCCTCCCGTACTTCTTGTGCACGGCCTGCCTGCTGACTCCGAGCTCCGCGGCGATCTCCTGCCACGACCAGCCCTGGTTGCGCGCGCTGCGCACCTGCACCGCCTCCAACTGCTCCAGCACCCTGCGCAGGGCGGCGACGGCGCGCAGTCCGACCCGTGGATCGCGGTCACCGGCGCGCTCGGCGAGATCCGTTGCTTCGGTCATGACGTCAACCTACGTTGACACTTGGCTCATGTCAACCACGGTTGACACATCGCGCACGGAAAAGGCGGGCCCGGACACCCGGACCCGCCCGCGCCGAACCCCGAGCCGCCGCTCAGGAGTTGGTGAACACGATCTTCCCGAACAGGTCGCCGGACGCCAGCCGTTCGAAGCCCTCGCGGGCCCGGTCGAGGGGCAGCACCTCGTCGATGACGGGCCGCACCCCGGTGGCGGCGCAGAAGGCGAGCAGGTCCTCCAGCTCGTCTTTGGTGCCCATGGTGGAGCCGACGACCTTGAGCTCGAGGAAGAAGATCCGGGTCAGTTCGGCGTGCGAGGGCCGGTCGCCGCTGGTCGCGCCGGAGATGACCAGCGTGCCGCCGGGCCTCAGCGACTTCACCGAGTGGGACCAGGTCGCGGCACCGACGGTCTCGATGACCGCGTCCACGCGCTGGGGCAGCCGGGCACCCGGCTCGACCGCCTCGACGGCCCCGAGCTCGACGGCCCGCTTGCGCTTGGCCTCGTCGCGGCTGGTGGCGAAGACCCGCAGCCCGGCCGCCTTGCCGAGGACGATCGCCGCGGTGGCGACGCCCCCGCCGGCGCCCTGCACCAGCACCGAGTCACCGGGGCGCACGCCGGCGTTGGTGAAGAGCATGCGGTACGCGGTGAGCCAGGCGGTGGGCAGACAGGCGGCCTCCGCGAAGGACAGCTCCTTCGGCTTGGGCAGGACGTTCCAGGTCGGCACGGCGACCTGCTCGGCGAAGGTGCCCTGGTAGCGCTCGGTGAGGATGGAGCGAGGCTCGTCCGGGCCGACCCCGTGGCCGGTCTGGCCGATGACGGAGTGCAGGACGACCTCGTTGCCGTCCTCGTCGACACCGGCGGCGTCGCAGCCCAGGATCATCGGCAGGCGCCCCTCGGGCAGGCCGACGCCCCGGAGCGACCAGAGGTCGTGGTGGTTGAGGGAGGCGGCCCTGACCTGGACGGTGCTCCATCCGGGCCGGGCCTCGGGGGCCGGACGCTCCCCCGACTCCAGGCCGCTCAGCGGCTGGTCACGGTCGATACGGGCGGCGTAGACAGCGAACATGCAGCCGACGATAGGTCCCGTCCCGCCCCGCCGGAACCAGCCCCCGGTGTGACACACGCCCTCTTGCCACCGGGCCGGCCGCCGTACCGGGCGCACGAAACGGCCCCGCCGGGGAGGCGGGGCCGTCTCAGCCGGCGTGCGCGGGTGTCAGCGGCGCGCGACGCCCTCCGCGCGCGCGGCCGCGGCCACCGCCGCCGTCACCGCGGGGGCGACCCGCTCGTCGAACGGCGACGGGATCACGTAGTCCGCCGCGAGGTCGTCGCCGACGACCCCGGCCAGCGCCTCGGCCGCCGCGATCTTCATCCCCTCGGTGATCCGGGAGGCCCGCACCTGCAGCGCCCCGGCGAAGATGCCCGGGAAGGCCAGCACGTTGTTGATCTGGTTGGGGAAGTCCGACCGCCCGGTGGCGACGACCGCCGCGTACTTGTGGGCGACCTCGGGGTGCACCTCCGGGTTCGGGTTGGCCATCGCGAACACGAAGGCGCCCGCGGCCATGGAGGCCACCGCGGCCTCCGCGACCGTACCGCCGGAGACGCCGATGAAGACGTCGGCGCCGGCCAGCGCGTCCTCCAGCGACCCGGTCAGCCCGGCCTTGTTGGTGAACCCGGCGACGTCACGCTTGACCGGCGTGAGGTCCTGCCGGTCCGCGGAGACGACACCCTTGCGGTCCGCCACCGCCACGTCGCCGATGCCGGCCTCGATCAGCATCTTGGCGATGGCCACACCGGCCGCGCCGGCGCCGGAGATGACGGCCCGCAGGTCGGCGAGGGTCCGCCCGCTCAGCCGGGCCGCGTTGCGCAGCGCGGCGAGCGTGACGACCGCCGTGCCGTGCTGGTCGTCGTGGAAGATCGGGATGTCGAGCCGCTCCTGGAGCCTGCGCTCGATCTCGAAGCACCGGGGCGCCGAGATGTCCTCGAGGTTGACGCCGCCGAAGGACGGCGCGAGGCGGACCACGGTCTCGACGATCTCGTCGACGTCCGTGCAGTCCAGCGCGATCGGAACGGCGTCCACGCCGCCGAACTGCTTGAACAGGATGGCCTTGCCCTCCATGACCGGGAGGGACGCCTCCGGGCCGATGTCACCGAGGCCGAGGACGGCGGTGCCGTCCGTCACGACCGCGACGACGGAGGACTTCCAGGTGTAGTCGTAAACCAGTTCCGGCTGCTCCGCGATCGCGGTGCACACCCGCGCGACGCCGGGCGTGTACGCCAGGGACAGGTCGTCCTTGTCACGGATCGGGACGGTGGCCTGCACGGCCATCTTGCCGCCGCGGTGCAGCGCGAACGCCGGATCGAAGGGGTCGAGGGGCTCCGCACCGCCCTCCGGTCCCGTGTCCGACGTGCTCTCGCTGCGAGGATTGACGATCTCCGCTGCCACTGTGTTGTACCCCTTAGCTCTGCATGGTTGAGGGTGGCCGCTCCTGGTTGAGGAGCGGGCGGGACCGCGCACCGCCCTGTCGATGCATACGGGCGGGTGCACGACGGCGCGCCGCACACGCGCCCTGAGCCCCGGATGAGGGGTGTGAATCACCTTCTTACCGGACGGACGGCGCCGAGGACGAGTCCATTCGGTGCAAGGTCACATCCCATGAACTGTGGACGTCCGACAGAGCCCCACGGGGTTCCGACCGGCGCGCCCCCAGGCACACCCGGAGGAGACAGGACCGTCCTCTTCCAGTGACATGACTCATGGGAAAAATACGGCCAGGAACTGGACAAACCCTTGACCTGCGCTCGGGGCATCGGCTGAAAAGCGGCAGCTGTGAGCGGATCGGACGTCGCGCCGGAGATTTTCCGGCCGGAAGGAGGGATTCCCGCAGAAGATCCGGTCATGATGGAGCGGACTGGTGCAGTTCGGGTGTCGCCCGTTATCCGATTTTGACATGGCTGCCCCCCTGAATGGCGTAGTCCGAATGGCAAGATGCCGTAATCACACGAGGTCGCGACACCCGAAGGTGTGTGTTCTCGTCGACCCATCGGCAATCGCCGTGACCATCGGCACCTCATCCATCCGCCGGAGGAACCCACCATGACCGCACGCTCCACCCGCTCCAAGACCGCCACGCGTACCCGCCTGGCAGCGGTCGGCTCCCTCGCGGTGGCGGGCGCCCTGCTGCTCACCGCGTGCGGTGACCAGACCGACAGCGGCGGCGACGGGGGCTCCTCCGAGTCGGGCAAGGCCAACGCCGCGCCCCTGTTCTCCAAGCTGCCCAAGAAGGTCCAGGACGCGGGCGTGATCAAGGTCGGCACCAACGCCGAGTACGCCCCCATGGAGTACCAGGAGGGCGGCAAGATCGTCGGTGTCGACCCGGACATCGCCGCAGCCCTGGGCGAGAAGCTGGGCGTGACCTTCCAGTTCACCTCCGGCTCGTTCGACGGCCTGATCACGTCGCTCAACTCCGGCCGCTACGACGTGGCGATCTCCTCGATCACCGACACCCCGGCCCGCCAGAACGGCCTGGACGAGAAGGGCAAGAAGCTCGGCCCGGGCGTCGACTTCGTCGACTACTTCAAGGCCGGCACCGCCGTGTACGTCGCCAAGGGCAACCCGAAGAAGATCAACTCGATCGAGGACCTGTGCGGCCAGACCGCGGCGGTCCAGCGGGGCACCACGTACGAGCAGGCGCTGCAGAAGCAGTCGAAGACCTGTACGGACGGCGGCAAGAAGAAGATCACGATCGAGTCCTTCGACAACGACACCGAGGCCCAGACCCGCGTGAAGTCGGGCGGCGCGGTCGCCGGCGTCAACGACTACCCGGTCGCGGTCGACCTGGCCCGCAAGGCCGACGGCGGCAACGCCTTCCAGGTGGTCGGCGAGCAGGTCGACGCCGGTCCCTTCGGCATCGCCGTCAACAAGGACAACAAGGAGCTCACCAGCGCCCTCGAGGCCGCGGTGAACGCCATCATCGAGGACGGCACGTACAAGAAGATCCTCGACAAGTGGGGCGCCCAGAGCGGCTCCCTCGACAAGGCCGCCGTCAACGGCGGCAAGTGACCGTCCCCGTAAGCACTGAAGGGCAGTCACGGTGACTGACAAGTTCGACAAGACGCCGGCCGACGCGACGCCGTCGGCCACCGTCGCCAAGGACCCCGGCACGGACCGGGTCCCTCCGGAGGCCATCAAGGCCATCCCGGTGCGCCACTGGGGCCGCTACGTCAGCGCCGTCGTGGTGCTGGCCCTGGTGGCCCTGCTGATCAACGCCTTCGCCACGGCCGAGAAGATCCAGTGGAACGCGGTCGGCGACAAGCTGTTCGACTCCACCGTCCTCGCGGGCGCCGGCCGTACGCTGCTGATCAGCGTTCTCGCGATGGTCATGGGCGTGGTCCTGGGCATCGTGCTGGCCGTGATGCGGCTGTCGAAGAACCCGGTGACGAGCTGGGTCGCCTGGGTCTACATCTGGTTCTTCCGCGGCACGCCGGTCTACGTCCAGCTGCTGCTGTGGTTCAACCTGGCGCTGATCTTCCCGATGCTGAACCTCGGTCCGATCTACAAGGACGAGATGACGGATGTCATGACGCCGTTCATGTGCGCCCTGCTGGGTCTGGGTCTGAACGAGGCCGCGTACATGGCCGAGATCTGCCGGGCCGGCCTGCTGGCCGTGGACGAGGGCCAGACGGAGGCCGCGCACGCGCTCGGCATGAGCCACGGCCGCACCCTGCGCCGCATCGTCATCCCGCAGGCCATGCGGGTGATCGTGCCGCCGACCGGCAACGAGTTCATCAACATGCTGAAGACCTCGTCGCTGGTCTACGCGGTGACGTACAACGAGCTGCTGCGCGCCACCTCCACGATCGGCTCCACGTCGTACGCCGTGATGGAGATGCTGTTCGTCGCCTCCATCTGGTACCTGGTCATGACCAGCATCTTCAGCGTCTTCCAGTACTACCTGGAGCGCCGTTACGCCCGCGGCTCGACCCGCAGCCTGCCGCCCACCCCGTGGCAGAAGATCAAGGCCAACCTGTTCAGCGTGGGCGGCAAGAGGAGCGTCGCATGAACGCCATGGTGAAGGCCGAGGGCGTCCACAAGTCCTTCGGTGCGGTGGAGGTGCTCAAGGGCATCGACCTGGAGGTCCGCTCCGGCGAAGTGTTCTGCCTCATCGGCCCCTCCGGCTCCGGCAAGTCGACGTTCCTGCGGTGCATCAACCACCTGGAGAAGATCAACGCCGGGCGGCTCTACGTCGACGGCCAGCTGGTCGGCTACCGCCAGAAGGGCGACAAGCTGTACGAGCTGAAGGACAGCGAGGTCGCGCTGCAGCGCCGGGACATCGGCATGGTGTTCCAGCGGTTCAACCTGTTCCCGCACATGACGGCCCTCGACAACGTCATGGAGGCCCCCGTCCAGGTCAAGGGCGCGAGCCGGTCCCAGGCCCGGGAGCGCGCCCGGGAGCTGCTGGACCGGGTCGGCCTGGCCGACAAGGCCGGCAACTACCCCTCGCAGCTGTCGGGCGGTCAGCAGCAGCGGGTGGCGATCGCCCGGGCGCTGGCCATGGACCCCAAGCTGATGCTGTTCGACGAGCCGACCTCGGCCCTCGACCCGGAGCTGGTCGGTGACGTCCTGGACGTCATGCGCGACCTCGCCGAGTCGGGCATGACGATGGTCGTCGTCACCCACGAGATGGGCTTCGCCCGCGAGGTGGGCGACAGCCTGGTGTTCATGGACGGCGGCGTGGTGGTCGAGTCGGGCGACCCGCGCGAGGTCCTGACGAACCCGCAGCACGAGCGCACCCAGGCGTTCCTGTCCAAGGTGCTGTAGGCGCGGCTCCGGCGGAGCGACTCGAAGGGGCGGTACGGGAAGGGTCCCGTACCGCCCCTTCGGCGTGCCGCCGCGACCGCGACGGGGACCCCGGCAACCCGTAATACCCTGGAGGGACCACCAGCCGTTACCCGCCCGTACCTCGGCCACGGGGCCCCTCCGTAAGGACGACAAGTGGAATTGGCCTTTTACTCGGACTACGCCGTCCGGCTCGTCAACACCGAGGAGCCGGCCCGGGGCACGGACGGGCTGACCACGGTCGAGGCCGTCCGTGAGCTCTTCGGCGGCAACCAGTCGGCGGCCCGGCGCGCCACCGAGGCCGACGTCACCCGCTTCCGCTCGGTCCGGGCCCGGCTGCGCGCGGTCTTCGAGGCGGCGGACGGGGGCGACGAGACGCTGGCCGTGGACCTGCTGAACTCGCTGCTGCTGGAGTTCCCGGTGAGCCCGCAGATCTCCGGGCACGACCACCGCGACGAGGACGACCGCCCGCTGTGGCACATGCACCTGGCGGACCACCCGTCGAACGCGACCGCCGGCTACGCCGCCATCGCCGCGATGGGCCTCGCCTTCCACCTGACCGAGTACGGCGTCGACCGGCTCGGCCTGTGCGAGGCGGCCCCGTGCCGCAACGCCTACCTGGACACCTCGACCAACCGCTCCCGGCGCTACTGCTCCGACCGCTGCGCCACCCGGGCGAACGTGGCCGCCTACCGGGCCCGCAAGCGCCTGGAGGCCGACCGGTCCGAGAGCACCGGCCTGGCCGCCGACAGCGCCCAGCGCAGCACCGCGAGCGGGGAGCGCCGGCCGCCCCTCGGCGGGCGGTAGCGGAAGCGGACCCGGCCGAGGACCAGGTCGTCGGGGACGGCGCCGTAGTCCGTGCTGTCGCCGCCGGCGAACGCGTTGTCGCCGAGGACCCACCAGCCGCCGTCGCGGCGTTCCACGGCCCGCTTGACCACCAGCAGGTCCTGCTGGAACGGGTGGCGCAGCACCACGACGTCACCGGGCCGCACCCGGGCGCCGTACTGCACCAGCAGCTGGTCGCCGTGGTACAGCGTGGGCACCATGGACGGGCCGGACACCTCGGCCAGCCCGAACGGGGCGGCCGCCCGTCCGCGCCCGGTCTCCTGCGACGGCTCCGGCATCGCCGGCACCTCCCCTGTCCGTTCCTCCACCAGTCCCAGTCTGACCCCGGACTTTTGTCCTAATCCCAAGGGGGCACTCGCAAAAACCGGTCCCTCAGGGAGTAATGTCCCACCTGAGAAGACGATCACGAGGAAGGAATGCTCCATGCTTTCCCGCCTGTTTGCCCCCAAGGTCACGGTCAGCGCGCACTGCGACCTGCCCTGCGGTGTCTACGACCCGGCCCAGGCCCGCATCGAGGCGGAGTCCGTGAAGGCCGTCCAGGAGAAGATGGCCGCCAACGACGACCCGCACTTCCAGGCTCGCGCCACGTTCATCAAGGAGCAGCGCGCCGAGCTCGCCAAGCACCACGTGTCGGTCCTGTGGAGCGACTACTTCAAGCCGCCGCACTTCGAGAAGTACCCGCAGCTGCACCAGCTGGTCAACGACACGCTGAAGGCCCTGTCGGCCGCCAAGGCCTCGACGGACCCGAAGACCGGTGAGAAGGCGCTGGAGCTCATCGCCGAGATCGACAAGATCTTCTGGGAGACCAAGAAGGCCTGACCAGGCCTGACGCCCAGGTCTTCCGTTCGACCGCGGTCGGTGCACCACCGCGGTTCACGCGGCTCCGCAAGGGGCCCGGTCGCAGTCGGCCGGGCCCCTTCGCCGTGCGTGGGGGCCCTCAGGGGGCGTCGGACGGGGCCTGGGCGGCCAGGTCCGCCAGCGGGCCGCCGGAGAGGCGGCAGACCGTCCACTCGTCGAGGAGTTCGGCGCCGAGGGACTTGTAGAAGCCGATCGCCGGCTCGTTCCAGTCCAGCACCCACCACTCGAACCGCTCGTAGCCGTCACGCCGGCACCGGGCCGCGAGGGAGGCGAGCAGCGCCCTGCCGTGGCCCGCGGCGCGGGCATGCGGCCGTACGTACAGGTCCTCCAGGTGCATGCCCCGGGTGCCGGTCCAGGTCGAGAACCGGGGGAACCACAGCGCGAAGCCCACGGTCTCCCCCGTGGCGTCGTCCTCGGCGATCAGCGCGTGCGCGGCCGGGGGGTCGCCGAACAGCGCCCGGCGCAGCTGCTCGTCGGTGGCGCGGGCCTGCTCCTCGGCCCGCTCGTACGCGGCGAGTTCGCGGACCATCGCGCGAATCTCGGGGACGTCGTGCACTCCGGCGGGCCTGATCATGCCCCCGATCCTGCGCCACCCGGGCCCGGCGTGTCCAACCCCGGGCGCCGGGCCCGGCAGCTCAGTGGAACTGGGGGACGATCAGGTAGATGCCGTACGCCACCACCGCGGCGCACGCGAGGAAGCACAGGGCCGCCTGGGCCCGTCCGAGGGCGGACGAGCCGCCGCCCCCCTGCCGCGCGTCCTCCTCCCGGGACAGGCCCAGGACACCGAGGGCGAAGACGACGACCACCGCGACGGTGACGCCGAGGCTGACCGCGGCCACCTGGCCGAGGGCGCTCCAGTCGAGTTCCATCTCTTCCCGCTCCCCGCGTCTCAGGCGGCCGTGCCGACGTGGGCCGGCGTCGGGTTGCCGATGCGGACCTCGTGGCTGTCGTTGACGTTGGCCGCGTGCACCGGGTTGCGGCGCGAGAGCAGCACCATGCCGGCGGCGAGGGCGGCGCCGACCAGCGCGACGACGGCCGCGCCGGCGTTGCCGCCGTGGGTGACGACGCTCGCGGCGAGACCGCCGACCAGGGCCGCCGACGGCAGCGTGACCAGCCAGGCGACCAGCATCCGGCCGGCGACGCCCCAGCGGACCTCGGCGAGCCGGCGGCCGAGCCCGGCGCCCAGGATGCTGCCGGAGACCACCTGGGTGGTGGACAGGGCGAAGCCCAGGTGGGCGGAGGTGAGGATGACCGTGGTGGACGCCGTCTCGGCGGCGAAGCCCTGCGGCGGCTTGATCTCCGTCAGCCCCTTGCCCATCGTGCGGATGATGCGCCAGCCGCCCAGGTAGGTGCCCAGGCCGATGGAGAGCCCCGCCGCGCCGATGACCCACAGCGGCGGACCGGCGTCGTGGCCGAGCGCACCCGCCGAGATCAGGGTCAGGGTGATGACGCCCATCGTCTTCTGCGCGTCGTTGGTGCCGTGCGCCAGCGAGACCAGCGAGGCGGAGGCGATCTGCCCGTACCGGAAGCCGTCGGCCACCGGCTTGCGGCGGGCCCGTGCCGTGAGCCGGTACGCGCCGTAGGTGGCGACCAGGGCCGCGACGCCCGCCACCAGGGGCGAGACCAGCGCCGGGACGATCACCTTCTCGACCACCTTGTCGACGTGCACCCCGTGGGAACCCGCCCCGACCCAGACCGCCCCGACGAGCCCGCCGAACAGCGCGTGGGACGAACTCGACGGCAGGCCGACCAGCCAGGTCAGCAGGTTCCACAGGATCGCGCCGATCAGCCCCGCGAAGATCATCCCGGGGGTGACCAGGGTGTCGTCCACGATGCCGCCGGAGATGGTCCGGGCCACCTCGGTTGACAGGAAGGCACCGACGACGTTGAGGACCCCGCTGATCAGGACGGCCGTTCTGGGACCGAGCGCACCGGTGGCGATGGAGGTGGCCATCGCGTTCGCCGTGTCGTGGAATCCGTTGGTGAAGTCGAAGGCCAGCGCCGTGACGATGACCACCGCCACCAGGAAGGTGATGTGATCCATCCCCCCAGGCAAGCAGAGCGAGGCCAATGCCGGGCGAAGGGGAGGCGAACCCTCGTGTCATCCTGGGGACGTGACCTCGGCTGAGAGCGCGGACGTGCGCTGGGTGTACGCGTTCGTCGACCGACCCCGCGAGCGGCTCGCGTCCGCCGGTGCCTTCTGGACGGCCGTGACCGGCACGCGGCTGTCCGAACCCCGCGGTGACCACGGGGAGTTCGCCACCCTCCTCACCGACGGCACCGACCCCTGCGTGAAGCTGCAGGGCGTCGACGGCGGTGACGGGGGCGCCCACCTCGACCTCTGCGCCGAGGACGTGCCGGGGCTCGTCGAGCGGGCCCGGGCACTGGGGGCGCGGCCGGTCGCCCCGCACGACGACTGGACCGTCCTCGCCTCACCGGGTGGGCAGTTGTTCTGCGCGGTGCCGTGGCTCGGGGAGGCGGTACGGCCGCCGGTGGTGGCCGGCAGCCGCCTGGACCAGGTCTGCCTGGACGTCCCGCCGTCCGCCTACGACGCCGAAGTCGCCTTCTGGAGCAGCCTGTTGCCCGACTGGACGTCCCGGGCGGGGTCCCGGCCCGAGTTCCACGTGGTCGCGCCGCCCGCCGGACTGCCCGTGCGGCTGCTGCTCCAGCGGCTGGACGCCGAGCGCCCGGCCTCCGCCCACCTGGACCTGGCCTGCGGCGCGGACGTCGCGGGCGTACGGGCCCAGCACGAGCGGCTCGGCGCGGTCCTCGTCGCCGAGCAGCCGCACTGGACCGTGATGCGGGACCCGACGGGCGGCACCTACTGCCTGACCGGCCGCGACCCGGAGACCGGCGGCCTGCCGGCCGCCTCCTAGGGGGTGTCTTGTCGATCAGGCTGGATCAGGGAGCGGCGTCTGGTGCCGTGCATCGCAAGGCGGAGGAGGGCGGCGATGCGGAGCGGTGGGGGCCCCTCCCGCTCGAGCGGAGCCGAGAGCGGGGGAAACCGACGACAACGCGGCGAGGTGCGGTGCCAGACGCCGCGAGCCCGGCGTGATCGGCAAGACACTCCCTAGGGCCGGCCCGGCGGGGGTGCGCCCGCGGTCAGTGCCAGTCCTCCACCTCGACCACGGCGCCGACCGGGATCGGCCCGTAGACGTGCGGGAACTCCTCACCACCCGGCTCCACGGCCTCGTACACCAGCGGGACGTCCAGCCGGGCCGGGTCGACGACCAGCACCACCAGGTCGTCGGGCGCGTCCGGGGCGCCGTACAGGAAGGCGGCGACGCGCGGGAGCTGGGCGCGGGTGGAGCAGTGGATGAAGCCCTCCTCCTCCAGGGTGCGGCCCCGGGTGGACCACGTGTAGTCGCCCCGGTCGCGGGCCGCCTCCCAGAGCCGGCGCTCGGTGATGTGCAGGACGGGGGGCTCTTCGCTGGTCATGGGCGCACGCTACCGCGCGGGACGCGCACCGGGCGCCCGGGGCGGAACGGCACCGCGGCCGGTCAGGACCGCCCCGCCGCCTCCCCGTACGCCTCGGGCTCCACGGGCGGGTCCGGCTCCTCGGCACCCACGGGCCTGCGCTCCGGCTCGGTGTGCGGGGTGTGCGTGGCGTGCGGGGCGTCCTCGCCGTCCTCCGCCCGGTACGCCTCGCACCCGGGGTTGCGACACGGGCCGGGACCCCAGCGCGGCACCCAGGCGCCGAGGGTCTTGTACCGCCGCACGACCGTCTCGACGGACTGTCCGCAGGCCGGACAGACGCGCTCTTCCCTGTCCATGGCCCCAGCGTAGGACGGCCCGCGCCTCAGCGCTTCCTGCGGTACGTCCGCACCAGCGCGCCGTTGCCGAACGTGCGCACCCCGTCCAGCGCGAACGCGGTGGCGTCGACGCCGGACGTGCCGAACATCGGCATCCCGCGGCCGTAGACCAGGGGGTACGTCTTGATGACCAACTCGTCCACCTCGCCGAGCAGTTCACCGGCGAGCCGGGAACCGCCGCAGAGGTAGATGCCCAGGGCGCCCTCCTCCGCCTTCAGCGCGCGGACCGTGCCGACCACGTCGTCCGCGACGACTTCCACGGCCGGGTCGGGCGAGACGCCCAGCGTGCGGGAGGCGACGTACTGGCGGAGGTGGGCGTAGGGGCTGGTGATCCCCTCCTTCAGCCCGACCTCGTAGCTGCCGCGTCCCTGGATGACCGTGTCGAACCGCTCGTTCGGCCGGTCGTCGATGCCGAAGGCCCGCCGGGCGGCGGTGGGCAGGGTGTCCGGCGCCTCCGTGCGCAGGTACTGCAGGAACTCCTCGTCGAGGAAGGACATCATCGCCGTGGCGTCACCGTCGGGGTCACCGATGAACCCGTCGAGCGAACAGGCGACGAAGTAGGTGAGCTTTCGCAAGCGGATCTCGTTTCGTAGGCCGCACCCACAACCACTGCGGTTGTAGTGCTTCAGTTATAGTACTTCAGATGTAGTGGTGGCAAGGGCTGGGACGATGTTCCCCGCACGCACGAGATGAGGGGTGCCGCATGGCGGGCAATCCGGAGCGCAGGGCGGCCTTGGTGGACGCCGGGATCACGGTGCTCGCGCAGGAAGGGGCGCGCGGGCTGACGTTCCGCGCGGTGGACACGGCGGGCGGGGTGCCGGTCGGCACGGCCTCCAACTACTTCGCCTCGCGCGACGACCTGCTGCGCCAGATCGACGCCCGCCTGCACGCACGGCTCGCGCCGGACCCCGACGTGCTCGGGGAGCTGATGACCAGGCCCCGGGACCGCTCCCTGGTCACCGCGCTGATGCGGGACCTGATGTCCCGGGTGGTGCGGGACCGCACCGGCTACCTCGCCCTGCTGGAGATGCGCCTGGAGGCCACCCGACGCCCCGAACTGCGGACCTCGTTCACCGCGTCGGTGCGCGGGGAGGTGGACTTCGGCATCGCCTTCCACCGTGACGCGGGGCTGCCCGGCGGCGACGGCACGGTCGTCGTCCTCTACCTGGCCATGCTGGGGCTGATCCTGGAGCACCTGACCCTGCCGGGGGTGCTCGACGGGGTACTGCCCGGGGTGGAGGTGCCCGAGGGGTTGGTGGAGCGGATCGTGGCGACGGTGGTGCCGGAGGGCTGAGGTCCAGGACCCGCAAGCAGGGCTGAGCCCGGTGAGCCCCGCGACCGATGGGGATGCGCGGGACCCGCCGGTCCGGGTTCCCGGTGGCCGTGCGGTGTCAGGGCCGCACCGCACCGGAGGCCCGGGGTCGGGTGCCGGGCGTCAGACGCTGCGCCGGGTCACGAACTCCGCGAGGGCCAGCAGGCCGCCCGCCGTCTCCGGCTCCGGGATCGCCCGGGTCAGCTCGTACACCGCGCGGGCCATGCGGTCGGCGGCCTGGGCCTGCGCCCAGTCGCGGCCCCCCGCCCGCTCGACGGCCAGCACCGTGCGCTCCAGGTCCGCGGCCGCGTACGGCCGGGCGTACAGCTCGGCGAGTTCGGCCGCCGCCGGGGTGCCGGAGGTCAGCGCGGCCACCACTGGCAGGGACTTCTTGCGGACGGCGAGGTCGGCGCCGGCCGGCTTGCCCGTGTGCCGGGGGTCGCCCCATATGCCGATCACGTCGTCGATGAGCTGGAAGGCGAGCCCCGCTTCACGGCCGAACGCGTCCAGCGCGTCCACGTCCCCGGGCGCCGCCCCCGCGTACAGCGCGCCCACGGCGCAGGCGCAGCCCAGCAGCGCGCCGGTCTTGGCCTCGGCCAGGGTGAGCACCTCGTCGAGGGTGACCTCGCCGGGGTGGCGCTGCTCCAGGGCGGTGTCGACCTGCTGGCCCTCGCACAGCTCGACCACGCAGGCCGCGAGCCGTGCGACGGCCGCCGCGGACGCCGGGTGCGGATCGGCGGCGAGCAGTCCGAGGGCCCGGGCGTGCAGGGCGTCGCCGGCCAGGATCGCGTCGGGGACGCCGAACACCGTCCAGGCGGTGGGCCGGTGTCTGCGGGTGGTGTCCCGGTCCATCACGTCGTCGTGCAACAGCGTGAAGTTGTGCACGAGTTCGACCGCCGCGGCCGCCCGCGCGGCCGCCGCACGGGCCGCGGGACCGCCGAGCGCGGCCGCCGCGGTGAGGACCAGCGCGGGCCGGACGGCCTTGCCGGCGTTTCCCGTCGCCACGGTGCCGTCCGCGTGCTCCCAGCCGAAGTGGTAGCGCGCGACCCTGCGCATCCCGGTGGGCAGCGCGTCGAGCGCCGCGCGCAGCTCCGGGTCGACCGCGGTCCGGGCGCCGACCAGGATCGCGGTGGCTTCCTGTCCGTCCCAGGGGCTCGTCGGTCTGCTCTCCGAGACGAAGTCGGTCACGTGGTCTCCCTCGCAGGGTCCGCGGGCGGTGGCGCGGGCGGCGCCGGGGTACGGCACGGGCACCCGCGGTGCCCCCGCCCGGGGGGCGGGAGCGGGGCGCGCGGGCCGCGGGGGTCAGCGCCAGCGGCCCACCTCGACGTTCTCCAGGACGCCGAGGGCGTCCGGGACCAGGACGGCGGCCGAGTAGTACGCCGTGACCAGGTAGTTGATGACGGCCTGTTCGTTGATGCCCATGAACCGCACCGACAGGCTCGGCTCGATCTCGTCCGGGATGCCGGACTGCCGCAGGCCGATGACGCCCTGGTCCTGCTCGCCGAGGCGCATCGCGATGATCGAGGTGGTCCGGGCCTCGGTGACCGGGATCTTGTTGCACGGGTAGAGGGGCACGCCGCGCCAGGTCGGGATCCGGTTGCCGCCGACGTCGATGGTCTCCGGGACCAGTCCGCGCTTGTTGAGCTCGCGGCCGAACGCGGCGATCGCGCGCGGGTGGGCGAGGAAGAGCTTGGTGCCGCGCCGGCGGCTGAGCAGCTCGTCCATGTCGTCGGGGCTGGGCACGCCGTCGTGCGGCTGGATCCGCTGGTCGTACTCGCAGTTGTGCAGCAGGCCGAACTCGCGGTTGTTGACCAGCTCGTGCTCCTGGCGCTCCTTCAGCGCCTCGACCGTGAGCCGCAGCTGCTGCTCGGTCTGGTTCATCGGCTGGTTGTAGAGGTCGGCCACCCGCGTGTGGATGCGCAGCACGGTCTGGGCGATGCTCAGCTCGTACTCGCGCGGCCGGGCCTCGTAGTCCACGAAGGTATGCGGGAGATCGGGCTCGCCGGAGTGGCCGGAGGCGAGGGCGACCTCCTTCTCGCCGTGGCGGTTGGTGCGCTGCTCCGGGATCGAGCGCTGCCGCTGGACGTGCTCCCGCAGCGAGTCCGCGCGCTCCTGGACCTGTTCGAAGTCGCTGCGGGACAGGGTGAGCACGGTGCAGGCGGTGGCCGCGCGGGCGGTGTACTCCCAGATGGCGTCGGCGTCGAGGAGCGCCTGGTCGCCGAAGTGGGCGCCGTCGGCGAGGACGCCGAGCACCTGGTCGTCGCCGTAGGGGCCGGTGCCGACCTTCTCGACCCGGCCGTGGGCCAGCAGGTACACCTCGTCGGTCGGGCTGCCGAAGGAGGCGATGACCTCGCCGGGGCCGACCTCCCGCTGCCGGCAGCGCTGGGCGAGCTCGCCGAGGACGTCGATGTCGTCGTAGGAACGCAGCGCGGGGAGTTCGCCCAGCTCCGCGGGGATCACCTCGACGCGGTCCCCGGTCTTCACGAAGGTGATGCGGCCGTCGCCGACCGCGTACGTCAGGCGCCGGTTCACCCGGTAGGCGCCGCCGTGGACGTCGACCCAGGGCAGCATCCGCAGCAGCCAGCGGGAGCTGATCTCCTGCATCTGCGGTACGGACTTGGTGGTGGTGGCCAGGTTCCGCGCGGCCGCGGTGCCGAGGCTCTGCTGCGGCCTGCCCTGCTCCGTGCGGACCTCTTCGCCTACCGACATAGAGAACTGCCCTCCCGTGACGCACCTTCGCACCGGGGCCGTGCTGCGCCCGGTATCGATCTCCCCCTCAGCGTTCCAGCACGCACGGTGCCGGTGCTATTACACGAAAGAGCGGGGTTGGGCCGTCCGCCGACTGGGAAGACAGGAGGACCCGCCCTCTCCGCGGGCCCTTCCCCGGGCCGCTGGAACCCCCTCCGGCCTGCACGGATGCCGAGACTGTCCGTATCGGACCGGACCTGACCGAGCGAGGTGCCCGCCCCGGGCCGTCTCCGGTAGAAGCGCTACCAGGCGGCCGCGTCCCGCGGCCGCCGTGGGAACGGCACGAAGGAGGCGGCATGGCCACTCCCCTGTCCGCGGACGACTTCCTGCACCGGCTGAGGGCCGAGGGTGTCGACGTCGTCGAGGTCGGCGACTGGCGACACCACAACCGCAACCACAAGGGCCCCTGGGGGCCCGTCCACGGCGTGATGATCCACCACACGGTGACCCACGGATCCGCGCGGACGGTGGGGCTGTGCCGCACCGGGTACGACGACCTGCCGGGGCCACTGTGCCACGGCGTGATCACCAAGGACGGCACCGTCCACCTCGTCGGCCACGGCCGCGCCAACCACGCCGGGCTCGGCGACGACGACGTCCTGCGCGCGGTGATCGCGGAGAGGGGGCTGCCGCCGGACAACGAGGCGAACACCGACGGCAACCGCTACTTCTACGGCTTCGAGTGCGAGAACCTCGGCGACGGCGAGGACCCCTGGCCGCCGGCGCAGCTGGAGGCGGTCGAGCGGGCCGCGGCGGCGGTGTGCCGCCACCACGGCTGGACGGAGCGGTCGGTCATCGGCCACCGGGAGTGGCAGCCCGGCAAGGTGGACCCGCGGGGCTTCTCCATGACGTGGCTGCGCGAGCGGATCCGGGCCCGGCTGAAGTGACGCGGCCGGGACGGGGGACGCCCGTGGCCCGTCCCCGCCCCCGCGAGGGCGCGCCACAATGGGTGCGTGACCAGCGTCGACTCCCTCGCCCCGCGGCTGCCGTCCCCCTTGGAGGAGGTGGCCGACGAGCGGTTCGCGCGGCGCGGGGTGCGGCTGCTGCTGAAGCGGGACGACCTGATCCACCCGGACCTCGTCGGCAACAAGTGGCGCAAGCTCGTCCCCAACCTGCGGGCCGCGGCGGGCCGCCCGCTGCTCACCTTCGGC
Organism: Streptomyces lasalocidi; assembly: GCF_005280215.1. Taxonomy (NCBI): domain Bacteria; kingdom Bacillati; phylum Actinomycetota; class Actinomycetes; order Kitasatosporales; family Streptomycetaceae; genus Streptomyces; species Streptomyces lasalocidi. The sequence continues at coordinate 5,117,905 of NZ_SZNQ01000001.1, read as the reverse complement.
GGCGCCTACTCCAACCACCTGCGGGCCACCGCCGCCGCGGGCCGCCTCCTCGGGCTGCCCACGGTGGGGGTGGTGCGCGGCGAGGAGCTGGCCGGCCGTCCCCTCAACCCCTCCCTGGCCCGCTGCGCGGCCGACGGCATGCGGCTGCACTTCGTCGACAGGTCGACGTATCGCCACAAGCACGAGCCGGACGCGCTCGCCGCGATCCTGCGCTCGGCGAATGCCGGGGACGCCCACGTGATCCCGGAGGGCGGCAGCAACGCGGCGGCGGTGCGCGGCTGCACCGCGCTCGGTGAGGAACTGCGCGACCACGCCGACGTGGCCGCCGTCGCCTGCGGCACGGGCGGCACGCTGGCCGGACTCGCGGCCGGCCTCGGCCCCGGCCGGCGGGCGCTCGGCATCCCGGTCCTCAAGGGCGGCTTCCTCGCAGGGGAGATACGGGCGCTGCAGGCCGACGCATTCGGCGGTCCGCGCGGCGCGTGGAGCCTGGACGAGCGCTTCCACTGCGGCGGTTACGCGCGCACCACGCCCGCGCTCGCGTCGTTCGCCGCGGACTTCGGCCGGCGCCACGGCCTGCCCGTCGAGCCCGTCTACGTCGCCAAGCTGCTGTACGCCCTGCTGGTCCTCACCGAGGAGGGCGCCTTCGCCCCCGGCACGACGGTGGCGGCCGTGGTCACCGGGGCGCCCTTCACCGGCTGAGCGACGGCGCCGTCACCGCACGGGCCGGGCTACGTCGTCTCGCGGTACGCCGCCGCCTCCTCCAGGTCCAGCCTGCGCAGCAACGTGCGCAGCATCTCGTCGTCGATGTAGCGGCCGTCGCGCAGGCGGACGAAGACCGCGCGCTCGGCGCTGATCATCTCCCGGGACAGGCGGCGGTAGGTGTCGTCGACCGTCTCGCCGGTGACCGGGTTGGTCTGCCCGAGGCGCTCCCATACGGCGTTGCGGCGGCGCTCCAGGACCGTGCGCAGCCGGTCGGCGAGCGGGGGCGGCAGGGCGTTGCGCTCGTCGGACAGGAGTTCGCCGAGGTGCTGTTCGGCGGCCAGGGACGCCTGGGCCTGGGCGTTGGCCTCGGCGAGGGTCTCGGCCTGCCGGTCGCGGCCGGGGAACTTCAGCAGGTGGATCAGCGGGATCAGGGTCAGCCCCTGCACCACCAGGGTGCCGATCACGGTGGTGAAGGTCAGGAACAGGATGAGGTTGCGGTGCGGGAAGGCGCCCTCGCCGTGGTCCACGGTCAGCGGGATGGAGAAGGCGATGGCCAGCGACACCACGCCCCGCATGCCGGCCCATGAGATGACGACCGGTGCCCGCCAGGTCGGGTTCTCCTCGCGCGCGCGGATGCGTGCCGACAGCAGCCGGGGCAGGAAGGTGGCCGGGTACACCCAGGCGAAGCGCACCGCGACGACGACCAGGAACAGCACGACCGCGTACCAGGCGGCGTCCAGGCCCTCGTAGGCGCCGAGGCCCCGCAGGACGACCGGCAGCTGCAGGCCGATCAGGGCGAAGACCGCCGACTCCAGGACGAAGGCGACCATCTTCCACACGGCCTCCTCCTGCAGGCGCGTGGCGAAGTCGACCTCCCACGCGCGGTGGCCGAGGTAGAGCGCGACGACGACCACGGCGAGCACCCCGGAGGCGTGGAACTGCTCGGCGGTCGCATAGGCGACGAACGGGATGAGCAGCGAGAGGGTGTTCTGCATCAGCGCCTCGCGCAGGTGCGTGCGCAGCCAGTGCAGCGGTGCCATGAGGACCAGGCCCACGGCCACGCCGCCGACTGCGGCGATCAGGAACTCCTCGATGCCGCCCGCCCAGGACGCCCCCTCCCCCACCGCGGCAGCGACGGCCACCTTGTACGCGGTGATCGCGGTGGCGTCGTTCAGCAGGGACTCGCCCTGGAGGATCGTGGTGATCCGCGACGGCAGCCCGACCCGGCGGGCCACCGCCGTCGCCGCGACCGCGTCGGGCGGCGCCACCACGGCGCCCAGCACCAGTGCCGCGGTCAGCGGCAGCCCCGGCACGATCAGGTAGGCCGCCGCGCCGACGACGAGGGTGGCGAACAGCACGTACCCGACGGACAGCAGGGCCACCGGCCGGGTCTGGGCGCGCAGGTCGAGGTAGGAGCTGTCGACGGCCGACGTGTACAGCAGGGGCGGCAGCAGCAGCGGCAGCACGACCTCGGGGTCGAGGGTGTAGTCGGGCACTCCGGGCAGGTACGACACCGCCAGTCCGACCGCGACCAGCAGCAGGGGCGCCGGCACCGGGGTGCGCCGGGCCCCGGCGGCGATCGCCGCGCTCGCCGCCACCAGCAGAAGCAGTGGCATCACGTCCATGTCCAGCCCACCCTCGTTTTCCGCGCGGTCCTCCGCACGACCGTCGTAATCTGGCAATCATGAAACAGTGCACGCACATCGACGCGCTGCCGCACCCCGAGCCCGCACCGCTGAGCGAGACGTGCCCGGAGTGCCTGCGGGACGGTACCCACCCGGTGCAGTTGCGGCTGTGTCTGACGTGCGGGCACGTCGGATGCTGCGACTCCTCGCCCAACCGGCACGCCACCGGGCACCACGCCGAGACCGGCCACCCGGTGATGCGGACCTTCGAGCCCGGGGAGAGCTGGCGCTGGTGCTTCGAGGACCACGTCCTCGTGTGAGCGGAAGCGGCCGCACCGGGTACGGTTCGAGCGTCTGACGCCTGGGTACGTCAACCCGGCGCGCGCCATTCCCATTTGGGCCCGCAGACCCCCTAGACACGGAGCGTGTCCACAGCTTTACTGTGAGTGACACCAAGGGGTCGGGGTCCCGGGGACAGTACGGTCGGGAGCGCGATAGCGTCACGGCTGTACCACACTTCGCGTTACCCGGGGGGCGACCCCCGGCCCCGAACAGCTTGTACCACCTTGGAGGTGAGGGTGTCCCAGATCGCAGGCGAGCCCGTGGCGAACCAGGACTTCGTGGAAGTCCGGCTGCCGGCTGCGGGTGCCTACCTGTCGGTGCTGCGGACGGCCACGGCCGGCCTCGCGGCCCGTTTGGACTTCACCCTGGACGAGATCGAGGACCTGCGCATCGCGGTGGACGAGGCCTGCGCGATCCTGCTCCAGCAGGCCGTGCCCGGCTCGGTGCTCAGTTGTGTGTTCCGGCTCGTGGACGACTCGCTCGAGGTCACCGTCTCGGCCCCGACCACGGACGGGCACGCCCCTTCGCGCGACACCTTCGCCTGGACGGTGCTGTCGGCCCTCGCCGGCAAGGTGTCGTCGGCCGTCGACGAGGACCGGACCGTGTCGATCAGCCTGTACAAACAGCGCGGCGCCGGACCCGGCCCGGCGTGAGGGACGGGGACGGTCCGGTGCGGGACGAGGAGCGCGGCACACGGGAGCTGCCGGCCGCGGAGGAGACGGTCCCTCCGGGCGGTTCCCGACGCATGGCGGACGGCATCGACGGCATCCCCGAGCAGGCCCGGCCGCATCCGGAGGACACCTCCGCGCAGGCCGGAACCCCGGACCCGGACGCGCGGCACGAACGGCGGGGTGCCGTGCGGGCCGCGCCCCGGGACGGAGCAGACGGGGACGCCCCCGGCCGGTCGGGGGCGACGGCTCGACAGAGGGCGACGGGCGGGACGATGAGCGAGCACGAGCGAGACGACGAACCGGTGGTGCCGGGCACCCGGCACGAGCCTCACGATCGCAGCGGGGCGCGGGCACTGTTCGTCGAGCTGCGCGCGCTGAAGGAGGGCAGCGCGGAGTACGCGGAGCTGCGCAACCAGCTGGTCCGCATGCACCTGCCGCTCGTGGAGCACCTCGCGCGCCGCTTCCGCAACCGCGGTGAGCCGCTGGACGACCTCACCCAGGTCGCCACCATCGGCCTGATCAAGTCGGTCGACCGCTTCGACCCGGACCGCGGGGTGGAGTTCTCCACGTACGCGACCCCGACGGTCGTGGGCGAGATCAAGCGCCACTTCCGCGACAAGGGCTGGGCGGTCCGCGTGCCGCGGCGCCTCCAGGAGCTGCGGTTGGCGCTGACCACGGCCACCGCCGAGCTGTCCCAGCTGCACGGCCGCTCCCCGACCGTGCACGAGCTCGCCGAGAAGCTGGCCATCTCGGAGGAGGAGGTCCTGGAGGGCCTGGAGTCGGCGAACGCCTACTCCACGCTGTCGCTGGACGTCCCCGACACCGACGACGAGTCCCCCGCGGTCGCCGACACCCTCGGCGCGGAGGACGAGGCGCTGGAGGGCGTGGAGTACCGGGAGTCGCTCAAGCCGCTTCTGGAGGACCTGCCCCCGCGCGAGAAGCGGATCCTGCTGCTGCGCTTCTTCGGCAACATGACCCAGTCGCAGATCGCGCAGGAGGTCGGCATCTCGCAGATGCACGTCTCCCGGCTGCTGGCCCGCACGCTGGCCCAGCTGCGGGAGAAGCTGCTGGTGGAGGAGTAGGTCCCCCGCCCGGCAGCCGGGCGGGAGGGTGTCCGGGCCGGCCGGTGGGCCGGCCCTCGCGCGGCCTACTTGCGGCCCGCGCTCCTCTGCTGTCCGGCCGGCGGCTCCTCGTCCTGCGCCCGGCCCGGCCCCCGGATCCCCAGGGCCCGGGTCGTCTCGCGGTTGATGAGCAGGACCAGCGCCGCGATCGCCACCACCCCGAGGACGATGCCGGCCGGGATGGCCACGCTGTCGGCCTGGAGCAGGTTGTAGGCGACGGGCAACGCCATGATCTGGGTGATGACGGCCGGCCCCCGGCTCCAGCTGCGCAGGGCCAGCAGGCCCCGCGCGGCGAGCAGCGGCAGCAGCGCCAGCACGACGAGGGTGATGCCCCCGGTGACGGCCTGCTGCCGGTCGTCCGAGTTACCGGCGACGCCGAGCACCAGCATCCACAGCCCGGCGACGACCAGCGCCAGCCCTTCCAGGGCGACGAGCGCGGCGGCGTACGTCAGGCGGCGCGGGCGCTCTCCCGCGACGGGCGCGGTGGGCTCGGCGGGCGCGGTCCCGGGGGTCTGCGCGGGCGGGCCGGACCGCGCGGCGCGGCCGGTGCGCGGGGCGTCGGGGGTCTGCTCACTGGTCACCCTTGAAGGGTAGCCCTCGGCCCGCCAGGCCCCCAGGGCCCGGTGCCGTGCACCTCAGGGCCCGGTGCCGTGCACCTCAGGGCCCGGTGCCGTGCACCCCACTGCTCGACGCCGTGCGCCCCCGGCACCCGGCATCCTCGTGCGCTGAGCCCCCGTGTCGAGGGTCACGGCCCTATCTCTTACCCGTTCCCTACCCGGCCTGTGCCGGGTACCCCCCAGTAGGTACGCTGCCCTGCATGCGTGCACTTCTCGTGGTCAACCCGGCGGCAACCACTACGAGTGCCCGCACGCGCGACGTCCTCATCCACGCGCTGGCGAGCGAGATGAAGCTCGAGGCGGTCACCACGGAGTACCGCGGACACGCGCGCGACCTGGGCCGGCTGGCGGCGCAGAGCGACGACATCGACCTGGTGGTGGCGCTCGGCGGCGACGGCACGGTGAACGAGGTCGTCAACGGCCTGCTGCACGCCGGCCCCGACCCCGACCACCTGCCCGGCCTCGCCGTGGTGCCCGGCGGTTCCACCAACGTCTTCGCCCGCGCCCTCGGTCTGCCCAACGACCCCGTCGAGGCGACCGGCGCCCTGCTGGACGCGCTGCGCGACGGGCGGGAGCGCACGGTCGGGCTCGGTCTGACCTCGGGCACGCCGGGCACGGAGGACGAGGCGGTGCCCTCCCGCTGGTTCCTGTTCAACGCGGGGCTGGGCTTCGACGCCGGGGTGGTGGGGCGGGTGGAGCAGCACCGGGAGCGGGGGAAGCGCTCCACGCACGCGCTCTACGTCCGCCAGGCGATGCGCCAGTTCCTCGGCGATCCGCACCGCCGGCACGGGACGATCGTCCTGGAGCGGGACGGCGCCGAGCCGGTCACCGATCTGGTGCTGTCCATAGTCTGCAATACCGTTCCGTGGACCTATCTGGGCAATCGCCCGGTGTACGCGTCACCTAAGGCCTCGTTCGACACGGGTCTCGACGTACTCGCCCTCAGCCGCCTCTCCACCCCCGCGGTTGCCCGCTATGTGACCCAGTTGCTCCTTTCGTCCCCCGAGCGGGGACCCCAGGGCAGACATGCGGTGTCCCTGCACGACCTGACCCGCTTCACCTTGCATTCGAAGGTCCCCCTACCTCTCCAGATGGACGGAGACCACCTGGGACTGCGCACCAGCGTGACGTTCACAGGCGTACGCCGTGCACTGCGTGTGATTGTGTGAGCAGAAGGGGCGAAAGTCCTTTCACTCGAACGTTTAGACCAGGATCCACCCCATGGAAGTACGGCTGTGACCTAGTCGACACCGAGGAATCAAAAAAAACTTTCCGGAAGGGGTTGTATCCGCCGCTGAGGTTTGCGAGTCTCTACGTGGCGATCGGGACGGCCCGCAACACCGGCCTCCACTGATCACCGGAACCCCTCTTCACACACAGGACCACGCCGGGGAAGACTCGGCGGTCGGCCCTTCACTTGTTGAGGGATTCGTGAAAGCGTTCACATTCACAAGCTAACCTGCACAGTCATACCAAGGAGAGGTAGCAGCCATGGACTGGCGTCACAACGCCGTTTGCCGCGAGGAAGACCCCGAGCTCTTCTTCCCCATCGGCAACACCGGTCCTGCGCTGCTGCAGATCGAGGAAGCCAAGGCCGTCTGCCGCCGCTGCCCCGTCATGGAGCAGTGCCTGCAGTGGGCGCTCGAGTCCGGTCAGGACTCCGGCGTCTGGGGTGGTCTCAGCGAGGACGAGCGCCGCGCGATGAAGCGCCGCGCCGCCCGCAACCGGGCCCGTCAGGCCTCCGCCTGACACCCGCCCCGCACACAGCCTGAGCTTGGCGGCGCGTACACCGCGTACGCATCTCCCGCCCCCGAGCCGCAGCGCGCAGTACCCCCGAAGCGCTGAGTAACAGCAGCAGGGAGCACTAGCCCTGGACCTCACGGTCCGGGGCTCTTTGCTGTCCGGACGCAGGCGCGACGGGCGGTCCCGCCGGACCGCCCGGCCGCTGGGCCGCTCGCGCGCCGGGCCTCGGCCGCCGGGCCGCTCGGCCGCTACTTCTGCGCCCGCACCGGGACGTCGAGGACCACCTGCGTGCCCCGCTCCGGCGCCGGGACCATGTCGAAGGTGCCCCCCAACTCGCCCTCCACCAGCGTCCGGACGATCTGCAGGCCGAGGTTGCCGGAGGTGTGCGGGTCGAAGCCCTCGGGCAGGCCGACGCCGTCGTCCTGGACGGTGACCAGCAGCCGGGCCTCCTTGCTGGTGCCGCCGCGCACCGCCGAGACCTCGACCGTGCCCGTCTCCCCCTCGCGGAAGCCGTGTTCGAGCGCGTTCTGCAGGATCTCGGTGAGGACCATGGACAGCGGGGTGGCCACCTCCGCGTCGAGGATGCCGAACCGCCCGGTGCGCCGGCCGGTCACCTTGCCCGGGGAGATCTCGGCGACCATCGCGAGCACCCGGTCGGCGATCTCGTCGAACTCCACGCGCTCGTCCAGGTTCTGGGACAGCGTCTCGTGGACGATGGCGATGGAGCCGACCCGGCGCACGGCCTCCTCCAGGGCCTCCCGGCCCCGCTCGGAGTCGATGCGGCGGGCCTGCAGGCGCAACAGCGCGGCCACCGTCTGGAGATTGTTCTTCACCCGGTGGTGGATCTCCCGGATGGTCGCGTCCTTGGTGATCAACTCGCGCTCGCGCCGGCGCAGTTCGGTGACGTCGCGGAGCAGGACCAGCGAACCGATGCGGGTGCCCTTGGGTTTGAGCGGGATCGCCCGGAACTGGATGACCCCGTCGTGCGCCTCGATCTCGAACTCCCGGGGCGCCCAGCCGCTCGCGACCTTGGCCAGCGCCTCGTCCACCGGCCCCCGGGTGGGGGCGAGTTCGGCGGTGGTCACCCCCAGGTGCTGGCCGACCAGGTCGGAGGCGAGGCCGAGGCGGTGGTAGGCGGACAGCGCGTTCGGGGAGGCGTACTGGACGACGCCGTCCGCGTCGAGGCGGAGCAGGCCGTCGCCGACGCGCGGCGAGGCGTCCATGTCGACCTGCTGGTCGGGGAACGGGAACGACCCGGCCGCGATCATCTGCGCCAGGTCGGACGCGCTCTGCAGGTAGGTCAGCTCCAGCCGGCTCGGGGTGCGCACGGTGAGCAGGTTGGTGTTGCGGGCGATGACGCCGAGGACCCGGCCGTCGCGCCGGACCGGGATGGACTCCACCCGGACGGGGACCTCCTCGCGCCACTCCGGGTCGCCCTCGCGCACGATCCGGCCCTCGTCGAGCGCGGCGTCCAGCAGGGGGCGGCGACCGCGGGGCACCAGGTGGCCGACCATGTCGTCCTGGTAGGAGGTGGGGCCGGTGTTGGGACGCATCTGGGCGACGGAGACGTACCGCGTGCCGTCCCGGGTGGGCACCCACAGGACCAGGTCGGCGAAGGACAGGTCGGAGAGCAGCTGCCACTCCGACACCAGCAGGTGCAGCCACTCGAGGTCGGAGTCGTCGAGCGCGGTGTGCTGGCGTACGAGTTCGTTCATGGAGGGCACGTGGCGAGCGTACCCGGCGGTTCTCGGACGGCCGAAAAAACACCCGCGGGCCGCGGCGCCTGGGAGGGACCCTCAACCCTCCCGGCACCGCAGCCCGGAGCATTATCGGCCGTGGGGTGTGCGGTCCCGGTCGGCCGACGGTGAGGAGCCGGGGCAGTCAGGGCAGAGAGTCCCGGTCCCTCGGTCCGCCTTCCTGTGCGGGGAAGACGGAAGCTGTGCGGTTCACCGTGCGGTTCCCCTCCCTCGATTGTGGACTAGACCACTGTGCGTGTCCATGGAGAGAGAGGTGTTCGTTGTGTCAACGCAGCCTAACCCGTGCGGGTTCCCGTCCGGGCCCGCTCGGCGGCTCAATTTCGGGGACGCCGGCCGCCCGCCCCGGCGCCGAGGGCCCGAAATCTGGGAGGGGAGGCCCGATTCTGTTAGATTGGTCTACACCACATGACTCTCCCAGAACGGCAGGCCCAGCGTGGAAGTTGTCATCGTTCCGGACGCCGCGGCGGGTGGCGAGATCGTCGCCGAGGCCATGGCACGGCTGCTGCGGCGCAAGCCCGGCGCCGTGCTCGGCGTGGCCACCGGCTCCACCCCGCTGCCCGTCTACGAGGCCCTGGCCACGAAGGTGCGCTCCGGCGCCGTGGACGTCTCCCGGGCGCGGATCGCCCAGCTGGACGAATACGTCGGGCTGCCCGCCGACCACCCGGAGTCCTACCGCTCGGTGCTGCGCCGCGAGGTGCTGGAGCCGCTGGGCGTCGGCATGGACCAGTTCCTGGGGCCGGACGGCACGGCGGACGACGTGCAGGGGGCCTGCGAGGCGTACGACGCGGCGCTGGCCGCGGCCGGCGGGGTGGACCTGCAACTGCTGGGGATCGGCACGGACGGGCACATCGGGTTCAACGAGCCCTGCTCGTCGCTGGCCTCGCGCACGCGGATCAAGACGCTGACCGAGCAGACCCGGGTGGACAACGCGCGCTTCTTCGACGGCGACATCGAACAGGTGCCCCACCACGTCATCACCCAGGGCATCGGCACCATCCTGGAGGCGCGCCACCTGGTGCTGCTGGCGACGGGCGAGGGCAAGGCCGACGCGGTCGCCGCGAGCGTGGAGGGGCCGGTCGCCTCGGTGTGCCCGGCGTCCGCGCTCCAGCTGCACCCGCACGCCACGGTCGTGGTCGACGAGGCCGCCGCGTCCAAGCTGAAGCTGGCGGACTACTTCCGGCACACCTACGCCAACAAGCCCGACTGGCAGGGCATCTGAGCGACGGGGCGCGTCCCCCGCACGAACGGCAGGCGCCGGTGGCCATGGGGCCACCGGCGCCTGCCGTTCGTCGTACCGGCTAGCGGGCGGTCAGGACCTCCGCCGCCGCCTGGGCGCACACCCGGGCCGCGCCGTGCGTCGCCACGTGCAGGGCGCCGCGGGCGGGGGCCCGCGGGACGCCCATCTCGATGACGACCGTGTCGGGGCGGGCGGCGAGCAGGGTGTCCAGGGAAGCCGCCATCCAGGGGTGGCGGTGCTCGTCGCGGACCACGGCCACGACCCGGCGCTCCCCCGCCGCCGCCAGGGCCCCCGCCCCCGCGTCCGGGCCGGAGAAGTGGCCGCTCTCGGTGCCGGGCAGCGTCCGGGCCAGGTCGGCCGCCACGCCCCAGGGGGTCTCGTCGCCCACGGCGATGTTCGCGACCGGGGCGAACAGGGCGACGTACGGCGCCTCGGTGAGCGGGGTGAAGGTGCCGGCGCCGGTGACCCGCAGCGCGCGACGGGCGGCGGTGAGGCCGATGTCGGCGTTGCCCGCCGCACCGTCCGCCGAGGGGGCCTGCGCGGCCGCCCACCGGGCCAGGGTCCGTACGCGCTCGGCCGCGTCGGCGAGCCGCTCCTCGGGCAGATCGCCCGCGCGCACGGCGGCCACCAGGGCGTCGCGCAGCAGCCGTACGGTGCCCTCGTCGTGGAGGCCGCCGCCCACGCAGATGGCGTCCGCGCCGGCCGCGATGGCGAGGACGCTGCCCCGCTCGATGCCGTAGGTGGCGGCGATGGCCTGCATCTCCATGCCGTCGGTGACGATCAGGCCCTGGTAGCCCAGCTCGCCGCGCAGCAGGTCGGTGAGGATGCGGCGGGACAACGTTGCCGGGCGGTCCGGGTCCAGCGCGGGGACCAGGATGTGCGCGCTCATCACCGCGAGGCTGCCGGCCGCGATCGCCGCACGGAACGGCGTGAGGTCGCGTGCGGAGAGCACCTCGGTGTCGACGTCGATGCGGGGCAGGGCGAGGTGGGAGTCGACGGCGGTGTCGCCGTGGCCCGGGAAGTGCTTGGTGCAGGCGGCGACGCCGGCCGCCTGGAGCCCGGTGACGTAGGCGGCCGTGTGCCGGGCGACCAGGTCGGGTTCGGTGCCGAAGGAGCGGACGCCGATCACGGGGTTGCGCGGGTTGGCGTTGACGTCGGCCGAGGGGGCCCAGTTGAAGTTGACCCCGCACTCCTTGAGGCGGCGGCCCAGCTCGTGCGCCACCTGCCCGGTCAGCTCGGTGTCGTCCACCGCGCCCAGGGCGTGGTTGCCGGGGAACGAGGAGCCGGTGCGCACCTCGAGGCGGGTGACGTCGCCGCCCTCCTCGTCGATCGCGACCAGGACGTCGTCGCGTTCGGCGCGCAGCTGGGCGGTGAGCGCGGCCAGTTGCCCGGGTGAGGCGATGTTGCGGCCGAAGAGTCCGACCGAGGCCAAGCCGTCGCCGAGGTGGCGCAGCAGCCAGTCGGGGGCGGTGGTCCCGGGGAAGCCGGGCTGCAGGACGGTCAGGGCGTCCCGGGTGAGTTCGTCCTTGGCGTTGGACCCGGTGGTGCCGCTGGCGAATGTCGTCATCGGGTGGCGTTATCCCTTCACGGCGCCCGCGGTCAGACCCGCGGCCATCTTGCGCTGGACGAGGAGGAAGAGGACGACGATCGGGACGGCCATCATGGTGGCGCCGGCCATCATCGGGGCGTACTCGGTGCCGTGCTTGGTGCTGAAGTTGCTGAGCCACACGGTCGCCGTCTGGTGCTGCTGGCTGAGCAGCATCAGGGCGTAGAGGTACTCGTTCCACGCCTGGATGAAGGCGTAGACGGAGGTGGCCACCATGCCCGGGGCGAGCAGCGGGAAGACCACCCGCATGAAGGCGCCGGTGCGGGAGCAGCCGTCGACCATGGCCGCCTCCTCCAGCTCCTTGGGGATGTTGACGATGAAGCCGCGCAGCGTCCAGACCGTGAAGGGCAGGATGAAGGTCAGGTACGTGATGACCAGACCGGTGAGCTTGTCGTACTGCTTCAGGTCGTTGAGCAGCAGGAACACCGGGATGATCATGGCGACGAGCGGGATCATCTGGACCGCGAGGATGCCGACGATCACGACCTTGCGGCCGCGGAAGGCGAAGCGGGAGATCGCGAGGGCCGCCAGCATGCCGACCACGATGCCGATCAGCACGACCGACAGGGACACGACCAGGCTGCGGCCGACCGGGCCCCAGAAGTCGGCGATGTCCAGCGCGCGGCGGAAGTTGTCGAAGGTCAGGCCCGTCGGGAACAGGCTGGGGTCGGGGTCGATGGCGTCCTTGGCCGGCTTGAACGCGGTGTTGAGCATCCAGTAGACGGGGAAGCCGGCGGTGGCGAACACCAGCAGGCCGAGGAGGTTCCAGCCCGCCTTGGTGCGCTTGCGCGCAGCGGGCGCGCTCGTGCTGCTCGTGGTGCTCACTCGACCTCTCCGATCTTCAGCATCTGACGCATGTACACGGCGACCACGCCCAGCAGGAGCACCACGGTGATCAGCGCGATCGCCGAGCCCTGTCCGTAGTCGTTGACGACGAAGGCGCGGTCGTAGGAGTAGGTCGTCAGCAGCTGGAACTCGGCCTCGGGGTGGCCGTTGCGCATGACGAAGACCTGGGGGAAGACGCCCATGTCCCAGATGACCGACAGGGTCGTGAGCATCACGATGATCGGCTTGAGGATGGGCAGGGTGACGAACCGGAAGACGCCCCAGGCACCGGCGCCGTCGAGGCGGGCGGCCTCCTCCAGCTCCTTGGGCACCTGGGTGAGGCCGGCGCTGAGCGTGATGACCACGAAGGGCACGGCGCCCCAGACCACCAGGAGCATGATCACGGCGAGGCCCTGCGGTCCGCTCGCGAACCAGTTGTGGCCGATCAGGTCGACCCCGGGCAGCTTGCTGAGCACCGCGTTGAGGACGCCGTAGTCGGAGTCGAACAGCCACTTGAAGACGGTGGTGGCGACGATGACCGGCATGCCCCAGCTGGCCACCAGCGCGATGTTGATCAGGGTGCGCACCCAGCCGGAGACCCGCTGCAGCAGCAGCGCGATCAGCATGCCGAGCACCATCGTGAAGATCACCGAGCCGGCGGCGAAGACGATCGTGCGCAGCACGACCTGCCAGAACTCGCCGTCCGAGAGCACCTTGGTGAAGTTGCCGAACCCGGTCGACTCGGCCGGCTGGAAGCCCCACAGCTGCGACTGGCCGAACTTCTGGAAGGACAGGGTGACCAGGCGCACCAGCGGGTAGCCCATCACCACGGCGAGGACCAGCAGACAGGGCGCGAGCAGCAGCCAGGGCGTGCCGGCGGCGCCCTTCGCGCGGGGTCTGCGGGGTGTGTCCGGGGCGGCCGGGGGCGGCGCCTGCCGTGGCGGCGGCACCTTGGCAGGGGTGGTCGTGTCTGCGGCACTCATCGCGCGCTCCTCAGCGGTACCTCAGGTCGTACGAAGGCTTCGGTCCCGTACGGCGAGAGCGCACGGGACGCAGGGCCCCGCGCCCGGACTCCTCCCGGGGTCGCGGGGCCCTGCGGTCGGGTCACTTGGTGTTGATGACCTTGTCGATCGCGGCGTCCGCTTCCTTCGCGGCGGCCTCGACCGACTTCTTGCCGGTGCCGATGGACTGCAGCATCGTCTGCAGGACCTGGGCCTTCTCGACCTGGCCCCAGCCGGGGGCCATCGGGACGAACCAGTTGGACTCGGCCGCGGTGGCCGGGACCGCCGTCGCGGGGTCGTTCTTCAGGGTCGCGAGGTCGGTCTTGTTGTTCGGCAGGTTGCCCTTGGCCATCAGGCCCTTCTGGCCGGCCGGACCGGTGAACGCGTTGATCCACTCGGCGGCCAGGTCCTTGGCGCCGGACTTGACCGGGACGGCCAGGTCCGAACCGCCCAGGAACACCGGGATGTTCTTGCCGGACGGGCCGGGCATCACGAAGTTCTCGAGGTTGTCCTTGAGCTTGCCGGTCTTGTCGTTCTTCGGGTCGGCGGCGGTCGCGCCCTCCCAGGCCGCACCGAAGATCATGCCGGACTTGCCCTGGCCGTAGACGATGTACCGGTCGGACTCGTCCTTGGTCTTGTCGCCGTGCATGTACTTGTCGACGACGTCCTTGTACGCGGTGAGGCCCTTGACCGACTCGGGCGAGGAGAGGTTGGCCTTCCACCGGCCGCCCTCCTCCTTCGCGATGGAGCCGCCGGCGTCGTAGACGAAGGACATGGCCGCGTACCAGTCACGGGTGGGCTGGTACCAGGCGTTGAAGGAGTTGCCCTGCTTCTTCTGCACCTTGTCCAGGGCGGCGGTGAGCTCCGCGTAGGTCTTCGGGGCGCTCTTGACGCCGGCCGCGGCGAAGACGTCCTTGCGGTAGTTGCCGACCCGGCCGCCCGCGTAGTACGGCACGCCGTAGGTCTTGTCCTCGTAGGTCACGGACGCCTTCAGGCCGTCCAGCCACGCGGAGGAGTTGTCGAACTTGGCGGCGTCGAGCGGCGCGAAGGCACCCTTGACCATGTAGCCGAGCATCTCGGTGTTGCCCATCTCGACCACGTCCGGCGCCTTGTCGGTCGCGAGGACGGCGTCGAGCTTGGTGTTCTTGTCGGGCCAGCCGTAGTACTCGTGCTTGATCTTGACGCCGGGGTGCTTCTTGACCACCGCGTCGTCGGCCGCCTTGACCAGATCCGGCCAGTTGTTCTGCGCGTCGACGGTGAGCCAGACGGTCAGCTCCTTGGCCTCGGAGCCGCCCGATCCGTTGCCCTTGTCGTCGCTGTCCCCGCACGCCGCGATGGAGACCATCATGCCCGCGATACCGATCGCGGCTATCAGCTTGCGCTTCACGCCAACCCTCCTCAGGGATGCCACACAACCCCCCTGCCTCCCCGCGGTTGAGCGTCAACGCGTACCGCCCATGGGGCCGGGACTGGACCAATGGTGTAGACCAGTACCGCGGAGCTTGGCTCAGACCAATAGGCCTGTCAAGGGTGTGCGAGTAGCCTCCTACCAGCCGTTATGGGACCTACATATGCAGGAACCTTTAAGTAAGAACCCCTCAATAACAGGGGGTGGATGCGAGACACTTCGGGTAGACCACTTGGAGGCGATGGACTAGACCAAAACCGGAAGCCGACGGTATACAGAGGTGATCACGGCACGCGCGGGAGACCGCGCGAGGGCCCCGGAGCCGGGAAGGCGGAGCATGAGCACCGACGTCAGCAGTGCGGAGAACGAGGGTGGGGCGACCGTCCGTACCGCGCGCGTGCCCAAGTACTACCGCCTGAAGAAGCACCTGCTCGACATGACGCAGACCCAGGCGCCCGGCACGCCGGTCCCGCCCGAGCGGACGCTCGCGGCCGAGTTCGACACCTCGCGCACCACCGTCCGCCAGGCGCTGCAGGAACTGGTCGTCGAGGGCCGCCTGGAACGCATCCAGGGCAAGGGCACCTTCGTCGCCAAGCCCAAGGTCTCCCAGGCGCTGCAACTCACCTCGTACACCGAGGACATGCGGGCCCAGGGCCTGGAGCCCACCTCCCAGCTGCTGGACATCGGGTACATCACCGCCGACGACCGGCTGGCCGGCCTGCTGGACATCACGGCCGGCGGCCGGGTGCTGCGCATCGAGCGCCTGCGCATGGCCAACGCCGAGCCGATGGCCATCGAGACCACCCATCTGTCCGCCAAGCGCTTCCCCGCGCTGCGCCGCAGCCTCGCCAAGTACACCTCCCTCTACACCGCGCTCGCCGAGGTCTACGACGTCCACCTCGCCGAGGCCGAGGAGACCATCGAGACCTCGCTGGCCACCCCGCGCGAGGCCGGTCTGCTCGGCACCGACGTGGGCCTGCCGATGCTGATGCTGTCCCGGCACTCGCTGGACCGGCACGGGGACCCGGTGGAGTGGGTGCGGTCGGTGTACCGCGGGGACCGCTACAAGTTCGTCGCGCGGCTGAAGCGTCCGCAGGACTGATCCGGGACTGATCCGGGACCCTCCGGGGCATTGATCCCTCGTCGGCGTGATCGATATGCGGACGAGGTCTTCCGCTTGGCTTTATCCGTCACCTACATTGCCTGCGCGTTACACGTGATCACAGGTGATCGTGAGGGGACGGAGCACCACATGTCAGACACACCCCAAGCCCCAGCGGGGCCGGTGGTGACGCCGTTGCGCGTCGTCATCGCCCTCTGCCTGCTCGCGCCCTTCGTGGCGATGCTGTGGGTGGGCTCGTACGCGAAAGTGGACCCCACGTTCATCGGGATCCCCTTCTTCTACTGGTACCAGATGCTGTGGGTGCTGATCTCCACCGCGCTCACGATGATCGCCCACCAGCTGTGGCGCCGTGACCAGCGCGCCCGCTCGACCACGAAGGGCGGTGCGGCGCGGTGAACGACGGCGTCAACGGCGTCGCGCTCGGCGTCTTCATCTTCTTCTTCCTGGCCGTCACGGTCCTGGGCTTCCTGGCCGCCCGCTGGCGCCGGGCCGACAACGAGCACAGCCTCGACGAATGGGGCCTGGGCGGACGGTCGTTCGGCACCTGGATCACCTGGTTCCTGCTGGGCGGCGACCTCTACACGGCGTACACCTTCGTCGCCGTCCCGGCGGCCATCTACGCGGCCGGCGCGGCCGGGTTCTTCGCGGTGCCCTACACGATCCTGGTGTACCCGCTGATCTTCACGTTCCTGCCGCGCCTGTGGTCGGTCTCGCACCGGCACGGCTACGTAACCACCTCGGACTTCGTGCGCGGCCGGTTCGGGTCCAAGGGCCTGTCCCTGGCGGTGGCCGTGACCGGCATCCTCGCCACCATGCCGTACATCGCGCTCCAGCTCGTCGGCATCCAGGCGGTGCTGGACGTGATGGGCGTGGGCGGCGGCGAGAACACCAACTGGTTCGTCAAGGACCTGCCGCTGCTGATCGCCTTCGGCGTGCTGGCGGCGTACACCTACTCGTCCGGCCTGCGGGCGCCCGCGCTGATCGCGTTCGTGAAGGACGCGCTGATCTACATCGTCATCGCGGTGGCCATCATCTACATCCCGATCAAGCTGGGCGGCTTCGACGACGTCTTCGCCAAGGCGGGCGACGCGTTCAGCCAGACCAACCCGGCCACCGGCAAGCCGCGCGGGGCGCTCGTCCCGGCGGAGGCCGGCCAGTGGACCTACGCCACCCTGGCGCTGGGCTCCGCACTGGCGCTGTTCATGTACCCGCACTCGATCACCGCGACGCTGTCGTCCAAGAGCCGTGAGGTGATCCGCCGCAACACCACGATCCTGCCGCTGTACTCCCTGATGCTCGGTCTGCTGGCGCTGCTGGGCTTCATGGCGATCGCGGCCGGGGTGAAGGTCACCAACGGCCAGCTGGCGATCCCGCAGCTGTTCGAGAACATGTTCCCGGACTGGTTCGCGGGCGTGGCCTTCGCGGCGATCGGCATCGGCGCGCTGGTGCCGGCGGCCATCATGTCGATCGCGGCGGCGAACCTGTTCACCCGCAACATCTACAAGGACTTCATCAAGCCGGACGCGACGCCGAAGGAGGAGACCCGGGTCTCCAAGATTGTGTCCCTGCTGGTGAAGGTGGGCGCGCTGGTCTTCGTCCTCACCATGGACAAGACCGTCGCGATCAACTTCCAGCTGCTGGGCGGCATCTGGATCCTGCAGACCTTCCCGGCGCTGGTCGGCGGCCTGTTCACGCGCTGGTTCCACCGCTGGGCGCTGCTCGCGGGCTGGGCGGTCGGCATGGTCTACGGCACGGTCGCGGCCTACGGCGTGGCCTCCCCGACCCAGAAGCACTTCGGCGGCTCCTCGAAGGAGATCCCGGGCATCGGGGAGATCGGCTACATCGGTCTCACGGCGTTCGTGCTGAACCTGGTGGTCGCGGTGGTCCTGACGTTCGTCCTGAAGGCCGTCAAGGCCCCCGAGGGCATCGACGAGACCAGCCCCGCCGACTACACGGCGGACGCGGGCGACCCGGGCGTGCAGACCGAACTCCCCCCGGCCACCGCGGGGTCGGCGCACTGAGCCGACGGGCCCCTTGGCAGGGGCCCCGCATGACGGCGGGCCGCCGGAGCGATCCGGCGGCCCGCCGTCGTGTCCGGCCCGGATGTCCGGCGGCCCGTCGCCGTGTCCGGCCCGGACGTCCGGCGGCCCGTCGCAGTGACCGGCCCGGACGTCCGGCGGCCCGCCGCCGTCCGCCGGGGCGGCCCGCCGTCGCGTCACACCGCCGGGGCCACCCGCCGTCACGGCCACCGCCGGAACCCGGCGGCCCGTCGCCGTGACCGGCCCGGACGTCCGGCGGCCCGTCGACGTCCGCCGGGGCGGCCCGCCGTCGCGTCACACGGGCCATCCGCCGTCACGGTTGCCGCCGGAACCCGGCGGCCCGTCGCCGTGACCGGCCCGGACGTCCGGCGGCCCGTCGACGTCCGCCGGGGCGGCCCGCCGTCGCGTCACACGGGCCATCCGCCGTCACGGTTGCCGCCGGAACCCGGCGGCCCGTCGCAGTGACCGGCCCGGACGTCCGGCGGCCCGCCGTCGCAGCCGCCGGGTCACCGTCCGTCGCGGCCGCCGCCCCCGTCCAGCGCCCGTCGTCGGGTCGCCGGAGAAATACGGGGGCCCCGCGCCCCGCCCGTCCGGCACACTCGCCGCATGGACACCGTGATCCGGGTCGCCCGGTCCGAGGAGTACGCCGCCCTCGGTGAGTTGACCGCCCGCGCCTACCTCGACGACGGCCTCCTCGACTTCGGCGAGGACGACGAGTACCTGCCGGTGCTGAAGGACGTCGCCCGCCGGGCCGCCGCCGCCGAGGTTCTGGTGGCGGTCGGGGGTGACCGGCTGCTCGGCGGGGTCGCCTTCGTGGCGGGGCCCGGGCCGGCCGCCGACATCGCGCGTCCCGGCGAGGCGGAGATACGGGCGCTCGCGGTGGTGCGCGAGGCCCGCGGCCGGGGTGTCGGCGAGGCGCTCGTGCGGGCCTGCGTGGACCGCGCCCACGCCACCCCGGGCTGCGTCCGGCTGGTGCTGTCCAGCCAGCGCTCCATGCACAGCGCCCACCGCCTCTACGAGCGGCTCGGCTTCGAGCGCACCCCCGACCGCGACTGGAACCCCGTCCCGCACCTGGACGACCTCACGCTGCTCACCTACGGGCTGACGCTCCGCCACAAGACCTGAGGGGCGCCCCGGACCCGCGCGCGACACAACATCTGGGGGTGGCGTGCCGAGCGGGCACAAGATGTATGCTCGTGCTCGCTGTCGCCGCAGGGGAATCCGGTGCGAATCCGGAACTGTCCCGCAACGGTGTACCCGTGCGCACCCGCACGGGCGTCAGTCCGAGGACCTGCCGACAGCGCGCCCAGGCCGACCCGGCCCGGGCGCCGACGTCCGGGCCTCGTGGAATGGGCCGGTGGACGCGACGCCGTGTGCGCGCGTGCGCTGCCCCCTGCCCTCCGTGAGGCCCCAGCCGAGCGAGGGAGAGCCCCACGTGACCATCGCGCCAGCCGATCCGGCCCCAGCACAGACGCAGCCGGAGGACGACGGTCCCGGTGCCGCGCTGCTGCGCACCCTGACCGAGCTGACCGCCGACCTCCCCGACGCCGACCCCGGCCGGGTCGCCGCCGCCGCGCTGCGCGGCCGCTCCGCCCGCGCGGACGAGGCGGAGCTGCGGGAGCTGGCCACGGAGGCCGCCGCCGGGCTCATCTCCGAGGACCCCGACTACTCCCGGCTGGCCGCCCGGCTGCTGACCCTCACCGTCCGCGCCGAGGCCGCCTCCCAGGGCGTCACCTCGTTCACCGGCTCGGTCGCCACCGGGCACCGCGAGGGCCTGATCGCCGACCGCACGGCCGCGTTCGTGCGCGGGCACGCCGAGCGGCTCGACGCGCTGGTCGACCCGGCCGCCGACGACCGCTTCGGCTACTTCGGACTGCGCACCCTGCACAGCCGCTACCTGCTGCGCCACCCCCTGACCCGGCGGGTGATCGAGACGCCCCAGCACTTCCTGCTGCGGGTGGCCGCCGGACTCGCCGAGGACGACACCGCCCGGTCGGTCGACGAAGTGGCCGCGCTGTACCGCCTGATGAGCCGCCTCGACTACCTGCCCTCCTCCCCCACGCTGTTCAACTCCGGCACCCGGCACCCCCAGATGTCGTCCTGCTACCTCCTCGACTCCCCGCAGGACGAGCTGGACTCCATCTACGAGCGGTACCAGCAGGTCGCCCGGCTGTCCAAGCACGCCGGCGGCATCGGCCTGTCCTACTCCCGCATCCGCTCCCGGGGTTCGCTGATCCGCGGCACCAACGGGCACTCCAACGGCATCGTGCCGTTCCTGAAGACGCTGGACGCGAGCGTCGCCGCGGTGAACCAGGGCGGGCGGCGCAAGGGCGCGGCCGCGGTGTACCTGGAGACCTGGCACTCGGACATCGAGGAGTTCCTGGAGCTGCGCGACAACACCGGTGAGGACGCCCGCCGCACGCACAACCTGAACCTGGCGCACTGGGTGCCGGACGAGTTCATGCGCCGGGTGAACGCCGACGCCGACTGGTCGCTGTTCTCCCCGGCGGACGTGCCCGAGCTGGTCGACCTGTGGGGCGAGGAGTTCGACGCGGCGTACCGCGCGGCGGAGGCGGCGGGGCTCGCCCGCAGGACCCTGCCGGCCCGTGAGCTGTACGGCCGGATGATGCGCACGCTCGCGCAGACCGGCAACGGCTGGATGACCTTCAAGGACGCCGCCAACCGCACCGCCAACCAGACGGCGCTGCCCGGCCACGTGGTCCACTCCTCCAACCTGTGCACGGAGATCCTCGAGGTCACCGACGACGGGGAGACGGCCGTGTGCAACCTCGGCTCGGTCAACCTGGGCGCGTTCGTCGACGGCGACGGCGGCGAAGGCGGCGACGGCATCGACTGGGAGCGGCTGGACGAGACGGTCCGCACCGCCGTGACCTTCCTGGACCGCGTCGTCGACATCAACTTCTACCCGACCGAACAGGCGGGCCGCTCCAACGCCAAGTGGCGGCCCGTGGGCCTGGGCGCGATGGGGCTTCAGGACGTCTTCTTCAAGCTGCGGCTGCCGTTCGACTCGCCCGAGGCGAAGGCGCTGTCCACGCGGATCGCCGAACGGATCATGCTCGTCGCCTACGAGGCGTCCGCGGACCTC
This sequence comes from Streptomyces lasalocidi, assembly GCF_005280215.1. Classification (NCBI taxonomy): domain Bacteria; kingdom Bacillati; phylum Actinomycetota; class Actinomycetes; order Kitasatosporales; family Streptomycetaceae; genus Streptomyces; species Streptomyces lasalocidi. The sequence goes on along the minus strand of NZ_SZNQ01000001.1, from coordinate 5,096,982 downwards.
GCCGAGCGCAACGGGCCGCTGCCCGCCTGGGAGAAGACCCGCACCGCCCGGGGCGTGCTGCACCCCGACCACTACGCGGTGGACCTCACCTGGCCGGAGCGCTGGGCCGCGCTGCGGGCCCGGATCGCCGAAGTGGGCCTGCGCAACAGCCTCCTGCTCGCCATCGCGCCCACCGCCACCATCGCCTCGATCGCCGGTGTGTACGAGTGCATCGAGCCGCAGGTGTCGAACCTGTTCAAGCGCGAGACGCTGTCCGGTGAGTTCCTCCAGGTCAACTCCTACCTGGTGCGCGACCTGAAGTCGCTCGGCGTGTGGGACGCCCGCACCCGGGAGGCGCTGCGCGAGTCGAGCGGCTCGGTGCAGGACTTCGCCTGGATCCCGGAGGAGCTCCGGCGGCTGTACCGCACGGCGTGGGAGATCCCGCAGCGGGGCCTGATCGACATGGCCGCGGCCCGCACGCCGTTCCTGGACCAGGCCCAGTCCCTGAACCTGTTCCTGGAGACGCCGACCATCGGCAAGCTCTCCTCGATGTACGCCTACGCCTGGAAGTCGGGCCTGAAGACGACGTACTACCTGCGCTCGCGCCCCGCGACGAGGATCGCCCGCGCGGCCCGCGCCGCCGTCCCCGCGCAGGTCGCCCCCGACCCCGAAGCGGTCGCCTGCTCCCTTGAGAACCCCGAGTCCTGCGAGGCCTGCCAGTGATGTCCAGCCGTACCCAGAACCTGCTCGACCCCGGCTTCGAGCTGACCCTGCGCCCGATGCGCTACCCCGACTTCTACGAGCGCTACCGGGACGCCATCAAGAACACCTGGACCGTGGAGGAGGTCGACCTCCACTCCGACGTCGCCGATCTCGCGAAGCTCACCCCGGCCGAGCAGCACCTCATCGGGCGCCTGGTGGCGTTCTTCGCCACCGGCGACTCGATCGTGGCGAACAACCTGGTGCTGACGCTGTACAAGCACATCAACTCCCCCGAGGCGCGGCTGTACTTGTCCCGCCAGCTCTTCGAGGAGGCCGTGCACGTCCAGTTCTACCTGACCCTGCTGGACACCTACCTGCCCGACCCGGAGGACCGGGCGGCGGCGTTCGCGGCGGTGGAGAACATCCCGTCCATCCGGGAGAAGGCCGCGTTCTGCTTCCGCTGGATGGACTCGGTGGAGAACATGGACCGCCTGGAGAGCAGGGCGGACCGCCGGCGCTTCCTGCTGAACCTGATCTGCTTCGCCGCCTGCATCGAGGGCCTGTTCTTCTACGGCGCCTTCGCGTACGTCTACTGGTTCCGCAGCCGGGGCCTGCTGCACGGCCTCGCCACGGGCACCAACTGGGTGTTCCGCGACGAGACCATGCACATGTCGTTCGCGTTCGACGTGGTCGACACCGTCCGCAAGGAGGAGCCGGACCTCTTCGACGAGGCACTGCGCCAGGAGGTCACCGACATGCTGCGGGAGGCCGTCGAGGCCGAGCTGCAGTTCGCGCGCGACCTGTGCGGTGACGGCCTCCCGGGCATGAACACCGACTCCATGCGGCAGTACCTGGAGTGCGTCGCCGACCAGCGGCTGACGCGTCTGGGCTTCGCGCCGGTGTACGGCTCCGAGAACCCCTTCTCCTTCATGGAGTTGCAGGGGGTTCAGGAACTCACCAACTTCTTCGAGCGCCGTCCCTCCGCGTACCAGGTCGCGGTGGAGGGCACGGTGGACCTCGACGAGGACTTCTGATCCTCGCGGGCCGTACGGCTGCCCCGTTCCTCCCGGGCCTCCTGGGCCTCCCGGATCTGCCGGTCGATCCGCCGGTCGCGGATGACGCCGAGCGCGGACGGGAGGGCCAGGAGGACGAGGATCGCGACGACGACGGTCATTCCGATCAGGGCTTCTGTCTGTTCCGTAGTCATGACACCACTGTCGCTCCGGATACTCCTTACCGGCAGTGGCAGGACTGCCGTGGACCCTCGAATTACTGCCAGATCCGAGGCACACTGGCAGCATGCTGAACAACGTGGCCTGCGTCCTGCTGGACGGTGTGCACCCCTTCGAACTCGGCGTGGTCTCCGAGATCTTCGGCCTCGACCGCAGCGACGAGGGGCTGCCGGTGTACGACTTCGCGGTCGTGTCCGCCGAGGGACCGCACCTGAGCACCCATGTCCCCGGCCTCACCGTGTCGACGCCCCACGGCCTCGACCGCCTCGAGGAGGCGGACCTGATCGCGGTGCCGGCCTCGGACCGCAACATCACCCGGGAGTACCCGCCCGAGCTGCTCGACGCCCTGCGCCGGGCCGCGGAGCGGGGCACCCGGGTGCTCAGCGTCTGCTCCGGGGTGTTCGTGCTGGGCGCGGCCGGCCTGCTGGACGGGCGCCGCTGCGCCGTGCACTGGCGCCACGCGGACCTGCTGGCCCGGCAGTACCCGCGCGCGGTCGTCGAGCCGGACGTCCTCTACGTCGACGAGGACCCGGTGATCACCTCGGCCGGCACCGCCGCCGGCATCGACGCCTGTCTGCACATCCTGCGCAAGGAGCAGGGCCCCGAGGTCGCCAACCGGATCGCCCGGCGCATGGTGGTCCCGCCGCACCGCGACGGCGGCCAGGCCCAGTACGTCGAACGGCCGCTGCCCCGCAGCACCTGCGACACGGTCGGCGAGGTCCTGGTGTGGATGGAGCAGAACCTCCACGAGGAGGTCACCGTGGAGCAGCTCGCCGAGCGCGCCCACATGTCGCCGCGCACCTTCGCCCGCCGCTTCCAGCAGGAGACCGGCACGACCCCGTACCGGTGGATCCTGCGCCAGCGCGTGCTGCTGGCGCAGGACCTGCTGGAGGCGACGGACGAGACGGTGGACGCGATCGCCTGGCGCACCGGCTTCGGCACGGCGGCGGCCCTGCGGCACCAGTTCTACCGGGCGCTGGGCACGACGCCGAACGCCTACCGCCGCGCCTTCCGCGGCCCCCAGGCCGCCTGACGGCGCCCGCCGCTCACCGCGGGCGGGGGTTCAGCCGCAGCCGGCGGGGGCGCAGCGTGATGCCGATGCGCGGCCGGGAGTCCGAGCCGGGCGCCTCCTCGAACGTGAGGGCGGACGCGACCGCGGCGGTGATCAGCGTCAGCTCGGCCATCGAGAAGTGGTCGCTCGGGCACTTGCGGTTGCCGACGCTGAAGGGGCTCATCGCGTACTTGGGCACCTCCTCGGACCCGCCGGGCAGCCAGCGGTCGGGGTCGAACTCCTCGTGCCGCGCGAAGGAGCGCGGATCGCGCTGGATCGCGTAGGGGCTGTAGACGATGTCGGCGCCCGCGGGAATGCGGTACCCGCCGAGCGCGGTGTCGGTCACCGCGCGCCGGGTCAATATCCATACGGCGGGATACAGACGCATTGTCTCCACGACCACATTCGCGGTGTACGTCAGCTTCCGCACGTCGTCGAATGCGACCGGCCGGTCGCCCACGACGGCTTTCACCTCGTCCCGGACGCGGTCCGCGAGTTCGGGATGCTGGGTGAGCACCTGGAGCAGCGACATGAGCGTCGAGCCGACGGTTTCGGAGCCCGGGGTGACTATCGCGATGACCTGGTCGTGGATCTCCTGCTCCCCGATGGGCTCGCCATTGTCGTCCGTCGCGTCCAGCAAAGCCGTCAGCAAATCGTCCGGCTTTTGACCGGATGCGCGTCGGTCGGCGACGATCTCGTCGACCAGGAGATGCAAATCGGCCAAGGCCCGGTTGAATTCCCGGTTGGCCGGAAGCGGTACCCGGTACAGCGGTCCGAGGGGCACCACCATGCGCTGGTACATACCGCTGAACAGGGTGGCGAGGTCGGCGCAGATGCGCTCGGCCCGGTCGTCCATGTAGCTGCCGCGCATCAGGCAGCGGGCGGCGATGCGGACGGCGGCCCGGAAGGACTCGGTGGTGACGTCGAGGGTGCCGGCGCCGCGCCAGCGCTCCACGAGCGCGTGCGCTTCCTCCTCCATGATCGGGCCGTAGCCGGGGACGGCGTCGAGCCGGAAGGCGGGCTGGATGGTGCGCCGCTGGCGCCGGTGCAGGGGGCCGTTGGCCGTGGCCACGCCCTCCTTGCCGAGCAGGCTCTCCAGGGACTCCCACAAGGGGCCGGCGATGATGTAGTCGGGACTGAGGGCCACGGCGCCGGTGAGCTCCGGGGTGGTGACGGCGTACACCGTCTTGGGGCCGAGCCGGAGCTTGACGACGTCGCCGTGGTCGCGCAGCTGCTCGAAGAAGGCCAGGGGGTCACGGGCCAGTTTCCAGCCGTGGCCGAGGAGCGGAATGCCGCCACCGGCCGGCGGGGGCTCGCGCAGTTCGGAGGGCCCGGACGTCGTGGGCTGCGCCGCGTCGACGGTCATTTCTCTCCTGCCGCTTCGTTGTTGACGTACGGGGGCGTGGACCGGTCGTCCCAGCTGTCGACCATGTAGCGGCCGGACTCGTGGTGGAACCAGTAGACGGAACTGAACCAGTTGCGCATATTGCCGAGGCAGACCCGGACGGCCTCGCCGATTTCCTTTCCGCACACCGTCCCGTCGTCCAGGCACTCGGCGAGCCGTAGGACGTCCCGTTCCACGAGGAGGAATTCCGCTATGCAGTCCTCGACGCGTCGGCGAATTTCGTCGACGGCCTCTTCGAGTGTCATGTGCTCGTGGGTGATGAGGGAGATACCGAGATTGTGGACCTCGTCGCCCGCTATTTCCTTGGGGAGTGAGCAGAGGTCGTTGTACCAGGCGGCGAATTCCTGGCTCAGCAGCGCGGCCCGGCGGAAGGCCGGGTCCTTGCGCACCCCGTCCGGGAGTTGTCTGCCTGCACCGAGCTCCAGCAGGTCCGTCCAGATCCAGTGCGCGAAGGTGAGCCGCCGCAGTGCCAGGTACTCCTCCACGGAGGGCACCCGCGCGGCGACCCGGTTGCGGAACTCCCGGTCGTAGGCCTCGATCACCTCGTGGAAGTGGCGGGTGAACCGGGCGTTCCACGTCCCCGGCAGGAACGCGAACAGCCGGCCCACGCTGTCGGCGAGTCCGGCGACCAGCGGGTCCTCGTGGTGGAGGTGGTCCGCCGGCGCGTCCAGGGCGCGGTGCAGCCCGGACCTCAGCCGCTGCCAGGCCCCCGTACGGCCGTGCACGATGTCGCGGTCGTGCCGGTCGTCCCAGACGAAGAACCAGGCGCTGAAGTCGGCGATGGCCTGCAGCACCTCGTCCGGGGCGCCCAGGTAGTAGCCCGCCATCAGGTCGGTGTAGCACAGTCCGTCGGCATATTCCGCGACCTTCTCCGCCGGCATGAGCCGTTTTTCCAGCAGCCAGGCACGGGTCTTGTCCTGCAACCGCGGCCAATACGGGTGCAGTCGCCGGGGAAACACGGCCTCGATGACCGGGAGGGAGAGCGACGGTGGAACCGCGACCGCCGTCGCCGTGGAGGTACCGCGGTATGTGGTGCTGTATGGGAAAGCTGGCACGAACAACCCCTCTCAGCCGCCAGTGACGCACGCCCCTCCCGCTGTGCCGGGCGTGCGCCGTTGCGTATCCCCGCACTTCCATTCAGCACTACAACTGACCGTTCTGGGAACGGATTTGCTCCATTCACTACCCCAACCTGCCGAAAAACAGCAGCGCCCGGCCGGGAGGGATCCCGGCCGGGCGCCGTGAACGCGCAGGTGTGGGTCAGTCGTTGGGGACCACGGGGTAGCGCGGCTCGTTCTCGGCCATCTGCCGCAGCGCGTCCTTGCGCTCGCGCTTGGAGAGTCGGTCGATGTACAGCGAGCCGTACAGGTGGTCGGTCTCGTGCTGCAAACACCGGGCGAAGTAGCCGGTGCCGCGCACCTTGACCGGGTTGCCCTGCTCGTCCTGCCCGGTCAGCTCGGCGTAGTCCGGGCGGGCCAGCGGCGCGTACGCCGTCGGCACCGACAGGCAGCCCTCGTTGCTGTCGTCCAGCCGGCGCCGCTCGGCGGGCAGTTCGACCAGCTTGGGGTTGCACACCACGCCGACGTGCCGCACGCCCTCGTCGTCCGGGCAGTCGTAGACGAAGACCTTCAGGTCGACGCCGATCTGGTTGGCGGCCAGGCCCACGCCCTCGGCGGTGCGCTGCGAGGCGAACATGTCCGCGACCAGCTGCCTCAGTTCGTCGTCGAACTCGGTGACGTCCTTGCACTCCTTGTGGAGCACGGGATTGCCGACGACGGTGATGGGCCGTGAGGTGCCGGCCTCGCGCCACGCCAGCTCGCGCTCCTCCGTGTCCTCGGTGTCGATGACGAATCCCTCGTCGTCCACGGGGAGCACGCCCGCGTGCTGCTGATCGGTGTCCTGCTGCGCCATGACCGACGTGTGCCTTCCTGGGGGTCGGAGATCGTCCGGGGGAAAACGATTGCGGAGTACAGCCTAATCGCGCGGCCGCCGTCGCTCAGCAGACCTCTTCCAGGTCCCGCCAGTCGCGGGAGTCGGGTGCGTCCGCCACCCAGCCGTCGAGCAGGCCCCGCACCAGCGACGCCGGCGCGGCCACCCCGCACTCGCGCTCCGGCACCCACAGCTGCCCGTCGGTGCGGTGCCCGAGCGGCCCGGGGTGCCCCGGCTCGCTGTGGTCGTGCGGGTCCAGGTGCACCCCGTCGCCCTCGTCGCTCGGCATGCGGGACTCCGAGCACATCCGGCACAGCAGCCGCACCGACGACGACCAGTCCTCGGCGGCGAACCCGGCGTCCGCGGCCAGCTGTTCCAGGGCGTCCCGGTCGGCCTCGGTGGCCGCCTCCAGCAGCACCACCCAGGTCGGCACGGGCGACGGCGCCCACAGCTCTATCTCGTCGAAGACCGGGTAGGAGTGCCCGCTGGACGTGGTCCGCTCACCGTGCGGGACCCCGTCGTGCAGCACGACCTCGCCCCAGCGCCGCCCGGACGACGGCAACGGGATGGACAGCACCTCGATCCGCGCCGGGTCCAGCCGCCGCCCCCACACCACCTCGGCCTCGCCCTCGGGCGACAGCCGCACGGCCGCGCTGCCCAGGTCCATGCCGGCCGGCTCCCCGGAGGCGGTCGCACCGCCCGGCACGTGCAGCCCGTACGCCTGCCAGGCCCGGCGGGCCAGCGCCCAGTCCTGCAGCGCGGTGGCGGCGATGCCGACGTTCCACCAGTCGGGCGCCCCGGCCTCGCGGTCCAGCAGCGCCACCGCGCGCAGCCCGGCGGTCCTGGCCTGCTCCCAGTCGTGGCGGAACTTGTGCAGCAGGGCGAGGTTGAACCAGGACTCCGACAGCCAGGGCTCCAGGTCCGCGGCACGGGTCAGCAGCGCGCCCGCGTCCTCGTACCGCCCGTCGCCGATCAGCGTGAACGCGCGATCGGTGGCCTGCCGCCACGAGGCGGAGGGCCGGTGCCGTCCCTTGCCGAAGATCCTCACGATTCCCGCCTGCCAGTTCCGTGGAGTGGGCCGGCTGCGCCCCCTGACAGCCTCTCGAAGACCCTCTCCCTTCGCATCCAACCACGTGCGGCTGGAAGGGCGCTCATTACCCATGGGTTACCCACCGGCGGCCAGGGTCAGACTGGCCCGCGCCAACACCCGGGCCAGCGCCTCGACCACCTCGGGCGCGTACTCCCCGGCCGCGGCCAGCCGCAGCTCCTCCAGGGCGGTGAGCGGTCCGCCCGGCCCGGCGCCGTGCACCTTCTCGTCGTAGGCGTTCACCACGCGGACGATCCGCGCGGCCACCGGCTGCTCCGCGCAGGGGTCGGCCTGCCGTTCCACCACGGCGGCGACCTGTTCGCCCGCCCCGGTCTGCCGTACGACGGCCCCGCCGAGCAGGGCGATGCGGCGCTGTTCGCGCGCGGGCAGCGGGGCGGTGGCCCCGGCCGGCACCGGGTCGACCAGGCTGAGCTGCCCGATGTCGTGCATCAGCGCCGCGTACTCCAGCACGGTGAGCTCCGGCCCGGACAGCCCCAGGTCGCGTCCCACGGCCACGCCCAGCGCGGCCACCCGGCGGGCGTGCCCGGGCGGCGTGTACCCGGCGATCTCGGTGGCGCGGGCCAGGGAGGCGATGGTCTGCCGGGAGGTGGCGCGGACGGCCGCGTACCGGCGCAGCGCCAGCTGGGTGAGCAGCAGCGGCAGCGAGAACAGCGGCAGCGCCCACAGGCCGACCACGGCGACCGCGAGCGCGATCACCGCGCCGGTGGCGCACACCGCCGACCCGATCCCGGGCACCGCCCGCAGCTCGTCGCGCAGCAGCGGGCCGTACGGCCAGCCGGTGCGGGCGTGGGCGAGCCCGGCGGCGAGCACGACGTCGCACAGGACACCGAGGACGAGCAGCGCGAACAGCAGCAGCGCGTGGGCGGGGCCGCCGAAGCGGTCGAGGACGCCCCCGTCGTGCAGTGGCTGGAAGCAGACCGCGGCGAAGGCCACGGTGAGCACCCGCCGGGCCAGGTGGTCAAGGACCGGCCCCCGGCCGCGCGCCACGTGCGGCACGCACCCGAGCAGCGAGGCCCCGGCGACCACCGCGACGACCTGCGCGGCCCCGTGCTGGGTGGGGTGCCCGGCGTTCTCGCCGAGCAGCGCGAACGCCAGCGCCCCGGCGGCCCCGAGCGGCGCGGCCTCCCGCACCCCGGCCCCGCTCCAGCGGCTCAGCTCCCCCACCGCGACGAACACGCCGAAGGCCAGCGCGAGCGGCCGCTCCAGCACCCCGCTGCGCACGGTGACGGCCAGCGCGACGGCGACGGTGAGTCCGGCGGCCGTGTGGATGAACACCAGCGGGTGCCGGTGGTGCGCGGGCCGCCGGCCGGCCGCGCGGCCGCGGGCGCCCGCGCCGGGCACGGCGGCCGACGTCACCGCGTCACCCCGCGCCGGTCGCCCGGGGACGCGGGTGCGGGCAGCGCGGGCGCGCTCTCGTCGGCGGTCACTACGGGGTGCCAGCCGTGGCGGTCCAGGGCGCGGACGAGGGCGCCGACCATGCGCGGGTCGAACTGGGTGCCCGCGCACCGCCCGAGCTCCTCCAGGGCGACGGCGACCGGCCGGGCCCTGCTGTAGGAGCGGGTCGAGGTCATCGCGTCGAAGGCGTCGGCGACGGCCACCACGCGCGCGGGCTCGGGGATCTGACGGCCCACCAGCCCGTAGGGGTAGCCGCTGCCGTCCAGCCGTTCGTGGTGGTGCAGGATCGCCGAGCGGGCCTCGCCGAGGAAGGTGATGCCCCGGGTGATCTCGTGGCCGTACTCGGGGTGCAGTTCGATGACGCACCGCTCCTCGGGGGTCAGCGGGCCGTCCTTGCGCAGCAGCCGGGTCGGCACGCCCAGCTTGCCCACGTCGTGCAGGATCCCGGCGAAGCGCAGCACCTCGATGCGCCGCTCGTCCATGCCGAGTTCCCGGGCGATCATCATGGAGGCCTGGCCGACCCGCTCGCTGTGGCCGCGGGTGTAGCCGTCCTTGATGTCGACGGCCTGCACCAGCGCCCGGATCGTCGCGTGGTGCGCGGCGCGCTCCCGGTGGTACTGCGCGAACACCCACCAGGCCACGCCCATGGGGAACAGCACGAGCAGCGCGGCGACCGGCCCGTAGGGGCTGTGCCACAGCACCGCCATCATCAGCCCGGCCAGCCCGTGCACGACGAGCGGCGCGAGCGAGCGGGAGAACCGCCCGCGCCAGGCCCGGCGGGCCGGGACGCGTTCGGCGAGCACGCGGATGCCGCCGTCCAGCAGCGCGAGCACCGCGCAGTAGACGAGCACGGCGGCCGCGGCGGGCAGCAGTGCCCGCGGGACGGCGCAGGCGGCGACGGTGTCCCGGCCGCCGAGCGCCCCGTGCACGCGGGCCGCGGCCCACACGGCCGGCACGCACTGCGCGGCCCGCCACAGCCGCCGGACGCCGGCCGGGCGCTGCTCCACGCGGGCCAGCAGGATGCCGGGCAGCGGGACGAGGGCCGCGGCGGGCGGCGGCAGCAGGAACGCCCCGGCGAGCAGCACGGGGTGGAAGACGGGAGCCACGGGCGACGGGGCCGGCAGGGACCCGGGGAACCGGGTGCGCGCGGCCCGGCGGCCCGCCGCGTACAGCGCGGCGAGCAGGATCACGGCCCACGAGGACGAGTCGGCCCTCAGCAGGCCGGCGGCCCACCGGGACGGGTCCGTGACGGGCGTACCCGCGAGGGCCGGTACGGGGGCCAGGCAGACGAGGGCGATGAGGGCGACGCAGCCGACGTAGAGCCGGGCCCCCCCGGGAATCGCCTCCATGCCGCCTCCCCCAGCCCGTAGGTGTCCGGGCTGGGAGCCTAGGACCGGGCGGGGAGGGGGACGGGCGTATCACCCGCTGATTAGCACGTTCGAGTGACGACCGCTCGTTCACGGGCCGCACCCCGTCACGGGGGGCCCGTGAACGGGCGGCGGTCAGGACTCCTGGGGGGTGCCCGGGGAGGCGGCGCTCACGTCGTGCTCGGGCACGGTCTGGCCGGAGCGGATCAATTCCAGCCGCCCCATGACCTTGGCGCGCAGGTCCACGGGCACGTCGTCATGACCGCAGCACCGCTTGACCAGCTTCTTCACGGCCTGCTCGAGGCCGTACTTCTCCAGGCACGGCGAGCACTCCTTGAAGTGCTGCTGGAACTTGTCGCGGTCGACGTCCGGCATCTCGCTGTCGAGGAACTCGTACAGGTGGTCGAGGACCTCGGAGCAGTCCGTCTCGTGCGGCTCTCCGCAGCTCATGAGCCCGAGCCTTTCGCTTCGTTCGACTCTCCGGCGCCGGCCGGGACCAGCCCGCGCTCACGGGCGTAGTCCTCGAGCATGCCGCGCAGTTGACGGCGGCCCCGGTGCAGCCGGGACATCACCGTACCGATGGGTGTCCCCATGATGTCCGCGATCTCCTTGTACGCAAAGCCCTCGACGTCCGCGAGGTACACGGCGATGCGGAACTCCTCGGGGATCGCCTGGAGCGCTTCCTTCACGTCCGAGTCGGGCAGGTGGTCGAGCGCCTGCGACTCGGCGGAGCGCAGACCCGTCGACATGTGCGACTCGGCACGGGCGAGCTGCCAGTCCTCGATCTCCTCGGCTGCGCTGCGCTGGGGTTCGCGCTGCTTCTTGCGGTAGGAGTTGATGAAGGTGTTGGTGAGGATCCGGTACAGCCACGCCTTGAGGTTGGTGCCCTCACGGAACTGGTGGAAGGACGCGTACGCCTTGGCGTACGTCTCCTGCACCAGGTCCTCCGCGTCGGCGGGGTTGCGCGTCATGCGCAGTGCGGCCGAATACATCTGGTCGAGGAATTCCAGCGCGTCCCGCTCGAAGCGCGCGCTGCGCTCCGTGGTCGACTCGGGGATCGCCCCCGCGTCCGCGCCCACGCCGATGCCCTGGCCCTCGGGCAGCTCCGCCTGGCCGTCGTCGGTCCCTGCGTCGGTACCGGGAACCGGACCCACCTCCTCAAGATTCCGGGCAGGACCGAGACCGATCCCACCAGAATCGGAGGATAGAACACGACCCGTCCCCGCCGCCGCTCGAATAGGAGCGGTCTTGGCCGCGTGCAGCACCGTCCAGTCCAGGTCGGCGCGGTTGCCACGGCTGGGGCAGATGGTCGAACCCATGCGGCGAACTTCCTCTCCCACGACGTCCGTACTGGCTGTCCAGCACGTCTGTCCCGCACAACAGTGGCCGGGAGCGCGGCATTCCCCCCCGCCGTTCCCCCGTGACGCGCCCCACCCGCGGCGCCGCCCGGCTGGCGGGGTGACGCGGGGTGATGTGCCCCACGCGGGACCCCGGCCGGGGTCCCGCTCGGTGTCGTGCCCGGTGTCGTGCCGGTCAGGGAAGTGACGCGGTCCACTCCACGACCGCCGCCGTGATGACCGCGAGCGCCTGTTCCTGGGTGATGTCCGCCCGCTTCGGCACGGCGAACCCGTGGTCGCCGTGGGGCACCGTGACGAGCTCGTGGTCCCCGTCGGGGAACTCCTCGGGCCGGCCGAAGGGGTCGTTGCCGCCCTGGACGACGAGGGTGGGCACGCCCGCGCCCAGCAGTTCGGCGGCGCGGGAGCGGTCCGGCCGGCCCGGCGGGTGCAGCGGGAAGCTCAGCGCGAGGACGGCGGCGGCGCCCAGCTCGGTCGCCGTGCGGCAGGCGACGCGGGCACCCGCGGAGCGCCCGCCGGCGACCACCGGCAGCCCGGTCGCGGCGAGGGCCGGCCAGATCCCGCGCCAGCCCGCGTCCAGGGTCTTCGGCGCCGGCGCCAGCTTCTTGCCCGCCACCCGCCAGGGCTGCTCCACCAGGGCGACCGTGACACCGTGCGCGGGCAGCTCGTCGGCGAGCGCCCGGAGGTCGCGCGCCTCGATGCCACCGCCGGCGCCGTGGCTGACGGCCAGGACGAGGCGGGCCGCGCGCGGGGCCCGGTGCCAGGTGATCCGGGCGTCGCCGGTCTCGGTGGGCACGGTCTGGGCCGGGGCGGCCCCGGTGTGGGGGGTCCCGGTGGGCGCGGGCTCCGTGGGGGTGCCGGAGGCGGGCGGGCCGTCGGCGGGGACCCGCCCGGTGGTGTCGTTCGTCACGTCAGAAGAGTGTGCCCTCCTCGGGACCCGCCAGCTCCTTCAGCAGCTCCGGGCCGTTGTTGCGGACGTTGCTGACGGCGGTGGAGACCGGGTGGGCGCGCAGGAGCCCGGGCGGCGGCGGGGCGAGCAGCGACCGCAGTTCCCCGGGGTCGGTGCGGGACGGGTCGAGCCAGGCGTCCCAGCGGTCCGGGGTGAGCATCAGCGGCATCCGGGGGTGGATGTCGGCGAGCGTGCGGGGTCCCTCGGCGGGGGCGACGGCGAGCGGGGTGGTCTCGGCCTCGGTGGTGATGACCGAGCAGGTCGCCCACCAGGCCCGCGGGTGGTCGTCCGGCAGGGTCCGGTCCCGCCAGAACTCGTACAGCCCGGCCATCGCGAACACCGAGCCGTCCGCCGGGAGCACGAAGTACGGCTGCTTGCGCGGGCGTTTGCGCCGGCCCTCGACCTCCAGCTCCCGCTCCTCGGTGCCGGTGACCCACTCGTAGTAGCCGTCGGCGGGCACGATGCAGCGCCGGGCGGCGAAGGCCCGCCGGTACGACGGCTTCTCGTGCACCGTCTCCGCGCGGGCGTTGATCATGCGGGCGGCGCCCTCCGGCGACTTCGCCCAGGACGGGACCAGGCCCCACCTGAGGGTGCGCAGCTGGCGAACCGGCCGCGGGTCGTCCGCGTCCTTCACGGGACGGTCCAGGACGACGTGGACCTCCTTGGTCGGGGCCACGTTGTAGTCGGGCTCCAGGGTCTCGGCCGGCTCCCACTTCTCGATCCCGAAGACCGCCGCGAGATCCTCGGGCCCCCGACTGGCTGCATACCGTCCGCACATGCGTGCCACACTGCCAGATCCGTCCGACGGAAAGGGAGCCACCGCCCTCCATGAACAGCTTGGTCAGCTTGGACAGCACGCACAGCCTCGCCGCCCTCGCGCTGCCCGACCTCTGGGGCCGGCTCACCGGGACCCAGTCCGACCCCGACCTGTGGGTGGTGTGCGCCACCCTGGCCGCCGCGCTGGCCGTCGTGGTGCCGCACCCGCTGTGGCGCCTGTCGCGCAACGCGATCACCATCGCCCACGAGGGCGGCCACGGCCTGGTCGCGCTGCTGACCGGCCGCACCCTGACCGGCATACGGCTGCACTCCGACACCAGCGGCCTCACCCTGAGCCGCGGCAAGCCGTACGGCCTCGGCATGATCCTCACGGCGGCGGCCGGTTACACCGCTCCCCCGCTGCTGGGCCTCGGCGGCGCCGCCCTGCTGGGTGCCGGGCGCATCACGCTGTTGCTGTGGGTCGCGACGGCCCTGCTGCTGGTGATGCTGGTGATGATCCGCAACGCCTACGGCGCGCTGACGGTGCTGCTCACCGGCGGCACGTTCCTGCTGGTGTCCTGGCTGGCCGGGCCCCAGGTGCAGGCCGCGTTCGCCTACGCGGTGGTGTGGTTCCTGCTGCTGGGGGGCGTGCGCCCGGCCTTCGAGCTCCAGGCCAAGCGCCGGCACGCGGGCGCGGGCGACTCGGACGCCGACCAGCTGTCCCGGTTGACGCACGTGCCGGCGGGGCTGTGGCTGTTCCTGTTCCACGCGGTGTCGCTGTGCTCCCTGACGGGAGGCGGCCGGTGGTTGCTGGGGCTCTGACGGACCGTCCGGTCACCCGTCACGGCGGACCCGCCGGAAGCCGTCCGGCGAAGGGGGTCCCCCCGTCCGGCGCGGACCCCGCGCGAGCCGCCCGACGGGGTGGCGCGGCCGACCTGCGGCGAACCGTTTCACCAGCCACGACGGCGCGGAACCCGGCGCCCTGCGGACGGTCCGGGAGACCGCCCTCCTTATAGAGTGGGCCCCATGGCCCCAACCCCCGCACCCACCGCCCTCTGGCCCGCGCCGCACGCGAGCGGAGCCGTCGACGCGACGGTCCACGTGCCCGGGTCCAAGTCGGTCACCAACCGCGCCCTCGTCCTCGCCGCCCTCGCCTCGGAGCCGGGCTGGCTGCGCCGTCCGCTGCGCTCGCGCGACACCCTGCTGATGGCGGACGCCCTGCGTGCGATGGGCATCGAGATCGAGGAGGGCGTGGGTCCCGACGGCACCGGCGAGGCGTGGCGGGTGCTGCCGACGGGCCTGCGCGGCCCGGCCACCGTGGACGTCGGCAACGCCGGCACCGTGATGCGGTTCCTGCCCCCGGTCGCCACGCTGGCCGACGGGCCCGTCCACTTCGACGGCGACCCGCGGTCGCACGAGCGTCCCCTGCACGGGGTGATCGACGCGCTGCGGGCGCTCGGCGCGCGGATCGACGACGACGGCCGCGGCGCGCTGCCCCTGACGGTGCACGGCGTGGGCGCGCTGGACGGCGGCCCGGTCGAGGTCGACGCCTCGTCGTCGTCCCAGTTCGTCTCCGCGCTGCTGCTGTCGGGGCCGCGCTTCAACCAGGGGGTGGAGGTCCGCCACACCGGCTCCACCCTGCCCTCGCTGCCGCACATCCAGATGACCGTGGACATGCTGCGCACGGTCGGCGCCCAGGTGGACACCCCCGAGTCGGGCGGCGAGCCCGGCGTCTGGCGGGTCACGCCCGGTGCGCTGCTCGGCCGTGACCTGACGGTCGAGCCGGACCTGTCCAACGCCCAGCCGTTCCTGGCCGCGGCGCTGGTCACCGGGGGCCGGGTCGTGGTCCCGGACTGGCCGGCCCGCACCACCCAGCCGGGTGACCGGCTGCGGGAGATCTTCACCGAGATGGGCGGTTCCTGCGAGCTGACCGACTACGGCCTGGAGTTCACCGGCTCCGGTGCCGTCCACGGCATCGACGTCGACCTCGGCGACGTCGGCGAGCTGACCCCGGGCATCGCGGCGGTGGCGGCCCTCGCCGACTCCCCCTCGACCCTGCGGGGCGTGGCCCACCTGCGGCTGCACGAGACGGACCGGCTGGCCGCGCTGACCAAGGAGATCAACGAGCTCGGCGGCGACGTCACCGAGACGGCCGACGGCCTGCACATCCGCCCCCGCCCGCTGCACGGCGGTGTCTTCCACACCTACGAGGACCACCGCATGGCGACCGCCGGTGCGATCATCGGCCTCGCGGTCGAGGGCGTACGCATCGAGAACGTGGCGACCACCGCGAAGACCCTGCCGGACTTCCCGGACCTGTGGACCGCGATGCTCGGGGCGGCGTAGGGACGCGGGGAACAGTCATGCGCCGCTACGGCAAGCACACCGACGAGGACGACATCCGCAGCCGCCCCAACCGCAAGGGCAACCGGCCGCGGACCAACATCCGGCCCAAGCACGAGGACGCCGCCGAGGGCCTGGTCCTGACCGTCGACCGGGGCCGGCTGACGTGCCTGGTCGACGGCCGGCCGGTGCTGGCGATGAAGGCCCGCGAACTGGGCCGCAAGGCGGCCGTGGTCGGCGACCGGGTCGCACTGGTCGGCGACCTGTCCGGCGCGAAGGACACGCTGGCCCGGATCGTCCGCATCGAGGAGCGCACCTCGGTGCTGCGCCGCACCGCCGACGACGACGATCCCTACGAGCGGGTGGTGGTGGCCAACGCCGACCAGCTGGCCGTGGTCACGGCCCTCGCCGACCCGGAGCCCCGCCCGCGCCTGATCGACCGCTGTCTGGTCGCGGCGTTCGACGGCGGCCTCGAACCGCTGCTGGTGCTGACCAAGTCCGACCTCGCCCCGCCGGACAAGATGCTGGAGCTCTACGGCGACCTGGACATCCCGTACGTGGTGACCAGCCGCGAGGAACTGGAGGACGGCACCGCGGCGGACCGGGTGCGCGAGCAACTGGCGGGACGCGTCACGGCGTTCGTCGGTCACTCCGGCGTCGGCAAGACGACGCTGGTGAACGCGCTGGTGCCCGAGGAGCGGCGGCGCCTGACCGGCCACGTCAACGCGGTGACCGGCCGCGGCCGGCACACCACCACCTCCGCGCTGGCACTCCCGCTGGACGGCGCGGAGGGCTGGGTGATCGACACCCCGGGCGTGCGGTCCTTCGGTCTCGCGCACGTCGACCCGTCCCGCGTGATCCACGCCTTCCCCGACCTCGAACCGGGCACGGAGGGCTGCCCGCGCGCGTGCAGCCACGACGAGCCGGACTGCGCGCTGGACGCGTGGGTGGCCGAGGGGCACGCCGACCCGGCACGGCTGTACTCGCTGCGCCGGCTGCTGTCGACGCGTGAGCGCACAGAAGGCGACTAGCGCCCGCGTTGTTTGGTGGGGCCGGACCCCGGTAAGTGCATAATCGCACCGAGCGGTGATCCGGTACCTACGGGAGGACAGCACATGGCGTGGCTGCTGGTCATGGTGGCCGGACTGCTCGAGACCGGCTTCGCCGTGTGTCTGAAGCTCTCCCACGGGTTCACCCGGCTCTGGCCGACGATCGCCTTCTGCGTGTTCGCCCTCGGCAGCTTCGGCCTGCTGACCCTGTCCCTGCGCAAGCTGGACGTGGGCCCGGCGTACGCGGTGTGGACCGGCATCGGCGCGGCCGGCACGGCGATCTACGGCATGGTCTTCCTCGGTGACCTGGTGTCGACCCTGAAGATCGTGTCGATCAGCCTGGTCATCATCGGGGTCATCGGCCTCCAGCTGTCCGGCTCGACGCACTGACGCGACGGCGGCGCGCTCAGGCCGCCGGGCGGTGCAGCGCGCCGCGCACCAGGTCCGCGAGGCCGCCCTCGCCCGGGGGCGCGGCCACGCAGGACAGGGCGATGCGGACGACCAGTTCGCAGGAGCGGGCCAGCTCGGCGGTGTCCGGTTTGGCGACGGGCCCGGCCAGCACCGACACGGCGCGGTCGCGTACCAGGGCCACGAAGTCGCCGGGCGAGGGCAGCGGGCCGTCCGCCCGCCGCTGCGCCGGTACGGCGGCGGAGGCCGGGGCGGGCCGCAGCACGGGGGTCGGCAGGCGCTCGCTCCAGCAGCCGGTGAGCAGGGCGCGGACCAGCGCGTTGTCGTGGGCGGCGGTCACGGTCCACTCGGCGGTGGCGGTCAGCCGCTCCCGGGCGTCGCCGTGCACGGCGAGGGCCCGTTCCACCCCGGCGAGGTAGCCGTCGGCCTCGCGGCGCACCAGGGCGCGGGCGAGGCCGTCCTTGCTGCCGAACTCGTTGTACAGCGTCTGCCGGGACACCCCGGCCGCCGCGGCGACGTCGACCATGCGCACCGTGGACCACGGCCGCCGCGTCAGGGCCGCGAAGGCGGCGTCCAGCAGTGATTCCCGCGCACCCGGCATCCTCGCCTCCCTGCGACGGCACTGCGCCCAGATTTGACGGGCTTGTCCGCACTGTCAAGGGGTCGCGGAGGGGGCGGATCGCGGCATCCCGCCCGGCCGCCGCGGGCGGGGCGTCCACCGGGCCCCCGGAGCCCGGTGGCCCCGCCCCCGCCGGGACGGATACCGTTCGTCACATGCCGGACTACCTCGACGACCTGCGGCTGGCCCACGTCCTCGCGGACGCCGCCGACGCCGCCACCACGGCCCGCTTCAAGGCCCTCGACCTCAAGGTGGAGACGAAGCCGGACATGACCCCGGTGAGCGAGGCGGACAAGGCGGCCGAGGAGATCATCCGCGGCCATCTCCAGCGCGCCCGCCCCCGGGACGCGATCCTCGGCGAGGAGTACGGGGTGGAGGGCACCGGCCCGCGCCGCTGGGTGGTCGACCCGATCGACGGCACCAAGAACTACGTCCGCGGCGTTCCGGTCTGGGCGACGCTGATCGCCCTCATGGAGGCGGGCGAGGGCGGCTACCAGCCGGTCGTCGGGGTCGTCTCCGCTCCCGCGCTCGGCCGCCGCTGGTGGGCCGCGAAGGGGCACGGCGCCTACTCCGGGCGCAGCCTGTCCGCCGCCACCCGGCTGCACGTCTCGCGGGTCGCGGACCTCGCGGACGCCTCCTTCGCCTACTCGTCCCTGTCCGGCTGGGAGGAGCAGGGCCGCCTGGACGGCTTCCTCGACCTCACCCGCCGGGTCTGGCGGACGCGCGCGTACGGGGACTTCTGGCCGTACATGATGGTCGCCGAGGGGGCGGTCGACCTGTGTGCCGAGCCGGAGCTGTCGCTGTGGGACATGGCCGCCACCGCGATCGTCGTGACGGAGGCGGGCGGCACCTTCACCGGCCTGGACGGCCGTCCCGGCCCGCACAGCGGCAACGCGGCCGCCTCGAACGGCCTGTTGCACGACGAACTCCTGGACCACCTGAACCCGCGCGGGTGAACTGACGCCACGTCCGGCGCACGCGCACCGGCCACACATGAGCGCGTGCGCCCTCAACCGGCCGCACGCGCCCTCTTGTTGACCCCCTTTTTGCCTGTCACTCTGAGAGTCCCCCCACTTGTGCGTTTGTGAAACGCCGAACAAAGGGCTGCACAAGGCAGGAAGGGCGGGGACACCCAGGCGGGACACACCAGGAGGTGGCTCGACATGCTCGTCCGTGACGCCATGAGCACCGTGGTCCTCATCATCGGCCCCCATCACACCCTTCGGCAGGCAGCGGCGCTGATGTCCGCCCGCCGGGTCGGCGCGGCCGTCGTGCACGACCCCGACGCCGGGGGGATCGGCATCCTCACCGAGCGCGACATCCTCAACTCGGTCGGCCTCGGCCAGAACCCCGACACCGAGCGCACCCAGGACCACACGACCACCGACGTGGTGTTCGCGGCCCCGGGCTGGACCCTGGAGGAGGCGGCCCGTTCCATGACGCACGGCGGCTTCCGCCACCTGGTCGTCCTCGACAGCGGCGACGTCACGGGCGTCGTCTCGGTCCGCGACATCATCCGCTGCTGGGCCCCGGACCGGCAGCAGGTGCCGGTCTGAGGCGCGGCCCGGCCGCCGGCCCCGTACGGTCCGGGCGTACGAGCGGGCCGGACCCCCCTCGACGAAGGGGGCCGGCCCGTCCCCGGCAAGCGGTCCAGTGCTGGTGATCAGCCGCGCAGGGCCTGGACCGCGGCCTCCAGCCGCTTGCCGAAGTCGTCGTCCGCCCGGCGGAAGTTCTCCACCGCCCGCTCGACGATGTCGTCGCGCGAGACGCCCGCCAGCGCGCCCGAGAGGTTGGCGACCAGGCGCTCCTTCTCGTCCTCGCGCATCAGCCGGTAGAGGTTGCCGGCCTGCACGAAGTCGTCGTCCTCGGCGTGCCGGGGCGTCGGGTGGGTGCCGGTGCCGCCGGTGACGGCGTCGAACGGCTGCCACAGCGCACGGCCCGTCTGGTACGGCCCGCCGAAGCTGTTCGGCTCGTAGTTCTTCTCGCCGCCGTGCCGGCCGTCGTACAGGTGGCCGTCACGGGAGTGGGTGTGCGCCTCGGTGGCGTGCGGGCGGTTCACCGGCAGGTGGTCGGCGTTGATGCCGACGCGGTAGCGGTGCGCGTCACCGTAGGCGAACAGGCGGCCCTGGAGCATCTTGTCGGGCGAGGGACCGATGCCCGGCACGAAGTGGGCCGGCGAGAAGATGCTCTGCTCGACCTCGGCGAAGACGTTGCGGGGGTTGCGGTTGAGCTCCAGCTTGCCGAACTCGATCACCGGGTAGTCCGCGTGCGGCCACACCTTGGTCAGGTCGAACGGGTTGAAGCGGTACGTCGCCGCGTCCGCCGCCGGCATGATCTGCACGCCCACGGTCCAGCTCGGGAACTCGCCGCGCTCGATCGCCTCGCGCAGGTCGCGCTGGTGGGAGTCGGGGTCCTTGCCCGCGAGGACGTCGGCCTCCTCGGCGGTCAGGTTCCTGATCCCCTGGTCGGTCTTGAAGTGGTACTTGACCCAGAAGGCCTCGCCCTCCGCGTTGTTCCACTGGTAGGTGTGCGAGCCGAAGCCGTCCATGTGCCGGTACGAGGCCGGGATGCCGCGGTCGCCGAACAGCCAGGTCACCTGGTGCGTGGACTCCGGCGACAGGGACCAGAAGTCCCACACGTTGTCGGGCTCGGTCGAGCCCGTGTACGGGTCGCGCTTCTGGGTGTGGATGAAGTCCGGGAACTTGATCGCGTCCCGGATGAAGAACACCGGGGTGTTGTTGCCGACGAGGTCGTAGTTGCCCTCCTCGGTGTAGAACTTCAGCGCGAAGCCCCGCGGGTCGCGCACGGCGTCCGCGGCACCGAGGTTGCCGGCCACGGTCGAGAAGCGCAGGAAGACCTCGGTCTCCTTGCCCACCGCGGAGAGGAAGGCGGCGCGCGTGTACGGCGTGACGTCGCCGGTCACCGTGAAGGTGCCGTAGGCGCCGGCGCCGCGGGCGTGCACCACGCGCTCCGGGATGCGCTCCCGGTTGAAGTGGGCCAGCTTCTCCAGCAGGAGCTGGTCCTGCAGGAGGACCGGGCCGCCGACGCCCGCGGTCTCGCTGTTCTGGTTGTCGGCCACCGGTGCACCGGCCTCCGTGGTGAGCGGTCCCTGCGTCACGTACGCCTCCTGCGTGTTCTTGTTGCTCGGCCAAAGCCAGTCTCGATCCTACATTGGACTCAGTCCAAGTCAAATGAAGGTCCAAAGTCACACCTATTCGGAAACTGGTCCGGTTGCTGTTACGCTGGCCGGTATGAGCGACCTACTGGAACGGCTGCGCGGACGCGGATGGCGGATGACCGCGCAGAGGCGTGTCGTGGCCGAGGTCCTGGACGGCGAGCACGTCCACCTCACGGCCGACGAGGTCCATGCACGGGCCGTCGCCAAACTGCCGGAGATCTCCCGGGCGACCGTGTACAACACACTCGGCGAGCTGGTCACCCTCGGCGAGGTGCTCGAGGTCAGCACCGATCAGCGCGCCAAGCGGTACGACCCGAACGCCCACCACCCCCACCACCACCTGGTGTGCGCGCGGTGCGGCGCGATCCGCGACGTGCACCCGTCGGGCAACCCGCTGGCCGACCTCCCCGACTCCGAGCGCTTCGGCTTCACGGTGTCGGACGTCGAGGTCACCTACCGCGGCGTCTGCCCCAACTGCGCGGCCGCGTGAGCCTCTAGGGCCGTACAGACACACGTGAGGGCACCGCACTCCCCCTGACCGGGGAGTGCGGTGCCCTTTGCGCGTGGTGCCGTGTCCCGGCGCCTCAGAACGCCGTCAGGGTGAGGGTGAAGCCCGTGGGCTTGGTGTCCTGGACGTAGGAGGCGAAGTCGGCCACGTCGTCGAAGGCGAAGCCGTAGGCCTTGCCGTCCACGGTGGCCGCGTGGACGGCCCGCGCGTAGTGGTTGGTCAGCGCGCCCCGGTAGAAGACCGCCGGGTCGGTGGTCGGCTGCGCGGGGTGGCTGATCAGGGTGGAGCGGTTGAAGGCCGCGCCCAGCACCGCGGCCACCGGGCCGGTCGTCCCGTCGTTGGGGGCGGCGAGGTTGCCGTCGCAGAAGAGGACGTCACGGGTGGAGGGCTTCGCGAACGACACCGCCGCCGGCCCGTCGAAGGTGAGGCGCTCGCCGCGCACGCGGCCGGTGAACGTCCCCGCGTTCGTGGTGACCGTGAGGTCCTTGCCGGTGTACGTGCTCCACACCTCGTCGATGTACGGGGCGAAGTAGTCCTTGGCGAACAGGCCCGCGTCCAGGCCGTGGCCCGGGGCGATGATCCGGGTGTCGTCCACGACCAGCGGGGCGAACTCCTCCACCTGCCGCAGTGCGGCGAAGGCCGCGGCGCGGCCGCCGTCGCGCACGGCGCCCGTCGTCTGGTCCTTCTCCCCGGTGAGCCGGATGCTCATCGGGACGCTGAACATGTCGACCATCGTGGTGTTGCAGAACATGCCGTCCGCGTTGTGGGTGAACTCCGCGCAGTCGTGCAGGATCCCGTAGTTGGGGTCCGAGGCGACCCAGCCGGCCGGGTACTGCAAGGCGGCGTTGCCGTTGCCGTCGGTCACGGCCTTGAACTTGAGCTTCGCGCCCAGCGAGACGTAGATGCGGCCCGACATGTGGGGCAGGGACAGTGTGGTCGCGCCGCTGCCCGCGAGCGGTATCGCGTAGTCGGTGAAGCCGTCGGCGCCGTTGTCCGAGAGCGCGATGGGGGCGAGGGTGCCGTCCGGGGTGAGCCGCACCTGCTTGCCGTCGGCGTTGCCGACGACGTACAGGTGCACCGAACCGTTGCCGAACGACCCGCTGTTGTTGACCACGGTGACGGGGAGCGCGCCGGCCGCCGCGGTCGCGGACCCGCCGCTCTGCCCGGCGAGGGCGTGCGGGGCGATGGCGGCGATCGCCGGGACGCCCACGGCGGCGCCCCCGAGGGCGAACAGCATCTTGCGGCGGGTCAGGCTGCGCTGGTGACGAGGTGCCATGAGGGGTGCTCCTTGGGGAGTGCGGCGGTGGGGGCGCCGCGGAGGAGGGTCGTGGGGGGGGTGACGTGGGGGGGGTGATGTGAGGGTGACGCAGGGGCGTCAGACCAGGGACCACTTCTGGTTGGCGTTGCCGGAGCAGGTCCAGGTCTGCAGGCGGGTGCCGTCGGCGGAGGAGTTGCCCTTGGCGTCGAGGCACTTGCCGGCGCCGACGTTGGTCAGGTCACGGGCCGCCGTGTACGTCCACCGCTGGGCCGGGGTGCCGTTGCAGGTGTAGAGCTGGACGACCGCGCCGTCGGCGTGCGAACCGCCCTGCACGTCCAGGCACTTGCCCAGGGCGCGTACGGTGCCGTCGCTGCCGAGGGTCCAGCGCTGGGCGTCGTTGCCGGTGCACGTGTGCAGCTGGACGGGGGTGCCGTCGGCGGTGCCGGCGCCGGCCACGTCCACGCACATGTCGCCGATCCCCTTGAGGGCGCCGACCCGGGTGGCGGTGCCCGGGCCGGTGCCCGCGCCGGTACCGGAGGAGTCGGAGGTGGTGACGTGGACGTAGTCGACGGTCATCGTCTGCGGGAAGGCGGTGCCGGCGTCCGGGCTGCCGGGCCAGTCACCGCCGACCGCGAAGTTCAGGATGAGGAAGAACGGATGGTCGTAGACCCACTTGTTGCCGCCCACGTCGGCGGGGGTGCGGGTCTCGTAGGCCTTGCCGTCCACGGACCAGGTGATGGCCGTGGGGCTCCAGTCGACGGCGAAGACGTGGAAGTCGTCGGCGAACGAGGCGCCGTTCGGGAGGGTGTACCCGGCGCCGATGCCGCCCGCGCCCGAGTAGCCGGGGCCGTGGATCGTGCCGTGCACGGTGCCGGGCTCCTTGCCGACGTTCTCCATGATGTCGATCTCGCCACTGGCGGGCCATCCCGCGCTGCCGAGGTCGTCACCGAGTATCCAGAACGCCGGCCACACACCCTGGCCCCGCGGGACCTTGATCCGGGACTCGAAGTGGCCGTACTTCTGGGTGAAGGTCCTCGCCGTGTTCAGCCGTGCCGAGGTGTACTGGCACGTGCCGTACCAGCACTTCAGGCCGGCGTCCGTGTTCTTGCGGGCGGTGATGACCAGGTGGCCGTTGCCGTCGAGGGCGGCGTTGCCGGTGCTGTTCGTGTAGTACTGCAGCTCGTGGTTGCCGTTGCCGCCGCCGCCCGTCTCCAGGGTCCACTTCGCGGCGCTGGGCGCGCTGCCCGCGCTGCCGTCGAAGTCGTCGGACCAGGTCGTGGTGGCGGTGGCGGCGCTCGCGCGGTTGGTCGCCGAGTCCGAGGTGTTGAGGAGGAGGGCGGCGGCGAGGGCGGCGAGCGTCAGCAGCGCCAGCCCTCCGAACGACCATCTGCGTGCGCGATGAGCGGCCATGGGGTGAACACACCTTGTCGTCGGGGAGGGTCTTCCTGGCCGACGCGCGCATCCTGAGAGCGCTCTCACGCTGCGCGGACGGCGCCGTCGGCGAAGCCAGACGATACGCAGGAAGGTTGCCTCTGCCAACCGGAACGCACATCCCCGAATTGCCCTCTGACCTGCGATTACTTCAGGTAACGCACGCAATCCGAAGCAGGCTTAATCCGCGTTTAAACCACACTTAAGGAGAGTCGCGGGGAACGGAGGGGCGGAGCCAGTCATACGACGAGGGCCGGAACCCTTTCGGATCCCGGCCCTCGTCGATCAGTAGCGGGGACAGGATTTGAACCTGCGACCTCTGGGTTATGAGCCCAGCGAGCTACCGAGCTGCTCCACCCCGCGTCGGTGAATGCAACGTTACGTCAAGGAGGAGGACGGAGGCAAATCAGTATCCGGGGCGCCTGCGCTCCCCCTGTCCGACGCCCCTCTCACGCCTGTCTCACGCCGTCAGCTCCTGCCGCAGCGCGTCCCGCAGCCGCGCCGCCCGCTCGGCCACCTCGGCCGGCCCCAGCGTCACCGCCCGGTCCGCCCACCGCTGCCCCTCGTCCAGCTCGCCCCGACGCGCGTAGACCAGGGCCAGCCGCAGTGCCGCCCGCCCGTGCCCCTCCCGTGCCGCCCGCGTCCACCACACCACCGCCTCGGGCTCGCTGCCCTCCCGCACGAGCAGCAGCCCCAGGTTGAACGCGCCGTTGCGCGAGCCCGCCTCGGCGGCCAGCCGGTACCACCGCGCCGCCTCGACGACGTCACCGCGCGCGGCGGCCAGCATGCCGACCCGCACCTGGGCCCGGCGGTGGCCCTGCGACGCGGCGCGCTCGTACCACTCCTCGCACTCCGTCTTCTCGTGCACCACCTCACCGAGCTCGTGCGCGGACGGCCGGGGCCGCCGCGCGTCCAGCACGGTGGCGAGCCGGTACGCGGCCTCCGCGCTCCCCCCGCCCGCGGCGCACCGCAGGTGCAGCTCGGCGTCCTGCTCGTCCCCGTCCCGCAGGCGTGCGATCCCGACCTGGAGGGCCGCCTCGGTGTGCCCCGCGGCGGCCGCCCGCTCGTACCACCGCAGCGCCGCCGCGTCCTCGCCGCGCCCGGCGTACAGGATCCCCAGGTTGAACGCGGCGTCCACGCTCCCGGCCTCGGCGGCCTTGGAGAACCACGGCTCGGCCCCGGTGGTGTCGCCGCCCTGGAGCAGCAGGATCGCGAGCGCGTTCGCCGCCTCCCGGTGCCCGGCGTAGGCGGCGTGCCGGTACCACTGCTCGGCCTGCGGGGTCCGCCCCTGCTCGGCGCAGAGCAGCCCGAGGTTGTACGCGCCGTTGACGTCACCGGCGTCCAGGGCGGCCCGGTACCAGCGCTCGGCGGTCTGCGGCTGTCCGCGCTCGGCGTGCAGCGCGCCCAGCGCGTTGGCCGCGTTGCCGTCGCCGTCCTGGGCGGCGCGCAGCCACCAGACGGCGGCGTTCTCGGTGTCGCCGGCGTCACGCAGCAGGAACCCGAGCGCGCAGGCGGCCCGCGCCTCGCCGTCCTTGGCGGAGGTCAGGTACCAGCGCCCGGCCTCCTTCAGCTCGCCGCGGCGCTCCAGGATCGCCCCGAGGTGCAGGGCGGCCCGGCGGTGGCCGCGCGCGGCGGCCTGGCGGTACCACTGCTCGGCCTCCTCGGCCGGCGGGACACCGAGGCCCGTGCCGGACCGCGGCCCGGCGTCGCGCACGGCGCCGGTGCGCCGGCCGGCCGCGGTCCGGTCAGCGGCGCCCGTGGCACCGGTCCCGGCGCCGGGCGTCCCGGCAGTCCGTCCCGCGCGGCCCGGCTCGGCGCTGTCGGCGGCGCCCCGCTCGAGCGCGCCGCGCTCGGCCGCCCGGCGGTCCAGCGCGCGGGCGAGCCGGTAGGCGGCCTCGCGGTGCCCGCGCTCGGCCGCGACCCGCATCCACTGCTCGGCCCCGTCGTCGCCGCGGTGCTCCAGCAGGTCGGCGAGCGCGTACGCACCGAGCACGTGTCCCTGCTCGGCGGACTGCCGCAGCCAGTACTCGGCGGCCGGCTCGTCGCCGCGCTCGCGGTGGTGCCGCCCGAGCGCGTGCGCGGCCGCCGCGGAACCGGCGACGGCGGCGATCCGCCACCACCCGGCGGCCTCGTCGGCGTAGCCGCGCTGGTGGAGCAGGACACCCAGGTTGTTGGCGGCGGCGCGGTCACCGGCCGCGGTGGCGGCACGCAGGTGGGGCTCGGCCCCGTCGAGGTCGGCGCGGCGCAGCAGCAGGGCGCCGAGGACGCTGGCCGCCTCGACGTCGCCCGCGTCGGCGGCGAGCCGGAGGCGCACCTCCTCAGCGGCTTCCCCCGTCTCGTCGACGTCCGGGTCCGCTTCCGCCTCCTCACCGGAGGGCTGCACAAATCGCCCTGTCTCGAACAGAGTTGCCTTGTCCCCCATAACGTCCATCGTCGCACCACCTGCAACCCGGGTACACCTGGTATACCGCAGCCAGTGAGGTCACTTCAGCGTTTTGTCGACATGCCCACAGAGAGACAAGTCAAACACAGGTCACCCCAACTCACCGTGGCGGCGCGGCCGTACGCCCCCTCGGCACATGCGTTCGCACATGGCGAAGGCCCGGATCCCTGAGAGGAATCCGGGCCTTCGTCGTGCAGTAGCGGGGACAGGATTTGAACCTGCGACCTCTGGGTTATGAGCCCAGCGAGCTACCGAGCTGCTCCACCCCGCGCCGTGTTCCATCACCGTATCACGGCACGGAGGGGAGCCCGCTCGGCCCGCTCGGCAGCTCAGCCGCAGGTCTCAGCCACCGGCACCGGCCGTGGGGGTGGGACTGCCGGTGGGCTTGCCGCTCGCGCCGGCGCTCGGACTGCTGCCCGGTGTGCTGCTCGGGCTGCTGCTCGCCTTGCCGCCCGAACTCCCGGCGCCGCCGCTGCCCTTGCCGGCGGCCTGCGCGTCCTCGGCCCGCTGGAGTGCGTCCTGCAGGTCCTTCTGGGCCTTGCCGTACGCCTCCCAGTCACCCTTCTTCAGCGCCTCCTGACCCGCGTCGAAGGCCTTCTGGGCGTCCTGGAGCGCCTGTTGGACGGTGGCGTTGCCGGTTGACGGCGGCGGCTTGGTGCCGGAGTCCGGTGGCCGGGGCGTGCTGCTCTCGGCCCCGAAGACCTTGTCGAGCGCCTGGTCCAGCGTGTCCTCGAAGGCCGTGTTGCCGCCGTAGGTCACCAACACCTTGCGCAGCAGCGGGTACTTCAGTCCGCCACCGCGTACGTAGACCGGCTCCACGTAGAGCAGTCCGTCGTCGAGCGGCACCGTCAGCAGGTTGCCGTACTCCACCTCCGAGTCGCCGCCCCGCAGCAGCCTGATCGACTCGGCGATGTTCTGTTCGGAGTTGAACTGGCTCTGCACCTGTTTGGGGCCGTCGACCGTCGTGCTCGTCGGCAGCTTCAGGATCCGGATCTTCCCGTAGTCCTGGGTGCCCGCCTCGGAGTCGACGGCCATGAACGCGCTGAGGTTGTCCCGGCCGTTGGGCGTGAACGTCGTCGTCAGCGAGAACGCCTGGGCCTGCTGGTCGGGCATCTTCATGCTCAGGTAGTACGGCGGCACCGCGTCGCCCGACTTGTTGGTCGGGTCGTCCGGCACCTGCCACACCTCGCTGCCGCTGAGGAACGTCTGCGCGTCCTTCACGTGGTAGCGGGAGAGCAGCTCGCGCTGCACCTTGAACAGGTCCTGCGGGTAGCGCAGGTGGGCCATCAGCGACGGGGAGATGTCGGACTTCGACTTCACCGTGTGCGGGAACGCCTTCATCCACGTCTTCAGGACGGGGTCCTGGGTGTCCCACTGGTAGAGCTTGACCTCACCGCTGTACGCGTCGACGGTCGCCTTCACCGAGTTGCGGATGTAGTTGACCTGGTTCTGCTGGGCCACCACCGCGCGGTTGTCGTTGGCGGCGGTCAGCGAGTCGGCGGTGGTGTCGCCGAGGGTCGTGCGGGACGCGTACGGATAGCCGTTGGTGGTCGTGTAGGCGTCCACGATCCACTGGATCTTGCCGTCCACGACCGCCGGGTAGGCGTCGCCGTCGATGGTCAGCCACGGGGCGACCGCCTCGACGCGGTCCTTCGGCGTGCGGTTGTACAGGATCCGCGACCCGTCACCGATGGCGCCGGAGTACAGGATCTGCGGCTCGCCGAACGCGACCGCGTACGCCGCCCGGTTGAGCGGGTTGGAGAGGTTGACGCCGCTCTTGCCCTGGTAGCTGGTGGTCTTCTCACCGTTGTCGTCGGAGTAGTCGATCTCCTTCTGGGGACCGCCGACGATCGAGTACGTGGTCGTCTTCTCGCCGTAGTAGACGCGCTGCTGGTACGAGCCCAGGTCGCCCTTGGACGGCAGGTCGGACTCGGTGAACAGCGGGCGCCCCTCGGCGTCGGCGGTGGTGCCCTTGGCGGCGACCACGCCGTAGCCGTGGGTGTAGCGGAAGTGGTTGTTGATCCAGTTCTGCTTGTCCACGCCCGCGAGGTTCAGCTCGCGCAGACCGATCACCGTGTCCTGGTCGGTGCCGTTCTGGTTGTAGCGGTCGACGTCCAGGTTGGTGGGGAAGGCGTAGTACTTCCGCATCTGCTGGAGCTGCTGGAACGTCGGCGAGACGATGTTCGGGTCCAGGACGCGGATGCTGGCGGTCTTGGAGACGTCGTCGCGCAGCGTCGACTTGTCCTGGGTGGTGCTGGTGCCCGTGTACTCGCTGACCTGCGTGTCGTCGATGCCGTACGCCTCGCGGGTCGCCTTGAGGTTCTTCTGGACGTACGGCGCTTCCTTGGCCTGCTCGTTCGGCTGGACCTGGAACTTCTGCACGATCGCCGGGTAGAGCCCGCCGATCAGGATGGCCGACAGGACCATCAGGCCGAAGCCGATGACGGGCAGCTGCCAGGTGCGCCGCCACAGGGTGGCGAAGAACAGCAGGGCGCAGATGACGGCGATGCAGAACAGGATGGTCTTGGCCGGCAGGTAGGCGTTGGCGTCGACGTA
The DNA here is from genome assembly GCF_005280215.1 of Streptomyces lasalocidi. Lineage (NCBI taxonomy): Bacteria > Bacillati > Actinomycetota > Actinomycetes > Kitasatosporales > Streptomycetaceae > Streptomyces > Streptomyces lasalocidi. The sequence goes on along the minus strand of NZ_SZNQ01000001.1, from coordinate 5,067,961 downwards.
CCGCAGGCCGGTCCAGTTGTCGGTGGCCTTGAAGTCGCTGGACTTCACCGCGAGGCCGTACCGGTCGAGCCAGTAGGCGACCGCCTTCAGCGCGACGAAGACGCCCAGCAGCACCGACAGGTGGCCGGTGGCGGCCGCGGTGGCGCGGGCCCCGGGGCTGGTGACGCGCAGCCCGCCGTACAGGTAGTGGGTGAGCGCGGCGGCGATCAGCGACAGGATCGTGGCGGCGAAGCCGAAGCCGAGCAGGAACCGGTACCAGGGCAGGTCGAAGGCGTAGAAGGACACGTCGAGGTGGAACTGCGGGTCCTTCTGGTGGAAGGGCACGCCGTTGACCCACATCAGCCAGGTGCGCCACTGGCTGGACGCCGACGCGCCGGCGATCAGCCCGACCAGCGCCGTGATCGACAGCAGCAGCCACTTCTTGTAGGGCGCGATGCCCATGCGGTAGCGGTCGAGGCTCTGCTGCTCCATCGACATGGCGCTCAGCGGCGGCCGCAGCCGGTGGGCCAGCCAGATGTTGAACCCGACCGCGAGCGCCATCAGCAGGCCGAAGACGAAGAACAGCCCGATCTTGGTCCACAGGGTGGTGGTGAAGACCGAGGAGTACTTCACCGACCGGTACCAGAGCCAGTCGGTCCAGAACCCGGCGAACATGGTGAACGCCATGCCGAGCACGGCGAGGACGCCCAGCGTCATCAGCAGGGTCCGGACACGCCGGGACGGACGGCCCACTCTCATCCGCGGCCCTGTCGGGCCTCCGCCGCGGTCCGGCATCTGGAAAGCCAAGGTGCGCACCTCGAAGTTCGCTACTCGATCGGTCGGACCCGCGTGTTCGCCGGCCCCGTGCGGGCCCCGGTGATCGCGGCCCCACACCTATGCAACTTACTCACCGTTTACTCGGTTCCCGATCCGGGCCGGGAACGAGGCAGGATTGTGACCATGTCCAACACTCCCATGGCAGCGAGCCCCCTCACCCGGGCCGTACTCGAGATCGACGAGTACGCCTCCGGCCTCGGCTGGGACCAGCCCGCACGCCTCTTCGCCCTCGTCGACACCGCACAGCTGCGGACCCAGGAACCCGCGCTGGCCGCCCAGCTCGGTCTGGCGGACGGACCCGAGACCACCGGTCTGACCCCGATCGAGCAGGACGAGGTGCCAACGGACAAGCCGCTCGACGAGTTCCTGGCCACCATCGCCTGGCCCGGTGCGGTGACCGGCTGCGCCCTCACCATCGAACGCCTGATGCTCCCGCCGTCCGCCGAGACCCAGGTCCCCGAGGACCTCGACGAGGCGAAGCTGGCGCAGTGGGTCGCCCAGCACCCCGAGCGCCAGGAGGTCCGCATGACGGTCGCGGTGCTGCGCGACGGCTCCCGCGAGTCGGCGCTGCGCCTGCGCGAGAAGGACAGCCCCACCGAGGTGCTCACCGGCTCCGACCTGGTCCCGGGCCTCGCCCAGGCGCTCGCGGCGACGTTCGAGGACTGAGCCGGGGCGCTCGGCCGCCGGCGGCTCCGCCGCGTGCGCGGCGCTTCCCGTACGCGGTGCGTGCCGTGCGCGGTGCGTGCCGCCCGCGGTTGGTGCCGTACGCGGCCGGGGGCGCCCTCGTCGACGAGGGCGCCCCCGGTGCCGTACTGCCGTCGGGCCGGTCAGCCCTTGGTCGTGCACTTCGGCAGGGCGTCGGTGTCCCCGCTGCGGATGTCCTTCAGGGCGTCGAGGGCGTCGTCGATGGTGGAGACCTTGACGAGCCGCAGCCCGCCCGGGGTGTCCTTGGCCGCGGCCGCGCAGTTGTCGGCGGGCGTGAGGAAGTAGCGCGCGCCCTTGCTGCGCGCCCCCACCGTCTTCATCTCGATGCCGCCGATGGGCCCGACCTTGCCGTCGTCGTCGATCGTGCCCGTGCCCGCGACGAACGCGCCGCCGGTGAGGCTGCCCGGGGTGAGCTTGTCGTAGATCCCGAGGGCGAACATCAGGCCGGCGCTGGGGCCGCCGACGTCGGCGAGCTTGATGTCGATACTGAACGGGAACGTGTGGTCGGTGCCCGCGGAGATGCCGACGACGGCCCGCCGGGCGCCGCTGTCGTCCGACTTGGCGGTGGTGATCGTGACCTTCTGGGTCGTGGTCGCCGTCCGGTTCGCCTTCTCGGCGGCGGCCTGCTCCTTGGCCGGGACGATCGTGAACACGACGTCCTGACCGGGCTTGTGCCGGGTGACCAGCTTGGCCACGTCACCGGGCTCCTTGACCGCGGTGCCGTCGACGGCCTTGATGACGTCACCCGCGTGCAGCTTGCCCTCGGCAGGCGAGCCCTTCACCACCGTGGAGACGATCACCCAGGACCGCACGGGGATGTGCAGCGCCTCCAGGGCGGCGACCTTGGCGCTCTCCTGGGACTGGCTGAACTCCTCGGCGTTCTCCTGGGTCGACTGCTCCTCCGTCTTGCCGTCCGGGTAGAGCGTGTCGTGCGGCACGACCTTGTCGTCGTGGGCGAGCCAGCCGTAGACCGCCTCGACCAGGTTCATGCGGTAGTCCGCGCTGGTCACCCGCACGGTCGTCATGTTCAGGTGCCCGTCGGTCGGGTAGGTCTTGCGGCCGGCGATCTGCAGCACCGGCTCGCCGTCGTGCTCCCCGAGCGTGTTGACCGTCGGGCCCGGCGACATCTCCGCGTACGGCACGCGGATCAGCACTCCCGCGCACAGGAGCGCGATCAGGACCAGGGTCGAGGCGAGCATCGTCGCGGTGCGGCGTGGCATGCCTCGACAGTACGGGACGCCTCTGTCAGCGCACCGTCAGGGCCGCCGGGCGGGGGTCGGGGCGTCAGGACCCGGAGTGCGTCGGGGTCCTGTCCTTCTCCATCGCGGCGCGGAAGCGCGCGTACCCGTCGAGCTCGGGCCCGTCGCTGCGGGCCTTGCGGGTGCGGTTGGCCCAACTGCCCCACAGCCCTGCGAAGATCGCTGCCACCAGCGGAATCAGCAACCAGGCGAGCGCCGCCATCCCGACCTCCCAGCCCCACGTGAGCGACCGCAACTGACTGATCAGCAGATTAACCATCCGCACGGACAACGCTCACGCCGGGGGTCCGGTTACGCAACCGGAGTGCGGGGTCAGCAGGCGCCCACCCACTCCTCGGTGCCGTCGGAGAAGGTCTGGTGCTTCCAGATCGGCACCTCGTGCTTGAGGTCGTCGATCAGCTTGCGGCACGCCTCGAAGGCCTCCCCGCGGTGGGGGCACGACACGGCGACGACCACGGCCAGGTCACCCACCCCGAGGTCCCCCACCCGGTGGACGGCGGCGAGCGCCCGCACGGGGAAGTCACCGACGACCTTCTCGGCGATCCGCCGCATCTCGGCCTCGGCGCTCGGGTGGCAGGAGTACCCGAGCCGGTCGACGTCGGCGCCCCCGTCGTGGTTGCGCACGGTCCCCACGAACAGGGCGGTGCCCCCGGACGCGTCGTCCCCGACGGCGCGGAAGACCTCGTCCAGCGACAGCGGGGTGTCCCGTACGGCGATCAGCTTGATCGCGTCGGACGCGCCCTGCTCACCGGGGTGATCACTGATAGGTGCCATGCCCCCATCGTGCCCCACCACCGGAACCCCGTGGAATCGCGGAAAGCCCCGACACACGCGCGTGCGCGTTTGGAGCCTCCTACAGGCGCGTGGGCCGCAGCCGTCCTACCGCCGTCGGGCCTTGCGGGCCCGGCGCACGACGGCCGCCGCGCCGAGCAGCGCCACCGTCGCGCCCGCCGCACCGGCCGCCGTCGCGTCCTTGCGCCCGAGCCGCCGGCCGGCGACCGTGTGCCGTCCGGTGACCTCCGCCAGGAGCTCGGCCAGCACCTCCTCGTTGGTCCACCGCGCCCGCCAGCCGGCGTCGTGCAGTCGGCTGCCGCTGACCACCCACGGGTACATCGTGTAGGCGAGGTCGCCCGCCGGTGACGGGGTCAGCCCGATGCGGTGCAGCCGGGCCGCGGCGCCCAGGGCGACCGCGGACGGCAGCTCCATGCGCCGGATGCCGCTGAGCTCCTCGACCTCCTCCTGCTCCAGCCACCCGTCGCACCCGACCGCCAGCTCCCCGTCCACCTTCTCCAGGACGGCGTACTCCAGGGCGCTGCACAGGTCCTCGACGTGGCAGAACTGCCAGACGGGCCGCGAGCCGGCCACCACCAGCAACCGGGGCGACTCGAAGTACCGGGTCAGGGCGGTGTCGGTGCCGCCCACCAGGATCGCGGGCCGCACGACGGTGACGTTGAGGCCGGGATGCGCGCGCGGGGCGCGGCGGGCCAGCCGCTCGATCTCCAGCAGGTCCCCGACGCCGGTCGCCTCGGCCGTGGCGCGCAGCTCCGCGTCCTCCGACAGGGGGAGCTCGTTGTCGGGCAGCGCGCCGTACACCATCGCGGACGTACAGAGCACGACCCGGTGCACGCCGGCCGCCGCGGCGGCGGTCAGCACGGTCTGCGTGCCGCGCACGTTGTACGCCGTCCGGGCGGCGGCGTCACTCCCCAGGTCGAGATCGAGCGCGAGGTGCACGACGACGTCGGCGCCCCGCAGCTTCTCCGCGATCGCCGGGTCGCGGACGTCGAGGATGTGCCACTCCGCCGCGTCGCACTCCCCGCGCCGCTCGTCGACGGCCACGACCTGCTTGATCTCCTCGGAGGCGGCGAGCCGCTCGGTGAGCAGCGCGCCCACCCCGGTCGCGGCGCCGGTCACGGCGACGACGGGGCGCCGTCCGCCGGCGGGGGTTGTGTGGTTTCGCGCTGCGCGAACCTGCGGATCTGGGGAACTCACCAGGCGTCTCCAGCGGTTGTCATCCATACGAGCGCGAGTGACGCGTACGTACCAGGTGGCATCCATCCTGCCGCAGGCCGCGAGTCGGCGAAGCACCGAGGCCCGATCGGGTCGGGGGTGTCTACGCTGGGTGGTGTTGCAGGGCAGCCGCGCCGCCGGACGAGAACCGGTGGCCTTACCAGCCGAGGAATCCCGTGAGTGACACCCCATTCGGCTTCGGCCTTCCGCCGGAGGAGCCGGAAGACGGCGACGAGGGCAAGCAGAAGGACCCGCAGAGCGGTGGTGGTCAGGGCCCGGCCAACCCGTTCGGATTCGGGGTGCCCGGAGCGGGCGGCCCCGGCGGTGACAATCCGTTCGCGGCCATGTTCGGCTCGCTGAACCCCACCGACCTGGGCGCCGCCTTCCAGCAGCTCGGCCAGATGCTGTCCTACGAGGGCGGCCCGGTGAACTGGGACATGGCCAAGCAGATCGCCCGCCAGACCGTCGCCCAGGGCACGCCGGACGGCGTGAAGGACGCGAGCATCGGCCCCGCCGAGCGCAGCGCGGTGCAGGAGGCCGTCCGCCTGGCCGACCTGTGGCTGGACGACGTGACGTCCCTGCCGTCCGGCGCGGCCTCCGCGGTCGCCTGGTCGCGCGCGGAGTGGGTCGAGGCGACCCTGCCGGCGTGGCAGGAGCTGGTCGACCCGGTCGCCGAGCGCGTGGGCACGGCGATGGGCGACGTGCTGCCGGAGGAGATGCAGGCCATGGCCGGCCCGCTGATCGGCGTGATGCGCTCGATGGGCGGCGCGATGTTCGGCTCGCAGATCGGACAGGCCGTCGGCGTCCTCGCGGGCGAGGTCGTCGGCTCCACCGACGTCGGCCTCCCGCTCGGCCCGGCCGGCCGCGCCGCGCTGCTGCCGGCGAACATCGAGGCGTTCGGCAAGGACCTGGGCGTCCCGAAGGACGAGGTGCGGCTGTACCTGGCGCTGCGCGAGGCGGCCCACCAGCGTCTGTTCGCGCACGTGCCGTGGCTGCGCTCGCACCTGTTCGGCGCGGTCGACGGGTACGCGCGCGGGATCAAGGTCGACACCGCCAAGCTGGAGGACGTGGTCGGCCAGTTCGACCCGCAGAACCCGGAGCAGCTGCAGGACGCGCTCCAGCAGGGCATGTTCCAGCCCGAGGACACGCCCGAGCAGAAGGCCGCGCTGGCCCGTCTGGAGACGGCCCTGGCCCTCGTCGAGGGCTGGGTGGACGCCGTCGTGCACGCGGCCGCCAAGCCGCGCCTGTCGTCGGCGGACGCGCTGCGCGAGACGCTGCGCCGGCGCCGCGCCTCGGGCGGCCCGGCCGAGCAGACCTTCGCCACGCTGATCGGCCTGGAGCTGCGCCCGCGCCGGCTGCGGGACGCCTCCCGCCTGTGGGCGTCGCTGACGGACGCGCGCGGGGTCGACGGCCGTGACGCCCTGTGGGCCCACCCGGACATGCTGCCGACGGCCGGCGACCTCGACGACCCGGACGGCTTCGTCCACCGCGAGCAGATGGACTTCTCCGAGCTGGACAAGATGCTCGGCGAGGCGGCGGGCAAGCCCGACCTGACGAAGGGCCCGGAGAAGGGTTCGGAGCAGGACCCGAAGGGGACGGACGCGACGGGCGACTCCGGCACGGACGCCCGGGGCGAGGGCGACGGCGGCAAGGGCGACGGCACCGAGTGAGCCTGTACGACGACGCGGTCCTGGTCCTGAAGGAGTACGAGGGCCACCAGGACCAAGACGAGCTGCGCCGGCTCTACCTCGACCACCTGGCCGCCCATCCGGACGGCATGTGGAAGGCCTGCGGGGACGGGCACATTACGGCGAGCGCCCTGGTGATCGACCCGGAGCGGGGCCGTGCGCTGCTGACCCTGCACAGGAAGCTGCGGATGTGGCTGCAGATGGGCGGTCACTGCGAGCCGGTCGACGCCACCCTGGCCGAGGCCGCGCTGCGCGAGGGACGCGAGGAGTCGGGCATCTCCGGGCTGACGCTGCTGCCCGGGGGCCCGGTGCGCCTGGACCGCCATCTCACACCCTGTGCCTGGCACCTGGACGTGCAGTACGCCGCGCTCGCCCCGGCCGGCGCCGTGGAGGCGATCAGTGACGAGTCCCTCGACCTGCGCTGGTTCCCCTACGTGGAGGTCGCGTCGGTCGCCGACGACTCGGTCGTACGGCTGCTGGAGGCGACGCGCGCGCGGCTCTGACCGGCCGCCGGGACGCGAGGACGCGCGCGTACTCGTGCGCCGCACGTAAGGGGCGACCGCCCGGACGGTCGCCCCTTACGTGATGCCGTGTCGTTCCGGACGTCGGCCCGGAATCAGCGATCAGCGATCAGCTCCAGGCGTTGCCCTGGTTCTGTGCGCGCGCCCCGTGCTGGCCCATGCCGTACTGCGCGGCGAGGCCCTGGCCGATCTGGGCGTTCTGCGGCGGCAGCAGCTCGCTGGGCTGGACGAGCGCGAAGCCGCTGCCCATGAAGCTCAGCTCCCAGCCCTCACCGGTGGTGCCGCGCCGGCGCCACACGCCCGAGGAGTGCGTCTGGGCCTGCATCTGCACGCGCAGCCCGGTGGACCAGGCCACGATCGCGTCCGCGTCGCAGTTGACGTACTTGTCGGGCGTGACCTGCATCAGCAGCGGGGCGCCGGAGGTCATCAGGGCGACCCTGCCGCGCCCGGTGATGTTCAGCTGGTACTTCCCTGAGCCGGAGATGCCGTACACGCTGTCGACGGCGATGACCTCGTGGTGCAGCGAGGAGTCCATGGCGAGGACGTAGCTGCTGTCCACCGTGAGGCCGTCCTGCTCCACCTCCATCACGTGGATGTGCTGGGCGAGGTTGGCGAAGTACACCGTGCCCTGCCCGTGGCAGCGCATCAGGTCCAGCCCCTCGCCGGTACGCGCGCGTGCGCGGCGCTGGTTGGTGTTCTGCCACTCGGCGTCGAACTCGACGAGGCCCTGGTAGGCGACCATCGTGCCCTTGCGGGCGAGGACGTCGTCGTGGCCCTCCAGGTTGACGCGGAGCATGTGCTTGTTCTGCAGGCTCCAGCGCTCCTGGGTCTGCTGGTCGTTGTACGCGAAAAGCGGGCTCTGCATGGCGTTCTGGCTCCCCCTCAGCCCCGGAACCGGAGGCGGTCGGTGCTGTCCTCGCTGGGCTGGACGACGACGATGCCCTGGCCGGAGAAGGCCATCTGGTAGGCCTCGCCGCTGCCCCGGCCGATGAGCGACTGCGCCTTGAAGCTGCGCTTGCCCTTCACCTTCAGGTTGGGCGACCAGGCGACCAGGGCGTCCGGGTCGACGTAGGTCTCGTCCTCGCCGCCGCCGCAGTCGACGACGATCGGCTTGCCCCGGGAGGTGAGCGCGACCCAGCCCTGCCCGGAGATCTTGGTGTTCCACAGGCCCTGCCCGGCGAACTTCGCGAGCCCCTTGACCCGCTCCACGCCCCAGGTGAGGTGCGCGTCGAAGGCGAGCAGGTTGGTGGCGTTGACGGAGATGCCGTCGCCGTTGAGGTTGATGACGACCACGTCCGCGCCGTAGTCGGCGAGGTAGAGCAGGCCGTCGCCGGAGCACTTCATCAGGGGGGCGCCCTCGCCGGTCATCCAGTCGCGCGCGATCTGGCGCACGGCCGGCGGGTTGGGCTCGTACTGGACGAAGCCCTCGTAGGCGACCATCGAGCCCACGCGTGCGAGGAGGTCGTTCCCGGTCTGCAGGGCGACCTTCAGCATGTGGTTGCCGTGGTTCTCCATGCGGGCGGTGACGGGTGCGGGGGCGAAGCCCGCGAGCTGCTGGTTCATGACGGGCTCCCTCAGACCTCGTACGGCTGGACGACGATGAAGTTGCCGGGGGCGCCCCGGAACTGGGGGTTGATGCTCTCGCCGGTGTCGCCCGGGTACGCGTTGCGGCGCATCCGCACCTGGCTGGAGACGATCACCTGCGCGGCGGACGACCAGGCGACGACGGCGTTGCAGTCGGCGAACGTGGTCGGCGTGACCGGGAGCACCACGGGCGTGCCGTGCGTCTTGACGACGATGGTGCCGGTGCCCTGGAACTGCATGGTGAACAGCGCGCCGCCGGGGATGCCGTGGCCCTCGATGCGGCGGACCTCGTACTGCAGGCTCTCGTCGAAGGCGAGGACGTTCTCCGCGGAGACGCAGATGCCGTCGCCCTGGAGCTCGATGGGGTGCAGCATCGTGGAGTTCTCGGCGAGGAACACCTGTCCCTGGCCGGTGCAGCGCATCAGCTGCATCTCCTGGCCGGTGGCGTTGCCGACGATGCGGCCGGCGAACCCGGCGCCCTTGTAGCTGAAGTCGACCTTGCCCTGGTAGAGCACCATGCTGCCCTGCCGGGCCAGCACCGGCTGGCCGCCGATGCCCAGGTCGACGCGGATCAGCTTGCTGTTCTGCTGGGTCCAGCGCTGCCCGGTGGGCGTCTCCCGGAACTTCTGCAGCGCGGCGCCCACTCCGGCGCCGCCCGGGGGCGCGCCCTGCGGCACGCCGTACGCCTGCTGGCCGGGGATCTGGCCGAAGGGCGGCTGCTGGCCGTAGCCGGGGGGCGGGCCGGGCTGGCCGTAGCCGGGCGGCATCGGGGGCTGCGGGGCCTGCGGGGCCGGGGGCTGGCCGTAGCCGGGCGGCATGGGCGCGGACGGCGCCGGGGGCTGCCCGTACTGCTGCTGGGGCGGCTGGCCGTAGGGCGCGGGGACCGGGCCGGGCGGCGGGACCTGGACGCCACCGGGCGGCGTCATGGGGGCGATGAGGGTCGGCGCGCCGTGCACGGAGGGGTGGGGCGCGGGCGGCGGGGGCGGTGTGGTGCCCGGCGGGGGCGCGGGGGGCGCGAAGTGCTGCGCGGCAGGCTGCGGCTGGGGCGTGGGCGCGGCGGGAGCCGGGGCCGGGGCGGGCGGGGCGCCGAAGGCGGGCGGGGCGAACCCGGGGGCGCCACCCGCCGCGGGCTGCTGCGGCTGCGGCTGCGGCTGCGGCGGCGCGGCGGGGGCCTCCTCCTCGAGGACCTCGCCGCCGAAGTTCTTCAGCAGCGCTTCCAGGCCGCCGTCGAAGCCCTGGCCGACGGCCGCGAACCGCCACACGTCCTTCAGGTAGAAGTCGCCGAGCATCACGGCCCGCTCGGTGGTGAACTCCGAGCCGTCGAAGGAGTACCGGGCCACCTCCTCGCCGCCCGCGACGATGCGCAGGTAACCGGGGCCGATCTGCGACATCTGTCCGGCGCCGTCGATGGTCGCGGTGAAGGACAGCTTCTGGATCCGCGGCGGGATCCGGTCGAGGGTGACCCGGAAGGACTCCGTGTCGCCGGCCTGGCCGCCCAGCAGCTGGACGGACTCCTCCGGGGACTTCGGCTGGTTGAAGAAGATGAAGTAGCGGTCGTCCGAGAGCCGTTCGTCGGCGTCCAGTCCGAAGCAGCTGATGTCGAAGCTCAGGCCGGGGGCGGAGATCTGCACGCCTACGTACAGATCCGTGCCCGCGGTGAGGTCACTGATCCTGGCCTTGTGGCCGCGTTGGAATTCCCTGGCCATGCGTTACGACCGTCCCCCATCCCGAAGTGAGTGCGTCGCGCCAGGCTAACCGCAAACCCCGAGATCGAACGGTGTCGGTACAGACCCGGTACACAACGCGCGCGTGGTCACCGCGCTCACTGTCCGCGCGTGCCCGGCAGGTGCGGCAGCCGCTCGGCGGCCACCACTCCCTCCAGGTAGCCGCGGGCCCGCTCGGTGCGCGGGTAGGCCTCCAGCAACTGCCAGAAGTCGGACCCGTGACCCGGTACCAGCAGGTGGGCGAGCTCGTGCAGCAGCACGTAGTCGATGACGTACTCGGGCATGCCCTTGAGCCGGTGCGACAGGCGGATGCTGCCCTCCGCCGGGGTGCACGAGCCCCAGCGGGTGTTCTGGTTGGTCACCCAGCGCACCGAACGGGGTCGGGCCCGGCCCTCGAAGTACTGCGCGGACAGCCGCTCCGCCCGCTCGGCGAGCTCGGTGTCCCCGGGCACGCGCCGGCTCTCCTGGGCGGCCAGCTTGTCGAGCATGACGCTGACCCAGCGCTGTTCCTCGGCCTTGGACATGCGGGCAGGGATGAGCACGACGGTGCGATCGCCCTCGCGGTACGCGGAGACCGTCCGCCGTCGGCGGGTACTCCGGCGCACCTCGATCGCGCTCGCCCCCGAGCCGCTCGGCGGCTGGCTCGTCGTACTGCGCTGTGGGGTTCCGGCGCGGTGCAGTGGGTCGGCGGGCACGCCTCGACGTTACCCGCTGCACCTGGGGGAAGTCCCGGCTCCGGGACGGTTCGGGGCGCAAGCCGTACCCCCGGTGTGCGGCGTACGACGGATTAGTACGACGAATCGGGGCGCCTGTGGACAACTCGGCGCACCGCTCGGCGGACCCCGGCATGCTGACACTCGTCGGCGGAGCGAGGACCTCCCACGCCCCGCTCCGCCGGCGTACGGGACGTTCGACGGCTACGGGGGCCCTTCATGCATCCGATGGTGAAACCCGCGCTGCGGCGCGGCTGGCGTGACCTCAACACCGTGCAGTTCGGGATGACCCCGGCGCACGCGCTGACGCTCGGGCCGATGGACACGGCGACGGGCAGCTTCCTCGACCTGCTGGACGGCACCCGGGGGCTGCCGCTCCTGCGGGAGGAGGGCCGCCGGATGGACCTGCCGGACGGCCACGTCGACCTGCTGGTGCGGCGGCTGGCGCGGGCCGGGCTGGTCGACGACGCGCATGGGGGCGGTGCGGACGCGGACGCGCTGCGCGCCAGACTCGGGGTGCTGGACCGGCTGCGCCCCGACCTGGCGGCGCTGTCGCTGGTGGCGCCGGGGCCGGGCGAGGCGATGGGCCTGCTGGCCGCGCGCCGGAGGCTGCGGGTGCAGGTGCGCGGGGCCGGCCGGGTCGGCGCGGTGATCGCCTCGCTGCTGGCGGGGGCGGGCGTCGGCGAGGTCGACGTGCGGGACGGCGGCCGGGTGGAGCCGGGCGACGTGGCACCGGGCGGCCTGCCCGCCGACGCGATCGGCGAGCGCCGGGACGAGGCGGCCCGCCGGGCGGCCCGCCGGTCCGCGCCCGAACGGCCGCCCCGCCGGACCCCGGGCCCCTCGGCCGACCCGGAGCCCGACGGTTTCGCCCTCGTCGTCCTCGCCCCGCGCGACGACGTCGCCGTGCACGCCCCCGACCCGGCGGCCGCGCAGCCGCTGCTGGCGTCCGGCATCCCGCATCTGTACGCCGGGGTGGTGGAGGCCACGGGCGTCGTCGGGCCGCTGGTCCTCCCGGGGGAGACGGGCTGCGCCGGCTGTCTGCAGCAGGAGCGGGTCGACCGCGATCCGACCTGGCCGCGGCTGGTCGCCCAGTGGCGGTCGGGGCACCGGCGCCCGGTCCGCGCCTGCGACCTGGCGCTGGCCACGACGGTCGCCGGTCTGGCCGCCGCGCACGCCCTGGCCTTCCTCGACGGCCGCGGCCCGTCGAGCGCCGGGGCCCGCTGGGAGGTCTCGGCACCCACTTTCCAGTGGCATGCTCGGCCGGTGTGGGCGCACCCGGCCTGTCCGTGCGGAGCGGCGGAGGACCGTACGGAGAGCCGTCCGGAGGAAGGTGAGGGAGAACACCCCTCAAAGGACGCGGGCGCACACGCGACAATGGGGGAGCAACGGCATTCGAAGGAGTTGGGCCGTAGGGCACACACGGCGCGGCCGGCTGGGACCTGGAGGGCGCATGTCTGATCTTCCCCGCAAGGCGGTCACCCGGACCGCCAAGCTCGCCGCGCTCCCGCTCGGCTTCGCCGGCCGGGCGACCTGGGGGCTGGGCAAACGCATCGTCGGCGAGTCGGCGGAGATCGTCGGCCGCGAGCTCCAGCAGCGCACGGCCGAGCAGCTGTTCAAGGTGCTCGGTGAGCTGAAGGGCGGTGCGATGAAGTTCGGGCAGGCGCTGTCCGTCTTCGAGTCGGCGCTGCCCGAGGAGGTCGCCGGACCCTACCGGGCGGCCCTGACCAAGCTCCAGGAGGCGGCGCCGCCGATGCCGACGCGCACGGTGCACGCGGTGCTGGCGCAGCGGCTGGGCGAGGACTGGCCCCAGCTGTTCCTGGAGTTCGAGGACAAGCCGTCCGCGGCCGCGTCGATCGGCCAGGTGCACCGTGGCGTGTGGCACGACGGCCGGGAGGTCGCGGTCAAGGTCCAGTACCCGGGCGCGGGCGACGCCCTGCTGTCCGACCTCAACCAGCTCGGCCGGTTCGCGCGCCTGCTGGGTCCGCTCATCCCCGGCATGGACATCAAGCCGCTGATCGCCGAGTGGCGCGACCGCGTCTCCGAGGAGCTGGACTACGAGCTGGAGGCCGACGCCCAGCAGGCCCACGCGGAGGAGTTCGCGGGCGACCCGGACGTGGTGGTCCCGGCCGTGGTGCACCAGTGCGACCAGGTCCTGGTCACCGAGTGGATCGACGGGGTGCCGCTGTCCGAGGTGATCGCCGACGGCACGCCGGAGCAGCGCGACCGCGCCGGTCAGCTCCTGGCCCGCTTCCTGTTCTCCGGTCCGGCCCGCACCGGCCTGCTGCACGCCGACCCGCACCCGGGCAACTTCCGGCTGCTGCCCGGCGGCCCGGAGGGCGAGGACGACTGGCGCCTCGGCGTGCTGGACTTCGGCACGGTCGACCGCCTCCCGGGCGGACTGCCGGCCCCGATCGGCGAGTCGCTGCGGATGACCCTCGACGGCCACGCGGACGCCGTCTACGAGCTGCTGCGCACGGAGGGCTTCGTCAAGGAGTCCGTCGAGCTGGACCCGGACGCGGTCCTCGACTACCTGCTGCCGATCATCGAACCGGCCCAGGTGGAGGAGTTCACCTTCACCCGGGGCTGGATGCGCAGCCAGGCGGCCCGCATCGCCGACCCCCGCTCCCCCGCCTACCAGCTGGGCAAGCGGCTCAACCTGCCCCCGGCGTACCTGTTGATCCACCGCGTCACCCTCAGCACCATCGGCGTCCTGTGCCAGCTCGGCGCGACGGTCCGGCTGCGCGAGGAACTGGAGGAGTGGCTGCCGGGCTTCGTCCCGCAGGAGGAACCGCTGGACGACCGTGAGGACGGTGAGGACGGGGAGGACGGGGAGGACCGGGCGTACGCAGAGGGCGGGGCGGACGAGGACGCCGAGGACGCCGACGAGGACGGGGACTCGGTGGCGCAGGCGTGAGCCTCCGCCGGGTGCCGGTGGCGCCCGCGGCGGTCCGACGGCGGACGCGCCGCGGGGGCCGGTCCGTTCGGTCGGACCGGCCCCCGCGAGGAGAGCTTCGCCTCCCCGGGGTCGGGGAGGCCACCGCTTCAGGTGGACTGGGTCACTGCATCACGGCCATGGCGAGCGCACGGCGGGCACGCATCGAGGCGCGCTCGGCCCGGCGCTGCATCCGGCGGGCGGTGGCCAGGCGCACGGCCCGGCGTTCCCGCTCGGCCTCGTGCAGTCGCTCGTGCATATGCGCACGAGCCAGGGCTTCTGGGATGAGTTGCATCTCTCGGGTCCTGTTCTGACGCGAGTCGATCGCGCCGGTGGTGGTGACGTCTTCGGTCGCGGAGCCGGCGGGCTCGCTGGTGGACGGCTTCATCGGGGCCTGCTTCTTGGGGTCGTGCGTGAGGGGACGGTCGATGGTTCCGGTGGTGTTCATGCCGTGACCGGGTTCTTGCGCGGGCGGCCACGCGGCCGCTTCCGGGCGACGACGACCCCCTGGACGAACAGCTCGCCACCCCAGACACCCCAGGGCTCACGCCGCTCCTTGGCCCCGGCGAGGCAGGCCTCGATCAGCGGGCAGGTGCGGCACAGGGACTTGGCGTACTCGACGTCCGCGGGCGACTCGGCGAAGAAGACCTCCGGGTCGTAGGAGCGGCAGGGGACGGGCACGCCGAGGTTCTCGATGGCGTCGTCGAGCGCGGTGAGCGCGGTGAGCGGAGTGAGCGGGGTCAAGGTGGAGTCCTCCGTGAGGCCGGGCGGCGGGAGCGTTGCGGAAGGCGGTACGGACGGGGCGTGCGCTTCGAGTTGCACGGGTGGTCTTCCTCGTCTGGTCGGTCCGGCCCTGTGGGGCCGGGTGTCGGCTGGGTACCGGGTTCTTTTCTTGTCCCGAGGCCCCTTCTCTCTGCCGTCCCCGTTCGGGGAAAACAGAAGGGCCGCGGATCCCGGATGGGGTTCCGCGGCCCTGAAGGCGCCGGCCTGATCGAGATCAGGCTGGATCACTCCAGGGTTCTGGCCCACGGAAGGCCCACATCAGGTGGTGCTGCGTCGTCTGCTTCCGGAATCCGGCACCGGTCGCCGTAAAGGCATAGGCCTGCGCCTGTGCCACTACTGCTGCTTCCAGTGCCTTGGTCGGTCGCTCGTCACGCTCGCGGACGGGAAGGCCCGCAGGGGCGACGGAGGACGCCGGACGCTCGACACGAATGCCGGACAGACCGGTGCCCCGGTGGGAGGAGCCGAGCAGGCACAGGGAGACGACCGAGCGATCGGTCAGTTTGGCGCTGTTGATGGAACCGGCGTTGTTGATGCTGATCACTGGAATCGCCTCCTCTCGGCGTCTCAAGGGACCGGGCGTGAACCCGATCCGGCGGATACGCAAGTACAGCACGGAATCAGGGCCTTCGAGAAGGCCGCCGTTCCCGTGCCTAAGAACCTATGGGGATTGCTGGGGCATGTGCAAACTATTTTTTGGAAGAGTTCCGATCAGTCCGCCTCGTCCTCCCCGCCCAGGTCCTGACCTGCGCAGAGGGCCAGGACATCGGTCCCGTAGCGGTTGAGCTTGCGCACGCCGACCCCCGGGATACGGGCCAGCTCACCCGGTTCCTCGGGGACGGTCTCGGCGATGGCCATGAGGGTCTTGTCGGTGAAGACGCAGAACGCCGGCTGCCCCGAGCGCCGTGCCTGCACCGCGCGCCAGGACCGCAGCCGCTCGTACAGCCCCTCGTCCATGTCGGACGGGCAGTCCTCGCAGCGCAGCAGCTTCAGCTCCCCGGCGTCGGTCAGCGTGCGTCCGCAGACCCGGCAGCGGGCCGGGGCGCGCTGGGTGCGGCGGGGCACGGCGGGCGCGCTCGCGGTGGGTGTGCCGGCGGGGCCGCGTTCGATGCCGCCGCCGGCCCCGGCGGGACTCCGGCCGGCCGCCGTGCCGGAGCCGGGGCGCAGGCCGTCCAGGAAGCGGCTGGGCCGGCGGTTCGGACGGCCGCCGGGTGCGCGGGACAGGGCCCAGGAGACGTGGAGCCGCTCGCGGGCCCGGGTGACCCCGACGTAGAGCAGCCGGCGCTCTTCCTCGATCTGCTCGTCGGTCCTGGCGTAGGTGATCGGCATCATGCCCTCGGCGACCCCGACGAGGAACACGGCGTCCCACTCCAGGCCCTTGGCCGAGTGCAGGGAGGCGAGGGTGACGCCCTGGACGGTCGGGGCGTGCTGGGCGCCCGCCCGCTCGTCGAGTTCGGCGACGAGGTCGGCGAGGGTGGCGTCCGGCTTGGCGGCGGCGAAGTCCTGGGCGAGGTTCACCAGCGCGGCCAGCGACTCCCAGCGCTCCCGGACCGCGCCCGAGCCGGCCGGGGGCTGCGGGGTCCAGCCCTCGCCGGACAGGACGGCCCGCACCTGGGAGGGCAGGTCGACGGCGTCCTCCAGGGCGGAGTCGTTCCCGCCGAAGCGGGCGGCGCCGCGCAGCGCGATGCCCGCCTTGCGCACCTCGGGCCGGTCGAAGAAGCGCTCGGCGCCGCGCAGCTGGTAGGGGATACCGGCGTCGGCGAGCGCCTGCTCGTACGTCTCGGACTGGCCGTTGGTGCGGAACAGGACGGCGATCTCCGAGGCGGGGACGCCGGAGTCGAGGAGGTCGCGGATGCGGCGGGCGGCGCCCTCGGCCTCGGCGGGTTCGTCGGCGTACTCGGCGTAGACGGGTTCGGGTCCCGGGGAGCGCTGGGAGACCAGCTCCAGCCGGTGGTCGGCGGCCCGGCCGCGGGCCTGGGCGAGCAGGCCGTTGGCCAGGTGGACGACCTGGGGGGTGGAGCGGTAGTCGCGGACCAGCTTGACGACGGTGGCACCGGGGTGGCGGGTGCGGAAGTCGAGGAGGTGGTCGGGGGTGGCTCCGGTGAAGGAGTAGATGGTCTGGCTGGCGTCGCCGACGACGCACAGGGTGTCGCGGTCGCCCAGCCACAGCTCCAGCAGGCGCTGCTGGAGGGGGCTGACGTCCTGGTACTCGTCGACGACGAAGTGCTGGTACTGGGAGCGGACCTGCTCGGCGATGTCCTGCCGGTCCTGCAGGACGGCGACGGTCAGCAGCAGGACGTCCTCGAAGTCGATGACGGCGCGGTCCCGCTTGAGGTCCTCGTAGGCGGAGTAGAGCTGGGCGATCTCGGCGGGGTCGCGCGGGGTCTCGCGGCCGGCCTGGGCGGCGGCGCGGGGGTAGTCGGCGGGGACGGTCTGGGTGACCTTGGACCACTCGATCTCCGCGGTGACGTCCCGCAGCTCGCCGCGGTCGAGACGGATGCGGCAGGCGGCGGCCGCGTCGGCGACCAGCTGGACCTTGCGGTCGATGAGCCGGGGCAGGGAGCCACCGATCGCTTTCGGCCAGAAGTACTGCAGCTGACGCAAGGCGGCGGAGTGGAAGGTGCGGGCCTGGACGCCCTGGGCGCCGAGCTGGCGGAGCCGGCCGCGCATCTCGCCGGCGGCCCGGGCGGTGAAGGTGACGGCGAGCACGCTGGAGGGCTGGAGGATGCCGGCCCGGACGCCGTAGGCGATGCGGTGGGTGATGGCGCGGGTCTTGCCCGTGCCGGCTCCCGCCAGCACGCACACCGGTCCGTGCAGGGAGGTGGCGACCTCGCGCTGCTCGGGGTCGAGCCCTTCGAGCACCGCGTCGGCCGAGTCCGGTACCTGCGGGAAGAGGGAGGAGTGCGTTGCTGCTGTCACACCGCCATGCTGCCAGGTCGTGGGAGACGGCCGAGCCGGTTGTCCACAGGCGGGCACTGATTGTCGTACCGATGCGGCAGACGTCACGTGGGCGCGGCGGGGACCTCCGGGGACGGGCGTGCCCCGGCGGGGAATGGTCGGGCGGTGGTGTGCGTTGCTCCCCCTAGTAGGACCTGTTCCCGAGCCGGCTGAGGAGCGCGCGAGACATGCAGGGCACTGTGACGATGTACAGCACCACCTGGTGCGGCTACTGCCAGCGGCTGAAGAAGCAGCTGGACCGCGAGGGCATCGGATACACCGAGATCAACATCGAGCAGGACCCGGAGTCCGCGGCCTTCGTGGAGAAGGCGAATGGCGGGAACCAGACGGTCCCGACCGTGCTCTTCGCGGACGGTTCGACGCTGACGAACCCGTCGCTGGCGCAGGTGAAGCAGAAGATCGGCGCCTGAGCGGCCCCCGTGGACGCCTGAACGGCCATGTCGAAGGGCGGCCTCCCCGTAAGGGGGGCCGCCCTTTCGTCGTGTCCGGTCCCGGCGGCGACCTGCCTAGAGGAAGCCGCGGGTCGGCAGGGGCTTGCCGTACCAGAGCTCGATCAGCCGGGCCGCGATGGAGATGCCGTAGGGCGGCAGGACCTCGCCGGACTCGAAGGCGGCGCCCAGCTCGTCCCGGGAGAACCAGCGGGCCTCGTGGATCTCGTCGCCGTCCACGTCGATGTCGGTGGTGGTGGCGCGGGCCATGAAGCCCAGCATGAGGCTGGACGGGAAGGGCCAGGGCTGGCTCGCGATGTACTCGACCGGGCCGACGGTGACGCCGACCTCCTCGGCCACCTCGCGGCGCACCGCGTGCTCGATGGACTCGCCGGGCTCGACGAAGCCCGCGAGCGTCGAGAAGCGGCCCTCCGGCCAGTGCATCTGGCGGCCGAGGAGGATGCGGTCGTCCTCGTCCGTCACCGCCATGATCACGGCCGGGTCGGTGCGCGGGTAGTGCTCGGCGCCGCACGCGGGGCAGCGGCGGATGTGGCCGGCCGCGGCGATCACCGTGCGCTCGCCGCAGCGGGAGCAGAAGCGGTGGGTGCGCTGCCAGTTCTCCAGGCCGACGGCGTGCACCATCAGGCCGATGTCGCGCGGCGACAGCAGCAGGCCCGCCTCGCGCAGGCCGGCCGGGCGCGCGGACTGGTCGATGCGGCCGGGCAGCGCGTCCTTCTGGAGGGCGAAGTAGCTGACGCCGTCCTCGTCGATGCCGAGGAAGTAGCGGTGGGCCTCGGTGAGCGGGGCCTCGAAGGACGGGGTCATGACGAGCTCGGTGCGGCCGTCGGGTGTCTCGTCGATGAGGACCTGACCGCCGGAGACCACGAAACAGCGCGTCGTGGGGTGGCTCCACGCCGCCGCGAGCCAGGCCTCGTCGAGCCGGTGGTGCGCGGCCCGGTCGATGCCGCTCGGGGCGGTGAGCGAGAGGGGTCGATCGGCGTTCTGGTCGGTCCAGGTGGTCACGGGTGCTTCCAACTCCCCCGGTGGAACGGTGGTTTCGGGCGGGCGGTTCAGCGGGACGTGCGGCAGGGGGCGACCGGGTCCGGTGCGGGGCCGGGGTGGGGTGGTCCTCCCAGTGTGCCCCCGCCGTCGTCCGCCCCGGCCCGTGCGCAGGTGTCAGGGCGCATGGCGCCAGGTCGCGGCGAGGTCGCCCCACAGGTACGCGGTGGTCTCGACGCCCTTGAGCAGGAGGTCCAGTTCGACCTTCTCGTCGGGGGCGTGCCAGCCGTCGGACGGGACGGAGATGCCGAGGAAGACGACGGGGGCCCCGAGGACCTCCTGGAGGTCGGCGGCCGGACCGGAGCCCCCTTCGCGGGTGAAGCGGACGGGCCGGTCGAAGGCGCGCCCCATGGCGCGGGCCACCGACTGCAGCGCCGGGTGGTCCAGCGGGGTCAGGCACGGGCGCGTGGCGGGGCTGAACTCGATCTCGCTGCGGATGCCCGCGGGCAGCTGCCCGGCCGCCCAGTCGCGCACGGCCTTCTCGACGTGGTCGGGGTCCTGTCCCGCGACGAGCCGGAACGACAGCTTCACCATGGCGGAGGCGGGGATGATCGTCTTGCTGCCCGGGCCCTGGTAGCCGCCGCCGATGCCGTTGACCTCGGCGGTGGGGCGGGCCCAGATGCGCTCCAGGGTGGTGTGCCCGGCCTCGCCGTGGGTGGCGTGCGACTTGGCGGTGCGCAGCCACTGCTCCTCGTCGAAGGGCAGCTCGGCGAAGAGCGCGCGCTCGCGCTCGGTCAGCTCGACGACGCCGTCGTAGAACCCGGGGACCGCCACGCGCGCGTGCTCGTCGTGCAGCGCGGCCACCAGGCGGGCGGCCGCGGTGGCCGGGTTGGGCACGGCACCGCCGAACGACCCCGAGTGGATGTCCTGGTCCGGGCCGTACAGCCGGATCTCGCAGTCGGTGAGGCCGCGCATGCCCGTGCACACGGTGGGGGTGTCCTCGGACCACATGCCGGTGTCGGAGACGATCACGGCGTCCGCGGCGAGCCGCTCGGCGTTCGCCTCGACCAGCGCGCGGAAGTGCGGGGAGCTGGACTCCTCCTCGCCCTCGATGAGGAGCTTGAGGTGGACCGCGGGCGTGGTCCGGCCGGTGGCGGCGAGGTGGGCGCGCACGCCGAGGGTGTGGAAGAAGACCTGGCCCTTGTCGTCGGCGGCCCCGCGCGCGTACAGCCTGTTGTCGCGGACGACCGGTTCGAAGGGGTCGGTGTCCCAGCCGTCCTCGCGGGCGGCGGGCTGCACGTCGTGGTGGCCGTAGACCAGCACGGTGGGCGCCCCGGGGTCGTCGGAGGGCCACTCGGCGTAGACGGCGGGGGCGCCGGGGGTGGGCCAGACCTCGACCGTGGGGAAGCCGGTTCGGCCAAGGGCCGCGGCGAGCCAGTCCGCGCTGCGCCGTACGTCGTCCGCGTGGTCGGGCTGGGCCGACACCGACGGGATGCGCAGCCACTCGGCGAGGTCGTCGAGGAACGCGGCGCGGTGCCGCTCGATGTAGCGGCGGACGGCGCTGACGTCACTGTCAACGGATTGGCTCATGGTCACGAGCCTATCGGCCCGCGCCGGCATCCCCGCCGGGCGGTTGGGCACCGTCCGGCGGTCCGGAGCCGTCCGCGTACGCGTGCGTGAGGGCCTCTTCCTGCGTCAACAGCCGCTCCAGCGCGGCCCGGTCCGGCAGGCCGGCCGGCCGGACGACCTCCCCGGTGCGGACGTAGAGGAAGGCCGCCGTGACCGATTCCACAGGGACACCCTGCTGCTCGGCCCACGCGAGCCGGTACAGGGCGAGCTGGAGCGGGTCACCGGACCGGCCGCGGCCGGTCTTCCAGTCGACGATCTCGTACGTCGCCGTGGCGCCGTCGCCCTCCTTGTAGACGGCGTCGATGCGGCCGCGCACGACCCGGCCGGCGAGGGCGAGCTGGAAGGGCGCCTCGACCCGGTACGGGGTGCGCCGGGCGTACGCGGTGCGCTCGAACGCCTCCTTGAGGGCCTCCAGGTCCCGCTCGTCGGCGATCTCCGCGTCGCCGCCCGGCAGTTCCTCCGGGTCCAGCAGGGGCAGCGTCAGCTCCTCGAAGCGGGCCTCCACCCACGCGTGGAACCGGGTGCCCCGGCGCGCGGCCGGTTGCGGGGGGCGCGGCATGGGGCGCGCCAGGTCCCGCGCGAACCCGTCCGGGTCGGCGGCCAGGCGCATCACCTGCGAGGCGGTGAGCGTCGTCGGCAGGGGCACGTCGGTGACGGCCCGCCGGGCGCGCAGCAGCTCCCCGGTGAGCGCGTCGAGGTCGCGGTCCCAGGAGGCGACGGCGCGGGCCTCCTCGGGGGTGAGCCGGTCGCGCGCCGGGGGGACCTCGGGGGGTGCCGCCTGGTGCGGGACGGTGGGGCGCGGTCCGGGGGCGTGCGGCGGCTCGTCGTGGGGCGGCTCGTCGTAGGGCGACCCGGGGTCGTACGGCGGCTCCTGCGGTGGCGGCTCGTCGTACGGGGGTTCGTCGTACGGGGGTTCGTCGTCCTCCTCCGGGGGCGGGGGCCAGTCCGGGTCGTCGTAGGTGTCGCGCTCGTGGGCCGCGGCGGGGTGGGAGTCCTCACGGGTGGCGAGGTCGTCGAGGTGGGCCAGGACCGTCGCGGCGGCGGCGCGACGGCGGGCCAGGGCGGCGTCGTCCAAGGGCAGGGGCCAGACCTGGTCGACGGTGGCCTGGTGGAGGGTGGGGTTCTCCTCGCCCTCCTCGGGCGGGTCGGCCCAGACCTCGATCTCGCCGTGGCCGGCCGCGCAGTGCTCGTACAGGGCCAGCAG
Source organism: Streptomyces lasalocidi (assembly GCF_005280215.1). Taxonomy (NCBI): domain Bacteria; kingdom Bacillati; phylum Actinomycetota; class Actinomycetes; order Kitasatosporales; family Streptomycetaceae; genus Streptomyces; species Streptomyces lasalocidi. The sequence goes on along the minus strand of NZ_SZNQ01000001.1, from coordinate 5,046,014 downwards.
GAAGTCGGACGGGCCACGCGGCTTCTTCTGGGTGGGGCCCCACCAGTGGCCGGAGCCCAGCAGGAGGGAGCGGGGGCGGGTGAAGGTGACGTAGCCGAGGCGCAGTTCCTCCGTGTGCTGGTGGTCCTTCATCGCCTCGTGGAAGCCGCGCATGCCGCGCGCGTCCCACGACTCGACGTCGGGGAGGGTGTCGGCGTCGCCGCGCAGTGCGTGCGGGAGCACCTTGGCCTGCGAGGTCCACTTCTCGCGGCCCTGTGCGCTGGGGAAGGTGCCGGTGACCAGGCCGGGGACGGCGACGACGTCCCACTCCAGGCCCTTGGACTTGTGCGCGGTGAGCACCTTGACGGTGTTCTCGCCGCCCGGGAGCGCGTTGTCGAGGCCCTTCTCGTACTGCGCGGCGGTGCGCAGGAAGCCGAGGAAGGCCAGCAGGCTCGCCTCGTTGTCGTGGGCCGCGAAGGAGGCGGCGACGTCGAGGAAGTTGGACAGGGTCTCGCGGCGGCGGGCGGCGAGCGCGTGCGGGGACGCCGACAGCTCGACCTCGAGTCCGGTGACGGCGAGGACCCGGTGCAGGACGTCCATCAGCGGGTCGGACAGCGAGCGCCGCAGGTCGCGCAGCTCCGCGGCGAGCCGGGCGAAGCGCACGCGGGCGTCCGGCGAGAACGGCAGCCCGTCGTCGTCCCCGGCGTTGTCCAGCGGGGTCTCCAGGAACGTGTCGAGGGCGTCGGCGAGCGATATCACCTCGGCCGGGTCGACCCCCTCGACGGCCTCGGCGAGGCGGCGGTCGGGGTCGTCGGCGTCGTCCGCGCGCGCGTGGGCCACCAGCAGCCGGGCCCGCCGGCCGAGGAGGGCGAGGTCCCGCGGGCCGATGCGCCAGCGCGGGCCGGTCAGCAGGCGGACCAGGGAGGCGTTGGCGCCGGGGTCCTGGAGGACCTCGCAGACGGCGACCAGGTCGGCGATCTCCGGCAGGTGCAGCAGCCCGGACAGGCCGACCACCTCGACCGGCACGTCCCGTGCGACCAGGGCGCCCTGGATCTCGGCGAAGTCGGTCGCCGTGCGGCACAGGACGGCGATCTCGCCGGGTGGGGTGCCGGTGCGCACCAGGTGGGCGAGGGAGTCGGCGAGCCAGTCGATCTCCTCGGCGTGGGTGGGCAGCAGGGCGCAGCGCACCACGCCGTCGCGTTCGGCTCCGGGTGCCGGGCGCAGCGCCTCCACGCCCGCGTGCAGGGCGCGCAGGGGTGCGGCGAGGCCGTTGGCGAGGTCGAGGAGGCGGCCGCCGCTGCGGCGGTTCTCGCTGAGGGCCCGTCGGCCGGCGGGGTCGCCGTCGGCGTGCGCGAAGTGCTCGGGGAAGTCGTCGAGGTTGGCGACGGAGGCGCCTCGCCAGCCGTAGATGGCCTGGCAGGGGTCGCCCACGGCGGTGACCGGGTGGCCGGTGCCGTCGCCGAACAGGCCGGCCAGCAGGACGCGCTGGGCCACGGAGGTGTCCTGGTACTCGTCGAGGAGGACCACGCGGAACTCGTCGCGCAGGACGCGGCCCACCTCGGGGATGCCCGCGAGCCGCGCCGACAGGGCGATCTGGTCGCCGAAGTCGAGCAGGTCGCGCTCGCGCTTGGCCGCCCGGTAGCGGATCACCAGCTCGGCCAGGTCACGCCGGGCGGCGGCGGTCTCGGGCACCTTGCGCAGGTCGGCGTTGGTCAGTTTCGCGTTCCGCAGCGTGAGCAGCAGCTCGGCGTCCCAGGCGCGCAGCTGCTCGGGCCGCACGAGGTGTTCGGCGAGCTCGGCGTCGAGGGCGAGGAGGTCGCTGACGAGGTCGGCGAAGGAGCGGGTGAGCGCCGGGTACGGGCCGGGCGCCTCGCGCAGCACGCGCGCGGCCAGCTGGTAGCGGGTGGCGTCGGCGAGGAGGCGGGAGGTGGGCTCCAGGCCGAGGCGCAGGCCGTGGTCGGTCAGCAGCCGCCCGGCGAAGGCGTGGTAGGTGGAGATCACCGGCTCGCCGGGCGGGTTGTCCGGGTCGATGACGTCGGGGTCCGTGACGCCCGCCCTCACCAGGGCCTTGCGCACGCGCTCGGCGAGCTCTCCGGCGGCCTTGTTGGTGAAGGTCAGGCCGAGGACCTGCTCGGGGGCGACCTGCCCGGTGCCCACCAGCCACACCACGCGCGCGGCCATCACGGTCGTCTTGCCCGACCCGGCGCCGGCCACGATCACCTGCGGCGCGGGCGGCGCGGTGATGCAGGCCGTCTGCTCCGGGGTGAACGGGATGCCGAGGAGCTCCTTGAGCTGCTCGGGGTCGGTGATACGGGCGGGCATGTCGTCAGAGGCTAGCGGCGGGCACTGACAGCCGAGGCCGCTTCCGTGCTGCGGGACGACAGACGTGCAGGTCAGCAGGGGTGGTGCGATACGTCACTCCCGTTGACCGGGCCCTCCGTCCCGTCCCACGGCACTGCCGGTTCCCCGCTCCTCGTCACTCGACGACGTGGCGTCCCTCGGGCCGTGCGCTGCACGACGCCCGGAACGCGCAGTGGGTGCAGTGCTGGCCGGCCGAGGGGGTGAACCGTTCGTCGAGGACCTTGCCGGCCGCCGTGGCGAGCAGGTCGCCGACCCACTCCCCCTGCAACGGCTCCTGCGCCTGCACCTTGGGCAGGGTCTCGCCGCCGTCGCGCTGGGCGGCGCCCTGGCGGAGGTGGACGAGTTCCGCGCCGCCGGGCTCGGGACGCGCGCCGTCGAACACGTCGTCGACGGCGCCCGCGCGGACCGCCAGCTGGTAGACGGCCAGCTGGGGGTGGCGCTCCACCTCGCGCGCGGTCGGCGCCTGCTTGCCGGTCTTGAAGTCGACGACGTAGGCGCGGCCGTCGCCGTCGGCCTCGACGCGGTCCATCTGGCCGCGGATGCGCACCTGGTAGTCGCCGGCCTCGAGGGTGACGTCGAAGTCGTGCTCGCTCGCCACCGGGGTGCGGCCGGTGCGGTCCATGACGTGCCACTTCAGGAACCGTTCGAGCGCCACGCGCGCGTGGTCCTTCTCCTGCTGCGACTTCCAGGGCGCGTCGAAGGCGAGCGCGTTCCACACGGAGTCCAGTCGTTCCATGAGCACGTCGAGGTCGGCCGGGGTGTGGCCGGAGGCGACCTCGTCGGCGAGGACGTGCACGACGTTGCCGAAGCCCTGCGCGACGGTCGCGGGCGCGTCCGCCTTCACCTCGCGGCCCAGGAACCACTGCAGGGAGCATGTGTTGGCGAGTTGGTCGAGCGCGCTGCCGGACAGCACGACGGGTTCGTCGCGGTCGCGCAGCGGCACCTTGCTCTCGGTCGGGTCCCACATGCCCCACCAGCGGTACGGGTGCGCGGACGGCACCAGCGGGCGGCCGTCCTCGTCGGTGAGCGCCGCCAGGCGGGCCAGGCGCCGCGCGGCGGCCTCCCTGAGGGGGGTGGAGGTGCGCGGGTCGACGGTGGTGGCGCGCAGTTCGGCGACGAGCGCGGCGACCGACAGGGGGCGGCGGGGGCGGCCGGTGACGTCGCGCGGTTCGACGCCGAGTTCGGCGAGGAAGCGGGAGGGTTGGTCGCCGTCGTCGGCGGGCGCCTTCACGGCGGTGACGACGAGGCGTTCGCGCGCGCGGGTGGCGGCGACGTAGAACAGGCGGCGCTCCTCGGCGAGCAGCGCGCCCGGGGTCAGCGGCTCGGCCAGCCCGTCGCGGCCGATCCGGTCGGCCTCCAGCAGCGAGCCGCGGCGGCGCAGGTCGGGCCACAGCCCCTCCTGGACGCCGGCCACGACGACCAGCCGCCACTCCAGGCCCTTGGAGCGGTGCGCGGTCATCAGGCGCACGGCGTCCGGGCGCACGGCCCGCCGGGTGAGGGTGTCGGCGGCGATGTCCTCGGCCTCGATCTGCTCCAGGAAGTTCAGGGCGCCCCGGCCTCCGGTGCGCTCCTCCGCGCGGGCGGCCGTGGCGAACAGGGCGCACACGGCGTCGAGGTCACGGTCGGCGTTGCGTCCGGCCGCGCCGCCGCGCCGGGCGGCCCGCTCCAGGCGGTTCGGCCAGGGCGTGCCCTCCCACAGGTCCCACAGCGCCTCCTCGGCGGTGCCGCCGCCGGCGAGGCGCTCGCGGGCGTTGCGGAGCAGCGCGCCGAGGCGCTGCGCCCCGCGCGCGTACGTGGGGTCGTGCACGGCCAGCCGCTCCGGCTCGGCGAGCGCCCGGGCGAGCAGTTCGTCGGAGGGCGGGGGCAGCGGGTTGCCCGCGGCGCGCTCCTCGTCGCGCAGGGCGCGCCCGAGGCGGCGCAGGTCGGCGGCGTCCATCCCGGCGAGCGGGGAGGTCAGCAGGGTGAGGGCGGTCTCGGTGTCGAGCCAGCAGGGGGTGTCCGCCTCGGCGCGGTCCTGCGGGTCGGGGTCGCGCTCGTCCGCACCTGGGTCCGCCGCATCCGCCGGGCGGCCCTCGGTGACCGGCTCGTCCGTGTCCTCCGCCGAGGCCTGCGTGTCTGCCGAGGGCCCCGTGTCCGCCGAGGGTTCCGCGTCTGCCGAGGGCTCAGCAGCCCCTGCCACGGGGTCCGCAGCCCCCGTCGAGGCCCCGGCGGCCCCCGTCGAGACCTGGGCGCCCCCGGACGTGCCTCCGCCGTCCTCCGTCCGTTCCCCCGCCTCCGCCGTGGCCACCGCCCGCAGCGCCGTCAGCAGGGGGGCGACGGCCGGTTCGTGGCGCAGCGGCAGGTCGTCGCCGTCGATGTCGAGGGGGACGCCGGCGGACGTGAGGGCGCGGCGGACCGTGGGGATGGTGCGGGCGCCCGCGCGCACGAGGACGGCCATCTCGCCCCAGGGCACGCCGTCCTCGAGGTGGGCCCGGCGCAGGATGTCGGCGACGTTGTCCAGTTCGGTGCCGGGCGTCGGGTACGTGTACGCCTCGACGCGGCCGCCGTCGCGCACGGGGGCGAGGTCCCGGTGGGCGCGCACCTTCTCGGCCGGGAGGCGGGTCAGCGGCATGCGCTGGGTGAGCAGCCGGGTGGCGGCGAGCAGCGCGGCTCCGGAGCGGCGGGAGACGCGCAGCACGTCGACCGGTGCCGGGCGGCCGTCGCTGCGGGGGAACGCGCGCGGGAAGTCGAGGATGCCGTTCACGTCGGCGCCCCGGAACGCGTAGATCGACTGGTCGGGGTCGCCGAACGCGACCAGGGTGCGGCCACCGCCCGCGAGCGCGTGCAGCAGGCGTACCTGGGCGGGGTCGGTGTCCTGGTACTCGTCGACGTAGACGGCGTCGTACTGCGCGGCGAGCCGCGGGGCGGTCTCGGGGCGGCGGGCGAGGAGCACCGCGCGGTGGACGAGTTCGGCGTAGTCGAGGACGCCCTGGAGGTCGAGCACGTCCAGGTACTCGGCGAGGAAGGCGGCCGCGGCGCGCCAGTCGGGGCGGCCGATGCGGCGCGCGAAGGCGTCCAGCGCGCCGGGGTCGAGTCCCAGTTCGCGGCTGCGGGCGAGCACCGCGCGGACCTCGTCGGCGAACCCGCGCGTGGTGAGGCAGGCGCGCAGGTCGTCGGGCCAGCGCACATGCGCGAGGCCGAGGCGCTGGAGGTCGACCTGGCCGGCGAGCAGTTCACGGACCGTGACGTCCTGCTCGGGGCCGGACAGCAGGCGCAGGGGCTCGACGAACAGGTCGCTGTCCTGGTGGGCGCGGACCAGGGCATAGGAGAACGAGTGGAAGGTGGTCGCCTGGGGGGCGTGGGCGGCACCCATGCGCAGGGCCATGCGGTCGCGCAGCTCGACGGCGGCCTTGCGGCTGAAGGTGAGCACCAGGATCCGCGCGGGGTCGGCGCCGCGGGCGACGCGCGCGGCCACGGACTCCACCAGGGTGGTGGTCTTCCCGGTGCCCGGACCTGCGAGGACGAGCAGCGGCCCGGCCCGGTGGTCAACCACGGCGCGCTGGGCTGCGTCCAGTTCAGGGGGATCCACACGGGCCGCAGGAGTGCGGACCAGTCGGTAAGCGCCACGGCTCCCCTGCCGCGCCTGGGGGTGCGGCAGTCGTCCGGTGGAGGAGGAGGAGCTCACGTGGTTCGCCGGTCCTGGTGGGTGTGCTGGTGGTCGGTCCGCCGCTCGTGCCGGGCGGTGGTCGCGGGATGAGGGGGACGCGTGCAGCCGACGCTACGCCCGGGACTTCACCGGAAGCAGGACTTCCGGTTCTTCCCATCGGCCTCGCGGGTCACGTGCGCCCCTCGCCCCTCGAACGTACGTCATGCCACGGATGTGCCCTTCTTCCCCCGTTCGGAGCAGAGGTCACTCGGTGCGCCGTCCGATGGCGGAAGCTGTCAGGTGTGACCCTGCGCGTGTTCGCCGCCGTCCCAGCGCGCCCGTCTCATGTCGAGGCGCGGCAGGTGGCCCTCGGCGGCCCGGCCCGCCTCCTTCAGCGGGGTGCCCTCCGTCCGGTAGCGGCCGAGGGCGTCCAGCTCGTGCCCGGGCAGCAGCACGCCGTCGGCGCGCACCACGCGCCACCAGGGGACGGCTCCGCCGTAGAGGGCCATCACCCGGCCGACCTGGCGGGGCCCGCCCTCCTGGAGCCACTCCGCGACGTCCCCGTACGTCATGACCCGGCCCGGCGGGATCCGCTCGGCCACGTCGAGGACCCGCTCGGCGTACTCCGGCAGGGCGTCGGTGTACTCCGGGCGGGCGTCGTCGTCCGGAGGGCTCAGCTCGCTCATCCGCCCCATCCTGCCCCACCCCACCGACAGTGCGACGGGCCGGCGACGGTGGGTGACCCTCGCCCCGCGGCGCCGCTTCGGGCAGACTGTGCGCCCCCGCACGCGCACCCTGAATGCCCCGAGTGTCGGTGGGACGTGCCACCATCGTGCGGGCGGTGACCGGTGATACGAGATCAAGAAGAGTCGATGAAGCAGCAGGGTGCGCACCCCGAGGACGCGGAGGAGACCTCCGCTGCTGCGTCACGCCCGGACACCGCGAAGAAGGCCGCTTCCGCAGGTCGGAACGGCAAGGGGGAGCCCTCCGCGGACGCCGGAGACCCTCCGCGCGCACCTGCCCCTGAAGCCGGGGACACCGCGGACGCGGAATGCGGGGAGGTGACGCACGTCGACGAGGTCGAGGGCGACGAGCCGCTGCTCCCCGCACGCGTGCACCGCCCCTCCGACCTCATGCGGCTGCTGGTGGGCGTGCTCGCCGTGGTGGTCCTGCTCGCCGTCGCGGCATTCGCCCACGGCACCACCTCCGGCCTCGAACAGGACATCAACAAGGGCACCGGCCAGGCGCCCGACCTGCTGATCAAGTTCGCCGGGCTGGTGTCCAGCATCGCGATCCTGCTGGTGCCGGTCGCGTTCGCGATCGAGCGGCTGATCAAACGGGACGGGCTGCGGATCGCCGACGGCGTGCTCGCCGCGGTGCTGGCCCACGGTGTGACGCTCGCCACCGACCTGTGGGTGGCCAAGGCGGCCCCCACTTCCATCCAGGACGCGCTGACCCAACCCTCCCCCGGTGACGTCCACGCCCTGACCGACCCGGTGCACGGCTACCTGGCCCCGGTCATCGCGTACATGACCGCCGTCGGCATGTCCCGCCGCCCGCGCTGGCGCGCGGTGCTGTGGATCGTGCTGATGCTCGACGCCTTCTCGATGCTGGTCACCGGGTACACCACACCGTTCTCGATCATCCTCACCGTCCTGATCGGCTGGAGCGTGGCGTACGGCACCCTGTACGCCGTCGGCTCGCCGAACGTCCGGCCCACCGGGCGCACCCTCATGGCGGGCCTGCGGACGGTCGGGTTCCACCCGGTGAGCGCGGCCCGGGAGGAGATGGCGGCGGAGACCGCGGAGAACGGCGACCGCGGCCGGCGCTATTTCGTCACCCTGGAGGACGGCCCGCCCCTGGACGTCACGGTCGTCGACCGTGAGCAGCAGGCGCAGGGCTTCTTCTACCGCGCGTGGCGCAACCTGACCCTGCGCGGCTTCGCGACCCGCAGCAGCCTCCAGTCGCTGCGCCAGGCGCTGGAGCAGGAGGCCCTGCTGGCCTACGCGGCGATCGCGGCCGGCGCCAACGCGCCCAAGCTCATCGCCACGAGCGAGCTGGGACCCGACGCCGTGATGCTCGTCTACGAGCACACCGGCGGGCGCACCCTGGACTCGCTGGCGGACGAGGAGATCACCGACGACCTGCTGCGCTCCACCTGGCGCCAGGTGGAGGCCCTGCAGTCACGGCGCATCGCGCACCGCAGGCTGGCCGGCGACGCGATCCTGGTGGATCGTTCCGGCGCGGTGATCCTCACCGATCTGCGCGGCGGTGAGATCGCGGCCGGTGACCTGCTGCTGCGCATGGACGTCGCCCAGCTGGTCACGACGCTCGCCCTGCGGGCCGGGGCCGAGCGGGCGGTGGCGTCGGCGGTGGACGTGCTGGGGCCGGACACCGTGGCGGACTGCCTGCCGATGCTCCAGCCGATCGCGCTGACCCGCTCCACGCGCGCGACGCTGCGCCGGCTGGCCCGGGAGCGCGCGCAGCGCGAGCGCGAGGCGGTCCTGGAGGCGTCCCGGCTGTCCCGGCAGGTCCGCGCGGAGGGCGACGGGGAGGACAGCGCGGAGACCGTCCCGGAGATGACCGGCAAGAAGGCCGTTCGCGCGCAGGCGCGGGCCGACAAGCGGGCGATCGACGAGGCGCTGGAGGAGGCGCGCGAGGAGGACCTGCTGACGCAGATCCGCCACCAGGTGCTGCGCATCCGGCCCCAGGCGCCGGTCGAGCCGGCCCGCCTGGAGCGGGTGCGGCCGCGCACGCTGATGAGCTTCATCGCCGGGGCGATCGGCGCGTACTTCCTGCTGACGCAGCTCACCCACATCGAGTTCGGGCCGCTCGTCGCGAACGCGCAGTGGGGCTGGGTCGCGATGGCCGTGCTGTTCTCCGCGCTGAGCTACGTGGCCGCCGCGATGAGCCTGCTCGGCTTCGTGCCGGAGCGGGTGCCGTTCCCGCGGACGATGGCGGCGCAGGTCGCCGGGTCGTTCGTGAAGATCGTGGCGCCCGCCGCGGTGGGCGGTGTCGCGCTGAACACGCGCTTCCTGCAGCGCGCGGGGGTGCGTCCGGGGCTCGCGGTGGCGAGCGTGGGCGCCTCGCAGCTGTTCGGGCTCGGGTGCCACATCCTGATGCTGCTGTCGTTCGGCTATCTGACCGGCACGGAGAAGACGCCGTCGCTGTCGCCGTCCCGCACGGTCATCGCGGGTCTGCTGACCGTGGCGGTACTGGTGCTCGTGGTGACCTCGGTGCCGTTCCTGCGGAAGTTCGTCGTCACGCGCGTGCGCTCGCTGTTCGCCGGGGTGGTGCCGCGCATGCTGGACGTGCTCGCGCGGCCGCAGAAGCTGGTCACCGGCATCGGCGGCATGCTGCTGCTGACGGCCTGCTTCGTGATGTGCCTGGACGCCTCGATCCGCGCGTTCGGTGACGACTCGACCTCGCTGAGCATCGCCAGCGTCGCCGTCGTCTTCCTCGCCGGCAACGCGCTCGGCTCGGCCGCGCCCACCCCGGGCGGTGTCGGCGCGGTGGAGGCCACGCTGACGGTCGGCCTGATCGCCGTGGGCCTGCCCAAGGAGGTCGCCGCCCCCGCCGTCCTGCTGTTCCGGCTGCTCACGCTGTGGCTGCCGGTGCTGCCGGGCTGGCTGGCGTTCACCCAGCTCACCCGCAAGGGCGCTCTCTAGCGACGGCCGGTTCCACGGCGTCCGGGTCGGTAGCCCGGACGGCCCGCGTCCCGCGCGCGTGAGGGAGTGCGGCGCCACGATGGGGTCATGCCCTCCTCGCGCCTGCGTGCCGCCGCGCTGACCGCCGTCGTCCTGCTGCCGTCGCTGGTGGCCGGGTGCTCGAACGGTGACTCCCGGGACGAGGACCTCACGGCGCAGAAGCTGCACTGGAAGGACTGCCCCGCCCCGTCGCGGGCGGAGGGCGGCGGCAGCGCCCCCACGCCCCTGCCCGACGGCGACCCGTGGCAGTGCGCCACCATGAAGGCACCGCTGAACTGGGACGACCCCAAGGGCGACACCCTGGGCATCGCGCTGATCCGCGCCAAGGCGAGCGGCGACCCCGGGCGGCGGATCGGGTCCCTGGTGTTCAACTTCGGCGGCCCCGGCGGCTCGGGCGTCACCACGCTGCCCGCGTTCGGCGAGGACTACGCGGCCCTGCGCACCCGCTACGACCTGGTGAGCTTCGACCCGCGCGGGGTCGGCCGCAGCGACGAGGTGCGGTGCGAGAACGACCAGCAGCTCGACGCCTACTTCCAGCAGGACATGACGCCCGACGACGCGGCGGAGCGCACCACGCTGCTGGACAACACCAAGCAGTTCAACGCGGCCTGCGAGAAGAACAGCAAGAAGGCCCTGCCGCACGTGCGGACCACCGACGCGGCCCGCGACATGGACCTGATGCGCCAGGTCCTCGGCGACGCGAAGATGCACTACTTCGGCATCTCCTACGGCACCGAGCTCGGCGGCGTCTACGCCCACCTCTTCCCCCGCACCGTCGGGCGGGCCGTGTTCGACGCGGTCGTCGACCCGACGCAGACGTCGGAACAGGGCGCGCTCGGCCAGGCACGCGGCTTCCAGCGCGCGCTCGACAACTACGCCGAGGACTGCACGTCGAAGACCGAGGACTGCCCGGTCGGGGACACCCCCGCGGACGTGAAGAACCGTATCGCCCGGCTGCTGGCCCAGCTCGACGCCAAGCCGCTCCCCGGCGTCTTCCCGCGCGAGCTGACCCAGAGCGCGGCGACCAACGGCATCGCGCAGGCCCTGTACTCGAAGGACTTCTGGGAGTACCTCACCGAAGGGCTGGAGCAGGCCTACGACGGGGACGGCCGCACCCTGATGCTGCTGTCCGACTCGATGAACGGCCGCGGCGAGAACGGCGAGTACAGCAACCTGGTCCCCGCCAACATCGCCATCAACTGCGCCGACGACCGGGCGCGCTACTCCCCCGCCTATGTCGAGGGCCGCCTGCCCGCCTTCCGGGCCGCGTCCCCGCTGTTCGGGGACTTCCTGGCCTGGGGCATGGTCAGCTGCACCGACTGGGCCGTCCCGGGCGCCGCCGACCACCCGGACGTCAGCGCCCCGGGATCGGCGCCGATCCTCGTCGTCGGCAACACCGGCGACCCGGCCACGCCGTACGAGGGGGCCCGGAAGATGGTGGACGCCCTCGGCGACGGCGTCGGGGTGGAGCTGACGTACAGGGGGCAGGGGCACGGCGCCTACGACAGCAAGAACAAGTGCGTGCAGGCCGCGGTGAACGGCTACCTCCTGGACGGCAAGGTGCCCGCCGCGGGGACCGTCTGCTCCTGACCGAAGCCCCGCCGAACTTCTACCGATGCACTGAATGCGCAGGTCAGAGCGTTATCCACAGGCTTCGATGGGGTCGGTTGGATCCGCCTAGTATGGCCTGACCGCCGTTCGCCGCACGGTGCGGACGGCACACGAGGGGGGAAGAGCACATGGCGCGTTTCGTACGCCTGGCGGCGCTCGGGGCCGCCGCCGCGCTGCTGGTGGGGGGCTGCAGCGGCGCGTCCGAGGACGGCAAGGACGACAAGGCCGGCGAGCGGTCACCGACCGCGCCACCGTCGACCGGCGACTCGCCGGCCACAACGGCCCTCCCCGCGTCCCTTACCGGGCAGAAGCTCGACTGGGGCCGGTGCGGGAGCACCGCAGACTCGCCCGCACCCGGCCGCGAGTGGCAGTGCACGAACCTGAGGACACCGCTGGACTGGTCCCGGCCGGACGGCCCGACGATCGATCTGGCACTGGTGCGCGCCAAGGCCCGCGGCGGCGACCGGATCGGGTCGCTGCTGTTCAACTTCGGCGGCCCCGGCGGCTCGGGCGTGTCCGCCCTGCCCGGCTTCGCCTCCACCGTCTCCTCCCTGCGTGAGCGCTACGACCTGGTCAGCTGGGACCCGCGCGGGGTGGGCGCCAGCGAGGGTGTCCGCTGCCGGAGCAACAAGGAGATCGAGGCGGCCGAGTCGATCGACGCCACCCCGGACACCCCGGCCGAGGAGCAGGCGTACCTCGCCGACGCCACCGACTTCGGCAAGGGCTGCCGGAAGGCCGCCGGTCCGCTGCTGGCGCACGTGTCGACCACGGACACCGCCCGCGACATGGACCTCATGCGCCAGGTCCTCGGGGACGCGAAGACGCACTACTTCGGCATGTCCTACGGCACCGAACTCGGCGGGGTCTACGCCCACCTGTTCCCGCAGCACGTGGGACGGGTGGTCCTCGACGCGGTGGTCGACCCGACCGCCGACACCGTGGGCCACGCCGAGAACCAGACCCTCGGCTTCCAACGGGCCCTCGACGACTACCTGAAGTCCACCGGCCAGGACCCCGAGAAGGGCACGCGGAAGATCGCCGCCCTGCTGGACCGGATCGACGCCCACCCGCTGCCGACGTCGTCGGCGCGCGAGCTGACGCAGACGCTCGCGGTCACCGGCATCATCCTGCCGCTGTATAGCGAGTCCGGCTGGCCCACCCTGACCAGCGCCCTCGACGCGGCCGAGGAGGGCGACGGCTCGGAGCTGCTGGAGCTCGCCGACTCCTACAACGAGCGGAACTCCGCGGGGAAGTACGGCACGACGGCCCACTCGCAACGGGTCATATCGTGCTTGGACGACAAGCAGCGCCCGACGCTGCAGGAGACGAAGGCGTCGCTGGCCCGGTTCGAGAAGATCTCGCCCGTCTTCGGCGACTTCCTGGGCTGGGACACGGCCGGCTGGTGCCACGACTGGCCGGTGGCCGGGCAGTTCGACACCCCGGAGGTGAGCGCGCCGCGGGCGGCGCCGATCCTGCTGGTGGGCAACACCGGCGACCCGGCGACGCCGTACGAGGGTGCGCGCAGGATGGCCGACGAGCTGGGCAAGGGTGTCGGGGTGCTGCTCACCTGGAAGGGCGAGGGGCACGGGGCCTACGGCAACGGCAGCTCATGCGTCGACTCGGCGGTGGACGCGTACCTGCTCAAGGGCACGGTGCCGAAGGACGGCAAGGTCTGCTCATGACGACGGCGGGGGCCCCGGGCACCCGTGGTGCGCGAGGCCCCCGCCGCTGGGACCGGGAGTCCGGCTCAGTAGACCGGCTTGCTCGGTTCGATCTGGTTGACCCAGCAGATCACGCCGCCGCCGACGTGGACGGCGTCGGAGAAGCCCGCGGACTTCAGCACGGCGAGGACTTCCGCACTGCGGACACCCGTCTTGCAGTGCAAGACGATCTTCTTGTCCTGCGGCAGGCCCTCCAGGGCGGTGCCGAGGAGGAACTCGTTCTTGGGGATCAGCCGGGCGCCCGGGATGGAGACGATCTCGTACTCGTTCGGCTCGCGGACGTCGATGATCTCGATGTTCTCGCCGTCGTCGATCCACTCCTTGAGCTGCTTGGGAGTGATCGTCGAGTCGGCGGCCGCCGCCTGGGCCTCCTCGGACACGACGCCGCAGAAGGCCTCGTAGTCGATGAGCTCGGTGACGGTCGGGTTCTCGCCGCAGACCGCGCAGTCGGGGTCCTTGCGCACCTTGACCTGGCGGTACTGCATCTCCAGGGCGTCGTAGATCATCAGTCGGCCGACCAGCGGCTCGCCGATGCCCGCGAGGAGCTTGATGGCCTCGTTGACCTGGATGGAGCCGATGGACGCGCACAGCACGCCCAGGACGCCGCCCTCGGCGCAGGAGGGGACCATGCCGGGGGGCGGGGGCTCCGGGTAGAGGCAGCGGTAGCAGGGGCCGTGCTCGGACCAGAACACCGACGCCTGGCCGTCGAAGCGGTAGATCGAGCCCCACACGTACGGCTTGTTCAGCAGCACGCAGGCGTCGTTGACCAGGTAGCGGGTCGCGAAGTTGTCGGTGCCGTCGACGATCAGGTCGTACTGGCTGAAGATGTCCATCACGTTGTCGGCCTCGAGCCGCTCTTCGTGCAGGACCACGTTCACGTACGGGTTGATGCCCTTGACGGAGTCCCGCGCGGACTCGGCCTTGGAGCGGCCGATGTCGGCCTGGCTGTGGATGATCTGACGCTGGAGGTTCGACTCGTCGACCTCGTCGAACTCCACGATGCCGAGGGTGCCCACGCCCGCGGCGGCCAGGTACATCAGCGCCGGCGAGCCCAGGCCGCCGGCGCCCACACAGAGCACCTTGGCGTTCTTCAGCCGCTTCTGCCCGTCCATCCCGACGTCGGGGATGATCAGGTGGCGGGAGTACCTGCGGACCTCGTCTACGGTGAGCTCAGATGCTGGCTCGACCAGGGGTGGCAGCGACACGGGGACTCCGTTGCTCGGTCGATCACTACGGTGGTTCTGTCCGTAACACTGCCACGGCCTTTTTCATTCCGAGACACCTGTTCCGATCCGCGAGACGATTTCGTCCCAGTAGCCGGGCATGGTCTCCCACGGGTCGACGCGTCCGTGGCCGTCGGTGCGGTCCGTGAACCAGATCGTCCCGGCGCCCTGCCAGCGCGCGATCCGCAGCGCCTCCTCCAGGTGGGGACGGGGCACGCCGTGCACGAAGTGGCAGAAACGCTCGGGCGGGTGGTCGGCCGTCCACTCGGCGACCTGCGACCAGCGGTAGTCCGCCCAGCGGCCGCAGAAGGTGACGAGCTGGTCGCCGAGCTCCAGGAAGCCGGGGTGCGGGTGGGTGCCGTGGCCCAGCACGATGTGGGCATCGTCACGCAGGCCGCGCAGGGCGCCGACGGTGCGGCGGACCGTGGACAGGGCGTCGCGGTCACCGGGGCAGCGGTCCAGCAGGAAGCCGCCGACCCGGTACCAGTCGGTGAACCGCTGGGCGTCGGCGACCAGGTCGCCGCGGGAGCGGAACCCGTGGGCGGCGTCGAGGTGGCCGAGGACCCGGACGCCCGTGGTGCGCAGCCGGCCCACGGCCTCCAGACAGTGCGGGTCGGGCCGCAGGCCGGGGCCGTCGGCGACGTCGAGGACGACCCAGTGCAGGGGCGCGCCGGGGCGGGCGAGTTCGCCCCACTCGGTCGGGGCCAGCAGGGGGTGCGCGAGTCCGGGGATGCCGAACCCGGCATGGTCCCCACCACCGGTCCGGGTGCCGGCCGCGGTGCTGGTCAGATACGGCATGCGGCCTCCATCCAGATGTCGGCGAGGGACTCCTCGAGGTTGATCCGGGGCCGCCAGCCGAGCCGGTCGCGGGCGGTGCGCACGTCGGCCTGCTGCCAGCTGCCGCAGCCGTCGGGGTACGGGTACGCGACCGGGGCCGGGTGGTCGGGGTCGTGGCGCGGGTGGCCGATGGTGGCGCGCAGCGGCCCGGGCGGGCCGTCGAGTTCGTGGAGGGCGCCGCCGTACCCGGCGACCCGGGCGAGGACCGCGGCGGCGTCGCGCAGCCGCACGGCACGGCCGGAGCCGATGTTGATGACACCCTGCGCGGCGGACAGCGACGCGGCGTGCACCGCGCGGGCCACGTCACGGACGTCGACGAAGTCCCGCTGGGCGCCGAGTCCGCCGAGCTTCAGCTCGCCGTCACCGGACTGCATGGCGCGGCGCATGGCCTCGGCGAGCCGGCCCAGCGGGGAGCCGGCCGGGGTGCCGGGTCCGGCGGGCGAGAACACGCGCAGGACGACGGCGTCGAGGCCCGAGCCGAGGACGAGTTCGGTCGCGGCGAGCTTGCTGACGCCGTACGGGCCGCCGGGGCGCGGGACGGCGTCCTCGGCGGTGGAGGAGCCGGGCTGGCTCGGGCCGTACTCGGCGCCGCAGCCGATCTGCACCAGCCGCGCGCCGCAGCCGCTGCGCCGCAGGGCCTCGCACACGGTGGCGACGGCGACGGTGTTGTGCCGGGTGAGTTCGCGGGCACCGCCGCGGGTGGCGCCCGCGCAGTTGACGACGACCTGGGGGTGGACCGCGTCGAGGAAGCGGGTGAGCGCGCCGGGGCTGCCGGTGGCGAGGTCGAAGCGGACGTCGGCGTCGTCGCCTCGCCCGAGCGCGGTGAGCTGGACGGCCGGGTCGGCGAGCAGGCGGTCGGCGACGAAGCGGCCGAGGTAGCCGTTGGCTCCGATCAGCAGGACCCTCATCGTGCGGCTCCCGGGGTGTGCGCGCCGGTCGCTCCGGATCGGGAGGTGGTCATCTGGTTGCTCCTTCGGGGTGTTGCGGTTGCCTGCACGTGGGGGGCGGCGAGGGCGAAGTCAGAGGGCGTCCGGGCGGGCGTGGGCCGACGCCCGGGTGAGGGTGCGGGTCGCGTGGACCAGCAGGACCAGCGCGGCGCCCCCGCACACGAGGGCCGGGACACCGGCCGGGCCCCAGGCGTCCGCGACGGTCTCGACGGGCACGGAGAGGCCCGCGCAGCGGGGCAGCCGGGCCGCGAACACGGTGGCCAGGGCGAGCGCCTGCGCGCCCACGGCCGCCGTCAGGACGAGCCTGGGGGCGCGGGTGAAGCGGTGCACGGTGAGGAGGCGGGCGAGGAACAGCAACGATCCCAGGGTGAGCGTCCTGCCGTAGGCGGGCGGCTCGCCGAGGAACGCGCCGCACAGGGCGGCCAGCCCCGCGAGCGCGCCGAGGAAAAGGGCGAACGTGCCGAGCAGCAGGGGTCGTACGGAGGCGGCGAACTCCTCCAGGCCGCGGCTGGCGGTGAGCTTGCTCCGGGCGCCCGCGACGAGGAGGTGGGCGCACCAGGCGGCGGGCGCGCACGCCAGCGCCAGCGTCAGCAGGGGCGCCGTGGGGAGCGGCCAGGGACCGTCGGCCGCCAGGGTGGGCGGGGTGTCGGGACCCCCGTGCAGGGCGGCGCGCAGGAGTCCGTCGCCGAGGGCGGCGTAGGCGAGGAGCCAGCAGGTCCGGACGACCGTGCCGTGCGCGGCGGGGTGGCGGCGGCTCAGGGGGCCGCGGCGCAGGGCGGCGTGCAGGCCGAGCGCGACGGCGAGCGTTCCGGCGACGGCGATGCCGGGACGGGTCCGGCCGTCGGTGAGCCGCAGCCCGGCGACGGTCGCGGCGCACAGCAGACCCGGCAGCAGGGACAGCAGGACCCAGTCGGCGCGGGGACGGAGGCCGGCCCCACGGGCCGCGGGCGAGGAGGACGCCCGATCCCCACTCCGGTCCCGGTCCCGGCCCGCGGGGCGGCCGGTGGTGCCCGTCGTCGGCCCGGACGGGTCGCCGTCGCGGGGGACGCGGGCGTACATCTCCTCCGCGAGGGAGAAGACGTCGCGGTGGCGGAACCGGGCGGCGGTGCGGTCGGTGACGCCGTGCGCCTCCAGGCCGGCGGCGATCTCCAAGGCGTCGACGGCGCGTGCGCACAGGTCGCGGTGACGGTGCATCAGGGCCTTGACGGGGTCGACGGCGCCACGACGCGGGGGCTTCGGCCGGGTGGCTGTGGGCCGCGAACCCGAGGCGTCGCCGACGGGGACCGCAGGGCGGCCGTCGACGGGGCCCACGGGGTCGTCCGCAGGGACCGTCGGGCCGTCCACGGGGCCCGTGGGGTCGTCCGTGAGGGCCCACTCCTCGGACCGTTCGTCCCAGGCGCCGGGGCTCGCCGGTGTGCCGGGGCGGTCCAGTTCGCCGAGTCCGCTCATCGGGCCGCCCCCTCACCCGCGGCGACCGCAGCTCCCGGTGTCATCCCCCGCACCGGCGGACCCGCCGCCCATCCCGGGCCGCGTCGCATGGCGAAGCGGGACGACAGGCCGGTCCAGCGGCCCGCGACGTGCGCCTCGGCGGGGACGGCGAACGGCAGGGGCTCGCCCGACTCGTCGAGGACGACGCGCCGGACGGGGCACTGGGAGACGACCTCCAGGTAAATGCCGTGAAATGCCGCGACGTTCTGCTCGACGGTGAACAGTTCGAGCGCGCGGGCGCGGGCGGCGGCCCCGAGGCGCGCACGGCGCTCCGGGTCGCGCAGCAACGCCACGCACGCCTCCGCGAGCGCCCGCGGATTGCGCGGCGGGACGACGAGCCCGGTGCCGCCGATGACCTCGACGACCGCGCCGACGTCGGTCGACACGGTGGCGCGTCCACAGAACATCGCCTCGACCAGGCCGGTGGGGAAGCCCTCGACGACGCTGGAGAGCACGGTGACGGCACCCGCGCCGTAGGCGTCGGCGAGCGTGGGGACCTCGGGACCGCCGATCTCCTCGAAGGAGACGGGGTTGTCGCCGACCGAGTGCAGCCCGTCGGCCTCGTCGGGGAAGAGCTGGGCGGCGAGTACGCGGCAGTGGCCGAGGTACGCCTCCCCCTCGGGGCCGGCCGGTGCGCCGATGACGCGCAGCCGGGTCCCGGGCTCCTCCTTGCGGACCTCCGCGAAGGCGTGCAGCAGGGACACCAGGTCCTTGGCCGGTTCGATCCGGCCCACCCAGACCAGGGTGTCGGGGTCGGCGGTGTCCGGCCCCTCGCCCACCTCCGCGAACGGGGTGGCGTCCATGCCCGGGTGGACCGTGCGGATCTTGGCGCGGTCGGCGCCGCAGTGCTCCTGCCAGCGACGGGCGTGCGCGTTGCCGGGGGTGATCCGGGCGGCCTGCCGGTAGATCTCGGCGGCGAGCCGGCCGTGGAAGGCGGCGAGGAGGGCGCGTACGGCGGGAGTCACCGCCCTCGCCGACGCGACCGGCCCCACCACCTCACGCCGTACGGCCCCTCGCGCGTCCCCGCCGGCGCCGGGACCGACCCCGGTTCCCCCACCGGCGCGCGAACCGACGCCGACTCCGCCACCGTCACCCGCCCCACCACCCGCAGAACGCCCCGCATCCGCACCCCCACCCGGCACCGCCGCTTCCCTCAGCCCCCCGCCGAGGTAGTGGCTCCGCAGCCGCACCCCGTACTCCGTGACCACCAGCGGCACCCCGCAGAAGTGCCGGGCGAGCAGCCCCGGCAGGGCCGCGGGGCCGCCCGAGGCGGCGTGGCAGAGGTCGACGGCGCCGAGGGCGTCGTCCTCGTACCAGTCGAGGGAGAGGGGGCGCAGAGCGCGTTCCAGGTGCGCGGTGACCGTCAGCAGGTCGGCGACGCGTGCCTCGCGCGCCGTGCGCAGCGCACCCGGCGCCCGGCAGGCGCGTTCGAGGGCGCGCACCGCCTGCTCCGAGCGGAGCGTTCCCACCAGCCCGCCCTCGTCGCGGGCGAGGTCGGCGAGCCCGTACAGGGCGTTGGCGAAACGGTCCGCCTGGGGGGTGGCAGTCTCGCGCGCGGCCTCGGCGCCGGGTCCCTCGCACAGTACGGCCGCCAACTCGCCGTAGTGCTCGGCGAAGCGCCGGCGCGCGCGCCGCCCGTGGACGACCCCGTCGTCCCCGGCCGTCCACGACGGCGCGGTGCGGACGCGGGTGACCTGCGGCGGCAGGGCGACCCGGCCCCGGCCCTCCTGGTGTTCGGTGCGGCCGAGCGCGTACAGCTCGAACTCGTGCTGCGCCAGCCCGCGCACGAGCCGGTCGCACCAGAGTCCGGCGTCACCGCTCACATACGGATGGCCACCCTCGGTCAGCAGTCCGATGCGCACTGGTGCACCCCCGATCTCCCGTTTGGGGAGCCGCCGTTGACCCGGCGGCTCGCAGCGGGACGAACGTATGCGGACAAGGCGGTGGTGCGACGGACGGTTGTCCGTCGCACCACCAAAAGGGGTGAACGGTCGTAACTTTCCCGTGCGGGGCGCGTTCCGTAGCGCTAGGAGTTCAGGCGCGCACGTACCGTCACTTCGCGCTCGGATACGGCCAGGGGTTGGGCCGGCAGTGGATGCCGTCGTGGTCGAGGAACTTGGTCTGCTGCTGCATGACCGGCGCGAGTTCGCCGTTCTTGTCGCACGTCACGTGCGCGTACCCGAGCCGGTGGCCGACCTCGTGGTTGATGAGCATCTGCCGGTAGGCGTGGATGGCGGCGCCGTACGTGCGCGAACCCTGGGCCCAGCGGTAGGCGTTGATCATCACGCGCTCGGTGGCGGCGGAGTCGCAGGAGACGTTGTCCTCGGTGGTGTCCAGCCCCGACTTGGCGCACCACTTGGCGGTGGTGCCCGGACTGGCCAGCGTGATCACGAAGTCGGGCTTGCCCGTGTGGATCCGCTCGAAGGTGCGGGCACCGCCGTGCGCCCAGCTGCGCTTGTCGTTGAGGGTCGTCTGCACGGCCTGCGCGAACAGTTCGCCGTCGAGGCCGAGCCCCTGCTCGACGTCCACGCGGTAGGTGTACTTCCGCCCCTTGCCCGGCGCCTTCGCCACGCCCGGCACGGCGTCGAACTTCCCGGACCCGGTGAGGGCGGCGCCGAGCGCGTACCGCGTGCCCATCTTCTGCTCGTACGTCAGCGGCGTGGCGCTCGGGGAGGCGGAGGGGCCCGTCCCGCCGCCGGGTGCCACGGGAGCCTGGGCGTCCGCCGCCCGGTCGGCCGCCGAGCGCGACGGGGCGGAGCCGTCGGCCTGCCCGTCGGTCACCTGTCCGGCGACGACGACGGCCAGCACGGTGGTGACGGCGGCCGCCGCGATGCCGGTGAACGCGCGGCCCTTGCCGCCCCTCGCGGGGGTGGGTTCACCGGTGGGCGGGGTGCCGTCCTCGTTGCCCTCGCCGCCCTCGCCGTCGGACGCGGTCCGCGGCGGGGCGGGGTTCCAGTCGGTGATCGAGGCGTACGGGTCTTCGGCGAGGGCCGTGGCGGCGGCGCGGCGGCGCGTGAAGACGTCGTCGCCCTCCTCGAAGGCGTCGAGGTAGTCCTGGCGCGGGCCGCCGCGCGCCGGCCGGGGAGCCGGGGGCGGAACGGGCCGCTGACGCGGCACCACCGGCCCGGCGCCGCGCGTCGTGGGCCCCCGCAAGTCCCCCCAGCCGCCCCCGCCTTCACGCTGCTCGGGATGCCCGCCACGCACCTGCGGCACACCGCGCGCGGGGGTGCCGTCGGAAAAACGCGGGACACCGCGCGCGGGAGTGCCGTCGGCGAGGCGCGGCACGCCATGGGCCGGAGTGCCGTCCGGGAAGCGGCGCGCCCCCGACGTCGGCGCCTCCTGAGCCCCCCGGGCGCCGGCCGCACCCGAGGCCCCGGGCCCACCGGACCCGGCAGCCCCTCCGGACCGGCCGCCCCATCCGGACCGGCCACCCCCACCGGACCCGTCCGCACCACCGGCCCCGCCGGACGCACTGGGCGCGCTGCTCCCACTCGGCGCGCTCGCCCCACTCGGCCCACCGGCCGTGCTCTTCTCCGCCCCCTTGGGTGCGGACCCACGTCGACTGTGGCGTCCCACCGGTCCCCTCAGCTCCTCGTGGCCGCAGTGCCCGCGGCGCCCGCGGCGCCCGTGCTGTTCGTCGTGTCCGCCGCGTCCGCCGTGTCCGCCGCGTCCGCGAGGAGTTCGCGGACCGCCGTCGCCACCGTCTCCGGGTACTCCATCATGGCCACGTGCCCCGCCTCCGGGAGGGTCAACAGGCGGCAGTCGCGGAAGGCGCGCGCGGCCCGCTGGGCCATGCGGAAGCCCACGAGCTGGTCCCGGCCGCCGTAGATGAGCAGGGTCGGTGCGAGGACGCGTTCGGCCTGGCGCCACAGCCCGTGCTGGCCGCCGAGGGTGTAGGCGTTGAGGATCCCGCGCGCGGAGCGCGTCATCGCGTCCCAGAAGTACGGCAGCCGCAGCCGCCGTTCCAGTTCCTCCACGGCGTACCGGAACGCCTCCTCCGACACCCGCCCGGGGTCGCCGTAGCAGAGCGCGAGGACCCCGCGGACGCGCTGCTCGGCCGTCCACTCGCGCGTGAAGCGGCTGAACAGGGCGGCCACTCCGGGCACGCCGAGCAGTCCCGTCGGCACGGCGGTCCGCTGGACGCGCAGTTCGGGCAGGGCGGGCGAGACGAGGGTCAGCGTGCGCACGAGGTCGGGCCGGACGGCGGCCACGCGTGTGGTGACCGCGCCGCCCAGGGAGTTGCCGAACAGGTGGACGGGGCCGCGGCCGGACGCTTCGAGGTAGCGGATCACGGCACGCGCGTGCCCCGTGATGGAGTAGTTGCCGTCGTCCGGTGGCGGCGAGTCGCCGAAGCCGGGCAGGTCGACCGCCTCGCTCGCGACGTCGCCGTCGAGCATGGCCATCAGCGCGGACCAGTTCTGCGAGGACCCGCCGAGCCCGTGCACGAACAGCGCGGGCTGGAGGCCTTCGCGCGCCGGCGGGCGCGAACGGACCGTCAAGGTGACGCCCGGCAGCCCGACCGACCGCAGTCGCTCGCCCTCGGCGACCCGCACGGGCACCGACTTGGGGAGCACGCTGGTCGGCGGTACGGACGGCAGCTCGGTCGAAGACATGCGGCAATGTTACGAGACGATCACGTCCCCCCGTCACGTGTCCGGCGTCACAGGAGTCACCCCTAACTCCCCTGGGGAACCGTGCAGAACGGGGTCGCGCGGAAGGACGGACGGACCGCGCGGATCGCCTGGCGACCGCATCGGGTGTCTCCTAGTCTCGTACAGAGGGCACCCGCGTGTGGCCCCTGCATGTCTCAGGGACGTCCGTAGGAAGGGAGCCCACCATGACCGTAGACCCCACCGATCCCGACACCTTCGCGGAGCGGGAGGCGGAGGACACCCCGGAGTTCGACGTGGAGGCGCCGGAGCACGACGCCGCCGAGCAGCAGGCCGCCCTCGCGCCGGACCGCGACGACCCGCTGGAGGACGTGGACCCGGCCCGGGCGAACGAGGCGGACCAGGTCGAACAGGCCCGTGTCGTCTCCCTCGACGAGGACGACTACCGCTGAGACGTCCACTGAGACGCTGAGACGTCCGCCGAGACGCCGGCGGAAGGGCGCGATGGCGCGCCATTCTGCCCGGCGGACCCGGCTTTGAAACCCTTCGTACGGCTTTCGTCGGCGTCCGGTCCGTGAAATTCTGCGCTGGCACCGCGCGCGCCAGGGTTACCGAAAAGTACGATGGCGGCGCGGCGCACACCGCATGTGGACGATCTTGGGAGGCGGCGTGACAGCCATCGAGCAGACAGAGGCGGCACGCCCGCGAGGTACGCGCCTGCCGCGCCGTGCCCGACGGAACCAGCTGCTGGGCGCCGCCCAGGAAGTCTTCGTGGCGCAGGGCTACCACGCGGCCGCGATGGACGACATCGCCGAGCGCGCCGGTGTCAGCAAGCCGGTGCTGTACCAGCACTTCCCCGGCAAGCTCGACCTTTACCTCGCCCTGCTGGACCAGCACTGCGAGGCGCTGATCCAGTCCGTGCGCAACGCGCTCGCGTCGACGACCGACAACAAGCAGCGCGTCCGCGCCACCATGGACGCCTACTTCGCGTACGTCGAGGACGACGGCGGCGCGTTCCGCCTGGTGTTCGAGTCGGACCTGACGAACGAGCCCGCGGTGCGCGAGCGCGTCGACAAGGTGACGAACGAGTGCGCCGAGGCGATCTGCGAGGTCATCGCCGAGGACACGGGCCTGTCCCGCGCGGAGTCCATGCTGCTCGCCTCCGGCCTCGGCGGACTGGCCCAGGTGGTGGCGCGCTCCTGGCTGCACAGCGACCGCAGCGTCCCGCGCGACGAGGCGGTCCAGCTCCTGGCCTCGCTGGCCTGGCGCGGCATCGCCGGCTTCCCGCTGCACGGCACCGAACAGCACTGAACCGGCCCGGCCGGGCGCCCGGTCGGCGTCCGGCCTATTTGTTCCCGTCGCCTGTTCGCTCCTGGCGTGGACGGCCGCACCGTGTCCGTCCCCTCACCGGGCTAATGTGTGCAGCGTACGGCGCGGACGTCCGCGCACCTCACTGACCGTCGGAGGGACATAGCCGTGGAGGTCAAGATCGGCGTGCAGCACGCGCCGCGCGAGATCGTTCTGGAGAGCGGTCAGAGTGCCGAGGAAGTCGAGCGCGTGGTGGCCGAGGCGCTGGCCGGGAAGTCGCAGCTGCTCAGCCTCACGGACGACCACGGCCGCAAGGTCCTGGTCCCGGCGGACCGCCTCGCGTACGTGGAGCTCGGCGAGCCGGCCCCGCGCAAGGTGGGCTTCGGCGCGCTCTGAGCCCGGTTCGGGCGGATGCCTCGGGAAGGGCCCGGTGACGGTGACGTCGCCGGGCCCTTCCCCCATTCGGGCTCCTGGGGTCGTTCACAGATGGCGCACGAGCCCCTCACAGGGGAGGATTGCATTCCGCAGGTCACGGGTAAGACCGGCTACGACCTTGCTGCACAGCCCGGCCGTCTGGGAGGGACCCGCATGATCTTGGAAGCGCTCGGCTCCGCTGTGCTCGGCATCGTGCTCGCATGGGCGGCGGTCCAACGCCTGTCCCACCGCCTGCCGGCCACCCGCCTGGTCTTCGCGACCGGCATCGCCGGCGCCCTGTTCGGCGACTTCGTCACCCACAGCGCGCTGGACTCCGGCTCGCTCCTGGTGAGCCTCCTCGGCGCGGTGGTCGTCTCCGCCGCCTCCGTCTCACTCCTCCTCCGCCCGTCAGGCCGCCTCCGCCACTCGGCAACGGCGTAAGCGAGGCGCCGGGGGGCGAAGGCGCAGCCGCGCCCCCGGCGCCAGGGGCGCGGGGAACTGCGCGACCAGCCCCCACCCAGCCGCAGCCGTGCAACGACAGCAGCCGCCCCTCCACGGACCGCTACGCCGCCAACCCCAGCGCAGCCATCCGCTTCGTGTGCGCCTCCGTGATCCGCGAGAACATCCTGCCGACCTCGGCGAGGTCGAACCCGTCGGCCACCCCGCCCACCAGCATCGTCGACAGCGCGTCCCGGTCCGCGACCACCCGCTGCGACTGCGACAGCGCCTCGCCCATCAGCCGCCGCGCCCACAGCGCGAGCCGGCCCCCCACCCGCGGCTCGGCGTCGATCGCGGCCCGCACCCGGTCGACGGCGAACCCGGCGTGCCCGGTGTCGTCCAGCACGGCCAGCACCAGCGCGCGGGTGTCGGCGTCGAGCCGTGCGGCGACCTCCCGGTAGAAGTCGCTGGCGATCGAGTCGCCGACGTAGGCCTTGACCAGGCCCTCCAGCCAGTCCGAGGGGGCTGTCTGACGGTGGAAGCCGTCCAGCGCGGCGACGAACGGCTCCATCGCGCGCGTGGGCTCCTCACCGATCTCGGCCAGCCGGTTGCGCAGCCGCTCGAAGTGGTGGAACTCGGCCGACGCCATCTTCGCCAGCTCCGCCTTGTCCTCCAGCGTGGGCGCCAGCTTGGCGTCCTCCGCGAGGCGCTCGAACGCCGCCAGCTCGCCGTACGCCAGTGCGCCGAGGAGGTCCACGACGGCGGCCCGGTACTGCGGGTCGGCGGCGGCCGTGGCCCAGTCCTGGGCGGCGACACCGGTCGGCGCGGGGGCGTTCTCCGCGGACGGGCCGGCAGGGGTCTCGGTGGCGTGGTCAGGCTTGTCAGAGCTCGTCATGAAGCGCACAATAGCCCGCTCACCACCCGACGGAAGCCCCTGGCCAGTCACACCGCGGCCGGTGTCAGAGGGGGTGCCGGGAGGCGTGATTCCGTGTGACGACGGCAACGTGACCGAATCGGCCGTCACGAGTGCGCGATTCCGGGGTATGGTGGTAATGCGCCTGCTGGTACATCGGCACTTCACGAGTGCGACGTACCTCGACAGGCCGCACGTATGAGGATGCCCGGTCGGTGGCCCGATCGGCTCCGACCCGACAGCCCTCCCTGACCGTACGGCACTGTGCGTACGACGATCGGAGGGAACCTCAGCGGTACGAGCGCTAGAGCGTCGGCAGTGGTCCCGATCCGTACGGCGTGCCCCTCGCGGCCCGCCCGTAGGGCAGCCGACGTCCCCCGGCACGGTCCGTCAACGACCCCCGCGCTCGCCTCGCACCGCGTACACAGAAGAGGCAGCACCCTGACTACCACGTTCAGAGATCTCGGAATCCTCCCCGAGACCGCCGAGGCCCTCGAAGCCGTCGGCATCATCACCCCCTTCCCCATCCAGGAGATGACGCTCCCCGTGGCCCTCTCGGGCACGGACGTCATCGGCCAGGCCAAGACCGGCACCGGCAAGACGCTGGGCTTCGGCCTGCCGCTGCTGGAGCGCGTGACCGTCCCCGCCGACGTCGAGGCCGGACGCGCCCGCCCCGAGGACCTCACCGACGCCCCGCAGGCGCTCGTCGTCGTCCCCACCCGCGAGCTGTGCACGCAGGTCACCAACGACCTGCTGACCGCGGGCAAGGTGCGCAACGTCCGGGTCACCGCGATCTACGGCGGCCGGGCGTACGAGCCCCAGGTCGAGGCCCTGAAGAAGGGCGTTGACGTCGTCGTCGGCACCCCGGGCCGGCTGCTGGACCTCGCGGGCCAGAAGAAGCTGGACCTCAAGCACGTCAAGTCGCTCGTCCTGGACGAGGCCGACGAGATGCTCGACCTGGGCTTCCTGCCCGACGTCGAGAAGATCATCGGCATGCTGCCGGTCAAGCGCCAGACCATGCTGTTCTCGGCGACCATGCCGGGTGCGGTCATCGGCCTCGCGCGCCGCTACATGTCGCGGCCCACGCACATCCGCGCCACGGCGCCGGACGACGAGGGCGCGACGGTCGCGAACATCAAGCAGTTCGTCTACCGCGCCCACAACATGGACAAGCCGGAGATGATCGCCCGCATCCTGCAGTCCGAGGACCGCGGGCTGGCGATGATCTTCTGCCGCACCAAGCGCACGGCCGCCGACATCGCCGAGCAGCTCCAGCGCCGCGGCTTCGCCTCCGGCGCGGTCCACGGCGACCTCGGCCAGGGCGCCCGCGAGCAGGCGCTGCGTGCCTTCCGCAACGGCAAGGTGGACGTCCTCGTCTGCACCGACGTCGCCGCGCGCGGCATCGACGTCGAGGGCGTCACCCACGTCATCAACTACCAGTCCCCCGAGGACGAGAAGACGTACCTGCACCGCGTCGGCCGCACCGGCCGCGCGGGCGCCAAGGGCACGGCGATCACGTTCGTCGACTGGGACGACATCCCGCGCTGGCAGCTGATCAACAAGGCGCTGGAGCTGAACTTCCCGGACCCGGTGGAGACGTACTCGAGCTCCCCGCACCTCTTCTCCGACCTCGGCATCCCCGAGGGCACCAAGGGCGTCCTGCCGCGCGCGGAGCGCACGCGCGCCGGGCTGGACGCCGAGGAGCTGGAGGACCTGGGCGAGCCGGGCGGCCGCGGACCGCGCGGTCGCGGTGGCCGGGGCGGCCGGCCCGGTGGCCGGGACGAGTCCCGTTCCGCCGGCCGCGAGCGCACGGACCGCTCCGACCGCTCGGACCGGTCGGAGCGCACGGACGGATCGGAGCGCACGGACCGGTCGGAGCGCACGCCGCGCCGCCGTCGCCGCACGCGCAGCGGTACGCCGCTGGACGCCACCCTGG
The DNA here is from genome assembly GCF_005280215.1 of Streptomyces lasalocidi. Classification (NCBI taxonomy): domain Bacteria; kingdom Bacillati; phylum Actinomycetota; class Actinomycetes; order Kitasatosporales; family Streptomycetaceae; genus Streptomyces; species Streptomyces lasalocidi. The sequence goes on along the minus strand of NZ_SZNQ01000001.1, from coordinate 5,018,896 downwards.
CGCCCGCCGGCACGGCTCCCGAGGCCCCGGAGCAGGCGCCCGCGGCCGACGAGGCCGCCGGTTCCCGCACCCCGCGCCGTCGGCGCCGCACCCGCAACGGCTCCTCGGCGGAGGCCCCCGCCGTCACGACCGCTGCCGCCCCCGAGGCCGCCCAGGCCGCGGTGGCGACGGCGGAGCGCCCGGCGCTCGACATCCCGGCGCCCGCCGCGTCCCCCGAGGCGCAGTCCCCGGAGACGGACAAGCCGCGCCGCCGCCGTACCCGACGGACGGCGGAGGCCACGCCGACGGCCGTCGAGACCGGCACCGTGACGGTCCCCGAGCCGGCCGCCCCGGTCGGCACCGAGACCGCCGCCGCACCGGCCGAGGTCACGGAGGCCGCGCCGCGCCGCCGCACCCGCAAGGCGGCCGTGGCCGCCGAGCCGACGGCCGGGGCGACGCAGGCCGTCGCCACGTCGGCGCAGCCCGCCGCCGAGGTCGCCGAGGCCGCGACGGTCACCAAGCCGCGCCGCACCCGCAAGACAGCCGCCGCCAAGGCCGCGGAAGCCGCCGCCGAGGCCGTCGACACGGCGCAGGCCGCCGAGGCCCCGGTCGAGGCTCCCGTCGAGGCCAAGCCCCGCCGCACCCGCAAGGCAGCGGCGCCCAAGGCCGAGGCCACCCAGGCCTCCGAGGCCGCGGTGGACACCGCCGAGGCCACCGAGGCAAAGCCGCGCCGTCGTGCGACGCGCAAGGCCGCCCCGGCCGCCGAGGTCACCGAGGCCGTCGCGTCCGCCGTCGAGGCGAGCGCCACCGCCGAGGCCCCGGTCGAGGCCCCCGTCGAGGCCAAGCCCCGCCGCACCCGCAAGGCCGCGGCGCCCAAGGCCGAGGCCGCCGTGGCCACGGCGGAGGGTGCCGAGGCTGCCGTCGAGGCCAAGCCCCGCCGGACGCGCAAGACGGCCGCCGCCAAGGCCGCCGAGGCCGCGGTCGAGGCCACCGAGGCAGCCCCCGAGGCCAAGCCGCGCCGCACCCGCAAGACCGCCGCCGCCAAGGCGACCGAGGCCGCGCAAGCCGCCGAGGCCACCGAGGCAGCCGTCGAGGCCAAGCCGCGCCGGACCCGGAAGACCGCGGCAGCCGCCGAGGTCCCCGGTGACGGTGGCGAGGTGAAGCCGAAGGCCCGGCGCACCCGGAAGGCGACGGCGGCCGTGGAGGCCATCGAGCCCACGGACAGCTGACCGCACCCCGCACAGCGCGCCTGACGGCCCGGTCCCGTACCCACGGGGCCGGGCCGTCGGCGTGCGCGGACCACCACGGGCCGCGGACCGGCCCAGGCGGTAGCCTCCCTCCGTGACCACGCCGAGCCCCTTCGTCCCGCCGCCCGGAGCCCGTGCGTACGCACTGCGCACCGCACGCGGTGAGTTCGCCGTCGTCGACGCGCCCGTGGCCGCCGGGGTCGAGCCGAGGGGCGTGGCGCTCCTGGTGCCCGGGTTCACCGGCAGCAAGGAGGACTTCCACCTGCTGCACGAGCCGCTGGCCGCCCGCGGCTACCGGACGGTCGCGGTGGACGGACGCGGTCAGAACGAGTCGGAGGGGCCGGCGGACGACGAAGCGCCGTACGCGCAGGAGGAGTTGGCGCGGGACCTACTGGCGCAGGCGAACGCCCTCGGCACCCCCGTGCACCTGATGGGGCACTCGCTGGGCGGGCAGGTCGCGCGGGCCGCGGTGCTGCTGGACCGCACGCCCTTCGTGTCGTTCACGATGATGTCGTCGGGTCCGGCGCGGATCTCCGAGTCCCAGCAGCAGCGCGTGAAGCTGCTGCACGACGCGCTCGCGGTGATGACGATGGCCGAGGTGTGGCAGGTGATCGCCCTGATGGGTCCGCCGGAGGAAGTCGGCGGCCCGGCCAGGGGGTTCGGCGGTCCGGAGCTGCTGCGGCGGCGCTGGCTCAACCACAAGCCGACCCAACTGCTCGCCGCCGGGACCCAGTTGTGCGTCGAGCCGGACCGCGTGGCCGAACTCGCGGCCGTCGCGCTGCCCTTCCACGTCCTGTCGGGCGCCCGTGACGACACCTGGCCGGTGCCCCTGCTGGACGAGATGGCGCAGCGACTGGGGGCGCACCGCACGGTGATCCCGGGCGCCGAGCACTCCCCCAACGCCGACCGCCCCGCGGCCACGGCCCAGGCCCTCGCCGACTTCTGGGACGCCCACCCGTCCCGGCCCCAGCCCTAGTACTGCGTCCGCAAGTGCTCCCAGAAGCCGTCGCGCAGCGCGCGCCGGAGGTCGGCCTGGCCGCGCAGCGAGTACTGCAGCAGGCCCTCGGCCTCGACGAGGAGGTCCTGGTCGACGGAGCCGGGCAGGTAGGGGTGCCCGGGCAGGAGCTCGCCCAGCGAGTCGCGGCCCCGCGCGGACAGCCACTTCGCGGCGATCTGGGCGCCGACGAAGCGCACGTCGTCACGCGTGGGCCGGGCGGTCGGCGGGCCCTCGTGGACGGCGGAGGTGCGGCGGGCGACGTACGGCTTGAAGAACTCCAGGTCGAGGGTGCGCTGGCTGTCGACCTCCCAGAGCAGCGGCTCGGCCTGGTTGCGGCCGTCGGGCGCCTCGACGCCCCACAGGTGCACGCGGGCGCCGTACCCCTGGGCCGCCTCCACCGCCGAGACCAGGTCCTCGTCGCCGCCGAGCAGGGCCGCGTCGCTGATGGCGCGGTGGCGGGCCAGTGACTCCAGGTCGCTGCGGATCAGGGAGTCGACGCCCTTCTGCTGGTTGTTGGCGTTGAGGTTGCCGAGGCGGACCTTGACGTCGGGCAGCTCCGCGATGGTCTGCTGCTCGGCCGTGTGGATGCGGCGGCGGGCGCCGTCGTACCAGTACACGCGCAGCAGCCTGCTGTCCGCGAAGACCGAGCGGGCCCGGTCGATGAACGCCTCGATCAGGCCCTCGGCGTCGAGGTCGAAGGCGCGCCGGTCCTCGGTGCCGGCCACGAGCCGGCCCGCGGCCGCGTAGAGGTACCCCGCGTCGACGAAGATCGCATGGGTCGAGGGTGTCTTCGCGACCTCGGCGAGCATGCGGGTCAGCAGCTCGTTCGTGCGGTCGATGCGGGCGGCGAGGGCCGCGAGGTCGTCGTTCATCACGCCCATTGTCCCGGCGGTCACGCTGCGGACACAACCGGTCCCGAACAGTCGGGGGCAACCCTCTTACTCGTCAGTAATTAGTCGTTCGAAAAATTTATTTAGCGTAGGGAATGTTTGTAACGCGGGACAGGTTGACTCTCATGGAACAGGGAGCACGGACGCGCCCTGCACCCCACCAGTAGTTCTCCTCAGGAGGATGACCAGACGAAGGGAGAAGCCCATGCGCTTCGAAATCATGCGACTCGACGACGTCAACGGTACGACCGTGGACAGCACCGTCGTGGACGCCGCCTCCGTCAACCGGATCGTTCAGCAGGCCGCCGCCATCGGGCAGCGCCTGTGGATCCGCCCGGCCGACACCCCGGCCTCGTAACGCGGATCGATTTACGACAGGCTTCGGAGCCCCGTACGGCAGCGTGCCGTGCGGGGCTCTGCGCGTTACGGGACGTTTCTTCCCGCGCCCGCTCAGCCGCCCCGGACCACCTGGGTGATGCCGTTAATGATCTGCTGCACGGCGATGGCGGACAGCATCATGCCCGCGAGCCGGGTCACCAGGACGACCCCGCCGTCCTTGATGACGCGGATGATCAGCAGCGAGTAGCGCATTACCAGCCACAGCACGACGTGGATGGCGAGGATCGCCGACCACACCGAGACCTGGGTGGTGACGGAGTCCGCCTTCTGCACGGCGAGGATCACCGAGACGATCGCGCCGGGCCCGGCCAGCAGCGGCATGCCCAGCGGGACGAGCGCCACGTTGACGTCCTTGGTCTGCTTGGGCTCGTCGGTCTTGCCGGTCAGCAGGTCCAGCGCGATCAGCAGGAGCAGCAGTCCGCCCGCGATCATCAGGGCGGGCACGGAGACGTGCAGGTAGTCCAGGATCTGGTGGCCGAGCAGCCCGAAGACGGTGATGACACCGCCCGCCACGCAGACGGCCTGCAGGGCCATCCGCTTCTGCGTCCGGCCGGGGCGCCCGGCGGTCAGGGCGAGGAAGATCGGGGTGATCCCCGGGGGGTCCATGATGACGAAGAGGGTCAGGAACAGGGAGCCGAAGACGGCGACGTCGAACATTGAGGTGCCTTGCGGAACGGAGCCGCCCGCCCGGGAGCCGGGAGGACGTGCGGGCACGCCCGGCGGCGCCGGGTACGGGGAAGCGGGGAGGGAGGGGAAACAGGAGAGGGCGGGTGGGAGGGCCGGAAGGGCTCCCGTTCGGCTCAGATTCCGCCCGCGCCCGGGACGGGGAACGCGCCCGTGGCGCGGCGGGTGATCTCGCCGTACACCTCGGGGTCGGTGGTGTACTCGCCGAGCGCGACGGTCTTGCGGCTGCCGTGGTAGTCCGAGGAGCCGGTGACCAGCAGCCCCAGGTCCGCGGCGAGTCCGCGCAGGCGGGCGCGGGTGTCGGCGTCGTGGTCCAGGTGGTCGACCTCGATGCCGTCCAGGCCGGCCGCGGCCAGCTCGGCGATCGCGGACTCCGGCACCGTCCGGCCCCGCTTGTCGGCGCCGGGGTGGGCGAACACGGTGACCCCGCCCGCGCCCTTGACCAGGCGGATCGCCTCGAACGGGTCGGTCTCGTGCTTGGCCACGTAGGCCCGTCCGCCGTCGGCCAGCCACTCTTCGGTGAAGGCGTCGCCGACGGTCGGGACGACGCCCAGCTCGACGAGCGCGGACGCCACGTGCGGGCGGCCCACGGAGCCGTCGCCGGCGATCCGGGCGACCTGCTCCCAGGTGACCGGCACGCCGAGCTCGTTGAGCCTGGCCACCATGCCCTGGGCGCGCGGCACCCGGTCGTCGCGCACCAGCTCGCGCTCGGCGAGCAGGGCGGGCTCCTCGGGGTCGAAGAGGTAGGCCAGCATGTGCATCGAGACGCCGTCCAGTCGGCAGGACAGCTCGGCGCCGGTGACCAGGGTGAGCCCGGCGGGCAGCGCGGCGACCGCCTCGGCGTGCCCGCGGGTGGTGTCGTGGTCGGTCAGCGCGACGACGTCCAGACCGGCCGCGGACGCGTGGCGCACCAGCTCGGCCGGGGTGTCCGTACCGTCGGACGCGGTGGAGTGGCAGTGCAGGTCGATACGCACGACACGAACTCCAGGCGGTCACGAACGGAAGGGGCCGCTCAAGGATAACCGCCCACAGACCCCCTCATGTCACACCCGCACAGCCCCGGCGCCCCCTACAACCTCCGACCCAGCCGCCCCACCTCAGGGAGCGCGGCGAACCCCCACACTCCGCCCCAGCTTCCCCACCTGAGGGACGCGGGGAACTGCGCGAGCACCCCCCACCGCCCCGCAGTCGCCGACACCCCCACACCACCCCACCCCTCAGGCGCAACACCCACCACACCCCACCGCACGCCCACCACGCACCCCCACCCCACCCACCTCACGGCTCCAGCAAGCGCGGCGACAACGCTCCGCAGGGCACCAACTCCACCTCCGCCCCCGCGTCCCGCAGGTCCGTCAGCACCAGCTCGTCGTACATGAGCAGCCCCGACTGCTCGGGCCAGACCACCGCCCACAGCCACAGCCCGCGGGCCTCGCCCGCGAAGACCGCGCGGTCGGCCGGGCCGTCGGAGACGTGCCACAGCGGGGTGGGCCGGCCGGCGGCCAGCACCTTGGCCTGGGGAGGCTTCTCGACGTCCAGGTGGGGGCCGGGGTCCGGGCCGTCCATGCCGGCGTAGTGCGCGCCGAGGCCGACGCCGAGTTCCTCGGCGACCAGGATGAGTTCGCCCATGCCGCCGAGCGGTCCCGGGCCCGAGCAGGCGACGGCGGTCGCGCGGCCCCCGCTGCGGTCGTCACCGGCGTAGGCCACGCCCGTGAACAGCCAGCCGACCGGCAGTGGCCAGGGCATCCACACCGGCACCCGGGTCCGGGCCACGACCACGCCGAGGGCCTCGACACTGGGCGGTATCACGGGCTGCAGCGGATGCACCGTCCCGTGCGCGTCGCACTGCCAGGAGTCGGAGAAGAGGCCGGGAGCCCTGACCCGGCCACCACACTTCGGGCAACTGGGTTCGCCCCTCATAGGCCCCCACGGTCCTACCCGGACCCGCCCGCGTCAAGGACGATCACCCGTCCGGACGGCCCGCCACCAGCCTAAACTAGATGCATCTTGCATTAATTAGCATGGCTAACGTACTATGTGTAAACACCAACCATCTGTCGCAACCGGACGGGAGCAACCATGTCCACAGGAGGTACCGGGACCTCGGACCCCTTCGACGCCGGAGCCGGCGGCATCCTGCGCCAGCCCAAGGCGGTGTGGGCCACGGCCGGCGCGTCGGTCGTCGCCTTCATGGGCATCGGGCTCGTCGACCCGATCCTGCCGTCCATCGCCCAGGGCCTGCGCGCCACGCCCAGCCAGGTCTCCCTGCTGTTCACCTCCTACTTCCTGATCACCGCGATCGCGATGCTGGTCACCGGCTTCGTCTCCAGCCGCATCGGCGGGCGCAAGACCCTGCTGCTGGGCCTCGCCCTCGTCGTGGTGTTCGCCGGCCTGGCCGGCACCTCCGACACGGTCGGCCAGCTCGTCGGCTACCGCGCGGGATGGGGGCTCGGCAACGCCCTCTTCGTGTCGACGGCCCTCGCGGTCATCGTCGGCGCGGCGGCCGGCGGCAGCGCGGCGGCGATCCTGCTCTACGAGTCCGCCCTCGGGCTCGGCATGGCCTGCGGACCGCTGCTCGGCGCACTGCTCGGCGACGCCAGCTGGCGCTACCCGTTCTTCGGCACCGCCTTCCTCATGGCGGTCGGGTTCCTGTGCATCGCGGTGTTCCTGAAGGAGCAGCCCAAGCCGGCTCGGAAGACCTCGCTGCTCGACCCGCTCAAGGCGCTCGGCCACGGCGGCCTGGCCTCGGCGGCCGTCTCGGCGTTCTTCTACAACTACACGTTCTTCACCGTGCTGGCCTTCACCCCGTTCGTGCTGAACATGACCCCGTACAAGTCGGGTGCCGTGTTCTTCGCCTGGGGCGTGCTGCTCGCCGTGTTCTCGGTGCTCGTCGCGCCGCGCCTGCAGAAGCGGTTCGGCTCGCTGAAGGTGCTCGGCGGCTCGCTGGTGCTGCTCGCGGCCGACGTGCTGGCCCTCGGCCTCGGCGACCACACCACGGCCGTGGTGTGCACGATCCTGTCCGGTGCCTTCATCGGCGTGAACAACACCGTGTACACCGAGCTGGCGCTCGGCGTGTCGGACGCGCCGCGCCCGGTGGCGAGCGCGGGCTACAACTTCGTGCGCTGGTTCGCGGCGGCCGCCGCGCCCTACCTCGCGCCGAAGATCGAGGAGTGGACCGACCTGCGCATGCCGTTCGTGGTGGCGGCGGTCACGGCCGTCCTCGGCGCCCTGGTGGTCGTCGTACGGCGCCGGGCCCTCACCCACCGGGCCGAGGAGCTCGAGCCGCGGCACGCGAGCGAGGACGGGGTGGCCGTCTTCGCCAACTGACGCCTCGCGGGCCCCGGTTGGTGAGCTTGCTCACCCGGTGGGCGCGGAACCGTTCAGTCCAGCGGGACGGACCTGCGGGAGGGATCCCGCAGGTCCGTCCCGTTCGTCAGCCAGCGCTCCTGGAGGGCCTGGGCGCCGTGCACGCGCTTCCAGGCGGCCTCGTTCGGCGTCATCGGCAGCAGGGGCAGGAAGCGCACCGGGTCCATCGGCGCGTCGAGTTCGAGGTCCTCGACCAGGCCGCCCGGCTCGGCCACCAGCACCGAGGTGAACGGAGCCCCGGGCCACAGCGGCCCGCCCACGTCGAGGGAGGCACCGGGAGCCACGACCAGACCTTCGACCTGCGGGGACGCACCGAGCACGGCGAGCGGGCGGAGCACCTTGTCGGTGTCGGCGCCGGCGCCCGCGCGCACCGAGAGGACCAGCTCGGCGCGCGGGCCCGCGACCGGGTCGGCGACCATCGCCGTGGGGTCCGTCATGGGGTGCGCGGACATGCCGAGGGTGGCGTACCGGACGATGTCCCCCTCGTGGAAGCGGAGCACCTCGATGCGGTCGGTGCCGAGGAAGGTGACCGCCGCGCGCGCGTCCGGCTCGCCCAGCGCGGTGCGCAACCGGGCCTCGACCAGAGGAAGAACATCAGCCATGCGGCGAGCATAGAACTCGTCAGTGCCGGGCAAAGCAGCGCCTTGACACTTCGGACGACTGCTACTCTTGCCCGGTGGTTCGGGGCAGCACGTGTAAGCGTCGCGATCTAGCCCCGACGCCGATGGAACTCCCTTACGAGGGACCGGCCGGAGGAGGTGGGGCTGTCATGGATCGAAGTCGACCGTGCAGTACCACTCGCTCTTCCGCCCGCTGAATAGCCGATCTCGCTCTGGCTGGCTGCCACCCCTCACGTTCGCGTGTGCGTGCCTGGCGCATCTCCCCGGAAGAGCACTTCGTTTCGTTTCACCCGATCTGTCTGATCTGCATCAGAAGTCGAATCCAGCAGCGAAGCCCCTCACCGCGACGGAGCGGTGCTCCCCGCTTTGTGGACGTGCCAAACATTCGCAGCACGGACGTCCTCATTCCGGGTAGTTCCACCCGTCGGCGGAAGGCCTCGCCGCCCGATGCGAAGGAGCCTGCCCATGTCGATGATCCGCGACCTGCGCGCCGTCGTCCGCCCGTCCCGTCCCTCGCTGCGCAAGAGCGCCGTACGCCCGGACGGCGGCACCTACGACACCACGCGCGACCCCGCGACCCCGTCGGCCGTGGTCGACTGCGCGGTCTACCGCGACGGCGCCCGCGTCGAGACCGACGCCCCGCTGGCCCCGCAGGACGCGATGCGCCGGGTGCGGCGCGACGGCGGCTTCGTCTGGATCGGCCTGCACGAGCCGACGGAGGCCGAATTCGCGGGCATCGCCTCGGAGTTCGGGCTGCACCCGCTGGCCGTCGAGGACGCCGTCCAGGCCCACCAGCGGCCCAAGCTGGAGCGCTACGACGACTCGCTGTTCACCGTGTTCAAGACGGTCCACTACGTCGAGCACGACGAACTCACCGCCACCAGCGAGGTCGTGGAGACCGGCGAGGTCATGTGCTTCACCGGGCGGGACTTCTTCATCACCGTCCGGCACGGCGGACAGGGCTCCCTGCGCGCGCTGCGCCACCGCCTCCAGGACGACCCCGAGCTGCTCGCCAAGGGCCCGTCGGCCGTGCTGCACGCCATCGCCGACCACGTGGTCGACGGCTACATCGCGGTCGCCGACGCCCTCCAGGACGACATCGACGCCGTGGAGACGGACGTCTTCTCACCCGGCCGCAAGGGCACCCCGCGCGGCACCGACGCCGGGCGCATCTACCAACTCAAGCGCGAGATCCTGGAGTTCAAGCGCGCGGTGTCGCCGCTGCTGCGGCCCATGCAGCTGCTGAGCGAGCGGCCGATGCGGCTGGTCGACCCCGACATCCAGAAGTACTTCCGCGACGTCGCCGACCACCTCGCGCGCGTGCAGGAGCAGGTCGTCGGCTTCGACGAGCTGCTGAACTCCATCCTCCAGGCCAACCTCGCGCAGGCGTCCGTCGCGCAGAACGAGGACATGCGCAAGATCACGTCCTGGGCCGCCATCATCGCCGTACCGACGATGGTGTGCGGGGTCTACGGCATGAACTTCGAGCACATGCCCGAGCTGCACTGGCGCTACGGCTACCCCGTGATCATGTCCTTCACGGTGGCCATCTGCCTGGGCATCCACCGCACCCTCAAGCGCAACGGCTGGCTGTAGGGCCGCCTGGATAGGCTGGGGCCATGACCAACGAGCTGCTCGACCAGGCCCTCGTCGAGGAGGCCACCAAGAAGTCCGGCCTCGTCTGGGTCCGGCCCGAGGGCGCCGCGGCCGCGCGTGCGCTGTGGCACGTGTGGCACGAGGGCGCGGCGTGCCTGGTCGGCGACGGGCCCGGCGAGCAGCCGCTGTCCGGGCTGGCCGACGGCGGACGGGCCGAGGTGACCGTGCGCAGCAAGGACAAGGGCGGCCGGCTGGTCTCCTGGACCGCGCGGGTCGTCCAGCTCGCACCCGGCGGCGAGGCCTGGGACGCTGCGGTCGCCGAGCTCAAGGGGAAGCGGCTCAACGCTCCCGACGGCGAGGCGATGACCGGACGCTGGGCCCGGGAGTGCCGCGTCCTGCGCCTGGAGCCGACGGGCACCACGCTGCCACTGCCCGAGGACAGCCTGGCCGCCGTTCCGGCACCCACCCCGGCCACGACCCGCCGGCCGGCCCCGGCGGGGCTGCCACGGCTGCTGGCGCGGCGCAGGAAGCGGACGTAGCCCCTCCCCTGCCCGCGGGGCGGGCGGCACGCGGGCCGAGGTCCGGTCAGGAGGTCGGCAGTTGGTGGCCGTAGTCCACCGTCTCGCCCTCGGCCGGTTCCGCCAGCGCGAAGTCCTCGCCCCAGGCCGAGAAGGTCAGCGTGCCCGCGCCGCCCGCGCGCACCAGGCGCAGCGGGTACGGCAGGCCCTTCAGGGACACGTCCAGGGTGCCGCCGGAGCCCTTGTCGCCCGTGATGCGGATGGTGCGCACGCCGCCCTGCTCGTGGTGGCCGTCCTTCGCCAGCGTGCCGTGCAGGGTGAGCAGACCGTCGAGGAGGACGTCCTTGTCCGTGAACCCGCTGAACTTCTTGTACGAGGGGTCACCCGTCGGCACCTTCACGTACTTGCCGTCGAGCTTGTCCGCGGCGGCCGCGTCGGTGCCCTGGTCGTCGCCCTTGCCGTCCGCGTGCTTCCAGAAGCCCGCGTCGGCCTTCAGGTACAGCTGCTCGCCGATCCGCAGCAGCTGGAAGGTGGCCCCCTGGGAGGTGACCGAGCCGGTGCCGCCGCCGGACTTCAGGCGCATGTCGAGCCGGTACGTGCGGCCGCTGGTGACCACCGTCCCCGCCAGCCGCACCGCGTCGGCCGAGCCGGCGGCCGCCTTGGTCCTCGCCTGGATCCGCTCGGCCGGCAGCTTGCCGACCCCGTTGGTGCCCGCGTCCGGGTCCTCGCTGCACCCCGTCACCAGCGGGCCTGCCGCGACCAGGACGCACACGGCGCCCAGTGCGGTCCGACGGGTACGGCCGTGGCGCATCGCAGTCACAGACGCAGCTGCCTTTCCATGGGGATCTCCTCAGCGGCGTACGGCAGCGTACCGGGGTCGCGGGGCCCCGACGGAGCCGGTCCGTCCGGACCCCTCACCAGGGCGTATCCGATCGGGACGGGCTAGCCTGAAGCCCGCACGAACGGGCAATTGGGATAACGGCCCCCTCGTCCGCACCCGCCCCCTCACCCCCTCCCGCACCCGGCCCCCGTCCCCACCGCCCCACCCCGCCCCCGCACCCCGGCAAGCGAAGGAAGCATCGTCATGGCAGCCGGCGCCCCCCGGATCTTCGTCTCGCACCTCTCCGGTGTCGCCGTCTTCGACCCGACCGGCGACCAGGTGGGACGGGTGCGCGACCTGGTCGTCATGCTGCGCGTCGGTCGCCGGCCGCCCAGGGTGCTCGGGCTGGTCGTCGAACTGGCCACGCGCCGCCGGATCTTCCTGCCCATGACCCGGGTGACCGGCATCGAGTCCGGCCAGGTCATCACCACCGGCGTGCTCAACGTCCGCCGCTTCGAGCAACGGCCCACGGAACGCCTGGTCTTCGGCGAGCTGCTGGACCGGCGCGTGACCCTCGCCGACACCGGCGAGGAGGTCACCGTGCTCGACCTGTCGGTGCAGCAACTGCCCGCCCGCCGGGACTGGGAGATCGACCGGGTGTTCGTGCGCAAGGGCCGCAAGGGCGGCGCCTTCCGCCGCGCCAAGGGCGAGACGCTGACCGTGGAGTGGTCGGCCGTCACCGGCTTCTCCGTGGACGAGCACGGACAGGGCGCGGAGAACCTGCTCGCCACCTTCGAGCAGCTGCGCCCCGCCGACCTGGCCAACGTCCTGCACCACCTGTCCCCCAAGCGGCGCGCCGAGGTCGCCGCGGCCCTCGACGACGACCGGCTGGCCGACGTCCTGGAGGAGCTGCCGGAGGACGACCAGATCGAGATCCTCGGCAAGCTGAAGGAGGAGCGCGCGGCGGACGTCCTGGAGGCCATGGACCCGGACGACGCGGCCGACCTGCTCGCCGAGCTGCCGGAGGCCGACAAGGAGCGGCTGCTGAGCCTGATGCAGCCCGACGACGCGGCCGACATGCGGCGCCTGATGTCGTACGAGGAGCACACGGCCGGCGGTCTGATGACGACCGAGCCGATCGTGCTGCGCCCGGACGCCACCGTCGCCGACGCCCTGGCACGGGTGCGCAACCGCGACCTGTCCCCCGCGCTCGCCGCCCAGGTCTACGTGTGCAGGCCGCCCGACGAGACGCCGACCGGCAAGTACCTCGGCACCGTGCACTTCCAGCGGCTGCTGCGGGACCCGCCGTACACCCTGGTCGGCTCGATCATCGACGACGACCTCCAGCCGCTGGACCCGGACGCGGCCTTGCCCGTCGTCGCCGGGTTCTTCGCGACGTACGACATGGTCGCGGCGCCCGTCGTCGACGAGGCGGGCTCGCTGCTGGGCGCGGTGACGGTGGACGACGTGCTGGACCACATGCTGCCGGAGGACTGGCGGGAGACGGAGTTCCATCTGGAGGAGGAACCCGCGGACACCGGGGACGCCACGGACACCGGGGACGGCACGGATGCGCGGGACGCTGCTGACGCCGCCGGCGCGGCAGCCGAGGAGGAGAGGGTCGGCGTGGAGCGCGCCGACGGGCGTGGCGAAGGGGGTGGTCCGCGTGGTGCCTGAGCGCGAGGGCGGGCGCGAGGGGCGCGCGACGGCGTCCGGCGGCCGCGAGCGTGCGCCGTCCGGGGCGACCGCCACCACGCGGCCGCGGGCCCGGCTGGACCAGCCGCGTCCGCCGCGGCGGCGGCTGGTGCCCGAGTGGGACCCCGAGGCGTTCGGGCGGCTCTCGGAGCGCATCGCGCGCTTCCTGGGCACGGGACGGTTCATCGTCTGGATGACGGTGGTGATCATCCTGTGGGTCGTGTGGAACGTGTCCGCACCGCAGGCCCTGCGCTTCGACCAGTACCCTTTCATCTTCCTGACGCTGATGCTGTCCCTGCAGGCGTCCTACGCGGCGCCGCTCATCCTGCTCGCGCAGAACCGGCAGGACGACCGCGACCGGGTCAACCTCGAACAGGACCGCAAGCAGAACGAGCGGTCGATCGCGGACACCGAGTACCTCACCCGCGAGATCGCCGCCCTGCGCATCGGACTGGGCGAGGTGGCGACGCGCGACTGGATGCGCTCGGAACTGCAGGACCTGCTGAAGGAGCTGGAGGACCGGCGCGACGGTCACGGACGTGCCGTATTCCCGGCAGAACGGTCGGCCGTACGTGACGCAGACGACCGCTGAGGGGCATCCCTAAGGCCCCTCCGGTCGCCGTACCATCGTCCCTATGGCTAGCGAAGACGCGGTGCGCGAAGCACTGGCGACGGTGAACGACCCCGAGATCAACCGGCCCATCACCGAACTCGGGATGGTCAAATCGGTGGAGATCGGTGCGGACGGGGCGGTCGCGGTCACCGTGTACCTGACGGTCTCCGGCTGCCCCATGCGCGACACGATCACCCGGCGCGTGACCGAGGCGGTCTCCCGCGTCGAGGGCGTCACCGGCGTCGACGTCACGCTCGACGTGATGAGCGACGAGCAGCGCAAGGAGCTGGCGACGGCCCTGCGCGGCGGCCAGACCGAGCGCGAGGTGCCCTTCGCCAAGCCCGGCAGCCTCACCCGCGTCTACGCGGTCGCCTCCGGCAAGGGCGGCGTCGGCAAGTCCTCGGTCACGGTGAACCTGGCGGCGGCCATGGCGGCCGACGGCCTGAAGGTGGGCGTCGTCGACGCCGACATCTACGGCCACTCGGTGCCGCGGATGCTGGGCGCCGACGGCCGCCCGACCCAGGTCGAGAACATGATCATGCCGCCGTCGGCGAACGGCGTGAAGGTCATCTCGATCGGCATGTTCACCCCGGGCAACGCGCCGGTCGTCTGGCGCGGCCCGATGCTGCACCGCGCGCTCCAGCAGTTCCTGGCGGACGTGTACTGGGGCGACCTGGACGTGCTGCTCCTGGACCTGCCGCCCGGCACCGGCGACATCGCGATCTCCGTGGCGCAGCTCGTCCCGAACGCCGAGATCCTGGTCGTCACGACGCCCCAGCAGGCGGCGGCCGAGGTGGCCGAGCGGGCCGGTTCCATCGCCGTGCAGACCCACCAGAAGATCGTCGGCGTGGTCGAGAACATGTCGGGCCTGCCCTGTCCGCACTGCGGCGAGATGGTCGACGTCTTCGGCACGGGCGGCGGCCAGACGGTCGCCGACGGCCTCACCCGCACCACGGGCGCCACGGTCCCGGTCCTCGGCAGCATCCCCATCGACGTCCGCCTGCGCGAGGGCGGCGACGAGGGGAAGCCGGTCGTCCTGACCGACCCGGACAGCCCGGCGGGCTCGGCCCTGCGCGGCATCGCGGGCAAGCTGGGCGGCCGCCAGCGCGGCCTGTCGGGGCTGTCGTTGGGGATCACCCCGAAGAACAAGTTCTAGCCGCCACGCGCTGCGGCCGACGAAGGGGCGCCGGGATCGACCGGCGCCCCTTTTTCGCTTCTTCCCGCTTCTCCTGCGTCTTCCCGCGCTGTCCGGCCCCTCAGGCGTACGACGTGATGTCCTTGATCATCGCGAAGCCGAGGCCGTACGCGCTCATGCCCCGTCCGTACGCCCCCACGTGTACGCCCTCCTGCGTGGATCCGGCGAGCACCCAGCCGAACTCGGACTCGCGGTAGTGGAACGGCGTCGGCACCCCGTCCACCGGCAGCGAGAGCGTGGACCACTCCGGGCCGCCGAGGTCGTCGGCCAGTTCCCACGCCGTCTCCGTCTGCTGGTCCAGCCAGTCGTCCCGCAGGCTGTGGTCCATCTGGCCGGGCCAGGTGTAGGACAGCAGCCCCACGCCCGCCAGCCAGGCCGCCGACGACACGGTCGTGGCCTCCAGCAGGCCCGTGCCGTCCGCGCTGCGCCGGGACGGGTTCGCCGCGACGGTCACGACCACCGCGAACTTCCCCCGGTCCTCGCCCGCCGTCTCGTGGCGCACCGAGGGCTCGTCGCCGTGTCCGACGGACCCGTGCTCGACGGCACCGTCGGCCGCCGTCCCCACCTGCATCAGCCAGCGCGGCCCCGTGAAGGCCTCGTCGAGGCCGTACCAGGGGAAGGGCGCCTCGAGGTAGCCGTCGACCGTGCGCCGGGCGGAGGGGACGTGCTGTGCGCCCTCCGCGGCCGGCGCCTGTGCGACTGCCCGACTCGTCGTCTCCATGTGCCCCGACGCCTCCTTGCTCCGGGCGGACCGGTCCGGCCCGCCCCCCTTCGGGCGGCTCTACTCCTTGAAGTACGGTCCGCACAACAACTCGGCAGCATATCCACCTCGCCCCGGACAGCCGGGAAAGCGCCCGGCGCGTGGGCCTTCCGGATGCCCGCTGCGGGCCGTGCGAGGGGTCCCGGGGGTATGAAACGCGTCACGTACGCCCCCTGACCCGGCGTCCGGGAGGGGGCGTACGAGGGAAGCGCGCGGGTGCGGGCGGCGCGGCCGGTGGTGCCGGGCGGCGTCAGGTGGCGTCGGGGTCGAACGCCGGACGCTCGTCGCGGCCCGGGTCCTCGGGCTTCTTCGACATGTCGATGCGGCCGCCTGCGGGGCCGGGGGTGCCGGCGGCGCCGGGGTCTGAGTCCCGGCTGTGCACGGCGTCCGTGACCTCGGCCATCTCCTTCTTCAGGTCGAAGCCGTTGCGGATCTCCTTCAGCCCCAGCTCGTCGTTCTCCAGCTGCTTGCGCAGGAACGTCTTGGGGTTGAGGTCCTCGAACTCGAAGTCCTTGAACTCCGGCCCGAGTTCCTGCCGGATGTCGTGCTTGGCGCTCTCGGAGAACTCACGGATCTTCCGGATCGTGCGCATCACGTCCTGGATGACCTTGGGGAGCTTGTCCGGACCGAAGACGAGCACGGCCAGGACGACGATCGTCACCAGCTCGAGCGGTCCTATGTCATTGAACACCTGAAGCTCCTTGCGAAGTCCGCGGTCCTCGGCCCTCGGGGTGTGCTGCGGGTCGTCCGTGGGTCCGGGCCGGGTCCACGGTACCTGTCGCACCTGTCCGACCGGTACCGCCCCGTGGGCTCCGCGTGCGCCGGTCCCGACGGTTTTCCGCGTTGTTTGCCCCGGGGGCCGTGTTCCGACCACCGGCCTGTGGGATTGCTGTCACTTCGAGGAGCCCAGGACCAGCGAGAGGGTCCGCTGCGCGCCGTCGCGTTCGACGGTGAGCTCCAGGCGGTCGCCGGGGCGGTGGGCGCGGGTCCTGACGATCAGTTCCTCACCCGAGTGGACGCGCTGCCCGTCGACCTCGGTGATGACGTCACCGGCGCGCAGACCGGCCCGGGCACCGGGGCCGCCCGGGGTGACCGGGGAGGCGTCGCCGTCGGCGGCGGTGCCGACGCGGGCGCCGTCGCCGGACCAGCCCATGTCGAGGGTGATCCCGATGACCGGGTGGGTCGCGCGACCGGTGTTGATCAGCTCCTCGGCGACGCGCTTGCCCTGGTTCACGGGGATGGCGAAACCCAGCCCGATGGACCCCGCCTGGCCCGTGTCCGTGCCGGTGCCGGCCCCGGCCGACCGGATGGCGGAGTTGATGCCGATGACCCGGCCCCGGCGGTCCAGCAGGGGGCCGCCGGAGTTGCCGGGGTTGATGGGCGCGTCGGTCTGCAGGGCGTCCACGTACGACACGTCGCTCGCGTCGGCGCCGTCGCCGCCGGCGGTGATGGGCCGCTCCTTGGCGCTGATGATGCCCGAGGTGACCGTGCCCTCCAGGTCGAAGGGGGCGCCGATGGCGACGACGGGGTCGCCGACCCGGACCTCGTCGGAGTTGCCCAGCGGCAGGGGGGTGAGGCCCTTGACCCCGGTGACCCGGACGACGGCGAGGTCGTAGCCGCTGTCCCGGCCGACGACCTTGGCCGTGGCGGTCTGGCCGCCGTTGAAGACCACCGTTATGGCGCCGTCGCCGCCGGCGGGCTGGACGACGTGGTTGTTGGTGAGGATGTGGCCCTGCGTGTCGAGCACGAAGCCGGTGCCGGTGCCGGACTCCGCGCTGCCGGTGACGTGCAGGGTCACCACGCTGGGCAGGGCCCGCGCGGCGATCCCCGCGACGCTGTCGGGGGCGCGTCCGCTGGGCGCGGCGCTGGGCTGCGGCAGCTCGACCGCGCCGATACCGCCGTTGCGCTCCAGCTGCGCCCCGACGACACCCCCGGCGAGCCCGGAGACCAGTGCGAGCAGCAGCGCCCCGCCGACCAGCCCCCGCCGCACCCGCCTGCGCCGCTGCACGTCACTGACCACTCCGGCCCCGGCCTGCTGGAGGGGCCCAGCGGCAGCCTTGGCCCAGGGGTCGTAGCGGTGCCAGGGGTCGACGGGGGGTGCGGGAGGGTCGGACGGGGAGGCGGGGCCGGGGGCTGCGGGTGACCCGGACGGGGAGGTGGGGCTGGGCGCAGCGAGGGGCTCGGACCCGGAGGCCGGCGCCACGGGAGGCTCGGACGCGGAGGCCGGTGCCACGAGGCACTCGGACCCGGAGGCCGGTGCCGCGAAGGGCTCGGACGCGGAGGCGGGCCCAGGCACCGCGGGAGCCTCGGCCGGAAAGGTGGGCCCCGGGGCCGCTACGGCGGTGTCTCCCGCGTCCGCGGCCACGGCGGCGCCCGCCGGGTGCTGGACCGGCGGTGCGGGCGCCCAGGGCCCCGGCCGGCCGTAGGGCGGGGTGCTGTAGGCGTCGGGGTCGTGGAGGGGCTTGGGCCGCGCGGGGTCGGGCTGCGGGCCGGACGGGCGCTGCGGCCGAGCCTGTGCCCGGGGCTGCGGCTCGGGAAGCGCGAAGTCCTCGTCCGCGCCGGCGGCGCTCCCGCCGCCCTCCTCGGGCCGCGCCAGTTCGAAGTCCCCCGCGTCCCCGCCCTCGTCATCACCCGCGCGGGCGTCGCGGATCCCCGTGCCCCCCGCCCGCTCGCCGCCCACCGGCTCGCCGCTCTCCCCCTGCTCGGGTCCGTTGCGCCGCTCGCCCTCGTCCATGCTCTCCCCGCAGCCGGCCGCGGCGGCGCTCCTCGGGGCGGTGGCCGCGGCTAGTCGACAGCCGACTCCGCGCCCGGCCGGAACGGCGTGGGCGCGGTCCACCGTGGATTACATCAGGTCCGCGGGGTCAGCGCGCGGTCCGCGCGGAGGCGGGCGGCGCCGCACCGGGGGGCGCGGAGCCCGCGAACGACGAGGAGGGCGCCGAGGGCACCGAGGGCGCCGGGGACGGCACGTCGGGGCCGACGGTCGCGGCGAACAGGTCGGACGACGCCGGCTGCGGGGCGGGCGTCCAGGACGCGAGCGTGACGGGTGCGGCCACGCCCAGCGGGCGTATCAGCGGGGACATGGCCGCCGCGCCGGCCACCACGGGCGTGGTGAACCGCTGCCGGGGGGTCGACGGGGCCGGCACACCGGGGAGCAGTGGCGCGGACACCTCGGTCGGGGCGACCGGGGTGTCGCCGAGCAGGCCCTGCCCGGTCTGCGCGAACAGCGGGCCGGGGCCGCGGCGGCGCTGGCCCTCGGGGGCCGTGGCCGTGCCGGACGCGGTGGTGCGGGCCGGTGTGACGTTGCTGCCGGCGCCGGGGCCGCCGCGGCTGTCCGCGGTCGTGTCGAAGGGGCTGCCGCCGGTCATGCCGCCCAGGGCGATCGCGGCCAGCGAGACCGCTCCGGCGGCCACGAAGGCGATGCGCATCCCCCGGGAGCGCTCGGTCTCGCCGCGGCCCACGGGGTGGATGCGGAAGCCGCGCTCGCCGGGGTCGGGGCCCAGCACGGAGCCCTGGTCGCGCGCCGGGGCGTAGGCGAGGTCGAAGGGTTCGCCCCGTCTCACCCCGAACACCCCGAGGGCCGGGGAGGAGCCGGCGCCGGGGAGGCGGGCGCCGATCCCTCCCCCGCCGAACGGCGTGCCGTCGCCGTCCGGGTCACTGCCCGCGGGGAGGCCCTGGAGGCGGGCCAGGAAGCTCTCGGAGGGCGCCGGCGGGGCGACGGCCGCGAAGACGTCCTTCAGACGGCGCTGCGCGTCCACCTCCGCCTTGCACTTCGGGCAGGTGGCCACGTGCGCCAGTACGCGCTCGCGCGCGTCATGACCGAGCTCGCCGTCCACCAGGGCGGAGAGTCGGTCTCCCAGGTGCTGCTCTGCGAGGTGTCCCTCGGCAGGGTCGGGCCGTGTTCCACTCACGCGGGCGCGCCCCCTCCCCTCAGAGCGGGCACGCGGGGCACGAAGGAGCGGCGCCCGGCGCGGGCCTCGGGCGAGCGGTGCGCGAGGGCCTTGCGCAGCTGGGAGCGCCCGCGGTGGATCCGCGAGCGGACCGTGCCGAGCTTGACGCCGAGGGTCGCCGCGATCTCCTCGTAGGACAGGCCCTCGATGTCGCACAGGACGACGGCCGCGCGGAACTCGGGCGCGAGGGTGTCGAGGGCCTGCTGGACGTCGGCGTCGAAGTGCGCGTCGTTGAAGACCTGCTGCGGGGTCGGCTCCTTGCTGGCGAGCCGCTCGGCGGCGTCCTCGCCCAGGGCGTCGAAGCGGATGCGCTGCTTGCGGCGGACCATGTCCAGGAAGAGGTTGGTGGTGATCCGGTGCAGCCAGCCCTCGAAGGTGCCGGGCGAGTAGGTCGACAGGGAGCGGAAGACCCGGACGAAGACCTCCTGCGTGAGGTCCTCGGCGTCGTGCTGGTTGCCCGTCAGCCGGTAGGCGAGGCGGTAGACACGGGCGCTGTGCGTGCTGACGATCTCCTCCCAGGTGGGCGGAGTCCAGGCCTGCCCGTCCGCGTCGGTGGCGAAGGTCGCGGTCGGGATCCTGCCGGAGGCAGGGCCGGCGGGGCCGGCGGCGTGGCTCGGGTCAGCAGCGGTGTCGGTCACGGATCTCGGCCTGCCCGCCGATCCGAGGAGGCGCCTCAACGCTCCCCCGCGATCCACAGGCGTGGCCGCACCTCCCCTGTCAGCTCTGGTGGTGTCCAGCGGAGCCCCTACCATAGCCACCTCGCCCGTTAGGACCGGATAAGCGGTTTTACGAGAATTTGATCTGGGCTGACACGGCTCATGCGGCTGCGTCAGCAGTTGCTCGCCGGCCCGCTCCTCGTCGTGATCCAACTGTGTCCCCCCGCGGTCGTTCCCACCCCTTCAAACGCCCGGTCCCATCTGCGGGTTCCCGACGCCAACGGATACAGTCACGCCGAGGCAACCGCGGGGACAGGAGAGGGTCATTACCGGCAACCGGCAGACGAGCTGGGCGTTCGCCGACGCCTATGTCGCCGAGGACGACGCGCTGCGCTGGGCCCGCGACCGGGCCCGTGAGGCAGGGCTGCGCTCGGTGACGCCCAGCACGGGCGCCGCGCTGCGTCTGCTCGCCGCCTCCGTGGACGCCAAGGCCGTCGCGGAGATCGGTACGGGCACCGGGGTCTCCGGCATCCACCTGCTGCACGGGATGCGCCCGGACGGCGTGCTGACGACCGTGGACCCCGAGCCGGAGCACCAGCAGTTCGCCCGGCAGGCGTTCCGCGCCTCGGGCTTCGCCAGCAACCGGTCCCGCTTCATCCCGGGCCGCGCCCTGGACGTGCTGCCCCGTCTCGCCGACGCCGGCTACGACCTCGTCTTCTGCGACGGCGACCGGCTGGAGCTCCTGGACTACCTCGCTGAATCGTTGCGCCTGCTGCGGCCGGGCGGCCTCGTGGTGTTCGAGGGCGTGTTCGCCAACGGGCGCACGGTGGACTCGGGGCCGCAGCCCACCGAGGTCATACGCATCCGGGAGCTGCTGCGCACGGTGCGCGAGAGCCAGGAGCTGGTGCCGTCGCTGCTGCCGGTCGGCGACGGGCTGCTGTGCGCGGTCAAGCGCTGAGCCCTCCCCCGGAAAACACAACCGCCCCGGCAGCACACTGGCTGCCGGGGCGGATGAGGGTCGAAAGGGTTGAAGGCGTATGGTCGCGTCGCTCGCGCGTCAGCCGACGACCTTCTTGAGGGCGTCGCCGAGGGCGTCGGCCTCGTCCGGCGTCAGCTCGACGACGAGCCGACCGCCGCCTTCGAGCGGAACGCGCATGACGATGCCCCGCCCCTCCTTGGTCACCTCGAGCGGGCCGTCGCCCGTCCGCGGCTTCATGGCCGCCATGCTCGTTCCCCTTCCTGAAACCAGCTCATCGTCAAAGCCGACGGCCCCTGAAGGGGGGCACGCGCAGTCCAGCGGGACCCGCGACACCGGCATCGAACACATTGCTTCCCAGCCATTATCCCGCATCTCAGGACCCGATGACCAACATCGGTCGGCATCGCTTGGGCAACGCGCGCGAGCAAAACCACCCAATTCGGCGATGTGACTGCGATACTGCGCACCCGGCGCCGGGATACGCCGTTCGAGAACGGGTGCCGTTCGTCCAGTCCTCCCGTCACCCCTCCTTTGACGCAGCTCACACGCACGCTCCGGTCCCCGGGCCGGGAACTCCGTCATGCTGTCCTTCAGACGACGACGTACTGAGCGGTACGTCAGTGCCGCCACACGGAGGGACTCCCATGGCCGACACCGTGCTCCACGAGGTGAGCGACGGACTCGCGACGATCACCCTGAACCGCCCCGAGGCGATGAACGCGCTGAACGTCGCGGCCAAGGTGGCCCTGCGGGACGCGCTGCGCTCCGCCGCGGAGGACAGCTCCGTACGGGCCGTGCTGCTGACCGCGGCCGGGGACCGGGCGTTCTGCGTGGGCCAGGACCTCAAGGAGCACATCGGGCTGCTGGCGGCCGACCGGGAGTCCGGGTCGGGGCAGACGATGAGCACGGTGCGCGAGCACTACAACCCGATCGTGCGGGCCCTGACCGAGATGGCCAAGCCCGTGGTCGCGGCGGTGAACGGCGTGGCCGCCGGGGCCGGGTTCGGCTTCGCGCTCGCCGCGGACTACCGGGTGGTCGCGGACACGGCGGCCTTCACCACCTCGTTCGCGGGGGTGGCCCTGACCGCCGACTCGGGCGTCTCCTGGACCCTGCCCCGGGTGGTGGGTCCCTCGCGCGCGACCGACCTGCTGCTGTTCCCGCGCTCGATCACGGCGCAGGAGGCGTACGAGCTGGGCATCGCCAACCGGCTGGTGCCGGCCGCGGAGCTGCGCGCGGAGGCCGAGAAGGTCGCACGGAAGCTGGCCGAGGGGCCGACGGTGGCGTACGCGGCGCTGAAGGAGTCGGTGCGCTTCGGCCTGTCGCACTCCCTCTCCGAGACGCTGGAGAAGGAGGACGAGCTGCAGACGCGGGCCGGGCGGTCCGAGGACCACGCGATCGCCGTCCAGGCCTTCGTGAACAAGGAGAAGCCGAAGTACCTGGGCCGGTAGGCCCTCCCCGCGGGCGTCGCTAGCGGCGCCCGCGGGCCACGCAGGTCTCCAGGTGGTCGTCCACCAGGCCGCAGGCCTGCATCAGGGCGTAGGCCGTGGTGGGGCCGACGAAGCGCAGGCCGCGCTTCTTCAGGGCCTTGGACAGGGCCGTGGACTCCGGGGTGATCGCGGGGACGTCCGCCAGGGTCTTCGGGGCCGGGCGGCCCGCGGGGTCGGGCGCGTGGGACCAGATCAGCTCGTCGAGCTCGCCCGGCGCCCAGTCGGCGAGCACGCGCGCGTTGGCGAGCGTGGCGTCGATCTTGGCGCCGTTGCGGATGATGCCCGGGTCGGCGAGGAGCCGCGCGCGGTCCTCGTCGGTGAAGCCGGCCACCGCCTCGATCTTGAAGTCGGCGAAGGCGGCGCGGAACCCGGCGCGGCGGCGCAGGATCGTGATCCAGGACAGGCCGGACTGGAACGCCTCCAGGCTGACCCGCTCGAACAGGGCGTCGTCGCCGTGGACCGGGCGGCCCCACTCCTCGTCGTGGTACGTCACGTAGTCGGGCGCGGACAGCGCCCACGGGCAGCGGGCCGCGCCGTCCGGGCCGGTCAGGGCGGCTCCCTCGCTCACCGGTCCTCCTGCGGGGCGGTCTTCTCGGTGGACACGACGGGTGCGGCGTGGGCCGCCGGGGCCTGCGCGCCCGCGAGGGCGGACTCCAGGTCGGCGATCCGGGCGTCCCGCTCGGCGAGTTCCGCGGCGAGGCGGTTGAGGGCGTCGTCGACGTCCGCCATGCGGTAGCCGCGGGCGGCGAGCGGGAAGCGCAGGGCGTCGACGTCCGCACGGGTGACCGGGCGGTCGGGGGGCAGCGGGTCGTGCAGCCGCTGCGGCGCGCTCTCCGGCAGCGGGCCGCTGCCCTCGCCGCCGCCCACCACGGCGAGGGTGACCGCGGCGACCACGACGGCGAGCGCGACGACCAGGAAGAAGAACATAACCATCGGTGCGTCCCCACGCTCGGTTGCTCGAACGATGTGTCCGAAGACGGAAGTCTTGAGGGTCCGATCGTGCCATGCGGGTGTGACGGTTAGGGTCGCAGGCGGCGGAAGTCAGGCACGTACCGGGAGAGGTCACAGCGGATGCTCAGGCTGGGCAGGCGGGAATTCGGCACCCACGAGCCGGTCGTCATGGCCATCGTGAACCGGACGCCGGACTCCTTCTACGACCGGGGTGCCACGTTCCACGACGAGCCGGCCCTCGCGCGCGTGGAGCAGGCCGTGGCGGAGGGCGCGGCGATCATCGACATCGGCGGGGTGAAGGCCGGGCCGGGCGAGGAGGTCTCCGCCGAGGAGGAGGCGCGGCGCACCGTCGGCTTCGTGGCGGAGGTGCGGCGCAGGTTCCCGGACGTGGTGATCAGCGTGGACACCTGGCGGGCGTCGGTCGGGGAGGCGGTCTGCGAGGCCGGGGCGGACCTGCTGAACGACGCGTGGGGCGGGGTGGACCCGGGCCTCGCCGAGGTCGCCGCGCGCCACGGCGTGGGGCTGGTGTGCACGCACGCGGGGGGCGCCGAGCCGCGGACCCGGCCGCACCGGGTGACGTACGACGACGTCATGGCCGACGTCCTGCGGGTGACCGTGGAGCTGGCCGAGCGGGCGGTGGCCCTCGGGGTGCCGCGGGAGTCCGTGCTGATCGACCCCGGGCACGACTTCGGGAAGAACACCCGGCACAGCCTGGAGGCGACGCGCCGGCTCGGCGAGATGGTGGAGACCGGCTGGCCGGTGCTGGTGTCGCTGTCGAACAAGGACTTCGTCGGGGAGACGCTGGACCGGCCGGTGAAGGAGCGGGTGATCGGGACGCTGGCGACCACGGCGGTGTCGGCGTGGCTGGGCGCCCAGGTGTACCGGGTGCACGAGGTGGCCGAGACCCGGCAGGTGCTGGACATGGTGGCGTCGATCGCGGGCCACCGGGCACCGGCCGTGGCCCGCCGCGGCCTGGCCTGAGCCGCGGCGGGGACGAGCGAGGCGGACCCCTAGCGGCCCGCCTCCTTGGAGACCAGGGCCACCGCCTCTTCCACGTCGTCCGTGAGGTGGAAGAGCAGCAGGTCCTTGTCCGAGGCCTTGCCCTGGGCGATCAGGGTGTTCTTCAGCCAGTCCACCAGCCCGCCCCAGTAGGCGCTGCCGAACAGCACGATCGGGAAGCGGGTGACCTTCTGGGTCTGGACGAGGGTCAGCGCCTCGAAGAGCTCGTCGAGCGTGCCGAGTCCGCCGGGCAGGACCACGAAGCCCTGCGCGTACTTGACGAACATCATCTTGCGCACGAAGAAGTAGCGGAAGTTGAGCCCGATGTCGACGTAGGGGTTGAGCCCCTGCTCGAAGGGGAGCTCGATGCCGAGGCCCACGGAGGTGCCGCCGGCCTCGGAGGCGCCCTTGTTGGCGGCCTCCATGGCGCCGGGCCCGCCGCCGGTGATCACGGCCCAGCCGGCCTCGACCAGCCCCCGGCCGAGGCGGACGCCGGCCTCGTACTCCGGTGAGTCGGCCGGGGTCCGTGCGGAGCCGAACACACTGATCGCGGGCGGGAGTTCGGCGAGCGTGCCGAAGCCCTCGATGAACTCCGACTGGATGCGCAGGACGCGCCAGGGGTCGGTGTGCACCCAGTCGGTGGGGGCGCGCTCGTCCAGCAGCCGCTGGTCCGTCGTACTGGCGGTCACCTGGCCCCGCCGTCGGAGGACCGGTCCGAGGCGCTGCTCGTCCGGCGGCTGCTTCTTCCCCTCGGGATTGCCGGTAGGCATGTCCGCTCCCTCCGCTTTCGGGGTCTCCCCGCCCTGCGCCGAAGCCGACGGACGGGGAAGGCTGTTCCGCCCCAGCGTAGATCGCACCGGGTTACGGGCGGGGGACTTCGGCGTGTCGGGCCCGGACCCCGGTCAGCCAGTGCCGCAGGCGCTCCTCCGCGGCGAGGATCTTGGCCGTGTCGACGCGTTCGTCCCGCTTGTGCGCCAGGTGCGGGTTGCCGGGGCCGTAGTTGACCGCCGGAATGCCGAGCGCGGAGAAGCGGGAGACGTCCGTCCAGCCGAACTTGGGCTGCGGGGTGCCGCCGACGGCCTCGATGAACGCGGCCGCGGCCGGGTGGGACAGGCCTGGCAGCGCGCCGGGGCTGTGGTCGTCGACGGTGAACTCCTCGACGCCGCAGTCGGCGAAGACCTCGCGCACGTGCCGGACGGCCTCCTCCTCGCTGCGGTCGGGCGCGTAGCGGAAGTTGACGGTGACGACGCACTCGTCCGGGATGACGTTGCCGGCCACGCCGCCGGAGATGCCGACGGCGTTGAGGCCCTCGCGGTACTCCAGTCCGTCGATGACGGGCCGGCGCGGCTCGTAGGAGGCGAGGCGGGCGAGGATCGGGGCGGCGGCGTGGACGGCGTTGGAGCCCATCCAGCCGCGCGCGGAGTGGGCGCGCTCGCCCTGGGTGCGCAGCTTGACCCGCAGGGTGCCCTGGCAGCCGCCCTCCACCTGGCCGTCGGAGGGTTCGAGGAGCACCGCGAAGTCGCCGGCCAGCCACTCGGGACGGGCCTCGGCGACGTGCCGCAGGCCGTTCAGCTCGGCGGCGACCTCCTCGTTGTCGTAGAAGACGAAGGTCAGGTCGCGGTCGGGGGCGGGGACGGTGGCCGCGATGCGCAGCTGGACGGCGACGCCGGACTTCATGTCGCAGGTGCCGCAGCCCCACAGCACGCCGTCCTCGTCGAGCCGCGAGGGGACGTTGTCCGCGATGGGGACGGTGTCGATGTGGCCGGCGAGGATGACCCGCTGCGCACGGCCCAGCGTGGTGCGGGCGATCACGTTGTTGCCGTACCGGTCGACCGTGAGGTGCGGCAGGGCGCGCAGGGCGGCCTCGATCGCGTCCGCGAGCGGCTTCTCGGTGCCGCTCTCCGACGGGAAGTCGACGAGCCGCGCGGTGAGGGCGGCGGCGTCCAGCGTGAGGTCAAGCGGGGTGTCGGCCATGCCGCCGACCCTAACGCGCGGCGCGGTCGCCGTGCCGTCCCACCTGCCTCCGGGGACTCCTCCGTTTCCGTACTCTCCAGTACCTTGTACGCGTGCCAGCGCCGTCCCCCTCCTCCCAGCGTCGTGGCCGCCCCCTCCGGTTCGGGGCGGGCCTGGTCGTCCTGCTCGCCGTCGCGGGGTACCTCGTGGTGCAGTACGTCACCGCCGGTACCGGCGCCCCCGGGTGCAGAGTCGTTTCGAACAGCGGGAACGCGTCGTACGAGTTCACCCCGGAGCAGGCGGTGAACGCGGCCACGATCTCCGCCGTCGGCACCGACCGGGGCATGCCCGAGCGCGCCGTGACCATCGCGCTCGCCACCGCCCTGCAGGAGTCCGGCCTGCGCAACCTCGCGCACGGCGACCGGGATTCGCTGGGCCTGTTCCAGCAGCGGCCCTCACAGGGCTGGGGCACCGCGCGGCAGGTCACCGACCCGGCGTACGCGGCGAACGCCTTCTACGCGCACCTGGCGAAGGTCCCGGACTACACCGAGCTGCCCCTGACCGTCGCCGCGCAGCGCGTACAGCGCAGCGGCTTCCCGGAGGCGTACGCCAAGCACGAGCCGGACGCCATGCTGCTGGCCGCCGCGCTCACCGGGCGGTCGGCGGCCAGCCTGACCTGCGCGGGCCGCCCGGGGGCGACGACGGCCACCGGTCCGGACGCGGTACGGGCCGCGCTGGTGCGGGACTTCGGGCGCGCGGTGGTCCAGCAGGCGGGCGCCGAGGTCGACCCTGCCGGGGACGTGTCCCCGGCGCCCTCGGCGCGGGCGGACGGACCCCGCGCGCACGGCGGCGGGCGGACGGTGACCCTTCCGGTGACCGCGGGGACCGGCGGCGACGGGCGCGGCATGCGGGAGCGGGGCTGGCAGCTGGCCCACTGGGCGGTGGCCAACGCCTCGGCGCTGCACATCGAACGGGTGTCGTACGCCGGACGGGAGTGGGTCGCCGGGAACACCGACAGCCGGTGGCGCACGACCGGGGGCAACGAGGCGAGCGGGACCGGTGGGGCGCGGGGTTCGGGCGCCGACTCGGTGCGGATCGTCACCGGCGCCTAGGGGGTGTCTTGTCGATCAGGCCGGATCAGGGAGCGGCGTCTGGCGCCGTGCATCGCAAGGCGGAGGAGGGCGGCGATGTGGAGCGGTGGGGGCCCCTCCCGCTCGAGCGGAGCCGAGAGCGGGGGAAACCGACGACAACGCGGCGAGGTGCGGCGCCAGACGCCGCGAGCCCGGCGTGATCGGCAAGACACCCCCTAGGGCGGGCCCCGGGGACCCGTGCAGGCGTGCGGACCGTCCCCCGGCGGGGTGCCGGCGGGCGTTCTCCCGGCACTCCCGCGGAGTATTTCCCGGCCGGGCACCCGCGAACCCCGAATCCCTTGCGGGCAAAGGGCCGCGGGGGTTCGGCGGACTTTCACACCGGATGCCCTTTGTCCCTTTTTATCCGCAGGCGATAATGCGACGCATTGCCAACTCTTTACGTCGCCCGTCCGCAACTTCGCGGGGAGTCGAGCGGTAGTCACGGCGCACGACTCACCGTTTTCTCCCGTCGAAGGAGCATTATGTCCCTCCCCCTGACCCGTCGGATCGCCCGTGCCGCGCTGCTCGTCGCTGCGGGAGCGGCCGCCGGGGTCGGTGCGGCCGGTTCCGCCAGCGCGGCACCGGACCTGCCCGCGACGCCGAACCTGGGCGGGCTGACCGCGCTGGACGCGGCGAGCGCCGGCAACACGGTGGACGGAGCGGCGCAGAACGTCACCGGGCTCGCCGGCGACACCGGCAGCAAGGCCGTGAAGCAGGCGGTGCCGGCCGTCGGCAAGACGGGCGGCAAGGCCGTGAAGAAGGCGGCCCCGGCCGCGCAGAAGGCGGCCGGCGAGGCCGCCGGGTCCGCGGGCGAGGTCCTCGGCGACACCGCGTCCGGCGCCACCAAGGGCGGCCTGCCCACCGACGCCCTCACCCACGGCGGGCTGCCCGGTGCGGGCACGCTGCCGGTGCAGGGCCTGCCGCTCGGCTGATCCGCGGCGGCCGCGGCCGATGACGACGGGGCCCGGGGGACGTCTCCCCCGGGCCCCGTCGCGCGTCCTGCCGCCGGGCCGCGCGTCCTACCGTCCGACCAGGCGGGCGGTGGCGGCGCCGACCCGCTCGTCCGTCGCCGTCAGGGCCACGCGGACGAACCGCTCGCCCGCCGGGCCGTAGAAGTCGCCCGGGGCCACGAGGATGCCCAGGTCCGCGAGGTGGTCGACGGTGGCCCAGCAGGACTCGTCCCGGGTGGCCCACAGGTACAGGCTGGCCTCGCTGTGCTCGATGCGGAAGCCGTGGGCGAGGAGCGCCTCGCGCAGGGCGGTGCGGCGGGCGGCGTAGCGCTCGCGCTGCTCGTGCACGTGGGTGTCGTCGGACAGGGCCGCGACGACGGCCGCCTGGGTGGGCGCCGAGGTCATCATGCCGCCGTGCTTGCGGATCTCCAGCAGCGGGCCGAGCACGGCCGGGTCGCCCACCAGGAACGCGGCCCGGTAACCGGCCAGGTTCGAGCGCTTGGAGAGCGAGTGGACGGCCACGAGGCCGTCGTGGGAGCCGCCGTTGACGTCGGGGTGCAGCACGGAGACCGGGTCGGCCTCCCAGCCCAGCTCGAGGTAGCACTCGTCGGAGACCACCAGCACCCCGTGTTCCCGGGCCCAGGCCACCGTCCGGGTCAGCTCCTCCTTGCCCAGCACCCGGCCCGTGGGGTTGGACGGGGAGTTGAGCCACAGCAGCTTCAGGCCGGCCGGGTCGAGCTCCGTCGGGTCGTCGTAGGCGACGTACTCGGCGCGGGCCAGGCGCGCGCCGACCTCGTACGTCGGGTAGGCCAGCCGCGGGTGGGCCACCGTGTCGCCGGGGCCGAGGCCCAGCTGGGTCGGGAGCCAGGCGACCAGTTCCTTGGAGCCCACGATCGGCAGGACGTGCCGGTGGGTGACGCCGCGGGCGCCCAGGCGGCGCTCCGCCCAGCCCGTGATCGCGTCGCGCAGCGCCGGGGTGCCCCAGACCGTCGGGTAGCCCGGGGAGTCCGCGGCGTCGACGAGCGCCTTCTGGATCAGGTCGGGGACCGGGTCGACGGGCGTGCCGACGGAGAGGTCGACGATGCCGTCGTGGTGCGCGGCGGCCTTCTTCTTGTAGGGCTCGAGCTTGTCCCAGGGGAAGGTCGGAAGGCGGTCGGAGACTGCGGACACGGGGATCTGGCTCACTTTCTGGTACGGCACCGGTGCGCCGCCGGACGGCGCCGGTACGGCAAACGCCTCGGTCCCGTGCGGCGGGCTGATCGCGGGGGATCAGGCCGTACGGGACCGAGGCGGCGCCGGATGCGGACCGCTGACGCGGTGTTACTCGGCCTGGGGCGGCAGCGCGGCGACGAACGGGTGGTCCCGCTCGATCAGGCCGAGCTTGCTGGCGCCGCCCGGGGAGCCGAGGTCGTCGAAGAACTCGACGTTCGCCTTGTAGTAGTCCTTCCACTCCTCCGGCACGTCGTCCTCGTAGAAGATCGCCTCGACCGGGCAGACCGGCTCACAGGCACCGCAGTCGACGCATTCGTCCGGGTGGATGTACAAGGACCGCTGGCCCTCGTAGATGCAGTCGACCGGGCACTCCTCGATGCACGCCTTGTCCTTCACGTCGACACAAGGCTGCGCGATGACGTAGGTCACGCTGTCGTTCCTCCTCGATAGGGCGCTGGCGGGCCTCCCACAGGCTCCGCCGCCTGGCGCGCGGGAGCGCGGCGTCGTCGATGCCCGCCCCTAGTATCTCCGTTCCTGGGCATGATCCGAACAGGAGGGGTGGACCGACCTGTGGAAATCTCGGCCGCCGGGCGCCTCGAAGTCCGCATCACCGCCGCTGACGTGGGCAAACGTGTCTCCGTTCGGCGGCTGAACGACGAGGGCGCCGAGGGCGCGAAATTCACCGACACGGTGGGTGTTCTCACATCATGGAACGACGGTGTGCTGGTGATCACACGCCGGGACGGGGAGGGGGTCCGCATCCCGGAACGTTCGCTGGTCGCCGGGAAGGTCGTCCCGGCCGCCCCGGCGCGTCGCCGGGGACCCGCCGCCTCCTACGAGGAGCTGGCGCGGGTCTCCGCGCGCGCCTGGCCGCCGGTGGAGCGCGAGCGGCTCGGGGACTGGGAGCTGCGGGCCGCCTCCGGGTTCACCCGGCGGGCCAACTCGGTGCTGCCATTGGGCGATCCCGGGCTGCCGCTGGACGGGGCGCTGGACGCCGTGCGGCGGTGGTACGGCGCGCGCGGGCTGCCCGCCTACGTGCAGACCGCGACCGGCGCCGAGGGCACCCAGGAGCTGCTGTGCGCGGAACTGGAGCGGCGCGGGTGGGTGCGCGAGGTGACGGCCGAGCTGTGGGTCGGGGCCCTGGCACCGGTGGCCGACACGGGTGACGCTGGGGGTGTCGTGCTGTCCCGGACGGCCGACGAGGCCTGGCTGTCGCGCTACGGGCGCAAGGGGGTGAGCGAGGTGGCGCTGCGGGTACTGGGCGGTGGGCCCTCGGTGTGGTTCGCCTCGGTGCCGGGCGCCGGGGGCGCCGCGCCGGCCGCGATCGGGCGGTGCGTCGTGGACGGGCGGTGGGCCGGGTTCGCCGCGGTCGAGGTCGACCCGGCGCACCGGCGCCGCGGTCTGGCCACGGCGGTGATGGCCGCGCTGGCCGGGCGGGCCCTCCAGGAGGGCGCCTCGGCGGCCTGGCTCCAGGTCGAGACGGACAACGCCGGGGCGCGGGCGCTGTACGACCGGACGGGCTTCGCCGCGCACCACGCCTACCACCACTACCGGGAGCCCGGTCATGCACTCCCCTGAGCCGCCGTCGCCCGAGCGCGCCGCGGAGCTGCGGCGCCGGTTCGCCGACGAGGCGCGGTCCGAACGGCCCGACCTGTCCGTGCTGTGCCTGCTGATCGGCGCGCAGGCCGACGGGACGCTGGACGACGCCGGCCTGGACGCGGCCCAGCTGGAGCTGGACCGGCTGGCCGGTGAGGTGCCGTTCCGGCCGGGCGGTCCGCGCTCCTGGGCGGCGGCCCTGCGGGACCTGCTCGGCGAGCGGTACGGGTACCGGGGTTCCGCCGCGGACTACCAGCGGCTGGAGTCGTCGCTGCTGCACTCGGTGCTGCTGCGGCGGCGGGGCCTGCCGATCCTGCTGTCGGTGGTGTGGCTGGAGGTCGCCCGGCGGGCCGGGGCCCCGGTGTACGGGGTCGCGCTGCCCGGCCACTTCGTCGTGGGGTTCGGGCCGCAGGAGGAGCAGGTGCTGGCCGACCCGTTCGACGGGGGCCGGGTGCTGTCCGGGGCGGACGCGGACGTGCTGGTGGTCGGGGCGACGGGGGCGCCGCTGGAGCCGTCGATGCTGGTGCCCGCCGCGCCGCTGGAGGTGGTGCTGCGGGTGCTGAACAACATCCGGGCGTGGGCGGCGGCCCGGCCCGAGCGCTCGGACGTGGCGCTGTGGGCGGTGGAGCTGGCGCTGCTGGTGCCGTCGCACCCGGCCCGCCTGCGGTACGAGCGGGGGCAGTTGCTGGTGCAGCGGGGCGCCTTCGTCACGGGCGCCGAGGAGATGGAGGAGTACGCGCAGCTGGTCGAGGTGGTGGACGAGGGTCTGGCGGACCGGGTGCGGACGGAGGCGCTGGCGGCGCGGGCGCTGATGAACTGAGCGGCGCGCCCGTCCGCGGCCGGCCGGCGCCGTGCGCCTCCGCGGCGCGCGGGCCCGCCCGCGTTCGCCCGGCGGGCTACAGCCAGCCCTTCTCCCGCGCTATGCGGACCGCCTCGGCGCGGTTGCGGGCCCCGAGCTTCTGGATCGCCGTGGACAGGTAGTTGCGGACCGTGCCCTGGGACAGGTGCAGGGACGCGGCCAGTTCGGCGTTGGTGGAGCCGTCCGCCGCCGCGCGCAGCACCTCGCGCTCGCGGTCGGTCAGCGGGTTGGCGCCCTCGGCGAGGGCGGCCGCGGCCAGGGTGGGGTCGATGACGCGTTCGCCGGCCAGCACCTTGCGCACGGCCTGGGCGAGTTCGGCGGCGGGGGCGTCCTTGACCAGGAAGGCGTCGGCGCCGGACTCCATCGCGCTGCGCAGGTAGCCGGGGCGGCCGAAGGTGGTGAGCACGACCAGTTTCAACGCGGGGAACTCGCGGTGCAGTTGCGCGGCCGCCTCGATGCCCGTCGCGCCCGGCATCTCGATGTCCAGCAGGGCCACGTCCAGGTCGTGCTCCCGCGCCGCCGCGAGGACCTCGTCACCGCGGGCCACCTGGGCGACCACCTCGATGTCGTCCTCCAGGCCGAGCAGCGCGGCGAGCGCCTCGCGGACCATCGACTGGTCCTCCGCCAGCAGGACCTTGATCGTGCGCGTCATGGGGCGGATCCTACGCGCGCCGCGCTCCCCGCCGGGACGCGGGCGACGACCCGGAAGCCCTTCCGGGCCCCGCCCGCCTCCAGGGTGCCGCCCGCCTTCTCCAGGCGCTCGGTGAGGCCCGTGAGGCCGTTCCCGGGACCGGTGCCCGAGCCGCCGGAGCCGTCGTCCTCGACGGACAGCTCCAGCACCGGCCCGTCCAGGGTCTGGCGCCGGACCAGTCCGACCACGCAGCGGCGGGCCCCGCTGTGCCGCACGACGTTGGTGACCGCCTCGCGCAGCGCCCAGGCGAGGGCGGACTCGCTGTGCTCGGGGACGCCGTCGAGGTCGGGTTCGACGGGGAGTTCGGGGGTGACCCCGGCCGCGGTCAGGGCGACCTGCGCACCGGCGAGTTCGGTGGCGAGGCGGGCGCGCCGGTAGCCGGTGACGGCCTCGCGCACGTCCACCAGGGCCTGCCGGCTGACCTGTTCGATGTCGGCGACCTGCTGGGCCGCCTTGTCGGGGTGGTCGGGGAGCATCCGGCCCGCCAGCTCGCTCTTGAGCGTGATCAGGGACAGGGAGTGGCCCAGCAGGTCGTGCAGGTCCCGGGCCAGCCGCAGCCGCTCCTCGTTGGCGGCGAGGTGGGCGACGGTGGCGCGGGCCTCGCGCAACTCGATGGTGGTCCGGATCAGTTCGCGCACGCCGGTCATGGAGAACCCGGCCAGCAGCGCCGGCAGCAGCAGCCCGGCCAGGTACTCCGTGCCGTCGGGCACGACCAGGGCGAGCCCGGTCAGCAGCAGGGAGGTGCCGGGGACGGTCCAGCGGGCGTACCGCATCGGCAGGGCGGCGCCGGAGGCCACGGAGACGTACACGAACAGCACCAGCCACTCCCGGCCCAGCGTGAGGCTGAGCAGGGCGGACTGGGCGGCGAGGACGGCCAGCGAGGCCAGCACCACCGTGTTGGTCTCCCCGCGCCCGGCGCGGAAGACCAGCGCGAAGTACCAGGCCACGAAGGCCAGCAGGCCCAGTGCGCCGAGGACGCGGACCGGGTCGGAGTGACCGCCGTGCAGCAGGTCGCTCACGGGTGCGCTGAGGTAGGCGAGCCAGATGCCCGTCCACAGCAGCTTCATCACGCGCTGCCTGTGGTTCTGCGGGCGCTGCCCGATGCCGATGCCGCTCACGCCTTCAGCGTGTCCTTCCGGTACAGCCAGGCCGCGCCGCCCGTGAACAGCACGAAGAACGCGGCGAGGAGGGCGATGTCCGTCATGTGCGGGGCCCGGCTCTGTTCGATGGCCTGCCCCAGGGCAGCGTATGCGTGCGTGGGCACCCACCTGGTGATGTCCTGGAGCCAGCCCGGGAAGGTCGTGGTGGGCATCCACAGGCCGCCCAGGATGGACAGGCCGAAGTACGTGATCATGGTGATCGGGCGGACCGCGTCGCCGCTGGCGAGGTAGCCGAGCGCCACGCCGAGCGCGGCGAAGACCAGGCTGCCCGCCCAGATCGACCCGGTGAGCGCGAGCCACTGCCAGGCGTCCAGCCGTACGTCCTTGACGGTCGCGGCGACCGCGAACACCACCACGATGGACGGCAGGCTCACCACGGCCGCGCTCGCGGTCTTCGCGAGGACGTAGCCGCGGCCCGGCAGGGTGGTCAGCCGCAGCTGCCGCACCCAGCCGCTCTCGCGCTCCTTGGCGATGCGCTCGCTGTTGCCCATCAGGACGGCCGTCAGGGCGCCGAAGGAGGCCATCGAGACCATCATGTAGGTCGGGAGGGTCAGGCCCGTCCCGTCGATCTTCTCCGTGGCGTCGGCGCTGCCCGCGATCAGCAGGAACAGCACGGACGGGTAGATCACCGAGAAGAACAGGAACTTGCGGTTGCGCAGGGCGCGGGTCAGCTCCAGCTTGATCAGGCTGTTCACTTCTGCTTCGCCTCCTCGGCGGCGGTGATGGCGACGAAGGCCTGCTCCAGACCGAGCCCGGCGACCTCGAGGTTGCGGGGGTAGAGGCCGAGGCCGTAGACGGCGTGGACGGTCGCGTCCGCGTCGGAGGACTGGATGCGGACCGTGTGGGGCCCGGGGCCCGCGGCGGGGCCGCCGTGGGACACCGTCAGGGAGGTCAGGAACGGCAGTTCGCGCAGGGCGGCCTCGTCGACGGCGCCCTCGAGGTCGAAGGAGACGCGGCGCGCGCCCGCCTTGGCCTTGATCTCGGCGGCGGTGCCGTCGGCGAGCAGCCGGCCCCGGTGCAGCACCAGCACCCGGTCGGCGACCGCGTCGGCCTCCTCCAGGTAGTGGGTCGCGAACAGCACAGTGCGGCCCTGCTCGGCCTGTTCGCGCATGGTGGCCCAGAACGCCTGGCGGGTGGTCACGTCCATGCCGGTGGTCGGCTCGTCCAGGACGATCAGGTCGCTGTCCCCCGCGGTGGCGAGCGCGAAGCGGACCCGCTGCGCCTGGCCGCCGGAGAGCTTGTCGACCTTGCGGTCGGCGATCTGCGCGACGCCGGCCCGGGCGAGGACGTCGGACACGGGGTGGGGCCGCGGGTGCAGGGCGCAGGCGAGCCGGACCAGTTCGCCGACCGTCACCTCGTCCATCAGCCCGCCGCTCTGCAGCATGGCGCCCACCCGCCCGGCGACGATCGCCTCGCGGGGGCTGGTGCCGAAGACGCGCACCGTGCCGGTGTCGGCGGGGCGCAGTCCGAGGAGCAGGTCGAGGGTGGTGGACTTGCCGGCGCCGTTCGGGCCGAGCAGCGCCACGGTCTCCCCGGGGTGCAGGGTGAGGCTCAGTCCGTCGACGGCGCGTACGTCGCCGTAATGCTTCGTCACCTGGTCGAAGGCGACCGCGGGCCGTGCCGTGTCCCCCGTCGCCGCCGTGGTCGCCTGTGTCGTCGTCATGCGGCCATCGTGGCCGGGCGGGGCGGTGGCCCGGCAGTGTCGGCGGTCCTGACCACCGCATGACAGATGTCATGCGGTGGTCGGGGACGGACCGCCGGTCAGCTCGGGTCGGTCTCGATGACCGCGACCCGGTCGGTGGTGCTCTTCAGCGCCGGGCGCAGGGCGCTGATCACGTCCTGGACCGTGACGGGCGTCTTCTGCCCGGTGCCCCGGGTGATGAGCACGCCGTCGAAGGTGCTGCCGTACAGCTCCTTCAGGGCGGCCTCGTCGTAGCTGTCGACGAGCTTGCCGTTGACCGCCTTGACCCGGAGGAACTTCCACAGGGACTTCTCGGGGCTGAAGGCGATCTCGTGCGGGCCGCTCTTGACCGTGACCTTCGCGGACATCGCCGGCTCGGCGAACTCCTTCATCATGCGGTCGACCTCGGCGTTGGACACCGTCGGCTGCTTGCTGGTGGTCGGGACCCGCACGGTGGTGGGGGCACCGGTCTCCACCTGGGTGCGGTAGGCCTCCTCGACCGCCGTGGCGGCCCGCGTGGTGTCGATGCCCTGGCCGGCCTTGCCGTAGACGGGGACGGCCTTGCCCGACTCGAACGTGATCGTGCCGTCGCTCGCGCTGCCGGCGCCGCCCGCGGCGGTCGCCAGGGCCGCGTCGAGCTTCTCCTCGTCGACCGGCATCTCCGGCTCGACCACGCGCTTCTGGCCGAACAGCGTGCCGATCACGGAGACCGGGTTGTAGTCGCTGCGGGCCGCGTCGTCCACGGTGGCCTGCAGGTCGAACTGGAGGCCCGCCTGGTCCGGCTTGAGGGTGACCGTCTGCCCGTCGACGGACAGCTTCAGGGCCTGGTTCACCCGCTGGTCGAAGGCGTCGTCGAGCTTCTTGACG
Source organism: Streptomyces lasalocidi (assembly GCF_005280215.1). Lineage (NCBI taxonomy): Bacteria > Bacillati > Actinomycetota > Actinomycetes > Kitasatosporales > Streptomycetaceae > Streptomyces > Streptomyces lasalocidi. The sequence goes on along the minus strand of NZ_SZNQ01000001.1, from coordinate 4,982,399 downwards.
GCGTCGTCGCGGGTGCCGCCGCCGATGTCGACGCCCAGCACGGTGGTGCCCTTGGGCACGTCGGAGTGGTTCATCAGCAGGCCCGCGCCGTAGGCGCCGGCCGCCGCGAGCACGACCAGCCCGCCGAGCAGGACCAGCTTGCTGCGGCCCTTCTTCTTGGCCTTCTTGGCCGCGGGCGCGGGCTTGCCCTGCGCGGGCGGCGCGGTGCGCTGCGACGGGGTGTGCGGCACCGGCCCGTCGGCGGGCCCGCCGGGCGGGAAGGGACCGCCGCGGTCGGCCGGGGGCACGACCGGGATGCCGCTGGTGACGGTCTGGCCGGAGACGTTGTCGGGGCGCGGGAAGCTTCCGGTGGCTCCGGGGTCGGCCGGCTTCTGCGGGGTGAGGACCGCGGTGTCGTCGCTCAGCCCGCCGCCGGGCAGCCGGGCGCCGGGGGCGGCCGGGGCGCCGGGGTGCGGGCCGGGGCCCGCGGGGCCGGGCGCGCTGTTCGGGCCCGGACCGTGGGCGCCGGGCACGCCGGTGCCGTTCGGGCCGCCCACGACCGGCAGCGCCGCCGTGGCGTCGCCGTTCATGGGGCCGGTCATGGGGCCGGTGGTGGGCCCGGCCGGGCCGGTGCCGTAGGGGGCGCCGGGGGCCGCCTGGCCGCCCTGGCCGGCCTGGCCGCCGTAGTCGCTGAAGTTCTCGTAGCCGTGCGGGCCCTGGGGGCCGCCCTGGCCGTTCTGACTGTTCGGGCCGGTCGGGCCGCCCTGGACGCCGTTCGGGGCGCCGGAGCCCTGCCCGGCGGCGTCGACGAACGGGCCGCCCTGCGGCGGCTGTCCGCCGTGCGGGGCGCCCTGCGCGGTGCCGTCGGCGAAGTACGGCAGGCCGTCCGTGCGTGCCTCGCCGCCGTCCTGGCCGGGACGGGGGCCGCTCTGCGCGGCCGCGTTGAGCGCCTCGGTGACGTCGAAGGAGCCGGTGCCGCCGCCGTGCCCGGGAGCCACGGGGCCCCCGGTGGCGCCGGGCAGACCCGCGCCGTTGGTGGCGCCGGGACGCGGCGCGCCCGGTGCTCCCATGGAGCCGACCACGCCACCGGGCCGTGCGGCACCGGGCCGCGCGGACGCGCCGGGACCGCCGGGCGCCGCGGGGGTGCCCTGAGCCGCACCGGTGGCCGCGCCGCTGCCCGCGCCGGAGCCGGCGGCCGAACCGCTCGGTGTCCCGGCGCCGTTGGCCGCGGCACCGCCCGGACCGCCCTTGGCGGGGGCCGACTTGCGGGGCGCGAACCAGTCGCTGGTCTTGTCCTCGCCCGCCGCCGCGCCCTCGGCCGGCGCCTGCGCGGCGGGCCGGTCCTGGTCGGCGGGGGCCGGGGCGGGCGCGGGCTGCGCGTCGGCGCCGGTGTCCTCCGCCGTGGGCTCCGCCCCCGTGACGGGCTTGCGCACGACGACCGGCGGAATCGGCCGGGATCCGGGGATGTTGATGCGGATCCGGGTCGTCAGCGTGGTCTCGGTCTTGCGTTCCTCCGGCTGCGTCGCCGAGCGCCCCGCGTCCGTACCGCCGGCGGGGACCACGGGGGTCCCGTACGGCGGCGTACCCGAGGGGTATGCGGCTCCGCCGCGCCCGTTGGGCCCGGAGGACGGAGTGTCAGTTTCACGACTCAAGGCAGGTTCTCCAGATTGGCTCCGCCGCCCGCCACGACCTCACGGGCAGCTCGGCGGCGCGCACCACCATACTGGCCACTTCTGGCGTGTATCCCACTACCGCCGGGGAAACCATCACCGGATACGCACGCCCGCTCGGTGGCGAAGTGGTACGTCACTTGCCAAGTCGGACGTCCTGGTCGGCCGGTTGCCCGACAGGGGCGAGCGTGGCACAGATCACAGCCAGCGCCATGCCTCCGAGCAGGAAGAGGTAGGAGCCGCCGCCCGCGCCGAACAGGAAGTCCCCTTCCGGCCGCGCGGTGGTGAGCAGGATGACGGCGACCATCCAGCCGGCCGCCGGGGCGACGGCCCCGCCACGGCTGCGGGCCAGCCGGGCCCCGCCGAGGAACAGGCCGGCCGCGCCCGCGAGGGCGAGCAGCAGACCGCCGGGGGACCAGCCGGCCTGCACCAGCGCACCGGCGGCGCCGGTGACCGCGCCGAGCAGCAGCAGCCCCAGGTAGCCGACCGCCCGGCCGGCGGAGGGGGGCCGCAGGGGCTGGGCGAGCAGGGAGCCCCGGCCGGTCATCGGGCCACCGCCTCGACACCGGCGAAGAGGTCGCTCTCGCGCTCCCTGGGGCGCTCGCCGCGCACCAGCTCGTAGTACTCGGTGGTGAACAGCGGTTGGGCGAGTTCGTTGGAGAGCGCGAAGTACGGCGCGTCGGGGGCCACGTCGATCTGGGTGGCGTGCGCGCGCATCGCGGCGGCCTTCGCCCCGGCGTACGCGGTGCCGTCGATCGCGGTGGTGATCCGGTCGTCGTCGACGACACCGGGGAGGTCGTCCACGGCGGCCACCCGGTCGAAGGGCAGCCCCGGCAGGTCCGCGCGCAGCCGGGCGAACGCGTCCTCGGCGACGGAGCGCGGGACGCGGTTCCAGTAGACCTTGGGGACGGTCCAGCCCGCCCCGGCGGCCAGTTCGACGGCGCGCATGGCGACGCGGTGGGCCTGGATGTGGTCGGGGTGGCCGTAGCCGCCGTGGTCGTCGTAGGTGACGACGACCTGGGGGCGGGTGCGCAGGACGACCTCGGCGAGCGACGCGGCGGCGGTGTCGACGTCGGCCTGCCAGAAGCAGCCCGGGTCGTCGTTGTCGGGCAGGCCCATCATCCCGGAGTCGCCGTAACGTCCGGCGCCGCCGAGCAGGCCGGAGTCGGTGACGCCGAGTTCGCGCAGGGCGGCGGTCAGTTCGCCCAGCCGGTGCTCCCCCAGCGCGGCGCCGGTGAGGTGCCGCAGCGCGGGCGGGATCACCTCGCCGCGCTCGCCCAGGGTGCAGGTGACCAGGGTCACCTGGGCACCCTCGGCGGCGTACCGCGCCATGGTCGCGCCGTTGTTGATCGACTCGTCGTCGGGGTGCGCGTGCACCAGCAGCAGACGACGCGCGGGCAGTTCCGTCATGGAACCACCCTACGAGCCGGGCATACTCCTGCCGCGCAGGGGCAGACGGGACGACGCGACGCGACTCCGCGCCGGCGTCAGAACTTGATGCTGCCGATCATGCTCGCCACGCTCGTCGTCAGGTCGCTGATCGTGGGCGCCACCGTCGACGAGGCGAGGTAGAAGCCGAGCAGGATGCAGACAACCGCGTGACCGCCCTTCAGGCCTGACTTCTTGACCAGCAAGAAGACGATGATCGCCAGCAGCACCACCGCCGAAATCGAGAGTGCCACGGCGGCTCACCTCCAAGAACCCGGGTACGTGGGGGACAGAGCGAGGGACCTTGTACATCCATACAGCAGCCGGCAGGTTCATACCCACGCAGCGCTATTGATCATAACTACGGGTGCGCGCGCATCGGTCGGCGCACGGACGCGCAAGGGGGCGCATGGCCAATCATGGCCAATAGGGTCGGGGCATGACGACCGAGTCCGACTCCTTCCCCCGACGGCACGCCCGCACCCAGCGTTTCACCCTCGGCGCGCCGCGTTCGTTCACCGTCGCCCCCGACGGCTCCCGTGTCGTGTTCCTGCGCTCGCACTCCGGCACGGACCGGGCGAACGCCCTGTGGGTCCTGGATCCCGCGGACGGCGCTGAGCGCCCGGCCGCCGACCCGTACGCCCTGCTCGGCGGGGCCGCCGAGGACCTCTCCGCCGAGGAGCGGGCGCGCCGCGAGCGCAGCCGCGAGGGGGGCGCGGGCATCGTCGCCTACGCCACCGACCGTGCCGTGGAGCTGGCCTCTTTCGCCTTGTCGGGCCGACTGTTCGCCGCCGACCTGCGGGCCGGGACGGCCCGTGAACTGCCCGCCGCCGCACCGGTGATCGACCCCCGCCCCTCCCCCGACGGCCGGCACGTCGCGTACGTCTCCGGGGGCGCCCTGCGCGTGGTGGGCGCCGACGGCGAGGGCGACCGCGTGCTGGCCGGACCGGACCAGGAGCCCGTCCCGGCGGGTGGGGGCACGGTCTCCTACGGCCTGGCCGAGTTCGTCGCGGCCGAGGAGATGGACCGTTCGCGCGGCTTCTGGTGGTCCCCGCGGTCCGACCGGCTGCTGGTGGCACGGGTGGACGACACGCCGGTGCGCCGGTGGTGGATCGCGGACCCGGCCCACCCGGAACGTGACCCACAGCACGTCCCCTATCCGGCGGCCGGCACCCCCAACGCGGACGTCCGGCTGCTCGTCGTCGGGCTCGACGGGGCGCGCACGGAGGTCGTCTGGGACCGGCAGCGCTACCCGTACCTGGCGCGAGTGCACTGGTCAGCGGCGGGTGCCCCGCTGCTGCTCGTGCAGGCCCGCGACCAGCGCAGCCAGCTCTACCTGGCGGTGGACGCGGACACCGGGGCGACCCGGATGGTGCACGCCGACGAAGATCCAGTTTGGCTTGATCTTTTCGCGGGGGTGCCCTGCTGGAGTCCCTCGGGGAATCTGGTGCGGATCGCCGACGAGGGGGGCGTCCGGGTGCTCGCGGTGGGTGAACGGCCGCTGACCGGCGCGCAGTTGCACGTGCGCGCCGTGCTCGACGTGGGCGCGGACGACGTGCTCGTCACGGCTTCGGCCGGGCCGGACGCGGAGCGGCCCGAGACCGGCGAGGTGCACGTGTACCGCGTGAACGAGCTGGGCTGGGAGCGCGTGTCGCAGGAGCCGGGCGTGCACGCGGCGGTGCGCTCCGGACGGGTCACGGTCCTGGTGTCGGCGGCGCTGGACCGGCCCGGCAGCCGGGTGCGGGTGCTGCGGGACGGCAAGCCGGCCGCCACGGTGGCCTCCCATGCGGTGGATCCCGGCCTCACTCCGCGCGTCACGCTCACCGAGGGGGGCGCACGCCGCATCCCGTGCGCCGTGCTTATGCCTACGGACTACCCCGGTGACACCTCCCTGCCGGTTCTGCTCGACCCCTACGGCGGGCCGCACGGCCCGCGCGTCGTCGCGGCCCACAACGCCCACCTGACCTCGCAGTGGTTCGCCGACCAGGGCTTCGCGGTGGTCGTCGCCGACGGCCGGGGCACCCCGGGCCGCTCCCCCGGCTGGGAGAAGGCGGTGCACCGCGACTTCACGGTGTCCCTGGACGACCAGGTCGAGGCGCTGCAGGACCTCGCCGAGCGCTACCCGCTGGACCTGTCCCGGGTGGCGATCCGCGGCTGGTCGTACGGCGGTTACCTGGCCGCGCTCGCGGTCCTGCGCCGCCCCGACGTCTTCCACGCCGGCGTCGCGGGCGCCCCGGTGACCGACTGGCGGCTGTACGACACCCACTACACCGAGCGGTACCTGGGCGACCCGGCCACCGACGCGGCGGCGTACGCGCGCAGTTCGCTGGTGACCGACGACGGGCTGTCCGACGCGGCCGAGCCGCACCGTCCGCTGATGATCGTGCACGGCCTGGCGGACGACAACGTGGTGGTCGCGCACTCCCTGCGCCTGTCCTCGGCCCTGCTCGCCGCGGGCCGCCCGCACGAGGTGCTCCCGCTGTCCGGCGTCACCCACATGACCCCGCAGGAACAGGTCGCGGAGAACCTGCTGCTGCTCCAGGTGGACTTCCTCAGGCGCGCGCTGGGCCTGTCCGCGGGCTGACCACGGGCACGGCACGGGCCGGGGGCGACATGGCGTGCCCCCGGCCCGTTACGGCACCCGCACGGCCGTACGCCGTCCAGCCTGACGGGTCCGTATATCGGTGCCGGGTCGGCTGAGTTGCCTGCGTGTTAAGCACCGGGTCGTCCGCCCGGGCCACCTCCTACGCCGGCCGTCCGGGCCCGTCCGCCGGGGGCAGGAAGCGGTCGCCCCCCGGGTTCGTCTCCGGGGGCACCACCTGCTTCTCCTCGGCGAAGTGGCACGCCGAGGGGTGGGCCGCCGGGCCCGCCGCTCCCCGGAACGCCTCCGGCACCGCGAGCAGCGGCACTTCCTCGGCGCACCGCGGCTGCGCCTTGAAGCAGCGGGTGCGGAAGCGGCAGCCGGACGGGATGTTCGTCGGGGACGGCACGTCGCCGGCGAGGATGATCCGCTCCCGGTGCTCGCGGGCCTCGGGGTCGGGCACCGGCACCGCGGACAGCAGCGCCTGGGTGTAGGGGTGGGTGGGGTGGTCGTAGATCTGCTCGTCGGTGCCGATCTCCACGATCCGGCCGAGGTACATCACCCCGACCCGGTCGGAGATGTGCCGGACGATCGACAGGTCGTGCGCGATGAAGACGTAGGAGAGGTCGAACTCCTTCTGCAGCCCGGCCAGCAGGTTGATCACCTGCGCCTGCACCGAGACGTCCAGCGCGGAGACCGGCTCGTCGGCGACGATCACCTCGGGGCGCAGGGCGAGGCCCCGGGCGATGCCGATGCGCTGGCGCTGGCCGCCGGAGAACTGGTGCGGATAGCGGTTGATGTACTCGGGGTTGAGCCCCACGACGTCCAGCAGCTCCTGCACCCGCCGGCGCCGGTCGCCCTTGGGCGCCACCTCGGGGTGGATCTCGTAGGGCTCCCCGATGATGTCGCCCACGGTCATCCGGGGGTTGAGGGAGGTGTACGGGTCCTGGAAGACCATCTGGATGTTGCGGCGGACGGCCTTGAGGGCGCGGCCGGACAGCTGGGTGACGTCCTCGCCCTTGTACCGGATCACACCGGCCGTCGGCCGCTCCAGGTGGACCAGCATCTTGGCCACCGTGGACTTGCCGCAGCCCGACTCGCCGACGATGCCGAGGGTCTCGCCCCGGCCGAGGGCGAAGTCGACGCCGTCGACGGCCTTCACGGCGCCGATCTGCTTCTTGAACAGGACGCCCTGCGTCAGCGGGTAGTGCTTGACGAGCCCGTCGACCTCCAGAATCGGCTCAGGCATGCAGGCACTCCCTCCAGAAGTGGCAGGCGCTGCCCCGGGTCGCGGAGACCTCGTACAGCGGCGGCACGTCCGTGCGGCACACGTCCTGCGCCATCGGGCAGCGCGGGTGGAAGGGGCAGCCCGGCGGGATGCGCATCAGGTTGGGCGGCAGGCCCTTGATGGCGTACAGCTCCTGGCCCTTCTGGTCCAGGCGCGGGATGGAGTCGAGCAGGCCCCGGGTGTAGGGGTGGGCCGGCGCCTTGTAGATGTCGTGGACCGGCGCCGACTCCACGATCCGGCCCGCGTACATCACGGCGATGCGGTCGGCGACGTCCGCGACGACGCCGAGGTCGTGGGTGATGAGGATGAGGCCCATCCGGTACTCGCGCTGCAACTCCGCGAGCAGGTCCATGACCTGGGCCTGGACGGTGACGTCGAGCGCGGTGGTCGGTTCGTCGGCGATGATGAGCGCGGGCTCCAGGGCCAGCGCCATCGCGATCATGATGCGCTGGCGCATGCCGCCGGAGAACTGGTGCGGGTACTGCCTGACCCGCTCCCTGGCCGCCGGGATGCGCACCCGGTCCATCAGCTCGACGGCCTTGGCGCGGGCGTCCTTGCGGGACATGCCCCGGTGCACGACGAACATCTCGCCGAGCTGGTCGCCCACGGACAGCACGGGGTTGAGCGAGGACAGCGCGTCCTGGAAGATCATCGCCATCTCGGCGCCGCGCACCGAGCGCCGCTCTTCCTTCTTCAGCGTGAGCAGGTCGCGGCCCTTGAACAGGATCTCGCCGCCGGTGATCCGCCCCGGCGGCATGTCGAGGATGCCCATCACGGCCTGCGCGGTGACCGACTTGCCGGAGCCGGACTCGCCGAGCACGGCCAGGGTCTCGCCCGCGTCGACGGCGTAGCTGACCCCGTTGACGGCCTTGGCGATCCCGTCCCGGGTGCGGAACTCCACGTGCAGGTCGCGCACTTCGAGCAGCATGGCGCCGTCACCTCAGCTTCGGGTCGAGGGCGTCGCGCACCGCGTCGCCGAGCATGATGAACGCCAGGACGGTGACGGCCAGGGCGCCCGAGGGCCACAGCAGGGCGTGCGGGGCGTTGCGGACGTACGGCGAGGCGGCCGAGATGTCGATGCCCCAGGAGACGCTGGGCGGCTTCAGGCCGACGCCGAGGTAGGACAGGGTCGCCTCCAGCGCGATGTAGGTGCCGAGCGCGATGGTCGCCACGACGATCACGGGGGCCACCGCGTTGGGCGCGATGTGCCGCAGCAGCAGCCGGGAGTTGGAGGCGCCGAGGGCGCGGGCGGCCTGGACGTAGTCGTTCTGCTGGGCGGTGATGACCGAGCCGCGGGCGATGCGGGAGATCTGCGGCCAGCCAAGCAGCACCATGAACCCGATGACCGGCCAGACGGTGTTGCTGGTGACCACCGACAGCAGCACCAGACCGCCGAGGACGACGGGGATCGCGAAGAAGATGTCGGTGATCCGGGACAGCAGCGAGTCCCAGGACCCGCTGAAGAACCCGGCGAGCCCGCCCAGCACGCTGCCGAGCAGCGCCACGCCGAGCGTCGCCAGCACGCCGACCGTGACGGACGTACGGGCGCCGTACACGGTGCGCGTGTAGACGTTGCACCCCTGGCCGTTGTACCCGAAGGGCGCGCCCGGCCCGGAGCCCTGCTGGGCCTTGGCGAGGTCGCACTTCAGCGGGCTGCCGGAGGTGATGGCCCCGGGCCACAGGGAGATGAAGACCAGGAAGAGGATGACGAGGGCGGAGATGATGAAGACGGGGTTGCGCCGCAGGTCGCGCCAGGCGTCGGACCACAGCGAGCGCGGCTTCTCGGCCGGCCCGGTGCCGTCCGGTCCGCCGGGGGTCTTCTCCAGGCTGACGGCCTCGCTGGCGCCCAGGTCCATGGCGCCGCCCATGCCGGTCCCGGCGATCGCGCCCTCCGGCTCGTACGGCTGCTCAGGCATAGCGGATCCTCGGATCGAGAACGGCGTACAGGAGGTCGACGACCAGGTTCGCCGCCAGGAAGACCAGCACCAGGACGGTCACGAAGCCGACGACCGTCTGGGTGTTCTGGCGGAGGATGCCCTGGTAGAGCTGGTAGCCGACGCCGTGGATGTTGAAGATGCGCTCGGTGACGATCGCGCCGCCCATGAGCGCGCCCACGTCGGTGCCGATGAACGTGACCACGGGGATCAGGGAGTTGCGCAGCAGGTGCCGGGTGACGACCCGGTGGCGCGGCAGGCCCTTGGCGATGGCCGTGCGCACGTAGTCGGACCGCTTGTTCTCCGCGATCGAGGTGCGGGTCAGGCGGGTGACGTAGGCGAGGGAGACGGAGGCCAGGACCAGGCCGGGCAGGATCAGCTCGCCGAAGGTCGCCTCCGGCGAGACCGACGGTTTGATCCAGCCCCACTTCACCCCCAGCAGCAGCTGGAGCAGCAGGCCGGTGACGAAGGTGGGCACGGAGATGACGACCAGGGTCAGCAGCAGGACGCCGGTGTCCTCCGGGCTGCCGCGGCGCAGCCCGGTGATGACGCCCAGGGTGATCCCGATGACGATCTCGAAGAGGATCGCCACGATGGTCAGCCGGATGGTGACCGGGAACGCCGTCGCCATCAGCTCGGTGACCTCCTGGCCGTTGAAGGCCGTGCCGAAGTCGCCGGTGAAGACGTTGCCCATGTAGGTCAGGTATTGCTGCCACACGGGCTTGTCGAGGCCGAACTCCTTCTTGAGCTGGGCGGCGGTGGCGGGGTCGCACTGGCGCTCGCCGCACAGGCCCGCGATGGGGTCGCCCATCACGTTGACCATCAGGAAGATCAGCAGCGTCGCCCCGATGAACACGGGGATCATCTGGAGCAGCCGCCGGACGACGTAGCGCCCCATGGCGGATCAGCCGACCTTGATCTCGTTGTAGACGGGGACCGAGAACGGGTTGAGCTTGACGTTGGACAGCCGCTGCGAGTAGCCGGCGCTGCCGTTCTGGTACCACAGCGGGATGGCGGCCATGTTGTCGCGCACGACCTCCTCGGCCTTCTGGAAGGTCTGCACGGCCTTGCCCGTGTCGGTCTCGGAGTTGGCCTGGTTGACGAGCTGGTCGAACTGCTTGTTGGACCACTTGCCGTCGTTGGAGGAGGCGTTGGTGTAGTAGAGCGGCTGGAGGAAGTTCTGGATCAGCGGGTAGTCCATCTGCCAGCCGGCCCGGAACGGGCCGCTCATCTTGCGCTCGGTGATCTGGTTGCGGAAGTCGGCGAAGGTGCCGATCGGGTTGCCGACGCACGCCTTGGTGTTGCCGAGCGCGTTGTTGATGGAGTTGCAGACGGCGTCCACCCACTGCTGGTGGGAGCCGGTGTCGGCGTTGTACGAGATCTTGACCTGGCCGCCGGGCAGGCCGCCGCCCTCCTGGATGAGCTTCTTGGCCTCGGAGGGGTTGTAGTCGCAGGCGTCGCCGCACAGGCCGTCCTGGAAGCCGCCGTCCTTGCCGAGCACCGGTGAGGTCCAGTCGGTGGCCGGGGTGCGGGTCTTCTGGAAGATCGTCTCGGTGATCTGCTTGCGGTTGATCGCCATGGACAGGCCCTTGCGGACCTTCTCCGAGTCCGCCTTGTTCCACTGCGGGTCGTAGAACGGGAACGCCAGGGTCTGGATGATGCCGGCCGGGGTGTTCAGGTAGCGGTCGCCCAGGTCGTTCTTGGCGTTCTTCAGCTGGGCGGCGGGCACGTCGTCGACGAGGTCGAGGTTGCCGGCGAGCAGGTCGGTGTAAGCGGTGTTGTTGTCGGTGTACACCTTGAGGGTGACGCCGCCGTTGTCGGCCTTGTCGTCGCCGGGGTAGTCCGCCCAGGTGCGCAGCTCCATCTGGGAGCCCTTGGTGTAGGACTGGATGGTGTACGGCCCGTTGCCGACGGGCTTGCTCAGCCAGCCGGCGTGGTCGCTGAAGAACGCCTGGGGCAGCGGGGCGAAGGCGACGTAGCCGAGGGTGTCGGGGAACGTCGAGAACTTCTGGGTGAGCTTGACGGTGAAGGTGCGGTCACCGGTGACCTTCAGCCCGGAGAGGGTGGTGGCGGTCTGCTTGCCGCTGTCCGGGTGGACCTTGTCGTAGCCCTCGATGTAGCCGAAGAAGTAGGCGTTCTTCTGGTTGTTCTTCAGGCTGGCGCCGTAGTTCCAGGCGTCGACGAAGGACTTGGCGGTGACCTTCTCGCCGTTGCTGAACGTCCAGCCGTCCTTGACGGTGATGGTGAAGTTCTGCGAGTCGGTGGTGTCGATCTTCTCGGCGAGCATGTCCTCGGCCGCGCCGGTCTCCGGGTTGTACCGCTTCAGCCCGCGGAAGAGCATGTCGAGCACCTTGCCGCCCTGCACCTCGTTGGTGTTGGCCGGCTCCAGCGGGTTCTGCGGGTCGCCCCAGGAGGCGCTGAGCACCGCGCCGCTGTCGCTGCCGCCGGAGCCGCCCCCGCCCCCACAACCCGTCGCCACCAGGGCGACCGCCGCCGCGCCCGCGGCCCACCTGGCGTGCCTGGCTCCGCGCATGGATGCCTCCTCTTGGGTCCACCGATCTCCACCGTTGCGTTATCGGCCAATATCGGCGCAAAAGGGGTGCCGCGCATGCGCGCCTCGGCCATTCGGCGGTCACATGGAGGACAAGGGGAGCGAGCAGGGCCGGAGAACACGCCGTGGGGCCGGGGAGTGTTCCCCGGCCCCACGGCCGTGCCGTCCGCGCGCCCGCGCGCGGTCCGGTGCGTTACTGCGTCGCGTCGTCCTCGAGGGCCGCGAGGGCCGGGTCGAGGACGATGTCCTCACCGCGGTCCTCGGTCGTCGGGTCCTCCGGGAAGTGGCACGCCGTCAGGTGGCCGCCCCGGTTGCCGGAGAGCTGGACCAGCGGGGGCTCCTCCGTCGCGCACTTGTCCTGCGCCTTCCAGCACCGGGTGCGGAAGCGGCAGCCGGACGGTGGCTGGATCGGGGAGGGCACGTCGCCCGAGAGCCGGATGCGCTCACGGCCGTCGTCCTCGCCGTCGATCTCCACCTCGGGGACCGCGGACAGCAGGGCGTGGGTGTAGGGGTGCCGGGGACGGTTGTAGATGGAGTCCCGGTCGCCGACCTCGACCACCTTGCCCAGGTACATGACCGCGATGCGCTGCGAGAAGTGCCGGACGATCGCCAGGTCGTGCGCGATGAACACGAAGGCGATGCCCAGCTCGTCCTGGACCTTCTGCAGCAGGTTCACGACCTGCGCCTGGATCGACACGTCCAGCGCGGAGACCGGTTCGTCGGCGATGATCAGCTTGGGGTTGAGGGCGAGCGCCCGGGCGACCCCGATGCGCTGCCGCTGGCCGCCGGAGAACTCGTGCGGGAAGCGGTTGTAGTGCTCGGGGTTGAGGCCCACCAGCTCCAGCAGCTCGCGGACCCTCTTCTCGCGACCACCGGCCGGGTCGATCCCGTTGACCTCCATCGGCGACTTGATGATCGTGCCGACGGTCTGCCGCGGGTTCAGCGAGGAGTACGGGTCCTGGAAGATCATCTGGATCTCGGACCGCACCGGCGCCAGCTCCCGCCGCGAGGCGTGCGTGATGTCCTGCCCGGCGTAGGTGATCCGGCCGGCGGTCGGCTCCAGGAGCCGGGTGATCAGCCGGCCCGTCGTCGACTTGCCGCAGCCGGACTCGCCCACCAGGCCGACGCTCTCGCCGACGCCGACCGAGAGGTTCACGCCGTCGACGGCCTGGACCGCGCCGACCTTGCGCCGGATCGGGAAGCCGCCGTAGATGGGGAAGTGCTTGGTCAGCCCCTCGACCTTCAGCAGTGTCTCGGTCGACGGAGAAGAGGCGTCGGCGGAGCCCTGCTGTGCGGGGAGGGTGAGGTTGTCGCTCATGTCTCGGATCTCCCTAGCGCAGCCGGGGCTGGATCTTGTCGATGAAGATGGTCTGCTTCTGCTCCGCCGTCAGGTGGCACGCCGCGGCACGTCCCTCGCCCAGCGACGGCCGGCTGTCGGTGCACAGGGTGCCCGGGACCTCCGACCGGAAGGCGCAGCGCGGGTGGAAGGGGCACCCCGACGGCGGGTTGAGCAGCGAGGGCGGCGAACCCGGGATGGGGGTGAGCGCCTGGTGGATGTCGCTGTTCAGCCGCGGCATCGAGCTGAGCAGGCCCCAGGTGTACGGGTGCCGGGGCGCGCCCAGCACCTCCTTCACGCTGCCCCGCTCCACGGCCCGGCCCGCGTACATCACCAGCAGGTCGTCGGCCATCTTGGAGATGACGCCGAGGTCGTGGGTGATGAAGACGATCGCGGAGCCGAACTCCTGCTGGAGGTCCTTGAGCAGGTCGAGGATCTGGGCCTGCACGGTCACGTCGAGCGCGGTGGTCGGCTCGTCGGCGATCAGCAGGTCGGGGTCGCACATCAGCGCCATGGCGATCATGGCGCGCTGGCGCATGCCGCCGGAGAACTGGTGCGGGTAGTCGTCGAAGCGGACCTTGGGCTGCGGGATGCCGACCTTGGTCAGCATCTCGATCGCGCGGTCCTTCGCCTCCTTCTTGGAGGCGCCCTTGTGCTTCATGAAGGGCTCGGACAGCTGCCGGCCCACCGTGTAGTACGGGGACAGCGCGGTCAGCGGGTCCTGGAAGATCATCGCCATCTTGTTGCCGCGGAGCTTCTCCAGCTCCCGCTCGCGGGCGGTGATCAGCTCCTGGCCGTCCAGCACGATCTCACCGTCGATGGTGGCGAACTGCGGGTTGTGCAGACCGAGGATGGTCAGGTTCGTCACCGACTTGCCGGAGCCCGACTCGCCGACGATGCCGAGGGTCCTGCCCCGCTCCAGGTCGAAGGAGAGCCCGTCGACCGCCTTGACGATGCCGTCCTCGGTCCTGAACTGGACGCGCAGGTCGCGCACGGAGAGGAAGGCCCCGGCGTCGGCCGAGGTGGGAGCCCCCGATTCCTTGGTGAGAGTGGTCACAGAGAGCTCCTAGGACAGCCGCACGCGCGGGTCGATGAACGCGTAGCACGCATCGACGATGATGTTGAACAGAAGGATCATGGCGGCCGAGAACAGCATCACGCCCAGCAGCAGGGGCAGGTCGCTGAACTTCACCGCGTCCACGGCCAGGTGTCCGAGGCCCGGCAGGCCGAACGTGTACTCGGTGATGATCGCGCCGCCCAGCAGCGAGCCGATGTCGATGCCGAAGATGGTCACGATCGGGATGAGCGAGCCCCGCCAGGCGTAGCGGAAGAACACGTAGCTCCGCGACATGCCCTTGGCCCGGGCGGTCCGCACATGCTCCTCCTGGAGCTGCTCGATCATCGACGAGCGCGCCATACGAGTGTACTGAGCAGCGAAGATCGTCGAGAGCACGGCCCAGGGGATGAGCAGCCCGGTGAACCAGTCCGCAGGGTTGGCGGTGAAGGGCGTGTACTCCGGCTGGTCGAACAGGTGCAGCTGGAAGACCAGGAAGGCCATGGCGAGCGGGCCAAGGAAGTAGATCTGCATGGAGCTGAGGACCATCGCGCCGGCCGTGAAGCTCTTGTCGATGACCGTGCCGCGCTTCCAGGCCGCGAGCAGACCCGAGCCGAGACCGACGAACAGGAAGAGGACGGCGGAACCGAGGGCCAGCGAGACCGTGGTCGGCAGGCGGTCGATGAGGGTCGACCAGACGTTTTCGTTGGTGTGGTACGAGTAGCCGAAGCACGGGGCGGGGCAGGGGCCCTGGGCGAAGTCGTCCCGGCCCGCGAAGAGGCCCTGGAGGAAGATCCAGAACTGCTCCGGGATCGACTTGTCGATCCCCAGCGTCTTGTGGATGTTGGCCAGGGCGTCCGGTGTACAGGTCTTGCCGCACATCAGCAGCGCCGGATCGCGTGGCATGCCGAAGAAGAGCAGGAACGCGACCACGGTCAACAGGACCAGGATCACGACGGCGCCGAGTGACCGGCGGAAGATGAAGCGCAGCATCAGGAGGCAGCTTTCGGGCGTGGGAAGGCTGTGCGGTCAGGGGGCGCCCCGCCGGACGGCGGGGCGCCCACAAGCACCGTGGGAGGTGGAGGCGGTTACTTCACGAACAGCCTGCGCGGGTCGACGCCACCGAGGACGTCGTCGTACACGAGGCCGCCGACCTTCGAACCGGCGATCTGGGTCTGCTTGTAGTAGCCCGTCGGGATGTTGGAGACGACATCCTTGACGATGTACTCGCTGACCTTGTTCCACTCCTCAGCGGCCTTGACCGGGTCCGTGATCTTGTTGACCCGGTCGATGTCCGCGTTGACCTTCTGGTCGTTGATGTGCGCGTAGTTGGCGGCGCCGTCCTGGATGACGCGGCCGTCGTACAGCGGCGGGACGACCGTCGAGGCGCTCGGCCAGTCGGCACCCCACGCGGTGTGGTAGATGTCGAAGTTGTTCTTGACCTTGCCGATCTGGTCGTAGTACGTCTCGGCCGGGATCTCCTGGCGCTGGACGTTGAAGCCGGCCTTCTGCAGACCCGCCGCCATGGCGGTGGAGTACTGCTGGCCCTCCGGGGTGTTGATGTAGCCGAAGGTCAGCTTCATGCCGACCTTGCCGGCCTCCTTCAGCAGCGCCTTGGCCTTCACCGGGTCACCGGCCGGCTTCTTCTTCTTGCCGAACGGGTCGAAGCTCGGGTTGTAGCCGGAGACGGTCGGGCTGATCAGACCGCCGGCGACCTCCATGGCCTGGGCACCGCCGTAGGCGCGGACGAAGGGCGTGATGGGCAGCGCGTAGGCGATGGCCTCGCGGACCTTCTTGTCCTTCATCTCCGGCTGGGACATGTTGATGTCCATCTGGCCGACGTAGGGCTGGTAGCCGGAGACCACGCGGGTCTTCAGCTTCGGGTCGGCGAGCACCTTGGACAGGTTGCCGGCGTCGACCTGGTTGTTGAAGCTGATCGACGTGGCGTTGACGCCCGAGTCGTCGAGCAGCGTCTTGGTGGAGTCCTCGTACTGCTTGTTGAAGAGGAAGTTGAACTGGTTGACGTACTGGTGGCGGATCGGGTCCGTCTTCGGGTCCCAGTTCGTGTTCTTGACCAGCGTCATGGACTTGCCCGACTTGAAGTCCGCGATCTTGTAGGGACCGGCGGTCATCGGGGCCTTGTCGTACTTCTCCTTGGTGTCCTTCTTCTGCGACACCACGGAGTAGCCCGCCATGGCGAGCGCGTACGGCAGGTCCGGCTTCGGCTCCTTGAACTTGAAGACGATCGTCTTGTCGTCCGGGGTCGCGAGGACGGTGTCCGGCAGGTGCTTGCCGCCGTACGGACCGCCCTTGAGGAGGCCGCGGTACTCGGTGCCCGGGGTGTTGGCCATCCACTGCTGAATGTACGTCGGGCCGTTGGAGATGAACGGCGCGAAGAGGCGCTCGAAGGTGTGGCGGACGTCAGCCGAGGTGATCGGCGTGCCGTCGGCCCACTTGATGCCGTCCTTCAGCTGGTACGTCCAGGTCTTGCCGCCGTCGGTGGTGGTGCCGCTGTCGGTGGCGAGGTCACCGACGACCTCGTGCTTGGCGCCGTCGTCGCTGGTCGCCTTGTAGCCGGTCAGACCGCGGTGGATGATCGAGGAGAGGGAACCCTCGTCGGAGACGTAGATCTGCGCCGGGTCGAGGTGGGCGTAGGTGTCCCGCTGCAGGACGGTCACCGTGCCGCCCGCCTTGGCGCCGGGAACCTCGGGAGCCGGACCGACCGAGTCCTGAGCCTTGCCGAACTCGATGGAGGACTGCTGCCGCTTGGCGTTCTCCGTGTCCTTCTCGTTGCTGGCCCCGCCCTTGCTGCCACCGGAGCTGCAGCCGGTGAGCGCAAGCGCTCCGGCCGCGAGCACGGAGATGGCGGCGTACGTGTGGCGTCCACCCTTACCCATCACTCGGTTTCCCACCCATCCATGTGTCACAACTGCGATGAAATGAAGCGTCGTCCGCGACGGCGAGGTCGCCGCCGCGGGCTGGTTCGGGCAGGATGCCCATCCCGTCGGTCAGCGAGCCGTCTTGGGGTCGAAGGCGTCGCGGACCGAGTCCCCGAGCAGGTTGAACGCCACGATGAAGATGATCATGGAGATACCCGGGAAGAACATGTACGTGATGTCGTTCTGCATCACGAGTTCGGTGGACGCCTTGGAGAACATCTGTCCCCAGTCGGGCGTCGGCTCGACGAGACCCACGCCGAGGAACGAGAGGCCGGCTTCGGCCGTGACGAAGGCCGGGAGCATGTACGTGGACTGCACGAGGATCGGCGTGACCACGTTGGGCAGGACTTCCTTGCGGATGATCCGCCACGGTGAGGCCCCGCTCACCCTGGCCGCTTCGATGAACTCGCGGCCGGCGAGCGAGAGCGCGGTGCCCCGGAGGATACGGGCCAGGCTCATCCAGCCCAGGACCCACTGCACGGCGATCAGCGCGACCACCCGGACGTAGACCGGCGTCTCGTCCTTGGGGTCGACGAAGAGCGAGACCACGACGGGCATGCTGGCGATGAAGAACAGCTGCGCGGGAAAGGCGAGGAGGAAGTCGACGACGCGGCTGACGGCGAAGTCGACCTTGCCGCCCATGTAGCCCGCCATGACACCGAGGAGGACACCGGTGAGGACGGTGGCGACGGTGACGGCCACCGAGATGCCGAGCGAGTTGCGGATGCCGTAGAGCAGCTTGGTGAAGACGTCGTACCCGTTGCCGGGCTCGAGACCGAACCAGAAGTCCCCGCTGATGCCGCCGTTGGGCTGCAGGGGGACACCCGCGCTGTCGAACAGGTCCGGGCGCTCGTCGGCGAACACCGTGTACGGGTCCTTGCCGTAGAGCTTCGATATCAGGGGCGCCAGCAGGCCCACGACGAAGAAGAAGACCACGACACAGGCCGAGATCACGCCGACGCGGTCCCGCTTGAAGCGGATCCACATCAACTGGCCGGGGGAACGACCGACGAGTTCCTTGCCCTTGTCGGTCTCGGCGGCCGTCGACGCCACCTCGGGGTCCAAGGCGACCGCAGACCCGGGGCCCTCGGCCTTGGTTGGACTGGTCATGTGTGTTCTTCCCCCGCGGGGTAGGAGAGTTGAGCGCAGCACAGATACCGGCAGGCTCTGTGGTTTGGGGGAACTGTCGCCAAAACGTTCAACGCGCGTCAAGGGCGGAAGACATAGGGATCTCCCTACGGTCCACATTTTGAGCAAAAATTGCGAAGACTGACACCTACGCGCGCTTGACATCCGAGATAAGTAACCGTCAAACCGGGCATAACGTAGGCAATTTGCGTTCACATGTCCGAAACACGATCGGCCGGTCACCGATTTCCGGACGGTTACTCATCAGTCGTCCGTCGAGTGTCCGTCGAGCCCTCCCGTCCCGCCCCCGGGGTACGCCGACGACCCGGCCCTCTCCCAGGGAGAGAACCGGGTCGTACGACTCGTTGCGGGGGCCTCGGCTCAGCCGTGCTTGGCGCGGCTCGCCGCGCGGGCGCGCTCACGCTGGTCCAGCGCGACCTTGCGGATGCGCACGGCCTCCGGGGTCACCTCGACGCACTCGTCGTCGCGGCAGAACTCCAGGGACTGCTCCAGCGACAGCTTGCGCGGCGGCACGATCGACTCGGCCACGTCGGCCGTGGACGACCGCATGTTGGTGAGCTTCTTCTCCTTGGTGATGTTCACGTCCATGTCGTCGGCACGTGAGTTCTCACCGACGATCATGCCCTCGTACACCTCGGTGCCGGGCTCCACGAAGAGCACGCCGCGCTCCTGGAGGTTCGTCATCGCGAACGCCGTGACGGCACCCGAGCGGTCCGCGACCAGCGAGCCGTTGTTGCGGGTGGTCAGCGTGCCGAACCAGGGCTCGTGGCCCTCGTGGATGGAGTGGCCGATGCCCGTGCCGCGGGTCTGGGTGAGGAACTCCGTGCGGAAGCCGATCAGGCCGCGCGAGGGCACGACGAACTCCATGCGGACCCAGCCGGAGCCGTGGTTGGACATGTTGTCCATCCGGCCCTTGCGCACGCCCATGAGCTGCGTGACCGCGCCCATGTGCTCCTCGGGCACGTCGATCGTCATGCGCTCGACCGGCTCGTAGACCTTGCCGTCGACGTCCTTGGTGACGACCTGCGGCTTGCCGACCGTCAGCTCGTAGCCCTCCCGGCGCATGGTTTCGACCAGGATGGCGAGGGCCAGCTCACCGCGGCCCTGGACCTCCCAGGCGTCCGGGCGGTCGGTGTCCAGCACGCGCAGCGAGACGTTGCCGATCAGCTCGCGGTCGAGGCGGTCCTTGACCTGGCGGGCGGTGACCTTGCGGTCCTTGACGGCCGCCTTGGCGTCCGCGCCCTTGCCGGTGCCGCCGCGGCCGACCAGCGGGGAGGTGTTGGTGCCGATGGTCATCGAGATGGCCGGCTCGTCCACCGTGATCAGCGGCAGCGCCACCGGGTTCTCGGGGTCGGCCAGCGTCTCGCCGATCATGATCTCCGGGATGCCGGCGACGGCGCAGATGTCACCGGGGCCGGCCTTCTCGGCGGGCTTGCGGGTGAGCGCCTCGGTCATCATCAGCTCGGAGATCCGCACGTTCTGCACGGAGCCGTCGCGCTTCATCCAGGCGACGGTCTGCCCCTTCTTCAGCTCGCCCTGGTGCACGCGCAGCAGCGCGATGCGGCCGAGGAAGTTGTCGGCGTCCAGGTTGGTGACGTGCGCCTGGAGCGGGGCGTCCTCCTCGTAGGTGGGCGCGGGGATGTGCTCCAGGATCGTCGAGAAGAACGGCTCCAGGCTGTCCGAGTCACCGGGGACGGTGCCGTCGGCGGGCTTGGTCAGGGAGGCGACGCCGTCCCGGCCGCACGCGTAGACGATCGGGAACTCGATCTGCTCCTCGTCGGCGTCCAGGTCGAGGAAGAGGTCGTACGTCTCGTTGACGACCTCGTCGATCCGGGCGTCGGGACGGTCCGTCTTGTTGATGCACAGGATGATCGGCAGCCGCTGGCTGAGCGCCTTGCGCAGCACGAACCGGGTCTGCGGCAGCGGGCCCTCGGACGCGTCCACGAGCAGCACGACACCGTCGACCATCGACAGACCGCGCTCGACCTCGCCACCGAAGTCGGCGTGGCCGGGGGTGTCGATGATGTTGATCGTGATGGGCTCCCCGCCGTCCTTGGGGTGGTACTTCACCGCCGTGTTCTTGGCGAGGATCGTGATGCCCTTCTCACGCTCCAGGTCGTTCGAGTCCATCATGCGGTCGTCGACCGAGTCGAGCTGGTGGGCGGCGAAGGCACCGGCCTGCTTCAGCATGCCGTCGACGATGGTCGTCTTGCCGTGGTCGACGTGCGCGACGATGGCGACGTTGCGGATGTCGTGACGTGTTGCGGTCACTGCCATGAGGTGGCGTACTCCCGGAGTGTGAGGAAAGCCCGGCGCGTACGTCTGTGGGGCGCGGGCCCTGCCGGGCTGAACGTGCCACGGCCTCACCCCATGGTACGGGGCGATCGCGCCAGGGGCTTCCGGGCCCGGTGAGGCCGGGGCGGGGCCGCCCCGCAGGACGGCTCCGCACGGGCCGGTACGACCGGCCCCGAGCACCCCTCGACCTGGGCGCTCCCTGCTCCTGCCCTATTTCTGCGACGGGCTCGCCGCGTCCCGCACCGCGCCCTTCTTCAGGAAGCCCATGTCCTCGTACACCGGCGTCCCGAACCCGAAGGCGCCCGCGTTCACCAGGTCCTTCCGGGCGGCCACCAGCTGCGGCCGCTGGTACAGGGGAATCGATCCTGCGGCCGCCCAGATCCGGCTGTCCGCCTTGCGCAGCAGGTCCCGCGCCTCGTCCTCGTCCAGGGTGGCGACGGCCCGGTCGAACAACTGGTCCACCTGGTCGGTGCCGACCCGCGTGTAGTTCTGCTCCACGGTGAGCGACCCGTCCGCGGCGGGCACGGGCTTGGCGTAGATCGGCCGCGCGTCGGTCGCGGGGAAGGCGCTCGCGGGCCACGAGTACAGGGCGAGGTCGTACTGCCCGGACGCGATGTGGTCCTTGAAGTAGCTCGCCTCGGACACCTTGGTGATCTGGGTGCGGATCCCGACCTTCACCAGCATCGAGGAGATCCGCTCGGCGACCGCCCGCAGCGTCTCGGAGCCCTCGCCCGAGGGCAGCACGAACCGCAGGTTCAGCGCCTTGCCGTCCTTGGCGAGCACCCCCGAGGCCGAGCCGGCCGGCGCGGCGGTGCCCTTGGGCGCGTAGGCGCCGGCCATGCCGCCCTGGCTCAGCTCCCGGCCGACCCACGGCCGGCCGTCCTGGGCGAGGTGCCGCCCGTCGTGCCCGCTGCGCTGGTCCTTGCCGTCCCCGGCGCTCGCGCGCCGCCCCTTGTCGTCCTCCCCGACGATGTACGTCCCCTCGTCGTCCCCGTCGGAGTCGTCCTTCTTGCCGGCCTTCGGGGAACTGCTGCTCTTCGCGCCCCGGTCGGACTTCTCGCCCTCTCCCCCGGCCGCCTTCTCCGTCTTCTCCTCGTCGACCCGGCCGCCGGGCACCCAGCCGGCGTCCCCGAGCAGGGCCCGCGCCTCGGCCGTGTCCTGGCCGCCGAGCGCGCCGCTGTTGTCGGCGTAGGCCGCCTGGCCGGACAGGGCGAGGTGGCTGCCGACCGGCTCGGCGGGCAGACCCAGGGGCCTGAGCACCAGCTTCGCCAGCTCCTTGCGGTCCAGGGCCCGGGCCACGGCGCGGCGCACCCGCTCGTCGGCGAGCGGGCCCTCGGAGCCGTTCAGGGCGAGCTGGGTGTACGCGGGCTCCAGCGAGCGGCGCACCTCCAGGTCGCGCGAGGCGTCCTTGGCGGCCGCCGCGCGGGAGGCCTTGCCGTCGGTGCTCTCCTCGTCGCTGTCGCCGTCGTCGCTCTTCTTCTCGCCGTCGGACTTGTCGCCGTGGGTCTTCTGGTCGCCGTCGGTCTTCTTGTCGTCGTCCGTCTTGTCGCCGTCGGTCTTCTTCTCGTCGGGCTGCTGCTCGTCGTCCGGCTGCTGCTCGTCGTCGGTCGTCCCGCTCTCCTCGCTCGGGTCGGCCTTCCCGCTGTGCTCGCTCTTCCCGCTCTTCCTCGCCGCACCCGTCCCCTCGGCGGCCCCCGGCGCCGACGCGTCCGCGCCCGCCGACCCCTTCGCCGCCGTCTCGATGCGGCGGGCGTCGGCCGGGTCGACCTCGGCGAGGTCCAGCTTCCCGGCGGCCAAGGCGGACGCCCGGTCCTCGCGGGGCACGGCCGTCAGGACGATCTCGGACAGCTTCGCCGGCCGCCCCCACCAGCGCGGGTTGCGGGCGAGGGTGACCGTCTTGGCCTTGCGGTCGACCTTCTGGAGTGCGAACGGCCCGGCCGTCACCTTCAGCTTGCGGCGCGCCCCGTCGTTGAACGCGTCGGGCGTGCCCATGACGTCCTTGGGGTACAGCGGCGAGAACAGCGAGCGCCAGTCGGCGTAGGGGCGCGCGAAGGTGACCCGGACCTCCAGGTCGTTGCGGCCGCGCTCGACCTTCTCGATGCGGTCGTAGCCGGCGTTGCGGGCGGTCCAGTAGGCGCTGTCCTTGCCGGACAGGGCGCGCCACTGGGCGGCGAAGTCGGCGGCGCCGATCTCGCGGCCGTCGCTCCAGACGGCCTGCTGGTCGAGCCGGTACAGGACGACCTGCTTCGGCTCGGTGTCCACGACCTTGGCGGACTCCAGGTAGTCGGCGTCCCGCCGGGGCCGTCCGGCCGCGTCGAGGCGGTACATCGCCGGCAGCACGGCCTGGGCGACCCGGTTGGTGGCGGCGTCGGCGTCGGCCTGGAAGGAGTTGAAGGTCTCGGGCACGTCGTCGACGGCCCAGTGCAGCGTGCCGCCGTCGGCGACCCGGGCGCGGCCGGCCGTGGCGATGTCCTGGGCGGCGAGGGGCTTCCCGGCCTCGTCGTCGGAGCCGCAGGCGGCCAGCAGGGGGACCGCGAGGACGGTCGCGGTCAGAAAGGTGACCGAGCGCATGACCGCGCGCGGTCCGAGGCCGTCGTGGGACATCTCTGCTACCTCCGGCTCCGCGGTGTTCGGGACTTCCCGGGCGTGCTGCCGGGTCTATTGATCAGGTGGGTGATCACTTTTGGCGGTATATGGAGCTGATCAGATCTATCGGCGTACGTCGGCGAGTGAAGAGGAAAGGGTTCAGCGGACGGCGGCGACACGGCGGGGCGGGGCCGAACGCCACCCGTGCGGCGCAACGCCCTTCGGCCCCGCAGGCGCAGTATCCGGTCGGCGCACACCCGTACGCCCCCTAATTCGCTGCACGTCCCTTCCCAGCGGCCGGTGTGACGCGCGACACTCGCAGGCGCATGAACGCCCCCCGTCCAGGGCCTCGGGCCCGCGGAAATGAGGTGCACGTCATGTCCGTGAACGACGACCTGGCTTCGATCCAGCGCTGCATGGACGAGCTGCTCCGGTCGGTCGGCCGACTGGAGAAACAGGTCGGTGGCGGCGGTCTGGAGATCCGCCGCGTCCGCACCGACGCCCAGCACCTGCGCGAGAGCGTCGCCCTGCTCCGGCAGGCCGCCGCGACCTCGGTCGTGGCCGCCGTCCCGGAGCTCGTGACCATCCCCGACACCCCCTACGACACCACCCTGTGGACGGACTCGGACGACGAGGGACTCGGCGCCCGCGACCGT
Organism: Streptomyces lasalocidi; assembly: GCF_005280215.1. NCBI lineage: Bacteria > Bacillati > Actinomycetota > Actinomycetes > Kitasatosporales > Streptomycetaceae > Streptomyces > Streptomyces lasalocidi. The sequence goes on along the minus strand of NZ_SZNQ01000001.1, from coordinate 4,958,953 downwards.
CGCGCCCCCTGAGCCGACCGGAGTCACCCGTGGCCACTGGTACGGAACCACCTGCCACCGAACCCGCTCGGGCGCGGGGCGGTGTCCGCGGCGCCACGCGCGCCGCGATCGCCGCCCCCCACCTGCGCACCGACCGCTGGTGGCTGGCGCCCGCCGCCACCACCGCCGGTCTGCTGGCCTTCGTCGTCTACTCGACCTGGCGGGCCTTCGCGGACTCGGACTACTACGCGGCGCCCTACGTGTCGCCGTTCTACTCGCCGTGCCTGGCCGAGCGGTGCAGGCCGATGCACGCCGGGCCCAACTGGGAGGTCCTCGGCGGCTGGTGGGGCATCTCCCCGGCGATCATCATCCTGGTCTTCCCGCTGGGCTTCCGCCTGACCTGCTACTACTACCGCAAGGCCTACTACCGGGGCTTCTGGGCCTCGCCCCCGGCCTGCGCGGTGGCCGAGCCGCACCGGACGTACACCGGCGAGACCCGCTTCCCGCTGGTCCTGCAGAACCTGCACCGGTACTTCTTCTACGCGGCGGTCGTCGTCGCCGGGATCCTCACCTACGACACCGCGCTCGCCTTCCGCGACGAGCACTACGCCTGGGGCCACATGGGGCTCGGCACCCTGGTGTTCCTGCTCAACATCGTGCTGATCTGGGCGTACACCCTGTCCTGCCACTCCTGCCGGCACATCGTCGGCGGCAAGCTCAAGCACTTCTCCCGGCACCCCGTGCGCTACCGGATGTGGCAGTTCGTGGGCCGGCTGAACGCCCGGCACATGCTGCTCGCCTGGGCGTCGCTGGTCAGCGTGGCGCTCGCCGACCTCTACGTCTGGCTCGTCGCGTCCGGGGCGTTCGACGATCCACGTTTCTTCTAGTGAGCAACTCCCGTGAGCACAGTGCGCGTTCCCGTCCGTCACCCGTGTGTCCGGTGCGTCTAGTGAGTGGGGCCTGCTGATGTCCGTGGTCGACCGCCAGGAGTGGGACGTCGTCGTGGTCGGGGCCGGCGGTGCCGGTCTGCGGGCCGCCATCGAGGCCCGCGAGCGGGGCTGCCGTACGGCGGTGGTCTGCAAGTCGCTGTTCGGCAAGGCGCACACGGTGATGGCCGAGGGCGGCATCGCCGCCGCCATGGCCAACGCCAACGAACACGACAACTGGCAGGTCCACTTCCGCGACACCCTGCGCGGCGGGAAGTTCCTCAACCAGTGGCGGATGGCCGAACTGCACGCCCAGGAGGCCCCGGACCGGGTGTGGGAGCTGGAGACGTGGGGCGCGCTGTTCGACCGCACGAAGGACGGGCGGATCTCCCAGCGCAACTTCGGCGGGCACGAGTACCCGCGCCTCGCGCACGTCGGCGACCGCACGGGACTGGAGCTGATCCGCACCCTCCAGCAGAAGGTCGTCGCCCTCCAGCAGGAGGACTTCCGGGAGACCGGCGACCACGAGGCCCGGCTGAAGGTCTTCCAGGAGTGCACGGTCACCCGGGTGCTCAAGGACGGCGACCGCGTGTCCGGTGTCTTCGGCTACGAGCGGGAGTCCGGCCGCTTCTTCGTCCTCCAGGCGCCGGCCGTCGTGATCGCGACGGGCGGCATCGGCAAGTCCTTCAAGGTGACGTCCAACTCCTGGGAGTACACCGGCGACGGGCACGCGCTGGCGCTGCTCGCGGGCGCCCCGCTGCTGAACATGGAGTTCGTGCAGTTCCACCCGACCGGCATGGTCTGGCCGCCGTCGGTCAAGGGCATCCTCGTCACCGAGTCGGTGCGCGGCGACGGCGGGGTGCTGCGCAACTCCGAGGGCGAGCGGTTCATGTTCCGGTACGTCCCCGACGTCTTCAAGGAGAAGTACGCCGAGGCGGAGGAGGAGGCCGACCGCTGGTACGACGACCCGGACCACAACCGGCGGCCGCCCGAGCTGCTCCCCCGCGACGAGGTCGCCCGCGCCATCAACGCCGAGGTCAAGGCCGGGCGGGGCTCCCCGCACGGCGGTGTCTTCCTCGACGTGTCCACCCGGATGCCCGCCGAGGTGATCAAGCGGCGGCTGCCGTCGATGTACCACCAGTTCAAGGAGCTGGCCGACGTCGACATCACGGCCGAGGCGATGGAGGTCGGGCCGACCTGCCACTACGTGATGGGCGGCATCGCGGTCGACTCCGACTCGGCGGCCGCCCGCGGGGTGCCGGGCCTGTACGCGGCCGGTGAGGTCGCGGGCGGCATGCACGGCTCCAACCGGCTCGGCGGCAACTCCCTGTCCGACCTGCTGGTCTTCGGCCGGCGGGCGGGCTGGCACGCCGCCGAGTACGCGGCCGGGCTGGCCGCGGCCCGTCCGCGGGCCGACGACGCGCAGGTCGACGCGGCGGCGGCCGAGGCCCTGCGGCCGTTCTCCGCCGAGGCCGAGGCCGAGGTCTCGGTCGAGGCCGAGCACGAGGACTCCGCGGTCGGCGAGCGGCCCCCGGAGAACCCCTACACCCTGCACCAGGAGCTCCAGCAGACCATGAACGACCTGGTCGGCATCATCCGCCGGGAGGGCGAGATGCGGCAGGCCCTGGAGAAGCTCGCCGAGCTGCGGGTGCGGGCGCGCCGGGCCGGCGTCGAGGGGCACCGCCAGTTCAACCCGGGCTGGCACCTCGCCCTGGACCTGCGCAACATGCTGCTGGTCAGCGAGTGCGTGGCGCGGGCCGCGCTGGAGCGCACCGAGTCGCGCGGCGGGCACACCCGCGAGGACCACCCGGCCATGGACCGCGCCTGGCGCCGGATCAACCTGCTGTGCACGCTGACCGACCCGACGGGCGGCCTCGCGGCCACCGGTGCGACGGGCGGCCTCGCCGCCACCGACCCGGTGAGCGGCCGGATCCGCCTCGGCCGCGAGACCACCGAACCCGTCCGCCCGGACCTGCTCGCCCTGTTCGACAAGGAGGAGCTGGTCAAGTACCTCGCCGAGGAGGAGCTGTACGAGTGAGCGGCTACCAGGCTCGATTCAAGGTGTGGCGGGGGGACGTGGACGGCGGCGGCCTGGAGGACTACCGGGTCGAGGTCAACGAGGGCGAGGTGGTGCTGGACATCATCCACCGCCTCCAGGCCACCCAGGCCCCCGACCTGGCCGTCCGCTGGAACTGCAAGGCCGGCAAGTGCGGTTCGTGCTCGGCCGAGGTCAACGGGCGCCCGCGGCTGATGTGCATGACCCGCATGTCGGTCTTCGACCGGGCCGAGACGATCACGGTGACCCCGCTGCGGGCCTTCCCCGTGGTCCGCGACCTGGTGACGGACGTCGGCTTCAACTACCGCAAGGCGCGGGAGGTCCCGGCGTTCGTGCCGCCCGCCGGACTGGGCCCCGGCGAGTACCGCATGATGCAGGAGGACGTGGACCGTCCGCAGGAGTTCCGCAAGTGCATCGAGTGCTTCCTGTGCCAGGACACCTGCCACGTGGTGCGTGACCACGAGGAGAACAAGACGGCCTTCGCGGGACCGCGCTTCCTGATGCGGGTCGCCGAACTCGACATGCACCCGCTGGACGCGGCCGCGGACACCGGCCTGGACCGCGAACGCGCGGCCCAGGAGGTCCACGGCCTGGGCTACTGCAACATCACCAAGTGCTGCACGGAGGTCTGCCCCGAGGGCATCAAGATCACCGACAACGCCCTGATCCCCCTGAAGGAACGCGCCGTCGACCGCAAGTACGACCCCCTGGTGTGGCTCGGCTCGAAGATCAGGAGACGCGGCGCAGGAGGCTGAGCACGCGGGCGGGCCGCACTCCGCGGTCCCTCACCCGGCCCTGTCGTCCGCCCAGCCCTCGCGGTACGCCGTCCAGTCGGCGTCCGTGGCCGCGAAGTCGACGTACAGGGCCACCCCGAAGTGCTCGCGGTCGGCGTCCGTGCGGGAGAGGCCGAGGCGGGCGCCGCGGACGGCGGCCCGGGCGGTCTCCGCATGGTTCCAGTGGCCGAAGCGGTTCTCGTGGTAGAAGGGCAGCCCCATCAGCAGGTCGGTGCCGGGCGGGGTGACCTCCAGCGCGAGCGAGGTCTGCTGGGCGACGTAGCCGCCGTAGGTGCTCTGCAGCGGCTGCATGGTGTCGTACGACATGACGGCGATCTGGTCGACGCGGCGCGCGACCTCACCGAAGAACGCCTGCGACCACCACTTGGGGTGCCCGGCGACCGTGCCCCAGAAGGAGTGGAAGCCGGGCAGCGGGTCGATCTGGTGGGCGGCGACCGACAGGGGGACGTTCCGGGCACGGGTCACGGCGTGCAGCCGCTCCAGCAGGCCGAGGTAGTGGCGGTCGCCCGAGTGCAGCGGCTCCAGGTCGAAGTGGGCGCCCTCGAAGCCGGCGTCGAGGACCTGCCGGGTGGACCGTACGACGTGGTCGCGGGTGCCGGCGTCCGCCAGCCGCATCCCGGTCGGCCCCTCGGTGGCGAGCACGTCCCCGAGCCAGGCCTGCACCCGCACCCCGGGCATCTCCCGGTGCACCGCGCCCACCAGCCAGCGGGCCTTGGGGTACAGCGACGCGGGCAGCGTGCCGTCGTGTTCCAGCGGCCCGGCGTGCACGTACAGGTCCTTGACCCCGGTGCCCGCGAGCCGGTCGGCCAGCGCGGCCACGTCGGCGTCGTCCTTGCGCCCGTCGACCCAGGCGTGCCCGAGCCAGAGGGCGTCCCGGCCCCGGGTGCGGGTGCCGTCGGCAGGGTCACCGGCGTAGTTGACGCGCAGGGCGATCTGGGAGGCGAGGACCGGGAGCAGGACCAGGAGGAGCAGGGCGAGGGCGGTGCGGCGGGTCCGGCGGGGCCAGGTGCGGCGGGGGGTGGTGGGTTCCTCGGCGGGGGGTGCCTCTGCCGGTGGTGCCCCTGCTGCGGCTCCCGTTGCCGCCTCTGCTGTCTCTGGCGCCTCTGTCGACGCCTCCGCCGGTGTGCCTGTCTCCGTCGGCCGGTCCACCCGGTGTCCCCTCCCCTGTCGCCCGGTCCACCGCCCCGCCCGGTGGGCGCGGGCCCGCCGCCGCCCGGCCGTACCCCGGTCGCGGGGCCGTGGCCGCGGTCATACGCTCCCGAATGTGACGTCGCCCCTGTTCCGAGGCCGGCCGCGGCGTGCCGGACCGCACCTGTCCGTGCGGGTGGCGCACGCCGTGCTCGGTGGTGCGGCCGGGTTCGTGTGGCTGGTGTTGCCGGGGATGACGCCGCCCACGGCCGCTCCGGTTGCGATCACCACGCCCTCACCTGTCGGCAGCACGGTGAGCGCGGCCGCCGCGACCGACGGTGACGAGACGTCCGGGGCGGACCTGGTCCTGCCCGTGGCGGTGGTGGGCGCGGCGGGCGCCCTGGCGGGCTACGGCTACCTGCGCCGCAGGCGCCGGGCCACGAGCCGTACGGCGCCGGGTGGGCGGACGGCGGACGCCCCACGGGCGGCGGACGGGGAGGCAGCGGCACCCGGACACGGGGGCGGCGAGGGCTCCGGGGAGGGCGTACCGGGACTGGTCGACGCCGAGAACCGGCTGCTCGCGGTCCGCGAGGAACTCGTCTTCGCGGAGGCGCGCGGGGGCCCGGAGGCGGTGGCCCCCTCGGCCCGGGCCGTGCGAGACGCCGAGGCGGAACTGGCGTCGGCGTTCGCGATGCGGCAGCGGTACGACGAGGGCGTACCGGCGGACACGGCGGAGCGGCGGCACGTGCTGGCCGGGATCGCGGGCCGGTGCGAGGAGGTGATCCGGACGCTGGACGCGGGATCGGCGGACCGGTCGGTCCAAGCGGCAGAGCTGCCACGGGCGTTGGAGGCCGCGGAGGCGCGGTTCCGTGAACTGACCGCCCGTACCCCGGCGGTGGAGGCCACCCTGTCCGCGCTCCACGCCCGGTACGCACCCACCGCCCTCGACGCGGTGACCGGGTACCCGGAACTCGCCAAGGACCGGCTGGTGCTGGCGACCACCGAGCTCAACAGCGCCCGGCAGGCGAGCGACATGGGACGCCCCGCGGAGGCCACCGGGCACCTGCGCGCGGCCAAGGGCGCGATCGCCCGGGCCGGGGTGTTCCTGGCCGAGACCGACCGGTTGGCGCGGGACCTGGACGGGGCGGCCCGGTTGGTCCCGGCGGCGCTGACCGGAGCGGAGGCGGAACTGGCGGCCCACCGCGCGCCCACCCGGCCGGAGGACGCGTCGCACGTGGCCCCGCTGCTGCTGCACGCCGACACGGTCCTGGCCGCCGTACGCGCGGAGGTGACGTCGGGACGGCCGTACGACCCCCTGGACCTGCTGCGGCGTGTCGCACGGGCGACGGAGCCCCTGGCCGCCGGGGACTCCGGGGTGCTGGCGGCCGCGGCGCGCCTGACGGCGGCCGACTCCGTGGCCGCGGCGGAGGCGTTCCTCGCGACGCACCGGGAGGGCGTGCGGGTGACGGCCCGGACGCGTCTGGCGGAGGCGCGGCGTCTGTTCGCGCGCGGGAACGCGGCGACGCAGGCGGACCGGGTCCGCGCGGACGACCTGGCGCGGGAGGCACGGGCGTCGGCGGAGCAGGACGTACGCCTGCGCGGTCACCAGGGGGAGCGGCAGCGTCCCGAGGGTCAAATGGCGTGAATCTCACGCACGTTGTAGCGAAGTGGTGACGACTCCGAGGCGCCCCGTGCACTTCTTTGTATGATGATCTGATCTTGACGCGAGTTGTCCGGTGAGGCGAGTCGGACGCACGGGGGTGAAGAACGCGTGATCAAGCCCGACGAGATCCCTCAGTTCACGGGGAACCTGTTCCAACTGGAGCTCGACCATGCCGCGTTGAAGAAGGACGCGGGAAACGTCCGGGACACGGGCAGTGATGTGCACTCCCAGTTCCAGGGGCTGTCGGCGTTCTACAAGGCGCCCGAGGCGGAGCAGTTGTTCGCGACGACGAAGCCGGTGCAGGACCGGGCGGACGATTTCGCCACGGGTCTGGAGACCGTCTCCGGCGCGCTGTCGTCGTACGCGACGGAGATCCGTCCGCTCGTCGCGAAGCTGGCGGAGCTGAAGACGAAGGCGCAGACGTTCGTCGCCTCGGTCAAGGACGACGACGACTGGGAGTACGACGAGGACAAGGTCGGCGAGCACAACCAGTTGCGCGATGACATCACGGCGACGGTCGCTGCTTTTTGGGCGGCGGAGCGTACGTGCCACAACAAGATCACCGCGATCTGGAACGGCACCCAGATGGTGGCGGGGGACGGCTCTGACCGTAAGGACCAGTACGGGTTCAACGCGGAGGACTTGAAGAACGCGAAGCTTCCCTGGGGTGACCCGGTGGAGGAGAAGCACCACTGGTACGAGGTCGGCCACTGGGTGAAGTCCTTCGTGTGGGACGGGCTGATCGTGGACGGGGTGTGGGGCACGATCAAGGGCCTGGGCACCCTGGTGGGTTTTGGCGGCTGGGAGGCGATGGGTCAGGCGTGGAAGGGCCTCGCGCAACTCGCCACCGGTCTCGCCCTGGCGTCCATCCCCGGTGTCGGTACGGCCTTCTGGCTGCTTCCCGACGACAAGTTGCCGTCCTGGATCCGTGATTCGCGTACGGCGATGAAGGAGACGGGCAAGGCGCTGGTGGCGTGGGACGAGTGGGGGAAGAACCCCGGCCGCGCGGCGGGCGCCGTCACCTTCAACGTCCTGACGACGGTGTTCACGGGTGGCGCGGGCGGTGCCGCGGCGGGCGCGGGCAAGGCCGGCGCGGTGGCGAAGGTCCTCTCGGTGGCGGGCAAGGCGGGCAAGGTCATCGACCCGATGACGTACATCGCCAAGGGCGCGGGTGCGGGCCTGTCGAAGATCGGGGACATCACCAAGGCGTTGAAGGGCGTCGGGAACATCGAGATCCCGAAGCTGCCGGAGACGGCCATCCATCTGCCGGAGGGGACGTCGGTCCTGCCGGACGGGACGGTGCACCTGCCGGAGGGTGCGACGGTGCCGGCGGGGCTGCACGAGTTGCCCGGTGGCGGGTTCAAGGTGCCCGACGACGTGCCGGTGGTGCACGAGGACGCGCTGCCGGTGAAGGCGGAGGGCGGCGAGCCGACCCTGTACGCCGACGGCCACGGCAACATCGTGGACGGCCAGGGCAAGGTCCTGCTCGACGTGGACAAGCCCGGTACACAGGACATCGTGGACCGCCCGGCGGGCCCGGACAGCACGGGCCCGGCCGGGTCGGACGTCCCGCGCGTGGACTCCCCGGCGAAGGTCCCGGCGATGGCGGGCGCGGCCCCGCACACGGTGGACGCGGGCACGCACATCAACCTGGGCGACAGCCTGGGGGACGTGGGCCGGGTCGGCGAGGACGTACCGGTGGCGCCGGGGGTCCACGCGGGCGGAGACATCCCGAACGTACACGCGGGCGGCGACCTGCCGGGCACGCAGGTGGGCGACCACCTGCCCGGCGGCCACGCGGGCGACCACCTGCCCGGCGGCACGGCCGACCACCTCCCGACGGGAACCGCCGGCTCCCACGTCCCCACCAACAGCATCGACACGCACGTCCCGGCGGGCACGGCGGACAACGCGGTGCCGGGGACGGGCGACCACGCCCCCGGCGGCCACACCCACGACGCCACCAACCCGGGCCACGACCTGCCGGGCCACGGCGGCGACACGCACGTGCCCGGCGGCCACGGCACGGAGCCGCCCGCGGGCACGGGCGGGCTGGACGACCTGGGGGATCTGGGCGACGACGGTGTCCGCGCGGGCGACGATGCCGCCCACCACCCGGACACCGGCCACCACGCGGACGACGCCGCCCAGCACCGCGCCGAGTACGAAGCCGCCCGGGACAAGCCCGCCGACCAGCGGACGCCGGAGGAACGCGCGGCCGTGACACGGGAGCACGTGCGGCTGGCCAACGAGGACCCGGTCTGGCGGGCGGAGCACTACGACAAGTGGGGCCCCGGCAAGCGCAACAACGCGGAAGCACTGGTCGACGGCCAGTTGCTGCCGAAACTCGCGGAGAAGCCGGGCGGCGGCTGGATGGCGGCCGACGACCTGCCGTACGCGAATTCGGAGAAGTACCACCTCAACCCCTTGGAAAGGGGAAGGCACACGGTCGGTGCCGAGCACCTCGGTCACCTCGACGATGTTTCGGCCAAGCGGGTGGCCGGCATGGAACTGACCAACGCGGAGAGGGCCTACAAGAACAACGCGACCGATGACCTCGCGAACAAACTCCTCGATGCGCAGGAGCATTACAACAACGTCGTCGGTGAAGGCATCTCCAACAACACCAAACTTGGCGAGGCACTCGGGGAGGAAGCCGCCCGGCGGCACATGCTCCTGCAGGACGAATTCGCTGGGGCGCACGAGATCACCGACCTGCCGGAGACACCCAACGGGTCGAAGAGGTTCGACCAGTTGTGGCGTGACGAGGACGGCAACCTCATCATCGTCGAGGCCAAGGGGCCGAACGCACGGCTCGACTGGCGTCGCGGCAACGGTGTGCTGGACAGCGGCACGATGGTGAAACAGGGAACGCTCGAATACGTCCGCACGATCGTGGCCGACATGGAGGAGCGCGCCCTCTTCTCCCCCAACGACGCCAAGTACGCGGAGGAAATACGCACCGCCATCGACAACAAGAGCCTGCGTTACGTCCTCGTCCAGGCCACGGAAAACACCGGTAAGTATGCTGGGGCCGAGCTCAAGCACTTCAAGATCTTCGACTAAGGAGCAACGCGTTGGTCTCGATCATCGCCCGCCCCCCGTTGCCGACGGGGAACGCGGAAGAAGGCCTCGCCGTCCTCCAGCACAACGCCGAGAAGCTGATCGACGGTCTGGAAGAGCGCTCGACAAGGCTGGGTGACGCCCAGCGCACCACCCTCACCCTGGCCCTGTCCCGGTGCCTCCTGGACCCTCGGGCGGCGATCTACCCGACGTGGGACGCCTGGGTCACCGCAATGCAGGTCGGCTCCGCCGTGTTCGCCGCCGCAACGACGGCGGAGGACCAGGTGCAGTGCCGTATCGCGCACAAGGACCGCACGCTGGGGGCCACCGGACCGCAGTGGTACGTGAACCCGGGGAGCTGGCTCAGTGCCTTCTACCTGGCCGTGGTGTGCCGCGAACGGGACCGGATCACCGCCTTGTGCAACGTGCCGGTCTCCCTCCTCCGGGAGAACGGCGAGCAGTTCCAGCCGTACCACTACGCCTGGATCGAGACCCTCCAGGCCTATTGGCTCGGCAGCTCCGACCTCGGCGCGAAGCTGGTGGCGGCGGTGGATGCCACGGACCCGCAGAACGTTACCGACCCTGAGACGGTGGGCAAGCTGATCTACCCGCCCATGGAGGTGTTCCACAGGTTCGTCCGCGAGGACGCGGCCGGCTTCAACCGGGCGCTCACCCAGGCCGTGCAGTGGCACAAGGAGTACTGGACCGAGGAGGACCGGGCCTTCCAGGCGTCGGGCCTGGTCGCCCTCGCCCCCCTCGCCATGGCGTGCTTCGCGCACGACGCGGGCATGTCCGTCGAGGTCGAATCGGAGTACCTGCCCGCGGTCCTCATCAGCCGCAACTGGTGCGGTGAGTTCCCCACCTGAGGTCCCGCACCGCCCGGGGCACCCGCTGGACCACTGGGCGCCCCGGGTGGCGCGCCGGAGCCGTAGCGCACGACCGTACGCGGACGGGGGCAACTGGCGAGTTCGAGAGCTGGACGGGACACGAGACCTACCGGGCCGGGTTCGACCCGGTGGCCGCGTCCGAGGAGAGCACGTGGTTACTGGCATCACCCGCCATGAGTTCCGCACCGACAACGCGACCGAGCTCATGGCGCCGATCACCAAGAGCACGACGGACGCGCTCGACCACGTGGAGACGTCGGAGGACGACCGCTACGACGCCCTCGACCTGTCCGTCACTCTCGCGAAGTGGCGGTGTCTGACGGACCCGACCGCGGGAGAACTCGCCACGTGGGAGGCATGGGTCACTGCCATGCAGGTGGGCAGCGGGCTGTTCGCCTCCGGTACGGCGACGGAGGGTCCCGTACCGTGCCGCATCGGCAGCACGGGTGAGGTGAAGCACCTCCCGGCGACGGGACCCCAGGACTACCTGCATGCCGGCAACTGGCTGACCAGCTTCTACCTCGCCGTGATCTGCCGCGAGAATGACCGGGTCAATCAGTTGGCGCAGGTACCGGTCTCCTTCCTGCGCGCATCCGGCGCCGAGTTCGACGAGTACATCTACGCCTGGGTGAAGACCCTGCAGGACTTCTGGTTCGGGCGACGGACCACCTGGGACACCCTGGCCACCGCGGTCGACGGCACCGATCCGAGCAACGCGCGGATCGCGGGGCCGGAACTGATGCTGAAGATCCTGTACCCGCCCATCGACCTCTTCCAGCGCTACCTGCGGCGCGAAGCCGAGCAGTTCCACGCCGCCCTGGTCGACGCCCTCACGTGGCACAAGGAGTACTGGACCGCGAACGAGGCCCGCTCCCTCAGCGGCGAGGGCCTCGTGGCGCTCGGCCCGCTCGCCGTCGCCTGCATGGCGTACGACGCCGACCTGCCCGTGGAGGTCGAGTCCGAGTACATCCCCCGGGCGCTCCTGAAGCGCTCCTGGATCGGCGAGTACGACACCTGATGCAGCGGCACGGTGCCCCCGGGCCCCACTCGGCCGAGTGGGCGGAGTCGCTCGGTGAGGACGTCGCTGCGGACGCGGAGCGGATCGAGCGCCGTCCCGGCAAGATCGACTTCATGTTCAGCACGGCGCTGCTCCACCTGCAGGCCCGGTGCACCGTGGACCCCCGGGCCGCGGCGCTCGAGACGTGGGAGGCGACGGTCAGCGCCCTGCAGGTCGGTTCGGCCCTGTTCGCCATGACCGGTGAGACCGAGGGCACCGTCGACTGCCGCATCAACCACAAGGTCCGGCACATCCCTGCCCTCGGCCCCCGTCCGTACGCGGACGCGGGAAACTGGCTGACCACCTTCTGGCTCGCGATCGTCTGCCGCGACCAGAAGCGCATGGCCCGACTCTGCGATATCCCGGTCGAGCGACTGCGTTCCCCCGAAGGGCAGTTCGACGCGTACGTGTACCACTGGGTCGAGACCCTTCAGGCGTACTGGCTCCAGCGACCGGGACTCGTGGAGAAGCTCACGGCCACGCTGCAGACCTCGACCCCCGAAGCGGTGACCGTCGCTCCGCGCGACCTGGTACAGAACATCCTCTATCCGCCGATCAACCTCTTCCACCGCTTCGTCCGCAAGGACGAGGCCGGCTTCAACCAGGCCTTGGTCGAGGCGCTCGAGCTGCACAAGGCGTACTGGACCGCGGACGAGGACCGGGCGAACGACCCCGAAGGCCGCATCGCCCTCGGCCCACTGGCCATCGCCTGCCTCGCATACGACGGCGGCATCCCCATCGAGGTCGAGTCCGCTTACCTCCCCAGGCACCTGCTCCAGCGGGGCTGGCTCGGCGAGTTCGAGATCTGAGCCCGCGATCCCGCCCGTGGTGATCCCCATGACGCGGCCGGAGCCCATGCACGTCCTCCCCCCGTGCGTCTGGACCGACGACGAGCGGGACTTGATGCGGCTCGGGCACGTCAGCCGCGAGAGGGGAGGGAGGGCACGTACGCACGGGCCCGCCGGCCGGCCCTTCGGCCCTGACCCGGGCAGGGCGTCCGGCCGGCGGAGTGGGCGGACCCGGTCACGGCGCCGGAATCTCCTCCAGCCGTTGGCCATCGAACCGTAGCGACCCGACACCGGCCCAGTACCCGCTGGGAACAGGCTCAGAACAGGCTGAGCAACGCCTCCGCAGGATCCGTCAGGCCCGTTTCGCCGTCCGGCAGGGGCAGTTCGAACCACACCGTCTTGCCGCGCGGCGTCCGGCGCGAGCCCCACGCCGCGCTGAGCAGGCCGACGAGCTGGAGGCCGCGGCCGCCCTCGTCCGTGTCGCGGGCGCGGCGCCGGCGAGGCTGGACCAGGCCGGAGTCCCAGACCTCGCAGACCAGGGTGCGGTCGAGCAGCAGGCGGAGCCGTATCTCGCCCTCCCCGTAGCGCAGGGCGTTGGTGACCAGCTCGCTGACCAGCAGCTCCGTGGTGTCGACCAGCGGCTCCAGGTCCCAGCTGAGCAACTGCCCGCGCGCGTACTCCCGCGCCCGCCCGACGCTGCGCGGCTCGCGCGGCAGGGTCCAGTCGCCGACCGAGTCGGTGGGCAGCCCCTGCACCCGTGCCATCAGCAGCGCGATGTCGTCCTCGCCGTGGTGCGTGTCGAGGGTGTTCAGGACGTGGTCGCAGACGTCCTCCAGCGGCCGAGAGGGGTCCGTCAGCGCCCCCACGAAGGCCTGGAGCCCCTCGTCCAGGGGGTGGTCGCGGGACTCGACCAGGCCGTCCGTGTAGAGCGCCAGCAGCGCGCCCTCGGGGAGTTCGACCTCGACCTCCTCGAACGGCTCCCCGCCGACGCCGAGCGGCATCCCGGGCGGCACGTCCAGCATCAGCGCGGCCTCGCCCGGCTCGACCAGGACGGGCGGCAGGTGGCCCGCGTTGGCGAACGTGCAGCGCCGCGTCACCGAGTCGTAGACGGCGTACACGCACGTCGCCAGGTACACCTCGGACAGGTCCGCCTCGCGCGGGCGGCGGGCCGCGCGGGTCGCCTGCTGCACCCCGCCGGGCGTGCCGAGCCCGCGGGCGATCTCGTCCAACGCGGAGAGCACCTCCGCCGGTTCGAGGTCGAGCAGCGCCAGGGTGCGTACGGCGGTGCGGAGTTCGCCCATGGCGACCGCGGCGCGCAGTCCGCGCCCCATGACGTCGCCGACCACCAACGCCGTACGGTGGCCGGGAAGTTCGATGACGTCGAACCAGTCGCCGCCGACCTCGCTGGGCCGGCCCGTGGAGGCGCTGCCGGGCAGGTAGCGGCAGGCGATGTCCAGGCCTGAGGCGACCGGGTCGCCCGGGGGCAGCAGGGACCGCTGGAGGATCAGCGCCCGCTCGTGCTCCCGGCGGTACAGGCGGGCGTTGTCGATGCACACGGCGGCCCGCGCCGCGAGTTCCACGGCGAGGTCCCGGTCCCGCTCGCCGAACGGCTCACTGCCCTTGGTCCGTGAGAACTGCGCGAGTCCTACGACCGTGTCGTGGGCGACCATCGGCACGGCCAGGGTGGACTGCACCAGGCCGCCCTCCTCGCCGGGGATGTGCTGCGGGCGCGCGGTGCGCAGGGCGTCCGCGCAAGGCGAGTTGAAGGGGAAGTGGTGCACCGCGCCGACGGCGACCGGGGCGACCGTACTGGCGAAGGGGGCGTCGGAGACGGCGGAGGAGAAGGCGACCCGGCGCAGTTCGGCGCTGCCGTCGGCGAGGCCGGGCGGGGTCTCGTCGCCGACCAGCAGACCCTGGTAGAGGTCGACGGTGGCCAGGTCGCAGAAGCCGGGGACGACCACGTCGAGGAGTTCGCGGGCGGTCGTCTCCAGGTCGAGGGAGTTGCCGATGCGGGCGCCGGCCTCGTTGAGCAGGGCGAGGTTGCGCCGTGCCGCGGCGGCCTCGCGGGCGGCGGCACGGCGGGCGGTGATGTCGGTGCCGAGCCAGGCGATGCCGATGGGGCGGCCGCTGCCGCTGTGCACGCGGTAGAGGTTGATCGACCAGTGGCGGCGCTCGTCGGACTCGGGCAGGTAGCCGGTGACGTGCATGTCCGTGATGGAGTCGCCGGTCTGCAGCACCCGGCGCAGCACGGCGGTGACCCGCTCGGCCTCGGGCCGGGGCAGGTAGTCCTGAACGCCCTTGCCGCGGTGGTCGTCGGAGGTGCCGCCGAAGAGGGACGCGAACCGCTCGTTGGCGCGCCGCACCTTGAGGTCGGAGTCGATGAGCAGGAAGCCGAACGGAGATTGTCCGAAAATGGCCTGCGAGGCGGCGAGGTCGGTCTCGATGCTGCGCAGCGTGCGGACGTCCACGACGATGCAGACGGCGGCCTTCTCGCCGTCCTGGGTCCGCGTCGGCATGACGTAGACCTCGGCGAGCCCGTCCTGCCCCCGGTCGCCGTCCGGGCCCTCGGGCATCCGGAAGGGGACGACCCCGGTCCACTCGCGGCCGTCGAGGATCTCGGCCATCTTGCGCTGGCCGCGCTCGCGCAGGTCGGGGTCGACGAACGCCTCGATGGGGTCCCTTCCGACGGCCCGCTCCGCCGGGATCCCGAAGATCTGCTCGGCGCGCAGGCTCCACTGGTCGACCAGCCCGTCGGGGCCGATGGAGAAGGAGGCGACCCTGATGTAGTCGTAGATCGAACCGGGCGGACTGCTCTGCCACATGGCGTCACCGGGCGCGGCCTCGCCGTCTCCGGGACCACGCTCGGCGTCGGCGGCGAACGCGTCGGCGGCACCGGCGAACGCACCGGCGGCCTCCGTCCTCGCGCCGCCCGACGGGTCCTCGGACTCCGTGGCCTTCGCTGGTATCTCGCTCACGCGAACCGTCCCCTCCAGCTCACCGCGTCCGGCACCGGTCACCGGCGGCGGCTGCCCGCAGTATCCAGCACTACGGCGCCGCGCGACACGGTGTTCACGATCACAGCACGGTCCAGGCGTTTTTTGGTCCGTGCCGTGAGAACACTTCCAGTCTTCTAACCAGCGGACACGCCCTCGAACCGCCCCCTCGGGGAGTTGTCTGCGGCCGGATCCCTGCGGTGGACAGGACGTCACGCTCCGTACACCGTGCGCCCGCCGATTCCCCGTCGATCCGGAGACCGGGTACGACGGCATCAGTAGAAACGTACGGGCGTCCCGGTACGGGTTTCCCGGCGGGGCCCCCTCATCCCGCCGCCCGGCTCAGTCCACCCGGTCCGGCAGCGCCAGTTCGAACCACACCGTCTTGCCGTCGGTTCCGGGGCGGCTGCCCCAGCGGCGCGAGGCGGACGCCACCAGTTGCAGGCCGCGGCCGCTCTCGTCGTCCGGCCGGGCCACCCGTTCGCGCGGCAGCTCGGGGAGCGGGTCGGACACCTCCACCAGCAGGACCCCGCCGATCCCCGCGGGGCGCATCAGCCGGACGCCGATCGGGCCGGTGGCGTGCCGCAGGGAGTTGGTGACCAACTCGCTGACCAGCAGCGCCGCGACGTCGCTGACCGGCTCCAGGCCCCAGCCGCGCAACTGCCCCCGTACCGCGGCCCGTGCTGTGCGCACCGCTCCCGGGTCGGCGGGGAAGGTCCACTCGGCGCGGACGCCTTCGGTGTCGATCACGCCGATCACTTCCCAGGCCAACGAAGGTCACCCCTGTCCGTTTTCGCGGGGTTAATGGCCACATACCCGATATCCCGGGGCAAGTACCGCACCATCGGGCGCACGGGGTCACGAACGGCGTACGGCGGCTGCCGGGCGCTCCGTGCTGCCTCCGGGCCACCGCCGACGAGCCCCCGGCCCCCGGCGGGCCGTTTACGAGCCGTGCGCTTCCGCTGCCCACTGGGCGAGCGTCGCCCGTACGGCCGGGACGTCCTGGTCCAGCCAGTCGACGTCCCAGACCTCAGCCGGGGTCAGCCAGCGCAGCGCGTCGTGGTCCTGGAGGGGGGCGGGGGCGGCGGAGCCGGGGCGCAGCCGGGCGGTCCAGACGTGCAGCACGTACGGCGGCCGCAGCGCCCACTCCCCCGGGACGGGTGCCAACGGCTCGGTGTCGACGCCCAGTTCCTCGCGCAGCTCGCGCACCAGGGCGCCCTCTGGCCGCTCACCCGGCTCGACCTTGCCGCCGGGCAGCTCCCAGCGGCCGGCGAGGTCGGGGGGTGCGCTGCGGCGGGCGGCGAGCAGGCGGCCACCGTCGAACAGGGCGGCTCCGACCACCACGATCCGTTCCGTCACAGGCGGGAGCCTACGGGATGCCGAAGGGGCCGAAGCTGCCGAAAGGGCCGCCCGATGGGATGCCAGGGGGCCAAGGGGCCGCCCAACCGGACACCCGAGGGGGTCAGTTCCGGGCACCGCCGCTGCGTCCGTTTCCCGCGGTACGGGTGCCGTCGCCGTGATGGGCGCCGTCGCCGTTGCGTGTGCCGTCGCCGTTGCGGCTCTGGCCGATGCGCTCGACCCAATAGAGCTGCTTGTGTCCGCGGTCGTCGAGGCTGTCCGCGATCTTCTGGGCCTCGGCCCGGGTCGCGTACCGGCCCACGCGGTAGCGGTTGCCGTTGTCGTCCTGGCGTATGACGAGCCACGGCAGAGGGATCGTGCCGTCGTTCATAGGACCCCCCGCCTCCTTCCCGCGCGGGACCGCCCAGGTCCCGTCCGCGGTCCGCCCCGTGCCCCGCCGTCCAAGGAAACCGCACACCGCATATGCCCGAGCGTACGCCTTACCTTTACTCAGCGAACACGGATTTTCACAAAGAGGTACGCAACCAGCCAAGACGGAGGGGGCGCACGAGATCGAACGCGCCGTCCGCCCGGCGCGCGACCTCCGGTCGGCGGGCGGCGGGCACACGGCGGGGGCATCGCGGCGACCTGCGAGAACGACCGGAAACGACCGGATACGGGACTGGAGCGGACCGATCGGGACCCGGATCTGGCCGGGTGCGGCGGGGCCGGGGCGCGCGCGATCGCACGCCGTCGGACTATTCACACCCGGGCCGGCCAGCGGCCCCCGACAGCGCACCGTCGGCCGCAGCGGCCTGCGCCCGCGCCCTGAACCCCCTGCCCCGCCCCCGCCCTCGCCCCCCGCTCCCGCCCCCGCTGCCGCCGGCGGCTACCGCACCGGCAGGTGGTACGAGACCTGGTACCGATCCGCCGGAATGACCACGTCGGCCGTCTCCACCGCGCGGCCGGAGGCGTAGTACGTGCGCTGCACGACGAGGACGACGTGGCCCGGGACGCCGCCCAGGGCGAGGAGTTCCTCGGCGAGGCCGGGACGGGCGCCGACCTCCTCGGTGACGTTGTCGACGATGACGTCGATGGCCCGCATGCGCTCGACGACGCCCATGCCGCCGAGGGGCCCTTCCTCGGGCAGCATCACGGGCGTGCGGCCGGTGACGGCGAGGGGCTCCCAGGAGGTGGAGAGCATCATGGTCTCCCCCGCCTCCCGGAACACGTACTTGGTGCGCATGACCCGGTCGCCCGGCTGGATGCCCAGCCGCTCGGCGATCACTACGCTCGCCTCGACCTGCTCGCTGCGGGACTCCCAGGTCCCGCGGGCCTCCGCGTCGGCCTGCTCCTGCCGGAACGGCGTGGCCCCGCCGGTCGGTCGGTAGCCGGAGCGGTGGACGCGGCGGGGCACCGGCCGCTCGCGCACGTACGTCCCGGATCCGGAGCGTCCCTCCACCAGGCCCTCGGCCATCAGGACCTTGCGGGCCTCCAGGGCGACGGTGTCCGAGACGCCGTACTCCTCGCGGATCCTGGCCTGGGACGGGAGGCGGGTGTGGGGTGGCAGTGAACCGTCGACGATCTTCTTGCGGAGATCACCTGCGACGCGCAGGTACGCCGGCTGCTCACCGAATGTCACTGGCCGCTCCCATCAGGTTGTACAGACAGCAACAGCGTGGCAACCGTGGGTTCGCCCGTGCAAGCAAAGGCCAGGGAATCACTCGAAGTGATGACATCTGCGGGAGAGGTCTTTGCGCAGGCACTTTCTCCCCGCTGCGGCCGCGCTTACACGCTGGCGCCCTCGCCGCCCGCGTCCGAGCCGGCGCCGCCGTCCTCGGAACCGTCCCGCGACCCGTCGCCGGAGCCGTCGTCGTAGGTGGGCGGGGTGGTGGCCAGCCCCAGGGCCCGGCGGGCGGCGACGGTGGTGTCGCCGTCGACGTACTCGTACCCGGCGTCGTAGTGCTCGTAGTACGCGTCCGCGTCGTCGGCCGCGGCCGCCTTTCCCCACTCCTTCTGCGCGGCCTTCATGTCCTTGACCAGGGCGGCGACGGGGGCCTGTGCCGCGGCCGGCCAGGTGTGGGCGCGCAGGGCGGTGACCTGCGCGCCCAGGGTTTCGTGGACGTCCTGCGCCCAGCCCTGGTTGGTGCCGAGGTCCTCCTCGGCGTAGTCGTCGGGCTCCTGGTAGAGGACCTCGTCGAGCGCGTTCATCGCGTGCAGGAAGGCCAGTTGGTCGGCGTCGAGCGTCGAGGCGTCGGCGCGCAGCGAGGTGGTGAGGGCGCCCGACCCGTCCTCGTCCGCGAAGGTGCAGGTGATCTCGCGGTCGCCGAACTCCCAGGTGTCGCTGGTGGGGGTCAGGTAGTAGACGCTGATGGTGTCGGGCAGGGCCCACGGGTCCGTCGCGTACGCGGTCTGCAGGTCCCAGCAGCGGTCCTCGGCGAGGTCCGCGACCTTGCTGTCGCCGGGGTAGGTGTCCCCGGTGACCGGTACGACCGCGAACACCTCGGCGTCGTGGACGCCGGAGCAGGGGACGGTGTCGACGTCGTAGACCTCGGAGTCGAAGTCGCCCCCCGGCACGTCGAAGCAGTCGCCCTTCTCCAGCGACAGGCTCGCGTTGCCGCTCAAGCCCTCCTTGAAGCCGTCCCACACCGCGGAGGCGGCGCCGGTGCTCAGCGACACGATCCACAGGGCGAGGCCGAGGGACGACAGCACCGCCCCGACGATCGCCAGGGGCTTGCCGCGCTCGCCCTTCCTGCGGATCTGCACGAGGGCGACGATGCCGAGGACCAGGCCGACCGCCGGCAGGAAGCACATGACGCCGAGCACCAACGCGGCGATGGCCACGCCGTTCACGGGCGCCTGCCGGTTGTACGGCGTGTAGCCCTGCCCCCAGCCCGGGTACGGCGCCCCGTACGGGCCCTGCGGGTACGGGCCGTAGGGGCCGCCGGGCGGCTGCGCGCCGGGCGAACTGGGTGCCTGCGGAGCCCGGAACGGGTCCTGCGGCTCGTGCGGCCCGGGGGGCGGGGGTATGGACACGGCTACCGTGCTCCTGCTTTCCAACAGTGGGACCCCGGCGCACACGGGAACGGACGTACGACGCGCGGCCGGGGGAAGGACGACTGGGCGCATGGTAAGCGCGTGAGCGCCCGCGCCGGAACGCGGACCGGGAACCGGACGATCCGGGCGGCGGCGGACGGTATCTGGAGGACCGTCAGGATGTCAGTGACATCGGGTTGGATGGGCCCGTGACCGTCCACGAGATAGCCGGCCGACTCCCTTCCCCCGCCGAGCTGCGGAACCTGTGCCGCTCGCTGGCGATGCTCGACGCGATCCTGAGCCCGGACCTGGAAAGCCGGTACCACTCCTTCGACGCCCGCTGGGCCGACGGCGAGGAGATGGCGTCGATGCGCGACGGCTCGGGGGACGAGTACTCCATCGTGTTCTCGGCGGCCGGGGCCTGCGTTCGCGGGTTCGCCCACGAGGCACCCATGAGCCCCTACCACAACGATGCCGAGCCCTGGCCGGGAGTGATCGACGACGTTCCGGAGGTCTTCAGGCCCTTCGTGGAGGAACCGGCGTTCACCGACGAGGACGACGTCCCCGTCGTGACGGCCTGCCTGTGCCGGGAGGTGACGGATGACCGGTGGCGGCACGGCGTGATCGACTTCCCCGCCGACTGCTCCGACCCCGACGGGGCAACGGGCCTGTTCGGGCTCCTGGTCGACCGCTCACCGGAGGCGTTCCAGCGCTTCGCCGAGGACTACTACGAGGTCCCCATGGACCTGGAAGCGGTGTGCGCCGTCTACGCCTTGCGACCGCTCGACCAGGAGCTCGTGGCATCGCTGAACGGTGAGGTCGCCCTCGCAGACCTGGCCGACGACCTCGCCCAGATCGGCTACCCGCAGCCGGCCCGGGACGAGGCGTGAGCAGGGGCCACACCCTGTCGGCCACCGGACGGCCGGCACCCGACCGTCACCCGGTCCTCCCCGCGGTCGCCGTCCGACCGTCCTACGGTGTCGCGCGTGTCTCCGCGAGTCGTTGTTGCTCCTCCTCCACGATGCGGCGCGCGAGGCCGTCGTCGGAGACGTCGACCGCGTCCGGGGTGGCGTCGGCCGTGTCGCTGCGGCGGGCGTAGGCGTCGAAGAGTCGGTCCTTGTCGGCGAGGATCCGCAGCATCCGGTCGTCGACGCTGTCCGGGGTCAGCAGCCGGTGCACCTGGACCGGGCGGACCTGGCCCATGCGGTGGGCACGGGCCACGGCCTGGTGCTCCAGGGTCGGCTTGACCTGCGGCTCGCACAGCACGACCACGGACGCGGCCTGCAGGTTGAGGCCGACACCGCCCGCCTGGATCTGGGAGAGCAGCACGGCGTGCCCGTCGGCGGCCGTGAACGCGTCGACCATCTGCTGCCGCCGGGCGGCCGGCACGGAGCCGGATATCGGCCCGAAGAGCGCCGTGCCCGGTTCCGCCGGCGGGTCGTCCGGCGTCCCGTCCAGTGGTGTGCCGCCCGGCTCGGGCTCGGCGAGGGCCTCCCGTACGGCTTCCAGCACGTCGCGGAAGTACGAGAACACCACGACCTTCAGGCCGTTGGCGGCCGCCTCCGCGACCAGTTCGCGCAACCGCTCCAGCTTGGCGGACTTCGCGGGATCGGCGTAGGCGGCCCGGCGCATCGCCATGAAGTTCCCCCTGGCGACCGCCGCGCGGTACGCCTCCTCGTCGGCCGCGCTGAACTCCTCCCACTCGTCGACCACCAGCAGCGCGGGCAGCTCGGTGAGCACGTCCTGCTGGTTGCGGCGCAGGTACGCGGGCGCGACCGCCGTGCGGAACGCGTGCGGGCCCGCCACCGCGTCGCTGACGCGGATCGCGGGCAGCAGCCCGGGCTGGAGGAGGCGGACCAGGGCGCGGAACTCCTCGACGCGGTTCTCCATCGGCGTACCCGTGAGGAACAGCACGCGGTCGCAGCGCTCCGTCCACGCGGCGACCGTACGGGCGCGGCGGGTCTCGGGGTTCTTGACGTAGTGCGCCTCGTCGACGACGAGCAGGGCGGGGACGCGGGCCGGGTCCGGGGCCAGCGTGTGCAGGACGTCGAAGGTGGTGACCGCCACGCCCCCGCCCTCGCGCCAGCGCGCGTACGCGTCCTGCCGGTCCGGCCCGTGCACCGGGACGGCCTTGAGGGTGCTGCGGGCGCGGATCTCGCGGGTCCAGTTGATGAGGACGCCGGCCGGGCAGACCACCAGGAAGTGGGTGCGCCCGCCGGCCGCGAGGTGGGCCAGCGCGGCGATCGCCTGGACGGTCTTGCCGAGCCCCATCTCATCGCCCAGGACCACCCGCCGCTGGGCGAGCGCGAACCGGGCGCCGAAGGACTGGTAGCCGCGCAGGGAGACCCGGCGGTGGGTGTCGTCCAGCGGCTGGGCGCGCACCCGCTCGGCGATCTCGGACGGCACGAACCCTTCGGCGGCCGCCGCGTCCGTACGGTGTGCGGAGACCTCGGCGAGCAGGCTGTAGTACTCGGCGGAGCGGACCTCGAAGTCGACCCACGCCTCGATCTCGGAGGCCGGTTGGCGCAGCAGGTCCGCGCCGGCCTGGGCGAGCCGCAGTCGGACCTCCAGGGCGGCGGCCTCCGCGGTCAGCGCGCGCAGCTCCACC
Source organism: Streptomyces lasalocidi (assembly GCF_005280215.1). Taxonomy (NCBI): domain Bacteria; kingdom Bacillati; phylum Actinomycetota; class Actinomycetes; order Kitasatosporales; family Streptomycetaceae; genus Streptomyces; species Streptomyces lasalocidi. The sequence continues at coordinate 4,936,637 of NZ_SZNQ01000001.1, read as the reverse complement.
GCGGCGGCCAGCGCGGCCTCCCTGCGCTCCCGTCCGGCGAGCGCGAGCCGCAGCCTGCTGACGGTTGGGCGGACCGCGGGCAGCAGCTCGGTCAGCCGGCGTTCGTAGCGCTCGGCGGTGTCGACGGCGCGGCGCAGCTCGGGTCCGGCCTCGACGAGCCGGTACAGCGCGCCGACCAGGGCGGCCGTGCGCGGCTCGGGATGGTCGACGTCGATGCGCACGGAGACGGTCTGCTCCACCGCGCGGGCGATCTGCCGGGCCGCGGCCAGCGCCTGGTCGGCGGTCTGGGCGCCGACGCCGGGGATCTGCCGCAGCTCGTGGCGCTCGGCCTCGTGCACCGCGCGCACCGACCCCAGCCCCGCCGCCTCCAGCGCGCCGAGCCGCAGCCTGCCCTCGGTGACGTCCTTCAGCCGGGCGAGCGGGATCGACTCCAGCTCCTGGGCGACCAGTTCGTCCCGCAGCGGGGCGAGCGCGGACCGTACGGCGTCCAGGGCACGCTGGTGGTCGGCGCGCAGGGTGCGGGCGGCGTCGTACAGCGCCACGCCCTGCGCGTGCAGGTCGCGAGCCCGTCGGCCGACGGGCGCCGCCGCGGCCCCGGCCTGCTCGCTCTCCCCCATGACACCCCCGTACGCACCCGCAGTTCGGCTCGAACTGCCCATGCTCGCACCTGCCGCTGACAACGGGCCCGCGGCGGCCGTGGTCAGTCGTCGAAGGCGGTGGCGCGGCTGCGGTCCTCCCAGGCGGCGATCTCGGCGCGGACGGCGTCCAGTTTGCCGAGGACCGCGGTGACGCCGTCGTCGCCGAGCGGCAGGTGGAGCGGGGTGTCGTCGGCGTCGAGGGCGGCGAGGACGACGGCGGCGGCCTTGGCGGGGTCGCCGGGCTGGCTGCCGTGCCCGCCGGAGACGGCGTCGCGGGTCGCGCGCACCGAGGCGTACACGCCGCTGTCCTCGCTGACGCCGGCCCGCGCGGTCTCGAACAGCGAGGTCCGGAAGGCGCCGGGTTCGACGACGAGCACCTTGATGCCGAACTCCCGTACCTCGTCGGCCAGTCCCTCGGACAGGCCCTCCAGGGCGAACTTGGTCCCGCTGTACGCCGAGAAGCCGGCGAAGGACATCTGCCCGCCCATGCTGCTCATCTGCACGATCGCCCCCGACCGGCGCTCGCGCAGGTGCGGCAGCACCGCGCGCGTGAGCGCGGCGGGCCCGAAGACGTGCAGGTCGAACAGCTCGCGCAGTTCGGCGTCGGTGGTCTCCTCGAAGGCGCCGACGTGGGTGCGGCCGGCGTTGTTGACGAGGACGTCGAGCCGTCCGTGCCGGTCGATGACGTCCCGTACGGCCGCCTCGGCCGCCGCCACGTCGGTGACGTCGAGCCGCAGGGCCTCCACCTGGTCGGGGTGCGCGGCGACGAGGTCGTCCAGCGCCTCGGGCCGCCGGGCCGCACCGACGACCACGTCACCGGCGGCGACGGCCGCCTCGGTGATCGCCCGCCCGAACCCGCTGCTCGCGCCGGTGACCAGCCAGACCTTGTGCATGGGAACTCCTCCTGGATCGCGGTTACGGCACCAGACTGCGCCGGAAAGGAGTTGTGGGTCCAAGACCCATGGTGATAACCGATGGGCATGACCACGGACGTGCACGTACGGGACCTGCGCTACTTCGTCGCGGTCGCCGAGGACCTGCACTTCACGCGCGCGACGGAACGGCTGTACGTCTCCCAGCCCGCGCTGAGCAAGCAGGTACGCGCGCTCGAACGGCAGCTGGGCACCGCGCTGTTCCGCCGCGACCGGCACGGGGTGGAGCTGACCCCGGCGGGAACGGCGCTGCTGGCGCACGCGCGGCGGGTGCTGGCCGCGTGGGAGGACGGCTGGGCGGAGGTGGAGCGGGCGAAGACGGCGCAGCGCAGCACCCTGACGGTGGGCATGAGCACCAGCCCGGGCCGGGGCGGCCTGCTGCCGTCGATCCGCTCCCGCTTCACGGCGGCCCACCCGGAGGCGGAGCTGCGGCTGCGCCAGGTCGGCTGGCAGGACCCGACGGCGGGCCTGGCGGACGGCACGTCGGACGTCGCCTTCGTGTGGCTGCCGCTGCCCGACGAACGGCGCTACGACTGGACGGTGCTCGCCGAGGAACCCCGCCTGGTCGCCCTGCCCGAGACGCACCCGCTGGCCGCGCGCGCCGAGATCGCCTTCGCGGACCTGGCCGACGAGCCGTTCCTCGCGCTGCCGCCCAGCGCGGGCGTCCTGCGCGACCACTGGCTGGCCCTGCCCGAACGCGCCGGCCGCCCGCCCCGCATCGGCGCGGAGATCGCCGGCACGGAGGAGACGTACGAGGCCCTGGTCGCCGGCCTGGGCATCTGCCTGATCGCCGCGGGCAACGCCTCCCTGATCACCCTGGGCGGCGTCGTGACCCGCCCGGTCCCCGACCTCCCCCCGACCCGCTACGCCCTGGCGTGGCGCCGCACGGACGGGGAGCGGCCGCTGGTGAGGGGGTATGCGGGGGCGTGCCGCGAGGCGGTGACGCCGTCGGGGGCCGGGTGACGCGGTGCCGCGCACCGCAGAGGCCGGGCCATGCCCGCGAACCGCCGTTCAGAGCGGCCAAGCCGTCAGCAGGTCGGCCGGGCCGTAGGCGGCGTCGAGTCCCGGACAGTCGATCCCGCTGCGCGAGACCGCCATGACCGGGAGGGGTTCGGCGGTGAGGGCGGCCCGGTGCCGGTGGAGGGCCGCCGCATCGTGCCGGTCGAAGGGCGACTGTTCCAGCCACTTGATGGAACCCACGAAGAGGAGCTCCTTGGCGATGGGTGCCCGGTCCGCCCCGACGATGTCGATCTCGACGTCGTTGGTGCGGGTCCAGTAGCCGCCCACCGCCGGCGCCGCGGGCAGCCGGTCGTCGGGCAGTGTCCGGGCGAGCGCCTCACGGACCAACGGTTCGATCGCCCGGCCGCGCCAACTGGTCCAGTTGTGCCGAACCCGCGCCAGCGTCAGGTCGCCGCGGCCCCGTTCGATCTCCTCGATGGACGGGCCGATCAGGTGCAGCCAGAACCGCAGGTAGGGATCGGCCACCCGGTAGCGGCGGTCCTTCGACGGACGCGGTGACACGGGCAGTTCGGCTGCGACGATCCGCTTCTCCGTGAGCAGCTCCAGCGCTCGCTGCAACGGCGTGGCCCCGATCCCACCGGCCGCGCGGGCGATGTTAGTGAAGGTCCGCTCGCCGCTGCCGATGGCGGCGAGCACCGTCCGTGCCTGGGCCTGCGGCGGGAACTCGGCGGCCAGCGAGCGCTCGGCCGACACCAGCAGGGCCGAGACGGGGTCGTTCAGCGCCTCACCGAGGAAGTCCCAGAGGCCGGCCCCGTGCGGCCACTCCGCGCAGATCAGCGGCAGCCCGCCGGTGACCAGCGCGGCGTCAAAGGCGTCAGCGGGCTCCAGCCCGAGCATCCGCCCGACCTCGGCGGGGTTCAGCGGTCCGAGCACCATCTCCCGGCCGCGCTGGTGGAAGGGGCGCCCGTAGCTGTTCAGGGCTTCCATCATCGACAGATCGGAGCCGATGAGGACCAGCAGCACCGGCTTGGCTTCCAGCACCCGGTCCCACGCCCGCTGCAGCATCCCCTCGAAGGCACCCCCGTCGTCCATCAGGTACGGCACCTCATCGATGACCAGCACACTCGCCCGGTCGGCGGGCAGTGCCGCGGCCAGCACCTCGAACGCGGCGTCCCAGCTCTCCGGCCGTGCGGCGGCCACCAACCCCGCCAGGGGCAGCGTCGACGCCTCGGCGTCCCGGGCCAGCCGCGCCAGATCGTCCCGAGGGGACGAACCCGTCGCCGCGTAGAACAGGAACGGCGCTCCAGACCGCTCCGCGAACCGCTCGACCAAGCGCGACTTGCCCACCCGGCGCCGTCCCCGCAACATGACACACCGCCCGGGCCGCTCCCCACCGACGGCCGCCGCCACTTTCCGCAGCTCCCGCTCGAGCGTGGCCAGCTCTTGCCGACGACCTACGAAATCCACCACCGCGACCCAATCTCAGATAATGTTACTAACGCGCATGTTAGTAACATGCAGATTAGCATCGTGCGCCGAGTGGCTCGGCTGAGACGGCGCATCCCTGCGGGTGGCTGCGGACTGCCCGGGTAGGCGGCCGGGGCGGCGGAGAAACGCATGGCACACCGAAGAGAACGGGCGCGAAACTGCGCGTCATGACCTCCCCCATCGAGGCACTCGTCCAGCAACTCGACGGCAAGGCCGAAGAGTCCTACGACGCCCGCGCGGAGCTGATCTGGATCGGCGCCGACGCCCTACCCGCCGTCATCACCGGCCTGCCCTCCCTCGGCACCTTCGGTCAGCTGACCGCCATCGAGGTCTTCGAAGAGGTCGGGGATCCCCGTTGCGGCCCCGCTCTCATCGGCCTGCTGGACAGCGACAACCCGACCGTTCGCGAATGGGCAGCCATGGCCCTGGCGAGCCTGGAGATCCACGGCGCCGTCGAGCCCCTGCGCCGTGCGTACCGCGCGTGCCTGGAACGGGCGATCCCACCGGACGCGACCGAATCCGTCGGCATCCGCTGGGCGCTGACCGAACTCGGTGCCCGCACCCCTGTCGTCCCACCGCTCACCGCGCATCTGCGCGCCACCACCGCGGACGACGCCCCCGGCTGGCCCTCGGCCCGCATCACCGAGATCATCAACGACCTCGCCGACCATGCCCAGGTGATCCTCTACTCCCAGTTCTGGCGGGTGGACGCCGGTCGCACGTACGGCATCCCCGGGCCTGGGCTGGAGTGGGAACTCGACTGGACCGCACCTTGGGACCACCTGGTCGAAGAGTCCCGTGCCTGGTCCCTGCTGGAAGCCTCCGAAGCTCCCGCCGGTGACGACGTCTTCGTCGCGCTCACCTGGATCGACCGTACGGACCTGTAGCCGGAGTGGTAACCGATGCTGCTCCAGGACCCTGAGTAGATCGGCTACGGCTACGTGATCGGCCTGCTGGAGAGCGGCAACACGACCGACCGCGAGTGGGCGGCGGGTGGGCACTGCAAGGAGGCGTGGACGACGATGGCTGACCTTGTCGTTCGACCTCGACTCGGCTGGAGGTCAATGAGGAGCGGGCAGCGCTGCCAAGCCCGAACCCATCGCTACTGTCTTCGCATGACCACGAACGGAGATCGCCAGTTCCCCGCCGCGCTTGCCGCTGCCATGGCGGTCCGGCTCGAGTGCATCGGCGAGGACGGTGTCGACTTCGAACCCTACGAGTCCTTCCTGTCTGCCGAAGAGACCACCGAGTGGTTCCGCGCGTGGACGGGCAACGGCGAGCTGAACGGCGACAGCTTCCGCGTATTCGGCCAGGATGGCACCGGTGGGTACGCAGCGTTCTGGCTGGTTCGTCCAGGTCGGGAACTGGTGGAGCAGCCCGTTGTCTTTCTGGGGTCCGAAGGAGAGACAGGCGTTGCCGCTCGCGACCTGGGTGCCTTCCTGTGGCTGCTGGCTGACGGCTTCGGCCCGTGGGAAGCAGCCACCTCATACGAGCCCGAGCCGGATTGGGCTCCCCAGGCCAATGGCGACCTGGCGGCTATCGCGGAGCAATTCGCTCCAGACCGCCGCGCGTCGGCCACGGCGATCATCGCGCAGGCCACACAGGAGTTCCCTGATTTCGACGACACCATCATGAAGCTCTGTCGTTGAGCCGGCCCACCCACCTGTGGCCGGACTCCGAGGAACGGACCCGGGCCACGGTCGGCAAGGCGTACGCGCACCAGTCCGCCGATGTCAGCCGCAGGTCGACGAAGCGGCGTAGCCGCTCCCCCGCGCGCTGACCGGCGACAACACACTGCCGACTCCGTGCGGAACGCAAAGGCCGCCCGACCCGCTCAATCGCAGGTCAGACGTCCTTTCGCCGGCCGTGTCAGACGTTGAAGCGGAACTCCACCACGTCGCCGTCCTGCATCACGTACTCCTTGCCCTCCATGCGGGCCTTGCCCTTCGCTCGGGCCTCGGTGACCGAGCCGGTCTCGACCAGGTCGGGGAAGGAGATGACCTCCGCCTTGATGAAGCCCTTCTGGAAGTCGGTGTGGATGACTCCCGCGGCCTCGGGGGCCGTCGCGCCCTTCTTGATGGTCCAGGCGCGGGACTCCTTGGGGCCGGCCGTGAGGTAGGTCTGCAGGCCCAGGGTGTTGAAGCCGACGCGCGCGAGGGTCGCGAGGCCGGGCTCGTGCTGGCCGACCGACTCCAGCAGCTCCAGCGCCTCCTCCTCGTCCAGCTCGGCGAGGTCCGCCTCCAGCTTGGCGTTCAGGAAGATCGCCTCGGCGGGGGCGACCAGGGCGCGCTGCTCGTTCTTGAAGTCCTCGTCGACCAGCTCGTCCTCGTCGACGTTGAACACGTAGAGGAAGGGCTTCGTGGTCAGCAGGTGCAGGTCGTGCAGGAGCTCGGCCCGCTCGCTGCCCTGGAGGATGCCGTGGCCGAAGAGCGTGTCGCCCTTCTCCAAAATCTCCTTGGCCTCCTCGACGGCCTTGACCTTGGGCGCCACGTCCTTCTTGATCCGCGACTCCTTCTGGAGGCGGGGCAGCACCTTCTCGATCGTCTGCAGGTCGGCCAGGATCAGCTCGGTGTTGATCGTCTCGATGTCGTCCTTCGGCGAGACCTTGCCGTCGACGTGGACGACGTTCTCGTCCTTGAAGGCGCGGATGACCTGGCAGATCGCGTCGGACTCACGGATGTTCGCCAGGAACTTGTTGCCCAGGCCCTCGCCCTCCGAGGCGCCGCGCACGATGCCCGCGATGTCCACGAAGTCGACCGTCGCCGGCAGAACCCGCTCCGACTTGAAGATCTCCGCGAGCTTGGCCAGGCGCGGGTCCGGGACGCCGACCACGCCGACGTTCGGCTCGATCGTGGCGAACGGGTAGTTGGCCGCCAGCACGTCGTTCTTGGTCAGGGCGTTGAACAGGGTCGACTTGCCGACATTCGGCAGACCGACGATTCCGATCGTGAGCGACACGTTGCGACTTCCCGTATGTGGTGAGGGCCAGGGGGCCAGGGGACCGGCCGATCCACCAGTCTACGGCGTGCGCGCGCCCGGACCGGCGGAGCTGTCGAACGCTTGGCCACTGTCCCTCCCACGGCGTGTCCCGCGCCCGATTCGGCACATAAGCAGACCTAGGTTGGAGCAGTGGAGCAATACGGAACGCGCCCCTCACAGCAGCACGGAACACGGTCCGGCACCTCGCCCCTGCCACCCCAGTCGGCCCGCGCGGCCGGGGGCGGAGGCAAGGGCGGGAGCAGGAACAGAGGCAGAACCGGGGGTGGGGGTGAGGCGTCGCCTCGGCCGTCGGGCTCGCTGGGGCGTCCGCGTGACGCCGCGCGGGCGGATGCGGCCGGCCGGTCGGACGGCTCCCCGCGCGTCGACGGGGGCGAGGCCTCGGGTGGCTCGCCTTCCGGTCGCTCCCCCGGTTCCCGCCGGCCCCGCCCGGCCCGGCGGACTCCCCGCTCCCCGGGTGCGTCCGCTTCCCGGCGCAGCGGGACGCCCGGCGCCTCCGGGGCCGCTCCCCGTGCCGGCAAGCCCCCGCGGCCCCGGCCCGGCGGGCCGCCCCGGCAGCCGGCCGACGGCGTACGGCCCCCCGCGCCCGCCGCCCCGGAACCCTCCCCGCGCCGGCCGCCCCACGCCCGGCTCACCGCGCTCGGGCTCGGGGTCCTCACCCTGGCGCTGATGCTGGGGCTCGGGTTCCTCGACCGGTGGCTGGGCGGGGCGTCGCTGACGGCGTACGGCGTGCTGTTCCTGCCCGTGTCCGTGCTGACCGCGCTGTGGGTGCGGCCGGGCGACCTGCTGGTCGCGCCGGTCGTCCTGCCGATCGCCTTCGCCGTGGGGCTGTTCCCCGTGGCCGACGGCGACGGGGGCCCCGGGTCGTACGCGATGGGCTTGCTCACCGCGCTCGCCACGCAGGCCGTGTGGCTGTACGCCGGGACGCTGGTCGCCGCCCTGCTGGTGCTCGCCCGCCGGGTGGTCCTGGTCGCCCACCGGCGGGCCCGGAGCCGCCGTCAGCCGGCGGCCTCCTGAGCAACCGGCCCGCGCGAGGTGGCCGTCGGCCGACGGCCCCCTGAGCAAGCGGCCCGCGCGAGGTGGCCGTCGGCCGGCGACCTCCTGGGCGTCCTGCCCACGCGGGGTGGCCGGCGGCCTCCTGAGCGTCCTGCCCGCGCGGGATGGCCGGCGGTCTCTGAGCGTCCTGCCCGCGCGAGGTGGCCGCCGACCGCGCCGAGCGGGCCCGTGGGTTCACCCCTCGCTCTGCCCCTCCCCCTGCGCCGCCCGCATCGCCGCGCCCACGATCCCCGCGTTGTTCTGCAGCTCGGCCGGGACGATCTCCGCCCGGATGCCCTCGACGTGGGGCAGGAACTTGGCGGCCTTGCGGCTGACCCCGCCGCCGATGATGAACAGCTCGGGCGAGAAGAGCATCTCGACGTGGGCGAGGTACTTCTGGACGCGGTGCGCCCAGTGCTCCCAGCTGAGGTCCTCGTCCTCCTTGGCCTTGCTGGAGGCGCGCTTCTCCGCGTCGTGGCCGTGCAGCTCGAGGTGGCCGAGCTCGGTGTTGGGCACGAGGACGCCGTCGGTGAAGACGGCGCTGCCGATGCCGGTGCCGAAGGTGAGCAGGATGACGGTGCCCTTGCGGCCCTTGCCCGCGCCGAAGCTCATCTCGGCGATGCCCGCCGCGTCGGCGTCGTTGACGACCGTCACCGGCAGGCCGCCGAGCCGGTCGGCGAACAACGCGCGCGCGTCCGTGTCGACCCAGCTCTTGTCGACGTTGGCGGCGGTGCGGACCGTGGCCCCGCCGGTGACCACGCCCGGGAAGGTCAGCCCGACCGGTCCCGTCCAGCCGAAGTGCTCGACGACCTGCTGTACGCCGTCGGCCACGCCGTCGGGCGTGGCCGGGTGCGGGGTGAGCACCTTGAAGCGCTCGGCCGCGAGGTCGCCCTTGTCCAGGTCCACAGGGGCGCCCTTGATCCCTGACCCGCCGATGTCCACACCGAAGATCTGCATGGCTCCACGTTACGACGGCCCACCGACGGTCACGGCAGCCCCCGGTTCACTCCGCGGAGTTCGGCTCCGCCACGCCCGCCCCGCCGCGCTCGGCCACCAGGGACGCCGCCTCCGCGCGCAGGTCGCGGCGCAGCTCCTTGGGGAGCGAGAAGGTGATCGACTCCTCGGCCGCCTTGACGATCTCCACGTCGCCGTACCCGCGCGCGGCGAGGAACTCCAGGACCTGCTCGACGAGGATCTCCGGCACGGACGCGCCCGAGGTGACGCCGACCGTGGTCACGCCCTCCAGCCAGGCCTCGTCGATCTCGTCGGCGAAGTCGACCAGGTACGCGTCGCGCGCGCCCGCGAGCTTGGCGACCTCGACCAGGCGCTTGGAGTTGGAGGAGTTGCGGGAGCCGACCACGATGACCAGCTCGGCCTCCGCGCCCATCTGCTTGACGGCGAGCTGACGGTTCTGCGTGGCGTAGCAGATGTCGTCGCTGGGCGGGGAGATGAGCTGCGGGAACTTCTCCTTCAGGGCGTCGACCGTCTCCATGGTCTCGTCCACGGAGAGCGTGGTCTGGGACAGCCAGACGACCTTGGAGGGGTCGCGGACCTCGACCTTGGCGACGTCCTCGGGGCCGTCGACGAGCTGGATGTGGTCGGGGGCCTCGCCGGACGTGCCGATGACCTCCTCGTGGCCCTCGTGCCCGATGAGCAGGATGTCGAAGTCGTCGTTGGCGAAGCGCACGGCCTCCTTGTGCACCTTCGTCACCAGCGGGCAGGTCGCGTCGATGGTGGCGAGCCGGCCGCGCGCGGCCTCCTCGTGGACGACGGGGGCGACGCCGTGCGCGGAGAACATCACGATGCTGCCGGGCGGCACCTCCTCCGTGCGCTCGACGAAGACGGCGCCCTTCCTCTCGAGGGTCTGCACGACGTACTTGTTGTGCACGATCTCGTGCCGGACGTAGACGGGGGCCCCGTACTGTTCGAGGGCCTTCTCGACGGCGATCACGGCGCGGTCCACACCGGCGCAGTAGCCACGGGGGGCGGCGAGCAGGACACGGCGGCCAGGCGAAGCGGTCATGGGTCCCATCGTAAGGCCGCGCCCCGGGGCCCGAAGATCTCCTGCCCCGGGCTGTCGGTGCCTGCCGTTACGCTCGCCGCATGGCTGTGAACACGTCCGCGGACGCCCCGCTGCCCGTCGGTGCGGTGTCGCGGCTCATCGGGGGGTGGATCGACCGGCTCGGCGCGATCTGGGTCGAGGGGCAGATCACCCAGTTGTCGCGGCGTCCGGGCGCGGGCGTCGTGTTCCTGACGCTGCGCGACCCGTCGTACGACATCTCCGTGAGCGTCACCTGCTACCGGCAGGTGTTCGACGCCGTCGCCGACATCGTGGGCGAGGGCGCGCGCGTGGTGCTGCACGCGAAGCCGGAGTGGTACGCCCCGCGCGGCCAGCTGTCGCTGCGGGCCGCCGAGATCCGGCCGGTGGGGATGGGCGAGCTGCTCGCGCGCCTGGAGCAGCTGAAGAAGTCGCTGGCCGCGGAGGGCCTGTTCGCGCCGGAGCGCAAGAAGCCGCTGCCGTTCCTGCCGCAGCTCGTCGGGCTGGTCTGCGGCCGGGCCTCGGCCGCCGAGCGGGACGTGCTGGAGAACGCCCGGCACCGCTGGCCCGCCGTCCGCTTCGAGGTGCGCAACGTCGCCGTGCAGGGCGTGCACGCGGTCCCGCAGGTCGTGCAGGCCGTGAAGGAGCTGGACGCGCTGGACGACGTGGACGTGATCATCGTCGCGCGCGGCGGGGGCAGCGTGGAGGACCTGCTGCCGTTCTCGGACGAGCAGCTGGTGCGTGCGGTCGCCGAGTGCCGTACGCCGGTGGTCTCGGCCATCGGTCACGAGCCCGACAGCCCGCTCCTGGACCACGTGGCGGACCTGCGCGCGTCCACGCCGACCGACGCGGCCAAGAAGGTCGTGCCGGACGTCGGCGAGGAGATGCAGCGCGTGCGCGCGCTGCGGGACCGGGCGCGGCGGTGCGTCGGGGCACTGGTGGACCGGGAGGAGCGCGGGCTCGCCCACGCGCTCGCGCGCCCGGCGATACAGGATCCGCACCGGATGATCGACGAGCGGGCCGACCAGGTCGCCTCCCTCGCCGACCGCGGCCGACGCTGCCTGGGGCACCTGCTGGACCGCGCGGAGTCGGAGCTGACGCACACGCACGCGCGCGTGGTGGCGCTGTCCCCGGCGATGACGCTGCGGCGCGGGTACGCGGTCCTGCAGCGGGCGGACGGGCACGTGGTGCGCGGTCCGGGCGAGGTGACGGCGGACGAGGCGCTGCGCGCCCGGGTCGCCGACGGCGAGTTCACGGTACGGGTCGACGGGTGAGCGAGCCGATGAGGGACACGACGGACAGGGCGGATGACGGACGGGACGGGTCGATGACCGGCAAGGTGGACGAGGCGCTCGGCTACGAGCAGGCGCGCGACGAACTGATCGAGGTCGTGCGGCGGCTGGAGGCGGGCGGGACGACCCTCGAAGAGTCCCTGGCGCTGTGGGAGCGCGGCGAGGAGCTGGCCAAGGTGTGCCGGCGCTGGCTGGAGGGAGCCCGGGCTCGGCTGGACGCGGCCCTCGCGGAGGAGGAAGCCGCGGAGGGGACGGACGAGGACGAGTAGCGGAGCGGGGGTGTGCGGAGCGCCCCCGTCCGGGCCGGCTTCCGGCCCGCTCAAGGCCGCCTCGGCCTGCTCCGGCCTGCCTGTGAAGCCGATCACCACACCCCCACCTTAGTTGAAGGTTGAACTTCTTCGGCGTATCGTCGCAGCCGTCCACCGGTCCGGCGATCCCGCGCCGGACGCACCACCGAGGAAAGTTCCCGCATGTCTCTCGTTCTTGACCCCGCCGCCCAGGACCTGCTGTTCCGCGAGGCCCGCACCGCGAACACCTTCACCGACGAGCCGGTGACCGACGAGCAGGTGCAGGCGATCTACGACCTGGTCAAGTACGGCCCCACCGCCTTCAACCAGACGCCGCTGCGCATCACCCTGGTCCGCTCCGCCGAGGCCCGCGAGCGCCTGGTCGCGCACATGGCCGAGGGCAACCGGGCCAAGACGGCCACCGCGCCCCTGGTCGCGATCCTCTCCGCGGACAACGAGTTCCACGAGGAGCTGCCGACCCTGTTCCCGGCGTTCCCGCAGGCCAAGGACGCGTTCTTCGGCGAGCGCGTCGTCCGTGAGAACTCCGCCGCGCTGAACGCCGCCCTGCAGGCCGGGTACTTCATCGTCGGCGTCCGGGCGGCCGGGCTCGCCGCCGGCCCGATGACCGGCGTGGACCTCGAGGGCGTCCGCAAGGAGTTCCTGGACGACGACCACACCCCGCTGATGGTCGTCAACATCGGCCGCCCCGGGGAGAACGCCTCCTACCCGCGCTCCCCGCGCCTGGCGTACGAGCAGGTCGTCACGACCGTCTGAGCCACACCCGGCACCGCGAAGGCCCCCGGCAGGACGCCGGGGGCCTTCGTCGTGCACGGGCTCGGGCACGGGCGCACGAGGTCGCCCGGCAAGACGCCTCACGCCATCCTGAGCGCGCCCACCATCGTCTTCAGCTGGGCGAACGACCCCGTCCCCGCCACCACCGTGGTCGAGCCGTCGGGGCCCTTCAGGACGAGCGCGTCGTAGCGGCCGCCGGTGTAGCGGGTCCAGGTGCGGCCGGAGATCTCCTCGGTGACCTCGGTCGCCTTCGCGCCCTGGCTCGCGTCCTTGATGAACGCGCCGGGCTTCTGAGTCGACTGCTCGACCGTCACGTACTCCCCGTCGGGGGCGCGGAACCCGAGGTGCCAGGCGTCGGACTTCGCGGCGTCGAAGCGGACCGAGGTGGCCTTCCAGCTCGTCGGCAGCCCCTCCGGCGCGGCCACCGGGTAGGCGGCGGCGCGGCGCGCGGTGAGCAGCTCGATGCGGTAGTCGACCCGCTTGATGTCGGGTTCCTTGTCCTCGTGCGGGAGGAACACATAGATCACCGCTGCCGCGATCATGATCACCCCGAGGGAGAGGACCATGTCCCGGACCGTCTTCTGCTTGCCCTTCGAACCTGCCACGCCCCTATCGTCGCAGGTGCCGGTCGCGCTCATCCGTGGGGTCCCCTGCTCATTTTGTCGGACTGACGATAGAGTCGGAAGGCGAAAACCCTCATCCGGCCGTCGTCGTATCAGAAAGGTGCGCTCCGATGACCGAGAATCATCATCTGCCGTCCGAACTTGACGTTCCGTCCGAGGCCCCGGACCGCAACCTCGCCCTGGAGCTCGTCCGGGTGACCGAGGCAGCCGCCATGGCCGCCGGCCGCTGGGTCGGGCGCGGCGACAAGAACGGCGCCGACGGTGCCGCGGTGCGCGCCATGCGGACCCTCGTCTCCACCGTGTCGATGAACGGCGTCGTCGTCATCGGTGAGGGCGAGAAGGACGAGGCGCCCATGCTGTTCAACGGCGAGCAGGTCGGGGACGGCACCGGGCCCGAGGTCGACATCGCCGTCGACCCGATCGACGGCACCACGCTGACCGCGAAGGGCATGCCCAACGCCATCGCGGTGCTGGCCGCCGCCGAGCGCGGCGCGATGTTCGACCCGTCCGCCGTCTTCTACATGGACAAGCTGGTCACCGGCCCGGAGGCCGCCGACTTCGTCGACATCGACGCGCCGGTCGCGGTGAACATCCGCCGCATCGCCAAGGCCAAGCGGTCCACGCCCGAGGACGTCACCGTCGTCATCCTGGACCGGCCGCGCCACGAGGGCCTGATCAAGGAGGTCCGGGACGCCGGCGCGCGGATCAAGCTGATCTCGGACGGCGACGTGGCCGGGTCGGTCTACGCGCTGCGCGAGGGCACCGGCGTGGACCTGCTGCTCGGCATCGGCGGCACCCCGGAGGGCATCATCTCGGCCTGCGCCGTGAAGTGCCTGGGCGGCACGATCCAGGGCAAGCTGTGGCCCAAGGACGACGAGGAGCGGCAGCGGGCGATCGACGCGGGCCACGACCTGGACCGGGTGCTCACCACGGACGACCTGGTGTCCGGGGAGAACGTCTTCTTCGTCGCGACCGGCATCACCGACGGCGAGCTGCTGCGGGGTGTGCGCTACCGCTCGGAGACCGCGCTGACCGAGTCGCTCGTGATGCGGTCCAAGTCGGGCACGGTACGGAAGATCGACTCCGAGCACCGGCTGCGGAAGCTGCGGGCGTACAGCACGATCGACTTCGACCGGGCCAAGTGACGCGGCGCGGCTGACGCGCGTCGGCTGACGCGGTACGGCCGCCGCCGTCCCAGAAGGGGCGCCCCGGTGCGGAGGGGCGCCCTTTCTGCATGCTCGCCGGGCCGGGACCCGGGGGTCAGCCCGCCGCGGCTATGCGGCCCGTCGCGCGCGCGGCCTTCTTCAGCTCCATGTCACGGCGTCGGCGCCGGGCCAGCACCACGCGGCGCTCCGCCGCCGTCAGGCCGCCCCACACGCCGTACGGCTCGGGCTGGAGCAGTGCGTGTTCGCGGCACTCGACCATCACAGGACAGCGCGCGCAGACCCGCTTGGCCGCCTCCTCGCGGGACAGCCGGGCGGCGGTCGGCTCCTTGGAGGGGGCGAAGAACAGGCCGGCCTCGTCGCGTCGGCACACCGCCTCGGTGTGCCAGGGGGCGTCCTGGTCCCTGTCTCGCGCTGGCACCCGCTGGGCCGGAACGGCAGCTACCTGCAGGGACGAATGCGGCGGTTGCAGCACGGTCTACTCCTGACGACGGCTTCGCGAGCTGGAAGGTGCCGAGGGATGCAGGGGGGCGGCCGGCGTGCCGGGCCCCGCGAACTCCCACGGCACCCTCCAAGAGACGATGCAGCAAGCCCTACCCGCTGTGCGCGCGCCTATGCACTGAGTTCCGAACCGCTGGATTTCGCGCGGTCCTGCTCGATCACGTCGCCCGGCGGCCGGCCCCCGCCCGCGGTCAAGTCCGCCGGGCGGGGCCGCCGTTCACGTCCGTCAACGCTCCAGGTGCCGGTGCAAAGTCCGGTCCACCTTGCGGTGCACGCGGTCCAGGATGTCGGCGACGAGCCGGCCGCGCCGGGGCCGGCCCTCGATGCTGCCGAGGACCGCCCAGCCGTCGAGGTAGACCACCGGGGCGTCGGGCTCGGCCGCGTCCAGGGTGTCCACCTCGAAGGAGCCGAGCACGCCGCCGCCGGTGCCGCGCAGCGACACGTTCTCCGGCACGCGCACCTCGACGCTGCCGAAGACGGAGATCGCCTTGATGACGACCTGCTGGTACTCGAACAGGGCCTCGCTGAGGTCGATCTCGACGCTGCCGAAGACCGCGTACGCGTGGATGCGGCGGCCCGCGCGCCAACGGCCCTTGCGGACCGCGCTGCTGAAGACGGCGACGACGTTGTCGTCGGGGTCGACGGGGATGGCGCCCGCGGTGGGGCGGCTCGGGGCGGAGACGGTCACCCGGCGCGCGTGGGCGGCCGGGAGGTCCCGGATGAAGGCCTCCAGCTCGCCGACGGTCTTGGCGCCGAGCACGCCCTCGACGCGCTCGGCGTGCTCGTCGGCGGTGAGCCGGCCCTCGGCCAGTGCGTCGCGCAGGATGTCGGCGATACGGTCACGGTCGGCGTCCGAGGCGCGCAGTTCGGCAGCCGGAGCGGGAGCGGTCTGCTTCTGAAGGTCCACGGCAGCAGCGTAGCGAAACACGATAGATCGCGATACCCCCGGCTGAGCCTTACCTCACAGGTTCGGGGCTGTGGACAGGTTCTAGGCTGGGAAGGCCCGCCAACGTCGGCGGGTCGTCGTCTGTCGAGTGAGGAATGGCCTGCGATGGCTGAGTTCGCCTATACCGATCTGCTCCCCCAGGGCGAGGACACCACCCCGTACCGGCTGGTGACCTCCGAGGGTGTCTCCACCGTCGAGGGGCCGGACGGGCGGACGTTCCTCAAGGTGGAGCCGGAGGCGCTGCGCAAGCTGGCCGAGGAGGCCGTCCACGACATCCAGCACTACCTGCGCCCCGCCCACCTCGCCCAGCTGCGCCGCATCATCGACGACCCGGAGGCCTCCGCCAACGACAAGTTCGTCGCGCTGGACCTGCTGAAGAACGCCAACATCGCGGCCGCGGGCGTGCTGCCCATGTGCCAGGACACCGGCACGGCGATCGTGATGGGCAAGCGCGGACAGCACGTGCTCACCGCCGGCGAGGACGAGAAGCACCTGTCGCACGGCATCCACGACGCCTACACCAGGCTCAACCTGCGCTACTCGCAGATGGCCCCGCTCACCATGTGGGAGGAGAGGAACACCGGCTCCAACCTCCCCGCGCAGATCGAGCTGTACGCCACCGACGGCGGCGCCTACAAGTTCCTGTTCATGGCGAAGGGCGGCGGCTCGGCCAACAAGTCGTTCCTGTACCAGGAGACCAAGGCCGTCCTGAACGAGGCCTCCATGATGAAGTTCCTGGAGGAGAAGATCCGTTCGCTGGGCACGGCCGCCTGCCCGCCGTACCACCTGGCGATCGTGGTGGGCGGCACGTCCGCCGAGTACGCGCTGAAGACCGCCAAGTACGCCTCCGCGCACTACCTGGACACCCTGCCGACCGAGGGCTCGCCGCTCGGCCACGGCTTCCGGGACGAGGAGCTGGAGCAGAAGGTCTTCGAGCTGACCCAGAAGATCGGGATTGGCGCGCAGTTCGGCGGCAAGTACTTCTGCCACGACGTGCGCGTGGTGCGCCTGCCCCGGCACGGCGCGTCCTGCCCGGTCGCCATCGCGGTGTCCTGCTCCGCCGACCGCCAGGCCGTCGCGAAGATCACGGCCGAGGGCGTCTTCCTGGAGCAGCTGGAGACCGACCCGGCGCGCTTCCTGCCGGACACCACCGACGAGCACCTGGACGAGTCGTCCGACGTCGTGAAGATCGACCTGAACCAGCCGATGGACAGCATCCTGGCCGAGCTGGCCAAGTACCCGGTCAAGACGCGGCTCTCGCTCACCGGCTCGCTGGTCGTCGCGCGCGACATCGCGCACGCCAAGATCAAGGAGCGGCTGGACGCGGGCGAGGGCATGCCGCAGTACCTGAAGGACCACCCGGTGTACTACGCCGGTCCCGCGAAGACCCCCGAGGGGTACGCGTCCGGGTCCTTCGGGCCGACCACGGCGGGCCGGATGGACTCCTACGTCGAGCAGTTCCAGGCCGCCGGCGGCTCCAAGGTGATGCTGGCCAAGGGCAACCGCTCGCAGCAGGTCACGGACGCGTGCGCGACGCACGGCGGGTTCTACCTGGGCTCGATCGGCGGGCCGGCCGCGCGCCTGGCGCAGGACTGCATCAAGAAGGTCGAGGTCCTCGAGTACGAGGAGCTGGGCATGGAGGCGGTCTGGAAGATCGAGGTCGAGGACTTCCCGGCGTTCATCGTCGTCGACGACAAGGGCAACGACTTCTTCAAGGACCCGGCCCCGCAGCCGACGTTCACGTCGATCCCGGTCCGCGGCCCCGGCCTGGCCTGACGCGCGCGTGCGGCGGGCACGGCCCGGGGAACCCCGGCCGCGCCCGCCCCGCACCCCCGCAGCGCCCCGGCCGGGGCTCGGGGCGTCACCCGGGTGGGCCCGCGGCGGAACATCCGCGTCCTCCCGATCGCTGTACCGGTCATGAGCGAATACCGGATCGAACACGACTCCATGGGTGAGGTACGCGTCCCCGCCGAGGCCAAGTGGCGGGCCCAGACCCAGCGGGCCGTCGAGAACTTCCCGATCTCCGGGCAGCGCATCGAGCGCGCCCACATCGAGGCGCTCGCGCGCATCAAGGGCGCCGCCGCCAAGGTGAACGCCGAGCTCGGGGTGCTCGACGAGGACGTCGCGCGGGCGATCCAGGAGGCCGCCGCCGAGGTCGCCGAGGGACGGTGGGACGAGCACTTCCCGGTGGACGTCTTCCAGACCGGTTCGGGCACCTCGTCGAACATGAACACCAACGAGGTGATCGCCACCCTCGCCACCGAGCGACTCGGGCGGCCGGTGCACCCCAACGACCACGTCAACGCCTCCCAGTCGTCCAACGACGTCTTCCCGTCGTCGATCCACATCGCCGCCACCGCCGCCGTCACCCGCGACCTCGTCCCGGCCCTGGAGCACCTCGCCGCCGCGCTGGAGCGCAAGTCCGAGGAGTTCGCCGACGTCGTCAAGTCCGGGCGCACGCACCTGATGGACGCCACGCCCGTGACCCTGGGCCAGGAGTTCGGCGGGTACGCGGCCCAGGTGCGCTACGGCGTGGAGCGGCTGCGCGCCTCCCTGCCCCGGCTGGCCGAACTGCCGCTGGGCGGCACCGCCGTGGGTACCGGCATCAACACCCCGCGCGGCTTCTCGGCCGCCGTCATCGAGGAGGTGGCCCGCGCCACCGGGCTGCCGCTGACCGAGGCGCGCGACCACTTCGAGGCGCAGGGCGCCCGGGACGGCATCGTCGAGACCAGCGGACAGCTGCGGACGATCGCGGTCGGCCTCACCAAGATCGCCAACGACCTGCGCTGGATGGCCTCCGGGCCGCGCACCGGCCTCGCCGAGATCGCGCTGCCCGATCTCCAGCCGGGTTCGTCGATCATGCCCGGCAAGGTCAACCCGGTGATCCCCGAGGCGGTGCTGATGGTCGCCGCGCAGGTCGTCGGCAACGACGCGACCGTGGCCACGGCGGGCGCGGCCGGCAACTTCGAGCTGAACGTGATGCTGCCGGTCATCGCCAGGAACGTGCTGGAATCGGTCCGGCTGCTCGCCAACGTCTCCCGCCTGCTGGCCGACCGCACCGTGGACGGCATCGTCGCCCACCGCGAACGGGCCCGGGAGTACGCCGAGTCGTCGCCGTCGGTGGTCACCCCGCTCAACCGGTACATCGGGTACGAGGAGGCCGCGAAGGTGGCGAAGAAGGCGCTGGCCGAGCGCAGGACGATCCGTCAGGTCGTGCTGGAGGGCGGGTACGTGGAGCGCGGCGACCTGACCGAGGAGCAGCTCGACGAGGCGCTGGACGTGCTGCGGATGACCCGCCCCTGAGCCGGGCAGGGGCCGGGCGGTTCCGGTGCCGGGCGGCCGGAACCGTGACGGAGTCCACGGCGTCGTTCGTGGCGGGCACCTAGTATCTGTTCATGGCGGACGGTGGAGCGGTGGGACGGGTGGAGCGCGCGGGGACGGGCGGGACGGTCGGGACGCCCTTCTGGGAGCCCGGGAGCCACATCCTGTGGCGGTACCGGGAGAACGCCGGCGCGCGCCTCCACATCGCCCGGCCCGTCACCGTCGTCCGGGACGACGAGGAGCTGCTGGCCGTCTGGCTGGCGCCGGGCACCGCGTGCGTCAAGCCGGTGCTGGCGGACGGCACCCCGCTGCACCAGGAGCCGCTGGCCACCCGGTACACCAAGCCGCGCACCGTCCAGCTCGACCGCTGGTTCGGCACCGGTGTGCTCAAGCTCGCCCGGCCCGGTGAGCCGTGGTCGGTGTGGCTGTTCTGGGAACCGGGCTGGCGCTTCAAGAACTGGTATGTCAACCTCGAGGAGCCGTTGGCCCGTTGGGACGGCGGCGTGGACTCCGAGGACCACTTCCTGGACATCTCCGTGCACCCTGACCGCAGTTGGCACTGGCGCGACGAGGACGAGTTCGCGCAGGCCCAGCGGGACGGGCTGATGGACGCCGAGGGTGCCGCGCAGGTGCGCCGGGCGGGCCGGCGAGTGGTGGAGGTGATCCGCGCCTGGGGGCCGCCGTTCTCGGACGGCTGGCAGGACTGGCGCCCGGATCCGTCCTGGAGCGTCCCGACCCTGCCGGACGACTGGGACCGCACCCCCGCGCACGTGTCCACATGAGACCCTTGATGCGCCCCCGGGCATCAACCGTAGGATCGTCCTCCGCAAGGGCGCATGACACCAACTGCGGGGACGGGCGCCGAGTCTGACCGAACGTCACCGAGGGGCGGCAGGACGTGAGCGAGGGGTACGAGGGCACCACCGGTACGGGCCGCACCCGCCGCACGTGCCGCACCCGCGGCCCCAGAACGACCACCGAGCTCGCCGGAAATCCGTTCCTGGGACACGTATTGCGGGTATCGGCACTTCGGCGGGCGCAGCCGCACGTATGCGCAGCCCCGGACGGATGGATTCGACACGCGTGACGGAGCACCCCACGTCCTACGAACGCCCACAGGGCGTCGACCCCACGGACCCCCGCGGGGCGCTCCTGCGTACCCCGGCGCCGGGAGCCGGTGCCGCGGCACTGCCGGCCGCCGCCGCGCAGGCCCGCGCCGAGGGGACCCCGGGCACCACGACCCCGTCGGGCACGCCCGGCCCGTCCGGCAACGGCGCGGGCGGTCAGCCGGGCGGCCACGGGCCGGGAGCGGCCGGGTCGGACCCCGAGCACTCCCAGCCCGCCGCCGCCGAGCCCGGCACCCACCGCCCGCGTCCCGTGCCGGAGTCCATCCCGGTGCAGCCGGGGGCCGAGGAGCGCGGTCCGGTGTCCGCCCGGGACCGCCGCAGCGGCCAGAACCCGCCACTCGGCAGCCGGCCCACGCCGATGCGGCGGGACGGCGACCGGCTGCGCTTCGTGGGCGCCGCCACCCGGCGGATCGCCCGCGGCATGGACCTCGACGAGATCGTGATGGGGCTGTGCCGGGCGACCGTGCCGACCTTCTCCGACGCGATCCTCGTCTACCTGCGCGACCCGCTGCCGGTCGGCGACGAGCGGCCCGTGGGCCCCGTGGTGCTGCGGCTGCGCCGCACCGACCGCATCCCGCAGGAGCGTGACTCCGAGCCCGGCTTCGCCCAGGCCGTGCTCCCGCCGGAGACCCCTGAGCTGTCCGAACTGTCGTCGGCCATAGCCGAGTTGTGCGAGGTCCGGCCCGGCGGGGCGCTCGCGGAGGTGCTGCGCGGGGTGCGCCCGGTGTTCGCCGACGCCCCCGCCGCCCGCGCCGCGCTGCCCGAACTCCTCGGCGAGGAGGGCCAGTCGGTCGTCCCGTGCGGACAGCGAGCGATCCTCGCACCATTGCGCGGCCGCCGCCGGGTGATCGGCGCGGCGGTGTTCATCCGCGGGCCCGAGCGGATCACCTTCGAGGGCGACGACCTGCTGGTGGCCGCCCAACTGGCCACTCACAGCGCCCTCGGCATCGACAAGGCCGTCCTGTACGACCGTGAGGCGTACATCGCCGACGAGCTCCAGCGCACCATGCTGCCCGAGACCCTGCCCCGCCCCACGGGCGTGCGGCTGGCCTCGCGGTACCTGCCCGCCGCCGAGACCGCGCGGGTGGGCGGCGACTGGTACGACGCGATCCCGCTGCCGGGCAGCCGGGTGGCGCTCGTGGTGGGCGACGTCATGGGCCACTCCATGACCTCCGCCGCGATCATGGGCCAGCTGCGCACGACGGCCCAGACGCTCGCCGGGCTCGACCTGCCGCCGCAGGAGGTGCTGCACCACCTCGACGAGCAGGCCCAGCGGCTCGGCACGGACCGCATGGCGACCTGCCTGTACGCCGTCTACGACCCGGTCGCGCACCGCATCACCATCGCCAACGCCGGTCATCCGCCGCCCGTCCTGCTGCACCTGGGCGGCCGGGCCGAGGTGCTGCGGGTGCCGCCGGGCGCGCCGATCGGCGTGGGCGGCGTCGACTTCGAGGCCGTCGAGCTGGACGCGCCGGCCGGAGCGACCCTGCTGCTGTACACCGACGGGCTGGTGGAGTCCCGGCTGCGGGACGTGGCCAGCGGCATAGAGCAGCTGCGCGAGAAGCTGGCCGCGACCGCGCAGCTGACCGGCCCCGACCACCCGCCGCCGCTGGAAGCCCTGTGCGACGAGGTGCTCGACATGCTCGGGCCCGGCGACCGGGACGACGACATCGCGCTGCTCGCGGCCCGGTTCGACGGGATCGCGCCGAGCGACGTGGCGTACTGGCTGCTGGAGCCGGAGGTCTCCGCGCCCCGCGAAGCCCGGCGGCTGGCCCGGCGGGCGCTGTCCCGGTGGGGCCTGGAGGACCTGACGGACTCGGTGGAGCTGCTGGTCAGCGAGGTGGTCACCAACGCGGTGCGCTACGCCACGCGGCCGGTGACGCTGCGGCTGCTGCGGACCGACGTGCTGCGCTGCGAGGTCGGCGACGACGTCCCGCAGCTGCCGCGGCTGCGGCAGGCCCGGGCGACGGACGAGGGCGGCCGCGGGCTGTACCTCGTCAACCGGCTCACCCGGCGCTGGGGCGCCACGCGGCTGAGCGCGGGCAAGGTGGTCTGGTTCGAGGTCACCCGGCCGTAGCGACCGCAGCGGCCGTCGGGGGTCCCGCGGGCCGCGGACCGGCCCGGCACGGCCCCGGGTGAGGCGTCAGGGGCGCCCGGTGGTGGTCACCGGGCGCCCCTGACGCGTCCCTACTGCTGCTCCCCGAACCGCGGGTCGAGCGGGTTCGCCGGCGGGGTGCTGATCTCGCTGGTCGGGGGCTCCGTCGTGGGTTCCTCCGTCGTCGGCGTCTGCGACGGCGTCCGGGACGGCGGGGCCTGGGTCGTCGGGGTCTGCGACGGCGTCTTCGTGGTCGGGGCCTGGGTGGTCGGCGGCTCCTGCGTCGGCGTGTGCGTCACCGTCGGGCTCGGGGCGGCCGTGACCGTCGGCCGGACCGCCGCGCCCTGGTCGGTCTCCAGGTCGAACCTGCTGACCTTGGTGGAGACGCCGAAGGTGTACGCCGCCCAGATCTGCGCCGGGTAGCCGCCGCCGTTGATCCGGCCCTTGCCGGGGATCTGTCCGGTCGCGCCGGTCAGGGTGACCTGGGGGTGCGGCGGCTTGGCGGACTCGCCGAACAGGCCGACCGAGGTGACCAGGTCGGGCGTGTAACCGGTGAACCAGGCCGACTTGTTGTTGTCGGAGGTACCGGTCTTGCCCGCGACCTTCTGGCCCCTGCGGTCGGGGTTGTCCCGCACCGAGGTGCGCGCCGTGCCGTCGTCGACCACGCCGGTGAGCACCGAGGTCACCGTGTCGGCGGCCTCGCGGCTGACGACCTGGCCGCCGATCGGATCGGTGAGCTCCAGCGTCTGGGTGCTGTTCTGCACGGACTTGATCAGGGCCGGGGTGACCTTGCGGCCGTGGTTGTCGAGGGTGGCGTAGACGCCGGCCATCTGCAGCGGGCTCGCGCCCATGGTGCCCAGGGTCTGCGCGGGCACCGCCTTCAGGCCCTCGGTGTCCATGCCGAGGTCGTTCGCGACCTTCAGCACGTGGTCCATGCCGACGTCGACGCCCATCTGCGCGAAGACGGAGTTGACCGACTTGTTCATCGCCGTCTGCACGGTGATGTCGCCGTAGTCGGCGTCGTCCTCGTTCTCCGGGGCGAAGCCGATGTCGCTGCCGACGACCGGGCGCTTGCTGGTGCCGTCGTAGATCGTGTCGGCGGTGATCGGCTTGCCGCCCTGCGTCTGGGCGCCCTTGTCGAGGGCGGCGGCGAGGATCACCGGCTTGAAGGTGGACGCGGGCTGGTAGTCGGTGCGGGTGGCGTTGTTGGTGTAGTGCTTGAGGTAGTCCACACCGCCGTACATGGCCACGACCGCGCCGGTCTTCGGGTCGACCGAGGCGGCGCCGGCCTGGACGTCGCCGTCCACCGAGCGCTTCTTCGGGTCCAGCTTGCCGGTCAGCTGCTCCTTGACGGACGCCTCCAGCGCCTTCTGCTTCTTCTTCTCTATGTTGAGGGTGATCGTCCAGCCGCCGCGGCCGACCAGGTCCTCGGCGTCCTCCAGGGAGTCTGCCCTGCCCTGCTTGACGAGCTGGCGCTCCAGTTCGGCCTTGGCGGCGTTCACCAGGTAGCCGACCTGGCCGGCCTTGCCGGGTGCCTCCTTGGGCTCCTTGGGCACCGGGAACGTCATCGCCTCGCGCTTGGTCTTGTCCAGCCAGCCCTCCTCGACCATGTTGTCGAGGACGTAGTTCCAGCGGGCCTGCACCAGCCGCTTGCCGGTGTCGCTGGCCGCGGCCCAGTCGTACTGGCTCGGCGCCTGCAGCAGCGCGGCCAGGTAGGCGCCCTGCTGGACGGTGAGCTTGCTCGCGTCGACGCGGTAGTAGGCCTGGGCGGCGGCCTGGATGCCGTAGGCGCCGCGGCCGTAGTAGCTGGTGTTGATGTAGCCGGCCAGGATGTAGTCCTTGGACTTCTCCCGGTCCAGCTTCAGCGAGATGACCAGTTCCTTCAGCTTGCGCGTGACGGTCTGTTCCTGGGTCAGGTAGTAGTTCTTGACGTACTGCTGGGTGATCGTCGAGCCGCCCTGCGCGCCCTTGCCGGCCACGGTGTTGAGGATGCCGCGCGCGGTGCCCTTCAGGTCGACGCCGGCGTCCTGGTAGAAGGTCTTGTTCTCGGCGGCGACGAAGGTGCGCCGGACGGGCTTGGGTATCTGGGCGAGGTCGACGTTCTCGCGGTTGAGGTCGCCGTCGCGGGTGAGGATGCTGCCGTCGCTGTACTTGTAGACGTTGCTCTGCTTGAGCGCGTCGGCGTTCCCCTTCGGGATGTCGATCATCATGTACATCAAGACGAAGGCGCCGATGCCGAGCAGGCACACACCGAGGAAGGTCCCGAGGACCTTCTTCCAGGTGAACATCCTGCGTATGAGGCCCTTGTCCTTCGTGCCGCCCCGGCCGCGCTGCTGGGCGGCCCGGCGGGCCGCCGCGCGGCCGCCCGCCGCCGGTGCGGTGGCGGGGGCGGAGGACGGCGCGCCGGGCGCGGTGGCCGCGCTCTCCTGCGCCGAGCGGTTGCGGGGCGCCGCGCGGCGGCCACCACGCTGCCGCGCTCGTCTGTCGTCCGCTCGTCCCATGAGTCCGCTCGCTCCGCTTCCTACTCGGTCGTCACACCCGTGCTCCGGGGGCAGGTCAGCTCAGAAAGCTAACACCGCTCTCTATGACAAAGGGTTCTCGATCCGGGCTTTTTCGGGCGTGACAATCAGCACGCCCCCCGGGGAACCCGCGTCCCGCCCCACCGGAACCGACGTCCGGGAGGCGCCGAGGGTTGCCATCGCGCGGAAAAGTGATATCACTTAGCTAGAAGAACGCTCGCGCTCGTCCAGGAAACGGGGGACCCATCCATGTCCGCGCACGACCCCTCACGCACCGCCCCGACCACCGCCACCACGGCGGAATCCACCGATCTGCCCGACATGCCCGCTCCCCGGGTGCACGAGTTCACCGCGCACAGCATCGGCGGCGGCCTCGCGCTGCTGCTCGGCCTGCTCGGACTGCTGGCGGGCGCCGCGATGGTCGCCGCCGGGGCGGTCGCCACGGCCACCGGCGTCAAGGCCGCGCTGATCGTGCTCGGCGTCCTGGTCGGCCTCGCCGCGTTCCTCGCCATGTGCGGGCTGAACATGGTGGCGCCGGGCGAGGCCCGGGTGGTGCAGCTCTTCGGGCGCTACCGCGGGACGATCCGCGAGGACGGCCTGCGCTGGGTGAACCCCTTCACCTCCCGCACCAAGGTCTCGACCCGGGTGCGCAACCACGAGACCGCCGTGCTGAAGGTCAACGACGCCTACGGCAACCCGATCGAGCTCGCCGCGGTCGTGGTGTGGAAGGTGCGCGACACCGCGCAGGCCACCTTCGAGGTGGACGACTTCCTGGAGTTCGTCTCCACCCAGACCGAGGCCGCCGTCCGGCACATCGCCATCGAGTACCCCTACGACTCCCACGACGAGGACGGGCTCTCGCTGCGCGGCAACGCCGAGGAGATCACCGAGAAGCTCGCCGTCGAGCTGCACGCGCGCGTGGAGGCGGCCGGTGTGCAGATCATCGAGTCCCGCTTCACGCACCTCGCGTACGCTCCGGAGATCGCCTCGGCGATGCTCCAGCGGCAGCAGGCCGGGGCCGTGGTCGCCGCCCGGCGGGAGATCGTCGACGGCGCGGTGGGCATGGTCGAGGCGGCGCTCGCCCGGATCTCCGAGCGGGACATCGTGGAAGTGGACGAGGAGCGGAAGGCGTCGATGGTGTCCAACCTGATGGTGGTGCTGTGCGGGGACCGGGCGCCGCAGCCGGTGCTGAACACCGGGACGCTGTACCAGTGACCGACTCCGTCGGGGGGCCCGCCCCCAAGCGGCAGCCGCAGCAGCGCAAGCAGGTGCTGCTGCGGCTGGACCCGTCGGTGTACGACGCGCTGGCCCGGTGGGCGTCGGACGAGCTGCGGTCGGCGAACGCCCAGATCGAGTTCCTGCTGCGCCGGGCCCTGGCCGAGGCGGGCCGCCTCCCCGGCGGCACGGGCCCGCTTCCCCGGCGCGGCCGGCCACCGCGGGACGCGACACCGCCCGAGTGACCCGGGCCGCGACGGCCCCCGCCGGGCCGCGGACGCTCCGCCGCGATCCACCGCCCCGCCCACCGCACTCGCGGCTCCCACCCGTCCACCGCTCCACCGCACGGCTCCGGCCATGTAGCAGAACCGTGACAATCGCCCCCCACCTGCGGGGCCGCACCCCCCGCCACCACCTCTGCACGCGGCGTATACACCCCGCGTATACACCGCGTGTACAGTCATCGGCATGTCCATCGGTCACACCCTCCTAGGGCTCCTGGAGTCCGGGCCCCGCCACGGCTACGACCTCAAGCGGGCCTTCGACGAGAAGTTCGGTCACGACCGGCCGCTGCACTACGGCCAGGTCTACTCCACGATGTCCCGCCTGCTGAAGCACGGCTTCGTCGAGGTCGACGGCATCGAGGCGGGCGGCGGACCCGAGCGCAAGCGGTACGCCATCACCGACGCCGGGATCACCGACGTCGAGCAGTGGCTCGCGACGCCGGAGAAGCCCGAGCCCTACCTCCAGTCGACGCTCTACACCAAGGTCGTCCTGGCGCTGCTCACCCACCGCGACGCGGCCGACATCCTCGACACCCAGCGCGCCGAGCACCTGCGCAGCATGCGGATCCTCACCGACCGCAAGCGCAGGGGCGACCTCGCCGACCAGCTGATCTGCGACCACGCCCTGTTCCACCTGGAGGCCGACCTGCGCTGGCTGGAACTGACCGCCGCCCGGCTCGAGAAGCTGCGCGAGGCGGTGGTGGCCCCGTGATCGCCCCCGCCGGTTCCCTGCTGGCCGCCCACGACCTGCGCAAGGCCTACGGGCCGACCGTCGCGCTGGACGGCGCCGAGTTCTCCATCCACCCGGGCGAGGTCGTCGCCGTCATGGGGCCGTCCGGCTCCGGCAAGTCGACGCTGCTGCACTGCCTGGCCGGCATCGTGCCGCCCGACTCCGGCTCGATCACCTACGACGGACGGGAGATGGCGACGATGTCCGACGCCCAGCGCAGCGCGCTGCGGCGCAGCGAGTTCGGGTTCGTCTTCCAGTTCGGCCAGCTGGTGCCCGAGTTGACGTGCGTGGAGAACGTGGCGCTGCCGCTGCGGCTGAACGGCAGCTCCCGCAAGGAGGCCGAGCGGGCCGCGCTCGGCTGGATGGAGCGGCTGGAGGTCGACGACCTGCGCGGCAAGCGGCCCGGTGAGGTCTCCGGCGGCCAGGGGCAGCGGGTCGCGGTGGCGCGGGCGCTGGTCACCGGGCCCCGGGTGCTGTTCGCCGACGAGCCGACCGGCGCGCTCGACTCGCTCAACGGCGAGCGCGTGATGGAACTGCTGACCGACGCCGCCCGCTCCACGAACGCCGCCGTCGTGCTCGTCACGCACGAGGCGCGGGTCGCCGCCTACTCCGACCGCGAGATCGTCGTACGTGACGGCAGGTCACGGGACATGGAGCGGGCCGTATGAGCCCCGGCGGGTGGGCCCGGGACCTGGGGATGGGCCTGCGGTTCGCCTTCTCCGGGGGGCGCGAGGGGTGGCTGCGGGTCACGCTGACGGCCGTCGGCGTGGGGCTCGGGGTCGCGCTGCTGCTGCTGTCCACCGCCCTGCCGAACGCCCTCTCGGTGCGCGACCACCGCGAGAAGGCCCGCTCCGACTACACGTACGCCCCCACGCCCCCGCCGCGGGGCGACGACACACTCGTGATCGCGGACACCAACACCACGTTCCGCGAGAAGGACGTGCGGGGGCGGCTCGTGGAGCCGGAGGGCCCGAAGGCGCCGCTGCCGCCCGGTGTGGACCGGTACCCGGCGCGCGGCGAGATGGTGGTCTCACCGGCACTGGAAAGGTTGCTCCGCTCCGACGACGCGGCCCTGCTGCGCCAGCGGCTGCCGTACGAGGTGGTCGGCACGATCCACGAGAGCGGGCTGATCGGGTCGCACGAACTCGCCTACTACGCGGGGGCGTCGGGGCTGGCGGACCGGATCGACGGCTCGCAGGTGGCGCGGCTGAAGGAGTTCGGCAGCCCCAACCCGGTCGCCGAGCGGGCCGATCCGGTGCTGGTGCTGCTCAACCTGGTCGTGATCGTCGTGCTGTTGATGCCGGTCGCGGTGTTCATCGCGGCGGCCGTGCGGGTCGGCGGCGAGCGGCGCGACCGGCGGCTCGCGGCACTGCGGCTGGTCGGCTCCGACAGCGCGATGACCCGGCGCATCGCGGCGGGCGAGGCGCTCGCCGGGGCGCTGCTCGGGCTGGTGCTGGGCGCCGGGTTCTTCTGGGTCGGCCGGGAGGTGGCGGGCTCGGTGGAGGTCATGGGGGTGAGCGTGTTCCCCAGCTACCTCAACCCCTCGCCGCTGCTGGCCGCGCTGGTCGCGGTCGCCGTCCCGGCGGCCGCCGTGCTGGTCACCCTGTTCGCGCTGCGCGGGGTGGTCATCGAGCCGCTCGGCGTGGTCCGTACGGCCAAGCCCGCGCGGCGCCGGCTGTGGTGGCGGCTGCTGCTGCCGGTGGCCGGCTTCGGGATGCTCGCGCCGATGATCGGCAAGGGCAAAGGCAACGGGGACTTCAACCAGTACCTGGTGACCGGCGGCGTGCTGCTGCTCCTGGTCGGCGTGACCGCGCTGCTGCCGTGGCTGGTGGAGACGGTCGTCGCCCGGCTGGGCGACGGCGGTGTCGCCTGGCAACTGGCCGTGCGGCGCCTGCAGTTGAGCAGCGGTACGGCGGCCCGGATGGTCAACGGCATCGCGGTGGCGGTGGCCGGCGCGATCGCCCTGCAGATGCTGTTCGCGGGCGTCGACGCCGACTACACCAAGGACACCGGCAAGGACGTCCAGCGGGCGCAGATGCAGCTGTCCGTGCCGGACGGCCGGTCCATGGCCACGGAGAGCGCGCGGTTCACCGCGACCAAGGGCGTACGGCGCGTGATCGCGCTGTCCGAGGGGTACCTCGGGGACGCCGTCTGGGCGGAGGACAGCGGACCGGAGAAGTCCACCCCGGTCACCGTGGGCAGTTGCGCGGCCCTGCGCGAGGTGGCGGCCCTGCCGACGTGCCGCGACGGCGACGCGTTCGCCCTGCGCGGCAGCGAGTACGACACGGACGCCACGACACTGGCCACGCCCGGGCGCGTCCTGCACTTCTCGCCCCGCTCCGACGAGGGGCGGGACGACACCTGGACCGTCCCGGCGGGCGTGCGGCAGGCGGACTCCGTCGTCGACCCGACGGGCATGCGCCGCGGCGGCTTCCTGCTGACCCCGTCCGCGCTGCCCGCGAAGGCCGCCGCGCAGGTCTCGGGACAGCTGTACCTCTCGCTCGACCCGGCGGTGCCGGACGCGGCCGAGTACGTGCGCAACGCCGCGGTGTCGATGGACCCGCTGCAGAACCCGTCGGTGTGGTCGGCGACCGAGCGCTCCCGCCGCTACGACTCGATCCGCACCGGGCTGCTCGTCGGCGCGGTCTGCGTGCTGGCGCTGATCGGGGCGAGCCTGCTGGTGTCCCAGCTGGAGCAGTTGCGCGAGCGGCGCAAGCTGCTGTCGTCCCTGGTCGCCTTCGGCACGCGGCGGCGCACGCTGAGCCTGTCGGTGCTGTGGCAGACGGCGATCCCCATCACGCTGGGCCTGCTGCTGGCGATGGCGGTCGGGCTGACGCTGGGCGCCATCCTGCTGCGGATGGCGGGCACCGCCGTCACGGTGGACTGGACGAGCGTGCTGTCGATGTCCGGGGCCGGCGCCGGGGTGGTCCTCGCGGTGACCCTGCTGAGCCTGCCGCCACTGCTGCGGCTGATGCGCCCGGACGGCCTCCGCACGGAGTGACCGCCCACGTCGGGCCCCGCCCCCGGACCGGGGGCGGGGCCCGACGCGTGAGGTGGCACGGGGCCGACCGGCGGCACGTGCCCGCCCTCAGGCCTCCCCGGACAGCACCCGCACCGGCAGCGGGCGCAGGGCCTCACGCAGGGCTGTGGCGAGTTGCTCGTACTCCGCGGAGCGGGCCGCGCCGGTGCGCATGGCGAGGGCGACCCGGCGGCTGGGGGCCGGGTCGGCGAAGGACGCGGTGAGCAGCCGGCTTGACCGGCCGGCCTCCAGGGTGAGCGCGGTGCGCGGCAGCAGGGTGCAGCCGAGGCCCCCCGCGACCAGCTGGACCAGGGTGGACAGCCCGGCGGCGGTCGTGGTGACCGGGGCGTCCTCGCGCCCGGCCTCCCGGCAGATGTCCAGGGCCTGGTCGCGCAGGCAGTGCCCCTCGTCCAGGAGCAGCAGGGTGAGCTCCTTCAGCGCCTCGCGTGGGATGCCCTCCCGGCCGCCGAGCCGGTGCCCGGGCGGGGTGACGAGCACGAAGTCCTCGTCGTACAGCGGGAGTTCGACGACGCCCGGGACGCCGAGCGGGACGGCGAGCAGCAGCAGGTCGAGGCGGCCGCTGTGCAGGCCGTCGACCAGCGTGGCGGTCTGCTCCTCGTGCACCTGGAGGTCGAGGTGCGGGTAGCGGTCGTGGACGAGGTGGAGGACGGTCGGCAGCAGGTACGGCGCGACGGTCGGGATGACCCCGAGGCGCAGCGCCCCGGTGAACGGCGCCCGCACCGCCTCCGCCTCCTCCAGCAGCGCCCCGACCTCCTCGAGGACCGCCTTGGCCCGCACGGCCAGCCGCTCACCGGCCGGCGAGAGCAGCACCTTGCGCGTCGTACGCTCCAGGAGGGTCACCCCGAGCGCCTCCTCCAGCGCGGAGACGGACCCGGACAGCGCGGGCTGGCTCATGCCGATGGACGCGGCGGCGTCCCGGAAGTGGAGGTGCTCGGCGACGGCCGCGAACGCCCGCAGCTGGGCGAGACTGGGCTGCCGTCTCCTGGCTCCCGCATTACCCACGGTCACTGATAGCCACCTCCGATCAACTCGACCCAGTGTAGCTATTTCCCGAATCAATGCACCGTGTGCCACGATCGGCCACGTCCAACCCTTGGGACACATCCGCGATCCGGATGTTTCCCCGCTGCAAGGAGAGTTAGTGCTCACTGTCGGTGACAAGTTCCCCGAGTTCGAACTGACCGCCTGCGTCTCGCTGGAGAAGGGCAAGGAGTTCGAGGAGATCCACCACAAGTCCTACGAGGGCAAGTGGCTCGTGGTCTTCGCGTGGCCGAAGGACTTCACCTTCGTGTGCCCGACCGAGATCGCCGCGTTCGGGAAGCTGAACGACGAGTTCGCCGACCGCGACGCCCAGATCCTCGGCTTCTCCGGTGACTCCGAGTTCGTCCACCACGCCTGGCGCAAGGACCACCCGGACCTGACCGACCTGCCGTTCCCGATGATGGCGGACTCCAAGCACGAGCTGATGCGCGCCCTCGGCATCGAGGGTGAGGACGGCTTCGCCCAGCGCGCCGTCTTCGTCGTCGACCCGAACCGCGAGATCCAGTTCACGATGGTCACCGCGGGCTCCGTCGGCCGCAACCCCAAGGAGGTCCTGCGGGTCCTCGACGCCCTGCAGACCGACGAGCTGTGCCCCTGCAACTGGAGCAAGGGCGACGAGACCCTCGACCCGGTCGCGCTGCTGGCGGGTGAGTGAGGCATGTCCCTCGACTCCCTGAAGGCCCGGGTCCCGGACCACGCCAAGGACCTGAAGCTCAACCTGGGCTCGGTCATCGGCAACTCCGACCTGCTGGCGCAGCAGTTGTGGGGCACCGTGCTGGCGACCGCGATCGCCGCGCGCTCCACCGTCGTCCTGCGTGAGCTGGCGCCGGAGGCGAAGGCCAACCTCTCGCCGGAGGCGTACACGGCGGCCAAGGCCGCCGCCGCCGTCATGTCGATGAACAACGTCTTCTACCGCACCCGGCACCTGCTGTCGGACCACGAGTACGGCACCCTGCGGGCCGGCCTGCGGATGAACGTCATCGGCAACCCGGGCGTCGACAAGGTCGACTTCGAACTGTGGTCGTTCGCCGTGTCCGCGATCAACGGCTGCGGGATGTGCCTCGACTCGCACGAGCAGGTGCTGCGCAAGGCGGGCCTGGAGCGCGACGTGATCCAGGAAGCCTTCAAGATCGCCTCCGTGGTGCAGGCCGTCGCCGTCACGCTGGAGGCGGAGGCCGTCCTGGCCGACGTCGAGTAGACGCCGGCCCACCGAGGACCACCCCCGGGACCCCGCTCACGCCTCGTGGGCGGGGTCCTTCGCGTCCGGGGAGTCCTTCACGTCCACCGCCACGCCGCCGTCCCCGGCCGCGGTGCTGCCGGGCACCTCGTCGACCGGGAGGACCGGCTCGGCGGGCTGGTGCGGCACCGGGGGTTCCTGCCCGGCGCCGGGGACCGCGCCCTGGGCGCCGGCCACGGCCGGGACCGCCTCGGCCTGTTCGTCGTCCACCTCGCCGCGCGCGTAGGCGTGCAGGTAGCTCACGACCGTGTTCGTCACCGCCACCAGCGGTACGGCCACCACGGCGCCGCCGATGCCGGCGATCATGCCGCCCGCGGCCACCGTGAGCACCACCGCCAACGGGTGCACCCGCACGGCGCGGCCGAGGATGAAGGGCTGCAGGATGTGGCCCTCGATCTGCTGGACCGCCAGCACCACCGCGAGGGTCATCACCGCGGTGAACACACCCTGCGTCACCAGCGCCACGACCACCGCGAGCGCGCCGGAGGCGACCGCGCCGACGAGCGGGATGAAAGAGAACAGGAAGATGAACACCGCGAGGGGCACGGCCATCGGCACGTCGAGGAAGTAGATGCCGATCCCGATGAAGATCGCGTCGATCAGGGCCACCAGGACCGTCCCCCGCACGTACGCGGTGAGCGTGGTCCAGGCCCGCGGGCCGGCGCCGGCCACGCCCGGACGGGCCGCGGCCGGGACGAGCTTGAGGGTCCACTCCCAGATGCGCTTGCCGTCGTAGAGCAGGAAGAGCGTCGAGAAGAAGGCCAGCAGTATGCCGGTCAGGGCCTCGACGACGACGGTGACGCCCTCCAGGCCGGCCGACGTTATCTCGTCGGTGTTGGCGCCGACCGCGTCGCGCAGGTTCTTGGCGATGCCGTTGATCTGCTTGTCGGTGACGTGGAACGGGCTGTTGAGCAGCCAGCGGCGCAGGTCGTCGATGCCGTCCTGGACCTGGTCGGAGAGGTTGTCGATGTTCTCCATGACCTGCCAGGTCACGAACCAGCCCATCAGCCCGATGACCACGAAGCCGAGTATCGCGGTGAGCGCCGTGGCCAGCCCGCGGGGCACGCCCTTGCGCCGCAGCCGGGCCACGGTCGGTTCGAGGAGCGCGGTCAGCAGCAGCGCCACCACGAAGGCCAGCACGACCAGTTGGACGGCGCTGATGACCCGCATGAGGATCCAGACGGTGCCGGCGAGCACCAGCAGCCGCCAGCCGGCCTCGGCGGCGACCCGTACGCCCCAGGGCACGGCCTGTGCCGGGTCGGGGCGGACCGCGGGCGGCGTGGGCGCGGCGGACCTGCGGGCGGCCGCCGGGGGCGCCGCTTCGGGTTCGGGCTCGACCCCGCTCTCGCGGCGGACCTCGGCGCGGCGCTCGTCGAGCCGCTCACCCATTTCGCTCAGACCCGCTCCCAGGCGGCCGAGCCACCCTGGCAATCGTGACATGATCCGTCCTCTTCCCCCGAGTCCCGGGTCCAGTCCACCACTCCCCCCAGGAGTCGTTCCGGTGTACGACCGTACAGGGCGATAGCCCCTCCCCCTAGGACGGGGGAGGGGCTGTCGGAGGTCGAAAGCGGACCTGCGGGCCGGGGGCGGCCGGCGGTCCGGGGGCCGGCGGGCCTAGTACCAGTGGTTGGCCTGCCAGAAGTTCCAGGCGTCGCACGGGCTGCCGTAGCGGCTGTCCATGTAGTTCAGGCCCCACTTGATCTGGGTGGCCGGGTTGGTCTGCCAGTCGGCGCCGACCGAGGACATCTTGGAGCCGGGCAGGGCCTGGAAGAGGCCGTAGGCGCCGGAGGAGGCGTTGACCGCGCGGTAGTTCCAGCTGGACTCGTGGTCCACGATGTTGCTGAAGCACTGGAACTGGCCGCTGGGCACCATCTGACGGGCCATGGCCTGGATCTGGGACACCGAGTAGGAGCTCAGGACCGGGAAGTCACCCGCGCTGCGGCTGGCCTTGACCTTGGCCTCCGCGCGCTCCTTGGCGGCCTTCTCGGCCTCCTGGGCGGCTTCCTTCTTCGCGATGGCGGTCTCGGCCGCGGCCTTGCGGGCCGCTTCCTCGGCGTCCTTCTTGGCCGTCTCGTCGGCAGCGATGGCCTGGAAGGTGGCCTGCTGCGTCAGGGACGCGGTCTGCACCTGGGCCTGCTGGCCCGCGGGGATGTCCGCGAGCAGCGTCGCGTCGCTCGCCGTCGCCTCTGCGTCGTTGGGCTGCGCGGTGCTGCCCGAGGCAACGCCGACGACGCTTCCGACAGCGGTGACCGCCGTGGCCGAGGCCACTGCGAATCCCCGGACCGAGATCCGGCTCACACGGTTTCCTTCCAGCATCGCCCGCTTCGGTGACCCTCGCGGACGCAATCGTGCCCCTGACACTGGCCTCCCAACTGCGGGTCACGGAGGCACGGGCCCGGTGGACGGCTCCCCGAGGGGAGCGCCGTGTGGTGCGCGGGCGGCATACGACATCGCTATGCAGTTGGAGGTGCTGACGTGGTCCTGTACCGCTGGGGGTACAGCTGTGTCGTATGCGGGGCCTGACAGGAATGAGACTCTGCCGTACCCCGACGCCGCGAGGCAATTCCGAGTTGCGTGTGAAAGCTCACATCCCGTTTGGCTCCCGGGATTTCACCGAACGCCCGCATGCGGAGGCGCCGCCCCGCTAGGCTTTCGGCCTTTGCGGGACGGCGCCAACACACCGTCCGGATCAGGTAGTTGCCGGGTTCCTCCCGGATCCGTCAGATGTTCACGTCTTCGAGCATTTCCGTCACCAGTGCGGCGATCTGGGACCTCTCGGACCGGTTGAGGGTGACGTGGGCGAAGAGCGGATGCCCCTTCAGCTTCTCCACCACGGCGACCACGCCGTCGTAACGCCCCACCCGCAGATTGTCCCGTTGCGCCACGTCGTGGGTCAGCACGACCCGCGAATTGGCGCCGATCCGGGACAGAACGGTCAGCAGCACGTTCCGTTCGAGTGACTGCGCCTCGTCGACGATCACGAAGGCGTCGTGCAGGGAACGGCCGCGGATGTGGGTCAGCGGCAGCACCTCCAGCATGCCGCGGGCGGTGACCTCCTCGATGACCTCGCGGCTGGTGACCGCGGACAGCGTGTCGAAGACCGCCTGCGCCCAGGGGCTCATCTTCTCCGCCTCGGTGCCGGGCAGGTAACCGAGCTCCTGCCCGCCCACCGCGTACAGCGGACGGAAGACCATCACCTTCTGGTGCTGGCGGCGCTCCAGCACCGCCTCCAGCCCGGCGCACAGCGCCAGCGCCGACTTGCCGGTGCCGGCCCGGCCACCCATCGACACGATCCCGACGTCCGGGTCGAGCAGCAGGTCGAGCGCGATGCGCTGCTCGGCGCTGCGGCCCTTGATGCCGAACGCCTCACGGTCGCCGCGCACCAGCCGGACGTTGCCCTCGGGGGTCACCCGGCCGAGCGCCTTGCCCCGCTCCGACTGGATGGTCAGACCGGTGTGCACGGGGAGTTCGGCGGCCTCCGGGGCGTAGACGTGCCCCTCCTCGAACAGGACGTCCACCTGCTCGCCGGGCAGCGTCAGCTCGGACATGCCGGTCCAGCCGGAGTTCTCCGTGATGGCGAGCTCGGCTCGGTACTCCTCGGCCAGCAGGCCGACGGAGGACGCCTTGATCCTGAGCGGCAGGTCCTTCGACACGACGGTGACGTCGAACCCCTCCGCCTGCAGGTTGCGGGCGACCGCGAGGATGCGGGAGTCGTTGTCCCCCAGGCGGTAGCCGCTGGGCAGCACGCTGGGGTCCGAGTGGTTGAGCTCGACACGGACGGTCCCGCCCAGCTCCCCGATGGGGATGGGGGCGTCGAGACGGCCGTACTTCACCCGGTAGTCGTCGAGCAGGCGCAGGGCCTGCCGGGCGAAGTAACCGAGTTCGGGATGGTGCCGCTTGGCCTCCAGCTCCGTCACCACGACGATGGGCAGCACGACCTCGTGCTCGTCGAAGCGGGTGAGGGCGTGCGGGTCGGCCAGCAGGACGCTGGTGTCGAGAACGTAGGTGCGCCGGTCTGGCTTGTGGCGCTTTGTGCTGGTCACCACGGAAGGACGTACCCCCTCGGATGAGGTCGGGGAGCGACGAAGTGGAAGCCGGGCCGGGAGGGTGGGGGCATCCAGGCCGGTCGGCGGCCCTCGCACACGGCGGGCCGAGAACCGGTCCTCCGCGGCTGCTTCCGTGCCGTGACCGCACGGTGGGGCTGGTGCAAAGGGCCTCCCGGGCGGACGGCCCCGAGCCGTCCGCTGAGATCCGACACCCGTGGTTCGGGTGTCGACCTGTCTGGGTTATGCCCTCGAACGGGCGCCGCCATGCAACGGCCCGGGGCGGCGCACCGGTGAACTC
The DNA here is from genome assembly GCF_005280215.1 of Streptomyces lasalocidi. Taxonomy (NCBI): domain Bacteria; kingdom Bacillati; phylum Actinomycetota; class Actinomycetes; order Kitasatosporales; family Streptomycetaceae; genus Streptomyces; species Streptomyces lasalocidi. The sequence continues at coordinate 4,899,992 of NZ_SZNQ01000001.1, read as the reverse complement.
CTCGTTAAGGGCCCGGCACGAGGGGTGGACGGGGGGCCCGTGGGGGCTGTGTGGCGCGGCGGCGGTGACGGCTGGGATGGCGAGTGCGAACGGGAGCGCGGGGACCGGGTGGACCCGCTGGACCTGCCGTGGGTTGTTCCGCGCCACGCGGGGCGCACCCTCCCCGGACGGCTCGTCAGCCGCCGAAGCGGCGGTGGCGGGCCGCGTAGTCGCGCAGGGCGCGCAGGAAGTCGACCTTGCGGAAGGCCGGCCAGAAGACCTCGCAGAAGTAGTACTCGGAGTGCGCGGTCTGCCACAGCATGAATCCGGACAGCCGCTGCTCGCCGCTGGTGCGGATCACCAGGTCGGGGTCGGGCTGGGCGCCCGTGTAGAGGTGGCGGCCGATCATGTCGATGTCGACGGACTCGGCGAGCTCCTCGATCGGGGTCCCCCGCTCGGCCGCGTCCAGCAGCATCGAGCGCACCGCGTCGGCGATCTCCTGGCGGCCGCCGTAGCCGATGGCGACGTTGACCAGTATCCCGTCGACGTCCGCGGTGGCCTCCTCCGCCTCCTTGAGCGTGCGCTGCATGCCGGAGGGGAGCAGGTCGGGCGTGCCGACGTGGTGCACGCGCCAGCGCCCGTCGGCGGCGAGGGTGCGCACGACGTCCTCGATGATGCCGAGGAGGGGGACGAGCTCGTCCTCGGGCCGGTCGAAGTTGTCCGTGGAGAGCAGCCAGAGGGTGACGACCTCGACGTCCGTCTCGGTGCACCAGCCGAGGAACTCCTCGATCTTCTCCGCGCCGGCCCGGTGACCGTGCATCGTGCTGGAACCGGAGGCCTTCGCCCAGCGGCGGTTGCCGTCCATGATGACGCCGATGTGCTGGGGCACCTGAGCGTGGTCCAGGTGGCCTTCCACCCGGCGTGCGTAGAGCCTGACCAGCAGGCCGCGCAGCTTGTCGCGCAGGTTCACGTGATTGTCTGCCCCTCCGTGCGGAAGTGGTTCCCCGCGGGCCGCAGCCTACCTCTGCCCGGCGGCGGGAGCCGGGAACGGGTCGAGGGGCCTGGCCAGCGGAAAGCCGGTGGTGCGGGAAGCGGAGGCCGCTGTCCCCGGACATGGGTACCGCCGGGGCGGACAAAAAAACGGGCCGGTCCGTGGGGGGGAGACGGACCGGCCCGAGGGGGGGTTTCCACCATAACCCTTCGTAAGTGATGCTGCGTGCATCGGCGCCCCACAACTACTCTCCGCAGTCGAACGACGACGCGGAAGGGCCCACGGAAGGGTGCATTCAGGGGGTTCTGGTGGCCGGAAAAGGGCGGAATGCCAGGGCAATCGGGTGCAAGAGGGCGATTTTCGACAGACACGCCGACCGGCCCCCGGCCGTCCCTCCGATGGGCGACCCCCGCCGCGAACGTCCGCTTGACGGGCGCGCCACCGCGCAGCCCCCTCCACTGCGCGGTGACGCACGCGCAGCTTTGCTTACGCGAACCTTGGTCTGAACTTACGTGAGCCTGACATGTGACGCGAGGGGTTACTGATAACGATGTGGAAAACGTGTGGAGATGACGGGGGGATATGAGACGGCTTGCGCCGAGGTGCCCGGATCAGGAGGCGCCTTCCGGCCACTTCACGGCGCGGGCCTGCGCGCCTCGACGAGGTGGCGGGTGCTGTGCGCCACGAAAGGCCCCTCGGACGCGATGCGTTCGTGCAGCGCGCGCAGCCGGGGCTCGTACGCCTCCACGGTGAAGCCCGGCACCATCCACACGACCTTGCGCAGGAAGTGCACGACCGCGGCGATGTCGTGGAACTCCATGCGCAGGCGCTCCGCGCGCAGTTCGACGACCTCCAGCCCGGCCGCTTCCGCGTCGGCGCGCTCCCGGTCGGGGTGCCGGGCGCCGCGGACCGCGTCCGGCTGCGGGCCGAGGAAGTACTCGACCAGCTCGAAGGCGCTGCGCGGGCCGACGTGCTGGGCGAAGTAGGTGCCGCCGGGTTCGAGGACCCGGGCGATCTCCGTCCAGCGGGGCCGTACGGGGTGCCGGCTCGAGACGAGGTCGAACGTGCCGTCCGCGAACGGCAGCGGCCGGTCCTCGGCGACGGCGACCACGGCGACACCGCGCGGGCGCAGCAGGGCGGTGGCCTTCGCGACGTTCGGGGGCCAGCCCTCGGCGGCCACGGTGAGCACGGGGCGTCGTACGGCCCGTTCGAGGGCGAAGTCCAGGACCTCCCCTCCCCCGGTGTCGAGGTCCAGGGCGGCCCGGGCACCGGCGAGCCGGCCGGCCAGGGAGACGGCGTACCCCCACGAGGGCCGCGCCTCGGTGGCCCGCCCCTGGAACCAGGAGAAGTCCCAGCCTTCGGTGGGGACGGCGGTGCCTTCGGCGAGGAGGGAGGCATAGGTGGGGCGGGGGGTGTCGGGGGTGGGGCTGGGGCTGGGGCTGGGGGGCATGTCGGGG